>CP028515.1 GCA_003054495.1 Carboxydocella thermautotrophica | reverse complement strand
GGATTAGGCTGTGGCCGAGGTAATCAGTGTGGCCATGCAAAAGGGCGGGGTGGCCAAATCAACATCAACGGCTAATTTAGCCGCTGTACTGGTCCAGTACGGCAAGAAAGTACTTGTAATTGACATTGATCCCCAGGCGAATCTTTCTTATGCATTGGGCATAAACCCGATAACTGCAGAAGGGAAGTCCGTATATAACTTCTTGTTCGAGGATGAGATTGATTACTCAGATCTGATAAAAGAGACCAAATCGGGAATAGACATTATTTTCAGCCATGAGAATCTGTATGCCGCAGAAATGAAGTTTTACCGGCTGATGAGCGAAGGTTATACTATCGCTGACTTGACCTTCAAACTTAAAGAAAAACTGCAACCGATTCGGGATGATTATGATTATATATTTATAGACTGTCCGCCGTCGCTGGGAATGCTCACTATAAATGCTTTTATAGCGTCGGATTCGGTACTGATACCTCTGGGTTGCGATATATTCTCCCTTACCGGACTAAGGCTGTTGCTGGAAAACATCGAGCGGACCAAAAAGGGTAACCCCGGGCTTAAAGTAAAAGGTATCTTTGGTACCCTGTTTGACGCCAGGACCAACCTGTCGGCTGAAGTAATGCAGAAAGTAAGGCAGATAGGGGAAAGGGCCGGAATTAAGGTGTATAACACCACCATAAGCAAATGCGTTAAGCATGCTGAGGCGCCGGGAAGGGGCCTGCCATCGGTGCTGGTGTTTGAGAAAAACGAGCTGGTGCAGCAGTACAGAACCCTGGCAAAGGAGGTTTTCGACCTTGAGTAAGATACAAGGTTTGGATGATCTGGATCTGATGTTTCCAACGGCTCCCAAGGAGATTGAGGATAAAAAGCCAAAGGAAGACAGCAAAAAGCAAGAACTAAAACAGCAAGAGCCGCCCAAGAAAAAAGAGCAAGAAAAAACTGCAACCCCAAAACCGGCACCAAAAGAACAGGCAGAGAAAAAGGCAAAGAATCAGAAGCAGGAGAAGAAAGAAGCAGAGGTAAAGGTTGAACAAGTCCAGGAGCAAACGGAACAGAATGACGGGTTTTTCGTAGTGCCAAAACGGGCCAAGTTTGTTGAAACCCACAGCCAGGAAAATATCTGGCTGGAAAATGAGCTGAAAGCTGAGCTGGATAAGATCTTTGAAGGCAAACCCAAAGGGTTTAAGACCCAGTTCTACAACGCGGCATTGTGGTTTGCAGTGAAGAAGTATAAGGACCAGGGGAAGTAAATATTATTCCTCTTGGTTAGAAATAAGACAACCGGCAACCGTTTTTACGGTTAGCCGGTTTTTGTGTGCGCCCGGCATGGGCGTTGTCTATAGGGTGGAAGTCCCGAACGGCGAAGGTAGCAGTAGCCGTAGCTTAAGACAAGGGTGTCCACCGTGAGGTGGAATCTGAAGGAAGTCGGCGGCAAACCTCCGGCCCGACGAACAGAAACCACATAAGAGGCTAGCGGCAGTTGGATGAGCTTGCAATACAAAGCGAAGTCCTTGCTACCGAAGGCTGCCGAGAGGAGTAGGAATCAGATTCTACTCGATTTTCAAGTTTTAGGAAAGGTTGAATACTTGTTGTATGTCCAGGATCTACAGGAAGGAGGACGAGTTTTCTTTTAATTCAATTTTTTGCTAAAAAATCAAATTATATTTTGTAAAATAATTGACAAAAAATTTATTATTATGGTAAAAATAAAGTTAGTAGTTATTTAATTCTAAATTTAGATATAATTATAAACAATCGGTGGGAGGGAGTTAATTTTGCAGAAAAGATTAGCACAAATATTACTGGTTATGATGTTATTTAATTTTTTATTTGAATCTTTTGCTTATGCAGCTAATAACGATGAAACAAGTGAAGCAAATCTTCGAATGATCCTGCAAAAATATTGTCCTGATGGCAATTATATTGTTAATGAATATGAGAAAGCAGTAAATGATAAGAGTCAATTTAAAAATTATATTGAACCTGGGAATGTTGCTGGAAGTATAAATACAATTGTACATGAGTTAAATCATGGATTTACATATAAAATGCCATATAAGCTTTTAGGAAAAGAGTCATATTATAATCGATACAGTGCTTTTTATATTAGTAATAAAGAAATTATTTTAGTTAAACACACACCTGTTTTTAATAGTTTGGAAATAGCTAAAGATATTCCACAAAATCTTAGAACTTATAGATTTGGATTATACATACTCAATAATGATAATACTCCTAATTTAGGTTCTCAAATTGAGGGTATTTATGGTTTGTTAGATGAGTTTAATGCCTATTATCAAGGGACAAAAGCAGCCTACGAACTCTACAACTATTATTTTTCCAAATATATTGATAACAAAACATTTGATTATTTTAAAGGTGTGTATGGTACATATACTGCTTACGCGGAATTTAAGTTTTTTATATTAAAATATTTACTTTATGCAAAAAAATATTATCCAAACATTTATAATGATATTATCAACAATAAGGAATTTAAGCTGGCTTTTAATAAAATTGATAAATTATATTTTGACTTAATAAGTAACATTGATGTAAAGAAAAAAGTAATTCTTTATAAGTATAAAAACATTTATGAGCGTAATGGGGGTTTATGGATAGGCAATAAAGGCATAAGTTTAAAAGAATATTATTCAAGTTCAAAATCTCAACTTTTAATAAACGAAATGAAGAAAAAAGACTATGTAGATATATTAAACGAATTGAAAAACGATACAAGTAATAACATATCAAACAATAGTGCAATCAAAGTAATTGTTAATGGTAAAACCATTAATTTTGATAGCGAACCGATAATCAAAAATGGTCGTACTCTGGTACCAGTGCGAGCTATTTTTGAAGCTTTGGGAGCAACAGTAACGTGGGATCCAGAATCGAGAATGGTTACTGGGAATAGAGGAGATATAATAATTAAACTGGTAATCGGGCAGAAAAAAGCTTACATAAACGACATTGAAATATCTCTTGATGTTGAACCGCAAATTATTAAGGGTAGAACTCTGGTGCCATTGCGTTTTATTAGTGAAGCATTAAATTGCCAGGTTCAATGGGATGAAAGAACCAGAACGGTTACTATAAATAGTAACTAATTAAAAAATTTAGGGGAATTGTTTATTATACAAAACAAAATCTGATTTTCACAGGAGGAAGCAATGAAGAGACTATTTGCTTTAATTATTAAATTAATTTTTTCATTGGTCTTTGGTTTACTTGCATTTTTTGGGGGTTTTATATTAATTTTAATTGCACATATAATAAAAGAAGGTCCTCTGGATCCAATTGGTGTCTTCTTTTTATTAATTTTTGGGTTAGGTTTATTAGGAGTTGCGTTAGTAAATCTCTATCGTGTATTAACAGCAGAAGGTGATGAGATAATATTTGAATTATTAGGCAAGAGAAAAAGACGTAGAGAATATATTTATAATGACTCAGAAGAGGCGATTATTAGGGCAGGAGAACAGGGCGAAGCTGAAGTTTCTTACGTTCTTAAGTGGTTACCTGGGGATAAGTATAAAGTCTACAATGACATAGCATTAAAAGTAAATGGTTACGAGACTCAACAATTTGATCATATCGTTGTAGGAGATAACGGAGTATTCCATATAGAAACAAAGAATTATAGTGGAAAGATAGTGATTTATCCAAATGGCAATTGGGTTAGAGAAAAGGAAGGTAAAACTGAGGGGTTAGAAAATCCTTCTTTTCAGGTATTAAGGCATAGAAGAGTATTAGAAGAATTATTAGGAGGGCATGTGCCTATAGTAGACGTAGTTGTGATTGCAAACAAAGGGGCTATTATTGAAGGAAGTGAACATTCAACAATTCCGGTTATAAAATCCGATGTATTACTACATTTTATTGAAAATCATAAGGGGACAATCGATCCAACTATGAGAAAACAAATTGAGAATAAAATTAATAATTTTACATAGTTTATATAAAAAGTTATAAATTACCATGGGAATAAATGGGATAATACTTTTGGCCAGAAGAAAATAACCGGCAACCGTTTTTACGGTTAGCCGGTTTTACTTTTTACATGTAGTAATTTCGAATAATTTGTCGGTATTTGTTGGAAAAAATTTATGTACAAGCAGCAGGGTAAAAGGAAAAAACAACGAAAATATACAAAATATTCTAAAATATTATATATAAAATTGTGCACGAAGACAGCTCTTCGTCATTTGTTTTCCTTGACCGGATTACTATTCTGCAAATATTTTTCTGCAATAAGGGCCTTGCGGATCAGGTCCCGGATTGCTTCCGCATCATCGCTGAATTTGAAGTCCTTTTTATATTGCTGGATTACTTCCCATAGTTCATCGTTGAAATTCATCAATTTTTTCGGCATTGTCATACCCCCTAATCAAGTCTATTATAACTTAATTTTTATAAATGGACCATACAGGAGGTGTTGACATTGATTACCATAATATATACAATGTATATATAAAGCATATAAAAAGCATATACAAACCGTATGGGGAGGAGGCCGGGAATTGTGCAGGTTGTTACTGAGGTAAAGAGATTCAAAAAATCGAACTCAGTAGACATTGTTATCCAGGAAGGCATCAACAGAAAAAATGAGCTGATTCTGGACCTGAGATACTATGTGACCACTGAAAGCTTTGAAGGGTTTCGCAAAAATGGCATCAGGATGGAAGGGCCGTTGGGTCTTGAAGTGATAGAGTTTTTGTATAACACCTATATCCTGGGGAAAAAGGGGGAGTCGAAGTGAAAAAAGTATTGCTGATATTAGGAATTGCTTTTTTGCTTGTTTTTGGCTTTGAAAGCATTGCCCTGGCGGCAACCTGGGATGACCCAGGCGGGATTATCAATAAGACTGCCAGCAAAATTAAGGGATTGGGAATAGGGATTGCAATGCTGGGGTTCCTGGCCAGCTGGGTTATATCTTCCCTGTCGCTGGGCGACGAAAGTGTTATTGCCAAAGGCAAAAAAGGAGCAACCATGGCGGTAGTTTCCGGCCTGGTGCTTGCCGTAGGCGTGCAGATCTATCAGTGGTTTTTGCAATAGGGGATTCGAGATGAAAAGGTTTTGGTTATTGGCAGTAGTGTTATTTTGGCTATCAGCTTCAGTTACCCCGGTGCTGGCAGAGCAGGCTGGGCCACAGGATTCTGCTGTACAGCCGGAAAACAGCAGTGGTGTTGCTGATGTAATAAGTGACCCTGCAGGCACAGTCAAACAGCTTTTTACAGAAGGCATACAAGGTTTTTTTAACAACCTGGCCAGCGACCTGATTAACAAAACTATGGATGTGTTAGGCGAAACCCTGTTTTCCGATACTGATTTCACCAAACAGCAGGGATTAAAGGCGACCTGGAGCGATAACCTTAAAGTCAGTTATGGAGTGTTGCTGATCTTCTTCTTGATCGGGACAGCTTCAGCACCTTTGCGTGAATTGCTGGATTTGGACCTATTCAGCTTGAGGGAGATCGCTACCAGAACTGTGGCCGCTTTTGTTGCCGCTTCTTTATCCCTGGAAATTGCCGAATGGATGCTGGAGTTTTCCAGCGGAATAACCCGGTGGATTATGGGGCAGGGGGTAACGGTTAAGGATTTCAATGTCTGGTCAGCTTTTCTGCCGGGAACGGGTTTAACGGATTCCGGAACCTCCGGCATTGGCCTGGCACTGATGTTTTTGCTCATTGGCATTTTAACACTGATACTGGGAGTCATCTATGCCATCCGGGATGCCGCTCTGTGGTACTTGATAGCCTATTCCCCCTTTTTTATCGTGGCCTGGGTTATACCTCAAACCGAAAAAATAGCCAGGGTTGCTTTTAATATATTGCTGGGTTTGTTGCTCCTGAAATTCATCCATGCTGGTATTATCAAGGCTTTTTTCAAGATGCAGATAGAAGGCGGAACTTATGAGATGTTTATGTCTCTGGCTATGGTTGTCCTGATGTATGTCATCCCCGGGATGCTGATCAATCTGGCACTGATGAGCGGCGCATCAGGCAGAGTCAGGAATACCGTCAGCATGGTTACCAACGTGAAAAAATTCTTCAGTGCGCCTAAGAAGGTGAACCATAATGGAACTGTTTGATGATGTGGTAGATGTGCCGAAACAGCCGAAAATACGGGAAAGTTTTGTAGGGCTGTTTACCAAAAGAGAAACTTTATATTTGAGCATATTCCTGGGCTTATCTCTCTTGAGCACGAGACTGCCTCTGGGTCTGATTTTCAATACCTTTGTTTTCGGTGTGATTCTGTTTATCGGGTTTATTTTCACCTTTCACAGGTTTAAGGGCAGGAACTTTGACCGCTGGTTTTTCGATTTCCTTCTGTTCAAGCTCAAAACCTGGAACTGCAACAAACTGGTTTTGGCGAAAGACTATAAATTTACCTTGCCGCAAAAGCCTTCCAAGCAAAACCGGGTTTGGTGGGAGCAGTTGCTGTGCACAATTCCGTTTTTCGGCGGTTTATTTGAGAAATATTTCTCCCAAAAAGCTGAACCGCTCCAGCCGGAAGAGGAAACTGAGGATGAGGTTTTTTCCACTTTTGAGGCGGATTTTGAGCTGGATGAGATTGAGGAACAGATAAAAGGGATACTTAACGTTCATTTTTTTTATGAGTGGCAAGAGGAAGTGAAACGGGATAAAAGCTTAGAGTATGCAGACGCTTCCAGGTTGTTATTAACCCTGGAGAGTTTCATCGAAAAAAGCTTTAAGCAAAAAGAGCTAAGGGGGTGAGAGCAGTGGAAAAGTATGTGGTGATAACCCAGGACAGAAGCATCTTCAAAATTTTTCAGGAAGCTCTGGGAATTGAGCCGATGAAAATAAGCTCGGCACTGGCGGCCAAGACTTTGCTCCAGGATAAAGAAAATGCTTTCGACCTGGTGGCAATTGATATTGACTTAAAAGATGCAGATTCAGTAGTAAAGCTGGTCAACAGGCGGAAAATGCCGCTAATCAAGATTGGTGAAGATCTGGTAAAGCCTGTGACTGAAGAAGCTGTCAAGGAGGCGGTAAAAGATAAACTGGCAACACCCCCTGAGAAGCCGTCAATCAGCAAAACCAGAAAGAAAAAGGAACCCATTAAAAAACAGGAACCGGAGGAGCAGGAAAGTGACAATTCTGCAGTAATTCAGGATGATTTAATCCCGATAACCGAAGAAGTGCACAATGAAATGCTGGCAGAATTAGAACAAATCTGGAATGTTGAGAACGGAAAGAGCAAGGAAACTTTGGAACAGAGCAATAATGCCAGAGCAGAAGCCGAGAAATGGATTGAGCAAAACATCAAGCGGCCAGAGCTGCAGGATGAAGAAGAACTAATTTCGCGAATTAAGGCTGAAGTATTGTCGCAGATCAAAGAAGAAAGCCTGGGAGCAGATAAAGCAAAACAAGATGAACAGGAAAAACAACCAGCAGAAACCAGGGTTAAAATTGCCCGGCAACTGGTGGCTGCGGTCTGGTCTGCCAAACCGGGCATTGGCAAAACCTTTATCACGGTAAATTTAGGCGTTATATATGCCCAGGCTGGCTTTAAAACGGTCATTATTGACGGGGATATATTAAACCTTTCGGTAGGGATTCACTTAAACCTGATGGACATGAATCAGACCCTGGAAAAGGCCCTCAAGGAGACTAACCCCCTGAAGATCAAGGACTATTTGCTGCAGCATCCTAAAATACCAAACCTATATGTAATTTCAGGGTCGGAGATATGCCGGCCTGAGAACTACACCGGTTTTGCTGCCGGGTCCATGGCCAGGATAATAAACACCTTGCGGGAACATTACGATGTAATTCTCATCGATACGGCAACAGATCCCACCTTTTTGACCACCTACGAGGCACTGAAAACAGCTAACAAGGTGTTAGTAGTAACCTCCCTTGACCATACCGTTACCTTCAACACGAAAAAATACCTGGACCTGCTGAAAAAGATCAATATTGCCGAGAACAAGTTTTGCTATGTCCTTAACAAAGATTTTCCCAGCAATAAGGTTAACAAGGAAATAGTGGAGAAATCCCTTGGCATCATGATAGATAACGTAATTCCCAATGCCTACGAAAAGGTCACGGAGAGCATTTTTGATTCAAAACCAATTATGCTGTACAACACTCCGGCTACCCAGCAGATAAGAGATGCCCTGGTGAAACTTGCGGCTGATATTTACCCCTATATAGCAGGCCCCAAACCGCCGGAAAAAGAGACCTTTTTTGCTTTTCTCAAGAAATGGTTGAGGGGGAGAGCCAGTTGAGCAGGGTTGACCTGAATGAGCTGATTTACCAGTCGCAACAGGAGAGGTCCAAACAGACGGTTTCCTACGGCTTAAAGCAAGAGGATACAGCCGCCGGAGTTGTGGATCAGGAGGCCAGGCGGATTGTAGAAGAGATCAAGGTTTATCTGGCGGATTATCACGGCAATGTTTTTGGGCAGTCGGTGCTGGATGCGGAGGTCAAGGACCGGGTTAAGGGGATTATACAGGGGTATATCAATGAAAACCAGATTTCCCTTCCCAGCATGGCCTTAGATGAGCTGATTGAATACTGCCAGACAGAGATTTGCGGATTCGGTCCCCTGGATCCGCCGTTAAAGGACCCTGAAGTCAGCGAGATAATGGTGAATAGTTATCAGGAAGTGTATGTGGAGAAGAACGGCAAACTGGAGCTTACGGATATTAAGTTTCAGTCAGATGAGCAGCTGGTCAATATCATCAGAAAAATCCTGGCTCCCATTGGGCGGAATATTGACCTCTCAGAACCTTACGTTGACGCTAAACTGCCGGGAGGCAGCCGGGTAAATGCTGTGCTGCAGCCGATTGCCTTGCAAGGGACGAATCTGACGATCCGGAAATTCGTGAAGATAGATTTTACCGCCCAGGAATTGCTTGACCTGGGGACTTGTTCGGAAGAGATGCTGGAGTTTCTTGAACTGATTGTCCGGTACAAGGGGAACTTTTTTGTCATTGGGGGCACCGGTTCCGGCAAAACCAGCACGCTGAAATTTTTGACTAATTATATCCCGGCCAATGAACGGCTGGTAACTATTGAGGATGTGGAAGAACTTCGATTAAAGGCGGCCAATCCGAACCGGCATGTGATCAGCCATGAAGCCAGAAAATCCAGGCAAAATCCGGTTACTCTCTATGACCTGCTGAAAAATGCCTTAAGACAAAGACCGGACCGGATCATAGTGGGAGAAGTGCGGGGACCGGAAGCACTGGAGATGATTGAGGCCATGAATACAGGCCATGAATACAGGCCATGAAGGATCGGGCTCAACCTTCCACGCCAATGGGACCGATGATGCCATAACCAGGCTGGCGATCATGCTCCAGCGCGGCGGTTTGGAGTATCAGATTGCCAGGGAAGTTATCAGCAACACAGTGGATTATATCATCAATCAGAGGCGGATGATTGACGGCAGCCGCAAGATAGTTGAGATTGCCCAGGTGGATGGTTATGACCATGAGAGAAAACAGCCGATTATAAAGCCGATATTTGAGTTTATTGTTACAGGAGTGATTGATGGCAAAATCCAGGGATTCTTCAAACAAGTGGGCGGACTTTCGCCCAGGAAAATTGAAAAGTTGATGCTTGCCGGTGCCCCTAAGGAGAAAATTGACAGGTTTGTCAGGGAAGAAGGGGTGGCGGGATGATCCAGATCTATTTACCCATCTTTTTGGGGATGTTACTGTTTACAGCCGCCTTCTTGAAGATTGAAAAAAGCGATTGGCTGAGGCTTAGGCAGGCTGTCCGGCCCGATTATCTAAATGACCTGGACAAACTGGCCAAACTGAAATTTGTAGAGGAATTTGCAGCGAAAGACTACAGCAAGAATTACAGGCTTACTGCAGAGCGGCTTTTATTGCGAACGGGGGTTAATATTCGCTTTAATGAGTTCATTTTCCTCAACATCCTTGCGATTATGGGGGCCGGGTATATTGCTCAGGCTACCTTCAAGAATCCTTTGATAACCCTGGTAGCTTTGTACATCGGATATAAGTTGCCCTTTATTATTCTGGAATACATGGCCAAGAGAAAGCAGGAGGAAATTGACGAGCACATGGAGGCGGTGCTTACCCAGATCGGGAATGTGTACGGGACAATAGGCAGTCTGGAGAAGGCCATTGAGGAAGCGATACCCAGTATGCCTTCACCTCTCAAAGAGGAGTTCCAAAAGACTTTAGCAGACATGAAAGTGGCCGGGATGACCCTGGCAGAGGCTCTAATGAGCTTATCTGTCAGGCTCAATAACAAAGACTTTGATTTCTGGGTAAAGATAGCCCTGTTGGCCACAGAAATTGGCGGAGAAACCAGGGAACTAATGTTGCAGATACCTGATACCATCAGGGAGAGGAAATCCCTTAGAGATGAACTGTTTACCGAGCTTTCGGGCCTTAAATTTCAGGGCTGGATACTTTTCTCCGGCACGCCGCTGATCTTTTTGCTTTACAAGCTCATGCGGCCTGATTTTGCCATGATTCTTACAGACACCATGACCGGCAAGGTTGTAACCACCATTGTAGCTGTAATCTGCATAGGCAGTTTGTGGCTGATAGAGAAAATTAGCAAGCCAGTCTGAGGGGATGGAGCAGATGGTGTTTTATAACTTAATGCTTTTTACGGGGCTATTAATATTGGCCACCAGTATCTTATCCCTGCTGCTTAAACCGCCCAGCAATCATGCGTTAAGACAGATACAGCTGGTGCAGAACATAGGACGAACTAAAGCTGAAAGGGAGCTGGAGGAATTGCCGTTACTGATTAGGTTAGTCGCTCCCTTGTATGTGTTTATAGTCTCCAAAGTAAGCCTGAAGGAGGGAAGCAGGCGAAAGCTGGAACTGCTGCTGGAACAGGCCGATTTAAGGTTAATCCCTAACCAGGTGATGACACCGGTCCAGTTTATTGCCATTAAGTATTTAGCTGTTTTAGCAATAGGGGGTTTTTTTGGATTTCTGTATCTGCTCCGGCCGACAAACACAACCTTCATTACTTTTATCCTGGCTTTATTTATCGCTTATTTCAGCCCCGGGGAGATTGTTAAGGCCAGGGCAAAGAGCAGGCAGTTGCTGATGAGCGCCGAACTTCCGGATTTCATAGATGCCATCAGGACTTACCTTTCAGCGGGTTTGACCCTGAGGCAGGCCGTTACCCAGATCATCCCCATTACAGGTCCTGGCTTAAGAGAAAATGTCCAGAAACTCAAAACCGATTTGGAAGTGTTCAATGATGAAATAAAGGCTCTAAGGAGATTTGCCGACAGATGCGGCCTGGCTGATGTTAAATACATCGTTACCATGCTGGAGCAGGGGATTAAGTCAGGCATTGATTTCAAACAGATCTTTATAACCCAGAGCGCTCTGCTCCGGGAGAGAACAAAGAATACCCTGAAACGGGAAATAAAGAAAAGGCCGGTTTACCTGGCTTTAGTGGGGGTGATGTTATTTATCAACATTCTCTTGATTCTCGGGACACCGCCTCTGTACGCCATGTTTGCAGTAAGGGGAGGTTTCCTGAAATAGAGGACTTCGGTTATGTAAGTTATTTTGAAGTGGGAGGAGAAAAAAATGAAAAGATTGTTAAGTTTGTATGTGAAAGGACAAAATCTGGTCAGCCGCATTGGCAAAGAGGAAAAAGGGACAGAACTCATTCAAATGGCCATTATAACTGCCCTGATTGTCCTAGCCTCTATTGCGGTGCTGAGCGCCTTAGGAACGGATATTACCGCCTATTATGAAGTGATTCGCGCCAAGTTTAACGGGACCAGACCTACGCCGTAAGGGTGTGACTGTCCTTGAAACGGGTATTAAATAGACTGGTAAAAGAGCAAAAGGGAGTAAGTCTGATCCAGATGGCATTAGTAATGCCGGTTCTTTTAGCGTTAATAACCGGAATCTTTGAGCTGGGGATAGTTAACTCATACTGGGATGCCCTCCATGATATTAAGGGCACCACCATCAGGGCAATGGCCAAAAATGGCGGCATGAATGATACCATCCTGGCCTGGGTTCAGGATCAGCTGAGGACTGCTGGTATAGACCCGGCTGAGGTAACTATTCGCGCCACCTGGGAGCCGGTGCAAAGAAACGAAATGGTGGAGGTGGAATTCACATATCCTTACCGTTTTGTCCTGTTTGGCGCCAAGGGGTCGAATATAGGGTTTAATATTAACCTCACGGCCAAGGGGGTAGCTATGAGTGAAAAATACTTCCGGCCGTAAGGGGGTTTTTGAATGCTAAAAGAGCAGAAGGGTGATGTCCTCATCTGGACAGCCTTGTTATTGCCGGTATTTTTTTTGATTTTAGGATTAATTACAGACCTGGGAGCAATGTATATAGTCAATCGGGCGGTTCAAACCAGCCTGGATGCTGCGGCTACTTCGGCCATAGATTCAGCGGTAATTGAAGAAAGTTTGCTGGACGAAAGCACTGAAATAAAAATTGACGTCAATACGGCCAGGGATAATTTTTACCGGCTGTTCAAAGAAAATATGGGCCTTAATGACAATCTGGCTCCAGGCAATGCTGATTCCACTATTAACGGTCCTATCCGGATTGAGACTTTGGATATTAGGGAATCGGGGCCGCCGGCCATGTATGTGGTGGTCAGAGTGCCGATCAAAACCACTATCATGCACTTTCTTGGTGATGAAGACATGATCGTAAAAGGGGAAGCGGTTGAGGAAGTTTTCCGCTGATTTTCCCCGCAGGTGAGAAATGAACCCGGAATGTTTTTACATCCCGGGTTTTAGGAAGGAGAGGGTAAGTCCTGTTATTTAAGTTAACCCTGATTTTTTTGGCGGCAACTACTATTTACACGGATTTGAAGTACCGAAAAATCCGTAACAGGTTTGTTTTTCCAGCTATGCTGGCCGGATTTGCGCTCAACAGTGTTTATAATGGCCAGGCTGGTTTCTGGCACTCTTTATATGGCTTTATTACAGGTGCAGGGATATTTTTAGTGCCCTTTCTTTTAGGCGGGCTTGGTGCCGGTGACCTGAAATTAATGGCCGCAATAGGAGCGGTGGCCGGTCCGGAATTTGTTTTAGGGACTGCAGTGCTGGGTGCTTTAATCGGCGGAGTTATGGCAGTAACTGTTTTAATCAAGAAAAAGCTTTTCTGGGAAACCCTGAAGCAGATGCTCTATTACTTAACCGGACGGAGGCGGTGGGCTGATATAGCTCAAGAAAGCGAGGCCAATCCCGGCATACCCTATGGGGTAGCGTTAGCGCTGGGAGCGGTTATATTGGCAATTTGAAGTGGGGGTTAGGAGATGACAAGGTTTATAAGCGTTATGGCTGTGGTGCTTTCGTTTTTTATAACCACAAGTGCGCTGGCACAGCCTGAGATTATGGTTTACGTCAATGGGAGGAAAATAAGCTTTCCGGACCAGAAGCCGTTTCTGGATAATAAAGCCCGCACCCTGGTGCCGGTCCGGTTTGTCAGTGAAGCTTTGGGAGCAACGGTGGACTGGGATGGCCGTACCCAGACAGTGACAATAAAGCATCGGGCAAATACCATTAAGCTGAAAATAGGCGAGAGCAAAGCCATGGTTAATGGCAAGGCCAAGACTTTTGACACCAAAGCCATACTGAAAAACAAAAGAACAATGGTGCCGTTGAGGTTTATTACCGAGGCGTTAGGGGCACGGGTTACGTGGGATAACAAAACCTATACCGTAAAGGTTAGCATGGATAATGGCTATACTCTTCCGGAAAAAACGGATTTAACAGTTGAACTCTATCCGCCTAATAACGTTAACAACGTGGATATCAATATTGCTATTTCTGTAGAGGATGATTTGGAAAAACAATTCACGGACTTATATAACATCCTGGCCAGCAAGTTTGGTGAGAAAGCGGCCAGGGAAATAACCGACCATGTTCGTTTAAAGAAAGATCGTTGGTCAGAGGTTCCTGAAAAATACTGGATAATTAACAACCAGAAAATAAGGGTCGCATCTAATGCTGGCGGCTATACGGTCCAGGTTATAGTATGGTTGCCGGGGGTGAAGTAGTTGCGGAAGAGAATAACGGTATTTCTCATTGTATTAGCCTTATTTTCTGGTTTTACAGGGTATTCAGGGGCTGAGCTTACAAAAGATTATGTCCCGCCCAAAACCCCGCCTTTGAGCAAAGATGCAGCTATGGCTGATGATAACAGATATCTGGAAATGAAGAAATTTGGCAAGGACTATTTTGTCAGTTATAACCCTGCTTTGAAACTTGCCATCAATATGGAGCAATATCCGGAGTTCAATAATACCCATCTCTTATTTTACGGGGGACCGCACGGGGATAAAGGCGATAACGGCGAGTACCGATATACAGGAGTTAATGATGTGGGGGAAAACCTGCCTAATATCCGGTTTCCCAATGATGTCGAGCCTGTCCATCAATACCTGGAACAGAATAACTGGCTTCCAGCTCCATGGCAAAGAGAAGATATTGCTAAATGGATGAAAAATAGAGGCGAAACGATGGTCTGGAATGAAAAACTGGATGGCAAACCAGAGCTGAGACGCAACATCTGGTGGGGCTTAAAACTGATGCATTCCACTGAATTTCGCGGGGATGAGAACGTAGAATGGGAGAGATATGTGCATGTCCTGCAACCCCCTACCTTCTGGGGCTGGGGGTGGGGACGGGCCTGGCATAAAGAAAATGGCACCATTCTTTACAGAAGCATTCCCATTGCTCCAGAATCGGTATTTGTTAAATGGGTTCCCAATTTGTACGTAAAAGACTTCGATCCCGGCACTCCGGCAGAACAGGACCCTGAGACCGGAAAGAGAGTTTTCGTCGCTGAGCCCTTTACCACTTACACTGCCACTGTAACCTTCGGAATCAATGCTGATAATGCCTGGATTACCAGACCTCCCGCAGATATTCCCATCTTTATCGGTGCAGCTCATCAAGTGAAAGAGAGTTATTATAAGGCCAATCTGGCTTACAAGTCAGGACCCGGGGCAATTGGCGGCCTAATCAGTGCCTATCCCTGGGGAGCGCCAGCGGGGTATAAGTATCAGACAGTTAAGTTTAATGCAAATAAGGCAGAAATAGTGGCAACGTTCCGCTGGACTGCCCAGCCGGAATCCAAAAGTTTAATGGCCGGGATAAATGCCTGGCCTGGTTACGGCTATCTTTACGAAGGGGAAACAGGGCTTGAATATGCCGATAATGTTGCCAGCGCAACGATTAAGGTAAAGCCTATCCCTGATGCCTATGTGCAAAGTCTTAACCCCGGTACCAATAACCCGGAGAAGGGCAAGGAGTATCATGGAACGGTAACTTACGGGCTGGCAGAGAATTTTCCGGAACCAGCAGAAGTTAAATTAGGCTTGACCCATAACGGTTGGCCAGTTTCAGGGGTAGATGGAAAAACAATTACCCTTAATCCCGGGGAAACCATGACTTTGCCGTTTGTCTGGTATGGCCAGGACGGAAAAAGCACTTTAATCGCTAAAATCTGGCCGCAAAAACCGATTCTCAATAAGGACTTGAACTGGGCAAACAACACCAAGCGGGTTGAACTCTATCAATCGACTGACTTAACTGTTACCAATCTAAATCCGGGTACAACGCCTTTCTTTGTCAATAACACCTACAACGGTTCGGTTGTAGTTAAAAACAACCTGGCTGTAACTGTAAATAACGTGGTGGTCAAATTCTATAAGGGCAAGGCGGAAATTCCCGGCACCAGGCGCGTCATTGCAAGCCTCGGTCCTAATGCCTCGACTACGGTACATTTCTCCTGGAAAGCTCCTGCCGCAAAAGGAAGAATTACGATAGCCGCAGCGGTCAATCCTGACAGAACTATTCCGGAAACTAATTATAACAACAACTATGTATCGGAACCGGTGTATATCAATGACAGCATGGAAAGGCAGGAAGGAGGCCAGTTGCATATATCGGCTTCGGTTAGTCCTGCTAAAACCAGGGCAGGATGGGGGTTTAGCCTTACGGTCAATACCTGGACGGATGATTATGTCTGGTATGAGGATGGAGTTAGAAAAAGCCGACCCTGCCCAGGTCCGCAAAGGGTAATAGCTTATTTTGCCGATGGCAATTCCGTGGAGCTGGAAAGAAGCACTCCAGGAAGACCGGCCTCTAATACCTGGCAGTTGCCGCCTAACCCCAGGTCACCGCAGAAGCTCCGCAAGAAATATATACCCAAAGACACTCCCGATGGTGAATTTATAACCAAGATTGTGGCCGAGGGTGCCGGAGATAACGGGGAATTTACGGCTAAGACTTCTGTGGTGGTGATAGTTGAGGGCGGTATTTACGATGATGTAGGCAGCAGAATTACGCAGTAGGGGGGCGAAACCTTGAATAAAAGGATATTGGTTGCCTTAGGGGGATTGTTGTTGGCATTAATAGGGGTTTTCGGTGCCAATAGATACGTAAAAGCCAACTTAAAAGAGGTTGAGGTTGTCACCGTTAAACAGGAGATACCGGCCTATACTCAAATTACTCAGGATATGCTTACCACAAAAACGGTGGGTGCTAATGGCCTGGATGCTAATGTAATCAAGGACAGCAAACAGCTAATAGGCAAATACACTACCACTAAACTGATCCCGGGGGACCTGATTCTGCCAGGCAAGATCAGCGATATTAACGAGGTTCCCCAGGGTTATTTATATACGATAAAGCCGGAAGATCGGATAGTGGCTATTCCCACGGATTTGACCAAATCTGCCGGCGGGACTGTAAAAAAGGGCGATTATGTGGATTTAATCGTTATTTTGAAGTCAAACAATGGACCAAGCTCAGCCAAGCTTTTTCTGCAGCATATTCCTGTCATAGACGTACGGGACCCGGATGCAAACCAACTGGGGGCTGTCAAGAAGGATGAAGAAGGCAAGATTATTGCCACCAATCAAAAGAAGGTGCCTGGCGCTATTGTGGTTGCGGTTAAGCCCGATCAGGCTGAGAAGATCGCTTTATATTCGGAAGTCGGCAAAATTTTTGTTGCAGTAAATCCCAGGGATTATAAGCCGGTGAATACTCCTGGTTTTACGCTGGGGGCAGCAGCGGCAGCCGGTTATTAGAGAGGATGGAGGGGGAGTTTAATGAGTCTGTTGGGCAAGAAAGTTAAACCTGCGCAGGAGTTTGTGGAGGCAGTGGATTGTAAAGAGGACTATTTTGTGCTCAGAAATGGGGAAACCAGGGCAATTCTTGAGGTAACGCCACTGAATTTTCCGCTTTTGAATGAGGATGAGCAGGCCAGTGTTATCAGCCGGTACAGCAGGCTCTTAAATTCCCTTTATTATTACTCACAGGTGTTGGTTGTCTTTTCAAAGATTAATGTTAACAAATATCTGGTTGCTCAGCATGAGTCCTATACCAAAAGCGGCATGATAAATAACCCTCTGGCATTGGCGGAGCTGAAGTTTACCAAGGAGTTGCTGGAATCCCAGAATACCCTGGACCAAAAGTTTTACGTTATTGTTGGCCATAAGAACGATGCCATTGATATTGCCAGAGCAGAACTGAAAACTAAAACAGAGCATCAGATCAAGGAGTTAGAAAAGAACGGCTTGCAGGCTAAACGCTTAACCGGAGCAAAGCTGGAGAAGCTTTTAATCGAGATGCACCAGGGGAATGGCAAAGGCCGGACTTTTCTGGACCGGTGCACCCCTGGCGTAATTGAGATTGGCCGGGATTATATCAAGTGTGATGATACCTACTTCAGGACTTTGTATTTGGATGAAGAAAGCGGCTATCCCGATATGGTGGGATTTGATTGGATAGACAGCCTTTTTGATATACAAGAAACGGTCTGCTTTTCGTTTCATATTCATCCGTCCAGGGATGGGCACTATGAAAAACATGTCAGGAAAGCGGCTCAAAAGCTTAAACGGGAGCTGGGCTGGCACACATACATGAAAGGTGAAGCTGATGAGGAGCAGTTAGACCAAAGGGAAGATGCTCTGGCCATGGGCAGGGGTTCAGGCCGCTTTAAGTTATTTGGCGTATCTGTCTATATCGGTATCAGGGCAAGAACATTAAAAGAGCTGGACAGGGTTACAAAACTGGTTACTACCAAGTTAAACGGACTAATGATGGAGGCATACCCTGCCACTTTTTATCCCGAAGAAGGGTTTAAAAGCATTTTGCCAATTGGCAGGGACTGCTATCTAAAACCCAGGGGTCAGGAACGGATTTTGCCGACCCAGGTAGTGGCCAGGATGTTTCCGTTCAGATCATCGGCCATGGCTGATGAAAAAGGAGTAATTCTGGGCGTGGATCCGGATACCAAAGCTTTAGTTACCATAGATTTGTTTTCTCAAACCAACCCGCATTTATCTGTTCTTGCCGAATCAGGAGCGGGCAAAACCTTTGCGGTAGACACTATTATTCACCGCTATTTGCTTAAAGGAGTTCCGGCGATTATAGTGGAGCCTTTACATGC
Source organism: Carboxydocella thermautotrophica (assembly GCA_003054495.1). Classification (GTDB taxonomy): domain Bacteria; phylum Bacillota; order Carboxydocellales; family Carboxydocellaceae; genus Carboxydocella; species Carboxydocella sporoproducens. The sequence continues at coordinate 34,649 of CP028515.1, read as the reverse complement.
TCATAAAAGGTATTGCGAGGCGATGGGGGGCCAATATATTGATGCTACTGTAAGTTCGGATTTTTGCATTAACCCTAATGACCTGCCATTAATAAAATTGCCTGGTTCACTTCGATCCACGGTATTGAGACTGCATTCTTTCTACTCCATGGCAGCTGGCAGGCCGTTGACTCCCAAAGAAGCCAATGACCTGGATAAAGCTTTATACAGGGCATTTGAAAAAAGAGGCATTACTGATGATCCCAAGACCATGCATAACGAGCCGCCGTTACCGGCAGAGGTGCAGGATGAGTTATACAGGCTAAAGTCGAAAGACCTGGCAGACAGCCTGGAAAGGCTGACGAGAGGGACTTATTCAGTGCTTTTCAATGGCCAGACCAATATTAATTTCTCTTCAAAGCTGGTAGGGATAAGCACCAGGAATCTGGAGGAAGCTATTGCTCCGCTATTTTTATTTAACATTATGGCTAAAGTTGAGGGGATCTTAACAAAGGACAAAAACCCTGCCATTTTTGTGGTAGACGAGTACTACCGCTATTTCCAGGGAAAGAAGGAGTATGAGCCGTTTGCCTTGTTTCTACAAGCCATGATTAAGTCTTTCAGGCATTATAACACGGCGGTTATTCCGATTACCCAGGACATTGATGATGCTTTGGATAACGCCATTGCCAAGGCGCTGATTACAATTCCGAACAGCATTTTGCTGTTTGAACAGAAAAAGAGAAACATAGAAACCATTGATAAAGAGATAGTGAGCTTATCTGCCAAGGCTAAAGATTACCTTACCAGCAGCGGCCGGGGAGAAGGGCTGATTAAATCCGGCGGAAAGTATGCCAAAGTGGAGGTAATAGCCGCACCTGAGCTGGAAAGGTTGATAGTCACTGACCCCAACCGCTTGCGGGAACTGGGAGTTGAAGGCTAATGGAAACGGCTCAGGTTATACTTTTTGTGTTGCGCAACTTCAGAGCTATTATTAAGCTGGTTCTCTGGTTATTGGTTTTTCTGATCTTGTCCGTAGCTATGATGGCTTATGGGATTTCGATTATCTTTGGCAATTATGATGTAACTAATCCCCGGAATCCGGTATTTGCCGGAGGATACTCCTTTCCCCTGGGAGTGCCGTTTCGATATACAAGCCTATTTGGCGAGGACAGGGGCGATAACTTTCATGAAGGGGTAGATATGGCGGTACCGATTGGAAGCCCGTTGTATGCGGTAAAGGATGGGGTAATAAACTACTTGAGCACTGAAGGGAACGGCGGGATTGCTATTGGGATTATGGGAGATGATGGCCGCTGGTATTATTACGCTCATCTCAACGAATATGCGCCAGGCATTAAAGAAGGGATGATGGTTAGCAGTGGTCAGGTGATAGGTTACAGCGGCAACACCGGAAGATCTACCGGACCGCATCTGCATTTTGGGATTAAAGAGGGTGGCAGGTGGATTGACCCTTTGCCTTTTTTGAACCAGATAGAGAAATTATTTGCTGGTAGAAAGAAATTAATGTTTAAAACTTTTTAATAAGGAGAAAATAATTATTAGATGAATAAAAAGCACAAAAATTCCTTTGTAGAGAAGGATTTTCTTTATATATAACTCTAATATAGAGTTTGCAAACATGGTATAGATACGGTTATAATGAAATAAACTAAAGTAGACAGCATGGCCAGCCTGGTGGAACCGGGCAGAGGTGCAGGGTAAGTCCAAACACGATTTGGCGCCTGTGACACAACGGCCATGCTGTTTTGATTTTTTTAACCGTTTTTCATAGTTATTTTATATTTTTTGGTCACAAAAAATCAGCGGATTATTTTGATATCATCGGCCATCAGGTGAATTATTTTCTCCAGGTAGGAGGGTGTACTCGGACGCGGGACATATTCTCTGCAAAGGGAACCTGCGATAGCATCTGCCACCTGAAGCCCTTTTTCTTTTTCCGAATTAGAACCGCAAATATTTAATCTGGGCATTCCAAGACCTTTTTTGATATTCCTTATATGCTTGTCCATATGTTTTTGATTTTTTTCCACGTTATCTACAGCTATAACTACATCATTCTCAGTGATTCCGCAATGTTGTAGCAGCTCGATAATAGTAGGCACATATAGTTCTTTGTGCTTGCCATTATAGCCAACCCTTAGCACAGCCCAATACCTTAGCTCTTCCGGTGTGTATTCAGCAATGGTATTTAAGATTTTTCTTCTTTCATCATCATTGGCTTTTGTATCATGATATTCATTTTGGCAGAATCCTTTTTTACGTTTTTTCATCCAGTCCCGCCATTTTTTAATAATACTTTTGGCTATGGCAGGGTCTTTAACACATACTGCCGTAAAGATATAGTCTCCATTATATCCGGATTCGTCAATAAAAAAATACATTGGATCACCTTCCTGAAGGTAGATGCAAGTAGCTAGCTTTTTCAGTATTTTATTATAGCATTATTTTTGATAAAAAGGTTAGGAGATTAGTTAAGGTAACTTCCCTTTGGATAGCATAGATTACCCGGCTATGTTTTTATATAGCCGGGTATTGTTTTTTGGGTATGCACTTTGTCAACTAAAGGGTACAGTTTTTGAGGGGTGCTGGCAATGGTTTTCTTTATCACTAATCACTCTAAATACTCCCATATACCTCAAGGTATCCAAATCATATTTCCCTTGCTTTTCTTTCATTCACTATGCGTACTGCCCCTATCATTTGGACTTAAAGAAATCCCTCGGAATAACACCTTTAGGAACTTAATGTTCGAACCGAAATTATGGCTCATCTACCAAGTCAAGTTTTTAATGCGCTTGACGAGTAAGAACAGCGACTACATAACGCGCTGCTTCTGCGGGACCGTAAGTGTTTTCGATTATATTTCCTATTACAAGTTCAGGGCCAAAATCAATCTTGCGAGCATTCTCAATAATATATGATTTTTGCTCATCTGTAACTTTAGGAAGTATTTTTCCAATGTTAGATTCTAACAAACGTGCAAAATAATCCCCATTTTCTTTTAGGAGTTCTTCTATCATAGCATTCACAAAAACCTCTTTTTCATAGCCACAAATAACTAATGCCATATGGCGACAAGCATTTACTATATTAAAAGGGCTGCCTTCAATATGCGATCGTTTATGCTCCTCCCCAGCAACTATAGCATAAACTAGCATTCCTCTAAAATGAACCCGTCTCCACGGCGAACCATTATATGTATAGTACCTAAATCAAGCATATGATATCTCTCTACATCCCCATGAAAATACTCCCTACCTCGGCTGGTGGTTCAGGTCAAATTTGGAGATAACACAATATATAAAAACTTCCGGGCTGAAAATGGACTGCTTGTGGCCTGGGGCGGATATCTGAGATGCCAGTGATCTTGTAAAAGCCATACTTAATAACTATAACAAATTACCAGAGGAACTTCAGGCAGAATTGCCACTAAAACCTATCTGGGTTCTGGTCAGTGAAGAGGAATGAGCTTTTGAGACTTTTAGCCCTTGGATGTATTTCTTTGTGCTATTAACGGATACATATAAAAACATTACAAAATAATAACAATGTTAGTATTGATAAAGTAACGTATTAAGTATAGAATAATAATCAAAGAAAGAAATGGTAATGATGGTAAAACTCAAAGGAAGGAGCTGGTTAGAATGCGCAAGAGAATATCTGAATTGGCAGAAAAGGTTTTTGCCGGGGTACCATCGGCTGGAAGAACACCGCTGGGAAAAGGGGAGTATAAGGTTAAGGTTATCAATATTAAGGATTTAGTAGACGGAGTGGTTGATACCGCCAATTTAGCAGAAGAAGTAGTTGAAAGTTTGGATAAGGTTAATCAGTTTATGGTAAAAGAGGGAGATGTGATTATTACGGCCAGAGGAACTGTGATCAAATCAGCAGTGGCAACCAAAGAATGCGAGGGGTGTTTGATTAGCGGCAATCTTATCGCTATAAGATTAAGGCCTGGTGCAGAAATTCACCCTCATGTCCTCCAAGCTTACTTTGAAAGTAAACTTGGCCAGAAGAACATTCAAAGTATTTCAAGGTCATCTGCGTTCATGCTATCTCTTACTAAGTCATCGGTAATGGAGTTAGAAATTCCGATTCCGAACAAAGATGACCATGATAATCTGGTAAAGCTAACTAAATTGCGCAACGAGTATTTCAAGGCTGCGAAAGAAGCAATGAACTTAAGGCAAATGCTTATTCAAGAAACAATTAATAAATTGTTTGTGTAGGAGGTTGAATCGTGATGAAACGTGATTTCAAGGAGAAATATATTCAAGTAATTTGGCAATGTATTGATGAGATTAGAGGTGTACTACCGGCTTCTGAACAATTCCAGTATATATTGATGTTGCTCTTCTTAAAAAGGATATCTGACCTATATGATGAGGCTAGAGAAAATGGACATAAGGTAATGCTAGTTGTACCGGAGTCTTTAAGGTGGGTTGAAATAAAAAAAACAAGCCAAGATCTCGGTGAGAAACTTAATAGTTGTTTTAAAGAATTGGAGGTAGCTAACGACTTTTTACCTGAAGGGATTTTTTCTGAGATAGATTTTAATCGCTTAATCGCTGAAGATAAAAGCGATGTGCGGTTGAGAAGGTTAATTTTCCAAATAAGTGAATTAGACTTAAGTAATAAGACATTAGGGGGACAAGAAGAGTTTAATGCGTTTTTGGAGGAACTATTAGAAATTATGTCTGAAGGTCCTCTGCGAAATGAAAGTGGATATCTATTTACAGAGTTAAATCTCAGAAAACTGATTATTGACTTAGTGGAACCTGAAGAAAATATGTCTGTTTATGAACCGTTTGCTAGAATTGGATATATTCTGAGAGAGTTTGCCCAGAGGAGTTATTGCAAGTTATATGGGAATGAAATGAGTCGGTTACTTTGGAGCTTGTGTCATATTTATTTACTCCTTACTGGAACAAAGGAGGCAGAGATTATAAATACAAATCCAATTAAGACCCCCTTGCTCGAAGAAGGGCGATTGGCCAGGTTTGATAGGATAGCTACTGTTCCGCCCTGGGGGTGGAAATCAAGTTTTATAGAAAGTGATGAGTATGGCCGGTTTATTTATGGGAAATCGCTTAATAACATGGATTTTTTAGTAATCCAGCATGTATTGGCTAGTTTAAATGATGAAGGAAAAGCGGCGATGGTGTTAACTTATGGTCCGTTAATCCGAGGTGGTGTTGAAGAAAAGATCCGGAATAGAATACTTCAGGATGATTTGGTTGAAGCGGTAATAGGGTTACCCAATAACGTGTTTAATAATATAAGTCTGGCGACAGCAATTGTTGTGTTTAATAAAAACAAACCGGAAAATAGGCGTTATAAGGCGTTGTTCATTGATGCAAGCGAATGTTTTGAGAAACGCAAGCGCCGTATGTACTTAACAAAGGAAGGAAGAAACAAGATAGTTAAAGTTTATAAGGAATTCCGCAAAGAAAGTGGTTTTTCCAATGTAGTTGATGTAAGAGATATTGTAGTAAGCAGTAAACCGCTGAATGTATCTTTATATATTGAGAAAGAAGAGAAAGACGAAAAAATTGATTTTGGAGCTGTGTTTGAAAAATTATCTGAGTGGCAGACTGTAGCTGATAAATATGCAACGAAGATAGATGCATTGCTAAAACAACTAAATAAATAGTTATAAAAAACAAAAAATTTGAAGGATAAAAACGGGTTGAAGTAGAAAATATATCAATTATTACATTTTATAGCAACTACTTAGTAAGGTAAGGGGATGGGAAAAATGTCTCTCTCTGAAGCTGATACCCGTGCAAAATTAATAGATCCAGCTCTTTATGCCCGGGGCTGGACAGAAGACATGATTAAACGTGAGGAAACTGCAGGAGCAATAGAAATTATAGCAGGTAAAGCCCGTAGACGTTCAAAAGGCCGTACAGATTATACTTTGCGAATAAAAGTAAATAAAGATACCCAGCCAGTAGCGGTCGCATTAATAGAGGCAAAGGCAGAGCACTTGCCTCCAAATCATGGTCTGGAACAAGCTAAACTTTATGCCGACTGTAGAAGGCTGAATGTACCCTTTGTATTTTCTACCAACGGCCATCTTTACGTAGAATTTGATCGTTTCACTGGTATCACTTCAGAACCAAAGCCCTTATCTCAGTTTCCGACACCCCAGGAGTTAAAAAAACGTTACGAACAAGGCCTGGGATTCAGTTTGGAAGACGAGAAGGCAAAACCGTTACTTACGCGATATGCAGGTGGTGAAGCTACCCGACGTTACTACCAGGATGCGGCGATTCGTGCTGTTCTCGAAAAACTTGCCAGGGGAGAAAAGCGCGCTTTATTATCTTTGGCAACAGGGGCTGGAAAAACCTTTATTGCCGTTAACCTCTTGAAGCGTATTGCTGATGCTGGACAGTTACGCAGGGCGCTGTTTATCTGTGACCGTGATGAACTAAGGAACCAGGGTATAGCCGCTTTCCAAAATGTCTTTGGAGCTGATGCTGCAGAAGTTACAGGGAATAATCCTCAGAAGAATGCTAGGGTCCTTGTTGCTACATACCAAACCCTTAATGTAGATAAAGACGACGATGATGCTAACTTCCTAATAAAAAATTACCCGGAAAACTATTTCAGCCACATTATTATAGATGAATGCCACAGATCTGCCTGGGGCAAATGGTCAATAGTACTGACAAGAAACTACGAAGCCGTACAGATTGGACTTACAGCAACACCTAGACAGCTTGAATTCCCTGAGGATAGCAAAGAGGCGGAGTTAGACCAAAAGATAAGTGCCGATAACATTAAATATTTTGGCGAACCGGTATACGAATATGACATGGGCCAGGGAATTGAAGACGGGTATCTGGCCGCTTGTGAAATTCAAAAAGGCCGTGTTAATATTGATGATACCGGTATAACAATCGATGATATCCTGGCCAGAAACCCAATAGACGCTAATACCGGTGAACCGATTACGGAAGAACAACTTAAGGAACTGTATGAGAAAACTGATTATGAAAGCAGAATACTGCTACCTGACCGGGTCATGGCTATGACGCAGGACCTGTTTAATTACCTTTTGGAAACAGGCGGGCCGGAACAAAAGACTATCATCTTCTGTGTTCGTGACCGTCATGCTGATGATGTCGCAGCAGCAATGAACAACCTGTATGCCAATTGGTGCCGGGAAAACGGTAAACAACCGGTACAAAACTATGCCTTTAAGTGTACTGCTGCTAGTGGAGGTTCTAATTATCTTTCAAACTTCAAAGGAAACAACCGGAACTATTTTATTGCAACGACTGTAGACCTGCTTACTACTGGAGTAGATGTACCAGTTTTGCGAAATGTGGTATTCTTTAAGTATGTTCGTTCACCAATTTCCTTCTATCAGATGGTTGGCCGGGGAACCAGGCTGGACCCTGCAACAGGGAAGTTAATGTTTAGGATTTATGATTACACTGATGCTACCAGACTTTTTGGAAAAGAATTTATAACCAAGTTTACTCCGAAAAAAGAGACAGGCGAAGAAGGAGATAAAGGGCCAAGGCCGCAAGAACCAATAATTCAGGTTGAAGGTTTTGATGTGCGGGTTACCGATGCAGGACGGTATATTTTAACTATGGTAGATGGTAAAGCAATGCCTGTCACTGTGGAAGAATACAAACAAATATTGGCAGCCAAGTTAGTAGAAGAAGCGCCGACTTTAGAAGAATTTCGCATTCGCTGGGTTGATCCAGTTCAGCGGCAACAATTGTTACTTAGCTTACCTGAAGCAGGAAAATCTGCAATATTGATACGCTCCCTGGAAGATATGAACGAATACGACTTATATGATGTATTAGCTGAATTAGGTTACGGTCTGGCGCCAAAAACAAGGATGGAGCGTGCCGGGGCCTTTACATATAAGAATCGCAGCTGGCTATCAAGTATGCCAGAAGCTGCTGCTGAAACAGTAAAGGCTTTGGCGGCTCAGTTTGCCAAAGCGGGTACAGAAGCTTTGGAGAATCCTCATATATTTAGGACTCCTGAGGTTAAAAAAGCTGGCGGTTTAGACGCTCTTAAGGCATTAGGTAAACCAGCAGATATATTACGTGAAACTAAGGAAAGGATGTTTGTAGCATAAATGATGATAGCAAAAGAGGAAAGAAAACTACCTGAAGGTTGGAAATGGGTGAGGTTAGGGGAAGTTTGTGAAATAAATCCAAAGCGGGATTTTAATACAAGAAACGAAAATACTCCAACGACATTTATTCCAATGCAAGCTATTGACGAGCAAAAAGGAGTTATTAGTAGATCGGAGATAAAACCTTATTCCGAAGTCAAAAAGGGGTATACCTTTTTTAGAGAAAATGATGTTTTGTTTGCTAAGATTACGCCTTGTATGCAAAATGGAAAACATGCTGTAGCACGAAATCTTATTGATAAAATAGGATTTGGTTCTACAGAGTTTCATGTTATTCGGCCTACAAATAAAGTTATTTCTGATTGGATACATGCATTTATAAGACAACCTTCTGTTTTAAAAGAAGCTATGGCCTATTTCACGGGTGCTGTTGGCCAGCAAAGAGTTCCCGCAAGTTTTTTAGAAAACTTACAAATCCCTCTCCCTCCACTCCCTGAACAAAAACGCATTACAGCTATTCTCAAAGAACAAATGGCAACAGTAGAAAAAGCAAAGGCTGCAGCGGAAGCACAGTTAGAGGCTGCTAAGGCTTTACCGGCAGCTTATTTGCGGGAAGTATTTCCACAAGATAAAGGAAAAAAACTGCCTGAAGGTTGGAAATGGGTGAGGCTGGGGGAAATATGTGAATTTATTAGAGGCGTAAGTTTCAGCGCTTCAGAAGTTAGTACTGTCCCTGGGGACGAACTCGTTTGCATACTTAGAGCAGGAAATATAAAATATGAGCTTGATTTTGAAGATGACTTAATATGGGTTTCTAGGGAAAAAATTAGGCCAGAACAGTTTTTAAGATTGGGCGATATTGTTATTAGTATGTCTTCAGGGAGTGCAAACGTTGTAGGTAAGTCTGCTCAGGTAATGAAAACGGTTAATGCTTCTGTTGGTGCTTTTTGTGGTATAATTCGGCCAAAGATTAAAGAACAGGCAAATTATATTGCTTTATGGTTGCGTTCACCTTTTTTTATTCAATGGAGGGATAATCAAGCGCGAGGAGCCAACATACAAAACCTACGGTTATCGCAATTTGAAAACTTACAAATCCCTCTCCCTCCACTCCCTGAACAAAAACGCATTACAGCTATTCTCAAAGAACAAATGGCAGAAGCAGAAAAGCTGCGTAAATCCTTGGAAGAGCAACTTGAAACAATCAATAAACTCCCGGCGGCATTGCTGCAGAAAGCTTTTAGTGGAGAGTTATAATAAACAAATAACATAAACGGAGGATAAAAATGGCTAGAAAGAAAAACGGAAACGGCAATGGTAACGGCAAAAACTTCAATTCTCAACAGGCTTTAAACACAGCCATTAAAAACATATGCGATATTATGCGCCGGTCCAATTGTGCAGGTGCGTTGCAGTACGTTCCGGAACTAACCTGGATTTTATTTTTACGCATCCTTGACCAACGGGAAATGATTGAGGCAGAAGAAGCTGAAGCAGTGGGCCTGGAGTTTACCCCTTCCTTAAAGCCACCATATAGGTGGCAGGACTGGGCAGCTCCGAATGGTGCCAAGCGCAAGGAACTGCAGGAGGGAGCATTAGGGGCATTCTTCAACTTTGTTAACGGGGAGCTGTTGCCTTACCTTAAAAGCCTTAAGGAACAACCAAATGCTACTCCAAGGCAAAAAGTAATAAGTGAGATAATGTCTGGTGTAGAGCGAGTGCGTATTGATACTGAACGAAATATGCTCGATGTCCTGGATAAAGTACATGAAATTAGATTAGATAATGTTGATACTACTCATATGTTTACCTTATCCCAGGTATATGAAGGTTTACTTTTGAAGATGGGAGAAAAGGGAAATGACGGAGGGCAGTTCTTTACACCGCGTCAGGTCATCAAAACAATGGTTAAGATAATAGATCCACAACCTGGCCAGACGGTGTATGATCCCTGTTGTGGTACTGGAGGTTTTTTAGCTCAAGCATATGAATATATAATGGGAAAATTAGGAGAAGATATAACTCCTGAACAGATAGAAACCCTTAAAACAAAGACCTTTTATGGTCGGGAAAAAGAAAATCTGATATACCCTATTGCTTTAGCAAATTTGGTACTTCACGGCATTGACCAGCCTAACTTATGGCATGGCAATACGCTAACAGGCGGTGAAATTTACGGCGGTCTTTTTCAGGATGCTCCAGGCCTTTACGACATAATCTTAACCAACCCGCCTTTTGGTGGCAAAGAAGGGAAAGATGCTCAAACCCAGTTTGATTTCAAGACCAGTTCAACGCAGGTACTTTTCCTGCAACATGTTATAAAAAGCTTGAAGCCTGGTGGCAAATGTGGAATAGTACTTGACGAAGGGGTTCTTTTCCGCACCAATGAGAACGCTTTTGTTCAGACTAAACAAAAATTGTTGGATGACTGTGATGTTTGGTGTATTGTTAGTCTTCCGCCTGGAGTATTTGTTACAGCAGGAGCTGGTGTAAAAACTAACCTGCTTTTCTTTACTAAAGGAAAACCAACAGAAAAAATCTGGTACTATGACTTATCTGATATTAAAGTAACCAAAAAGAATCCATTAACAGAAGAACACTTTGAAGAGTTTTTCCGATTGCTGCCTGAACGTGCCGACAGTGAACGCAGCTGGACAGTGACAAGGAAAGCAATTGAGGAAAAAAACTATGACTTAAAAGCCGTGAATCCACATGCTAAAACTGAAGAGGACACACGTACACCTGAGGAACTGCTAGATATTATTGAAGCTAAGGGCCGTGAGATAGTAGAAGCATTATCGGTTTTAAGAAGAATAAATTAATTATTACCTCCCCCCCAGGCGAAACATAACCCGGCTATGTTTTCATATAGCCGGGTTTTCTCTTGCAGTACCACATCAAACCATTATATGCGGACCTGCAGAATTACATGAATTTTTTTTACCAATCAGCAGGAAAATTTCATTCAACAACGAATATCATAATATGAATTTAAACACTGAAAAAAAGGGGGGTTGAGAATGGCGAGGAAAAAACTGCCTGAACCTTGGATTAAGACTGTCCGTTTACAGCCCCTTTTTCATCAGGATATTATTGATTTTCTAGAAAGCTGTGAAGATCAATCAGTAATCTTAAGAGCAGCCTTAAGGCTGGCAAAAGATCGTCCTGACCTGATCGAGCAATATATCAAACTGGACGAAGCCCGGCAATTCGATCAAATCACATTAAACGAATGGATGAAGAACTGCTCATAAAAGAGAGAAAACCTCCCCTGGTTTGGCCGCCGCGGAAGGTTTTCTCTCTCCAACCCCTCATTTACAAGGGGAGCAGTATACGCTTTTGTAATACCTATTCTACGCAAAAATAAAATTTCCTGCTAAATCGCAGGAAAATTTTCAAGGGAAAACAACAACCAAATATCGGGTTATAAATTGCTGCCAACAATTTATAACCACCAGGCATAAGGGCAGGGTTTTGGAAAAATTAAGAAGCCATTACCCCCTGGTTTCCTATTGCCCAAAACAACGGTTAATGGTTCAAAAAAATAAAGCCATTAACCCTGCTTTCCTATTGCCTTTTTTGGTTGTTCACCTTTTATTATAACAATTTTCTCTGACTGTGCAAGAGGTTAAAAAAAACAAATTTTGACGAATCTAAAAAAATTTTGGCTTTAACTTTGCCGAAAGGAGGGGTAAAGAGTGAATCTGCCAGCTCAATACAGATCCGAAATATCTGCGCAGGAAGCTCTTCACTTCCTCCTCAAGGAAAGCCTTATCGATACGGGCAAAGAAAACTGGAAACCCGGCCATATCTTTCTTGCCGACCTGATGAACAACACCCTGGTTTACCATCGGTCTTACAAGACCTTTAACAGTCTCTACAAGCAAATAGAAAGGGCGACCTATTTCACCCCCAACGCCTTTTACCGCAATGACCGCCGGGACCGGCAGGCACTCCGCTGGCTTAATGCAATCTTTGTAGACATTGATGACCCGGAAACAACCCTTATTGACATCCTGGAAGCGGTTGATGCTGCCGGCCTGCCGGTCCCCACCATCATCAATAAAAGCCCCAATGGCTACCATGTTTACTGGAAAATTGAGCCGGTATGGGCTACCCCGAAAGCCATCGGCTTATATAACGCCCTCACCGAAGCCGTTGCCCAGGCCATTAACGCCGACACTAATGCAGTGGGTGCAGAGAGATATCTTCGCATCCCCAAGAATGTACTGTTCTTTGAACCCAATATCTACAACCTGAGCCTTTTCCTGGACTGGCGGGACATCAACCAGACTGAAGTCATAGAGGACAAGCCTGGGGCCGCTGTCTGCATTTTGCCCAAAGGAATACTAAAGCATCCTGCCTTCAAGAAGATGCTGCAGGGCTATGATTTTGTCGGGTACAGGGATCATGCCGCCTTTACCCTCGCACTGGCTATGAAAGTAGAAGGATATTCCGAAGAACAAGCCCTGGAAATCCTGATGGACTGGAATAAACGCAACACCCAAGAGGACCCCTTAACCATAGCTGACCTCAAGACCAAAATCCGGAGTGCCTATAAAGACAAATACAGAGGACCATCAGCCAAGTGGGTCCAGAAGCTTACCGGCATTCCGTTTCACTACCGGTTAGTCAGCAAAAAGAAAACCCGGGAAGAAAGAAAGTATCTGCATTTGGATGAGATCAAACAGGATATCCTTAACCTGCTCAGAGGAAACGGCGGCATTATTCAGATCTCCCAGGCCAAACTGGCTGAAAAAATAAAGGCACCGCTCAGGAGCGTCAAAAAAGCTCTGCAAGCATTAAAAGAAGAGGGGGTAATAGAACAAAAAACAACCGGCCAAGGCAGAGCCGCTAAAACTGAATACAGATTGACTGCAGCCGCCCGCAATAAAGTCGTAACCGCCAAGAAGAGGAATAGCCACCAGGCCCAGCAGAAGTTAACAACGCCATATCAACTGACTTTAGAGGTCGTAAACGGAGAATGGATATTTTACAGCAGTAAATCGCCACCCCATAATCGTGGGCCAGACACAGGCTAACTAATGGTGCAAAATCGCAAACACCCTATAGCCGTCGCCGTGAGCGGTGTCGGGGTAATGCTACCCTGTTTTAATAACTAGGGTATCTCTTTTCTCTTGTCTTTATTCTTTTCTTGCCTATAATGGAGATATCTGGTCTGGCATTGCTATTACATGGTATATAAGATATAATTTAACTGTATTGTAAAACTTGTAGAAAAGGTTGTAGCTATAAAATCTGCTTGGTATTGGGGAAAAATGGCCCCGCCGCGCCTTATTTCCCCTATGACACGCGCCCCTATTTTGTCGGCAAAGCCTCCAAAATTTCCTGACCTCGCCCTTGCATCATCGCAGAGCAAGGCCGAGGTCAGGAACCGGGGCGCTGTCTCCGCTTTGGGCGCGGCGGGGCCTTAACAGCAGTTGCTTTTCTCCCAGTATTCCTCTCCGGGTATTCCTCTGGGGTCCTTATCTGAGCTTCTCTCTTGGGTCCTGGATTAGCTTTTCTTCTGGGTCCTATGATTAGTCTTTCTCCTGGGTCTTAGCGAAGCAAGTGTAAATTTTGGGGTGGGGGAAGGTGGTTGCGCTTGCGTCTTACTGCGGCAGATTTGATGCTGATCCGCTGGATCAACAAGTATAAGCGGGCTACGGCTTACCAGATGGCCCAATACCTGGGAGTATGCCATCAGAACGTCTATCGTCGCCTGAAAAGGCTGGTGGACAACGGTTACCTGGTGCATGAGCAGATCTTCTATGCACAACCGGGTGTTTATTACCCGACCCATAAAGGAGTAAGTGCTGCAGGGGATGTTCTGTCTCCGGCCAGGGTTAATCTGGTAGAGTATGAGCATGACCTGAAAGTGGTGGATGTAGCTCTTCACTTCGAGAAGAAGTATGGTTACTGGAAAAGTGAGAGAGAGATCCGGAGTGAGAAGGGCATAACCGGGTTTGGGGTTCAACTACATATCCCTGACGGCATAACCAGGATAGGGGATGAGTATGTCGGCATAGAGGTGGAACTGACCAGGAAAGGGAAAGAGCGGTTGAAGAAGATCTTCATGCAGCATCTGCGATCAACGGATTACAGCCAGGTTTGGTATTTGGTGGGGGATGAAAATATACGGCAACACCTCTTGCGGAACATGGATCAGAGAGTCAAGTCGATAGTGAAAATCTTTGATCTGAAAGAGGTGGAAAGCCTTTGAACTATGGCTACAAAAAAGACAGAGATGTAACCTCAAGGTTTTACTTGGCTTTATTGATTGCAGCAGCAACCGTAGCCGCTTTGCCTGCGATTATTGTTGGCCTGGTTTATAGTAACGTAACGAGGCGATTAAATCTGAAAATCCGGGTTCATGCCGCTGTTGTCATCGGTTTGGGATTACTGGCGGTTATAATCCACAAAAGCTTTATCGGCTATTTTGACAGCATAAAGGCTTTAATCAAGTACCAGACCTATGCCGATTTTGATTGGTTATCAATGCTCCTGCTGGGGTTGGTTATTGGTCCGGTCTTAGGGGCTGGATTGGAGATCTGGTATCAAACCAGACCTGCCTGGGTAAAGCAGAAAGAGCCGGAAAGGGAAGTGGATTTCAGAGGACCGAGGTATGAAAGGGTTCTCACGAAATTGACTTCAACGGCTCACCCGGAAGATGGTGTTCTGCTTGGAGTTAATGAACAGGCCAAACCGGTAGTAATTACGGATGAGGAATTCAACAGCGGTGGCTTGATCTTAGGAGCTACCGGCGGCGGCAAAACCACCACTATCAACAACATAATCGAGAGCTGTTGTCAGAGAGGAATACCGGTTATTTTTGTAGATGGCAAAGGTTCCAAAAAACAGGCTGCCAGGTGCATGAAACTGGCTCAGAAGTACGGGCGCAAGTTCTATTATTTCTCCATGACAGGGCAGAGCCATAATTACAACCCTATGGTTAACGGTGACCCCACTGAACTGAAGGACAAGCTCATCTCAATCAGTGAATGGACCGAGCCGCATTATAAGGCGATATGTGAAAGATACCTGCAAACAGCCTTCCAGATTTTCAGAGAAGTTGGCCATAAAGTCGATGTAGTGAATGTTACGGAGTGGCTGACACCAACCGCATTGAGTGCTCTTCTGAAAAAACTTCCCGAACAGAAACAAGAAAGATACGCCGCAATTATAGATGAACTGGATGAAAAAGGAGTCAAAGGGCTAATAAACCGCCTGGCAATTTTCGCCGAATCGGATATTGGCCATAAACTTACCAGCAAGTCACCGGTAGTTATTGACCTCTATAAAGCCATCAGTGAGCATGCGGTAGTGGTCATGTCCATGGATAGCCTCAGGTTTTCTGAGTTTTCACGGGCTTTAGGCAAAATGATCGTCAATGACCTTAAGACAGTAGCATCCAGGATGTTGGAGGAGAATAAGAAGGTATATAACATTTTGGACGAGTTTGGAGTGTTTGCCGGTCCTCAGGTAACAGATCTGATAAACAAATCCAGGGAAGCCGGTTTTCATAACATTCTAAGCACCCAGGAGCTGGCTGACCTCAGAGTGAATGGCAGCACTGTTCTGATGGAGCAAGTCTTTGGCAATACCAACGTCAAGATAATTCACCGTCAGGATGTACCTGATTCAGCCGCCTTTATTGCTGAATCAGCCGGCACCGTTGACAGCTATACAGCTACCATGCAGGTTGATGGGGTTAGGGAAACTGGTGTGGGAACAGTGAAAAAGGATAAAAGCTTTGTAGTTCATCCAGATAAGATTAAGCGGCTCAGCACCGGCAGGGCTATTCTGATTAAGAAAACGCCGGAGTTTAGTGTGGTGAATATAAGGGTCAGGTGGGTAGAGATTTGATAGGTCTTTATTAGCGGTTAGAAAGCAGAAAGGGGAGTTGTTATGAGTTTTGATCCAGGATTGAAAATAGGAGATGTTATTAATAATGAAGAGCTGATGAATATTTTTAAATGTGGTAATAGTGGTGGAATGAGGTTTTCAAAGAAAACAAATTGTCTTGTAATTATATCGGATCATACTAAGGGACTTTATGAAGATAAGTGGATTGGTAATATTCTTCAGTAGCATCTCGGAAAGTCGATGATTGAAATGGGTAATGCTGGATAATTACTTCCAAATCGAACCTTGACAACTTCACATAGCAAAGGTAGCCATAAAGAAAGCATCGCTTTCCTAAAAAAGGATATAGGAAAGAGACCGGTAGTTAGCAGAAGTTTTAACAACAACCGGAAGTTAAGCCTGTTTAATAAAAGAGCTTAGCTAATTAGGCAACTTGTTGAAAATCAGATAAACCAATCTCGGGTAGAATATTGGGTTTTATTACAGAAATCTGAGCATCAAGGTGCTGGTTGATAGCAGCTAGTAACGCTTGCCAAAACCAACGTTTCTTGCTACGAGCTCTGGCCTGTTCAATTTTGTAATCAACGAGAATTCTCTTGAGAGTTCGTTCCACGCTGGTTCTGCGGGCATAGGTTTTTTTCCACTCTTGAGAACCACGGGGAGTGGGGGTAAAGAGGCGGAGATCCCAGTTGGGTTTAGTATAAATTACACGGCCATATTTACTGGGAGAGCAGTTGTCATGATTAGGGCATAGATCAAGTTTCATGTAATTAGGGCAGCGCCATTTAATCCGGCATCTGTCCTGTTGAAAGCCCCAGTTAACCATAGGCAAGCCTGCTGGACAGATAGGTACTCCATTGTCGTTAACAGACACTGCACAGGGATAGGAAGATTTGCCTTTAGCCCGCTTATTAAGATCAATAAAAGCCTCAGTATTATTGGCAGCAAGTAACCGGTAAATATCGTAAACGTCATGAGCAGAATCTAAAATGGCTTTTGTAAACCTAAATTCAGGATATAAGTCCAGTAATTCTGCCCAGGCGAAAACGAAAGTAACGCTATCATGACGAGAACCCTGTACTAAATTTAAAAGTAGAGGCAGGTCATTTGGGCTATTTGCCGAAGTAATAGAGTATAGGGTGTGTCCATAAAACCATTGTTCATGATAGCTGTCCCATCCCCAGTTAGCGTTGGGGTCGGTAAAAGAGCGTTTGCAGTTGCAGCGAAAAATGCCTTTGGAGTGGCATTCGCACAGCTTTTTACCATAGGGACTGGCACCGGTTAGGAGTGGGGCTCCGTCGGCGGCCACAGCTACATTATCTGGGTCGCCAAGCAGGCCTAGTTTGGACGATGGTTTGACGGCACACTCTTTTAATATCATCTTCAAAATTCTCTGCGGTTGTTTATTAAGGACCCTGCCATTTAACACTTGGTTAACAAGTTTTTTCACAATTCCAGGATGTTTTGGAACCAATTTTTCTCCGGATTTGGGACGTTTGCGGCCTTTGGGTTTTGGTTTTTGAACAGCCTTTTGCGGAGCATATTCCAGCCATAAACGGTTGAGGAAATCATAAATAGTACCAACCCCTGGAGTGTGCAGATCAAAACCGCAGATAGTGGCGAGAACAGGATTAGATTTCAGGAGATGGACAAATTTGGTTGGGTCTTCAATTTTGCAATGAACCATAGCAACAAGTATCCTAAAAAGCTCAGGCTGATTCTGGGCCGGTCGTCCAAGCGGAGGATATAAAGGGGCAATAACCTCTTTCAGTGGGTCAAGGTCAAGGACATAGAGTTTTTCGATGAGAGAATGATAGTAGCGGATTTGGGGTTCATGCTCAGGAACTAGAGACTGAAGTTTAGATTTTAACCAGACCTGATAATCTGCATGAGAACGCCAGAAACCTAACAAAGAAATCGCCTCCATCAATCGAATTAGAGGGGAAAAATGCCTCCAACGCGATTATGGGGCGATTTTGAAAAAGTCAAGTTTAAATTATGGTAGATAATAAGAGATAATCGGAGCAATATGGTAATAAATATGATCAATTTGTTATAATGGCTATTTTTGCTATGTGAAGTTTGGGGTTTAGGTTGGGGGTGAACCAGTCCTACCCAAAAGAAAAACCAGTTGAAACAACTGGTTTGGGAGTTTCCGAGAAACTACATTCTTCATTGTAAAGAGGTGATTTATTAATGTATCTTAAGGAATTGTATATACGTAATTTTCGCAATTTCCGTAATGTGAAATTTATTTTTAATAAAGGCGTAAATGTTTTAATAGGTGCGAACGGAACAGGAAAAACCAATGCTTTTCAAGCTTTACGTTTATTATTGGATGATGATTTACCTCGAAATGCTATTTTCCTTTTAGAATCTGATTTTAATCGTTCGTTAGGAAATTGGAAGGGGCATTGGATTATTATTTCTCTACATTTTAATGAGCTTAAAGAAGATGAACCAGCTCAGGCATTGTTTTATCATAATAGTAATTCTGGGCCAGGGCAGGGTAGTTTAAGTTTATATTTTCGTCCTAATAAAACTGTCAGGAAAGAATTATTTGAATTATCAAGGATAAATGATTTTGAAAGAAGAAAAGAAGAGATAATAGATCGACTAAATCAGATTACAATTAATGATTATGAACCTGTTATTGTTGGGAAAGGAACTGCTAACTTTTATGACGATAATGTTTATAAAACAGTCGTTGGAGATTTTCAAAATTATCTGTTCCCAAATCCGGAAGAAGAGGATAAAAAAATTATAGGTGTTCAAACAAATATAAGTTTCAAAAATGATTTTGCTTGTACTTTTGCAAAAGCTCTGAGAGATGTTGTTGGCGAAATGAAAAATAGTCGCTATTCTCCTTTATTAAGATTATTAAATAATGTTGAAATTAGAAATGATGATTCTATAGAAATATCAGAAATGATCCGTAATTTAAATAGTAAAATTAAAAATCTACCAGAGATTAACGATATATCTCAAGGTATTAGTAATTCATTACAAAAAACAGCAGGATTTACTTATGCTCCATATATAGAGATTAATTCAAACTTATCTGAGGACGTACGACAAGCATTAAAATCTTTAAGTTTACAGGCTGGAGAACTTAATGATAAAAATTATCGTGGAGATCTTCGAGAGCTTAGTCTTGGTGGAGCTAATTTAATTTACTTAGCATTAAAAATTGAAGAGTATAAAAGGATAGATCACAATAAAAACAAAATTATGCATTTTTTGCTTATTGAAGAGCCAGAAGCTCATCTTCACCCTCATGTTCAAAAAACTTTATTTCAGAAGTACCACGATTATGATAATAATACCCAAATAATTCTTTCTACCCATTCGAGTCACATTTCGTCTTCATGTTCACTTAATCAAATAAACGTTCTATATCAAGAAGGCAACGAGACTGTGGTTAGCCAACCTGCTGAAGGCATTGACTCGATTGAAGTAAAAAGATTAGAGCGTTATCTTGATGCAACTAGAGCAACTCTTCTTTTTGCAAAATCTATTATTCTTGTTGAAGGCGACGCTGAAATGATTCTTATTCCTTTATTAGTAAAAAAAGTGTTTGGTGTATCTTTAGATGAAATAGGAATAAGTCTTATTAATATTGGTGGCACACAGTTTCAAAATATTGCAAATGTATTTGGTCCTAACCGGTTACATCGAAAATGTGCTATTATTACTGACAATGATTTATCTATAGTTCCATTAAAGCAGGATACTTATGATGACGAGGAATTTCAAAAAAGATGTAAGAGAGTAGAAGAATCGGGTAAGTCAAGAAAAGAGAAACTAGATCTTTATGTCCAAAATAATGATTTTATTAAAGTTTTTTATGCTGATTATACTTTTGAGGTTGAGTTTCTTCGTGCAGGAAATCAACAAATAATTACTGAAGTTTGTAAAGAAATTTATTCTCAGGATTCATATATAAATGATTCTATAAATAAGATTATGGACGCTAATCTTACGGTATCTGGAAAAGAGATTTTACGTCTTGCTGAAAAGGTAGGAAAAGGTTGGTTAGCATTAATGATTTCAGATCATGTTACTAAAGATACAAAAATTCCTGAATATATATTAAATGCACTAAGATTTGTTTCAGATCTAAATGAATTACAAAAGATTGAAATAATAAAATACCGTTTGGGTAACGAGAAATTTGAAAAACTCAAAAAAAGTACAGAGGATATATACGGTAATGACTATACAATAGAAGAATTAGTAAAAGTATATTATCAGCAACACCCAGAAAAATTAATTTTCTAAAGGGGTTGTTATAGTGCTAAGAGATCTTTCACAGGAGCAAAAAGAAATAGTTGAATTTAATGGTAATTGTTTAGTTATTGCTTGTCCTGGAAGTGGAAAGACAAGAACCCTGGTTGCAAAGATTGCTTATGAAGCTAATAGAATTCCATTTAACACTAAGATTGCAGCTATTACATATACAAACAATGCTGCAAACGAGATATCTTCGCGCTTAGAAGAGTTAGGTGTAGATGAAAACAGTTATTGGGCAGGAACAATACATTCATTTTGCTTGCAGTGGATTTTACATCCTTTTGCTGGCTTACTTGAGGAAACTCGTTATGGGTATGTAATTATTGATGATGAAAAAAGTAAAAAAATTAAAGATGAAATAAGTAAAAATATTAAAGTTGAAAATGAAATAAATAGGGAGTATAAAAAACGATTAAGAGAACTTCGATATGTTGATTTTGAATTAATATTAGTTTATTCTTTGGAAATATTAAAAAAAAATCTACATATAGCAAAAAACATTTCAACTATATTTCAATGGATACTAGTTGATGAGTATCAAGATACTAAGGAATTGCAGTATTTAATTATTGGAGAAATAATTAAATCTCGTGAAAATACAACTAAGATTATGTTTGTGGGGGACCCTAATCAAGCTATTTTTGGCTCTTTAGGAGGTGTAGCTAAACAAAAAGATGAAATTAAGGATTGTATTGGAGGATACGAAGTAGAGGAAAAGTTTCTTACTGGTAATTATCGTTCTTCAAAAAATATTGTCAATTTTTTTAAGTTTTTTCAAATTATTGGGAAAAACACAGAAGCTATAGGGAAGTATAGTGAAAGTAATTCTATTATTAAATTTGAAGATCAAACAATTTCGAAAGATAAACTTCCAGTATATATAGGTAACTTAATTAATGAATTACACAAAAATAATATTCCTTATAATGAGATTTGTGTTATTGCCTCGAAATGGAATAATCTTATTGAAGTAGCTAGAGCAATTCACCAAAATTTTCCTAGTATTCCATTAGATGTACCAGGTTTATTACCTATTGTAAAAGATGAGAATAATATTTTTTTTCATTTTGCTCGACTTTTTTTGGTTACACCATCGCCTGATTTAATTACTTTGCGAATAAAGTGGGCAAATTCTTTGCTTAAAAAACTAGAAACAGTAATTCCAAATATTATTAATATTGTTCCAAATGGAAAAGTGTTACTAAGGATAATAAATAAATTTTCTTGTGATGAGATAGATGGATTGAACTATCTTGAACAAGGTTTTAAGTATATAGAATCTGTACTTGGTATCCAATATTCGGATTATAAACAACTTGAACAATCATTAAATTCTTTTATGGATGGGTGTCGAGCGCGCATAAAAGAAAGAAATATTGAATCTTCTATTCATTATTTTCGGCAAGCATTTAGAAATAATCAAGGGGTGGTATTTACAACAGTCCATAGCTGTAAGGGGTTAGAATATGATACTGTAATTGCATTTGGTCTTTTATGGGGGTTTATTCCTCACTGGGATGATATAATTAATTGTTCTAATGAATACTCTGAATGTATATCAAAAAAATTATTATATGTTATTTGTTCTCGTGCAAAAAGAAATATTTATTTGATTTCAGAAAGTGGTCGTTATACTCAAAAGGGTAATACTTATGAAACTAATCATCATCTCAAAGAGATTTGGTGCAATAATACAAAATCAGAGGTTTTTAAAGATATAATTTTAAGATAATATAATAAATGAAAATTGTCACAGAATATACCGTTCTACGACGAAAACAGGTATAATGAAAAGGGGAAAACTTTGAAAGACCGTTTCATTATCTCCCAAAAAACTTGTCGTAGAATATTTTTGGCGGTGATAGCTTTGGAACGAAACTGGATTGAAGAATTTATACAGGATCGAAAATTGGGTTTCAAGGAAAAATCTATCAAAACCTATTACAATGAATTGCTGAAATTTGCAGCCTGGTTTGAAGAGAATGCTGAACGCAAATTTCACCCCCAGGAAATAACCCCAATTGATTTAAAACAGTACCGGGAACACCTGATGCAAACAAAAAAGCCCACCACAGTTAACAAAGCGGTGGCTTCCCTGAAGAATTTCTGCAAGTGGGCTGTAGCTCAGGGTTATATAGAAAGCAATCCAGGGGAGAGGATAGGTTTTGTGCCGGTGCAACGAGGACTGCCTAAATGGCTGGACCGCAAAGAACAATACCGGCTTATCCGGGTTGCTGAAAAAGATTCACCCAGAAATTATGCCTTAGTTATGGTCATGCTTCATGCCGGTTTGCGGGTGCAGGAAGTAAGTGATCTGCGCTTAAGCGATGTTTCTATCTCTGAAAGAAAAGGCACCATAGAGGTACAATACAGCAAATTTGATAAAGGCCGTGTAATTCCATTGAATAAAGATTTGCGGGAGGCAATGTTGGCGTACTTGAAAGTAAGGGACTCAGAGAGCAAGTGGTTCTTTGTCAGTCAAAGATCGGAGAAATTAAGCACCCGGGCTATTCAGCATGTAATTGCGGACCTTGGTTATAAGGCCAGAATTCAGGATTTAACCTGCCACAGGTTAAGACATACATTTTGTAAAAACCTGATAGATGCAGGTGTTCCCCTGGATCAGGTGGCCATATTAGCCGGCCATTTTACTTCTGGAGGAATGCCTAATCTAAAGTCTACGATAATCTATACCCAGCCAGGGGAAGCTGATTTGTTAGCAGCAGTTGAAAAGATTGCCTGGGATTAAGGTTTAACCTTAAGCAAAGGAAAACGTGCCTAACGAATATAAGCCCAAGCCTAAAAATTAACTTTGGTTATTTTTGCATAAAAAAGGGAAATAGAACCATTATGTCGAATAAAAAATAATTTAAAGATTAGAAGACATGCAGCTCGGGCTAAGACCATGTAGACATGGGAAAGTTGCCACTGGAGAATATATGGAATCCTACCGACCAGGTATTGTAAAAAATAAGCGGTCTGGTTGTAGTTACCCATATTCATCCCAAATTATGCACTGCCGTTATAATCAGCTAAATTATTGTTAAAGTGAAATTCTGAGATTAAGCGAGAAAAAAGGAGAAATTTAAATCTTATTGAGGGAGGTTATATTAATGAAAAAAAGCATTATAGCATTTTTTTTGATTACCCTGGTTTTGGCTCTGTCTGGATGTGTACAAGGTAAAATCCATATTACGGTTAACGAAGATGGAAGTGGAGATGTAGCAATTAGAATGGGTATGAATTCGACGCTTGTTGCACTAGCAGGAGAAGGGGGTGATCCCTTTGATGAAATGATAAAAAATGCTGAAAAGGAAGGTTATACGGTATCCAGATTTAATGAAGGCGAACTAATGGGCTTTCAAGCTAAGAAACATTTTGAGAATATTAAGGATAGCTTTGACCAGGGGGCTTTACTAAACAACAAAATCAGAGCAGATAAAGGTAATTTTAGCATAAAAAAGGGATTGTTTTTTGATACATACAATATTAAGACATTTATGGATATGACATCATTAGCTGTTGATCAGAACGCAACGGAAGAAGAAAAGGCCATGCAACGGGCTATGTTAAACCAGATCAAATTTGATTTAGCTATGACTTTGCCGGTAAAAGCCGAATACCACAATGCTTCCATGGTAATTGACGATGGTAGAACTTATGTGTGGAACCTTATACCAGGAAAAAATAACGAAATAATTCTGGAAGCCAAAGTACTTAATACAAGAAATACAGGGATCGCCGTTGCTGCTGTTATCCTGATTGTAATTGTTGCTGTTTTGGTTATCGTAAGAAAGAAAGGCCAACAAATTCATAGTTTTTCAGTAGATAATTAAAAAGGTACTCTGTTATTAGTTTTTATATGTATATATAAATGGTCTTGATAGTTTAAACATAAAGAAAATATCAGTCGAGGGGGTTCTAAGTTTATCATCCTAAGGTCTTCCTTCTCCTGGTGATGATGGGGAAACGATAGATATTTATTATGGAGAAAAAAAGACAAGATAATAAGGACGGTAAATGAAAAATGAGAAGTAGAGGAAATAGTATTATGTTCAATATCGGCAGACTCCATTATAACTTAGACCGTTCTTGTTCTCTTTTCAGCAAAAGGTGCCAGTTTATCCGGCACCTTTTGCCGTCCGGGTCAGTCTTAATCAAGCCCCGGCCCTATCGGGCCGCAGGGCACAAAAAATCCCCCTTTGCGGGGGGTTAGTCTAAAGGCGGGTTACATACACCGCACGGCTCATAACCCTTTTTTCTGGTCTCTTTAAATTTTATATAAAATAAAGTTATTAGAGATATTAACAATAAACTGCTCCAAACCCATGTAGCTATATTGCGATATAACATAGTTTCGTTAATTATTTCGTTTAATGCTTTTTCTTTAGCTTGATTATAATATTTTGATGTATCGAAACCGTACTCTGATAAGCTCCATAAAAGACTTAAAGAAAATTTACTTGGTCCAGGTGTGTACCTTGGGTCTTTACTCATCTGCTCAATCTTGCTTCGGATATTCGCCATATCTGGGCTTTTTAATAAAATTTCATTTACTCTAGCCTCAACTTCTTTTTTTTCTATATTAGGGATTTCGCGAATTTTTTTTGTTGGGCTATATATTTTTATCCATTCTTGCCCGGTCCACCGATCTTTTAGATAAACTATCGCATATTGAGGTGTTGTTTGAGTAGGCCCCTTTTCCCATCGAAAAGGCCATGCTAATAATAAGAGCAAAGATATTAATGCTGGAATAATCCAAGGCTTTTTCATCTCATAAACCTCACTTATTTTTTCTAATCTAAAGGCGGGTTACATACACCACACGGCTCATAACCTTTTTTTCTTGCATCTTTTGGGCTATCAAATTTAATTAAATTGCCAGGCAATATCTTTTTAGCCCAGCGGCAATCGGGGTAATGATATTTATTGCTCTTAATTGAGCCTACAAAATAATCTTCCGCAATTTTTTGGGCAGCCGAGCTTGAATTATTTATTTCTATTCCCCATAGACCTCTATTGTTTTCACGGGCTTCACGCTGCAGTTTTACAAAAAGGTCAGAGTATTTAACATTAGGCGGAATAGTCATTACTTGAGCATATCCGTCAATTAACAGCTTTGCATTAAATAACTTAGCGCGTATCTCTTTTTCAGACTTGTTTACCGGTTTTTCCAGCCAGACATATGCCAATAAACGACCGTATTTGTCCCTTTCCTGGACATCTTTTTCCAGGTAAACCTGCTTTCCAGTCAGTTGAGAGCGGGTAAACTTTTCTGCTTCTGGTCCATAAGGTTCTACCGGCTTGCTGGGATGATGAGTTTCTGGAGTATTTACTCCGATAAGCCTTACCTTTTCTTCAACACCGTTTAAATTGACTTGTATTGTATCGCCGTCAATTACTGATAACACCTTAACTGGAGCAGCAAAGCTGTTTTGTTTTTTTGCATTTATAGGGTTTTGGTTTGTAGGTGGCTGTTCTTTTTTTACCTGTGGCTCTGTTTGAATTTGCTGCTTTATTTGATTAGAAGATTTTTCTTCTGTTTGAGAAGTATTGCTGCAACCGATATTGATAAGTAGAGTGCAACAAATTACAGCTATTGCAATTAATTTCTTATACATAACTTATCCCATCCCTTAAATATTAATATGGAGGATCACAGACTTTGCAGGGTACATATCCTTTGCTTTGGGCATCTTTAGGGTCTGTGAACCAAATCTCATTATCTGGTTTAATTTTTAGTGCCCATTCACAAGTTGGATAATGGTATTTATTGCTTTTTACTGATCCTACAAACTGATATGTTGCTTTTTGCTGGGGCGAAGATACTGGCTGATTTGACTGTGTACTGCATCCATTAAGAATTGGAATTAACATAAACAAGACCATTAAAAAGGCGGCAAAATACCTGCGGGTTTGCTTAAGATTTTTCATAGTACACCTCCTAATGAAACATTTTTTGGATTAAACAACCATTAATAACCATATTCTACACATATAAACAATATCCTTTCGCATTGTTTTTTTGGTTTAAGGATTTAAAAGCATTCCCGCCGCAAGACAATTCCGCCCGGCAAGTAAAATCCAGGGAAAGCGGGCGAAATAGTCTTGCTCCCCTTTTATCAGCGAACCGTGCCGGATGTAACCGGCACCGTTCGCCGTCCGGGTCAGTCTTAATCAAGCCCCGGCCCTATCGGGCCGCCAGGGGCTTCGCAAAAAATCCCCCTCTACGGGGGATTTTTTGCTTCGGGGCTTGTCCCCTTGACCCGAGCGGCTGCATCAGGCCTTGCGGCTGACGGTACACGGGATGTACCCAAGGTACCGGTACCGCTTGCGTACATTGCAATAACCTGTGATTCGATCTCATTTGCAGTAGTTTGATACTTGCCGATAACTTGGGGTACAAACTCCCCGTTACGGTCTCTGGGGACTAAAATTTCTGTGTTTCCCATTCTGGTTTTAAGGGTCTTTTGCTATAACCATTACGACTGTTTCCGGAATTAATCCTAGCAGGAGAATGTTTCTCATAACCTAAGTGTTGCTCCAATTCGGCTTCAAGCATTTGTTGGATTGTGTCTGCAAAAAGTGATTTCAATGCCTCATCTTTATGGTATTATTAACCATTTGCACAAAACCCTAAACATTCTCCTGTTAACAATAACCAAATTCTAAGGCTTATAAAAAACGATGCCGAATGTTGCCGGCACCGTTTTTGTAAGCGGTTACTTTTTATATCTTAATATATTTGATAAGATGTGTTCTTGTACTTAAGATCCTTTTTGTTTAAATATCTCTTTTTGAATGCTTAAATATTTTCTAAAAACGATTATATTATCTTTTATTGATGCATTATTTATAGGGGTTGGGATCAGCTTGTTTGTATTATTAGCCTCATTTAATTGTTCAATATAATTTCTTATCAAATCGATAATAGTATTTATTTTTTCAAAATCTTGTTGATTGATTTTTATATTATTAGAATTAATTTCATTTATTAAACTCAATATTTCATCACATTTTTGTTCTAGTTGTTCTATTTTATTAACATTTAAATTGTTTTGTTTTACATTATTTATATAAGTTTCAAACAAATTATTAATTTCTTCTTCCAATTTTTTGAGTTTTTTAAACTTACGACTATATACGATAGCAGTAACAGCAATAGCACTGCCAGCAATAACAAGTGCTGCTACAGTTTTTTTTGGATTAATAGATTTGGCTGTTGCTTTGTTTGCTTCTTTTAGATGATATATAATCTCACCATTAACATTTCTCACTAACCCACCTATTCTTATTAGAGTCCCATCATTTAATCCTTTTTCAACCCAGCTTGGTATTTCAAAAGGAACGTTTATAATGCCCATTTTTTATACCCCTTTCTTGATTTTGTGATTTTAGGCATCCCTCTTATTTAAATTAAATTATAGCCATCTTTTGATAGAGGGATGCCTAAAATAAAATTTTTAAACTCCTCAGCAGCTTCAATCTTGCGATTTATATCATCAATATCATTTGAGTTTACCATTTCTTCAAGATTAGCCAAATATTTTTTCCATTCATGTTCCAAGTTATCAGTTGCACGATTAAAAGCTTTTATAGTATCTTCCCAATATTTTTTTATGACAGAAACAAATGTATACAAAACCTTCCTTTTGTCAAATTCATTAATGATATGTTTAGCCAACCTCTTTTCCCAGTTTAATGATAGAAGTGAATATACTGAAACTGCTGCGAGAATAGCTAAAGCTATGGCTAATACAGCTGGTCCGCCAATTGATGATACGGCCGTTATTGCACCTGCTGTACCACCTGAGACTGATATTCCGATTGCTGATAAAAGGCTAACTCCTTTAGCAACCAGAATATAACCGCCTAAATTTCCCATTGCAGAGGCCCAAAATGCTAGTCCACCGAGAGTTGCCACACCTGCTAAACCAGCAGTAAAGGCTCTTTTTGCATCAAATGAAAAATTAGTTGAGAAATTTAAATCAACAGAGTAGTCTTTTCCGAATTCTTCAAGATACATATCGATCTTATTTTTAATGTCAACATTATTCCTTTTAATTATTTTATTCATTTCATTTTCTAATAACGAAATAATGTGGCTTACAAGTAACTGAAAATCATTTTTATTTTTCTTAAATCTTTTTTTCTCGATTATTGATACAATATTATCTACGGACATAATTTGGTTGTATTTTTCTTCAAAAGATTTAACAGAAGAAGTGGATAAACTATTGATATAATCAATCATTTCTTGCCTTTTTCTTTGATTGTCTAATTCTCTATTAGGTTCATTATTTTTTATTTTTTTTAATAATGCTTCATATTCATTGCGCTTGTTGATAATATTTTTGTATTCTTCTATTTCTTTATCAATATTACTTCCAGTATTTTTGATATACTGTTTTATGAAATTAATGGATTTTTCATAAATTATGAGTGGCAGCGTTTCTATTAGGGATTTAAATTCATCTTCGAAATCTTTTCTCAAAAGTTCATTGTCGGTAGTATAAGTAAAAAAGCGACCTCTTATATCATTAAAGTTATAATCATATCCTGATACTTCTTTTCTATCATCCCAAAAAGATTCTGGTAATACTGTAAGAAATCTTTTACATCCGCTATCAAGTATGTTTGGTAACTCTTCATAATTAACAGTATGAGCATGGGATGCAAGGATAAATAGATTTGCTAACGGTTTAAGGTTATTTGCACTTTTGTTTTCAATTACTGTTAAAGGGTAAATAGTTTGTTTGAGATATTCAATACTAGTGTTTTGCATGAATTGGCCAGCATGTGACATGAAAATTAAAATATCTGCAACATCCTTTGCTTTTAAAGCTAACACATCATCTTCGGGCCGATCGCCTACTCCGAAACCTGGAAGGTCAATAATATCACAATTATTTAAGATCTCACTATCAACAAAAATTACGGCAGCCCCTGCTTGTTCCTTTTCAAAAAATTTACCTTGTCTTGTTCCGTATTCTTTAAGGATATCGGCGCTTCCGCTTGCTAGTTTCCAAGAATTGCAATAATTTTCATCATATAATCTTCTTTCATCCCAACCTAATTCGCCCTCTGGAGGAGCTTTAAAAACCCAGACTTCTTCTTTAATATATTGAGGCCTATCATTGATATGTTTTATATAAACAGCAATCGAAGTTGTAGGTGTCCATTGTGCGGGCATTTTTTCTGATCCAATTAATGTGTTTATTAACCTACTTTTGCCCACATCAGAATGACCTACAATTGCAACCTTTGGTTTTGAAAGCATAATTTCTACTTTTTCTTTTAGATCGCTTATATGTTTGTTATAAATTTTTTCCAAGTGATTGCAGTGCTTATTAATATAGTCTATAATTGTGCGTTTTGTAAGATCACAATTCTTCCATGTATTTACTGGATTCAATGGTCTTGGAGTGGGGCGTTTATAACTGACTAGTTCATCGATAGTTGTTCCTGCAAGTTTAGCAATTTTAGCTAATAGATTGAGAGGAATTTGATCCGAAGATTGTTCTAGTCTTGAAATATAATCCTGTCGTACGCCAAGATGATTAGCTAATTCTTCTTGTGTCATTTTTAATTTGTTTTGCCGAAAATCCTTAAGGTTGAATTCGAAAAGATTAAAATCAAGTGTCATAATATCAACTCCTTTTATACAAGCTATCTATTTCATATTTTAACATAATAAACCAAATAATCAATATTAAATTATGCAAAAACGCATATTGATTATTAGATAAATGCAAAAAGGCATAAACGCTTTATTTAAATAGATGCTGTAGATCAATAAGTTATATAGTTTATTTAAATAGCTTAAGGTTATTTAGTTTTGAACACTCTCCCGGGCATTCCCGCCGCAAGACAATTCCGCCTGTCGGCGAAATAGTCTTGCTCCCTTTTATCAGCGAACCGTGCCGGATGTAACCGGCACCGTTCGCCGTCCGGGTCAGTCTTAATCAAGCCCCGGCCCTATCGGGCCGCCAGGGGCTCCGCAAAAAATCCCCCTCTACGGGGGATTTTTTGCTTCGGGGCTTGACCCCTTGACCCGAGCGGCTGCATCAGGCCTTGCGGCCGACGGTACACGGGATGTACCCAAGGCACCGGTACCGCCGGCCGACAAAAATTATAGCCGCTCGGGATCAAGGGGAAGCCAAAGGCGCCTCCGGCGGGCGACCTCCGGTTCCGGGATGGCTGGAATGGAGGCTGATGTTATGAGCAAGGTGTACGAGATTGTAACGGAGCGGATCATTAAGAAGCTGGAACAGGGTACGGTCCCCTGGCGACAGCCGTGGCGCAATGCCATAGCTGTGAACTGGAAAACCCAAAAACCTTACCGGGGAATTAACTGCTTTTTGCTGGAGCCGGGAGAATATGCTACCTGGAATCAAATCATGGAGGCAGGCGGCAAAGTCAGGCCGGAAGAAGCAAAGAAATTTCAGATTGTGGTGTTCTGGAAGTGGCTTGAGAAGGAAGATGGGGAAACCGGCGAGATTGACAGGGTCCCTCTCCTCCGCTATTACAAGGTGTATGAGATTAACCGGCAGTGTGAAGGTTTGGAGAGCAGACGCAAGGATGAAATTTTTGAGCATGACCCTATAGAAGAAGCGGAAAAAATTCTGGCTGGTTATAAGGATGCGCCCAGGATTGAGTATCAGTCGGGCCAGGCCAGCTATAACCCGCATAGTGATAGCATAAAAGTGCCGCCGTTACAGGATTACAGAAAAGCTGAAGAATATTACTGCACGTTGTTTCATGAGCTGGTCCACAGCACCGGGCATTTAAAAAGGCTGAATCGCCCTGGTTTTGCTGAGATTGCGGCCTTCGCTTCGGAAACTTACAGCAAGGAAGAATTAATAGCTGAATTAGGGGCGGCGATGTTATGCGCAATGGCCAGGATAGATAACAGCACTATTGATAATTCAGCCAGCTATATTGCCAGTTGGTTAAGAAAACTCAAGAATGATAAAAGGCTGATTGTGCAGGCGGCGGCTTCCGCTCAGAAGGCGGTTGACTATATTTTGGGGCACGAGGCGGACTGCTAGGCAGGTGCCTGGCAGTCCTTTTTGACGAGAAATAGGTGTAATGATTCTAAAATTGGGGCATAGTATGGATATGAGGCTGTATAGGTTGGGACTATACAGCCATAGAGAACGGGCTGCTAGGTGATCCGGACATCAGCAGCCCGTTTATTCTCGTTGAACTTGACTAAAGTCACTTTGTTTTAGAACGAAATGATCATCACATAGATCTTTTAAATAACCGGCCTTTTGTTGATCCACGATTCCAACTACTATATTTTTACCCAATTGCCGTACTAAACGAATTGCTGGTTCGTAGTCAGTATCTGCACTTAACAGGACTGCCTCATCGTAAGCATTATGATAAGCTAAAGAAACTAAATCAACAGCTATATTTACGTCAGTACCTTTTTCAATATAAATATCCTTTCCATTTGTGTTCTGCCCAACATATTTAAGATAACCGGCTTTCGCAATACAATATGGAACATGTTTGTTTAATGTATCGATAAATTTTTTTGTGGTAGCTGCTTTAGCTTTGTCGTGGCTGCTTATTGCTGTATAGTAATATAATCTTTGCAATTGACCATTTCTTATGTTAGCAATATAATTCGCCAACTTTCCATAGTCAATTCTCTGTTGAATACCATTAAAAAGACTTGTAACAGCACTTTCAAAATTGTTTCCATCAATAAAAACCATAATTCTCTTCACGTTTTTCTCCTCCTAATAATGACTAAAAGCGCTAGCTCCCAATGCTAGCGCTTTTTATAATTCTCTAAGCAATCGAATTCCGAATATTCGATTGCGTAATTTCCTTAATAAGAAGCATCTCCGAGCGATGCCCTTCATTAATCTCTAGAAGTTGAAGTCCGAACCTTCTACTTCCAGAAACAATTATAAAAGATTGTCCGGTACAATGTCAACCTGTAAATCCAAGACATAAGCGGGTTTTGGGTAATTTCTATAAATTTTCTTATCGTTTTTCAAAATTTTCCCCAATTCTTAAAAAATTCACCTCGAATTAAAATATATAGCCCGGAAAGTGGAAAGTGTATTGCTTGAAGGAATATTAAAGCAAATTCAAGAATGTTATCAATCAGGAATTGTTTAATAATGCGAATACATTAAGTAATATTATTAACAAAAATAAAAACAATAGCAAAAATAATAGTAATAACAATATTATTATTATTATTATTGTATTATTATCAAAGTAGAGGGATGGCTGTGACTTACAGAAAGTTGTTGTTGCTGGTTGGGTCCGGGGTTTTGGCAGTGGGCGTTATTGCTATTCTTAATGGCATTACTCCCCTGGTTGCACTTGTTTTGTTGCCGGCGGGATGGTTTATATATGGGAGGTTTGTTTTGCGGCCGGTTACACGGTATTTTTACCTGGAGATGGTCAGCGATAAGGAATTAGCGGTTCATTTGAGGGTTGAAAAGATACGAGGCAATTATGTTCCGGCAAAGGATTTTCGTTTGTTTTTGCAGAAAGTCTCTGAAATGAGACGAAACGGGGTTTTGCGGCAGAAAAGGCTCAGGGTTACCTCCCTGTTGATCAGGCCGGAGTATGCCAGGAAACTTGGTCTGGATCCGGTAGAAAGGGGTTTATTTTTGAGGTTGTTATATTGTGCCTCCTATTTCATCAGATACAAAGGCAGATTGGATAGATGGGCGGACACCAAAAGGAAGTTCAGGAACGGGCTTTATACGGTGATCATTGATTTAGATGGGAGGTTGTTGAGGTGAGGCTGGTGGAACTGGAAAGATGTATCGCTGCAGATGGAGGTTTTTGTATTAAGGGCAGGAATGATAAAGGGGAATATGTGGAGCTGGAGCTGAATGACGGGTTGGTGGAACAGTTGTATCAGGAAATCAAGGGTTATTTTAGCGGCGAGACCGAGGAGGAACGCCAGCTGAAGGATTTGAAGCGGCTAAGGCGCAGGCTTTACAGCAGGTTGAAAGGAAAGCTGGACCAGGAAGAAAGGGAAAATATTTTTACAAGCTATCTGCTTATTAAGCAAGTGATTGAGAAAATGGAGGCTGAGGCCAGAAGTTAGAGCTGCCCCCACTCCCCTATTGGTTTACCATTATATACATAAGTAAACTATGAAAAATTGTTTTAGAAATAAGGAAAATAGGGTATTATTAGATTAAGTGAACCGGTAAACCATGGTTAACCTATTCAGATTAGGAGGGAGCTGGGTAAACGATGAGTGAGGAACGGGGTTTTTTGCCGGAAGATGATCGGACCAAGAAGTTTGCGGTCAGCACTACGGAGGCAACGGCGGAAGAGTTTAAAAGGCTGGCTGAGAGTGCCGGACTGTCTCAGAAGGATTTATTTGCGGCCATGATTGACCTGTATAAAGCTAATAACGCAGTGGCCGGGGTTAATAAGGCCAAGGAGATTCAGGATCTGACCAGGCATTTGAAACGAGTGGAAGAGATATTTGTTGCGGTGGTGAATGAACTGGGTGACTGCCGGGAGGAAGCTCAGCGGTCAATACAGATGCTGCAACGCCAGAAGAATGAAGAAATTGATTTGTTGAAACAAGAGTTACAGTCTTTGCGCAGTTTGTACTATGAGCAAAGGAACAAAGCTGAGGAATATGAGCGGACGGCCAATGAAGCCAGGCGCACAATTGAGCTGATTGAGAAGGCCAATGCCCGGCTGGATGAAGAAAATAACGTTCTTCGACAACGCCTGCAGGAGCTGGAACAGCTGGGCGAGGAAAAAACCAGGTTGTTGCAGGAAAATGAGACGCTGGCAGCCAGGGTTTTGGCTTACCAGGCTGAAATTGAGAAGCTGAAGCTTGAGCATGACAAGGAGAAGTTTCAGCTGGAAAGGGCTTTGACAGCGGCTGCGGATGAGCAGAAAAGAAAAATGGATGCGGAAATGGATGCTCTGAAGGCCAGGATCCATGAACTTGAGACGGAAAAAAACAAGATATTTGAAGAGCTTTTACGTTTGAGGGCTGAAAGGTAGTTTGCCCCCTCTCCCCCGCTCCACTTTTTTGCTGGAGCGGTTTATTTTTTTATTTTGGGCGCCTTAACCGCCACCCGCTGCGGGTCGATAACTAGAGCCTCTAACTCCGTCCTGCAAGGCAGGCCGAAGCAAGAGGCTCTACGTTCCTGACCCTCGGCCCCTGCGGGGCACCGGGTACCCGGCGGGGCGCGTTAATGTTGTTAATATAAGTAATTATATTAAAGTTAACAATAACATTTATACTAACGAAAACAATAGCATTATTATTAGTATAAATAGTTAAGTTAACAATAAATATATTACTTGTAATGTTAATAATGTTTATGCTATGATTAGTAAGAGAACGGAATTATTTAGGGGG
>CP028514.1:2637500-2690058 GCA_003054495.1 Carboxydocella thermautotrophica | reverse complement strand
CCCAAAAAGCGCTATGTGAAAAAAGTGCACGGGTTTTTGAAAAGAATGTCCACCAAAGCCGGGCGGAATGTCTTGAAACGGCGTCGCATGAAGGGCAGAAAAAGATTAACTCCGTAGTTTAAGGCCGCTTAGGTGGCCTTTTCAATCTATTTAGGCAGAATTTTTTGTCGGCAGATGGCAAATAATAGCACCGGGAGGCCGCTGAAAGATGTCTAAACAGCTGGTGAAAATTAAAAAAAACCGGGAAATCCGGGAAGTATATAGTAAAGGCAAGTCATTTGCTAACCGGCAGCTGGTGCTTTATGTGGCAGGACCCAATCAATCAGGCCGTACCCGGTTTGCTTTCGTAGTCAGTAAAAAACTAGGGAAAGCTCATGTGAGAAATAAAGTGCGCAGACGTTTGCGGGAAATATGCCGATTGGATGCGAAAAATATTGCGGAAGGATATGATCTGGTAATAATCGCCCGACAGGGGGCGCTGGAGGCTGATTACTGGAAATTACGCAATGCAGTCCGTCATTTGCTGAAAAGAGCAGGGTTGATGTCATGAAGAAATTTGCAGTGAAGATAATCATCCGGCTAATTCGATTTTATCAGAAATATCTATCTCCCCTCAAGGGTCCTACTTGCCGTTTTTATCCTTCCTGTTCACAATATAGCATCGAAGCTCTTGCAAAGTACGGATTATGGCGTGGGGGACTGATGGCCGCCAAACGCATTCTTTCATGTCATCCATGGCATCCGGGAGGCTATGACCCGGTAGAATAGCCAGGGGGTTAGGAGGGAAAAAATTTGCAATTTCTAACTAATTTCATGAATTCATTGCTGAACTGGTTTTATCAATTGACAGTTCAAATCGGTTGGCCCAGTTATGGACTGGCAATAATTATTTTTACCATATTAATTAAAGTATTACTTTATCCTCTCACTTTAAAACAAATGAAATCCATTAAAATGACCCAGCTGTTACAGCCTAAGGTTAAAGAAATTCAGGAAAAATACAAAAATGACCCCCAGAAAGCTCAAATTGCCATAATGGAATTATACAAGGAACACGGTGCCAATCCTCTGGCTGGCTGTTTACCGATTTTGATTCAAATGCCAATTTTTATTGCCCTGTACAATGCCTTGCGGAATTTTAAATATCTCAATGCAGCTCATGCTAATTTTCTCTGGGTGCACCTCAGCAGCAAAGACCCCTATTATATACTGCCCATCATTGCAGCAGCGGCCACTTTTGTCCAGCAAAAAATGAGTATGGCGATGAATACATCCACTGATCCGGCCCAGGAAAGCATGCAGAAGACCATGCTCTATGTCATGCCCTTGATGTTTGGCTGGTTCGCCAGTCAGGTACCTTCAGGGCTGGCGTTATATTGGGTAGTGTTTAACCTGGTGGGAATTGTTCAGCAGTATTTTATCAATCGGCAGACTGTGGTATTAAAGGAGGACTCCGTCGGTGAGGAAAGAGTGCGTCAAAAGCGGAAAAACCGTTGAGGAAGCTATTGCCGCCTGTCTGGCTGAATTAAAGGTGGATCGCTCTCAGGTACAGGTGGAAGTATTGCAGGAACCCAGTAAAGGATTTATGGGGCTGTTCAGTAAACCGGCACAGGTAAAAGTAATTTATATTGAAACACCGGTTAACCGGGCGGTCAGCTTCCTGAAGAGCGTTTGTCAGAAATTAGGCTTAAACGTGGAGATTGAGGCTGATGTACAGGGGGAATATGTAACTCTCAATATTACTGGTGAAGATAAAGAAGCCCTGGGTGTATTGATCGGCAGAAGAGGGGATACTCTGGATGCTTTACAATATCTGGTTAACCTGGTGGCCAATAAACAGGCTGATGATCGGCAGAAATTTGTTCTGGATGTAGAAGGTTATCGCAAACGCAGGGAACAGACTTTACAGCGTTTAGCCCTTAAAATGGCGGAAAAAGTCAAGAGATATGGTAAAGAAATCGCTTTAGAACCGATGAGTCCCCAGGAACGGCGTATAATACATACCACACTGCAAAATCATAAATATGTCTATACCACCAGTGAAGGGGAAGAGCCTTACCGTAAAATTGTAATATTTCCTAAAAAATAGTATTTTAAACCCAGTAATTCAAATTACTGGGTTTTTAACTAACCTGGAGGGATAATTTTGGTCAATTTGGAAGATACCATTGCGGCAATAGCTACTGCCCCAGGAGAAGGTGGCATTGGCATTATTCGAGTTAGTGGAGGAGAAGCAAAAAAAATTGTGGATAACTTATTTGTTTCACCGAAGGGGAAAAAAGTTATCCACATGGTTCCTTATCAAATGCTGTACGGTTATATTGTGGATAAAACCGATGGGGCGATGGTAGATGAAGTTTTGGTTGCTTTCATGCAGCGTCCTCATAGCTTTACTGGCGAAGATGTAGTGGAAATCCACAGCCACGGTGGCATGGTAGTTTTGCAGAAAATCCTGGGCCTAGTTTTGAAGGAAGGGGCTCGTCTTGCTGAACCAGGGGAATTCACCAAAAGGGCCTTTATTAATGGCAGAATTGATTTATCCCAGGCGGAAGCAGTAATTGATTTAATCAGAGCGCAGACCGATGCTGCTGCCAAAGTGGCGGCCAATCAGCTGCAGGGGAAGTTAAAGCAACACATTATGGAAATCCGGCAGCAATTATTGCAAGTACTGGCCTATCTGGAAGCGGAAATTGATTTCCCTGATGAGGATATTGAACATTTAACCGGGATCCAGCTAGCAAATAGATTAACACAGATTAGAGAGAGATTAAATGATTTGCTGGCCAGAAGCCGCCAGGGCAAAATTTTACGGGAAGGAATCCGGGTGGTAATAGCCGGAAAACCAAATGTAGGTAAATCCAGTTTATTAAATGCCCTGTTAAGAGACCGCAGGGCCATTGTAACCGATATCCCTGGTACCACCAGAGATGTGATTGAGGAAGTGTTGAACCTGGGCGGAGTGCCGGTGCGGCTGGTGGATACTGCCGGGATCAGAGAGACTAAAGACCTGGTAGAGCAACTGGGAGTGGAAAAAAGCAAGGAGTGGCTGGAAAAAGCAGATGTTGTTTTATTTGTAATCAACAGCGCTACCGGTTTTAACATTGAAGATGCAGAAATTGCCCGTCTTTTATCTTCCCGGCATCAGGTTTTATTGATTATTAATAAGCAAGACTTGAAACCGGAATATAAAGGGGAGGACTTGCCCGAGGAATTGCAGCACTGGCCCCGGGTTTATACCAGTCTTTTGCAGGAAGAGGATACCCGTAAAGTGGAACAGGCTCTGCTGGATTTAATCTGGCAGGGAAAAGTGGTACCCAGCCAGGAACTTTTCCTCAGTAATCAGCGCCATATTTCCGCCCTGGAAAAAGCAGCCGGCCAGCTGGAATCGGCTCTAGCAGCTTATCAAGCCGGGATGCCGGCAGACTATTTGTCCATCGATATCAGAGGTGCCTGGGAAACCCTGGGGGAAATTAGCGGAGAAACTGTAGGGGAAGATTTGCTGGATTTGATTTTCTCCCAGTTTTGTATCGGCAAATAGGGATGGTGAAAGTATGTATCGAGCAGGGGAATATGATGTAATTGTGGTTGGAGCCGGTCATGCCGGCTGTGAGGCAGCCCTGGCTGCCGCCCGCATGGGTTGTAAAACTTTGATCATTACCTTGAATCTGGATAATGTGGCTTTAATGCCTTGTAACCCTGCCGTCGGAGGACCGGCCAAAAGCCATCTGGTCAAGGAAATCGATGCTCTTGGAGGCCAAATGGGGCTGGTAACTGACTTGACAGCTATTCAGATGCGTATGCTCAATACCGGTAAAGGACCAGCCGTTTATGCTTTACGGGCTCAAGTAGATAAGAAACAATATCAGAAATCTATGTTACAGGTACTGGAAAACCAGCCGGGGCTGGATATCAAGCAGGCTCTGGTAGAAGAAATACTGGTGGAAGGCGAAAGAGTTAAGGGGATCAAAACTGTGACCGGGGCCTTTTTTGCTGCCCGGGCGGTGGTTTTGACTACCGGTACTTATTTGCGGGGGAGAATTATCATCGGCGATACGGTTTATGAAGGGGGGCCCAATAGTCAGCTGGCTGCTTACAGCTTAACCGATTCCCTGCGCAATTTGGGGATAGAACTGGGCCGTTTCAAAACCGGTACACCTCCGCGCATACACCGGCGGACGGTGGATTTCAGCAAAATGATAGAACAGCCAGGGGATGAGCGGCTCTGGAATTTTTCCTTTATTTCGCCGGTAACGGAACGGGAACAATTGAGTTGCTGGTTGACCTATACTTCAGAAAAAACCCATGAAGTGATTCGCAACAATTTGCATCGCTCTCCCTTATATAGTGGCATTATTGAAGGAGTGGGTCCCAGATATTGTCCCTCAATTGAAGATAAAGTGGTGCGTTTTGCTGACAAACCTGCCCATCAGATTTTTATCGAACCAGAAGGCAGAAATACAGAAGAAATGTATGTCCAGGGCTTTTCCACCAGTTTGCCGGAAGATGTGCAGATCGAAATGCTGCATACTATCCCAGGTCTGGAACGGGCTGAAATTATGCGTCCCGGATATGCCATTGAATATGATTATGTCGTACCAACTCAGCTTAGCCCGGCTCTGGAGGTTAAACATATCCGGGGGCTCTTCTGTGGCGGGCAGATTAATGGTACCTCCGGTTATGAAGAGGCAGCGGCCCAGGGACTCATGGCCGGGATCAATGCGGCTCTCTCCGTCAAGGGGCAGGAACCTTTGATTTTAAAACGTTCTGAGGCCTATATCGGTGTCTTGATCGATGACCTGGTAACAAAAGGGACCAATGAACCTTATCGCATGTTAACTTCCCGGGCTGAATACCGGTTATTATTGCGCCAGGATAATGCTGACCTGAGATTAACAGAAACAGGCCGTAAAATCGGTCTGGTGGACGATTACCGCTGGCAGCGTTTTTGTGAAAAGCGGGAACAGGTGGAAAAAGTTAAATCAGAATTAGAGAATATGATAATTACTCCTAAAGAAGAGATTCAGGAAAAACTGGCTGCTTTAAACAGCGCTCCTTTGCGTTCTGGTTTAAGTCTGGCGGAGCTTTTGAAAAGGCCGGAAATCATTTTTGCTAATTTAGGGCTTTTTGGTTATGAAGTAGAAGGGGTTCCGGTTGAAGTAGCAGAACAGGTGGAAATTCAAATCAAGTACCAGGGTTATATTGAAAAACAAATGGAGCAGGTGGAGAGGTTTAATAAACTGGAAAATAAAATATTGCCCGATGATATCGATTACGAAGCAATTCGGGGCCTTTCCGCTGAAGCCCGTCAGAAGTTGAGCAAAATCAGACCTCGTTCTGTAGGTCAGGCTGCTCGTATTTCCGGGGTGTCACCGGCCGATATTTCAATCTTACTGGTTCATCTGGAACAGAGAAAAAGGGTGTTGAATAATTGATGAAAGAAATATTATTAAACTGGTTTTCTCCCGCTGTGACGGAACAACTGGCCAGATATGCCCAATTGCTGGTAGAGTGGAATAAAAAAATCAATTTAACTGCTATCACTGAAGAGAAAGAGATAGCTGTTAAACACTTTTATGATTGCATTTATCCTGCCCGGTTTTTAGATTTAACTCCGGGGTTGAAAGTAATCGATGTTGGCACTGGAGCAGGGTTTCCGGGGCTGGCCCTTAAAATTGCCTATCCGGAATTACAGGTAACCCTGCTGGATTCTTTGCAGAAAAGGACTATTTTTCTGCAGACAGTGATTGATGAGCTGGGGTTAAAGGGGATTGAGGTAATCCATGGCCGGGCGGAGGAAGTGGCCAGGCAAAAGGGCCAGCGGGAAAAATATGATTTGGCGGTATCGAGAGCAGTAGCTGCTTTACCAGTGTTGTTGGAATATACGGCTCCTTTTGTTAAGGTAGGTGGCAGGATTGCGGCCTGGAAGGGACCTAACTTGCTGGAAGAGAAAGAGAGTGCTCATAAGGCCCTGGTGGTTTTGGGTGCAGACTGGTTAACTCAATATGATTATGAATTACCCTTTGCTATGGGGAAAAGGGCACTGGGAGTAATGCAGAAAATCAGCTCTACCCCTGGCACCTATCCACGTAAGGCAGGTACTCCTGAAAAGCGACCCATCCAGTAGCATAATCGTATTGAGGAAGGCTCTTTGCATGCTTGTTAGCAAAGAGTTTAATTTTTTTTAGATAATTATTTCTTTTGGTATTCCAAGAATATTTTCATTGCATTCAAATTTGATTCTTAAAGTTTCGTCATTTTTTCTATAAAGGTATCCGTACCTATTATCAGTGGGTAATAAATTATTGATAGGAGGAGGTGCTTCCATAATTTTTTTGGCCATGTGTCCCTCTATCAATCTTCTTAGATATTTATCTACTGATAAGGGAGCAAGAAATACAGATTGAACCTGTAAATATTTTTTAAAAATAGGTGCGAACTTTTCATATTTATCAATATAATCATTAATATTTTCTTTTGAATCTTTGCGCCATAACCCTTTCCAAACAAATTGTAATTTTCCTTGTTTAAGCATCTCCGGATCCCACACACCATAATAGCCGCCCAAAATATTGATAATATGTTCTTGCATTCTTATTCTAAAGCTTCTGGAGGTTTCTCCAATATAATGTACTAGATAACCATTTTCATAATTGATTGTCCATAAATATATTCCATTTTTTTTAGAAATATCGTTATCAAAGAAGGAATTATTGTTACCTAACAATTTATAAGGACCAAATAGTTTTAAATCTATCACTTTCATTTTTTCCCTCCACCGTTTATATTCTAGTTATAGGATACCATACAATCGACTAATACGCAGAATATATATTATTTTTTAACCCTTTGATCTGCAGGAAGTATGATTTTTACGTTGAATTTAAAGGAGTGGAGGTATGCAGCAGCTTCAGAAAACTAGACTATAATTGATTGTATTAAAAAACTGAGTCAGAAGCGGTTGCTCTTTATGCCCGGGTATCAGCAAAGTCCGGCAGGGTTTCGGGGAGCTGATCAGGAATGCCAGAGAAACACGAGAAGAACAAATTTAGCATAACTGTGTGCGGGGAGTTTTTTCCGGAGATTTACCCGACTCACCGGTCTTCGAAGTGGAGCAGGGGCGAAGAAGACCCGCTGACTACGGAGATGCGTCTCTTCTGTGCCTGTATGCGGTGGGCCTTTAACCGGCTCCTGGAAGGTGCTTCCCGCCATGAAATCAAGAAGTCAGGACAAGAACTTTTCGGGCTGAACTCCCGCTTTGTCGATGACTCCAGACTTAAAGCACAGGCCCTGCTGGACTCCCAAACAGAACTGCTGAAGTTAGAAAATGAAGAAACAGAAGAGAAACTGGGCCGGGCCAGGAAGAAACTCAGCCTGGCTATGAGGAAACTGGCGAAGGCAGAGGAAAAGGGGGCTGCTTCAGAAGTTATTGAAAAGCTCCGCCTGGCAGTCAAGGGGCGGAACAAGCGGGTGGTTTCACTCGCAAAAAGGCTGGCTGAACTGAAGGATTACCAGGAGAAGGGGACAATACCAGAGGTAGTCTTTGGGGGCAGAAGGCTGTGGGAAAAGGTCTGCCAGGGCCGGGCCGCCCGTGAAAAATGGCGGCACGCCCGCAGGAATCGCCTCTACTCCCGGGGAGACGAGAGCAAGGGAGGCAACCCCAACAGGAACTGGTGCAGATATGGCTGGCCATGAAGTTAACCTATGCGGTAGAACTGATCCGCACCCTGGAAGGACGCTACTTGGTACATTTGACATTTGAAGTGGTCAGGGTGCAGGAACCGGACTTTGCTAAAGGTTGTCTGGCTATAGACACAAACCCTGATGGGGTAGCCCTGTGTAACGTTAGCGCTTCCGGCCAGCCGGAGCCGTGGGCGGAGGGTTTCAGCGTTCCTTATCCCGGCAATCTGGGCAAGTACGAAGGAGAGTTTCAGGTTATCCCTTACCCGAACGGCTTTCTTTATATCAGAATACCAGACTTAGCCCATGCTTCCAGCTTCCGGCGTAGCTACCTGATAGGCGTTTTAGCCAGAGTAGTGGTAGATATAGCTTTCTTTTTAGGCAAACCAATTGTTTTAGAAAACCTGAACTTTAGCAAAGACAGACTGGACACTAATAAAAAGTTTAACCGCATGGCCTCCAATTTTCCATTTGCGAAAATGGTAGGGGCAATGTATCGGAGAGCGGTAAAAGAAGGGGTGCCTTTCAAGTTAGTATCACCCCGGCATACTTCAACCATAGGTTACTGGAAGTATATGAAACGTTACGCCGTTCCGGTGCATTGCGCGGCGGCACTGGTTACAGGACGCCGGGCAATGGGCTTCAGGGAACGGGTGACTATAGAACTCAGGCAACTGGTATCGCAAATCAAGCAAAACCTGACCCGGAAGGATAATCCTGATAGACCTGGGGAAGGAAAAGGGATGACCCGTGGGGTCAGGGCCTGCTTGAGGCGGCTGGAGGAGAGGCTTTCTGTGCATAACGGGCTTGCCCAGAGTGAACAGGAGGCGTATAACTCCGTCTGGCCTGACCTGAAGTTATTGGCCCTGTCCGTACGGTGACCCCGTTTAGCCGGTGTCGGAGAAACCGGTAGGCGTCCTAACAGGACGCGGGAGGCGGAGTTATACTCTCACCGGGAGGTCAGCATAAACCGGTGCAGTACTCCCGTCCGGGTGGAACTCCCGGGCCGAGGTCCCCTGTCGCCCTGCCCCGCGGGGGCAAATCAAGTATTCGGAAAGGAGGCGAAATCCTGGTCTGGGGGCCGACTTGACTGAAAATAAAAATAGTCAAGTTTTTTGAACCAGGTGGAGAGCTTTGGGCAAAGTTATCGCTATTGCCAATCAAAAGGGCGGGGTAGCTAAGACTACTACTGCCGTTAATTTAAGTGCCTGTCTGGCAGTGAAGGGCAGAAAAACGCTGTTAATTGATATTGACCCCCAGGGAAATGCCAGTTCCGGTTTGGGAGTGGATAAAGATAAACTGGATGTTTGCATCTATGATGTTATTATTAATGGCTTGCCATTGTTGCATGCGGCTTTGCCTGCCGAAATTGCCAATCTGGAAGTGGTTCCGGCTACCATTCAACTGGCTGGGGCGGAGATTGAGCTGGTGGCCATGATTGGCAGAGAGAGCAAACTGAAAAAGGCTCTGGAAAAAATCAGGGATAAGTACGATTATATTATTATTGATTGTCCTCCCAGTCTGGGGCTATTGACCTTAAATGCCTTGACAGCAGCTGATAGTATTTTAATACCCATCCAGTGTGAATATTATGCTCTTGAGGGATTAGGTCAATTATTAAATACTATTGAGCTGGTGCAAAAACACCTTAATCCGGATTTACAGATTGAAGGGGTTTTATGTACCATGTTTGATGCCAGAACCAATCTTTCGCTTCAGGTAGTAGAGGAAGTAAAAAAACATTTCCCGGAAAAAATCTTTAAAACCATTATTCCCCGTAATGTTAGGCTAAGTGAAGCCCCCAGCTATGGCCAGCCTATTATTACCTATGATCCTCGTTCCAAAGGGGCAGAAATGTATCAAGAGTTGGCAGAGGAAGTGATTGAACGTGGCTAAAAAAGGCTTGGGTAAAGGTTTAAATGCTTTGATACCCGGGCGCAAGGAAGAAGAAACCCGGGAAAATGGGGTTAATGAAATACCGGTTGCCTTGATAGCGACCAACCCCTGGCAACCGCGGCAGGAATTCAATCAGGCTCGATTGGAGGAACTGGCCAAATCCATTGAAAAGAGTGGTCTAATTCAGCCCATAATCGTCAGAAAAACCGGTGATGGTTATCAATTGATTGCCGGGGAAAGAAGATTAAGAGCTTATCGGTATCTTGGCAAGGAAACAATTCCTGCTATTATCAGGGCAGTAGATGATGGTCAGGTTCTGGAACTGGCCCTTCTGGAAAATATTCAGCGGGAAGAGTTGAATTGTCTGGAAGAGGCAGAGGCAATCAGGAGATTACAGGAAGAATTCAATTATACTCAGGAAATGTTAAGTCAGAGGTTGGGCCGTTCTCGTTCGGCTATTGCCAATACCCTGCGATTATTGCAATTATCGGAGCCGGTTAGAAAAGCTTTACGAGATGAGCAGATAACTGCTGGTCATGGGCGGGCCCTCCTGGCTTTGAACAGTGAACAGGATCAGAACCTGGCCTTGAAACTGGTGATTGAAAAAGGTCTTTCAGTGCGGCAGACCGAAGAACTGGTAAAAAACTGGCCCCGACAGCAAAAAAGTGAACAGACCAGGGAAAAAAAAGAAAAGAAAGTGGCTGCTGTACTGGTTGATATAGAGGAGGTTTTAAAAAGAAAACTGGGCAC
Source organism: Carboxydocella thermautotrophica (assembly GCA_003054495.1). Classification (GTDB taxonomy): domain Bacteria; phylum Bacillota; order Carboxydocellales; family Carboxydocellaceae; genus Carboxydocella; species Carboxydocella sporoproducens. Next base: position 2,679,735 of record CP028514.1, on the reverse strand, counting down.
AGGAGTAAAGGTAAAAGGAAAAGAGAATAAAGGTAAAATCGAAATAGCTTATTACTCGGAAGAGGAGTTACAGAGGATAATTGAATTAATAGCCGGTGAGGAATGTTTCACGTGAAACATTTTAAATCAACACAGGGATAAACCTGTGTTATTTTTTTGGTAAAAATTTTGTCTATTCAGGGAGTAAAGCTGAATGTTATAATATTTAGCGTGATTAGAAAGAAGGTGAGAGGAGATGGATCCACTTACTCATGGAGTAATTGGTGGACTGGTGGCACTGGGGGCAGGTAATGCTGTCAGTTTATCAGAACCAGCTTTTATAGCATCAGTACTGGGGGCAATGGCACCTGACCTGGATATTGTTTATCATCTCAAAGGGCAATTAAGCTATCTGGAAAATCACCGGGGTAAATCCCATGGGCCAGTGGGCCTGATCCTCTGGAGCAGCCTGGTTACATGTTTTTTGGCTTTATTTTTTGATGATATCAGCTGGCAGACCTGGGTTTGGGCTTTAATTGGTGGAATTAGCCATACCTTAATGGATGCTTTTAATTCCTATGGTATCCATTTTACCAAGCCTGGTAGAAGTAAAAAAATCTCATTTAATCTGGTACAGGTGTTTGATCCGATAATTTTGCTGCTGGGAGTACTGGGATTAGTGTATTCTTCGCCATTTCAGGCAAGATTAGCTCTGCTGGCCATTGCGGGCTGGATGGTGGTGCGTTATTGTTGTCGCAAAATAGGAGAGAATAAAATTAGAACCTGGCTATCCAGAGTAAAAGGCCAGCAACCGGATAAAATTATAGTAATGCCAGCGATGTGGGGATTGTGGAAATGGGATTTTGTGGCTGAATTTACCAGTCAATACATCAGTGGTAGCTGGTGGATGAATACGGATAAAAAGGTGATTTTAAAAGAAATTGATAAAGTGGAAAGGGATATAAAAGAGAAAGTCCTGGAAACGGAAGCGGGTAAATTCTTTACCCTTTTGACTCCTGTTTATGCCATAACCAGAGAACGATGGCAAGACCGGGAAGCTTTTGTTCTCTATGACCTGCGCTATTTAGTGGGTGACCGCTATTTACATCGGGCAACTGTGATTTTGAACGAACAGGGCCAGCCTCTAACCCAGGTGATTCAGCCCTTTAGTGAGCAAAATTGTATAAATTTATAAACATTGAACCCGCTCGTACCCCGGGCGGGTTTATCATTGAGGCAAAATGTGATATGATACTATATATGCAGCTTAAAAGGGGGGAAATACAAAGTGATCTACCTGGATAATGCAGCTACTTCCTGGCCCAAACCCCCGTCGGTAGCAGAGGCAATGACCAAAGCAGTGAAGGAACTGGGGGCCAATCCGGGACGAGCAGGGCATCAGATGGCATTAGAAGCAGGTAGAGGTATTTATCGTACCAGGGTTTTATTAGCGAAGTTGTTTAATATCAAAAACCCGTTACGGATTGCTTTCACCCAGAATGCCACTTATGCCCTAAACCTGGCTTTACTGGGTCTCCTTCAACCAGGAGATCATGTAATCACTTCTACCTTAGAACATAACTCTGTTGCTCGACCCCTGTATTATCTAAGCCAGAGAGGAGTCAAAGTGACCAAAATCGGACTGAATGAAGCCGGGGAATTTGATCTGGATTTACTGGAGAAGTCTTTTCAGCCCAATACTCGCCTGGTTTGTCTAACCCATGGCTCCAATGTGAGTGGTCATATCTTGCCGATAGAAAAAATCGGAGCCCTTTGCCGGTCCAGACAGGTCAAGTTTATGGTTGATGCGGCGCAGACAGCAGGGGTTATCCCCGTGGATGTAGAAAAGATGAACATAGATATTCTGGCTTTTCCAGGTCATAAAGGGTTATATGGACCCCAGGGCACCGGTGGTTTATATATAGCCGAGGGGATTGAACTAAAACCACTGGTAACCGGAGGTACTGGTTCCCATTCGGAATATATGGAGCAGCCGCAAGTAATGCCAGACCAGCTGGAAAGCGGCACTCCCAATACTCCGGGGATTTTCGGTCTGGGTGCCGGTGTAGAATTCGTTTTGAAAACGGGAGTAGAACAGATCCATGCCCGGGAACAGGCATTAACAGAAAAATTGCTGGCCGGTCTGAGAGCTTTGCCTGAAGTTATCGTGTATGGGCCGGCCGAAGAACGTTTGCCGGTGGTTTCCATTAATATCAAAGGGGCAGAGACTTCAGAAGTAGGGTTTATTCTGGACAAGGTCTTTAATATTGCCTGCCGTACCGGTTTGCACTGTGCACCGGAAGCCCACAAAACTCTGGGAACATTTCCGATTGGAACAGTGCGTTTCAGCCCGGGCTGGTTTAACACAGACGAAGATATAGATAAAACAATCGAGGCAATTAAAACCATAATTAAAGAGATGAAGGGAGCATAGGGAGTGGGGACGATTATCAATGTACTGGCGATTATCGCCGGTACTATTATCGGGATTATTCTGGGTCGCAGTTTTAAAAAGGATATAGCTGATACCATCCAGCAGGGTCTGGCCCTGGCTGTACTCCTGATTGGGGCCCAAATGGCTGCCAAAGAGACGGATACTTTGATTGTGATTTTTGCCCTGGTCATTGGCGGCTGGTTGGGGAGCTGGCTGGAAATCGAAGAAAAATTGCTGGCCTTCGGTCGCTGGGTGGAGAACAAAATGGCAGCCCAGGGGGAAGGGAAGGTTGCTGCTGCTTTTATGACGGCCAGCCTTATTTATTGTGTTGGCGCTATGGCTATTATGGGTTCTCTGGAAGAAGGATTAACAGGCAAATATGATACTCTGTTAGCCAAAAGCCTGCTGGATGGGGTCTCGGCCATTATTTTTGCCTCCACCATGGGCTGGGGTGTGGCTCTTTCGGCCCTCTCAGTAGGAGTTTATCAAGGGGCGATTACTTTACTGGCCGGCTGGATTAAGGGTTTTCTTTCTCAGGCTGTTATAAATGGTATGACGGTAACCGGCGGCTTATTGATTGTAGGTATAGCCTTTAATATTCTGGGCTATAAGCCAATTCGGGTTGGGAATCTTTTACCGGCTATTCCGATTGCGGCTATCTTGATGTTACTAAAATAGATAATGAAAAACCCCCGTCAAGGGGGTTTTATTATTACCTACGCCAGTAGGCAGCCCAGGCTTCCTGATATACTTTCAACAGGGATTGACCGCTTATTTCAGCAATACGCTTGCAGTCCTCATACTCAGGAGCCGCTTTTTGGCCGGAAACTTTGAATCTGATCATGCCCCAGCGGGTTTCCACTTCCTGAATCTGACGAGGAAGGGCTCTGCGTTTAACTGGCCATTTGCGCCAGCCCAAAGAGGTAGTGGATTCCGCCAGGATTTGTTCAACCTGACCCAGAGATTCCGCGGGGCAAAGCAAGCCTAAAGTAAAGGCCGGGCGGCCCTTTTTCATCAATATCGGGGTATACCAGGCATCATTGGCGCCGGCGGCTAGCAGTTTATCCAGCACATCGGGCAGGGTTTCCGGTTGCTGGTCATCGATATTTGTTTCCAGTTGCCACAAATCTTCTGTAGACAGCTCGGACAGGGGCTGGTAGAGGATGGCCCGTAAAATGTTGGGCTGTTTTAAAGTTTTGCTACCAGCTCCATACCCGTAGGCCAGGGGTCGGCCCGGAGGGAGGGCGCCCCATTCCTGAACAAAATAACCCAGGATTGCTGCCGCAGTAGGAGTAAGCAGTTCTCCTTGCTCTTCTCCCTGGTATACAGGTATATCCTTGACCAGTTCCAGCGTAGCCGGGGCGGGGACGGAAATTAGCCCGTGCTGGCATTCAATCATTCCTGACCCCAGCGGTAAAGGAGAACAGCCGATAAATGCGGGTTGCAGATAAGATAGGGCCAGGCAACAACCTACTATATCGATAATGGCATCAATGGCTCCCACCTCATGAAAATGGACCTTTTCAATAGTAGTACCGTGAACCCTGGCTTCAGCCTCAGCCAGACGGCGGAAAATGGCAATGGACTGATCCTGAACTGGGGCAGGCAGTTCACTCTCTCTGATCATAGTCTCGATATGGTGCAGGTGCCGATGCGGCTGGGATTCTGGAAAATCCACCTCTAAATGCAGACTGCGAAGGCCGTGGTGTTTTTTTTCCTGCCAGTTCAGCTGCCAGCCCTGCAGGGGTAATGTCTTCAATTGTTGTTCCAGCCAGGAGACTGGTACACCGCAATCAACCAGGGCGGCCAGCAGCATATTGCCGGCTGCTCCAGTGGGGCATTGGAAATAAAGGCCGATACCGCTCATGTTTCTACTCCCCCCAGACGATTGATGGCATTGGCGAGGGCAGCCGCTCCATAACCATTATCGATATTGACTACTCCGATGCCGGGAGCACAGCTGTTTAACATGGTTAACAGGGGTGCCAGGCCTTGCCAGTGACTACCATAACCCACACTGGTGGGTACAGCGATAACCGGTTGGCTAACCAGCCCGCCGATAACACTGGGTAAGGCTCCCTCCATGCCGGCGACACAAATGAGAACATTACAGCGCCGAATCTGGGGCAGGAGATGGAGCAAGCGATGCAGGCCTGCTACACCTACATCATAAAACTTCTGCACCGGGTTACCCATCATTTCGGCACAGAGAGCTGCTTCTTCTGCTACCGGCAGATCAGCGGTTCCTGCCGCCAGAATACCGATAGTGCCCAGTTTACGTGGGCGCTGGGGCTGACCATAAGTTAAACAGCGGGCCTGAGGGTGATAGGTCAATTCCGGCAGGGCTGAAAGCACCTTTTCCGCCTTAGGCCGGCTCACTCTGGTTGCAATCACTGTACCGTGATGTTCCTTGAGATGGCTGAAGATCCTGATTAACTGTTTAGCGGTTTTGTTTTGACCGAAGATTACTTCGGGAAAGCCCTGCCGCAGCTGGCGATGAAAATCCAGTTTGGCAAAGCCCAGGTCGCGGAAGGGTAAATCCCTGAGCTGGTCCAGAGCTGCTTCGGGACTAATAGAGCCATCACGAATTTGTTCAAACAGGTTCAGAAGTTTATTTGTATCCATTTTTCACTTCCTCCGACAGGTTTTCATTCATACTGCCACTGCGAAAACCCTGCAAATCCAGGGTAATATAAGTGAAACCCAGGGATTTGAATTTCTCCAGACACTGCTGGCGTAGATTTTCATCAGTTACCAAACGGGCCAGCTGGTCAGGAGCCAGTTCCAGACGGGCAATTTCACCGTGATGACGGACGCGGCAGGGCAGGAAACCCTGCTCTATTAACCAGTTTTCCCCGGCATCGATTTGGAGTAATTTTTCTCTGGTAATAGGGCTACCATAAGGGAAGCGGGAGGACAAACAGGCAAAAGAAGGTTTGTTCCAGGTGGGCAGCTGCCATTCCCGGCTAAGCTGCCTGATTTCTTCCTTGGTTAAACCGGCTTCCAGCAAGGGGCTGATGACTCCAGCCTCTCTGGTAGCCCGGCGGCCCGGACGAAAATCGCTGGCATCATCGGCATTGGCGCCATCATAAATCACCTGTAACTGGTATTGTTGCTGAATAGATTGTAGTTTATGCCATAGTTCCTTTTTACAAATATAGCAGCGGTCAACGGGATTGGCCACAAATTCGGGATCGGCTAACTCCTCCGTTTCCACGGTAAGCAGACGGGCTCCCAGTTGCCGGGCCAGCTGGACCGCGGCCTGGCGTTCCCTTTCCGGATAGGTTTCGGAAAAAGCTGTAACCGCCAGAACCTGGTCCGGGCCCAGGGTTTTCAAAGCTGCCTGTAGTAGGAAGGTGCTGTCAACCCCTCCCGAAAAAGCGATCAGGCAGCTGCCATTTTCTTTCAATATCTGTTGCAGACGTTTCAGTTTAGCTTGCATAGCCAAGTTCCTCCTCCAGATGTTACTGCTGACATTGTAAAATGTTGCATCAGCAAAGTCAATGATAGTATACTCTTAAATATAGGAAGGAGGATATGGGATGGAGTTAAACCAGATTTTGCTTCTGATCGGGGCGTTTGAAGGCTTGTTATTCATTTTGTTGATACTGTTCTGGGTTCTGACCAATCGTAAAACAGCTGTCTTGAAAAAATTCCTGCAATCTGCGGAAGGCAGGGATTTGGTAGGATATTTACAACAGCTGGCCGAACGGCTGGATTCCCTGGAAAAACAGGTGAATGAATTGAAGGAAAAACAGATTAAACAGCAAATTACCTTAACTCGTTGCCTGCAAAATAAAGCAGTGGTGAGGTTTAATGCTTTTGAAGACACGGGTAGTGATCTCAGCTTTGCGGTGGCTTTGCTGGATGAACGAGGAGACGGGGTGGTATTGAGCAGTTTGTATGGGCGGCAGGATTGCCGTACCTATGCCAAACCGCTAAAAAATGGTCAATCCCGCTATCCTCTGACTGATGAGGAAAAAGAGGCAATTGCCCTGGCTTTATCGCCCAGAAAAAGCGAATAAAGGGTATGAAAGTAACCGGCCGGGGATACACTAGGCCGGGAGGGGTCTGGTATGTTTGTCAACCGCTATGAAGCAGGCTTGCTGCTCAGGGAAAAAATTAAAGGTAAAAAACTGATTAACCCCCTGGTTGTAGGGGTGCCCCGGGGAGGCATTGTGGTCGCAGCTCCTCTGGCAGAATTACTGGAGGCCCCCCTCAAGGTGATTATTAGTAAAAAGATCGGCTTGCCCCGGAATGAGGAAGTGGCGATGGGAGCAATTACTCCTGGTGGAGAAGCAATAGTGGACTGGGTGCTGGCCAAAAGAGCGGGCCTTACCGATAGCCAGGTGGAAATGGCTATCAGCAAGGCCCGTACTGAATGGGAATTGAAAAAAGAAAAATACCTGCCCTGGTGGGCTGAGGATTTTGAGGACAGGGATGTTATCCTGGTTGATGACGGTATTGCTACTGGTTATACCATCAAGGTAATAGTCAATTATCTAAAAGAACAGCCTTTACTTCAGCTCTGGCTGGCCATTCCCGTGTTGCCGGAAGAAAAACTGGAAGAATTTCTGCCATTAGTTGATCAGTTAGTCTATTTGAAAGCGCCCTCGGATTTCTACGCTGTTGGCCAGTTTTATCAGGATTTTTCCCAGGTGGAAGAAGACGAGGTATTGCGGTATTTATCCTGAAAGTTTACCCAGAGCCTGCTGGCCAGGGAGAGAGCGGAACTGATTGCCTGGGCCATTTTCATTACCACAAACAGACGGGTATTTTGCAGAACGAAATATTCCATGAAACCGCCCACATTAACTATACCGGTAAGATGGATCTGCCCCACCGGGGGCAGATTTTTATTTACCCCTGCTCCTGGCTTCAGGGGACCGCGGGCCAGGGTTATATGACCCACGCTGTCCAGATTGCCTAGAGAGGCGTCAATGGCGATAACGAAAGGATTGGGCCAGGTTTTGTAAATATGCTGGAGTTTTTCTGCCAGGTTGGCAGCATGAACCGGTTCTTCCAGGGTACCCAGTATCCAGAAGGGCTGACAGGGTTTTTGGCTGAGAAGAGTACCGATCAGAGGCCCCAGGGCATCGCCGGTGGAGCGATCGGTACCAATACAAAGTATTAATATGGGCTGACCTGGCAAGACCAGGTCCACCAGCTGCCGGACCAAAAGGCGGGAGAGTTTATCAACAACCAGAGGGTCATCCACGTGGATTTTGTGTTTTTCCATGGGTAACCTCCTGAAACAGAGTTATATCAGAGTATACGCCATTTACCCTCTTTTTATACTTGAACTGCAGGTCTGTCTAAAAAATATACAAGCCAGGCAGGGAAAGGGAGGAATATGTTGAATTATTATTGTAGTGCATAGGTACGGAGGTATTGGTATGGCCGTTGTTAAGACTATCCAGGAAAAATGTAAAAGCTGTTATGCCTGTATCCGCAATTGTCCGGTAAGAGCAATAAAAGTAACGGATAAGCAGGCCCAGATTTTGCCGGAAAGATGTATCAGCTGCGGTAATTGTGTCCGGATATGTGCCCAAAAAGCCAAACAAATAGAAAGCGACTGGCAGCGAATCAGCGAGATGCTGGAAAAAAAGCGCAGACAGCCAGTAATAGCTATTCTGGCCCCTTCCTTTCGGGTGGCTTTTCCCGAGTTTTCTGTAGGTCAGGTAATCATGGCTTTAAAAGCAATTGGATTTAATGAGGTTGAACCGGTTACCAAAGGAATTGAATTGACCGTACCGGTTTATCGGGAATATCTGGCCCGGGTAGAGAAAACGACAGTGATCAGTTCATATTGTCCGGCGGTAGTGATGCTGATCCAGAAACATATGCCGGAATTGATCCCCAATTTAGCTCCCATCGATTCAGCGGTGCTGGCCCTGGCCAAATACCTGAAACTGCAAAACCGGGAAAACCGGGTGGTATTTATCGGGCCCTGTGTAGCTAAAAAAGAAGAGGCCAGGGACGAAAATCTGGTGGGAGTGCTGGATGGAGTGCTGACCTTCAGGGAGATCCGGGAAATCTGGCAAGAAAAAGGAATCAGGCCAGCTATCTATAAAACGCCCCTCAGCTGGGAGGAAAGTTTGACTGAGTTGTTTCCTGTTTCGGGGGGATTGCTGCGCAACCTGGGCATCAAAGGTCGCGATTATAACCTGGAACTGGCTGTGGTTGAAGGTAAAGATGAGTGTCTCAAAGTACTGCAGGCTGTTAAAAGGGGAGAGTTTAACGGGAAATTTCTGGATATCCTTTTTTGTCGCGGTTGTATAGATGGCCCTGAAATTGCCAGCCCCCTGGAGTTTTATGGCCGTAAAAGTCTGCTTTTTTCCCAGCAACGGTCCAGTCAGCCTCCAGTTCAGGGTTTAAAAGTTGCCGGTCTGGACCTTTCCCGCCGTTATATCAATAAGTATCAGCCTTTGCCTGAACCATCAGAGCATGATATCAGAGAGATCCTGAAATTTACCCAGAAAATCAATCCGGAAGATGAGTTGAACTGTGGTGCCTGTGGTTATGAATCCTGCCGGGAAAAAGCCAGGGCGGTTTATCAGGGACTGGCGGAAATTCATATGTGCTTGCCTTACCTGCTCAACTTATCCCAGGGGGAAATCGAATACTATAAAGATCGCTTGCGCAATTTGGATCGCGCCAAACCGATGCTGAGTCTGGAAAGAATTCTGGGGGATTTGCCGGAAGTAGCCCATATCAAGGCTTTAAGCGAAAGGGCAGCCCAGAGCGATTCCACCATTCTCATCACCGGGGAGAGCGGAGTAGGTAAGGAAGTGCTGGCCCAGGCTATCCACTATTTAAGCCCGCGGGCCAATGGGCCGTTTATTGCCATCAACTGTGCTGCTTTGCCGGAGATGCTGCTGGAATCGGAGTTGTTCGGCTATGAAGAAGGGGCATTTACCGGTGCCCGCAAAGGAGGTAAACCCGGCAAATTTGAGCTGGCCAATGGCGGCACCCTGTTGCTGGATGAAATCGGGGATTTACCCCTGACTATGCAGGCCAAACTGTTACGGGTTCTGCAGGAAAGGGTTATAGAAAGGGTAGGAGGAACCAAATCCATTAAAGTGGACATCAGAATCATTGCTGCTACCAACCAGGACTTAAAAAAGATGGTAGCAGAAGGCCGTTTTCGGGCGGACCTTTATTATCGTTTGAATGTTATCGGTATTCATATTCCTCCACTGAGAGATCGTATCAAGGATTTACCGCGCTTGATCGATATAATTGGGGAAAAGCTGTACCGGGAAAAAGGGATTACCCCAAAGGTAATTGCCAAAGAGACTCTGGATTTACTGATGACTTATCACTGGCCGGGTAATATTCGGGAATTGGAAAATGTCCTGGAGCGCTCCATGTATCTGGCAGAAGGCAGTGTGGTGAGACCGGAACATTTGCCCTCCTACTTGTTCGAGAAGGATTTACCGAAAAGAAGGGTGCAAATCAAACCCCTAAAAGATGCGGTGCGGGAACTGGAAAAGGAATTGATAGAGGCAGCTCTGGCGGAAGCAGGGGGAAACAAGGTTTTAGCTTCAGAGTTGCTGGGAATTCCAAGGGCAACCCTCTATTTGCGATTAAAAGAATTTGGCTGGTTGTCTGAAAATTAAACATATGATTAGAAATTATACAAATTGATTGTTAACAAATAGAACAATTTCAGGGGGAATCGGATGTTTAGCAGGCCCGGAGTTGTTGGCATAAATATTGCTATAAATCAAGAAGGTGACTGCATGAACACAATTGACAGAAGAAGATTTATCAAGTTACTGGCACTAGCCCTGGTTGTTACTGCAGGGGAGAATTTTGCCTGGGCCAATGAACCTGGTCTGGGCCTAATTGGCTGGTACCGCGGAAATTCCTGCGGTGGTTGTGTCCTCTCCCTGCTGGCGACAGGAGAAGCCCCGCCGGGTGTTCATCCCTGGCTGGAAGAGCAGCCAACTGCGATGGATGTACTGATAGTGGAAGGAGCGGTTGATTCCGGGGACAGGCAGCTGCAGGAAATGTTGAAAAGGGCCCGCTGGATACTGGCTTTCGGTACCTGTGCTGCTTATGGTGGAATGGCAAAGGAAGGCGGCGGGGAGCGAGAATGGCAGGGGCTAATCGATCTGGCTCCTCTGAAAAAATTGATAGCCATTCCGGGATGCCCACCCAAACCTGGCTGGTTGCTGTCCACATTGACCGCTTTGCAGGTGGGACGCAATCTAGAGCTGGATGATTTTGCCCGGCCGCTTGAGATTTTTGGCGGTACCATCCATGATAATTGCCCACGCCGGCAGTATTTTGACAACAGCCGGTTTGCCCAGGCTCCGGGGGAAGTGGGATGTTATTTGCTGCTGGGTTGTAAAGGTCCTATAACCTTTGCTGATTGTTCCCAGCGCTTGTGGAATGAAGGGGCCAACTGGTGTGTCAGCGGCGGGGGACCCTGTATAGGGTGCACACAACCCGGGTTTCCACAAAATTTCGCTCCTCTGACTACCAGGTTGCCTCAGGTGGCTTTGCCTGGAATCGAAAGTACGCCGGAAACAGTAGGTAAACTGGCTTTTACGGCAGCCATGACCGGAATTGCAGCCCATTATGGCTATTCCCTCTGGCAAAAAGGCAAACGGGGAGGGAAGGCCGATGATTAACTGGCAAAGAGGTCTGGCTGTTCCGGTGCTGTTTACCGAAAAGGCAGGGATTCAAGCCAGGACGCCTCGTAATTCTTTGCTTCAGGATAAGTATATGCTGGATCTGCCTTTTTTCCTGGCCCGAACCCAGGGAGAGCTGGCCAACAGCCTGACCCTTCTGGGTATAACCGCTATCGAGACATTAACCGGACTGGAAGTGAGTACGGGAGTCAAGAAAAAACGTCTGTTAATCAGGATGTTTGACTGGTTTATCTATCACAGTATTCGTCTCTGGCGGCGAGACCGCGATCCGAACTGGTTAGTAGCAATCTCCCAATGCCATAGAGTGCTGGCGGTTCTAACCGGACGCAGTCCTATGGGTTGTGGCCTAACAGTGGGAGGAGCAGGAGCTCCTTTAACCACCGAGCAGTGGCGGTTTATCAGAATTTCTCTGGATTGGCTGGGGGATTATCTGGCCAGGAAAAAAACAGAAAGCTTTTTACCCTTACCTCAAGAAGAAAAATTGCATGAACTGAGTCAGAACTGGCTGGCAGCACAGGACTTAGAAGGTATGGCAGGAGGAAAAGTTGTTGCTGACGGCCAAAAACAGGAGCTGGATTGGTCCCGGATCAAGATACAACCCGCTGGTCTGTATTATGATGACCGGGTATGTCTCATAGGCCCCCTGGCCCGGCAAAAGATACAGGGCTACCACCACCGGGGCTATCTGGCGGCAATGCTTACTGAACTGAAAGTCATGTTACCAAAGGCGGATAAATTGCTAACAGAACTCGGTCAGGGAAAAGGTGAAATGGGCAGTCGCTGGCCGGAACGGTGTGAGGGTGAACTTCAGCTTTTTCTGGAAACTCCGGCCGGTCCGGCTGGGCTTCAGCTCAGGCTGGAAAGGAATAAAGTTGCTGCTGCGCGGCTATTTACCCCTGACCTATGGCTCAATTCCCTCTGGCTGGAAGGGCAGCGGCAGGGAATTCTTACCGAAACGGACATTTACGCTTTGGCCAGGGACTGGGGCATCCCTGTCAGTTTAACGACAGGGAGGCGGTTATAATGCATCCCGCTCCGGTACGCCTGGTGCATTGGTGGAATGTAACTGCTATCAGTTTCCTGGTTTTATCCGGGTTTTATATACATGATCCTCTCTTCTGGGAGGGTTGGTTTGCCGGGATGGATCGGGCCCGCCTCGTTCACCTGGTAGCCGGCTGGCTGCTGGTGGCAGCGACCTTTTATCGCTGGGGATTCGCCCTGGTCACAGGTGAATGGCGGCAGGTGGTTTTCCGCTGGCAGGACATGAAAGATTTAAGACAACTGCTTAAATATTATTTATTTCTTACTTCTAGCTACCCCCAAAAGGGCAAATACAACCCCGGGCAAAAGCTAGCCTACACCCTCCTCCCCTTTCTCATCATAGGGCAATTGGTTACTGGAGTCATTTTGTTGAAGCCTGCCCTGGCTCCGGTGGCTTTTGCCCTGGGGGATCTTGCCCGATTGCGACTGATACATTATCTGCTGACCTGGGTGATGCTGGTGTTTGTGCTGGGCCATCTCTATCTGGTTTTGCAAAGTGGCTGGCAAAACATCAAGACCATTATCCGGGGCTAAACTAACTGAGGGACTATGTATCTTTCCCCGGAGATACAGTCCATATATTTCCCCCCAAGGGCTTTGCTTCGGGAATTGAAGCAAAGTCTTTTTTTTATTAAAATGGGGATGGGAAACGGAGGCGAAAATATGCATGAAATGGCCTTGATGGCGGGGGTTTTTGAAATCATCACTGCAGTTATGGCTGAACATCCCGGCAAAAAAGTAACCAGAGTAACCATGGAAGTGGGAGAATTGACCCATGCTCTGCCTGATTCCCTGCAAATGTGCTTTGCAGCCTTTGCCAGGGGAACGGTATGTGAGGGAGCAGAACTGGAAATCATTGAGATACCGGTAGTGTTAAAATGTCAGGAGTGTGGCTGGCAAGGGAGAACGACCGGCAGTTTTGTCGCCCTTTGTCCTGACTGTCAAAGTCCCAGAACGGAAATCACCGCTGGCCGGGAGTTAAGGGTCAGCAGTTTGGAGGTAGAAGATGATGAAAATAGAGATTAAAACCGATATCCTGCTCAGCAATGACCAGCAAGCTGAATTAAACCGCCAGAACTTCCGGGCCGCAGGTGTTAAGGTATTCAATTTCATGGGCTCACCGGGGGCAGGAAAAACTACTCTGCTGGAACGCACCATCGCTGAACTTAAAAACAAATTGCGCCTGGCGGTGATCGAAGGGGATATTTATACCAGTAAGGATGCTGAGCGCATTGAGGCGCACGGAATCCCAGTGGTACAAATCAATACCGAAGGAGCCTGTCACTTGGATGCCAGAATGGTAGCAAGAGTCTTACCCCGATTTGATTTAAACAATCTTGATCTGCTGATTATAGAAAATGTAGGCAATCTGGTCTGCCCGGTGGAATTTCAGCTGGGGGAAGATGCAAAAGTGGCTGTGCTGAGTGTAATTGAAGGGGATGATAAGCCTCTCAAATACCCATTGATTTTCCGGGAATCGGAAGCGGTTGTTGTCAACAAAATCGATCTTTTGCCTTTTTGTAATTGCAATATGGAGAGCCTTACAAGAGATATACTATCCATCAATCCAGATATTAAAATCTTTCCGGTTAGCTGCCGGACCGGGGAAGGTTTGCAGGAGTGGATTGATTGGCTATTCAGAAGGACAGGTGCCTGATCGAAGGGCGCCTGTCCTTCTGTTATAGAAAAGAAGAGACAAATAAAAAATTTTGTTGACAGTTTTAACTCAGAAATTATATAATAAAGCTGCCAGTAGAAAGGTTATATACAACAGTTACAATGTTGTAACGAAGGGGGCAGGACAGCAGGACGGCGACGAGGTTGGCCTTATTCTGCAGGTTTGCTCCTGTTTTTCTTTTCAGGAGAAAACAGGGCAGTCTAAGGTCGGGTAAAAAAAACAAAAGGGGGAAAAAGAATGCTGAAGAAAAAGGCAAGTGCTGTGTTGGCTGGTTTGTTGGCATTGTCCCTGGTAGCCACCGGTTGCGGCAGTAACAGTGGCGGCGGGGAGAAAAAGGAAGGCGGCTCTGGTTCTGCTGATAATGTCATTAAAATCGGCGGTAACTTCGAAACCACAGGTGGTGTAGCTACCTTTGGTCAGGCTGCTGTCAATGGTATTAAGCTGGCTTTCAAAAAGAAGAATGAAGCTGGCGGTGTTCTGGGCGGTAAGAAGTTAGAACTGGTGGTTGCGGATAACAAATCCGAACCTGCCGAGTCTGCCAATGCCACTACCAAACTGATCAACCAGGACAAGGTTGTGGCCATTCTAGGTGCTACTACTTCCAGTAACACCCTGGCAGCAGTGCCGGTGGTAACTGCTTCTCAAGTTCCGCTGTTGTCTACTTCGGCTACTAACCCTAAGGTAACGGTAAACGAGAACGGCCAGGTTAATGAATGGGTTTTCCGGGCCTGCTTCATCGACCCCTTCCAGGGTACAGTGATGGCTAACTTCGCTACCAAGGACTTAGGTGCTAAGACTGCTGCCATCATGATCGATACCAGCTCTGACTACAGTAAAGGTTTGGCTTCTTTCTTCAAAGAAGCCTTTACCAAAAATGGTGGCACCATTGTAGCTGAAGAAGGCTATGTCCAGAAGGACACCGACTTTAAAGCTGTTCTGACTAAAATCAAGGGCAAAAACCCTGATGTAATTTATGTACCCGGTTACTACGAAGAAGTAGGTAAGATTATAAAGCAAGGCCGGGAGCTGGGCATTACTGTTCCTTTCATGGGCGGCGATGGCTGGGATAGCCCCAAACTGGTGGATATCGCTGGCGCTGAAGCGTTAAATGGCACTTACTTCTCCAACCACTATGCTGCTACTGACCCCGATCCGGAAGTTCAGAAGTTTGTGGAAGAGTATAAGAAAGAGTACGGTCAGGTTCCTGACTCCATGGCTGTGCTGGGTTATGATGCTGCTCTGATGCTGATTGATGCTATTGAACGGGCTGGCGCTGCCGATCCCGCCAAGATCAAAGAAGCTCTGGCTGCTACCAAGGACCTGAAGGTAGTAACCGGTACCATCACTCTGAATGAACAGCATAACCCGATTAAAACCGCTGCTATTCTGGAAATGAAGGATGGCAAACAGGTCTTTAGAACAAAAGTTAATCCCTAAGGTAGAATAACCAGGATGAGGGGGTGTTTGCCCCCTCATCCCTATGTAAGTCAAAGGGGTGAAAATCTTGGAATTTTTACAGCAATTGATAAATGGCATTTCTCTTGGAAGTATCTATGCTTTGATCGCACTCGGTTATACCATGGTTTATGGTATTATACGTCTGATCAACTTTGCCCATGGTGATATTTACATGTTAGGCGCTTTTGCCGGCTTTTTGGCTACTACCTACTTGCATTTGCCGCTGATTCCGGCGATTTTGCTGGCTATGCTGGTTTGTGCCCTGATCGGGGTTACCATTGAAAAACTGGCTTACAAGCCCTTGCGGCATGCACCGCGGATTGCGGTCTTGATTACTGCTATCGGTGTTTCCTTCTTTATTGAATATGGCACTATGTATGTGGCTACCCCGCAGCCCCGGACTTATCCTGCCGGTTTATTGAGTGAGCATACCTATAACCTGGGCGGGCTGGTGGTCAACAACCAGCAGATCTGGATTCTGGCTATTTCCATTGTGTTGATGCTGGCCTTACAGTGGTTTGTACACAGTACAAAAACCGGAAAAGCTATGCGTGCGGTTTCCCATGATACCGAAGCAGCTGCCCTGATGGGTATTAACGTGGATAATATCATTTCCGTCACCTTCGCCATTGGTTCAGCCCTTGCTGCTGCTGCCGGGGTGCTGGTGGGAATTTACTATAACTCCATCGACCCGCTGATGGGGATTATGCCGGGCTTAAAGGCTTTCGTTTCCGCCGTTCTGGGCGGTATCGGCAGCATTCCCGGTGCGGTTATCGGTGGTTTGCTGATGGGCACTACTGAAGCCATGGTTAGCGGTTTCTTCAAGTCCACCTATCGGGACGCTGTGGCCTTCCTGATTTTGATCGTTATCTTGCTGGTCAAGCCCTCCGGTATTATGGGCAAGCACGTGCGGGAGAAAGTGTAGGTGATATAACAGATGAAGATGAACTGGACCAAAACTCTGACTACCGCCGGGATTATGACCGCTGTCTGGCTGGCTTTTACCTTCCTGTTTAACCAGGGGATTATCGGTCCCTACTGGCAGCGGATTGTGGTTACTGCATTAATTAACATTATACTGGCTGTTAGCTTAAACCTGATCAATGGTTTTACCGGTCAGTTTTCCATCGGTCATGCCGGTTTTATGGCTGTAGGTGGTTATGTTTCCGCAGTCATTACAGTTAAGCTGGCTCCTCAGTGGGCTGCCGCTGGTGTAGCTATCCCCCAGTGGCTGCTGTTTGTAATCGCTTTGCTGGCGGGTTCCCTGGCAGCGGCGCTTATCGGTTTTATCATCGGTATGCCCACCCTGCGTTTAAAAGGGGACTACCTGGCCATCGCCACGCTGGGGATGGGGGAAATCATTCGGGTTATGATTCTGAACATCCCCTATGTGGGTGGAGCTTCCGGGTTTATGGGGATTCCTCCATACAGTACTTTTAACTGGGTCTTCTGGATTTGCGTAGGTTCCTATGTAGTGATCAAAAACTTCCTCTGGTCTACCCATGGCCGGGCCTGTATCTCCATCCGGGAAAACGAGATTGCCGCAGAGTCCATGGGAATCAATATCACCAAATATAAGGTTATGGCTTTTACCATGGGTGCATTCTTTGCCGGGCTGGCTGGTGGCCTGTTCGCCCATTACTTCTACATCGTGCATCCCAACTCTTTTGGTTTTCTCAAGTCCTTCGAAATTCTGGTTTATGTAGTTTTAGGCGGTTTGGGGAGTTTGTCTGGCTCAGCTGCAGCAGCGGTATTTGTTACTCTGATTTCCGCTTATCTGGCCGACTACCCCGAGTTGCGCATGATTATCTATTCTATCGTGTTGATTATAACCATGCTGTTCAGACCCCAGGGCTTGCTGGGTAACAAGGAACTCAGCCTGGATATCTTCAAGAAAGACAGAGGTGATAGTCGTGGCCTTGCTGGAAACTAAAAATCTCACCATTCAGTTCGGGGGTCTGAAAGCGGTTTCCAACTGCAATCTTTACCTGAACAAAGGGGAACTTATCGGTTTGATCGGGCCCAATGGTGCCGGTAAGACTACGGTCTTTAACCTCCTGACCGGGGTTTACAAACCCACTGAAGGGGATATCCTTTTTGATGGCAAAAGCATTGTGGGCATGAAGCCCTATCAGATTACCCAGTCCGGTATGGCCCGGACTTTCCAGAACATTCGGCTGTTCGGAGAGCTCTCTGTTCTGGAAAATGTTATGATTGCCTATCATTTCCATGCCAAACATTCCGTTCTGGATTCCATTTTACGCACTCCCCGGCATTTTCAGGGTGAGAAAGAAATGCGGGAAAAGGCCATGGAGTTTTTAAAAATCTTCAAGCTGGAGCACCGGGTTAATGAAAGGGCCAAAAACCTTCCCTACGGGGAACAGCGGCGGCTGGAAATCGCCCGGGCCATGGCCACTCAGCCCAAGCTGCTACTTCTGGACGAACCGGCAGCCGGGATGAACCCGCAGGAAACTCTGGAACTGATGAATATGATCAAGTGGATCAGGGACCAGTTCCACTTGACGATTCTGCTGATCGAACACGATATGAGCCTGGTAATGAATGTTTGTGAACGCATATATGTGCTGGACTATGGCACCGTAATCGCCCATGGCACCCCGGCTGAAATCAAGAATAATCCCAAGGTTATTGAAGCCTATCTGGGAGAGGAGGTCCACCATTGATGCTAAAAGTAGACAATATTGATGTTTATTATGGCGCAATCCACGCTCTCAAGGGGATCTCCCTGGAGGTAAACCAAGGGGAAATCGTGACTTTGATCGGTGCCAACGGGGCGGGCAAAAGTACAACCCTGAAAACCATCTCCGGTTTGCTCAAACCCAAATCCGGAGCTATCTACTTCGAAGGGCAGAATATCACCGGTAAAAAAGCTCCCGATATCGTGAAAATGGGGATTTCCCAGGTACCGGAAGGCCGGCGGGTTTTTGCCAACCTGACCGTGCTGGAAAACCTGGAGCTGGGAGCCTACCTGCGCAATGACAAGCAGGGTATCCAGGAAGATATGGAGAAGGTGTTTGTACGCTTCCCCCGTTTGAAGGAACGGTTGAAGCAGCTGGCTGGGACCCTCTCCGGTGGGGAGCAGCAAATGCTGGCGATGGGACGGGCCCTCATGTCCCGGCCCCGGGTATTATTGCTGGATGAGCCTTCCATGGGTCTGGCCCCGATTCTGGTGCAGGAGATCTTTAATATTATCAAGGATATTAATGCTACCGGTACCACCATCTTGCTGGTAGAGCAGAATGCCCATATGGCCCTGTCCATTGCCCATAAGGCCTATGTGCTGGAAACCGGTAAGATAGTACTGAGCGGTCCGGCTCAGGAACTGGCCCAAAGTGAAGAGGTTAAAAAAGCTTATCTTGGTGGTTAAGGCAAGCAAAAACCCGCCCTTTATTTAGGGCGGGTTTTTTAAATGTTAAGAAAATGTAGTAAAACATGGATTGAAAAAAGCAGGAGTTACACCGTTTGAAAACGAATATAACTTCATCCAATAAAATGGGAGTGAGGCCTTTGAACTGGTTAGATATCATTTTGGCAATCTTTCTGCTCTATGGTTTGATCCAGGGCCTGCGGCGCGGCTTTTTACAAACTCTGGCCGGGCTGGTTGGTTATGGACTGGGGATGCTGGCCGGTTTTCTCTATTACCGGCAACTGGGAAATATGCTCTTTCAGCAGTGGAAAGACAGTCCTGCCTGGCTGGCCCTGTTACAAAAAATCCTGCCGGTACCCCGGGAGCTATATGCCCTGCCGGCAGCAAAAATTTCCACCTCCACCATGCAGACCGCCATTAACCAGCTGGTCAAGGACCCGGCGGCCAAAGGACAATTTGAACACTTGCTGGCTCAGCTGGGCCAGGCCACTCAGGATCCTCTGGTTCACAATGCGGCGGAAGCGGTGTATCGCATGGTGGGATTGGCCCTGGTGGAAGGGATAGCTTTTGGCTTGCTGTTTATCGGGGTGACTGCTCTTGTCCGCCTTACTGCCAGGATGCTGGGCAAGCTGATGGATGCGACCCCCCTGGGGTTAATCAATCGGCTGGCTGGCGGAGCTGCTGGCCTGGCCAAAAGCACCCTGGGGCTGGCCATCTTTTTGCTGGTACTGGCTCCCATGGCGCCCCTGGTTGCTCAGGAAAAAACAGGCGCTCTGGCAGAATTCTTTAAAGCAGTAAATAGTTCAATGATTTTGAATAACCTCAAACAATTTCTCGGGGGATTTTAAGGCGGAATCGAGGGTTCCGTCTTTTTTTTCTGGTCTTTTTGGGATAGAATAGTATTGTTGCCAGAAAACAAATTTATAATGGGGTGAAGAACATGGATTTTGCCAATGCCTGGGACATATACGCTGATAAAAGGCAACAGATTGAGCAGGTCAATCAGGAATATCTTCGTTTTTTAACCGAAGGGAAAACTGAACGGGAAGCAGTTGCTTATCTTGAAACTGAAGCTGTGCAGTCCGGGTTTGTGCCCCTGGCCCTGGTCATGAACGGGGAAGTAAAGGTTACGCCTGGACTCAAGGTTTATTTAAATTACCGTGAAAAAGCCTTTATTGCTGCTATTATCGGCCAGCAGCCCCTGGAAAAGGGACTGAATATCATCGGTGCCCATCTGGATGCGCCGCGGCTGGATTTAAAGCCCAATCCCCTCTATGAAGCGGAAAAACTGGGCTGGCTGAAAACCCACTATTATGGTGGTATTAAAAAATATCAGTGGGTAGCTCTGCCTCTGGCTTTACATGGCGTGGTCTTTACCCGCAGTGGACAGCGCCTGCAGATAGTTATCGGGGAAAAAGGAGAAGACCCGGTATTCACCATCACTGACCTGTTGCCGCATCTGGCAGCCAAACAGATGGAGAAAAAGGCAGCAGAGGTGATCAGTGGCGAAGGGCTGAACTTGCTGGTAGGCAGCATTCCCTGTGAAGATAAGGAGGCCAAGGAAAGGGTCAAGGCTGCCCTGCTCAAGATTTTAAAGGAGCAGTATGGTATCGAACCTGAGGATTTTGCCCGGGCGGAACTGGAAGCGGTCCCGGCTGGTCCGGCGCGGGAAGTGGGCCTGGACCGCAGCCTGATCGGCGGTTTTGGTCAGGATGACCGGGTTTGTGCCTGGACAGCCTGGGCTGCCTTGCGGGACCTGGCGGAAACTCCGGAATATACAGCTGTAGCCTTGCTGGTGGATAAAGAGGAAATCGGCAGTACCGGCAATACCGGGATGACGGCAGCTTTTTTTGCTAATATGGTGGCAGAACTGATCAATGCCCAGAGCCAGCCTTACAATGAAATTCTGCTCCGAAGGGCACTGGCCAATTCCCGGGCCCTTTCCGCCGATGTCAGTGTGGCGGTAGACCCCAACTTTGAAGGCGTAGTGGACAAATATAATGCTGCCCGTCTGGGGCAGGGACTGGTGGTGACCAAGTACACGGGGGCGCGCGGCAAGAGCGGTACCAGTGATGCTAATGCCGAATTTGTGGCCCGGGTTTTGCAAATTTTCTCCGAGGCCGATGTGCCCTGGCAGGTGGGAGAGCTTGGCGCAGTAGATGTAGGCGGTGGTGGCACCATTGCCAAATTCATGGCTGAAACGGGAATGGATGTGCTGGACTGCGGTGTAGCTCTGCTTTCTATGCATTCACCTTTTGAGGTTGCCAGCAAGGTAGATATATTTGCTGCTTATGAAGGCTACAAGGCGTTTTACCGTAAAGCAGGCCAGTAACAGGAGGTAAAGCCCATGTGGGACTGGCTGAAAAAATGGTGGCAGGGTCAGAAGAAATCGGAAACGGTAAACCCGCCGGAACCTGACTGGCGGCAACTACTGCAGACAGGCAGTGAAAGACAGCAAAGGCAAGCTGCCCTGGCCCTGCTGGGTCAGGGGGATCTGGCCGGTCTGGAACCGGTTCTGGCCATGCTTTGCGGTAAAGACCCCTTGCAGGCTTTAGAAGCCATGGAAGCTTTGCTGGCCTTTCCCGGACGGGAGGAATTAGCCGCAATCCTCTGGTCCAGGTTGCCTTACACCGACAAGCTGGGGCAAAGTCGCTTGTTGGACTGGGCCGGCCGGGCCGGTTTGGCCCTGGACTGGTTGCAGAACTGGCAAAAAGCAGGTCTTCCCCTCAGTCCCGCCTTTTATTCCCTGGCAGCAGCTTACGGGGATGACCGTTATGCCGTTTTGCTGGTGGATTACTGGCAACAAAAACCGGACTGGCAGCGAGCAGAGGAGATCTGGCAATGGGCCAGCCGGCAGGGCAACCAGTGGCCCTGCCAGGCAAAGGAGTGGTTATTACCCTGGATAGAACAGCAACCTGACAATAGTTTGCGCCGCAGCTGGCTGGCGCGGTTGCAGGAGGTGGGATAGGTGAATTTCTGGGGAAGGTTCGTGCAGTGGGTAACTAATTGGGACATGTGGCTGGCAATAGCGCTAACCCTGGCGGGTGCCTGGGTGGTCATACGGCTGAGCCGCATTGGCATCAATCGCTTTATCAAGGGCTCAGGCCGGGCTTTGACCTTGCGGGGGATTTTATACAGTCTGGTAAAATACAGTGTTATTTTCTTTGTTATTATTAATATTCTGGACCGCATCGGTTTTGATACCAGAAGCATTCTGGCCGGAGCGGGAATTGCCGGTCTGGCAGTGGGTTTTGGTGCCCAGAACCTGGTCCGGGATGTGATTACCGGGTTTTTTATTATCCTGGAAAACCAGTATACTGTAGGGGAATATATCTCAACCGCCGGAGTCCAGGGTTTTGTAGAAGATATGGGCTTACGGGTGACCAAGATCCGGGACGCCGGTGGACAGCTGCATATTATCCCCAATGGCCAAATTAACCAGGTCACCAATTTCCACCGCGGTCCACTGCTGGCTACGGTGGATGTACCCATTGCCTATGAAGAAGACCTGGACCGGGCATTAACTTTGCTGGAACGGGTGTGCCAGCAAGTAGCAGAGGAACAGAAGGAATTGATTGTCAGTGGGCCGCAGGTGCTAGGGGTGCAGAACTTCGGTCCATCGGAAGTGGTAATCCGCATCATTGCCCGGGTACGGCCTATGGAACAATTTCAGATCGAAAGGCTTTTGCGACGGCGGGTGATGGAAGCCTTCAATGCGGAAGGGGTGGAAATTCCCTACCCCAAACAGGTGATGTTTATGAGCGGACTGACGAAGGAGGAGAACCGGCCCTATGGTGTTGAAACTGCTCGAGGGTGATATTGTAGAATTAAAAAAACCCCATCCCTGTGGCAGCAACCGCTGGCAGATTTTGCGCCTGGGGGCGGATTGCCGGCTGAAATGCCTGGGCTGTAACCACCAGGTCTGGCTGGAACGGGTTAAACTGGAAAAAGCGATCAAGAAGTTTATAGAAAGAGGTGCTGAATAAAAATGGCATTAGCTTGTGGCATCGTGGGTTTGCCCAATGTGGGCAAAAGCACCCTGTTTAATGCAATTACCAAAGCAGGGGCGGAAGCAGCCAACTATCCTTTCTGTACTATTGATCCCAATGTAGGGGTAGTAGAAGTACCTGATCCCCGGCTGGAGCAGCTGGCGGCAATGGTTAAACCCCAGCGGGTTGTGCCTACTACTGTGGAGTTTGTGGATATTGCCGGTCTGGTGCGGGGAGCCAGCAAAGGAGAGGGACTGGGCAACAAGTTTCTTTCCCATATCAGGGAAGTGGATGCCATTATCCATGTCGTGCGCTGTTTTGAAGATGAAAACATAACCCATGTGGATGGGCAGGTAGACCCGATTCGCGATATTGATACTATCAATATGGAGCTGATTCTGGCTGACCTGGAAACCGTGGAACGCCGTCTGGAGCGCACCCGTAAAATGTTAAAAACCGGGGAGAAGAAATACCAGCAGGAAGTGGAATTTCTCACCCGGCTTAAGGAGACTCTGGAGTCCGGCCAATGTGCCAGGACAGTGGAAGTCAGTGAGGAAGAACAGCCTGTTTTGAAAGAGATGAACCTCCTGACAGCCAAACCGGTCTTATATGCCGCCAATGTGGCGGAAGATGACCTGACCAGGGAGGATTTGCCGCTGGTGCAAAAGGTACGGGATTATGCTGCTCAGGAAGGTGCAGAGGTGGTAACCATTTGCGCCAGGATTGAGGCGGAAATTGCTGAAC
Source organism: Carboxydocella thermautotrophica (assembly GCA_003054495.1). Lineage (GTDB taxonomy): Bacteria > Bacillota > Carboxydocellales > Carboxydocellaceae > Carboxydocella > Carboxydocella sporoproducens. The sequence goes on along the minus strand of CP028514.1, from coordinate 2,656,361 downwards.
TGCCGGAAGAGGAAAAAGGACCTTTTCTGGAAGCCCTGGGTCTGGAGGAATCGGGACTGGATCGCTTGATTCGGGCTGCCTATAAACTGCTGGGGCTGATAACTTTCTTTACTGCCGGGGTTCAGGAAGTACGGGCCTGGACTATTACCCGGGGCACTAAAGCTCCCCAGGCAGCTGGTAAAATCCATTCCGATATTGAACGCGGCTTCATCCGGGCTGAGGTGGTAGCCTTTGCTGACCTGATGGCTGCGGGCAGCCAGGCGGCGGCGCGGGAAAAAGGGCTGGTACGCCTGGAGGGAAAAGAGTATGTAATGCAGGATGGGGATGTAGTCTATTTCCGGTTTAATGTCTAATTATGCTTGTCAAACCCAAGATTATCTGGTATAATTACCAAATGAGGCCTCTGGGCCCATCATCCCTGCTCTATCCTGGAGGTAGGGCCGTTTAGTCCGTGGGGAGGAGGTGAAAGGAATGCGCGCTTATGAGTTGATGTTTATCATCAACCCCAACCTTACCGATGAAGCGATCAATGGTGTGGTGGAAAAATTCGAAAACCTGATCAAAAACAATGGTGGCGAAATCACCGCTCTGGATCGCTGGGGCAAGCGGAAGCTGGCTTATGAAATCAACAAAATGCGGGAGGGCTATTATGTCCTCTGCAATTTCAAAGCCGAAGCTCCTGTAGCTGCTGAGGTGGAACGGGTTCTGAAAATTACCGACGAAGTCGTCCGGCACTTGATCGTACGGGTTGATGCCTAAGGGTGATGGTTTAAAGGTGGTGTTTTAACCGTGTTGAACCGGATTATTCTCATTGGGCGCCTGACCAGGGACCCGGAGCTGAGATATACCAATACAGGTAGAGCTGTGGCCAGATTTACTCTGGCAGTTGATCGGCCGTACAAGAACCAGGCCGGAGAGCGGGAAGCAGATTTCATCAATGTGGTGGTCTGGGGCCCACAGGCAGATAATTGCAGCAAATATCTCAGCAAAGGGAAACTGGCGGCAGTGGACGGCCGTCTGGAAATTCGCTCCTTTGAGGGACAGGACGGAACCCGGAAATACATGACTGAAGTAGTGGCAGAAAATGTACGCTTTTTAAGTCCGAAAGAAGGAGGCAGAGGGCCTGGTTCTGACCTTCATGGCGAACCGCCTTTTGATGATTTCGCGGACGGAGATGAGGGCTTGCCCTTTTAAAACTGAAGCTCGGTAAGGGAGGGAAAACGATGCGTCGGGAACGGAAACGCGGCAAAAAACGCGTCTGCAGTTTCTGCGTGGACAAGGTTCAGGCCATTGATTATAAAGACCTGAATAGACTGCGCAAATATATCACCGAACGGGGCAAGATTTTACCCCGGCGGATTTCCGGCAACTGTGCCAAACACCAGCGCCAGCTGACTGTGGCTATCAAGCGGGCACGGATTATGGCTTTATTGCCGTTTACTGCGGAGTGAAACTGACTCAAGGGGAGCAAAGGGATTTTGCTCCCCTTTTTAATCAGAAAAAAGGAATTATCCGATTGATGGCGAACTTAGTCTTTTATTCGGAAAAACAGGCGGAGGTAAGGAATGGATAAAAACAAGCTGAAGCTCTGGTTTTTGCAGGGTGTACTGGCTCTACTGATAATAATTTGGCCTGCAGCGATGACTTTGTTGCAATTTTTCTGGCTGGTGCCATTATTAATGCTGGCGGTGGACAGCCCCTTACCGCAACTGCTAACAGGCACCGGGGCATTGCTGGCAGTGATGGCATTAACGGCCTGGCTTACTGGTAATTTGGACTGGGCTAATCTGTTCTATCTTGCCGGTTTTTTTGGCTTAACCCTATTTACCGGACAAATGGTACGCAGCCGGCAATGGGGCTGGGCCAGAATGGCAGGGGCCCTGGCTTTGCTCTTTTTTCTCTGGGATCTGATTTCTATTATCTGGAGCTGGAAGATCTGGCAAGCCCAGCTTGCCTTTCTATATAAGGAACTAAGCCGGGAAGTCCACCAGATTACAGAGCTGGTGGCCCGTATGTATGGACAACCCGCCACGGCCATGCTTACTGAGGAGACGAAAAAAATGCTGTACTGGAGCGTAATCCTGCTTCCAGGGCAGCAACTAACCTTTACATTGCTTTCTGCCTGGACAAGTGCATACTTTGCCGGCAAGCAACTGGGGGCGCGAGAAAACCGGCTGTTACCTGTACCGGTACGATACTGGAACCTGCCCTGGTACTTAATCTGGCTGGCTATCCTCGGTCTTATGCTTTTACTGCTGGGCCCCAGGGCTGAGGGGATAAATATTCTGGGTGCCAACAGTCTCTGGCTGGGTGCTTGCCTGGGCCTCCTCAATGGCTGGGGTTTGGTTAGTTTGACTTTGCCTTACTGGAATCCGCTTTTGCGTCTGCTTTTTATCCTCTCCTTATTCTTTGTGGGAGTAATTTATTTACCGCTGTTTGCCCTGATCGGTCTTCTGGATCTGGGTTTTGGCTGGCGTCAAAAATTGCTGACAGGAGGGAAATCATAGATGAAAGTCATTTTACAGCAGGATGTAAAAAAACTTGGTAATAAAGGTCAAATTGTAGAGGTTTCAGAGGGCTATGCCCGCAATTTCCTTTTCCCCCGGGGGCTGGCGGTGGAAGCAACCGCTGGTGCGTTGAAATCCCTGGATGAAAAGAAAGCCGCTGAACAGAGAAAACAACAGCGCCTGGAGGAGGAAGCCCGTGCTCTGGGAGCCAAACTGGCGGAAACTACGGTTGTAATTAAGACCAGGGCAGGGGAAGGAGGCCGCTTGTTTGGCTCCATTACCAATAAGGATATTGCCGAAGTGCTGGAAAAAAATTATGGATTAAAAGTGGATAAGAAGAAGCTGGAGCTTACGGAAAATATTAAAACTCTGGGGAGCTATCAGGTAGTAGCCAGAATTCATCCGAAAGTAACAGTCAAGTTTATGGTGCAAGTTATAGCAGAGGGGAAATAATCCATGAAAAGCCTTTTTAACAAGTTTATTGCAAAATCTAAAAATGTGGATTCTATGGAGGGCAAAGAGGAACAGCTGGCCAAACAGGTGGCAGCTCTCTATTCTCTGTTGGCCAGTATCTATGGTACTGACCGCCTGGTGATGAAGGCTGGAAAAGTGGATGCCCTGCATTTGATGCGTTCAGAAAATCTGGCCGAGCGGGTACTGGGCCTGGAAAGATTGACTTTCGATAGCCCCAGCCTGGAACGCCTGCCTGTACCGGAGGAAATTCCGGGAATTCTGGCTCGTGTTGAAGAGGAACTGGCAGACCTGCTGGCTCGCAAGGCGGTGGAAGAAAGGATTGAACGGCGGGTATCGGAAAAAATGCAGGAAAGACATGAGGAATATCTGCAGGAAATCCGGATGCAGGTTTTGAAGGAAAACCAGGGCCCGGAAACAGGAGCAACTTTAAAAAAGCTGGAGGAGCTGGAGGCAATGGAGAAAAAGCGCCTGGCCCGCTCCGCCATGGAAATGTTGCGGCCAGCTGAGATTACGGAAATCGTGGGCCAGGACCAGGCCGTGGCTGCCCTGGTGGCCAAACTGGCTTCTCCTTTTCCTCAACATATCATTCTCTATGGACCGCCTGGAGTGGGTAAAACCACGGCGGCACGGCTGGCTCTGGAAGCCGCCAAAAAGGTTGCTTCTTCTCCTTTTCAGGCCGATGCCCCCTTTGTGGAAGTGGATGGTACTACTCTGCGCTGGGATCCCAGGGAAGTAACCAACCCCTTGCTGGGCTCAGTGCATGATCCTATTTATCAGGGGGCCCGCCGGGATCTGGCGGAAAGTGCAGTACCGGAACCCAAACTGGGTCTGGTTACAGAGGCCCATGGGGGAGTTCTGTTTATTGATGAGGTAGGGGAACTGGATCCTCTTTTGCAAAACAAATTGTTGAAGGTGCTGGAGGACAAACGGGTTCACTTTGATTCCAGTTACTATGATCCCAATGACCCGGGGGTACCACAATATATTCGCAAGATTTTTGAAGAAGGGGCTCCGGCGGATTTTATCCTCATCGGGGCGACTACCAGGGATCCTTCCCAGATCAATCCGGCCCTGCGTTCCCGCTGTGCGGAAATTTTCTTTGAGCCGCTAACACCGGCTCACATTATTACCATTGTAGAAAATGCTGCCAGCAAGCTGCAGGTAGAACTGGCTCCCGGGGTTGCGGAAGCCATTGCCCAGTATACCATCGAGGGCCGTAAAGCCATTAACCTGCTGGCTGATGCCTATGCCATGGTGCTATACCGTCAGGGAGGCCAGCAGGGCGAACGGGTTGTAATCTCCCTGGAAGATATTTATGAAATGGCCCGCATCAGCAGGCTTACGCCTTTTGTTCAGGTTAAGGCCAAAGCTGCTGCCGAGATTGGGCGGGTCTTTGGCCTGGGGGTGGCCGGTTTTGTGGGTTCGGTGCTGGAAATCGAAGCCGCCGCCTTCCCGGCCCGTAAACCCGGGGAAGGGGTAATCCGCTTTAATGAAACGGCCGGTTCCATGGCCAGGGATTCGGTTTTCAATGCGGCAGCGGTCTTGCGCCGTCTAACGGGCGATGACCTGCATAATTATGATCTCCACGTCAATGTGGTCGGTGGTGGCAACATTGACGGACCTTCGGCGGGTGCCGCTATATTCCTGGCTATATACAGTGCCATCACTGGCCGTCCGATCTGGCAGGACCGGGCTTTGACCGGGGAAATCTCCATCCAGGGGAAAATCAAGCCCGTAGGAGGCATACCGGAAAAAATCTATGGTGCCCGCCAGGCCGGGATGAAAATGGTGCTGGTGCCGAAAGAAAATGAAAAAGATATTCCGGCTGCTGTTCCGGACTGTCAGGTAAGAGCAGTGGAAACTATCGAGGAAGTTATTGAGTTAATGTGTGTGCTGCAATAGTGGAGGAGGCGGGGAGAGTGTCTCTGGCAATGGACAGAGTTCCACCCCATAACCTGGATGCGGAACAATCAGTGCTGGGTTCAATGCTGCTGGACCAGGAAGCAGTTTTTAAAGCTATGGAAATCATCCGGGCCGAGGATTTTTACCGGGATGCCCATCGCCTGATTTTTGAGGCCATTTGTGACCTGGCCGACCGCAGTGAACCGGTGGATATTATCACTGTAGCCGAAGAACTGCGACAGCGCGGTCAGCTGGATAAAGTGGGTGGTGCCGCCTATATAGCCACCTTGAGTGGAATCGTGCCCACTGCCGCCAATGTGGAATACTATGCCCGCATTATCAGGGAAAAGTCCTTGCTGCGGGCCCTGATTTCCGCAGCCACCCGCATTGCTCAGCTGGGTTATGAAGGTGAGGCTGAAGCTGAGGAAATTTTAATGCAGGCGGAAAAGATGATTTATGACCTTTCCCAGCGCAAGGCCAGCCGCACCTTTGCTACCATGCATGAGATTTTGATGGAAACCTTCGACCGCATTGAGTATCTTTACCAGAACAAGGGAGATGTGACCGGGGTTCCCACCGGGTTTATCGATCTGGATCGCTTGACTTCCGGCCTGCAACCCTCAGATCTGATCATCGTGGCAGCACGGCCGGCCATGGGCAAAACCAGTTTCTGTCTCAATATTGCCCAGCATGCGGCCATTAAGGCGGGTATACCGGTAGCCATTTTCAGCCTGGAGATGTCCAGGGAACAGCTGGTGCAGCGGATGCTCTGTTCTGAGGCCATGGTGGACCAGCATCGTTTGCGCACCGGTCAACTGACGGAACAGGACTGGCCCCGCCTGGTGCGGGCCGTTGGTCCTATGGCCCAGGCCCCGATTTTCATCGATGATACTGTGGGCATTTCGGTGCTGGAAATGCGGGCCAAATGCCGGCGCCTGAAGGCAGAGCACGGCCTGGGCCTGGTTATCATCGATTACCTGCAGTTAATGCAGGGCAGCCGCCGCAGTGAAAGCCGCCAGCAGGAGATTTCCGAGATCTCCCGCGCCCTCAAGGGGCTGGCCCGGGAGCTGAATGTGCCGGTAATCGCCCTTTCCCAGTTGAGCCGGGCGGTGGAGCAAACCCATGATAAGAGGCCCAACCTCAGCCACCTGCGGGAATCCGGTGCTATTGAGCAGGATGCGGATATCGTATCTTTTATTTACCGGGAGGAATACTATAATCCCGATACTGAGAAAAAGGGGATTGCCGAAATTATCATCGCCAAGCACCGGAATGGCCCGGTCGGCAGTGTGGAACTGGGCTTTCTCAATGAGTTCACCAAATTTGTTAATTTAGAAAGACAGGGAGCGTGATGTTAAATGCCAATCGTGCAAATTGATATGCTGGAAGGTAGAACTCTGGAACAAAAGCGGGAACTGGTCAAGCGAGTAACTGAAGCTATTGTGGAAACCGCCAAATGCCCGCCGGAAGCGGTGAAAATCATCCTGCGGGAAATGAAGCCGGAACACCTGGGAGAAGCAGGGGTGCTGCGCTGCGACCGGTAAAGAGAGGGGACTGTCTAAGATTGTAGACAGTCCTCTTTTTTAGTAATTGATATTACAATAGTTGCCATTAAGAATATAAAATGGTAAAATATACATATAGATTTAATTTATTTATTTAATTTGTTCAGGGGGAAGCGGAGATGAGTGATTTTAGAAAAGATGTTTATGAAATGATTAAAGCGCTTGATTTGGAGATCTCTCAACTTCAACAAAAAGGGGCAAAATATCGTATTAATGATGGGCAGTTTCTAAAAGAAACAAATCAATGTTATACTTATCAGTTTTTATTAGCAGATGAAATAACCTTACCTGATGGAAGTCCTGTAAGATTAGTATATAAAAATAAGACTGTATATGGTGAAGTATTAGCAATAGAGGGTTTTGATATTACAATAGAGCTTTCAGATTATATTGGGGATGTAGTAGAAGAGGCAGAGTTATATTGTGAACCTTGGAATATTCTTAAAGAATTAAAAAACAGGCTACAAAATATTATAAACTCGAAAAAAAATGGGTTATGCAGATTGGTATTGTACGGTGATGGCAAAAATATTTTAGATAATGATATATATCAAAATTTACAATTTAAGAATGTTCAAACCGAATTGGCAGCTCGTGCTTATTATAACAAAACTACATACATATGGGGGCCTCCAGGTACTGGCAAAACTTATAATTTAGCAAAAGTAACAGATTACTGTATATCGAAAAATTGTACGGTCTTATTGCTTTCCCATAGTAACGCAGCTGTCGATGGTTTGGTTTATAAAATATATGAGCAACAAAAAAATGTGTGGACACCTGGCAAAATAGTTAGATTTGGAGTTCCTAAACTCCCGGAATTACTGAAAGGCGACGCAATTATTACGGCCTCCCAATTAGTAGAGCATAAGTATCCTAAGCTGAAAAAAGAAAAAGAAAAACTATTTCATGAACAGCAATATTTAAGAAAAAAAGTTAAATCCGGAAATGCTACAAAAGATGAAAAAGAAAAACTGGCAATTATAGAAGATAAATTGAAGGAAATAAGAAAAAATATTAGATTATTGGAAGATGAATATATTAATAAAGCTCAAGTCTTAGGAGTTACTCTTTCTAAGGCAGCTTTAAATAGTCTAATTTATAATAGAAAATTTGACGTCGTAATAGTTGATGAAGCTAGTATGGCATATATTCCGTATGTCGTTTTTGCTGCTTCTCTAGCTAAAAAATCTGTTGTTGTGTGCGGGGATTTTAAACAATTACCGCCCATAGCTATAGGACAACACGAATTAATAGAGCGCTGGTTGAAAAGAGATATTTTTGAACAGGCGGGAATAGTTAAGGCCTTAAAAGAAAAAGGCAAACATCCTAATATGGTTATGCTGGTTGAACAGCGCAGGATGCATAAGGATATTGCTTATTTTGCCAGTAAAAATTTTTATGATGATAAACTAGCAAATCATAGGTCGGTAAAATCTAAACAATCCATTGCAAATTCAAAACCATTTCCTGGCAACGCATTAGTTTTAATAGATTTAGATAATTTAGGCGCATATGGCTTTAGAGAGTGGGATAAAGTGTCGCGGTTTAACGTTTTTTCGGCATTTTTATCCATATTTTTAATAATTAAGGCTACAAAAGAGCAAAATATTTCGATAGGATATATTTCACCCTTTAATGCTCAAGCACGGTTAGTTTCTGCTCTTCTTTTGGATTTACTTCCTGATATTCAGCAGGACAAGGGAAAAAGGATAATTGCAGCTACGGTACACAAATTCCAAGGATCAGAACGGGATATAATCATTTATGACGTAGTTGAAAGTTTTCCGCAGAAAAAAGCAAGCATTTTAATAAATGGGCACGAAACAGACAGATTAGTTAATGTAGCGGTTACAAGGGCAAGGGGTAAATTAATAAACATAGCTGATACCAATTTTTTAAGAAGTCAGCTAAATCAAAATAACCCTACATTAAAATTAATTTTTTATATAATGAAAAATGGCGAGGTAATTAATTGGTTAAATATTAAAGAAATCTTAAAGGGAGAGCAGATACAAGGAATAGAGTGGTATATAGATACGAAAGAAGAAGTTTGGATTAAAGAAATAATGAAAGCAAAAAATGAAATAATTATTTTTTTACCAAATCCTAATACATTAAAAGAAAATTTACGGGTAGTACTAGAAGATTTGGAAAAGAAATTAAGTATTTATATTTTAACCAATGAACCTGAAAAGATAACCGGAATCAAATTTATTAATATCCAAAGAGACTGTGTTGCCAGTTTTATAATTATAGATCGTAAAATAATTATATATGGAGCTCCAAAGTTGCATCCGACAAAATTGGTTATTAAAGCTTGCTCTCCACGGGCGGCCAAACTGCTGGTTAATTTTTTAGGCATATACGATAACAATTTTTCTGTACAAAGGGAAATTGCTGTAACAAAGGAAGGTGCTCTAGCAAGGGAGCTTGTAGTAAAACCTGCATACTCCTTAAAAAAATATGTTGAAATTTGGGCAAATTGTTCTCAGTGTGGTAAACAGGTAATACCACAGTTAATATATAACAATAAAATTGTTCTGGTTTGTACTTTTTGCGGTAAACATAACAAGATCACTGTTCGGTTATTAAAAAAATACTTAGAACATACAAATTTAAAATGCAAAACATGTCTGTCTTTTTTTGAGGCAAAAAAAGGTAAGTTTGGACCTTATCTTGAATGCCGTGGTTGTGGAAAGCGATTGGACATAAACTCACTATGGTGATATTCCTATTAGCAAGGGAGCATTACCGAACATTAATCTCTGTATACAAAATAATTATTCGGATTTAATTGACTTTTTCCCGTATAGATGCTAATATTATTTTGGTTATGACCGTGCTCACTCAAACAGCCAGAAGGTGGTTGTTTGGGTTATTTTTGTGTCAATGAGTAAAAACTACGGGAAAAGGGGGACTTGCCATGGTCCGCAACCACTATGATGTTATCATCATAGGTGCCGGTCCGGCCGGTATCTTTACTGCCCTGGAACTGGTAGCCAGAGGGGAAGAAAAACTGAAAATCCTCATCATCGAAAAGGGACGGGACATTCCGCAACGTACCTGCCCGGCCAAGGAAAAGAGCATCAAATGCGTCCATTGCTCACCCTGTTCCATTGTTTGCGGCTGGGGCGGAGCTGGTGCTTTCAGTGATGGCAAATTGACCCTGTCCACTGAGGTGGGCGGCTGGTTGGAGCAATATATTGGTGAACGCAAACTGGCTGAGTTGATCAACTATATAGATGGTATATACCTGGAGTATGGGGCTCCAGATAAAGTTTATGGAATGGAAAATGAGGAAGCTATCGAAGAAATTCAGCGCCAGGCGGTGCTGGCTGAGCTAAAACTGGTTCCTGCCCCCATCCGCCATCTGGGCACCGGCCGCTGCGGCCAGATTCTGGAGCGGATGAAAAACGCTCTGGTGGCTAAAGGGGTGGAAGTCCATACCTGTGAAGCGGTAGAGCGCCTGGTAGTAGAGGATAATGTGATCAAGGGTGTAGAAACTGCCGATAGGCGGATTTTCTTTGGCCGCTATGTGGTGGTAGCTCCCGGCCGGGAAGGGGCAGAATGGCTGGCCCAGGAGGCCAAGCGTTTGCAGCTGGAGATGGCCGTAAACCCGGTGGACATCGGGGTACGGGTGGAGTTGCCGGCGGCAGTGATGGAGCACCTGACCAAAGTGATTTATGAATCCAAACTGATCTATCACTCCCGGGCCTTTGATGACAAAGTCCGTACCTTCTGCATGAACCCCTATGGGGAGGTAGTAACGGAAAACAATGATGGCCTGATTACCGTCAATGGCCACAGCCACGCCCATAAGAAAACGGAGAACACCAACTTTGCCCTGCTGGTCAGCAAAACTTTTACCGAGCCCTTTAAAGAGCCCATTGCTTATGGCAAATATGTGGCCCGCCTGGCCAATCTGCTGGGTGGTGGCGTAATTGTGCAGCGCCTGGGTGATTTGCTGGATGGCCGGCGCACCACTTACGATCGGTTACGTAAAGGGCTGGTACGTCCCACTCTGGAAGATGCCACTCCCGGGGACCTCAGCCTGGTCTTCCCCTACCGGCATCTGGTAGCCATTGTGGAAATGCTGCAGGCGCTGGACAAGATTGCGCCCGGGGTGGCTTCCCGCCACACGCTGCTGTACGGGGTGGAAGTGAAGTTTTATTCCTCCCGCCTGCAGCTCAATAAAGAGCTGGAGACCAAAATTACCAACCTGTATGCTGCCGGGGACGGTGCCGGGGTAACCCGGGGCCTGGCCCAGGCATCAGTAGCGGGGGTTGTGGCGGCCCGCAGTATTCTGGCTAAAGAGGGGGTAAAGCTGGCGTGATAGCCCGTTATACTACCCCGGAGATGAAACAGCTCTGGGCACCGGAAATGGAATTTCAGAAGTGGCTGGAAGTAGAACTGGCTGCCTGTGAAGCGATGGTGGAACTGGGCCAGGTGCCAGCAGCAGCCTGGGAAGTGATTAAGGCCAGAGCCGGATTTAAACTGGAACGAATTTATGAGATAGAAAAGGAAACCCAGCATGATCTGATCGCATTTCTGCAGGCGGTTTCCGAAGAAATCGGTGAAGAAGCCAAATACCTGCATCTGGGTATGACTTCTTCTGATGTCAAGGATACTGCTCTTTCCCTGCAGATTCGGGAGGCTCTGGACCTGATTCTAACGGAGCTGGCAAAGCTGGAAGAGGTCCTGGTGCGCAGAGCGCGGGAACATAAATATACCCTGATGATTGGCCGTACCCATGGCATCCATGGGGAGCCTACCACCTTTGGGCTGAAACTGGCTCTCTGGCTGGCGGAGGTGCGGCGCCATCAGGAGCGGTTACAGGAAGCCAGGCGGCGCATCAGTGTGGCCAAACTGAGCGGGGCGGTAGGGACTTTTGCCAATATCGACCCGCGGGTGGAAGAACTGGTGGCAGCCAAACTGGGATTAACCCCTGCCCAGGTAGCGACCCAGGTAATCCAGCGGGACCGGCATGGTGAGGTACTAAATGCCCTGGCCCTGCTGGCCAGCTCTCTGGATAAGTTTGCCACGGAAATTCGCAATTTACAGCGTACCGATATACTGGAGGTAGAGGAGTATTTCGCCAAAGGGCAGAAAGGCTCCTCGGCCATGCCTCATAAACGCAATCCTATCACCTGTGAACGGATAGCCGGGTTGGCCCGGGTGGTGCGGGCCAATGCCCTGGCCGGAATGGAAAATATCGCCCTCTGGCATGAGCGGGATATGACCCATTCCTCGGTGGAACGGATAATCATCCCTGATTCCACTACCCTGGTACACTCCATGTTGCGCTTATTTGTACGGGTGATAGATAATCTGATTGTTTACCCGGAAAACATGTTGCGCAATCTCAATCGCACTTTTGGGCTGATTTATTCGCAGCGGGTATTACTGGCTTTGATAGACAAAGGAGTTACCCGCACCGAGGCCTACCAATGGGTACAGCGCAATGCGCTGGCGGCCTGGAATAAGCAACAGTCTTTTGCCGAATTACTTTTGCTGGATGAGGATATCCGGCGCTATTTAACTCCGGCGGAGCTGAAGGAACTATTTGATCATCAATACCACTTAAAAAATGTGGATTACATTTTTGGCCGGCTGGGCCTGTAACCGTGGAGGTGGATCTTAATGGCAAGTGTAGTGTTGATTGGTGCCCAATGGGGAGATGAGGGGAAAGGAAAAGTAACGGATTTTCTGGCTGAAAAAGCTCAGCTGGTAGTGCGCTACCAGGGAGGAAACAATGCCGGCCATACCGTTGTTGTTGGTGATAAGGAATATAAACTCCACCTGATTCCCTCTGGCATTCTTTATCCTGATAAGCTCTGCTTGATTGGTAATGGAGTGGTAATCGACCCGCAGGTGTTGTTAAAAGAGCTGGATTACCTGGCTGAACAGGGAGTAAGCACCCGGGGTTTGCGGATAAGCCCCCGGGCCCATTTAATCATGCCCTACCATAAAAAGCTGGATGAGGTAGAGGAAGAAGCCAAGGGTGCCAACAAAATCGGGACCACAAGACGGGGGATAGGCCCGGCCTATATGGACAAAGCAGCCCGTATCGGTATACGGGTTGTTGACCTGCTGGATCGGGAGGAGTTCGCTGCCAAACTGGAACAAAACCTGAAGGCAAAAAATCTGCTCCTGGAACGGGTTTATCATACGGAAGGCTTTTCTTTTGAGGAAATTTACGAAACCTATCTGGCCTATGGGGAAAGACTCCGCCCCTATGTGGCAGATACTTCCCTGCTGATTGATGAAGCGATTAAAGAAGGCAAGAATGTTCTATTCGAAGGGGCCCAGGGAACTTTGCTGGACCTGGACCACGGAACCTATCCTTATGTAACTTCTTCCCATCCCATTGCTGGTGCAGCCTGTATTGGTGCCGGGATAGGGCCTACAAAAATCAGTAAGGTTATTGGTATTGCCAAGGCCTACACTACCCGGGTTGGAGAAGGGCCGTTCCCGACCGAGTTGCTGGATGAGCTGGGAGAACAAATTCGAGAAGCTGGTCATGAATTTGGCACCACTACCGGTCGGCCCCGCCGTTGTGGCTGGTTTGATGCTGTAATCCTGAGGTATGCAGTGCGGGTCAGCGGGATTGATACTCTGGCCCTGACCAAACTGGATGTACTGACCGGATTGCCGGTGCTGAAAATCTGTGTTGGTTACCAGAAACCAGATGGCACCGTACTGAAAGAGTTTCCGGCCAGTCTGAAGGAATTGGCCCAGTGTCAGCCTATTTACGAAGAGCTGCCGGGCTGGACTGAGGATCTATCGGCAGTAACGGCTTATGAACAATTGCCCGCTGCGGCTAAAGCTTATGTGCAGCGGATTGAAGAGCTGGCCGATGTGCCAGTATCTATCGTAGGGGTAGGAACCAGAAGGAATCAGACTTTAGTAAGACAGGAAATATACTAATTTTTAAGGACCGGTTTTTTGGCCGGTCCTAATTTTTTATTAAAGGGAGGAATTGTAAAAAGTTCACGAGCAGTCTGTTATATTCTTTTCTCCAGGAATGTTTCCTTTTGATTTTTATGGATTTCTTGCAGTATAATGAACTTAATTACACCGAGAAGGAGGATGAGGAATATGATTATCACTACCACGCCTACTGTCGAGGGCAAACCCATTCGCGAATATTTAGGTATTGTTAGCGGTGAGGCCATTATGGGCGCTAATGTGGTTCGTGACTTTTTTGCCAGTGTCACCGATATCATTGGTGGCCGGTCCGGCGCCTATGAAAGCAAACTGGTAGAGGCCCGGGAGATTGCCCTGAAGGAAATGGCGGAAATGGCCCGGCGCAGAGGGGCTGATGCTGTAGTAGGGGTAGACCTGGATTATGAAGTTGTCCGTGAGGGCATGTTGATGGTTACTGCCAGCGGGACTGCAGTCAAGTTCTAAATATTCTTGACATTCTTCCACTTTCCTTTTAGGATGAAATCAAGATAAAGTGGAAGGACTGATTGCTTTGTTTTTTCCGACAAGGGACGAGTTTAAAAAACTTCAAGAAAAAGGCTACCGGATACCAGTGGGCATAAAAGTACCTTTGCATGGGCTCAGCCCTTTGCAGGCTTTGGATAAACTGAACCTGGAAGGGAAACCGGCTGTATTGCTGGAAAGCGGTAAAGGTACGGAAAAATATGCCCGCTATTCCTTTTTGGGCTGGCAACCCTGGCTGGTCTATCGGGCCCAGGGAGAACGGATAACTGTCTACGATGGTAATGGACAAATTATCAGGGAATACCAGGGCCACCCTTATGAAGAACTGCGTCAACTGTTAAAGCTTTATCCTGCTAAACGTTACCCTGGATTGCCCAAGTTTTGCGGTGGCGCTATGGGTTTTATTAGCTATGATATGGGCCGCTATTTCGAACGGATGCCGGAACTTACTATTGATGACCTGGGCATGCCGGAAGCGTATTTTATGCTGGTAGACCGTTTGCTGGTTTTTGACCACTGGCAGCAGACCCTCACAGTTATTGTGAATGTACTGGAACAGGACTATCACTGGGCCCTGGCTGAAATCGAAGCCATTTTACGCGACCTGGAAAATAATCCAGCCCGACCGGCGGTAGTTTTGCCGGAAAATAAGGAGTTAAAGCGCAGTTTTGTTCCGGAAGCCAATATGACTCAGGCAGAGTTTGAAGCGATGGTAGTTAAGTGCAAAGAATATATAAAGGCCGGGGACATTTTTCAGGCCAACTTATCTATCCGCCTGGGCCGGGAGATTCACACTCATCCCCTTAATCTCTACCGGATTGTCCGGGAGGTTAATCCCTCGCCTTATATGGCTTACCTGGAGTTCGGGGATTGGCAGATTGTTAGCTCCTCCCCTGAATTGCTGGTACGCATAAACGAGGAAGGCTATGCTGAAACCCGTCCGATAGCTGGTACCCGGCGACGGGGGGCCAACCGGGAAGAGGACCTGGCCCTGGCCCGGGAGCTGATTTCTAACGAAAAGGAACGGGCCGAACATATTATGCTGGTGGATCTGGAAAGAAATGACCTGGGTCGGGTCTGCCAGTACGGTACTGTAGAAGTAAATGAACTGATGGTGATTGAAGAATATTCCCATGTTATGCATATAGTCTCCAATGTGCGCGGGCGGCTGGCTCCTGGTAAAGATGGTTTCGATCTTTTGCGGGCAGCTTTCCCGGGCGGGACTATTACCGGAGCTCCCAAAATCCGTTCCATGGAGATCATTGAGGAGCTGGAACCTACCCGAAGGGGTATTTACACCGGTTCTATCGGCTATTTTGGCTATGCTGGGGAAATGGAAATGAATATTGTAATCCGTACACTGGTGATTAAAGATGGTAAAAAGGCGTATGTTCAGGCTGGAGCAGGCATAGTTGCTGACAGTATACCGGAACGGGAATATTTTGAGTCACTGAAAAAGGCGGAAGCGCTCCTGAAGACTCTGGAGCTGGCAGAAGAGCTTTTTGCCAGGGAGGTAAGCAGCAGCTTCAGAAAACTAGACTATAATTGATTGTATTTAACTGTTTTGCTACATTAAGAGTATGGAACTATTATCCATTGGTGAAGCAGCAAAGTCCGGCAGGGTTTCGGGGAGCTGATCAGGAATGCCAAAGAAACACGAGAAGAACAAATTTAGCATAACTGTGTGCGGGGAGTTTTTTCCGGAGATTTACCCGGCTCACCGGTCTTCGAAGTGGAGCCGGGGCGAAGAAGACCCGCTGACTACGGAGATGCGTCTCTTCTGTGCCTGTATGCGGTGGGCCTTTAACCGGCTCCTGGAAGGTGCTTCCCGCCATGAAATCAAGAAGTCAGGACAAGAACTTTTCGGGCTGAACTCCCGCTATGCGGATGATGCCAGACTTAAAGCACAGGCCCTGCTGGACTCCCAAACAGAACTGCTGAAGTTAGAAAATGAAGAAACAGAAGAGAAACTGGGCCGGGCCAGGAAGAAGCTCAGCCTGGCTATGAGGAAACTGGCGAAGGCAGAGGAAAAAGGGGCTGCTTCAGAAGTTATTGAAAAGCTCCGCCTGGCAGTCAAGGGGCGGAACAAGCGGGTGGTTTCACTGGCAAAAAGGCTGGCTGAACTGAAGGATTACCGGGAGAAGGGTACAATACCAGAGGTAGTCTTTGGGGGCAGAAGGTTGTGGGAAAAGGTCTGCCAGGGCCGGGCCGCCCGTGAAAAATGGCGGCACGCCCGCAGGAACCGCCTCTACTCCCGGGGAGACGAGAGCAAGGGAGGCAACCCCAACATTAAGATATTTTATGACGGACAGGACTTCCGCCTGGCGGTTTCCCTCTCCCACCTTTCTGAACAGACAGGCATAGATAAACTTGGTCGCCCCAGGATGAGCCAGGCCCCCAGGGTTGAGGGCAAGTTGTGGCTGCCGGAAAAACACCGGGAACTGGTGCAGATATGGCTGGCCATGAAGTTACCCTATGCGGTAGAACTGATCCGCACCCTGGAAGGACGCTATTTGGTACATTTGACATTTGAAGTGGTCAGGGTACAGGAACCGGACTTTGCTAAAGGTTGTCTGGCTATAGACACAAACCCTGATGGGGTAGCCCTGTGTAACGTTAGCGCTTCCGGCCAGCCGGAGCCGTGGCCGGAGGGTTTCAGCGTTCCTTATCCCGGCAACCTGGGCAAGTACGAAGGAGAGTTTCAGGTTATCCCTTACCCGAACGGTTTTCTTTATATCAGAATACCAGACTTAGCCCATGCTTCCAGCTTCCGGCGTAGCTACCTGATAGGCGTTTTAGCCAAAGTAGTGGTAGATATAGCTTTCTTTTCAGGCAAACCAATTGTTTTAGAAAACCTGAACTTTGGCAAAGACAGACTGGACACTAATAAAAAGTTTAACCGCATGGCTTCCAATTTTCCATTTGCGAAAATGGTAGGAGCAATGTATCGGAGAGCGACAAAAGAAGGGGTGCCTTTCAAGTTAGTATCACCCCGGCATACTTCAACCATAGGTTACTGGAAGTATATGAAACGTTACGCCGTTTCGGTGCATTGCGCGGCGGCACTGGTTATAGGACGCCGGGCAATGGGGTTCAGGGAACGGGTGACTGAAGAACTCAGGCAGCTGGTATCGCAAATCAAGCAAAACCTGACCCGGAAGGTTAATCCTGATAGACCTGAGGAAGGAAAAGGGATGACCCGTAGGGTCAGGGCCTGCTTGAGGCGGCTGGAGGAGAGGCTTTCTGGTGAACAGGAGGCGTATAACTCCGTCTGGCCTGACCTGAAGTTATTGGCCCTGTCCGTACGGTGACCCCGTTTAGCCGGTGTCGGAGAAACCGGTAGGCGTCCTAACAGGACGCGGGAGGCGGAGTTATACTCCCACCGGGAGGTCAGCATAAACCGGTGCAGTACTCCCGTCCGGGTGGAACTCCCGGGCCGAGGTCCCCTGTCGCCCTGCCCCGCGGGGGCAAATCAAGTATTCGGAAAGGAGGCGAAAGCCTGGTCTGGGGGCCGACTTGGCTGGAGATAAAAACAGTCAAGTTTTTTGAACCAGGTTTTCCATGCCTAACTATCTTGTCATCAATGGCACTGTTACAGAAGAGGAAAAAGCCGTTATCTCGGTTCTTGACCACGGTTTTCTTTATGGTGACGGCCTGTTTACTACTATTAGGGTGGAAGCAGGTCGCCCCCTCTGGTTTGATGACCACTGGCAGCGTCTCTGCCAGCAGGCAACGGTTATGCATATGCCCATTCCCTGGGAGAAAAAAGAGGTGCTGAACTGGCTGCTGGCAGGGTTGAAAGCGAATGGCCTTGTTGATGCATATGTGCGGGTTACGGTCAGCCGGGGACAGGGGCCCCTGGGGTTGGACTTTTCCCAGTGTAAACTACCTAATTGCATTGTTTACAGTAAGCCTTTACCTGCTCATATTGAAGAGAGACAAAAAATGGGGATTAAGGCTGGTATTCTTTCGGGTCGGCACTGGGGTAAACTATGGCCTGGTGCAGGACTTAAGTCATTAAACTTTCTTAATCAAGTTCTTGCCTTTCCTGAGATGAACAGCAAAGGCTGGCAGGAAGGGGTTTATCTAACCAGTACCGACCATGTGGCCGAGGGCACAGTAAGTAATATCTTCTGGTTTAAAGACGGGATATTGTTCACTCCCTCTCTGGAAACCGGTATTTTGAATGGAATAATGCGACAAAAAGTAATAGAGATGGCCAGAATGCAAGGGATAACAATCCAGGCGGGATTATATTATCAAGAAGCGCTTTTACAGGCTGATGAGATCTTTATTACCAATTCGATCAGCGAAATAGTGCCTATCGTTGAGTTAAACGGCCAGAGTATTGGAAAGGGCGTACGTGGAGATCTGGTCCAAAGGCTGCTTTTGGAACTGAAAAATTTCAAGAAAAACTGTTGACAACTTTTCTAGCATCGTGTAGAATATGAAACTGTCAGACGACATGATGAGCCATTAGCTCAGTAGGTAGAGCACCTGACTTTTAATCAGGGTGTCGCTGGTTCGAGTCCAGCATGGCTCACCATCATGTGGCCCCTTGGTCAAGTGGTCTAAGACACCGCCCTTTCACGGCGGTAACACGGGTTCGAATCCCGTAGGGGTCACCATTTCTATATGGGCGATTAGCTCAGCTGGGAGAGCACCTGCCTTACAAGCAGGGGGTCGGCAGTTCGAACCTGTCATCGCCCACCATCGCGGAGCCGTGGTCTAGTCTGGTCTAGGATGCCTGCCTGTCACGCAGGAGGTCGCGGGTTCGAATCCCGTCGGCTCCGCCATTAAATATGCCACGGTAGCTCAGTTGGTAGAGCAGAGGACTGAAAATCCTCGTGTCGGCGGTTCGATTCCGTCCCGTGGCACCATATACAAAGTGTACCAGCGGCCCCTAAGCCGCTTATGGTTGTTTCGTGAAGATGCGGACGTAGCTCAGCTGGTAGAGCATC
>CP028514.1:2000000-2632500 GCA_003054495.1 Carboxydocella thermautotrophica | reverse complement strand
CCCAGACCGCCGATTAAGGTCCCGAAGTACAGGCTAAGTGGGAAAGGATGTGCAGCTGCATAGACAACCAGGATGTTGGCTTAGAAGCAGCCATCATTTAAAGAGTGCGTAATAGCTCACTGGTCGAGTGGTTGTGCGCCGAAAATGTCCGGGGCTAAGCCTGTCACCGAAATCGCGGCTTATTCGAGGTTCGAAGTTGGAGGTTCGAGGTTCGAAGCAAGCAGAAATCCTAAGGTCTAAGCATAAAGTAAGGACCCGGGAGGAATGCCAAGATCGAACATCAAACTTCTAACATCGAACTTCGAGTAGGGGTAGGGGAGCGTTCCATGGGCGGAGAAGGCATACCGTGAGGAGTGCTGGAGCGCATGGAAGTGAGAATGCCGGTATAAGTATGCGAAAAGGCAGGTGAGAATCCTGCCCGCCGAAAACCTGAGGTTTCCTGGGGAAGGCTCGTCCGCCCAGGGTAAGTCGGGACCTAAGCCGAGGCCGAAGAGGCGTAGGTGATGGACAATCGGTTGAAAATCCGATACCACCATACAACCGATATTACGAAGGGGTGACGCAGGAGGCTAGGGAGAGCCGGTGATTGGAAGGACCGGTCCAAGCCAGTAGGGAGTGAGGCAGGCAAATCCGCCTCACGGAAATCCTGAGAGGTGAAGGGGAGCCCGTAAGGGCGAAGCTTCTGACGCCAAACTGCCGAGAAAAGCCTCTAAGGAGGGGGTATGGTGCCCGTACCGGAAACCGACACAGGTAGGTGAGGAGAGAATCCTAAGGCGAGCGAGAGAACCCTCGTTAAGGAACTCGGCAAAATGACTCCGTAACTTCGGGAGAAGGAGTGCCGCTAGATGTGAAGGGCTGCGCGCCTGGAGCATAGAGCGGTCGCAGAGAAGAGGCCCAAGCGACTGTTTACCAAAAACACAGGTCCCTGCCAAAGCGAAAGCTGACGTATAGGGGCTGACGCCTGCCCGGTGCCGGAAGGTTAAGGGGAAAGGTTAGCTGAGAGGCGAAGCTTTGAACCGAAGCCCCGGTAAACGGCGGCCGTAACTATAACGGTCCTAAGGTAGCGAAATTCCTTGTCGGGTAAGTTCCGACCCGCACGAAAGGCGTAACGACTTGGGCGCTGTCTCAACGAGGGGCTCGGCGAAATTGTAGTACACGTGAAGATGCGTGTTACCTGCGACAGGACAGAAAGACCCCGTGGAGCTTTACTGTAGCCTGACATTGGATTTTGGTATTGCATGTACAGGATAGGTGGGAGACTGGGAAGCTTAGGCGCCAGCCTAAGTGGAGTCGGTGGTGGGATACCACCCTTGTGATATTGAAGTTCTAACCCGAACTCGTGAGCCGGGTAGGGGACAGTGTCAGGTGGGCAGTTTGACTGGGGCGGTCGCCTCCCAAAGAGTAACGGAGGCGCCCAAAGGTTCCCTCAGCGCGAATGGAAAACGCGCGGAGAGTGCAAAGGCAGAAGGGAGCTTGACTGTGAGACCGACGGGTCGAGCAGGGACGAAAGTCGGGCTTAGTGATCCGGTGGTACCGAGTGGAAGGGCCATCGCTCAACGGATAAAAGCTACCCCGGGGATAACAGGCTTATCTCCCCCAAGAGTCCACATCGACGGGGAGGTTTGGCACCTCGATGTCGGCTCATCGCATCCTGGGGCTGAAGTAGGTCCCAAGGGTTGGGCTGTTCGCCCATTAAAGCGGTACGCGAGCTGGGTTCAGAACGTCGTGAGACAGTTCGGTCCCTATCCGTCGCAGGCGGAGGAAATTTGAGAGGAGCTGTCCCTAGTACGAGAGGACCGGGATGGACAGACCGCTGGTGTACCAGTTGTTCCGCCAGGAGCAATCGCTGGGTAGCCAAGTCTGGACGGGATAAGCGCTGAAAGCATCTAAGCGCGAAGTCCACCTCAAGATAAGATTTCCCACTGGGAAAACCAGGTAAGACCCCTGGAAGAAGACCAGGTAGATAGGCCGGGAGTGTAAGAGCCGCAAGGCTTTGAGCGGACCGGTACTAATAGGTCGAGGTCTTAACCTCAAGAAACTCTGTGCGGTTTTGAGGGAGCAATCCCTGAAGAGAATAGTCCGGTGGCAATGGCGGTGGGGCAACACCCGTACCCATACCGAACACGGCAGTTAAGCCCACCAGCGCCGATGGTACTTGGACCGCAGGGTCCTGGGAGAGTAGGTCGCTGCCGGACACGAGTTAACCCATCAAGCAGAAATGCTTGGTGGGTATTTTATTTGTGACAATAAAAAATGAAAAACAAAGAAATAATGAGAAATATAGCAAATGAGAGGGATATTGTTGCATGAATTGTATTAAAGGATAATTTTACAAATTGAAAGTCAAAGAAAGTCAAAGTAAAATCAAGATAGCGGGGCATACTAGAGGTGGAGGTGATAGTATGAGTTCTCTTAGTGATTATATTGAGCAATATATCATGGAGAAACTTGCAGCAGCTGGAGGAGCGGTTGAATTACAGCGCAATGAACTGGCAGCCAGATTTAATTGTGTGCCTTCGCAAATCAATTATGTAATCAGTACCCGGTTTACGAGGGAGCGAGGATTTATCGTAGAAAGCCGCCGGGGCGGTGGTGGATATATACGAATCTTGAGAATACAGTTGCCTGAGGAAAATAAGCTGCTTACTGAGCTTGACCACTTTGTAGGATCGCAGATTAGCCAGCGCCAGGCGGAGGATATTATTTATCGTCTTGCCAACGACGGAATAATAAATACCAGAGAAATGGCTATCTTGCTCAGCATCCTTGATCGGCAAACTCTGGATATGCGTTTACCGGAGCGCGATATGTGGCGAGCACGGTTATTAAAAGCTGCATTGCTGGGATTAATAAAACATGTGACCAAAGGGGGTTATGATGATGATCTGTGAACGTTGTCATGCTAAACCGGCTACCGTACATGTTACGAAAATAATCAATGGTGAAAAGACTGAACTGAATTTATGTCAGCAGTGTGCCAGTGAACTGGGGGAGTTTAAATTTGGGCAAACGGATTTCTTCAATTTGCTCGGAGGAGTTTTCAAGGAATTAACAGTTCCGAAAAGGAGTGAGACTGGCCACCAGTGCCCCAATTGTGGCATGACTTACGCTGAATTTGCTCAGGGAGGGCTTTTTGGTTGCAGTCAGTGCTATGAGGCTTTTAGCCACCAGGTGGATAATGTGGTGCGCCAAATTCATGGGGCCCCCCGGCATACAGGCAAGGTACCAGCTCGACGGGGTGGTAGTTTGAAAATTAAGCGCGAAATTGAGAAGTTACGCCAGGAACTGCAGCAAGCAGTGGCTCGTGAAGAGTTTGAAAAAGCAGCTAAGTTGCGAGATCAAATTAGGGAACTAGAACAGCGGGAGGTGAAATAATATGTCCCTCAGGGATATCATTAATAATGCATTAAGTCGCTGGATGAATGGCAAAGGTCCGGAAGGGGATATAGTCCTCAGTTCCCGGGTTCGGTTGGCCCGTAACCTGGAAGGTACTCCTTTTCCGCATCGGATGCAGGAGGAAGATGGAAATAAAGTTTTAGCTGGTGTCAGACTGGCGGTAGAAAAAATGAATAATGAAAAGAAATGGCCAAAACTTGAGTTTACCCGTCTGGATGAATTGTCTCCGAATGAACGGGAAATCCTGGTGGAAAAACATTTAATCAGTCCCCAGCACGCCACCAAAAGCCGTTTTGGGGCTGTCGTCCTCAGTGATGATGAAACCATAAGCATTATGGTTAATGAAGAGGATCATCTGCGCTTGCAAGTTTTGCTACCAGGTTTGAAAGTCACTGAAGCCTGGGAGTTGGCTAATAAATTGGATGACGGGCTGGAACAGACTCTGGATATAGCCTATGATGAAAAAAGAGGCTATTTGACTGCCTGTCCGACCAATGTCGGTACTGGCTTAAGGGCATCAGTGATGATGCACTTGCCCGGTCTGGTACTGACAAAACAAATTGGCGGTTTGGTCAATGCTATTGGCCAGTTTGGGCTGACGGTCCGGGGCCTCTACGGTGAAGGAACAGAAGCAGCCGGAAACATATTCCAGATTTCTAACCAGATTACTCTGGGGCGCAGTGAAGAAGAAATTATTAACAACCTGCTGGCGGTAGTTAAACAGATTATCCAGCAGGAACGGCAAGCCCGGGAAAGATTGCGCCAAGAATGGGGCGAACAGCTCAGTGATAAAATCTGGCGCAGCTATGGCATACTAAGATATGCCCAGATGATTACCTCCCAGGAGGCCATTAACTTGTTATCCAATGTGCGCCTGGGTGTGGATCTGGGCTTGTTACAGGGAGTGGAATCTACTGTTTTGAATGAGCTGATGGTACTAATGCGTCCGGCTTATTTGCAAAAACTGGCCGGGAAAGAATTATCCCCGATGGAGCGAGATGTTCGCCGGGCCAAACTGATCAGGGAAAGACTAAAACTGTGTGAAGTGAAAGATTAAAAGGATTAAATGGAGGTGGTTAAAGATGTTTAACAGGTTTACTGAAAGGGCACAAAAGGTATTGTTGCTGGCTCAGGAAGAAGCAAGGCGTCTAAATGTTAACTATGTTGGCACTGAACAATTGCTTTTAGGCCTGATTCGTGAAGGAGAAGGAATTGCAGCCAGAGCTTTGGAAGCAATGGATATTAGTTTAGAACAAGTGAGGAAAGAAGTAGAAGAGTTGACAGGACGGGGAGAAGGGCCAGCTCATGGAGCGATAGCCTTAACTCCTCGTGCCAAAAAGGTGCTGGAATTAGCCTTTGAGGAAGCGCGTAACCTGGGTCATAACTACATTGGTACAGAACATATTTTACTGGGATTAATCAAAGAGGGAGAAGGAGTAGCAGCCCAGGTATTACAGAGTATGGGTGCTGACTTGCAAAAAGTAAGAGAACAGGTATTGTTGCTTTTAAGTGGCCATGGAGCTGCTCCTGGAGTCAAGGCGGGAAATGGTAAAGGCAAAGCGGCTGGCGGCAAAAATGTTAAGACCCCTACCCTGGATGAATTCGGCCGGGATTTGACAGCTCTGGCCCGGGATGGCAAAATTGACCCGGTTGTGGGCAGAGAAAAGGAAATTGAGCGGGTTGTGCAGGTCCTGAGCCGACGCACAAAAAACAATCCGGTGTTAATCGGTGAACCGGGGGTTGGTAAGACAGCAATTGCTGAAGGTCTGGCCCAGCGGATTATAGAAGGCAAGGTGCCGGAAACTCTGGCAGATAAACGAGTAGTAACTCTGGACTTATCTTCAGTGGTGGCTGGCTCCAAGTATCGGGGTGAGTTCGAAGAACGGCTGAAGAAAGTGATGGAGGAAATCCGGCAGGCCGGTAATATTATCCTCTTCATTGATGAACTGCATACATTAATTGGAGCCGGTGCGGCAGAGGGAGCTATCGATGCAGCCAATATCCTTAAACCGGCGTTGGCCCGGGGCGAGCTGCAGTGCATTGGTGCGACAACTCTGGACGAATATCGAAAGCACATAGAAAAGGATCCGGCTCTGGAACGTCGCTTCCAGCCCATTATGGTCAATGAACCTACGGTTGAAGAAGCCCTGGAAATCCTGAAGGGCTTGCGGGATCGCTATGAAGCTCACCATCGGGTAAAAATCTCCGATGAAGCTCTGGAAGCAGCAGTCAAGCTGTCCGACCGCTATATTACTGACCGTTTCCTGCCCGATAAGGCTATCGACCTGATCGATGAGGCTGCTTCCCGGGTTAGGTTGCAGACCTATATTGCACCGCCGGATTTGAAAGATAAGGAACAGGAACTGGAAAATATCCGCAAGGAAAAAGAAGCGGCGGTGTTGGCCCAGGAGTTTGAAAAAGCTGCTGAACTGCGGGATAAGGAACAGCAGTTGCGCCAGGAACTGGAGGATTTGAAACAGAACTGGCAGCGGCAACGGAATCAGGGCGAAGGGGCTACCGTAACAGCTGATGAAATCGCTCATATCGTAGCCAGCTGGACCGGCATTCCGGTGAAGAAACTGGCTGAGGAAGAAAGTGATCGCCTGTTGAAAATGGAGGAAATTCTGCATCAACGGGTAATCGGTCAGGAAGAGGCGGTGTCAGCAGTGGCCAGGGCCATCCGGCGGGCAAGAGCCGGGCTAAAGGATCCCAAGCGACCTATCGGTTCCTTCATCTTCCTGGGCCCCACCGGTGTCGGTAAGACGGAGCTGGCCAAAGCCCTGGCAGAGGCCCTGTTCGGGGATGAAGATGCCATGATCCGCCTGGATATGTCCGAATATATGGAAAAGCACACCGTGGCCCGGCTGGTGGGGGCCCCTCCCGGATATGTGGGTTATGATGAAGGGGGCCAGCTGACTGAAGCGGTACGACGTAAGCCCTACTCAGTGGTATTGCTGGATGAAATGGAAAAAGCCCATCCCGATGTATTCAATGTCCTGTTACAGGTGCTGGAAGATGGCCGCCTCACCGACGGTAAAGGGCGGACGGTGGATTTCCGCAACACGGTGGTAATCATGACCTCCAATGTGGGAGCCAACCTGATCAAGAAGGAAGCCTCCCTGGGCTTTAAAGCCGGAGAAGCGGAAGATAAGCGAGATGCTTACGAGAAAATGAAGGATAAGCTGATGGACCAGTTGAAGCACACTTTCCGGCCGGAGTTCCTGAACCGAATTGATGAAATTATCGTTTTCCACCCGCTGGAGGAAGAACATATCCAGCAAATCGTAGATTTGATGCTGGCTGCCTTGAACAAGCGCTTGCAGGACTTCGGCGTACAGGTTGAAGTGACACCGGCAGCCAAAGAAGTGCTGGTGAAGAAGGGCTATGATCCTGCCTTTGGGGCAAGGCCCTTGCGCCGGGCTATCCAGCGTATGGTGGAAGACCAGTTGTCGGAAGAACTGCTGAAAGGGACCTTTGCCTTAGGGGATACCGTTATCGTAGATGCGGAAGACGGCAAGCTGACCTTCAGAAAAAAGGCTTAAAGAATTACAGCCGGTGGTTAATTACCGCCGGCTGTGTCTGTGCGCCCGACATGGGGTCATCTCCACATGCTAAACGAAGTGGGAGTACGGGGGTTTGTAACCCCCCTTCTACAAGATTTATACTTTGTTAAGGCTGAACTTTATGGGTTTCGATTATTTTTTTTAGCTCAATTAATTTCTGGCTTCGAACGGGACTAGTATTGTTTTTAGCCATATCACCATCTATTTGGTAGACAGAAAAAGGCCCGTTGATAGACCAGTAAGTATTATTTTTATCGGGTACTTTGTCTAAAAAGAAAAGATATGTTTGACCAGGAGATAATAAATCATAATTTTCAATGATAATTTTTTCGTTATTTTTTTCGTCGATAGCTCCATCTTGTCTGAAGATAAATTTATCACCTAGGTTGCCTTTAAGATTTTCAACTACTTGTACTTCGAAAAATGTTTTGGGCATAAATCCTGATAAATCATAGCCCTGGACTTTATTGACTTTTCCTACTACAATATGTTTAGCTTTTTTTGCTGCTTCTGCGTCACTAAGGATGTAGGCATAGCTGGCTTTTAAATTTATTAGGCTTGGTTCATTTAAATATTTGTAGCCTTTAAACAGTGTAATTAAGGCAAACAAGCTAGCAGCACAAATTATAAGGTATTTTTTGGTCATAAGTAACACCCCATTATCTAATAATAGTAATTACTGATAAATTGCATTAATTCCATTAATGTCATCTGAGCGAGGGATATAAGTGTAATAAGCTCTAACCTTGGTAGTAGGAATCATTAAACAACGATAGCTTTCGTTGGGTTCGTCTCCAAGACCAAATACATGTCCTTGTTCGTGACCTAATAGTGCTTGATAAGTTGTGGACGAGTATTTTTCACTATAATAAGTGTTTATTCTTATTGTGCCACCTTTAATATAAGTGGTGCTAAGGAATTCATAAGTCGGCTTAAAATAACCATCGACAGTAGTAGGGCCATCATTTGCACCCATTATTATAACTTTACCATTACCGGAACTGTCATAAGTCATACTAATTTTAGTAGAGGCTTTTATCCACTCATTCGCGGCATTATTGGCAGCAGTACGCATGTTGTTTGTTGCGCTGGAATGAAAGGAATAAGTTATTGATTTTGGATCACGCCATTTCCAACCAGCTAGTTTGTAAGCAAAGGCAGGTATGGAAGTAGTAAAAATAAGCATAAACATTAAAATTAAAATTGCAATTTTTCTCATTTTTTCAACTCCTTTATATAAAGGTTTTAGGACGCCCCGAACATATTGTAGATTAAAAAAACAACCAAATTTTATATTTTATTTCTCTAATTTTTATCGCCATTATTTGACAACAATTGACTGAAAGTTAATAATTCCTTCTATTAACCAGACTCGATACGTAGGTTATAGAACCACACTTTACGGCCGAAATTCCTGAACCGGATCGATGAAATTATCGTTTTCCACCCGTTGGAGGAAGTGATATCCAGCAAATCGTAGATTTGATGCGGCCGTTTTGAACAAGCGCTTGCAGGACTTTGACATACAGGTAGAAGTTAAGGCAGGCTGACCTTCAGGAAAAAGGCTTAAAGAGTTACAGCCGGCGAATAATTACCGCTGGTTGTGTCTTGCTATTTCGTCATATAGTTTATCTTTATCCATGGAGCGGGAAGGTTCTGGATTTTCTGCCTTAAAAAAGCCAAGTTTAAATTGACCTTGCCAGCCAGTTAAGACAGCATACTTATCTTCTTCCGGAGAGTAATCCAGAAAGAGCAGATATTTTTTACCAGGTTCCATTATTTCAACTTTGTCCAGTTTTCGGGTAACACCATTATATACACCCCCGTCCTGTTCAATGATTATCTTATTTCTTGATTTAGGCTCTGAACCTTTATACCACTTTGAGACATTGAAATAGACATCTGTAGCAATATCAAGCTCATCAAAACGCGGGTAGGATTTTATTGACTCAGCCTCTCCTTCGACAATTACATCGGCATCTTCTACCAGGGATTTTACGTCAGGATAATATTTAACCCAGCTAGCATGAGATATAATCATAGGTTTTTTTGAATTCTCAGAATTAATAATGCCTGATACTATTAGTAAGCTCAGCAACCCAATAAATAATAATGGTTTAGCCTTCATCTTTCACATCTCCTTATAGTTAATACAGATAGTTTGCACCTTCAATATCACCATAAACATAACCTACACCTGGCACATATTTATTAACAGATTGTGGTGTATAGATGCCTAATTTATGTCTTTCGGAGTCATAACCAAGCATAAGAACTTTTGGATCGCCGTATAACAGATAGCCATTATCATCGGCAAGGGCAATAACATGGCCAAATTCATGTGCTATTACACCTTGTTTTTGTAGTGAAGTATAATTCCCTATTTTAGATTGGTTAATCCGGACGATACAGCTTGTATAAAAATATGTGTTTCCAATCGCTCCAATATAATGGTCTGTGATTCCTGACCATTTTACATTTGGCTCATTAACCTTTTTGATAAGAACTTCTCCGTTTGACGAATTTGAAATAGAAACAGGTGTCGTTGTGTTCCAAGAATTAGCAGCGTTCGAAATAAGGCTAGTGAGATCGTTAGCACTGCTATCAATCTTATAATAAAAAACATTATCTGGCCAACGATAAGGTAATAAAAAATAAGCCGATGCAGGTTGTATATTCATTCCAAGTACAAGCACAAGCATTATTACTACTAGAAGATTTTTATAAAGAACAATCTTTTTCAATAGACACACCTCCCAAATTTTATATCTGGGCGCCCTGAACAAATTATAATATATAAAAAAAAAAAAAAGATCAACCATTTTTTTTCACAAAAATTCGCCAATTTCAGCTTTGATTCGACAAAGCCAAAGTATAAACTTTTACAGCCGGTGAAACTCTCCACCGGCTGTAACTGTTACTTGCTATCTTAATAGTTTCTTTAAAATATAATAAACCAATACCCATTGAAACAATACCGGTACTAATAAAAATATCTCCAGACCTCCACTAAGAAGACCTTTGATGATAACGAAGGGAAAAAATATACTGGAGCAGAGGAGCAAAAACCAGCCTAACCATTTAAGTCCAAGCGGAAGATAAGCGAGATGCTTATGAGAAAATGAAGGATAAGCTGATGGACCAGTTGAAGCACACTTTCCGGCCGGAGTTCCTGAACCGAATTGATGAAATTATCGTTTTCCACCCGCTGGAGGAAGAACATATCCAGCAAATCGTAGATTTGATGCTGGCTGCCTTGAACAAGCGCTTGCAGGACTTCGGCGTACAGGTTGAAGTGACACCGGCAGCCAAAGAAGTGCTGGTGAAGAAGGGCTATGATCCTGCCTTTGGGGCAAGGCCCTTGCGCCGGGCTATCCAGCGTATGGTGGAAGACCAGTTGTCAGAAGAACTGCTGAAAGGGACCTTTGCCTTAGGGGATACCGTTATCGTAGATGCGGAAGACGGCAGGCTGACCTTCAGAAAAAAGGCTTAAAGAATTACAGCCGGTGGTTAATTACCGCCGGCTGTGTCTTGCTATTTCGTCATATAGTTTATCTTTATCCATGGAGCGGGCTGGTTCTGGATTTTCTGCCTTAAAAAAGCCAAGTTTAAATTGACCTTGCCAACCAGTTAAGACAGCATACTTATCTTCTTCCGGAGAGTAATGCAAAAAGAGCAGATATTTTTTGCCAGGTTCCATTATTTCAACTTTGTCCAGTTTACTGGTGACTCCCTTATATACTCCTCCGTCCTGTTCAATGATTATCTTATTTCTTGATTTAGGCTCTGAACCTTTGTACCACTTTGAGACATTGAAATAGACATCTGTAGCAATATCAAGCTCATCAAAACGCGGGTAGGATTTTATTGACTCAGCCTCTCCTTCGACAATTACATCGGCATCTTCTACCAGGGATTTTACGTCAGGATAATATTTAACCCAGCTAGCATGAGATATAATCATAGGTTTTTTTGAATTCTCAGAATTAATAATGCCTGATACTATTAGTAAGCTCAGCAACCCAATAAATAATAATGGTTTAGCCTTCATCTTTCACACCTCCTTAAAGTTAATACAGATAGTTTGCTCCTTCAATATCGCCATAAACATAACCTACACCTGGCACATATTTATTAACAGATTGTGGTGTATAGATACCTAATTTATGTCTTTCGGAGTCATAACCAAGCATAAGAACTTTTGGATCGCCGTATAACAGATAGCCATTATCATCGGCAAGGGCAATAACATGGCCAAATTCATGTGCTATTACACCTTGTTTTTGTAGTGAAGTATAACTCCCTATTTTAGCTTGGTTAATCTGAACAATACCTTGATTATAATAATATTTTCCCCCGATAGAACCAACATATAGGTTTGTTTTACCCGACCAGGTTACGGTTGAATCATTAACCTTTTTAATAAGGATTTCTCCAGTTGAGGAATTAGAAATAGAAACAGGTGTCGTTGTGTTCCAAGAATTGGCAGCATTCGAAATAAGGCTAGTGAGATCGTTAGCACTGCTATCAATCTTATAATAAAAAATATTATCTGGCCAACGATAAGGTAGAGTGAAATAAGCAGATGCAGATTGTATATTCATTCCAAGTACAAGCACAAGCATTATTACTACTAGAAGATTTTTATAAAGAACAATCTTTTTCAATAGACACACCTCCCAAATTTTATATCTGGGCGCCCTGAACAAATTATAATATATAAAAAAAAAAGATCAACCATTTTTTTCCACAAAAATTCGCCAATTTCAGCTTTGATTCGACAAAGCCAAAGTATAAACTTTTACAGCCGGTGAAACTCTCCACCGGCTGTAACTGTTACTTGCTATCTTAATAGTTTCTTTAAAATATAATAAACCAATACCCATTGAAACAATACCGGTACTAATAAAAATATCTCCAGACCTCCACTAAGAAGATCTTTGATGATAACGAAGGGAAAAAATATACTGGAGCAGAGGAGCAAAAACCAGCCTAACCATTTAAGTCCAATAGGGATCTTAGAACTATTGAGAAAACTACCCAAAAAATTTCCCATCATTTTTGCTTGCTCCTCAGGGTCAGTATATTGTTTATAATCACCTTTTATTGGCATTATTAACAGACCTCCTGGTAATTTGTTCTCTCAGGTATAAAGACATAAAGAGGTTGGAAAAATTCCTACCTCAAGGAGCGCTATTTTACAATTTTAATAGTTGTTTCTCTAGCTATTTTATCAAATTCTTGATCTAAAAATATTTAATTTTCTCTACATTATTAGGGTTTTCTAAATTTAGTGATCCTAATTGTTTAAGATAATAATCGGATAATTTGCTTAGAGTTAAGATTTTTTTGTACTCAGGAATTGTACGTTCCCAATATTCATCTGCCGTTAAACCGGTAGCCTTTATCTCAGCTTCAATTAATTCTTTGCCAGTGGCATTTGGGTCATATTCTTCAAATTTTGACCTTTGTTGCTTTACAAATTCTCTAACCTCGTTATCAGTAGCTTCCAAACCTAATTCAACTGCTTTTTGATACAATGCTTCACGTTTTGCTAGTGAATTTATGACATCATGTTCAGAGGGAAATGCGCTCCCGTTTATTTTAGCAAGATAAATAAGTAAATTTTTCTCCTTAACAAATTCTCTAGCTAAAACAGGTTTTCCATTTACTTTAAATACAACTTTATCAGGATCTTTAATTAGTTTATTGTCATTGACCATTTTTACCAGAGAAGTTACTTGTTTGTTTTCATCAGCAAAAATGCCCGTGAAAGAAACTGAAACCACAAGTAAACCTAAACTCAGAGCTATAAAATAAGCTCTCTTTTTCATTTGGCCTTCTCCTTTCTTTAAATTAATTACTTCCACCATAAGGGCTTGCCCCTGAAGGAATGAGTTGATCAGGTGCAGGCCCTGACAAGTCTGATTTGGAAAGGGATAGCACTAAACTGGATGAGGAATAATAGTCCATTCCCCATCAGTTAACAGAAGGCCAAATATTATTGGCTCCATATTTAGCATAATCTTTGATATATCGCCTTAAACAAATCATATCACAAACAAAAAACAACCAAAATTTACCACAAAAATTCGACAAATCCCCGTTCAATTTGACAAAACCAGAGACAATTTTTACCGCTCATCCTTCTTGTTAGCAAGAGTAAAACAATGGTATAATATTATGGTATCAGGAAACAGGGAGGCCGGGCCTTGAAACGGGAAAAAACGCGGTATGTTTGCCAGAATTGCGGTCAGGTGGAACTGCGCTGGCTGGGACGCTGTCCTGGTTGCGGTGAGTGGAATAGCCTGGTGGAGGAAGTGCGTCAGGAAACCAGAACAGCAACAAGTGGAAAAAAGATCATTCCGGTGCCGCTGCCCCAGATCAAAACAGAGAAGCAGGAACGGGCTGCTACCGGTCTGGCTGAGCTGGACCGGGTGTTAGGAGGTGGACTGGTGCGGGGTTCCCTGGTGCTGGTAGGAGGTGACCCCGGTATCGGTAAATCCACTTTGCTTCTGCAGGCAGCTGGATATCTGGCCCAAAAGGGCCCGGTGTTGTATATTTCTGCGGAAGAGTCGCTGAGCCAGTTGCGGATGCGGGCGGAACGGCTGGGAGTGGAGGGGCCGCAGGTGCTGGCAGCGGCGGAAAACTGCCTGGAGGATATCCTGACGGCAGTAGATGCCGGCCAGGATTGGCAGGCGGTGATTATAGATTCCATCCAGACCGTGCACAGCCGGGAAATTACCTCCGCTCCGGGCAGTGTCAGTCAGGTGCGGCATTGTACCGGACTCTTGCTGGATCTGGCCAAGGGCAGGGAGATTGCCACTCTGATTGTAGGTCATGTCACAAAAGAAGGAGCTCTGGCGGGACCGCGGGTACTTGAGCATATGGTGGATACTGTCCTGTATTTTGAGGGAGAACGTCACCAGAATTACCGCCTGTTGCGGGCAGTGAAAAACCGCTTTGGCTCCACCAATGAGCTGGGCCTGTTCGAAATGACCGGCAGTGGACTGATTGATGTCAGTAACCCCTCGGGGCTATTGCTGGCCCAGCGCCCTGTTGGCGAACCGGGTTCTGTGGTAGTGGTGGCTATGGAGGGCAGCCGTCCTATTCTGGTGGAAATCCAGGCTCTGATATCGCCAGGCAATCTGGCCAACCCTCGCCGCATGACCTCGGGGCTGGACTATCAGCGGGTGGCGTTGCTGCTGGCGGTGCTGGAAAAGCGCCTGGGCATGCAGTTGAGCCACATGGATGCCTTTGTTAATGTGGCTGGTGGTTTGAAGCTGACGGAACCGGCGGTGGATCTGGGGGTAGCGGTAGCGCTGGCCTCCAGCTGGCGAGAGCGGTCGGTAGACCCCGAGATGGTAATTATCGGGGAAGTGGGCTTGACAGGTGAGGTGCGGCGGGTAAACCAGATGGAAAAACGCTTGCAGGAAGCCGCCAGGATCGGATTTAAACGGGCAGTGGTGCCTTCGGGGCAAAAACCGGAAGGCCCGGCCGAGTTGGAAATAATAGAAGTAGGGACGGTAGCAGAAGCATTAGACTGGTCTTTAGGGGGAATGGGCAGATGAAAGAGGAGCGGGTGGACCGCGAACTGGTACAGGCACTGAAAATAGTGGCTCCGGGCACGCCGTTGCGCGAAGGGCTGGAAAATATTCTGCGGGCTAAAACGGGCGCCTTGATTGTCGTGGGCGATTCGCCTAAAGTGATGGAAATCGTAGAGGGTGGTTTTGAAATCAACTCTGAATTCAGTCCAGCCAGTCTTTACGAACTGGCCAAAATGGATGGGGCTATTATCCTCAGCTCTGATGCCCGGCGAATTCTAGCGGCCAATACCCAGCTGGTGCCGGATTCAGCTATTCCCTCCAATGAAACCGGGATTAGACACCGGACGGCAGAAAGGGTAGCCCGGCAGACGGGAGAAATGGTAATTTCCATTTCCCAGCGTCGTAGTGTAATAACTATTTATAAAGGTAACCTTAAATATGTTCTACGGGATATTAGCGTGATTCTGGCCAAAGCCAACCAGGCCCTGCAGACGCTGGAGAAATATAAGGATGTTTTGCAAAGAGCTTTAAACAGCTTGAGTGAGCTGGAATTCAAGGACATGGTGACTCTGCATGATGTGGTCAAAGCTCTGCAGAGGACGGAAATGGTACTACGGGTAGTGGCGGAAATTGAACGGTACATAAGTGAGCTGGGTACTGAAGGGCGTCTGGTTAAGATGCAGCTGGAGGAACTGGTGGCGGATATTGAAAATGAAGGATTGTTAATAGTCAGGGATTATCTAAATACTCCGGACAAAACTCCGGAGGAAGTGCTGCATACAATTCGCAACTGGGCGTCAGAAGACCTGCTGGATTTGGCTTTGTTGACCCGGGCCCTGGGTTATCCTGGCACGGTGGCGGCTCTGGAGCAACCGGTTACTGCCAGGGGTTATCGTATCCTTGATAAGGTACCCCGCTTACCCTGGCCGGTTATAGAAAATCTGGTGGCAACGTTTGGGCATTTACCGGCGATTTTGAAAGCAAGCATTGAAGAACTGGATGAAGTAGAAGGGATTGGCGAGGTGCGGGCACGTACCATTCAGGAAGGCTTAAAACGTTACAGGGAGCAGGTCGCCTTTTAACATAATGCAAGGAGGAGGGGAAATTCCCCTCCTCTTTGTTTATTAGCGCATATTAAAAATACTAAGGGTATTGAGCTTTTTATGTTCTTTGATAAAGCAATCATACAGGTTTATGTCCAGTATATTACAGAGAGCAGCAAGATAGAAAAGGGAACGACCAATTTCATCTTCTACAATTTCCCGGCACTGATCACAGATTTTGCCGCGCAAATGGGAATCCCGCAGCTTGCGCAAATCTTCCAGGGATGCATCAGGCGGGAGAGGGTGCTTTTCTGCTTCTACTTTGAGACAGCCGCAGTTGGTGACTGCTTTGACAACAGCCCGATTGGTGCGGGCACAACTCTCCTGGTATTTGGTGATGACATCCAGAATGCTCTGGTGGCGGATTAGCAATTCGCCGACAGTTTCCTGGAACTCATCACATAGCAAGTCCTTCATTCTGCAATCCCCTTTCAAAACAGCCACCGGTGGCTGGCTTTCTACGGTTATTATAACGGGGAGAGGCTTGTCTTGTCAATCTGACAGAAGGAAGAGCCTGGTTATTGACAAGAGAAAAATGGCTATGATATAATCACATTTTTTGACGCCCTATAAAATCCGTGTTATAATAGTTAGCAATAGGCCTGTTTGAAGGGGGAAGGAAAGATGTTTAAAGTAGGAGATAAGGTGGTATACCCCATGCATGGAGCAGGCATCATTGAGTCCATCGAAGAAAAAGAAATTGGTGGCAAAAAAATCAGCTATTATGTAATGCATGTACCGGTAGGCAATATGCGGGTAATGGTTCCGGTAGAAAAGGGCCGGGCCTTAGGACTCAGAGAAGTAGTCTCCCGGCAAACAGCTGCTGAAATCATGGATTTATTACAGGAAGAGGAAAGAGAACCGATAGGGAACTGGAATTTACGCTACCGGCAGAACATGGAAAAAATCAAAAGCGGGGATGCCAGGGCAGTAGCAGAAGTAGTGCGCAGCCTGGGCTGGCGGGACCGGCAACGGGGGCTATCTACAGGGGAACGCAAAATGCTGGATACCGCTCGACAAATTCTGTTAAGCGAATTAGCCCTGGTCTGGGAGGAAGAAAAGGAAAAAATAACAGAACGCTTGGAAGAAGTTTTTGCCTGATAAAGGTAAAAACTGTATAATAATACCGGGGCCCGGGGTAAAATAGTCAGCGAAGGAGGTGATATTATGATGATGAAGATACTGCGGGCTGTCTGGATGCTGATTTTTATCGGAATCGGCGGCTTAAGCGGGCAGTATTTGCCCCTGGACCGGCTGGAGCCGGTACAGTTTTTATCCGGGCCTCTAATGTCGGTAATCATTGGCATGTTGTTGGGCCTTCTGGTAGGCATCTTTCTGGCACCCTGGCTGGCTAACTGGGTGGTGAGGACGACAACCTGGCTGGAGCAGCGCTTGCAAAAAATACCTTTATCTGAAATTTTCGGCGGCGCTCTAGGACTTATTATTGGCTTACTTATTGGTATATTGCTGGGTTCGGCCTTTTCCTGGTTTCAGCCTCTGGCAACAGTGGTGAAGATAATAGGAGCCACTCTTCTGGGTTATCTGGGTATGAATATTGGGGCAAAAAAGAAAGACGAATTGTTTACCATGATTATCAGTCTGGGTAGAAAGAAAAAAGAAAGCCAGAGCCAGGTGGTTTCAGAAGGAGCTATTCCTAAAATCCTGGACACCAGTGTAATTATCGACGGCCGCATTGCCGATATTATAGAAACCGGTTTTCTGGAAGGGCCAGTGGTAGTTCCTGGCTTTGTTCTGGAAGAATTGCGCCATATCGCTGATTCCTCTGATGTGTTAAAACGCAATCGGGGCAGGCGAGGGCTGGATATATTGAACAAGATCCGGAAGGATCTGAAGGTTAAAGTAGAAGTCGTTGAAAAGGATTTTGATGATATTGCGGAAGTGGATTCCAAGCTGGTCCGTCTGGCCCAGCAGCTTAATGGCAAAATCATTACCAATGACTTTAATCTCAACAAAGTGGCTGAATTGCAGGGAGTTCTGGTTTTAAATATCAATGAACTGGCCAATGCGGTTAAGCCTATGGTCTTGCCTGGAGAGGAAATGAATGTGCAAATTGTTAAGGATGGCAAAGAAACCGGGCAGGGCGTAGGTTATCTGGAAGATGGGACTATGATTGTTGTCGATGGTGGGAAACGCCACATTGGGCAAAACGTTATTGTAGTAGTAACCAGTGTCTTGCAGACAGCAGCGGGGAGAATGATTTTTGCCCGTCCCAAACTGGAGATAAAAGAAGATGATGCTAATCGAACCAAGCTCAACGAGGTGAATGCCATTGGTTAAAGCTGCGGCGATTATTCCAGCCGCGGGCCAGGGCAAAAGAATGGGCAACCAGCTGAACAAGCAGTTTCTTAGCTTGGGCGGGTTGCCCCTTTTATTGCATACTTGTACAGCTCTGGCTCAGGTGCTGGAACTAGAGCAAATGATTGTAGTTGCGCGACCGGGAGAGGAAGAGGAAATTGCGAGGGTATTATCTCCTCTCATTCGGAAGGAGCGCGAACGCTGGCTGATTGTCAGTGGCGGGGAGGAAAGGCAGCATTCTGTCTGGAATGGCCTGCAACAAGTTCCTCCAGAGCTTGCCCTGGTAGCTGTCCATGATGGAGCCAGGCCGTTGGTCACCCCGGAGATTGTCCGCTCAGCCCTGCAGATGGCACAGGAGACAGGAGCGGTAGTTGTAGGCGTGCCGGTAAAAGATACGATCAAAACAGTGGATGAACAGGGCCTAATTATCGGAACTCCAGAACGGAAAAGGCTGTGGGCAGTACAGACTCCCCAGGTTTTTCGCCGGGACTGGTTACTGGCTGCTTATCAACAGGCCTGGCAAGAAGGTTTTCTGGGGACCGATGATGCTGCTTTAGTGGAACGAGCAGGCTATCCGGTGCGAATGCTGCAAGGGGACTATGCCAATCTGAAAATTACCACTCCGGAAGACTTAATTCTGGCCGAGGCTTTATTGCAGGCAAGGGGAGGTATGTAGTTTGTTCAGGGTAGGTATGGGTTATGATGTTCACCGGCTGGTGGTAGATAGGGAACTGATTATTGGCGGAATAAAGATACCCTATGAGAAAGGGTTGCTGGGCCACTCTGATGCGGACGTCCTGTTACACGCTATTATGGATGCTCTGCTGGGGGCAGTAGCGGCAGGAGATATCGGCAAACACTTTCCTGATAGTGATGTTAAGTGGAGGGGGGCTGATAGTGGTCGCCTGCTGGCCAGAGTGAGGGAAATTGTTGAGGAAAGAGGCTACCAGGTCAACAATGTGGATGGAACCATTGTTGCTCAGAAGCCTAAAATGGCCCCTTATATCCCGGCTATGCGGGAAAAGGTTGCTACTATCCTGGGAATAGAGGCAGAGCAGGTGAATATCAAGGCCACCACAACTGAAGGGCTGGGCTTTACTGGAACGGGGGAAGGGATTGCGGCTTATGCCGTTGTCACAGTCGCAAAAAGAATGGTATAATAAAGCGAATCAGGCAGAAATGAGGAGGTAACTGCACATGACCACACCGATGCGGGTAAGATTTGCCCCCAGTCCTACGGGGCCTTTACATATTGGCGGCGCCCGTTCTGCTTTGTTTAACTGGCTGATGGCCAGAAAAACCGGGGGCCAGTTTATTGTTCGGATTGAAGATACAGACCTGGAGCGGTCTAGCCGGGAATCAGAACAAAATATCCTTGCCTCCTTACGCTGGTTAGGATTAAACTGGGATGAGGGGATTGAGGTAGGTGGTCCCCATGGTCCGTACCGGCAAACAGAGAGATTGGATTTGTATCGGGAAGCAGCGGAAAAGCTTCTGGCCCAGGGGCAGGCCTACTATTGCTATTGCTCGGAAGAGGAGCTAGAAGCCGAACGGGAACAGCTGCTGGCTAAAGGGGAGTTGCCCCGTTATCTGGGTAAATGCCGTCACCTGACTCCGGCAGAGCGGGCGGCCAAAGAGGCTGAGGGTGTCAAGCCTGTGATCCGCTTCCGGGTTCCGGAAGGGGAAAAGGTGGTCATCGATGATCTGGTTCGGGGCCAGGTGGTATTTGAAACCGATGGAATTGGCGATTTTGTTATCGTTAAATCCGATGGCATTCCCACCTATAATTTTGCGGTGGTAATTGATGACTCTACCATGGAGATTACCCATGTCATTCGGGGGGAAGAACATCTTTCCAATACACCCCGTCAGATTCTGCTTTATCAGGCCCTGGGGCTTAAGTCCCCTCAGTTTGCCCATGTTTCCCTGATTCTGGGCAAGGACCGGACCAAAATGTCCAAACGCCATGGTTCGACGGCAGTTGAGCAATATAAGAAAATGGGCTATTTACCGGAAGCTCTGGTCAATTTCCTGGTTTTATTGGGCTGGGCTCCCCAGGGTGAGAATGAAATTTTCTCCCTGGAAGAGCTTATTCAGGAGTTTTCGCTGGATCGAGTGGCCAAAAGCCCGGCGGTCTTTGATATGGACAAGTTAAATTATCTCAATGGCTATTATATCCGCCACAGCGCCCCGGAACGGATTGCTGAGCTGGCACGACCTTTCCTGGTCGAAGCCGGGTTAAATCCACCGGAAGGTGAAAAATATCTCTGGCTCATACAGGCCGTACAGGAGCGCATCAATTGTCTGGCCGAAGTGGTAGAGGCAGTACAGGTATTTTACCAGGATGAAGTAAAGTTTGAAGATGAGGCAGCCAGGGAGGTCCTGAAACAGGAACAGGTTCCGGCGGTACTGGCAGCATTGCTGCATAAGCTGGAAGAAAACCCGGCTCCTACTCCGGAAGAGGCCAAAGGGGTACTGAAAACCTTGACCAAAGAGCTGAAACTAGGCGGCAAACAGGTTTACATGCCGATTCGGATCGCGCTTACTGGTCAGGCCCATGGCCCGGAACTATATTTCCTGCTGGCTATTCTGGGCTATAGTGGAGTGAAAAAGCGACTGGATAGTTTAAGGGTTGACGTTGGCTAGGCAGACTTTTATAATTATTTGTATCAACTAAAAAATGAGCGATGAAGAGGAAGAGTAGGCAGGAAAGGGATTCGCCAGAGAGGGATGTCAAGGCTGGAAGCATCCTGAATTCCTCCTGTTGAAGTGCGCCTTGGAGCTTTCCGGCTGGTCACCGTTAGCTGACCGAAAGAGGTGGGCGAGGGTTTTTCCTTGCCAACCAGAGTGGAACCGCGGAGGGAAACCTTCGTCTCTGGATAGGAGACGAAGGTTTTTATAATGTTTGTGAGGGGGGATAGGCTGTGTTCTTTCAACAGTTGAAGCGCGACATTGAAGCAGTATTCGAACGGGATCCGGCAGCAAAATCTGTGTGGGAGGTTATCCTCTGTTATCCCGGATTCCATGCCATTCAGTTTCACCGGGTTGCCCACTGGCTGTATAAGAAAAACTGGGTGGTACTGGCCCGCTTTATCTCCCAGCTTTCCCGTTTTCTTACCGGGATTGAGATCCATCCAGGGGCCAAAATC
Organism: Carboxydocella thermautotrophica; assembly: GCA_003054495.1. Lineage (GTDB taxonomy): Bacteria > Bacillota > Carboxydocellales > Carboxydocellaceae > Carboxydocella > Carboxydocella sporoproducens. The sequence continues at coordinate 2,611,426 of CP028514.1, read as the reverse complement.
GGCCAGGGATTGTTTATCGACCATGGTATGGGGGTAGTGATTGGTGAGACAGCGGAAATAGGCGATAATGTTACCATATATCAAGGGGTAACCTTGGGTGGCACCGGTAAGGAAAAAGGCAAGCGTCACCCCACCATTGGCAATAATGTGGTAATCAGCGCTGGGGCCAAAGTGCTGGGTTCCTTTACTGTCGGTGATAATTCCAAAATCGGGGCAGGAGCAGTAGTAGTGAAACCTGTACCGCCTAACTGTACAGTAGTCGGGGTCCCAGGACGGGTAGTAATCCGGGAAGGACAACGGGTGGATGACTTGCTCCATGACCAGATTCCTGACCCGGTAGCGGAAATGTTGCAATGCTTGCAGCGCAAGATTGAGATGCTGGAAAACAGGATTGCGCAGCTGGAAGGGAGAGAACAAGGTCGTGACCATCAAAATCTATAATACCATGACCAGACAGAAAGAGGATTTTCAACCCCGGTCACCGGGGAAGGTACGTATGTATGTTTGCGGACCTACCACTTATAATTTTATCCATCTGGGTAATGCCCGGCCTTTGATAGTCTTTGATGCGGTGCGTCGCTATCTGGAATATCGGGGCTATGAAGTAATATTTGTACAGAACTTTACTGATATCGATGACAAAATCATTAAAAGGGCCCAGGAAACAGGGGAGGATGCCCTGCAGCTTTCTGCTCGTTATATCAATGAATTTTTTAAAGATGCCCAGGCACTAGGAGTCAAGCCTGCTACCCATCATCCCAAAGTAACGGAGCACATTCCGGAAATCATTGAAATGATTGCCGGGTTGATTGAAAAAGGCTTTGCCTATGAGGTAGATGGGGATGTATATTATGCTGTTGAAAAGTTTGCCTCCTATGGTAAACTTTCCGGCCGCAGCTTGGAGGATATGCAGGCAGGGGCCAGGGTAGAGGTGGATGAGCGCAAGCGCCACCCCATGGATTTTGCTCTCTGGAAAAAAGCCAAACCGGGAGAACCTTCCTGGCCCAGTCCCTGGGGTGAGGGAAGGCCGGGCTGGCATATTGAATGCTCGGTGATGTCCTTGAAATATCTGGGAGCAGAGTTCGATATTCATGGCGGTGGTTTTGACCTGATCTTCCCCCATCATGAAAATGAGATTGCTCAGTCCGAGGCTTATCTGGGACAGCCTTTTGCTCGTTACTGGATGCATAATGGTTTTATTACTGTAAAGGAAGAAAAAATGTCCAAATCTCTGGGCAATTTCTTTACTGTCCGGGAGATATTACAGCATTTTTCCGGCCAGGTCGTCCGTTTCTTCATGCTTTCCAGCCACTACCGCAACCCGTTGGATTACAGTCCGGAAAAACTGGAAGAAGCGAAAAAGGGCCTGGAGCGCTTGAGCAATGCCCTGGCTAATGGGCAGGAATACAGTAATGGTGTGAATGGGATAATGTCTGAGGAAGCTGCTGCGGCCAGGGAAGAATTTATCCAGGCAATGGATGATGATTTTAATACCGCTCTGGCTTTGAGTGTGCTCTTTGAACTGGCCCGGCAGATCAATGCCGGGGTTGCGGCCGGGGAAGAAAAGGAGAAAATCGCCGGCCTTACCGGGGTGCTGGCTGAACTGGCCCAGGTACTGGGACTGGAATTGAAGGCAGGGGAAAAAGCTGAGGCGGATGCCGGTCTCTTGAAGGAGCTGGTGGACTTCCTGTTGTTATTGCGTCAGGAGGCCCGGGCCCGCAAAGACTGGACTACCGCGGATGCTATTCGCAACAAACTAGGGGATCTGGGGATTATTGTTGAAGATACTCCCAACGGTCCGCGCTGGAAGAGGAAATGAGTATGGAGCTGCCATCATCACTGGTTTTAGCCTATCTTGGGGATGCTGTTTACGAATTACTGGTACGACGGTATCTGGTAAAAGAAAAGGGCCTGGCTAAGGTGAATTGGCTGCATAAAGCAGCGGTAGATTTTGTGAAAGCGGAAGCCCAGTCCCGCTTTTTGCGCGGGCTGGACCCTCTCTTGACCGAGGAGGAAAAAGCTATTGTCCGGCGTGGTCGGAATACCAGTTCTCAGCCACCCCGCCATGTGGATGTGGTGGCTTATCGTCATGCTACAGCTCTGGAGTGTTTGTTTGGCTATTTACATCTAAAAGGTGAAGAAGAACGGATAGAGGAGCTTTTCCGTGAGATCGTACGCCTGGCTGAGGAGGATTTATAAAATGCCGCAAGCGGAAATGAAAGTTTATCTGTTGCGTTACACCCCTGTACCGGAAGAAATTATTGCTCTGGCGGCTAAGTTATGTTATTCGGCTGCGGATATGACTGAACTGGCCCAGGGGATTGCAGAAAGGGATCAGCAGCCTTTTCTGCAAAAACTTATGGAGCTTGAACATTTATCTCCGATTGAGCATGCAGTGTTCACCTTTGGAGTAGAAGGAGTATCCCGGGCGCTACTGGCTCAGATTACCCGACATCGTATTGCCAGCTTTTCTGTTAAATCCCAGCGTTATGTGGGAGAGGCGGATTTTTGCTACATTATTCCTCCTCGCATTCAGGAACTGGGGCCGGAGGCAGTAGCGGAATTTGAGCGGCAGATGGCCCAGATCAACCAGTGGTACAGATACTGGCAGGAAAGGCTGGGAGGTAACAAGGAAGCCAGCAATGAGGATGCCCGCTTTGTCCTGCCCAATGCGGCAGAGACCAAGTTTGTGGTGACCATGAATGCGCGGGAATTATTGCATTTCTTTAGTTTGCGTTGTTGCAATCGGGCCCAGTGGGAGATCCGTGCTTTGGCAGAGCGCATGCTGGCTCTGGTCAAAGAGGTAGCCCCGGTCTTATTTGCCCAGGCTGGGCCTGGTTGTTTAAGGGGGCCTTGTCCGGAAGGGGCTATGACCTGTGGTCAGGCGGCCCGGGTTCGGGCTAGCTATCTGGGCAAAGGAGGTATGCAGCAGCTTCAGAAAACTAGACTATAATTGATTGTATTTAACTGTTTTGCTACATTAAAAGTATGGAACTATTATCCATTGGTGAAGCAGCAAAGTCCGGCAGGGTTTCGGGGAGCTGATCAGGAATGCCAAAGAAACACGAGAAGAACAAATTTAGCATAACTGTGTGCGGGGAGTTTTTTCCGGAGATTTACCCGACTCACCGGTCTTCGAAGTAGAGCCGGGGCGAAGAAGACCCGCTGACTACGGAGATGCGTCTCTTCTGTGCCTGTATGCGGTGGGCCTTTAACCGGCTCCTGGAAGGTACTTCCCGCCATGAAATCAAGAAGTCAGGACAAGAACTTTTCGGGCTGAACTCCCGCTTTGTCGATGACGCCAGACTTAAAGCACAGGCCCTGCTGGACTCCCAAACAGAACTGCTGAAGTTAGAAAATGAAGAAACAGAAAAGAAACTGGGCCGGGCCAGGAAGAAGCTCAGCCTGGCTATGAGGAAACTGGCGAAGGCAGAGGAAAAGGGGGCTGCTTCAGATATGGCTGGCCATGAAGTTACCCTATGCGGTAGAACTGATCCGCACCCTGGAAGGACGCTACTTGGTACATTTGACATTTGAAGTGGTCAGGGTGATGGAACCGGACTTTGCTAAAGGTTGTCTGGCTATAGACACAAACCCTGATGGGGTAGCCCTGTGTAACGTTAGTGCTTCCGGCCAGCCGGAGCCGTGGCCGGAGGGTTTTAATATTCCTTATCCCGGCAACCTGGGCAAGTACGAAGGAGAGTTTCAGGTTATCCCTTACCCGAACGGCTTTCTTTATATCAGAATACCAGACTTAGCCCATGCTTCCAGCTTCCGGCGTAGCTACCTGATAGGCGTTTTAGCTAATAAAAAGTTTAACCGCATGGCCTCCAATTTTCCATTTGCAAAAATGGTAGGGTCAATGTATCGGAGAGCGGTAAAAGAAGGGGTGCCTTTCAAGTTAGTATCACCCCGGCATACTTCAACTATAGGTTACTGGAAGTATATGAAACGTTATGCCGTTCCGGTGCATTGCGCGGCGGCACTGGTTACAGGACGCCGGGCGCTGGGCCTCAGGGAACGGGTGACTATAGAACTCAGGCAACTGGTATCGCAAATCAAGCAAAACCTGACCCGGAAGGTTAATCCTGATAGACCTGGGGAAGGAAAAAAGGGATGACCCGTGGGGTCAGGGCCTGCTTGAGGCGGCTGGAGGAGAGGCTTCCTGTGCATAACGGGCTTGCTCCGTGTGAACAGGAGGCGTATAACTCCGTCTGGCCTGACCTGAAGTTATTGGCCCTGTCCGTACGGTGACCCCGTTTAGCCGGTGTCGGAGAAACCGGTAGGCGTCCTAACAGGACGCGGGAGGCGGAGTTATACTCCCACCGGGAGGTCAGCATAAACCGGTGCAGTACTCCCGTCCGGGTGGAACTCCCGGGCCGAGGTCCCCTGTCGCCCTGCCCCGCGGGGGCAAATCAAGTATTCGGAAAGGAGGCGAAAGCCTGGTCTGGGGGCCGACTTGACTGAAAATAAAAATAGTCAAGTTTTTTGAACCAGGGACAGGCCAGGATGGGTGAACTGGAATGGGTTTATGGCCGTAATCCTGTACTGGAAGCGATTAAAGCAGGTAGAGAGCTGAACAAAATCCTGGTCGCCAAAGGCACCAAACTTCCCCCTAATCTTATGGCAGTCTTGCGGGAGAGTCGGGTACCTTTCCAGGAAGTGACCAGAGAGCGTTTGGACAGCATCTGTGGTACTTCCGCTCACCAGGGGGTAGCGGTTCAGGTAGCGGCCGCCTCCTATGTTGATTGGGAAGAGATACTGGCCCAGGCGGAAGCCAGGGGAGAACAGCCCTTGCTGATTTTGCTGGATGAACTGGAAGATCCTCACAATCTGGGGGCGATCCTGCGTACTGCCGAAGGGGCCGGAGTTCACGGGGTGATTATACCCAAACGTCGAAATGTGGGGTTGACAGGAACGGTGGCGAAAGCTGCTGCGGGTGCGGTAGAGTATGTACCGGTGGCCCGGGTGTCCAATCTGGTACAGATAATCAGGGAACTGAAAGAAAAAGGGGTTTGGGTAGCCGGTCTGGACGGAGAGGCAGAAAAAAGCCTTTGGGAACAAGACCTTACCGGGCCGCTGGCTCTGGTGGTGGGAGGAGAAGGCAAGGGTTTGAGCAGGCTGGTAAAAGAAAACTGTGATTTTCTGATTAAAATACCAATGTCAGGCAAGATTAACTCCCTGAACGCCTCCGTTGCTACAGCCATCTGTGTTTATGAAGTTTTGCGGCAACGCCAGCGCAAGGCTTGACTATGTCCAAGCCTGTGAGTATAATAGTTTATGTATCACTGCGACCCCGGGTAATACCAAATAGAGCGGAGGCGATGACCTTGAGTCTGAGTGCCCAACCGGATGCCTGCGAACGTTTTGAGGAAATGATTGATGAGGATGTGGTAGAACTGGCCAAGGCCGGAGACAATGCAGCCGCTGAGTACCTCATCAATAAGTACAAAAACTTTGTGCGGGCTAAGGCGAGATCCTATTTCCTGATCGGCGCCGACCGGGAGGATATTGTACAAGAGGGGATGATTGGCCTCTATAAAGCCATCAGGGATTTTCGCCCTGATAAGCTATCATCTTTCCGGGCCTTCGCCGAATTGTGCATTACCCGGCAGATCATCACTGCTATTAAGACAGCAACTAGACAGAAGCATATCCCATTAAACTCCTATGTCTCCCTGAATAAGCCTATTTATGACGAAGATTCTGATCGTACTTTGCTGGATGTGATTTCGGGTACTAAGATTACAGATCCGGAAGAATTGATTATCAGCAGGGAAGAATTCGATGACATTGAGGAGAAAATGGGGGAGTTGCTCAGTTCGCTGGAATGGAAAGTGTTAATGTCCTATCTAGACGGCAAGTCCTATCAGGAAATAGCAGTTGACCTTAAGAGGCATGTTAAGTCCATTGATAATGCTTTGCAACGGGTAAAAAGAAAAATAGAAAGATATCTGGAAAAACGGGACTGTGGCTAAATTGGCAGGGTTTACTTCTTGACCATTGGTGCAAGGAAGGCTATAATAGATTTTGTCAATGACGTAACAGTTCTTCGTCGCGGGGTAGAGCAGTTGGTAGCTCGTCGGGCTCATAACCCGAAGGTCGGAGGTTCAAGTCCTCCCCCCGCAACCAATAAGGCGGCGTAGCTCAGTTGGCTAGAGCATGCGGTTCATACCCGCAGTGTCGGGGGTTCGAATCCCTCCGCCGCTACCACTAAGGTCAGGTAAACCAGCCTATGGCTGGTTTTTCTTTTTACATATAATCAATCTTATTTAGCCCAAAATACTACAAAAAATATATGTAGGAGGTTTGAAGAGATGGCAAAGGCAAAATTTGAAAGAACTAAGCCTCACGTAAACGTGGGCACCATCGGTCACGTTGACCATGGTAAAACAACTACCACTGCTGCGATTACTGTAGTTCTGGCAACTCAAGGTAAGGCTGAAGTCAAGCGTTATGATGAGATCGATGCCGCTCCGGAGGAAAGGGAAAGAGGCATTACCATCAATACTGCTCACGTTGAGTATGAAACCGACAAGCGTCATTATGCTCACGTAGACTGCCCTGGTCACGCTGACTATGTTAAGAACATGATCACCGGTGCTGCCCAGATGGACGGCGCTATTCTGGTTGTATCCGCTGCAGATGGTCCTATGCCTCAGACCCGGGAACACATCCTGCTGGCCCGTCAGGTAGGTGTGCCTCATATCGTAGTCTGGCTGAACAAGGCTGACATGGTGGATGATCCCGAGCTGCTGGAACTGGTTGAAATGGAAGTGCGGGAGCTGTTGAATCAGTATGATTTCCCCGGTGATGACATTCCTGTTGTTGTCGGTTCCGGCCTCAAGGCGCTGGAGTGCGGCTGCGGCTCCCGGGATTGCCAGTGGTGCGGCAAGATCTGGGAACTGATGGATGCTGTTGACAGCTACATCCCCACTCCTGAGCGGGATATCGATAAGCCCTTCCTGATGCCGGTTGAAGACGTGTTCACCATTACCGGTCGTGGTACTGTTGCTACCGGTCGGGTTGAGCGCGGTACTGTTAAGGTTGGAGACGAAGTAGAAATCGTCGGTCTGAGAGAAGAAACCAAGAAGACCGTTGTAACCGGTGTGGAAATGTTCCGTAAGATGCTGGATCAGGCCCAGGCTGGTGACAACATTGGTACTCTGCTGCGGGGTGTAGACCGGAAAGAGGTAGAACGTGGTCAGGTTCTGGCCAAGCCTGGTTCCATCAAGCCCCACACCAAGTTCTTCGCTGAAGTATACGTGCTGACCAAAGAAGAAGGTGGCCGTCATACTCCTTTCTTCAACGGTTACCGGCCCCAGTTCTACTTCCGGACCACTGACGTTACCGGTGTAATCAAGCTGCCCGAAGGTGTAGAAATGGTTATGCCTGGTGACAACGTTAAGATCGAAGTAGAACTGATCACTCCCATCGCTATTGAAGAAGGTCTGCGCTTCGCTATCCGCGAAGGTGGCCGAACTGTAGGCGCAGGGGTTGTATCCGCTATCGTTGAATAAAAAGGCGGAAAAGCGCTTCCGGAAACGGAAGCGCTTTCTTTATGCCTGTCTCTTTTGCTATTGACACTCTATGGGAATTATGATAAATTGTATAGGGTAACGGACTATTCTGGACCACTTGTCGGCACAGGACACTTTTTAGGGAGGTGGCACAATGCGCGTGGGCATTACCCTCGCTTGCACTCAGTGCAAGAGAAGAAATTATACAACCACTAAAAACAAAAAGAATGACCCGGACAGAATCGAGCTGAAGAAGTTCTGTAAATGGTGCGGCACGCAAACCGTCCATAAGGAAACCCGGTAAGGGCTAACACCGATACTGTTTTAAGGATGTGGAGTTTCTTATGGTAAATAAAGAAACCACCAAAAAAGAAGGTGCCAAGAAGGCGGAAAAAAATAAGGCCTGGTCCGAACTGGTTAACTTTCTTTCCGGAACTAAAGCCGAATTGCGCAAAGTTAACTGGCCTGACCGCAAACAGGTGTTGACCTATACCGGTGTTGTGCTGACGGCGGTAGCTATCATGGCAGTCTTGATCTGGGTAATCGATCTGGGTTTGGGTCGGTTGCTGACGCTGATTGTGGAACGATAAATTTATGCTAGGAGGTGAGGGACCTAACTGGGTCCCTTCTGGGTATGGAGAAAAAGTGGTATGTCATTCACACATACTCCGGTTATGAAAATAAGGTAAAAGCCAATCTGGAAAAGCGCATTGAGTCCATGAACATGGGAGACAAGATCTTTCGCATTCTGGTACCCATGGAAGATGAAGTGGAAATCAAGGATGGCAAGCGCAAGGTCAGTAAGCGCAAAGTGTTTCCGGGGTATGTGCTGGTGGAAATGATCATGACCGATGACTCCTGGTATGTGGTTCGCAATACAACCGGTGTAACCGGATTTGTTGGCAGCGGCAACAAGCCGATTCCACTCAGGGATGAAGAAGCAGCCGCCATCTTGAAACAGATGGGGATGGAAGAACCCAAGGTCAAACTGCGCTTTAAGGTTGGCGATGAAGTCCGCGTGATAGCCGGCCCCTTCCAGAACTTCGTGGGTAGTGTGGAAGAAATCTACCCTGAAAAGGGTAAGCTGAAAGTCCTGGTGTCAATGTTCGGAAGAGAGACTCCTCTGGAGTTGGATTTCGGACAGGTGGCTGAAGTAGAATGATGACAGTAGACAGATTAAGGAGGTGGAAATAATGGCAAAAAAGGTAGTAGCAGTAATCAAGCTGCAATGTCCTGCTGGTAAAGCCACCCCTGCTCCCCCGGTTGGTCCGGCTTTGGGTCAGCATGGTGTAAATATTATGGCTTTCACCAAGGAATTTAACGAAAAAACCGCTAACCAGGCCGGGTTGATTATCCCGGTGGAAATTAGCGTTTATGAAGACCGGTCCTTCACTTTTGTGTTGAAGACTCCTCCGGCTGCAGTTTTGCTGAAAAGAGCAGCTGGGATTGAGAGTGGTTCTGGTGAACCCAACAAGAAGAAGGTCGGCAAGGTAACCCGTGACAAAGTCCGGGAAATTGCAGAGCTGAAAATGCGGGACCTGAATGCTGCCAGCCTGGAAGCGGCAATGCGGATGATTGAAGGCACAGCGCGCAGCATGGGTATTGAAGTAGTAGAAGCTTAATGGTCCACAAGTGGGAGGATATAATCCGTTACTACCACAAAGGAGGTAAACAAAATGGCTAAACACGGTAAAAAATATCTGGAAGCTGCCAAACAGGTAGACAAAACCAAACTGTATGATCCTCAGGAAGCTCTGGAACTGGTACAGAAACTGGCTTCTGCCAGGTTTGATGAGTCCGTTGAGGTTGCAGTTAAACTAGGTGTGGACCCCCGGCATGCGGATCAGCAAGTTCGGGGTGCAGTAGTACTGCCCCATGGCACAGGGAAAACTGCCCGTGTAGTTGTTTTCGCTAAAGGCGAGAAAGCCAAGGAAGCAGAAGCTGCTGGCGCTGACGTAGTGGGCGCTGAAGACCTGATTGCCAGGATTGAGGGCGGTTGGCTGGATTTCGATACAGCCGTAGCTACTCCGGATATGATGGGTGCTGTAGGTAAATTGGGTCGGATCTTAGGTCCTAAAGGCCTGATGCCTAACCCCAAAACCGGAACTGTTACTTTTGATGTAGCCAAGGCTGTTAAAGATATTAAGGCTGGTAAAGTGGAATACCGGGTTGACAAGGGTGCTAACATTCATGCGCCCATTGGTAAGGTCTCCTTTGGTACCGAGAAGCTGCTGGACAACTTCTATACTCTGCTGGATGCTTTGCTCAAGGCTAAGCCGGCAGCTGCCAAGGGAACATATATCAAGGGAGTGGCTGTTTCCTCCACTATGGGCCCTGGCATTAAGGTCAATCCGTTAAAGGTTACTCGTTAAAAATCTTTCCTGTACTGTGTCAATAACTTGTGAAAATGTCACCCCAAAATAGGGTTAATTATCGTCACAAAATGTCACACCCTGCTAAGAACCTAACCGGGCTTTGGCAATTGTAGTTATTACGTTCGGTTAAGTCAAGGGTAAAGTGAACGGGCTTCGCCCGCCCTTGACTTAACCTCACTTCATAACTTTTGGCAAATCAAGCCCGGTTAAGGTTCCTAAAAATTAGATCCAGGCAAAGCTAAGCATACTTTCGGAGAAATATCTCTTCAAGCATTTTTAATATATCCCTGTCACTGTCTTCGTAGGTAAGTCTTTTAACCAGATTGTGTCCATACTTAAAGTAATGCGTATCTGGAGGTATATAGGGCTTTCTTTCAGTAGCTTCAGTTTTTGGCTTTTGCGTCTTTTGTGGCTTAACATAGGGGATCGTTTCAAATACAGTGTTTTTGTATTGCACTTTTACACCAAAAACCGGACTTATTAATACATCTATCTTCGTACGTGGCGGAATAGGATTGGTTTCTTTATAGATAACCTTAAAATGCCTGTTATAGAAAGAAAATACGCCCCCATTATCGATAGTTCTTTTTTGTTTAACACATAGTATATGGCCAATATCAATGTTTTGGTCAAGCGCCCTATAAGCAGTTTCTGGCTCTAAAGCTTTCACTGCAAACTGACTGTTAAATTTCTCTATATATTGAGATAGGAACTCATTAGCTTCATCAATAGTGGTAATACCGGCTATTTTGAATTCAACGGGGAGCCTGCTTTGAAGCGTTTCCCATAGTCGCTCTACTCTACCTTTGGCCTGGGGTGAACGTGCTGGAATAAGGGTTATACCTAGCTCTTTCATAGCTCTGCCAAACTGGGTGTCGTTAACAACTTTGCCTTGCAATTGCTCCTCAATCGTAAGCCTTGAAGCGTTTTGGGAGAGAAAAATTGAGTGTCTGTCTGCATAGATACTTGCTGGAATACCGTGTTTGTTAACGATTTGCCAGGTTACCTCAAAATATCCTTGCAAGCATTCATTCTTGGCCAGGTAGAGTCCTACTATTTTCCCGGTGGCATCGTCAATTGCACCATGGAGAGCAAACTTTTCATTAGTGCCAAACCATTCAAAAGGAGTGGCATCCATTTGTATAAGGAGGCCTTCCTGAGGCCTTCTCTTTCTGCGGCGATGAGGTTTAAATCTCCTTCGTTTCTTAGGACTGTTAATGCCTGCTTTGGTCAAAATAGTGTGGAGACAGGAATAACTTATGGCTATTTCCTCGTGCACCTCCAGAAGCTCCATAAAGTGCTTGAAATTGGCGTTCTTGTACTTATCGGACTGTTTCAATAAGATAATCTTGCTTTTAAGCTCGTCAGTGAGCGCATGCTGCGGCTTACGACCTGTATTTTTATGGATAAGGAACGCCGGCCCTTGTTCCATCACTCCTTTTTTAAGGCGCTTAATCTGGCGTTCACTTAGACCTAAGCTCATAGCTGCTTCACTGATTGATAGTTTCCCATCAATTAAGGAAGAAATTACCTTGTACCTATTTAGTTGTTTTTGTGTCATTAGATAACGCACCTCGTTTCTCATAGTGACATTTTATCAAAATACTTTACAAGGTGACATTATCACAAGATAATCACAAAATCTTTCCTGTACTGTTGACAATAGCCTCTGGCCAGGCTATAATTAACCTGTTGACAATTTGATATAGGTGAACCAAGCTGTAGACAGTCGGTGCCTGCTGGCTTAAAGGAGAAATCCGCCTACCGAGGCTTTGGAAGTCAACTCTGTTGGCTAAGTATGTCCATCAGAGGGTCTCCTGGCTTGTCTACGGAGACCCTTTTTTGTTTGACTTCGCGGCTTGGGATGTACCGATACAGGTGCAAGGAGGTGGAATTGTGGCTAAAATTGCCGAGAAACAGCCGGTTGTACAGGAGCTGAAAGAAAAACTGGAGCAGGCCGTCGGGGTAGTGCTGGTTGACTACCGGGGTTTGAATGTGGCTCAGGCTACTGAGCTGCGGAAACGCCTGCGGGAAGCTGGAGTGGAATACAAGGTCGTTAAGAATACTCTGGCACGCCTGGCTTGCCGTGAAGTTGGCCTGTCTGATCTGGAACCCTATCTGGAAGGTCCCAACGCACTGGCTTTTGGCTTAACAGATCCTGTTGCTCCGGCGAAGATTCTGAGTGAATTCGCCAAGGACAACAAGCAGCTGGAAATCAAGGCCGGTATCGTGGATGGCAAGGTAATCGATGTTGCCGGGGTTAAGGCTCTGGCCGACTTGCCGCCGCGGGAAGTGCTGCTGGCCAAAGTGCTGGGTGGTCTGCAAGCTCCTCTTTATGGGTTTGCCAATGTTCTCCAGGGCAATCTGCGCAATCTGGTTTACGTCCTGGAATCTATCCGCAAGAAGAAAGAGGAAGGCGCTGCTTAAGTGCCTGATCGCTTAAAAATCTTAGATTTTGCTGAAGGAGGAAGATTATAATGTCCAAGGTAAATGAAATTTTGGAAGCTGTTAAAGGTTTAACTGTTCTGGAACTGGCTGAGCTGGTAAAGGCTTTTGAAGAAGAATTCGGTGTATCTGCTGCTGCTCCTGTAGCTGTAGCTGCTGCTCCTGTAGCTGGCGCTGCCGCTGCTCCTGCTGCAGAAGAAAAAACTGAATTCGATGTAATTCTGGCCGCCGCTGGCGACAAGAAAGTTAACGTTATCAAAGTTGTACGCGAAATAACCGGTCTGGGCCTGAAAGAAGCCAAGGACCTGGTGGATGGCGCTCCCAAGCCTGTTAAAGAAAAAGTTTCCAAGGAAGAAGCTGAATCCATCAAGGCCAAGCTGGTTGAAGCTGGCGCTACCGTTGAAATTAAGTAACTTGGATAAAAAAAAGGCACCTCGATATGAGGTGTCTTTTTTTGTAATTATTTTCTTGACGAAGGAAAGGATGAATGCTATAATTAAAAAATGCCATGCTATAAGTATGCGAAAAAATAGCGAGAGGTGAGGTTCTGCATGTTCTATCCGGTCAAGGTCGGAAAACGGGAACGCTGGAGTTATGCGCGGATTCAAGAGGTGTTGGACATGCCCAACCTGATTGAAATCCAGCAGAACTCCTATAAATGGTTCCTGGACGAGGGCCTGCGTGAACTGTTCCGCGATATTTCGCCCATCGAGGATTTTACCGGCAACCTCTCCCTGGAGTTTGTTGACTATAATCTGGGGGAGCCCAAGTACTCGGTGGAAGAGAGTAAGGAACGGGATGTTACATACTCGGCGCCTCTGAAAGTAAAGGTACGGTTGATCAACAAGGAAACCGGGGAAATTAAGGAACAGGAAGTATTTATGGCTGAGTTCCCGCTGATGACAGAAAAGGGAACATTTATTATCAATGGGGCAGAGCGGGTAATCGTCAGCCAGCTGGTTCGTTCTCCCGGGGTTTATTTTTCCAAACAAATGGACCCCAGCGGCAAGGATGTCTTTGGGGCAACCATTATTCCAAACCGAGGTGCCTGGCTGGAATTTGAAACAGATCTAAATGACAACCTGTTTGTGCGGATAGACCGGACCCGCAAACTGCCAGCGACTGTTCTGGTACGGGCGCTGGGCTGGGGGACCAATGCCAGGGTCCTGGAGCTGTTTGATGATGACGCTCGCATCAGAATGACTTTGGAGCGGGATAATGCTGATTCGGAAGATGAGGCCCTGATTGAAATTTATAAACGGTTGCGACCCGGTGAACCGCCGACGGTAGAAAGTGCCAGAACCTTACTCAACTCTTTGTTTTTTGACCCCAAACGCTATGATCTGGCCCATGTAGGCCGTTATAAACTCAATAAAAAACTGGGACTGGATATTGCCAAAGATGTCCGTCACCTGACCAAAGAAGATATTATAGCTACCATGAAACGGTTGCTGAAAATGATGGATGGAGAAGGTGAAGGTGACGATATCGACCATCTGGGCAACAGGCGTTTGCGCTCGGTTGGTGAGTTGTTGCAAAACCAGTTCAGGATTGGTTTGGCCCGTATGGAGCGGGTTATACGGGAGCGCATGACTATTCAGGATGTGGAGGGGGTAACACCTCAAATCCTGATCAATACCCGTCCGGTTTCAGCTGCCATTAAAGAATTTTTTGGCAGCAGCCAGCTGTCCCAGTTTATGGATCAGACCAATCCGCTGGCTGAGCTAACCCACAAACGGCGCTTGTCAGCTCTAGGACCTGGTGGCTTGAGCCGGGAACGAGCCGGTTTCGAAGTCCGGGACGTTCACCATTCTCACTATGGGCGGATGTGTCCGATTGAGACCCCTGAAGGTCCCAACATCGGTTTGATCGGGTCACTATCCACTTATGCCCGTATCAACGAATATGGCTTTATTGAAACTCCTTATCGCAAGGTGGATAAGGAGCGGGGCGTTGTTACCGATGAAATCGTATACCTAACGGCTGATGAAGAGGATAAATATTATATCGCCCAGGCCAATCTGCCGGTGGATGAAAATGGGAAGATTCTGGTCAATAAGGCCAATGTCCGGCATGGTCATGATATTATCATGGTTCCGGTGGAAAAAATCGATTTGATGGATGTTTCACCCAAACAGGTTGTTTCTATTGCTACGGCGTTGATTCCCTTCCTGGAGAACGATGATGCTAACCGGGCTCTAATGGGTTCCAACATGCAGCGGCAGGCAGTGCCATTGCTGCGCACTGATGCACCCTATGTGGGTACCGGTATGGAATACAAGGCGGCTCTGGATAGTGGAGTGGTTATCGTTGCCCGCAATAGCGGGGTGGTACAACGGGTAACAGCCAATGAAATCATCGTTAAGTCTGATGAGGGTACTGTAGATGTATATAAACTGACCAAGTTTACCCGTTCCAACCAGGGGACCTGTATTAACCAGAAGCCCATTGTCAAAAAAGGGCAACGGGTTGAAAAAGGGGAAATCATCGCTGATGGGCCTTCGACCGACCAGGGCGAACTGGCACTGGGGCGCAATGTGCTAGTTGCCTTTATGCCCTGGGAGGGTTATAACTACGAGGACGCCATTTTGATCAGCGAGAAACTGGTCAAGGAAGATTACTTTACATCTATCCATATCGAGGAATACGAATGTGAAGCCCGGGATACCAAGCTGGGTCCGGAAGAAATCACCCGTGATATCCCCAATGTCGGGGATGATGTTCTGAAAGACCTGGATGAAAACGGAATTATCCGGGTGGGTGCTGAGGTTCGGCCCGGCGATATCCTGGTGGGTAAGGTTACCCCGAAAGGTGAAACGGAGCTGACTGCGGAAGAAAGGTTGTTGCGCGCTATCTTCGGTGAAAAGGCCCGGGAAGTAAGGGATACTTCTCTACGTGTACCCCATGGTGAGGCCGGCAAAATCGTGGATGTAAAGGTGTTCTCTCGCGATAAAGGGGATGAACTGCCTCCTGGTGTAAACATGCTGGTGCGGGTTTTTATCGCCCAGAAGCGGAAAATTTCCGTTGGTGACAAGATGGCCGGTCGCCACGGGAACAAAGGGGTTATTTCCAAAATCCTGCCCGAAGAAGATATGCCCTTTTTACCGGACGGTACACCGGTGGAAATCGTGCTCAACCCTCTGGGTGTGCCGAGCCGGATGAATATCGGTCAGGTGCTGGAGACTCACCTGGGTTGGGCTGCCAAAACCCTGGGCATCCGGGTTGCTACCCCTGTATTTGATGGGGCCAAAGAGAATGATGTTTTCAAGACCCTGGAGGCCGCTGGTCTGCCGGCTAATGGCAAGACTATCCTTTATGATGGTCGTACCGGTGAGCCTTTTGATAACCCGGTAACTGTGGGTTACATGTACATGCTAAAACTGGCGCACCTGGTTGATGACAAGATCCACGCGCGTTCTACCGGCCCTTACTCTCTGGTTACCCAGCAGCCTCTGGGTGGTAAGGCTCAATTTGGTGGACAGCGTTTTGGTGAGATGGAGGTATGGGCCCTGGAGGCTTATGGTGCTGCCTATACACTGCAGGAAATCCTCACCGTTAAGTCTGACGATGTGGTGGGTCGGGTAAAGACCTATGAAGCCATTGTCAAAGGCGAAAATGTGCCAGAACCCGGTGTACCAGAGTCCTTCAAAGTATTGATTAAGGAACTGCAGAGCCTGGGTCTGGATGTGAAGGTCCTGTCAGAAAACGATGAGGAAATTGAAATCGGTGAATTTGAAGATGATACTACCGACCAGGCCAAGGAACTGGGTCTGAGTGCTGTCCTGCCCGAGGCACCTGTAAAACCAGGTGATGATGAATACAATGAGGAAGATAATTATAGCGAGGATATGGATGAAGACAGCATCGACTTTGAGAGCCTGGAAGAACTGGAAAAAATAGCAGATATGGATACTGTCCTGGATGATGGCGATTACTTTGATGAAGAATAGGGAAGGGAGCGAGGCCCTTGTTGGACGTCAATAACTTCGACCGCATGCGCATTGGGCTGGCTTCGCCCGATCAGATTCGGGCCTGGTCCAGCGGTGAAGTAAAGAAGCCCGAGACCATCAACTACCGCACCTTGAAACCGGAACGGGATGGGCTGTTTTGTGAGCGGATTTTTGGTCCTACCCGGGACTGGGAGTGCCATTGTGGCCGGTACAAAAGGGTGCGTTATAAAGGTGTAGTTTGCGAGCGCTGTGGCGTGGAAGTTACCAGAGCCAAAGTGCGCCGGGAACGGATGGGCCATATTGAACTGGCGGCTCCCGTTTCCCATATCTGGTATTTTAAGGGCATCCCCAGCCGTATGGGGCTGATACTCGATATGTCGCCCCGTTCCCTGGAGAAAGTCCTCTACTTTGCCAATTATGTAGTCATCGACCCCGGTGATACTCCGCTGATGAAAAAACAACTGCTTACAGAGGGAGAGTATCGGGAATACAAAGAAAAATATGGTGATGACTTTAAAGCCGGTATGGGGGCAGAGGCCATCAAAGAATTGTTGATGGAATTGGACCTGGATGAGCTGGCAGCTGAACTAAGACGGGAAATTCAGGAAAGCACCGGACAGCGGCGAGTGCGGGCCATTCGCCGTTTGGAAGTAGTGGAGGCTTTCCGCAAGTCCGGGAACAGACCGGAATGGATGATTCTGGATGTACTGCCGGTTATTCCGCCGGAACTGCGTCCGATGGTCCAGCTGGATGGTGGTCGTTTTGCCACATCAGACCTGAATGATCTCTATCGCCGGGTAATTAACCGCAATAACCGGCTCAAGCGCCTGCTGGAGCTGGGGGCTCCGGATATAATTGTACGCAATGAAAAACGCATGTTGCAGGAGGCAGTAGATGCTCTAATCGATAATGGCCGTCGGGGCCGACCGGTTACTGGCCCGGGCAACCGGCCGCTGAAATCCCTCAGTGATATGCTGAAGGGGAAACAGGGGCGCTTCCGCCAGAACCTGTTGGGTAAACGGGTAGACTATTCCGGCCGTTCTGTTATCGTTGTCGGCCCGGAATTGAAGTTGCACCAGTGTGGGTTGCCGAAAGAAATGGCTCTAGAGCTCTTTAAGCCCTTTGTGATGAAGGAACTGGTCGCCAAAGGGCTGGCCCATAATATCAAAAGTGCCAAAAGGATGGTAGAACGGGTTAACCCGCAGGTTTGGGATGTCCTGGAAGAGGTGATCAAGGAGCATCCCGTCCTGCTTAACCGGGCTCCTACCTTGCACCGTCTGGGAATTCAGGCTTTTGAGCCGGTTCTGGTTGAAGGGCGGGCCATCAAGATCCATCCTATGGTCTGTACTGCCTACAATGCTGACTTTGATGGGGACCAGATGGCTGTTCACGTTCCCCTCTCGGCAGAGGCCCAGGCAGAAGCTCGTTTGCTGATGCTGTCTGCCCATAATATCCTCAACCCCAAGGATGGACGGCCGGTAGCAGCTCCCACCCAGGACATGGTATTAGGGGCCTATTACCTGACCATTGAAAAAGAAGGGGCTTATGGGGAAGGCCGCTATTTCCGCGATCCCAATGAAGCCATTATGGCCTATGAAACCGGTCGGTGCGAATTACAGGCTAAAATCAAGGTGCGTTACAAAGGCGAAATGCTGGAAACCACTATTGGTCGTCTGATTTTCAATGAAGTTATTCCTGATGAGCTGGGGTATTACAACAAGCTGATGGATAAAAAGGCCCTGGCCCAGCTGGTAGACCGTTGTTATCGTAAACTGGGTTACAGTAAGACTGCCGAGCTGCTGGATGGTATGAAAAAACTGGGTTATCGTTACGCCAACCAGGCGGGGATAACCATTGGTATTGCTGATATCACAGTTCCGCCTAAGAAAAAAATCTTGCTGGAAGAGGCGGATAAACAGGTAGAAAAAATTGAGACCCAGTTCAGACGCGGATTGATTTCCGAAGAGGAGCGCTACAATCAGGTAATCGCTATCTGGGATAAGGTTACCAAAGAGGTAACCAATGCCTTGATGGAACACCTGGACCGCTTCAATCCCGTTTACATGATGGCTACCTCAGGTGCTCGGGGTAATATCCAGCAGATCCGGCAGCTGGCCGGTATGCGGGGCTTGATGGCTGACCCTTCCGGGCGAATTATCGACTTGCCAATTAAGGCTAACTTCCGGGAAGGTCTGTCAGTGCTGGAGTTCTTCATCTCTACTCACGGGGCCCGGAAAGGTCTGGCTGACACGGCATTGAGAACGGCTGACTCCGGTTACCTCACCCGCCGTCTGGTGGATGTGGCTCAGGACGTGATAGTACGGGAAGAAGATTGCGGTACAACCGCCGGGATTACCGTGGAAGCAATTACCGACGGGCGGGAAGTCATTGAGAACTTGAAGGACCGGATTGCTGGCCGCATTGCAGCGACAGATATAGTTCATCCCGAGACTGGGGAAGTTCTGGTCCGGGCTAACGAAGAAATTGATGACGATACCGCCGATCGGATCATCGAGGCAGGAATTACCAAAGTCAAGATTCGTTCAATACTGACCTGTAAAACCCGTTATGGTGTATGTAAAAAATGTTATGGCCGCAACCTGGCGACCGGTCATATGGTGGACATCGGGGAAGCGGTGGGTATTATTGCTGCCCAGTCCATCGGCGAACCTGGTACCCAGCTGACGATGCGGACCTTCCACACCGGTGGTGTTGCAGGTGAGGACATTACCCAGGGTTTGCCCCGGGTAGAAGAATTGTTTGAAGCTCGTAGACCTAAAGGGCAAGCGATAATTGCCGAAGTAGCAGGGATAGTAAAAATCACTGAACCCAAGGCCAATCGCCGGGAGATCGAGATCCTGGCCGATAATCCGGTGGACAGTCGCGTCTATTCCGTGCCTTTTGGGGCCCGCCTAAAGGTGCGGAACGGCGATCGGGTTGAGCCCGGGCAGCCGCTGACTGAAGGTTCCATCAATCCGCATGATATCCTGAGGGTTGTTGGTTTAGAGGGAGTACAAACCTACCTGGTCAGCGAGGTACAGCGGGTTTACCGGATGCAGGGTGTGGATATTAATGACAAGCACATCGAAGTAATGGTACGGCAGATGCTGCGGAAAGTGAAAATTGAAGACCCGGGCGATACCGAACTCTTGCCGGGTGCAGCAGTAGATATCTTTGATTTTGAAGATGAAAATGCAAGAGTACTGGCAGCTGGCGGCACCCCTGCTACCGCCAAACCGGTATTGCTGGGTATCACCAAAGCATCGCTGGCTACCGAGTCCTTCCTGTCAGCAGCATCCTTCCAGGAAACCACCCGGGTGCTGACAGAGGCAGCAATCAAGGGTAAGACTGACCCGCTGCTGGGCTTGAAGGAAAACGTAATTATAGGTAAGCTGGTGCCGGCTGGTACAGGCATGTCCAGATACAGGAATATAAAGATTAAAGAGGTTGACAGTAATTCATGAGCGTGATATATTATTAAAGTGTCTGGATTTATAAGGAGGAGCCTGCTTATGCCATTGGGAGAGTTGCAAACTGCCAGGCGCAAGGCCATCGGCACCAAGCAGACTATCAAGGCGGTGGAGCGGGGCCAGGCGACGAAAGTCTTTGTGGCCCAGGATGCGGAAAACCATGTGATAGCTCCCCTGCTGCAGTTGTGCCAGGCTAAAGGTATAACTGTGGTGAATGTGCCGAGTATGCGCGAATTGGGTAAAGCTTGCGGTATTGAAGTAGGCAGTGCTTCTGCTGCGATTCTACTTTAATCGGGAGAAGGGCTAACTTGATCACAAGGCCCTTTGCTCGAAAGAGTTGAGGGCCTTCCATTTTTCTGTTAGATGTTTTCCGGGAAGGAGGTGTACACATGCCGACAATTAGCCAGTTGATTCGCAAAGGGCGGAAAGCAGTAGCTGAAAAGTCTTCAGCACCTGCTCTGAAAGAGTGTCCGCAAAAAAGAGGGGTCTGCACCAGGGTTTACACTACCACTCCGAAAAAGCCCAACTCCGCCCTGCGGAAAGTAGCTCGGGTACGCCTGACCAACGGTGTAGAGGTAACCTCCTATATCGGCGGTATCGGCCATAACCTGCAGGAACACTCTGTGGTGCTGGTACGCGGTGGCCGGGTTAAAGACCTGCCCGGTGTCAGATATCACATTGTGCGGGGTGCCTTGGACTGCGCTGGTGTGCAGAACCGTTTGCAAGGTCGCTCCAAGTATGGTACAAAACGGCCTAAGGCCAAGAAGTAGTAATCAGGTTTAAGCTGACGATAAATTACCAATACTAGTGGAAAGGAGGGGAATACATGCCAAGAAGAGGCAGTGTGCCCAAAAGGGATGTGTTGCCAGATCCCGTTTACCACAGCAAGGTTGTAACCAAGTTGATCAATAAAATCATGCTGGATGGCAAGAAAGGCGTGGCTGAAAAAATCGCCTATGGCGCTTTTGATATAATCAGAGCCAAAACCGGCAAGGATCCGCTGGAAGTCTTTGATCAAGCCATGAAAAATGTGATGCCGGTGCTGGAAGTTAAGGCCCGCCGGGTTGGTGGTGCTAACTATCAGGTACCGGTTGAGGTGCGTCCGGAGCGGCGTCAGACTCTGGGCCTGCGCTGGCTGGTCGATTTTGCTCGGAAGCGCGGTGATAAGCGCACTATGGTGGAAAAACTGGCTGCCGAAATCATGGATGCGGCCAATAATGTCGGCGGTGCAGTCAAGAAAAAAGAAGACACTCACAAGATGGCAGAAGCCAACCGGGCCTTTGCTCACTACCGGTGGTAATTACCCCGGTAGGAGCTCCATCTTTGGTGGAAAGGGGGAAAAACAGTGCCGCGTAAGTTTCCTTTGGATAAAACCCGAAACATCGGGATTATGGCCCACATTGACGCGGGTAAAACCACCACCACCGAGCGGATTTTGTTCTATACCGGTCGGGTGCACAAGATAGGTGAGGTCCATGATGGTGCTGCCACTATGGACTGGATGGTGCAGGAACAGGAGCGGGGTATTACCATTACCTCTGCTGCTACCACCTGCGAATGGAAAGGGCATAGAATTAACATTATCGACACGCCTGGGCACGTGGATTTTACCGTAGAGGTTGAACGCTCCCTGCGTGTTCTGGATGGTGCTGTAGCTGTTTTCTGTTCCGTTGGCGGTGTTGAACCTCAGTCAGAAACAGTGTGGCGTCAGGCTGATAAATACGGTGTTCCCCGGATCGCATTTGTTAACAAAATGGACCGGATTGGGGCTGACTTCTTTAATGTAGTCAAGCAAATCAAGGATCGTCTGGGAGCTAACCCTGTGCCCATCCAGGTCCCCATCGGTGCCGAAGATCAATTCCAGGGCGTAGTTGACCTGGTAACCGGTAAGGCTATCATCTACACTGATGACCTGGGTACTCAGTCGGCTGTAACCGATGTTCCTGCTGATATGGTTGACCTGGTGGCAGAATACCGGGAAAAGCTGATTGAAGCCGTGGCCGAAACCGATGAAGAGTTGATGATGAAGTACCTGGACGGGGAAGAATTGACTGTAGAGGAAATCAAAAAGGCTCTGCGGGCTGCTTGTTGTAGCGTTAAACTGATTCCTGTTCTGTGCGGTTCTGCTTTCAAAAACAAGGGTGTACAGCCCATGCTGGATGCAGTAGTGGACTACCTGCCGTCTCCGCTGGATATCGCAGCTGTGAAAGGGATCAACCCTGATACCGGTGAAGAAGATATTCGCCGCGTAGATGACAATGAGTCCTTCTCCGCTCTGGCCTTCAAGATTATGGCTGACCCTTATGTGGGTAAGCTGGCCTTCTTCCGGGTTTATTCCGGTCATCTGCCCGCCGGTTCCTATGTTCTGAACTCCACCAAGGGCAAAAAGGAACGGATAGGCCGAATTTTGCAGATGCATGCCAACCACCGGGAGGAAATCTCTGAAGTCTGGACCGGTGATATCGCTGCTGCTGTTGGTTTAAAGGATACCACTACCGGTGACACTCTCTGTGACGAGAAAAAGCCGATAGTCCTGGAATCCATGCAATTCCCGGATCCGGTTATCTCCGTAGCGATTGAGCCCAAAACCAAGGCAGACCAGGAAAAGATGGGCACCGCTCTGCAGCGTCTGGCTGAAGAGGATCCGACCTTCCGGATGCATACTGACCCGGAAACCGGTCAGACTATTATCTCGGGTATGGGTGAATTGCATCTGGAGATCATCGTTGACCGTCTGGTGCGGGAGTTCAAGGTAGAGGCCAATGTTGGTCGTCCTCAGGTTGCTTACAAGGAAACCATTCGCAAGTCTGTTAAGGCTGAAGGTAAGTTTGTCCGGCAATCCGGTGGTCGCGGTCAATACGGTCACTGCTGGGTTGAGTTTGAGCCTCTCGAGCCGGGTAAAGGTTACGAATTCGTTAACAAGATTGTCGGTGGTGTCATTCCCAAGGAATATATCCCGGCCATTGATGCTGGTATCCGAGAAGCCATGGAAAACGGTATTTTAGCCGGCTATCCCGCTATCGACATTCGTGCTACTGTCTACGACGGTTCTTATCATGATGTGGACTCTTCAGAAATGGCCTTTAAGATTGCTGGTTCCATGGCCTTTAAGGCCGGAGCTCCCAAGGCAGATCCGGTGATCCTGGAGCCCATCATGAAGGTAGAGGTAGTCGTTCCAGAAGAATATATGGGTGATGTAATCGGTGACATAAACAGCCGTCGTGGTCGGATTGAAGGCATGGAACCCAGAGGGAATGCTCAGGTTATCCGGGGCTTTGTACCGCTGGCCGAAATGTTTGGTTATGCTACCGACCTGCGGTCCAGAACACAAGGGCGCGGAACCTACGTAATGCAATTCTCGCACTACGAGGAAGTACCACGCAACATCGCCGAACAGATCATTGCCAAACGGCAAGGCTAAGGTTCCTTATAGTTGTGGTGACAGCTTGTGGGGGCCAGATGGCCCCCCTTGCTTATATTTGAGGAAATACATAGTAGATAGGAGGAAAGATTAAATGGCTAAAGCTAAATTCGAACGGACAAAGCCCCACGTAAACGTTGGTACTATCGGCCACGTAGACCATGGTAAGACCACTACTACTGCTGCTATCACTGTAGTACTGGCTACCCAGGGTAAAGCTGAAGTTAAGAAATACGATGAAATCGACGCTGCTCCTGAAGAAAGGGAAAGAGGTATTACCATCAATACTGCCCACGTTGAATATGAAACTGACCAGCGTCACTATGCTCACGTGGACTGTCCTGGTCACGCTGACTATGTTAAGAACATGATCACCGGTGCTGCCCAGATGGACGGTGCTATCCTGGTTGTATCCGCTGCAGATGGTCCTATGCCTCAGACCCGGGAACACATCCTGCTGGCCCGTCAGGTAGGTGTGCCTCACATCGTAGTCTGGCTGAACAAGGCTGACATGGTAGATGATCCCGAGCTGCTGGAACTGGTTGAAATGGAAGTGCGGAAGCTGCTGAATGAATACGAGTTCCCTGGCGATGACATTCCTGTTGTTGTCGGTTCCGGCCTCAAGGCGCTGGAGTGCGGCTGCGGCTCCCGGGATTGCCAGTGGTGCGGCAAGATCTGGGAACTGATGGATGCTGTTGACAGCTACATCCCCACTCCTGAGCGGGATATCGACAAGCCCTTCCTGATGCCGGTTGAAGACGTGTTCACCATTACCGGTCGGGGTACTGTTGCTACCGGTCGGGTTGAACGCGGTACTATTAAGGTTGGTGACGAAGTAGAAATCGTCGGTCTGAGAGAAGAAACCAAGAAGACCGTTGTAACCGGTGTGGAAATGTTCCGCAAGCTGCTGGATCAGGCCCAGGCTGGTGACAACATCGGTACCCTGCTGCGGGGTGTAGATCGGAAGGAAATCGAGCGCGGTCAGGTTCTGGCCAAGCCTGGTTCCATCAAGCCCCACACCAAGTTCTTCGCTGAAGTATACGTGCTGACCAAAGAAGAAGGTGGCCGTCATACTCCTTTCTTCAACGGTTACCGCCCCCAGTTCTACTTCCGGACCACTGACGTTACCGGTGTAATCAAGCTGCCCGAAGGTGTAGAAATGGTTATGCCTGGTGACAACGTTAAGATCGAAGTAGAACTGATCACCCCCATCGCTATTGAAGAAGGTCTGCGCTTCGCTATCCGCGAAGGTGGCCGGACTGTAGGCGCTGGCGTGGTATCAGCTATCAACGAATAATCTTAAAGTTATACTTTTGGGGACAGGTACTGCAGGCAAAAAAGTCTGCAGTATCTGTTTCTCTATAGAAATTTTCGCAAACCCCTTGTATTTCTGGGGTAAAATCAATATAATATATAATTGTTGGCAAATCGACAGGCGATGAGGTGAAAGGTTGCCTTGTCGGGCCACCTACCCGTCAAGGGGAATTTTCACTGAGAATGTCCGCAACGATCGGGCGAAAAAAGGAGGGGTAAATCAATGAGCAAACAGAAAATCAGAATCCGTTTGAAGGCCTATGACCACAAGATTTTGGACCAGTCTGCGGCTAAAATCGTGGAAACAGCCAAACGGACAGGGGCCAAGGTAGCTGGGCCGATTCCGTTGCCTACGGAAAAAGCCATCTACACCATCTTGCGGTCTCCGCATGTCAACAAGGACAGTCGGGAGCAATTTGAAATGCGGACCCACAAGCGGCTGATTGATATCGTAGAACCCGGTCCCAAAACAGTCGATGCTTTGATGCGACTGGATCTGCCTGCGGGCGTTGATATTGAAATTAAACTGTAAACACATTACGGCACGCCTGGGGGCGTGTTCTGAGAAATGCATAGGAGGTGGCAAAAATGGCGAAAGGTATCTTGGGTAGAAAAGTGGGGATGACTCAGCTTTTCACTGAAGATGGCAAATTGATCCCCGTAACTGTGATTGAGGCTGGCCCGTGCGTCGTAGTACAAAAGAAAACCGTAGAAACCGATGGTTACAATGCCATCCAGGTTGCTTTTGGTGATGTGAAGGAAACCCGGGTGAACAAGCCTCTGAAAGGGCATTTTGCCAAGGCGGGGGTTCAGCCCAAGCGCTACGTTCGCGAATTCCGCGTAGATAATGTCGATGAATATCAGGTAGGTCAGGAAATTTTCGCTGATATTTTTGCTGAAGGAGAAGCAGTGGATGTAACCGGTATTTCCAAGGGTAAAGGTTTTGCCGGTGCCATCAAACGGCACGGTTTTGCCCGCGGCCCAATGGCTCACGGTTCTAAGTACCACCGTCGCGTCGGTTCTCTGGGTGCTAAAGGCCCGGCTCGGGTATTTAAAGGCCGTCCTCTGCCGGGGCGTATGGGTGGAGAAAGGGTTACTGTACAAAACCTGCAAGTGGTAAAAGTTGACCGGGAACGCAACCTGCTGGTTATTAAAGGCAGTGTACCCGGCAACAAAAACAGCCTGCTGATCATCAAACCTAGCGTCAAAGCTTAAAGATAAACGGCAGGAAAGGAGGAAAAAGTGATGCCTAAAGTGGCACTGTACAATATCAACGGTGAACAGGTGGGCGAAATTGAGCTGAAAGATGAGATCTTCGGCATTGAGCCCAACAAGCATGTGCTGCATCAAGCAGTGGTGGCTCAGCTGGCCGCTGAACGGGCTGGCACCCATTCCACTAAGACCAGGGCTGAGGTCGCTGGCGGTGGCAAGAAGCCCTGGCGGCAAAAAGGTACCGGTCGGGCTCGTCACGGGAGCATTCGTTCTCCTATCTGGCGTGGGGGCGGTATCGTGTTTGGTCCCAAGCCGCGCAAGTATGGCTTTAAGTTGCCCAAGAAGGTAAGAAGACTGGCACTGAAGTCTGCGCTTTCCGCCAAGGTTCTGGCTAATGAGATTTTTGTACTGGACAATCTGAGCTTTGAGGCTCCTAAGACCAAGGAAATGGTGAAAGTCCTGAACAACCTGAAAGCCCAAAATGCTCTGGTGGTAACTGCTCAGCTGGATGAGAACGTCTTCAAATCTGCTCGCAACATTCCTGGGGTAAAACCGGTAACTGCCTCTGGCATTAATGTATATGACCTGCTCAAACACGGCAGTCTGGTTATCACCAAAGATGCAGTGGCTCGGGTCGAGGAGGTGCTAGCCTAATGCGGAGCTATCAAGATGTGCTGATTCGCCCCGTAGTATCGGAAAAGTCCATGGCTTTGCTGGCCGAAAATAAATATACTTTTCTGGTCAATCCTGCAGCTAACAAAATCGAAATCAAGCATGCTGTGGAAAAAGCCTTTGGTGTAAAAGTTGTAGATGTCTGGACCATGAACATCAAGGGTAAAACCAAGCGGGTAGGCCGTACTGTTGGCAAGACCCCTGACAAGAAAAAGGCGATAGTTAAACTGGCTGAAGGCCACAAGATCGAATTGTTCGAAGGTGTGTAAGACGCAAGGAAAGGGAGGGAACCATAATGGCGATCAAGTCCTTTAAACCCACCTCTCCGGGCCGCCGCTTTGTAACTGTCTCCACTTTTGAGGAGATTACTACTGATAAGCCGGAAAAATCCCTGCTGGAGCCTCTCAAGAAAAAGGCTGGCCGCAACAATCAGGGTCGGTTGACTGTGCGCCATCAAGGTGGCGGACATAAGCGGATGTACCGGATCATTGATTTCAAACGCAACAAAGATGGCATTCCTGGCCGCGTTGCTACTATCGAGTACGATCCGAACCGGAGTGCTCGCATTGCCCTGATCAACTATGCTGACGGGGAAAAACGCTATATCATCGCCCCTGTTGGTCTGAAAGTTGGCGATGTCATTTACTCCGGGCCGGAAGCGGATATTAAAGTGGGCAATGCTCTGCCGTTGCGCAATATTCCGGTAGGTACCACTGTCCACAATATCGAGCTCAAGCCGGGCCGTGGTGGCCAGCTGGCACGTTCTGCTGGTTCCTATGCTCAGCTGATGGCCAAGGAAGGCAAGTATGCCTTGCTGCGCATGCCTTCCGGTGAATTGCGGAAAGTACTGGCCGAGTGCCGGGCTACCATCGGTCAGGTAGGCAACCTGGATCATGAAAACATTACTATCGGTAAAGCTGGTCGGGCTCGCTGGCTGGGTATCAGACCTACCGTCCGCGGTGTGGTAATGAACCCTGTCGATCACCCGCATGGTGGTGGTGAAGGTCGTTCACCTATCGGGCGTAACCCGGTTACACCCTGGGGTAAACCGGCTCTGGGTGCTAAAACCCGGAAGAAGAACCATCCTACTGATAAGTTTATTGTGCGCCGTCGCAATAAATAACCTGCGAAAGACAGCGTGAAGGGAGGCAGATGCGAAGATGGGCAGAAGCCTGAAAAAAGGACCGTTTTGTGATGAGCACCTGCTGAAAAAAGTGCGGGCTTTAAATGAAAAAGGGGAAAAGCGGGTCATTAAGACCTGGTCCCGTCGTTCCACCATTTTCCCGGAAATGGTTGGGCATACTATTGCTGTGCATGATGGCAGAAAGCACGTGCCTGTGTATATTACTGAAGAAATGGTCGGACACAAGCTGGGTGAGTTTGCTCCTACCCGGACCTTCAAAGGGCACGCCGGGGAAAAGACAACTTCCAGGAAATAACGGACGAGAGGGGGTAATTCCATGGAAGCCAAAGCCGTGGCGAAGTATGTACGCATTTCGCCCCGTAAAGTTCGGCAGGTTATTAATGTTGTGCGGGGCAAGGATGTGCAAGAAGCTTTTGCTATCTTGCGATTCATGCCCAAAGCTGCTGCACGGGAAGTGCTAAAGGTATTGAAATCTGCTGTGGCTAATGCTGAACACAACTATGAAATGGACACTCAATCCCTTTATATAAGCAAAATCTTCGTTGACCAGGGACCAACCTTGAAACGGTATAATCCGCGGGCTATGGGTCGGGCCGATCTGATTCGGAAGCGTACTAGCCATATAACCGTGGTGGTCAGCGAGAAGAAGGAGGGATAACGGTGGGTCAGAAGGTACATCCCAAAGGACTGCGGATCGGGATCATTAAAGACTGGGATGCCAAGTGGTTTGCAACCCGGGATTTCGATAAACTGCTGGTGGAAGATGTTAAACTGCGTCGTTATGTAAAGAATCGGCTCTATGGTGCTGGTGTCTCCAAGGTCGAAATTGAGCGCAGTGCCAACAGGGTCAAGGTTACCATTCACACAGCCAAGCCGGGGATTGTTATCGGTCGTGGCGGTGCTGAAATTGAAAACCTGCGCAAGGACCTGGAAAAAATGACTGGTAAGCGGGTCAATGTAAATGTGCAGGAAATCAAAGTGCCGGAGCTGGATGCACAACTGGTTGCAGAAAATGTTGCCGCTCAGCTGGAAAAGCGGGTTGCTTTCCGTCGGGCAATGAAACAAGCTGTAAGCCGGGCGCTGCGTCTGGGTGCTGGCGGTATTAAAATCGCTTGCTCTGGTCGTCTGGCAGGTGCTGAAATTGCCCGGACTGAATGGTATAACGAAGGGAAAGTTCCCTTGCATACTCTCCGGGCTGACATCGATTATGGCTTTGCAGAAGCCAACACCACTTATGGCAAAATCGGTGTCAAAGTTTGGATTTACAAAGGCGAAGTTCTGCCTGAAGCCAAGCCGGCAGTAGCTGTTGCTGAGGCTGCTGAAGGAGGGGAGCAGTAATGCTGGTACCAAAAAGAGTAAAATGGAGAAGAGTACACCGGGGCCGGATGAAAGGCCGTGCTAAAGGCGGTACCGAGCTGGCATATGGTCAGTATGGGTTACAGGCTTTAGAGCCCGCCTGGATCACCAGCCGGCAAATTGAAGCGGCCCGGGTTGCTATGACTCGTTATATCCGCCGGGGCGGTAAAGTATGGATCAAAGTTTTCCCTGACAAGCCCATAACCGCCAAGCCTGCTGAAACTCGGATGGGTAGCGGTAAGGGTTCACCGGAGTACTGGGTAGCAGTCGTAAAACCCGGTCGCATCCTGTTTGAGCTCTCTGGCGTTCCTGAGGAAACTGCCCGGGAGGCCATGCGTTTGGCTGCCCACAAGCTTCCCATCAAAACCAAGTTCATAAAACGCGAAGAAATGGGTGGTGAAGCAAATGAAAGCTAACGAAATCCGTAACCTGAGCAATGAAGAGTTGACCCAGAAACTGGGCGACCTGAAAGATGAACTCTTTAAGCTGCGCTTTCAATTGGCCACAGGCCAGCTGGACAATCCCATGCGTATCCGGGAAGTCCGCAAAACCATCGCCCGTGTTAAGACCATTCTTCGCGAGCGGGAACTGAAAGCTACCCAGGCTTAAGGAAAGGAGGTTTCGCCTGTGGAAAGAAACAGCAGAAAGGTTCGGATCGGGACTGTTGTCAGTGACAAAATGGATAAAACCGTAGTAGTAGCTGTTGAATCCATGTTCCGTCATCCGTTGTACGGTAAGACTGTTAAGCAGACCAAGAAATTCAAGGCCCATGATGAAGAAAACGCCTGCCGCATTGGCGACAGAGTCAAAATAATGGAAACCCGGCCGCTGAGCAAGGATAAGCGCTGGCGGGTTGTCGAGATCCTGGAGCGGAAGGAACAACTGTAGGAAAGGAGGTCACCAGATATGATTCAGGTGCAGACAATCCTGAATGTGGCTGACAATACTGGGGCCAAGAAACTGATGTGCATCCGGGTAATGGGTGGTTCCAACCGCCGTTATGCCTCGGTTGGTGATATCATCATCTGTTCTGTTAAAGAAGCAACACCTGGCGGCGTGGTCAAGAAAGGTGATGTGGTCAAGGCCGTTGTGGTGCGGACCAATAAAGAAGTACGTCGTCCTGATGGTTCCTACATTAAGTTTGATGACAATGCCGCTGTAATCATCAAGGAAGACAAAAGCCCCCGGGGAACCCGGATTTTTGGACCTGTAGCTCGGGAGTTGCGGGATCGGGACTTTATGAAAATCATCTCCCTGGCTCCGGAAGTTCTCTAAGGAGGTGGCAGAATGTCCAGGGTACATGTAAAAAAAGGCGACACTGTAGTAGTTATTACCGGGAAGGATGCCGGTAAAAAAGGGAAAGTGCTGCAGGTAATCACCGACAAAAACCGCGTTGTTGTTGAAGGTGTGAATATTGTAAAACGCCACACCAAGCCCAATCAAGCAAATCCCCAGGGTGGGATTATCAGCAAGGAAGCTCCCATCCATGCTTCCAATGTCATGCTCTGGTGTGACAAATGTGGTAAAGGCGTTCGTTATGGCAAACTGATTAAAGACGGAGTAAAAGTTCGGGTTTGCAAAAAGTGTGGCACTAACCTCGAATAGAACTTGACCGGGAAAGGAGGTAGTAACCTTGGCACGACTCAGAGAGAAATACCAAGCCGAAGTAGCTCCTGCATTGATGCAGAAGTTTGGCTATAAAAACGTTATGCAAATTCCTAAACTGGAAAAAGTGGTAATCAATATCGGTCTGGGAGAAGCCATTCAAAATCCCAAGGCCATTGAGGCTGCTGTTAATGACCTGACCATGATTACCGGTCAAAAGCCCATCGTCACCCGGGCCAAAAAATCCATCGCCGGCTTTAAGCTGCGGGAAAACATGCCCATCGGTGTGAAAGTTACTCTGCGGGGCGACCGGATGTATCATTTCCTGGACAAACTGTTCCATGTAGCCCTGCCCCGGGTAAGGGACTTCCGCGGGGTATCTCCTACAGGTTTCGACGGCCGGGGCAATTATAACCTGGGCCTGAAGGAACAGCTGATCTTCCCTGAAATCGAGTATGACAAGGTCGATAAACTGCGTGGAATGAACGTAACCATCGTTACTAGCGCCAAAACTGATGAAGAAGCCCGTGAACTGCTCCGTTTGTTGGGCATGCCCTTCCGGGCCAGCAAGTAAGGAGGGAAGAACGTGGCTAAGAAATCGATGATTGCCAAACAACAGCGGAAGCCCAAATTTAAAGTCCAGGGTTATAACCGCTGCAAACTGTGTGGCCGTCCCCGGGCCTACATGCGGAAATTCGGCATTTGCCGGATCTGCTTCCGGGAGCTGGCATATCGAGGCGAAATTCCCGGCGTGAAAAAAGCCAGCTGGTAGGATAAACGGAAGGAGGTAGCTCAACCATGGTAATGACCGACCCCATTGCGGATTTTCTGACCCGGATCAGAAACGCGAATATGGTCTACCACGAAAAAGTGGAAGTACCTGCATCCAAGATGAAGACCTCTCTGGCCGAGATTCTGAAAAACGAAGGCTTCATCAAGGATTATGAATATATTGAAGATGGCAAGCAAGGGGTTTTGCGCATCTATCTGAAGTATGGTGCCAACAAGGAGAAAGTCATCTCCGGCCTCAAGCGAATTAGCAAACCCGGCCTTCGGGTTTATGCCAAGAAAGATGAAATTCCCCGGGTTCTCGGTGGACTCGGAATTGCCGTTATCTCCACTTCCAAAGGCTTGATGACCGATAAGCAAGCTCGCAAAGAAGGACTGGGCGGCGAAGTAATCTGCTACGTATGGTAAGAAGTAGGAGGTGTCATCATGTCCAGAATCGGTAAACAGCCGGTGGCTGTTCCCAATGGGGTGGAAGTCAAAATCGACGGCAATGTCGTAACTGTCAAAGGCCCCAAAGGGCAGCTGACCAAAACCTTTCACCAGGACATGAAAATCAGCCTGGTGGATAATCAAATTATCGTCGAGAGACCTTCTGATGAAAAACAACATCGCTCTCTGCATGGCCTGACCAGAACCCTGATCGCCAATATGGTTGAAGGGGTTACCAAAGGTTTCAGCAAAAACCTGGAGCTGGTAGGGGTTGGTTACCGGGCTCAGAAGCAGGGGCGTAAGCTGGTGCTGAGCCTTGGCTTTAGTCATCCGGTTGAAATCGAACCCGAACCAGGGATTGAGATAGAAGTTCCGGCAGCTACCAAGATTTCTGTAGTCGGTATCGATAAGGAAAAAGTCGGACAGCTGGCTGCTGTAATTCGCTCCATCCGTGAGCCTGAGCCGTATAAGGGCAAGGGTGTTAAGTATGAAGGGGAAGTTATCCGCCGCAAAGTCGGTAAAACCGGTGGTAAAGGTAAGAAGAAGTAAGCAGGTGGCCTAAACACCTGAACTGAAAGGAGTGAACTTACCTGTGTATAAGCGCATAGATCGGCGTGAGATTCGGCGCAAAAAACATCTGCGGGTTCGGAAAAAAGTAGTTGGGACTGCCGAAAGACCTCGTCTGGCAGTTTACCGCAGTTTGAATCATATCTATGCTCAAATCATCAATGATGAGACCGGTACAACTCTGGTAGCCGCGTCTACCGTTGAGCCGGCAATTCGCAGCCAGGTAAAATATGGCGGTAATGTAGAAGCCGCCAGGGTAGTAGGTAAGGCTGTGGCTGAGAAGGCCAGAGCAGCAGGTATCACCAAGGTTGTTTTCGACCGCGGTGGCTATCTATATCATGGCAGGGTAAAGGCCCTGGCTGATGCAGCTCGCGAAGCCGGACTGGAATTCTAAAGTACCTGCGTAAGGAGGGAAAGTAATGGCCAAGATCGAGAAAATCGATCCCAACAGCTTGGAACTGACCGAAAAGGTTGTGGCAATAAATCGGGTAGCCAAGGTTGTTAAAGGCGGTCGGCGTTTCAGCTTTAGCGCCCTGGTAGTCGTTGGTGACGGCAATG
Organism: Carboxydocella thermautotrophica; assembly: GCA_003054495.1. Classification (GTDB taxonomy): domain Bacteria; phylum Bacillota; order Carboxydocellales; family Carboxydocellaceae; genus Carboxydocella; species Carboxydocella sporoproducens. The sequence goes on along the minus strand of CP028514.1, from coordinate 2,578,599 downwards.
GCCATGTCGGTGCTGGTCTCGGCAAAGCCGGGGAAGTACCTGATGCCATTCGCAAAGGAATTGAAGATGCCAAGAAAAACATGATTCGCGTGCCACTTAAAGGCACCACCATTCCCCATGAAGTTGTCGGGAAGTTTGGCGCTGGCAAAGTCCTGCTCAAGCCCGCTTCCGAAGGTACCGGTGTTATTGCCGGAGGTGCTGTACGCGCTATTCTGGAACTGGCCGGCGTACATGACATCCTGGCCAAGTCTCTGGGCACTTCCAACCCCAACAACGTGGTACGGGCTACCATGGAAGGACTGAAAGCCCTCAAGACCGTTGAGGAAGTAGCCAGACTGCGGGGCAAAAATCCGGACGAAATTCTCGGTTAGGAGGGAGTACAGTGGCTCAACTGAAAATCACTCTGGTGAAGAGCCCAATTGGCTATGCTGAAGACCAGAAGGTCACTGTGCGGACCCTGGGACTCAGAAAGCTGCAACAGACTGTTATTCATAATGATACCCCTCAGATTCGGGGTATGGTGAAAAAAGTACAACACCTGCTCAAGGTTGAAGAAATTAGCGAATAGGACAGGGAGGTGTAAGTGATGAAGCTTCATGAGCTGCAACCGGCTCCTGGCTCTAAGTTCGAACCTGTCCGCAAAGGCCGGGGGATCGGATCGGGATTAGGTAAGACTGCCGGCCGCGGCCACAAAGGGCAAAAGGCCCGGAGTGGGGGTGGCGTGCGTCCTGGTTTCGAAGGCGGTCAAATGCCGCTGCAACAGCGCATACCCAAGCGTGGTTTCAACAATGCCCGCTTCCGCAAGGAAATCGTGGCCATCAATGTATCAGCTCTGAATATCTTCGAAAACGGAACGGAAGTTACCCCCGAACTGCTGGTCAAAGCCGGGGTCATCAAGTCCGTAAAGGATGGCGTCAAAATTCTAGGTAACGGGGAGTTGGAAAAGGCTTTGACAGTTAAGGTCAACGGCTTTAGCAAGTCTGCTGTGGAAAAGATTCAGGCAGCAGGCGGAAAAGCTGAGGTGATCTAAGATGCTGTCAACCCTGTCCAATGCCCTGCGGATTGGTGAGCTGCGGAAAAAGCTGCTTTATACCTTAATGATGCTGTTTGTTTTTCGGCTGGGTGTACACGTGCCTGTGCCAGGTATCGATGTAGCAGCTATTAGAAAATTGCTGGAAAGCCAGGCCTTTGTAGCCTTTTTCGATGTGATTTCCGGGGGTGCTTTTAAAAACTTCTCCATCTTTGCTATGAGTATCACCCCCTATATTAACGCCTCCATTATCATGCAATTGCTGACAGTGGTTATTCCCACTCTGGAGCAATGGGCTAAAGAAGGTATTGAGGGGCGGAAGCGCATAGTTGAATTCACCCGCTATCTGACGGTTGTGCTGGCTTTTATCCAGGCAACTGGTATCTACTTCGGGCTGGGTGCAGCTATTCCCAATAAAGGGATTGTAACCTATATCGTCTTTGTTACCAGTCTGACAGCCGGTACAGCCTTTTTGATGTGGCTGGGTGAACAGATCACGGAAAAGGGCATTGGCAATGGTATTTCCCTGCTTATTTTCGCAGGGATTGTTTCCCGCATTCCTTCTGCTCTTGCCAATATTCAAAAATTGCTGGCAGCAGGCAGTATCAATGTTTTGAATGTGCTGCTTCTAGTCGTAATCGGTGCACTGGTAATCGCCGGGATTGTATTCATTCAAGAAGGACAGCGGCGGGTCCCGGTACAGTATGCCAAACGGGTGGTTGGCCGGAAAGTTTATGGTGGGCAGAGTACCCATATTCCCATTAAGGTTAATCAGGCTGGCGTTATTCCGGTGATTTTCGCCTCTTCTTTGCTGATGTTCCCGGTACAGATTGCCCAGTATTTCCCTACTAACCGTTTTGCCCAGTGGTTTATCCAGTGGTTTGGCTGGGGCAGCTTTTTGAATACGATCTTCTTTGCTCTACTAATCATCGCATTTACATTTTTCTATACGGCCATTACCTTTAACCCGGTAGATGTAGCGGACAACATGAAGAAGTATGGCGGCTTTATTCCGGGAATTCGACCAGGCCGTCCCACCGCAGAGTTTCTCAATCGGATTATGATGAGACTGGCATTAGCAGGTGGGGTATTCCTGGCCTTGATTTCCATCCTGCCTAACTTCATGATGGCAATAACCAAAATCCAGAACGTCTATTTCGGAGGTACGGCCCTGCTTATCGTGATCGGGGTAGCCCTTGATACTATGAAGCAAATGGAAGCGCAGATGCTGATGCGCCATTACCAGGGATTCATGCGGGGGTAATGGCCGGTGGGCTGTCGTCCTGAACAGGAGGGAACGGGTTGGCCATTCACTTTAAAACCGAGAAGGAACTACAATTGATGCGGGAAGTCGGTCGGGTGGTGGCTATAACTCTGGCAGAGCTGGAACAGGCAGTTCGCCCGGGCATAACCACGGCGGAATTGGACCGGATAGCTGAAAATGTGATCCGAAAGCTGGGGGCAGTACCCGCTTTCAAAGGTTATCACGGCTATCCGGCCACAATCTGCGCTTCAGTCAATGAAGAAGTTGTCCACGGCATTCCCGGTTTAAGAAAACTGGAAAATGGTGATATTATTAGTATTGATGTGGGTGCGGTACTTAATGGATTTTATGGTGACAGTGCCAGGACTTTTCCGGTAGGTGACATTTCTGCTGATGCCAGGCGGCTGCTGGCAGTTACAGAAGAATCCCTCTACCAGGGCATCAGTCAGGCGAAAGTCGGCAACCGGATTTCAGATATTTCCCACGCAGTACAAAAATATGTAGAAAGCCACGGATTTTCCGTGGTTCGGGACTATGTTGGCCATGGCATAGGTACTGCAATGCATGAAGAACCCCAGGTGCCCAATTTCGGTCCGCCAGGGCGAGGCCACAGGTTGCTGCCAGGGATGACTCTCGCGATTGAGCCGATGGTCAATATGGGTGAGTATCATGTCAAGACACTGGCGGATGGGTGGACAGTGGTGACCCTGGATGGTTCGCTGTCGGCTCATTTCGAACACACCATCGCCATCACAGCCGATGGCCCGGAAATATTGACTAAGGTTTAGGTGCCTTGTGGCATGGAGGTGCAATCCATGGCTGAGAAGGAATTGCAAATCGGTCAGCTGGTTTACTCCAGGGCTGGCCGGGATCAAGGCCGCCCCTTCCTGGTATGGGATTATCTGTCTGATACCATGGTGGCGGTGGTAGATGGGGATCTGCGCAAAGTGGAATCTCCAAAGAAAAAGAATATTAAACACTTGAAAGCCATGCCTGCTATTGCCGAGGAGATTGCCAGAAAAAAGCTGGCCGGCGTGCGCATCTTCAACCATGAAGTCCGCAAGGCTTTGAAGGACCTGGGAGCAATACCTGAGCAATGATTTGTGGGACACAAGGAGGGTAAAGACCTATGGCCAAATCAGATGTCATCGAGGTAGAGGGCACTGTAATTGAGCCCCTACCTAATGCCATGTTTACCGTGGAACTGGATAATGGACACCGGGTGCTGGCCCATGTGTCCGGCAAAATCCGTATGAATTTCATCCGGATCCTGCCCGGGGACCGGGTCACTGTGGAATTATCTCCTTATGACCTGACCAGAGGCCGGATTGTATATCGGTATAAGTAACCCGGGACAAAAGGAGGAATTGCCGTGAAGGTTAGACCATCTGTAAAACCTATCTGCGAAAAATGTAAAATTATCAAGCGCAAGGGCGCTGTTATGGTGATATGCGAAAATCCCAAACACAAACAGAAGCAAGGTTAAGGACATAGGAGGTGTAGCGAACTATGGCCCGTATTGCTGGTGTAGACCTGCCCCGGGAAAAGCGGGTAGAAGTGGCTCTGACCTATATTTTTGGTATTGGTCTTCCCACTTCCAAGAAGATTCTGGCCGAAACCGGAATTAACCCCGACACAAGGGTGCGGGATCTGACTGAAGATGAAGTTGCTCGTCTGCGGGAAGTTATTGATAAGAACTATAAAGTTGAGGGTGATCTGCGGCGGGAAATCGCTCTTAACATCAAGCGTCTGATTGAAATTGGCTGCTATCGGGGCATTCGTCATCGTCGTGGGCTGCCTGTCCGTGGTCAGCGGACTAAGACCAATGCCCGGACCCGCAAAGGTCCGCGGAAGACGGTAGCCGGCAAGAAGAAGTAATAAGGGGGGAATTTAAGCATGGCTCGGAGACCGCAAAGAACCAAGAAGCGGGAACGGAAAAATGTAGACAAGGGCGTAGCCCACATCCAGTCTACCTTCAATAACACCATCGTTACCATTACAGACCGGCAAGGTAACACTATTTCCTGGGCTTCTGCCGGAACCAGTGGCTTTAAGGGCTCCCGCAAGAGCACACCCTTTGCCGCTCAGCTGGCTGCGGAAAATGCCGCCCGGGAAGCGATCGAACATGGCATGAAGGAAATCGAAGTTTATGTTAAAGGACCGGGAGCCGGTCGGGAAGCAGCGATTCGGGCACTGCAAGCTGCTGGTCTGGAAGTTAGCCTGATTAAGGATGTAACTCCCATTCCCCACAACGGTTGCCGCCCGCCCAAGCGGCGTCGTGTTTAGGAGGTGCTGTTGAAACATGGCAAGATATACTGGTCCCAGCTGTCGTCTGTGCCGTCGGGAAGGTATCAAGCTCTACCTGAAAGGCGAACGCTGCTATACTGGTAAGTGTGCAATTGACCGCCGGAGCTATGCCCCTGGTCAGCATGGTCAGGCTCGGAAAAAGTTGTCTGAATACGGTGTGCAGTTGCGGGAAAAGCAGCGGGCCAAGCGGATTTATGGTTTGCTGGAAACCCAGTTCCGCAACTATTTCGAAAAGGCAGACCGGATGCCTGGCATTACCGGTGAAAACCTGCTGCGGCTGCTGGAGCGGCGCCTGGACAACGTAGTCTATCGTCTGGGTTTTGCTTCCTCCCGGAACGAAGCCCGGCAGTTGGTACGGCATGGACATTTCACTGTTAACGGTCGTCGGGTAAACATCCCCTCCTTCCAGGTAAAAGTCGGGGATGTGATTGCCATCAATGAAAAGAGTACAGAGTCCCCGCGGTTCAAGGAATTAATCGAGCTGGCTCCTAACCGGGGTGTACCGGCATGGCTGGAGCGGGATCTCAATACTTTAAGCGGTAAAGTGGTTGCTCTTCCTGCTCGAGAAGACATCGACGTACCTGTTCAAGAGCACCTGATCGTCGAGTTGTACTCCAGATAATGGTTGGTTCTAACCCTCTGGTGGTCTGAATTCTCGAGAAGGAGGGTACAAATAGGATGCTGGAAATCGAAAAACCCACCATTGAATGTGTGGAACTGGCTGAGGACAACACCTATGGCAAATTCGTTGTCGAGCCGCTGGAGCGGGGTTATGGCGTAACCCTGGGCAACTCCCTGCGGCGGGTGCTGTTGTCTTCCTTACCGGGGGCGGCGGTAACCTCGGTCCGGATTGAAGGGGTACTGCACGAGTTTTCAACTATTCCCGGTGTAGTTGAGGATGTTACTGATATCATCCTCAACTTAAAAGGCCTCAGTTTAAAAATGCATACCGATGAGGAAAAGGTTCTGATCCTTGAAGCTGAAGGAGAGGGCGAAGTCAAGGCCGGAGACATCAAAGCTGATGCAGATGTGGAGATTTTGAATCCCGATCTGCATATAGCTACCTTAGATCACGGTCGTATCTATATGGAAATCACTGTGGCTAAAGGCCGCGGTTATGTTTCTGCAGACCGCAACAAAAAGCCGGACCATGAAATTGGGGTTATTCCCGTTGACTCAGCCTTTACTCCCGTACGGCGGGTGAAATATGCGATTGAAAACACCCGGGTCGGACAGATTACTGACTATGATAAGCTGACCATGGAAATTTGGACTGATGGCAGTATTCGTCCCGATGCTGCCCTCAGCTGGGCCGCTAAAATTCTGTCCGAGCATCTTTCCCTTTTCGTTGGTCTGACAGATGCCATTGGTGATGTCAAGATCATGGTCGAGAAGGAAGAAGAAGCCAAGGATCGGATTCTGGAAATGACTATCGAGGAACTGGACCTTTCGGTGCGTTCCTATAACTGTCTGAAGCGGGCCGGTATCAATACCGTTGAAGAACTGGTAAACCGGACCGAAGAAGATATGATGAAGGTACGCAACCTGGGCAAAAAGTCCTTGGAAGAGGTCATTAACAAGTTGCAAGAACTGGGCCTGTCCTTGAAGAAATCCGAAGAGTAGACTGAGGAGGGAAACTTAAATGGCATACAGAAAGCTGGGTCGGAACAGTGGCCACCGGCGTGCTCTGTTACGGAACATGGTAACCTCCTTGTTTAAGGAAGAGCGCATCGAGACTACTGCTCCTAAGGCCAAGGAAGTACGGAGCATTGCCGAAAAAATGGTTACCCTGGCCAAGCGGGGAGACCTGGCAGCCCGCCGTCAGGCTTTGGCATATATCCTGGATGAAACCGTAGTAAAAAAGCTGTTTGATGAAATTGGACCCAAATATGCCGAGCGCCAGGGCGGCTATACCCGCATTGTAAAAGTTGGCAATCGCCGCGGTGATGCTGCTGAGGTTGTAATACTCGAGCTGGTCTAAGTATGTTAGCAAGGGTCAGGATGGGTAACAGCCGCTGGCAGCTGCTCTCCTGACTTCTTGTTTTGATGAATTGAGGGGCTAAATTATGCGCAACCTCAAATTGATCTTGGAATATGATGGCACTAATTATCATGGCTTTCAAAGTCAGGCAACAGTGGGGCTACCTACTATTCAGGGTGAGCTGGAAAGAGTATTACAGCGCTGGACTGGTGAAGCCATCACGGTAATTGGCGCCAGCCGAACTGATGCCGGTGTCCATGCCCGGGGCCAGGTGGTTAACTTCCATACCAGCTGGCCGATACCCGTGGATAAAGTGCCTCTGGCTCTTAATTCTGGCGGGTTGCCGCCTGATATTGTTATCAAGCAGGCAGAGGAAGTGGAACCGGCTTTTCATGCCCAGTTCTGGGCCAAAAACAAAACCTACCGTTATACCATCTATAATAGTCGGATACCTTCAGCTTTCTGGCATCGTTATAGCTGGTATGTTCCTGTTTTGCTGGATAGCCAGGCGATGGCTGAGGCAGCTCGCCTTTTGCTCGGCACCCATGATTTTGCCGCTTTTCGGGCAGCAGGAGCTACCAGCAAGACAACGATTAGGACGATTAATCAAGTAGCAGTGGCTCAGGATGGTCCTTTACTCACTATCACCATTAACGGCAATGGTTTTCTGTACAATATGGTACGCATCATTGCTGGTACTCTGGTGGAAATTGGCAAAGGAAAACTGAACCCGGAGGTTATTACCCAAATCATTGCCAGCCGGGACCGTAACCAGGCCGGGCCCACGGCGCCCCCCCAGGGGCTGTGTTTACTGGAAGTTAACTATTGACATGACAACTTCTGCATATTACAATGATTTTATGACATGGTATGGAATACCCCTGCCCCGGAGGGTTTTTATACCACGATTTGCAGTTCTGTCAGGATGCAAGGAGGGAAAAACATGACCACCTATATGGCCAAACCCCAAGAGGTGCAGCGCAAGTGGTACATCTTGGATGCGACAGGAAAACCCCTGGGCCGCCTGGCTTCTGAAGCTGCCAGGTTGCTGCGGGGCAAGCATAAACCCATTTACACTCCCCATGTGGATACCGGTGACCATGTGATCATCATCAATGCCGAAAAGGTAGTCCTGACCGGGAAAAAACTGGATCAGAAAAAATGGCAGCGTCACTCCGGTTACCCGGGCGGATTTAAGTCCACTGACTACCGGACTCTGTTACAGACCAGACCGGAACTGGCTGTGCAGCTGGCTGTCAAAGGCATGCTGCCCCATAACCGGCTGGGTGACAAAATGTTGAAAAAGCTCCGCGTCTATCGGGGCAGTCAACATCCCCACCAGGCTCAACAGCCTGAGCTGTGGGTAGGTCAAGAGTAACAGAGGAAGGAGGTAGTAATAGTGGCTCAAGTAGTTCAATACTGGGGTACCGGAAGACGGAAAAATGCCGTTGCTCGTGTACGTCTGATTCCCGGTGGCACTGGCAGGATTCTGGTTAATAACCGGGAACTGGGTGAATATTTCGGGAAAAAGACTCTGGAAATGATCGTAAAGCAGCCTCTGGAAATCACCAATACTCTGGGCAAATTTGATGTCCTGGTTAAAGTTCATGGTGGTGGGATTTCCGGCCAGGCTGGCGCTGTGCGTCATGGCATCGCTCGTGCTCTGACTAAAGCAGATGAAGAATTGCGGCCTGCTTTGAAGCGGGCTGGTTTCCTCACTCGTGACCCGCGCATGAAGGAGCGCCGCAAGTATGGCTTGAAAAAGGCCCGCAAAGCTCCTCAATACTCCAAGCGTTAATTTCATATTGTCTGAATCTAATCCCTGCGACTACCTGTTTTTCCGGGTTAGGCGCAGGGATTTTTTAGAAAGTACATAAGTTTACGTAGGATATTGCATTGCAATAAAAGATTGTACATAATACTTGTAAGAGTATAATGCAAATGTGTGTCATGAGGAAAATAATATTTTTGGGGGTCCGTGAAGTGAAAAATAAATTGATTAATACGAGTTTTAGTGTTGTATTTCCCCGTCAGGCCCACATTCGTAGAAAAGCGTACGAATTAGAGGATAGACTAAAAAATTTATATTTGCAACCTGAGATCTTACCAGTTCCTGATGAAATTGACCCGGAAATGCCACGAATAATATTCAGCTCGCATCATGGTTATAGCCAATTGATTGTTTCGCAGGTAAACATTCAACTGACTGCATTCTATTCCCCGGACTGGCAAGAAAATATGGAATTAGGTAAAAAATATTTTATGGAACGCAGTTCTTTAATTTTTAACTTACTTGACTTAATTGGAGATATTAAACCTTATTTTTGCGGTATTACGAATAGAGCCCAAATTAACATAGACACTATAAGTGATAAGGTTGTTTTAAAACAGATAGCAAATACTTTTTTGAAAGAGTTATCTGATAATACAAGCGATATAGAAGTTAAAAATACCAAAATAGTAGATAATCGCTTTTATAGTAACATAATTGTACGTAATTTTCGCACATGGGAACACAATGACCATCAGGAAGTTATACGCCTTTCGAATAAAGGTGCGCTGAAGCGTGGTATTGAAGTAATTTGTGATTTTAATGACAGGTATGCATTCAATGAAATTGAAAATTATTTTTCCGATAAATCAATACTTAATGAAATTATCGAACGAGGTTTCACAGAGCTAAATAGTGTTCTTGCGCAATTTAGGGAGTGAGAAAGAGTATGTCTAATGCGTTTGTGTGTGGGGCGGCCGCAATTGCTACGTCAATTATTTTGACAACTAGCCATTCTAGCATTGAATATAATAAATTTAATTGTGTTCATAAGTTTGTAAAAGATGGTATAATAAAAAAAACATCTGCATCACGATCGGTGCAACTTCCTTATGAAGTTCAAACATGGAGAGAACTTCGCTGTGCAAAGATAAAAGCAATTCAAGGAAAATATGCTTTTGTACCGACTAGTAGCGAGGAATTTATCAGAAGTAAGTGGGAGGAAATAGAAAAAGAAGGGGATACGGATGGCGGTTGTTTTTGATGCTTGTGCCATTATTGCCTGGCTACGTGACGAACCTGGTGCAGACATGATTAGTGAGATTATTAAAAATGAAGATTGCTGCTATTTACATGCGATTAATGCTTATGAAGTATATCACGAGACTTTCTACGAGTTACAGGTAAAGAAGAAATTGCAAGTAATGCAATTGAGGATATTAAATCTGTAGTAGAGGTTATCGAAAATATGGAAACGCAACTATGGAAGACTGCTGCGGATGTAAAAATAAATATAAAAAAAATCTCTATTCCTGATTGCTTCGCAATTGCGTTAGCAAAACGCATAAATGCTCCTGTGGTAACGGCAGATCATAAAGAGTTTATTCCAGTAAAAGAGAAAAAAATATGTGAAGTTATTTTTTTTTTCGGGATCCTGGTGTGCACTTAAAAAAATAATTTAAGCAATAATAGTTTAAAAGTACTTCGCTCAGCTCAGCCAGCTGAGCGGTTTTATTTTTTCTTCCACGGGCATAATGTTTGAGGGGGAGGTGGGAACAAATGCGGGTAATCTATTTTCGCTGGCGTTCACTGGTGAGTGTACTGGCACTTCTGTTGATAGCCACTGGTATGGGGCTGTATCTAGGGGAGAAAAATAGGCAAGAGGAAATACTGGTTATGGCGCCATTACTGGCTGGAAAAATGATAATACTGGACCCAGGCCATGGCGGGTATGACCCCGGAGCCAAAGGGAAAAATGGCGGGGTTGAAAAGGAGATAACCCTGGCGGTGAGTCAGCGACTGGCACTGGCGCTGGCTCAGTCCGGGGCAGGAGTCCTGATGACCAGAAACGGTGATTATGACCTGGCCCCTGAGGATGTGGATTCTCTCAGCTTGAGAAAACAGCTGGATTTAAAGAAAAGGGTCGAAATTGCTGAATCCGCAAAAGCAGATCTGCTCCTCAGTATTCATGTTAATGCCTTTCCTTCAGAAAAATGGTATGGGGCCCAGACCTTCTATCAAGGGGGGGATGCCAGGAGCAAACAGCTGGCAGAAGCAATTCAGAGTGAACTGCAACGAATAACCGGTACCCGACGGGTGGCAAAAACTGCTGATATTTTCACCAACCGGGTGTCATCAATGCCATCAGTTACCGTGGAAATTGGCTTTATATCCAATCCGCAAGAGGAAAAACTAATGATGGACCCGGATTACCAGAATAAAGTAGCCTGGGCTATTTACTGTGGCATTTTGCAATATTATACTAAAATTAACCAGACTGAGGTACAGAGGTGAATAAAGTTGAACAATATTGTTTATGTTGGGCTCAGCCCTCATCCCCCTATTATCATTCCGGCCATAGGTAAGGAAGAGCTGACTAAAGTAGAGGCTACCGTAACAGGTATGAAAAAATGGGCTGATGAGGTGCGTAGGGCTGAACCGGATGCGATTGTACTCATTTCCCCCCATGGGACAGTTTTCAGTGATGCTATTACTATCCGCAAGGGGGAAAGAGTACAGGGAAATCTGGCGGATTTTGGTGCTCCGCAAGTCAAGGCAGACTGGCCGGTAGATTTGAATTTACTGGAGGCTATTGGCCTGATGGCATACCGGGAGCAGGTGAATGTCGTTTCTCTGGACCGGGAGGAAATGCAGCGGCTAGGTGCTAAATGGGAACTGGACCACGGTGCAATCGTTCCTCTGTGGTACTTGCAGGAAGCGGGGCTGGACTGCGCTCTGGTTTCAGTTAACATGGGTCTACTGGCGGTAGAGGAACTGTACGCCTTTGGGCTGGCGGTGCAACGGGCAGCAGGATTGCTGGGCCGCAGGGTTGCGGTAATTGCCAGTGGGGATTTATCCCATCGACTGACACCAGATGCTCCTTCTGGCTTTGCCCCTGAGGGCAAAGAATTTGACCGGCGCATTAAAGAGAATCTGGAGTTATTACAAATTGAGGAAATTCTGCGTTTGCCTGAAGAGCTGGTGGAAAAGGCAGGGGAGTGTGGCTTGCGGCCCTTAATTATGGCTTTGGGAGCGCTGGATGGCCTGGATGCTCAGTGTGAGATTTTCAGCTATGAAGGCCCCTTTGGAGTAGGATATCTAGTCTGTGGTTTTAAGCCTCAGGGACCCAATCCGGAGCGGGAACTGCAGGAAAAATTGATTGACCGCAGGGAAGAGGAAATTGCTGCCCGTCGGGCCCGGGAAAGCTATCCGGTAAAGCTGGCTCGCCGTTCTCTGGAATACTATCTGAGAAATGGAGAGATTCTGGACAAACCCAAAGATTTGCCTCCAGAACTGGAAAAGGCTGCTGGTGTGTTTGTTTCCATAAAGAAACATGGACAGCTGCGTGGCTGCATTGGCACAACCGAGCCTACCCAGCCTACTATTGCCGAGGAGATTATTCATAATGCCATTGCGGCAGGAACCAGGGACCCCCGGTTCTGGCCGGTAGAGGAAGAGGAATTGAGTCAATTGCTATATTCCGTAGATATTCTTAACCCGGCAGAACGGGTTAATTCCCTGGCCGATCTGGATCCCCGCCAGTATGGTGTGATAGTTCGCAAAGGCCGAAGTAGCGGCCTGCTTTTGCCTGATTTGCCAGGGGTGGACACAGTAGAAGAACAGCTGCGGATTGCCAAGCAAAAAGCAGGCATTAACCCGATGGATCAGGATGTAGAGATCTGGCGCTTTACTGTAACCCGCTACCTGTAGTGGAGGGATATAGTATGAAAGAGGCTCAGTACTGGCAGAGGGAAGGGGAAAAAATCCGCTGCCAGTTATGTCCTCATTACTGTCTTGTGGCAGATGGACAAAAAGGTAGATGCGGAGTGAGAGAGAACAGAGGAGGCAAGCTTTATGCCCTCAATTATGGACAAATTGGGGCCCTGGCCCTGGACCCTGTCGAGAAAAAACCCCTTTTTCGCTTTAAACCGGGTAGCATGATTTTGTCAGTAGGAACAACGGGCTGTAACCTGGATTGCGCCTTTTGCCAGAACTGGGAACTGGTAAGCGGCAGGGGAGGCAGGGAGGAAATCAGTCCGGAAGAACTGGTGGCCCTGGCAGAAAACTACCGGCCAGTCGGGAATATTGGTCTGGCTTATACCTATTCCGAGCCCTTGATGTGGTTTGAGTTTGTCCTGGCTACGGCCAAATTGGCCCGGGGGAAAGGATTGGCAAATGTGCTGGTCAGCAATGGCTATATCAATGAAGCTCCCTGGCGGGAGCTGTTGCCCTGGCTGGATGCAGCTAACATTGATATTAAAGGAGAGAAAGAGTTCTACCGTAAGCTGTGTAAAGCCCGCCCGGAACCGGTGTGGCGTGCAGTAGAACTGGCGGTAGAGGCGGGGGTTCATGTGGAAATAACCTGTCTTTTGGTTACTGATGAAAACGACAGCCCGGAGCAGATCGAGGCGCTGGCAAGAAGGCTGGCAGATCTATCTTCTAAAATCCCACTTCATCTATCCCGCTATTTTCCCCGGCGCAGTTTAACAGCACCACCCACTCCGTTGGAGAGAATGTATGAGGCGCAAGCTATCGCCTCGCGCTATTTAAAATATGTTTATTTAGGTAACTTGCCCTGAGCAGCAGGAAAGAGGGGCGGCAGTGTCGAAATAGCCAGTAGTTTGCCTGAAAGGACGGGAGAGACTTGCAAGCGGAGTTGATTAATCCTTTTATTATAGCTGCCAGAGAGGTTTTGCAACAGGAAATAGGCAGTGATGTACAGATAGGCCAGCTTAGTCTGGACAATCATCTCTTAACAAGCAGGGAAGTTAAGGTCAATATTGCCATGACCGGAGATGTAGAAGGCCTGATTTTTTATGGTCTGGACCAGCATCAGGCTTGCCAGCTGGCCAGCCTGATGCTGGGGGAGCCTATAGGTGAATTTAATGAAATAGTGTATAGTGCGGTGGCAGAAATGGGAAATGTGATTTCCGGCATAGCCACCCGGGAACTGGAAAGGGCAGGTTATACTACTGATATCAGTACCCCTGTCGTGCTGGTAGGAGAACAGGCCAAAATCAATTTGGTGGGCTTAACCTATCTGGTGGTGCAGCTAACTACTGCCGTTGGGCCCTTAACTTTGTTAGTAGCTTTGCGAGGAGTGAAAAATAATTGCTAAAGGATACCGGGGAAAGAATTTGTACATGGTTGCAGGAAAATCTTAGTACCTGGCAGGATTTAAGCCTGGCTATTCACCGCCATCCAGAACTGGGCTACCAGGAGTACTTTGCCTGTAAATTGTTAACTGAGGCATTGGCTGCTGGTGGCTTTACCGTACAAAAAGGCATAGGTGAGATGGAAACCGCCTTTTGGGCCGAATGCCAGGGCAAGGGGACCGGGCCAACCCTGGCTTTGCTGGCGGAATATGATGCTTTGCCGGAACTGGGCCATGCCTGTGGCCATAATATAATCGGGGTAGCAGCAGTAGCAGCAGGTCTTGCTCTGGCCCGCTTTCGGTCAGAGTGGTCGGGACGGATCGCAGTAATAGGTACACCGGCGGAAGAAACCGGGGGCGGAAAGGTGATTCTGGTACAGAAGGGTTATTTTCAGGCCGTGGATTTTGCTATGATGATTCATCCGGCTGACCATTTTTGTGCCCAGGTTACATCAACGGCGATGGATGCGATTGAGTATGTTTTTTACGGCAAACCAGCCCATGCTGCGGCCAGTCCCCAGGAAGGAATCAGTGCCCTGGAAGGGGTTATTCAACTATTCAATAATATTAATGCACTGCGTCCCTATTTACCCGATGGGGTAAGGATCAATGGCATTATCACAGAAGGGGGCATAGCTCCCAATATTGTTCCGGAACGGGCAGTGGCGCGGTTTTATATTCGAGCCAAACAGAGAAACTACCTCAATACCCTGGTGGAGAAGGTACATAACTGCGCCCGGGGAGCAGCCCTGGCTACTGGCTGCAAGGTGGAATGGCATAATTTTGAATTATCCTATGATGAGATGTGTACTAATCAGACCATGGCCCGTATTTTTGAGCAAAAGTTACGCTATCTGGGAGTGGAACAGATACGTTCAGGACGGGAAGGCATGGGTTCCCTGGATATGGGCAATGTCAGCCAGGTAGTACCGGCTATTCATCCCTATGTAGCCATAGGGTCACTGGGGCTAACAGCTCATACCCAGGAATTTGCTCAGGCGGCGGGTGGACCGGGGGGCTTAAATGGATTGCTGCTGGGCGCACAGGCAATGGCTTTAACAGCACTGGAAATCTTAAACAAGCCTGCCTTGCAAAAACAGATTCGTAGTGAGTTTGAAAACCGGGGTTCCTGCTCATAATAAAATTGACCAAGTTCCGAAAGGAGGCTGGTTAAATGGCACGCCGAAAGCGCAAGGACCCGGTTACCGAAGCGGCCCTCAAACAATTGAAGTTTGAAGTGGCTCAGGAGTTGGGAATTCCTCTGAATGAGGAGGATAACGGGGACCTGACTACCAGACAGGTAGGGAAAATCGGCGGTACCATGGTTAAACGGCTGATTGAACTTGGTCAGCGGGCGCTGGTGGCAGAATATGAGGCGCGGCAGCGGCGGTCGCAAATGCGGCTGGTTCATGCCCAGCGGCGGCCTCAACTGGCTGCACAGGCCCTGGGGGTGCAGCGGCTCCGGGCGGTTCGCTAGGGGTGCGCCCCCTTTTCTACTGCAGAGGAGGGAAAAGATGGCTACTATCCTTAATTTGCTCTGGCTGGTTTTTATGATTATGGCACTGGTGCCCATGTTCAATCAGCGGCGCCTGGAGTTGCAGCGTGTGCGTTTAATGCGGGAAATTGAGTTAAAAAGGGGTTCTCGTTTGATCACCCTTATTCATCGTCAGGAATCCATTAACCTGCTGGGCATACCGATTTCACGTTTTATCAATATTGAGGACTCAGAGCAAGTTTTGCGGGCGATCCGGCTTACACCCGAAGATATGCCCATAGACCTGGTTCTGCACACACCAGGGGGCTTAGTACTGGCCTCAGAGCAAATTGCTTCAGCTTTAAGCAGGCACAAAGCCAAAGTAACAGTATTTATACCCCATTATGCCATGTCAGGGGGGACGATGCTGGCATTATCGGCAGACGAAATCGTGATGGATGAAAATGCGGTCCTGGGCCCGGTGGATCCCCAGATCGGTCAGTACCCGGCTGCCTCTGTTATTAAGGTAGTAGAGGAAAAAGGGAAGGAACATTGTAAAGACGAGACCCTAATTCTGGCCGATATTGCCAGAAAGGCAATGAATCAGGTGGAGACCAAGCTCAAGGAAATTCTGGCCGATAAGTTTCAGCCTGAGCGGGCAGCGGAACTAGCGAAAATTTTCAGTGAAGGTCGCTGGACTCATGATTATCCTATTTCTTATGAACAGTTACGGGAACTGGGGTTACCAGTTTCCACGGCCATGCCCCGGGAAATTTATGAACTGATGGAGTACTATCCTCAACCGCCTCAGCGTCGTCCTTCTGTACAGTACATTCCCCTGCCATACTTTGAAGACACCCGTAAAACCAGGTAATTCGACATTCCAGCAAAAAACAATGGCCAGCCAGTACTAGCAAGGCTATAATTAATATAGACGGATAACCAGAAGGGCGGAGATAGCCATGAAAAGACACTACTGGATGGTTTTAACTTTTTTGCTGGTTTACCTGGTCTGGCGGGTCTTGCAACCCCAGCTGATGCAGGCTATGGCCAGTGCCCATCTGCTGGGAAGGATAGTGATTTCTGCCCATACCCAGGGGGAGAAGCTGGTTGCTCTGACCTTTGATGATGGTCCTGATCCCCGTTTTACTCCGCAAATACTGGACATCCTTCAGCAATATCGCGTTCCTGCTACTTTTTTTGTCATTGGTCAGGCGGCACAGGATCACCGGGACCTGCTGGAACGGGAAATAGCTGAAGGACATGAGATAGCCAACCATACTTTTAGCCATCAGGATATGGTGGCGATGAATGAGCAACAAATTGCTCTGGAAATAGATATGACCAATTCTCTGCTGGAGCGTATCACCGGTAAAGTGCCGGACTACTTTCGGCCGCCCCGGGGCCGCTTTGACTGGCGGCTGATCGAAGCCTGTGAGCTCAGAGGACTGAGGATTGTTCTCTGGACAGTGGGCATTGAAAATCACACGACCAGAACACCTGAGGCAATGGCAGACCGGGTAGTGGCTAAAGTTTATCCCGGGGCGATTATCCTGGGGCATGATGGCCGTCTGAACCGAATCAAAACGGTGCAGGCTTTGCCGCTCATTATCACCAGACTGCGGGCCCAGGGCTATCGCTTTGTTACTTTGAGTCAGTTGCTAGATACTGAGAAAGAGATAAGAAATGGGGAGGAGTTATGGCGTTAGCAGGTTTGATTATCGCTACTCTGGCTATATCGTCAGCCGGGCTCTGGGCTAAATTGGCAACGGCCCATGGCCTGGTTATCGCTTTTTATCGGGTCTTTTTTGCTGTAATACTTTATCTGCCGCTGATGGTAAGGCACTGGCGGGAGCATAACGGAGAGATAAAACCAAAGTTTTGGTTTTGGCCGGTACTGGCCGGAATTTTTTTAGCCCTGCACTGGAGTACCTGGTTGCAATCATTTAAATATACCTCGGTGGCAATGGCTACGGTACTGGTGGCTACCCATCCGATTTTTGTTCTCCTGGGGAGTCGACTCTGGCTGGGGGAGAGATTACCGTCCGGGAGCTGGTCTGGCATCTTTTTGGCTATTCTGGCTACTGCCGGTTTGAGCTGGCAGCAGATGCAAGGAACTGGCGGGGATTTACGGGGGGAAATGCTGGCTTTGTTTTCAGCGGTTATGGTATCAGCTTATTTTTTGATCGGGAGGAAATGTCGCCAGTACCTGACAGCACTGAATTACAGCTTTTTAGTTTATAGTGCCTGTGCCCTGTTTCTGGCTCTGGCCATTCTCTTTTCCCCTTATTCCTTTACCGGCTATTCCGGGCAGGACTGGCTGGCGTTCCTGGCGCTGGCTCTTTTTCCTACCCTGCTAGGACATAGCCTTTTGATGTGGGCGCTAAAATTTTTGCCAGCAGGACTGATTTCCCTTACCGCCCTGAGTGAACCGGTGGGAGCTACTCTGTTAGCGGCTCTGTTTTTACATGAGGTTCCTTCCCTTGAACAGGGGATATGGCTGGGCTTGTTATTGCTGGGGATTGCCTGGACAGTTTTTGCCAGCAGGCAAAAGATGGTATAGCATTATTGCGGAAATGGCTCCGGCAATAACCGGAGTCTTTTTTTCTTGCATTATTATGCAGAAATGATGTATAATTATAACATGTTATACAGGGGGGATCGGTGTGATAAAAGTTGGTATTGTTGGTGCCACCGGTTATACTGGCGCAGAACTGATCAGAATCCTTCAGGGTCACCCGGAGGTAAAAATAGAGGTTTTAACCAGTCAAAGTTATGCAGGTCAGGAAATTGCCCAGGTGTTTCCTCAGCTTTCACCCTTAGAGCTACCGGTACTGATCGAGCAGGGACAGGACAAACTAACTGAGGTGGACGTGGCTTTTTTGGCCCTGCCCCATGGGGTTTCCATGCCCATTGCCGCCCGTTTGCTGTCAGCCGGGGTGAAGGTGATTGATTTAGGTGCAGACTTTCGCTTAAAAGATGCCGTGGCCTATCAAACCTGGTATGGGCTGGAACATTCATACCCGCAGTTGCTGGCTGAAGCAGTCTATGGCTTGCCGGAACTGAAACGGGAGCAGATAGCGGCTGCCCGGCTGGTGGCCAATCCCGGCTGTTATCCCACCAGCATTTTGCTGGCCCTGGCACCGGCACTGAAACATGGTCTGCTCCATCTCGATACCATAATCGCCGATAGCAAGTCCGGCGTATCCGGGGCTGGCCGGGGTGTGAGCCTGGGAGTGCACTTCAGTGAAGTTAACGAAAACTTTAAAGCCTATAATGTCGGGCAGCACCGGCATACGGCGGAAATCGAGCAGGAACTGGCGGTCCTGGCGGGAAAACCCCTGACCATCACTTTTACTCCCCATCTAGTACCCATGACACGGGGGATTTTGAGCACTGTCTATGCTAAGTTACGACAGAATCTGGAGGAAGAAGAGATCAGGGCTATCTACCGGGACTTTTACCGGGGAGAACCTTTTGTTAAGGTACTGGAGGCAGGTCAGTATCCCCAGACCAAGTGGTGTGCGGGAAGCAATCGGACCTTTATTGGTTTGAAAAAAGATGCCCGCACCGGTCGTTTAATTCTGGTCTCTGCCATTGACAATCTGGTCAAAGGGGCCAGCGGGCAGGCAGTGCAAAATATGAATATCCTGTTTGGTTTGCCGGAAACCATGGGCTTAGAAGAAACAGGGTTGTGGCCATAGAAAGGGGAAAGGAAAATGCGGGATTGTCCAGGAGGAGTATGCGCGCCCCGGGGCTATCAGGCGGCCGGGGTAGCGGCAGGGATAAAAAAGCGGGATAGTGACAAAAAAGATGTGGCAGTGATCATCAGTCAGGCCCCGGCTATAGTAGCCGGGGTGTTCACCACCAATAAAGTGCAGGCGGCACCTGTCCTGTGGTCAAAGGAAGTGGTTAACCGTGGCCAGGCGCGGGCCATTGTGGCCAACAGCGGTAATGCCAATGCCTGTACCGGGGAACAGGGCCTGGCGGATGCTAGAGCGATGGCAACTCAGGTAGCGGCTCTGAGTGGTGGGGAAATAACTGCTGAAGAGGTGATTGTAGCCTCTACTGGAGTAATCGGGGTGCCTTTACCCATGGATGTAGTTGAAAGCGGGATCACCCGGGCCTGGGCTCAACTCAACCCGGAGGGCAGTGGTGACGCTGCTGCAGCTATTATGACCACTGATACCTTTGCCAAGGAAACGGCAGTGGAAATAGAAATTGCCGGTCAACCGGTGCGTGTAGGGGGGATTGCCAAAGGGTCGGGGATGATTCATCCCAATATGGCAACCATGCTGGCCTTTATCACCACTGATGCCCGGGTGGATGGGGCAGCCTGGCAAGCTTTGCTCAAGGAAGCGGTGGACCAGACCTTCAATATGGTTACCGTCGATGGCGATACCAGTACCAATGACATGGTAGTTGCCCTGGCCAATGGCCTGGCCGGGCCTGAGTCGGCCCTGGCCCCGGGGCAGCCGGGCTGGGAAGAGCTGACTCTGGCAGTAACGGAAGTTTGTCGCCGCCTGGCCATCGCTATTGCCCGCGATGGGGAAGGGGCTACCAGATTGCTGACTGTTGAGGTAACAGGGGCAATTTCCCTGGCGGCAGCCCGGCTGGCGGCCAGAACGATTGCCGGTTCCAGTCTGGTGAAAAGCGCTATCTTCGGCGCTGATGCCAACTGGGGACGGATTATGGCCGCTCTGGGTTATTCCGGTGCGGAATTTGACCCCCAGGCAGTTTCCATTAGTTTCCGGGCCGGGGAAAAGAGTTTACTGGTATTCCAGGAAGGTGCACCGGTGCCTTTTGCGGAAGAGGAAGCCCGGGCTCTGCTGGCAGAAAAAGAAGTGACCATCGCAGTAGATCTGGCGCAGGGGAGAGAAAGGGCCACCGCCTGGGGCTGTGACTTAACCTATGATTATGTCAGGATCAATGCTGATTATCGGACCTAAGGGGGGAGCGGGATGTTCAATATTATCGATAAAGCAGCTGTGCTGGTGGAAGCCTTGCCTTATATCCAGAAGTTCCATGGCAAAATCCTGGTTATCAAATACGGAGGCCATGCCATGGTTAACCAGGAGCTGAAAGAGGCGCTGATCAAGGATATTATTTTGATGAAACTGGTGGGCATGCATCCCGTCCTGGTTCACGGGGGCGGACCGGATATAACCACCATGTTGCAAAGGCTGGGAGTTGAATCCCGGTTTGTGGGAGGGCAACGGGTTACTGATGATCAGACCATGGAAGTAGTGGAAATGGTGCTGGGTGGCAAGCTGAACAAGGAACTGGTGGCCCTGATCAATAAAAACGGGGGCAAAGCTGTGGGCCTAACGGGCCAGGATGCTAACCTGTTGCGGGCTGTACCCAGAAAAGGGCCTCAGGGCGAAGATCTGGGCCGGGTGGGAGAAGTGGTCCAGGTGCAGCCAGAACTGGTGCTGAATTTGATCAGCCAGGGCTATATTCCGGTAATCGCCCCTATTGCTGTGGATAGTGATGGCAAAAGCTATAACGTCAATGCCGACTATGTGGCCGGGCAGCTGGCCGGGGCCCTGCGGGCAGATAAGTTTATTTTGCTCACCGATGTGCCCGGCATATTGCGGAATGTCAATGACCGTTCCAGTTTGCTGTCAGAAGTAACCCTGAGCCAGGTGGAGGAACTGCAAGCAGAAGGGATTATCAAGGGTGGCATGCTGCCCAAGGTGGAATGCTGCGCCGCTGCCATCCGGGCCGGAGTGGAACGGGCCCATATTATCGATGGACGTATCCCGCACGGCATATTACTGGAAATCTTCACAGATGGAGGAATCGGCACGATGGTGTCGGCTTGAGGGGGGAGAGAGATGAACAAAACCGACGAGCTGATAGCTTTAGGCAAACAATATGTGATGAACACCTATGGAAGGCTCAATCTGGTACTGGCCCAGGGGCAGGGAGCCAGGGTTTGGGATCTAGAGGGCAAGGAATACCTGGACTTTCTAGCGGGAATTGCCGTTAATGCCCTGGGGCACAGTCACCCGGCAGTAGTGGAGGCCCTCAAGAAACAGGCAGAAAAGCTGATCCACTGCTCCAATCTTTACTGGATTGAGCCCCAGATTCGGCTGGCCCAGCTCCTGGTGGAAAACTCCTGCGGGGATAAGGTCTTTTTCTGCAATTCCGGGGCCGAAGCCAATGAAGGGGCGATCAAGCTGGCCCGTAAATATGCCAAACTGCATTATGGGCCGGAAAAATATGAAATCATCACAGCTATTAATTCTTTCCACGGCCGGACCCTGGCGGCGATAACAGCCACCGGCCAGCCCAAATACCAGAAGGGTTTTGAGCCGCTAGTGCCTGGTTTCAAGCATGTTCCTTATAATGACCTGCAGGCACTGACAGAGGCTATTGGTCCGCAAACCTGTGCCATCATGCTGGAGCCCATTCAAGGGGAAGGAGGCGTAGTAACTCCTGATCCCGCTTATTTGTCCGGGGTAGCGCAACTTTGCCGGGAACATGGTCTGCTGCTGATTCTGGATGAGGTACAAACCGGCATTGGACGCACCGGTAAACTTTTTGCCTATGAGCATTTCGGCATCGAGCCAGATATCTTTACATTAGCCAAAGGGCTGGGGGGCGGGGTGCCCATCGGGGCCATTGTGGCCAAAGAAGAAGTGGCAGCGGCTTTTCAGCCCGGGGATCATGCTTCTACCTTTGGCGGCAACCCCCTGGTCTGCGCTGCGGCCTTGGCGACCTTGAACATCATCCTGGAGGAAGGTTTTTTGGCCCAGGTTCAGGCCAAAGGAGAGTATCTGCGCTCCTTGCTGGCTGAGATGGGCCCGGTACGGGGCAAAGGGCTGATGCTGGGTCTGGAGTTGCCGGGACCAGGGGCGGAAGTAGTGGCCCGATGCCAGGAACGGGGGCTGTTGATAAACTGTACTGCCGGGAATGTGCTCCGGTTTGTACCGCCGTTGATTGTCAACGAAGCGGAAATACAGGAAGCTGTCCGCATTTTGAGGGATTGTATGAAGTAAATAAGCTATACCCCCAGGCCAGATCACTGATGTTGGCCTGCTTTTTTTCTGTAGCCCGAACCAGTCCGGAGGCGGCACCGGCTTGCAGTAAATATTCGGCAAGGGATTGGGCAAAGGGAGCAAACTCCTGATCGCCAAACTGCTTCTGGGGAAAGGAATTTAATAATTCAACATAGAATATATTTTTTTCAAAATGGACTAGTGGTCTAATCACAAGGCCAAAGTCTTTAGGGGGAGGGTAAATGAAGTACAGGGTAGATTTAAACAGTGATCTGGGAGAAAGTTTTGGTGTGTATAAACTGGGTATGGATAAGGAGTTGCTGGAAATCATTACTTCTGCCAACATAGCCTGCGGTATGCACGCCGGAGATCCCCGGGTTATGTCCGCTACTGTAAAAATGGCTGTCCAGAACGGGACTGCTATTGGAGCGCATCCCGGATATCCTGATTTACAGGGGTTTGGCAGGCGCAACCTTGCCATGAGTCCGGAGGAAGTGAAAGACTATGTTATTTATCAGATAGGGGCTCTGGAAGCTTTTGCCCGGACTATGGGTACGACCCTGCAGCATGTTAAGGTCCATGGCGCTTTGTATAATATGGCTGCCAGGGATTACAAGCTGGCTTTAGCCATAGCCGAAGCTGTGAAAGCTGTAAACCCGGATCTAATTTTACTGGCACTGGCTAATTCGGAGATGGTTAGAGCAGCTAAAGACATAGGCTTGAAAGTAGCTGAAGAAGTTTTTGCTGACCGGGCTTATAACCCCGATGGCACTTTGGTTGCCAGAGGTACGCCTGGAGCCATGATTCACGAAAAAGCCGTGGCTATTCCCAGGGTGGTTCGGATGGTCACGGAAGGCAAAGTCACAGCTATCAATGGCGAAGATATTGACATCAAAGCTGACAGCATTTGTGTTCACGGGGATAATCCGGAAGCCCTTGCTTTCGTGAAAGAAATTCGGAAAGCACTGGAAGAAGCCGGTGTTTCCGTTGACCCCTTGGCTAATTTCATAATCTAATAGAGATAAGAAAGGGGAAAGTTTGATGGCAGATTTCGAAATCAAGACTAAAACAGGAACAGCAGGGAAGGCTGGTTTAGGGGCGCTCATGGGTGCGGCCTTCCTGATGGCTACTTCAGCCATCGGACCTGGATTTGTGACCCAGACGGCTGTATTTACCCAGCAGTACATGGCTAATTTTGCTTTCATTATCTTAGCTTCAGTTATTCTGGATATTGGAGCCCAGATGAATGTTTGGCGCGTAATCGCTATATCGGGTATGCGCGGCCAGGATGTAGCCAATAAGGTACTGCCGGGTTTGGGTTATTTTGTTGCTTTCCTGGTGGCTTTAGGTGGGTTGGCTTTCAATATCGGTAATATTGCAGGCGCCGGTATGGGGATGAATGTAATGTTTGGCATTACTCCTGCTATGGGGGCCATTATTTCCGCAATGATCGCTATTTTTATCTTTTTATCCAAAGAAATGGGCAAGGCCATGGATACATTTGCCAAGGTTTTAGGCGGTCTAATGATTCTTTTAACCATTTATGTAGCCATTATAACCAGGCCACCTGTAGGTGAAGCCTTGCTTCGTACTTTTGTTCCAACTGAAGTGCCTCTCTTACCCATTATCACCTTATTGGGTGGCACAGTGGGTGGATACATTACTTTTGCCGGTGGTCATCGCCTTATTGATGCAGGTATTACCGGTATTGAAAATTTGCGTGAAGTTACCAGGGGTTCTGTGACAGGTATCATTATTGCATCTGTCATGCGGGTGGTTCTTTTCCTTGCTGTTTTGGGGGTAGTTGCTGCAGGGCACAAGCTGGATCCGGCCAATCCGCCTGCATCAGCTTTTCAGTTAGCTGCAGGAAATATCGGCTATAAATTGTTTGGTATTGTTTTCTGGTCTGCAGCTATCACCTCTGTGGTGGGTGCGGCTTATACTTCCGTATCTTTCCTTCGCTCTCTGGCTAGCACCTTTGAGAATAATTACAAGTGGTGGATTATCGCCTTTATTGTAGCTTCCACGGTAATTTTTGTAACCATTGGTAAGCCAGTTAAGCTCTTGATTCTGGCCGGGGCTTTAAACGGTCTCATTCTTCCCATTACTTTGGGAACCATGCTCATCGCTTCCAAACGGAAAGATATTGTAGGGGAATACAAACAGCCTACCTGGTTGATGCTTTTCGGAATTCTTGTTGTTATTGTAGCTATATATGCAGGAGTTCTTTCTCTAAAAGGCATCACAGATTTATTTAAATAAAAGCTGAGAAGGGAGGCTTTGCCTCCCCTTCTTAATCACCATTAGCGGGGGTGATTTCATGTATGATAAGGCCAGGTTTCTCCCTGCTGGGGATAAAGGGGTGGTGGTAGAGTTTGGCAATTCTATCAGTAAGGAAATCAACAAAAAAATTCGCAGCTTGATGTTAGCTATAGAACAGGCTGAATTACCGGGCATAATGGAACTCATACCTACCTACCGCTCTTTACTGGTGCTTTATGAACCCTTGGCCTGGAAATATGGTGATTTAATCCTTCAACTTGAAAAAATCGAAGCCAATCTAGGTGCATTAAAACTTCCCGAGCCCCAGGTTATTTTATTGCCTGTGGTATATGGCGGGGAATATGGACCTGATTTAAACTTTGTCTCTGAACATGCGAAATTGACTCCGGAAGAGGTTATTAAAATTCACACGGGGACAGATTATTTAATTTATATGCTTGGATTTACTCCCGGATTTCCATACCTGGGTGGCATGGATGAACGCATAGCTACACCGCGGCTTCAGACACCTCGCACAAAAATTCCTGCTGGTTCTGTAGGTATCGCAGGAAGCCAAACAGGGGTTTATCCTATCGAAAGTCCAGGCGGCTGGCAAATAATTGGCCGTACTCCTGTCAAACTTTTCGACCCTGCCAGGGAAAAACCCGTTCTCTTACAAGCAGGAAATTATGTGCGTTTTTATCAAATAACTCCCGAAGAATACCAGGAAATAGCCCAACTGGTTGAGAAGGGCCAGTACATTGTCAAATCCGAGAATTATGGTGAGAAGGAGGTTTGACATGAGTTTTATCAGGGTTATAAAACCAGGCCTCCTGACAACGATACAGGACCGTGGACGGTTCGGTTATCAACAGTGGGGTATTCCTGTGGCCGGAGCCATGGATGAATACGCTTTGCGTATAGCCAATCTTTTGGTAGGTAATCCGGAAGGTGAGGCATGTTTGGAAATTACACTCCTGGGACCCACCCTGGAATTCCAGGCTGAAGGCGTAATTGCCCTGACAGGGGCTGATCTGGGAGCCAGGTTAAATGGCCAGGATCTTCCTCTCTGGCAGGCTTTACAAGTCCAAAAAGGCGACAAACTGGAATTTACGGGTGTGAAGGCAGGATGTCGTGCCTATTTAGCGGTAGCCGGAGGGTTTGAAGTTCCGGTAGTGATGGGCAGTAAGTCTACATATGTACGTGGACAGATAGGCGGTTTTGCAGGGAGGAGTTTACGTAAGGGAGATGAAATTGGCATAAGGGTTCCTCGGGTAGATTTAAGGAGATTGATCAATCGAACGGTACCCAGGGAGTACCGGTATGAATTTACCAATCCCATCCTGGTACGGGTTGTGCTGGGTCCCCAGGATGATGCCTTTACCGAGGACGGAATTAGAACCTTTTTGGAAGGGCAATACCAGGTAACTAACGAAGCTGACCGTATGGGGTATCGCCTGGATGGTCCCAAAATCCAGCATAAGACAAGTCCGGATATTATCTCTGATGGTATTGTCATGGGTTCTATCCAGGTCCCCGGGCATGGTTTGCCTATTATTATGATGGCTGACCGACAAACTACCGGGGGTTACACGAAAATCGCCACCGTCATTACCGCAGATTTAAACAAAATAGCCCAGGCTAAGCCGGGAGATGCAATCAGGTTTCAGGCTGTTTCTATTGAGGAAGCCCATGAGATTTACCGGGCCTATGAAGAAAAAATTCGCAACGTCAAGGATAAATTTATTTTTGCTCAAAAAGAGCCCTTCACAAGTAAGAAAGGGTTAAAGAGAACTATGCGTATATGGGTAAATGGTACGGAATATATAGTCGAAATAGAAAGATTATGAGAGGAGGAGAAAAATGCTGGAATTATTTCATGCTAAACCTGAGGAGGTCAGGGGAGCCATCCGCAAAGGGGAAATAAACAGACCGACAGCGGGGATGTGTGCAGGGTACGCTCAAGCTAACCTTGCTGTTTTACCGAAAGATTTAGCCTTTGAATTTTTGCTCTTTTGTCAAAGAAATCCTAAACCCTGTCCGGTCCTGGATGTTACAGAGGTGGGCTCTTTTGAGCCTGTTTTAACAGCCCCGGGTGCTGATTTGCGCACGGATATACCCAAATACCGTATTTATAAGTATGGCCAACTAGTTGATGAGACTAGTGATATTTTAAATTATTGGCGAGAAGATCTTGTTGCTTTTCTTTTAGGTTGCAGTTTTACCTTTGAGAGTGGATTGCTTCAAGGGGGGATTCCGGTCCGTCATATTGAAGAAGGCAGGAATGTACCCATGTATATTACCAATATACCCTGCAAACCTGCAGGAAGGTTCAGTGGCCCCATGGTAGTAAGTATGCGTCCTATGAGGACCTGACTGTATAGAGAGATGCCTCATAACAAGACACGTGAAACCATCACGTGTCTTGTTTTACTTTGAAGCGGGGTATTTGAGGGATGAAATCAGACAAAAATCCCCTATTAACCATTGCATTATTATGCAGAAATATTGTATAATTATAAACGAATTAGCTGGTGAGGGGGATTAGCAGTGAAAGGATATTTAGTCCTGGCCGATGGTACAGTCTACGAAGGCACCGCCTTTGGTGCCGTAGGGGAGGCTATCGGCGAGGTGGTTTTCAATACAGGCATGACGGGTTATCAGGAGATATTGACTGACCCGTCCTATTGCGGGCAGATAGTGACCATGACCTATCCATTGATCGGTAACTATGGCATCAATCAGGATGACTTCGAGGCCTCCCGCAGTTATGTCCGGGGGTTTATCGTGCGGGAAACCTGCACCTACCCCAGCAACTGGCGGGCTAAGGAGACGCTGGATGCCTATCTGTATCGCCATCGTATTATTGGTCTGGCAGGCATAGATACCAGGGCGCTGACCAAAAAATTGCGGCAGCATGGGGTGATGCAGGGGCTGATCACCACTTTGCCGGGGACAGTGGCAGAGATGGTGGCCAAAATCAAGCAGGCGCCGCCGGTGTTTGGGCCCCAGCTGGTGCAGACGGTGACTACACCCGAGCCTTATACCATCCCCGGGCCCGGCCCCAGGGTAGTGGTCATGGATTTTGGCGCCAAAGCCAATATTCTGCGCAGCCTGAATAAACTGGGGCTGGAACTGGTAGTGGTCCCGGCGCATGCCACGGCCGATGAAATTATGGCTTACCGGCCGGCCGGGTTGATGCTGTCCAACGGACCGGGGGATCCAACGGATGTGCCCCTGGCCATCAATACAGTGCGCCAACTCCTGGGCGAACTGCCCATTTTCGGGATTTGTCTCGGCCATCAGATCATCGGCCTGGCTTTAGGCGGCAGCACTTATAAGCTAAAATTCGGACACCGGGGCGCCAACCATCCCGTGCAGGATTTACACAGCGGGCGAGTATATATCACCTCCCAGAATCACGGGTTTGCCCTGGCAGCCGATTCACTGCAGCAGCTGCCGGTGGAAATCACCCATCTCAACCTCAATGATGGTACAGTGGAAGGGTTAAGGCATAAGGAATTGCCGGTTTTCTCGGTGCAATACCATCCGGAAGCTGCACCGGGACCGGAAGATAATGAATATCTGTTCCAGCAGTTTTTGCAGTTACTTTAAACCAGGAAACAAAGGGGGAGGAGCATGCCCAAAAGACAGGATATTAAAAAAGTGCTGGTAATCGGTTCCGGGCCCATTATCATCGGCCAGGCGGCGGAATTCGATTATGCCGGTACCCAGGCTTGCAAGGCTTTGAAAGAAGAAGGGCTGGAGGTAGTGCTGGTCAATTCCAACCCGGCGACCATTATGACCGATGCCAATATGGCGGATAAAATTTATATCGAGCCATTACAGTGGCAGACGGTGGCTCAAATCATAGAAAAAGAACGGCCTGATGGACTGTTACCTACCCTGGGTGGACAGACTGGCCTGAATATAGCTGTTGAACTGGCGGAGAAAGGGATTTTGCAGCAATATGGTGTCGCCCTGCTGGGAACTCCCCTGGAGGCGATCAAGCGGGCTGAGGATAGGGAATTATTCCGGGCCTTAATGCTGGAGATCGGTGAACCTATTCCTCCCAGTACCATCGTAGAAACAGTAGATGCTGCCCTGGCCTTTGCCGAGGAGATTGGCTATCCGGTGATCGTCCGTCCCGCTTATACCCTGGGAGGATCCGGGGGCGGAATTGCCCATAATGCCAGGGAACTGGCGCAAATCGCTGATAAGGGCTTGAAGTACAGTGCTATCGGGCAGATTCTGCTGGAAAAAAGCGTGGCCGGCTGGAAGGAAATCGAGTATGAGGTAATGCGGGATAGTGCCGATAACTGCATTACCATTTGTAATATGGAAAACATCGACCCGGTGGGAATTCATACCGGGGATTCCATTGTTATCGCGCCTTCCCAGACTTTAAGTGACCGCGAGTATCAGATGCTACGCACTGCCGCACTGAAGATAATCAGGGCCTTAAAAATTGAGGGTGGATGTAATGTCCAATTCGCCTTAAATCCTCACAGTTTTGAATATATAGTAATCGAGGTTAATCCCCGGGTGAGCCGCAGCTCGGCCCTGGCGTCAAAAGCGACTGGTTATCCCATTGCCAAGATGGCGGCCAAAATTGCCATTGGCCTGACCCTGGCTGAGTTGACTAACCCGGTTACTGGTAAAACCAGTGCCTGCTTTGAACCGGCCCTGGACTACTGTGTAGTCAAGATTCCCCGCTGGCCGTTCGATAAATTTCCCACGGCTGACCGGCGACTGGGAACTCAGATGAAGGCTACCGGGGAAGTGATGGCCATTGAACGCAGCTTTGAGGCCGCTTTACAAAAGGCAATCCGCAGTCTGGAAATCGGTTTGGACAGTTTGCAATTGCCCAAACTGGGTGCTCTTTCCGATATGGCCATCGAACACCGGCTGCAAGAAGCCGATGATGAAAGGCTGTTTGTGGTGGCAGAGGCTTTTCGCCGCCATTTTACCGTGAAAGAGGTTTATCAGCTTACGAAAATCGATCCCTGGTTCCTGGAAAAGATTCGCGGTCTGGTGGAACTGGAAAGGCAAATCAAAAAAACGCCCTGGGGTCAGGTAACTTCGGAATTTTTACAGTTGGTCAAAAGCAAAGGTTTCAGTGATCGGGCCCTGGCTCGCTGGTGGGGAGTAGAAGAACGTGAAGTGCGGGATCGGCGGGCAGAGTGGGGCATTCGCCCGGTTTATAAGCTGGTGGATACCTGTGCTGCTGAGTTTGAAGCAGCTACTCCCTACTATTATTCTTCTTATGAGCAGGAGGATGAAGTAGAAGTCAGTACCAGACCGAAAGTGGTGGTGCTGGGCTCGGGGCCGATCCGCATCGGTCAGGGGATTGAGTTTGATTATTGTTCAGTCCATTCTGTCTGGGGTTTGCAGGAACTGGGTTATGAAACCATTATTATCAATAATAACCCCGAAACAGTGAGTACGGATTTTGATACGGCGGATAAATTATATTTTGAACCTCTGACAGTGGAAGATGTTCTGCATGTAATTGAAAAAGAACAGCCTCTGGGAGTGATTGTACAATTCGGCGGCCAAACTGCCATTAATCTGGCAGCCAAACTGGAGGCGGCCGGAGTGAAAATCCTGGGTACGTCCGTGCAGTCCATTGACCTGGCAGAAGACCGGGAAAAATTCGCTGCCCTGTTAGCTAAACTGGGAATTCCCCAGACGGAAGGCAAGGCGGTCTTCTCGGTTACAGAAGGGGTGGAATGGGCCCGGCAGCTGGGTTATCCCCTGGTAGTGCGTCCTTCCTATGTTCTGGGCGGCCGCAATATGGAGATTGTCCAAAAAGAAGAGGAGCTGGTCCACTATTTAACCACAGCAGTGGAAATCACCCCCGAACATCCGGTGCTGATTGACCGCTATCTGCTGGGGCGGGAAGTCGAGGTAGATGCCATCGGTGATGGTAAGGATATATTTATTCCTGGCATTATGGCCCATGTGGAGAGGGCGGGGGTGCATTCCGGGGACTCCATGGCGGTTTATCCGGCTCAGGGTTTAAGCCGGGAAGAGGAAGAACTGCTGGTGGATTATACCTTGCGGATCGGTCGGGCCTTGCAGGTATGTGGTCTTATCAATATTCAGTATGTGATCAGCAACGGTCAGGTTTATGTGCTGGAAGTCAACCCACGGGCGTCCCGGACGGTGCCGGTGTTGAGTAAAGTGACGGCAGTGCCCATGGTGGCGGTAGCTACCAAAGCCATGCTGGGAGAGAGCCTGACCAAACAGGGGTATTATCATGGCCTCAAGCCCCCCTCTCCCTGGATTACTGTCAAAGCCCCTGTTTTTTCCTTCGAGAAACTGGGCGGGGTGGAAATCTCCCTGGGCCCGGAAATGAAGTCCACCGGTGAGGTAATGGGCACAGCGGCGGAGTATCCTGCTGCCTTGCTGAAAGCCATGCAGGCCGCCAATATCAAGTTGCCTGCGGGCGGAACGGTGTTCTGGTCGGTAGCGGATTGGGACAAGGAGGAAGCGGCCCGGCTGGCTGCTCGCTTTGCCGCTTATGGCTTCCAGCTGGCAGCTGCAGGAGATACCTGGCGCTATTTCGCGGAACGGGGATTACAGGTAACGGAACTTGAAGAAGACCTGACAGCGATCAGAACTGGTCGCATTCAGCTGGTAATCAATACACCTACCCAGGGGAAAAATCCGGGGCGGCGGGGCTTCCAGCTGCGCCGCACGGCAGCGGAATATAGAATTCCGTGCTTAACTTCTCTGGATACGGCCAATGCGGTATTGCAGGTGCTGGAGTACCTGGCTGCCGGCGGCACGGCTGAACCCCTGGAACTGGCGGTATATACAGGTTAAGGAGGCATAAACAATGGCATTAGCATTAAATGAAATTCAAAAAGCCATGCAGGGGCGGGATTTTCTCTGCATGTCTGACTATACCAGAGAAGAGCTGAAGGAAATGATTGCTCTGGCTCTGCACCTGAAAAAAGAACAGAAAATGGGGGTATCCCACCCCATTTTACAGGGCAAAACCCTGGCCATGATTTTCCGCAAATCTTCGACCCGGACCAGGGTGTCCTTTGAAGTGGGCATGTATCAGTTAGGAGGCTATCCCCTCTTTTTGAGCAGCAATGATATTCAGCTGGGACGGGGGGAACCGATTGCTGATACTGCGCGGGTGCTGTCCCGCATGGTGGATGGCATTATGATCCGTACCTTTGCCCAGGCCGAGGTGGAGGAGCTGGCTCAGTTTGCCGATGTGCCGGTAATCAACGGCTTGACCGATCTGCTGCATCCCTGCCAGGTGCTGGCTGACCTGATGACCATCCAGGAATACAAAGGCAAGCTGGCTGGACTGAAGCTGGCCTATGTGGGGGATGGCAACAATATGGCCCATTCACTGCTGATTGGTGGGGCCAAGATGGGGATGAAGGTAGCGGTGGCCAGCCCGGAAGGCTATCTGCCTCAGGCGGAAATTGTGGCTAAAGCTCAGGCCTTTGCCGCTGAAAGCGGTGGGGAAATTCTGGTTACTACTGATCCGGTGGAAGCGGTAACGGATGCCGATGTGGTCTATACTGATGTCTGGGCTTCCATGGGGCAGGAAGCAGAAGCCGAGGAGCGGGCCCGGATCTTCCAACCCTATCAGGTCAATGAGGAACTGGTAGCCAAAGCCAGGGCAGATTATCTCTTTCTGCACTGTCTGCCGGCCCACCGCGGGGAGGAAGTAACCGCCGGTGTAATCGATGGTCCCAATTCAGTGGTGTTTGATGAGGCGGAAAACCGGCTGCATGCCCAAAAGGCTCTGCTGGCCCTGTTGTTGTAGAACAGGCTTCCTCTCACCCTGCCCAAATGATATAATGGGGACAAGGGGGGAGGATGGTGAAAAATAGAAGTCCTAAACTGATCTGGTGGAACAGGATAGTTAACGCAGCTTTACTGGTAGTTATGCTGATTTCAGCCTATAGTTTATTCTTTCCGACAAGGGACCCCAATTATTATAGCGGATCTGCCCTGCTGAAACAGGTGGAGCAATATGCCCGATCAGGCCTGGATAAAAAGGCACTGGAACAGGCCAATACCCTGGATTATACCAATATCTACACCATCGGCTTTGGCCAGGCTAACCTGCTTTCCCTGTGGCCATCTGGGACTGAAACCGTCAGGATTCTGGCCAGAGAACTACTACAACTTGAACCCGCTGAGGATGCAGATTTCCGGCCCGAGTTTGCTGTACGCATCGGTTATGTGGAAGAAAAAGGGGATAAGACGCGGCTTACCGGCTTTTATTATGACCGCCGCGGCCTGGTCAAAAGCGGTAATCAGGTTTACCGCCTGTCAGCGGCCGGACAGCAGTTGCTTAACCAGGAGCTAAATGGCTGGGTAGCATTAACGGAGATTAGAAATGGGTTTTATTTAGCTGCTTGCCGGCGAAACTGGTCTGCTCTAGAGCGTTTTGCCGCACCGGCGGTAATAGAGGCAGTCCGAAAAGGTAAAATTCCAGCTGGGGAACCGGTGGGAATTGGATATAAGTTTAATGAGGTACAACATTCAGGAAAGAACCAATTTGTAGAGGCAAATATAGAGGATACTATAACTTTAAAAAACGGGCGTAAATTTGCTGCCAGGTTGACTTATAAGATAATTAACGGGCGCTGGCAAATTACCGGGTTGAATTAAAATACAGAAAAGGGTATAATATTTCCTGAGTTTTTATAAAAGGAGACGATTGGCATGAAAAAAGTAGTGCTGGCATATTCGGGGGGATTGGATACCTCCATTATCATTCCCTGGCTAAAAGAAAATTACGGATATGAAGTAATTGCTATGGTCGCCGATTTGGGACAAGGGGAAGAACTGGCTCCCCTGCGGGAAAAAGCCATCAAATCCGGAGCCAGCAAGATTTATATTGAAGACCTGAAACAGGAATTTGTCGAGGACTTTATCTGGCCTACCCTGAAAGCAGGGGCCATTTATGAAGGTAAGTATTTGCTGGGCACTTCCTTTGCCCGCCCCTTGATTGCCAAACGGCTGGTGGAAATTGCCCGTCAGGAAGGGGCGGAAGCGGTGGCTCACGGAGCTACCGGCAAAGGCAATGACCAGGTACGGTTTGAACTGGCCGTAAAAGCCCTGGCCCCTGATTTGAAGATCATTGCTCCCTGGCGCCTGTGGGATATCCGCTCCCGGGAAGATGCCATTGATTATGCCCAGGCCCGGGGTATTCCCGTACCGGTGACCAAGGCCCGGCCCTATTCCATGGACCGTAACCTCTGGCATTTGAGCCATGAAGGGGCTGATCTGGAGGATCCCTGGAATGAACCGCAAAAGGATGTATTGATGCTGATTACCCCGCCGGAAGAAGCTCCGGACCAGCCGACCTATGTGGAGCTGGAATTTGAACAGGGCATTCCGGTGAAGCTGAACGGTGAAGCTCTGGATGGGGTCAGCCTGATTGAGAAACTGAATGAAATCGCCGGTGCCAATGGTGTGGGTGTGGTAGACATGGTGGAAAATCGCCTGGTGGGGATGAAATCCCGGGGAGTTTATGAGACTCCGGCCGGCACTGTCCTCTATGCTGCCCACCGGGAATTAGAACTGCTCTGCCTGGACCGGGCCACTTTGCATTATAAGGACCTGGTAGCCCAGCGCTATGCTGAACTGGTATACGATGGGGTCTGGTATCATCCCCTGCGGGAAGCCATTGATGCTTTTGTCAATGTGACTCAGAAGACGGTGACCGGTACCGTACGGTTAAAGCTGTACAAAGGCAGTTGCACACCGGCAGGAGCCAAGTCGCCCTATTCCCTCTATCACCAGGAGCTGTCCACCTTTGGTCGGGACGAAATCTACAACCAGAAGGATGCGGAAGGCTTTATCAATCTCTTCGGCCTACCCCTGCTGGTACGGGCGATGATGGAGGAAAAAAATCGCAAATAGCGCAAGCAGCCGCCAGGCTCTGGCCATCGGGCCAGGCCTGGCTTCGTACTATCCAGCTAATTAACGAAGGAGGAGACAGAGGTGGGTAAACTCTGGGGTGGCCGCTTTGCCAAAACCACAG
Source organism: Carboxydocella thermautotrophica (assembly GCA_003054495.1). GTDB lineage: Bacteria > Bacillota > Carboxydocellales > Carboxydocellaceae > Carboxydocella > Carboxydocella sporoproducens. The sequence goes on along the minus strand of CP028514.1, from coordinate 2,544,102 downwards.
ATAAACTGGTGGAGGATTTTCACTCTTCCATTCATTTTGATCAGCGCCTCTATCGCCAGGATATCCTGGGCAGTATTGCTCATGCCACCATGCTGGGCGAACAGGGGATTATCACTCCGGCTGAGGCGGACCAGATTATAGCTGGCCTGAAAGAGCTGCTGGCGGAGATTGAGGCCGGGAAAGTCCAATTTGACGTAGCTGCGGAAGATATCCATATGAATATAGAAAAGCTGCTGACTGAAAAAATCGGAGCAGTGGGGAAAAAGCTCCACACCGCCCGCAGCCGCAATGACCAGGTGGCCCTGGATATTCGCCTGTATCTGCGGGAGGAGATCGGACAAGTCAAACACCTGTTGCTGGAATTGATTGAAACCTTGCTGGAACTGGCCCAGCAACATACGGAGACGGTGATGCCCGGCTATACCCATTTACAACGGGCTCAGCCTATTACCCTGGCCCATCACTTGCTGGCCTATATTGCCATGTTCCAGCGGGATGTGGAAAGGCTGCAGGATGTCCTGAAGCGGGTAAATGTCTGTCCCCTGGGATCGGGGGCGCTGGCCGGCACCACTTTTCCCCTGAACCGGGAAAGGGTAGCTGAGTTACTGGATTTTCCGGCCATTACCATGAACTCTCTGGATGCCGTCAGTGACCGGGATTTTGCCATTGAATTCTGTGCTGCTGCTTCCCTGCTGATGATGCATCTCAGCCGTTTCAGTGAGGAAATCATCCTCTGGTCCAGCAGTGAGTTTGCCTTTATTGAACTGGATGATGCTTTCAGTACCGGCAGTTCCATTATGCCGCAAAAGAAAAATCCTGATGTAGCAGAACTGGTGCGGGGCAAGACCGGTCGGGTTTATGGTGACTTGATGGCCTTGCTGACAGTGATGAAGGGGTTGCCTCTGGCCTATAACAAGGATATGCAAGAGGATAAGGAAGCTCTCTTTGATGCCATCGATACGGTTAAGGGTTGTTTGCTGGTCTTTACTCCCATGCTGGCAACAATGAAGGTACAGGAAGATAATATGCGCAAGGCTGCTCAGGGTGGCTTCACCAATGCCACCGATCTGGCAGATTATCTGGCCAAAAAAGGGGTGCCTTTCCGGGAAGCCCATGAAATTGTGGGTAAAGCAGTGCTTTATTGTGTAGAGCAGGGCAAGGCCCTGGAGGAAGTAACACTGGAAGAATACCGGCAAATGTCACCGGTGTTTGCAGAAGACCTTTATGAGGCTATCAGTATTGATTACTGTGTCCAGGCCCGGCAGGTACCGGGAGGACCGGCGCCGGCAGCTGTCCGGATCGCATTGCAGCAAGTGGAAAAATGGCTGGCGGCCAGTAGACAATAGAGCTTGCGGGGAGGGAGTATGGTGAAAATCATTGTGCAGAAATTCGGCGGTACATCGGTAGCAGATGGGGAAGGCAGGGCCCGGGCTATTGAGCGCATTCTGGCCGCCAAAGCAGAAGGCTATCAGCCGGTGGTAGTGGTTTCAGCTATGGGGCGCAAGGGGGCTCCCTATGCTACTGACACCTTGATTAGCCTGGTGAAAGAAATTAATCCAGAGGTTAATCCCCGGGAGCTGGATTTGCTCATTTCCTGCGGAGAGATTATCTCTACAGTAGTTATGGCTCATACCCTCAATAGCATGGGCCACCCGGCCATTGCTTTAACTGGCGGCCAGGCCGGGATCAAGACTGATGCCAATTTTGGCAATGCCCAGATTTTAGAGGTTGACCCCATGCCCATCCTGCGCCAGGTAATGGATGATAAAATTGTGGTGGTTGCGGGCTTTCAGGGGATAGCTCCTGATGGCAGCATAACAACCCTGGGCCGGGGCGGCAGTGACACTACCGCTACCGCACTGGGGGCAGCCTTACAGGCTGAAGTGGTGGAAATCTATACCGACGTGGATGGGGTAATGACCGTTGATCCCCGGGTGGAGCCGGAAGCCAAGATTCTGGAGGAAATCTCTTACCGGGAAGTCTGCGAAATGGCCTATCAGGGGGCGAAAGTTATTCATCCGCGGGCCGTTGAAGTGGCCATGAGCCGCCAGGTACCCATTCGCATTAAAAATACCTTTTCTGATGCCAAAGGTACCCTCATTTCCCAGTCTGCTGCTGAAAGGGTCATTACCGGGATTGCCCACCTGACCGGGCTCAGCCAGGTCCGGGTTCTTTCCAGCCGGGATGGTCAGCAAAACTGGCAGCTGGTGCGAGTCAAGCTGTTCCGGGTGCTGGCGGAAAAGGGCATCAGTGTGGATGTAATCTCTGTTCTGCCCGATGGGGTATACTTTACGGTGTCTCAGGCCGATGGTTTTAAAGCCTGTCAATACCTGCATGAAGCAGGATTCGCCTGTGAACTGGTGGAAAACTGTGCCAAGGTATCGGTTATCGGTGCCGGGATGCAAGGGGTTCCAGGGGTAATGGCGGAAATCATGGAAACCCTCTATAGTGCCGGAATAGATATCCTGCAAACTTCGGACTCGGATATCACTATTTCCTTCCTGGTACCGGAAAGTCAATTGAAAGAAGCGGTCCATGTTTTGCACCGCAAGTTAGGCTGGTAAGAGAGCAGGGTTCGCCCTGCTTTTTTCCTCATCAGGCAGGAAAACTGATGATGAGGGCGAATAGTATAAGATTATGCCGTTAAGGTAAAGTAGGGAAAGGGGAAGGTTTATGCAGTATATCAGCACCAGGAATAATTTCCGGCCGATCAGCGCTGCAGAAGCCATCAATCTGGGCATGGTGCCTGCTGGAGGCTTGTTTGTGCCGGAAAGTTTTCCGCAATTCAGCAGGGAAGAGTTGACGGAACTGGTGGAAAGTTCGTACCAGGAGCTGGGAGCAGCCATCCTGGAGCGCTATTTGACCGATTATAGTCGGGAAGAAATTCGCACTTGTTTACAACGGGCCTATAATGCCGGCAGTTTCGCTCATCCGGAAATGGCCCCGGTGGTTTCACTGGCGGAAGACATCCACATCCTGGAACTCTGGCATGGGCCCACGGCAGCCTTCAAGGATATGGCCCTGCAGCTGCTGCCCTATTTGCTGGTGACAGCCAGACACAAACTGGGAGCGTCCAGGGAACTGGTAATTCTGGTGGCCACTTCCGGAGATACCGGCAAAGCCGCTCTGGAAGGGTTCAAGGATGTTCCCGGTATTCGCATTATGGTCTTCTATCCTCAGGGGGGAGTAAGTCAGGTCCAGGAACGGCAGATGCTCACCACCGGTGGACAGAATACCCGCGTAGTTGCTGTAACTGGCAATTTTGATGATTGCCAGAATGGGGTCAAGGCCATTTTTGCTGACGCAGATTTGCGGAACTATCTGGCTGACAGGGGCTTTGAGCTTTCATCAGCCAATTCCATCAACTGGGGGCGCCTGGTACCGCAGATTATCTATTATTTCAGTGCCTACCTGCAGCTGGTGCGACGGGGCCGAATTGTGCTGGGCGACGAGGTCAATGTGGTGGTACCCACCGGAAACTTCGGCAATATCCTGGCGGCCTGGTATGCCAGAAGGATGGGGCTGCCGCTGGGCAAGCTGATCTGCGCCTCCAATGAAAATAATGTACTGACTGATTTTTTCCGAAACGGTACCTATGACCGGCGCCGCCAGTTCAAACTGACCAACAGCCCTTCGATGGATATCCTTATTTCCAGTAACCTGGAACGTTTTCTCTATGACTTAACTGGAGGGGATGGGGAGAAAATCACCCTCTGGTTTAATCAGCTGGCAGAAACGGGGCATTATACGGTGGATGAGCAGACCCGCCAGGCCATAGCGGAAGTACTCTGGGCCGGCTGGTGTGACCAGGAAGATACACTGAAGACCATTGCTGAAGTGTTTGACCGTTATCACTATACCCTGGATACCCATACGGCCGTTGCCTACAAAGTTTACCAGGATTTTCTTCAGGCCAGTGGTGATAAGCGGCCTGCGGTAATTGCCGCTACTGCCAGTCCCTTTAAATTTGTCAGCAGTGTGCTGTCCGCTCTGGTCAGCGCCGGGGACAGAGAGGGGCTGGATGAATTTGAACAGCTGAATATGCTCAGCCGCATTAGCGGCCTGCCCCTCCATCCCGGTTTGGCTGGCCTTAAGGAAAAAGAGGTGCGCCATAACTGGCAGGCTGGCAAGACGGAGCTGAAATCCCAGCTGCTTTGCTGGCTGGGTTTATAGGAGGAAAAGAAAACGATGTCTTTACCCAGTAAGGAACAGAAAGAAAGCTATGTACGGGAAATGTTCAATGCTATTGCCCGCCGCTATGATTTGATGAATACCCTGATGACCTTTGGGCTGGACCGGCGCTGGCGCCGCTTTGCCGTAGCCCGTTCCGGTATGGGACCTGGAAAACAGGCTCTGGATATTTGCTGTGGTACCGGCATGCTGGCCATGGCCCTGGCAGAAGCCGGTGGTCCTACAGGCAGGGTGGTTGGTCTGGATTTTTCGGAAAATATGCTGGCTGTAGCCCGGGAAAACCTGCGCCATTTTCCCCTGCAGGAGAATATCACCTTGATTCAGGGCAATGCCATGGCCCTGCCCTTTGCCGACAATAGCTTTGATTGTGTAACTGTGGGCTGGGGCCTGAGGAATGTACCTGACCTGGACCAGGTCTTGCGGGAAATGACCCGGGTGGTAAAGCCCGGGGGCATGGTGGTCAGCCTGGATATGGCTAAACCCAGTGCTCCGGTTTTTAAGGAACTCTACTGGTTTTATTTCGAGAAACTGGTCCCGCTGATGGGAAAATTCTGGGCCGGAAGGGCCAGTGCCTACAGCTATCTGCATGACTCGGCCAGGGTTTTCCCCCATCAGGCTGAGCTGGCCCGGCGCTTTGCTGCTGCCGGTCTGGTGGATTGTCGCTACCATGATTTGACCGGCGGCGTGGTAGCGGTAGTGGAAGGACGGAAACCCCGGTAAAAAAGCTCCTGCCCTGGTTGGGAGGGCAGGAGTTTTTACTTTAAAGATAAATCATTTTTCTGGTCATACCACCATCGATAATGAAGTTTTGCCCGGTAATAAACCCGCTTTCGTCGGAAAGCAAAAACCAGGCCAGGGCAGCTACATCTTCAGCTTTGCCCACCCGGCCGACTGGATGTTGCTGATGGTCACTGCTGGTTAGAGCTTCTGGATTATTTACTTCAATCCAGCCAGGGCTGATGCAGTTAACCCTCACTTCCGGGCCCAGGCTCATGGCCAGGGCGTGGGTTAAGGCATAGATGCCCCCTTTGGAGGCAGAATAGGCTTCTGTATTGGGTTCGGACATGAAGGCCCGGGTAGAGCAGAGGTTGACAATTGCCCCCTGCCGTTCTCTGAGGTGGGGGGCAGCATATTTAGTGCACAGGAAAGTTCCTGTCAGGTTAACGGTTATGACCCGTTCCCATTCAGCTAAAGTCAATTCAGCCAATGGCTTGTTACATGATATGGCTGCATTATTGACCAGATAATCTATGCCCCCAAAATAAGCGACGGTAGCCTGTATTGCTTCCCTTACCTGGGGTTCTGAGGCGATATCGACCAGGAAGAATTTAATTTTGCCATGATGCTGCAGTTCCGCTTCTGTTTCCTTTCCGGCCTGTTCAGCGATATCCCAGATAGCGACCTGAATTTGTTGCTGAAGTAGTTTAAGGGCAATAGCTTTACCAATACCATGGGCGCCACCGGTAATAATAGCTGTTTTCTTCATGGTTATCTCCTTTCTAGAAACTGACTTAAAATCACTTCGCCATAATCCTTTTTCTCAGCAAAAGGCCCCGGATCCCAGTCAGACAGCCTGACCCGGGGCTGCCAGCCTTCGTGAAAGTAAAGTTCGGCTCCGCAGGCTTGTGTAGCCAGCAGCCACTGTCGGACCAGTTCATCTTCTCCCAGATTGACGATAGTATTGCGCAGCCTGGTAAAGTTTTTGCCCGCCGGGGAACAGAGATAGGTTTGACAAACCAGCGGCCGGGCCTGATAAACCCGGCAGGTGCCGGTAGTTTGATCCAGAAAGATACAGGCGCCCTGTTCGTCTCTAGCCAGACTGATATCCACCGCCCTGCCCTGGACATAAATGTAAGCATGGCTGTTGAGAAAAGAGAGCAGCTGGGCAGGAGCAGGGTACTGGCCATGGAGATGGCGGTATAATACAAGAACGTCAATATAGGTTAGCGGGATTCGCTCATAACAACAGAGGTCACAGCCTTTACATTGCCGCACAGGGGCTCTGGTCCGCCGGGACGGACCATTTTCGATGAATTCATTAATCGCCTGTAAATAGTCTGCTATCGTGGCAGAAGGGTCCAGGATGCGCAGGTCATAGCCCTGGTTGCCTTTGATTTCTGCTGGAAAAATTTCAACTTTCATTGCTGGCCTCCAATCCCTGTTGATTTGCCCATTTTCCCGAATTTTGCTATAATGAAATTTATGAATTGCCGAGAAAATGCCAATAAGGAAGGTGAAACCATGATCACCAAACAGGATGTCGAACACGTCGCCATGCTGGCCCGTTTGGAGCTGACTGAAGAAGAAAAAGAGATGTTTACCCAGCAGCTCAATGCTATTTTAGAATATGCTGACCAGTTGAAGCAACTGGATACCAGTGAGATTCCTCCCACTGCCCACGCTATTCCCATGCAAAATGTCTTCCGGGATGATGAGGTCAAGCCCGGTTTAAGCAATGAGGAGGCTGTGGCTGCTGCGCCGGAAGCAGAAGATGGCTTCTTTAAAGTGCCGAAAATAGTCTAAGGAGGGACAGGCATTGAGTTTACATACATTGACGGTGGAACAGGCCAGTAAAATGCTGGCTCAGGGAGAAATCAGCAGTGTGGAACTTACCCGGGCCATCCTGGACAGGATTGAGCAGGTGGACAACCAGGTCCAGGCTTTTGTCACTGTTACCAGGGAACAGGCTCTGGCCCAGGCGGAGGAAATTGACCGCAGACGGCAACAGGGGGAAGAACTGGGACCGCTGGCCGGGATTCCCTTTGCTCTCAAGGACAATATGTGTACCAGAGGGATTCGCACTACCTGCTCGTCTAAAATATTACATAATTTCATTCCCCCCTACAATGCCACAGTCTGGGACAAGCTGCAGGCAGCCGGGGCGGTTCTGGTGGGCAAAACCAACCTGGATGAGTTCGCTATGGGTTCATCCACGGAGAATTCAGGCTTTTTCCCTACCCATAACCCCTATGACCTGGAGCGGGTGCCCGGAGGGTCTTCCGGGGGCTCGGCTGCAGCAGTGGCAGCCGGGGAGGCTCTGTTTTCCCTGGGTTCCGATACCGGGGGCTCTATTCGCCAGCCGGCGGCTTTTTGCGGTCTGGTAGGATTAAAGCCCACTTATGGCCTGGTTTCCCGCTATGGCCTGATCGCGTTTGCTTCCAGTCTGGATCAGATCGGTCCTTTTGCCCGTACGGTGCGGGATTGTGCCCTGATTACCCAGACCATTGCCGGCCATGACCCCAAAGACTCCACTTCGGCAGGCTTGCCTGTGCCTGACTATCTGCAGGCTTTAGAAGGCGGGGTCAAAGGGCTGAAAGTAGGGGTACCGAGGGAATATTACCAGGTAGAAGGTATTCAGCCGGAAATTCGGGCCGCAGTGGAGAAGACCATCAAGGCTCTTGAAGATTTGGGGGCAGAGGTAGGGGAATGTTCTTTGCCCCATACCAGGTATGCTCTGGCAACCTATTACCTGATTGCCCCGGCGGAAGCCAGCTCCAACCTGGCCCGTTATGATGGCGTGCAATACGGCCTCAGGGTTGAAGGGGAAGACATCGTGGAGATGTACAAAAAGACCCGCAGTCAGGGATTTGGCCCGGAAGTCAAGCGTCGCATCATGCTGGGGACTTATGCATTGAGTTCCGGCTACTATGATGCCTATTATCTCAAAGCTTTAAAGGTACGGACCTTAATTAAACAGGATTTTGACCAGGCGTTTGCCCGGTTTGATGTATTGCTTTCACCTACCACTCCGACGGTAGCTTTCAAATTCGGGGAAAAGGCTGCCGATCCCATCTCCATGTATCTGTCCGATATCTTTACCATGTCCTCCAACCTGGCAGGGATTCCGGCTATCAGCATCCCGGTAGGGCTGACAGATGGCTTGCCAGTGGGGGTACAATTTATGGGCAAGGCCTTTGACGAAGCCACCCTGTTCCGGGTCAGCTATGCAGTGGAACAGGCCTTGTTGCCGGCCCCATTGTATCCCCAACTGTAATTGCGGAGGTGTGGAAGATGCCATTAAAGGATTACGAGATCGTCATCGGTCTGGAGGTTCACGTTGAACTGAAAACTAAATCCAAGATCTTTTGCAGCTGCCCTACCGAATTCGGCGGGAGCCAGAATACGCATGTCTGCCCTGTTTGCCTGGGTTTGCCAGGGGTTTTGCCTGTCCTGAACCGGCGAGTAGTGGAATATGCCATTAAGGCTGGTTTGGCCTTGAACTGCGAAATCGCTGAATTCAGCAAGTTCGACCGCAAAAACTATTTTTATCCTGACTTGCCCAAGGCCTATCAGATTTCCCAGTACGATTTGCCCATAGCCAAAAACGGCTATCTGGAAATCGAAGTAAATGGTGAAACCAAACGAATCGGTATCACCCGTATCCACATGGAAGAGGATGCCGGCAAGCTGGTGCACCAGGGTGCTGCCAATATCAGCGGGGCTGATTATTCTCTGGTGGATTATAACCGGACGGGAGTGCCGCTGATTGAGATCGTCTCCGAACCGGATTTGCGCTCACCGGAAGAGGCGCGCCTGTATCTGGAAAAACTGAAGGCGATTATCCAGTATACCGAGATTTCCGATTGCAAGATGGAAGAGGGCTCTTTGCGCTGTGATGCCAACGTTTCCTTACGGCCTATTGGCAGCAAGGAATTTGGCACCAAAACGGAGCTGAAGAATATGAACTCCTTTAAGGCCCTGCAACGGGCCCTGGAGTATGAAGTGGAACGCCAGGCTGCCATCCTGGATGAAGGGGGCAGAATCGTTCAGGAAACCCGGACCTGGGATGAAAACCGGGGGGTAACCCTGAGCATGCGCTCCAAGGAAGAAGCCCATGATTACCGCTACTTCCCGGAGCCGGACCTGGTTCCGCTTGTAATCGACCGGGCCTGGGTGGAGGAAATACGCCGTTCCTTGCCGGAACTGCCGGACGCCCGGCAGCAGCGTTATATTCAGGAACTGGGCCTGCCCGCTTATGATGCCGGCGTGATCACCGCTTCCAAAGCGATGGCCGACTATTTTGAGGCCTGTCTGCAGTACCATCACGATGCCAAGGCCATCAGCAACTGGCTGATGGGGGAATTCTCCCGCCTGCTGAATGCGGAGGGGATGGAAATCCAGCAGTCCAGGATTAAGCCACAGCAGCTGGCCCAGCTTTTGAAGCTGCAGGAGAACGGTACTATCAGTGTCAAGATTGCCAAGACGGTGTTTGAAGAAATGTTTGCTACTGGCCGGGAACCGGAGGAAATCATCAAGGAGAAAGGGCTGGTGCAAATCAGTGACGAGGGGGCCCTGGCGGCCATTGTGGCTAAAGTAGTTGAGGCCAATCCCCAGTCGGTAGCGGACTACAAGGCCGGGAAAGAAAGAGCTATCGGCTTCCTGGTCGGTCAGGTGATGAAGGAAACCAGAGGCAAGGCCAATCCCCAGCTGGTGAACAAATTGCTGGTGGAGTATTTGAATAAGTAAGAGAGAAGCCCTTTGTTTACTGAGAAGTAAACAAGGGGCTTTAAATCATAATATATTATTGTGATTATCTTGTGATAATGTCAACTTGTAGAATATTTTGATAAATGTCACTATGAAAAACGAGGTGCGTTATCTAATGACACAAGAACAATTAAATAGGTACAAGGTAATTTCTTCCTTAATTGATGGGAAACTATCAATCAGTGAAGCAGCTATGAGCTTAGGTCTAAGTGAACGCCAGATTAAGCGCCTTAAAAAAGGAGTGATGGAACAAGGGCCGGCGTTCCTTATCCATAAAAATACAGGTCGTAAGCCGCAGCATGCACTCACTGACGAGCTTAAAAGCAAGATTATCTCATTGAAACAATCCGATAAGTACAAGAACGCCAATTTCAAGCACTTTATGGAGCTTCTGGAGGAGCACGAGGGAATAGCCATAAGTTATTCCTGTCTCCACACTATTTTGACCAAAGCAGGCATTAACAGTCCTAAGAAACGAAGGAGATTTAAACCTCATCGCCGCAGAAAGAGAAAGCCTCAGGAAGGCCTCCTTATACAAATGAATGCCACTCCTTTTTAATGGTTTGGCACTAATGAAAAGTTTGCTCTCCATGGTGCAATTGACGATGCTACCGGGAAAATAGTAGGACTCTACCTGGCCAAGAATGAATGCTTGCAAGGATATTTTGAGGTAATCTGGCAAATCGTTAACAAGCACGGTATTCCAGCAAGTATCTATGCAGACAGACACTCAATTTTTCTCTCCCAAAACGCTTCAAAGCTTACGATTGAGGATCAATTGCAAGGCAAAGTTGTTAACGACACCCAGTTTGGCAGAGCTATGAAAGAACTAGGTATAACCCTTATTCCAGCACGTTCACCCCAGGCCAAAGGTAGAGTAGAGCGACTATGGGAAACTCTTCAAAGCAGGCTCCCCGTTGAATTCAAAATAGCCGGTATTACCACTATTGATGAAGCTAATGAGTTCCTATCTCAATATATAGAGAAATTTAACAGTCAGTTTGCGGTGAAAGCTTTAGAGCCCGAAACTGCTTATAGGGCGCTTGACCAAAACATTGATATTGGCCATATACTATGTGTTAAACAAAAAAGAACTATCGATAATGGGGGTGTATTTTCTTTTTATAACAGGCATTTTAAGGTTATCTATTAAGTCCGGTTTTTGGCGTAAAAGTGCAATACAAAAACACTGTATTTGAAACGCTCCCCTATGTTAAGCCGCAAAAGACTCAAAAACCAAAAACTGAAGCTACTGAGAGAAAGCCCTATATACCTCCAGATACGCATTACTTTAAGTATGGACACAATCTGGTTAAAAGACTTACCTACGAAGACAGTGACAGGGATATTTTAAAAATGCTTGAAGAGATATTTCTCCGAAAGTATGCTTAGCTTTGCCTGGATCTAATTTTAAGGAAACCTTAACCGGGCTTGATTTGCCAAAAGTTATGAAGTGAGGTTAAGTCAAGGGCGGGCGAAGCCCGTTCACTTTACCCTTGACTTAACCGAACATAATAACTACAATTGCCAAAGCCAGGTTAGGTTCTTAGCAGGGGGTGACATTTTCACAAGTTATTGACAGCTTGTAAATTGACTGCCCCTGTCGCTGTGAAATATCATGCCACGAGCGTTTCTCGATTTGCAAGCACTCTCAAAAGCTTGTATACAGAGCTCCTTCCTCATATTATCATCCATTGCCAACCCAACGATTTCACCATTAAAACAGTCCAAGACTGCTGCTACATATAACTTGCCGTCTGAACATGGTACTTCAGTAATGTCCGCCGGCCACTTTTGTTTCGGTGTTTCCGCAGTAAAGTTGCGCTGAATCAGGTTTTCGCTCTTATGGGCTTCTGCATCCTCACGGGTAATACCATTTGGATGTAGCTTAGGCTTCTTTATTAGCCCGTTTTGCTTCATTGCTCGGTATACAGAGCTATAGCTGGCCTTTACACCTTCCTGAATAAGTGCCAAATGGATTCGCCGGGCGCCATAATTATCGTTATCCTCATTTTGTCTAATGATTTCTTTTATCCTGACCAGAAGAAGCTCTCGACGTTTCGGTTTGTCCGAAGCTCTCAGGCTGCGATAATATCCTGATTCGCTGACCCCTAGTACTCGGCACATTTCCTTAACGTTCCAACATTTCCGTCTAATGCTGATATATCTATAAAGCTGGCACGGTTTTACTTCTTCCGGTCTTTTGCGAAAAAACACAATGCATCCTTTAGTATCTCATTTGCCCTGCGTAGTTCAGCATTCTCACGCTCAAGCTCTATTTCACGTTGCCTTTTTCCTTCACTTGGATATGAGTGACCACTGCCGACGTAAGCCTGATCTCCATATTGTTTTCGCTTGCTCCGCCAATCAGCTAAAGTATAGTATGGTATCCCTAGCTGCTGAGCCGCTTTTTTTTACACCAACCTCGTCCGACAGTCGAACGGCTTCATTTTTAAACTGCTTATCATATGTTCCCATTGTCGCATCCTCCTCAGTTCACGTACGTCTATTTTATCGTATTTGAGGGTGTTTTGCGACTGCACTTTTATCGTCACTCCAAGGCCTCCTTATACAAATGAATGCCACTCCTTTTGAATGGTTTGGCACTAATGAAAAGTTTGCCTTCCATGGTGCAATTGACGATGCTACCGGGAAAATAGTAGGACTCTACCTGGCCAAGAATGAATGCTTGCAAGGATATTTTGAGGTAACCTGGCAAATCATTAACAAGCACGGTATTCCAGCAAGTATCTATGCAGACAGACACTCAATTTTTCTTTCCCAAAACGCTTCAAAGCTTACGATTGAGGATCAATTGCAAGGCAAAGTTGTTAACGACACCCAGTTTGGCAGAGCTATGAAAGAACTAGGTATAACCCTTATTCCAGCACGTTCACCCCAGGCCAAAGGTAGAGTAGAGCGACTATGGGAAACTCTTCAAAGCAGGCTCCCTGTTGAATTCAAAACTTTTTTAGCCCCCTAACTCATTTGGACACTAGAACTCTTAAGAGTTAAAATAATGTTAGGGGGCGATTTTATGATACGCAGAAAGTAAACCGCTGAATTTAAGAATCAAGTCATTAAGGAAGCGCTGGAAACAGGAAATAATGCCATAGTAGCAAGAAGGCACGAGCTGAATCCTAATATGGTCAGCCGCTGGGTAAGAGAATACAAACAGGGCAAACATCAATCTTTACCTGTGGAACATTCAACTATTAATGAAATTTATCCTGATTACAAGCAGCTTACTAAGGAAAATGAGCAGCTAAAGAAACTTCTTGGTGAAAAAGACCTGGAAATAGCTATTCTTCGTGATTTAGTAAAAAAGAAAAACCCTCACTTGCTGACAAGATTGAATATGGATTAATCTAGGGTACCCAGCAGTCAAAGTATTGCGTATCGTTGGGGTATCCAGGTCAACTTACTATTATCAGCTAAAGAGAGAATATGCCCAGAGGAGAGCAAGTGGGGGACGTCCCGTGCCTGGGTATTCTTGTGATGAACAAAAGACTAAGATAAGTGATGAAGAAATAAAAAAATGGCTATTACAGTTTATAGAAAATGAGGGCTTTGCCTATGGTTATATCAAATTGACCATGGCATTACGGAAAACTCTCGGACTGATCATCAATAAAAAGAAGGTTTATCGTTTATGTAAGCAACTGGGCAATCTACGTCCGCAAAGGAAAATAAAACCCAATCATCCCAAAAAACTGGCTAGGAACCGTACTATAAATAATTCAAACCAGTTATGGGAAACAGATTTGAAATATGGCTATATAGCGGGTGAAAAAAGATTTTTCTCTTTATTCTGTCATGTAATTGATGTATATGATAGGTCGATCGTCGGTTACCATATTGGTCTTTAATGCGAAGGTGTAGACGCTGCCAGAACACTGGAACAGGCATTATGGAAGCGAAAACTACTTGAGGAAGAAATTAAACCTGTGATCAGAACAGATATTGGTCCACAATTCAAATCTCGTATTTTCCAGGAAAAATGTCAGAGTCTGAAAATCGAACATGAACGTATTCCCAATAGAACACCGAACATGAATGCACACATAGAGGCATTTCATAGCATTCTAGAAGCAGAATGCTTAAGCTTGTATGAGTTCCAAACATATGCCGAAGCCTACAAAGTAGTAAGTGATTTTATAAAATTTTATAACGAAGAACGTATCCATTCAGGACTCAACTATTTATCGCCAGCTGAATTTATCGAGCTAGGCAGGAAGCAAAGAATAGGCAAAGAAATTAAGGTCTAAACCTCTCAACCGCAACTATTGAATAGCCAATTCGGAAATGGAGTCAAGGGCGAGCGTAGCGAGGGCGAAGCCTTTACCCTTGACGGAATTGAGGAATTGGCTAAAATAGGAATTCGGTTGAGAGAAAAACCAAAGAAAACTTGAGAATTTAAAAGTATGTGTCCAAAATTAGGGGGTTAGCCCGGGGAAACAGGGTGGTTTTTTGTTGTCTTTTTTAAAAAATGAACTAGAAAATTTTGACCTTATGGTCTTGACATATTACCGTAGGTCTTGTCTTCGCTGCCCAATGAATAATTTGTCTGCCAAAATTACTTATATTTACATATTTCGACATAAACTTACATATTCCTGCTTCCAATAATGAACAATTACGATTTTTGCTATTACAGATTGGATTTAATAAATCATACAATTTGTCGCCTTGTATACAGGATTTGGCAGCAGGAAATCAGGGAGAGGAGGGGAATATGTCATAAAAAACCAGCAAGGGGGAGTTGTTTGTGAAAAAAGTCCTTATCTCTTTTTTATTTGTGGTGTTTTTATTGCCAGCGACGATGGTCTGGGCCTGGGAGGACCATATCATCCTGGGGCGTACCTATGATGGGGAGGTGGATACCACCCATACCATTCCCGGCTATACCCTGGAGCAAATGCTGAAGTTTCTTTACTATGAGGCTAGCAATGTCGAGGAGATCCTGGCTATTGATGGAGTGCCCATCAGCAAAACAGCATGGAAGAAGTACGGGGGAAAAATCAATCCGAAGGTGAAAAAGCCCGACCCTATTGATACTACGCCGAGGGATCCGAGTATACCGATAGAAGTTAGTTTTTCCAACGGACATGTATTGTTTTTTCTGGATCAAAAGCCGGTGATGTACAAGAACAGGGTGATGGTACCTTTAAGAAGGCTGGCAGAGGCTTTCCGGGCTAACCTGGAATGGGATGGCCGGGAGCAAAAAATTACACTGCAGAGGGATAATACGACGATAATAGTTAAGATTGGTTCCAACAAGATGATTATTAATGGGGAAGAGAAAACGATGGATGTAGCGCCATATATTCTGAACAAAAGAACGATGGTTCCGGTCAGGTTTATCAGTGAGGCATTTGGCCATAAAATTTACTGGGACGGAAATGCAATGGCCGTAATTATTTATGTTGATACAGATTTCGAACCTGGAGGATATAGTCAATGAGAAAAAGATTTATTTACCATTTTTTGTTCATTTTCATATTTTTTAATGCAGCTAGTGCGAATCTCAATATAGATCACGAAGATTCTATTATGTTCGGTAATAAAGAAAATAGAAAACGAATATTTTATGACCCCACCTTTCCGCCCATTACCACCCAGTGGCAGGTGCAGCTGGCGCCAGCGGGTAAACCAGGGGAACCACCTATCCTGGGCCAGCCGGTTATTCTCAGCCAGGAACAAAATATCTACATCAAAGCCGGCCAGGAAATCCTGGCCTTAGACCTTAACAGTGGCCAGCTCCTCCAGCGCAAGCAGATTGAAACCACAGCCACCTTTCCTTCCATCTCCTCACCCACCTACAGGCAGGGCCGCCTTTTCTTTGGCACCAGAGCTAATGGCATCTATGCCCTTAGCAGCAATCTGGCCCAGACCATCTGGCATCTGCCCCTGGAGAGCAAAGTTTCCTCCTCACCCCTGCTGGTGGACAACCTGGTCATCCTCGGGGCCACCGACCAGCACACCTATATCCTGGACCAGCATCAGGGTACCCAGGCTGGCAATTCCCCTATTCCCCAGCAAGGGGAAATCACCTCTTCCCCCTGCCTGTTTGGCAATGCTTTTGCTATCGGTGTGGATGGAACGGCTCTGAATGGCTCCGTCCAGGCCTATGACCTGCAGGGGAACAGGCTCTGGTCCTATAGCACCAAAACCGGGGTACCAGCCTCTATTGCTACCGATGGCAATTATCTTTACTTTTTCGATAAAAAAGGCCGCTTCTATGCCTTAAATGCTCGTACCGGCAGAAGGCAGTGGATGAATGAAAGTTTCTTTAAACCGGCCAATTTCATCAACAACTCCCCTGCCCTTTATCAAAACCGCCTCTATTTCGTTATTAACCAGTACAACGGCCAAAAAGCCAGAGTAGTTTGTCTCAACAGCACCAATGGCCTTCCCCTTGCCGGCTGGCTTCAGCGGGACCTGGCGGCGGATAGCTGGGTTTCGCCTATCATCTGGTCAGCTGCCAATTTGCTGCTGGTAGCAGATGATAGCGGTACTGTCTATGGCCTGGATCTCACAACCGGCCAGGAGCGGCCCTGGTATTATGACCGACAACAGGGCAAGACCGTCAGCCGGGTTAACCTGGGAGCTCCGGTTACAGGGGAAATGGCTTTAGCAGGGGGATATTTGCTGGTAGCCACCCTGGATGGCAAGTTACACGCTTTCGGTAACCAGGGCCTGCAAAACCTGATGGTCTCCGGTTTAACCAGCAGCAGCCAGGAGATAGAGAAAGGCAAGACCAATCAGACCCGGCTGCTGGTCAGTGCCCGCGATGTTAGCCGGCCGCTGATAACAAAACTGGAACTAAAGCTGGACGGTCAGACGGTGGCCAGCCAGAACCTGACCATAAGCCCCGGTGATGGCAGGCCCTGGCAGGAACGGGGTCGGACCGTGGAGGTGGAAATCCACTGGCAGGTCCCGGCTAATCTGCCGGAAAAGGATAGCTACACCCTGACCGCCATCGTCAACGGGGACCGTCAGGCCCACTGGCTCAACCAGAACCAGCCTTTTGTAGAAACCACCTATGCCGATAATACCACCAGCTTAAAGCTCAATGGTTCCCTGGTTAACCTTAGAATGCTCAGCTTATCTTACCCGTCTCCCATCAGTCCCGGACAGAGCTACCAGGGGACAGTACAGGTAGAGAATCAGGGTAGCCGCCCGTTATCGACAACACTGAAACTGACCCTTAACCAGCGTCAGGTAGCATTATTGCCTGTAACCCTGGTAGCGAAGGAAAAGAAGGCAGTCAGCTTTGCCATCAAGGCACCGGACACTACCGGTTCCTTTAACCTAACTGCATGGATTAATCCTGATCGTCAGATTAAGGAGAAAAACTATCAGGACAACAGTTTGAGCAAGGCCATCCAGGTTCGTCAGGAAGTGAGGGAAGAACAGGGCCAGCTGACCGTCAGCGGCAGGGCGGAACCGGCCCAGATCAAAGCCGGACAGGTATTTGCCCTGGTGGTGGAAACGGCCACCACCCCTTATACCTGGGAAGAAACTGTTTATGAACAGCAGCCTGATGGCAGTGTTGTAGAAAAGAAAGTTAGACGAAGTCGGCCCTGTCCGGGAGCAAAATATGTACAGGTCCGCTTTCCTGATGGACAGCAGGTGCTGCTGGAACCGACAAATCCGGCCGGGACACCGGCTAACACCTGGCAGTTGCCTGTTAATCCCCGGTCGAAAAACAGAGCTCGCATCCATTTCACTGATCCCTATTTACCGGATGGACTTTATCCGGTTACCATTATCGCTGCTGGTGCTGGCGATGATGGTAACCTTTCGGCCCGCACGGTGATAAAGGTGGTGATTAAGGGCAGTATACTGGAAGGAATTAAGAGCAGATTGACATATTGAGAGTTAAGGGACAGGTTTCGACAGTATATCGACAACCTGTCCCTTATTATTCGGTATAGGTTGGGAGAGCAAAGGCAATGATGGTGAAAAATGTCGCAAGAAAAAATGTCATCTCATACCAACTTCGACAAAGAAAATCAGCCCCGTAAGGTATAATTCCTTATGGGAAGGAGGTGAATAGAGGGAAGTGATTGATTGCATAAACCGGAGTTTTAAAGTTTTGAAAGGAGGAGCGCGGATGAGAAAAGGGTGGATTCTTTTGCTGATGACCGCATTGCTGCTGGTCATTGGCAGTGGCACGGCCTTGGCTGCGGCCTTTACTATGCCTTATGTGCCGCAGAATGAAGGTTTGTATGATACCACCTGGGAGTTTTTGAGCCGTCCTGATTGTGAACAGTGTCACGGCTCCAACCTGGCCGATCGCCACCATAGTATTGACTTCGTTAAAATCGAAGGTAATTGTTATCGCTGTCACGGGTTTGAAAATGGCACCATCCAGCCGGTGCCCCGGGAATGTACAACCTGTCACACCGAAAGCCCTCACCACAAGACCGTAGATGCGATTGAGGGCCGGTGTACTGCTTGTCACGATCCTAATGTAGTTAGTGACTTTGGTTCCAAACCACTGCCTACTTATGATGCATCCTTAATCACTCCGGCCATTGCTGATTGCCGGAATTGCCATGCTACCAATGCTTCGGCTGATTTACCCAAACCGATCTTCAAGCCTGGCCCGGTAGATGACCCGAGTGAAAATAGTACTCACCATTATGTAGCTAATGCGGGTATAGATTGTGCCAAGTGTCATTTCGGCAATGTCAGCGCCCCCGTGCGGGATTGTGAGCAGTGCCATGATATCGGCACTTTGCACACCATTAAAGGCCACACTGTTGATGAAACTGGTAACATGCTGGTGGAAAGATGTCAGGGGTGCCATTCCAATTTGATTGCCGAAATGGCTCCGCCCCAGCCAGTTGCTGTGCCTACTATCGACAGTTTTGATATTTATGAAGGACCGATACTGGCCAAGGTAACTGTAACCGGTACCAACTTTGGTGAATTTATTAAAGGTTATTCCAAAGTAATGTTTGGAAATGCTGAGGCTCCGATTGACTACTGGACTGATAACCAGGTAGTCTTTACTGTGCCCATGGTTAACTCAGGCAAGTATAATGTGCGTCTGGTAAACATGAAAGGTGAAAGTCCGCAGTATCGGGTCTTTACTGTTTGGGCCCGTCCGCAAATCAATAACATCGCTCCAGCAGATGTAGTGTACAAAGCCGGTGGTGAGGTGACTATCACCGGTAAGAACTTCCTGGTTCCGGCAGTGGACAGTGTCAAGCTGAGCTATGGTGCTACTCAGATACCGGTAGAATTTACGGTAGTGGACAATAACACCATCAAGTTCACTGTACCGACTACCTTGAGTCCTGGTTCCTACAGTGTGAGGGTATCCAGCCCGGCCGGAGAAGCTTCCGGGGCTATAGGTGGTACCAATATATTGAATGTCTGGGGTGTGCCTTATCTGGGTTCGATCAGTCCTACTACCGCTAAAGTCGGTTGGACAATATCCGCTATTGGTTACAATTTTGGGGCGCAACAGGGTGCCAGCCAGATCCTGGTTGACGGGGTGCCTGTACCGGCTACCTTCTGGAGTTCTACAAAAATTCAGTTCAAGGTACCCGCTGGGCTTACAGTAGGATATCACAAAGTAAAAATTAAAACTTTTGGTGGCGTAACCGCAGAAAAGACTTTCAAGGTTTACTAAATATTTCAGCCGCACTTCCTCTGTGAAGTGCGGCTTTTCCCCTTAGCTAGTCAGGAAGGCAGGGATTTAAATGAAAAGAGCAATTTTATTTTTATGTACCTTAATTTTATTTCTTCTAACCGGACAAGCCTGGGCCCAAACTACCCAGCAGCTGGGCTTTCCGGATCGTACCTATGGTGCACTCACAGAAATGGACTGCCGCAGTTGTCACGGCAGTACTACGCAGAACCGGCATCATTTGAGCTTGAAAGCACTGGTAGTTACCTGTGATTACTGTCACCAGTCTCAGGAGGGGAAAATAACCGCAGTCAGTGATTGCAAAATCTGCCATGTGAAAGACAGTCACCATCTGACTCAGGAAGCCCAGTTGGGTCAATGCACTGCCTGTCATTACGGGGATGTGGTAGATGACTATGGGTTAGCAACAACAGCAGTCACTGATGCGGATATCAATAAATGCCGGCTGTGTCATACAGAAGGGTTGACTTCTTTACACCATGAGGAGGGATTACAGCAGTGTTCCTGGTGCCACAGCAGCAATTCCGGGGGCATATCAGTAAGTCGCTGTCTTTCCTGCCATCAGTCCAGCAAGCTGCATCTCCTGCACGGTGGGGAATGCAACCAGTGTCATGGTAGTGGCACATCGCTGCCGGACCCGGAATTGCCCCAGCCCCGGCCGGTTTTGGTGCAAATAAGCGCTACCGAAGCCAGTCCTGGAGCAATTCTAAGCCTGAATGGAACCGGTTTTGGTGGTTCAGGCTGGGTACAAATAGGGCCACTAAAGGCAGAACTCTTACAGTGGTCGAATAACTATTTGCAAATCCGCCTGCCTGATCTCAATGCCGGCAATTATCCGGTAACAGTAGTTAACAGCAATGGCAGCAGCAATCAGCTCAATATTACTATCCTTGCGCCTGCGGTAGCAACCCGGCCGGAAATACATGGGATGCCGGATAAAACTTATGAAGAAGTAGGGGAAGAAGAGTGCCGGAACTGTCATGGTACCTCCACTGCGGACCGTCATCATCTGGCGGCAGCAGCTGATCAGCGGGATTGTTCTGCCTGTCATTTGCTGACGGCACCGGGACAGGTAGAAGTGGTAAGGAAGTGCCAGCAGTGTCATGCCAGCAGTCCCCATCACCGGAGAAATGAAGCTTTGAGCGGTCAGTGTACAGCCTGCCACTTGCCGGCACTGGTGCAGGACTGGGATATTAACAGTAATGGGACCATTGTGGAGAATACGGCCATGATACCGGGTTTACGCAGTTGTGAACAATGCCATCCTTATCCCGGGCCAGGGCAAAACCACCATGGTACTGGTCTGGAAAACTGCAACCTTTGCCACGAAATCAAGGATAAATGGGCCATCCGGCGCTGTCAGGCCTGTCATCGGTCAGAATTGTTGCATGGCCAGGTCGGACATAAGCTGGCGGCGGATTGTGGCAAATGCCATGCTGGGGGTCTGGCTTCATCCCTGGCTGAGGCGATTGCACCAAATGCTACACCGGTAGTGCTACAAATAGAACCTGAACAGAGTTACGCTGGCGATACAGTTACAATCAGTGGGGCTGGCTTTGGAACCGGGCCGGGTCAGGTGCAGATTGGCAGCACTCTGGCTGCGGTCACCAGCTGGAATGAGAACAATATCCAGATCACAATTCCGTCCTTGCCCCCTGGGAGTTACCAGCTTACAGTGGTGAAGAACGGCGTAATCAGTAATGCCCGCGGGTTTACGGTACTGGAATGGGCCCAGTTGAGTGGTCAGGTGATGTCAGCCAGCCTTGCGCCCCTGGAAGAGGCGGTGGTTTATGTTGGCACCACCAGATTGCGTACCAATGAGAAAGGTTATTTCAGTCTCGGCAAGCTGGCACCAGGGGTATATAATGTTACGGCCCGCAAGGAAGGGCTAACTGCCCAGCAAGTTGTCAGCCTGGTCGCAGGGGAGAAAAAATCCATTCAGATGATTGCCAGCAAGAAAGGCTGGACATCAGAAAAAGGAACATATTACAGGGGAACAATCGCCAGGAAAAATACTGTATACACCAATGCACACAACGATGTTTCGACAAAATGGACTATAAAAAAATAGGCCAATCCCTTGATATTCTCCTTCGCTACCATTATAATGTTTGATATACAACAGTTTTACTGGCGAGGGAGGGTATGACGGTGGTAAACAGAAAAATTTACATTGTGGATACCACATTGCGGGACGGGGAGCAGACGGCGGGAGTAGTATTTGCTAACAAGGAAAAAGTACGGATTGCCCGCATGCTGGATGAAATCGGAGTGGACCAGATTGAATGCGGGATTCCGGTTATGGGTGGCGATGAAAAAGAAGCCATTAAGGAAATTTGCCGACTGGGTTTGCGCTGCAGTGTTATGGCCTGGAACCGGGCGGTAGTGCGGGATATCCAGGAATCCATTGATTGCGGTGTGGATGCAGTGGCTATTTCCATTTCCACCTCGGATATTCATATCAAATACAAGTTACAGACCTCCCGGGAATGGGTACTGGAAAACATGGTCAAGGCCGTGGAATATGCCAAAAGTCAGGGAGTCTATATTTCTGTTAATGCTGAGGATGCCTCCCGGACGGACATGGACTTCCTGATTCAGTTCGCCAAACTGGCCAAGGAAGCCGGGGCCAACCGCCTGCGTTACTGTGATACTATCGGCATCCTGGATCCTTTTACTACTTACAATAATGTCAAAACTCTGATCGACTCTGTAGGCATTGATGTGGAAATGCATACCCACAATGACTTTGGCATGGCCACAGCCAATGCCCTGGCCGGGGTGAAGGCGGGAGCCAACTACGTGGGCGTAACGGTAAACGGACTGGGCGAAAGAGCCGGTAATGCCGCTCTGGAAGAAGTGGTTATGGCCTTGAAAATCCTCTATGGAATCGATCTTAATTTTAAAACCGAGCGCTTCCGTGAATTATCCGAGTATGTGGCCATGGCTTCCAACCGGGAATTGCCGGCCTGGAAAGCTATTGTCGGTACCAACATGTTTGCCCATGAATCGGGGATTCACGC
This sequence comes from Carboxydocella thermautotrophica, assembly GCA_003054495.1. Taxonomy (GTDB): domain Bacteria; phylum Bacillota; order Carboxydocellales; family Carboxydocellaceae; genus Carboxydocella; species Carboxydocella sporoproducens. The sequence goes on along the minus strand of CP028514.1, from coordinate 2,521,734 downwards.
TGATGGTGCATTGAAAAACCCCCTGACCTATGAAGTCTTTAAGCCAGAAGATGTGGGTCTGGAACGGCAGATTGTGATAGGCAAACACTCCGGTACTGCTGCCATCAAGAAAAAATTTGCCGAATATGGGGTTAACCTGTCAGAGGAAGATGCCGCTGCTATTCTGGAAAAGGTACGGGCCACGGCGGTGGAACTGAAACGGTCCCTGTTTGATAAGGAATTGATCTTCATCTATGAAGAATATCTGGAAAAGAGGGAGCGCGGTGAGTTATAAAGTTGTTTTGTTACCTGGAGACGGGATAGGTCCCGAAGTAACAGCAGCGGCAGTGGAGGTGCTGGAAGCTACCGGGGTGGATTTTGAGTGGATTGAACTGGAGGCAGGGGCGGCAGTACTTGAACGCGAAGGTACCCCCTTGCCCCAGCGAGTTATCAATCAGATTAAGGAAATTGGTCTGGCCTTGAAAGGGCCAATTACTACCCCGGTGGGAACGGGGTTTCGCAGTGTGAATGTAACCTTGAGGCAGGAACTGGACCTTTATGCCAATGTACGCCCGGCCCGGAATCTCCCGGGGGTACCCAGCCGTTATACCGGGGTTGATATTGTCATCTTCCGGGAGAATACCGAGGACCTTTATGCTGGCGTGGAGCACCGGGTGGGCAAGGATGCAGCTGAAAGCATTAAAATCATCACCCGGGAAGCCAGTATCCGCATCTGTGAGGCGGCTTTCAGCTTTGCCCGGCGGGAAGGCAGGCGAAAAGTAACGGCAGTGCATAAGGCCAATATCATGAAATTGAGTGATGGGCTCTTTCTGGAATGCGCCCGCCAGGTGGCGGCCCAGTATCCAGAGATTGAATTTGAAGATGTGATTGTGGATGCGGCCTGTATGAAGCTGGTGCAGGCGCCGGAGCAGTTTGATGTAATGGTGATGCCCAACCTTTACGGGGATATCGTTTCTGACCTCTGTGCTGGTCTGGTAGGCGGTCTGGGAGTGGCTCCCGGAGCTAACCTGGGGGTAAAGGCCGCTGTTTTTGAAGCTGTCCATGGCAGTGCGCCTCAGATTGCTGGCCAGAACCTGGCTAATCCCCTGGCTTTGATTTTAAGTGGCGCCATGCTGCTGGGCCATCTTGGCGAAGTGGAAGCTGCCCAGAGCGTGAGAACAGCAGTAGCCCGGGTCCTGCAGGAGGGCATTAAAACCCCGGATCTGGGCGGGCGAGCCGGAACCAGAGAAGTGGGCCGTGCCATTGCGGAAGCTTTAAAAAAGTAGACTATTAAGTAGACTATTTTTGGACTATTACCCCTCCCTGGACACAATTTCGTAACAGTTTCAGGTTAAAATGAAATTAGTTCAAGGAAGGGAGGGCAAGGCATGAACAAGGAACGCTGGCTGGCCCTGGTGATCGTGCTGGTAGCCATCATCGGCAGTATTGCTTACCTGGAAGACTGGTTTAGTATCGGCGGGCAAAAGCCGGTTGAAAAGCAGAAACTGACAGCCTTTCAGGTAACTTCTAATCCGCTGCAGACCTATGAACGCTGGTACAAGGAAAAACGGCCGATGGTGATCAAATTTCATGCCAACTGGTGACCGGCTTGCAAACAGATGGAGCCCGTGGTTTTGGCTCTGCAGAACAAATATGCAGGTCAGGTGGAATTCCTGATTGTCAATGTGGATGACCCGCAGGGGCAGCAGCTGGCAGCCCAGTTTGGGGTCAGTGCTATTCCAGCCTTTTTCTTCATCAATAGTCAGCAACAGGTAGTTGCTTCAGTAGTGGGGGCCCAGAGTCAGGCTCAAATGGAAGAGTATGTAAAGAAAATCATCCCCTAGCTCATGCGGGCCAGGGGATGATTTTTCTGCCTTTCCTGCCACCATTCCAGGATGCGGGAACGCAAACGGGGTGGAGGAGAGGGGTTTTCGGCAATACTATGACTGAGATCAACAAAACACAAAGGAGGGAAGAGCACACACCACCAGTTTTTACCCTGGGCCTGTCCTAACAAAACCCGGAGAGCCAGATAGCGGCCGGCCGGTAGATTGAAAGTTCCGTAGCTCTTGCTGGGAAAAGGGAAACGGCCGATTTCCACCCGGGCCTGATAAGGAAATTGTTGCGCTGCCAGGGTTTGATTGGCAATCCTGATAATTTCGGGCTCAGCTGCTATGACGATGGCCTGAGCCTGCTCCAGGCTGGTGGCCCTGACCAGGCGAGGAGTAAGATAGGCCAGGATGGCATCACGGACTTTCAGCTTAACTGCCTGGTCGGCAGTCTGATCGCTATTGGCGATAACGTGCAAACGCAAGAGCTGCTGGGGTGGGCCAACGGGGTTAGTTGCTGCAGTATCTGGCTGAAACAGGAAAATCCACGGTATGAGGAAAAAGCTAAGCAGTAAAAGCCAGAGTAAGGTTTTTTGGCTGTACATATTTTTTCCTCCTGTGATAGAATAAGTTCAGGGGGGATAGAGATTGATTGATCTTCACTGTCATTTGCTCCCTGCCTTTGATGATGGCGCCCGGGATTGGACGGAAACTCTGGAAATGTGTCAACTGGCCATTGGAGCCGGAGTGAAAATAATAGTGGCAACTCCCCACTGGCGGGAAGTTAAACGCCATGGCAGCCAGCGCATGTATCAACTGGTGGCAGAATTGAATCAGCGTCTACAGCAGCTGGACTGGCCCCTGGAAATCAAGCCCGGTTGTGAGGCTATGCTGAGTCCGGAATTGCCAGCAGCCTGGCGGCAAGGAAAACTGCCGGGGCTGAATGGAGGAGAGAGACTGTTGCTGGAACTGCCCTGGGATTATTTAGGGCATAACTGGCTGGAACAGATCTATCAATTGCAGCTGGCTGGAGCCAGTTTGGCTATTGCTCATCCGGAACGGACGCCAGCGCTGGCCTGTGATTGGTCCAAAATTCAGCGCCTGGCCGAGCTGGAAGCCGGTTTTCAAATCACCGCGGGCAGCCTGCTGGGGGCCTTTGGCACAGAAGCGGAAAAAATTGCCTGGCGGGTTTTGAAACAGGACTGGCCGGTAGCGGTAGCCGGAGATGCCCATGACGCCAGTTATTATGTCATGGCCCGGGCTTATGAAATGGTAAAGGGAAAACTGGGCCAGGCCAAAGCGGAGGCTGCCTTTATTTTCGTCCCCCGTTCCTGGCTTGGCGGGGCGGATGCTTCCTGAGCAGGCTTTCTAAGGCCTTCAGTTCTTTTTCTACTTCTTTCAGGACAGCGGTTTTTTTCATTTTCAGTTCCTCCTCATGTTCACTTTCTGATGAAATTATTGCCGCTTTAAAAGGGGTTTAAACAAAAATTTTTTAGTTTGACATAAGAGGTAGCATTTGTTATGATAAGTTATTGGAAATGAAAAAGGAGGAATGCACAGTGGCCAAGCGTTTGTTTACTTCTGAGTCCGTTACTGAGGGACACCCGGATAAAATTGCCGACCAGATTTCCGATGCGGTGCTGGATGCCATTCTCGCTCAAGATCCCAATGCCCGGGTGGCCTGTGAGACTTCGGTTACAACCGGTCTGGTACTGGTTTCCGGTGAAATCACTACCAGCTGTTATGTAGATATACCCAAAATTGCCCGGGAAACTATTCGGGAAATCGGCTACACCCGGGCCAAATTCGGTTTTGACTGCGATACCTGTGCTGTAATCACTGCCATTGATGAACAGTCCCCTGATATTGCCATGGGTGTGGACAAGGCTTTAGAAGCTAAAACCGGGGAAATGACCGATGAGCAGATCGAAGCCATCGGAGCTGGCGACCAGGGGATGATGTTCGGTTATGCTACCAATGAAACCCCTGAATTTATGCCTTTGCCCATCAGCCTGGCCCACAAGCTGACCCGGCGGCTGGCAGAAGTGCGCAAGAGCGGGCTTTTGACCTACCTCCGTCCCGATGGCAAAAGCCAGGTTACCGTTGAATATGAAGATGACCGGCCGGTACGGGTGGATACTGTGGTCATCTCCACCCAGCACAGCCCGGATGTGGATCTGGAAACCATCAAACGGGATATGATTGAACATGTTATCAAACCGGTGATCCCGGCCGAATATCTGGATGAAAATACCAAATACTTCATTAACCCCACTGGCCGTTTTGTTATCGGTGGTCCGCAGGGGGATGCCGGTCTGACTGGCCGTAAGATCATCGTTGACACCTATGGCGGTATGGCCAGGCATGGTGGTGGCGCCTTCTCCGGTAAAGATCCCACCAAGGTTGACCGTTCTGGTGCCTATGCTGCCCGTTATGTGGCCAAAAACATCGTAGCTGCCGGGTTGGCGAACAAGTGTGAAGTGCAGCTGGCTTATGCGATTGGTGTGGCCAGGCCAGTATCCATCATGATTGAAACCTTTGGCACGGGCAAATTGCCGGAAGAAAAGCTGATTGAACTGGTGCGCAAGCACTTTGACCTGCGGCCGGCGGGTATTATCAAGACTCTGGATCTGCGGCGGCCCATTTACAAACAGACTGCTGCCTATGGGCACTTTGGCCGCAATGACCTGGATCTGCCCTGGGAGCGCCTGGACAAGGTGGAAGTCCTGCGGGCTGATGCCGGACTCTAGTTATTGCAGAAGAAATTACCCCGGGTGAGGGCCCGGGGTTTTCTTTTGGGACTATGGTCCTAAATTTTTTGGGACTGGTAGCAGGAATCCGTTTTTTTTAAGCGAATCTATTGATTAACACGAAGTAACAGGGGGAATAGCCCATGCCATCCCTGGAGGCACTGGACAAAGTTGTAAAAAATACCCTGCAAGCTATCGAAAACAGCAAACAACAAATCTTCGATATTGCGGAAACAGCCCGCAAGGAAGTGGTACGGCTGGAACGGGAACTGGTCCTGCTGGAAAACCAGGTCAATGATGTAATTAAGGCGGTAGATATACTGGAATTGAAAGTCAAGCAGGCCAGGTTACGGCTGGCAGAAGTGGATAGCAGCCTGGGCAAATATTCAGAAGCGGAAGTAAAACGGGCCTATGATACTGCCAGTGAGCTTCAGACCCAATTGCTGCTGTTACGGGAACGGGAAAACCAGCTGCGCTCCAAACGGGACCAGCTGCAGGTGACATTGAAAAACATGCAGCAAACGGTAGCCAAGGCGGAGAATCTGGCTTCCCAGGTGGCTGTGGTCATGGATTTCCTTTCGGGAAGTCTGAATGAGGTCAACAATCAGTTAGAAGGGCTGGCACAAAAACAAAACCTGAGTATCCGGGTGATCAAGGCCCAGGAGGAAGAAAGAAAACGGGTGGCCCGGGAAATCCATGACGGACCGGCTCAGGCCATTGCCAATATTGTTTTGCGCATGGAATTTTGTGAGAAATTGCTCGAACTGAAGCCAGACAAAGTTAAAGGGGAACTGCAGAGTCTGAAAGAGCTGGTACGCAATACCCTGCAGGATATTCGTAAAATCATTTTTGACCTCAGGCCCATGGCTTTAGATGACCTGGGTCTGGTTCCGGCTTTGCGTCGCTATCTGGAGGATTATAAGAGCAAATATAATTTAAACACGGAATTTATCTTCTTTGGTTATGAAAGGCGCCTGGATAATGCGGTGGAAGTAGGACTGTTTCGCGTGGTCCAGGAAGCCCTCAATAATGTCTGGAAACATGCCCGGGCCAGCAAAGTTATAGTGCGGCTGGAAATGGGCCGGGATAGTGTTAACATCCTGATCAAGGATGATGGCCAGGGGTTTGATGTGGAACAAGCCCTGGCCAACAAGCAACGGGAGAGCCTGGGTTTGACCAGTATGCGGGAAAGGGTGGAACTGTTAGGAGGCACTTTCATCCTGCGCAGTCGACCAGGGCAGGGGACGGAGATTCTGCTGAAAGTACCGCTCAACGAAGGATAGGGAGGTTTAGCTATGGGGATAGTGAGGATTTTGCTGGTAGATGACCATCCTCTGATCCGGGAAGGCTTACGCAAGGTACTGGCTCTAGAGCCCAACCTGGAGGTGGTGGGGGAAGCGGGAGATGGGGCGGAGGCAGTGGCGAAGGCCCGGGAATGTCTTCCCGATCTTGTTTTGATGGATATCAACATGCCCCGTACTGATGGTATTCAGGCTATCCGCCAGTTGAAACAGCTGATGCCCCGGGTGAAGATCATCGCTCTAACAGTAGCGGTGGATGAACGGGCACCGGAGGTGATTAAGGCCGGGGTAGCAGGCTACCTGCTCAAGGACATCAGTGCTGATAACTTGCTGGCGGCAGTGGCCACAGTAACCGGGGGTGGAACCGTGATTGCCCCGGAGGTAATGGAAAAAATCAGCCACATGATGACCCGTCTGCAGGAACAACAGCTTTTGCAACAGCTTACCCGACGGGAAAGGGATATTCTGGGCATGGTGGCTCAGGGTTTGACCAACCGGGAAATCGGGGAAAGGTTGTTCATCAGTGAGAAGACTGTAAAAAATCATCTGACCCATCTTTTTAAAAAAATCGGGGTGGAAGACCGGACCCAGGCGGCGCTGTTTGCTGTGCGCATGGGACTGACCGAGGAACCCAATTCCTGAAGGCAGCATATCATGGCATAGACAAAAATCCCGGAGTGGGGTGGATTATATGTCATGGTGGCTGCCCTTTTTCTGTTTGCTGGGCTTAGTGGGCTTGCTGCTGTGGGGACTGTTTTACAGCCGCCGTCAACAACGGCAACCACAAATGAATGGGATTTCCGTGGTGCTATTGACCAGGAATAATGTGACTAATCTGGAAGGGGTGGTACGCTGGCTGCTGCAATACGAGTATCGTTATCACTGGTTGCTGCAGATTATCATCATTGACCAGGGGTCCTGGGATCAGACTCTGGCCATTGCCGATAAACTGGCGCGGGAACATTTTAATCTGCTGGTAGTAGAGCAAAAGTGGTTTCCGCTCATATCGCCTCGCCGTCTGGCCTATCTGGCAGCCCGCTACCAGCGGGTGGTTTTTCTGGATTTGCGGCAGCGGCAACAGGGGAAACGGGAATTGCAGACATTGTTGCGAATTTTTAATGAGCAGGCTTTTGGGACTTAAGATCCATAGACTAATACCCCTTCATTTATGTATACTAAAAGTAGGAGCCTGAAAGGCGAAGCGGAGGAGGGACCGGTATGGGAAAAGTTCAACGGTTTTGGCGGGAGGAGAAGGGGCAGGCTTTAAGTGAGTACACGCTGATTATCTCTCTGGTTGCAGCAGCTCTAGTATTATCTTTAATATTGTTTAAAGATAAAATTAAACCTTTGTACGAAAAAAACCATTTGTCTGGGACCTAAGTCCTAGAAAAATTAAAGCTGCGGTCCCATAGACATTTGTCCTAATTGGGTATATACTAAAATCAGAACAAGGCAATAAGACACAACGATAAAGGCAAACCCGGTGAAAGCCGGGGGCGCAAAGCCATGGGTCTAAGGCGTATAAGCGCTATGACTGCCAGGCTGCCGAATTGTGGAAGGTCGGTTTGTGACCCCCTTTCGCCGGGCAGCCGGTAAAAGGGGGTTTTTAGGTGTTGTGTCTTATGCACAAGGGTGAAAAAGAGCGAAGTTTAGCAAGGAGGGATTTGGTATGAACATCATCAAAAGATTGTGGAAAGAGGAGTCTGGTCAGGCGATGACCGAGTATGGTCTGATTATTGCTTTAGTGGCGGCGGCTCTGGTTGTAACGGTAATAGCATTCAAGGATAAGATTAAGGCGGTATTTGAAGGACTAAGCTTTAGTGCTAGCTAAAAAAACCCAAGGCCCTACGCGGTAGGCCGAGTGCCTCGGTGTAGGGCCCTATTTTTCCCGGGCGGAGGGATGAGTTTGTTCTGGGTTATCATCACACTTGCCATTTATTATGACTGGCGCTATCGGCGCATTCCCAACTGGCTGGTACTGTATACCCTGCCTCTGATCTGGGGCTGGCACTATTACCAGGGCGGTTGGCCGGAATTGAAAGGCTCTTTGCTGGGCTGGCTGGTTGGTCTGGGTCTACTAATCCTGCCCTTTCTGGTAGGTGGAATGGGTGCAGGAGATGTGAAATTCCTGGCGGCCATCGGTGCCTGGGCAGGGGGAAAAGTGGCGTTATATACTTTTCTGGCAGGGGCCATTCTAGGAGGGCTCTGGCTGTGTGGCCGACTCCTCTGGCAACAGGGCTGGGCCGGGTTTAAACAAACCTGGTCTAAAGCAGGTGCCAGGCTGTTTGTTGGTCTCTTTACCGGCCAGTGGTGGAAGGAAGAAACCAGCCAGACAGATCCGACGGCTATCCCCTATGCCATTCCTCTCAGCCTGGGCTATTTACTGGTGACACTCTGGTTAGGTAGGTGAGGAAAATGGGGATGGGAAGAAAAAGAGGGGAAAGGGGACAGGCACTGGTGGAAATGGCCCTTGTTCTGCCTCTTTTATTAATGTTGCTCTTTGGCATTATTGAATTCGGTCGCATTTTCCATGCCTATCTGACGGTGAACAATGGGGCCCGGGAGGGGGCGCGTCTGGCAGTGGTGGGGGCCCAGGATACAGCTATTATCGCCAGGATTAAAGATACAGCTGTGGGCCTGGATAGCAGTAAACTGCAAATCACCATCGCTCCTGCCTATAGCAATCGCCTGCGGGGGCAACCGGTAACGGTGCAGGTTTCCTACCCGGTACAAATCTTTGCCCCCATTATCGGTGAAATTATCGGTAACCCCTATACAGTAAGTGGCAGTGTGCAGATGCGGATGGAATAGGGGGGAGGAAAGATGAAGAGCAAAGAGAGCGGAGAAAGAGGGACGGCAATCGTGCTGGTGGCCCTGGCTCTGACGGGGCTGCTGGGGATGGTGGCGATGGTAGCTGATTTTGGCCAGTATTATCTCTGGGAAAACCGCCTGCAGACCATGGCCGATGCGGCGGCTTTGGCCGGGGTGCAGGAATTGCCGGATCATCCGGATGCAGCTGTGGCGGTAGCAGAACAATATCTGGCTGCCAATGGTGGTACAGAGTTACTTACGAAAGAGATTACCATTGGAGCTGATAACAAATCCATTACTGTGAATTTGAGCAAAGAAGTGAATTTTGCTTTTGCTCCGGTGCTGGGAGTAGAAAAAGGGCAGGTCAGCAGACGGGCGACAGCCCGGGTAGCCCCTGTTAAAGCCATGAAGGGTCTGGCCCCGCTGGCAGTAAAACAACAGAATTTTGTTTTTGGCCAGGAATATATCCTCAAAAACGGGGGCGGTGCTGGTGATAATGGCTGGTATGGGGCTGTTGCTTTAGGTGGACGCGGGGCTTCAACTTATGAAGATAATTTAAAATACGGTTACCAGGGAGTTATCGCTATTGGAGATATAATCGAGACGGAACCGGGGAATATGTCAGGGCCAACCCGACGGGGCATTCAGTACCGGCTGGGGACTATGACCGATAACAGTACCCCGGATAACATTGATCCCAACAGCCCCCGGCTTTTATATGTACCGGTAATTGACGATATACCCAAAAACGGTCGCTCTACCGCCCGGGTGGTAGGGTTTGCGGCATTTTTATTGAAAAATGAATTGCCCGGCAATGGCAATGATTGCCAAATAAAAGGTTATTTTGTCAGGGTCATTGTACCAGCAGAGCAACTGGATGACACTAGTGCTGGTTTCGGGTTATATGGGACCAGGCTGAGCGAGTAGGGGGAAAGAGCATGACACCGAAGAAATTGTTTGTTCTGGCTTTAATCTGCGGGCTGGGGGCAGCTCTGGCCACCAATTATTATTTGCAAACCATGAAAAAACAGATCAATAATGTAGTAACCGGCGAAGTAGTGGTTGCCAGGACGGAAATACCGGCCAAAACTGTGATCACCCAGGAGATGGTGGAAAAAAAGGTGTTACCGAAAGAGTATATTCATGCTCAGGCGGAACGGGATCTGAAAAAGGTAGTAGGCCGGATTACTCTGGATCGGATTGTGAGCGGGGAACAGGTTTTGGGGCCAAAACTGGTAGGCAAAGATGCCTACAAAGAAGGGCTAGCCTACACTGTACCTAAAGGTAAACGGGCCCTTACTATTGGAGTTAATAACATTACCGCATTGAATGGGCTGCTCAAACCCGGAGACCGGGTGGATGTGATTACCGTAATGAGTGTACCGGTTATGGAAAACAACCAGGTGGTAGAGCGGCCTCTCGCCAAAGTTTATCTGGAAAATGTGGAGGTGCTGGCTGTTGACAGCCAGCTCACATCTGAGCTAAATACCCTGGAGCAAAAAGCGGAAAAAAGCAAAACCGATGGGGTAAAATCTGTGACCCTGGCGGTGACACCGGAGGAAGCGGCCAAACTGGCTCTGATTAACCGTAACGGGGTCATTCAGTTAGCCCTGCGTTCCCCTGTGGACCAGGATAAAAACAATGTGACTCCGTATCTTTCCACTGATTACAAGCTGAGATAGCGTGAGGGGGAAATCCCATGGGTAAGATCAGGATTATGATTGTGGATGATTATGCCGAGACCAGAGAAAATGTTAAGCGGCTCTTATATTTTGAAGACGATATGGAAATTGTCGGGGAAGCAGGAGACGGGAAAGAAGCGGTAGAAAAAGCGGAAAAACTGCGCCCGGATATTATCCTGATGGACATCAATATGCCGGTAATGGATGGGATTGAGGCTACAGAAACCATCTCCCTTCGGGTACCTACGGCGGCTATCATCATCATGTCAGTACAGGGGGAACAGGAATATCTGAAAAAAGCCATGATGGCCGGGGCCCGCGAGTATATGATCAAGCCTTTTTCCAGTGATGAATTGACAGAAACCATTCGCCGGGTGTATGACCTGGAGAAAAAGCGACGGGTCAACTTACATGTTGAAGATACGGCGAAAAAGCGGGAACCCCAGGTGGTAGTCGTCTTCAGTACTAAAGGTGGGGTGGGCAAGACTACTATTGCCACCAACCTGGCAGTAGCACTGGCCCAGGAGAGCCGGGGCAAAGTGGTACTGGTGGACCTGGATTTACAATTTGGCGATGTGGCGGTAATGATGAACATTGTGCCCAGACGGACCATCACCGAGCTGGTGCAGGAAATTGCTCACCTGGATAAGGAGACCATGGAAAGTTATTTGATCGAGCATCCCTCCGGGATCAAGGTTTTGCCAGCACCCAGCCGGCCGGAATATGCTGAGCTGGTGATTGCTGCTCATGTGGAGAAGATTATCAATCAGTTGAAGGAAGAATACGATTACATTATCATCGATACACCGCCCTTTTTCCATGAGACCAACTTGACGGCCCTGGATATGTGTAATCAGATTTTGCTTATCCTGGCCCTGGACCTGCCGACTATCAAAAATGTCAAACTCAGTCTGGAAGTGCTGGATTCCCTGCATCACAAAGGCAAAGTTAAACTGGTGCTCAACCGCTCTTCTGGCGATATTGGTATCAATTATCAGGATGTGGAGAAAAGCCTGGGCATGTTAATTGCCGCCCATATACCCAGTGATGGCCGGGTGGTGGTGGCAGCGGTTAACCGGGGAATTCCCTTTGTGGTCTCTGATCCCCGTACCAAAATCTCTCAGGCCATACGCGACCTGGCCCACCTGGTAATCAGTGATCAGGGGTATCAGGAGGATTTGCAGAAAAAAGAGAAGAAAGGGGTCTTTTCCAGATGGTTTGGCTAAAGGAAGGTGAGACAGAATGTCCCTCTTGAAGCGTCTGGAAAAAGAAAAGGGCAGTGAAGGGGAAAAAAGCCGGGAACACAGCGGGTTTAGTGGAGCTTCCGCTCCTAAAGTTACCCGGGACCCCTATGCTGATTTGAAGGTACGCATTCATAAGGAAGTTATCAATGAACTGGAAGAAGAAATCAGCAAGGGCGGGAAAATGGAAGACCTGGATGAAGCTAAACTGGCCCAGCAAATTGAAGATGTGGTGCAGACTTTCCTGGATAAGGAGGCAGCCTTCATTCCCCGGCAGGACCGGCAGAAAATCGTGCAGGAAATCATCGATGAGGTGCTGGGGTTTGGTCCCATCAACCCCTTGATTAATGATCCTACTGTTTCGGAGATCATGGTCAATGGGCCCAATCAGGTTTATGTAGAGCGTAAAGGGAAACTGGAATTAACGGATATTAAATTCAGGGATAATGACCATGTTTTGCATATTATCGAAAAAATTGTAGCCCCTATTGGCCGTCGGATCGATGAATCCATGCCCATGGTGGATGCTCGTTTGCCGGATGGATCCCGGGTGAATGCCATTATACCTCCCCTGGCCTTGAAGGGGCCGACCATTACTATCCGGAAGTTTTCCAAAGACCCCTTGAAAATTGAGGACCTGATCCGGTTTGGCACTCTGACAGTGGAAATGGCCAAATTTCTGGATGCCTGTGTTAAAGGGAAACTGAATATAGTGGTTTCCGGGGGTACGGGCTCGGGGAAGTGTATGCTTGGTAGAACACCGGTACTCTGGAGTGATGGCTGGAATTCTATCGGGAAAAAAGTGGACGAGGCCATGCTGAAACAGCCTCCATATACTGATGGAGATGGATGGGAATATGTTGATACAAATTTAAAAGTCTTGTCTTTTGACTGGACAAAGGGTGAATATAAATTAGCGGAAAATGTTAGATTATGGCGTCATCGGGCACCAGATCAGATTTACAAGATCAAAACGGCAACTGGAAGAGAAATTGAGGTTACTCCAGAACATCCATTTTTCACTCTGGTTAATGGAAACATAACGGAGATAAAAGCAAGTGATTTATCTACAGGACTGATGATAGCTGTGCCGTCTTATCTTCCTATTCATCCTGAAAAAGTAAATATTTTAGATCAATTAATGGAATCTAATGGACTATATGTAAAGGATGATTTTGCAGATATTAAACCCATTTTAGCCCATGGAGAACTAAAAAAATTAGCTAGAAAACTAAATAAAAACTATTCTACTGTCCGGGAATGGTTTAAGGAAAATAATATTCCGATTAAATTTTGGTGGTTAATTAGAAAACATTTTAATAAAACGGAAGAGATAAATAGGGTTATTGTTAAAGCAAAAACTAGTAATGAAACAATTAATATTTCGCTTGATAAGTTTAATACAGATATATTCTGGCTACTTGGGTTACTTCTTGCTGATGGTCATCTAGGAAAAAAGTATCTTGAAATTCATGGAAATAATGCGGATTTACTGGAACAGGCACAAAGGATTGTTAAGGAAAATTTTGAAGTCTATGGGCAACTGGAATTTCCCAGAAACAGAACGCCGAGAATTAGATTTTATTCAAGTGCCCTGGTTGAAATTTTTGAGTGTTTGGGAGTGCCAAGAGGCAAAAAAGCAGATAAAATTAAGCCTCTACCATGGTGGTATAAGCTTGATAATGATAGTTTATCCGGTTTTATTAGTGGGCTTTGGGACGGCGACGGATATATAGGGAAAAATGCTCTGGAATATAGCAGTAAAAGTCCTGAATTAATAGAATTTATTAGACAGGCATTGCTTCATTATGGAATAATTTCTATCTACCGACGTAAAAGTGAACATCATTATGCAATTATAAGCGGTTTAGATAATATAAAAAGATTTTATGAATGTTTTTCTTTAAAAAACCAAAAAAAATTACAACACTTAACATTTTTGGCCCAAAGTCCAATTGTTTCAAATCAAAAAATAGGGCAGATTGCAAGTTATCCGGTTTTCTGGGACAAAATTATTGAAGTTGAATTAATTAAAAATACTGAGCCTTATGTTTATGATATTACAGTAAGTGATTTGCACAATTTTATAGCTGGTACGGGTGGGGGGTTTATTACCCATAATACCACTACCCTGAATGTCCTCTCCTCCTTTATCCCCAATGATGAGCGGATTATAACTATTGAAGACGCAGCTGAGCTGCAACTAAGGCAGGAGCATGTAGTTACCCTGGAAACCCGCCCCCCCAATATCGAAGGTAAGGGAGCTATTACCATGCGCGATCTGGTCCGTAACTCCCTGCGGATGCGTCCGGACCGGATTGTGGTGGGGGAGGTGCGCAGCGGTGAGGCCCTGGATATGCTGCAGGCCATGAATACCGGCCATGATGGCTCCCTGACCACAGGCCATGCCAACTCTCCCCGGGACATGCTGGCCCGGCTGGAGACCATGGTCTTGATGGCAGGGATGGAATTGCCAGTACGGGCGATCCGGGAACAAATTGCCTCAGCTATTGATGTTATTGTTCAGCAAAGCCGGCTCAGGGATGGCAGCCGCAAAATCACTCACATTACGGAAGTAGTGGGTATGGAAGGGGATACCATTGTGCTGCAGGATATTTTTGTCTATGAGCAAATGGGTGTAGATGATAAAGGCAAGATTATCGGGCGGCATCGGGCCACCGGCATCAGGCCCAAGTTTATGAGTAAACTGGAGGCAGCGGGTATCCATTTGCCTGAGGATATCTTTATCAATCGTTAGCAGGAGGTGAGGGCTATGGCAAGTTTGATTTTATTACTGACTTTTATCAGTGTGACTGCCTTTGTATGGGCCCTTTTCCTCTTGCTGACCAGAGAGCAGCGGGCACTGGCGGAAAGGCTGACCGTTTATACCAGTAAGTCTATATACGGGCGACGGGAGAAAAAAGAACGGCCGACTCTGAGCTGGAAGGAATTTATTAACCAGGGAGCCAAATTGTTTGCAGCCCGGGAGATAGCAAAGAAATGGGAAGCGGAGATGATCAAGGCCAATATTCCCCTGCGGGGAGAAGAATTTGTCTTTATTAATCTGTTAACTACGGTAGGTGGGGGGCTGGTGGGCTGGTTGCTGGCCAGAAATATCAGCGGAGGCATTATCCTGCTTATGCTTGGTTTTTTGCTGCCCCGCCTGCTGGTCAATTCTCGCAAAGCCAAACGCGTGCACATGTTTGATAACCAGTTAGGGGATGCGCTGCTGGTTATGTCCAATTCCCTGCGGGCCGGGTTTTCCTTTTTACAGGCGATGGATATGGTCAGCCGCGAAATGCCGGCCCCCATTTCCGAAGAATTTGCCCGGGCTTTGCGGGAGATGTCCCTGGGTACCACTACCGAGGAGGCGCTGGAGAAGATGACCCAGCGTATTGAGTCTGAGGACCTGGATCTGGTAGTTACTGCTGTTTTGATTCAACGCCAGGTGGGGGGTAATCTCTCGGAAGTGCTGGAAAGCATAGCCAACACCATTCGTGAACGGGTGCGGATCAAGGGCGAAATCAAGACCCTGACGGCCCAGGGGCGAATTTCCGGGATGATTATTTCCCTGTTGCCGGTGGCTGTGGGAGGTTTTATTTTCCTCATCAACCCGGAATACATGATGCCTCTTTTTACCAGTCCTTTAGGTTGGAGCCTGATTATAGGCGGGCTGGTTTCCCAGAGTATTGGCATGTTGATTATCAAAAAAATCATTAATATTAAAGTGTAAGGGGGGTTGGGCATGGAGTTATTGATTTCTCTATTAAGTGGTCTTTCCTTTACCCTCCTGAGTTATGTTTTTCTTTTTCACCTTTACAGGGATAAGATTACCGTTCAGTCCCGTTTACAACAGGTGGGTTCCCTGTTGAGCTGGCGAAAAAAGTACCTGGATGAGAAGTTATCCCAGCCCTTTTTTGAGCGGGTGATTCGCCCTCTGTTAAACCTGGTGGCGGAAAAGCTGCCCAAAGGGACAAGAGCTGCTGATAGCAAGCAAAAGCTGGATTTGCAGAAAAAATTGTTGATGGCGGGGAATCCCTGGGATTTGACAGCAGGGGAATACCTGGCCCTGCAGTATGCCATGATGATTGGGCTGGCTCTGGTTTGCTTTTTCCTGGCCCTGCCCTCGGGGGCAAGCCCGCTGGTGCTGGTGCTGGCTCTGTTGCTTGGCGCAATCCTGGGTTATTTGTTACCCAACTATTACCTGGGGGTACTGGCTACCCGGCGTCAGGAACAAATCCAGGATACCCTGCCGGATATCCTGGATTTGTTGACCGTTAGTGTAGAAGCGGGTTTGGGGTTTGATGCCGCTCTGGTTAAAGTGGTGGAGAAAAGCAAAGGGGTACTGGCCGACGAGTTTTCCCGTTTGCTGCAGGAAATTAAGATGGGTAAGCCGCGGCGAGATGCTCTCCGAGATCTAGGGCTAAGGTCAGGAAACGAGGACTTGCAAACACTGGTAGGGGCTATTATCCAGGCTGACCAGCTGGGGGTTTCCATCGGTAATGTCCTGCGTTTGCAGTCAGCGGAAATGCGGGGGAAACGCAAGCAAAGAGCGGAGGAAAAAGCAATGAAGGCCCCGGTAAAAATGCTAATTCCGATGGTTCTCTTTATCTTTCCTACCCTTTTCGTAGTATTGCTGGGTCCGGCAATAATGCAGATGATGAAGACCATGGGCAACTGACAAGCGGGGTGACTTTATGGAACTGATCAATGTGACCAATCAAACCCAGATTGCCAGCCGGGTGCAAATAGCTGATACCTTCTGGAGGCGATTAGTTGGCCTTCTGGATCGCGAGAAGATGGCACCCGGGGAGGCCCTGGTTATCAGGCCCTGTCAGGGTGTGCATACCTGTTTCATGCGGTTTCCTATTGATGTAATTTTTCTGGATGATACCAATCGGATTGTGCATTTGATTACCGGCATGCCGCCCTGGCGCTTTAGCCCGGTAGTCAGGGAAGCAAGAGCGGTGGTGGAGTTGCCGGCAGGAACCATTGAACAGCTGGGCTTGAGAAAAGGACATGTGTTGCGCTTACTCGGAAGGATTATCTAAAATTATCTACAATTTAGCAGGAATTTTATGGCTATATGTCGAATGAAGTTAGAGCGAATTAAGGGAGGTGGCCGGATGAAGCGGCATACGAGCCCCTGGTTTGCCGTGTACGGCCTGATGGTGATTTTGCTGGGAGCAGCAGCTCTGGGGCTGATGCTACCGGGGCTGAAAGCTGATGACTGGCAGTCCTATGTTATTCTGCTGGCCATGGGCATGTTTCTGGAGTGGTTTGTGATTTCTACACCAAATGGGGACTTTTCCCTGAGTTTTGTGCTGGTGTTTGTGACATTTATCCTCTTTGGCACTCCCGCTACAGTTTGGATTTCAGCGCTGGCTACGGTTTTCGCCCGGGGGATTGTCAATCACGGCCATTCCATGAAAACGGTTTTGTTTAATGGCGCTCAATATGCCCTTTCGGCTTTGCTGGCCGGGATTGTCTATGAACAGGCAGGCGGCCAGATAGCGCCTCAGGCGGACAAGTTGATGGCCTCCAACTGGTTACCGCTGGCGGCGTATGTTGTAACCTATTTTGTAACCAACCATCTGCTGGTCAATATCTATGCGGCCAGAGAACAGGCTCGGGCCCTTTATCCCTACTGGCGGGATGTATTCAAACTGGAGCTGTTTACCTGTGCTCTTTCCATCTGCCTGGGGGCACTAACAGTATTGCTCTATCGGGTAGTCGGCAGTGCTGGTGTTTTTTTGCTGTTAGGGCTGATTATTCTGGTCAATGCCCTGTTGAAAACTTATTTTGAACTGGGACTGGCTCACCGTGAGTTAAAGGCATTGCATGAAATTGCCTTACAGGCTTCGCTGACTCTGAAAACCGGGGAGCTATTGCATAAAATTTTACATCAGGCACTGAAGGTGGTAAAATATCATACAGCAATTATTTATCTCTGGCGGGAGGAGCTGGAACAACTGGTTCCCCAGGTAGTGATCAGCAATAATCCCAATTACAAAGCCTGGTTGGAAAATAATACCGTTGAAGCCGGGGATGGCCTAATTGGCCAGGTTGTGCGTACCCGGCAAACGGTAATTGTTTATGATTGCAAACGGGATAAGCTGATCCGGCGCATGCCGGGGATCTACCAGATTATGCGCTCTCTCCTGATTTTACCCATGGTAGCTGATGATAAACTGGTAGGTGTGATGGTACTGGGTAAGAGAGAGCCCTTTGGCTTTAAAGAAAACCAGAAACAATTGCTGACCATCATGGCAGGGCAGGCAGCCCTGGCCACGGAGAGGGCCCTGCTTTATGAAAAAATCGAAAATATGGCCATAACCGATGGCTTAACCTGCATATATAATCACCGTTATTTTTATACCCGGCTGGAGGAAGAATTTCAACGGGCCAAGCGCTATCATCATCCTTTTTCCCTGTTGCTGCTGGATGTGGATCATTTCAAGAAATTCAATGATACTTACGGGCATCAGGCCGGAGACAAGGTGTTGCAGCGGGTAGCAAAAGTACTGACCCGGGAAACCAGAAGGTCGGATGTGGTAGCGCGATATGGGGGCGAAGAATTTGCTGTGCTCCTGCCCAACACAGAACTGTCCAATGCCGTGCGGCTGGCCAACCGGATTCGACTGGCAATTAAGGGAGAACCGGTGGAGATCGGCAGCAACCGCCCGCTGGTGAGTGTCACTGTCAGTATTGGGGTAGCACAGGCGCCCGTTCATGGCCACGAACCAGGGGAGCTGATTGAAGCTGCTGACCGGGCCCTCTATCATGCCAAAGGGGCAGGGAGAAATAGGGTTAGTACTGCTGAGGAAGCAGAGGAGGTAGATTAAAGTGGGAAGTCTGTTACAAAAGACCAGAGCGATGAATCGTCTCATCCAAAAAACAGCAGGTCAGCCGGTGGATTTCTGGGAGATGGCCCGCGTGCTAGCCCGGTTGACGGAAACGCGATTCTGGATTATTGGCCGGCGCGGTAAGCTGCTGGGGTGGTCAGATGCTACCGGGAGTGGGGTAAACCCTCTGGAAGCATATATTGAAGCTGATGGCCATCTGCAGGATGCCTTAAATGAACAATTCCTCAATTATAACCGGACCGAAATAACCGCTGGTGGCCAGGAAGGCTGGGTTAGAGCAATTGTCCCGGTTTTCGGTGGTGGTGACCGACTGGGGACCCTGATCTGTGAAAAGGAAGGTCAGGAATTCACTGATGATGATTTGATCCTGGCTGAATATGCTGCAACTATTACCGGAATTGAAATCATGCGCCTGAAAAATGAGCGTCTGGAAAAAGACACCAGAGATCGGGTGGCTATTCAGACAGCTATGGAAGTTTTGTCCTATTCGGAAATTGAGGCATTACGCTTTATTTTCCGTGATCTGGCCGGGGAAGAAGGGTTTGTGGTAGCCAGCAAACTGGCGGAAAAATACCATTTAACCCGTTCCGTGATCGTCAATGCCCTGCGCAAGCTGGAAAGCGCCCGGGTTATTGATTCCCGCTCCCTTGGTATGAAAGGTACATACATCAAGGTATTAAACCCCTACCTGCTGGATTATTTGCGTTTACATGACCCCATGGAAGCCGAGGAGGAGTAATCAATGCAGAGAAAGGTTGAGCGCAACCTGTGGATTATTACCGGGGTGACCAGTTTTCCTTTCGTTATTCTAGCTCTGGCCAACCCGGATAAGGTGGTATTTCCCCACTTATATATACTGATGGCAGTCGCCGGTATTTTCAACGGCTTATTTGTGCCATTCTTCTTAATGCGGGGGGAAGGTAACTGGTTGCGCTACACTCTGGCCATTGGGGGTAATTTGCTGATTTCATATTTCTGGATTAATTTTACCGGTGGGGTGGAAAGCATCTTTTATCCTGCCTTTTACCTGTTGCCGATTGTAGCAGCTACTTTGTATGCCGACTTCCTTGGCGCGATGGCAACAGCACTGGTAGCCGGTGGCTTATCTATTTATGCCAAAGGCCAGGCAACAGGCTGGAAGGTGACTATGTGGCAGGATACGCGGATGCTGGCCCAGATTGTGCTCTTTTTCCTGGTTGCCGCCATTGTTGGTTATCTTTTGAAGGTACAAAGGGAACAATTCCGCCGTAACCAGAAGATGAATGAGGAACTGGAAATCGCCTATAGTCAGCTGATGGCTTCCCACGACCAGTTACAGAGTTACACTAATATTATTGAGAAAATGAACCGGGAAATGGAGCAACTGGCCATTACCGACGAGTTGACCGGTTTATATAACTATCGTTATTTCCAGATGACACTGGATAAGGAATTGAAACGCAACCGTCATTCTTCTTTAACCTTGATTATGCTGGATATAGATGATTTCAAAACCTATAATGACCGCTACGGGCACATGATGGGTGATAAGATGCTGGCCGAGGTGGCCCGGACCATTAAAAGCCTGGTCCGGGAAATAGACACCGTAGTGCGCTATGGCGGGGAGGAATTTGCCGTTCTCCTGCCAGCCACCAGAAGTGAAGAAGGTTTCCAGGTGGCGGAAAAGCTGCGCCAGGCTATCGCGGCTTTAAGGGTGCCGACAGCAGATGGGTTGCAGACCAGTATCACCGTCAGTGCCGGGATTTCCTGTTTCCCGGTCGATAGCTTGAACAAGTCGGAATTGATCAGTCATGCTGACCTGGCCCTTTATCGGGCTAAAGAAGATGGACGAAATTTAAGCCGTATTTATGAGAAATTACAGTAAGAGCAAGGCCGGACGCTGTCCCTGCCGGGAGCAGCGGCGGCCTGCTTTTGTAAAGGGGTAGGGGGATGAAGGGAGAAATCCAGCCGGCGGGACGATTGTTAACAACCCAGGAGCTGAAGAAAATCGGTTTAACACCCCAGCAGGCCCAGGCTTTAGGAGCGGTAAGACTGAAGGGGGAAGATGAGCAGGGCCGCTGTCAGCGTTGCGGAGCAGTGTTGACTGATCCTGCTTCCTGCCCTCTTTGTCGGGCAAGCCATGGCTGGTGTGAGGCCTGTGCAAATATGGGATTAATTACTTCCTGCACGGACCTGTGGTTGTTTCCCGCCGGGGAGCTAACCCCACCACAACCTGCTTTCAAGGTAAAGCTGGATTTTACCCTGACTCCGTTTCAGAAGCGGGCAGCGGCGGGAATCCTGGACTGGTTGCGGTTTTCTCCGGAAAAACAGGCCCTGTTATGGGCCGCCTGCGGGGCGGGGAAAACGGAAGTAATATTCCCCGCCCTGGCCCTGACTTTGAACCGTGGTCAGCGGGCCTTACTGGCAGTACCGCGGCGGGAAATTGTGGTGGACCTGCAGGAACGGATTAAAAAGGCCTTTCCGGCAGTTGATCTCACCTTTCATTATGGGGGACAACCGGAACTGGCCAGAACGGGGGCTCTGGTGGTTGCTACCACCCATCAGGTGTTGCGCTTTCGCCATTGCTTTGCCCTGGTGATAGTCGATGAAGTAGATGCCTTTCCCTACCGTCAGGATGAACGGCTGGCGCTAGGAGTAGAGCGTTCTTTGTCGCCCGGTGGTAAAATGCTGACCATGACAGCTACTCCTGACCTTAAAGACGTGGAGAGAAGGCGGCAGGCGCGCACCCTCTTTTATTTGCCCCTGCGCCATCACGGGCAGCCGCTGCCGGAACCGGAAGTACGCCCTGATAGCCGGGAGGAATTGTTGCTCTGCCTGAAGCAGGCGGGGCCCTGGCTGGTGTTCGTGGCTTCGGTTCGCGAGGCCCGGGAGTTAAGCAACTGGTTAAAGGAACAGGGAATTGCCGCCAGTGGGGTATGGGCGGCGGACCCGGCGCGGGAGGAGAAAATAGCCGCCCTGAAGACAGGGCAATTGCAGGCCCTGGTAACTACCACCTTGCTGGAAAGGGGAATAACCATTCCTGGCGTAAATGTAATAGTCTGGCGAGCTGACCGGGAAAGGATTTTTGAACGGGCAGCCTTGATTCAGATCAGTGGCCGGGTGGGCCGTACTGCCGACCGCCCCGGCGGTCGGGTAATCTGGCTGGCAGCACAGCAAACGGGGGCAATGCGGGAGGCCCTGGAGAGTATTAGATACTTGAACCGAATAGGCAGGGAAGGTGAAGGAAATGGGTAGACTTTTACGTCCTGTTATTAAAGAAATAGGCCGCTGGCTGTTTCCCGAGGAATTACCCTGCCCTTTTTGCGGCACAGTAGGGATGAAATGGCATCCCTGTCCTACCTGTCGCCGCCAGTATAAACTGATGCGGCAACAACAGCACTGCCCCCGCTGCGGCCGCCTGGGCTATCAGGGATTGTGTCCGGCTTGCCAGAGCAAAGGCTATTTTCAGGTCGCCAGAGGTACTGGCCCTTATGGGGGGATATGGCAAAAAGTCCTCTATGAGTTCAAGTACCAGGGCCGTCGCTCTCTGGGCTGGCATATGGCCCACTGGCTGGCAGAAACGGTACTGGCGGAGCCTGGCTTTAAAGGCAGCCAGCTGGTAGTACCGGTACCTGTGGGACCGCAAAAAATCCTGGAGCGCAAGTTTAACCAGAGTGCTGTTCTGGCGGAGCATCTGGCCTGGTTTTTGCATTTACCGGTAGAGGAGGTTCTAGTGAGGACCAGGGATACCAGACCGCAGAGTAAACTGGGGCGGGTAGCCCGTTTATATAACCTGAGAGATGCTTTTAGTCTCATCAACCCTGATGTGGTAAGGGAGAGAAAGATAATCCTGGTGGATGATGTCTTAACCACGGGAGCGACAGCAGAGGAATGCAGTCGTATTTTACTTGCTGCAGGCGCCAGGGAGGTCAATGTCATCACCTGGGCTACTGGCCAGGGGGAGGTGGATGAAAATGGAACTAAAAAACTGTGAAGAGTGTGGCAAACTGTTTATGTCCGCCGGGGCTTTGCGTTGCCCGGAATGTTTGGACAGAGAGGAAGCAATTTTTTCCCGCATCCGGGATTATGTTTGGGAACATCCCGGAGTAACGGTGGATGATGTAGTTAGAGAACTGGGGGTAAAACCGGAAAAAGTGCTGGCTTATTTACGGGAAGGCCGTCTGGCCATCAAAGGCCTAACCTGTCAGAGATGCGGGGCGCCTATCAACATGGGGCGAATATGCCAGCGTTGTGCGAAAGAACTGGAACAGAATGTGAACAGGACAATCAAGGGACATAAAGCCAAAATGCACACTGCCAGCATGAGAAGAGAGAAAAAATAAGAAAACGAGAGGAAGAAAGAAATATTTTAATTTTATGGCCAGGAATGCAAATTAAGGTCTTGGCTTTTTTCTTCGATTAATTGACAGGACAATTTTTGCATTTAAGGTCGGTGAAGGATATGATAATCTCCAACCAGCAAATTCAATATATTTTAAAAGCCTATGGTCAAAAACCTGTCAATAAACCGGGAACAGTTAAAACTGGCGGAACGGCAGCCGGGGAGGGGCGGGACCAGGCCCAGCTTTCTCCGGAGGCGAAAGCGCTGCAAGCTGCCCTGGCGGCAGTAAAAGAGGCACCGGAGGTCAGGGAGGAAAAAGTGGCGGAATTGAGGGAAGCCGTTCGTTCCGGTACTTATAACGTGTCAGCGCAAGAGATTGCCGATAAAATGCTGGGACGGTTACTGGTAGACGAGTTGGTCTAGGAAAGGTGGTGGCCCCATGGCAACAGCAGCCGGGGTTCTGCAGGAATTGACACAGGTGCTGGCCGGGCAGAGGGATGTCTACGGCCGGCTTTTGTCATTGGCCAGAGAAAAACAGGAAGCGCTGGTGAGAGGGGATTTGCCGGTTATTGAGCAAATCGTGGCTCAGGAAGAACAGCTAGTGGTTCAGGTTGGAAAATTGGAGGAAGCCCGCAATCAACTGGTGGAAGCGCTGGCAACTGAACTGGGGCTGGAAGACCGGCAGCTTACTATTTCCAAACTGCTGGAACTGGGGGCTGGGGATACTTCCCGCCTGCAGGGGATTGCAGCGGAGCTGACCCATGTCCTGGAGGACCTGGGCAAAGTGAATGAACAAAACAAACAACTGTTGCAACAGTCCTTGAAGTACCTGGACTTTACCGTTAACCTGCTGGCCGGGCAGGAGGATTTGCCGGTCTATCATGGCAAAGAGGGAAATAACCCGGGAGAGCGGCCCCCGGCGCGATTATTTGACAAGAAGGTGTGAGGAGATGCGGAGCACATTTTTTGGACTGGAGATAGCCCGTTCAGCCATCCAGGCCCAGCAGCGGGCCCTGGATGTAACCGGTCATAATATTGCCAATGCCAATTCCCCCGGCTATACCCGCCAGGAAGCGGTACTGGGGGCGAAAGCGCCCTATACGGTACCGGGGATGAATCGCCCCACTTCACCGGGTCAGGTAGGAACCGGGGTAGCAGTAGAGGAGATCCGGCGTTTGCGGGATGGCTTTATTGATGCCCAGATCCGCACAGAGAATAAAAACCTGGGCTACTGGGAAGCTAAACGGGATGCGTTGCAAAAAATCGAGGTCATACTGAATGAACCTTCTGATGCCAGTTTGCGCAATGTTCTGGATCAATTCTGGCAAGCCTGGCAGGAGCTGTCCAAAAATCCGGAGAGCCTGGCGGTGCGTTCTGTTGTCCGCCAGCGGGGGATAGCGGTGGCGGAAACCTTTAACCATCTGGACCAGCTCTACCGGGAGCTGCAGTCTGACCTGAATGATAATATCAAGGTCAAGGTACAGGATATCAACTCCATCGCCCAGCAGATTGCGGAAATTAACCTTCAAATCTTGCCAATTGAGGCTCAGGGAGACCGGGCCAATGACCTGCGGGACAAGCGGGATCTGCTGCTGGACAAACTGGCCAAAATCGCTGATATTCGCATCAGTGAAAATAAACTGGGTCAGGTAAATGTATCTATTGGCGGACGGGAGATCGTAACCGGCAGTCAGGTTTCCTTGCTGCAGGCGGTAGCCAATCCGGCCAATAATGGTTTTGTGGATGTGGTCTGGGCTGATGACCGGCAACCGGTCAGATTCAGTGCCGGGGAAATTCAGGGCTTGCTGGAGGCCCGGGGTTATTCCGATCCATCCACAGGTGAGTTCAAGGGGATTATTCCCGAGTTGCGGAAAGAACTGGATATGATGGCTAAAACCATTGTGGAAGAGACCAATAAGCTGCACCGGGGCGGTTATGACCTGACCGGAAATCAGAATAACAACTTCTTCAAACCCTATGTGGAAGGGGTGTATCCTCCCAGTGGAATTTCCCTGGCCCAGGCTATGCAGGTGGATGATGCCATTCTGGGCAGCCTCAATGCCATTGCGGCCGGCAACACTCCGGAAGCGGGGGATGGCGAAAATGCTCTGGAGATTGCTCAATTGAAACATAAACAGCTAATGGATTTGACCAAAGGTCAGAGCGGGCTGCTCAGCACCTGGCAGACAGAAAAGCCTTACGCCACCCGAGCCGATGGGCTCACAACAGTCGCCTATTCCGGCACAACTAATATCCTGGGCGGACTGTTTAATTTAGCGGATTTCCAGCCCAATGCAGCCCTGGTCTTTAAACAGGGTGACAAATCCTTTACTATCAGTATCACCGACGGCGCCGGGGCAGACGCCCTGACTCCGGCTGGAATAGTGACAGTCAATGATTTGCTGGCCAAAATCAACAGTGAGGCTCTGGCTCAAGGAATGGATCTGACAGCTTCTCTGGTGGAAAAACCCCCTGCCTCTGGCCAGTATGTACTGGAAGTAAAGGCAGGAAGCAAGGGGCTGGATAAACAAATCACCATTGAGGAGCGCAATTTCCAGGGGGCTGCTACCTTTGGCTGGGCCAATGCCAATGTAACTGGCACTGTGGATGATTTCTATCGCTCCCAGCTGGGGAAAATAGGGGTAGACAGCCAGGAAGCCAGCCGTATGGTGGAAAACCAGCAATTGCTGGTGGATCAGCTGGAAAACCGGCGCCAGTCCCTGGTCGGAGTGTCCATCGATGAAGAGATGACCAACCTGATCCGTTTCCAGCATGGCTATAACGCTGCTGCCCGGCTGGTGACGGTTATTGACGAAATGCTGGATAAAATAATTAATGGCATGGGGGTAACCCGATAGGAGGTGAAGGGCAGTGCGCGTAACTAACCAGATGATGATCAATACCTTCCGTAGAAATCTCAGCAGCAGTATGCGGGAAATGGACCGCCTGCAGGAACAGCTGTCCAGTGGCCGCCAGATCAACCGCCCTTCTGATGATCCGGTAGGTTTAACCTATGCCCTGCGGCTGCGGACCAATCTGACGGAAAATGACCAGTATCAGAGGAATGTTTCTGACGGCCTGACCTGGCTGGAAAATACAGATAGCGCCTTGAATGAGGCCGGCCAGGCTTTACAGCGGGCCCGCGAGCTCGCCGTCTATGGGGCCAATGGAACCCATAGCCAGGAGTCCCTGGATGCCATTGCCAGGGAGGTGGCTCAGATCCGCCAGCACCTGGAGGCGGTGGCCAATACGGAGGTAGCCGGCCGCTATCTCTTCGCCGGCACCAAAACTACTACTAAGCCCTATGACAATGGGACCTGGCAGGGCAATACAGCGGTGATGAAATATGAAATCGGTCCGGGAGTTACGGTGCCGGTGAATGTTAGCGGGGCCGAGGTGTTTGGAGATAATACCGACAGTGTGTTTAAGGCGCTATCAGATTTGGAAAGCAAACTGCTGGCAGGGGACACGGCCGGAGTGTCGGCCCAGATTGGGGTTATTGACCAGTGGCTGAACAAAAATCAGTCGATTCGGGCTGAAGTAGGAGCGCGGACCAATCGTTTTCAACTAGCCCAAAGCCGACTGGAAGATGGTTATATAAACTTCAGCACGCTTTTAACCAAGACTGAGGATATAGACACTGCCAAAGTAATAACTGAGCTTAAAATGCAGGAAGAAGTTTATCGGTCAGCTCTGGCGGCCGGGGCCAGGATTATTCAGCCTACATTAGTGGACTTTTTGCGCTAATTTTAAGGCCAGTGGTTAACACTGGCTTTTTTTAAAGGAGTGGTGAGCCATGCAATTCCGCATAACTCATGTATGGCCACGAATTGAAATAAATGCCATTCCGGCACAGCAACGGCTGGAACAGATACCGGCTAGGATTGAGATTACAACTCAACCTACCAAAACGGAAATGGTAGGGGAGCCTTTTCGGGTGGAAATCAATCAATATCCCTGTTTTGCTGAAACTGGATTGAAGAATGTGTTTGATCTTACGCGAGATGAGGCGGAGCGGGCTAAACAGCTGGTATTAGAGGGCATTGGAAGGCGGGCAGAAGAAGGAGATGAACTGGCCGCTATTGAACATAAGGGTAATCCCCTGGCCGAGCAGGCTGAGGCTGTTGCTAATCCACCGCCGGCAGAGTTCAACATTGCCTTCATTCCTCAGTCACGACCGGAAATCACTGTTAGTGGAGGTAAAAAGCTTTTGATCGAACCGGGAAAGGTGGAAATTAGTTTTCGGCCGGGACAGGTAATCCATGATTATCAACCGGGCAAAGTGGAAATCTACCTGGCCCAGAAACCAGAGTTGCAAATAGAATTTATCGGTAGCGTTGTAGACATACGCAAATAGGGGGAATTGGGATGGAAATTACCACCAAAGCTTTTGGCGTCATTAAAATAAATGAGGAAGATATTCTTAATTTTATTGGCCCTATTCTGGGTTTTGAAGATATCAAACAATATGTGGTGTTGCATGACCAGAACAACCCTGGTCCATTCTTCTGGCTGCAGGCGGTAAACAGTCCAGAACCGGCCTTTGTGGTAGTAGAACCTGGAACGATTTTAGCAGACTATCAGCCTGTTTTTCCGCAAGAGGAACTGGAATCGCTGGAAATTGACGACCAGGCAGACTTGCGGATTTTGTTGATTGTCCGGATTCCGGAGAATATCAAGGATATCAGTGTTAATTTAAAGGCCCCTGTGCTCATAAATGCTCGTAAAGGACTGGCCAAACAGGTCGTTCTGGAAGATAAACGATATTCGGTAAGACATTATTTGCTGCCAGCCGTTCAAGGGGGTGAAACCCGTGTTGGTACTGAGTCGGAAAGCAGGTGAGTCTCTAGTTCTGGGGGAAGGGATTGAAGTAAAAGTGGTGGAAATCAAGGGGGATAGAGTGAAACTGGCCATCTCTGCTCCCAGAGAAATTGGGGTCTGGCGGAAGGAGGTTTATGAAGCGATTGTAGTTACCAACCGGGAAGCTCAGGGGGTAAATTTAGAAAGTTTGGCGGAGATGCAAAGAATCTTAAAATAAGTTGTCAATCAGAGTAATCAGGAGATATTTTTTTATAAACAATCTAGAATGCATATATTTTCTGAAATACGATGTAAATAAAAATTATCATCTCACGATAATATTATTGAGCAAATCACCCACCGTCATAGCGGCCGGATGACGGCGGGAAAAATTTCGGCATGGATGCCGAAAAATAATATCAAGGAGGATGAAAAATTATGAGAATTAATCACAACATTGCATCTCTAAACACCTATCGGCAGTTGACTGCTAATACTGCTGCAGCTTCCAACTCGATCGCCAAACTTTCTTCCGGTCTGCGCATTAACAAAGCCGGGGATGATGCTGCTGGTCTTTCCATCTCCGAAAAAATGCGGGGTCAGATTCGGGGTCTGCAACAGGCTTCCCGGAACGCCCAGGATGGTATCTCCCTGATCCAGACTGCTGAAGGTGCTCTGAACGAGACCCATGCTATCTTGCAACGGATGCGGGAACTGGCAGTACAGGGGGCCAATGATACCAACGTTACAGCAGACCGAAGCGCCATCAAGGATGAATTATTGCAACTGAAGCAGGAAATTGATCGTATTGCAGCTAATACTGAATTTAACACCCAAAAACTGCTCCAGAAGAATGACTCTTATATCTTCCAGGTAGGAGCCAATTCCGGACAAAATATCAAGCTAGTTATTAATGCAATGAATGCATCAGCGTTGGATGCTAATTTAACCCAGGCTAAAATCAGCGGTTTGTCTACTTACGGTAACTTTACTTCCTTTGTAACAGTAGTAAATAACGCCATTACCAAAGTATCTACCGAACGTTCCAAGCTGGGTGCCTATCAGAACCGGCTGGAACACACCATCAACAACCTGGATACCAGTGCTGAGAACCTGACAGCTGCTGAATCCCGGATCCGTGATGTAGATATGGCCAAGGAAATGATGGAATTCACCAAGAACAACATCCTGACTCAGGCTGCTCAGGCAATGCTGGCGCAGGCCAACCAGCAGCCGCAAGGGGTTCTGCAGTTACTCCGGTAATAAGTTTATGATTGATACTAAAATAGGCAGCCTTTACAGGTTGCCTATTTTAGTATTAGTTTTAAGGAGAAATGGAAATGGGAGAAATAATCAAACTAGAAAATAGTCAATTTAAAGAGTTTCAAATCAATATACTGAACAGTAAAAAAGGTCAACCTTATGTAATTGTCAATGGCTTGTTTTTGCACAGCCGCTATGATCCAATTAAAGAGGCTCAACGTTGGGCAGAAGTTCATTACCAAAAAAACCATTTACACATTTTATTCGGTTTTGGTGCAGGGTATTTTGCTCAAGAACTTTTGCGACACCTGGATGAAAATGATTTTTTGCTGATCATAGAACCTGTTGCTGAACTCTTTCTAGAAGCAGCTAAATTTATTGATTTACACCAGTTTTATGCGCATGAGCGCGTACTTATTTTGGTTGGATTTGAACGCATGGAAATTGAACGTCATTTGCGCTTTATAATTAATCTGCAATATGCAGGTCGAGTGGAAGTTTTATGTTCTCCCAATTATGACAAACTTTTGCCTGAGGAAAAAAATCAACTGGAAAAACTGGTTTTGGAAGTAAGCAAACTGGAACTGGTAAATTTGAATACTATCAAGTATTTTGCCCAAACCTGGCAGGATAATTTTTTGTCTAATCTCTATTTTTCCTGGAAATCAATACCTTTTCGGCGTTTGGCAGGAAAACTGGATTGCCCTGTGGTAATTGCTGCGTCAGGGCCATCTTTAAATAAACAGCTCGAATTATTAAAGAAAATTAAAGATCAAGCATTAATTATAGCTGCAGGGTCAACCATTAATCCTCTGTTAAGCGGGGGAGTTAAACCCCATCTGGTAGTAACCATTGATGGCAGCACAGCTAACCTGAAACATTTTGAAGGGATAGAAATTGATGATATTCCCTTATATTATGCTTTGATTGTGCATAAAGAGATTCCGGCAAAACACAGGGGTATAAAAGTGGTTTTTAATAGCGATAACCAGCAACTGGCAGAATGGGCTGACCAGGTTTATGGAGAGCCTCTGGGCTATATCAGAGGCGGTCCTTCAGTAGCCAATTTTTGTTTTGACCTGGCCAGACAGATTAGTTCGGGGCCGATTTGTTTTATTGGCCAGGACCTGGCCTATACAGGCAATAAATCCCATGCAGAAGGAAACAAATATTTTAAAGAAATACAGCTGGAACCGGAAAAAGTGGATGGGAAAAAATATTTGCGTACTAAAGGTTTTTATGGAGAAGAAGTTATTACCGATTATCCTTTTCTCAACATGAAGAAACAATTTGAAGACCAGCTGCTGACCATGCGGAAAGTCTACGAGGACCTGCGACCTGTTTATAATGCTACTGAAGGTGGAGTTTACATCGAAGGAATGGAACACATTAGTTTTAGAGAGTTTATCGAACGCTATTGTAACCGGGATGTCCGTGCTCACCTGGCCAGTCTCTATTTGCAAGATATTGAACCGGAACAGGTTAGGGACAGGATTGAGAAAAGTTACGAGGAGGAAATGGTTAAACTAAAACAAGTAGAGCGATTATGTCATAAGGCACTTGACTTATTAAAGGGGGTTTCCCGGCAAACTGAACATGTTAATGCCAAAATTCTGACTAAATTGGATAAAATAGATGAGGAATTGAATAAGTTGTTAAAGAGTAATTTAGTACATTTTGCCATTATGCCGGAAATTTTCCGCATCAATCATCTCTATCTGGAACCAGCCAGGGAAACGGCTGTGGAACGGACTAAGAGAATTCTGGATAAATCAGAGGCTCTTTACCGTTCCATCAATAAGGCTGTTATTTATGTTACTGAGATTATTGAAAAACTAAGAGAGGATAATGCAGATGAATAAAGAAGATTTACTAAATGAAACCATGGCCAGTTTGGCGGAATATCTGCCCAAATTGATTGCAGGTTGTCAAAAAATTGCCGAGCAATTTCATACTGCTGATGAAGCCAGTGCCATGCAATTACTGCCGGCAGCCATTGAAGGATTAGAGTGGGTTATCACTGCTGTAAGTGAATTGCAAAAATTTGGCCTTTTAACAGAGATTGATCCAAGCAAATTAACTATGCATTTTTCGGAACTGGAGTCAGCTCTCGCTAACCGCGATTATATTCTGCTGGGCGATCTGCTGGAATATGAGATTGTACCAGTCCTGGAAGAGTGGTTGGATAATTAATGAGCATTACCTGGGAGAAAATTATAAGCAGAACTGGTTTGCCGACGGTAAAAATCAGAGAGGGAAATAAGGAAATCTATTTACACAGTAAATACGACCCTTTACGTGAAGCCGAGCAGTGGGTTAAAGGCTGGACAGAGATGATGACCGGTCACCCTCAGGCCCTGGTGGTAATCGGGCTGGGGCTGGGTTATCATGTCCATATTCTGGCTGAACAATACCCCGATTTTCCTATAACAGTATGGGAATTTAACCCGCACTTCTATAATTGGATAAAAGAACAACACCTGCTCAGACTGTCCGAGAGAGTTAAAATCTATTGCAGTGAAAATATAGAAGAAATAAAGAATATATTATTACCTTTGCTTCTGGCTCCTGAAAATATGGTTTTTATTCACAATCATTCTCTGGCCCTGATGTCTGAGGCTCTGTCACCAGTTAAAAAAGTCCTGGAAAGTTATCTTTTACAACAGAGAGCTTATAAAAATCAGAAAAAGTTACTTGAAGAAAATTTTGCTCACAATCTTACTTTAAACGATCCTGGTCTTACAGCTTGCAATAAATTCATCAACGGCAGCCCTGTTCTTCTGGTCTCGGCAGGACCGTCTCTAACCAAACAACTCTCGATTTTAAAAGAAATTGCTGCAGAAGGCTCTATTAAAATTGCGACAGTGGGTACAGCCCTGAAGCCCCTGGTTAAGGCAGGTATAATACCGGACCTGGTAATGATTTCTGACCCCAATGAAAAAATTAGTGAACAATTTAATGTAGAAATTAATTTACCACTTCCACCTTTGTTTTATCTTTCAACGGCAAATCATTCTGTAGTGGCCAGTTATCAGGGGCCAAGGTATATTGTCTGGCAAAAAGGGTTTGCACCTGCGGAACTGGAAGCAGAGAAACGCAATCAACCCCTTATTTTAACCGGTGGCTCAGTAGCTACCTGTTTGCTGGATCTACTGGTGAAATTGGGTGCATCCTCTGTTGGCCTGGTTGGACAGGACCTGGCTTATACAGACGGTTACAGTCATGCAGCAGATACGGTGGCGGCACGGCAGATAATCGCGGATCATAGCTTACTCTGGGTAGATGGTTATGATCAGCGGGGCAAGGTACCTACTTCCCTCAATTTGTTTTCTTACCTCAAATGGTTTGAGAATTATGCCCTTATGTTTCCTGGAAAGGAATTACTCTGGAACTGTACGGAAGGCGGAGCATATATTCCTGGTTGGCGGCATGAACCACTGGCGAGTTACTGGCGTTTTGCCTTAAGGAGGCGGCAAGAGGATGGAAGAGATTTATAAAGGAAAACGCATCCTGGTGACCGGGGGAACAGGCACGATTGGCAGTGAACTGGTCAGGCAGCTTTTGCAATTTCAGCCTGAAGTTATTCGCCTTTATAGTCGGGATGAATCGAAACAGTTTGAACTACAACATGAGTTTCGTTCACATACCAATATCCGCTATTTACTGGGGGATATCAGGGACAAGGAAAGACTCAAACGGGCTATGGAAGGGATTGATGTTGTTTTTCATGCGGCGGCTCTGAAACATGTTCCTGCCTGTGAGTATAATCCCTTTGAGGCAGTTAAGACCAATGTCCTTGGTACCCAGAATATTATTGAATGTGCTCTTGATGAAGAAGTGGAACGGGTAATTGCCATCAGTACAGACAAGGTAGCTAATCCTACCAATACCATGGGGGCAACCAAACTATTAGCAGAGAAACTCATGGCTGCTGCCAATTACTATAAAGGAGCCAGGAAAACTGTTTTTGCCTGTGTGCGTTTTGGCAATGTTATGGGGTCCAGGGGGTCAGTCATTCCTTTGTTTATCCAACAGGTTGCCCGGGGTGGACCTTTAACTATAACTGATCCGGAGATGACCAGGTTTATGATGTCCATTCCCGAGGCAGTGGCACTGGTCCTGAAAGCAGGAGAAATCGCTCGGGGCGGGGAGACCTTTATTCTGAAAATGCCAGCTTTAAGGCTGGGAGATCTGGCGGAAGTGATAATCGAAGAGGTTGCGCCAAAACATAATTATACAGCCAGGGATATCAGAATCGAGGTTATTGGTTTGCGAGCTGGAGAAAAACCCCATGAAGAATTGATGACAGCTGATGAGGCTACACGGGCAGTGGAACTACCCGGTATGTTTGTTATTTACCCCAGTATCGATCCGGCCAGTTATAATACCGAAGGTCAGTATCAGGCCTATCGTTCCGATGCCGGACCCTTGCTGACTAAAACAGAGATTAAAGAAATGTTATATCGATTAGGTTTACTGTACAAACGGGCGACTGACTGAGAGTCAGGAGGAAATGCGCATGATTGTATTAAAGGATAGGCAAATTGGGCCCGAACAGCCAGTTTTTATCATTGCTGAAGCAGGGGTTAATCACAATGGAGACCTGCAATTAGCGAAAAAAATGATAGATGTGGCAGCTGCAGCAGGGGCTGATGCTATCAAATTTCAAACTTTTAAAGCAGAGAAACTGGTGACCAGAAATGCGCCAAAAGCAGATTACCAGAAGAAATCTACTGAAACCAGGGAATCCCAGTTTGCTATGTTAAAAAAACTTGAGTTAAGTGAACAGGACCATTATGAGCTGTTTGCCTACTGTCAGGCTAAGGGAATCCGTTTCATGTCTACACCTTTTGATGAAGAGAGTTTGTTATTTCTACATTCGTTAGGGGTAGAGTTGTTTAAGATCAGTTCCGGAGATTTGAATAACCAGCCTTTTTTGCATAAAATCAACTCCCTTGGCAAACCCGTTATTTTATCTACGGGGATGGCTAATTTATCAGAAATAACCGAAGCGGTTCAAATACTTTCCAACTGCCCTCTTGTTTTATTGCATTGCACAACTGCTTATCCAACTCCTGTAGAAATAGTAAATTTGCGAGCGATCAACTTACTACAAGAAAAGTTTGGGCCGATGGTAGGATATTCCGACCATACACTGGGGACGGAAGTAGCAGTAGCTGCAGTTGCCCTGGGAGCGATCGTTATCGAAAAGCATTTTACTCTGGACAAAAACCTGCCGGGCCCAGACCAGCAGGCTTCCCTCAATCCCGAGGAATTAACTTTAATGGTACGGCAAATCAGAAATGTAGAAAAAGCACTGGGCAACAAAAGGAAGGAATGTACAGAAATAGAGACGGCCAATAAACTTGTAGCACGAAAGAGTATCGTTTCCAGTCAGTTTATTCCCAGCGGGGTGACTATTCGAGAAGATATGATTGCTATTAAGAGACCGGGTACTGGGATTGAACCAGGGTTATATAGCAAGGTCATTGGCAGAAAGGCAAAAGTGGATATTGCACCCGATCAGCCATTGACCTGGGATATGCTCGAATGATTTTGAGGTGAATTATGAGGAAAATTGCTGTAATTACCGGCACCAGAGCCGATTATGGTATTTATAAACCGATTTTGACAGCTATCAGCCAGCACCAGGAATTAAGTTTGCAGTTAATAGTAACAGGTATGCATTTGCACACCCGTTTTGGGCGGACTATTGAACAAATCAGGCAAGATGGTTTTGCCATAGCAGCGGAAGTACCCATTCTCTCTGAAACGGACGGTCCAGACGAGATGGCAAAGGCTATTGGTCGGGCGATTCTGGGGTTGACAGAAGCAATAGGTCAGCTTGAACCTGATTTGGGACTGGTACTGGGGGACAGGGGGGAAATGCTGGCTGCAGCCATTGTTTTTTCTCACCTGGGTATTCCTGTTGTCCACTTACATGGTGGAGAAGTTTCAGGAACGATCGATGAGTCGGTCCGTCATGCAATTACCAAACTGGCCCATATTCACTTTCCTGCCACTGAAAGCAGCAGAGAAAGACTGATTAAAATGGGGGAAAAACCGGAAAATATCTATGTCGTCGGAGCAGCCGGGTTGGATTATATTATCAATAAACAATATACCGCCAGAGAAATTCTCGTACAAAAATATCGGATCGATGAGAAAAGGCCTTTGCTACTGGTTTTACAGCATCCGGTCAACTGGGAATATACTGAGGCAGGCTGGCAAATGGAACAGACAATGCGGGCGCTGGAACGGCTACAGTTGCCAACTATTCTCATCCATCCCAATTCCGATGCCGGGCACCTGCGGATGCTGGAAATAATTAGGCAATACCAAAATAGGGCCTGGCTGCAAACCTTTCCCAGCATCCCTTCTGCCGATTTTCTGGGTTTAATGCAGATTGCTGCTGTGTTGATAGGAAATTCCAGCAGTGGAATTATTGAGGCCCCCAGCTGCGGTTTACCGGTTATAAATATTGGATCTCGTCAAGCTGGTAGAGAGAGAGCAACGAATGTGATTGATGTCGATTATAATGAGGAAATGATTTATGCTGCTATTATAAAAGCACTTAAAGATGGGCGTCGAACTTATGATAATCCATATGGAGATGGTAAAACCGGCCCAAGAGTTGCAGATTTACTGGCCAGGATTGAGATAAATCGGGATTTATTAAATAAACAGATAGCCTATTAATGGTGGGGGTTAAAATGGCTAAGTTGATTATTGTAGGAGCTGGTGGGCATGGGCGGGTGGTGCTGGATATAGTTTTAGCACAATCCCAGTGGGAGGATATTGTTTTTGTAGACCAGAATCCGCAATTGTTCGGGCAAAAAATAAAAAATATACCTGTCATAGGTAATATCGAAAAATTGCCGGGATTAAAGGAGGCTGGCTATACAGACTGTATAATTGCTATCGGAGACAATCAGGCGCGGGCGCAAATGGCTGAACAAGCAAAAAAAGCTGGACTGAAATTCATCAATGCCATTCACCCATCAGCCCTGATTAGTGTTACTGTCAGAATGGGGGTCAATAATGTAATTGCAGCTGGCAGTATTGTTAACACCGATGTGCAAATTGGTTCCAATGTAATAATCAACACTGGAGCCATAGTTGAACATGATAATATAATTGAAGATAATGTACATATTTCGCCCGGTGCTAGATTGGCTGGTAAAGTCCAGGTTGGCCGGGGTGCCCATGTTGGTATTGGTGCTACCGTTATTCAAAACATAAAAATTGGGGCAGAGGCGGTGATAGGAGCTGGTGCTGTGGTGATTTCCGATGTTCTGCCCAGATCTACGGTAGTGGGGGTTCCGGCCAGACAGCTTGAGAAACGGAGGTAAACTAGATGAAGATACCGCTTTCAGCTCCGGATATAACGGAGAGGGAAATAGACATGGTTGTGGAGGTTTTACGCTCAGGGCAATTAGCTTTAGGGCCCAGGATGATTGAATTTGAAACCCGGATGGCAGAATATACAGGCGTAAAACACGCCATCGCTGTTAACAGTGGTACTAGTGGCTTGCATTTGGCAGTTAGAGCATTGGGGATCCAGGAAGGGGATGAGGTAATTACTACCCCTTTTAGTTTTGTTGCCAGTGCCAACTGCCTGTTATTTGAGCGCGCTCGCCCTGTGTTTGTGGATATTGAACCTGAGACATATAATCTGGACCCAAACAAGATTGAAGCTGCCATAACTGAAAAAACCAGGGCTATTTTACCGGTCCATGTTTTTGGACAGTGTTGTGAAATGGATAGAATCCGAGAGATCGCTGCCAAATACAATCTCACGATTATTGAGGATGCCTGTGAGGCAATAGGAGCCGAATATAAAGGCAGAAAAGCAGGAAGCTTTGGGGAAGCAGCGGTATTTGCTTTCTATCCCAACAAACAGATGACCACCGGTGAGGGTGGGATTATCGTAACAGACAGGGATGATATTGCCGAACTTTGCCGTTCTATGCGCAATCAGGGCCGGGGTAAAGAGGGACGCTGGCTGATACATGAACGATTGGGCTATAATTACAGAATGGATGAGATGAGCTGTGCCCTGGGTTTAGCTCAGTTGAGCCGGATTGAGGAGATTATGGCCAAGAGGGAAAAAGTAGCACAGGAATATAATATGCGATTAAAAGAGCTGGATGAAATCAAGATACCTGAAGTAAAACCGGAAAATAAAATAAGCTGGTTTGTTTATGTGATTACATTAGCGGAAAATATTAACCGGGAGTTATTTATGCATGAATTGCAAGCTGAAGGGGTTGCCTGCCGGGCTTATTTTGAACCCATACATTTACAACCTTTTTATTGTGAGACATTTGGATACCGCAAAGGGGATTTTCCTGTATGTGAAAAAATAGCCAGCAAAACTGTAGCCCTACCTTTTCATAATAATTTATCTGAAACTGAAATCGATTATGTAGTCAATGTTATAAAAAAAGCCATTAGAACAGCTAAAAAATAATGAGAATAAGAGTTATTTAAGCCAGATGGCATTTGTTTTTTTTGGGTTGTTTACGATAATAAATTTAAGGATAATTGTGCGGAGGGATTATCATGAAGATTGATAATCGGGTGCTGGTTAATAATGTTAATAATATTGAGCCAGCCAGGATTAATAAAGAAGCGAAGTTGCCGGAAGAAAGTCAACAGCAGACTGATATGAAGATTGAAAACCAGGAGCAAATGTTGCAACTGGTTATAGAAAAGGCAAATAAAGTTTTGGAAGGATCAGAAAGACATTTTGAATATGAAGTACACAAACCGACTAATCAAGTGGTCATTTCGGTGATTGATGATAAAACAAAAGAAGTTATCCGGGAGATTCCACCCAAAAAATTACTGGACATCATCGCAAAACTCTGGGAGCTAGCCGGAATTATTGTAGACAAAAAGGCCTGATTTGAAAGTGGGTGAATACCATGAGTGGTAACTTGCGGATTGGAGGTCTGGCTACAGGCCTGGATACAGATCAAATCATCAAAGATTTAATGAAAGCAGAACGAATACCAGTCGATAAATTAAAACAGCAGAAACAGATTATCGAATGGAAAAAAGAAGATTATCGCAGTTTGAATTCGGCACTGGCTGCATTACGTAATGAAGTTTTTAACCTGAAACTGGAAGGGACTTTTCGGGCCAAAAAAGCTACATCTGCAGATGAAAAGGTCGTTCAAGCCTATGCCAGTTCAGCAGCAGTTGTAGGTAATTATAAAGTGACTGTGCATAGTTTGGCCCAGGGAGCAAGCAAATCATCAACAGCGGCACTGGGGGTTGCGGCTAATCCCAGTCAGAGTCTGACAGCGGTTAATTTAACTTTTCGATTAAATGGTAAAGATATTACAATTAATGCCGGTGATAATATTAATCAAGTTGTGAGCAAAATTAATGCTGCGGGAGCAGGGGTTAATGCTTCTTATGACACTACAACAGACAGACTTTATTTGGTAACTACTGCTATTGGAGCGACAGCACAAATCGATTTTTCCGGTACAGTAGCAGGCAGTGACGGTGCCAATTTTTTAACCAATACTTTAAAACTCAATGTATCCCTTGATGCTGCAAATAATGATACAACGAAAGTCATAGGGAAAAATGCGATAATTGATTTTAATGATGCAACCAATTTAACCTTTGGCAGCAATCAGGTTACAATCGCTGGTATAACCTTAGATTTAAAAAGCGAATCTGCTACACCGGTTAATATTAGTGTTAATGCTGATGTGGATTCGGTAGTAGCCAAAATAAAAAGTTTTGTTGACAAATACAATGAAACTATTGAGCTTTTTAACAAAAAGTTTTCGGAAGAGCGTTATAAGGATTACCTGCCTTTGACTGACGAACAGCGGCAACAGCTCTCCGAAACTATGCAACAAAAATGGGAAGAAAAAGCCCGAAGCGGCTTGCTGAAAGGAGATAGTTTAATAAGTTCTGCGCTGGGTGGGATGAGGAGTGTGTTAAGCAGTATTATCCAGGGCCTACCCAGTAGTTTCAACCAGTTATCCCAGATTGGTATTACTACTGGCTTATATCAGGAAAATGGCAAACTTTATTTGAACGAGTCGAAATTAAGAGAAAAACTGAATACCAACCCTGATGATGTGATGAACATTTTCCGTAAGGATAGTACAGTAATAGCGGAAAAAGGGATAGCCATACGTTTATATGATGAGATCAGCAACCAAATTAACAAATTTTCAGCTAAAGCGGGGTCAATTTACACATATAGTTTGGTTGATAATAGCACCCTTGGAAAAGAACTTAAAGAAATTAATAACAGAATTAGCGCAGCAGAAGATCGTTTAAAAGAAAAAGAAGACCGCTACTATCGACAATTTGCAGCTTTAGAGCGGGCTATTAACATGATGAACGCACAAAGCAGCTGGTTAGCTTCCCAGTTTGGTGGCGGAAAATAGAAAGCGGGGGATTAAGTAATGACAGTAACCAATCCGTATCAACAATATCTTGATAACCAAATAAACACGGCAACCCCGGAAAAACTCCTTTTAATGCTTCTGGATGGTGGGATCAGGTTCTGTCAAAAAGCTGTTCAGGCAATAGAGCAGAAGGATATCAGTGAAGCTCATACCAACCTGGTAAAGGCCCAAAATATAGTCCTGGAACTACTGGCAACCCTGGACAGGAGTTATCCCATTGCGGAAAATTTAGCAGCTCTTTACGATTATATGAATCGTCGTTTAATTGAAGCCAATATTAAAAAAGATGCAACTATCATTAATGAGGTTATTGGTTTTTTCAAAGAACTGAAAGAGGCTTTTGCCCAGGCTGCCCTGATTGCAAAAAACAACAATAACAGCATGGTCCGAGGTGGCCTGAATGTGGCAAAATGAGATAGAACGGGTGCTGATCCGTCTCCTCGATTTAACAGAAGAGATCATCACTCTATTGTTGAATAAAGAAATAGATAAACTGGAAGGCTTATTGACGGAGCGCGGAGATTTATTGCAATGGCTAGGAAATGTCCAAGAAAATAATATTTCTGCTTACAGCGATCTCATGACCACAATCAGAGAGAAAGATCAGGCGATGCTGGAGCTGGCTTTAAAGACAAAAGAGGAACTGGCCAGTCAGATAAAATTTCAGCAACAGGCCCGAAAAGCTGTCTGGACTTATGAAGCGGATAATAATTTCATTCCCGATGCCATTTTCTTTGACCGCAAAAAATAATTCCTCTTTCCTCTTGCACTTTCATCAATTACCAGCTATAATAAGATTATACCTTTGCTTGAGTAATAGCCATATTACCTGGGCGAAGGGAATAATACCTATTCAGGAAAGAGGGATTTCTACATGTACCAAGACAAGACTCTCGTGTGTAAAGACTGTGGGCAGGAATTCGTTTTCACCGCTGGTGAACAACAATTCTATGCCGAAAAGGGTTTCGAAAACGAACCCCAGCGCTGCCGTTCCTGCCGGAACGCTCGCAAAAACAACCGGACCGAAAGACCTCAGCGGGAAACCTATGCTGCTGTTTGCGCTGAGTGCGGTGCCGAAACTCAAGTTCCCTTCATGCCCAGAGAAGATCGTCCTGTCTATTGCCGTGACTGCTACTCTGCCAAGCGGGCTGCTCTGTAAGTAGCGCCTGTGCTGTTACAATAAACGGGATAACAAGGGAAGAACGACCCGGAGTTTTAGCTCCGGGTTTTTTCTTTCGACAGAATTTTTGTAGCGAAAAAGTTGTCCTAAAAGTTTTCCACAGAAAAAAGGTTTGAAATAACAGTTATCCACTGACTTATCCACATTATCCACAGGTTTTTATTCACAACCGGGCAGGAAGAGACCAGTCGATAGCGAAAGAAGAATAATAATGTCATTAAAAATGTCGAAAGAGGTTTTAAGATGTCAGCAAAGGTTACTTACTGGAAAAAGTGGATGGTAGTTTTCTTTTTACTTTGCTTTTATGTCCTGGCTGGCTTGTTTTTCTGGTCGGAAAAAGGAATATCTGCGCCTGAAGCAACAGAAATTCCCCATTTACCGGTGCCCATTGCCAGGGAACCGGTACTGGTAACCGGCCTGGGACAGGGGCCAGGCGGAGTAATAATCAACCGCCTTACATCTGTCTTGAATATTGACCATACCTTTCGATATAAAGCGGAATACAGGGATTTAACCGGTTATAAAACCCTGATCGTTGTTATTGATTACAATGTTCACAGCATGAAGGCGGCTTATACGGACTGGCAGGAAGAGAGGCAGCGGGTTTTGAATCTGGTGGCGGTGGCCAGAGGGCAGGGGATGAGGATAATTGGAGTTTTGTGCCAGCCGGGGCCGGATTTAACCGCCATCTGGCCCTATCTTGATTATTTGCTGGTTATTGAAATAACACCCGGGCAAGATTGGCAACTGGAAACCTATCAAGGACTTTTAAGCCGGGTATCCAGTTTTGAACAGGCCAAAATTCCTCTCAATGCAGTTTTTCGCTAAGGAGGCAAACTGATGGCGAAAAAGATTCTGGTGATATGCTTTTTAATGCTTGCCCTGGTAGGACCGCCTCTGTTTCAACCTCTGGCAGAGCTGGCAGTGAACTATTATGAAAAGGCCGGGATAAGCGGAGAGGGTATGGTGCTACTGGGGCTGGCTTATGGCTTTTTATATTACTTTCTGCTGGACCTGGTACCTATGCTCTTGTCCTTTACCCTCTGGAAATTAAGCTGGCCCCTGGGGAAAAAGGTGGCGGCCATAGTGGCGTTCCTGGCCTTTATA
The DNA here is from genome assembly GCA_003054495.1 of Carboxydocella thermautotrophica. Lineage (GTDB taxonomy): Bacteria > Bacillota > Carboxydocellales > Carboxydocellaceae > Carboxydocella > Carboxydocella sporoproducens. The sequence continues at coordinate 2,480,159 of CP028514.1, read as the reverse complement.
GGGGCGGAAAGCTATGCTTATTTTTTAGGGGGTGAGACTCCACCCTGGTTTTTAACCCTGGCCATCTGGTTCTGGAGTTTTGCACTGGTCATGGTAATAACTATGGCAGATTATAAACCGCCTTTAACGGTATTATTTTTGATGCCGTTAAGTTTAGCTACCATGGAATGGCTGCGCTTTTGGCCCCTCTGGCCGCAGGGGCAGTTAGCCTACGCCCTGGCCGAGGTAAGCAGTTTTCTGGGTGATGCCACAGCCATCAGCCTGATTCTGGTGAGTCTGGCCATATTGACTGCATTGCTGACCATAGTGGCCACCCAGTTACAGGCTATGTACTATCATAGTTATAAGGCCGCTGTTCAATCAGGGGAAGAACGCTTACGCTGGCTGGAATTGCGCAATTTACAGGAAATGCACACTCTTGTGCATGACCTCAAGACACCCTTGACTACTATTGCTGGCCTGAATTCTCTGGTGGGTCTTCTAACGGTACAGGAACAAATCCGGGAGTACAGTGAAAAAATCGCCCAGGCGGTGGATAATGCCAGTGCCATGGTTTCGGAAATCCTGGCAGAGGCTAAAAGAACCAGGATTTCCGTCGGAGATCTGGTCAATTACATCAGGGCCCATGTATTGCCCCGTTATACCGGGCAGACGGTGATTTTTGATATCCAGGGAGCAGAGCGGGAATTAGCGATTAACCATATTCGCATCACCCGGGCCTTGATCAATATCCTGGAAAATGCCTTTGAAGCCACTGCCCATCAGCCGGATGCCCGGATTAAGTTCAGCACCAGAGGGCATGACGGTTGGGTGGAATTTATTATCGAAGATAACGGTCCGGGCATGGAACCGGAACAGCTGGAAAAGATCTGGGAGTGGGGGTTTTCCACCAAAAAACAGCCATCGGGGTTAGGGTTGTTTTTTGTCAAACAGGTGATAACTCAACATCAGGGGAAAATTGAGATCAGCTCAACAAGAGGTCAGGGGACAAGGATAAAAATATTGCTACCGGAAGAGCGGGAAGGAGGTAGTTTGCTTGGCCAAAATCCTGATTATCGATGATGATGCCGCTATTCGCTATACTGTCGGGGAAATTTGCAAATTTGCCGGCTGGGAAGCGATAGAAGCGGAAAATGGGGCTCGCGGGCTGGAGCTGTTCACCCGCCATCATCCGGATCTGGTGCTGGTGGATTACCACATGCCGGCCTTAGATGGCCTGGAAACCGTTGAGCGTTTGCGGGAACTGGATAGCCATACACCGATTATTGTCCTTACAGTGGACGAACGGCAGGAAATCTGTGATGCCTTTCTGGCTGCAGGGGCCAGCGATTTTGCCTTAAAGCCTATTAAAGCCCCGGACTTGATTGCCCGTTTGCGGGTTCACTTGCAGTATGGTCAACTGCGGCGGGAACAGGTTTCAGATTTACCAAAAGGCATGAGTGCCAAAACCCTGGAATCCATTGCTGCTTTTCTGCGCCAGCAAACCGAACCTCTGACCATTGAGGAGATTCAGGCCGGGGTGGAGCTGGCCTATCCCACTGTCCATCGCTATCTCATGTATCTGGTGCAGGAAGGGAAAGTGGTCATTTGCTGTGATTACGGTCGGGTAGGACGGCCCAAAAACAAGTATATTTGGCAAAAGGATTAAAACATGGCATAATATTAGTACAGCCATCTTCTGGAGATGATTTTATGCCAGAGCGAGTATTTTTGCCCAATTGGGATGAATTGAGAGCGAGAGAGCAGAAGAAAATCGAAGAGTTGCAGCAACTGGGCTGGCAGAAAGCACGAATTATTGCCGATTATTTAAAACAACAATGGCAGGTAGAAAAAGTCTGGTTGATCGGCTCACTGGCTCAGGGGAGATTTGGTGTCAATTCGGATCTGGATCTGGTAATTAGTGGATTTAAAGATCAGCAACGATATTTCAAGGTCCTGGATGATTGCCTGAGACTGGCAGATCCTTTCAGTGTAGATCTTTTATTAGCGGAGGAACTGCCTCCCGGCTGGGAGAAAAACCTGCGAAATGGGGTGGAAATATGACCGGGCGTTACCGCATTGCTTTGGCCAGAATTGCCGATGAACTGGATAATCTTGATCAAGTATATGAGCGTTTTCAGAGATATCGATGAAAGCCTTCCTCAGGGCAGAAATTGGCACAGGGACCTGGCGGAACAAATGTGTCTTGCCATTCCAGAAACCCGGCCAGCTTTAATATCAAAAGAATTGGGTGAGAAACTGGCGGAATATCGTAGTTTCCGACATATTATTCATCATACTTATGGCTTTCAACTGGTCTGGAGTCGTATGGAACCATTGGTCAATGAGTTACCGGAAGTATACCAGGAAGCTAAAAAACAAATTAATGCCTTTATTCAGTATTTCAGTAAGCCTGGCAATTAGTTCAGGCTTTTTTCTTTTCTGAGATAAATATGAGAAAAAATAGCAAAGTATTTATATTTATGCCATAATAGCAGCAAAGAAACAAAGGTGTAATAGAGCAGAAAGATTGAATACAGGAGCGGCGAAAATGAAGACAGAGGAAATTTTGCTGGAAATCAAGGATTTGCGCACATATTTCTACACTCCGGAAGGGGTGGTCAAGGCGGTAGACGGGGTCAATCTCAGGCTCAACAAGGGCGAGACCCTGGGGGTAGTGGGAGAATCAGGTTCCGGAAAATCCATTACCGCTATGTCGATCCTGGGGCTAATCCCCAAACCGCCGGGTAAAATCGAGGGCGGGGAGATCTGGTTCAATGGCGAAAACCTGCTCACCAAATCGGAAAAAGAGCTCAGGGCCATTCGGGGTAATGATATTGCTTTCATTTTCCAGGACCCGATGACCAGCCTCAATCCCCTGCTGACGGTAGGGGAACAGATTGCAGAAGCTATTCGTTTACATCAAGGGCTGGGTCGCAAGGAGGCCTGGGCGAAAACAGTGAAGATGCTGGAACTGGTGGGTATCCCGGAAGCGGAACGCCGGGCTCAGAGTTATCCCCACCAGTTCAGTGGCGGGATGCGGCAGCGGGCCATGATCGCCATGGCGCTTAGCTGTAATCCTAAACTGCTGATTGCTGATGAACCTACTACGGCCCTGGATGTAACCATCCAGGCCCAGATTCTGGACTTGATGCAAAAACTGAAAGAGGACTTCCATACCTCTATCCTGCTTATCACCCATGACCTGGGGGTGGTGGCGGAGATGTGTGATGATGTCCTGGTGATGTATGCCGGGCGGCCGGTAGAATATGCCCCTGCTGAGGTTCTGTTTGCCGAACCGAAACATCCCTATACCTGGGGCTTGCTGGGCTCTTTGCCAGACCTGGAGGCCGAGGAGAAAAAGCCGCTGGAGCCCATTGAAGGCGGACCGCCGGATTTGCGCAATCTGCCAGAAGGATGCGCTTTTGCTCCTCGTTGTAAGCACAAAAGCTCCCTCTGTGAGAAGAAAAGGCCGCAGTACAGGGAACTGGCACCGGGCCACCTGGTAGCCTGTCATCTCTATGCCGAGGAAAAAACGGAGGTTTAAGCCATGACCCAGCCATTACTGGAAATAATCGATTTGCAAAAACATTTTCCCATTACTAAAGGTTTTATCCGGCAGAAACAGGTGGGGGCGGTGAAGGCGGTAGATGGTGTTTCCTTCAGTGTGGCCAGAGGGGAAACCCTGGGTTTAGTAGGGGAATCGGGTTGTGGCAAATCCACTACCGGGCGTTGTGTTTTGCGGTTATTAGAGCCCACAGGCGGGAAAGTGTTGTTTGAGGGTCAGGACCTGCTGGGACTGAGCCGGCAAGAAATGCGGCAAAAACGCCGGGAAATGCAGCTGATCTTCCAGGATCCATATGCAAGCTTGAACCCGCGCCTGACGGTAGGGGAGATTATCGCTGAGCCCCTGCTGGTTCACGGGCTGGCCGATCGTAGAGAGGCGGCCCGGGAAGTCAAGAGGCTGCTGGATGTCGTGGGATTGCCCCATTACCATGCCGAGCGTTTCCCCCATGAGTTTTCCGGCGGGCAGAGACAGCGTATCGGTATCGCCCGGGCCCTGGCTGTTAAGCCCAAACTGGTTGTTTGCGATGAGCCGGTATCAGCCCTGGATGTATCCGTGCAGGCTCAAGTAGTTAACCTGCTGGAACAATTGCAAAAAGAGTTTGGCCTGACCTATATCTTCATTGCCCATGACCTGAGTGTGGTGAAACACATCAGTCACCGGGTGGCAGTAATGTATCTGGGCCGGATTGTGGAAATAGCTTCAGCCGGGGAGCTATACCGCAATCCAATGCATCCTTACACCCGGGCCCTGCTTTCCGCCATTCCCTTACCTAAACCGGGCCGCAAGGCGGAACGCATTATCCTGCAAGGGGACGTGCCCAGTCCGGTCAACCCGCCAGCGGGGTGCAATTTCCATACCCGTTGCCCGCTGGCCAGAGAGAGCTGCCGGCAGGAGGTACCACGTTTGCAGGAAGTGGGACAGGGCCATCAGGTTGCCTGTCCGGTAGTAGTGGGCAGTCATTGAGGTCAGGCAAATATCAATATGAGGAGGTTGAGAGTTGTGAAAATGCGGAAACTGTGGTCCCTGGCCCTGGCTGGTGTGCTGGCTTTAAGTACTCTGCTCAGCGGCTGCGGTGGCGGCAAAAGCGCCGACAACGGCGGCAAACCGGCAGGGGAAGAGAAGAAAGAAAAAACCTTCATCTTCGCCAAGTCCGGTGACCCCGTCGGTCTGGACCCCATCAATGTTACCGATGGTGAATCCATCTATGTTACCCAGCAAATTTTTGACACTCTGGTAGAATACAAGCAGGATAGCACTGAGATCCAACCGGCACTGGCCGAGTCCTGGGAAGCTTCCAAGGATGGGCTGGAATGGACTTTCAAACTGCGTCAGGGAGTTAAGTTCCATGATGGTACGCCCTTCAATGCCGAAGCTGTCAAATTCAATTTCGATCGCTGGCGCGACAAGAACAATCCCTATCACCAGGGAGATTTCGAATACTATGCCGCTATGTTTGGCGGTTTCCCCGGCATCATCAAGGAAGTTAAAGCTGTAGATGAGTATACCGTCAAGTTCATTCTGGAAAAACCCAATGCTCCTTTCCTGGCCAACCTGGCCATGGCTGCTTTCGGTATTTCCAGCCCGGAAGCCATCAAGAAATACGGTCAGGACTACTTCAAAAACCCGGTGGGCACCGGTCCCTTTAAGTTCGTGGAATGGAAAAAGGATGACAAAGTAGTCCTGGTTAAGAATGAAGAATACTGGGGCGAAAAAGCTAAAGTTGACAAGGTTATCTTCCGCACCATCCCTGATAACAGTGCCCGGCTGATGGAACTGAAAGCTGGCACTATTGATGCTATGATCGGGGTAAACCCCGATGATGTAGAAGGAATCAAGAATGATCCCAATCTGCAGTTACTGCTGCGTCCTTCTATGAACGTAGGCTATCTGGCCATGAACACCGAGAAAAAGCCTTTTGATAACGTAAAAGTACGCCAGGCTATTAACCATGCCATCAACAAGCAGGCTTTGATCGATGCCTTCTATGCTGGTCTGGCCAAGCCGGCCAAGAACCCCTTGCCGCCTTCTCTCTGGGGTTACAATGATGAAGTGAAGGACTATGAGTATGATCCGGCTAAGGCCAAAGCTCTGCTGGCTGAAGCAGGTTTCCCCAATGGCTTCAAGACCAGGCTCTGGGCCATGCCGGTCGCCCGGCCCTATATGCCGCAGCCCAAGCAAATTGCTGAAGCCATTCAGAAGGATCTGGCGGCTGTGGGCATTCAGGCTGAAATCGTAACCTTTGACTGGGGTACTTATCTCCAGAAAGGGGAAAACGGGGAACACGAACTCTATCTCCTGGGCTGGACCGGGGATAATGGTGACCCCGACAACTTCCTCTATGTTCTGCTGGACAAGGACAACACTACCAAAGGTTCTGCTTCAAATGTTGCTTTCTACAAGAATGACAAGGTTCATGACCTGCTGATTAAAGCCCAGCAGGAATCCGACCAGAACAAGCGGGCTGAACTGTACAAGCAGGCTCAGGTGCTGATTAAAGCGGATGCTCCCTGGGTACCGCTGGTTCATTCCACCCCGCCGGTTGCGGCCAGGAAAAATATCAAGGGCTGGGTACCTCATCCCACTGGTAGTGAATGCTTTAACACCATTGACAAAGAGTAAGCTGGTAAAGACAGAGGAGAGGCCGGTTGCGGCCGGCCTCTTGCTCTCTCTTTCAGGGAGGAAAATTCATGGCACAATATATTGTTCGTCGCTTGCTCCAGATTATTCCCGTCTTTTTTGGTGTAACCCTGCTGGCTTTTTCCTTAATCCATTTTATTCCCGGGGACCCGGCCCAGATCATGCTGGGCGAACGGGCTACACCCGAGGCGCTAAAAGAACTGCGAGAACAATTGGGTTTAAATGACCCTTTATATATTCAATACGGCCGTTTTTTAAGCCACATTCTGACTGGAGATCTGGGCCGTTCCATAGTTACCAATGAACAGGTAAGCAAGGAACTGGCTACTTTTTTCCCGGCCACCCTGGAACTGACTCTGGCGGCCATGCTGGTGGCGGTGATCGTCGGTCTGACTGCGGGTATAATTGCGGCAGTGAAACAATACTCTTTTTTTGATAATATCTCCATGGTAGGAGCTTTGTTCGGGGTTTCTATGCCCATCTTCTGGTTAGGTCTGATGCTGATCTACCTCTTTGCCCAGACTTTAGGCTGGTTCCCTCCTTCCGGACGCCTGAGCACTGAATATACTGTTCCAGTGATTACCGGCTTAATTACTGTGGACGCCTTGCTCAGCGGGGATATGGCTGCTTTTAGGGATGCCCTCTGGCACCTGGCCTTGCCGGCGCTGGCTCTGGGCACTATCCCCATGGCTATCATTGCCCGCATGACCCGCTCCAGCATGCTGGAAGTGTTGCGGCAGGATTATATTCGCACCGCCCGGGCCAAAGGGTTGGCGGAGTGGCTGATTGTGCTCAAGCACGCCCTGCGCAATGCCTTCCTGCCGGTTTTAACGGTAATCGGCTTGCAGTTTGGTTCCTTGCTGGGTGGAGCTGTAATGACGGAAACCATCTTCTCCTGGCCGGGAATTGGCCGCTATATCTATGCTGCCATAATGGCCAGGGATTTTCCGGTGGTGCAGAGCAGTATTGTTTTTATAGCCATGCTGTTTGTGTTAATCAATCTTCTGGTCGACCTGCTTTATACCTATATTGATCCCCGCATTCGTTACAGTTAAGGAGGAGCGCCATGAGCCAGAACAAAGGAGGACTATGGGCTGACGCCTGGCGTCGGCTAAAGCGGAATAAAGTTGCCCTGCTGGGTGCGCTGATTGTGGCTATCTTGCTGTTTACTGCTCTGGCTGCCCCGCTCATCGCTCCTTATGACCCCGTTCATGATGGGAGTTTGAAGGAGCGCTTGCAACCACCCAGCAGCAAGCACTGGCTGGGAACGGACAAGCTGGGCCGGGATATTTTTAGCAGGATTGTTTATGGTGCCCGCATCTCTGTTGAAGTGGGGGTTATTTCTGTAGGCATTGCTTTGATAGTAGGCACCCTGATGGGGGCTCTGGGCGGCTATTATGGCGGCTGGCTGGATTCCATCCTGATGCGTATTGTTGATATAATGCTGGCATTTCCCAGTGTCCTGCTGGCAATCGCTATCATGGCAGTGCTGGGGCCCAGTCTGGAAAATGCCATGGTGGCCATCGGACTGGTGAATGTGCCAACCTTTGCCCGGGTGGTACGGTCTACTGTTCTGGCGGTGAAAGCCACTGAATATATCGAGGCGGCCAAAGCTATCGGGGCCAGGGATGCTCGCATTATTTTCCGCCATATTTTGCCCAACTGCATTGCGCCCATTATTGTAACAGCTACCCTGGGCATCGGTACAGCTATTCTCGATGCCGCCGGCCTCAGCTTTCTGGGCCTGGGGGCTCAGCCACCTACACCGGAATGGGGGGCGATGCTGGCCGATACCCGGGATCTCTTGCTTAAAGCGCCCTGGGTGGCCATATTCCCCGGGATTGCCATTATGCTGAATGTACTGGGCTTTAATCTGCTGGGAGACGGTTTGCGGGACGCCCTGGATCCCAGGTTGAAACAGTAAAACGCATTGCCCGGTGGAGGTTAAATAACAAAGCCGCAGGCTTTGCCTGCGGCTTGGATTTTTACTGGGTAATGGAGGCATTAACAGTTGTAGTAGCCTGAGCAGTTTGATTCAAAGCTGAGGTAGCGGCAGCCAGTTCAGCTTCCAACTTTTTGATTTTAGCTTGTAATTCAGCGATTTTACGTTTGGCTTTTTCCGCTTTGGCTTTGGCTTTCAGTTCCTGTTTCAGTTTCTTTTCCTGGGCTTTTAATTGAGCCAGTTCCCGCTTGTCTTTTTTCTGTTCTTTCTTAATTTCATTTTCCCGTTTGACAATTTCCTTTTTCAGCATCCTGGCCAGCTCATTGATCCGGTGAATGCGTTTCACATAGGTCTTACTGTCTTTAGTTTTCTTGAAATCAGCCACTGCATCTTTTTTCAGACTATTGATAGCCTGGGCCAGAACCCGGATATCTTTTTTGCTGGTGATCAGCTTGTTCAGCTCAGCCTTGAGTGCTGTATCGGTCGGATTGTCCAGCAGCTTAACCAGCACCGCTTTTACCTGCAGAACCTGCTGCTCAAAAGGATTGACCTGGGTAGTAGTAGTGGTATTGCCATAGGTGTCGGAAGTAACAGTGGTCTGGGTTGTAGCATCAGTGGTAGTAGTGGTTTCCCCTTCAGCAAAAACAGCGGAAACAGGACCAAGAGCCAGGATTGCGGCAACAAAAGTGGCCAGGAATTTGTGTTTGATAGTCATAAGACATACCTCCTTTTAATGCTCAAAATTTTACCTCCTGCCAGAGCAGGAGGTAAATCGCCTCGCACTCGGGCAGCTGGCTGGCCTGGCAACGGAGTTGCGGTAGCCCCTTTAGCTTTGCGTCACCACCTTTCGATGGTTTTGCCTTTTTCCTTTTCGCTATATTATACGAACAGGCAATCATTTTTGGGGGGGACCTAAGAAGTTTTTCTAAAAAATTTTTTTCGACAACAAAACAGGAAATCCTGCTCCAATGGGGAAAATAAGTAGCAGAGGAGGTTGAGAATATGGTAGAGATCGGCTTCAAGGCCCCTGATTTTACCCTGCCCGCTACCGGGGGACAGGAAATCACTTTATCCCAATTAGCTGGCAAAAAGGTTGTTCTTTATTTTTATCCTAAAGACAATACTCCTGGTTGAACCAATGAAGCGGTCGATTTTAATGACCGGATGGAGCAGTTTGCTGCCATCAATACCGTTATTCTCGGAGTAAGCCGGGATTCCATAGCCAGTCATGAGAAATTTGCGGCCAAACTGGATCTGAAGTTTCCTCTGCTCAGTGATAGTAACGGGGAAGTATGTCAGTTGTATGAGGTATTAAAAGAAAAGAATATGTATGGCAAGAAAAGCATGGGGATTGAAAGATCCACTTTCCTGATCGATGCCGATGGTGTTATCCGACAGATCTGGCGCAAAGTCAAGGTAGCCGGCCATGCCGAAGCTGTCCTGGCCGCAGCCAGGGAGCTATCAGAGCAATAATTCCAGGGCTAGATAGACCCCGGCTCCGATCAGGCTGGTAGCTGGCAAAGTGAGAAACCAGGCGGTAATAATCTGTCGGGCCACCCCCCATTTTACCCCGCGAAAGTTTTTGGCTGTGCCCACTCCCATGAGTGCGGAAGCGACTACATGAGTAGTGCTGACGGGTAGGCCAAAGCGGGAAGCCAGCAATATTACCAGGGAAGAGCTAATATCCGAGGCAAAACCATTTATGGGTTCAATTTTAAAAATCCGCCCGCCCATGGTGCGGATTATTTTTTTCCCCCCTGTAGCGGTACCCAGGGCCAGGGCACTGGCGCAGGCAACTACTACCCAGAAGGGAACATGAAAAGTATCAATCATACCGGCGCTGACGAGAGCCATAGTGATCAGGCCCATGGACTTCTGGGCATCATTGGAGCCATGGGAATAGGCAGTAAGCGCTGCTGAAAGGATCTGTAAGCGACGAAAAACATTATTGGTCTGATGGGGATGAGAAAAGCGGAAGAGCCAGAAAAAACCCACCATTACCAGATAGCCCACCACCAGACCCAGAATAGGGGATAAGATCAGGGACAGGATGATTTTACTCAGGCCTGTCCACTTGATGAGCGCAAAACCGTGCTGGGCAGCGGCAGCTCCTACCAGGCCGCCGATGAGGGCATGGGAAGAACTGCTGGGAATGCCATAGTACCAGGTAAACAGGTTCCAGAAAATAGCAGCTGAGAGGGCGCCGATTAAAACCGTCTGGGTTATGGCTGCTGGGTCCACAATTCCTTTTCCGATGGTAGCTGCCACAGCGGTATGGGTTACCGCTCCTAGAAAATCAAAAGCGGCAGCCAGGAGAATTGCCTGCCGGGGGCTGAGGGCCCGGGTGGCAATGGAAGTGGCAACAGCATTGGCGGTATCATGGAAGCCATTTAAGTAGTCAAACAACAAAGCAAGGATAACAACGATAATGACCAAAGCGGTGAGACTAAGCATATTTTAGCACTACTCCCTCTAATAAATCTGCCATATCATCACAGAAGTCCAGCATTTCTTCCATATATTCATACAGGTCTTTCCACTTGATGATTTCCAACGGACTGCAATCCAGGGCAAAAAGCTGGGCCAGGCCGGTGCGGTAGATATTATCTCCCTGGCTTTCCAGCTCATTGATAGTCTGACAGAGCTTCTGGATTGCTTCCGGCCGGGAAGTCAGTTCCGGCAAGAGCTTTATGGCTTTGGCTAGAGCCAGACTGGCTTCAAAGGCAACCCCGGCCAGCTCCTGACCGGTCCGGGTAGTCTGTTCCACTTTATAGAGTCCCAGTTTTACGCAGGTGCCGTGCAGGTAATCGACCACGTGCTCTAACCCCTGGGTGAGCCGGAAAAGCTCATCCCGGTCGATGGGAGTAATAAAAGTACGATTGATTTCTTTCTTTAATTCTTTGGCAATCTGATCGCTTTTTTCTTCAACTTGATCCAGCTGCCGCATTAGCTGCTCAGAGTGTTGCTGTTCTTGCATGATGGCGCGAAAATGACGGGCAGCTTCTTCCAGGCACTGGGCCAGCTCACCTAACAAGCGGTAGAAAATATCATTTTTTGGTTTTATACTAAACATCTCGGGGCCTCCTTTAACTGTACTAATAAAGATTGTAACTGTCCCCATCTGCTGCGTCAACAAGACTCGACAAAATAACAGTTGCTTACCCGGGGGCAGTATGCTATACTAATTGGTAGCGAATGCAAGAGAAAGTAGGTGCAAAAACATGCGGGAGAAACTGGCCAGTCTTGGAGCAGTTATCACCGGCTTTCTGGCCTGTATCGCCTGACTGGGTCCGGCAGTTTTTGCCGCCCTCGGTCTGGGGGGATTGGGCTTTGCCGCTGTTGGTTCGGTATCGAAATATAGCAATATATTTTACGGTATTACCATAGTTCTGCTGGGCTTTGCCCACTGGATGGGAACCAAAAATCACAAAAAAAGCAATCAGGTTATACTCTGGACATCTACTGTTCTGGTGCTGGCGATGTTTATCTACACCAAACGGGGCTGGTTCCTGGGATGGTTTAACTAAAGGGGGAGAAGGAAGATGAAAAAATGGTTGCTAATCACTCTGCTGAGTGGTCTTCTGATCGTTACCGGCTGTGCTAAACAGGAAACTACCCAATCCGGGGGAGAAACAGCAACCCAGCAGCAGGCCCAGGCTACTTATCAGGACATCAGTGGTGAAGAATTGCAGGCCATGCTGGCTAAAGGCGAAAAGGTAACGGTTATCGATGTGCGGGAACCCTTTGAGTATGAAGCCGGGCATATTAAAGAGGCTCGCCTCATTCCCATGGGGGAAATCCCTGGTAAACTGGGGGAACTGGACAAAAACCAGACTATCGTAGTGGTTTGCGCTTCTGGCAGCCGCAGTGCCCAGGTGGCCCAGTATCTGGTGGAACAGGGCTTCACCCGGGTCAAAAACCTGGCAGGAGGCATGATGGCCTGGCCGGGAGAAGTGGTGAAATAACAGGATTAGGTAATTTCTTAAAACCTCTGCTTGTGTTACAATGATACACAGGTGGAGGTTTTTGCATTTGGAGGTTTATTTATGTGGGAGGACTTGCTGGAACTCAATCAGGAGCTGCTCAGGCGTATGCAAAAGACACCTGACCGGGCCGCAGGCCGCCAGCTGCTGGCTGATAGCTTTGGTGAATTCAAACCCATTCCAGTTTTCCAGGACAAACCCTGGCAGGGCTGGCAGGTAGTAGGGATAGATGGCTCCCAGCAAACTATTGGGGCCAACTATCCTTACCAGCTGGCTTTATTACAGGCTCTGGCTCTGGCCAGCCAGGGCGGGGAACAACTGAAACAGCGGGTAATAACCCCCCTCCTGGCTGAGGGGGAAGAAGAAGTCAGGCAGCTGGTAAGGGAAAAAGGTTTGAGCCAGGAACTGGCATTTAGTCGCCTGCGGGACCGGCATCTGGCCCAACTGGAGCTGGAAACCTTGCTGGAACTCATCTTTCATCAAAAACCCCGAGCCATCATGCTGGATGGCGGTTTTTTACGGCTGGAGCAAGCCTGGGCAGAAGGCTGGCAGCAGCTCTATTCCTTTTGTCTGGAGGAGAATATTTTACTGATAGGTGTAATCGAGGAAGTAGGGACCAATGCCATTGCCCAGGAACTGGGGGAAAAGGCCCCCCCTCTCTGGCAAAGGGCTTATGACCGGGAGATTCTCTATGACTTGCTGCAGGAAGGAGAACTGCTGTTGCCCTATCGTCCCTTGGCTGTAAAAGACCGCTATTATACGGTTTTTTTGCGCCCGGGTACCTATCCGCAGGCCATTGCCCTGGATTTGCTGGCTGAACAGAAAAATAAGGCCCAGCTGGCAGCGGCTCTCGTAATTTCCCTTTGTCCTGCTGGTGGCCGGGGCATTCCCTGGTTGCTGGATCTAATCGATCAAAAGGTGAAATTAACCCGACAACAAACTGATGCTTTGCTGGACTATGTCCTGGATTTACAGGTTCGGGAAAAATTTTTGCGCTCCATGCGGGAGAGGAGGTAAAAGGGTGCAGGTAATCGGAACAACTACCCCTCAGGAGGTCTGGGTACTGGATCAGACCCGACCTTTTCGCACCAATGAGCTGTTGATTATTGAGGACCCACAGCTGGGTCTGTTAACCGGTGAGGTGGTGGAGTGCCAGTCCCACCATCCCCTCTTATCGGGAAGCAAAGGAGAAGGGGCGGTGCTGGATCGGCAGCTGTTGTCCAATCTATTGACCATTGGGCTGGATCCACGCCGGGAAGTAGTGCATCTGGCCCGGGTACGGCTGCTTACCGAGGCTCGCTGGCCGGTGGCTTTTGCTGCACCAGTACGCTTGCCCCGATTTGAGGAAGTTGCACCCCTGTTGTTAAAAACCGGCCCGGATACGGGGCTGACCCTGGGGGTAATCGCTGGAACGGAGGAACTGGGACAGGAGCTGCCAGCGGGTTTGCGAGAGATAGCGCCCCTGTGGAATGGCGAGGGTTTACAGGCTCAGGAAGGGGTGCCCTTTATTTTCAATTACCAGGCCATGAACCAGTATCCCCATTTAGGGATTTTCGGGGGCTCTGGTTCGGGTAAGTCCTTTGGTACCCGGGTGGTGCTGGAAGAGCTGATGCAGCAGGGGATTCCCACCATCGTGCTAGACCCGCACTGGGAAATGAGTTTTGAACAACAGGTAGCAGGCTGGCCACCAGGATTACAGCGGGAATGGACTCGTCGTGCTGTACTCTTTGCCATCGGCCAGGAAGTAGGGGTTAATTTCAGTGAATTGAATGGGGCTGAAGTAGCCAATCTGCTGGCAGCCGCCGGAGGCAGTTTAAGTGAGGCTATGGAAAATGCCGTCATCACTTTGCACCAGAGGCGGGATAGCCTTCAGACCTTTAAAACCCGCCTGGAAGAACTGCGCTGGGCCCTGGAGAATGAGAGCAAACTCAGGAAAAGCCCTGATCTCTTTACCCCGGAGAAAGTGCGCCAGGCTCAGGAGCTGCTGGAGGAATACAAGGACCGAATCAGCGGGCCGGGCACTCTGGCCGGTATTCAATGGCGGCTCAACCGTCTGGAACAGACCGGTATCTTTCACCGGGATATCCGTCCGGTAGAGGAGGAGCTTATCAAACGCAAACTGGTAATAATCCGCGGCACCGTTACTACCCTGAACATTTTTGCAGCTTATGTGCTGAAAAAATTCTATGATAAACGGCGGCAATACAGGGATTCCCTGCAACGGGGAGAGCGGTCGGGAGAGCCTTTCCCGCCTTTTGTTATCGTGGCTGATGAGGCTCATAATTTTGCCCCGGTTTCACCGGTGATTCCTGCCCCGGCTCGCTCCATTCTCAAGGAAATCGCCCAGGAGGGACGGAAATACGGAGTGTTTCTGATTCTGGCTACCCAGCGGCCGGCGTTGCTGGATGAAACCATTAATGCCCAGCTCAATACCAAATTCATATTCCGGACTACCCGCTCCCAGGATATTGACCTGATTCAGCGGGAATCAGACCTATCCCGGGAAGAAACCCGCCGGTTACCCTATTTACCGTCTGGGACCTGTTTTGTCTCATCGGCAATTTACGGGCGCTCCCTGCTGGTGCGCATTCGGGCAGCCAAAACTTGCAGTCCCCATAGCCATAACCCATTTACTGAGCTCAGCCGGGACTTTGCCAGTGAGGAAGATAAAATGAGTGAGATTTTACTGGGACTTTTACCACTAAATGAAGCCAGCCTGTTGTCCTATTTGCCGGAAATCGGGCAAAGGCTGGGCAGAGCAGTCACAATCGAGGAAGTGAAGGCGGCTCTGGCCGATCTGGCCTGTCAGGGACGTTGTCGGGAAATCTCAACACCTTTTGGCAAAAAATATGAGGTGATGCCATGAAACTGCTGTTTTTAACCGATACCCATATCCGGGGCACCAGTCCCGTTAACCGCCTGGATAATTTTCCTCAGACCCTTTTGGCCAAGTTAAAGGAAGTGGTGGAACTGGCCCATGACCTGGGAGTCAGTGCGGTCCTCCATGGTGGGGACCTCTTTGACCTGCCCAGTCCGGCCTTAGGGGTAGCCGGGGAATTCCTGGCGGTATTCCAGCAATTACGGGTCCCGTTCTATGGCATTGCCGGCAATCACGATCTTTTCGGTCACAACCTGGCCACCCTGGATCGAACCATGCTGGGCCTGGCGGCCCGGCTGGGGCTGGTGCGACTGCTGGCCCCTGGTGAACGGGTCTATTTGCAGGATAAGGGGATCCGTTTACAGCTGACCGGTACCGGCTATCACGTGGACCTGGACCGGCGGGATCCCCGGCTGGACTATTGTGTCACTAAAGAAGAATGCGATGTGGCTGTGCACCTGGTCCATGGTATGTTGCTGGAGAAGCGCTGGATTGAAGGGATGGCCCATACCCTGGTGGACCAGATCACCAGCACAGAAGCGGATTTCACCCTCTGTGGCCATAATCATCTGGGAATAAAGGATATGCAAGCGGAGGGCAAATGGTTCCTCAATCCCGGCTCTCTGGTCCGTCTCAGCAATCACCCCCGGGAAATGGAGCGCCAGCCTCAGGTGCTTTTGCTGGATTTCAGTGGTGGTGCTCCCACTTACCGCAAAATTCCCCTGCAGACTGCCCGACCCGGTAGCGAGGTGCTGGACCGCAGCAAAGCAGAGGCCCAAGCGGTACGGGAAGCCAAACTGGCCGCTTTTGTCAGCGAAGTGCGGCAGGCAGGCCAGGTCAAGGCCTATGGCTTGCAGGAAATTGTTGAGGAAATCGCCCGCCGGGATGGCATACCGGAAAGAGTACGCCATTTGGCCCTGGCTAAACTGGCGGAGGCACAAGAGCGATTGGGGGCGGTGGAATGAGATATTTACGGGAAGTGATGATCGAAAATTTTCAGTCCCACCAGTATACCCGTCTGGAGCTCAGCCCGGAACTGAATGTTATCGTTGGGCCTTCTGACCAGGGAAAATCTGCTATTATGCGGGCTATCCGCTGGGTATTGTTTAATGAGCCCAGGGGCACTGATTTTATCCGGGTCGGGACCCAGGAGGCCAGAGTAACCTTAATCTGGTCAGATGGCAGCCGGGTCACCCGGGAACGTAGCCTGAGACGCAACCGCTATATTATCGAAAAAACAGGAGAAGAGCCGGTGATTCTGGAAGGCTTCGGGCAGGAGGTTCCGGTTGAAGTGCGGCAATTGTCCGGGGTTGAGCCCCTGCAAATAGATGAAAATACCTGCCTGTATTTGCATCTGGGCCAGCAATTGGAAGGCCCCTTCCTGCTGGAAGGCAGTGGCATAGGGCAGTTGCGGGCCAAAGCCATTGGCCGGCTCTCCGGAGTACATTTGCTGGATGCGGCTCAGCGCAGTCTGGTTTCAGATGTCAACCGCCTGCAGCAAACGGAACGGCGTCTGGGGGAGGAAAAAGAGCGGCTGGAAGAGCAATTACAGAGTTACTCCCATTTACCGGACCTGCTGGCCCGGTTGCAGGAGACTCAGATTCAGGCTTCCCGTTTGGATGAAATGGAAAAAGACAGAACCTATCTGGAACAATTAATAACAGAATGGCAGGATGTAGAACAGCGCCTGGCTACCGGGCGTACCTATATTGAGCAGATTAGCGCCGGGATAGATGCTAAGCCTCTGCTGGTAGAAGCAGAAAAGAAGGCGGAGGAATACCAGCGAGTAAGTCTCTTGCAACGGGAATGGGAAAGATTGCGGCAGGAACTGGCCGGACAGGAAAAGATCCTGCAGTCAACAGCTAAAACCGGTCAGCTCTTATCCCTCTGGGATCAGGGAATTAACTTGCAAAGTCAGTACCAGGAATTGCATCGGGTCTGGGAGGAATGGCAACGCCTGCAGGGAGCTCTGGGCCGCCTGGAAGGGGAATTGCGTCCCCTCAGCCAGGTAGAGGAGGCCCGGGCTCTATGGTCAGAGTTGCAACAAAAACAGGAGCGGGCCCGATTGCTGGAGGAATTACTCACCCACTGGCAGGAGCTGGTTCGACAGGAACAAACCCTGCTGGCTGAGCTGAAACAGCAACAGGAAAAAATACAGAGTCTGGTGGGAGAATATGTTGCGAATCTAAAGAAACTGGGCAGCTGCCCCACCTGTTTACAGCCCTTGCCAGAGGCAGTTATGGAAAGCATTGCCGCTGAACTGAGTTGGGAGAAGGAGGTTATTTAAATGGAGGATTTAAAGAAACTAAAGGAAGCCATTGATAAATGTCAGAGTTTACGACAAATGGCTCTGGGGCGCAAAGCCGAGCTGGAAAAAAGACAGGAAGAGCTAAAAACCCGCTTTGCGGAACTGGGTTTAACTCCCGAAGCAGCTCCGGCGCGCTTAGCGGAACTGCAGGAGGAAATTGCGGCTTTGACCCGGGAAATTGAAAGCAAAATCCCCTGGGAGCTGTTGAAAGGGCGGGGTTAAAATGTCCGACTGGCGGCAAGGATTAAAGGAGTGGGAGAGCTATTGCCAGAGCCGGCAGGCGGAATACAGGATGCTGGAGCGCCAGCTTCAGGAAGTTAAAGAAGAACTGGCTCAAACGGTGGTGGCTCTGGATGATGCCACGCAAGCCCGCCTTTTGCTGCAGGAGGTGGCGGAATTTGCCCGGGAACAGGCCCGCCAGCAGATTGAATCCCTGGTGACCAATGCCCTGCAATTTATTTTCGGGGGGGATACCCAGTTCCGGGTGGAGATCGAGGAAAAACACAAGCAGCCCAGCGCTGAATTTTACCTGACCTCTACCTATGAAGGGGGTTATCGGGTGGAAACCCGGCCCCAGGAGGCGCGGGGCGGAGGAGTGGTGGACGTAGTATCTTTAGCTCTGCGCATTGCTTTGCTGGAAGCATGTGGACTGGAAGGGCCCTTGCTCCTGGATGAACCGGGCAAGCATGTTTCGGAAGAATATAGCCTGCAAGTAGCTACGTTTTTAAAACAATTGAGCCAGAACTTTGGGCGGCAGGTAATCCTGGTCACCCATAATCAGCATCTGGCTCAGAGTGGAGATAAAGCTTTTCTGGTGGAAATGCAACAGGGAGTTTCCCGGGTAAGAGAATTGTAATTACTTAGATTTCAGGGCGATGAGCTTGTGCTTCTGCTTTTTCTACCCGCTGACGTTGATTTACGGCAGTGGGTTTTTCTTTGGCCGGCTTTTTCTTTTCCCTTTTCGCCATATTTGTGTCACCCTTTCCCATTAGTTTGCTTTATCTTTCCCTGTCTGTGTCTTTTTATACAACAATTTGACGAAAGTTTTTGGTTGATTTCAGAACTTACGTTCTGTTAAGATGGTTATGCAAACAAATTTTCTCTAAGGGGGAAGGGTTATGGTAATTACAGAAGAACCAAAAAGTGAACAGGCTATGATGGTATCCAGGATAAATGAGCTGGAAGCCATGCTGGCAAAACGACTGGAACGGTTGGAAACCCGGTTTGATCTGGTGGAGGAACGGCTAGATGATGTGGAGGATCGCCTGTATTATTTGGATGAAAGAATCATGGACCTGGAAGACCGGGGCATGGATTTACAGGAACAGCTGGACACTGTTGAAGAGAATATCATTAATAAAATGACCGAAGTTCAGCAAAGTATCATCCAGATGGATGAAAATTTTCGGGCTCTGCTTTGCATCTGTGCTAGACAGGGACTTAAGCTGGAGAAACTTGAGAACAAGCTCAGACATAAAGATTTATCGGGTTTAGCTCAGCCTGACAGGAAACCAGGTTCAGTAGTATAATGACTATGAGGGGGGATTTTTATGGAGGCGGTTTTAAACCTCATTCTGGTTGAACTGATTAGAACAGAAAATGAGCTAAGGTGGAAAAAATTAAGACAAGCCTTGATGTAAAAAACAGGCGATGAAGTTATTGTTTACTTCATCGCCTCTCTCGCTTAATCAGCTTGATTAGCGGCGATTAAAAGGGGGTCCCAGACCGGGGCAAAAGGCGGGGCATAGGCTAAATCCAGCTGCCGGAATTCATCAACGGACATACCGGCACTGATAGCTGTAGCAATAACATCGATTCTTTTACCTGAGCCAGGGCCTCCGACAATTTGTCCCCCTATAAGACGCCTGTTTTCCTCTTGCCAGAGCAATTTAATGGTAATCGGGGTTGATTCCGGGTAGTAGGCAGCCCTTGTTCGCGATTTAATTACAGTTGTGTTAAAATTTAAGTTGAGCTGAGTAGCTTCGCGGGTGGAAAGACCGGTACGGGCTACTTCCAGGTTGAGGATTTTGGCAATGCCTGTCCCCAGTACACCGTCGAATTGCAGTTGTCCGCCAGCCGCGTTGTTGCCAGCTACCCGGCCCTGTTTATTAGCGGTAGTACCTAATGGTATGTAAGCTGGTCCTTGATAGAGGCGATGATAAACAGTGGCACAGTCTCCGGCCGCAAAAATATAAGGTAAATTAGTACGCTGCTGGTTATCAGTGAGGATAGCCTGCTTAGGGCCAAGCTTAATTCCGGCCGTTTCGGCAATTTCTGAGTTAGGGGTCACGCCAATGGCTAGGAGGACCAAATCAGCGGGTAGAGGGCCCTGGTCGGTAATTACTCTGGTTACTCTTTCCTCTCCTTCGAAAGCTAGAACCTTATGGCCGGTTTTGACTTCAACACCATGTTGTAAAAGCTCTTGTTCGATTAGTTGAGCCAGGTCGGCATCCAGATTGGGAGCAACCTGGGGAGCCAGTTCAATGATGGTGGTTTTCAACCCCAGCTGAATAAAGGCTTCTGCTACCTCTAACCCGATATAGCCTCCCCCGACGATCACTGCATTCCTGGGCTGAAAGCGCCGAATATAATCTTTGATGCGCAGAGCATCAGGGATAGTTTTCAATGTAAAAATATTGGCTGCTTTAATGCCAGGGAGCGGGGGGATAATAGGACGGGCACCGGTAGCGATGACGAGAGCATCGAAGGATACTTTTTTTTCCAGGTTAGATTCATGATCGAGAACCTGTAAGGTTAGTTCCTGTGAGTTTATCGCCAGGCCCTTATGGTTCAAAAAAACCTGGATATTTTGCTGGGCAAAGAAGGGCGGGGTACGGGCGATCAGTTTTTCGTAAGAAGGGATAACCCCTGAGAGAAAGTAAGGGAGTCCACAGGCACCGTATGAAATAAATTCTTCGCTGGTGTATACTTCAATAATAGCTTCAGAATCGGTACGCCGTGCTTTTGCCGCTGCGCTCATACCAGCGGCTACACCACCTAAAATGACGACCCGTTTTTTCATCATATCCCCTCCTTGGGAGATTTTACTTTTATTATAACAATTTTTTTATAAAAGCAGGTGAAAAAATTGACTGTTCTCGGATTAATTCCAGCGCGAGGAGGCTCTAAACGTTTACCAGGGAAAAATATAAAAAAGTTTGGCGATAAACCATTGATAGCCCATACTATTTGTGCCGGCCTGGCTTGTAAGGAAATTAGCCGGTTAATTGTTTCTACGGAAGATGAAGAAATAGCTGCTGTTGCGAGGGCCTGGGGGGCAGAGGTGCCATTTATCAGGCCGCATCAGCTGGCAACAGATGAAGCCAGTTCTTTGGAAGTGGTTAAACATGCGCTTGAGTTCGTTGAGCAGGAACGTTTTTTTCCCGAGTACATAGTTTTATTGCAGCCAACCTCCCCTTTAAGGGAATCAGAGGATATCAGCCTGGCATTACAGGAAATGCGAAAAGGACAATGGGACCTGGTAATAAGCCTCTGTCCCTCAAATATCCATCCCTACTGGTACAAAACCATTGCTGTTACCGGGGAAGTAAAGCCTTTTTTTGATTACCAGGGCTCATTGCGCAGTCAGGATTTAGCCCCGGCTTTTCGTCCCAATGGAGCAATCTATATTTATCGCAGTGAATTTATCCGTCGAGGAAAAAGTCCGGTTCGGATAGGGGCATACATAATGGAGGATTGGAAGTCTATCGACATTGATACAGCCCTGGACTTTTTCCTGGCAGAAAAAATTTGGGAGCATAGAGGTATTTTTAAAGGCATGTCTAAGTCAGGAGGATAAAATGAAACTGATTATTACTGATATTAACCATCAAGGCGAAGGAGTAGGACGCCTGGCAGGCAAGGTTTATTTTGTACCAGGAGCCCTGCCAGGAGAGGAAGTAGAAATTGAAGTAACAGAAGAAAAAAAGAGCTGGGCCCGGGCTCGCATAATAAATCTTCATGTACCATCGGCTGAACGCTGCCAGCCCCATTGCCCTTACTTTGAACAGTGCGGGGGTTGTCAGTTGCAGCAACTGGCTTATTCAGCTCAGCTGGCAGTAAAAAGAGAACTGGTACAGAATACCCTGAAACGGATTGGTAAATTAGATCTGGGAAAAGTTGAGGTCAGGTCAGTACTGGGCATGGTAGAGCCCTGGCAGTATCGCAATAAGGTTGTCTGGCATGTAACTAAAGTAAATCGCAGGTTAAGGCTGGGTTTTTTCCAGCGCGGGGGCCAGCAAATAATTCCCATTGATTACTGTCTGCTATTACCACTCCGACTAAATCAGCTTAAGAATAAAATAGAGCATCTCCTGAATGAGATTAATATCCTGCCTTATGATTGGCGTAACCATACCGGGCAGCTGAGACATATTATTTTACGGCAAACAGTTACAGGGCAGGTTATGGTGGGCCTGGTAACTGTTCCTGAGGTTAGCTTGAAGCGAAGATTAATGGAACTGGCCTCCAAATTACTAGGGGAGGAGGGTGTCACTACTGTTGTTTGGAACATTAATCAGCAAAAAACGCGCGAGATATTAGGCAGAGAAAACCAAACACTGGCAGGACCTGGCTTTATTGAGGAAGAGATACTGGGTTTAAAATTTCAGGTTTCCCTGGCAGCTTTCCTGCAGGTAAACCCACGGCAGACAGAGGTCCTTTATCAGCAGGCAGCCGGGGCAGCAGCTCTCAGCGGAGGAGAAAAAGTTATTGATGCTTATTGCGGTGTGGGATCTATTGCTCTGCTAATGGCCCGGCAGGCTGCCGAGGTTCGCGGAGTAGAGGTAGTGGCTGAAGCCATTGCTGCCGCCCGGGTGAATGCGACCATTAACAGGATAACCAATGCCAGTTTTAGAGTGGGATTGGCAGAGAAGATTTTACCGGAATGGGAGCGGGAAGGTTACCGGGCCCAGGTGATTGTGGTGGACCCCCCACGAGCCGGGGTGGAGCTTCCTGCTCTACAAGCCATGGCGGGTATGAAACCGGAAAGAATTGTTTATGTAGCCTGTGATGTGGCTACCCTGGCCCGGGATTTGGCCCGATTACAGGAACTGGGTTATGAACCGAAGTGGGTCCAACCAGTGGATATGTTTCCTCATACTGCACACATCGAGTGCGTAGTATCGCTCAAAAGGAAACACAGCCCATAAAGCCTTGCACAGCAAGGCTTTATGGGCTTTTAGGAGGATTGAGTATGTTCCCGCGGACGATGGGAGAAAACACCAATTGAAAATCTTTTGCGATTTGGGCGGGCATTATCAAAATCCGCCTGAGAGATGGGGAGGCTGAAGAGTATGGAGCGGCCTATTTTTCAAAAGCAGCCAAAGAAGTGACCAGTGTTGAATTCGCTTTGGTGAAGTAAGTGATCCGTAAAACTTCGTTGATTTGCTCATCTGTCACACCCATTTGTCTCAATACATTGGCAATAGCCTTAACCCCGTCATTAGCTCCGACAGCGGCGTCGACGGCCAGGGAAATCATCATCTTGGTTTTTGCGTCCAGGCTGCTTTCCCCGTACACCAGTTCCTGCAGGTCCTTCATCAGTTTATAAAATTTTTCGTCTCTCGCCCTGATGGCTTCAATAAACGGCAGTGCACTCATAATCTCCCCCCTTTCTATAGGCTGCCGCGGTTGGCCTGGATAATATTGTGGGCCATCTGTTGCATTAGCCTTTTAATTAACACCTTTTCTTCCGGGGACATGCCCTCCAGGAGAATTTCCTGCACCTCTTTCACAATAGCCTCCAGCTCTGGTCTTACAGCTTTCCCCTTCTTCGTAAGAAAAATCCTGAATGAACGTTTGTCCTGCTCATCCGGCCTTCTTTCCACATAACCGGCAGCTTCCAGCTTTTTAATAGCCCGGACAGTTGCTGCCTTATCCACCAGCAACCGGTCGCTTAAAGCCTGCTGGGACTGGCCGTCCTTAAAGTATAAAGAAAAAAGGTAGGCATACTGGCCGGCGCCGATGTGCAGGGGCTCCATTTTCCTGGCCATAAAGGAAATCATGTTGCGCCAGGTAAATGATACATACTTGCCTACGTTATCATTCAAATCAATCATGTACTTCACCCCGGTCCACTTTTGCATTATAGTCTTTTAATGCATAGAGGGAAAAATACGCCAGGGGCACGAAAAGAATGAGTGCGCTAAAAAAATACATGGTTCCGATGGAAGTCCGGTTAGCCAGCCAACCCAAAAAGATGGAACCTAAGCCGATACCCAGGTCCAACGCCGAGAAATAAGTCGAATTAGCCACGCCCCGGCGCTGGGGTTTGACCATGTTGATAACCATAGTCTGAATGCTGGGCCAGACCATCCCGTTGCCTGCCCCTATAATTACAGCGGCTGCCAGAAAACCGGTTAATTCCCTACTTAAGGAAAGAAGGATAAACCCGGCAGCCGTGCATAAGAAGCCGACAGTTATTACAGGAGCTGGTCCCCGGCGGTCCAATAGCTTCCCGGATGTAGGCCGGACCAGACTTAAAGCGGCGGCGTAGGCGAGAAAGAAGGTACCGCCGTTTTTGATGCCGATTTCCTTGCTGAAAAGAGTGATAAAGGATACTATCCCGCCGTATACCAGGGCCGAAAAAAACATCACCGTCGAAACCGGCAAAACCTTCTTTTCTATAAAGGCATCCCAGGATATAGAGCGTCTTGTCAAAGGCAGTTGGGGATACCTGATAAAATTAGCTATAATAAAAGCCAAAACCACTAGGCCCATAGCTGTAAAAAACAGCCTGCCGTATTGGTTTGTTTCCCCCATCAACTGCAGCCCGATAACCGGGCCTAAGGCCATGGCCAGGGTCATGGTCAGCCCGAAGTAGCCGATCCCTTCGCCCCTACGCTGCGGTGGCAGGATATCAGCCGCGATGGTGCTCCCGCCGACGGTAGTCACCCCCCAGCAAAAACCGTGCAGCAGGCGTAGCAGGAGGAGAAAAACCAGATTGGTGGCAAAATAATAGCTTCCCATAAAGAGGGCGAATAATGCCAATGCCCAAAGGAAGACCTTCCTCCGGCCCACGGAGTCCAGGGCATATCCACCAAAAGGCCTTATCGCCACAGCAGACAAAGTATATACTCCAATGACAAAACCCACCTGACTTTCATTGGCTCCCATAACTTTCATCGCATATACAGGCATGGTGGGAAGTAGAAAATAAAAACCCGCAGCCATCAGGAAGTTTGCTATCCATAGCAGCGTAAAATCCTTTGACCAGACAGTTTCATGGTGTTCTGCCATGTTCTCAGTCCCCTTTTGATTTTGGTTGACTCATCAACTAATTATACAATTGTATAATAATACATTTCAGATTAAATATCAACTCAATTTTCGCAGCTTATTGTGCTGTTGCGCTTATAATGGCTCTCGATAGAGCAGTTAGGCATCAGAAAAGAGGGTCTGTGTATGACAACAGAGGGATTCTTGTGCTATAGAATTTTTATTTGTTAATTTCCTCTATTTTTCGAACAACTCTCATAGTAGCATTTCCAACATATTTGTAAACAGTGGCTGATGTTACAAATTCAGCAGAGCAGGATTTTGGCATGTCTTTTTGCGTTTTGAGAGCTTCAGGTATAAATATTCTAAGTCCCTTCAACGTTGCTGTTATATTTTACGAAGAATATTGCTATAATAATAACAGCAAAAGGGAAAGGAGATTTATTATGCCTAACATTAAGCCGATTTCCGATTTAAGGAATTACAATGAAGTGTTGTGCAGCATAGAGGAGGGTTCACCAGTCTTTTTAACAAAAAATGGTCGTGGCCGCTATGTGGTTATGGATATGCAGGAATATGAAAAAATGCAGGCAAAATTAAAATTGCTTACTGAACTTGCTAAAGGTGAAAAGGCAGGGCAGGAAAATGGATGGCTAACCATTGATGAACTAGAAGCATCCCTGGGGGTAACGAATGGTTAATCTTAAAATCTCGCCCAAAGGCAGACGAGATTTTATGCGAATCCTTTTTGGGGATGTTGAAGAGGAAGAAGACAACTGATTATCAAATATAAGATTTTGATTGGTAAGAGCATCGCTTAGACGGTGCTTTTTTTATGTCTTTTTTCAGGAGGAAGATCATCCGGGATGAGAAAACCAAGCAGCTGGTTTACAGGCATACAGAAGGTATGAAAACCACTGAGTACAAGCCTGAACAAATATTCCATATTCCGGGTTTAGGCTTTGACGGGGTGAAAGGTTTATCTCCAATTGCTATGGCGAGAGAAGCCATCGGGCTTGCGCTGGCGACTGAAGAATTCGGCGCGAGGTTTTTTGGCAACGGGGCGCGCCCGGGAGGAATCCTTGAGCATCCAGGGGTGGTAAAGGACCCGGAGAAGCTGAGAAAATCCTGGGAGGAGGTATATAAAGGGCTTCAGAACTCCCACAAGATAGCAGTGCTTGAGGAGGGCATGAAATACCATGAAATCGGCATACCGCCGGAGGATGCGCAGTTTTTGGAGATCAGGCAGTTCCAGCTAAACGAAATCTGCCGCATTTTCCGCGTTCCTCCGCACCTGGTGGGCGACTTGACCAGGGCGACCTTCTCCAACATAGAGCACCAATCAATAGAATTTGTCGTCCACACCATACGCCCCTGGCTGGTCCGCTGGGAGCAGGCCATAACAAAGTGCCTTTTTAGGGAAGGGGAGTTTGATGAGGATTTATTTACAGCACTGGTGGAGGAGATACGGGTAAAGTAGCTGGTGGAGGTGGTTTTTGTTTTGAAGGCGGGGGTTGAGGTTAGGGAGATACTATAATAACTCAAATTGCATGAAAAATATGGTATAATTTAGGTAGTGATACTAACCAATATTATACCGAAGTTATAGCTGAAGAATTGATAAAAAAAGGATTTTGTCAATAACTTGTGAAAATGTCACCCCAAAATAGGGTTAATTATCGTCACAAAATGTCACCCCCTGCTAAGAACCTAACCGGGCTTTGGCAATTGTAGTTATTACGTTCGGTTAAGTCAAGAGTAAAGTGAACGGGCTTCGCCCGCCCTTGACTTAACCTCACTTCATAACTTTTGGCAAATCAAGCCCGGTTAAGGTCTCCTTAAAATTAGATTCAGGCAAAGCTAAGCATACTTTCGGAGAAATATCTCTTCAAGCATTTTTAAAATATCCCTGTCACTGTCTTCGTAGGTAAGTCTTTTAACCAGATTGTGTCCATACTTAAAGTAATGCGTATCTGGAGGCATATAGGGCTTTCTCTCAGTAGCTTCAGTTTTTGGTTTTTGAGTCTTTTGCGGCTTAACATAGGGGAGAGTTTCAAATACAGTGTTTTTGTATTGCACTTTTACGCCAAAAACCGGACTTATTAATACATCTATCTTCGTACGTGGCGGAATAGGATTTGTTTCTTATAGATAACCTTAAAATGCCTGTTATAGAAAGAAAATACGCCCCCATTATCGATGGTTCTTTTTTGTTTAACACATAGTATATGGCCAATATCAATGTTTTGGTCAAGCACTCTATAAGCAGTTTCGGGCTCTAAAGCTTTCACCGCAAACTGACTGGGAGTTAAAGGAGATATTGAAATTATTATCCAGGAGATAATATTGACTCCGGCGCTTTTTGGTATTATGCGGCCCAAAATTCTGCTTCCGCCTTCCATTTTAAAGAGCTGTACTTGAAAGCTTCAACTCGCCGGGACTTGCTTCAAGGTTTATCGGAATCGTCGATGATAAAAATAATACTGAGAGAAGAATAAGGATGATAAAAATGGCAGAGTTTTTCCAGGGCAAAAAAAGAATGTTCTTAGTGACCGGGGCCCTTAGTCTGGTTGTACTTTGTGGATTATTATTAACAAATCCTCTGACAAAACAAGTTTCTGTTGAGATAGGGGACTATACAATGCAAATTCCTTCTGAATGGAAAATAACAGTTGGTGAAGCTGAACTGATCTTTGAGAAAAACAACATTCCTATTGGCGGAGTACAAATTGTAGGTTATGAACCCGACCAACCGCTCTTTTTGCCCAATCACTCAGAAACAAAGTGGCAAGAGAAAATTGAAGGATTATTCACAAAAGCGGTTTTAGTAAATCTTGATTTAACGCAACCTGCGGCATCTGGAGATACCTCTGTTAAGAACGAGAACCATTTGTATTTATTATTTCCAAATATAAAAATTGCTTATGACATATATGCACACACCAGGTATGTGATCAAGTCCGAACTTGTCAAAATAGCCAAAAGCTTTAAAAAGAGAGAAGAAACCCGAAAGCCGAAATCAATCGATAAAGCTGTAAGCATTGCAATTAAAAATCGAGGGAAGAATGGTTATCTTGAGGGAGAAGTAGCGACAGAAGGACATTTAATTCTTGATACCGAGGAAAGAAATGGCAAAATAATAGTATACACGATTTCAAGTTTTGGATATTTTGGCTTTGAAAACGGAATTTTTACCAAGATTAGCGGTAGTGGCGCCATTCCTACGGTTATTTCTTTTTCAAAAAACGAAAAGGGTGAAAGGCTAAGGTGACCGATTTCAACATTCCTGGTCTTCGGCGCTGATATTACCTACACCATCGGTAAAGACCCCGTCATTATGGATAGTAATTAACCCTTTGGCGTCCAGCTCGCTTAGGACTTCAAAAAGGTTGTCCCGTTTTTCAGCAGGGAGTTCGCGTATAAATGTGTTGATTTCGTGGGGCGAAACATTGGCGGTAAAATGAACACCGCCATGTCTGGCAAACAGGTCTCTGCGCATTGATTTCACCTCCGGTCAATTCAAAAATAGCATGGCCTGAAGGTAAGAAAGTTATACGTAACAATCTTTACCATTGCCCAGATGTTCAGGACCAGAATAGAGCGGGCTGATTACTCTCGGTTTTGCTGCCGGGAGTTTTTTATTGCCTGAAAAACGCTGACAATTGCCCCTGTGGGTGACCATCTTGTAGCCCACAGGGGCGACCAGCGGCTGTTTTGGATGATTAGACCAGTTTTACGGCACCACGAGGACAGAATTTAACGCACTCACCGCAGCCAGCACAGAGGTGAGTGTTTACTTGAGGTACCCCGGCCTTAAAAAACCATTTTTTCTCCTGGGTAATAGCTCCAAAGGGACAGGCCTTGCGAGCCGGGCAAGAAGGGGAACGGTCACATTTGCTGGCATCAATAAAGGCTTTCCTTTTATTTTTTTTCATGTTGAAATAACCTTCTTTCACTATATTTAATTACTTTATTCTATTATCTTATTTCTATTTTAGCAATTGTCAACGAATTTTTCACTATCATTATTCATAAATTTTTCTATAGATAATTTATGCCAAAATAATCTAAGGCGAAAGAAAAATTAATTTTAATAGTAGACAGACGTGCAAATATGTGTTAAATTTTAATTGAGGATACTTGTTAGCATTTTCACTTTCCGGGGGAAATGCCTTGGGTAAAATTTGAAAGGGGGATGTAAAATGCCTGCAGTCAGCGAAAAAGTGGAGCGAGAACTGAAAAGAATTTTCGGGGAAAACGGCTATCGAGTTGACCGGATTGAACGAAAGCTGTATTCCTACGATGTTGGTGCAATTCCGAAGTTGATCAAGCCGTTTCTTCCTACCGGTATCGCTGGTGCTGTGGTGAGACCCAAAAGTGAAACAGAAGTTGTGGAACTGGTAAAACTGGCCCGGCAGGAACGCCTGCAACTGGTTCCAAGGGGAGCCGCCACATCCGGCTTTGGCGGAGTATTGCCAGGTGAAGGTGCGGTGGTGGTGGACCTGACTGCAATGAACCGGATTTTGGAGATAGACACCGGCAAAAAAGCAGTCCGCGTCCAGCCGGGGGTTATCTGGCAGACCCTGCAGAAGGAAATCAACAAACAGGGGCTTGATTTGCGAATTTACCCCACATCTCTACCGGCTTCTACGGTTGGGGGCTGGTTGGCCCAGGGTGGTTCAGGCTTTGGTTCCTATGAATACGGCCCGATCAGAGATAACATAACTTCGGCCCGGGTGGTGCTGCCCACCGGTGAAGTCCGCACCTTTACCGGTAGGGAACTGGGTGACTATATTGCCGATGCAGAGGGGATTACCGGGATTATAACCGAAGTTACTGTTCTGCTCCGGGATCTTGAGCCGGAGGTGCATAGGGCAATCGCTTTCCGGGATGCCCGTTCAGCGGGTCAATTCTTGCAGGCAGTTTCTGCCCGCAAGCTGCAGGTCTGGTCATTAACTTTGCTTAATCCTGAATCTATTCGTTTGAAGAAAAAGCTGCCTCACCGGCATGGCCATCCCTATGAGGAAGCCAATCCGCATATCGAGCCGGAGCTGCCGGAAGCCTATATTGCAATGGTTGCTTATCCAGAGTCCCGGCGTGGGATTATTGACCGGGAATTAACTCAAATCATCAAGGCCAACAAGGGTGAAGAGCTAAGTCGGGAAGCAACTGAACATGAGTGGGAACAGCGGTTTTCGCCGATGAAGCTGAAGAGGATCGGCCCGTCAATTATCCCCACTGAGGCTTTGGTTCCCTTTGCTAGCTTTGCGGATGTAATGGAGGAAATTGACCGGAAGATCAAACATCCCTTTATTCTGGAGGGCATGGCGACTGCTGGTGATAAGATTGTCCTTCTGGGCTTCATTCCCCACGATGAACGGAAATTCGCTTTTAACCTGGCTTTTGGTCTGGCGTTGTCGGTAATCGAAATCGCCAAAAAGCATGGCGGTTCGGTCTACGCTACCGGCTTGTTCTTCCGCCATGAAGCCCGGAATGTACTGGGGAGCGAACGTTACCAGGCTCTGGTAAACTTCAAGAAAAAGATCGATCCGCAGGGGATTATGAATCCCAATAAAGTTATTGGTTCCGGGACAATTAATACTTTGATGAGTATTGCTTCTACATTTGAACCTCTGGTCAGGGTAGTAGCCAACGCTGCCAGAGTCAACTTCGGGGATGGGGCCGATCGGACCAAAGAGATCAACGGTATTCCTGGCAGTGTCGCCTTTTTTGCCACAGCCTGTGCCCGCTGCGGTTACTGTGTTCCTACTTGTGAGCAGTTTCTGGGCCGGGGGTGGGAATCCCATTCGCCCCGCGGAAAATATGCCTTTATCCGGGAGGTACTGGCAGGACGGGAGAAATTTACCCAGGAGATGGTAGACAGGTTCCTGCTGTGTACCACCTGTGAACTTTGTAATATTCGTTGCCAGCTTAACCTGCCGGTAGAGCATAACTGGATGGAAATGCGAGGCAAGCTGGTTCACGAAGAAAAACGGATGACTTTCCCACCTTTCGAGATGATGGCTGCCTCCTTGCGGGGTGAGAAAAACATCTGGGCCGGCAAAAGGGAACATCGTGCAGACTGGCTCCCGGCTGATATCAAAGCTAAGATCAAAGATAAAGCCGAAATCATGTATTTTGCCGGATGTACGGCCTCTTATGTCAACACCGATGTGGCTGAAGCGACCGTTCGCCTGCTGGACAAAGCAGGGATTGAATTCACCTATATGGGGACAGACGAGGCCTGTTGCGGGATTCCCATGAAAGTCTCCGGTAAATGGGATGTTTTCGAAGAAATCTTCCGGCACAATGTCGCTGAAGCCAGGAAGCGCGGTGTCAAGACGGTAGTTACTTCCTGCCCGGCCTGTGCCCTGGTTTGGAAAGAGCTTTATCCTAATCTGGCTGCTGAACTGGGTGTTCCATATGAATTTGAAGTGAAGCATTACTCGGAGGTTGCTGCCGAGGCCCTGACAGCCGGCAAACTTAAATTCGATCATGAAGTCAAGGCCCGGGTGGCATTTCACGATTCCTGCCATATGGGGCGGGCGCAGGGGGTTTATGAGCCTCCACGGCAATTAATTCAGGCCATACCCGGGGTCGAGCTGGTGGAAATGGAACATAACCGGGAAAACGGTTATTGCTGCGGTTCGGTGTTAACCCTGATCGGTGAAATGCCGGTAGCGCCAAAACTGGGTGGGATGCGGATCCAGGAAGCCATTGACGTTAACGCAGATGCTTTGCTAGCCCTATGCCCATGCTGCCAGGTTCAATTGCGGAACTCGGCCAAACAAAACCAGATGGATATTGCTATAACCGACCTGGCTCGCTTTGTGGCCAAAGGATTGGGATACGAGATCGAGGACAAAACCGGGGTTTCGCTGGAAGCCTGGGGTATATTTGAGAAGTTCATCATCTTGATGTATCCGGAAAACATGGCCAAGCTCATGGCCTCTTTGTTCCCGCAGATGTTTGCCAATATGCCGCCCGGTATGGTTCCGATGATGAAGCTAATGAAATTGATTCCAGGCGGATTGTCCTTAATGGCCAGGATGATGCCGGTAATGATGCCATTGCTGGTGCCTGGCGTCATGCCCAAGGTCATGCCGGATATGATCAAGGAGGTAGCCCGGAGAGTAGGGCCTTTGCCAAAAGATATGGAAGAACTGATGCCGGATTTGCTGCCGAAGACCATGGAAGCACTGATGCCGAATATTCTGCCGCAAATCGTGCCCTATGTAACCCCCATGATGATCGAATACATCAAGACCGGACAAATTCCCGATACCAGGATGTGTCTCGAATTGAGCGGGTTGCTTAAAGATCCTAAGGGATGTATGGAAGCGGCAAAAAGTCATAAAGCTTAAGAATAACTAAACAACCCTGCGGTTTTACTTGACTGCAGGGTTATTTTTTTATGCGTATAGACAGCATAGGGCCCTTTTGTTACTGGCTGCAGGGGATAAATATTGAAAAAGTACTGCCCTGGCCGGGGGCGCTTTTTACTTGAATTTTGCCTCCCCATAGTTCTACCAGCTGGTAAGTGAGCATTAAGCCAAGACCATGACCATCGGGTTTGGTTGTGAAAAATGGGGTTCCCAGCTGGGCCAGGGTTTCTTCTGTCATTCCAAAACCGGTATCGCTAACTTTAACTTCGATCAGGTTGGCGTCTGGTAGCCATTGACTGGATATTTTCAGTTCGCCTCCAGCGGGCATGCTTTCCAGGGCGTTCTGGATAAGATTGAGGAAAACCTGTTTAACCTGTTCCGGGACCAATTCCACCAGGGGCAAGTTGTCTGCCAGTTCCCGCTGCAGGATGACTTTTTGCTGGAAGGCTCTGGGTTCGCAGAACATGAGTAAATCTTGCAGCAAGCTATTTAAATTGACAGATTCCTTTTTAACAGATTTGCTGATGTAAAGGAATTCGTTGATGATCCGTTCAATCCGTTCCACCTCATTAATTATCAGATGCAAATATTTGGGATTGATTTGATTGGTACTAGCATTTTGCTGGCTAAAAATTTGTAAAAAGCCTTTGATTGTAGTCAGGGGATTGCGGATTTCATGGGCCATACCGGCAGCCAGCTGACCAGCTGTTTTAAACTTTTCTGAGCGGATCAATTCTTTTTCCCGTTCTTCTAGTTGCCATACCATCTGATTAAAGGCCCGATTCAGCTTTCCGATTTCATCATCGGATTCCACTGGAAGAGGTTCAGGTTTTTTCCCTTCCCCATAAGCGGCAATGGCCGTCAACAGTTTAGTTAAAGGCTGGCCGAGAGAATGGGCTAGATATAAAGAAAAAAACAGAGAGACACAAAGAACAACGGCAAATAAGCTAACCAGGTCGCGAGTCAATTTATCCAGGGGGGCATAGAGAACCTGTTCTGGAATGGTAACCCCTACGACCCAGGCCCGGGTATTTGAGGAAAAAGGTTTGACCAGAGCGAAGGCTGCAACAGCCCTGTCCCGGGGCAGATTGATCAGCTTTTTTTCCCTGGCTGCTGTTAAAATCGTGTTTAACTGTAACTGGTGCTCAGTGAGAAAATTATCCTTGAGAATTTTTTGTCGGTCAGGATGGGCAATGAATTCACCTTTTTGGTTAATAATAAAGGCATAACCAGCCTGGCCAAAAGTCTGCTGGCGGCTGCTAAAAGCATCGACCATTTGCCATAAATTAGCAAGGTGAACTGAGGGGGAAACAACACCGACGATCTGGTTCTGGCTCTTTACAGGGGCGGCTAAAACAAGCAATGGACGTTGGACAATGGGAGAATAATAGATATCAGAAAAATAGTACTGACCCTGTAAAGCAGGCTTAAACCAGGGTCTGCTGCTGACATCTTTACCTTCAGCAGAGATATTGGAGTCAGCCAGGACTTGACCTGCAGGATTTACATAAATGGCACCGTCGTACTGGGGATAACTTTCATTAAAGTCTTGCAAGTACTTACGCAGGATGTACGGGCTGGAGGTCCAGGGGACGGACAGAGTCATGAATTTCAAGTCAGTCAAGCGCTCATTTACAAATTGATAAGTGCTTTCTGCCAGGTTGTTAGCCATAATCACCAGATGGTATTCCAGTTGTTGTTTTAAGGCTTCCCGCTCGGCTCGCCAGGAAAAATAAAAGAAAAAGGCAAAAGGAACAATGGTAATAATCAAAAACAATAATAGAATCCGCAGACGAAAATTTAGACGCATTTACTGGCTCCTCTCTGTTGATATTGAAGAGTGGCGAAGAAATTCCTGGTATTCTAAACCCCATTCATACATCTTGTTCAGCACCTCGAGAAACCGCTGACCCATATCTGTTAAAGAATATTCAACCCTGGGCGGCACAACCGGATAGACATGGCGATGTACGAGCTGATCCCGCTCTAACTCCCGCAGCTGCTGGGTAAGGTAGCCCTGACGGATACTGGGTAAAGCCCGCAATAACTCATTAAAGCGTTTGGGCCCATCCTTTAACATCCAGATAATCACAAGCTTCCATTTGCCGGCAACAATATTCTGGGCAATGGCAACCGGGCATTTAAGTTCCAGGAGTTCCTGGCGTATATCCATTTTACTTCCTCCTATTTACAGTACGTTTTTTTGTACTATGTACAAAAAATTATCGTACTTGTTAATTTCTCACCGTTTGATATTATTATAATGCAGCTGAAACAGTTCAGCAATAAATTAGCGGTCATTTCCGATTTTTCCGGAAATCCGCCGCGGCGGATCAAATTTTAGATTTTTCCCCCAAACCACTAACCAATCCTGTTTGCTTACGTCTTAATTAATGAAAAAGCAAACAGGAGGCGATGGAGATGTCCAAAACTTTTACTCTGGAAGAACTAAAAAAATACAATGGCTTAAAAGGCCAGCCTGCCTATGTGGCTTATAAAGGGCGCGTTTATGATGTGAGCCAGGTGTTTCAAAACGGCGAACATGCTGGCGTGAAGGCAGGAACTGATCTAACAGAGCTTTTGGCTAAAAGTCCCCATGATGAATCAATTTTTAGCAAAGTTCCGCAAGTGGGGACATTGCAGGTTAAGAGCAGCTGTTGCCAGAAATTGCTGGCAGTTAGTGAGCAAAGGGCTGATTTGTTGTTACGCATAGGTTTGGGGACAGTCTTTTTTGCCCACGGGGCCCAGAAACTGCTGGGCTGGTTTGGCGGCTTTGGCTGGTCTGGCACGATGGGCTTTTTAACCCAGGCGCTGGGTATCCCGGCCTTTTTTGCCGGGCTGGCGATTCTGACGGAGTTTTTTGGCGGACTGGCCATTTTGCTGGGGCTGTTTACCCGCCTGGCTGGCCTGGGATTGGCCATTACGATGCTGGTGGCAATGTTTAAGGTTCACTGGGCCAATGGTTTCTTCCTGGACCTGAAAGGGCCAGCTGATGGGATTGAATACGTATTCGTGCTATTCTGGCTGGCAGCTTATTTTGCGGTAAAAGGAGCAGGCAGGATTTCCCTGGATCACCTGCTTGCCCGGAGATCTAAATAAGAAGCCCCTCAGCGGGCTTTTTTCTACTGGTAGGAGGTGAAGGAGATGTCGGTACTTCAGCCCCATGTCCGGGAAAATGATTTGTCCTTTGAAGAAGTTATTGCTGCCAATGAAAAAAAGATTTTGAACCTGCTCTATGGGATGACCGGGGACTATCATCTGGCCCAGGATCTGGCCCAGGAGACTTTTTTACGGGCCTTTAAAGCCTTTCACACCTTTGCCGGTAAAGCAGCATTATCCACCTGGCTTTATCGCATTGCCGTGAACGTAGCTTTAGACTACCAGCGCAAAGGATTTGTTCGCAGTGAACAGCCGGTGGAGCAAATTGCTGAAGTTAGAGGGGAAGATACCTGTGCTCAGGATCCCGATAAATCATGTCAAAAAAGGGCAATCAGGGACATTCTCTTTGCCTCCATTGCCAGGCTGCCGGAACAGCAACGGGAAGTTTATATTTTGAGAGAAATTAATGGTTGTTCCACCAAAGAAGTGGCTGAAATTCTGGGGTGCTCATCAGCTATGGTGAAATGGCGACTTTACAAGGCCCGCCTGGCCTTAAAGAAAATTTTACAGCAGGAACATAGCTATAAAAAAGCCGGGGTATTTCGGCTGAGCAGTCATGGTATAGAATAAAACCTGAATCCGCTTTCGCAAGAGAGCGGATTTTTTCTTGACAAAAAGTCAAAAAAGGGATATATTTAAACAGTCTAAACATTAGATTGTCTAAACAAGTGAGGGATGCCGATGAATGAACGGGAATTTGAGGATTATTTAGAGCGCTGGCAGGCGGCATTTGGCCGGATCATGCGGAATTTTGGCAATCGGCTGGCCGCCGAGGAGCCTGATTTGACCGGGCCCCAGTTTTTTCTCCTGAACCTCCTGGACCAGCAGGGACAAGCCACCGTCAGCCAGCTGGCAGAGGCTTTGCATGTCAAGCCCAGTTCAGTTACAGTCATGCTGGATCGTCTGGAAAATAACGGCCTGATTGTCCGTTCCCGTGAAACCCGGGATCGCCGGGTAGTCTTGATAAGTTTGTCGGAGGCGGGAAAGGATAAACTGGCTGAGGCCAGACGAAAACGGCGGCTGGTTCTGAAGGGCTATTTGGAAAAACTGGATCAGGAGGAAAGGGAAGTTTTGCTTACCATTCTGGAAAAGATGGCCAAAATTGAGGAGTGATTTTAGTGCAAACACAGGAATGGGCTACCACTATTACGGCTGAAGAGGGCATGGAAAAACGGGGTCTATTGATTTTTGGGTTACTGGTAGCGATGTTGTTTTCCGCTCTTGATAATACCATCGTGGGGACAGCCATGCCGCGAATAGTGGGGGAACTGGGCGGTCTGGGCATGATGACCTGGTTGACTACTGCCTATATGCTCAGTTCCACTGCGGTTGTGCCTATCGCCGGTAAACTGGCGGATTTGCTGGGGCGTAAGTCGGTATATGTTGCCGGGTTGTTGCTGTTTATGTTTGGCTCTGCTCTCTGTGGGCTGGCCCAGAGTATGGAACAACTCATTATCTTTCGGGCTCTGCAGGGCATCGGCGGAGGAGTAATGATGCCGATGGCTATGGTAGTAATCGGGGATATTTTTACTGGGGCAGAACGGGCCAGGTGGCAGGGAGTTTTTGGGGCTGTTTTTGCCCTGTCTTCCATCATCGGGCCCCAGGTGGGGGGCTGGATTGTAGATGCCTGGAACTGGCGCTGGGTGTTTTACATTAATTTACCTACCGGGCTACTGGCTACTTTTTTAATCGCCACTGCTCTCAAAAACAAGCGTCTGGAACGACGGGTCCAAATTGATTACCGGGGGATGTTTACCCTGATCGCTGGAGTAGTGAGTCTATTGCTGGCTTTGAGCCTGGGTGGCAAGGAGTATCCCTGGCAGTCCTGGCAAATTCTTTCCCTGTTCGGTTTGGCGGCTTTGCTGCTCAGTGCTTTTATACTGGTAGAGACCCGTGTCAGTGAACCGGTCTTCCCCCTGCACCTTTTCCAGAACCGGGTCTTCATCCTGTTAAGTGGCATTGGCTTTTTAATGTCAATCGGTATGTTTGGAGCCATTATGTTTGTGCCCTTGTTCATGCAAGGGATAATCGGCATCAGCCCGTCTGAATCGGGAACGGTAATGATGCCCATGATGCTGGCCATGATGGCGGCTAGTATTATTGGTGGCCGGCTGGTTCAATTTTTGGGGCTAAGAAAACAGATGCTGCTGGGTATGTTAACCATGGTGGGAGGGTTCTGGCTGTTATCTACCATGGATATGAGTACCAGCAAGCAGCTGGCCATGGTGTATATGGGTGTTCTGGGGGTAGGAATAGGTCTGGTGATGCCATTGACGACTCTGGCCTTACAGGAATCCTTTAGCAAGCAGGAACTGGGAATCGTTACTTCCTCCAGCCAGTTTTTCCGGCAAATTGGCGGTACTTTTGGTATGACCATTCTGGGTGCGGTGATGAATTACCGTTCCAGCCATTTGCTGACTGAGAAAATGAAACCTTTTCTAATTCAGCTGCCGGCGCAGGCTCAATCCTGGGCCAGACAGTTGCAGGAACAGATCAGTCATAATGCC
Organism: Carboxydocella thermautotrophica; assembly: GCA_003054495.1. GTDB lineage: Bacteria > Bacillota > Carboxydocellales > Carboxydocellaceae > Carboxydocella > Carboxydocella sporoproducens. Next base: position 2,442,595 of record CP028514.1, on the reverse strand, counting down.
CAGGCCCTCTATTCTACCTTGCTAAACCCAGCTGCAATGCAAAAAATGCCTCTGGCCTTGCAACGGGTACTGGTACCCATTTTGAAAACTTCTCTTGTTGATACCTTGCAGCATGTTTTTCGCTATGGTATGGTGTTTGTCATCCTGGGAGCAGTGTTAACCCTGTTTCTGGGGGAAATTCAATTGACACAGGGACGCAAGTCGCAGGTTTAACCTGCGGCTTTTCTTTTTGTTTGACATTTTTTTGCTAAATGCATATAATCATAACAGGATATATGAATAAGTGTTCAAACAATCAAATGAAAACAGGGGGTGAGAGGATGGAGCGCTGTGATTGTACCATTATCCATGAGGAGGTCGTAAAACAGGTAAAGGAAAAAATGCCGGCGGAAGAGCAGTTATATGACCTGGCGGAGCTGTTCAAGGTGTTTGGTGATACTACCAGAATCAAAATTCTGTATGCCCTGTTTGCGGCAGAAATGTGTGTCTGTGATATTGCAGCCTTGCTTAATATGTCTCAATCGGCCATTTCCCACCAACTCCGGGTATTGAAACAGGCACGGCTGGTCAAAAACCGCAAGGAAGGAAAGATAGTTTATTATTCCTTGGATGATGAACATATTAAACAGATTTTTGATCAGGGTTTCCTGCATATTACTGAAAAATAATGGCAAGAAGGGATAAAGATGAACAAAGGATTGCTAGCGAAACAGCATGCCCAAAAGGTCCTGCTGTTACAGGGCCTGTCCTGTGCCAATTGTGCTGCTAAAATCGAGGAAAAGGTGCGTAACCTGGATGGGGTGAGGGCAGCCACTCTGGATTTTGTTGCCCAGAGATTAACGATCGAGGTGGAGAACCAGGAGGAAACAGACCGGATTGTGACTGAAGCTGCGCGGATTGCACAGCAGATAGAGGCGGGACTGGAAGTCAGGGAAGAAGAGAAAGGATTACCAGAGGAGCAACTCCTGACAGCAGTAAAAAAAGGGGAATTGTTGCGTTTAGGAATAGGAGCGCTGGTTTACCTGCTGGCCCTGGTTTTGAAAATGCCGACAGGGCTGGAATTGCTGCTGTTCTTGCTGGCCTATGGCCTGGTGGGTGGGGAAATAGTACTCAAGGCTATGAAAAATATCGGCAGGGGGCAGGTGTTTGATGAAAATTTCCTCATGACCATTGCAACTCTGGGCGCTTTTGCCCTGCGGGAATATCCGGAAGCGGTAGCGGTGATGCTTTTTTACCAGGTGGGTGAGCTTTTGCAGGATATGGCTGTACAGCGTTCCCGCCGTTCCATTCAGGCGGTGCTGGCTATCCGTCCTGACTCGGCCAATTTGTTGCTGGGGCAGGAAGTAAAAAGGGTGAAGCCGGAGGAGGTGCCGGTGGGAGCTTTCATTCTGGTAAAAGCAGGGGAAAAAATACCCTTGGACGGGAGAATAGTGCTAGGCTCCTCAACGGTGGATACTTCGGCTTTAACCGGGGAAGCTTTGCCACGTACGGTACGGGAAGGAGATGAAGTGCTGGCGGGATTTATTAATCAGAATGGGCTGTTGACCATTGAAGTAACCAGGGCCTATGAGGAATCCGCTGTAGCCCGTATCCTGGAGCTGGTGCAATCTGCTGCTACCCAGAAAGCGCCGACGGAAAACTTTATTACCACTTTTGCCCGCTATTATACCCCGGCGGTGGTGCTGGCGGCTGCAGCAATAGCCTTGATTCCACCTTTGACCTTTTCGACAGCGGGTTTTTCCCTCTGGCTTTACCGGGCCCTGGTCTTTCTGGTTGTCTCCTGCCCCTGTGCCCTGGTGGTTTCCATTCCCCTCGGTTTCTTTGGAGGTCTGGGAGCGGCAGCCCGCCGGGGGATCCTGGTCAAGGGGGGCAATTATCTGGAAGCCCTGAGTAAACTGGAAGCAGTAGTATTTGACAAAACCGGGACCCTGACTCAGGGGGTTTTTCAGGTGGTAGAGGTAGTACCGGCGGGAAAGTGGTCCAGAGAAGAGATACTGGCCTATGCGGCACTGGCGGAGAGTTTTTCTAATCATCCCCTGGCCCGTTCAGTGCTGGCAGCCTGGGGACAGCCGGTAGAGCAGGTTCTGGTCAGCGAGTATGAAGAAATCAGCGGCCAGGGTGTGAAGGCTGTGGTCCAGGGTACCAGGGTTATTGCTGGTAAACGGCAACTGCTGGAGACAGAAGGTATTGCCGTACCGGTAACAGAGGTGGAAGGCACGGTAATCTGGCTGGCCCTTGCCGGGGAATATGCCGGCTATATCCGGCTGGCAGACCAGCTGAAACCTGATGCAAAGCAAGCTATTAACAGTCTACGGCAGCTGGGCATCCGGCGGCTGGTGATGCTGACCGGGGATAGCCAGGCAGCGGCCCGGCAGGTAGCGGAACAGCTGGGTATTACTGAGGTTAAAGCGGAATTGTTGCCCCAGGACAAAGTAGTCTGGCTGGAAAAAATCGAACAGGAAAAAACTGCTCAAGGGAAAGTAGCTTTTGTGGGTGATGGCATCAATGATGCTCCTGTCTTGGCCCGGGCCGATATCGGAATCGCCATGGGGGGGCTGGGGGCAGATGCTGCCATTGAAGCTGCAGATGTGGTGCTGATGCGGGATGAACCGGTACAGCTGGTAGAAGCCGTGCAGATAGCCCGCCGCACCAAACAAATTGTCTGGCAGAATATTGCCCTGGCTTTTGGGGTAAAAGGGATGGTACTTCTGTTAGGAGCCGGAGGACTGGCCACCATGTGGGAAGCGGTTTTCGCTGATGTAGGAGTGGCTCTGCTGGCTGTTTTAAATGCTCTGCGGATCTTGCAGAGCCAGAGACTACCGGATAGAGACCCTTGCTGACAATCTGCCTCCCTTTGTGTTATTATTATTGTGAAAGGGGAGTGGGTTGGATGGTTCAGGTAGCACGGCGTATCGAACTGCTGACTACCGGGATTTTTTCCGTAATGGAGGCCAAAAAGCGGGAAGTGGAGGCCCGGGGCTTGCCAGTGATCAATCTGGGGATTGGCAGCCCGGACCGCCCTCCTGCTCCGCATATAAAAGCTGCCTTGCGTGCCGGGATTGAAAAGGATGTTAATTATCGTTATCCGGTGTTTGAGGGCTGTTTGGAGTTACGGCAAGCTATTGCCCGCTGGTATCAGCGCCGTTTTGATGTGGAGCTGGATCCGGAGCGGGAAGTGCTGGTGTTGATGGGATCCCAGGACGGGCTGGCCCATCTGGCCTGGGCCTATATTGAGGCGGGAGACCTGGCTCTGGTACCTGATCCGGGCTATCCCATTTATAGTGCCAGTATCTTGCTGGCCGGAGGGGAATTATATCCTTTGCCGCTGAAGGAAGAAAACGGTTTTCTGCCCCGGCTGGAGGATATTCCGGCAGAGGTGGCCCGGCGGGCGAAACTGCTGACCCTCAATTACCCCAGCAATCCGGTGGCGGCGGTGGCGGACCGAGCCTTTTTCCGGCAGGCAGTGGAATTCGCCCGGCAGTATGATTTACTGGTTTGTCATGATGCGGCCTATTCCGAACTGGCTTTTGATGGTTTTAAGCCTATGAGTTTTCTGGAGGTACCCGGGGCGAGGGAGGTAGGGGTGGAGTTTCACTCCTGTTCCAAGTCCTTTAATATGGCGGGTTGCCGTATAGGCTTTGTAGTAGGCAATCAGGAGGTTATCGCCAACCTGAATAAAATCAAATCCAATATCGATTATGGAGTTTTTAGCGCGGTTCAGGAGGCAGCAATTGCGGCCTTAGAAGGTCCCCAGGATTTTGTTCGGGAAAATGCAGCTACTTATCAGAAACGGCGGGATGTGCTGGTAGAAGGACTGGCTGAAGCGGGCTGGCAGATTCCCAAACCGAAAGGCTCCATGTTTTTATGGGCCCGGATTCCGGCCGGTTTTTCCACTTCCATGGAGTTTGCCCTCACATTACTGGAAAAAGCCGGAGTGCTGGTGATTCCCGGTCATGCCTTTGGGGCGCAGGGGGAAGGATATGTACGCATCGCCCTGACCCAGGAAGTGCCGCTCTTACAGGAAGCAGTGGCCCGAATTAAAGCTAATTTTCATTTCTGAACAACTTACCTCCGCTGCCAGCGGGGGTTTTCTCACTTGTTGAAAAGAAAAGGCTGGTGACCAGATTGATTATTGGCTGTGGACGGATTACCCTTTACCTGGCAGATGGGCATTCCCTGAAGGATAAAAGACGGGTTTTACAGAGTATAATTAGCAGAATGCGCAGCAAATTCAATGTGGCGGTGGCAGAGATAGCCGATCAGGATTTGTGGCAGAAAATCACCCTGGGCATTGCTGTCATTGGCGGCAATTCAGCTCATGCGGGCAGCCAGCTCCAGGCTATTATCGACTGGCTGGAAGCGGAACCGCGCCTGCGGGTGGGTGAGGTGGAAACAGAAATACTGTAAACTGGAGGATGGAGAGTGAACTGGCAGGAGACATTATACAGAGGCTGGAAAAAGGGGATAAATACCACCTGGGTGCTGGCCAAAACCATGCTACCTATCTACATAGCAGTGAACTTACTTAAACTGACGCCCCTGTTTACCTGGTTGGCGGATATTTGTCGGCCCTTGATGGCCCTGTTCGGTTTACCAGGGGAAGCGGCTACCGCCCTGGTGATCGGCAATTTGCTCAATCTCTATGCTGCCATTGGGGCCATGGCGGCTATCACCTTAACGGGGAAACAGATTACCATTATCTCTTTAATGCTGTTGCTTTCCCATAATTTACTGGTAGAAACCGCTGTTTCCCGTCAGACTGGAATCGCTGGCTGGCCGCTGGTAGCAGTGCGATTGGGTTTTTCCTTTTTGGCGGGGATCATTTTGAATTTATTCTGGTAGGTGAGCAGGGGTGGAAACAATACTGTCCATCGGCATGGGGAGCCTGCGGCTGATCTGGGATGTGGCCGTTATCGTCATACCTATTATGCTGGTACTGGAGATTCTGAAAGATCTAAAATGGCTGGATATAGCGGCCGGCTGGCTGGCCCCGGCTCTGGGCAAAATCCATCTGTCCCGGGCAGCGGCTTTGCCCTTGCTGGTAGGTTTGGTTTTCGGTATTGCCTATGGGGCCGGGGTGATAATAGCGGCGGCCCGGGAGGGGGAACTGTCCCGCAAGGATTTGCATTTGCTCAGTATCTTTCTGGTACTCAATCATGCTATCATCGAAGATACCCTTTTGTTTGCCAGGATTGGTGCCAGTGGATGGCTGTTGTTGACAGCCAGGACGGTGATGGCTATTATTGTTACCTGGATGGTGGGAAAATGGTTATTGAAGGAGGAGCAGTCATGGGAAAATTCATCGATGTAATGCAGGTGGAAGAACTGGAGGAAATTTTGCGTCAAGGCGGGAAAAAGCTGTTTTTTAAACACAGCGCTACCTGTCCTATCAGTGCCCGGGCTCACCAGGAAGTGGAACAATGGCTGGCTGAACGGGGGCCGGAGCAGGTAGTCTATCGCATTGTAGTGCAGGCAGCCCGACCGGTGAGTAACCGCCTGGCCGAAGTGAGTGGGGTAGCCCATGCCAGTCCCCAGGTTCTCTGGCTGGATGGGACCAGTCCCCTCTGGCATACCAGCCATGGCCAGATAACCAGGGCCAACCTGCAGGCTCATATTAACTAATCCAGGGACAGGAGCTGAATAACCGTGCGTTTAGCTTTGCCGAAAAAATATATTCGCCCTCTCTGGCGGGCTATTATCGAATTTGATTTGCTCAGTCCGGGGGACCGGGTGCTGGTAGGCTTTTCTGGCGGGAAGGACAGTTCTTTTTTGCTCTATGCCCTTTCGGTATTACGCAAGCATGCGCCTTTCCCTTTTGAAGTAGGGGCCCTGACCATTGACCTGGGCTTTGAAACGGGTTTTCCCCGGCAGGAATTGGAGGCCTTTTGTCAGCGAGTAGATGTGCCTTTTTATACTGTTCATACTAAAATTAGCGAGCTGGCCCTGGGGGAGGATCGGCAAAGTGCCTGTGCCCGCTGTTCTTTTTTTCGGCGCGGAACCTTCAATGCCTTTGCCAGAGCCCATGGTTTCAACAAGGTGGCTTATGCCCATCACTATGATGATGCCGTAGAAACCTTTTTGATGAGCATCCTTTACAGTGGCCAAATCCAGACTTTCCAGCCCAAAACCTGGCTGGATGAAAGCCAGCTCTGGGTAATCCGGCCGCTGGTCTATTTCCGGGAGAAGGAAATCCGGCGAGCTGGGAAGGAGCTAGGGATTCAACCCATCCCCAGCCCCTGTCCTTTAGATGGCTATACCAAAAGGGCAGAAGTGAAGGAGCTGTTACGCCAGCTTGGCCGGCAAAACCGCCAGGTCTTTGCCAATGTAGCCGCTGCCATGCGGGAAGGCACCCCGGTGGAGCGCTGGCCCCGGGAATTGAGCAAGAAAGAGATCTGGCAAAAGAGCCTGGACTTCTGGCGGAACAAGAGTTAAAGGGCAGGAAGCTGGTCCAGCCAGTCCAGGAGCTCGGCCAGGGTTCCTCGCCAGTGAGCGGGATAAGTGGGTTCACCCCGGTCGATGAGGCAATCAGTGACCAGACCGGTGGTGATACCCAGAGTGGTAGCCACCAGGTCCTCCTGCGCATCATTGCCGAACATGAAACAGGCTTCCGGGGGGCGGTTAATATTTTCACATACTTCAAGGAAATAACGGACTGCTGGTTTGGAACTGCGGTAGCTGTCATAATAGGTGACATGGAGCCAGGGCAGGTCGGCGATACCAGCCCAGTGCATGCGTTCCCGGGTAGCTTCCACAGGGAAGAGGGGATTGGTGGCCAGCACTACCTGGTAGCCTTTGGCCAGGGCTTTTTCTACCACCTGCCGGGCCAGGGGCGTAGGCTGACAGCACTTTTTCAGCTGCGGAAAAACTTCAAGATAGTATTTTTCAAAATGGGGCAGGAGTTCTTCCTGTCCCTTTTCTGTCAGACGGGTAAAGGTATGCCAGAAAGCTTCGGCATTGGTAAGGCGGCCATCATTGGCGATCATGGCCTCAGTAGCCTGCCAGAAGTGGCGTAAAAAGGTTTTGCGGTCTGCCAGCCAGTGGAAATGCTCAGCTACCGCCTGCAAATATTCCTGCATGAATAATTCCTGATCAATAGGCAGTAATGTACCGTCCAGGTCAAATAAAATCGTGTCCCGTTTCATATACCTTTACCTCCTCATGGTGTTATAGTGGTTGACGGCAACAGCAATTTATCATAAAATATACAATACAAGGGTATAGTATAAATCAAGACAGAAGTGATACTTTCATGGGTCCGGTAGAATGGCTGGCGCGTAAACTATACTATCACACAGGGCAAGAAATTTCCAGCTGTCAATCCGCCTGTAAGGTGGATGGGGAAGAATATGGGAGGAAGAAGGAGGAAGAGCGGGATGCCTATCTACATCGACAAAAAGCTATGTGACCAGAACAAGGACTGTCCGGCAGCGACCTATTGTGTACCCCTGGCCCTGCGCTATGACAAAGAACGGGGTGAAATCGTCTATGATCGGGAGAAATGCATGAGCTGTGGCACCTGTGTGGTCCATTGCGGACCGGGGGCCATCTACTTCGCTCAGGATGACGAGGAACTGGCTCTGCTGGTAGAGGAGCTGAAACGGTTAGAAGAGGAAAACGGCTAAAGGCCGCTTTCCTCTTTTTCTATTTGTGGTAAAATGGAGAGGAAATGGAGGGTTAATGGATGCAACACGAATTTTACTGGAATCCCCCTGCTCCTACCGATTTACCGGGAATGCTGAAACGAATGCGTTCTGCCGGTCAGGATGTACTCTACCGGCTGGGGGAGAATGGTTTACAAAAGGCCCTGAGCTGGGATGGTCGACCTGTTTTATTGACAGTACAGGAAGAAGGCACAGTAACCAAACCCTGCTGGCATATTGAGGTGGCTGGCCCCGAGCTACCGCCTGACTGGCAGGAACGGGCTATTGCCTATTTAAGCCATGTCTTTTGCCTGAATTTTGATTTGCCTGCTTTTTATCAGTTTTGCCGCCAGCATCTTCCCCTGGCTGCTCTGGTGGAGCGTTTCTATGGTCAGCGCATGATCCTGGAGCCGACTCTTTATGAAGCGGCCATTAGCTCTATAATTGCCCAGCAGCTCAATCTCAGTTTTTGCGCCCAGCTGAAACGGAATTTGCTGGTCCGTTGTAATTGCCAGTGGCACTGGGAAGGGGTGGACTGGCTGTTGTTTCCTGAGCCGCAACAACTGGTCAGGTTGACCGCGGAAGATTTACGTTTACTCAAGTTCAGCCGCAGTAAGGCAGAATATGTACTGGGAGTGGCCCAGGCTACAGCAACAGGCCAGCTGAACTGGAGCAAGGTTGAAACCATGCCGGAACAGGAGGCGATGAGCTATTTAATTTCCTGGCGGGGCATTGGGCGCTGGACAGCAGAGTGTATCCTGCTGTTTGGCCAGGGGCGGTCGGACTTGTTGCCGGCAGCGGATATCGGTTTACGTAATGCGGTTGGGCAGCTGTGGGGGCTGGGACGCCAGGCAACTGAAGCTGAAGTACGGGAAATCGGGGAAGGCTGGCGGCCCTACCGGAGCTGGGTAACCCATTATCTCTGGTTGAGTTTAACAGAAAATTCAGGCAAAGACTTGTAAAAATGACCATAATATGCTATGATAATTACTGTTAAAAAAGAATAACAGAGGCGCCTGGCCCTGAGGGGTCGGCTTAAACGGTATCCGGTGCGAATCCGAGCATTTACTGTGTTGGTGAGCGGGCTCATTGTGAGGGGCCAGCGATGAACCTCAGCCAGTAACCGGCCTGCTGAAACACACCTTTATGCAAATGGGAGGTGGTTTGCTTCAGGCTGTCCGTTAAGCTGAGCGCCTTGCCTTCCCTGGTCATAAGGCTGGGGATTTTTTATTTTGCAATGCTGGGAGGGGAAGAGTAGATGAAAAAGTACAAGTCATTAGTTCTGATTGGTTTGGGTTTATTATGGTTTACTTTAAATGCCCCTGTTAATGCTTATGCCATGCACATAGCTGAAGGCTTCCTGCCGCCGGTTTGGGCGGGATTATGGTATTTGCTGTTCTTGCCCTTTTTGGCCTGGGGTTTGTACCGGATAAACCGGATAGTAAAAGCCAACCCCGGAGTAAAGATGCTCCTGGGTTTGGTGGGAGCTTTTGCCTTTGTACTATCTGCATTAAAAATACCTTCCGTAACCGGTAGCTGTTCCCATCCAACGGGAGTGGGGCTGGGAGCTATCCTGTTTGGTCCAGCTGCCATGATGGTGCTGGGCACGATTGTTCTCCTTTTTCAGGCTTTACTGCTGGCCCATGGCGGGGTAACTACTTTAGGAGCCAATGCCTTTTCTATGGCTATTACTGGCCCTCTGGTTTCCTATGGACTTTACAAGCTTTTGCAAAAAACCGGGGTGAACCGCAGTTTCAGCATTTTTCTGGCCGCTACCCTGGGGGACCTGGCTACCTATCTGGTGACATCGGTTCAGCTGGCCCTGGCATTTCCCACCGGTGGGCTCATTGCTGCCTTTCTCAAATTTGCCGGGATTTTTGCCCTTACCCAGATTCCGCTGGCCATCAGCGAAGGCTTGCTGACTGTAGTGGTCTTTAATACCATCAGCAATTATAACCGCCAGGAGTTAGTGGAACTGGCAGTTCTGACGGAGGAGGGTTAAGATGAAAAAGCAAAATCTTATTTTATTGCTAATGGCCGTGGTTTTATCTTTAGGACCTCTTGTCCTGTTGCCCAATGCCCCTTTCGCTGGAGCTGATGGGCAGGCGGAAGAAGTGATCAGCCAGTTGCGTCCTGACTACAAGCCCTGGTTCCAGAATTTCTGGCAACCGCCCAGCGGGGAAGTGGAAAGCTTGCTCTTTGCCCTGCAAGCAGCCCTGGGCAGTGGTTTTATTGGCTATTATTTAGGCTATCTTCGCGGCAAAAAACAGGCAGAGGAGAAAAAAGGGCATGTTTAATATCGATCAATTTGCTTATAATAACCGGCTGCGTCATGTTCATCCTCTGGAAAAATTGCTATTGACCGGATTAACTATGGGGGCGGTCTTGAGCCATCCCCAACCGGTGGTAACGGGCCTGGTGCTGCTAATAATGAATGGAATTTTATGGGGGCGGGCTGGTATACCCTTGCGCTATCTGGTGCGGCTGCTGCTTTTGCCTTTTTCCTTTTTGCTGCTCAGTGCCTGGACGATTTTGTTAAGCCTCAGTACCGAGCCGGTTAGTGGGATTATAACCTGGAAAATCGGGCCGCTGTTTGCAGGGATTGACTGGCGGCAGCTGGGGCTGGCCCTGCGGGTTATACTACAGGCTCTGGCTGCTGTCAGCTGCCTTTACTTTCTCATCCTGACTACACCGATGGTTGAGATCCTGGGAATTCTGCGCCGTTTGCAGATTCCGCCCCTGCTACTGGAACTGATGGGATTGGTTTATCGCTTTATCTTTGTGCTGGCGGAAACAGCAGTACAGATCCAGATTTCCCAGGCTTCCCGCTGGGGCTATGCCAGTCTGGGCAATTCCTACCGCTCCCTGGGCCAGTTGATAACCGCTCTGTTGTTCAAATCCCAGCAGCGTTCCCGCCAGCTCTATCAAGCTCTGGAGGCCAGGGGTTATCAGGGGGAGTTAAGGGTATTGGAACCGGAATATCACTGGTCCGGTGCCAATCTGGCCTTGATTGCTCTGGTACAAATGGTACTCTGGTTTATGGCATTAAACGGGGGAGGAGAAAAAATTGTCATCTTTCATTCTTGAGGCCTGTGCCGTGGAATTTGCCTATCCGGATGGGACGGTAGCATTGCAGGGTGTGAATATGGCGATTGAACGGGGAAAGAAAATTGCCGTGCTGGGGTCCAATGGGGCGGGCAAATCCACCCTGTTTTTGCACTTTAACGGAATTTTACGGCCCCGGCGGGGGGAAATCCGTTTTGCCGGGCATAAAGTCAGCTATAAACATAAAGATTTACTGGAGCTGCGCAAACGGGTGGGGATTGTTTTTCAGGACCCGGATAGCCAGCTATTTTCCGCCAGTGTCTATCAGGAGATTTCCTTTGGCCCCCTCAATCTAGGCTTGGCGGAAGCGGAGGTGCGGCGGAGGGTGGAACAGGCTCTGGCAGCCACGGAGATCAGCCATTTACGGGATAAACCGACCCATGCCTTGAGTTACGGGCAGAAAAAACGGGTTTCCCTGGCGGCCATTCTGGCCATGGAGCCGGAAGTGCTGATTTGTGATGAGCCTACAGCCTGGCTGGATCCGCGCCATTCCAGACAAGTAATGGAATTGCTGGATAATATTAGCGACAAGGGGACAACGGTCATCCTTTCCACCCATGATGTGGAACTGGCCTATGACTGGGCAGATTATGTCTATGTCATGCAACAGGGACGGGTAATCGGGCAGGGAACACCGGCGGAAATTTTCCTGGATGAAAAGCTTCTGCAACAGGCAGATCTGACTCAGCCCTGGCTGGTTGAGGTATATCAGGCCTTGAGGCAACGGGGGCTAACTAACCGGCCGCTGCCGCGCAATCGGCAGGAGTTGCTGGCCCTGGTGCTGGCTCAATAAAAAAGCTGTCCGCAAGGACAGCTTTTATGCTTCACAGAAAACAAAACCTACCAGACCAGGGCCGGTATGGATGCCAAGAGCCGGGGAAATCTGTTCCAGAAAGCTTTCTACCACAGTGGGGAGCTCTTTCAGTTTTTTGTAAAGCTCCCGTGCCTCTGCCTCGGCGGCGCCATGCAGAACAGCCAGCCGGCAAGGGGTTTCTTTAGCCAGCTGTTCGCCTATTTTCAGCAATTCTTTTAACCCCAGTTTTTTTCCCCTTACTTTTGTGAAGGAAAAATACTTGCCTTCTTTATCAACAGAAATAATGGGTTTTAGATTGAGCATTTGCCCAAGAAAGGCGGAAACCGCACCAATACGACCGCCCCGGTGGAGATATTCCAGCGTATCGAGGATAAAAAAGACACGGCTAGTATCCCGCAGATGTACTAAGCGCTGCCAGATAGTATCCAGATCGGTTTGGCCGCTGCGCAGCATCCGGGCGGCTTCCAGAAGCAGAAAACCCTGACCGAAGGAAAGGGAACGGCTGTCAAATACCCGGATGTCCAGGCCTTCATACTGGCTGGCTATGGTCTGTACCATTTGCCAGGTACCAGAAAGACTGCTGGAGATATGGATGGCCAGTACCTGTTTGTAGCCTTCAGCCTTCAGTTGGTCCAGCAAAGCCAGAACCGCGCCGGGAGTGGGCATGGAAGTGGTGGGGATTTCAACCGGCAAGCGAGCATAGATATCCTCGGGCTGGATATCTACCCGGTCCAGGAACTGACCATCCTGATAATTGATGCCAAAGGGCAGGACGTGAATTTGCAGCGCTTCTAACAAGGTCGGGGGTAGATCGCAGGCGCTGTCTGTGATTAGTGCAATGGAAAACTGGGGCATTCTTTCTCCTCCAAATATTTAGATTTCTTTTATTTTAACATATTAACAACCATACTAAAAGCTATTTTAAAAAATTCCGAAAATCGGCAGGTAACGGAGCGCTAATTCCCTGTCCTGGCCAAACCAGGCGCTGGCAGTGGAGCAGAGGACGAGGGGCCAGGGGAGCGGCCGGACCGCCATAATATTTGTCCCCCAGAATAGGACAGCCCAGGTGGCTTAAATGTACTCGAATTTGGTGGGTACGACCGGTAACCAGCTCCAGTTCCAGCAGGGACCATTCCTTCCCGGTTTGTAGAAGGCGGTAGCGGGTAAGGGCAGGCTGCCCCGCAGGAATGATGGCGCGTAACTGTGGATGATGGGGATGAGGGCCGATGGGAGCTGAAATTTCTCCCGTTTCAGCCGGAGGCTGGCCCAAAACGATGGCCTGGTAATAGCGGATGATTTTGCCGCTGCGCAGTAGCTGGTCCAGTACATGATGGGCATGGCTGTGTTTGGCAAAGAGAACAACGCCACTGGTGTCCCGGTCCAGTCTGTGGACAGGATGGGCCACCGGGGCCAGACCTTTTTGCTGCAGGTAATAGGCTACACCATGGGCCAGAGTCGGTTTTTGCCCCTGGTGCGGTCCACCGGGATGAACAGCTATACCTGCCGGTTTGTTAAGAGCCAGGCACTGTTCATCTTCAAAAAGAATATCTAAAGCCATATGTATCGGGGTTAGACCGGGGGCCGGAGCAGCGGTTTCCAGCAGGACTTTCAGCTCATCTCCTGCTTTTACGGTATGGCCCAAAAAAGGGGCACGACCATTGAGCAAAATTCCCCGGCGGCGGGTCAGGCGCTGAATCGCCCGCCCTGATACCTGTAACTGCTGGCGCAGAATAGTTTCCACCGTCAAACCGGCTTGTTCGGGGGGAACAGAATAGGTCAGCCATTTGCGCAAGGAATTTGCTCCTTTCTGTGATATAATGGATAATAATATTATATCCCGAATTGGGAGGAAGGGAAATGCTTGATTTGCGCCGCACCCTGGCTCTCCTGTTGCCGTTGTCTCTGATGGCAATTGGGGTAATGCTGGTGGACAGAGCCACAGCCGTGCGTTCCTGGCAGGATTATGGCAATTACCATGCCTATGGCTTACGGCAGGCCCAGTTCGCTCTCCTGGCCCTGCTGGCCTTCTTTCTGGCCTGGCGGACTACTGTGCCTTTCTGGCAAAACTGGGCCTGGAGTATGTGGGCAATTACAGTAGTGCTAAACGGTTTTTTGCTGGTGCCTGGCTGGAGTATAGCGGCCGGCGGGGCAGCTCGCTGGCTCAAGCTGGGTGATCTGGTAATTGCCCCTGCTGGTTTGATGCTGCTTACTACCTGTTTGGTCTTACCCCTCTTACCCCGGCGGCGCTGGATGCTGGCCCTTTTAATGGGCGAGAGTTTGCTGCTGGCAGCTCAGCCCGATTTCAGCCAGATTCCTGTCCTCTGGGCAGCAGGCCTGACGGTGCTGGTCCTGAAGGGCAATTTCGGTCTGAGAGAAGGGTTGGCCGGAGCCCTGGGACTGTTGCTGTTTAGTGGTCTGGCCTGGTTACATCCCTATGTGCAGGGGCGTATTTACAATGTCCTCTGGCCCATACCAGGGCAGGGGGGTGAGGATTATCTGGGGCTGCGCCGCATGTGGGCAGAAGCAGGCTGGTGGGGCCAGGGTTTTACCTGGCGGCAGGAGAGTTATTATATCTCATCACCGGAAGATGATTATCTCTTTGCTTTCCTGGCCCACAAACTGGGTTGGGTAGCAGCTGTACTGCTGGTTATTGCCTATCTGGCCTGGGTTTGGGCGGTCTGGCCGCGGCGCTGGGAAAAGTACTGGCAGGGGGATTACCCCCTGATGGTGCGAGGGGCTTTGCTGGCCTGGCTGGGAAGTGCAACGGCCTTGCATTTTCTGACCAATAGCGGCTGGTTTCCTATTACTACCATTAACTTGCCCTGGATGAGCTGGGGAGGAACTGGTTTGATTACAACCGCCTGGGCGGCAGGTTTGGCGGCCGGGATGGTAGGAAAGGAAGAAGGAGAGTATGCAGGAGCGGGTTAGACCGCTCTTTTTTTCTTGGTCAGTGGCGACACCGGCAAACGGTGCATACAATTCAATGAGGTGATGCTAGATGGATGAGGTCAAGCTGGTGTATAAGGGCAAGGCCCTGCCCTTTTTTGGACGGCTGCAGGAAAACCAGACCTGGGTGCCTATCCGGCCTTTGCTGGAAAGCCTGGGTCATCGTCTGGTCTGGGATGGCAGTAATCGGATCGTTTATATTGATTCCCAGCCAGTGGTAGCAGTCAAACCCCTGGCCAACCGGATTATCTGTCTGGACGCCGGGCATGGCGGGCCTGACCCGGGAGCGGTAGGGCCCAGTGGCTTGAAGGAAAAGGATGTCACTCTGGATGTGGTTCTGAAGCTGAAACAGCTCTTACAAAATGACGGGGCCCAGGTGATTTTAACCCGGGATAGTGACCGGGTAGGGGAACCGGATAGCCGGGTAGCGGAATTATCCCGGCGGGTAAAGCTGGCCAATAGTCAGGGGGCCCATATCTTTGTTTCTGTTCATTGTAATTCTGCAACCAATAGGGAAGCCAGGGGCACTGAGATCTATTTCCATCATGCTACTGCCCGGTCGCTGGCACAGGCCTTAGAACCACCCCTGCAAAAACCCGGGTTACCCTGGCGGGGGATTAAACAGGGCAATTTTCTGGTCATTCGCAAAGCCCAGATGCCGGCAGTACTGGTGGAACTGGCCTTTATCAGTAACCCCATTGAAGAAAGACTGCTGGCCGATAACGCCTGGCGGCAACGCTGGGCTCAGGCCCTGCGTGATGGGATTATAAATTATTTTCAAAGCTAAACAATATACTTGTAAAGGTTCTGGTGCTGTGCTATATTAGACAGGGCAAATTTTAAATACTGACATACTAAGGAGGAGCAGCATTGGAACAACAGTTGCGCAAGGAATTGGGCTTATTCACAACAATGATGCTAGTAGTGGGTATGGTTATTGGAGCAGGGGTCTTTTTTAAACCGGCTGTGATCCTGAAAGCCACCGGTTCACCGACCTGGTCGTTGGGAGCCTGGATTCTAGGTGGAATCATCACTCTGGCGGCGGGTTTGACTATGGCGGAACTGGCGGTAGCAATTCCCCGTACAGGGGGTCTATATGCCTACCTGGAAGAACTGTATGGGCCAGTTGTTGGTTTTCTCTTTGGCTGGGTCCAAACGGTAATCTACGGACCGGCTATAGTAGCAGCTCTGGCTATTATCTTTTCTGCCCAGCTCGGGCAGCTGTTGCATTATTCTGGCTGGGTAGAAACTCTGGTTGCTATCGGCCTGGTATTGCTGGTAGCGTTGATTAACACAACTGGCACCAAACAGGGCGGTAGAGTGCAAACCATTTTTACCATTGGCAAACTCATACCCATCCTGACAATTATCGGTTTTGGTTTATGGCAGGGCCAGGAGCAACTGGGCTTGTTTACCGGTACAGCAACACGCATTACCATTAGCGGTCTGGGTGCGGCGATCCTGGCTACTCTCTGGGCCTATGACGGCTGGCTCAATGTCAGTTATGTAGCTGGAGAGATGAAAAATCCCAAACGGGACTTACCAATTGCTATTTCTTCCGGCCTGTTGCTGGTTATGGCTGTTTACCTGACAATCAATTATGCAATTTTCAAGGTAGTGCCTCTGACCCAGCTGGAACAGTCGGCTACACCAGCCACGGATGCGGCTCAGATGCTCTTTGGTACATTTGGAGCCAGTATTGTCGGTATCGGCATTCTGGTCTCTATCTTCGGAGCATTGAATGGTTATTTGTTGACTTCTGCCCGGGTGCCTTTTGCCATGGGACAAAAAGGTCAATTACCAGGCAGTGACTGGATCGGCAAAGTTCACCTGACCTTTGGCACCCCAGTAAACGCTATATTCTTGCAGGTGATAATTGCATGTTTCTTCATTCTCACCGGGAGCTTTGATCGCCTTACTGATCTGGCCATGTTTTCCGTCTGGATTTTCTTTGTTTTAGGCCTGGCCGGAATTTTTCTTTTGCGGCGAAGGGAGATAGGCCAGGATCAGTACCGGGTACCCCTTTATCCTTTTGTGCCGCTGGTAGCAATGATAGGGGGAACTTATATTTTACTCAATAATTTGGTTACTAATCCTCTGGATTCCTTGTTTAGCCTGGGCATTACCGCCCTGGGCTTACCGGTTTACTGGTGGACAGGTAAAAAAGAAGGGGCTATTTAGCCCCTTCTTTTTATAATTTTTCACTTACCACCTTGGCCTGGGTGAAGAGCAGGAGATAGTCGCGGCCACCGGCCTTGGAGTCGGTGCCGGACATGTTAAAACCACCAAAGGGATGGACGCCTACCAGGGCCCCGGTGCATTTACGGTTGAAGTAGAGGTTGCCGACATGGAAGTGGCGACGGGCTTTTTCCAGATGTTCGCGGTTGGTGGAATAGACGGCACCGGTCAGACCATAGATGGTATTGTTGGCAATTTCTAAGGCATGGTCGAAATCCCGGGCTTTGATAAAGGCTACTACAGGACCGAAGATTTCTTCCTGGGCAATGCGAGCCAGGGGATCGACATCAGCGAAGACAGTGGGCTGGAGATAAAAGCCATTGCCTTCAGCTTTGCCACCACCACACATCAAACGGCCTTCTTGTTTGCCGATTTCCATATACTCCAGGATTTTTTCATAGGCTTTTTGGTCAACCACCGGACCCATGAAGTTGCCGGGATCTTGCGGAGGGCCGACCTTGATTTGTTTGGCCTTTTCCACTACTTTTTCCAGGACATAGTCATAGACATCTTGATGGATAATGGCACGGGAACAGGCGGAACACTTCTGGCCCTGGAAGCCAAAAGCTGAAGCAACTATCCCTTCAACAGCGGCTTCTAGATCAGCTTCCTTGTCGACGATGATAGCATCCTTACCGCCCATCTCCGCTACTACTCGTTTCAGCCAGATCTGGCCAGGGGCCAGTTTGGCTGCCCGCTCATAGATGCGCAGTCCCACTTCCATGGAACCGGTAAAGGAGATGAAACGGGTACGGGGATGATCCACCAGGAAGTCGCCAATGGCACCACCGCTGCCCGGCAGGAAATTGATTATCCCGGGAGGCAGGCCGACGCTTTCCATCAGCTCCACGAATTTGGCGGCGATTACCGGGGAAGCGGAAGCGGGCTTTAGCACCACAGTATTGCCGGATACGATGGCAGCAGTGGTCATCCCCACCAGGATAGCCAGGGGGAAGTTCCAGGGCGGGATGATTACCCCTACGCCCAGGGGAATATAGTACAGTTCATTGTCTTCACCGGGAATGCGGGTCAGGGGCTGGGGTTCGGCCAGACGCAGCATTTCCCGGCCGTAAAATTCCATGAAATCAATGGCTTCAGCGGTATCAGCATCGGCTTCAGCCCAGTTTTTACCGACTTCATAAACCAGCCAGGCGGAGAATTCATGTTTGCGCCGCCGCATTTCGGCTGCTGCTTTGAACAGATAACGGGCCCGTACGGCAGGATCTACCTGGGACCAGGTGCTAAAGGTTTCTTCTGCAGTTTTGATGGCTTTTTCAGCCAGTTCCAGGTTGGCTTTGGCTACATAGCCCACCACCTGGTCCTTGTTGCCCGGGTTAATGGAAACCAGTTTTTCCTCGGTCATGATTTTCTCTTTGCCGATCACCAGAGGATAGCTCTGGCCCAGCTGGCTTTCTACCAGGGCCAGGGCCCGGGTCATGGCTTCCCGGTTAGCCGGCTGGCTAAAATCTGTAAAAGGTTCGTTACGGTACTCTTGCAGCATGGAAATTTTACCTCCCTTGAATTTTTTATGGTTTAAGCATATTTTTCAGGATAAAGAAGAGGTTAGCGGGCCTTTCGGCCAGACGGCGGGAGAAGTAGGGATACCAGTCTTTACCGTAGGGTACATAGACCCGCATCCGCCAGCCTTTTTTGACCAGCTCTTCTTGCAAATCCCGGCGAATACCATAGAGCATCTGGAATTCAAACTGTTCTTTACGCAGGCCTTCCTTTTCTACGAATTCCATGAGCTCCCGAATGATTTTTTCGTCGTGGGTGGCGGCCCCAAAATAGACGCCGGAACGGAGATAAGTTTTGGCCAGTTTCAGATAGTTAGCATCAACATCCTTTTTGCTGGGATATGCCACCTCCGCAGGTTCCTTATAGGCTCCTTTGCAGAGGCGAATGGTGGATTTCCGCTTGATCAGTTCCTCCACATCCCTGGCGGTACGGTAGAGATAGGCCTGTACTACTATGCCTACCCGTTCCGGACCATATTCATTCAACAAGGTATAAAACAAATCAAAAGTGATCTGACAGTGGTCGGAATCTTCCATATCGATGCGGACAAAATTATTGTACTTTTGCGCCCGCTCCAGAATTTCCCGCATGTTGTTGAGACAGAAATCATAATCAATGTCCAGGCCGATCTGGGTCAGTTTCAGGGAGAGATTAGCCCGCAGCTTTTCCTGATGGATGGCATCAAGGATAGCCAGACAGGCTTCCACCGCTTCCCTGGCCTGTTCCTTACTGGTGATGCTTTCCCCCAGGTGGTCCAGGGTGACATCAATGCCTCTGCTGTTCAGTTCTTTAACTCTCTGAACAGCTTCGGCCAGAGTGCTACCAGCCACGAAGCGGGCGGCACCCCATTTCATCCCATGTTTACTGACCAGGTTGACTACTGTTTTGTTGGCGGCAATGGTAAGAATTATTTTGCGCGCCAGCAGGTTCATATCCATTATGCCTTCCCCCTATTTTTTATTGCCGCAATTTTACGCCAATTTAATTTAGCAATTTTCGTGCCATTTATTGGCCGGGAGCAAACTGGCGCCCAATACAGGGAAAAAGCACTTCCTCGCCCAATTTGTGTCAAAAAACTGACGCCAGTGTCAGTTATCTGGCGTCAGACCCAGGACCTTCATTTTATAGTAGAGGCTGCTGCGGGGGATGCCCAGCAAACGGGCGGCTTCGGCCTTGTTGTAGTTGGCCTTTTTCAGGGCCTCGGCAATCAGCCTTTTTTCTGTAGCTATGGTTACTTCCGGCAGTGGGCCGCTGGTATCATTGTCAGGCAAACGCAATTCTTTCAGTTTCTCCAGGCGAAGATGGGCAGGCAGGGTATCCTGACGCAAAATGCCATCATCGGAGAGAATAACCATCCGCTCCAGGGTGTTGCGCAGTTCCCGTACATTGCCGGGCCAGTGGTAATTCATAAAAGCCACCATTACTTCTGGCTCAATTTCCTGAATGCGTTTTTGATGGATGCTGGCCAGCTCCTGGACCAGCAAGTAGGCCAGTTCGGGCAAATCTTCCTTGTGCTCCCTGAGCGGAGGCAGGGTTAGGGTAAGGACATTCAGGCGATAATAGAGGTCCTCCCGGAAAGTACCTTCCCGGATCATTTTTTCCAGATCCCGGTTAGTTGCAGCGATGATGCGGACATTCACCTTGATGGGTTTAGTACCACCTACCCGGTAAAAGACCTTTTCCTGCAAGGCCCGCAGCAGTTTGGCCTGCAGGCTCAATTCCAGCTCACCGATTTCATCCAGAAAGAGGGTACCTCCTTCGGCCAGCTCGAATTTACCGGGTTTGCCGCCACGCTCAGCCCCCGTAAAGGCACCGCTTTCATAGCCAAACAGTTCACTTTCAAAAAGCAGGGAGGGCAGGGCGCCGCAATTAACGGCAATAAAGGGCTGATTGTAGCGTTTGCTTTCTTCATGGATGGCGCGGGCAAACAGTTCTTTACCGGTGCCGCTTTCCCCCCGGATAAGCAGGGAAGCATCGGTAGCAGCAAATTTTTTGGCTAAATTAATGGTTTCCTTTATAATGGTACTGTGGCCATAAATAGTGGCAAAGGCGTTCTTCTGACTGAGACGGTTGATTTCCTTGCGCAGTTTTTTGACGGTAGTGCTGGTGCGGGTCAGCTCCTGATTCAAGTAAACGATATCTCCGATATCCCGTTCCAGGGAGAGGCTCCCTATCACCCGGTTTTCGCACTGAATGGGAGCGGCGGTAATCAGTACATGGGCGTCTTCCCGGGGCTGGTGGTAGCTTTCTCGAATCACTTTGTTTTCCTTCAGGGAGTGGGAAACCAGAACATTGGGGAAAAACTTGCTGACCGGCTGGCCGAGGATTTCCCTTGCCTTAATGCCATAGAGGATTTCGGCCCGGGGATTCCAGTATTCCACTTCTTCCCGTTCGTTGATGATACAAATAGCCTCACTGGCATGGTTAAGGAGTGTGTCCAGGATAGCCTGACTTTTGAGCCAGCCCCGGATAATGCCAGTGGTGAGGATTTCCCAGGTGATTACCCCCAGGGGATTCTGGTTTTCATCCACTACTACCAGTCCGGGATGCTGCTGGTTGAAAAAAGCCAGAATTTTGGCCAGGGAGAAGTCCGGGCCAATGGTTACAGGCCTGGACAGGGAAAAGACTTTGCTGATAGGCAGAGGCTGTTCTGAACGGGCGGCCAGGATTCGTTCACGGCTGAGTAAGCCCCGGATCTGGCCTTTTTTGCCCAGGATCAGCACTGCTTCTGCTCTGGTAGAGGTCAGCTGAGCCTGTAAATGGGATAAAGGGATGTGGGCTTCCCGGCGCAGAAAAGCTGTGGACATTACTGCTGCAGCTGTAAGAGATGACATACCGATTCCTCCTGAGTGTCAAAAAATTGACGCTTTTATATAACAGTATTCGCCTGTTCAGGCAAAATTCCTGCTGGGAGGGAGAGAAAATGGCCCATCCATTCAGTGGAGTGGATTGGGGTCTGGAGGAGAAGAAAATTACCAAACCGGACCCCCGTTTGTTAACGCGAATAGCAGGGTATCTGCGGCCTTACTGGCGGCAATGGTTGCTGGTGCTGCTCTGTATTCTAGGGGGAGCGGTTATGGGGGCATTACAGCCCTATCTGATTAAACTGATTCTGGACCAGGCAATCCCCCAGGGGAAACTGGGGTTATTAAACCTGCTGGTGGCTGGGATAATTGCAACAGCTTTGCTGGGGGGATTGCTGGGGGTGGCTCAGTTTTATCTGGCTACTCTGATTGGACAGAAGCTGATGTATACTTTGCGCCAGCAAATGTATGAACATTTGCAGCAACTCAGTCTCAGTTTTTTTGTCCGCCACAAGACAGGGGAGATCATTTCCCGGTTAACCAATGATGTGGGGGGCTTACAGAATGTGGTGGGGGATACCATTACCGGGCTTTTCAATAATGGCCTGGTTTTTCTGGTTACTCTGGGCTCCATGTTCTGGCTGGACTGGCGTTTGACCCTGGTGGCCCTGGTGGTTTTGCCGGCTCTGGTTCTACCCACCCGCCAGGTAGGCCGCATGAATTACCGGGCCCGTAAAATGGCCCAGCAGAAACTGGCGGACTTGTCCAGTCTGATGCAGGAAACCCTCAACATTTCCGGGGCCATGCTGATCCGGGCCTTTGGCCGCCAGTGGGAAGAAAACAGCAGGTTTGCCCGGGAAAACCTGGAGCTGCTGGAGTTAGAGCTAAAACAGAAAATGATCGGCCGCTGGTTTTTTATGTTGCTGGGGGTAATCACCGCCGCCGGCCCTGCTTTTATCTACTGGTTTGGGGGCTGGCAGGCTATCAAAGGGGAGCTCAGCATAGGGACAGTAGTTGCATTTACTGCCTATCTCAGCCGGCTCTATATGCCGGTTTCAGCCCTGGCCAACCTGGTGGTGAACATCCAGGGTTCCCTGGCCCTGTTTGAGCGTTTGTTTGCCTTTCTGGATGAAGTGCCTGAGGTGCAGGAAAAAGGGGAATCGGTTACTCTGACGGAAATTAAAGGGAGGCTGGAATTCCGGGATGTCTGGTTTGGCTATGAAAAAGACCGGCCTATCCTGCAAGGGGTGAGTTTTGCCATTGAACCCGGACAGACAGTGGCGATTGTGGGGCCCAGTGGGGCAGGGAAGAGCACTATCAGCTACCTGGTACCACGATTTTTTGACCCCTGGCAGGGGGAAGTGCGATTAGATGGAATTGACATCAGGGATTTAAGCCTGGCTACCCTGAGCCGGCATATCGGGCTGGTGACCCAGGAGACCATTCTCTTTCATGCTACTGTGCGGGAAAACCTCCTCTACGGCAAGCCTGAAGCGACGGAAGCGGAAATGGTGGCAGCGGCCAGGGCAGCTCATATCCATGACCTGATTATGTCTTTGCCGGAAGGGTATGATACGGTAGTAGGGGAGCGGGGCTATCGGCTTTCCGGTGGGGAGAAACAGCGGCTGGCCCTGGCCCGGGTGATTTTAAAAAACCCCCGCATCTTTATTCTCGATGAGGCTACTTCCAACCTGGATTCCCATTCGGAGCAGCTGATTCAGCAGGCTTTAGAACCTTTACTAAAAACTCGGACATCCCTGGTGATTGCCCATCGGCTTTCCACTATTCTCTCGGCAGACCGCATCCTGGTGCTGGCCGGGGGGAAAATTGTGGAGGAAGGAACCCATCAGGAGTTGCTGGCACTAAATGGCCGCTACGCCAGGTTATACCGGGAGCAATTTGGACAAACAGCAGAGCCGGCCGGATAAACCGGTCGGCTCTGTAAATACTTAATGCTGGGCGACATTATCCCGGTTAACCATTTTAATGATCAAATGGGCCAGAACCTTGCGCTCTTCTTCATCACCAGCATCCCATAGTTCTTTGAGCAGGCGCTGTTCGCGGTTTTTGGGGTCCACTTTATCAGCCAGGAAGTTACCCAGTTTATAGGCGGCCTTGCTGATAGTTTCCTCCTCCAGGCCTACCCGTTCACCTAGATCTACTAAAGAATGCAGGGTTTGTTTCCATTGTTCCCAGTCACTGGTCATCTGCGGGGTCATAAATATCACCTCCGCTATATATTATTTGTAGGCAAGCTTTAATACTATACTCTATGTTTACAACAACTTATAAGGAGCTGGTACATATGTTGAAGTTTCTTGGACTTTTAGTTTTAGGAATAATAGTAGGCAGCTTTGGTACATTAATTGGAGCCGGTGGGGGGTTTGTGCTTGTACCAATTCTTTTGCTACTATATCCTGCCAAGAGTCCGGACCTAATTACCAGTATTTCACTGGCGGTAGTCTTCTTTAATGCCTTATCAGGTTCTTTTGCTTATTTTCGGCAAAAGCGGGTTGATTTCAAATCAGGAATTCTGTTCGCAATTGCCAGTACTCCTGGCGCGATTTTTGGTGCCTATTTAACAAGCCTAATACCAAGAAGAATATTTGATGGCATTTTTGGATTTGCTTTAATTATTAGTTCGGCATTTCTCTTGCTTAAATCTGAAATGGAACCTGCAGTCATTTTATTTCCAGCCTGCTTGGTATAGGAGGTGGAATTATTCATGTACCAATTCTTGTTTACCTGTTAAATTTTCCTGTTCATATTGCGACAGCAACATCTCATTTAGTACTGGCAATTATGGCCTTTTTCGGAACATTGGTGCATTTATTGACCGGTTCACTGCGTGATGGTTATATACAAACAGTAACTATTTCTATTGGGGTGATAGGTGGAGCACAGATCGGTGCCTATTTTTCCAGGTTTGTTCGAGAGCAATGGATAATGAATAGCCTTGCTGTAGCTCTTGGGTTAGTGGGAATTAGAATTCTATTGTTAGCTTTTAATTTACCAGTACTGGTTTAGCCACTTTTTTATTTCGGCTAATTCTGCCTCTTTTGCCCAGCGGAGGAGCAAGGGTATCATTTCCCATGCATCAAGGGCGACTGAACGGGGCAGGAGCGGATTTAAGCGAAAATAGCGATGACCGAGCAGGCTGGAGGCGATACGGGCATCAGCTTCCACATCTCCTTCCGTCAGGACAGTAAGCAGGGGAAATTCAACCTGACAGCCGGAGGTAAGGATAAATGTCCATTGTAAAATCCCCCAGTGTTCGGTGTGTTCTGGCAGCCGATGAGGTCCTAAGCCTGTACCGATAGACAGTAAAACTATTTCTTTTAGTTCCCGACTGGCTCCGGCGGGATCGACTGCCAGGCCCAGAGCGACCAGACTGGGGTTGTTGGCAATTACCCCGCCGTCAATGTGGCCACGATGAGCGGGGAAAAAAGTAGGGGCGGCGCTGGAGGCCAGCGCCACATCAAGAACCCGTAAATTCAGATAAGGTGAATCGGGAAAATTGTGATAAAAGATGGGTTGCCAGCAGGGGGCTCGCATCTGAGCTACCTGAAAGGTGGGGATCACCACTTTTTTCCTTAAATCTTTGAGGCACAAATCAGGAGGAAAAATCTGCTCCAGGACTTTTTTCAGCTGACTCTGCTGATAACGTGGCCGCCAGAGATTAAAATAACGGGGACGGAAAATTTGTTTTGCCGTATCGACTGAGAAAAATTCCAGTAAGCGTTCCGGGGTAAGGCCGGCTGCCAGGGCCAGGGCAATAAAAGAACCACTGGAGGTACCGGCCAGCAGATCTGCTTGGGCGAGAAGGGCGGGATGGTGGGTACTCAGGCGCTGCAAGAGGAGCGAAGCATAAATCCCCCGCACACCGCCACCGTCAAAACAGAGAATGCAGTAACTCATGGTTTGCCTCCAAACCCGAGGATTTACCACATATATATGCCTGTTCCCGGGTAAAGAATAACCCCTCTGTATTAGACAGAGGGGCTGGTAGAAGCTTTATTTTACCTGAAAATATTTGCTGCCAGGGGCGCCACAGATGGGGCATTTGTCAGGTGCATTCCCTTCGGCAATATGACCACAGACTTCACACACAAAATATTCGGCATCGAACTTGCTTTCCAGATTGGCCAGAGCTTTGGAGAACAGTTGTTCGTGAACTTTTTCCGCTTCATTGGCCATGTGGAAGGACCTTTCAGCCTGCTTATTGCCTTCCTGCTGGGCTGTGGCAATGAACCCGGGATACATTTTTTCAAACTCGTAGGTTTCACCCTGGATGGCAGCCTGCAGGTTTTCAGCTGTGCTCTTGATTTCTCCCAAAACCCGCAGATGGGCATGAGCGTGAATAGTTTCCGCTTCGGCAGTAGCGCGGAACAGTTTGGCTACACCGGGATAACCTTCTTTTTCAGCCTGCTTGGCAAAGGCCAGATATTTGCGGTTGGCCTGGGATTCGCCGGCAAAAGCGGCTTTCAGATTGTCAGTAGTACTCATCATTATCTTCCCCCTTATTAGTAATCATTATTGTTACGATTATATTATGGCAAAAAGTTTTCTGTCTGTCAAGGATTTTCTGGAAAAAAATTTAGTGATGGTGATGGTGTTTTCCCTGACAACCACAGGAACAGGAGAATTCCATTTCTGGCAGTTCCTCAACAAATTCGATGCTTTCCAGAGTTTGTTTAACCTGGGCTTTGATATTCTCAATGTACTGTCGGCGCAGGATGGCCTGTTCTTCCTTTTCCGCCGGGGTCAGGCCAGCCTGTCTTTGTTTGCGGGCCAGTTCATTAATGCGGTCAATCAGTTCTCTGGTAATCATAAGACACCTCTTCCCTTAGTTTGTTTTTTTTCACTAAAACAATACTATCATATAATTCCATTCTGGCAAAATATTTGTTATGATAAAGGGTAAGGTGTTAAGGGAAAGGATGGGCGGCGGAGGATGGTGGAAAAAAGGCCCCTGCGGATTTCAATAATGAAACATTTTGCCCTGGCCTTTCTGGCGTTTTGTATTATTCAGATTCTCACTTTTCAATATCTGGCTATCACCAAATATGAAGAAGCACTCCAGAACAATGTCCAGGAAGTGGATGAACGGCTGAAGGCAGCGGTGGAAAAATGGCAGGCGGAAAAAATGGCTAAACTGCAGCAGTTAGCCGAAGAGGCTAACAGATTGCTGAACGATCGAGAAAAATTACAGGCCTGGCTTGTTCATGAAACCAGGGAGTTTCCTGAACTGGATGCCATTGGTGTAGCTGATCCAGCCGGTTGGGTTTGGGCCAACAGTACTGGGGATAATAGCCTGAATGTTGCCGATCGGGCCTATTTCAAGGCAGCACTGGCAGGAAAGACAGTGATGTCCGAGCCAGTAATTAGTCGGGTTACCGGCAGCCCGGTGCTGGTACAGGCCAGACCTCTGTACCTGGGAGGAAAAATTCAGGGGATTTTAATCGTTACTCTGAACCTGGAACACTTGCGGGAAATCCTTGAGATGGTCAATCTGGACGGGGATTTTCAGATTTACCTGACCACTGCCACCGGGACAACTATTGTTGCTTCGGCAGAGCGTAAACTTCTGGATAAGGAGCAAAGCGGACAGCGGCTTTATCCGGATTGGAAAGCGATAATGGAGGATCGCCTTTACCGGCAAGTGCACAAATATCAAAATCATGCCGGGGAACCGGTGGTGGGCCACTGGAGCTATTTACGCAAGGCGGACTGGGTACTGATTGTGGAAAGCAATATCAATAAAATGGCAGACCAGCTAAGACTGCTGGCTTTTGAAGTGGCGGGTATCAGTTTGCTTTTGCTTATTGCCGGAATTATGCCCCTGTTCAACTATCTGAGCAAACGACTGACCCAGCCCCTGGAGGAACTGGTGGAAGCCACTCAGCGTATCGCTGCCGGAGATTATTCCAGCCCGGTCAGGGTGTATTCTTACCGGGAGATTGAAAAACTGGCCCTGGCTATCAATGAAATGATGGCCCAGCTCCAGCAAGTACGGGCCGAAGCGGAAGCAACCCTGGATGAATTACAGGAACAGCGGGGAGAGCTGGAACGCCGCAATCGTTTACTGGAAGAGATGGCTATTACCGATCCCCTCACCCAGTGTTACAACCGGCGCTATGTCATGAATCGACTGCCCTCAGAGGTGGCCCATGCTCTGCGTTATGGAGAGCCGCTTTCGGTGATTATGGTGGATGTAGATTACTTCAAAAATATCAATGATACGTATGGTCATTTGGTTGGTGATGAGGTTTTGCGCCAGGTGGCAGACTTGCTGCGGGCCAGTACCCGCAAGGCGGATATCCTGGGGCGTTATGGCGGGGAGGAATTTATTATCATCTGTCCCAGTACTTCAGGGAGTGCCGCCAGTCAGCTGGCTGAACGCATGCGCCAAAAGCTGGCTGAGGTCCAGGTTGATGCTCAGGGCGAAAAGCTGCCCTTTTCAGCCAGCTTTGGGGTTGCGGACCTGGTGGGGGTACCATCTCTGGGGGATTATAAGACCATGGCCAACGAGCTGGTCAATCGGGCTGACATGGCTTTGTACCGGGCTAAAGCCGAGGGCAGGAACAGGGTGGTTATGGTATGAACAGGGAACTGGCTAACAGGATTCTCGATCAGCTGGCCCACATCTGGCCTGACCCCAGGCCTGCCCTTCAATACCGTAATCCCTTTGAGCTGCTGGTAGCTACTATCCTCTCTGCCCAGTCCACTGATGAACAGGTAAATAAACTCACTCCAGCCTTGTTTGCCCGTTTTCCCGATGCTCAGGCCCTGGCCCGGGCTGGAGTGGAGGAAGTGGAAGAGTATATCAAGGGCTGTGGCCTCTATCATAACAAAGCCCGGCATCTGGTGGCCATGGCCAGGCAACTGGTGGAAAAGTATGGCGGGCAGGTTCCAGACCAGCGGAAGGAGCTGGAGAGCTTGCCCGGGGTAGGGCGCAAAACAGCCAATGTGGTGTTGAATAATGCTTTCGGACAGCCGGCTCTGGCGGTAGATACCCATGTTTTCCGGGTGGCCAACCGACTGGGATTGGCCCGGGCGGATAATGTCAGAGATACGGAAGAACAGTTAATGGCGCTGTTACCCCGGGAACGGTGGGGTCAGGCCCATCACTGGCTTATCTTTCTGGGGCGTACCTGGTGCAAGGCGCGCCGGCCCCGGTGCCAGGAATGTCCGGTAGCATTGGACTGCCAGTTTCCGCATAAGTTGCTCTGACATCCTCCCACCCCTAAAAGGGGTGGGGTTCCCCTTCTAGAAGTGGTTGGTTTTATAATTCGCGGCTGCCCGGTACAGACCTAAGCGGCCTGCCCGAACGTCCCCTGTTCACGGCCTGACGGTGTGGTTTTTCTCCACACGAACAGGTTGACCGCAGGGCGTGCCAGTGCGCCCACTACTCCCGACCGGTCCGGCAGTGCCAGACCGGACTCACGGAGATACCTTTGCAGAATGTTATATGCGCCTACCAGATCGGCGTTCAGTACGACACCGCAGTGGACGAACAGCCCCCGATGCACGCGGGCTTTCTTGCCCCTTTCACCGCACGCCGGGCAGGTAGTGCTGGTGTTCTTCTCCGACACCTTGACCACCCGGATGCCGGCGAGGGCCGCTTTATAAGTGAGCAGGCTTATTATCTTACTGAACGGCCAGGCGTGGAGTTTCTGGTTGCCCGCGTCTCCCCATTCCCTGTCTGCACGAATACCTTTTAATTCGCCGACTACGATGGTGAAAACGTTGTGGGCAACTGCCAGGTCGACCAACCACCTGGTCAGTACGTGCAGGTAGTGGTTGCGCTGCCTGCCCCACTTGACGTTCAACTCAATGCAGCGCCTGCTGGTGGATTTGGTACATTTGGCTTTTTCTTTCTGGAAGTACCGGTCGAGGGCCAGAAGTTCCCCGCCGGGCACGAGGAAAGAAAAGCCGTCGGAGATTACTCCGGCTGCGATGTTCACGATACCCAGATCCAGCGCCATGACGTTTCCGGTTTCCTTATAGGTTACCGGGACCCTGTGGGTTATGTGCAGGTACCAGTCGCCGGTCCCGGGTTCGTAGACCAGCTTTACCTGCTGGACTTTGCTCAGAGTGACGTGCGATGGGAGCTGGTATTCCAGTACAATCACCCGCCTGCCGTAGGTTTTGGGCAGCTTCAGGCGCACCCGGTTGTCCGGCAGTGTTTCGAAAGCGTTCTGTTTAAAAGTCACGGTGCTGAGAGTATCTTTTTTCCGGAAGCCCGGCGGTTTTGCCAGTACATCGCCGTTTTTCCTGTGTGAGAACCATGACCGATAGGAGTCGTCCTGCTCGCCCAGGACTTCCTGAGCAGACTGGGAAGGCAGGAGCCTGTACCAGCGGTTGATTTTAAGTTCCCTACACTGCTCAACGAAACCGGGTATTCTACCAGTTTCGTTCCAGACAGTACGCCGGTGGTGGTTGGCTACATTCCACAGCTTGGTGGCAAAAAAACCCAGCAGGCCCAGGAGCAGGGCGTCCCGGTCGGAAAGGTTGATGACTTTGGCCCTGGCAGTGAGAGTCTGCGTTGGCATACCGTTACTGAACTTCTTTTTGCGTGCCAGCTCAATCACCCCCTGTTCACGATGTGGTCAAAACGGATGCACGTTTATGTCTATATTTCTGTTCCATAGCTATATTGTACCAGATTTATACAATACAAGGAAGACATTCCGGCAAAAAGCCCGGGTTTTGTAAATAAAAGAAAAAGCGAGGGGAGAGCATGAACCAGGAGTCTTTGAAACTAACGCCCCGCCAGTTATGGCGTCCTTGCGATGCCAGCAAGTTACCTTTTCGGGATACGACAGAGGTAGAGCCGGTAGGAGAAGTGCTCGGACAGCAGCGGGCCAAGCAAGCCCTGGAATTCGGCTTGAAAATCCGGCGTCCTGGTTACAATATTTTCGTGGCTGGAGAAACAGGGACGGGAAAACTCACTTATACCCGTAAGGTAATTGAAGGCCAGGCAGCCCAGGAACCCCGTCCCCAGGACTGGTGCTATGTCTATAATTTCAAGAAACCCAGTCAGCCCCGGGCTATTTCTCTACCGGCCGGACTGGGCAAGCAGTTTGTCAGGGATATGGAAGACATGGTAAACAGTCTGAAAAAAGAAGTACCCAAAGCCTTTGACAGTGAAAACAGCCAGAAAAAGAAAACCCTGCTCTGGCAGCAATTTGAACAGGAAAGCGAATTGCTTTATCAGCAACTGGAGAAAATGGCCAACCAGAAAGGATTTTCCCTCCATCGCACCAGTGAAGGGTTTGTTTCCGTACCCCTGCTGAACGGGGAACCCCTGACCGAGGAGGAATACAACAAGCTGGATCCAGGAACGCGACGGGATCTGGAAAAGGATTCCTCGTATCTGCAGGAAAAGCTGGTGGAAATGGTCAGCAAATTAAAAAAACTGGAGAAGAAGTATCAGCAAAAGGAAAAGCAGCTGGAGGGCCAGATGGCTTTGCTGGCTATCGGCCATTTGCTGGCTGATTTAAAGGACAAATACCGCCAGTATCATCAGGTAGTGGAATACATCAAGGGAATTCAGGAAGATATTATCAATAATCTGGAGAGCTTTAAGGAACCGGAAAAGGACGAAGTGGGAGAACAGCTGGCTTTTCTCCTGGGGGCCAAAAAAGGAGAAGACCCCTATGAAAAATATAAAGTCAACCTGCTGGTGGATAGCAGCGAAGTTAAAGGGGCACCGGTAGTTTATGAACCCAACCCTACTTTTACCAATTTGATTGGCAGGATTGAATATCAAAATGAACTGGGGGTTTTGTCCACCGACCATACCAAAATCAAAGCCGGGGCCCTGCATCGGGCCAATGGCGGCTATCTGATTTTGCAGGTCAAGGACGTACTGGCCAATCCAGCGGCCTGGGAGGCATTAAAAAGGGTTTTACGCAATGGCGAAATTCGCATCGAAAATCCTACCGACCACCAGGGGGTGGCGGTAATTACCACTTTGCAACCAGAACCGATTCCGGTTCAGGTTAAAGTGGTACTGACCGGTAGCCTGGAATATTATCAGCTGCTGCATGAGTATGATGAGGATTTTCCCAAATTGTTCAAAATCAGGGCGGAATTTGATGATGAACTGGTCAGAAGTGAGGAGAACGAACGAGCTATGGCTGGATTCATCGCTGCCCAGTGTCAGAAAAACGATCTCAAGCCTTTTGCGGCCTCGGGAGTGGCGCGGATTATCGAATACAGCTCCCGTCTGGCCGAACATCAGGATAAACTTTCAGCCCGTTTTAATGAAATCGTCGAAATTATTTTTGAAGCGGAAGCCTGGGCCACCCTGGCCGGAGCGGAAAGGGTGGAGGCTGAACATGTTGAAACCGCGATCAAGGAAAAAGTCTACCGTTCCAACCTCTATGAAGAGAAGCTGGGTGAACTGCTGGCTCAGGGTGTAATTCTGTTAGATACAAGTGGCAGCAAGGTGGGACAAATCAATGGACTGGCAGTGCTGGATACCGGGGACTATTCTTTTGGTAAGCCCTCTCGTATCACTGCCAATACCTATCTGGGGGAAGAGGGGATTATCAATATCGAGCGGGAAGTGCGCCTGTCCGGTCGTATCCATGACAAGGGGGTCATGATTTTGGCTGGCTATTTGGGAGCCCGCTATGCCCACCGGGTCCCCCTTTGTCTCTCGGCCAGTCTCTGTTTTGAACAGAACTATGATGGGGTGGATGGTGACAGCGCCTCTGCTGCTGAACTCTATGCCCTGCTTTCCAGTCTGGCCAACGTTCCCCTCAGACAGGACCTGGCGGTAACGGGTTCTGTAAATCAAAAAGGGGAAATTCAGCCCATTGGTGGCATTAATGAAAAAATTGAAGGCTTTTATTATACCTGCAAAGCCCGTGGACTGACTGGAACCCAGGGGGTTATTATGCCTGTACAGAATGTACCCAATCTGATGCTCAATGAAGAGGTGGTGGAAGCCGTTGCGGCCGGGCGCTTTCATCTTTATGCCATCAGCACCATCGACCAGGGGCTGGAGTTATTAACCGGGCTCCCGGCAGCGGAAATTCATCAACGGGTAGAGGCTCAGCTCCAGAAATACTATAATATTATCAGTGAAATGGGTGATAACTAATGCTGATTCGAAAAGCCAGGATGGCGGATGTGGAAAGCATGCACCAGCTGATTAATGAATGTGCCGCCCAGGGCCTTATGCTGGCCCGCTCCCGCAGCATGCTCTATGAAACCATCCGGGAATTTACCGTAATTGAAATCGAGGGCCAGGTAGTGGGAACCGGGGCCCTGCACGTCATCTGGGAGGACCTGGCTGAAATCCGGGCTCTGGCCCTGGCATCCGACTGGCGAGGAAAGGGGCTGGGCAGAAAACTGGTAGAGGCCCTGGTGGAAGAGGCAAGGGAACTGGGCTTACCCCGGGTTTTCGCTTTAACCTATCAGCTGGATTTTTTCCTGGCTTGCGGCTTCCGGGAAGTACCTATGGAGACATTACCCCATAAAGTCTGGAAGGAATGCATTAACTGCCCTAAATTTCCCAATTGTGATGAATATGCAGTCATTATAGAACTGAATGAAGGAGGAAGATAAACATGGTAGTTGAAGGTAAAATACTGGAACAGGAAGGAATTCTGGAAGTTTTGCGGCTGATGGCCATTGCCGCTCGTACGGCCCCCAAAGGCCGGGGGCGGGATACCCTGGTGACTGCGGCGGTTTTTCCCGGAGAAGATCTGCAGCGTTTACAGAGCGAAATGCGGCGCATTGCTGAAGAAACAGGAAGCCCGGCTGCCTTTTTTGCCCGCGATGCCGGTAACCTGGACCGGACGGCAGCGGTGTTTCTGGTGGGTAGCCGCTCAGAACGTTTGGGCTTGACCCCCTGTGGCTATTGTGGTTTTGCTAATTGCCAGGCCAATGCAGCTGCTGATGGCATCTGTGCCTTTAATATCACCGATTTGAGCATAGCCATTGCTTCTGCAGCGCAGGTTGCCGGTTTACATCATGTTGACCACCGGGTTTGGTTTTCCGTAGGAAAAGCGGCAGTTAATCTAAAACTGCTGGGAGAGGATGTCAAAATCATCTACGGTATACCCCTTTCAGTCAGCAGCAAAAATCCCTTTTTTGACCGTTAAGGGCGCAGTTTTTACTGCTGCCCTTTATTTTTTGTTATTTTAAAAACCTCTGATAGGATTTTATAAATTCATGTCGAAAACTGTTATAAAACAGAGAAGGTGAGAAGGGGTGGTATAGTGGTACAGCGCGGTCTCAGATTCAAGTTGATTTTATCCTTGTTTCTGGTGTTAGCGGTACTGACAGCCAGTTATGGTGTCTATCGCGTTTACTCGGAGCGAACAAGGGTAGAAGCGAATCTGACTGAGAAGGGGATGGGGCTGGCTCTGGCCGGTGCCCGGACCATTGAAAGCATTATCAGTTCGGATTTGCAAACAGGTATTATCCAGCGGGAACAACTTTTTCAGCGCCAGTACCGGCAGTTTGCGGAAGAAAACGGGGTCAAGAAATTCCATACCGTCTATGATGACTATGCCGAACAACACTGGCAAAAGGTTTTTGATGCCTTTTTGACTGATGAAGATATAGTCTATGCCCTGGCTGTGGATGACCGGGGTTATGCTCCGACCCATAACAGCAAATATCAGCAGCGGGCCAAAAGGATTTTCAATGACCCGGTAGGCCTGGCGGCAGCTCAGACCGAAAAAGCCCTGAAACAAGTTTATCACCGGGATACAGGGGAAGTGATCTGGGATTTCAGTTATCCCATTTATGTAGATGGCCAGAAATGGGGAGCTTTTCGGGTCGGGGTCTCGGTGGCCCGGGCAGAGGAGAAAATTGCTGCGGTCCGCAATAATGTAACTCTGCTGATGTTGCTGATGATTGCCCTCATCTTATGTGCGGTCTGGGTGACTACCAATTTGATTCTGAAACGGCCTCTGGATGCTATTCTGGCAGCAGTAGCTGAGCTGGCCCAGGGGCGGGGGGATTTAACCCGGCGCCTTAAAATTGAGCGCCAGGATGAGCTTGGGATTCTTGCGGGTTATATTAATAGCATGCTGGCCCAGTTGCAGGAAATGTTGAGACAGATATATGCCGGCGGAGAACAGGTAAATCAGCAGAGCCAATTACTGGTCAATGTTGTTGAAGATAACTCCCAATCAATTGCAAAAGTGAAAGAACGGACAGAAAAACTAAAACAGGCGATTCAGCAGCAACAACAGCAAACCACCGCCAGTTTGCAATTACTGGTTCAGCTGGCGCAAACAGTGCAGGAAGTTTCTGCTGGCTCTCAGAATCAGTTACGCCAGGTGGAGGCTGATGGACTGCTTTTGCGCAATGTGGCAGAAGGCATGGAAAAGGCTGCGCGAGCGGCAGAAAAAGTCAATGCGGAAAGTATAAAGGCCAGGGAGGCGGCCCAGGAGGGAGCCAGGGCAGTACAAACCACCATTACTGGAATGGAGGCGATTCAGGAGGCAGTAACGGCTACGGCACGCACCATCCATTCCCTGGGGGAACAATCGGAACAAATCAGTACTATTGTGCAGATGATTGACGATATAGCTGAACAGACAAACTTGCTGGCATTGAATGCGGCTATTGAAGCGGCCCGGGCCGGGGAACAGGGCAAAGGCTTTGCGGTTGTGGCCGATGAGGTCCGGAAACTGGCCGAAAGGTCTTCCAGAGCAACCAAGGAAATCAATCAGCTGGTTTCCCGGATTCAGGCTGGTGTAAATGAAGCCATTGCAGCGATGGAAAATGGCTTGTCTCAGGTTAGTAAAGGGGTAGAGCTGGCAGAAGGAGCCGGACAGGTTTTGACCGCCATCGACCAGGCGGTAGAAGAAGTGGCTGAACAGATTAGCAGTATTTCCGCTATCATTGAAGAGGTTACCGCCAGTACCAATGAAGTAGTTGGGGCGATGCAGAACATGACGAACATTGCCCAGCGCAATGAACTGGCCAGCCGGGAAATTGTCCAGATTGGTGACCAAAGCCGACAGGCGATGGAAGAAATCGCCCGTCTGGCAGGAGAGAGCAGCGGTCATAGTATAGAACTGGATCGGGAGATGGAGCAGATGCGGGCAGCTACCCAGCTGGTAGCTGCTTCGGCCGAAGAATTACTGCAGGTGGCAGAAGAACTGAAACAGCAGATCAGCCAGTTTAAAACAGAATAGAAAAACCCCAGCCCCGTTTCGGGGTTTGGGGTGTTTCTCTATTGCGGAGTGGGAGCCGGAACTTCCGGTGAAGTAGGGGGTTCTGGACTGGTAGTATTATCTGGAGGAGCAGGCTGGCTTACCGTTACCTGATGTTCTGGAATCTGGCATTTCTCTTTGGGCGCCTGTCCTTTAACATAGGTTTTCTTCACTACCAGTTCCGGTGGGCAGCCGCCGCTTTCTCCTGGACCGGGCACATTGGCCAGCACTTCCCTGCCATTATGGCTGGGGTCGGTACAGATGGCAACTGTTTCACTATTTCCAGGGTTATGCAGAGTACATACTTCTGTAGGAGCCATATTGGGCATAGGCACCTTGCTGGCACTGCGTTTGATAAAAACTTTGGTGACGACGTCGGGACAGTAAGGGCTAGGCAGGAGATTGCTGGCCGCTGAGACCTTAACCTCGATATGCAAGTCGCAGATTTCCTCCGGGACAGTTCCTTCAGCGAAATACTCTGTTACCAGATCCTCTTTGGGACAGATTTCCGAAGGCTTTTTGCCGGAAATTTTGCAGACGGTAGCCTGAACCACGCTGTCAGGTTTTTCGAAATTGACCGGTTCCAGGCCTTCATGGGCTTTGATCATGATTTTCTTCCAGATCAAAGCGGGATAACGACCGCCAAATTCCCGGGGCATGGGTTTGGGCTGGTCATAGCCAATCCACACCACGCCTACCAGTTTGGGAGTATAACCAGCAAACCAGATATCCTTGGCATCATTGGTAGTGCCGGTTTTACCGGCAACGGGCCAGCCGGGCAATTGCGCCCTGGTACCAGTACCATATTTAACCACTGATTGTAACATGTCAGTGAGCATGAAAGCAGTCGAAGATTTCAGGGCTTTGCGCTTTAAGGGGGCACTTTCCCAGATAACCTTACCGGTTTTGTCAGTGACTTTAAGAATGGCAGTTGGTTCAACATAGATACCTTTGTTGGCAAAAGCGGCATAGGCGCCAGCCATTTCCAGAGGGGTGACACCCCGGGAAAGACCGCCTAAAGCGATGCTGAGGCCGTTATCAGCCACCGGGTCCAGGGATTCGGTAGAAATACCCAGGTTGCGGGCGATTTTCATCGCTTTCTTGATACCTACTTCATCCAGTAACTTGACCGCTACCACGTTAACAGACCGGGTCAGAGCGGAGCGTAAGCTAGTCAGGCCTCCATAGGAGCCATCATAGTTTTTGGGGCTGTATTTTCCATAGGAGACAGGGGCATCATCCACCACTGTGGCCGGGCTCATTCCTGCTTCCAGAGCCGGGCCATAAGCAATAATAGGTTTAAAGGCTGAACCCGGTTGCCGGTGGGACTGGGTGGCCCGGTTAAGGACGCGCCGGCCTTCAGTTTGGCCGCGCCCACCCACCAGGGCCTTGATTTGGCCGGTGCCAGGTTCCAGAATTACCACTGCGCCCTGGGGCTGAATTATTCCCTGCTCATTGGCTTTTCCTTTTGGGAAGTTTTTGGGATCATTCATCACTTTTTCCGCTTCCGTCTGGATTTCCGGGTCAAGGGCGGTGTAAACCTGCAAACCGCCAGCAAAGACCTTTTCCGGTCCAAAAATATCCTCCAGCTGGTCGAGGACATATTCTACATAATACTGGTGCTGGTAGGTAGCATTGCTTCCCTGATTCCGTCCATCCCGATTCAAAGATTCAAAGTTATCAGCATTGGCCTGTTCAGCCTGTTTCTGGGTGATGAAGCCGAAGCGGACCATGTTCTCCAGCACATGGGCCCGGCGTTTTTTGGCCAGTTCCGGATTGCGGAACGGGCTTAAACGGCTGGGAGCCTGGGGAATCCCGGCCAGCATGGCTGCTTCAGCGATAGTCAGGTCCTTGACATCCTTGCCAAAATAGGTCTGGGCCGCAGCCTGTATTCCATAGGCATTGTGGCCAAAGAAAATGCGGTTAAGATACATTTCCAGAATTTGATCTTTGGTATAGTATTTTTCTACCTGACGAGCCAGATAAATTTCCTGCAATTTGCGCTTGATGGTTTTTTCCGGAGAAAGAAAAGACTGTTTGACTAACTGCTGGGTTATAGTGGAAAAACCCTGGGAGCCAAAACCATCAGTTATATTGGCAATCACTGCCCGCACCACTGCCTTATAATCAATACCGGAATGTTCGTAAAAGTTGGCATCCTCCACGGCCAGGAAGGCATTGATAACATGGGGTGGGATGTCTTTTATGGATACCACTGTCCGGTTTTCGCTACCATGTACTTTCGCGATAATATTACCCTTGCTGTCATAAATGATCGAGGTTTCACTGACAGCCAATTTACTGGGGTCCCAGGCAGGAGCATCGGCAATAACCAGAGCGGCATAAATGCCCAAGCCCAGAGAAACTCCCAGGCCGAGCAGGGCGAACAAGAGCAAAAGTTTTTTGCCCACAGCTTCTCCTCTCCTTTGTAAAAAATAATCCGACATAGTGGTATTATACCATATCCGTTCCGTCATGGGTATGGTATTTGCCAACCAGGATTTCCTTTGTTATAATACATAAATATAAATGCTTGCGGGATGGTGAGGGAAGTGTTGGCAGATTTAGAACGCCAGCTGGCGGAAATCCGCCGTGGCGTAGCGGAAATTGTACCGGAAAACGAACTGGTAGAGAAGTTAAAAAAAGCTATTGCTACCGGTAAACCCCTGCGGGTAAAACTGGGCCTGGATCCCACGGCACCGGATATCCATCTGGGACATACGGTAGTGCTCAATAAGCTCCGAACCTTTCAGGACCTGGGGCATGAAGTGATTATAATTATCGGGGACTTTACCGGCCGCATTGGTGACCCTACTGGCAAATCGGAAACCAGGAAACAGCTGACTGAAGAAGAGGTGCAGGCCAATGCCCGTACCTATCAAGAGCAGATTTTTAAAATCCTGGACCGGGCCAGGACCAGGGTTGTATTTAACAGCCAGTGGCTGGCTCCCCTTACCTTTACAGATGTTATTCAATTAGCGGCCAAATATACTGTGGCCCGCATGCTGGAGCGGGAAGATTTCAGCAAGCGCTTCAAAGAAGGGGCACCTATCAGCATCCATGAGTTTTTCTATCCTCTCATGCAGGGTTATGATTCTGTGGCGTTAGAAGCGGATGTGGAATTAGGGGGTACTGACCAGAAGTTTAACCTTCTGATGGGCCGCCATTTACAGAAAGAATTTGGCCAGGAGCCGCAAATCGCTCTTATGATGCCGATTCTGGAAGGTTTGGATGGCGTCAACAAGATGAGCAAATCCCTGGGCAACTATATCGGTATCAATGAGGCCCCTGAGGAAATGTACGGCAAAACCATGTCTATTCCCGATGAATTGATGCTGCGTTATTTTGAGCTGGTAACCCGGGTATCCCTGGAGGAGCTGGCTCAAATCAAAGCAGGCCTGGCAGAGGGAAAATTGCATCCACGGGACGTGAAAATGCGGCTGGCCCGGGAAATTGTCAGCATGTACCATGGGCCGGAGGCAGCCAGGCAGGCGGAAGAACACTTTGTCCGGGTATTCCAGCAGCGCCACTTGCCGGAGGAAATTCCCGTCTATCAGCTGCCGGCCAATGAGCTGGAAGGTGGCACCATTGGTCTTTCCAAACTGTTACAACTGAGTGGCCTGGCTGCGTCCAACAGTGAAGCCCGCCGGTTGATTGCCCAGGGGGGAGTCAAGGTCAATGAAGAAAAAGTAACTGATCCCCTTATGCGCATTAACGTTCAGGATGGCCTGATTTTGCAGGTAGGCAAAAGGAAATTCGCCAGAGTGATTTTAGCCTAGGGCTTTCACCTACTGGTTCACCTCCACATAGATTAGGGTGGAGGTGAATTTTTTTATGGGACGCCGTCCATCACTGCAGGGTTTTGGCCCACGCCGGCGGAGACCGTGGCTGGCGCTGGTTCTATTCCTGGTCGCAATCCTCATTAGCGGCTTTTATCTGCTGGATCTCCTCATTGCTGCTCCCTTGCGGGCTGAAGCAGAGGCCCAGGTCAAGCGCCTGGCCACGGAAATTGTGCATCGCTCTGTTCTGGAAGAGATGGAACGTTTCGGCCAGGGCAACCTGGTTAAGGTATATAAAGATGGGGAAGGGCGGCCAGTGCTGATGGAACCGGATGTGGTAGCTCTCGACAAGCTGCAGAGCCGGGTAGCATTAACAGTAAACCGACGCCTGGAGGAATTGAAAATAAAAAAGGTAACCGTTCCGCTGGGGACGATTACCCGTATCACCTGGCTGGCGGCCTGGGGGCCAGGGATTAAAGTGGAAGTTTGGCCCACAGGTGCAGTTAAAACGGAGATAAAAAATGAAGTAAAAACAGCCGGGATCAACCAGACCCGGCACGTAATCAGCTTGATGGTGGAGACCCAGCTGCAAATCGTGGTGCCGCCCTTTACAGATCGGACTGTACCTGTACACACTGAGGTGCTGCTGACCAATCTGATGGTGGTGGGTCCTGTACCGCAATTTTATGGGGATTTTAGTTCTAGAAATGACCGAACAGGCCCATGATAATTTCCAGGATAAACAACAAGACAATCGCTACCTCCAGGGTCATGGAACGGCGGGTAACAATTTCTTCACTGAGCATGGAATAGGTTTCGCGCAACAAATTGGTTTTCCGTTCGATACTTTCCACCCAGACCCTGGTGCGAAAAATGCTGAGGGCGGCACTATAGACGCGAGCATAAAAAATGTCTTCTGTTACCTTCAAGGAATTCTGGATACGGTCAATGATTTCCGTGATATCCACGACCAGTTCCATTAAACGTTTCATTATCCGCCGGTACTGGCTGAGCCGGCCCAGCCGGCGTTCAGCCCATTCGATGTCCTGATAGGCCTGAGCCAGCTCCCGGCTCAAGAGATCGTCATAGTAGCGTAATTCCAGCAGCTGCGCCAGACCAAGTTCCAGTAGATCGGGAATATCTGTACTGCCACCGGCATCATAAACCAGGGCGGAGTCCCAGGTGATGATGGTCAGATCATCCGGGCCGTAACTGAAACTATGCTGCATGGTATCCCGGCGCACCTGATTGCTGACCTTCTCTGTTTCGGCCAGCAGCAAGGGAACGGGGTCCCAGTCCCGATTCCAGCGCCGAAAGTAGTAGACGGTAAAATCCTCCATCATATTGTGGCTGGCAGCGGGTTTATGCAAAGCCGGAGCCAGGGAGTGTATCACAGTGGCCAGCTGCCGTTCAAAATGCATTTCCACTTCTTCGCTGTTATACAGGAAGTTGGCCATTTCCGTCCAGAGGGAGAGGTCCACTTCCCCTGGCATCAGGATCCGCATAACCAGAGAAACTACTCCCAGATCGAAAATTTTAGCTGACCACTGGACATTTACCTGCCAGGGGCCCAGATAAAGGCTTTCCTCCAGTAATTCCACCGCTACCGGCGGGTTGGCCAGTTGCATGGATTTGGCCCGGATTTTGGCCAGCCGCAGCCGCACGGTAGGTAAGGTGACAGATAGCAGCTGTTCCACCCGGTTCAGATCGATTTCTTCTGCTACATCATAGAGACGATAAAGCCAGATTCCGGTTTGCACTGATTACAGCCCCCATTTTTGCCATTGATTGAGACAGGGTGAACCCAGGTAGACCCAGAGGCGTTTGAGGCGTGGTTGCAGGATAAAAGCCAGCTGGGTGGTAAGCATTTTACCGTGGCGACAAAGGCTGTTTTCGCCCTGACCCTGACCATGATCTCTGAGTAAAGGCAAGATATTTTCCGGCTCCAGCAAGCCAACCTGCTGGATTTTTTCCTGTAACTGCCGTGCCCGCTCCTGAGCAGGTTGATGAATAGGCAGACCCTGGAAGGAAGGATGAGCTTTTTTGCTGAAGTATTCTTCTGTAACCTGGGGCAACTGGGAAGTAAACCGGGTAGTAATCCAGTTCATCCCCGTTTCGGCCTGACGCCGGGCCTGGTCAGTTCGGCTCAACTCCAATAATATTATTTTGCCAGAGCTGTCGGCCAGACATACGGTGGCTCCAATGTCACGATGGTATTTTTCCAGCAAAGCAGCCCCTTCCTCGGCAGTAGCGGTGCTGGCCAGTACTTTTTGGACCAGCAGGTTAAGGGGAACAGCCTTCAAGGAAAGGCTGTCAGCGGCATAAGCCGGGAAGAGGGCTACAGCCAGGCCGTGCTGATTTACCCCTCCCAGGCAACCGGCCAGGTGGGCCAGGGTTACATCCAGGGAACTGTTACCCTGACGGGGCCAGCTTTTACGCACCAGCAACTGGTCTTCGACAGGCAGGGCGAAGTCCCAGATTGAGCAAATAAGTACTTCTTCCTGAATAGTAGCCTGGGGACCGGCTACAAAGCCCAAACCGGCCGTGAGGGTATAGGTGTCGGCTTTTGGTACCAGTTCCATTTCCAGCACTTGCATAAATAAAAGGGCTTCCTCGGGAAGAGCAGCTCCCTGGGCGAGGCCGTGAATTCGTTCACATTCCTCCGGCAATGCTCTTTGCAGGTAGTTTTTCAAAAAAGTATCGGCTTTTTTCTGACAATGCAAAAGGTGCAGGGGTTTGGGCATTAAAGGTGGCCGGTTGTGGGCCAGGAGGGTGGAATCCTGGACTTTTTGCCACATTTCCGCAATTTGCTGTTTGGCCATCCTGCCCTGTAACACTCCCATGGGATAGTCAGAACCAATGGTTTCGATGATTTGTTTCACTTTTTTTCCCTCCCGGGCTTTTGCCTCGAATCTGACCCTTTCTTTCTAAATTCCATAATTTTCAGCAAAATCCTGCTTGTACTGTGATTTTTTCCTGTACTTTCTCCTTTTCAATAACAAGGGGCTTATGCTAAAATAAGACAGGATAAAAGACATAAAGGAGAGGTATCTGATGGCAGGTCACAGTAAATGGGCCAATATCAAACACCGTAAGGCCAAGCAGGATGCCGTACGGGCCAAGATTTTCACCAAAATTTCCCGGGAAATCATGGTAGCGGTCAAGGCCGGGGGACCGGATCCGGAAGCCAATCCCAGGCTGAAAGCCGTCATCCAGAAAGCCCGTGAAAATAATATTCCCAATGACAATATCCAGCGGGTGATTGAAAGGGCTTCCGGGGCGGGTAACAATACCAACTACGAGGAACTGGTCTATGAAGGCTATGGTCCAGGCGGAGTAGCTGTGCTGATGAATATCATGACCGATAATCGTAACCGGACTGCTTCTGAAATCAGACATATCTTTTCCCGCAATGGCGGCAGTCTGGGGGAAACAGGCTGTGTGGCCTGGCTCTTTGACCCCAGGGGTCTGATCGTTATCGACAAAGCAGAATTAAAGGCTGATGAGGATGAGGTCATGTTGACCGCTATTGAAGCCGGGGCAGAGGATGTAAAAAGTGATGAGGAAAGCATGGAAATTATCACTCAGCCCGATGATTTTGACCAGGTGAAAGAGGCACTGGAAGCAGCCGGCTATCCTATTGCTATGGCTCAGGTCACCATGCTGCCCAAGACTACCGTGGCCCTGACCGGTGATGAAGCGGCGAAAATGCTCAAGCTAATGGAAGCCCTGGAAGATCATGATGATGTGCAGGATGTTTACGCCAACTTTGATATCGATCTGGCAGAAATGGCCTGAACTGGTTTAAAGCTGCCTCCTTTGGGGAATAATCGTACCCAAAGGAGGTATTTTTATGCGTAAATATGTAGTGACTCTCTGGCTGGTGGGGATGCTCTCTCTGGGACTGGGTACAGGAGCTGTCCTGTATTATGGCTATCGGGCCCTGGTGCCGGCTACCAAGCCCACACCGGCGCCTATTCTTGAACCTAAAAAGGTGACAGACCAGACCCAGATCCGCCAGGAGAAAATCTTCTTATGCGGGGAGAAGGAACAAACGGTGACGGGGCCCTGGCCGGCCATCAAAGGCTTGACTGAGGACAGGATAAAAAAACAGTTTTCCGCCCAGGAAGGCTGGGAGGTAGAATTCCCGGCCAGTACCCTGCTGATCTTGCGCAAAAGGGTGGATGATTTTTGTCCCGTCCACCGGGAATACCGCCATCTGGGTGTCGAGCAGGGTTTTCTGGCTATCTACCATGGGCCCCTGGGTGGAGGGGGTCTTTTGCTGCAGCGGGAAGCCATTCCTGTGGAGCAATTGCCCGCAGAATTGCGCAGCCGCTTGTATAAAGTCAAACAA
Organism: Carboxydocella thermautotrophica; assembly: GCA_003054495.1. Lineage (GTDB taxonomy): Bacteria > Bacillota > Carboxydocellales > Carboxydocellaceae > Carboxydocella > Carboxydocella sporoproducens. The sequence goes on along the minus strand of CP028514.1, from coordinate 2,399,205 downwards.
TGGCAGCAATTAACTGAGGCTGAAAAAGAGGATTTACGGCGAGTGCTGGAATTCAAAAATGATGGTGCACTCAACTCTTTTCTGGATAATCTGGATGAATACCGGGAAGAGTAATGGGAAAAATGAGGGGGAGACCCCTCGTTTTTTTTATTGACAAAAACAAAGGGTCTTACTAAAATGAAAATGAAAATCAATATCAAATTATGGAGTGATGGATATGGCTGCTGTAAAAAGTTTGTTATTGCTGGAACCCCTTTTTCAACGGGAAAAAGTAAGAAGGGTGCTGGATTATGGCGCAGGCACCCTGCGCAATACCAGGTATCTGTTGAACCGGGGCTATACTGTCTACATTACCGATTTGCCTGCACAGCTGGAGAAAGTGGCAGGGCAGGCTCGTACCAGTGGGGTGAAAGGAATACTGGCAGTAGATGAGCTGAAAGACACATCTCTATGTCTGGATCTGGTGACGTGCAATTTTGTCTTCAATATCATTGAGGATGAAAGGGAAAAACAGCGGCTGCTTTCTAATGTCTGGCGCAATCTGCGGCCTGGAGGACTGTTTTTGCTGGATGTAGCTTACAGGAGACCCGGGTCAGGGCGTAATACTTTGACTGAGGAAGAAATAGAGGCAAGGGTCATCCCAGCCGGTTTTAGCAGGGTTGCGGTAATTTGCCGGGGGCAGACTTTGACCGTGTTGTTCCGGCGTGTACCGCTAGCAGCCACAAAAATGGTCAGCTAGTTTTCACAAAAATGTCACACACTTGCCCTAATTCTGCCATCTTGAACGGTTATACTAAACTTGAAATCAAGGACAAGGAGGTGAATGGAGGATGAAACGCAAAATTTTCATCGGACTGGCTGTGGTCCTGATGCTGGCAATGGCTGTCCCCGCTTTTGCGGCCTTGACCACTACGGCCCAGAAGACATTGACCGATGCCCAGAAGAAGGAAATCCTGAGTCTTGAAAAACAAATAATTGAGCTGCGTAAAAAGATTGTCGACAAGTATGTGGAAGCGGGTCAATTGACAGAAGATCAGGGCAAACTGATTAAGGACCGGATGGACCAGATGCAGAAATTTAGAGAAGAGAACGGGATTTTGCCAGGGGCCGGCGGTTTTGGCGGCGGCCCTTGTAAACGGGGCGGCTTTGGCAGAGGTGGTTTTGGACCCGGTTTTGGACCAGGTGGGGGCTGGAATGGTGTCAACCCTGGTACAGGTAACAATTCCAATAATACTAACAACACAACCAATACCAGTAGCCAGGGGGTATAGCTACAAAGAGGACTCCGGATTTAGGCCGGGGTCCTTTTTGCTTTGGCGTATATTTTGGCCTGCCCTTTTTCAAACTAGGAATGTATGAAAACTGGAGGTGGTAAAATGGCAGAAATAGCCGAGGTGTTATTGCGGACATTGGGATCCTTTTTAGCTATTCTGATTTTAACGCGCTTGCTCAATAAGGAACAGGTGGGACAGCTGACTTTTTACGAATATGTTACCGGGATTACCATCGGCAGTATGGCCGGGACGATAGCCATTGATACGGAAGTCAAATTTCTGCCCGACCTGCTGGGTTTGGTTCTATGGTGTTTTCTTACCTACATGATGGGTTACCTGTCCCTGGTCAGCCGGCCAGCTCGTAAACTGCTGGAAGGACAACCGACTATCGTTGTACATAATGGTAAGATTCTGGAAGAAAACATGGCCAAACTCCGTTACAATGTAGATGATCTTCTGATGCAATTGCGCAATAAAAATGCCTTTAACCTGCATGATGTGGAGTTTGCTGTCTTAGAACCCAACGGTCAGCTCAGTGTTTTGCTAAAATCGCAAAAGCGGCCGGTTACACCGGAAGACCTGGGGCTACCCACTCAGTATGAGGGGATGAGCTGGGACTTAATCAGTGATGGCGAAATTTTAAAGGAAAACTTGCAAAAAATTAATTTGACTGAACAATGGCTGCGGGACGAACTGGGTAAACGGGGCATTTTTGATCTCCGGGAAGTTTTGTATGCCGGAATTGATTCCAGGGGCAGTTTATATATAGATAAGAAGAAAGATCACTGAGATGCCATCAGTGGTCTTATTTTATTTTTTTATCATCGGTCATTCATCATAAAAAAATTTTATACTTATCAAAACAGGAAGTTATATATATAAACGAGAAAAGGATAAAGGAAAAAAATACAAAGGAGAGGATTATATGAGTAATGACTGGCGCGCAATGTGGGCTGAACTGGGGATTGATTTGGAGAAACATGATCAATTTCTGGCAGCTTTGCCGGAACTTTATGAAAAGACTTTTATTAATCAGTTCAATAGGCCGCAAGCCATGCAATATTTTGATTTTGTTATCAGTGAAGTACATGGTTTGAGGGTAAAAGAATTGGTGGATCATAAACTAAAAGGTGGAAAAGTAGTAGCCTCATTTTGTGTATTTGTACCTGAAGAATTGATTTTAGCTGTTGATGCTGTCAGCATAGGTTTATGTGCAGGAGCACAGTTTCCGGTAGCTACTGGTGAAAAAGTATTACCGAGAAGCATATGCCCATTGATTAAAGCCAGCATCGGTTTCAAACTGGACAGTATATGCCCCTATTTTCAGGTAGCTGATTTTGTCATCGGGGAAACTACTTGTGATGGTAAGAAAAAAGCGTGGGAAATCTTAAACGACTTTATACCTACTTATGTTATGGAATTGCCCCAACGAAAAGAAAAAGAGGATTACGATCTTTGGGAGGCCGAAGTAAACCGATTGATGCAAAAGTTGGAGACTGAAACCGGAAAAGCGGTAGATTTTGAAAGTTTAAGTCAGGCAGTTGCTAAAGTTAATAATAGAAGAAAAGTATTACGACGGCTATACGATTTGCGCAAAGCTGACCCTGTACCGATCTCCGGTAAAGATGCCTTATTGATTACCCAGCTCGCTTTCTTTGATGATCCGGAGCGTTTTAGTGCTAAAGTATCGGAGTTATGTGATGAACTGGAAGAAAGAGTAAAAGAAGGAATGGGAGTAGTGCCTCAAGGCACTCCGAGGATATTGATTACCGGGAGTCCGATGCCGATTCCTAACTGGAAAATACATGATATTATAGAAAGCTGTGGTGGAGTAGTGGTATGTGAGGAAACCTGCACTGGTACCAGGTATTTTGAACAACTGACTGAGGAAGGGCAAACTATATCTGAACAATTAAAACAGATTGCAATGCGAGCAATGAAAATAAATTGTGCCTGCTTTACGCCCAATAATGAAAGGATAAATGATATTTTGCGTTTGGTTGAGGAGTATAAAATTGATGGTGTGATTTATTATAACCTGCAATTCTGTCATCCTTATAGTATTGAATATTATAAAATTGAACGGGCCTTACAGGCAGCGGAAATACCGGTACTCAAAATTGAGAGCGATTATAGTGAAGAAGATTTACCAATTCTGCAAAACCGTATTCAGGCATTTTTGGAAATGGTGGGGCAATAAATGTATTTTGCTGGTGTAGATGTCGGCTCAACTATGGTAAAGGCTATAAATATAAACCAGACAGGGGAAATTTTAGCCCGGGCAATGCTTCCAACTAGCTGGCAACCACAGGTTTTTGGTGAAACAGTATTGGAAAAAGCAGTTGAACAAGCCAGAATTGACAGAAATGACCTGAAATATATTATTGGCACAGGATATGGTCGTACTGTGCTCCCGTTTATCCATGAAGCAATAACTGAAATTACCTGTCATGGGAAAGGTGCCAGTTTTTTATATCCTCAGAATGACCTGGTGATAGATATTGGTGGTCAGGATAGTAAGGCAATTAAAATTAACCCCCATGGCAAAGTTTTGAACTTTGTTATGAATGATAAATGTGCTGCCGGGACGGGTCGCTTTTTGCAAATGATTGTTGCTAATTTGGGAATGGAAATAGAACAAATTCATGACATAAAAACGGTGGAGCCAGTGGCAATTAATAGTATGTGTGCTGTTTTTGCCGAATCAGAGATTATCGGCCTGATGACAGCAGGCATTGCCAGAGAGAGGATTATTTGGGGAGTATTTCGAGCCATAACCAGCAGGATAACCGGTCTGGTTGCAGCAATGGAGCCTTTTAACAGAGTTACTTTTACTGGCGGAGTTGCCAGACTGAGAGGTATGCAGAAAATGCTGGCGGAATTCCTGGGTAAACCGGTTGATGTGCCGCTGGAACCGCACTTGATTGGAGCATTAGGAGCAGCATTGCTGGCCAGGGAACGCTACCAAAAAAGCCATTGACTTGCGTCAATGGCTTTTTGAATGTTTAGGAAATTATGCTTTAAGGCTTGATGTGGATAACTTAGGGTGTTAAGGTAGAAATATGAGAGCGCATGAGAAAGAAAATAAAGTACGGTTATGCAGAATACATATGTACTAATTGTACCGGGAGCAAGAAAAAGAAAGTAGCATTTACATGTAAGAGTAGATTTTGTAATCGATGTGGAAAAGTTTATATAGAAAAGTGGGTAGAAAAACAAACAGAACGGATATTAGAAATAGGGCACAGACATATGGTATTTACCGTTCCAGAAGAATTAAGGGTGATGTTTTACCGTAACCGAGATTGGCTAAAAGACCTGAGTGATAAAGCAGCAGAAGTAATTCAGTATTGGTAGCGGGAGAAAGGCAGGAAAAGAGGGTACGAAGTCGGGGCAATAGCAGTAATACATACCTTTGGAAGGGACTTGAAATTTAATCCGCATGTTCATGTTCTGGTAACCGAAAATCATTGGATTGTGGAACTGGGTAAACCGAAAAATCCATTAAAATGTCCATGTTGTGGGCAGGAGATGGAGTTATGGAGGATATGGCATTACAAATATGGAACCATATGGTCATTTGAGAAGGATGGGGTGATTTACATTGAAGAAAAAGAAAAGAAAAAACGAAATGGCCGAGATAGAAGATCTACTGCTGGACTGGGAGTTTCCCTTCGAAGGACAGAAGAAGGAAACCTATTACAATTATCATTGTCAGAAATGTGGGTATAAAGAGGAAGTGCCAGCATTTATCGTAGACGAGATGAAAGCTATGGACAAATTGGATAACCTGGGCTCACCAGGAATGCCAATTTTGGAATGTCCTTATTGTCCTGGAGGCATGGTTTATAAAGGGGAAAAAGAGTAAGCTTTGCGGCTTACTCTTTTAAGTCACCCGAAGGGCGAATTTGTTCCTATCCAAGTCGGTTCAAAAGCTTCAACAAACCATAGAGCAAGGCCTGGGGCCGGGGGGGACAGCCGGGGATATATAAATCCACCGGGACCACTTTATCGGCTCCACCCAGCACAGCATAGCTGTCAGCAAACATGCCGCCAGAGATAGCACAGGTGCCAACAGCTACCACCAGCCTGGGATTGGGTGCGGCCTCATAGGTTTTTTCCAGGGCCTGGACCAGATGGAGAGAAGGGCAGCCGGTGACCATCAGGCAATCAGCATGGCGGGGGGAGGCGACAAAATCCAGGCCAAAGCGCTGCAGGTCATAGACCGGACCGGTCAGGGCCACCATTTCCCAGTCACAGCCATTGCAGGAACCGCTGTCCACATGGCGGATATGCATAGAATGACCAAAAAGACGGTTGATGGTTCGCTGCAGCTCTGCCCCTATTTCCTCCACACTGACAGTAGCCGGTATCTGGCGCAGGAGCAGAGAACGTTGCCGTACTGCCAGCTCAAAGTCCTTGCTCATGGTTATTGCCCCGTGGGGGCAGGCTTCGGCACAGCGACCGCAAAAATGACAGAGGCCCAGGTCCAGGTATTCTGTGGTCAGCGCCCCACTAGGGCAGGCCCGGATGCAAGCACCGCATTGCTGACAGAATTCAGGTGCCAGCTGAGGCGCACCGCGAAAGGCGGCTGCCGGAGTGTCTGGTTGAGCGGGATAAGGGGTTGTGACCCGGCCGGTAGCCAGGCTTTTGCGAAAGATATTGAACATGCTCCTACCCTCCTAACGGTCACAACAGGAGTAACAGAGTTCAAAGCTTTTATTGATCAGGGGAAAATCGGGAATCATGTTGCCGGGGACCGCCTGGGCCACTGCCGGCCAGTTACAGTAACTGGCACTGCGGATGCGGTAACGATAGATCAGGCCCCTGTCGTCCAGCATCAGCCAGTGATAGTCATCGCCGCGGGCGCTTTCGGCATAACCCAGCCCCTGGCCCCAGGCAGGCAGGGGAGCCAGGGCGGTGCGAACAGGCCCGGCAGGTAACTGGTCCAGGGCAGATTGAATCAGGGAGACTGATACCTCAATTTCCGCCTGGCGGATACGGTAACGGGCTTCCACATCCCCTTTACTCAGTACCGGAACCTCCAGGGGCAGGGAGCTATAAGCAAGATGGGGATGGTCCCGGCGTACATCCCGGTCTACACCGGCGGCCCGGGCAGCTACCCCTACTGCCCCCAGATTCTGGGCAACAACAGTGGATAAAATACCGGTATTAGCCAGTCGTTCCAGGTGGAAATCATGGTTATCGATGATGGCGATTATTTTTTCGTATTCTTCAAAAACCTCAGTAACTGTTTGGGCGATCAGGTTAATGGTAGCTTGATCCCAGTCCTGTTTAACTCCACCGAGAGCATTAAAATCCCGTAAATAGCGGTTGCCGGTCAGGGCTTCATTCAATTGCAGCAGGCGCTCTTTCAGACGGGCCAGCTGGCTGACACCAAAGGCCAGGCCGGTACCGGCGCAAAGGTTACTCAGGTCACCGATATGGTTATACAACCGCTCCAGCTCCACCAGAATGGTACGGATAAACTGAGCCCGCAGGGGCACGTCGGTTCCGCTCATCTTTTCAACAGCCTGGCTGTAAGCTACCGAATGGCTGAATGCACAAACGGCACAGATCCTTTCAGCTAAGGCCAGACCCCATTCTACAGTTTTCCCTTCTGCCAGCTTCTCCAGACCGCGATGAGTATAGAACAGGCGCGGTTCCAGATGGTGGATATATTCGCCATTCACACTGAAGCGGAAATGACCAGGTTCAATAATCCCGGCATGAATTGGCCCAACCGGGACTTCAAATACCCCGGGCTCATCAATCCGGGGGAATGGGTGCTGGCGGCCGGGATGGTGATGGGAGGGACGCCAGCCATTATAGTCCTTACGCAGGGGGTAAACCCCTTCCGGCCACATCTCATGCAGAACCAGGGGCCGCGGATCAGGATGTTCCAGTGGGGTAAGACCCAGCAGGTCCTGGACTTCCCGCTCATACCAGTGGGCTGCTGGCAGGACAGGGGTTAAGGCCGGGAACTCGGGTTGTTCAGGGTTGGCCCTGGCTACCAGAGCCAGATGGCGCTGCTCGGCCGGCAGGGAGAAAACATAATAGAGGCGAAAATAACCATCCTTTTCCCGCTCATCGGTCCCGATCATGGTAACCAGGCGCCCACCCTGCTGGCGATATAATCGGTGTGCTTCCGAGCGCAAATTCTCTAAACTGACTTCCTGGTATTCCACCATTAATATGCACCTCCGGGACTGATAATTGCCGCCACTTGTTGCAGAGCATGCACTAACCGGGGAGGTTGATAGATGCCCAGAACCAGGATGGCAGTCAAAGGCAGCAAGAGGGGCCAGAGCTGCCAGTGGCTGCCTTCACCCTGGCGCTGGCGGCTGCTTTTATTGCTAAGCAGCATTTTGCCGCCATGGTAGAGCATACCGGCAAAGACCAGGGCCAGGAAGAAAAAGAGTAACCCGGCTACCCACCAGCGACCTTGCTGGAAGGCTTCGGTCAGGATGGTCAGTTCACTGATAAAAATACTGAAAGGAGGCGCTCCTGCGATGGCAAAGAGGCCGATAACCAGCAAGGGGCCACTGACTGGCATGGTTTGCAATAGTCCTTTGATGCGGGCCAGGGTCCTGGTATGGTATTTATGCACCACATTGCCACTCAACATAAACAGGAAAGATTTAGTAAATGAATGATTGATGAGATGCAAGAGTCCGCCTAACAGTCCCCATTTGCCGCCCAGACCTACGGCGAGAGTGATTATTCCCATATGTTCTACACTGGAATAGGCTAACAGGCGTTTTAAGTCATATTGCATCAAAATAAAGGGAACGGAAATTCCCAGACTGATCAGCCCGAAGATTACCAGTAAACCGGGGGCGAATTGACCATCTACCCTGGTGTTGACCAGGATAAAGAAGCGCAAAATCCCATAGAAAGCACAGTTGAGCAGTACCCCTGACAGCACGGCACTGACCGGGGAAGGAGCCTGGCTGTGGGCATCAGGGAGCCAGTTGTGCATGGGGGCTAGCCCCATTTTGGTACCATAGCCGACCAGAATAAAGATAAAGGCCAGTTTGAGTAATTGCGGATCAAACTCTTTTACTACCTGAAGCAAAACGGTATAGTTGAGAGCTGATTGTTCATTGCCTGCGGTATGCCCGGCGGCATAAAAGACCAGAATTAAACCGAAAAGAGCAAAGGTTATACCGACTGTGCAGAGGATAAGATACTTCCAGGCTGCTTCCAGGCTGGTTTTCTGGTTATACAGACCTACCAGTACTGCTGAGGCCAGGGTAGTGGCCTCAATTGCCACCCACATAATGCCCAGGTTATTAACTATCAGCGTCAGGTTCATGGTCATGATAAATAAATGAAACCAGAGAAAATAACGGCGATACTGCTGCTGGTTAATTTGCTTATGGGTCAGATCGGCCTGTAAATAGCCAACTGAATAGAGAGCGGTTACAAAACCGATAGTCACCACCAGTAACAGCAGGAGGGCGCTGAGGCTATCCAGGTAGAAGAAGTCTTTAGCACCGGTATAGGTTTGTCCGGACAAAAACAGCGGTAAGGCCAGATACCAGCCCCAGCCCAGAGTCAGGGTAGCTCCGGCCACATTAGCCCAGGCACTCCAGCGGGGCTGGGGCAGAAGCCAGGAAATCAGTCCGCTTAAGAGAGGTATGAGGATCAGTCCGAGTGGGAGCATGCCGAATCATCCCTTCAAGCTTTGTAGTGTATCGGTATTGAGGGTATCAAAAGTCTGATTAATTCGGTAGGCAAAGATGCCCAGCAGGATTACACCGACCAGCAGGTCAAAGAAAATCCCCAGCTCCACTACCAGGGGCATGCCACCGGTGGCGGTAATGGCCGAAAGATATAGACCATTTTCCATAGTAATCAACCCGATAATCTGGGTTAAAGCTTTTTTGCGGGTGATCATCAGCAACAACCCTAACATAATCATGGCAATAGCTACAGGCAAACTATGAGGTACAGGTAAGGTGGCAAGGGCTTTAAGCGGTATCGCCACCCGGTAAGCAACCAGGATTAAAAGCAGGGCCAGAATGAGATTTAACCGCATGGGCAGGGTCATTTCCATTTCCTTTTTCACTTTGATCGCTTTTAATAACCGCAATAATACCCAGGGGGTAACGAGCCCCTTGACCACTAACGTTAGCACAGCAGCCCAGTAGAGTTCGTGGTTGGCAAAACTGTAACCCCAGAAGGCGGCCAGGGCAGCTAAGGCCAGGGATTGCAGAGTCAAGAGATGTACTGCCCGGGCCAAATGACGGGTAATAATCAACAGCAAGGAGGCGGTTAGCAATAACATGGTTAAACTCTGGGAAAAATCCATTACCTTAACCCCCTATCACATAATGGCTGAGATTGGCCAGCAGTGCCAGCAGAAAGGCAGCACCCAGCAAATCGGGGACCCGGAAGATGCGTAACTTGGCCAGGGCAGTTTCGATGACAGCCAGCAAGGAGCTCAGGGCGAACAATTTTAATAAAAAGAAAAACAGGTCGGCTAGCCAGCCGGCTGGTCCCGCCCAGGCAGGGGTCCAGGGGAGATAGAGGGCGATCACCAGGGAGAGGATCAAAACTTCCTTGGCTGCTGCGGCCCAGTGCAGCATGCCCAGATATTTACCGCCAAATTCCAGCAGCATACCTTCATGGACCATGGTTAGCTCCAGGTGGGTATCAGGGTTGTCCACCGGGATTCGTCCGGTTTCGGCAATGGTAACGATTAACAGGCTGAGTAAGCCCAGGAAATAGGCGGGGCTGAAAGCGGCCAGCCCTTGCTGACGCATGAAATTGCTGATTTGCCCCAGATCCTGGCTGCCGGCAGAGAGACTGACGGTGAGCAGGATCAGAAAGAGGGCCGGTTCCACCAGAGTGGAAATAAACAGCTCCCGGCTGGAACCTTCACCCCCAAAGGCGCTGGCACTATCCAGCCCGGCCAGTACCAGCAATAACCGCAATGCGGCCAGAAGATAGAGTAATACCAGCCAGTCAGCCCAGCCGGCAGTTGCTGCCGGCCATTTGCCCAGGGGAATAAACCAGAAAGCGGCGATGGTGAGCAATAAAACCCCATAAGGTGCAATCCGGGAAATCCAGGAAGTTGGTTGTGCAACCACTGGTTCTTTGCGCAAGAACTTGTGAAAATCCCGGTAGGGCTGTAGTAAACCAGGGCCCTGGCGGTTTTGCCAGAAGGCTTTTTGCTTTTTGATACTGCCCAGTAAGAGGGGAGCCAGAAAGAACAGGGCCAGAGATTGGCATATACCTTGCAATGCTTGGAACAACTTTCTCTCCTCCCTAATTTACCCAGATCAAGAGAATGACCAGAGTAATCAGCATATAGGCCAGATAAGTCTGCAATCGACCGGTTTGTACGCTGCGCAGTTGATCGACTACCACCATCACCTTATCCCAGAGGGGGCGATAGAGATGGTCTTCCACCCGGGCCGCGAAAGTCCAGCGGCGGAAGAGGAAGGCCAAAGGCATGGTGATGCCACTGGCGCTATATTCCATGCGCGGGGTTAGCTCGATACCACAGCCCCAGGTAGGAGCCTGCCGCACCGGCAAATTGTTGAGGGCCCTAAGGCCCAGGAACAACAAGAGGCCCAGCAGGAGTAACTGTCCGCTTACCAGCAGCAAACTGCCAGCAGGAACGGGGCTGTTGACTGCCAGTACCTGTCCCAGTAACCAGTGGTAGACCTGCGGCCCGCTCAGGCCCAGGACCAGCAAGAGCAGGGCAGCCAGAGCCATAGGCAAGCGCATGGCGGCCGGGACTTCGCTGGCATGGGCCGCTTTTTCACTGCGGGGAGTGGCTAGAAAAGCACCGGCATAGGCTTTGCTCAGGGCAGCCAGAGCTAGAGCACCGGTAAAGGCCAGGGCCACTGCTGCCAGGGTAGCGAAGACGGCAATCGCTCCTTGTGGCTGCAGGGTAGAGTTCAGCTGCAACAAGGCCCGATAAATTTGCCATTCACCATAAAAACCGTTGAGAGGGGGCAGAGCGCTTAATGCCGCAACGGCCAGGAAAAAGGTAACTCCGGTCCAGGGCATCAGTTTGGCCAGCCCCCCCAGTTCATCGAGATTTTTGGTATGGGTACGATAAAGCACGGCACCAGCTCCGAAAAAGGCCAGGGACTTCATTACAGCATGGTTAAGGGCATGCAATAAGGCCGCTCCTAAGGCCAGCTCAGCCAGCTGGGTCTGACCTGAACTGCGGGCAGTTAAGGCTGTGCCCAGCGCCAGGAAAATGATACCGACATTTTCAATAGTGGAAAAGGCCAGTAACTGTTTGAGATCCCGGCAGCCCAGAGCGAAGAGCATAGCCAGCAGGGCTGAGACAGCCCCGAGACTCAGTACCAGCAGGCTCAGGAAAAGGGGAGGCTGGGCGGGCAGCCATTCCCAGGCCAGGCGGTAAAACCCATAAACAGCCAGTTTGACCATCACCCCTGACATCAGGGCCGACATATGGCTGGGGGCTACCGGATGGGCCCGGGGTAACCAGATGTGCAGGGGGACTAGACCGGCTTTAGTCCCAAAGCCAACTAAGCCAAAGAGGAAAACCAGAGTCATAAGACTGGGACTGAGCTGTGCTTGTGACCAGTGGGCAAATTCCCAGCTGTCGCTGGTTTTATAGAAAAGCAAAAAGGCAGCGGTAATAAAGGCTGTGCCAATATGAGTCATAACCAGGTAGACAAAACCGGCTTTCCGCACATTCTGGCGGTCATATTCAAACACCACCAGAAAATAGGAGAAAAGGGACATCAATTCCCAGCTTAACAGGAAGAGTAGACCATTGCCGGCGGTAACTACTAAAGCCAGGCTGGCCAGGAAAAGATTAAAACAGAACCAGAGGGTACCAATGGGTTTATGTTCCAGGTATTCCTGGCAGTAGCCCAGGCCATACCAGGAAGCCAGGGTACCACCCAGGCCGATGAGTAGCAGAAAAAAGCCTCCCACAGGATCCAGGTACCAGCTGAAAGAAGCCAGGAGAAACAAACCGGCTCGACTAAGCTGTACTTCCAGACCAGAACTGATGGTGATAAGTGCCAGCACCAGTAAAGTTGAAGAAGACAGCAAAGCCGAAATGGCACCCAGTCTGTGGGAGAGGGTTGGTTTGCGCTGAGTGATTAAAGATAGTAGGCCACCAGCCAACCAGAGCCCAATTGCAAAGAAAAAAATGGAAACTAGCCAGTCACTTGACACAATTTACACTCCTTTCCAATTAAAGTTTAAAAAAAGAGAAAGCACCGACCGTCTGTGGGAACAGCCAGGCGGTGCAATGTATTTTATGTTGTTTTTTTGATACAAACTCTGTCTTCTAGTATAATATCTTATTTTCAGACAAGTCAAGACAAAAAAGCGATTATTTTTTCACAAAGCCTTTTGCGATGATCTTTTCCACAATTTCCTCAGCTGCACGGGGGCGACCCAGGTAGGTGGCCATTTCCACCATATGCCGCTGGCGCAGGGGATTGGCCAGGAATTGTTCCAATACCACCGGAATTTCTTCGGTTTCAGCAGCCAGCAGCGCTACACCGTGATTGAGGAGAAAGACGGTATTGCGTTCTTCCTGGCCAGGGATGGGATTGACAATAAGCAGGGGCAGGCGGCAGGCCAGGGCCTCTGCTGTAGTCAAACCACCGGGTTTGGAGATGAGCAGGTCAGCAGCCTGCAGAAAATCGGGCATATTTTCCACATAGCCATAAACATGCAGAGGGATACTGGCGGGAGTCATGGCTTCCAGTTTCCGTCGTAATTTTTCGTTTTTGCCTGTAATAGCAACAATCTGCACCTGCAAACCTGAAGCCAGCAGTATCTGTGCAATTTCTTCCAGTGCGCCCAGACCAAAACCGCCCCCGGACAGAAGCATAAGAGGCAAGTCAGGACTAAGACCCAGTTGTTGACGCAGCTGGAGTTTGTTCCGCTGTCGGGCAAACTGCTGCCGTAACGGAATGCCCAGCGGCCAGACCCGCTCGCCGGTAAAGCCGTTTTTTTGCATGACCTTGAGCAGTTGGGGGCTAGGGATGACATAATGATCCACCCGGGGGTGGAGCCAGAAAGGGTGGATAGTATAATCGGTAATAATCCCGATCAGAGGGATATCCAGTTTTTCTTCTTCTTTTAAAACCGAAAATATGCCACAGGGGAAGGCATGGGTAGCGATGATAAGGTCAGGACGAAAATCTTCCACCAGCTTAGCCAGCTTGGGGGATAAAAGCTTATTCAAAATATAATTGAAGTCGATGAAGTTGTCCCCTTCCTCAGCCTGACGGTAGAGATAGCCCCAGACTTTAGGGGTGAATTTGATGGTTTCCAGATAGCTGCCTTTTACTACCTGATTCAAGAAAGGATTTATGTAACGGAAGGTGTCAATGGTTTTAAAAACTGCTCCGGGGAAGCGCTCGGCCAGAGCCTGCTCCATGGCCAGAGCGGCCAGGTCATGGCCGGCGCCGATAGAAACTGAACAGAGAAGAATACGCGGTTGGGTTGCCATGGTTTTTCACCTCCGCTTTCCAGTTTACCATGTTCTGTGCTATAATAGCAATGTAACCAGCCTGAAGGTTTAAGGGGGGAAAACATGAAGATTGCGGTATGTGACCGCTGTCAGCGGGAGGGGGTAGAAGGCCTGTTGTGCCGACACTGTGATACCTCTTACTGCTATGACTGTCTGGATTTGCATCCGGAGGATATTCGCCTCTGTCAGGAATGCGGCGAATTCATCTGTGATGAATGTATCCAGGGTATGGTTGAATGCGACCTGGTCAAGCGGGAGCGGAAGTAAAATGAGAGATAGATTCATCGGTTTGGGTAGAGGGGAAGAAGGGGGAAATAACATGAAAAGAGTGCTGGGAATTATAGCTACTGCCCGGCGATTTGGCAACAGTGAACTGATGGTTAAACACATTTTATCCCGTTTGCCGGTTCAGGTGGAAAAGCGGATGCTGAATCTGGCTGAGCTGAAACTGGAATATTGCCGGGCCTGTTACAAATGCCTGGAACCGGGGCAGAGCTGCCCCTTACCTGATGACCTTAATTTCGTGCTGGAGGAAATCCGCCAGGCTGATGCCATCGTGCTGGCAGTTCCGGTCTATTTCCTCGGTCCCCATGCTTCCTTGAAGGTATTTGCTGACCGCTTGCTGGGAGTGGGGGCCAACAGTGAACAATATGCAGGTAAGGCTTGTGTCACTATTACTACCTATGGCGCTCCCGGCTGGATGGGCTATGCCCAGGAAGTGGTGGATATGTTGCCCAAACTTTTCCGTTTCCAGCATGTAGGAAGCTTGCTGGTCCATGCCGCTTTGCCGGGAGAAGGATTGGCCAATCCGCAGGTAGTAGCGGAACTGGACCGGCTGGCCCGGGCTTTGCAAACAGGAGGAGAAGTTACCCGGGCGCCTTTTGCCTGTCCTGATTGCGGCAGTGGCTATGTTCGCCTGCAGCAGGCAGATGCTTTTCTTTGCCCGCTGTGCGGGAGCACCGGCACTGTAGGTCAGGCAGGGCTGGAGCTGGGAGAGTCCCGCCAGCAGAGCCGTTTTAGTCCTGAGGGGCTGAAGGAACATTTCAATCACTGGCTGGTGGAAATGAAACAGAAGTTCCTGCAAAACCGGGTTCAGCTAAAGGAAGTGCAAAAGCCCTACCGGGGACTGGACTGGTGGGTGCGGAAATAGAGGTACGAAGTTCGAGGTTTGAGATTAGAAATAAAGGAGGCCTTGTCTTTTGACAAGGCCTCCTTAAGCTAGGGTAAATGGTGTCTGGTTAAATAAATGCTGGGTTGTTGCTGCTTACATTTCATCTAAAGGAGACTGGACCAGAGTTGTGATGGTTGCTACGGCCTGTGCTGCGTCTTCACCACTAGCTTTCACTGTAAGAATATCACCGGGCCGGGCGGTTAAAGTAAGGATGCCCATCAGGCTGCGGGCATCTACCTCTTTTTCGCCTTTGGCCAGTCGGATATCGGCTTTAAAACGGCTGGCAGCCTGGATCAGTAATGCGGCTGGCCGCGCGTGCAAGCCGGTAGGATTTTTCACAGCGGCAGTTTGTTGAACCATGTCGACCCCTCCCTGCGTAGGTCTCACTATCTATCCCAACCATTCAAGGTGGAATATCTACCGTTCACCTTTATTTTACTACCATTCACCGACGTTTGACAAGGGGGTAAACGGAAAAAAATTTGGGGTAAACGGTTGTTTTTTGGGGGTGAACGGTTAAAATAATAAGTTGAGTGGTAATTACCAGCAAAGGAGGCAATCAGATTGGCTAATATACCTGTAGCACAATGGGCTATAATTGGCGGTTCCAGTACCAATTCCATCTCCTTTCCCCGGGACTTGCCCTGGCCGGGCCTGGAGATTATTGCGGAAGACCTGGTTTTTGCTACCCCCTGGGGCAGTTCACCGCCTTTTACCTATTTCCAGCTGGGGGAGAAAAAAGTGCTGACCTGCCGTATGCATGGCTGGCGGCGGGGAGTGAGCCGGGCTGATGCTTCGCGCCAGGTGTTCTGGGTCTTGCGGGAGGCTGGAGTACATACAGTGCTGGCCGAAGGAGGGGTGGGGTCAGTCAATCACCTCTTGCGGCCAGCGGATGTAGTAATACCCAATGATTATATCGACCAGTCCATGCGCAAGGATGTGGAACTGGATGGCCGTTATTTGCTGGTAATGCGGCAGGCCCTCTGTCCGGAATTGCGTCGACTACTGGTTCAGGCGGCGGAAAAATACGCAGCCGGACGGGTGTTTGATCGCTCTATCTATGCCTGTACTGATGGCCGTCATTTTGAAAGCCCGGCGGAAGTGCAGCTCTTAAAGCTGGCCGGGGCTGATGTGATTGGACAGAGCATCTGTCCGGAGGTGTATCTGGCCCGGGAGATTGGCGCCTGTTATGCCCGGGTGGATCTGGTGGTCAATTATGCGGAAGGAATTATCAAGGATTGGGAGCATGAAGAGCTAAAGGAGCTGTTCTACGGCCAGAGTCAGCGTATAGGCGCCATATTACTGGAAGCTCTGGCGGCAGCCCCTGCCGCCAGAGAGTGTGGTTGTGCTGATTTGCGCAAACCGACTTTGCTCAAGGAGATGCAAGGAGAGGAAAAGGATGTTTAATATCGTTCTGGTCGAGCCGGAAATACCCCAGAATACCGGCAATATTGCCCGTACCTGTGCTGCTACCGGCGCTAGCCTGCACCTGGTTCATCCCCTGGGGTTTTCCGTGGATGACCGTTCCTTGAAAAGGGCGGGCCTGGATTACTGGCACCTGCTGGATGTTCATCATTATGATAACCTGGAGCATTTCCTGGCTGTGCACGGGGGTAAAACCCTCTGGCTGGCTACCACCAAGGGCAGTGTCTGGCATACGGAAGTCAGCTATCGGCCGGGGGATTTTCTCCTCTTTGGCAAGGAAACCAAAGGGCTGCCGGCAGAATTGCTGGCAGCCCGTCCCCATCACCGCATTCGCCTGCCCATGCGGGAAGATGCCCGCAGTCTCAATCTTTCCAATGCGGTGGCGGTAGTAGTTTATGAAGCTTTGCGGCAAAACAATTTTGCCGGCTTAAAGTAATTAGCGTAACCAGCCCCAGCCCTGATAGATAAAGGTCAGGCTGATATAAATCAGGAAAAGACCGCAGATGCGGATAATCCAGGTATAAAGCCGCGGGCTCAGTAAACGCCGGCCATGGGTGAGAGCCAGAATTACCCCACCATACCAGACCAGGTCGGCAGCAATATGGCCGGTATAAAAAGCGCCTATCCCCCAGGGGCCTAGAGGCCGGCTGAGGGCTATATAGCTCATGCCGATGGTGGCCCACCAGAGCCAGAAATAAGGGCTGCTGGCGGAAGTTAAGGAGCCGGCCAGCCAGGGACTGAGTCTGACTCGGGCGCTGCTTTCCACCGTGGCGGCCAGTTCTGGATTAAGCTGGCTTTTCAGCATATCATAGCCCATCCAGGCCAGCACCAGGCCGCCGATAACGGCGATTATGCCTTTGACCAGTGTTTGTTCCAGCAGCTGGCCTACCCCCAGCAATAACCCTATTAACAGGGCCAGCTCCAGTAAAGCATGGCTGACCGGCAGGGCCAGGGCGGTACGCCAGCCCCGGCTCAGGCTTTCTTTGATTACCATGGTCAAGAGGGGACCGGGCATAATCGCTCCGGAAAAGCCGATCAGGAAGGAGGTTAGAAACAGTTCAGAGCTATTCATCGAATAATTCCTCCAGGTTAATGGCTAAATCGGGGAAAAGGCTGAAAGTAATGGTGCCGCCAGTATAAACTTCTGGCTCACCATATTGGTAGTCCTCATTCAGCAGGTAACGGGTTATAAACATCAAAGGGAGAAAGATAAACCTCACAGGGACCGCCCTTTTTAGTTAAATAATTACCAAGATTTAAAAAGAGTTTACCAATAATCTTCTGATGCTGCCGCGAAGGAGCCGGAACCATGGCATAAAAACGGCCCCCGATCAGCTCCACCCGTGCCCCTTCATCCAGGTCCAGATAATCTTGAACAGTATATAGCTTTTCCTGTTGCTGATCCATTCCCATACCTGGTTCAAAAAACTTGATTATTTTTATTTTCAATCAAGTCGGCCCCCAGACCAGGCTTTCGCCTCCTTTCCGAATACTTGATTTGCCCCCGCGGGGCAAGGGCGACAGGGGACCTCGGCCCGGGAGTTCCACCCGGACGGGAGTACTGCACCGGTTTATGCTGATCTCCCGGTGGGAGTATAACTCCGCCTCCCGTGTCCTGTTAGGACGCCTACCGGTTTCTCCGACACCGGCTAAACGGGGTCACCGTACGGACAGGGCCAATAACTTCAGGTCAGACCAGACGGAGTTATACGCCTCCTGCTCACTCTGGGCAAGCCCGTTATGCACAGGAAGCCTCTCCTCCAGCCGCCTCAAGCAGGCCCTGACCCCACGGGTCATCCCTTTTCCTTCCCCAGGTCTATCAGGATTATCCTTCCGGGTCAGGTTTTGCTTGATTTGCGATACCAGTTGCCTGAGTTCTTCAGTCACCCGTTCCCTGAACCCCATTGCCCGGCGTCCTGTAACCAGTGCCGCCGCGCAATGCACCGGAACGGCGTAACGTTTCATATACTTCCAGTAACCTATGGTTGAAGTATGCCGGGGTGATACTAACTTGAAAGGCACCCCTTCTTTTGTCGCTCTCCGATACATTGCTCCTACCATTTTCGCAAATGGAAAATTGGAAGCCATGCGGTTAAACTTTTTATTAGTGTCCAGCCTGTCTTTGCCAAAGTTCAGGTTTTCTAAAACAATGGGTTTGCCTGAAAAGAAAGCTATATCTACCACTACTTTAGCTAAAACGCCTATCAGGTAGCTACGCCGGAAGCTGGAAGCATGGGCTAAGTCTGGTATTCTGATATAAAGAAAGCCGTTCGGGTAAGGGATAACCTGAAACTCTCCTTCATACTTGCCCAGGTTGCCGGGATAAGGAATATTAAAACCCTCCGGCCACGGCTCCGGCTGGCCGGAAGCACTAACGTTACACAGGGCTACCCCATCAGGGTTTGTATCTATAGCCAGACAACCTTTAGCAAAGTCCGGTTCCATCACCCTGACCACTTCAAATGTCAAATGTACCAAATAGCGTCCTTCCAGGGTGCGGATCAGTTCTACCGCATAGGGTAACTTCATGGCCAGCCATATCTGCACCAGTTCCCGGTGTTTTTCCGGCAGCCACAACTTACCCTCAACCCTGGGGGCCTGGCTCATCCTGGGGCGTCCAAGTTTATCTATGCCTGTCTGTTCAGAAAGGTGGGAGAGGGAAACCGCCAGGCGGAAGTCCTGTCCGTCATAAAATATCTTAATGTTGGGGTTGCCTCCCTTGCTCTCGTCTCCCCGGGAGTAGAGGCGGTTCCTGCGGGCATGCCGCCATTCCTCACGGGCGGCCCGGCCCTGGCAGACCTTTTCCCACAGCCTTCTGCCCCCAAAGACTACCTTTGGTATTGTACCCTTCTCCCGGTAATCCTTCAGTTCAGCCAGCCTTTTTGCCAGTGAAACCACCCGCTTGTTCCGCCCCTTGACTGCCAGGCGGAGCTTTTCAATATCTTCTGGTGCAGCCCCTTTTTTCTCTGCCTTCGCCAGCTTCCTCATGGCCAGGCTGAGTTTCTTCCTGGCCCGGCCCAGTTTCTTTTCTGTTTCTTCATTTTTTAACTTCAGCAGTTCTGTTTGGGAGTCCAGCAGGGCCTGTGCTTTAAGTCTGGAGTCATCGACAAAGCGGGAGTTCAGCCCGAAAAGTTCTTGTCCTGACTTCTTGATTTCATGGCGGGAAGCACCTTCCAGGAGCCGGTTAAAGGCCCACCGCATACAGGCACAGAAGAGACGCATCTCCGTAGTCAGCGGGTCTTCTTCGCCCCGGCTCCACTTCGAAGACCGGTGAGTCGGGTAAATCTCCGGAAAAAACTCCCCGCACACAGTTATGCTAAATTTGTTCTTCTCGTGTTTCTCTGGCATTCCTGATCAGCTCCCCGAAACCCTGCCGGACTTTGCTGCTTCTCCAATGGATAATAGTTCCATACCTTTAATGTAGTAAAACAGTTAAATACAATCAATTCCTTATTTTCATTATACCCGCTTTGGAGCAGGTTGACAAAAGATTTCCTTTTTCATAAAATATTGTACATAATCAGGGAAAGGCAATGATGGGGAGGAGTAGGCGAGCCTACCTCGACAGAGAGGAAACCCGCAGGCTGAAAGGTTTCCGGGGGAATGCGCTGAAGGTCGCCCCAGAGCTCTGCTGTTGAAGAAAAGTAGACAGCAGCGGGTCTGCCCGTTACAGCTGTAGAGGGTTTCTCTGCTGTTCCGGCAGGGAAAAACTAAGGTGGTACCGCGGAAGCCTGGCTCTTTCGCCCTTAGGGGTGAAAGAGCCTTTTGTTTTTAGAACATATTCGTATAGAGGGGAGAGCAATTATGACCACTGCAACCAGAAGCGGCCAATTACCTACAACCTATAACCCCCAGGAAGTGGAAAGCAAATGGTATTCCCGCTGGGAGGAAAAGGGCTATTTTCATGCTGAGGTTGACAAAAACAAAGAGCCTTTCAGTATCGTGATGCCCCCGCCCAATGTGACCGGGGCTCTGCACATGGGCCATGCCCTGGATAACACCATGCAGGATATTCTCATCCGCTGGAAGCGGATGCAGGGTTACAATACCCTCTGGATGCCGGGCACTGACCATGCCGGAATTGCTACCCAGGCCAAAGTGGAGGAACAGCTGGCCAAAGAAGGTTTGTCCAAGTATGACCTGGGCCGGGAGAAATTTCTGGAACGGGTTTGGGACTGGAAAAATACTTATGGTGACCGCATTACCAAACAGTTGCGCCGCCTGGGGGCTTCCTGTGACTGGCAGCGGGAACGCTTTACTATGGATGAAGGCTGCTCTAAAGCGGTCAGGGATGTGTTTGTGGAGCTCTATAACAAAGGCCTCATTTACCGGGGCAGTTATATCATCAACTGGTGTCCCAAGTGCATGACCACCATTTCCGATATCGAGGTGGAGCACGAGGAAACAGCCGGCAAGCTCTATCACATTGCCTATCCGGTCAAGGATAGCCAGGAACGCATCATTGTAGCCACCACCCGCCCCGAAACCATGCTGGGGGACGTAGCCGTAGCCGTACATCCGGAAGATGAGCGCTATCGTCACCTGATCGGCAAAACCTTGATTCTGCCTATTCTGGGTCGGGAAATTCCGGTGATTGCTGACGAATATGTGGAAAAAGAATTTGGGACCGGGGCGGTGAAAATCACGCCAGCCCATGACCTGAATGACTTTGAAATTGGTCAGCGCCACCATTTGCCCCAGATTACTGTCATGACCAGAGAAGGTTTGATGAACGAAGAGGCCGGGCCTTACCAGGGGATGGAACGCTATGCCTGCCGGGCCCAGATAGTCAAAGATCTGGAAGCCCAGGGCTACCTGGTAAAAGTGGAAGAACATACTCATGCCGTTGGGCATTGCTACCGCTGTGATACTGTGATCGAACCCATGGTTTCACCCCAGTGGTTTGTCAAGATGAAGCCCCTGGCCGAACCGGCCATCAAGGTGGTGCAGGAAGGGAAACTGCGGTTTGTGCCGGAGCGTTTCACCAAAATCTACATCAACTGGCTGGAAAACATCAGGGACTGGTGCATTTCCCGCCAGCTCTGGTGGGGACACCGCATTCCCGTCTGGTACTGTCAGGATTGTGGGGCAGAAATCTGTGCCAAGGAAAACCCCACCAGCTGTCCGCACTGTGGCAGCACTAACCTGGAACAGGACCCCGATGTGCTGGATACCTGGTTCAGTTCCGCCCTCTGGCCCTTTTCCACCATGGGCTGGCCGGAACAGACGGAGGAACTGGCCCATTTTTATCCTACTTCAGTGCTGGTCACCGGCCGGGATATCATTTTCTTCTGGGTGGCCCGCATGATTTTCATGGGTCTCGAGTTCATGCAGGAGCGGCCCTTCAAGGAAGTTCTCATCCATGGGCTGGTGCTGGATGCTCAGGGGCGGAAGATGTCCAAATCCCTGGGTAATGGGGTTGATCCAATAGATATCATTGACCAGTACGGAGCCGATACCCTGCGCTTTATGCTGATTACCGGCAATACCCCCGGTAATGACCTGCGCTTCCAGCAGGAACGCCTGGAAGGAACCCGGAATTTTGCCAACAAGATCTGGAATGCTGCCCGCTTTGCTCTGCTCAACCTGGGGGACTTCAAGCCGGAGGAAGTGCAGCCGGAATTGGCCCTGGCTGATCGCTGGATTCTCAGCCGCCTCAATCATACCATTGAGGAAGTAACCCGGCAACTGGATCGCTATGAACTGGGGGAAGCGGCCCGGGTTCTCTATGATTTCATCTGGAGTGAATTCTGTGACTGGTATATTGAATTGATCAAGCCCCGGCTTTACGGGAAAGAAACCCCTGGCTCCCGGGCTACGGCCCAGTGGACCCTCTGGTATGTATTGAGCCGGACTATGGAACTGCTGCATCCCTTTATGCCCTTTATCACCGAGGAAATCTGGCAGGCTCTGCCCCACCAGGGCGAAACCATCATGCTGGCTCCCTGGCCGCAGGTCAAACCGGAATACAATGATTCTGAAGCTGAAGCAGCCATGGAGCTGCTGATGGAAGCCATTCGGGCGGTGCGCAATATCCGGGCGGAGATGAATGTACCCCCTTCCCGTCAGATTGCTGCCATTCTGGCGGCCAACCGGGAGGAAAATCTGGCGGTATTGCAGGCGGGAGCCAGTTACCTCAAACAGCTGGCCGGTATCGGTGAACTGGAGCTGGTGCTGACCCTGCCGGAGAAACCGGCTCAAGCGGCGGCTGCTGTGGCTAAAGGGGTGGAAATCTACCTGCCTCTGGCCGGGCTGATTGATATCGAGAAGGAGAAAGAGCGGCTAGCCAGAGAGCTGGCCAAAGTGGAAGAAGACCTGGCCCGTGTGGAAGCCAAGCTGAACAATGAAAGCTTTGTCGCCAGGGCCCCGGCAGCGGTGGTGGAAAAGGAAAAAGCCAGAGCGGCTGAGTACCGGGAAAAAGCAGAGGCGCTAAGGGAAAGGCTTGCTGCCCTGGGGTGATGAGATAGTCAAAATAATGGAGCTGTCCCTTGCGGGGCAGCTCTTCTTGTTGCTTGTAGTTGTTTCACCTTATGTATAGCTACATACGGGCCCAAAAGTCTCACGATTATACTGAAGAAAAAGAAAATTGCAGAAAAGAAAACTTACCCGGCAGGAAAAACCTGCCTCTGCGGCGAAATATTTACCTACATTTCGAGTAGAGGAGGGGTATTTGTGTCTAACGCTTATGCAGGCAAAATCCTGCGCATCAATTTAACTACCGGCTCTATCACCACCGAAGTCCTGCCGGTGGAGAAAGCCAGAGCCTTTCTCGGCGGCCGGGGCCTGGGGGGCCGCATGCTGGCCGAAGAAATCCCAGCCGGAATCGATCCCCTGAGTGAAGCTAACAAAATCTTTTTCATTACCGGTCCGCTTACCGGTACTTCCGCTCCGACTTCCGGACGTTACATGGTAGTTACCAAATCCCCCCTCAACAATACCATTGCCTCTTCCAACTCCGGAGGTTTCTGGGGCGCAGAACTGAAATTCGCTGGCTATGACATGGTGATTGTAGAAGGGAAAGCAGCCAAACCCGTATATATCTACATCAAGGATGACCAGGTGGAAATCCGCCCTGCCGACAAGTACTGGGGCAAACTGGTCAGTGAAACCACTGACGGACTTCTGGCTGAGGCAGGAGACGACAAGGCCAGGGTATTGACCATCGGTCCGGCCGGGGAACGGCTATCTCCCATCGCTGCCGTCATGAATGACCGCTACCGGGCCGCAGGCCGTTCCGGGGTAGGTGCCGTCATGGGTTCTAAGAACCTGAAGGCCATCGTGGTGCGAGGCAGCGGTAAGGTAGAAGTAGCCCAGCCCGACCGCTTCAAGGAAGTGGTCAGCGGGCTGTTGAAGAAAATCCGGGAGAACGGCGTCACCGGTCAGGGCCTGCCGGCTTATGGCACAGCGGTGCTGGTCAATATCATCAATGAAAGCGGCATATTTCCCACCAACAATTTTCAGGAAGCCTATTTCCCGGCTGCCGATGAAATCTCCGGGGAAACCCTGGCGGAGAAATACCTGAAAAAGAAAGATCCCTGTTACCGCTGTCCCATCGCCTGTGGCCGCTACTGTGAAGTGGATGGGGAAGAAGGGGGCGGTCCGGAGTATGAAACCATCTGGGCCTATGGCTCTGACTGTGGCGTCTCCGACCTGAAAGCGATAATCAAGGCCAACAATCTCTGCAATGAGTACGGTTTGGATACCATCTCAGCTGGAGCTACCATTGCGGCGGCCATGGAGCTCTACCAGCGGGGCATCATCAAGCCCGAGGAAGTGGATGGACCGGAGCTGAAATGGGGCAGTGGGGAAGCCATCGTGGAATGGACCCGCAAGATGGGAGCCGGGGAAGGCCTGGGGGCCAAACTGGCGCTGGGTTCCGCCCGGTTGTGTGAGGCCTATGGCCATCCGGAGCTGGCGATGGCGGTCAAGAAGCAGGAACTGCCGGCCTATGACCCGCGGGGTGTGCAGGGCCATGGTTTGCAGTATGCTACCTCCAACCGGGGTGGCTGCCATGTGCGGGGTTACATGATTTCCCCGGAAATTCTGGGCTTGCCGGAGAAACTGGACCGGTTCTCCCTGGAGGGGAAAGCGGAATGGGTGAAGGTATTCCAGGACCTGACGGCAGTAATCGACAGCCTGGGGCTGTGCCTGTTCACCTCCTTTGCCCTGGGGGCGCAGGATTATGCCGACCTGTATAATGCCGCCACCGGGGAAAACCTGACAGCAGAACAACTGCTGGCCTGCGGGGAACGGATCTGGAACAATGAGCGCCTGTTCAACCTGCAGGAGGGCTATACCGCCCAGGATGACACCCTGCCCCGGCGCTTACTGGAAGAGCCCATTCCGGACGGGCCATCCAAGGGCAGTGTGCACCGGCTGGCAGAATTGCTGCCTGTCTATTACCAGGTGCGGGGCTGGGATGAAAACGGAGTGCCAACAGCGGCCAGGAGACAGGAACTGGGGTTATAAGAAGAAAAGGAGGGCTTCCTGGACCGGGAAGTCCTCCTTTGACAATAATTCGCAAAGGTGGGTGAAAAGAGGATGAGTGAGCAATGGCGGCGCTTTATAGCTGGTGAGAATACAGTGAGTGGAGTAGAACCGATCATCCTGCGTTCCTGGCAGAGGAGCAGAGAAAGAAGAGTAAACTACCGACTGGTAAAGGATACTGATATACTCCCGGCGCCGCTTTTGCGTGAGCGTTGTCAAGCTCAGGAGAGTTTAGTTCAAGCTGCAGAACAGGTACTTCCGTATATTTATCGTTTGCTGCAGGGTCAGAATTATATGGTCATTTTGTGTGATTTCGAAGGCTATATTTTAAAAGTAGTCGGAGATCCGCCTTTTCTGACCAGAGCACAACAAGTACAGTTATCACCGGGAGCCAACTGGCGAGAAGACGTAAGGGGTACAAATGCCATTGGTACGTCAATTTCCGAAGGTACGGCAGTAAAAGTATTAGGCTGGGAGCATTATGTTCAGGAGAACCATTTTTTATCCTGCTGGGCTGCTCCTGTACGTAATCCCCAGGGGAAAATCGTAGGGGTTCTGGATATATCCGGAGAAAGTGGACAGAGAAATAGTCGTTTTCTGGAAATAGCCTTGATTGGCGCTAAAATGATCGAACAAAACCTGCTTCTTGCTGAATTGCAAAAAGAAGCTGCTATAAGTCAGCGAGGATTGCAGCTGGCTGGAGCTATGCTGCGGCAAGGATTTATTGTAATAGACAACAAAGGGGTAATCAAGGAAATTAACCAGCAGGGTGCGCAGCTCCTGGGTAAAAGACGAGAGGAAATAATTGGTAACACGGTAGGAGATGTTTTTGATAATACCAAAAGTATCCTGTTCAGCCACAAGAGATTAGACCTGCAGTTTGAAGACAATGCTGGCAAGGAAATTGATTCCCGTCTGATACGAGTTACTTCCCCTGAAGGTCGTTTGCTCGGTAGCGTTGGGGTTTTAAACCTGACCAGGGCAAATGTCGATCCCATAGAGTCCAGCTGCTGGGTTGGGAACTGTGCCAAATCGAAACAGGTGCTGGATATAGCGGCTAGAGCGGCTGCGGTCAATGTTTCTGTATTGCTTCAGGGGGAAAGTGGTACAGGTAAAGAAGTGATAGCCCGATATATTCATCAGCTGAGTGACCGCCGGGAAGGACCGTTTGTAGCCTTAAATTGTGCAGCCTTGCCTCCTAATTTGATTGAAAGTGAGCTTTTCGGCTATGCTGAAGGCGCTTTTACCGGTGCCAAAAAAGGTGGACAACCGGGCAAATTTGAACTGGCTGATGGCGGAACGATTTTTCTTGATGAAATTGGGGATATGCCTGCCAATGTACAGGTGGCTCTGTTAAGATTGCTGCAGGAAAGGGAAGTTTGTCGCATCGGTGATCACAAGGTCAGGAAAATTAATGTGAGGGTAATTGCGGCAACCCATAAAGATTTAGAAAAACTGGTTAAAACTGGCTTGTTTCGTCTGGATCTGTATTATCGTTTAAAAGTGGTTACCATTAACCTGCCGCCACTACGGGAGCGAATAGAGGACATCTATGACCTGGTACCCTATTTTGTTTCTAAAGCTTGCCAGAATATGGGTAAACCTTTGCTGGAAGTGGACCGGGAAATATATCCTTATTTACTTGCTTACCATTGGCCCGGAAATGTGCGGGAATTGGAAAATATTATAACTGGCATGGTTGCTTTAGCCGGTGGACCTCAAATCACGGTAGCGGATTTGCCTCCCGAACTGCGGCAAAATCTATTTTGTAGCACAAAAGTCGAGGAAGGAGCGTTATTGGAAGAAAAAACCAGGCTGGCTATTATCGAGGCATTACAAAAAACCAAAGGGAAAATTGCTCCGGCTGCCAGGCTGCTGGGAATGGGCAGAACTACCCTGTATCGAAAACTGAAGGAATACAATTTGCTTAAATGAACAAAGTGTACCGGCACGAACTGTTTTATTGTGGAACAGTTCGTTTTTTTTTCGGTTCAGCAAAGCCGTTAATTCAGGTTGATGGATTTTTCTGAAAATTGGCATGAATTTTGCAAAAGATGATTAAT
Organism: Carboxydocella thermautotrophica; assembly: GCA_003054495.1. Taxonomy (GTDB): domain Bacteria; phylum Bacillota; order Carboxydocellales; family Carboxydocellaceae; genus Carboxydocella; species Carboxydocella sporoproducens. The sequence goes on along the minus strand of CP028514.1, from coordinate 2,372,295 downwards.
GCCAACACAACCAGTAAAAGATTATAGTAGGAAGGAGGAATGAAAGATGTCAGTTGTTCATCAGGTTTATGGTTATTTTATGCCTACGGTTAATTTAATGGGGGCCGGGGCTGCTCAGAAAGTGGGTGAACAGGCAAAGCTTCTGGGGGGTAAAAAAGTCTTACTGGTTACTGATGCTTATTTGAACCAGATAGGCATGGCCAAAGAGATCAGTGACATTATTGAAAAGGAAGGCATTAAAGTAGTAATTTATCCGGGGGCAGAACCGAATCCGACTGATAAAAATGTTCATGATGGGGTTGACCTCTTCAAAAAAGAAGGCTGTGACCTGATTGTTTCCCTGGGTGGGGGTTCAAGTCATGACTGTGCCAAAGGGATTGGTATTGTAGCTGCTAATGGCGGGAACATCCGTGACTATGAAGGTGTGGATAAATCCACCAAACCGATGATTCCCTTGATTGCAGTCAACACAACAGCTGGTACTGCCAGTGAAATGACCCGTTTTTGTATCATCACTGATACGGACCGTCATGTAAAAATGGCTATCGTTGACTGGCGTTGTACTCCGAATGTTGCCATTAACGACCCGTTGCTGATGATGAAAAAGCCACCGGCATTGACCGCAGCTACTGGTATGGATGCCTTGACTCATGCGGTGGAAGCCTATGTATCCACGGCGGCTACTCCGGTAACCGATTCAGCTGCCCTGATGGCCATCAAATTGATTAGCCAGTATTTGCGGCGGGCAGTAGCAAATGGTGATGACTTTGAGGCCCGGGATAAAATGGCTTATGCTGAGTTTTTGGCTGGTATGGCGTTTAATAACGCCAGCCTCGGTTATGTTCATGCGATGGCTCACCAGCTGGGTGGTTTTTATAACCTGCCCCACGGGGTTTGCAATGCTATCCTCTTGCCTCATGTAGAACGGTTCAACCTGATCGCCAATCCGCAGCGGTTTGCTGATATTGCTGAAGCAATGGGAGAAAACATTGCCGGCCTTTCTGTGCGCGCTGCGGCTGACAAGGCGCTGGAGGCAATTGTGCAATTGTCCCAGGATATTGGGATTCCGCGGGGGCTGACTGAACTGGGAGTAAAAGAAGAAGATATTCCTGTCATGGCTCAAAATGCTATGAAAGATGCCTGTAGTTTAACCAACCCACGGAAGGCTACCCTGGAGGATGTAATTCAAATTTATAAAAATGCTTTGTAACAAGATATGAAGAAAGAGGTGTTTGCACAGTGTTCAATGCTTATTCGGGTAAAATTCTGCGCATCAATTTAACTACCGGTTCTATCACCACCGAAGCCCTGCCGGTGGAGAAAGCCAGAGCCTTTCTCGGCGGCCGGGGCCTGGGGGGCCGCATGCTGGCCGAGGAAATTCCGGCTGGTATCGATCCTTTGAGTGAAGCTAACAAAATCTTTTTCATTACCGGTCCGCTTACCGGTACTTCCGCTCCGACTTCCGGACGTTACATGGTAGTTACCAAATCCCCCCTCAACAATACCATTGCCTCTTCCAACTCCGGAGGTTTCTGGGGCGCAGAACTGAAATTCGCTGGCTATGACATGGTGATTGTAGAAGGGAAAGCAGCCAAACCCGTATATATCTACATCAAGGATGACCAGGTGGAAATCCGCCCTGCCGACAAGTACTGGGGCAAACTGGTCAGTGAAACCACTGACGGACTTCTGGCTGAGGCAGGAGACGACAAGGCCAGGGTATTGACCATCGGTCCGGCCGGGGAACGGCTATCTCCCATCGCTGCCGTCATGAATGACCGCTACCGGGCCGCAGGCCGTTCCGGGGTAGGTGCCGTCATGGGTTCTAAGAACCTGAAGGCCATCGTGGTGCGAGGCAGCGGTAAGGTAGAAGTAGCCCAGCCCGACCGCTTCAAGGAAGTGGTCAGCGGGCTGTTGAAGAAAATCCGGGAGAACGGCGTCACCGGCCAGGGCCTGCCGGCTTATGGCACAGCGGTGCTGGTCAATATCATCAATGAAAGCGGCATATTGCCCACCAACAACTTTCAGGAAGCCTATTTCCCGGCTGCCGATGAAATCTCCGGGGAAACTCTGGCGGAGAAATACCTGAAAAAGAAAGATCCCTGTTATCGCTGTCCTATTGCCTGTGGCCGCTACTGTGAAGTAGACGGGGAAGAAGGGGGCGGTCCGGAGTATGAAACCATCTGGGCCTATGGCTCTGACTGTGGCGTCTCCGACCTGAAAGCGATAATCAAGGCCAACAATCTCTGCAATGAGTACGGTTTGGATACCATCTCAGCTGGAGCTACCATTGCGGCGGCCATGGAGCTTTACCAGCGGGGCATCATCAAGCCCGAGGAAGTGGATGGACCGGAGCTGAAGTGGGGCAGTGGGGAAGCCATCGTGGAATGGACCCGCAAGATGGGAGCCGGGGAAGGCCTGGGGGCCAAGCTGGCTTTGGGTTCCGCCCGGTTGTGTGAGGCCTATGGCCATCCGGAGCTGGCGATGGCGGTCAAGAAGCAGGAACTGCCGGCCTATGACCCGCGGGGTGTGCAGGGCCATGGTTTGCAGTATGCTACCTCCAACCGGGGTGGCTGCCATGTGCGGGGTTACATGATTTCCCCTGAGATTCTGGGCTTGCCGGAGAAGTTGGACCGGTTCTCCCTGGAGGGGAAAGCGGAATGGGTGAAGGTATTCCAGGACCTGACGGCAGTAATCGACAGCCTGGGGCTGTGCCTGTTCACCTCCTTTGCCCTGGGGGCGCAGGATTATGCCGACCTGTATAATGCCGCCACCGGGGAAAACCTGACAGCAGAACAACTGCTGGCCTGCGGGGAACGGATCTGGAACAATGAGCGCCTGTTCAACCTGCAGGAGGGCTATACCGCTCAGGACGATACCCTGCCCCGGCGTTTACTGGAAGAGCCCATTCCGGACGGGCCGTCCAAGGGCAGTGTGCACCGGCTGGCAGAATTGCTGCCTGTCTATTACCAGGTGCGGGGCTGGGATGAAAACGGAGTGCCAACAGCGGCCAGGAGACAGGAACTGGGGTTATAAAGAGAGAAAGAGGGCTTCCCGGACTGGGAAGTCCTCTTTTCTCTATGGTATAATAAAAAGAAAAGGGTGATGGCAGATGAAGGTAACGGTAAAATTGTTTGCGACTTTACGCACCGGACGCTTTAAGGTGGAGACCCGGGAGTATCCGGAGGGAACCACGGTAGGGCGAATTGTGGAGGAACTGGGCATTCCGGAGGAGGAGCTGGCCCTGATCCTGGTCAATGGCCGGGATGTAGAACTGGAGCATCAGCTGACAGATGGGGATACGCTGTCTCTGTTCCCACCGGTAGGAGGTGGCTAATATGGACCTGAGAGCATTTCTGGCTCAGCACTGTCAGGGAGATTTACTGCCCTGGTCAGCCCAGGTAGAGGCTGCCGAGCGTTTTCAATTAACCCTGGCCCAGGTGGAAGAAGCGGCGCTGGAAGCTGGTTTTCTGCCGGCCCGCTATCAACGTAACCGGCAGACCATTTCCCTGGCCGACCAGCTGACCTTGTTACGCAGCACGGTAGCTGTAATTGGATGCGGAGGCTTAGGGGGCTATATTCTGGAAGAGCTGGCCCGCCTGGGGGTGGGACGGATCTATGCTATTGATCCCGATGGGTTTGAGGAACACAATCTCAATCGCCAGTTGCTGTCTACCCCGGCTGACCTGGGGCGACCCAAAGTCATGGTAGCGGCGGAAAGATTGGCCCGCATTAACCCGGCTGTAACGGTTGTGCCGCAGCAAAAAGCCTTTTCCCAGGCCAATGGCAGGGAACTGCTGGCAGGGGCCCAGGTAGTAGTAGATGCCCTGGACAATATTGATACTCGCCTGGAACTGGCGGCAGTCTGCCGGGAGTTGCAGTTACCCCTGGTTCACGGGGCAATTGGCGGCTGGTTTGGCCAGGTAACTACCCAGTTTCCCGGGGAGGAAACCGTAGAACGCATTTACCGGCGAAGAGCTGAAAGCAAGGGAGTAGAAAAAAAGCTGGGCAACCCTGCTTTTACACCGGCGGTGGTAGCCAGCCTGGAAGTGGCCGAAGTGGCCAAAATCCTGTTGAGGACCGGTGAATCTTTGAGTCAACGGTTACTGACCATCAATCTGTTAACCATGGAGATGGAAATTATCGAAATATAACAGGGGAGCAAAGGGGTAAAACAGTGCAATTCGGGCGTTTATTCTATCTGGCCAGGTATTATCTGGTCAGCAAATTTTCACAGCGCAAGCAACCCATTTTAGCCGGGGTTAAACTAACCCACCGCTGTTCTTTGCGCTGCCGCCAGTGTCCTTACTGGCGCAGACCGGGACCAGAACTGAGCTGGCGGCAGCTGCAGAATCTTTTTCCTTTTTTACGGCAGGAAGGGATCAGGCTATTGATTCTGGAAGGTGGGGAGCCAACCCTCTGGCGGGATGGAAAAAAGACCCTGGCGGATGTAATTGAACTGGCAAAAAAATATTTTTACACTGTTGGTGTAACTACCAATGGTTTACAGCCTTTAATTTATCCGGCCGACATCTACTGGGTCAGTATCGATGGCCTGCCGGATACCCATGACTGCTGGCGAGGGAAGAGTTTTAACCGGATTATGGATCATATCAGGGCAGCCTGCAGCCGGGTGTTGGCCAACATCACTATTCACCGCTACAATGTGCGGGAAATACCGGAGCTGGTCAAACTGCTGGCCGGAAAAGTGCAGGGGATTACCATCCAGTTTTTTTATCCTTATCCCGAAAGCGAAGATATGCTTTGCAGCTGGGAGGAGCGGCGCTGGGTGCTGACAGAATTGCAGAATTTAAAACAGGCCGGTTATCCGGTAGCCGATAGTCTGGCAGCCCTGGAGGCTCTTAAGGATAACCGCTGGCAGTGTGAAAGCTGGATGATTGCCAACGTGGACCCGGACGGCACCTATCGCCAGGGCTGTTACCTGCTCAATCGGACTAGCGGTCCTTCCTGTGCCCTCTGCGGCTTTGCCGCTCATACGGAAATTTCTCTGGCATACCAGTTGAACTGGCAGGCACTAGGGGCTGGACGCGAGATTCTGGGAATTTTTTGAGAAGCAGCAGGAGAACGAATATTCGCTGACGAATATATTATATTTGTACTATGTTTGGAGAGGAAGCAGCGGCATGATTATTTTGGGAGTAGACCCGGGGACAGCCATCACTGGTTACGGGGTGGTGGAGTACCTGGGTAACCGTTTTCGCCCTCTGGCTTATAGCTGTATTCGCACCACCCCGGAGCTGGATTTGCCCCGGAGATTGCTGGTCATTCACCAGGAAATCACTGCTCTGATCCGGGAGTTCCAACCGGACCAGGTTGCTGTAGAGGAATTGTTTTTTAACCGCAATACCACTACTGCTCTGGCGGTAGGGCAAGCCCGGGGGGCGGTGCTGCTGGCCTGTGCCCAGGCGGAGCTGCCGGTTTTTGAATATACTCCCCTGCAGGTAAAGCAAGCAGTGGTAGGATACGGGCGGGCGGAAAAACAGCAGGTCCAGGCCATGGTGAAGGCTATTTTAAATTTGCCCGGGGTGCCCAAACCCGATGATGTGGCCGATGCTCTGGCCCTGGCTATCTGTCATGCTCATTCCAATTATTCGCTTCTGGGGAGGATGTCATGATTGCTTTTCTACGGGGGAAGCTGGTAGCCAACCAGCTGGACAGTTGCCTTTTGGATGTAAACGGCGTAGGATATAAAGTATATATTCATGCCCGGACAGCGGGGGCTCTGCCGGAAATCGGGGAAGAAGCATTATTGCATACCTCCCTGCAAGTCCGGGAAGAAGGCTGGTCCCTCTATGGTTTTACCAAAGCCGGGGAACGGGATTTGTTTGAGTTACTGCAAACTGTGGCAGGGATAGGACCGAAAGGGGCTCTGGCCTGTCTGGGGGTTTTAGGCCAGGATGGCCTCTGTCTCGCAGTAATGGAGGAAAATGTCAAGGCCCTAACTTCTGTACCGGGGATTGGTCCTAAAACAGCCAAAAGAATGGTGCTGGAGTTGAAAGATCGCTTGAAAAAGCTGATGGGAGAAGACCTGGCCCTGCCTGCTAATATGGAACTGCCGACAGGAAGAGAAGGGGAAATGGAAGCGACTGCTGATGCGATTCTGGCCTTAGAGGCCCTGGGCTATCAGCCGCAGGAAGCCCGGCAGGCGGTGGCGGCAGTGTTGACTGAAGAGCCCGGGGATCTGCCCATTGAGGAGATTCTGAAAAAAGCACTGGCTTATCTGGCAACCGGATAGGAGGTATGCAGCAGCTTCAAAACTATACTATAATTGATTGTATTTAACTGTTTTACAACATTAAAAGTATGGAACTATTATCCACTGGAGAAGCAGCAAAGAGATTAGGTGTACACCCGAACAGGCTTCGGGCCTGGGAAAAGAACGGGTGACTATAGAACTCAGGCAACTGGTATCGCAAATCAAGCAAAACCTGACCCGGAAGGTTAATCCTGATAGACCTGGGGAAGGAAAAGGGATGACCCGTGGGGTCAGGGCCTGCTTGAGGCGGCTGGAGGAGAGGCTTTCTGTGCATAACGGGCTTGCTCCGTGTGAACAGGAGGCGTATAACTCCGTCTGGCCTGACCTGAAGTTATTGGCCCTGTCCGTACGGTGACCCCGTTAGCCGGTGTCGGAGAAACCGGTAGGCGTCCTAACAGGACGCGGGAGGCGGAGTTATACTCTCACCGGGAGGTCAGCATAAACCGGTGCAGTACTCCCGTCCGGGTGGAACTCCCGGGCCGAGGTCCCCTGTCGCCCTGCCCTGCGGGGCCAAATCAAGTATTCGGAAGGAGGCGAAAGCCTGGTCTGGGGGCCGACTTGACTAAAAATAAAAACAGTCAAGTTTTTTGAACCAGGCCTGAGGAATGGAAGAAAGACTGCTCTCACCTCAAATGGGGGAAGAGGCTGAATGGGATTTAAGTCTAAGGCCCCGCCGCCTGAAGGAATATATCGGCCAAACCAGGGTCAAGGAACACTTGCAAATTTTCATCGAAGCAGCCAGAGCCCGAAGGGAAGCTCTGGACCATGTGTTGCTTTATGGCCCTCCCGGCCTGGGTAAAACCACCCTGGCTACGGTGATTGCCAATGAAATGGGAGTGAATTTGCGCATTACTTCCGGGCCTGCCATTGAGCGTCCTGGAGATCTGGCGGCTTTGCTCACCAATTTGCAGGCCCGGGATATTCTGTTTATCGATGAGATTCATCGTCTCAGCCGCAGTGTGGAGGAAGTGCTTTATGCCGCCATGGAGGATTTTGCTCTGGATATTGTTATCGGCAAGGGTCCCAGTGCCCGTTCCCTGCGCCTGGATTTGCCGCCCTTTACCCTGGTAGGAGCGACCACTCGAGCCGGGGCTTTAAGTGCCCCGTTGCGGGATCGGTTCGGGGTAATCTGCCGCCTGGATTACTATGAACAAGACGAACTGACCGCCATTGTGGTGCGGGCGGCCGGGATTTTGCAAATCCCCATTACCATTGAGGGAGCGCGGGAGATTGCTGGCCGTTGCCGGGGCACCCCCCGCATTGCCAACCGATTGTTGAAACGGGTACGGGACTATGCCCAGGTTAGAGCTCAGGGGAGGATTACCGGGGAGGTAGCGGCCCAGGCCCTGGATTTGCTGGCAGTGGATGAGCTGGGCCTGGACCAGACAGATCGCCGCTTGCTGGAAACCATTATTCTCAAATTTGGGGGCGGCCCGGTAGGGCTGGACACCCTGGCCGCTTCTACAGGGGAAGAGGCCACTACTATCGAAGATGTTTATGAACCTTTCCTGTTACAGCTGGGTTTCATCCAGCGCACCCCCAGGGGTCGCGTGGCCACCCAGCTGGCCTATCGCCATTTGGGAGTGGAGGTATAGGTATGGGTAAATGGCTGATGGGAACAGGTCTGTTTCTGGTGGGAGCGGGCCTGTTAATCTGGTTAATGGAGAAAATTCTGCCTGCTGGCCGTTTGCCAGGGGATATCTATATTCAGAAAGGGAATTTTACCTTTTACTTTCCTCTTGCTACCAGCATTGTGATCAGCATAATTCTTACTCTTTTGTTAAATTTGCTTTTTCGGCGTTAGTACCCCCGTAAAAAGAGGGGATAGAGCGAATCTATTTGATGAGGGGTGAAAGGCATGGGTCGAACCGAACCCCATATGGAGGTCCAGGAATCTCCCCGGCATCTGGAGCTGTTAGCCCAGGCGCAACGAGGAGAGCACGGGGCACGGGAGGAACTCATCCGCCAGTTTAAACCCTTCATTTTGCGAGTGCTTTCGCAAAGAAGCGGACGGTTTGTACAACAGGGCCAGGATGAGGAAATCAGTATCGGCTTAATGGCCTTTGATGAGGCCATTAACAGTTATGACCCCCAGAAGAGCGGTAGCTTTCTTGCCTTTGCTGAAACAGTAATTAAACGGCGGTTAATTGACTATTACCGCAAAGAACAGCGCGGGAATAAGGTAATCCCTCTGTCGGGTCTGGGCCAGGAAGAGGAAGATGGCCTGGTAGTAGCTGAACGCATGACCATGCACCAGGCGATGCTACAGCATCAGCTGGAACAGGAACGCCTGGAACGCCGGGAGGAGATTGTAGCCTATAGCAAGTTGCTGGCCCGCTTTCAGATCAGTTTCCGGGAGCTGCCGGAAATTTGTCCCAAACACGCCGATGCCAGAGCCAATGCCCTGGCTGCTGCTCGGCTGGTGGCAGAGCGGCCGGAACTGCGTCAGCACCTGCTCAATCGGGGCGAATTGCCCTTGAAAGAGTTGACAGAGCTGGTAGAGGTCAGCCGCAAGACTCTGGAACGGCAACGCAAGTACATAATAGCCATCGCCCTCATTTTGATTTATGATTTTTCCTATCTGAAAGAATATGTGCAGTGAGGAAAGTGGTGACCTGCGATGAAAAAGAACAAAGGCGTGGTGCTGGAAATCGAGGGCAAGCAGGCCATTGTCCTGGGCCCCGGTGGCGAATTCCGCACTATTCGCCTGCATAAACCGGTGGAGATTGGTGAGGAAATTGAATTAGGGCCAGAAAAAGTGGCAGTTTTCACCTCCTGGCGACACTGGCTGGGGGCGGTGGCAGCTGTCTTTCTGGTACTGGCTCTTCTGCCCTTCTGGCAGCAGTGGAATCAACCGAACCTGGGCCCTGTAGTTACTTACCTTTCTCTGGACATCAATCCCAGCTTTCAGCTGGGGCTGGATGACCAGAACCGGGTAGTGGAAGAACAAGGATTGAACCAGGAGGCTAAAGAGCTGCTGGCCAGTACGCCCATTCATGGTCTGGCGGCAGCAGAAGCGGTCAATCGCCTGACCAGGGCAGCAGAAGCGGCGGGCTATCTGGGTAAAAACGGTTCGCCCCAGATTATCCTGGCGGTGGCTTCCCGTCAGGGCGAGGCTAAGGCAGCCCAGATTGCAGCTCTTTTAAGGCAGCAGACCAAACAGTTTCTGGAGCGCCAGCAACTGCAGGTGGCTCTGAAGACGGTGGTTACAGTGCCCCAGGCAGTACAGATTGCTGCCGGCCAGGGATTGTCCTTAGGTAAGCTGGTCCAGAATATTGAGGAAAAGAAAAACCGGCAGGAACAGGAAACGGTAAAACCTGCTACGACTGCTGTGGCTAAAGGCGAGAAGCAGCAAACGGTAAAATCCGAAGCCAGGGTGCAGACAGAGACTAAATCTGTTTCCAGGAACAGCACTAAACAGCAGGGGCAATCTACCAAAGAGCAAAAACCTGCGGTAACGGTAAAACCGGCCACAACTAATTCCGGTAAGCCGCAGACCAGCCAACCTGCACCTGCTAATCCGACCAAGCCGGCAGTCGCCCAGCCGGAGGATCAGGGGATTGTTTTCATTACTGAAATTGACCTTTCTCTAGGGGGAGAAGGGGGAACCGCTACTCCTTCCACTTCAGGAGAGACGCAAACACAGCAGCAGAAGACTGATAATAACTGAAAAAATACCTGTCTCAGGTCTATTATGCGCTTGGGACAGGTATTTTTCTTTTTTACCAGCAGGAACTTTCCCTTTTTCTGTCGAATTTTCTTTTTAAGAGAACGGGGGAGGAGAGAACAATGAAGAAAAAAATCGGGACCCTCATCCTCATCGTATTGATGCTGGGCTATCTGACTGCACCGGCCCCGATTCTGGCAGCGGCTCAGCCGATTATCAAGGTGGCCTTGAAAATTGATGCCAGCAGCTATTCTGACAAAATCTACGGCCCTTATCAAGTGGTGGATAACAAAACCGGGGCGGTAGTGGCTACAGTGAATAATAGTGATGGCGTACAGGTAGATGTCAGCCCGGATAATGGCGGGGACATCTATGTGTTAAATGGTGAGGGAGCGGTTACTACTCTGCCTGCTGATAGCACTGGACTTTATGGGGTAGGAGCTGGAGGCACTGTGCAGGCCTTGCCAAAGGACTACTTCATGGTGGATGCTCAGGCTAAGCCGAGGGCGGCCAAAGGCCTGGCCCTGACAGTAGATGGTACGCCTGCAGGTACCTTCGTGGGGCCCCTGGAGTTTCAGCGCCAGTCGACTCAGTTGAACAATCCGCCTTTAATCGGTTTTAATGGCAAAAGATATCGCGGCAATTTCCGCTTAATCCCCCGCTCAGAAACCGCTTTTAATATCATCAATGTTTTACCGATGGAGGAATATCTCTACGGGGTGGTACCATCGGAAATGCCCACTTCCTGGCATATGGAAGCCCTGAAAGCTCAGGCGGTAGCGGCCCGCACCTATGCCCTGCGGCAGATCAAAGCTAATCCGCTGGCGGAATATAACGTTCTGCCTACTGATGCCAGCCAGGTTTATGGCGGGTATGACAAAGAAAGGGGCAGTAGCAGCAGTGCGGTGGATCAGACCCGGGGTGAGGTACTGGTCTATAATGGCCAGCCTATTGACGCTGTTTTCCATTCCAGCAATGGTGGTGCTACTGAAAACAGCGAGGAGGTATGGTCTTCGACAGTAGCTTACCTGCGGGGTAAAGTCGACCCCTTTGATTATAATGACTGGCATTATCGGAGTGACCCGAAAAATACTGTGACCTATGATAAGGCGGGTTTAATCACTCAACTTAATCTTAAAGGCTATAATTTTGGGGATGTTACTGACTTAATAGTGGACAAACTGACCACTGTAGGCCAGCGTATACAAATTTTGCGCATAACTGGTAAGGACAAAAATGGCAACCCGCTGGAAGTGATCCTCAAAAACGCCGACAGGGTTAGGACCACCTTTGGTTTAAAAGCCCGGGCCAAATCCATGACTCTGGTCAAGGACCCTGTAACCCAGGAGCTGCAATCCGTTACCTTTACCTCAGAAGGCTGGGGTCATGGACTGGGGATGTCCCAGTACGGGGCCAAGGGCCGGGCGGAAAACGGTCAGACCTATAAACAGATTCTGCAATTTTACTATACGGGTGCCCAGCTGGTGGGCGATTATAACCAGTCTCAGTAAGAAGGCAGTTATTCTGCCTTCTTTTTTCATTGATATTTTTCGACTTAATGGGTATAATCTACCATGTGTATATTAAAGGGATGAGGGGTTTAAATGCGTGTCAGTGATTTTGATTTTTTTCTACCGGAAGAATTGATTGCCCAGCAGCCAGTGGAACCGCGGGACCATTCGCGTCTTCTGGTGCTTTTTCGCCAGGAGAAGCGCCTGGAACATCGTTACTTTTATCAACTGCCGGAATACTTGCGGGCCGGGGATGTCCTGGTCGTCAATGAAACTCGCGTAATTCCGGCTCGCCTGTTTGGCGAAAAAAAGGGTACTGGTGCTCGAATTGAGGTAGTTTTACTGCACAGAATTGACAAGGATCGCTGGGAAGTATTGCTGAAACCCGGCAAAAGGGCACGACCGGGCACCTGGCTGCAATTTGGTGACGGTTTGCTGGAAGCCGAAGTGGAGGATGTTACTCCGGCAGGGGGCAGAATTCTGCGGTTTGTCTATCGGGGCGTCTGGGAGGAACTGCTGGACCGGCTGGGGGAAATGCCTTTACCTCCCTATATTCGGGAAAAGCTGCCAGACCGGGAGCGCTATCAAACAGTATACGCCCGGGAAGAGGGTTCAGCAGCGGCTCCTACTGCCGGCTTGCATTTTACGCCGCGCCTGCTGGCGGAATTGCAGGAGCGGGGAATAGAAATTGTCAAAGTCCTGCTCCATGTAGGCCTGGGTACTTTCCGTCCGGTAAAGGTGGAGAAGATTGAGGAACATCAGATGCATGCTGAATACTACCGCCTTTCTGCAGAAGCGGCTCAGGTTTTAAACCGGGCCAAAGCCGAAGGGAGGCGGGTAATTGCGGTAGGCACTACCTCCACCCGGGTGCTGGAAACAGCGGCAGTGGCTCCGGGACAGGTCCAGGCCGGGGAAGGCTGGACTGATATTTTTATCTATCCCGGTTATCAGTTTAAGATGATCGATGGCCTGATTACCAATTTCCATTTGCCCAAATCCACCTTATTAATGCTGGTAGCTGCCCTGGTAGGAAGGGAACGGATTCTGGCAGCTTATGAGGAGGCTGTAAGGGAAAGGTATCGCTTTTTCAGTTTTGGGGATGCCATGCTGATCATTTGAGGAGGATTAACATATGCCGGTACGTTATGAACTGATCAAGGAATGCAAGGAGACCAAAGCCCGGGTCGGACGCCTGCACACCCCCCATGGGGTAATTGATACCCCGGTTTTCATGCCGGTAGGCACTCAGGCAACTGTCAAAACCATGACGCCCGAGGAGCTCAAGGAAATTGGGGCCCAGATCATTCTAGCCAACACCTACCATCTCTATCTGCGCCCCGGCCACGAGTTAATTAAAGAAGCCGGGGGATTACACCGGTTTATGCACTGGGACCGCCCGATTCTGACCGACAGCGGGGGTTTTCAGGTTTTCAGTTTAGGACCTTTGCGTAATATAACAGAAGAGGGGGTGACTTTTAAAAGCCATCTGGATGGCAGTAGCCATTTTCTGAGCCCGGAAAAGGTGATGGAAATTGAAATGGCCCTGGGTTCCACCATTGCCATGGCCTTTGATGAATGCGCTCCTTATCCCAGCAGTTATGAATATGCCAGGGCAGCGATGGAGCGCACTACCCGCTGGGCCAAACGCTGTAAAGCCGCTCATCATAAAGAAGATCAGGCCCTGTTTGGGATAGTTCAGGGGGTTACCTATCGGGATTTGCGGGAACAAAGTGCGGCGGAGATTGTGGAAATTGATTTTCCCGGCTATGCCATTGGCGGATTATCGGTAGGAGAGCCTAAACCCTTGATGTATGAGGTGCTGGACTATACAGTACCCCTGTTGCCCAAGGACAAGCCCCGCTATCTGATGGGAGTAGGCTCACCCGATTGCTTACTGGAAGGGGTGGCCCTGGGAGTAGACATGTTTGATTGCGTATTGCCCACCCGAATTGCCAGAAATGGTACTTGCCTGACCAGTCGAGGCAAAGTGGTGATTCGCAATGCCGCCTATGCCCGGGATTTTTCACCCCTGGACCCTGAATGTGATTGCTATACTTGCCGCAATTACAGCCGGGCCTATTTGCGCCACCTCTTTAAGGCAGAAGAGGTTCTGGCCTTGCGGCTGGCCACCATTCATAACCTCTATTTCCTCCTGCGGCTGATGGAGGGAATCCGGCAGGCCATTCTGGAAGACAGGTTTGTGGAATTTAAACGCCAGTTTATGGCTAAATATGAAGGCGACCAGGAGGAATAACCGCAAGTGTAGCGAATTATATTGGACAACATGAAAAAAGGGAGGTAAAGTCATTGAATCAGGCTCAATTGATGAATATTGGTTCCCTGGTGCTGTTTTTTGTGCTTTTCTATTTTCTTTTAATCCGTCCCCAGCAAAAACAGGCCAAACAGAAGAAACAGCTGCTGGAAAGTTTGCAACCAAAGGATAAAGTGGTAACCATTGGTGGTATTTGTGGTACCATTATGCGGGTCAAGGAAAAAACCGTCATGCTGAAAGTGGCGGATAAAGTGGAGATTGAAATTCTCAAAAGCGCCATTGCCTATAAAGAAGGGGAAGAAAAGGAATAAAATGGAGAAACCCGGTTTCACTCGGAGCCGGGTTTTTGTTTTTGGTCTAACAAAAAATTTTAAAAAATTAGCAGGAAAATTCAGTCAAGCGTCTAATAATAAAAACAAGAGATTTTCAAAGAAATATTACGAAATCGGTAGATATTTTCATTAAACGACAAAATTCAAGGGGGATGAGAGAAGTGACTAAATATGACGAAGTGATGAACTGGTTTAAAGGCGGGTTTCGACGTCTGTTGACCTGGTTTCAGCCGGTTACCGGTCCTGGCGGCCAATACTGGACAGCAGAACGCGGGCGTAGACTGGTTTTAAAACACCCCCCTTCCAAGCGGTATTATATTCGGCATTCAAAATCCTGGCTGATCTGGCAGAGCTGGTGTTCAGGTACTGGGCTGTGGTTGAAGAAACTGGGCTTGTGGGAAGCTCTGGACCGGGAGGCTAGCAGAGCCTGGGATCTGTGGCTGGAAAGGAGGAATGGTAGTATTGGTAAGGCTGGAAGAAGTTTTCCAACCTAGACGCGGTGATGTGTTTCAGTTACCGCTAGGGGTTGAACAGACATTACCCCGGGGTTGTCATAGGGTGGTGGTGATTCAAGGGGAAATCGCCAATAAGTTCAGTCCCACCATCACTGTTATTCCTTTAAGTGCTAACAGTCGCCTGAAAAATATACTTTTTTCCGCTCCTATCACCCCTGGTGGTCAAAATGGGCTCAACAAAGAATGTGTTGCTCTTTGCTTGCAGATACGCACCCTCAGTCGACGACATTTTACACCAGCTAATTTTATTGGCAGCCTCAGTGAGGAGGATATGGCCAAAATTGATACTATTCTCGCCTTTACATTAGGGCTGAATCAAAAGGGAAAAACGGAAAAAATGCAAAAAACAGCGGAGTTCGGGGGATAAAAATAATATCCCCCTTTTTTTTCTGGTATTTTCGGGCTTATTGCAGACAGGATTTTCTATTATAATCACGAATAACATAAGGGACAATCACTCACAATGGAGGGGAAGGCTAGTGCTGGAAGTTCGCATAGCGGTGCGCAAGCGGCCCAAATATGCGTCCCGGGAAAGCGGGGATAGTGTGGAAGTTGTCGAACGGGCCAAAGGTGGGCTATCGGTGATCATGGCTGATGGGCAGGGGAGTGGCTGGGCAGCCAAAGGTACCAGCAATCTGGTGGTGACCAAAGCCGTTACCCTCCTGTCCGAAGGAGTACGAGATGGCGCGGTGGCCCGGGCGGTTCATGACTTTTTATATGCGGTTAAACATGGTCGGGTTTCAGCGGAACTGACCTTAATTTCAGCAGATTTGCAAACCCGTTCTTTGCTGGTTTCCCGTAACAGCCATTGTCCGGTAGTGATCAGCGGCCCCGATGGAGGGCGGATTCTGGGCAGGGATGTCGCTCCCATTGGAGTACAGCGGACCATGAAACCGGAAATAACCGAGCTGCCGCTGGTAGCCGGGTTGATTGTACTGGCCTTCACTGATGGGGTGTGGGAGGCAGGCAAGCGTACCGGCCAGGGCTGGGATGGTGAGGATTTTCTTCATTTTTTACGGGGTTATGAGCCTGTTGATGCTTCTTTAATTGCCGAACATTTGCTTACCCAGATGGAAGAACTGGATCAGGGCCGGCCGGCCGATGATATGTCAGTAGTGGTATTGACTGTAGGGGAAGTTCCTGAAAAAGAATGGCGCACCCTGGATTTGTCCTTCCCCGTCCGATAGTGCCAGTAAGGAGGCGATAGGTATGGGAAAAGAGCGGCTGATCGTGGTGGCCGGGCCCTGTGGGGCAGGCAAGTCCACACTGGTACAGGGTCTGAAAGCCCGGGGCTATCATGCCCATACCGTAGCGCAGGAACATTCTATTAGCCCCACTATGTGGCAACTGACCAAGCCGGATGTGCTGATCTATCTTGATGCATCTCTGGCTGTCATAAAACAGCGACGCCAGGTAGCCTGGGGTGAAGAAAGGCTGAAAGAGCAAAAGCACCGGCTGAGACATGCCCGGGAAAACTGTGACCTGTACATAAATACCGATGCTATGACAGAGGAACAGGTTCTGGCAGTAGCATTGAGCTTTTTGGAGGAGGGGCAACAGCGTGACAGTTAAGCTGGAAGATGTAAAAAAACATCCACTTGTCGATGCTTTTATTCGTAAAGGCAATGAGCACCTGGGTGTGCTGGGTTTTACTGAACATGGCTACCGGCATGTCCATCTGGTTTCGGCTATTGCCAGAAATATACTGGAACGTTTGGGATATGAGGAGCGCCTTTGTGAGCTGGCAGCTATCGCCGGCTATATTCATGATATTGGCAATGTAGTCAATCGCCATTACCATGCTGAACTGGCAGCTACTCTGGCTCTGCCCATTTTGCGGGAACTGGGTATGGAACCGGAGGAAATCGCTCTGGTGATTGCCGCTATCGGGAACCATGATGAACAACGAGGAATACCGGTTAATCCGGTGGCAGCGGCTGTTATCCTGGCGGACAAATCCGATGTGCACCGCAGCCGGGTACGCAATCAGGATTTTGCCACTTTTGATATCCATGACCGGGTAAACTATGCGGTAGAACACTCCTTTTTACGAGTAAATGCAGAAAACAAGACGATCAGTCTGGAATTGACCATTGATACTGAAATCTGTCCAGTTCTGGAATATTTCGAGATTTTCCTCACCCGCATGGTTTTATGTCGCCGTGCCGCCGATTTTCTCAAATGCCAGTTTGAGTTGATTATCAATGGGGTGAAATTGCTGTAGAGAATTGACACTTTGTGCCATCAAGGACTATAATGGACAGGGAAACTTAGAATGAGGAGGATTATGAGCTAGCATGCGCAAGAAAAGCCTGATTACACTGGTAGTAACAGTCCTGCTGTTAAGTGCGGTCATGGCCGGCAGCTTTGGACTGATTACTAAGTACATCAACCTGGGTTTGGATTTGCAGGGTGGCGTCCATGTGGTGCTACAGGCTAAGGCTACCAAGGAAACTGCTGTGACTCAGGATGCTATTGCCCGGACGATTGAGGTTTTACACCGGCGGGTCAATGAAACCGGGGTCAGGGAACCGGTAATCCAGCCAGAAGGTCGGGACCGGATTATCGTAGAATTGGCCGGTTTAAAGGATCCGGAAGAAGCCATTCGCCTGATCGGTAAAACTGCTGTTTTACGCTTTAAAACTGCTGACGGGAAAACAGTTTTGACAGGAGAAGACCTGAAAACTGCGCAAACAGGGATTGACCCCTATACTAACCAGCCCGAAATCAGCTTAACCTTTACTTCTGAGGGAGCCAGGAAATTTGCTGAGATTACTACCAAAAATGTGGGCAAGCCCATTGCCATCTATCTGGACGAGCAGTTGCTGACCAATCCGGTCGTAAAGGAGCCCATTACCAATGGGCAGGCCCGCATTACCGGTAATCGTACTGTGGAAGAAGCTGAGAATATTGCCAAACTCCTGCGGGCCGGAGCGCTGCCACTGGATCTGGAATTTGTCGAAAAACGGGTAGTAGGGCCCACTCTGGGGGCGGATTCTCTCAATAAATCCATACTGGCCGGGGAAATTGGCCTGGTGGCTATTCTGGTCTTTATGATTCTGTTCTATCGTCTACCGGGGCTGGTGGCGGATTTTGCCCTGGTGGTCTATGCCTTCCTGGTATTAGGATTGCTGGCAGCTCTCAATGCTACCCTGACTCTGCCGGGTATTGCCGGTTTCCTCCTTTCGCTGGGTATGGCGGTGGATACCAATATTATCATTTATGAACGCATTAAGGAGGAACTGCGGGCGGGCAAAACCGTCCGGACGGCCATTGAGGCCGGATTTAATCGGGCCTTTACCACCGTTCTGGATGCCAATGTTACTACTTTGATTGCTGCTGCTGTCCTCTATTTCCTGGGCACAGCTTCCATTCGCGGGTTTGCGGTCACCCTGGCCCTGGGGATTGTGGCCAGTATGTTTACCGCTATTTCTTTCACCCGCTGGATGTTGCGGCTGATTGCCGATGCCGGAGTTAAGAACAGCAAACTATTCGGGGCTTAGGAGGTGCAGTAGTGTGCGCGTGCATTTTGTCAAAACTCGCCTGGTCTGGTATATCATTTCATTGCTGATTATCGTTCCAGGTCTGGTATCCCTGGTCTGGCAGGGATTGAATCTGGGGATAGATTTTACCGGCGGGACTTTGCTGGAACTGGAATACAAGCAAGTGCCGGCCATTGAACAGGTTAGGGCAGCTCTGAAGGAAAAAGGCCTGGGCAATGCCGGGATTCAGGCTGCCGAAGGGAATCGGATTCTGATTCGGACAGTAGCTTTAGCGGAAAAGGATAGAGATGAGGTGCTAAAGGCTATCAGGGAAAAGACCGGTGACTTTAACCTGCGCCGGGAAGACAAGGTAGGGCCGGTGATCGGTAAGGAATTGCTGCGCAATGCCCTGCTGGCCCTGGGGATTGCGATTGTATTGATGATCATTTATATCAGCTGGCGCTTTGAATTCTGGTCTGGACTCAGTGCCATTGCTGCCCTGCTTCATGATGTGCTGGTGGTAATTGGGGTATTTTCCCTGTTACAGCTGGAAGTGGATAGTGCCTTTGTAGCAGCGATTTTGACTATCATCGGTTACAGTATAAATGATACTATTGTCATTTTTGACCGAATTCGGGAAAATCTTTTGAAACGCCGCAAGGATCAGGAAGTAGAGGATGTAATCAATTCCAGTATTTATCAGACCTTTGGCCGGACCATCAATACCGTTCTGACTGTGGTATTCGTGCTGGTGGCTTTGCTGGTCTTTGGCGGGGAAACCATATACAATTTCGTTCTGGCCATGTTGATTGGGGTTTTAAGTGGGACATACTCCTCCATCTGTACGGCCAGCCCCCTCTGGTTTGATCTGCGCCGCTATGCTAAAAAAGCATAGCTTGCATAAGAGGGTTGAAAGCATGTAAAATAATAGTGAGCCTATATGGCTGCGGGCCTGGTACAGCGGGCACCCGCGGCTTTTATTTTGCAATATCGGAGGGGATATTATGGCCGGTGGAGCCGGATTAGCCAAATTACAGGCTGCCCGACTTTCGGTTTTGTCCAATAGTTTGCTGGTGCTGGCAAAACTGGCAGTTGGACTTTGGATGGGATCGGTAGCCGTTATTTCAGAAGCCATTCACAGTGGTTTGGACCTGGCGGCAGCTGGGATTGCCTACTTTTCCATTAAAAAAGCCAATAAACCCCCGGATGAACAGCATCCCTATGGACATGGCAAGCTGGAAAATGTCTCCGGGACTATTGAAGCGGTCCTGATTTTTGCCGCTGCTCTGTATATAATCTATGAAGCTGTACTCCGGCTGTTCCGGGGGGGTGAGGTGGAAAAGCTGGGGCTGGGAGCGCTGGTTATGGCCTTTTCGGCAGGAGTAAACTGGCTGATATCAGCCCATTTATTCAAGGTGGCGCGGGAGACCGATTCCGTTGCCCTGGCAGCGGATGCCTGGCATCTGCGTACTGATGTTTATACTTCCGCCGGGGTGTTGCTCGGTCTGGGGCTGATGGCTGTAACGGGTTGGGCCTGGCTGGATGCTGTGGTCGCGATTATCGTCGCCCTGCTGATTTTGAAAGCGGCCTGGGATCTGACTAAAGAAGCCTTTGTGGATATTATTGATACGCGCTTACCGGAAGAGGAGGAGCACAAAATCATTGAGATTCTGGAAAAACACCGGGACTATTACCTGGAGTACCACCAGCTGCGCAGCCGCAAAGCTGGCTCAGAGCGGTTTGTGGATTTGCATCTGGTAGTGCCTCAGAGCTGGTCTATTAGCCGGGTGCATGAAATTACCGACCATCTGGAACAGCGGATTCAGGAGGTATTGCCCAATACCCATGCCGTTATCCATGTGGAGCCCTGTACCCACGGCTCTACCCGCTGTTTTGATTGTGATGACTGTGAGCTGGAAGGGAGACAAGATTGAGATAAAGGTGGGGAGAGTGTGCATAAACGCTGGCGTCTTGCCCGGCCCGATCCTGACCGGGCCCGAATTCTGGCTCAGCAGCTGGGGATCTCCCCTTTGCTGGCCGGAATCCTGCTGAACCGGGGCATAACTGATCTAACCTCAGCTCACCTGTTCTTGCGTGGGAGTATTGCCGATCTGGGCAATCCGCTGGAATTACCTGATCTGGAAAAGGCCCTGGAGATTTTGCAACAGGCTTTACAGAGACAGGAGAAAATCACCATTTACGGTGACTATGATGCCGACGGTGTAACAGCAACCGCTTTGCTCTATCTGGCCTTAAAGCCTCTGGCCGGGGAGAGGGTAGACTACTATTTGCCCAACCGGTTTACGGAAGGATATGGGTTGAATCTGGCAGCGGTGGAACAGCTGGCGCAAAAGGGCACCAGGCTGCTGATCACAGTGGACTGCGGGATAGCCTCTTTCCAGGAGGTAGTACGGGCCAGGGAACTGGGAATGAAAGTGATCGTTACCGATCACCATGAATTACAGGGGGAGCTACCGCCAGCAGAAGCGGTGGTCAATCCCAAACGACCGGATAATCATTATCCCTGGCCGGATTTATGCGGTGCGGGGATTGCTTTCAAACTAGCACAGGCCTTGCTGGGGGAAAAGGCTCTGGCCTTGCTGGATTTGGCCGCTATCGGTACTGTAGCTGATCTGGTTCCTTTGCACGGAGAGAATCGGTTGCTGGTAAAAGCCGGTCTGGAACGCATGCGTCACTCGCCCCGGCCGGGGTTGGTGGCTCTCTGCCAGGTGGCAGGGATTGAGCCAGTGGGACTTACAGCTCAACAGCTGGCCTTTCAGATTGGGCCGCGGCTCAATGCAGCCGGGCGCCTTAGTTCGGCGGAGATGGCGGTGCGTTTATTGATAACAGAAAAGGTAAGTGAAGCGCTGGAAATGGCCAGTCTGCTGGACCGGACCAACCGGGAACGGCAGCAGATTGAAAACCAGATTGTCCAGGCTGCCTGCCGCCTGGTAGAAGAGGAGGGTTGCCTGGCCAGGGACAGGGTACTGGTGCTGGCTCAAACGGACTGGCATCATGGAGTACTGGGAATAGCTGCCTCCCGGCTGGTGGAAAGATATTATCGCCCCACACTGTTACTGGGATTAGAGGGAGATGAAGCCAAAGGCTCGGGGCGCAGCATTCCCGGATTTAACCTGTTTTCAGCTTTGAGCCAGTGCCGGGATTTGCTGACAAAATTTGGCGGACACCCGATGGCTGCTGGTCTAAGCCTGAACCGGAATCAGATCCCCCGCTTGCGGGAACAGCTGAATGAACTGGCCAATACCTGGCTAACGGAAATGGACCTGGTGCCTGACTTGCTTGTTGAAGGGGAAGTGGCCTGGGGACAGGTGACGGAGGAGCTGGTACAGGAACTGGCTCAGTTAGAACCCTATGGCTATGGTAACCCTATCCCGGTCCTGGCTTTGCGCAAAGGGCGAGTACTGGAGGTCCGGGCCATCGGGCGAGAAGGCAGTCATCTGCGTTTGTGGTTAGAAGGGCCAGGCGCAAAGCGACAACAGGCAGTAGCCTGGCAACTGGGCCATATGGTAAGGGAAATTGCCGCTGGCAGTGGCTGCCTGGACATTGCTTTTGTGCCTGATATAAATGAATGGAATGGGCAGCGGCTGGTCCAGGCCCAGGTTAAGGATCTGAAAAATAGCTGGCGGGGAGACAACCCCTATCAAAGCTCTCCCTTCTGGCAGCCGGTGCTTCCTTCATTAGGAGGACAGGGGAACTGGCAGGTGAATGACCAGCGTCAGTGTGCCGATCGGCCAGCCTTTTTGGCTAACTTGCCGGAGGGGAGGGGGCCCTGGCTGGTGTATGTTACTGACCCGGCGAAAGGGGAGTTTTTGCAGCAGTTGCTTCGGAATCGCTCCCTGGAAGATATCGGTTTTGTGTCCCGGCCGGACCAGCGATTACAGGGAAAGGATTGGGCTGGTGTACTCTTTTATGATCCGCCTGCTACGCCGGAATTGGCTCTCTGGTTGGCCAGTCTGGTCCCGGGGCGGCCGCTCTGGCTCCTTTATGGCACCAGGGAGCTGGAGGAACTGAGCAGACTGGCAGAGGAACACTGGCCTGACCGGGAACGACTGGCCAATTACTACCGGGAGACGCCGGAATTTTATTCTGATCTGGCTCCTGCACCTGGCTGGCAAATGGCCTGGCGGATTTTTGCCGAACTGGACCTGGTGGAGTTACGGCGCGAGGGCCTGTACTGGCAGCTGCGCAAAAAACCCCTGCCTGCCCGCAAAAAAGATCTGACTGCATCGCCTTTGTATCTTGAGTGTCAACAGCGGCGACAGGAGCTGGATTGCTGGTTGCAAAAACTGAGGTCCTGGCATTATAATGATTTTGAAAACTGGCTGAAGGAGGCACTAAAGTGAATTTTAAAGATAAAATTCGCATCATTCCTGATTTCCCTAAACCGGGTATTCGTTTTAAGGACATTACTACTCTGCTCAGAGATGGACAGGCCCTAAGGGCTGCGGTTCAGGAAATCGCCAACCGTTTCCGGGATGAAAAAATCGATCTGGTAGTAGGCCCGGAGGCCCGCGGCTTTGTTATCGGCACCCCGGTAGCCTATGAACTGGGCTGTGGATTCGTTCCTTTACGTAAACCCGGCAAATTGCCGGCTGAAACTGCGAAAATGGAATACGGGCTGGAATATGGTAAAGATGCCCTGGAAATCCATCTGGATGCCATTCAGCCAGGTCAAAGAATTTTACTGGTTGATGACCTGCTGGCCACCGGTGGTACTACCCGGGCAGCGGTGGAACTGGTGGAAAAACTGGGAGGGCAGGTAGTAGGGCTGGCCTTCCTGATTGAACTTACTTATCTGGAAGGGCGCAAACAACTGGGGGATAAAGAGGTTTTTTCCCTGGTCCAGTACTAAATGCAGAGTAACTGCCAGGAAAGGAGGGGATGGGAGATGGCGGATAAAACCAAATGCTGGCAGGACCTGGTGCGGAAAATCCGCAATTTTAACCCCCAGGCCGATTTGAGTCTGGTGGAAAAGGCTTATCAAAAAGCGGCGGCAGCCCATGCTGGCCAGGTACGACAGTCAGGGGAACCCTACATTTCCCATCCCCTGGCAGTAGCCTATATCCTGGCCCAGCTTGAATTGGATCTGGTAACCATTGCGGCTGCTTTATTGCATGATGTGGTAGAAGACACCGAGGTGACCCTGGAGGAGATCCGGCAGGAATTCGGGGATGAAGTGGCTTTGCTGGTAGATGGAGTGACCAAGCTGAGCCGGATTGAGTACCGCTCCAAGGAAGAGCAACAGGCGGAAAACTGGCGCAAAATGTTGCTGGCTATGGCCAGAGACATTCGGGTAATTCTGATTAAGCTGGCTGACCGCCTTCACAATATGCGCACTCTCAAGTTTCAATCACCCCGCAAGCAAAAGGAAATCGCTGCCGAAACCCTGGATATTTATGCTCCCCTGGCCAACCGCCTGGGGATTTTCCGCATCAAATGGGAACTGGAGGACCTTTCTCTTCGCTACCTGGAACCGGAGATGTACTACGAACTGGTGGAGCGGATAGCCAAAAAGCGGACTGAACGGGAAGCCCTGATCAATCAGGTAATAAAGGAATTGTCGGAACGACTGGCGGCAGTGGGGATTGGGGCTGAAATTTCCGGGCGGCCCAAGCATTTTTATTCGATCTACAAGAAAATGTGGCAACAACAGAAGGATCTGTCGGAAATCTATGACCTGATTGCTGTGCGGGTAATTGTGGATAATGTCAAGGACTGTTATGGCACCCTGGGGATTGTCCATACCCTCTGGACGCCGGTGCCGGGCCGTTTCAAAGACTATATTGCCATGCCCAAGCAGAATATGTACCAGTCCTTGCATACCACAGTGATTGGGCCCAATGGCGAACCCCTGGAAGTGCAAATTCGCACCTGGGAAATGCACCGTACTGCCGAATACGGGATTGCGGCCCACTGGCGTTATAAGGAGGGTATCAAGGAACCGGGAGAACTGGATGAGAAACTGACCTGGCTGCGGCAGATTCTGGAGTGGCAACGGGAGCTGGGGGATGCCAAGGAGTTTATTGAAAACCTTAAAATTGACCTTTTTGATGAATCGGTTTTTGTTTTTACTCCCAAAGGGGATGTAATAGAACTGCCCGCCGGTTCGGTACCCATTGATTTTGCTTATCGCATTCATACCGATGTGGGGCATCGCTGTGTAGGGGCCAAGGTCAATGGCAAGATTGTTCCCCTGGATTATAAGTTAAAAAACGGGGATATTGTGGAAATTATTACCAGCAGGCAGGCAGCTCCCAGCCGGGACTGGTTGCAGCTGGTGCAGACTCCCCAGGCCAAAAACCGGATCAAACAATGGTTTAAGCGGGAGAAAAGGGAAGAGAATATTCTGCGCGGCCGGGAGCTGCTGGAAAAAGAGGCCCGCAAAGCGGGGCTGGAACTGGAGGATATTAAACAGGAGAGATTACAGGAGATTTGCCGCAAGTTTACCGTCAGCTCGCCAGAGGATTTGCTGGCTGCGGTTGGGGATGGCACTTTTACGGCTGTCCAGGTTTTGAACAAAATCAAGGAACTCAAGGAGGAGCGGGAAAAAGCCCAGCGCCCCAAAACCGCGGCCAGTGAACTGCAGGAGGCCCAGGATGTGGTGAAGCCCTGGAAAGGGGGAGGCCGGGCCAACCAGGGCATCATGGTATGGGGAATGGACAACCTGCTGGTGCGCCTGGCCCGCTGCTGTAGCCCTGTACCCGGCGACCCTATCGTAGGCTATGTGACCCGGGGTAAAGGGGTATCGGTTCATCGGGCTGACTGTCATAATGTGGTTAATTTTCAGGAGACGGAAAAAGAACGAATTATTGAAGTTACCTGGGAACAGGGATATACTGATAATTACCAGGTCAAACTGGAAATAGCAGCCATGGATCGGGCCGGACTGTTGTCTGATGTGATGGCTGTACTGTCTGATCTAAAGATTTCGGCCAATTCCGTTTCAGCCCGCAGCCTGCGCAATAACCAGGCAGCCATTGAGCTGGTCCTGGAGGTCAAGGGGCTGGAACAGCTAAATTATATCATCAATCGCATTCGCAAGGTGCGGGATGTTTATGAGATTCGGCGGACCGCACCAGGGGCATAGGAGGAAGAGGGATGAGGGCAGTAGTGCAACGGGCCCGTTACGGTCGGGTAACAGTAGCCGGTCAAGTTATAGGGGAAATCGGACCTGGTTTGGTGGTGTTATTAGGAGTAGGGCAGGACGATGGGGAGGAAGATGCCCGCTATCTGGCAGAGAAAATTGCCCATCTCCGCATTTTTCCCGACCAGGAGGGTAAACTCAACCTGTCGGTAAAGGATAGCGGTGGAGAGGTATTGCTGGTGTCCCAGTTCACCCTTTATGGCGACTGCCGCAAAGGACGGCGGCCCAGTTTTACTGAAGCGGCGCCACCGGAACAGGCTCTGGCCCTTTATGAGCGGGTAAGGGCCTTGCTGGAAGAACATGGGATAAAAGTGGCGACTGGCCAATTCCAGGCCGAAATGCTGGTAGAGCTGGCCAATGACGGCCCGGTGACCATGTTGCTGGACAGTAAACGCATATTTTAAAAAAGCAGATAGGAAATGCCGGCAAATTTTTTGCCGGCATTATTTCGTGGCTACAGTGGATTCCAATATTGCTCGGAGCCAGGCATTAGCTTCTGCGTTTATTGTGGCAGTCGTGCGGTTTCCCTTGATATTGGCGCGACAAAAAGGACAATACTGCCAGCGCAGTTTTACTTTTTTTAGACAATGCGGGCAGCGGGTAAGTACTGGCTGATGTTTACAAAAAGGGCAGTAGTTCCATTCTTCTCTGACAGGCTTCCCGCATTTTTCACATGTATCAATTGAACCAGCCAAAACGATTCACCTCTGAAAAAAATATTCTAATGTTATCATAAAATACAAAGCAAGTAAATGTCAAAAGCGAAACCAATCGATTTATCAGAATAAATGTCGAATAATGGGAAATAAACCAGAATATATTGATAGGTTTACTTGGATTAGGTATAATTACCTTAGCTAAACTAAACTTGAGGGGTGGAAGCGATGAAGGATTATTTAACCGTGGGTGCAGATTTGGGTAATGATGCATTTAAAATTATCGGGCCTACAAAAAGGGAATTTTGTATATTAAATATATCGGCTCCCTGGCATGCCAGAAGAGTTGTAAATGATGATACTCGTAACCCGTTAAACCTCCTGGAAGTAGAAATCTTGAGCTCCGGGCAAAATCTGGGCAGATATTTCGTCGGAAAAATGGCCTATAATTTTAACAGAGGTATCATAAAAGAGAGGACTGTTGCTGACCGGCATAAGGGCAAGGCCAAAGATTTGCAAACTAGAATTGTCCTCTTGACTGCGATTGCAGTTTCGCTGCTGAAACCCAACTGTAAGCAGATAAAAGAAGAAATAATTCTCGGCACAATGCTACCAACCGAGGAATATTTTGCTAATCAACAGGATAATATTAATATTTTGCGTAATTCCTTGCTTGGAACTCATAAAGTTAAATTCTTAAATCCGATATTTAATGGAGTGGAAGTGGAATTTGATATATTGGAAGTGGATATTCAGCCCGAAGGTCTCTGTGCTTTAAATGCACTGATGTATGATGAAGAAGGAGAAATTATACAGCAAGTGGCAAGCCGTTTTGGGGAAAAGATGATTTTGGGGCTAGATATCGGCTCATTAACCTCTGACGTAACTGTGCTGGACAATCTGGAACCGCGTACTTTTTTTGGGATTGACCGTGGGACCATTGATCCCGCAAACCGAATTTTAGACTACATAAAAACTGAATATAAAGTGAGTATACCAAGGCATAAAGTAGATAGTGTTATTATTGGTGACGGAAATTTACTATGTTATGGCAAAGAAATACCTGAATTCAATCAGATATGTCGGCAGTACATAGAACAGGAAGGTAGACAATTGATAGAAGAGTTTATTTCCAAGGCGACAGCTGCAGGCATCCAGTTGCCGGATATTTCCGGACTAATTTTATATGGTGGTGGTTCGCTGTTATATAAAGATATTATCAAGGAATTATTGGAGCCCGTGCCTTTGCTATTTGCCGAAAACCCCATTATGCTTAATGCTTTAGGTGCCTGGAAGAATGCCAGAATACTGAGTAAACGTTTTGTTAAGAATTCCGATAGTGTAGAAAAAGAAGAATTTAGTCTACTGTCTTTGAGGTAATTAAAGATAATTACGCCCTCAACCTGTACCGAAAGAAGGGGTTGAGGGCTTTTGTTTTTTATTCTTTAACTTTTAGATTGAGCATCATGCCGAGATCTTCATGTTCGAGATTATGGCAATGAAACAGGTAAACCTGATCTCCGGTGAAATCATGGGTGAAGTCGATGGCTATCCTTACTGTTTCCCCTGGCCAAATTAAAACCGTATCTTTCCAACCCAGGTCCATAGCGGTTCGACCACTTTGGTCAATAGCAAGGTCCTGTACTTGTTTCGGGCTATTCAAACGCTGCAGAACTTGAAACATAAAACCATGCAAATGCATCGGATGAGGCATGCTTTTTTTATCATTAGCAATTTCCCATATTTCTTTGCTGTGTTTCTTAACAATTACAGGAAACTGCGATATATTAAAAGTTTGACCATTAATTTGCCACTGTTTACCTATAAATGATAACCTGAATTTTCTGGTCAATGAATCCTTAATATTAATTGGTTTTAGGCTAGATAAGTTTTGGGGAATTTTAAACGTTTTTTCTGTTTCCCGGTTGATGACAATTTTGAGTATATTAATTTCTTCTCCTGCTTTTAATGAATCATGTTGCATACCCATATTATCCATGTTTTCTGCATCTTCATTGTCCATAGGGTCGAAGGCCAGGCTTTTAAAAAACAATTCCTCACCGGTATTGAATGAGGTGAAATCAACCAGTATGTCAGCTCTTTCCCCTGGAGAGATAAAAAATTTATTAATTTTGTATGGTTTATCAAGAAGACCACCATCAGTTCCTATTAAGTAGATAGGGATAAAATCCCTTCGCTGTTCACTATGCAACGATAAACAATAGATTCTGGCATTAGAACCATTTAATATCCTGAAACGATAAAATTTTTTGGCTACTTTGAGGAGCGGATTTAAAGTTAAGTTTACCAGAACCTTGTTTCCATGAAAACCCATTATTTTTTCCATATCATCAGGGTTATATAGTATGTTACCTGCTTGGTCAAAACGCTTATCCTGGATTACCAGAGGTATGTCGTTTTTTCCCAGTTCCAATTCCAGAGATTGACGCAGCTGCAGTTCCTCTTCATCTTCAACCAGTAGAATTCCCGCTAATCCTTTATATGCCTGTTTTGCAGTAAGGTTTTCTGGATGAGGGTGATACCAGTATGTACCACCACGATTTTTCACTTTAAATTTATACTCATACCTTTCACCAGGTTTAATAGCATAAGCAGGATGACCATCCATTTTATCTTCCACCATTAAACCATGCCAGTGAATTATAGTATCTTCGGATAGACCGTTCTCCAGGGTGACCCTGAGTTCCTGGCCTTTTTGCACCAATATTGTTGGGTTAATTAGAGTTTTTTCCTGGTGTTTTATTTTATATACATTTAATAAAGATTCTTTCTCATTGACGATTTTTAATTTCGCTGTACCTGCTTCTATTTTAAAAGTTTCAGAATCGGGTTTAAAAAGAGCTAGAGGTCCAGCGGTGTCAGGAACAATCAAAGGGGTGACAAAACTTTTCGGTGTTTTGGTTGAGTGAATGGTACAGCCTTCAAGGATAGCTCCGATTCCTCCTGTGAGCAAAGAAAATCCTGCAAAGCCGGAATATCTTAAAAAATCGCGCCTGTTTATCCTGTGCATAGCATTACCTCCTTTTGACATCATTTTACATGTCGAATGTGGAGATTCTGTGTAGAGAAAGTGACTTAGTTCGCAAATTTTTCACGGTTTTTACATAAAATCTACACAAATTTGTTGTTGAATATTATCGTAGAAAGAAATTAGCTACACTAAAATAATTGAAACTACGACAGGAGGTGATAAATTTGGCGTTTCCCAAGAAAATCCTGGTAGTAGATGACGAGAAAAAAATTGTTGAGGTTATTACCTCTTACCTGCAAAAAGGAGGTTATAAGGTAGATTGTGCCTTTGATGGGAGCCAGGCGTTGAAGAGGTTTCAATTATTTAATCCCGACTTGATTATTTTGGATTTAATGTTGCCTGATATCAGTGGTGAAAAAGTTTGTATGGAGATAAGAAAGAAATCCGGGGTTCCCATTATTATGCTAACTGCTAAAAGTCAGGTAGAATCCAGAATCAATGGCTTGGAATTAGGGGCAGACGATTATATTGTCAAACCTTTCAGCCCCCAGGAATTAATGGCCCGGGTGAGAGCAATATTAAGAAGGACAGATGACTCTGAGCAGATAAAGTCAGATAAATTGACTTTTGCCAATGGCTATTTAGAAATTGATACAATTACCCATGAAGTTAAAGTGGAGGGGAAACATATAAATTTAACTCCCAGTGAATACAAGATTTTGATAACCATGTGTAAAAACCCGCAACGGGTTTTTAGCCGGGATGAATTGGTAATCAGGGTTTTCGGTTATGATTACACCGGTAATGAACGTGCTATTGATACTCATATCAAAAATCTTCGACAGAAAATTGAAAAGGACAGCAAACACCCTCAGTTTATTTTAACAGTGCATGGCTTTGGTTATAAATTCGGAGGAGGAGGCTGATAATTCTGCGTTTGCGCTGGTTGATGCTGTTAACCCATGGTGCATTGGCGGTAGTGACAATTTTTCTGGTTACCCTTGCCACGCACATGCTGATCAACGAGCATTTTTTAAATTATATCCATGAACTGCAGAGTGAGGAACATCTTAAAATTGTAAAAGAATTTACCGAATTTTACAGGGATGGTAAATGGAATCGGGAGCAAATCAGCAAATCAGGTCAGGAAATGTTGGCGAAAGGTTATTTAATAACTCTAACAGATAGCCAGGGTCAGACCCTGTGGTCACCGCAACAGATTGATCCACAAACATACCGGCAGACGCTGGAACAGATCCAGGCACGGGCAGGGGTATATTTTAAAACTGTCAAGCCTTCGTTGATTACTAAAGAATATCCGCTTAAAAGCCCGGATAATTTGTCCATTGGGAAATTAACAATTAGTTATTATGATACTTATTTTTTAAATGAACATGACATCCTTTTCTTAAATTCATTGAATAAATCGTTGCTAGTAATAGCTGGAATTTCTTTTTTGATGGTTTTATTGTTCAGTACCCGAATTTCTGAAACAATGGGCCGTCAATTAGGGGCAATAGTAGAAGCGGCTAAAGAGATAGCGTCAAGACGGCAAAGTTTTCGCGATAAATTGATCGATACTAAAATCAGTGAAATAAAAGAATTGGCCTATGCAATAAAACAACTGGAAGAGGATTTGCGAGAACAGGAGGAAAGCAATAAGCGATTAACTGCAGATATAGCCCATGAGCTGCGAACACCTTTAGCAACCTTGCAAAGTCATCTAGAGGCTTTAATAGAGGGGATTTGGGAGCCAACCAGAGAACGGTTAATCAGCTGTCATGAGGAAATTTTAAGAATGACCAGTCTGGTAAATGATCTGGAAAAACTTAATAAATACGATACCGGACAGATAGAACTCAATAAAGTTAAGTTTGATTTGTCAAGTTTGGTAAATAACATTATAACTAATTTTCAACGGGATTTCTATAAAAAAAAGATTGCCCTGACTTTCAGCGGGCAGCCGTGTGAAATCATTGCTGACCGGGAAAAAATTGGGCAAGTTGTTGTTAACTTATTAACCAATAGTTTGAAATATACTCCGGAAGGTGGTGAGGTTTTTATTAATGTGTTTCAACGGGGCGGCTTGAGCCACATCGTTGTAAATGACAACGGTATAGGTATTGCTAAAAAGGATCTACCCTATATTTTTGACCGTTTATATCGAGCAGATGCTTCCCGCGCTCGTTCTACCGGAGGTGCCGGTATCGGTTTGGCTATTGTCAAGGCTATTGTAGAGGCTCATCAAGGGAAAATACAGGTTACCAGTGAGGTGGGGAAGGGGACAGAAGTTATTGTAACCATACCCAATAAATAAAAACAAAGGAGGAAAAAAGAATGAGGGTATTAAAGTGGATTTTGGGGTCGTTAATTGTTGTTTTGGTAGTAATTGTCGCAGTGGGAGGAGCTTTAGTAGGGTTCAATCACGGTAATTCCAATGGGCATAATGCAGCGCAGCAACAGAACCAGGACCAGATGCAAGAACAGATACCGAAAGAAAAGCCAAAAGATGCCAGCGAACAAACCCCCAAGATTATTGTTAAGGAAATCGCCGCTCCGGAAGATACTTTGAAAAAAATGGAGGAAGCAAATTCAATTATTAAACAGGGAGCAGAGTTGATTTTAGGTGGGCAAATGTATGATAGCCAGCCACAGGCGGGAGATTTGCCCGGGGAGAAGAATGGGGGACAGACGAAAAAAAGTGATGGGGTTGATATGGAGAAAATCCATACCGGTATTTACAAGATGGCCCAGGGGTTAACTTTGCTGGATATAGCGCAAAAAGCAATGGCTCAGGATATAAACCAAACCCGGCAAGCCGGAGTAAATTACTACCTGGTTCAACCGCAACAGCCTCAATCCTATTACTATCCAGTATATCCTTATCCGGTCCAACCTTATCAGAACTATGTGCCATATCAATATCCCGGTACCCAGCCCAATATCCAGCCCAATACCCAACCCAATACCCAATCTAACAATCAGATGGCCAGCGGACATCAGAACGCCAGCCATACAGGAGGATTGGGTGGTTTAGCTAACTTACTCAACGTCAATTCAGTAGTATACGTAATTTATGGAATCTTGTTCTTATCTCTGTTCGGTATTTTTGCTTCCCTGGTCGGGTTTATTAACAGCCTGCTTAAGCCCCAGGCGCAGGCAGGAAAGAGTGATGTCTGATGCTAAGTGAACTGAAAAATAATGAGCTCATAAGGGTCTTGCTGGTACTGGTACTAGGATTAATCTTTTTTGATTTACTCTTTTCCCTGCTCTTCGGTCCCAATCAGATGATGGTCAAATATACAGGGATAATTAACGTTGTTATCCAGTTATTAATGCTTGTTCTGGTAGGAATGTTTATTTACGGGTTTTACAGTTTGCTGAAAGAACAGGCTGGACCGCTGTGGCAACAATTAGTTAGGCAGGTGGACAGCAGGAGGGTGTGTCTAAATTGTGGGCAGAAATTGGGGAACCACTGGAATTGTTGTCCCTATTGTGGGAGTGAGGCGGCAAGTGAAAGAAATTAAGCTTGATTTTCTCCTGCACTGGTTGTATGCAGTTGTCTTCGGTTTATTGCTGATTAGCGGCCTGGTGTTGATGGGGGCTAAAACTGGCTGGTTGATGGATTATCAACTGGCCTGGGCCGATTATTTACACCGGACTCTGGCCGCAGTATTTATACTGCTGACTCTAGTCGCCGTTTTCATTGAGGTAACCAAGTTATCAGGTCATTATCAGGGAAGTACTGCCTGGCTGGTGGTAAAAAAATCAGGGATGGGTATTTTCGTACTGGTATCAACATTACTTTTTGCCTTCAGCGGAATTTTGATTTGGGTTTGTGAAGGTTTTTCTCATGTTACTCTTGCTTTTGCAGTAGTAATCCATGATCTTTTAACCCTTATTTCAGTGCCGGTAATAATTTGGCACATATACGATAAGGCCCACGGTTTACCGCTGGAACTGGGGGAAGGATAAAATGTTAAAAAAAAGCTGGTATAAATTATTAGCTTGGTTTAGTGCTACTTTTTATTTTTTTGTCATGACCGGAGTGATTATATCCCTTTTTAGTCCAGGACCGACGGAGGAACAAACGATGAGGTGGATGCATGGCATGATGAGTGCCATGCATAACTCTCTCATGGGCTGGGCTTTAGAAAATCATGGTTTTGTCAGTGCCTTGTTGACCAAAACCGGAGCTCTGGTATTCCCGGCGATTTTTGCCGGAGCCTTTATTGGGGCCATCCTCAAGATGAGGAGGGTGCGAAAGAATGGATAAAAAATCGAGTTTTTGGATTCTGGTGATTTTATTTGGCTTTCTAACTTTGGCCGGTTTGTTTGCTAACCGGCAAAACCTGTCGGAACAGATGACCGGTATGGGACTGAGTATGGGAGGGATGATGAAAGTCCATCATGCCGGGCAAATCACGCCAGCTATTTTACTAAGGCAGGGAGCAGAAGACCACGGTATGGGGAATTTATCCGGACACCATCTATTAACATCATTGCTGGAAGGGATGGCTTTTTTGACTACTGTGGCAATATTTTTGCTTGTACCTATTTTAGCCGGTGGAGTGGTCTTGTTGTTAGTACTTTGGTTTTAGCGGGGTGAAGGATATGTATAACCTGGCTCAGGTGGGAAATCTATATGTTTATTTAATGATAGTGGTAATGGTAATTGGTCTGGGGTTGCTGGCATTGAAGGCAATTGACCGGACGCTGGTCTGGGCTGAACCAGAAACTGGAAAAAGAACAGGTCGTTCTAAAGGGCAACAGCCACAATGGTTACGGCTTGCCTATATTTCAGCTGCGTTTTTGTTTTTGAGCGTATTTTCGTTAGGAGTATTACAAACTCTTGGAGCAGGACAGGAGAATCATAATCATGGCAACAGTAGTAATTTTTCGCCCGTAATGCAACCGGTTAATTATGGCGCTATTATTGCGAATATGGATTGGCAGTTGGAAGTTATGGAGAATCAGCTTAATCAGATGGAAAAAATTTTTTTCGCAGATTTTTCCCATTCTCCATAAAAACTCCATAACGTTGTTTTAGGATTAAACTAGAGCAAGAGAAGAAAGGAGGTAATGGTATGAACAACAAGGGAATGATTGCTGCAATTGTAGTCGTTTCCCTGGCGATCATAGGCGCAATTGGATATTTCATTCATCATTTGACTACAGGACAAATGTAAAGAACTGCTGACTTTTCTACAGAAAGGCAGGTGACAGGGATGGGTAAGCCACAAGAAAACAACACCAACTGGAAAAATGTAGTAATTGTGTTGGGTGGGGTACTTTTATTATGGTTGATTTTTTCCCAGATATCTTCAACTCCAGGAACGTATAGGGAATATTTACCAGGAACAGCGGCTACAGGTGTAGCTATAGGAGGATTATTATTTGGTTTGATCAATTTAACAATCAAAATTTTATGGATACTGGTTCTGGTAGGGGTCCTGGCAGGATTGTACGAATGGGGTAAACAGTATTTGGCCGAGTTTAATACTGTCGATTTCAGTCTGCTTGTGGACAAAATGAAGGGGAATCAATTGGTATGCCCCAAATGCGGAGAACGCTTAACGGAAGAATTTCGTTTTTGCCCCCGGTGTAAAGAAAGTTTGAAAAAAGACTGTTTCCAGTGTGGTAAGGAATTATTGGCCGAATGGGAATATTGTCCCAGCTGCGGCCAGGCAATAGAAAACAACAAAGAGGGGGGGAAGAACAATGAACAAGTGGTTTAAATTAGCCTTGTTTTCCTTCATTGCGATAATCATCTTAAACCTTATCCTTGATCTGTTTTTTGGCCCTTGGGGTTTCATTAATCAAGGCGGGCATATGAATTATATGCCGTATGGTCGACCAATGCATAACTATTACCAGATGCCAATGCACTAGAGAAAGGAGGTGTTGGAGAATATGGATAACAGGTGGCTTAGATTGGCGGTAGTCTCCCTGGCAGGTCTGGTTTTCAGTATTCTGGGCTTAAATCTAATCCAGGCCATATCAGGTGGTGACAGTAGCGCCCATGGCGGTTCGGCAATGGTACACGGGCAACAGGGAGCTGCGGTTGTTCAGTACCAGGGTCAGGCATTTGAAGGTTATCCCAATCACAATTATATGGGGAATATGCCACAGCACTTCCAGATGAACCAGGGGCAAGCAGAATATTACAATAATATGTTACCTGCTATGTACTACAACATGCAAATGATGAGAATGCAGATGCAGCAAATGCGGCAGACGCTACATCAATTACACGAGCAAATGAAAGCCAATATGAATAGTGGTATGTCCAACATGCCTATGATGTAAGTCAAATAGAAGTAAGTAAAAGGAGGAATGGACGATGATGATGATGGGCGGAATGGGCGGTTCTGGTGGCTCTATGAACAACATGGGAATGGATATGGATATGATGGGTTCTATGTCCCAAGGACAAATGCCAATGGACCAAATGGCAATGGGGCCAATGCCGATGGCTCAAATGCCAATGGGGCCAATGCCAATGGATCAAATGGCGACGGGACAAATGCCCATGGGGCACATGCCGGTATACGGGCAGTTCAACATTTCCGGCAGTGTGGGACATATGCCTTATGACCCAAGTGTTATGACTGGCATGGCCAATCACATGCAGACCAACGCATCAGGTTTTGGTTTGCAAAACGGGGATTTTACCGGATTGCTGACAGGGATTTTCAATTTTGCCATATACCTATTTGCCATTTTATTGATTGTTGGATTAGTAGTGGGACTGGTAGTCTTTTTGAAAAAGTATCTCACCGAGGGAGATAACAAGAGTGTATTCTTTAAAAACAATCAGGCCCGGGCTTATTGTGTAAAATGCGGAAAGGGCTTGAATGCTGACTGGCAGCACTGTCCTGCCTGCGGAACTACTGTAAACAGGGTACAAACTGTAAATGAAGCCCCAAATACCCCTAATGCTGAACCACAAACTGTGTAATAATGGACAAGGCCGCTGAATTTTGAAAGCGGCCTTGTTTTTTGTTATGATTAATAAAGAAGGAGGGTGAAAAGGAAATGATTTTTACCTGGTTTCCCGTGGGTATGTTGGGAGCCAACTTTTATCTGCTCGGCGATAAGGAAAGCCGGGAAGCGCTGGTTGTGGATCCAGGTGGGGATGTCCCCCGGATTCTGCAGGAACTGAACAAACAGGGGTTGAAGCTGAAATATATCGTTAATACCCATGGGCATTACGACCATGTGGCTGGCAATGACCAGTTAAGGGAAGCTACAGGAGCCGAGGTGCTAATCCACAGCCTGGATGCGGAAATGCTGACCAGCAGCCGCGGGAATCTATCCTTGCTGATGGGGTTTAATCTGGCCCTCAAACCAGCCGACCGGACCCTGGCAGAGGGGGATATCCTTCGCCTGGGGGAAATTGAGTTGAAAGTTCTGCATACGCCGGGCCATACCCCGGGAGGCATTTGTTTACAAGGGGCTGGTTTTGTGATCGTCGGCGATACCCTTTTTGCCGGCAGTATCGGCCGCACCGATTTTCCCGGCGGCAGTTATACCCAGCTGCTGCAGTCCATCCGCAACCGTTTACTGACCCTGCCCGATGAGACAGAGGTATATTGCGGGCATGGGCCTCAGACTACCATTGGGGAAGAAAAGGTCAGCAACCCTTTTCTCTAAGAAGGAGGTGAGCGAAGATGGCCGTATTCCAGTGCACCCAGTGCGGTTATGAAAAGGAAGGGCGCTGTAAGCCGAAAAAGTGTCCCCAGTGCGAGGGCAAAGACACCTTTGTCAAAAAGGAACAGTAATGTGATGTAAAACACAGGACCACTCCCTGCTATCTGCTATAATGATGGTGGGGGTGGTTTTTGTGTTGAAGGGAGATTTAGCGACAACGGCAATGGGCATTATGCCCCACACCGACATTGAACAAGCTCTGGATCTGGCTTTGTCCCTGGATATTCCGTTCTGGCCGCAATTGCCTAAAGTGAGTTACTATGAGGATATGTATGTACAGATTACCGAGCATTTTCCCGGCATCAGCATTGACGAGCAGAACCAGAGGGTAAATTTCAGTCTGCCAGCTTTTTATAATGAACTGGAGAATTATCTTTTGTTGACAGAAGATGAAAATAACTTTACTTTGACAGAAAAATATTCTGTGGTTTACCGCCGTTTTCTGGCCCGGGATTTAAAGTCTTACCAGGCTATTCGGGGCCAGGCTATTGGCCCGGTCAGCATGGGCTTGAAAATCACTGATGAGGAGCGTAAGCCCATCATCTATCATCCAGAAGTGCGGGAGCTCTTATTCGATTTCGTGGCCCGCAAAGTGAATGTCCAGTACCGGGAACTGACGGCCAAAAATCCCAATGCTTTTGTCTGGCTGGATGAGCCGGGGTTGGAGATAATCTTCGGTTCCTTTTCCGGCTATACCAGTGAGAGGGCGAGGGAGGATTACGCCCGTTTTCTCACCATGCTGGAGGGGCCGAAAGGAGTGCATCTCTGTGGCAACCCGGACTGGGCCTTTCTGCTGCGGGAGATTGAGCTGGATATTTTATCCCTGGATGCCCTGGGCTGTGGCCGCATTTTCTCCCGCTATACCGGGGAAATCAAGGCCTTTCTGGAACGGGGCGGAATTATTGCCTGGGGAATTATTCCTACCCTGACTGCTGAACAGGAGCAATATGCCCTGCCTTATTTGCTCGGCAAACTGGAGGAATACTGGGATTATCTGGCCCAGCACGGTGTAGACCGGGAGCTGCTAGTAAAACAGGCCTGGCTGGCTCCGGCTCGCTGTTGTTTGATCAATGCTGATGGGGATGCCACCGTGACCAGGGCCTTTCGGTTGTTAAAGGAACTGGCCAAGAAATTGAAGGAAAAGTATACAGTATAAATTTGTTTAAACTGTTGTCAACAATAACAACCTGTTGTATTATAGCATTGTAAAATTCAGTACGACGAAGTACTCCAAGGCGATGGGGCTTTTCAGAAGGTGGGATTCTGAAAAGCCTTTTTTGCATTAACAAATGAAAATAGGGTGCAGGGAAGTGCCTACTGTGGCAACGGAGTCATTCGCGAAGCAATTGCGAATGACTCCGTTTTTTGTTGGAGAGGAGCGAAGAATTATACTTTAACAATTCAGGAGGCGATATTAATGCGACAAATAGCTATTTATGGAAAAGGCGGGATAGGCAAGTCTACAACCACCCAGAATTTGACGGCAGCTCTGGCGGAAGCAGGAAAAAAGGTAATGATTGTGGGCTGTGACCCCAAAGCTGATTCCACCCGTTTGATTCTACATGGGCTGGCCCAGAGAACGGTACTGGATGTGTTGCGGGAAGAAGGCGAGGGCATGGTAGAGCTGGAAGATATTATGAAACTGGGTTTTGGTGGTATTAAGTGCGTGGAATCCGGTGGACCAGAACCCGGGGTGGGATGTGCCGGTCGGGGTATTATTACTGCCATTAATATGCTGGAGAACCTGGATGCCTATGAACAGGAGCTGGACTACGTTTTCTACGATGTTCTGGGGGATGTGGTTTGCGGAGGTTTCGCCATGCCGATTCGGGAAGGCAAGGCCAAGGAAATCTATATTGTTACCAGTGGGGAAATGATGGCAATGTATGCGGCCAACAACATTTGCAAGGGTATCCGTAAATATGCTCACCAGGGCGGGGTGCGTCTCGGTGGTATTATCTGCAACAGTAGAAAAGTTGAAAACGAAGAGGAAATGATCAGAGCTTTTTGCAAAAAACTGGGAACACAGCTGATTCAGTTTATACCCAGGGACAATATAGTGCAACGGGCTGAGATCAATAAAAAGACTGTGATTGATTATGACCCAACAGCCCCTCAGGCTGATGTGTATCGCAGTCTGGCAAAAAATATCGATGAAAATGACATGTTTGTTATTCCTACTCCTCTACATCAGGATGAGCTGGAGAAATTGCTGATTGAATACGGGTTACTGGATTAACAAACTGAGAAGGGGTGGAACTATGGCTATAGAAAAAGCAAGGCACAAGCAGATCCTTGAAAAGATGTTAGAACATTATCCGTCTAAAATTGCCAAGGAAAGAAAACAACATATGGTGGTAATTGACCCGGCTGCTCCTGACCAGCACATTCTGGCGGATGTTTCCACTATTCCTGGCATTATGACCAACCGGGGCTGTACTTATGCCGGCTGTAAAGGAGTGGTGATGGGACCGATCAAAAACGTTTTGCATATAACCCATGGCCCGATTGGTTGCGGTTTCTATACCTGGAACACGAGAAGAAATTTTGCCACTCCCGAAGAAGGTTATGATTATTTCAATCACTATTGCCTCTCCACTGATATGCAGGAAAAGGACATTGTTTTCGGTGGAGAAAAGAAGCTCTATCAGGCGATAAAGGAAGCTTATGAAATCTTTAAACCTAAATACATCGGGATTTATGCTACTTGCCCTGTGGGCTTAATCGGAGATGATATTCATTCCGTAGCAAAAAAGGCCGAAGAGGAACTGGGGGTTAAAGTGCTGGCTTTCAGCTGTGAAGGGTACAAAGGCGTAAGCCAGTCAGCAGGCCACCATATTGCCAATAACGGAGTGATTACCAGGGTTGTAGGGACTCAGGAACTGGAAAATCCAACTCCTTTTGATATTAATATCTTCGGTGAATATAACATCGGGGGTGATGTCTGGGTCATTAAGCCCTTGCTGGAGCGAATCGGCTACCGGGTAGTCAGCGTGTTTACCGGTGATGCCAAATACGAGGACCTGGCCAGAGCTCATCAGGCTAAACTATCTATCCTGATGTGTCACCGTTCCATCAATTATTCCAACCAGATGATGGAGCAAAAATATGGAGTGCCCTGGTTGAAAGTTAACTACATCGGTATTGAAGCAACCATTAGATCTTTAAGGGAAATGGCCAGGTTTTTTGATGATCCACAATTAACCGCTAATACGGAAAAAGTGATAGCCGAGGAACTGGCGGCCATTCAGCCGCAACTGGAATACTACCGGCAACGGCTAAAAGGCAAAAAGGTTATGATTTTTACCGGTGGTTCCCGTTCTCATCATTATCAGGAGCTTTGCGCTGATTTAGGGATGGAAGTTATTATGGCGGGCTACCAGTTTGCCCACCGGGATGATTATGAGGGTAGAAAAATCATTCCTGAAATCAAACCCCATCCCTATCATAAAACCATTGATGATTATACCTTTAAGCTGCAACCAGGCCATAAACCCCCTTTTGATGAACAGTTTATTGAGCGCAAAAAACATGAACTACCTGACCACCTGATGAATTACGAAGGCATGATGGTGCACATGAAAGAAGGGGCCTTTGTAATAGATGATCTTAACCACTATGAAACTGAGTTTCTAATTAAAGAAATTAAACCTGATCTGTTTTTGTCCGGGATTAAGGACCGGTATGTGACCCAGAAAATGGGCATACCTTCCCGCCAGCTCCATTCTTACGACTATAGCGGGCCCTATACTGGCTTTCAAGGAGCAATCCAATTTGCCCGGGATATGGATATGGCTATTAACAATCCCCTGTGGAAACAAATTACTCCACCCTGGGCAAGTATGTAAACAGGAGGGGAAAAAAGATGAAGGCAGTCAATTACGCTGTTGAGCGGGAAGCATTAGTCGTTAATCCCGTTAAAACCTGTCAACCCATTGGAGCCGTTTATGCGGCTCTGGGGATTCATGGCTGTATGCCTCACAGCCACGGATCCCAGGGTTGTGCCTCTTATCTGCGCATGCATTTATCCAGGCATTTTCGGGAACCGGCCCTCTGTACAACCAGCTCCTTTTCTGAAGGCCAGGTGGTCTTTGGGGGAAGTGCCAACTTAAAGCAGGGTATTAAAAACCTGGTTAAGATATATCGACCGCAGGTAGTGGCTGTGCACACTACCTGTTCAGCGGAAACCATTGGGGATGATGTTCCTGGAATTATTGCCGAGCTGAAGAAAACAGGGGAAGTACCGGAAGATTTGATTATCTTCAGTGCCAGTACGCCCAGTTATGTAGGCAGTCATATCACTGGTTTTGCCAATATGATCAAAGCAGCGGTAGAAGCCCTGGCCACACCAGGCGAAAAAAACTCCAGAATCAATTTGCTTCCAGGCTTTGTGAACCCGGGGGATGTGCGGGAAATAAAGCGCATCTTGAGCTTGATGGATATTGATGCTATTGTCTTGCCGGATGTGTCCGGTGTGCTGGATGCGCCCATGACTGGAGAATTAAAGCTTTATCAGGACGGTGGCACCCGGACCGAAGACATTAAAGATATGGCCAATGCTCAGGTTACCATTGCCCTGGGAGAAGAAGCCAATCTCTTAGCTGGAGAGTATCTGGAAGAAAAATTTAAAGTGCCCTTAGAAGTGCTACCTGTGCCGATTGGGGTTGAAAATACAGACCTATTCTTGATGACCCTGGCCAAATATACAGGAAAACCAATTCCGCCTGAATTGGAAGAGGAAAGAGGGCGGTTGATGGATATGTTACTGGATGCCCATGCTCACTGGTATGGTAAACGGGTGGCTATCTATGGAGATCCCGACCTTACCCTGGCGCTGGTGGGTATGGCCAAAACCCTGGGCCTGATTCCAGCCTATGTAGTAACCGGAACCAGGAGTGACAGCTGGCAACGGCAGGTTGAGGCCCTGACTCCTGAAGCCAGGGTTGCAAATGGAGCGGATTTATTTACTTTGCATGGCTGGATTAAGGAAGAAAAGGTAGATTTACTGCTGGGCAATACCTACGGAAAATTTATCGCCCGGGAAGAAAAAATACCTCTGGTTCGCGTTGGTTTTCCTGTCCTGGATCGGGCTAATTTGCAGCATTTTCCTCTAGTTGGTTACCGGGGAATGGCCTGGCTGGCCGAGCGTATTGGCAATACCCTGCTTGATTGGAAAGATATGTTTATTGAAAAACACAGATTGGAGCTGGTTCAGTAAGGTTTCTATTCCGGAAAGGAGGGAAAGATTATGGCATTAAACTGTAAAAATATCCTGCTGCCTGACCGGGAAAAACAAATCTGCTACCAGCGTAAGGATAAGGAAGCAGATGTTGTTTGTGATGTAAATTCCCTGGCAGGGGCTTTAAGTCAGAGAGGGTGTGTCTATTGTGGCGCCAGAGTGGTATTAAACCCAATAACTGATGCGGCTCATCTGGTTCACGGGCCAATAGGCTGTGCTGCTTACACCTGGGATATTCGTGGCAGTCTAACCTCCGGACCGGATTTGTATCGTAACAGTTTTTCCACCGATATGCAGGAAAAAGATGTGATTTTCGGCGGGGAAGCCAAATTGGCGGGGGCTTTGCGCGGAATAATTCGCGATTACCGGCCACAGGCAGTATTTGTTTATGCTACTTGTATTGCCGGAATCATTGGCGATGATTTGCAGGCCGTCTGCAAGCAAATTCAAGCTGAAACAGGAATTCGTGTTATTCCGGTGCAGTCAGAAGGATTTATGGGCAACAAATCAGCAGGGTACCGGGCAGCCTGTGACGCCTTATTGAAACTGATCGGCACCCACCCTGCTCCTCCCCCTGTTTCACCCTTAAGTATCAACATTTTAGGAGAGTTTAATCTCGCCGGAGAACTCTGGGTGATCAAAAACTATCTTGAGGCTCTGGGAATAGAGGTGGTTAGCACACTGACTGGAGATGGCCGGGTAGATGAGATTGCCCGCGCTCATACGGCGAAATTAAATGTTGTTCAGTGTGCCGGATCAATGACCTACCTTGCTAGGAAAATGAAAGAAAAATACGGTATTCCTTATCTTCAAGTAAGTTTTGCCGGGTTGCAGGATACAGAACAAGCGTTGATGGATATTGCTCAGTTTTTCGCCAGCCAGGATGAGGAAATCGTATATCGTGCCCGTCGTTTTTGTATAAAACAAAGAGATTTAATCACCTGGGAATTACAACAATACAAGCAGATGCTTAAAGGCAAAAAAGCAGCAGTTTATATGGGAGGAGCATTTAAAACCATCTCTTTAATTAAAATGTTCCGGGATCTGGGAATGGAAGTTGTTATCGCTGGTTCTCAGACGGGGAAAGCTGAGGAATACAAGCAAATTCAGCGTGAGCTTGGAGACACAGGAGTAATAATTGATGATGCTGGAGCCCTGGAGTTATCCGCTTTTTTAGCTGAATTTCAGCCTGATGTTCTTGTTGGAGGTGTTAAAGAACGACCTCTGGCCTATAAGGCGGGTAAGGGGTTTGTGGATTTTAACCATGAACGGAAGAAAAGTTTTGCCGGCTATGAGGGTATGCTCAATTTTGCCCGTGAAGTTGCAGCAACTGTGCTCAGCCCGGTCTGGTCCCAGCTGGTAACTGCTGCCCGGATGACAAGGAGTGATGTCTATGGCTGAGCATGAGTACAAAGCTGTAGTCAATCCTTGCAAACTGTGTATGCCTTTGGGAGCGGTACTGGCGTTAAAAGGGGTGGAAGCTACTGTTATCCTCCTGCATGGCTCCCAGGGCTGTGCTACTTATATGAGACGCTTTTTAGGCGGACATTTTAATGAACCGGTAGATATAGCTTCCACGGCGTTAACAGAAAAAGACGCCATTTATGGCGGAGGAAGCAATTTGGAGAGAGCTTTTGCCAATATTCTGCGTCAATATCAATCGGTACAGATGATTGGCATTCCTACTACCTGTCTGGCGGAAACTATCGGTGATGATGTAGAACTAATGGTTGAGAAGCTGAAAAAGGAAGGAAAGACAGCCAGCGTGGAGG
Organism: Carboxydocella thermautotrophica; assembly: GCA_003054495.1. Lineage (GTDB taxonomy): Bacteria > Bacillota > Carboxydocellales > Carboxydocellaceae > Carboxydocella > Carboxydocella sporoproducens. The sequence goes on along the minus strand of CP028514.1, from coordinate 2,328,702 downwards.
TAGTACCTGTTTCTACCCCCAGTTATGCTGGTACTCATCTGGAAGGTTATTATACAGCGATCTACCAGATAGCCAAACATTTAGTTAAGCCCCCGCAACAAAAAAACTGTTATGATCTTAACTTGATCCCGGGCATAATTTCACCGGCCGATATCCGCTATCTCAAGCGCTTGCTGGCAACCATTGAAGTAGAAGCTGTTTTCTTTCCTGATTACTCTGAGACTCTGGATGGGGGAGCTACTATCTCTTATCCTCTTATTCCAGAGGGAGGTACCCCTTTAACTCAAATCCGAAGATTGGCCCAGGCCCGTTATACTATGCAAATGGGATTAAGCTCTTCAAAACTGGAAACTGTGGGAGATTATTTATTAAAGGAATTTGCTGTTCCTTTGGAACGAATACCCTTGCCTGTCGGGCTCAAAGGAACCGATCGTCTTGTGGGTCAACTGCTGAGATTGAAAGGCCTGCAATCCTTGCCGGCGGAAATCGAAAAAGAAAGAAATCGCCTGCTGGATGCCATGGTGGATGCCCACAAAGTTCTCTTCGGCAAACGCCCGGCTATTTATGGAGATGCTGATCTGGTTGAGGCCCTAACTGGCTTTGCCCTGGAACTGGGAATGCAGCCGGCTGTTTTAAGTATTGGCGGTGATAATCCTGAAACTGTCCAGCGCTTAGAACAACTTACCCGAAATTTAACCAGGCGACCTGTAATTTTAAACCGGGCTGATTTTACCGAAATCAGACAGGCAGTTAGACAAAGTAAAGCTGATTTATTGATTGGAGGCTCGGATGGGGAATATATCGAACGGACAGAGGGAATACCCCTGGTTCGGACTGGTTTCCCGGTGGATGACCGATTTGGCAGTCAGCGTCAGTTGATTGTAGGTTATGAAGGAGCAATGCGGTTACTGGATTTGTGGGCCAACGCTTATCTGGAACTTGAACAAAAAAAGTTAAGGAGGGAAACAAAATGTTAATGATCAGGGCGATTATCCGGCCGGAAAGAGAAAAACAAACAGTGGAAGCACTGGCAAATGCCGGTTTTATTTCCTTGACCAAAATGTATGTTTTTGGGCGGGGCAGGCAAAAAGGAATTCAAGTGGGACCAATTGTTTATGACGAGCTTCCTAAAGTTCAATTAATGCTGGTTGTTCAGGATGAAGAAGCAGATAAAGCAGTTAAGATTATTGAAAATACGGCTCGAACCGGCAATATCGGTGATGGTAAAATTTTTGTTTCGCCCGTAGAGGAAGTTTATACTATCAGAACCGGCAGCAAAGGCTTATAGCGGGGAGGGAGAAATTATGAAAGAAGTGATGGCTATTCTCCGCCGCTCTAAAATTCAGGAAACCAAGGCAGCTCTGGATGGTTTGGGGTTTAATGCTTTTCATTTATACAGTGTCAGTGGTCGAGGTAAACAAAAAGGTATTTTAAGTGAAATTGATCCGCCAATGGGAGAAATAATTAGTGAAAGGTATTCCGAGGAGGCGACCTACTCCTTTATTCCCAAACGATTATTGCACATTATAGTTGCTGACGAAGATGTCCAGCAGGTTGTAGATACCATTATCAGAGTCAATCAAACTGGTTATTACGGGGATGGCAAAATCTTTGTCTGTCCTATCAAGGAAGTAGTACGGATTAGGACTTCAGAAAAAGGAAAGGAAGCACTTAAATAGTAAAACGGTGATACTGGAAGGCAAAGGAGCCTCGGTTTTGAGGCTCCTGATTTTTTATAAAGGTGGGAGTAAAGATGTGGTGTGAACAAAAAATAACTGAACATCCTTGCTTAAATAAAGAAGTAGCCGGAAAAAAAGGGCGCGTGCATTTGCCGGTTGCTCCCCGTTGCAATATTAAATGCCGTTATTGTTCGCGGAAATATGATTGTGCCAATGAAAATCGGCCCGGGGTGGCCAGTACTTTGTTAAAACCCTGGCAGGCCATATACAGGCTTAAAGAAATTCTGGAGAAAGACGAACGCATTAGCGTTGTAGGCATAGCTGGCCCTGGAGATCCTTTGGCAAATAAAGAAACCTTTGAAACTTTTCGCCTGGTTAATGAACATGCCCCGGGGCTGCTCAAGTGTTTAAGTACCAATGGTTTACTGCTACCCGATTATATTGAAGAAATAAAAGCTTTGAGAATCGATAGTTTAACAGTAACTGTTAATGCTGTGGATCCTACCATAGGGAATCAAATCTATGACTGGGTTTTATATAAAGGGCAAATTTTGCGGGGCCTATCTGGTGCCAGCAAGTTATTATCCAACCAGCTGATGGGAATTGAAGCAGCAGTAAAACATGGGATAGTTGTTAAAGTTAACACAGTTTTAATCCCGGGTATAAATGATCATCACGTGAGCGAAATAGCCCGGGTAATGCGAGACTTAGGGGTATATGTGATGAATATTATGCCATTAATACCTCAGGCGGATTTTGCTCATTTAACCCCTCCTTCTCCGGAAGAATTATTAAGAATCCGCCAGCAAAACAGGGTATTTATACCACAAATGGATCATTGTCGCCAGTGTCGGGCTGATGCTATCGGTTTACTGGGAGAGGAGGAGTCCAATTATGATCAAAAAATTTGCTGTGGCCAGCAGTGATGGAAAAGTTATCAATCAACACTTTGGCAGAGCGGGAAAGTTTTATATTTTTGAGGTTGTGGATGAGGGGTATAAATTAGTGGATATACGAGCCAATCGGCCACCCTGTCCCGTATCAACAGGGGATGAATCTCTGATGGATCAAACTATTGAGCTAATTTCCGACTGCCAGCTGGTTCTGGCAGTTCGCATTGGATTAGGAGCTTTAACCAAATTGAAACAAAAGGGAATTAAGGGGATCTGGGCGCTGGGACCTATAGTTGCTGAAACTTTTGATCATTATCTTGGCCAATGCGAAAAGGATGGGTAGTTATGAGAAGCTGGATTATTATTTTCCTTTTCCTACTTATCACAATAGGCGGTTGGAGCAGGTTAGTCAAACCTGATGCTGTTGAATCGCCAGTTATAGTGGTAGCGGCTGCCAGCAGTTTAAGAGAACCCCTGGATGAAGTGGCAACAAAATATGAACAAAAAAACAAAAACATTAAGATAAAAATTGTCTATGGCGGTTCAGAGACCTTAAAAGAGCAAATATTGCATGGAGCGCAAATAGACCTTTTTCTTTCAGCCGGGATAGAACCTGTTCAGGATTTGTATAGCCAAAAAAAGGTTGCTGAAATTTTTAATTTTTTAAGGAATGAACTGGTTTTAGTTACAACTAAAGATAATAACATGATTAAAGATTTTAATGATTTGAAACAATCAGAGGTAAAACTGATCAGTATAGCTTTACCTTCTTCAGCGCCTGTGGGGAAATATGGTTTGGAGGTACTAGAAGCTCTAGGGCTGTGGGAAAAGGTTGATGAAAAAATAGTTTTTGCAAAAGACGCCAGCCAGGTTGCTTTGTTTGTGGCAACAGGTAATGCTGACGCAGGTTTAGTATATCGAACGGATGTGTATAAATTTAACAACCTAAAGGTTACTGCTATTGCCGACAAGAAACTACACAGTCCAATCGTTTACCAAATGGCTATATTAAATGAAGCAACAAATCTACGAGAGACGCGAGAATTTGCTCGATTTCTGTTACAAGGGGAAAGTCAAGCAATTTTTACGAAATATGGTTTTAAGAAAGGGATGGACTAAGATGAATACTATTGATTGGAGTCCGTTGTTATTATCTTTAAAAATTGCCCTTCTGGCAGTAGGAATAAATTTGTTGCTGACAATACCATTGGCCTGGATAATGAGTAAAAGAAAAATTTATTTAAAACAAATCTGGGAAAGCATCTTTATTTTACCGCTGGTTTTACCTCCTTCCGTAGTAGGTTTTGGGCTGTTGTTGCTGGGACATTGGCTAAATGAAGTGTTGAATATCCAGATAGTATTTACCTGGTTAGGTGCATTCCTGGCAGCGACGATAGTTGCTTTTCCCATTATTTATCAGAGTATGCGCTATAGTTTTGACGCTATTGATGAACAGCTGGAAATGGCAGCCAGGAGTTTGGGGGCAGGGGAATGGCGAGTTTTTTGGACTATTACTTTACCCCTTGCCTGGCCAGGGATTGTTTCGGGACTGATTATGGGTTTAGCCAGAGCACTGGGGGAGTTTGGGGCCACATTAATGATTGCTGGCAATATTCCTGGACAAACCCAAACCCTTGCTACAGCAGTATATTATGCAGTGGAGGAAGGGAACTGGCAGAAAGCTGGTATGCTGGTTAGCATTTTAGTATTAATTTGTTTCTGTTTAATTTATAGTTTAAATTCATGGATTCCATTGATTAAAAAACAATACAGGATGGAGGATAAGGATGTTGCAGGCCAATTTTTACAAAAAAATGCCTATGTACGATTTGAACGTTAACTTTCAAATCACTAATGAGGTTTTGGTCATTTATGGTCCTTCTGGTGCAGGTAAGAGTACGATTTTGCACTGTATCGCTGGTATTGTCACCCCGGAGAAAGGTTTAATTAAGTTTGGAGAAAAGATTTTTTATTCTCATAAACAAGGGTTGCAGTTACCGGTGAGAAAACGGGGGATCGGGTTTGTTTTTCAAGAGTTTGCCCTTTTTCCTCATCTATCGGTGAAAGAAAATATCCTGTACGGTATGAGGCGGAAAGGAAAAACCACGGTGGATTTCGATGAAATAATTGATTTCTTAAGAATCAGACCTTTGTTAACTAGTTACCCGGGCAGCATATCAGGGGGAGAAAAGCAAAGAGTGGCACTGGCACGGGCTTTAGTCTCGGCTCCTGATTTATTGTTAATGGATGAACCAATGTCAGCACTGGATTGGGATTTAAGAAAAACTATACAACGGGAATTGAAACAAATGCAAAAACGCTGGCAGATTCCTATGATTGTAGTTACTCACGACCTGCAGGAAGGGGAATATCTGGCTGATAAAATGCTTCTGCTGGAAAAAGGCCAACAAATCTGGGGGCGGTTAGCATGACACTGAAGATTATTGATACTACCTTGAGAGATGGGGAACAGGCAGCAGGTGTAGTTTTTGGGATTGAAGATAAAATATTGATAGCCAGATGGCTGGATGCGATAGGTGTAGATTTTATTGAGGCAGGGATTCCGGCAATGGGGGAAATTGAACAGCGCTCATTGAAAAAATTAGCAGAAATAAATTTAAAGGCCAAACTCATTACCTGGAACCGGGCCAGAAAATGTGATATCTTGCAATCTATACAATGTGGTTTTAAATTGATACACATTTCTGTCCCTGCCTCGGATATTCAGATTCGTTATAAATTACAAAAAGATCGCCACTGGGTATTAGGTCAGTTGCGGGAAGTATTGTCTTTTGCCAGACAACAGGGATGCCAGTTTAGTGTCGGTGCTGAAGATGCTTCACGCGCCGACCTGTTTTTTTTAACCCAATTAGCCCAGGAAGCAGAAAAACTTGGGGCTACCAGGTTAAGAGTGGCCGATACTGTAGGCATCTTAGACCCTTTTCGAACTTTTGAAATGATCCATTTTTTAAGAGGAAAAGTTTCTATACCCATTGAGTTTCACGGCCACAATGATTTTGGTCTGGCAACAGCCAACGCTTTAGCCGCATACAAAGCCGGCGCATTATGGATTAACACAACGGCTGGCGGTTTAGGAGAAAGGGCTGGGAATACAAGTCTGGGCCAATTTCTACGGGTACTGGTTGAAATTAATAAGGAACATTTGGAAATTGACTGGCAGACAGTCGACCATCTAGAAAACTATGTTATAGAAAAAGCCAAAAAATGTCTGGCAGCCTGTTAGAAATATATACTGTATTCATACATTGCGTTCATAGACATAAACTTTCCTTCAATGTTATAATAAAACCTATCATTTTTATAATTTGTACAATAGGTAGGTGAGAAGCATGCTGGGAATTAGACCACGCATTCCATCAGGCTGTGCTATCAGTGGGATCATGAGCCGGAAAGGCCGGCGCATGAACGGAGAGGCAATAATCCAATCCATTGCCCTGATGCATGATCGCTCCAACGGACTGGGCGGCGGCTTTGCAGCCTACGGCATTTATCCGCAATATAAGGACCATTATGCTTTCCATATGATGTATCACTCAGAAACAGCGAAAATCAATACCGAAATGTATATTCGGGAATATTTTTTCATTGATGGTTCGGAACCTCTTCCCACCCGGCCTTTGCCCCAAATCGGGGAAAGCCCGATTTTGTGGCGTTATTTTCTGCGGGTGCGGCCAGAGGCGCTGAATGTTAACGGCTTCCTGAAAGATGAGAGGGATTTTGTAGTAGATGTGGTTATGTATATCAATAACCAGATCGACGGTGCCTTTGTGGCTTCTTCCGGCAAAAACATGGGAGCATTCAAGGGGGTCGGCTACCCGGAAGATATCGGCCGCTTCTACCGGCTGGAAGAATATGAAGCCTATCTCTGGACTGCCCATGGCCGTTTCCCCACCAATACTCCCGGCTGGTGGGGTGGGGCCCATCCCTTTTGCCTGCTGGACTGGTCGGTAGTTCATAATGGGGAAATCACCAGCTATGGCATTAATAAACGTTATCTGGAGATGTTTGGCTATAAATGCAATTTACAAACCGATACAGAAGTAGTAACATATATCTTCGACCTGATGGTGAGAAGACAGAAACTGCCATTTGCCATTGCGGCCAAAGCGGTGGCACCTGAATTCTGGCATAAAATTGACCGCTTGCCAGCGGATGAAAAAGAGCTGATTACAGCTATCCGTCAGGTCTATGGTTCGGCTCTTCTTAACGGCCCCTTCAGCATTATTCTGGGCCACAGCCGGGGCATGCTGGGACTGTCTGACCGCATTAAACTCCGGCCCATGGTAGCGGCAGAAAAGGATGATCTGTTCTTCCTGGCCAGTGAGGAAAGTGCTATTCGGGAAATTTGCCCGGCTCCCGATCGGGTCTGGGCCCCCAGAGGTGGCGAACCGGTACTGGTAGAACTGGAAGAGGGGGTAGAGGTCTGATGAAAAGCATTGCAGCAGAATTTCGGGTAGTTATCGAACATGACCGCTGCCGCCGCTGTCAGCGCTGTGTCAGGGAATGTTCCTTCGGGGCCCTGTCCTGGCAGGACCGGGTGGTAGCCAAACACCGGGACTGCGTGGCCTGTCGCCGTTGTATGTTCGTCTGTCCGGAGGATTGTATTTATATTACACAAAACCCGGCGGTTTTCAAGGAGAATGCCCACTGGCAACCCCGGGTAATCAATAATGTGAAAAAACAGGCGGCTACGGGCGCCAAGCTGCTGACTGCCACAGGCAATGACAAGCCCTGGAAAAACTATTTTGATCACATTGCCTTAGATGCCTGTCAGGTAACCAATCCTTCCCTGGACCCCTTGCGGGAACCCATGGAATTGCGCACTTATCTGGGTTCTCGCCCCGATGGCATCAAGGTGGTGGAAGGGCCTGGTGGTTACCGGTTGGCAGAGCCGCTGCCGCCGCAGATCAAGCTGGAAACACCTCTGGTATTTGCCGCTATGTCCTTTGGTGCCATTAGCCTTAATGCCCACCGGGCCCTGGCCAAAGCGGCAGCGGCAGCCGGGATCCTTTATAATACCGGGGAGGGCGGATTGCATCCTGAGTTGTATCAGTATGGGCAGAATACTATTGTGCAGGTGGCTTCCGGGCGTTTTGGCGTTACCCCGGAATATCTCAACCAGGCTGCCATGGTGGAAATCAAGGTCGGGCAGGGGGCCAAGCCCGGTATTGGCGGCCATTTACCCGGGGAGAAAGTGGATGGGGAAGTCTCCCGCACCCGTATGATTCCAGTGGGTTCAGATGCTATTTCACCGGCCCCTCACCATGATATCTACTCCATTGAGGACCTGGCCCAGCTGATTACTGCCATCAAAGAGGCTACCAATTACAGCAAACCGGTAGCGGTAAAAATCGCCGCTGTGCACAATGTAGCTGCTATCGCCAGCGGCATAGCCCGGGCTGGAGCCGATGTTATCACTATCGATGGCTTTCGGGGCGGTACCGGGGCCACGCCAGCCATGATTCGGGATCATGTCGGCATCCCTATTGAACTGGCTCTGGCTGCTGTTGATGATCGTTTGCGCCAGGAAGGAATCCGCAACCGGGTCAGCATTATCGCCGGGGGGGGTATTCGCCACAGTGCCGATGTGGTCAAGGCCCTGGCATTAGGGGCTGATGCCGTCATGATCGGTACTGCTGCCTTGATTGCTCTGGGCTGTACCATGTGCCAGAAATGCTATTCCGGTCGTTGTGCCTGGGGTATTGCTACCCAGGACCCCAACCTGACCAGACGGCTGGATCCGGAGTGGGGAGCGGAACAGCTGACCAATCTGATCCGGGGCTGGTCCCTGGAAATCAAGGAAATTCTAGGGGCGATGGGCGTCAATGCCGTAGAAAGCCTGCGGGGCAGTCGGGAACGGCTGCGGGCTGTGGGCTTGTCTGCGGAAGAAATGGAGATTCTGGGCTTAAAACATGCCGGCCGCTAAGGGGGGACAGGGAATGCAGAAACTGAATGGGAAAGGAATGCACTATAAAGACTTGAACCAGTGGCTAAAAGCCCAGGTAGCGGCAGGAGAACGGGAATTTTTGCTGGAAAATATCAATGGTCAGCGCTATCTTGGGACCGGTATCAGTGCTGATATAACCATCACCGTCCAGGGAACCCCGGGGTCTGATCTGGGGGCGTTTCTGGATGGTCCTACCATCATCGTCCACGGCAATGGCCAGGATGCCATCGGCAACACCATGAATGCGGGTAAAATTGTCATCCATGGTCAGGCCGGGGATGTTCTCGGCTATGCCATGCGGGGAGGCAAACTTTTCATCCGCGGCAGTGTGGGCTACCGGGTAGGTATCCACATGAAGGAATACCAGCAGCAACGGCCGGTAATGGTGATCGGCGGTAGTGCCGGCGACTTCCTGGGTGAATACATGGCCGGGGGTATACTGGTGGTACTGGGACTGGACCGGCAGCCTAATCAGCCTCTGGTAGGGGAACTGGTTGGTACAGGCATGCACGGTGGAGTCATCTATCTGCGGGGAGAAGTGGATCCTGCTCAACTGGGCAGAGAGTGCAGCATTTTTCCAGCTGATACTGAAGACCTACAATTATTGCGGGCAATTCTAGCTGAGTACTGTCAGGACTTCAGCCTGGAACTGGATACAATTATGGCAGAGCAGTTCTTTAAACTTCGCCCGGTTTCTACCCGGCCTTACGGGCAATTATATGTGGGATAAAGGAAAATCAACAAGGAGGGCGCTAAAGTGCCCTCCTTTTTACATTATACCAGGCTTAGTTTAACCAGATCTTTAAACAAAACAGTGTTAGCACCAATCATAGCCCCTAAGGCAGTTTCGCCAAAGGTATTGACAATGACATCTTCATCATTGGGAACTTTAACTCTGATTTCATAATCGGTAACGGTGACTAACAAAGCTACAGTCGAGCTGTTTGAATTATTAGGGTTAAGAGTAACATTAATATCTGTGCCGATTTGGGTGGGACTGCCTGTGGTCCAGTCAAAAACCTGAATAGTTATTAGGCGCTGATCATCTGGGTCCAGGTTCACGGAATTGATGCGGACCTGAATAGTGGAGGCATCTTTTCTAACTACCCCGGTTGATAAGGTGAGGTAATTATGTCCTTCATTAGTCATTTTCCTTATTCCTCCTTGTTTTTCCTTTATACCTGTATTAATTTATGTTGTTGTCAGAACAAGTGGGCTGGTTAATTTGTCTAATTTTTACCTATTGATTTTGTGTATGTGGTAGCTCTTGGGCCATAGCAATAAACAATATGAGGATAGCATTTGTCAGTATTTTCAGGTACAATAGTAGAAGTAGTCCACTACAGGAAGACACGACAAGGGAGGTAACAGCTATGAATTACGACATTGTCATTTTAGGCGGTGGTCCTGGGGGGTATGTAGCTGCTATCCGGGCGGCTCAGTGGGGAGCCAGGGTAGCAGTGGTGGAAAAAGAAGAACTGGGTGGTACTTGTCTGAACCGGGGCTGTATTCCCACCAAAGTGTTTACTGCGGCGGCAGGGCGGATGGCCCAGTTAAAGGAAGCAGCTGATTGGGGACTCGAGACCGGGCCGGTTCAGATCCAATGGGAAAAGATTTTAAATCGTAAAAATCAGGTGGTAGCACGGCTGGTCAAGGGAATTCACTTCCTGTTCAAAAAGAATAAAATTACCCTGGTAAAAGGAACTGGACGTTTAACGGGAACTAACCAGGTCACGGTAAATACACCAGAAGGAGAAGAGCTGGTACTGACTGGACAAAACATCATACTGGCTACAGGTTCGGAACCAGCTTTAATTACAGCCCTGGGTTATGATGGCCAGCGGGTAATCACCAGCAATGAGGCTTTGAATCTGATGGAGATTCCCAGGCGCCTGGCGATTATCGGTGGCGGTGTTATCGGCTGTGAATTTGCCTCGATTTTCCGGGAAATGGGCAGTGAAGTTACGGTAATCGAAGCTATGAAATCCATTCTGCCCACAGTGGATCCGGAAATCAGCCGTCAACTGGGAGTTATCTTCCGTAAAGCTGGCATCAGTGTCAAAGCCGGGGTTAAAGTGGAACAGGTGGAAAAGGGGGAGGAAATTACTCTTACTTTGTCCAACGGGGAAAAAGTAGCGGCTGACCTGGTTTTGATTTCGATTGGTCGTCAGCTCAATACCAGAGGTATTGGCCTGGAGAATTTAGGAGTAGCTTTGGGAGAAAGAGGAGAGGTGCTGGTAGACGAATATGGACGTACCAGCGTGCCGGGTATATATGCTATCGGGGATATTACCGGCAAACTGCAGCTGGCCCATGTAGCCAGTTATCAGGGCCTGGTAGCAGTAGCCCATATCCTGGGCAAGGAACTGCCGCCCCTCAAAGTGGAAGAGGTTCCAGCCTGTATTTTTACCCGACCGGAAATTGCCACGGTGGGTTTGACTGCCCTGGAAGCAGAAGCCAGAGGATATAAAGTTAAAACTGCCAAATTTCCCTTTATGGCTATTGGTAAAGCCCAGGCCATGGGGGAAACTGAGGGATTTGTCAAAATCGTTACTGAGGCGGAAAGCGGGGAAATTCTGGGCTGGCATATTATAGGGCCCCACGCCAGTGACCTGATCGCTGAGGGAACTCTGGCCCTGGTCAACCGTTTGGGACTTGCGGGGATTACCCGCACAGTTCATGCTCACCCCACCCTGGCGGAAGCTATGCTGGAGGCAGCAGAGGTAGCCCATGACCTGGCCATCCATATTTAGAGTAATGGGGGAGCGCGAGGGGGCAGTAATCCCCCTCAATTCATTGAGGGGATACACGGACCCCCTCACTCTGATATTTACAGAAATTTCATGTTATGTTATCATAATGGTATAAAGACGAAAACCAGGAGGTAATTGGATGCCTTTAATCACTCTCAAGGCGCAGGTCCACGCAGATTCTCAGACCGAAGCTGTTCTAAAAGACGCCATGTTCTGTGCCACCAAGGTCTACAACGGCCTCCTGTGGCACCTGCGGGAAGAGTACAAAGAAAACGGGAAAGTAAATATTTCTCGAAAGAACCTCAACCGCATCTTAAAGGAGCTACCCAGGGTCAAAGGGTATTACTCGATGTCAGTCCAGCTCACCCGTGATGAGGTACGGGAAGCATATAGGTCTTTCTTTGCTCTCAAGAAAAAGGGTCTCACACAACACAAGGCTCCCGGCTTCCGCCATAAAAATTATCTTTCTCCGCTCAAATATGTCCAAAGCGGGTTCAGGGTAGATAAAAACAGAGTCACTCTGAGTCTGGGCACCAGCCGGGAAGATGGTGTAAAACAGGTTTCTTTCCGCATATCTCACCGTCCTGGTATTGAGTACGACCGGGTGCGGGAGCTTTCCATCACCTACGACAAGATTTCCGGGCAGATAGAGGCCCGTCTGGTGGTGGAGGTTAAGGCCCGTGAAAATAGCGGGACGGAGAGAGTAGCGGTGGACCTCGGGGAGACGGTCCTTATGGCCTGCGCCTTTGGCGATGGCACGGTAACGCTTTACTCCGGCAGGCTAGTCAAGGCCATAAGGCGGTACTGGCAGAAGGTACGGGCCAGCCTTCAACGGAATTCCCGGAGATGGGGACAGGTAGCGCACCGGGAGAAGAAGCAGGTAGAACAGTTACTGCACGTAGCCACGTCCCACTTCATTGCAGAGTGTGTGCGGCGGGGCGTGAAGGAGATAGCCATAGGTGACATCAACGGTATCCGTGAAAGCACCGACTATGGGGACCAGCTGAACCAACGTCTGCACGCCTGGCCGTACCGGAAGCTCATCAACATGCTCAAGTACAAGGGTGCTTTGGCGGGGATTGTGGTCCGGGACGACGTGAATGAGAGAGGTACGTCAGTCACTTGCCACGTCTGCGGGCGCGTCTTGTCCTCCAACCGGAAAAGCCGGGGGTTATACGAGTGTTCCTGCGGCTGGAGGGCGCAGGCGGACGTGAACGGGGCCTTGAACATTTTCGAGAAGAAGTACAAGGTATCTCCCATAAAGGGGAGTAGTGGCCGTGTGGCGCGGCTCGTGGTCCTGTCGTTCCGTTTGGGATGGCACGGAGTCCACGAACCAAAGCGCGGGGATAAAAACCTGCGTGCATCCGCTTAAGGATGCCCCTCAATTTATTGAGGGGAGGACGTCACTGTATAGGGTCTGCCAATATTGACAATACTATGGTAGACGTATATAATAAAGCATGGTCTCTTGATATACGGTATGAACCTAACAGGGGGTGTGGAGCTTGGCTGAATCCAGAAGGGTGATGATCAGCCTGCCCGATCAATTGCTGGCTGAGGTGGATGGTCTGGCTTCAGCGGAAAAACTGAACCGCAGCCAGTTATTTCGTGAAGCTGTCCAGCACTATATAGCAGAACGAAAAAAACGGCAGATCAGGGAGCAAATGATCCGCGGCTATATGGAAATGGCCCCGATTAACCTGTCTCTGGCTAACGAGTATATGGGCCTGGAGGTCGATGGAACCCTTCCCCTGTGGCAAGCGGCAGAGGGGGAATAAGTATGCGGATTCGCCGCGGTGATATCTTTTACGCAGAGCTTAGCCCGGTGGTGGGCTCAGAACAGGGCGGAACTCGACCAGTTCTGGTCCTGCAAAATGATATTGGCAACCAGCATAGTCCCACCACCATAGTGGCGGCCATTACTTCCCAGATCAGTAAAGCCAAACTCCCCACCCATGTGGAGATTAAAGCTAAAATCAGCGGTCTGGAAAAGGATTCTGTGATATTGCTGGAACAGATTCGCACCATCGATAAAAGCCGGCTGAGGGAGAAAGTTAGTACTCTGGATGAGGAGATCATGGAAAAAGTTAACCGGGCTATTGCTATCAGCCTGGGGTTGGAAGAAATATAGCAGGAGAGAAAGCCTGCCCTGTTCAGGGGCAGGCTTTTCTGCTAAAATAAAGGAGTGGAGAGGAGGAAAGAACGGTGCAGTTGCGCACAGTGGTAGCTGAAAAAGATGGCAGAACCAGAAATAAAATCAAGGAAATTTTAAGCCGGGCTGGCTTTATTGTTATTGGGGAGGCCAGTGACAGTGCCACGGCTTTGACCCTGGCCCGGGCTACTCAGCCAGATCTGGTGGTACTGGCTACCAATTTGCCTGGCTTGCCTTATTTGGAACTGGTGCGCATTCTGGACCAGGAACGGCTGGCCCCTGTACTGGTACTGGCCAATTATTCTCAAGCAGAGGAGCTGCGAACAATAGTACAGACCAGCTGGGCTGTCTCCTATTTATTGAAGCCGGTAAATGAACTGAATTTGCTGCCGGCAGTGGACCTGGCTCTGGCCCGCTTTCGTCAGAGTCAGGAGCTGATCCGGGAGATTCAGTCTTTAAAAGACGACCTGGAAACCCGTAAATTGCTGGATCAGGCTAAGGCCATGCTGATTAAGTACCGTCAGATGACAGAGGAACAGGCTTATCGCTATATTCAAAAACTGGCTATGGACAAACGTCAAACCAAGGCAGAAGTAGCCAGAGCTATAATTCTGGCTTTTGCTGAATAATCCTGTATACATTTTTAAACCTCTTGTCAACATTTACCCTGCATGTTATACTGATAATGTAATTAAATACTGGGCAAGATACAAAGGGGTATCTTGGTTAGGGCAATGGCGCCTTTGGGTTCACCGGCAATATTATGTTGGTGTGTCCTGAAGGCGTTTTGTATTTTTTGTATATTTATTATAGTAAAGGAAGGTGTGTGGAAAAATGGCATTAACCAAAGAAGATGTACTGCGTTTGGCCCAGGAAAACAATGTGAAGTTTGTCCGCCTGCAATTTGTGGACATTCTGGGCACTGTCAAAAATGTGGCTATCACTGTTGAACAGCTGGAAAAGGCCCTGGATGGGGAAATGATGTTTGATGGCTCTTCCATCGAAGGGTTTGTGCGGATTGAAGAATCCGACATGTATTTAAAGCCTGACTATGATACTTTCCTGGTTCTGCCCTGGCGGCCTCAGGATGGTGCAGTGGCCCGCTTGATCTGCGATGTATATACTCCTGAAGGCAAGCCCTTTGACGGTTGTCCTCGCGGTACCCTGAAGCGGATGCTGGCTAAAGCCGCTGAACTGGGTTATACCATGAATGTGGGTCCCGAATGTGAATTTTTCCTTTTCCATAAGGATGAAAAGGGCAAACCTACTACTATTACTCATGATGAAGGCGGTTATTTTGACCTGGCTCCTGTTGACATGGGTGAAAATGCCCGCCGGGATATGGTTCTGACCCTGGAAAAAATGGGCTTTGAAATCGAAGCTTCTCACCACGAAGTGGCTGAAGGCCAGCATGAAATTGACTTCAAATACGCTGATGCTTTGCGGACTGCAGACAATATTGTAACTTTCAAGACTGTAGTGCGCACAATCGCTCAAATGCACAATCTGCATGCCACCTTTATGCCGAAACCTGTTTTTGGCATTAACGGTTCCGGTATGCATACCAATGTCTCCCTGTTCAAAAACGGGCAGAATGCTTTCTTCGATCCCAATGGGGAGTACCAGCTGAGCAAGGATGCTATGTACTTTATCGGTGGTATTGTTAAGCATGCCCGTTCCATTGCGGCCATCACCAACCCGCTGGTCAACTCCTACAAGCGGCTGGTGCCGGGCTATGAGGCCCCTGTCTATGTAGCCTGGTCTCCCAAAAACCGCAGTCCGCTCATTCGGATTCCGGCCAAACGGGGCATGTCCACCCGGATTGAGCTGAGAAACCCAGACCCGGCCTGCAACCCCTACCTGGCTCTGACTGTGATTCTGGCTGCTGGTCTGGATGGTATTCTCAACAAGATTGAGCCTCCGGCTCCTACTAATCGCAATATCTACGATATGACCGAGGAAGAAAGAATTGCTGAAGGTATTGCCAGCCTGCCCGGCTCCTTGCAAGAAGCGCTGGAAGAAATGAAAAAGAGCGAGCTGGTCCGGGAAGCTCTGGGTGAACACATTTTCAGCAAGTATGTGGAAGCCAAAACTGCTGAATGGGATGACTACCGCACCAAGGTTACCCAGTGGGAACTGGACAACTATCTGGCTCGTTACTAAAAACTAAAAACAGAAAGGCCTTTGCCAGTCCGGCAAAGGCTTTTTTGATTGTTACGGCAGGAATTAATTGAAGAAGAGCGAATATTTAGTAAATAGTAAAGGTTTTAGGGGGGATGGAGCCTATGGCCCAGTGTCAAGGGGAGGAACTGCAATTAAAACAAAAAGCAGAGGGAGGGCTGGTTCCGGGGTTAGTTTTGCTGGCCTTATTAAGTCTGGCCGGACACGCAATTTTTTATAGTACCAGTCCAGTTCCTAAAGTGGAGGGTGTGAAGACTCCCGTTTGGACCAAACCGGCCCAGGTGGTTCAGACACAGCCGGTAGTAAAAGAAGATAAGGAAAAAATGGATAGCAAAGTACTGAAATTAGAGAAAACTATCACGACCCCTGTGGGAAATATTACTATCTCTGAAGTTTCCCTTAATAGCACTGACAATCCCATCTATGGTGAAAAATTCGGGCATGTAGTCAAGGGAACAATCACATTAAAGCCGGAATATACTGAATTAAAGGGTATGGAGTTTGTCTTCTTGAAAGGGCAAGAAGAGGTAACCGGCCATTCCCAGGTGAGCCAGCTGAATAAGACCGGGCCAGGTCAGTACCAGTTTCTCTGGGCAGTAGCTGCTGATGGGAAGACCTTGCCCACGGCTCTAATGTTAAAGCGAATGGAAGTACCTACTGAACAGCAGAAATTTTCCTGGCAGGTGGAATGGCTGGGCTGGATGACTAACAGCAAGGATGATAATGGCAATATCGAATTGAGTGACCAGCAGGCTCAGCCCCAGACCATCGATGGCCAGGTCTGGCAACTGAAAACCATTGACTATGCCACTGGCACGGTGATTCTGGCGGCGAAAACAGAAGGAGCAGAGCTGGAGGTAGTTGCGGCAACGGCCACCAATGATCGGGGTGAGACTATGACCCTGACCCCGAAGCTGGAGGAAGGGCAGCTCATATTGCCCTTAGGCCGTACTGTTTTTACTGATAATGCCCGCAGTATTAAACTGGAACTGGTAATCAACAAAGGCGGTCTGGAAGTGAATGAGAAACTGGAATTTTAAGGAGGGGGCCGCGATGCGCCCGATTATTGGCATTACCTGTAACTTGATTAATAATGGCACAGTCCATTCCCTGAACGTGGATTATGCTCGGGCGGTGGAAGCGGCTGGCGGCATGCCGGTAATTTTGCCGGCAGCCTGTACTGAATGCGCGGGACAGATTTTACACATGCTGGACGGCCTGATTTTAAGTGGCGGAGGTGACCTGGATCCGGCTTTCTTTGATGAGGAACCCGTACCGGGGCTGGGGGAGATTACTCCAGAGCGGGATTTGTTTGAACTGGAACTGACCAAACAGGCCTTGAAGGCAGATCTGGCCATTCTGGCTATCTGCAGGGGTATGCAAGTATTAAATGTAGCCATGGGCGGGACCCTGTATCAGGATATCAATAGCCAGCTGGACAGGGTGTTGAAACACCGCCAGGAAGCACCGCGCTGGTATGCCAGTCATAAAGTTAGTATCAAGAATGGTAGTTTATTGAGTCGGATTTTACAAAGCCGGGAAGTGCGGGTTAACAGCATGCACCATCAGGCGGTGAATAAGGTGGGCTATGGCTTGAAAGTGACTGCCCAGGCCGCTGATGGGGTTATCGAAGGGGTAGAAAGTGAAAACCACAAGTTTGTGCTGGGGGTCCAGTGGCATCCGGAAGCCATGTGGGCCAAAGACCCCCTGCAATTAAAGTTGTTTACCGCGCTGGTGGAAGCGGCGAAAAAGTAAGGGGGTGTCCTGCCGGACCCCCTTATTCTATGCCATAGTATTTCAGGCGGTTATAGAGCCAGGCCCTGGTGATTCCCAGCAGTTTGGCAGCCTGGGCCCGATTGCCGCCTGACATTTCCAGAGCTTCCCGGATGGCTTTTTCCTCGATTTTTGCCAGTAACTCCGGTAATGGGGTGCCATCTACCAGGCCGGATTTTTCTGATCCCTGGTGCAGATAGGGGGGCAGGTGGTTGAGCTCGATTTGCTGTCCTTCTACCACATTGAAGGCTCGTTCCATTACATTTTCCAGTTCCCTGACATTTCCAGGCCAGTGATAGGTCAAGAACAAATCCCAGACCTGGGGAGAGAGGCGGGTAACTTTTAAGCCGAACTGTTTATTATATTTCTCAATAAATCGTTCTACCAGCAGGCGAATATCCTCTTTCCGTTCCCGTAAAGGCGGTACGTTCAGGGTAACCACATTCAGGCGATAGTAGAGGTCCTGACGAAATTGTCCCTGTTCGATCAGCTCTTCCAGGTTACGGTTAGTGGCGGCAATGATGCGGATATCCACTTTACGGGGGCGGCTGTCACCCAGGCGCTCAATTTCCTTTTCCTGTAATACCCGTAACAGCTTGGCCTGCATGGCAAAAGGCATATCCCCGATTTCATCCAGGAAAATAGTACCCCCGTTGGCTAATTCGAATTTACCAGCCTGACCGCCTTTGCGGGCGCCAGTAAAGGCTCCATCTACATAGCCAAACAGTTCTGATTCCAGTAAGGTTTCCGGTACAGCAGCACAGTTAACTTTGATAAAAGGTCCAGAGCGGCGAGGGGATTCCTGGTGGATGGCATGGGCGATCAATTCCTTGCCTGTCCCGCTTTCCCCACGGATAAGGACAGTGGAAGGACCGCGAGCTACTCGGCGGATAGTTTCTTTAAGTTGGTGCATTTTTGGACTCTGGGCACAGATGTCATCCAGGCTGTAACGAATGCTTCGGTAACGCTTTAATTCCTCCTTGTAAAAATCCAGCTCCCGCCGCAGAGATTGAACTTTATCGGCCAGGGCAATTAATTGATTGACATCTTTAAAAATTACCTTACCCACCGCACCGATAATTTTGCCATCGCGGATAATAGGGTGGCGGGTGACCACCATTTCCCGACCTTTTAGCTTGATTACTTCCCCTATCTGAGGGGTGCCAGTTTCCAGGACGGTATCCATCTTAGTATTCTCTACCACCTGGGAAATGTGCAACCCAATGGCTTCATTAGGGTTGATACCGACCAGTTCAGCAAAGGCGTTATTGATCATGATGACCTGGCCTTTTTCATTGATAACAATAAACCCCTCGTATCCGGCTTCCAGGATTGTCTCCAGGATGCCTTTCAATTCCTTGACGCTTTCCAGTTCATCGGCGATGGTCTGTAATTCCGTGATTTCCTGGGCCACCCCGATGGCGCCGACAATTTCCCCATTCTGGTCAATAATGGGGGTGCGATTGGCCACAAACAAAGCGCCATTAGAGTAAAATTTACGGCCGATATGGGGTTTGCCGGTTTCCATGCACTTAATTAAACCGCTTTTAGGTACTACCTCGGAAATGTGGCGGCCAAGGGCTTCTTCCATCGGCCAGCCAAAAACCCGTTCACAGGATTTATTATAGACAATCACCCGGCCTTCCCGGTCTATACCCAGCACTTGATTGTGAATGGAGTTAAGGATGATGTTTTCGGCGATTTTGCTCATTTTTTCTCCCTCCATCTGCTCCCATTAGTGTTAATATTCGCTGCTGGCCGGTTTTTCCCTGCCGGCCTTTTCTGTTATAATTAACCTGAGGCAGAAAGAAAAAAGGAGGTAAGCAGCAGCTTCAGAAAACTAGACTATAATTGATTGTATTTAACTGTTTTGCTACATTAAAGGTATGGAACTATTATCCATTGGAGAAGCAGCAAAGTCCGGCAGGGTTTCGGGGAGCTGATCAGGAATGCCAGAGAAACACGAGAAGAACAAATTTAGCATAACTGTGTGCGGGGAGTTTTTTCCGGAGATTTACCCGGCTCACCGGTCTTCGAAATGGAGCCGGGGCGAAGAAGACCCGCTGACTACGGAGATGCGTCTCTTCTGTGCCTGTATGCGGTGGGCCTTTAACCGGCTCCTGGAAGGTGCTTCCCGCCATGAAATCAAGAAGTCAGGACAAGAACTTTTCGGGCTGAACTCCCGCTTTGTCGATGACGCCAGACTTAAAGCACAGGCACTGCTGGACTCCCAAACAGAACTGCTGAAGTTAGAAAATGAAGAAACAGAAAAGAAACTGGGCCGGGCCAGGAAGAAGCTCAGCCTGGCTATGAGGAAACTGGCGAAGGCAGAGGAAAAGGGGGCTGCTTCAGAAGTTATTGAAAAGCTCCGCCTGGCAGTCAAGGGGCGGAACAAGCGGGTGGTTTCACTGGCAAAAAGGCTGGCTGAACTGAAGGATTACCAGGAGAAGGGTACAATACCAGAGGTAGTCTTTGGGGGCAGAAGGCTGTGGGAAAAGGTCTGCCAGGGCCGGGCCGCCCGTGAAAAATGGCGGCACGCCCGCAGGAACCGCCTCAACTCCCGGGGAGACGAGAGCAAGGGAGGCAACCCCAACATTAAGATATTTTATGACGGACAGGACTTCCGCCTGGCGGTTTCCCTCTCCCACCTTTCTGAACAGACAGGCATAGATAAACTTGGTCGCCCCAGGATGAGCCAGGCCCCCAGGGTTGAGGGCAAGTTGTGGCTGCCGGAAAAACACCGGGAACTGGTGCAGATATGGCTGACCATGAAGTTACCCTATGCGGTAGAACTGATCCGCACCCTGGAAGGACGCTATTTGGTACATTTGACATTTGAAGTGGTCAGGGTGCAGGAACCGGACTTTGCTAAAGGTTGTCTGGCTATAGACACAAACCCTGATGGGGTAGCCCTGTGTAACGTTAGCGCTTCCGGCCAGCCGGAACCGTGGCCGGAGGGTTTTAATATTCCTTATCCCGGCAACCTGGGCAAGTACGAAGGAGAGTTTCAGGTTATCCCTTACCCGAACGGCTTTCTTTATATCAGAATACCAGACTTAGCCCATGCTTCCAGCTTCCGGCGTAGCTACCTGATAGGCGTTTTAGCCAAAGTAGTGGTAGATATAGCTTTCTTTTTAGGCAAACCCATTGTTTTAGAAAACCTGAACTTTGGCAAAGACAGGCTGGACACTAATAAAAAGTTTAACCGCATGGCTTCCAATTTTCCATTTGCGAAAATGGTAGGAGCAATGTATCGGAGAGCGACAAAAGAAGGGGTGCCTTTCAAGTTAGTATCACCCCGGCATACTTCAACCATAGGTTACTGGAAGTATATGAAACGTTACGCCGTTCCGGTGCATTGCGCGGCGGCACTGGTTACAGGACGCCGGGCAATGGGGTTCAGGGAACGGGTGACTGAAGAACTCAGGCAACTGATATCGCAAATCAAGCAAAACCTGACCCGGAAGGTTAATCCTGATAGACCTGGGGAAGGAAAAGGGATGACCCGTGGGGTCAGGGCCTGCTTGAGGCGGCTGGAGGAGAGGCTTCCTGTGCATAACGGGCTTGCCCAGAGTGAGCAGGAGGCGTATAATTCCGTCTGGCCTGACCTGAAGTTATTGGCCCTGTCCGTACGGTGACCCCGTTTAGCCGGTGTCGGAGAAACCGGTAGGCGTCCTAACAGGACGCGGGAGGCGGAGTTATACTCCCACTGGGAGGTCAGCAAAAACCGGTGCAGTACTCCCGTCCGGGTGGAACTCCCGGGCCGAGGTCCCCTGTCGCCCTGCCCCGCGGGGGCAAATCAAGTATTCGGAAAGGAGGCGAAAGCCTGGTCTGGGGGCCGACTTGACTGAAAATAAAAATAGTCAAGTTTTTTGAACCAGGGCTGGTTGGTGTTTGCCAATCTAATTGCTGCTGAATTAGGGCTAAAACCCTGGCAGGTGGAGAATACCATCAAATTACTGGATGAGGAAAATACAGTGCCCTTTATTGCCCGTTATCGCAAGGAAGCCACAGGAGAACTGGATGAAAACCAGATCCGCATGATTGCGGAACGGGTTAATTACCTGCGCAATCTGGAAAAACGCAAAGAGGATGTTATCCGCCACATTGCGGAACTGGAACAACTGACTCCTGAGCTGGAAGCGGCCATTCGCCAGGCGACCCGCCTGTCGGAGGTGGAGGACCTTTACCGCCCCTACCGGCCCAAACGGCGGACGCGGGCGACGGTAGCCAGGGAGAAAGGGCTGGAGCCTCTGGCCCGTATTCTCTGGGCCCAGGATCCGGCAGCGGGGTCGCCAATAGTAGCAGCTCAGGCTTTTGTCAACCCGGACCTGGGAGTGGAGAGCGCTGAAGCAGCCCTGGCCGGAGCCCTGGATATCCTGGCGGAAGAAGTTTCCGACCAGGCGGAATACCGGCAGTATTTAAGGGAATATACCCGGCGCCACGGCTATATTAAGGCCAAAAAAGTAAAAGAAGGGATCACCCCCTTTGATATGTATGCTGATTATCAGGAACCCCTGAAATCCATTCCGCCCCACCGGGTGCTGGCCATCAACCGGGGAGAAAAGGAGGAAGTGCTGAAGGTGGGCATTGCGGTGGAAGAAGGACCTATTCTGGCCTGGTTAAGGGGCCAAATTATCAAAGATTCAGCTTCACCCTTTGCCGAAGTGCTGACCGAGATGTTAAATGATAGCTATAAACGCCTGCTGGCACCATCTATTGAACGGGAGCTGCGCCAGGAACTGACGGAAAAAGCGGAGGAACAGGCGATCAAGGTCTTTGGTGCTAACCTGAAACAACTCCTTTTACAACCACCAGTCCGCAATGTAAAAGTGCTGGGGATTGACCCGGGTTATCGCACTGGCTGCAAACTGGCGGTGGTGGATGAAACGGGAAAAGTAGTGGCCATAGGAGTGATCTATCCCCATCCGCCCCAGAGCCAGGAGGCCGAAGCCCGGGCTGAACTGGCCAGGCTGGTACAGGACCACGGGGTAGACCTGATTGCCATTGGCAATGGCACTGCTTCCCGGGAAACTGAACAGGTGGTAGCAGCAGCCATTCGGGAATATTCCCTGCCAGTACAATACTGCATTGTTTCAGAGGCCGGGGCTTCTGTCTATTCTGCTTCCAAACTGGCGGCGGAGGAGTTCCCGGATTTTGACCTGACCCAGAGAAGCGCCGTTTCTATTGCCCGCCGGTTGCAGGATCCCCTGGCCGAGCTGGTGAAAATCGAGCCCAAATCCATTGGCGTCGGGCAATACCAGCATGATGTCAATCCCAAACGGCTGGAGGAAGTACTGGGCCAGGTAGTGGAATCGGCTGTAAACAGTGTAGGGGTAGATTTGAATACAGCCTCTTTTGCTTTACTGCAATATGTAGCCGGCATCAAGACCAATGTAGCCAAAAACATTGTAGCCTACCGGGAACAGCACGGCAAATTTCGTACCCGGGCCGAGCTGTTGAAGGTGCCCCGTTTGGGTCAAGCGACTTTCGTGCAATGTGCCGGTTTTTTACGGCTTCCTGATGGGGACAACCCTCTGGAAAATACTCCTGTCCATCCGGAGTCCTACGGGCTGGCGGAGCAAATTCTGGCCCGAATCGGCTTTCAACCTGCTGATTTGAGGCAACCCGAAAGGTTAAAGGCGTTAAGCCAGGCTCTGGCTCAGCTGGATCCGCAGCAGGTAGCAGCGGAACTGGGAGCGGGGGTGCCGACAGTGCGGGATATTTTTGAGGCCTTGCAAAAACCCGGGCGCGACCCGCGGGAGGATTTACCTAAACCCATTTTCCGCCAGGATGTGACCAGCCTGGACAATCTGCAAGAAGGTATGATTCTCACCGGAACTGTACGAAATATCGTTGATTTTGGCGTTTTTGTAGATATCGGTGTGAAGCAGGATGGCCTGATTCATATTTCCCGGCTCACCAGCCGCTATATCAAACACCCGCTGGAAGTGGTCAAAGTGGGAGATATTCTAAAAGTTAAAGTGATCAGCATTGACCGGGAAAGAGGCCGTATCGGTCTCAGTTTGCGAGATGTGGAACAGTAAGGAGGAAAAAACTATGGCTTTGTCTACCCAGGAGATTATGCAGGTTGCACTGGAACTAGCTGGATTAACGGAAGTCCCGCCTGATTCGGGCGTGATTGTACCTGGAGAAAAAATCACCAAACTGGCCGTCGGGATTGATATGGAGACGGCGGAGCTGCTGCTGGCCCGGGAGCTCAAGTGTGATGGAGTATTAAGCCACCACCCCGTGGCGGGTAGCCCCAAGCTGGAGCTCCATCAGGTGATGAATAGCCAGATCGACCGCATGGTAGCAGCAGGAGTGCCTATCAATAAAGCACAAAAGGCCTTGCAAAAACGCAAAGAGGAAGTAGAGCGCGGTACTCATGTTACCAATTATGACCGGGTAACTTCAGCAGCAAAGGCTTTGAATATGCCCTTTCTCAATATTCACTGGCCGGCCGATCTGGTAACAGAGCGGGTGGTACAGAAGCATCTGGATGAGCAGTTGAACGGTAACCCTAAAGCTACTTGCAAGGATGTAGTGGACGCTTTGCTGGAATTGCCGGAATACCAGAAGGCTGCTACCCGGCCCCAGATTCGAGTGGGTTCAGAACAAACCTATGCCGGCAAGGTCTGGGTAGCAATGGCCGGAGGCACTTCCGGAGGACCCGATGTTTTCAAGGCCTATTTTGAAGCAGGAGTAGGCACCCTGATAGTCATGCATTGTCCGGAGGATGTCCTGAAAGCAGTAAGGGAGCAAAATATCGGCAATGTTATTGTTGCCGGCCATATGGCCAGTGACTCCATCGGGATTAACCGCCTCTGTGCGGCACTGGAAGCCAGGGGCCTGGAAATTGTGCGTTTGGCAGGAGTGATTTACTAATGTCTATAAAAGCGATAGTCAACGGTCAGGTCTTTACCATGGCCGGACCGGTATATAAACCAGGAGTAGTTCTCATCGAGGGAGATAAAATAGCAGCAGTAGGGGCAGCTGAAGCTGTGGCCATTCCTCCATCAGCTGAGATTATCGATGCTGCTGGGGCCTATGTTTTCCCCGGGTTTATTGATGCTCATTGTCATGTTGGCATCTATGAGGAGATTTACCAGGTGGAGGGGGATGATGTCAATGAAATGACCGACCCGGCGACCCCTCATTTGCGCGCTCTTGATGCCATCAATCCCGAGGATGTAGGATTCAAGGATTGTCTGGCTGGCGGTGTAACCACTGTAGTGGTAGGGCCGGGCAGCGGGAATGTTATCGGCGGGGAAATGGTAGCCTTAAAGACCTGGGGTCAGGTGGTGGATGAGATGCTTATTCGCCCGGTTGGCCTAAAAGTGGCTTTTGGGGAAAACCCGAAAAAGGTTTATGGGGCCCAAAAGCGCACCCCGTCTACCCGGATGGGAACAGCAGCAATCTTGCGGGAAAATCTGGTAAAGGCAGCCAACTACCTGGCTAAGGAGGATAAGGAACGGGACTTAAAACTGGAGGCCCTGGCCCGGGTGCTCAAGGGAGAAATGCCTTTACGGGCCCATGCTCACCGGGCTGATGATATTGCAACGGCCATTCGGATTGCCCGGGAGTTCGGGGTTAAGATTGTAATTGAGCATTGCACGGAAGGACATAAAATTGCGGATTGGTTGGCCCGGCAACAGGTAGCAGCTATTGTAGGACCAGTTATTACCAGCCGGGCCAAGGTAGAACTGAAGGATAAGACGCCGGAAACCGCCAAAATCCTTCATAATGCTGGAGTACCAGTGGCGCTAATGACTGATGCTCCGGTAATTCCTGCCAATTACCTCAATCTTTCAGCGGCTCTGGTGGCCCGCGAGGGGCTGGAACCCATGCAGGCTCTGGCGGCTATTACCAGTCGGGCGGCGGAGATAGTGGGAATTGCCGATCGAGTAGGGACGCTGGAAGCAGGCAAGGATGCGGATATGGTGATCTGGGACCGCTTCCCGCTGGAGCTGGAGGCCAGGCCATTAAAGATATTTATCGAGGGACGAGTTACTTAAATTGTATAGAAAGGCAGTAGATATGTAATGCAAAAAAAGGCAGTATACTCAATAGCCATCTTGTTCACTATCCTTTTTCTGGTGATGGTAGGGTTTGGGATAATTATTCCCATTATGCCTTTTTATATCAAAAAACTTGGTGGTGGCTCTACGGCCATTGGGCTGTTTATGTCTGTCTATTCGGTGATGCAATTCTTTTTTGCCCCCTTCTGGGGGCGTTTATCCGACCGGATTGGCCGGCGCCCTGTTCTGTTAATAGGTTTAAGTGGTTATGCCCTGACCTTTATTCTTTTCGGTTTGCTCAACAGCCTCTGGTTGATGATCGCAGTGCGGGCCCTTTCAGGAATGATTTCTTCCGCCACATTGCCTACAGCCATGGCCTATCTGGCGGATGTAACGGAAGGCAGTGAACGTTCGAAAAGCATGGGAATTGTAGGAGCAGCCATGGGGCTGGGGATGGTTTTCGGACCAGCCCTGGGAGGCTGGCTGGGCCATTACAGTTACAGTATGCCCTTTTTTGTGGCAGGGGGATTGGCTACATTGCTTATACCCTTTGCCTGGACTTTTTTGCCGGAATCCTTACCAGCGGGAGCCAAGCAGGTGGAAAAAGACAAAACCCGCCTGTCCTGGGCGGTGGTACGCCATCCCTTATTCGTTCTCTTTCTACTGGCATTTGTTATGAATTTCACCATGGCCATGTTTGAAGCCACCTTTGCTTTGCTGGCAGCGGAAAAAATCGGTTTTGGGCCGAAACAGATGGGGACCATGTTTACCTTTCTCGGGTTAATAGGGGTAGTAATCCAGGGAGGCCTGCTGGGGCGATTGTCCCGGCGCCTGGGGGATGCCCGGCTGATTAAAGCTGGCACCTGGCTATCGGGTGCTGGTTTATTGCTGATTATCGCTTCAGCCAGCAAATATCTGATGTATTTGGGAACGGCAGTTAATATGGTGGGTGGATCTTTGCAGGGTCCGACCACATCCAGTCTGGCCAGTAAAGCTAATCGGGGCAGTCAGGGAGCAGCTATGGGTTTATTGCAGTCCTTTGCCAGTCTGGGCCGGATACTGGGTCCTTTAAGTGGCGGTGCCCTTTATGGAATCCATCGGCACCTGCCTTACTGGAGTGGGGCGCTTTTGATTTTTGCTGTAATTATCTTTAGCAGCGACAGGATTACAGCACTGGAGCGGGTAGCGGAAATAGGTTAAACGAAAGGTAGGGGGTAAGGGGGATGAAGTCCAGAGAAGGAGCCTATAGTCCGGCTTTTGCCCGGAGTCGGGCCAAATTAAAGGCGTTAGCTCCAGATACGATTGCGGCCAATAGCGGTTACCGGTATAATACGGATCAGGGTTATTTTGAGCTGGTCAGTTTCGGGGTCGGTTTTCGTGTATCCTATCCGGGCGGGGAAATGGTTTTTGCAGATGACACCGGGACTCCCCCCCTGTGGTGGTCATTGATTCTGCTTAACTATCTTTCTTCTGCCCGGCCCTTGCCCTTAAGCGGAGAATGGGCGTCCTACCGGGATCTTCCTCAAGGGAATGTTTTTTTCCCTGCTTTGAAACGCGATGTGCTGGATAAGCTGGCTGCCTTTTTACAGGTGAACTGGACAATTTGGCGTGAGGCCGGGAATTGTACCGGCTTTGCCGTTATCCCTGGCCGGGCCGATTTGACCCTGGAGGGCTGGTTTGCCCCGCGGGTACCGGTGCGGGTTCTGTTCTGGGAAGGTGATGAAGAGATTGCGCCAGCCTGTCAGATTCTCTTTGACCGGTCTGCCGGAGCACAGATGCATATTGAGGATCTGGCTGCTTTGTGTTATGTAATTAAAGACTTAATAATAAAAGGAGTCTGATGGCAGACTCCTTTTTTCTGGTTTTAATTACTATAAGTATTGATTTCCCTGGCCCCGTAGCGTTTTAGAATATCCAGCGCCTCGCCTACCGAGTCAGTACCCTGTACTGTTACCATCACCCGGCTATCCCGTTCGGAGCGCCAGCTATAAGCACGGCCGGAAGTCACAGGGGTTAAAGCAGATGTAATCATAGCCGGAAAGGCAAACATAGTTGAGAGAGTGGCCCCTACTACCCGGCCGGCCAGCTGGCCACTGGATTGGGCCAGTTGCATGGTATCCCGGGCCAGGTCGTTCCAGGTCTGGGGCAGGTTCCAGTCTTCCTGGACTGCTTCTGGCTGACTTTCTCGCATGATAATAGCCACATTCTGGTTTTGCAAACGGTCGCGCAGCTCGGTAATGGCCTGACGGGCATGTTCTGGAGAATCAAATACGCCTAAAATGGTGGTACCCATTTATCTTCCTCCTCGTCCGTGGTCAGTTATTTTTTATAGTGTTCCTTTTTACAGGAAAAATATACTATCAATGTTGCCAGAAGAAATCGATAATTCCCTGCCTGATTGCCATGGCCAGGTTTTTTTGCCAGTCGGGGGACAGCAATAAGGCTCGTTCCCGGGAGTTAGAGATAAAACCCATTTCCACGATCACCGCTGGCATGGGAGTAGCTCGTAACAGAAAATAGTCGCCTGGTTTGGCAGGACGGCGGTTTTCCGGTTGAACTTTTTTCAACTGGGCCTGAATGGCTTCAGCCAGGCGTTGTCCCTCGGCGGAACCGGGATAATAATAGGTTTCACTGCCCCAGCAGCCCGGATGGCGATCTTTGTTCACGTGCAAACTGATAAACAGGGTGGCACCGGCAGCGATTGCCATTTCAACTCGGGTGGTCAGGTCCTGGCGTTTATCTTGCAGAGAGCAGCGATTGGAAGGGTAGTAATCCCTGTCATCGCTCCTGGTTAGAACTACCTCAGCCCCATCCTGCTGCAATAACTCTGCCAGCTGTAAGGCAACAGCCAGATTGATATCCTTTTCGTAGATATTATCAATAATGGCCCCGGGATCGATTCCGCCATGACCGGGGTCTATCATGATCACCTGACCGGCCAGGGGCGGTTCGGCCCGGGCAGGGCAGACCGCTGTCAGGAAGAAGTAGAAAAAAATAAGCAGTTTTAATGGTTTTCCCATTGTTCAGCTCCTTTCCAACACTTATAGTATTGGCGAATAGAGAGATGATTATGGCAGGAAAATATTATATAATGAAATTTAGTACATTCGATAGAAACTGGAGTGAAACCAATGAAAATTGCTGAACTGGGTGAGTTTGGTTTAATCGAGTACCTGACCAGGAACTGGTCCCCTGGACTGGTGGGAGATGATGCTGCCTGGTTACCTTTGCCGCCGGGAGAGCAGGGACCCATGCTGTTTACCACTGATATGATGCTGGAGGAAGTGCATTTCAGCCGCCGGTTTAGTTCAGCCTATGATATCGGCTGGAAAGCGGTGGCCGTTAATGTCAGTGATATTGCCGCTATGGGGGGCGAACCGTGGACGGCAGTGATTTCCCTGGGAGCAGATAGCTCCTGGTCAGTGGCTGAGCTGGAAGAGCTCTATGCCGGGATGCAGGCTGCGGCCGAAATATATGGTGTGGTGCTGGCGGGAGGGGATACGGTCAAAAGCCGGCAAGGATTAATCCTGAACCTGGCTCTGACGGGCTGGCAACGGGGGCCTCAGCCGCTGGGACGGGATCGAGCTCGGCCGGGGCAATTACTGGCGGTTACCGGACCCCTGGGAGCTTCTGCGGCCGGTCTAGCCTGGTTACAGGCGGGGGGAGAGGGCGATTGTGCCACTCAAGTTGGCGAGGCGGTGACTTTGCACCGGCGTCCTCGGGCCCAGCTGGCGGCCGGGCGCTGGCTGGCGGAAAGGCAGCTGGCTACAGCAGCCAATGATATTTCCGATGGGTTGGCCCGGGAAGTACTGGAAATATGTACAGCTTCCGGAGTGGGTTGTCAGGTGGAGGCAACGGCCATTCCTATCCACGCCGGGGCCCGCAGCATCGCCCGCACCCTGGGTAAAGATGCTCTGGAATGGGCTTTCAGGGGTGGAGAGGATTTTCAATTGCTCTTTACCTGTGCTGAAGCGGACTGGCACCAAATAGAAACGGGGCTGACTGCCCTTGGCTGTCAGCCGGCCCGCATTGGCCGCATTACGCCGCCGGAACAGGGAATGAGGCTGCTTACTGAAAAAGGGCCTGAACCCTGGCCCGCCGGAGGATATGATCATTTTACAGGAGGCAAGGAATAAATGTGGCAGATTGTATCTAACAGTCCGGAAACAACCGCCCTTCTGGGGGAATGGCTGGGGCAGGCTGCAGAAGCCGGACTGATTGTATTTTTGCAGGGGGATCTGGGGGCAGGCAAAACCCACTTTGCCCAGGGAGTGGCCCGGGGGCTGGGAATAACTGAACCTGTTAACAGCCCTACCTTTACTATTATCAATGAATACAGGGGACGTTTGCCTTTCTATCACATGGACTTATACCGTTTGACTGAACCAGAAGAAGGACTGATGCTGGGGATAGAGGAATACTGGTATGGAGATGGTGTAAGTCTGATAGAATGGCCGGAACGCCTGGAGGAATACTGGCCTACCCACTTTCTGCAGGTGGAGATTCAATACGGAACAGAGGAAAACCAGCGCTACATAACAGTAACCGCCTTTGGGGCCTTGCCTGCCAGGGTACTGGCCTGCTGGCGACAGAAAGGAGAAGAACATGGTTTTACTGGCAATTGATACAGCTACCAGGGTAGCAGGTGTGGCTTTGCGCAATGAGGAGAGGTTATTGCTGGAGAAGTTCGTGAATTTGCGCCTGACCCATTCCCAGACCTTGCTGCCAGCCATCGATCAATTGTTACGGGAAGCAGAACTAACGCCCCGGCAGCTCACGGCACTGGCTGTTACCCATGGACCAGGTTCTTTTACTGGCCTTCGTATCGGCCTGGCAACAGTACGCACCCTGGCCCAGGTGCTGGCTATTCCGGTACTTCCCGTTTCCACTCTGGATGTACTGGCCGCTAATTATTGGGGTGGACAGGGCTGGGTTTGTCCCTTGCTGGATGCCCGCAAAAATCAGACTTATACTGCTCTTTACCGCTTGACAGGCGGGGAGCCGGTACGGCAGACTCCTTACCAGGCTTTGACTCTGGAGGAATTGGTGGAGCAACTGGATGCTACTGAGGGGACGATCTACCTGGTAGGGGATGGTGTCGCCGTCTTTGGTCGCGAATTACAGGCGAAACTGGGAGAAAGAGTAGTACTAACCCCGGAACCGCAGCGCTGGCCCCGGGCCGCCTGGCTGGCTGAGCTGGCCTGGCAGCGGCTTCAGGCCGGGGAAGGGCTGGAATGGTCCCGGGTCGAGCCTATGTACCTGAGACAATCGGAGGCGGAAGAAACCTGGGCCAGACGGCAGGGAGGGAGAGACAGAGAAAATGTGGCAAGTACGGCCAATGACCCGGGAAGATGTTAAGCGGGTAGCTGAAATTGAACGGCTTTCCTTCAGTATTCCCTGGTCAGAACAGGCATTTTTCAATGAGCTGGAGAATAATGAGCGCGCTCTTTATCTGGTAGTGGAAGGTCCACCGGGAGTGGTAGGGTTTGTTGGCATGTGGTGTATTGTCGATGAAGGACATATTACCAATATTGCCATTCATCCCGACTGGCGGGGACGGGGATTGGGTAAAAAACTGATGGAAGCCCTGTTAATCGAGGCGGAGCGCCGGGGCCTGGTGGCTGTTACCCTGGAGGTGCGTCCTTCAAACACTGCGGGACAGAGGCTTTATCGCAGTCTTGGCTTTACGGTGGCCGGGCGACGGCGAGGGTACTATCAGGATAATGGGGAAGATGCTCTGTTGATGTGGCTTTATCTGGACCAAGCTGAAGGGAAAGGAGAATGAGGTTTGTATCTTCTGGCAATCGAATCTTCCTGTGATGAAACAGCAGTAGCCATTCTGGGCCCTGCTCCCCGCTTGCTGGCTTCAGTGGTGGCCTCCCAGGTTCCTGTCCATCAAAAATTCGGCGGCGTGGTGCCGGAAATTGCCTCCCGTCAGCATTTATTAACCCTGAATCCGCTGCTGGAACAGGCCCTGCAACAGGCCCAGCTCAACTGGGAACACCTGGGGGCAGTGGCAGTAACCAGAGGGCCGGGTCTGGTGGGTTCCCTGCTGGTCGGGGTATCTGCAGCCAAAGCTATAGCCTGGGCGCTGAATATACCTTTAATCGGGGTTAACCACCTGGCCGGACATATCTATGCCAATTTCCTGGCTCATCCCGGGCTGGAATTACCCGCCCTCTGTCTGGTAGTGAGTGGAGGGCATACTGATCTGATTTATCTGCCGGAACATGGTCGTTTCGAACGTCTGGGTCGCACCCGGGACGATGCTGCCGGTGAGGCTTTTGACAAGGTAGCCCGGGCCCTGGGGCTGGGCTACCCCGGCGGGCCCCTGGTTGACCGGCTGGCCCGGGAAGGGAATCCGGAAGCCATTTCTCTACCCAGGGCTTTTCTGGAAGAAGGGAGTCTGGACTTTTCCTTTAGCGGTTTGAAGTCAGCGGTCCTCAATTATCTCAACCGGGCCCGCCAGCGGGGCGAAGAAGTGAACAAGGCTGACCTGGCGGCGGCCTTTCAGGAAGCGGTTATCGATGTACTGGTGGAAAAGACGCTGCAAGCGGCCGGGAGAACAGGAGTAGAAAGGATACTGCTGGCCGGTGGTGTAGCCGCTAACAGCCGCTTGCGCCAGCGGCTGGAGGAGCGCACACAACAGGCCGGTTTAAAGCTTTATTATCCACCGCTGGATCTATGTACTGATAATGCGGCTATGATCGGGGCTGCCGGCTGGTATCTCTGGCAGGCGGGTTACCGGGATGACTTGTATTTGAATGCTGAGGCTAATTTACCGCTGGTTTGATACTATTGGTACAAGAGGCACAAAAGCCATTACCTCCGCATAAACCTGTAGTAAATACCTCGCAGGAAGTAGGAGAAGAGAAATGAGCAAGGTTGACCCGCAATGGTTATCCGTTTCTCTTCCCAGAGAGAGGTTGTGTCAGTTATTGACTATCATCGAGATGCAGATAAAGGATCTAGAAAAAGCGGGGGTGAAACCGAGTAAATTGCTGGTTGATCGTACCACTTACATGCAATTATGTGCCTATGCAGCACTGCAAAACCAGGCAGCCCCAGTACAGTATTATAACGGCCTGGAACTGATAATCGGGCCTAATCCGCTAGAAGTGCCCTGTGTGTTAGCGGATGCACCGGTAGAATACTGGTTGTGGAAAAGAGAGGATTAAGGCCTCTCTTTTTTTGTGGATATGTGGGTAAATTCGCTGTGCATGTTGTGGAAAAATATTTGTGACCATAGAAAAATCAAGGATTTTATCTGTGGATAAGCCTGTGGATATTGTGGATAAACGAAAAAACGTTTGTTGAAAACTTATTACAGGGCAGCAGGAATTTCCATGTTTTTGGCGAATATATTCCAAAATTTTTACTAACAGGTAAGGGGGAAGTTGGCAGGATGGCAGTAGTGGATCTCAAAACAGAACGGCTGCCGCGGGAAGAGTTAAGGCAAAAGCAGCTGGCAGCTTTGCAGGAAACGGTAAAACGGGTTTATGAAAAAGTTCCATTTTATCGCCAGGCCTTTGAAGCCAGGGGTATTACTCCGGCAGATATCAGGAGTCTTGAAGATTTGCGTTTCTTGCCTTTTACTACCAAACAGGATTTGCGGGATAATTATCCCTTTGGCTTATTTACTGTTCCCAAAGAGGAATTAGTACGAGTGCATGCATCCTCAGGTACTACGGGTAAGCCGACAGTAGTAGGCTATACCCGGCAGGATATTGCCAACTGGGCAGAGTTGATGGCCCGCTGTCTTTCCTGGACCGGGGTCAGGCCGGAAGATACTATTCAGATCGCCTATGGCTATGGCCTCTTTACCGGTGGTCTGGGTTTTCATTATGGGGCAGAAAGACTGGGTTGTACGGTTGTTCCTATATCCGGGGGCAATAGCAAACGCCAGATCATGCTGATGCAGGATTTTGGCACCAATGTCCTGGCCTGTACTCCTTCCTATGCTCTCTACCTGGCAGAGGAGGCAAGGGAACTGGGGGTGGACCCGCGGGAATTGCCGGTACGCATCGGTATTTTCGGTGCCGAACCCTGGTCCAATAACATGCGCAAGGAGCTGGAAGCAGCCTGGGGCATCAAGGCCCTGGATATTTACGGTTTGAGTGAAATCATCGGGCCGGGGGTATCCTGTGAATGTGAAGCCCAGAATGGCTTGCATATCAATGAAGATTACTTCCTGCCTGAAATCATCGACCCGGAAACCGGAGAAGTCCTGCCTGATGGGGAAAAAGGGGAACTGGTTTTCACTACTCTGAATAAGGAAGCCTTCCCGGTTATCCGTTATCGTACCCGGGATATTTCCGTCTTACACCGGGAAACCTGCAGCTGTGGCCGGACTTTTGTCCGCATGGAGAGAGTGATGGGCCGCAGTGATGATATGCTGATCATCCGCGGGGTCAATGTCTTCCCCTCCCAGGTGGAAAGCGTGCTGCTGGAAATCGGGGAAACCGAGCCCCATTATCTGCTGGTGGTAGACCGCAAGGATAATCTGGACCAGCTGGAGATCTGGGTGGAAGTGTCTGAGCGCATGTTCTCCGATGAGGTGCGCCGGCTGGAAGAACTGGAATACAAATTAAGGCAGGAAATCCAGAGTGTCCTGGGCATTTCCGCCAGAATCAAGCTGGTGGAACCCCGGACCATTCCCCGCAGTGAAGGAAAAGCCAAGCGGGTCGTGGACAAACGGGAATTGTAGGAGGTGGGATGATGAAAATCAAGCAAATATCCCTGTTTCTGGAAAACAAGGCCGGGCGCCTGGTGCGGGTAACGGAAATTCTGGCCCAGCATCAAATCAATATTCGCGCCCTTTCCCTGGCCGATACCAGCGATTTTGGCATTCTGCGTTTGATAGTCAATGACCCGGAGACGGCTTATCAGGTGCTGAAAGCCGCTGGTTTTGCGGTCAGTATTACGGAAGTGCTGGCAGTGGAAATTGATGATACTCCCGGGGGTTTGAATGCTGCCCTCACTGCCTTGCAGGATGCCGGGCTAAATATTGAATATGTTTATGCCTTTGTGGAAAAGGCGACTGATAAAGCGGTTGTGGTATTTCGGGTGGAAGAACCGGAACGAGCCATCCAGGTGCTGACAGAAGCTGGCATTAATACCTTGCGGGGAGAAGAGGTCTATAATTTGTAACAAGAGCAAAAGGAGGCGACTGCCTCCTTTTAATGTTCCCTCTTCATTATGACCGTGAAACAATTGAACCGGACAGCATACCGATACCACGGAAGAACATGAGATAAACAAAATAGGGGAAGAATACAGGTTGCAAAAATTGTGTCCAGGTTAAGGCTATTTTATTACATTTCCAGTTGGTGTATAATAAAAGAGCATTTTAGTTTTAGAGGAGTGAGAGAGCATGGCGGAAAAGATCCTGCAGGCACCTGGTATGAACCGCTGTATTGCCTGCTATTCCTGCATGCTGGCCTGTGCCAGAACGGTTCATAAAAGTTTTAGCCCCCGGCAAAGTGCTATCCAGATTCGCACTCAGGGAGGCCTACAGTCCAAACTGGTAGCTGATATCTGCCGGGGCTGTCTGGATGCGCCCTGTGCCGCTGCCTGCCGGGTGGAAGCCTTGCTGCCCCGTAAGGGCGGAGGGGTTAAATTTAACCCCGATAAATGCACGGGATGCCGGGCCTGTGTTGAAGCCTGTGTAGTCAAAACCATCCACTTCGATGAACAGCGAGAAAAACCCATTATCTGCATCCAATGCGGGACCTGCACCCGTTTCTGTCCCCACGGAGTATTGACTATGGAGGTGCGGGGCTGATGTTTAATCAAGGTGGTATGCGGGTTTTAACCATAGATTTAAGCCGTCGCAAGATTGCCATTGAACGGCGCCAGGATTTACTGAACTGGCTGGGTGGGGTAGGAGTGGCCACGCAGTTGTTGAAAGAGCATCTAAAACCGGAGCTGGATCCATTTCATCCTGACCAGCCGATTATACTGGCTATTGGACCCATGTCCACAGTCTATCCGGTAGTAACCAAAGCAGTGGCCATGTTCAAGTCTCCGCTTACCGGCGAACTGGGGGAAAGCTATGCCGGGCTGCGCATTGCCATGGCCATGCGTTTTGCCGGCTATGATGCTATTGTCATTAAAGGGAAGGCAGAAAGCCCTGCTTATTTGACCATTACACCTCATCAGGTAGATTTTAATGATGCCCGGGCCCTCTGGGGCTTATCCACAGAAGAAACCGGACGACTGCTCAGACAGTTATCCCCTGGCAAAGGCCACCGTTCCACTTTGCGTATCGGTCAGGCCGGGGAGAAACTGGTAGCTTACGCGGGAGTAAATGTGGATACCTATCGCCATTTTGGCCGACTGGGACTCGGAGCGGTTTTTGGCAGCAAGAATTTAAAAGCCATTGTAGTTCATGGTGATCACAATTATCCCATTGCCAGGCCCCAGGAGTATCAACGGGTCTATAGCAAGATTTTCAGAAAAGTAGTGGAAACCGATATTATGGAAAAATACCACGGTCTGGGGACGACGGGCAATGTGGAGCCCCTGAATGAAATGGGGGGCTTGCCGGTTCGCAACCTGCAGGCTTCTTCCTATCCGGAAGCCCTTAATCTGAGCGGGGAAACTTTTGCCCAGGAGACTCTGATCCGCAAAATCGCCTGTGCCGGCTGTCCGGTAGGCTGCATTCATATCGGTATTCATCGCCGACAGTTTGCTGAAGGCTATGAATATGAGTCAGTAGCGGTTTCTTATGACCACGAACTGGTCTATGCCCTGGGTACTATGCTGGGATTAACTGACCACCGCCATGTTTATGCCTTGATTGAGCGGACCGAGCTCTATGGCCTGGATTCCATTTCCACCGGGGTGGCACTGGCCTGGGCAACTGAGGCCCAGGAAAAAGGGTTAATCGGAGAAGAGGAGTTGCTTACCCATCTGGCATTTGGTCAGCCGGAGCCCTATTTACAGGCCATGGATTACCTGATTAAACAGCCCAATGAATTCTATCGCACCCTGGCCCAGGGCACCTGGCTGGCAGCGGAACGTTATGGCGGGACTGAGTTTGCCTGTGTGCTGGGCAAAAACGAAGTGGCAGGTTATCATACCGGCTATGCTAATATCCTGGGCCAGGCGTTTGGCGCCCGTCACTCCCACCTGGACAATGGCGGCTATGCCATTGACCAGGAGCGAAAGGACCGGACTCCGGAAGAACTGGTAGATGCTATCATTCAGGAGGAGGAAATCCGCAACACCCTTAACTCCCTGGTTATTTGCCTCTTCGCTCGTAAGGTTTATGACCTGGCCACAGTAGCCGAGGGACTTAAGGCACTGGGTCATGAGTGGACTGAAGAGCAGCTCAGACAACTGGGCCGGGAGATATATAGAGAAAAAATGGTACTGAAGCGTCAGTTAGGATTTAAACTGGAACAGATCACCGTGCCCCGCCGGTTCTGGGAGACCCCGGCGCTGGGGCGGCAGTTGGATCCGGAGAAAATGGAGCAGTTGCGACAGATTATGATAGGGAGGCTATCACAACTGTGAAAAGAAAAACCTTTATTATCTGGCTGGTGGTCATGGCTCTGGCTGGATTGACCGGTGGTGCTGCGACGCGGTTTTATCTTACCGGGCAATGGCCCTGGCAAGCAGCTGAGCAGAATATAACTACAGATTCAACGGGCACAGAACAGCCTGCCCCAAATGCGCAGAAAAATCCGCCAGTGGTCCAGGATGAAACAACAGCGACTCCGGAAAAGCAGCCGGAATCTAATGGAGTAGAAAAACAGGTGGAGGGGCAGATTGTCACCATTGATTATCGCCAAAAGACCCTGACTTTGGACCAGGCCCTGGATGATAACAGCGAAAAAGTGGAAGGGAAACTGACTCTGGCCCCGGGGGCTGAGATTAAAATCGATGGCAAGAAGTCAGTCTTTAATGATATTGCAATTGGGGATTATGCGGTATTGAAAATCAATGACAGGAAAGAAATAACCTCCATAACCATCAAGCGATAGGAGGGACTGAAATGCTGGAGCAAGTCTGGGCCTTTGCTCGCCGTTGCCGGGCCGAGGGGCAGGAGCTGTATCTGGTAGGGGGCTATGTGCGGGACTTACTGGCCGGGGTTGAAGCCAAGGATTTGGACTTTGTCGTCCCCCGCGGTCAGGGGCTGAATCTGGCCCGGCGCCTGGCAGATGAGCTGGCAGCCAGTTTTGTACCTCTGGATGAAGAGAATGATGTCGGTCGGGTGGTTGCCGGCGAACTGGTCATCGACCTGGCTGCCCGACAGGGCAACAGTCTGATTCAGGACCTGCGGCGCCGGGATTTTACCATTAATGCTATGGCCTTACCGCTGACAGAGGCAGGCCATCCGGCAGGGACGGACCAGATTATTGATCCCCTGGGAGGGCTGGGGCACTGGCGGGAACGGATGCTGGCTCCCTGTCATCCTCGCATTTTTCAGGATGACCCTGTGAGGCTTCTGCGGGCCCTGCGCCTTGCCGCCCGTTTCGGGTTGACCTTTGCCCCGGAACTGGAGGAAATGCTGAGCCGGGAACAAACCCTGCTGGCCCTGGCGGCCCGGGAAAGAATAGGGGAAGAAATCAGTCAGCTCTTTGCCCTGCCGGGGACGGCGGCCGTGATTACCGCCGACCTGGAGACGAGGGGGCTCTTTTACCAGGTTTGGCCGGAGCTGGAGGAAATGATGACCGCTGAACAGAATTTCCATCATACCGTGACAGTGGGACGTCATTGCCTGGCGGTACTGGAAATCATGGAAGAGATATTGGCCGAGCCAGAGCAATGGTTAGGGGCAGAACTGGCCGAGGTGGTAAAAAAGAGAGCGGTCGAAAGATTAACCCGCCACCCCAGGCAACGTTACCAGGTCTGGAAACTGGGGGCTCTGTTCCATGACATGGGCAAACCCAAAACCGCCATGACCAGGGAAAGCGGACGGATTGTCTTTTACGGCCATGAGCGGGAAGGAGCAACTCTCATCGGTCCTCTGGTCCGCCGCCTGACCTGGGGACGGCGAGAGGCCCAGTTGCTCCAAAAGCTGGTAGCTTTACATATGCGCCCTTTGCATCTCTTCAATACCCGGCCGGTAAAAGGCAAGCCCAGCCGCCGGGCTTTGTATCGCTTTTACCGGGACGTGGGAGAGGATTTACCTGACCTGCTGGTGCTGGCAGTAGCGGACCTGGCGGCAAAAGTCAAGTACAAACCGGACAAGGAAGAGTGGGAGACTTTCCAGGCCTTTATTTTGGGCTTATGGGACACCTGGCTCAAGGAAAAAGAACGCTGGCAACCGGAACCAATGCTGAGAGGGGATGAACTGGCAGCCGCTTTCCCGCACATCAAGGGGGCGGAAATCGGCCGCATGCTAAGGGAACTGCTGGAGGCTCAGGCTCTAGGAAAGATCCAGAACCGGGACCAGGCCTGGCAGCTGGTAAAAAGTTTAATCCAGTATACATGAGGACCAGGGGTTGCCGGGAGTGAAATCCTCTGCTATAATGAAAACATAACAGGGAATACAGGCGGTGCAAGGGCGTACCGCAGGCAAGCAATGGCGCTTCCAGGGGGAGAATATCCCCAGGAGGTGCCTTTTTATTTCTCCCGGAAAGGAGGAGGCTTATGTATGGAGTGCGGGTAGTGCTGGCTGATGCCAGTGAAAAAAACAGAAAAGAGCTGGTGCGCATCCTGTCCCGGGCTGGTTACCAGGTGCTGGGGGAAGCAGGGGACAGCCAGACAGCCCTGCAATTAATCCGCCAGACCTTGCCTGACCTGGTTGTTGTTGATCTCAATTTGCCCCCGGCCGGCGGGCTGGAGCTGGTGGAAAAACTGGATGGGGGTCGGCTGGCAGCAATGGTGCTGACGGGAGAATATATTCAAGCGCAGACCCTTGAAAAATTGAAAGGCTTATGGGTTTTTGGCCTTATACTTAAGCCGGCAGGGGAGAATCAGGTGCTGCCTGCTCTGGCTCTGGCGGTAGCCAATTATCAGCGGCAAGTGGAATTGGACCGGGAACTGGATAAACTGCAACGGCAACTGGAAACCAGAAAGGTGGTGGATCGGGCCAAAGGGTTATTGATGAAACATTTCGGCCTCAGTGAAGAGGAAGCATTCCGGCGCATTCAAAAACAGAGCATGGATAAAGGCAAGCCAATGAAGGCCATTGCCGAGGCCATTATTCTGGCCTTTGAGGTAGAAGGGCAATGAAGTCCTCACTTTCAAATAGCAGAAAGGGTGAGGAACAATGAATATTAACAGCGGGGATACAGCTTTCATGTTAGTGGCTACAGCCCTGGTGATGCTGATGACTCCAGGACTGGCTCTCTTCTACGGTGGCATGGCCCGCAAAAAACACGTGCTCAATACTATTATGATGAGCCTGGCGGCTCTCGGACTTATCTCTGTACAATGGGTTGTTTTCGGCTATACTCTCAGTTTCGGTCCTGACTGGCAGGGGATTATCGGAGGCCTGGAACACCTGGGTTTGCAGGGACTGGCTGATAAAACCCTACCGGTAGCTCCCAGTATACCTGCTTTTGTTTTTATGGCATTCCAGTTAATGTTTGCCATCATTACTCCGGCCTTGATTTCCGGAGCCATCGCTGAACGGATGCGTTTTGGCGCTTATCTGCTCTTTATCCTGTTATGGGCAACTCTGATTTATGACCCTCTGGCGCACTGGGTCTGGGGCGGTGGCTGGTTGGCCAAACTGGGAGCCCTGGATTTTGCCGGTGGCCTGGTGGTGCATATCAGCTCCGGGGTTTCCGGTCTGGTAGCGGCTCTGGTCTTAGGCAAACGCCGCGGTTATGGCCATGAACCCATGGCACCGCACCAGGTGCCGATGACGGTACTGGGAGCCGGGCTGCTCTGGTTTGGCTGGTTTGGTTTTAATGCCGGCAGTGCCCTGGGAGCTAATGCTACCGCGGCTCTGGCCCTGGTTACTACCAACACTGCCGCCGCTGCAGCGGCCCTGGCCTGGATGTTTCTGGAATGGCTGCATCACGGTAAACCCACGGCCTTAGGAGTAGCAAGCGGCGCTGTGGCGGGTCTCGTAGCCATTACTCCAGCAGCTGGTTTTGTTTCGGTACTGTCAGCCCTGGCTATTGGTGCCATCGGTGGAGCTGTCTGTTACTTCGGGGTAGCCATTTTGAAGAAAAAGCTGGGCTATGACGATGCCCTGGATGCTTTTGGTTGTCATGGCCTGGGTGGCACCTGGGGGGCTATAGCCACCGGTATTTTTGCCATGGATGGCGGACTGATCAGCGGCAAGACTGATTTGTTACAGGCGGAAATTATCAGTGTGGCGGCGACCTACCTATTTGCCGGTATCGGGACGTATCTGATTTTGAAAGCAATTAACCTGTTCCTGCCATTACGGGTAGAAGCCGAGGAGGAAGTAACGGG
Source organism: Carboxydocella thermautotrophica (assembly GCA_003054495.1). Lineage (GTDB taxonomy): Bacteria > Bacillota > Carboxydocellales > Carboxydocellaceae > Carboxydocella > Carboxydocella sporoproducens. Next base: position 2,287,898 of record CP028514.1, on the reverse strand, counting down.
ACTGGATCTGACCCAGCATGGCGAAGAGGCCTATCCCGATTTTACTCTGGGCGGCCCCCTGTCTTCTCAACTGGGTATGAAGTGAGGAGGAGAGAGAAATGAAAAAAATAGAAGCGATTATTCGACCAAGCAAGCTGGAAGAAGTAAAAGAGGCCCTCAACCGCTTCGGGATTCAGGGTCTGACAGTTTCCCAGGTTTTTGGTTGTGGTCTGCAAAAAGGCTATACCCAGGTCTACCGGGGGGCAGAGTACAATATCAATCTGTTGCCCAAGGTGAAGATAGAACTGGTAGTACCGGCGGAGAAAGTGGATGAACTGGTGAAGTTAATCGCAGATACGGCCCGGGAGGGCAGGATTGGCGATGGCAAGATTTTCATATTACCGGTGGAAGATGCTTTGCGCATCCGTACCGGCGAGCGTGGAAATGGAGCTATTTAATAAGGGAACTTATTTCCTGGCGATAAATTTCGGGCTTACCGTACTCATTATTTTCCTGGAGGCGGTAAGCCCTTATTTGTTTAAATTTTCGGCCTTCAGCAGGAAATTTTTTCTTTTCGGCGAAGGCTTTTATTGAGTTTCTGGGTGGAGGGAGAAAAAATGAAAGTTTTTGTAACGGGTGCCAGTGGCTATGTCGGGACTGCTGTGGTAAAAAAATTGCTGGAGCGAGGGCATGAGGTTATAGTCCTGCAAAGGTCCAGAAAAACCGGGATAAATCATCCGCAACTATCTTTAATAGCTGGCGATATAACTGATAGAGCCTCTCTGCCTGGTGGCATGGCTGGTTGTGAGGCTGTAATTCACCTGGTAGGCATCATTCGGGAAATTCCCGGCAGGAATATTACTATGCAGAGAATTCATGTTGAAGGTACCCGCAATGTGGTAGCAGAGGCCAGAGAAGCCGGGGTCAAACGATTTTTACATATGAGCGCCCTGGGGTCCAGGCCAGGAGCAGTTTCCAGCTATCATCAGTCCAAATGGGCAGCGGAAGAGATAGTCAGGCAATCCGGGCTGGCCTATACTATCTTCCGGCCCTCTGTTATTTTCGGCCAGGGGGGACCAGGGCCCAATTTTGTGGCCCAGCTGGCTGACCTTGTGCGTAAGGCTCCCCTGGTTCCGGTCATCGGGGATGGCTCTTTTCAACTCCAACCTGTCTCCATTGCCAGTGTGGCCGAGGGATTTGCCCGCGGTCTGGAGACAACCCATACTTTGAATAAAGTTTATGAGGTAGGAGGACCGGAGCGCCTTTCTTATCTGAAGATTTTAGAGATGGTGGCAGAGGCCCTGGGAAAGAAGTTGCACAAAATTCATCTCCCGGTGGGTTTAATGAAATTTCTGGTCCCCCTTCTGCAAAATGTGCCGGGATTCCCGCTCACGCAAGATCAGTTACTGATGTTGCTGGAAGGGAATGTGTGCGAGGACTGGCAGACATATTATCGGGATTTTGGGATTGAACCAGAACGCTTTCAGGTTATTTTGTAGCTCCAGCGCTGAAAGTTATCCAGGCTTACCGACCAACCCCTTCAGGGGGGGCGGTAAGCTTTTTTATTGCCAGAGCTGGGAACCAATAGTAGGGGTATAGTACAATTGTGCTAAAATGGAGCTATTTTTCAGAAAATTTATTTTAATTACTTGCTAAAAATAATACAATGTTTAGTAAAGAAGTACTAATTTGCGAAAGCCAGGTGAAGGCTCCTTGAGAGGGGAAATAGAAAAGAATAACCAGGTTTATCTAATGATTGGACTACTGGTATTAGGGTTAGGGAGCTTACTTTTAGTCTATTTCTTCTCTGCCCAACCCCGGGTAGGGAGAAACAATGTGTCCGGTTTTTTATTGAGCGGTTTTTTTTCTGTCAGCTCGGGGGGATTGCACTATCCCAGCGGCATTGCCGTTGATGAAAATGGGCGAGTATACGTTACTGATTCAGCTCATCATCGTGTTGTGGTTTTTGATCAGAAAGGCAGGGAGTTGAGGAGTTTTGGCCAGTATGGTTCAGCATCAGGACAGCTGGATTATCCTGTTGGGATTGCAGTGCGACAAGGACGAATTTGGGTAGCGGAACTGGGAAATGCCCGTATTCAGGTTTTTGACCAAGCAGGAAATTCACAGGGTATAGCCAGGTTAAAAACTCCTCAACCCTTTGTTCCTACTGCCCTCTGTCTGGATAATCAGGGTAATTTATATGTGGTAAATAAAGCTAAACAGGAAATTGAATGTTTTGATGCTCAAGGAAGGCTGGCATGGGCTTTTGGTGGGGACCAGATGACCGGGGTTTTGAGCTTTCCCATGGGTTTAGCAGTTAAGGGTAATGGTCAGGTACTAATTGCTGATTCGGGAAATGGACGCTTATTGATATATAATCCTGCTACCGGACTGGTGCGGATAGTGGACGGCGGAGAACAACGCTGGTTCAGCAATCCGCGGGGTATAACCGTTGATGAACAGGGACGGGTTTATGTAGCAGAGGCGATGCAAAACACGGTTATTGTTTTAGATGAAAAGCTGCAACTATCAGCGCGGTTGGAGGTACCGGAAGAATTAGGCGGATTATTAATGCCTGATGGCATTGCCTGGGCCAGGAACCGGTTACTGGTTATAGATAAAGGAAATAATCGCGTCGTGCAATTTATTCAGCAGGGGGGATAAGAAGGGGATGAGGCTTGGAATTCTGATAATGGCCTGCTTGCTCTTTACCACTCCGGCCTGGGCCTATATTTCTCCTCATGGGAAATATAGCACAGCCACGGAAATGTGCGGCAGGTGTCACAGTCTGCACCGCAGTCCGGGTCTGCGACTCCTACGGGCCAGCACGGTAGAGGATACCTGTTTGCTCTGCCATGATGGTACGCAGAGTAACTACAATGTCAGAAAAGGCACCTTTTTTAACGGGGTAATTGAGGTAGCCAGTCCTGCCGGGGGCTTTGATCCCGCATATGGCTACACTACTACCCATCTGGTTGGACAAACCAACTTTATTCCGGGCAATAACAGCAATCTTTTTCTGCTCAAATGCACCTCCTGCCATAATCCCCACGGTACCGATAATCACCGCAACTTGCAAACCAGAGTCAATGGGGTGACGGGAATCAGGGTGATCGCGCAGATTGCAGGCCCGGGAAGGGCGCTCCCTACAGCCTCCGGTCGGGAGGTTATCAGCTATCAGTCAGGGATAGTGGATTTTTGTACTGCCTGTCACGTTGATTTTAAAGAATATATGAGCAGTGACAGTTTTGGTGGCATAGACCGCTGGCGTCACCGGGTAAATGTGCCTTTAACTGGCGGCTATAGCATCAGTTTTCCAGAACCCGGTCTCCTGACCACTTTACCCACCCAGGGAGTTCCCGCGGGAGTGCGGATTCAGACAGCATCCCTAACGGCAGGCGCATTAAACGGAACCTATAATTATCTGGTAACAGCCTTTAACGCTTTAGGCGAATCCACCCGGGGGAATATAGTCCAGGTGGAAACGGTCAATAATGGGGTGTATTTGGCCTGGGCACCCATTAGCAATGCAGTAGGCTACCGGGTTTACCGGGCTGCAGGCAGTGGGGTTCCCGAACAAATACCGGTTAGCCAGTTTGTTTATCTGGCAGAAGTAGGGGATGACCGGACAACCTTTACTGATGATGGCAGTCTAACACCGGAGCCCAGTCGCAATCCCCCTGTTACGGCCGAGGCCAGGGTGGTTTGTTTGACCTGTCATTTTGCTCATGGGGCCAGAACGGTGGATTCTTTCTCGGGCTATGGTTATCTGCGGCGTCTGAACAATATGGGCGTTTGTCAGAACTGTCACCAAAAATGAGAAAAGCTGGTGGGAGCATGAGAAACAAGGTATTTATTGGGCTGCTTGTGATTGCGATGTCAGCAATATTTTTCCTGAATTGGCCATTGAATGCGGATACAGTTATAACCAACGGTGCTTTTTCTTCCGGCCTTTCAGGCTGGTCTAGCGAGGTGGGGGATCCTGCACCTGATCCGGGTTTTTCTGTTGTCTGGGACGCAGATGGTTATTCTGGAACTATTAAGAATAACGGGCAGCAAATCCAGGCCCAGGGTGGTGCCTTAAAAGTTACTGCAGCCAGCAGTGAGGCACAGACTGGGAAAGGAGTTATCACCTATTACCAGGAATTTAATGTTCAGCAGCCCCGGGCTACCGGACGCCTCAGTTTTGCCTGGAAAAAATTTTATCAGGGCAATGTGATGCCCCTGGCCCACAATCTGGCGGTGCTGTTACGCTTACCCGATGGTAAACAGACTCTGATCTGGACGGACCGCTTACGCCGTAATGATAACTCCTGGCATACGATAGAAGAGCTGGACCTGGGCGGGTATCTAACTCAAGCCGGTAATTACCAGCTGCGATTTTACTTTTATCTTGAAAACGGTGAGCAAAAGGATGGCTTGCAGACGGCAGTCTGGCTGGATGAGGTCTATCTGGAAATAAAAACTCCGGATGTCACCCGGCCGACAACGGTAGCCAGTCCCCAGGCCCAAACCGTTAGCTCCAGCCAGGTAGATTTGAGCTGGGGGCCAGCTACTGATGACCGCGGGGTGGCGGAATATCGCATCTATGTAAATGGGGATAAGGCACCTGTTGCTGTCATCCCGGAGACAGGTTCATCCGCCTATCATTATTCAGTAACAGGGTTACGGGCCCAGACTCTCTACAGTTTTACCATCAGAGCAGTGGATGGTTATGGCAATTATTCGACCAATGATATGGAAATGACGGCTGTAACTTTGCCTGATACCGGTGGCACGCCGGGGGTTGCGGCGGGAACCGGTATCCCGCCAGCGGAAAATGTCTTGCAAAACAGCAGTTTTATTAAAAACAGCTCCCCCTGGCTTGCTGTAAATGACAGCAGTTTCCGCCAGAGTTCCGGGTTTACAACCGCCTGGGATGGGGTGGGTTACAGTGGCAACATAATCAATGGCGGTAAAACAATCACTGCACTGGGGGGCAGCTTTCGATATTTAGCCAACGGTAAAGAGCGGCAGGGGGCGCGCTATCTGGAACAATCTTTTCCAGTCACCTATCTCCCGGGTGGTGGTAGAACCTTCAGGTTATCCTTTGCCTGGAAGAAAAACTGGTTTAATGATAAGAATCTGCAGCCGCAATTCCAGGATGCCTATATTTTCCTGAAGCGACCGGATGGCTCCACGGTTACCCTCTGGTCCAATACCACTAAAGCCAATCAAGCCAGCTGGCAGCGGGTAGAGGATCTGGATATCAGCAGTGCTTTTAATAGCACCGGCACCTATACCATCCGGCTTTATGGGAAATTGAAAAACAATGATGCTGACCTGGGTACCTGGACCGCCATCCGCTTTGATGAGGTACGAATCTATATTCCTGATGTCACCGAGCCCCAGGCTCCAGGCCAGCTGAATTTACAGGTAATCAGTGACCGGCAAATCCAGCTGAACTGGGAGTATGCTACCGACAATATAGGGGTTACTGCTTATCGGGTATATCGCAAACCTGCAGGTTCTTCCTCCTACACCCTGGTGGGTACTACTGCTGCCAGTGAATTGAACTTTACTGATACTGATGTTAATGGTTTGCAGCCGGATACGGAATATAACTATTACATTACTGCAGTGGATGCAGCAGGCAATGAATCGGTTCCATCACCGACAGCAACCGGTAAAACCAAACCGACTGATACCATCCCGCCGACCCAGCCCCGGGGAGTAAGGGCAACGGCCTTGACTTCCAGTGAGGTGGAAATCCGCTGGGAGGAAGCTACGGATTCTGGTTTAGGACTGGCTTTTTATCGGATCGAGCGGGCCCCGGACCTGAATGGAGCTCCAGGCAGTTTTACTGTGGTAGGGGAGGTAGCTGCCGGCAATCTGCTGTTTAAAAATACCGCCGTACAGGCAAAGCGAACCTACTGGTACAGGGTCATCGCCATAGATCAGGCCAACCTGGCTTCTCAGCCCAGTGCGCCTGTAGCAGTCTTTGTTCCGCCCAGTCCCCATGGCTACTATGATGAGGAGGAATGGCGCTGCGGTATCTGTCACCGGGGACATCAGGGTTTGACGGCCCGTTTGCTGGCCAAACCTTCCCAGCCCCTGCTGTGCCTGACCTGCCACGATGGCTGGGGCAGCCGCTATCTGCTGAAACCAGATTTACTGGCCTGGGGGCAAAATAATGTCTTTCATCCCATCAGCGGCAGTGAGGCAGCTCTGGCGGGACGAACCCGGGCTCTACTGGCCTGTACTGACTGCCATAATCCCCACGGGGATAAAATTCCGGGGACCAGTGACCTGTACCCTCGCTGGCTGCGATCCAGTGATGGCAGCAACTACTATTACCAGGGCAACCAGTATTGTTTAGCCTGCCATGGCCCGGTAGACCGTAACTGGAGCGCAGATTACTGGGAAAATACCTTTGGTGATCATACCAATTCCCAGGCGGCTCATTATGACCTGAGCAAGAGCTTGCTGCAGCCGGCTTCCGGCACGCAGATAACCTGTGTGAAATGTCATGACAAGCACGCCAGTCCCAACCGGCGCCTGACCCTGGCCCGGGAGGAAGGTCTCTGTTTCAAGTGCCATAACAACCCGGCCGTTTCCGCTTCCGGCACGGCAGATATTCAGGAGCAGTTCAACCGCAAGGGCTCCCGGCATGATATTTTCACTGTTGACCAGCAGGCCAATGGAACTAAGGTAGAATGTGTCAATTGCCATGGGCCCCATACGGTTGCACCTAAACTATTTCCAGCTAACGCTACCGGAGCGGCGGTTTCCGATCCGGATAACACCAAACAGCCCTGGCTGGGCACGCTGGTGGATTTTTGCCTGAAATGCCATGATGGCAGTCCACCAACTACGGCCTTGAATTCGGCAACTATTCAGGTTCCCTATGATGTGCAAATGCCAGCCACCCCGATCACTACCAATGCTTCCGGCTGGGATAAGCGCTCCTTTAAGGGCTCAGGCCACTGGAACCGCGGGATCCAGAGTTGTCGCCAGTGCCACGAACAGCATGGTTCGGACTATGATCGTCTTTTGAAACTGCCGGAGGATAGTGACAGCCAGGATGGGATCTGTTTCCAGTGCCATAAGCCTGCGTCAGAAAATCCGGTTCTGGCTGGAGCTCCGGATGTTAAAACCCCCTTTAACAAGGCCTATCACCATAATACTCTGGTGGACAATGGTAAACATAAGGATACGGAAAACTACAACAACCTGGCCCTGGAGAACCGGCATGCTGAGTGCTATGATTGCCATGATCCCCATTCGGCCAGCAATACAGCTCCGGTACCGCAAAATGATCCCACAAACCCAACGGAACCGCCCAAACCATCGGGGGCACTGGCAAATGTCAAGGGTGTCGGCTTCACCGGTGCCCGTCCGGCCTGGACCAGTTTGCCGGCTAGCAGCAGTTTGTATCAGCCCAAAACGGTGGTGTACCAGTTTGAGCTCTGTTACAAATGCCACAGCAGCTATTCTTTTGACCAGAGTCCGGCGGAAACTATGACCGATGTAGCCAGAGAATTCAACCCGGCCAATGCAGCCTACCATCCGGTGGAAGCTCAAGGTAAGACCAGGAATGGCCGCTATGTTGGCACTGACCGCTTTGGCGTAGCCTGGGGTCCTAACCGCTTGATGTTTTGCACTGATTGCCACGGCAGTGAAACTGCTACTGATCCTGTAGGGCCCCATGGTTCCAGTTATTACCGGATACTAAAAGGGAGCTGGGACGCAAATACTGGTGCTGGTTCTACTGATGCCCTCTGTTTCCGGTGCCATGATATTAATAACTATATTGATACAACTAACAAGGATTCTGGAAATTCTTCTAACGGTTACGGAGGCACCTATACCGGGTTTCGGAAAGAAAGTACAAATTTGCATGTCTGGCATGTGAAGGAAAAAAAAGCCACGTGCCAGAATTGCCATGCCGCCATACCCCATGGTTATAAGCGCAAGCATTTGATTGTTTATCAGGGGGAAATCCCTTATGCCAGTTCAGCAGCTAAACTTACCAGGTATGTTGCCAGTGATAACGGTTATAGTAAAGACAATTGCAGCAATACTTGCGGGCATTAATTGGAAGGTTCGGCAGGGACATACTCTGCCGAACCTTTTTTGCCTGGTTTGGGTCTAGAAATCATGGAAAAAGATTGCAAAAAACCTGTCTTTATGATAACATGGGAGTAATTGAGAAAAATTCCTTAAAATGGGGTGGCATGATGGCTTATCATCTTATATACCATTTAATTTTTCTACGGCTTTTATAACCGAAAAATTATGGTCATGGTACTCATGTAGCCGGAATCATTGCCGGAAATGGTTACAGTTCCAACGGACTTTACAAAGGAATTGCCCCGGAAGCCGGTGTAGTAGGAGTCAAGGTACTGGACCAGTACGGAAACGGAAGAGTATCGAATGTAATTGCCGGGATTCAATGGGTGATAGAAAACAAAGAGCGCTATGGTATAGATGTGCTTAATCTTTCACTAGGAGCAAAAGCTACAGAATCCTGGCAGGTTGATCCCTTGAGCCAGGCAGCTCAGAAGGCCTGGTAAGCAGGGATAATGGTAGTAGCGGCGGCAGGAAATGACGGGCCTGAGCCTGGAACCATCCGAACACCGGGGATTAATCCGAATATCATTACTGTTGGGGCTAAAGATGATCAGGGGACGTTTGACCCGGGTGATGATATCATTGCGCTCTTCAGCAGTCAGGGACCGACTATCGATGGGATAGCTAAACCTGACAGGTATGCACCGGGAGTAAATATTACGTCATTAAAGTCTGATACTGGTTATGTACCCAAAGGAAAAGGCGGTTTTACCGGTAACACAAGTCAAAAGGCAGCAGGACTCGGTAAACCAGGCAAAACCACCAGTGAACAATTATATTTTACCATGTCGGGGACTAGCATGGCAACGGCTGTGGTGAGTGGGATGTATTTGTTGTTACATTAGTTTATAAAAGTTTATTATAGGAGCAGGCAGAACGAAGCAATTTAGGACGAAGACCATGTGAAACATGGGAGGGTTGCCGCTGGAGAATATGTGGAATCTCACTGACCAGATATTGTAAAACAATAAGTGGTCTGTTTGTAGCAACCTATATTCATTCATGATTATGCACTGAAGTTATAATCAGCTAAATTATTGATTATTAGCAAATTGAAATTCTAAGTTTAAAAGAGAAAAACGGAGAAATTAAAATCTTATTTAGGGAGGTATCAAAATGAGAGCATTGAAAAAAGTTTTTGGCCATATTTACTTTGTGCACACTCCTAATATGCATTACTAGTACTGCTTTTGCTGCAAATACTAAAAAAGAGGATGAGTGGGTCGTAAGAAGAGCATTTCTTGAAGAAAATATGATCAAAATTGGAAGTCAAGGTCCAGACAAGGTGGATGAATGGCTAGCGGCTAATGGTGTTAACAAAGTACAAGATATGCATGGAGTTCAGGCAACTAGTTCTCCAGGGCAAGCTTATTTAACAAATATTGATGGATACTTTGATGGATTAGCCAAAAAATATCTAATTAAGGGTTGGTGGAAATGGAATAGTACTCCAGATGCTACAGCAGGTGCCCTTGATGGAGTATCTCTAGCGATGGCTAAAGCTGACGGGTCTTGGAGTCCTGTTACAGGTTACACCTTTGCTTCTAATCCAGCAGGTATAGCAGTTTATAGTCAAAATGGTACCTATTATCCTAATGCAGGTAACGCATCTAAGATTGATAAATCTGGGATAGTATATACTTTCAAAGATGGATGGTCTGGTACACAATATATTGGTTATCAAGGGCAAGTGTGGGCATGGTTAGATTCAAGACCTAAGGAATTACCGATTTATATTAAAATGGATTATGAACACACCTGGACTGATGCAAATTTGAGTAGTTTTGGTTTTAGTTGGACTTATCCAAATCCTCCGTCTATCAATATGACTTGGAATACCGTACCAGCTAACTGGATTATAGCCAATCAAATAACATTATATACTTGGAGAACTGTAAATTAGGAGTTGGTGTTGATGAACAAATATCTGCTACTTCTTCTAGTTTGTCTGGTTTCATTTTCGGTTCTGGGTTGCGCGACAAGTCAGCCTAAATCATTTAGTAACAATCAGCTAATTTTTTTGCTTAAGAAAGATCTTCCCGGAAACGATAATTTTAAATTAATCCAGGTTAAGGATTTCAGGAATGGGAAAATTGCCCTGTTTTCTTATGATCTATCTGACGGCCATCATGTGGATTATAGGTTATTTAAAGTAAATGGCACAGATATTAGACTTTTAGGTGGAGGCGGAGGAATTGCAAAAACATCTTTAAATGAACAGTTGTCCATAGGTGGCGGTGGCTCAATATCAAATAAAGTAAACGGTGATTTTTTAGCCATTACTGAGGAAGCGGTGAATGGGGTTAAATCCATTACCGCATTAGATAATCAATCTAAGATTATCTACAGTATCCCATAACTTTAAAAAGGAAAGAGGGGGCCAGCAACCCCCTCTTTTCTTTACCCCATTTCCAGCGGATGCTGGTCATAGTTACCCCGCAGGCGCAATCCCACTCGCTTTACTTCCTCCAGAAAAAGCATTGTCAACAGTTTACCCAGGGACCACAATCCGGCAAAACGGCGGCGCAGAGGCCATTTCAGCTCATCCTTGCCACAGATGGTATGGCGATTCAGCTCTGCTACTCTGGCTTTCAACTTTTGCAGACTAAGCTGGCGAACCTCTTCATCGGGAATGAGCAGGATACGGTCAATTTCGGCGATAATCTGCCGGGCCTGGGTAATACGATAGCGAATATCCTCATATACTTCTTCCGGAATCAGGTTATATTCCCGTTTCAGCTCATTCAACCGGTAGGCGGCCTCATAGGTAGCATCCACAATCTCGTCCCGGCTCATAGTAGTGGTTTCATAACTGAGAATATGCTTCCAGCTGGGCCGGGTTAAAGCCTGACGGTGATCCTCCAGGGTCTGGCAGTGCTTGATATACCCGTACTTTTCCGGGTTTTCAAAAGCCGGGCTGCCTGGATCGAGAAAGGGAGCCAGAGGTGCAATAAACAAGGAGAGCCGTTTATCCCCATTGAACTTCTCCAGTAGCTGCCGGCAATAGTCGATACTGGCCAGAGCGCTCTGGTAAGTCTGGCCGGGGATACCGGTCATAAAGAAGAGATCGATTTTGCGGCAGTTATATTTTAGAGCTGCCGCAATAGTAGCTTCTACTGCAGCGTTACTGCACTTGAACTTGCCGTTCAGGCGCCGCAAATGTTCCTCATGGGTCTCGATGGTCAGTTCCAGACTGAACCTGGGCACACTTTCACTAATCAGGCGGAAATATTCTTCATCGGCCGGGAAAAAGAGCTCGATAATCAACTCATTGGGGATCCTTTCTTTTTTCAACAAACCGAAAAATTCCCGGGCATAATCCATTCCGGCCTGGCGGATGTCGTGCAAGATAAAAATCGGTGCTTTGCCAAAAGACTTAATAAAGCGGATATCTTCCACCAGGGCCTTTGGTGAGCGGTAAGCCGGTTTCTGACGGCCGCAGATTCTGGCATAGGCGGAGCGGGAACCCCCGCAGATGGAACAGTTCTGGGTACAGCCCCGGGCGGTAAGCAGGGCGGTAATGGGATAGCTCAGCCAGTCCAGGTAGGGCATGGTGTTATGTAAACTACCGTATTTAAAGACTGAGCCCATCACATAGCGATAACTGGGAATGGTAGTGTAATCCAGGTTATCGGGAATCCAGGTCAGGGGGTTGACCACCGGCTGCCCGTCGGGTTTTTTCCAGGTCAGGTTGGGGATAGAGCTGAAATCCGCCTGGCCCTGGCGCAGGCTGCTGACCAGTTGCCGCATCGGCTCTTCGGTGGAATCACCCCGCAGGACAAAATCCACATAAGGATAGCTGATCAATTCCTCATGATAGTATGAAGAGGATAAGCCGCCAAAAGCCACAGGGATATCCGGATGATACTTTTTGCAGAGCTGGGCCACTTCCAGGCTGCCATGGGCATGGGGTAACCAGTGCAGGTCAATGGCGAACAACCTGGGCTTGAGGCGAGCGATCAGCTTTTCCGGGTCAAAATCCGGGTCCCGCAGCATCAGGTAGGCCAGGTTGACAATGCGCACATTGTAGCCATTTTTCTCCAGGGTTTCAGCCAGGCTGGTAATGCCCATGGGATACATTTCGAAGGCCGGCGAGGAGGGTACCACATCACTGATGGGCCCGAAGAAAATGGTATCCCGCCGGAAATCATAGACGCTCGGGGCGTGCAAAAAGACCACATCAGTGGAGAAGAGTCTTTTCATCGGTCAGGCCTCCTTTGTTAAATGCGATTACATTCACAATTATATTGGACATGATTGGCAAAATTCCTGCTCATTGGTGAGTAAAAGTTGTAACTTTCACAAATTTATCTGAAAAAATATGCCTCTGCTATACCATATGCAGAGGCCGGGGGTAGTAACACTATTTTCCCTTATTTTGCGGATGGCAAACCGAGCAGCGGTTACTGGCCATAGCGCCGTTATGACAGCCTTTGCATTCTGCCATCTGCACCCGGGAGGGTAAACGCTGGGCCAGGGGTATGAGTTTAGCTTCCGTATATTCTCCGGGGAAGCTGAGATGCCTGAGGAGTGGGCTTTTGCTGATGCCACGGTGGACGATTTTAGCGTGGCAGTCAACACAATCCACCTGCCTGGTAGTATGCAGGAAATGGGGAATGTTCAGATTGTCTGGCATGGTTAACTGGCGCCGGCTAGTGTGGCATTGACGGCAAGTCTGGTCGGGGATGAAGTTACCCTGGATTGGGGTCTGAAAAAAACCCCGCCAGTGCCGGTAGGCAAAGGTGGTAAGGGTAATGTCCCGATGACAGTTCAGACAGCCGATTTTCTGGTGGGAAGAGAGACGCCAGGTAATGACATTGGGGCTCATTTCATGGCAATTATCACAGAGGGCGGCTTCCCGGCGATTCTGACTGAAATCGATGCTGCCCTGGCTGAAAAGGACGGCGGCAGTCAGGGCCACCAGCAAAGTCAGAAGGAGGAAGATAAACAGCCTTTTCATGCTCATGAGTTCACCTCCTTCAACTCAACCCCAGTGGGATGTATTCATAGAGGAACCAGAGCAAAATGAAAAGGTAGAGGAGCATTTCCAGAATAATCAGGAGGCGATTGCGGCTATATTTAAATACTGCCATGGCGGTTCACCTCCTGGCGAATGCGTTCCAGCTCCAATGGATGTTCATGTTCCATTACCTGTTCATCCATCAGGCCACTGAACCAGAGGGTATTGCCAGGGAAGAAGTCCGGGTTGAAGTGGACATTGTAAAAGTGCCAGGTGAAGATGACCAGGACGGCCAGGACTGCTTCATCACTGTGGCCAACCCGCCAGCAATCAATGAGCCAGCGAGGGAGGAAAGAGGCCCCCCATTCGGGAAACCACATGACAAATCCGGAACCGCCGATGATAAACATCCCCCAGAAAACTGCCCAGTAGTCGAATTTTTCTTTGTAAGAATAGCGGTCAAACCTGGCCGGTTGCTCAGAAAGACCTAACTGATATTTCAGGTGGTCAGCCAGGTCGGTAAAATCCTTGAGAGTTGGCATTACAGCCCAGCCCAGCTCCCCTTTCCAGGCTTTGACGGCCATCCAGACCAGGTGGTAGATACAGGCCAGGGTCAGGATCAGTCCACCGAAGAGATGCCACTTGAACATGGTCTCAAAGCCACCGAAGAAATCGACTATGCTACGGGCCCAGGGGGCGTGGTTGAATTTGATCGAAAGGCCGGTAATGGCGCAGAGAGTAAAGCTGCTGAAGACACCGATATGTTGCAGACGCTGGTGTATATCCCAGCGCTGGTAGGCGGATTTAGTGGCTGCCATAGGAGCCACCTCCTTTAGCGGCTTTCCATTTGCGATAGAGTTCCAGTTCCATGTGAATGGTAAGCAGTACCATTACACCAATGGTCAGCCAGACAAAAAATTTGAGGGTATAGTACATGGGGGAACCGGGCCCTTCCTTTTCCAGCAGAAAATGTTCAGTGCCTTTGGCGAAATTGGGTTCGGCCCGGAAATGGCATTTGGCACAGGTTTGTGGTACATTCACCTTGTTTACCGGTGAAGCCGGGTCTTTGGGACCAAGGATGTTGTGACTGCCATGGCAGCCACTGCAGGTAGCGGCTCTGGTACCTCCTAAATCCACAGCTTTGCCATGAAAGCTCTCGGTATAGCTTTCCTTGATCCTGCCGTTATGGCAACCGGAAGCAGTGCAGGAAGCAGTCTGATTGCGACCAGAGGTATGAGCCAGGGGGTCTTCTTTCTTGCGGATATCGTGTTTGCCGTGGCAATCCTGACAGAGGGCGGTGGGCTTACCCTGCCGGCGGGCCAGCCCATGGGCACTTTGGTCATAGACTCTGGTAATATAATCATGGCAACGCCGGCAATTGCTTTCTACCAGCCGCCTCAGTTCAGCACCGGTTTTGGCACCAACGTGGGGGTAGTCGGTGATATCGGTGTGGCAGGTGGTGCAGCGATTGGTGCCGTGAATAGAGGAGAAGTATTTGCTCTCATCTACATAGAGACTGATTTTTTGGCCATTGCTTCGTGTATGCAAGCCCTGGGCCCCATGACAGCGCAGACAGCCTTCATTGAACTTGCGGGCGGCAGCCAGGTCGGTATCAGCCAGGGCCCAGCCGGGCCAGGTCAAAAGCAGCAAGAGAAGAAAGAGAAGGGACTTTTTCACGGGCATCACCCCTTTCCGGATGAGGAGAATTTAGACGCCGGGCCAGACGATGAAGATGCTTAAAGCGAAGGTCAGAAAGGAGATGAGGGCACCCAGCAGCAAGAAGGTCAGGCCTTTACTGACGGGATGCTTCAGCTTGAGTCCATAAAAGGCCACCCAGGCGCCCAGGGAAAAACCAAAAGCCAGAATCAGGACCAGGCCAAGGATAAACAGAACTTTCATAGAGCATACCTCCTTTGCAACCTCACGGGTCATTGGAACCGATAACCTGCCAGGGACTGCCGCCAGTAGAAAGAATCAAATAGCGTTTGCAGTGGCGGCACTTGATGTAGAGTTTGTATCTCTTTTTCTGGGCCACGATTTTGCCACATTTGCAGTAGACGTTTTCCAGTTGCCCCTGTTGCCTTTCCCGTTCCATGTTCCCCCTCCCTTGCTGTTTGATCAAAACCAAAGGCCGGCCCTGTACGGTAAAGTTCCGTACAGGCCGGCCTCCGGACTCCAGGGTCTCCGGGCTCTGGCTGAAAGCCTTTGTCCTCCGGTGAGCACTAAAAAATGCTCGCATTTTCTTTTAGTCCACCGTAAAGAAAATGCCAGCATTAGTAGTCTAATGCTGGCCTCTGGACTTAACGTCTCTGGACTCTCTTCAATATTCTTTTTTAAATTCGCGCCAGAAGATACGGGGCTTGGTCTGACTGGCCTGATTAAATCTGATGATTAAAAACCGCTTGCAATGACGGCATTTAATGATGATCATATTATCCTGGTACTGACAGATGAGCTTGCCGCAGGAGCAGCGGATATCTTCCATTTAGCTCACCTTCTTCACTATTAATTTATGCACGATTCCCCCCGATAGTACTTTTTGGGCTAAATTTTCTCTGTGCGTACTTGCGACCACTTTCACCAACCTCATCTTCCCTCCCCCTTTTTCACCTCCTGGTAAATAATATGCGCAAGTGGTATAATAGTTGCAAATTTTTTATTGTATCCCAAAAAAGACGGGTATATAATAAAAAGAGTAAGAAAATTCACAAAAAGGTGGTCAGGGGATGAAAAAGGAACTACGCCGGCAGGTCCTGGCTGCCCGCCAGAACCTCACGCCGGAGGAGGTAGGGGAGAAAAGCCGGCAGATTATCGCTGCCCTGCTGGACTTGCCGGAAATCAAGGCTGCTGAGACGGTAATGGCCTATATGGATTTCCGCCAGGAAGTGGAGACCGGGCCCTTGTTGCAGGAGTTGCTGCGGCTGGGAAAACGAGTAGTATTGCCGGTGACGGATGTCGAGAATAAAGTCCTTTTGTTGTATCAAATCCAGGATCTGGAGCGGGATATTGAGCCAGGGGTTTGGGGGATCCGGCAGCCGAAGACCATTTTACCCCGTCTGGTACCGACTGAATTGGATGTGGTAATTGTCCCGGGAGTTGCCTTTGATTATCGGGGCTACCGGCTGGGTTATGGTGGCGGTTTTTATGACCGGTTTTTGCCTCAAACCAGGCCGGATTGCCGCTGGCTGGCTCCCATCTTTGAGTTACAACTGGTGCCTGATGTCCATCCCGAAGCCCATGATTGCCGGATGCACCGGCTGGTGACTGAGGAGAGGACTTTAAATTTCATCTGAAACCATGGAGGAGGGGGAAATAAGGGATGACGTGTTGTCAATGCGGGCAAACGCCCAGGGATCCCAAACAGGAACAGTTAGAACAGGTACTGGCCCATTATGCTGGCCAGAAGGGGGCACTGATTCCGGTGCTGCAGGAAGCCCAGGAAATCTATGGCTACCTGCCGCCGGAAGTATTGCGGCGCATTTCGGAAGCGCTGAATATTCCCTTTGCCAAAGTTTATGGTGTGGTCACATTCTATGCCCAGTTTCATCTGAAGCCCCGGGGCCGCAATATTATTCGGGTCTGTCTGGGGACGGCCTGTCACGTGCGGGGTGGGGCCAAGATTTTTGAAACCATCCAGAATGAACTCAATATTAAGGATGGGGAGACCACCGAAGATTTGCGCTTTACTTTAGAATCAGTAGCCTGTATCGGAGCCTGTGGGCTGGCACCGGTGATCATGGTCAACGATGATACCCATGGTCGCCTGACACCGGACAAGGTCAAGGAAATCCTGGCCCAGTATGAATAAGAGGGGGGAAATGAGGGTGGCACAGTTGCAAAAAGTAGAGAGAATTTTAATCTGTGGCGGTACCGGCTGTATGTCTTCCGGTTCGGTCAAGGTTATGGATGCCCTGAAGGCAGAACTGGCAGCCCGGCAACTGGGACAAATTGAAGTGGTTATGACCGGTTGTCATGGTTTTTGTGAGCAGGGGCCGCTGGTGATCATGGAACCCCAGGGGGTGTTCTACCGCCGGGTACAGGTGGAGGATATTTCTGAATTAGTGCAATCTCACATCATTGAAGGAAATATCCTGGAACGCCTGCTTTATCAGGATCCTGGCAATCAGCAAAGAGCGATTACCTATCGGGATGTGCCCTTTTATGCCAAACAGCAGCGGGAAGTTCTACATAATTGCGGCCATATCGATCCGGAAAACATTCAGGAATATATTGCTGCCGGCGGCTACCAGGCTCTGGAAAAAGTGTTGCGGGAGTATACACCCCAGCAGGTAATCGAGGATGTGAAAAAATCCGGCCTGCGGGGCCGGGGGGGTGGCGGCTTCCCCACCGGTTTGAAATGGGAATTTACCAGCAAAGCGCCCGGTGAGAAAAAATATGTTGTCTGTAATGCCGATGAAGGGGACCCGGGGGCATTCATGGACCGTTCCGTTCTGGAAGGGGATCCCCATGCTGTTCTGGAAGGGATGTTGATTTGCGGCTATGCCATTGGGGCCGATGAAGGCTATATCTATGTGCGGGCCGAATATCCGCTGGCTATCAAGCGGCTGAAAGTAGCCATCGCCCAGGCGGAAGCGGCCGGTTATCTGGGTGACAATATCCTGGGCAGCAATTTTAGTTTCCGCATTAAAATCAAGGCTGGTGCCGGTGCTTTTGTCTGTGGTGAGGAAACGGCCCTGCTCAACTCTATTGAAGGGGAACGGGGTATGCCCCGGCCCAGACCGCCATTCCCGGCTGTCAAAGGGCTATGGGGTAAGCCGACTAATATTAACAACGTGGAGACTTTTGCCAATGTGCCTCTCATCTTCCGCAAAGGGGCAGACTGGTATGCTGCTATCGGGACAGAGAAAAGTAAGGGTACCAAAGTCTTCGCTATGACCGGTAAAGTGAACAATACCGGTCTGGTGGAAGTGCCCATGGGTATTACCATGCGGCAGATCATCTTTGATATCGGCGGTGGTATCCGGGATGGCAAGAAATTCAAGGCCGTTCAGATCGGCGGTCCTTCCGGTGGCTGTCTGCCTGAATCTCTGCTGGACTTGCCTATTGATTATGATTCCCTGATCGCAGCTGGAGCGATGATGGGTTCCGGCGGTCTGGTGGTAATGGATGAAACTACCTGTATGGTGGACCTGGCACGCTTTTTCCTCAATTTCACCCAGAAGGAGTCCTGCGGCAAGTGTACCCCCTGCCGGGAAGGGACCAAGCGCATGCTGGAGATTCTGCAGCGGATTTGTGCCGGGGAAGGCCGGGAAGGGGATATCGAAACTCTGGAACGGCTGGCCAGGGTGATTAAGTCCACTTCCCTTTGCGGCCTGGGACAGACGGCTCCCAACCCGGTACTGTCCACTCTGCGCTATTTCAGGGATGAATACGAAGCCCATATCCGGGAAAAACGCTGCCCGGCCGGAGTCTGCAGCAATCTGCTCACCTACTATATCGATGCCGAAAAATGTATAGGTTGCGGGTTGTGTAAAAAGAACTGTCCGGTGGGGGCTATCAGCGGCAATACCAAGGAAGCCCATGTTATCGATCCCGCCAAGTGTATCAAGTGCGGTGTCTGCATGAGCAAATGTAAATTCGGCGCTGTCGGGCGCAAGTAGGAGGTGGGCCGTCGGTGAATAAAGTGACTTTGACTATCAATGGTCAAAAAGTGACGGTTCCCGCCGAATATACGGTTCTGGAGGCAGCCCGGGAGCTGGGCATCAACATTCCCACCCTCTGTTACGATCCCCGCCTCTCCAAACCCGGGGCCTGCCGGCTCTGTGTGGTGGAGGTGAAAGGGGCCCGCAATCTACCGGCTTCCTGTGTCACGCCGGTGGCAGAGGGAATGGAAGTGGAAACCCATTCCCCGGCGGTAATGGAGGCCCGGAAAACCATCCTGGAGTTATTGCTGGCCAACCACCCCAATGATTGCCTCACCTGTGAGGCCAGCGGAGCCTGTTTGCTCCAGCAGTATGCCTATGAATACGGAGTACGGGACCCAGGTTTTGGCGGCGAACGCCATGCCTATCCCCTGGATGATAGCAACCCTTACATCCAGCGGGATTTGAATAAATGCATTCTCTGTGGCAAATGTGTCCGCATCTGTGCCGAGATCCGCGGTCAGCATGCAATTCACTTTGCCTACCGGGGCTTTAGTACCAAAATCGCCCCGGCCCTGGATACTGATCTGGCTTTCTCCAACTGCATCTACTGCAATAACTGCGTTTCCGTCTGTCCGGTAGGGGCCCTGGTGGATAAGCGCACTGCTGGTCTGGGCCGTACCTGGGAACTGGAGCGGGAGGAAAAAACCTGTACTTTCTGTGAAGCGGGTTGTCAGTTCTTCCTGCTCAAAAAGCAGGGGCAGGTGGTTGGTGTTGCTGCCGGGCAGGCAGCACCGGGACGCCCCCTGTGCCTGAAAGGGCGCCTGGGCATGGATTTGCGCTACAATCCCAAGGCGCAGCCGCCTTACTTGCGCAATGAAGATGGCAGTTTCCGCCTGGCACCCTGGGCAGAGGCTCTGGGCCTGACCGAAATCCTGGCTAACCTCCAGAAAGAGGGGGGAGAGAGATGAGCACTGTTACTTTGACTATAGACGGCCGGCAGGTGACTGTACCCAAAGGCACTACCGTGCTGGAAGCAGCCCAGGCTGCCGGTCTAGACATTCCTACCTTTTGCCATGATCCGGAATTAACCCGGCCCGGCGCTTGCCGCATATGTGTGGTGGAAATCGAGGGTATGCGCAATCTGCCTGCCTCCTGTGTTACTGAAGCGACTGATGGGATGGTGGTCCATACCGAAAGCCAGCAGGTGCGGGAAGCCCGGCAAACCATCCTGGAATTGCTGCTGGCCAACCACCCGGAAGATTGCATGACCTGTCATAAAACCGGCAACTGCAAGCTGGCGGAATATGCTTACCGCTATGGTGTACGCCAGCCCTCCTTCCAGGGGGAAAGGCATGATTTTCCCATTGATGAGAGCAGCCCCGTTATCCTGCGGGATAATAACAAATGCATCCTCTGCGGCAAATGTGTGCGGGTTTGTGCAGAAATCCAGGGGCGGAGTGTCCTGGATTTCGCCTACCGGGGTTTCAATACCAAAATCACCCCGGCTCTGGATACCGGCATGGGCGAGTCCGTCTGTATCGGCTGCGGCAGCTGTGTCGCTGTCTGTCCGGTAGGGGCGCTGGTGGAAAAGCAGATGGTAGGCCAGGGCCGGCCCTGGGAGATGAAAAAGGTTCGCACCATCTGCCCCTATTGTGGCACCGGCTGTACCATTCAGCTGAATGTCAGGGATGGCAAGGTAGTTGGGGTTACTACAGATGAAAGCGGGGAAGTCAATGGCAAACACCTCTGCATCAAAGGCCGCTTTGGCTATGATTTCATCCATAGCCCGGAGCGTTTGACCACTCCTCTGATTCGCAAAAACGGTGAACTGGTACCGGCCAGCTGGGATGAGGCTCTGGACCTGGTCACCAGTAAACTGAAGGAAATCAAGGAGCGGGACGGCGGGCAAGCATTGGCTTTTCTGGCTTCGGCTCGCTGCACCAATGAGGAAAATTATCTTCTCAACAAACTGGCCCGGGCTGCCTTTGGCACCAATAATATCGATCATTGCGCCCGCCTTTGACACTCCTCTACTGTCGCCGGTCTGGCGATGGCATTTGGCAGCGGGGCAATGACCAACTCCATTGGTGAAATCAAGGACTGTGAAGTTTTACTGGTAATCGGTTCTAATACCACTGAAGCCCATCCCATCATCGGGGTGGAAATGCAAAAAGCAGTCCGCCGGGGAGCCACTCTCTTTGTGGTCGACCCGCGGCGCACGGAAATTGCTGCTCTGGCTAAAGAGCATCTGCAAATTAAACCAGGGGCCAATATCCCGCTTCTCAACGCCCTGGCCTACACTATCATTGAGGAAGGCCTCTGGAATAAGGAATTTGTTAAGGAGCGGACAGAAGGCTTTGAGGAATGGGCAGCCAGCCTGACCAACTTCAAACCGGAACTGGTGGAAAACTATGTCGGGGTGCCGGCAGAGACCATTAGGCAGGTGGCGCGGGCCTATGCCCGGGCGGAAAAAGCCGCTATTTTCTATACTATGGGCGTGACCCAGCATACTTCCGGAACTGCCAATGTCCTGGCGATTGCTAACCTGGCTCTGCTCTGTGGCCATCTGGGCAAACCCAGCTCCGGGGTCAATCCCTTACGGGGTCAGAACAACGTCCAGGGAGCCTGCGATATGGGCGGCTTACCCAATGTCCTGCCCGGCTACCAGAGTGTAACAGATGAACAGGTCCGCCTCAAATTCCAGCAAGCCTGGGAAGTGGATTATCTGCCTGCCACCCCTGGTTTGACGGTGGGAGAAATGCTGGAAGCTGCTCATGCCGGGTCCATCAAAGGCATGTTCATTCTGGGTGAGAACCCCATGTTAAGCGACCCGGATATCAAGCATGTGGAAGAAGCTCTCAAGCACCTGGAATTCCTGGTGGTCCAGGATATCTTCCTGACGGAAACAGCCCGTCTGGCCCATGTAGTGCTGCCGGGCGCCAGCTTTGCTGAAAAGGATGGCACCTTTACCAATAGCGAGCGGCGGGTGCAGCGGGTGCGGAAAGCCATTGAGCCCATTGGAGGGGCCCGGGCTGACTGGCAGGTGCTGGCGGAAATCGGCCGCCGCCTGGGGCTGAAAATGGACTACAGCCATCCGGCAGAGGTCATGGCTGAAATCGCCAGGGTTACACCTTCTTATGGTGGCATCAGCTACGAGCGGCTGGAACAGGGTGGCTTGCAGTGGCCCTGCCCCAGCCCTGACCACCCCGGTACGCCGATTCTGCATGTGGGCAAATTCAGCCGGGGGCTGGGCAAGTTCCATGCCGTGGATTTTACACCACCGGCAGAGCTGCCTGATGAGGAATATCCCCTGGTACTCAATACCGGGCGGCGCCGTACCCACTACCATACTGGTACCATGACCAGGCGTTCCCGGGGCCTGGCGGAATTTATGCCTGCTGATTATCTGGAGATTCATCCTCAGGATGCTTGCCGTCTGGGCATTGTTGATGGGGACCTGGTGAAGGTGGTGTCGCGCCG
Organism: Carboxydocella thermautotrophica; assembly: GCA_003054495.1. Lineage (GTDB taxonomy): Bacteria > Bacillota > Carboxydocellales > Carboxydocellaceae > Carboxydocella > Carboxydocella sporoproducens. The sequence continues at coordinate 2,265,761 of CP028514.1, read as the reverse complement.
GGGGGCCATCACCATCAAGGCCAAAGTGACGGAGATGGTACGGCCTGGCACAGTCTTTACTTCTTTCCATTTTGCCGAAAGTGCAGCTAACCTGCTGACCAATACCGCTCGTGATCCCATTGCCAAAATTCCGGAATTGAAAGTAGCGGCGGTTCGCGTGGAGAAAATAGGGTAAAGGTAAGCCCCTCTGCCTGGAGCAGAGGGGCTTGCTCTAATATATTATTATTTTCGAGGGATGGACATCCTCTCCTAGCATTATGTTACCGATGATTTGGTTTGTTTTTAAATCTACTACAGAAATCTTGCCAGTATTGTAATTGCTGACAAATAGATAATTATCTCGAATAGCCATATATGTAGGACCGCTAAATCCTTTAATGCGAGAGATAACTTTATCTGTATTTGTATCAAAAATAGTTATTGAATCACCCAGTTCTCCACCGTTATTATGGGTTATGTAGGCAATACCATTTTTGTTTATAAGAATTTGATTGCAGTAAGGCAAATCCAACTTAATTTCTTTTATCAATTTCCCATCAGTATTAAAGATGCTGATTTTAGGTTCATTACAGCCCTCATACTTCAGATTATTTAAGCTACTAACCAGATAAATTTTTCCATTAGGTGCTATTTTTAAATCAGTAGGGCAAAAGTCTAAACCATTAGGGGTTAATATTTTTAGTTCTTGTGTATTTCTGTCAATTGTAGCAATATAATTGTTTGGCACATCGTTATAACCCAAACCTGCTGCAGTAGCAATAACGTAAATAAAATTGCCGCTAATATCATACCCGTCAATCGAACCTTTGAGATAAAAGGGCTTAACCACTTTGTCTTGTTCAGTATTAATAATTTTAAACGGAGTTCCTGAAGGATTGTATGGTGCAGGTTGTAATATAAATCTAACATAGGCTAGTTTTTTTTCAGGATCAACTATCAAATCATGCGCACCATACTTATCCTTGATATTAATTGTTTTAATAATTTGACCAAGATTATTAAGCACTACAATCCTGCCAGGCACAATTTCTCCCTTATGACTGTAATTAGGGCAATAAAATTTCTTTTCTTGCACCTGATAGATATCACTGGCAAGCAGTCCTTGTTTTCTAAGATTAATTAATTTAACTTTATAATTAATTTGTTGCTTATCTAGATTAAATACTTCTACATAATGGACATTTCCCATGTCATAAGCGTATAAACGGAACTCTGGTTGTGAGTTTGTTGTCGATGTCTGATTATCATTAGCACATCCACCATTTAAAAGGGTCATTAATGTTATAAATATAACTAAGATTGCTCTCACTAACATAAATATTTCTCCTTTTTTCTATATTTAAAGGAATCAGGAAATCAAGGTAAGCGGAATAGCTTGCCCCTTGATTTCCTGAAGGAAAGTTAATATGACTTTTGAAAAATAGAATAATACACTAACATCATTATCGTTAAGAATGTCAACTGGTAGACACCAATAACCGCCATCAGCATCAATATCTTTTTTAGTTCCATAGTAATATCCGTACCATGGAACTTTAGAACAATACCATTTATCTGTACTTGTTTTCGGAGCGTACCAATAATATGGTTTGCCAAGGTAAGGAGTAACTCTATCAACGGCAGCAATTGCTTGATAGTCAGTTAAGTAGTTAACTTCGCATACAAAAGCTTCATCGTATTTATTTCTATAATCGTTTGTAGTTTCATAAATTACTCCTAATTTTGGTTGTGCAGAAATGTAACAACCGGAATTATAATCTTTATACAATCTTTTATCCATCATCCCGGCATGTTGAATAGGACCTTGTATGTGTACTCCCGGATTATTTACTAAAACTATGTCACCTGTTAAAAGATAATCTGGGTCCAAACCGTTTTTGCCATCTCCATTTCCACCACCCATAGGAATAGAGCTATTTTGGTAAATATTATTACTGTCAAGAATATCTTTGACATTAAAACTATTATTATAACCATTTTTTTTATTATATTTATCTATTCTCATTATGAAGCTTTTAAACTTTTGTGGAAAATCTGGTTGGTCCGGTGTTACTGATTGATTATAGATTTCGCTATATCGGACCTCTTTATCTAGTTCAGCAAATCTTTTTTGAAAAGGGGTTTTATCTATCCCGCCGGTTTTAAGGGCTTGTTCACGTGCATTAGAGATATTATCAAATGAATCTTGAGCGATAGCCGATGTAACAGAAAGCATAAAAATTAGTATTGAATAAAAAGATGATTTTATTAGTTTTTTAAAAATATTTTTCATTTAAAATCACCTCTCCCTATCAAATGGATAGAGGGGCGCCCCACGAGTATTATTATAATTTAAAAAAAAAAAATCAACCAACATTTTCCATGAAATTACGCCAAATTTTTAGTATCATTTGTCGAAAAATAGAATTTAGTTCACCTTATCGGCTTAGTAGATATGCCGGGAAAATACAAGCCCCTCTGTCCTGGAGCAGAGGGGCTTGCTTACTACTTGGCAGCCATTGTGCCTTTGTTTTGACCCTGTTGCCGCTGTTTATAGGTGAGCCAGAAATCGGCATTCTTGATGCCCAGTTTGACCGGATCGAAAACCGGATCCAGGCCCAGAGCTTTTTGCTCTTCATAATCCTTCAATGCCAGCAGTGCCGGTTTTTGCAGGATCAGGATGGCGATGACATTCAACCAGGCCATGATACCTACGCCCAGATCACCCAGGCCCCAGGCTACGGTAGCGGTCTTGACCGCACCGTAATAAGTGGAGCCCAGCAGGGCGAAACGCAGCAAGTTTATAGCGATTTTGCTATTGTTTTTAAACAGATAGGCGATATTGGTCTCAGCGATATAGTAGTACGCCATCAAGGTGGTGAAAGCAAAGAAGAACAGGGCAACTGCTACGAAACCTGCACCAATGGAGGGGAAGAGGGTTTCCACAGCTTTCTGGGTATAAGCAGGACCGATATCCACTCCGGGCAGATTTTCGACAATAAAGCCGCCGGCAGGATTGATGACATTGTATTTACCGGTAATCAAGATCATAAAAGCAGTAGCAGAACAGACCAGTAAAGTATCCACATATACGGAGAAGGCCTGAACAAAGCCCTGTTTGGCCGGGTGGGAAACTTCAGCAGCAGCGGCTGCCTGGGGACCAGTACCCTGACCGGCTTCGTTGGAGTAGATACCCCGTTTTACCCCCCAGGAAACAGCCAAACCCAGGATACCGCCAAACATGGGATCCAGTCCGAAGGCATTTTTGAAAATCAGCGCAAAAACATGGGGAACTTCAGTGATATTAACAACCATAAATATGAGTGCCATTAATATATATCCGATTGCCATAAAAGGAACAATCAATTCAGCGGCACGGCTGATACGTTTGACTCCACCGAAGATAATCAGGCCCAGCAATGCCACTACACCAGCACCGGTAATGGCCGGGCTGACGCCAAAAGCGTTCTGGATACTGGCAGCAATACTGTTGGACTGGACACCGGGCAACAGGAAGCCCATAGCCAGCACGGTAGCTACCGCAAAGGTGACAGCATACCATTTCATACCCAGTCCTTTTTCGATGTAGTAGGCAGGACCGCCCCGGTATTGGCCATCTTTCTCTACTTTATAAATCTGGGCCAGAGCTGATTCCACGAAAGCCGAGCCGGCACCCAGGAAGGCGATGGCCCACATCCAGAAAACTGCACCAGGCCCACCATAAGCGATGGCGGTAGCAACCCCGGCGATATTGCCGGTACCAACCCGGCCAGAAACGGAGAGAGCAAAGGCCTGGAAAGAAGATACCCCTTGTTCGGAGCTGCCACCACCAAGGAGCAATTTCACCATGTCCTTGATGTGACGGACCTGGAAGAAGCGCATGCGCAGGGAGAAATAGATGCCTGCTCCCAGGCAGAGGTAGATGAGGGCTTTGCTCCAGACATAGCTGTTGAGCAAGTCGACTAGTTGTGCCATAAAAAGCCTCCTTTTTTGATATGTATTGTGCAACAACCATGGACATAGCAACATAATTTTCGGAAAAATTCAATAACTTGTTTCCGGGAATACACCATACACGGACAATTATTAAGATAAAAAATAAAAAGGCCTTTAATGGCCTTTTAAAAATTTTCCAGTTCCTTCAACCATAAGTTAACCTGGGCGTCACTGGGCATACGCCAGTCGGCCCGGGGGGAGAGGGAGACCGAACCCACCTTGGGTCCATCAGGCAAACAAGAGCGCTTAAATTGCTGACTGAAAAAACGGCGATAAAAGACTTTTAGCCACTTGCGGATTTCATCTCCAGCATACCTACCAGTAAAAGCCTGATCAGCCAGGAAAGCGATTTTCCGTGGCGGCAGATTAAAACGAACTAGATAGTAAAGGAAAAAATCATGGAGTTCATAGGGTCCGACGATGTCTTCTGTTTTTTGCTGGATATTGCCACTGGCATCAGGAGGCAGTAGCTCCGGACTGATGGGAGTGGCCAGAATGCGATGTAAACAGGCGGCGGTGGCGGGGTCGGCAGCATGTTCGGCCACCCATTCCACCAGGTATTTGACCAGGGTCTTGGGCACCCCGGCATTGACAGCATAATGACTCATATGGTCCCCGTTATAGGTAGCCCAGCCCAGAGCCAGTTCTGACAAATCCCCTGTCCCGACTACCAGCCCTCCGTGCTGATTAGCTAAATCCATCAGGATCTGAGTGCGTTCGCGCGCCTGAACATTTTCATAGGTAATATCATGCCGGGCTGGATCGTGCCCGATATCCTGAAAGTGCTGTAAACAAGCGGGTTTAATATCGATTTCCTTACAGGTTACCGCCAGAGCCTGCATTAGCTGCAGGGCATTGGTATAGGTAATATCGGTAGTGCCAAAACCGGGCATAGTGACCGCCAGGACTTGTTCGCGGGGATAACCCAGCAAATCAAAGGCCTGGCAGGTAACCAGCAGAGCCAGGGTGGAATCAAGGCCACCGGAGATACCAAGGACAGCGGTTTTGGCGCCGGTATGCTCCAGGCGCTTGGCCAAACCAGCCACTTGAATTTGGAAAATCTCCTGACAGCGCCGGTCCCTGGCGCCGCTATCCTGGGGAATGAAGGGATGAGGAGAGATATGGCGCCGTAAGGGTTGACTGGTATAATCATAATCCCGGTAATACTGAATTTCTACCTGGCGGGCTGGTACCGGCGGAGTCACCAGTTGACAGCTGTCAGCAAAGGTTTTATTGGCCAGCCGCTCCAGATTCAGGCGTTCCACATCGATTTCTGACCACAGTAACAGGTTTTCCCGCTGGAAGCGGGGAGAGGAGGTCAGGATTACACCATTTTCCGCGAGCAGACAATCACCGCCGAAAACAGTGTCAGTGGTGGACTCGTGTACGCCGGCAGAAACGTAGAGATAACCGGCCAGGCAGCGGGCACTTTGCTGCTGGATGAGTTCCCGGCGATAATCGGCTTTGGCTACCAGTTCATTGCTGGCTGAGAGATTGATGAGTAAATTGGCCCCCTGAACGGCCAGAAATGAACTGGGTGGGATAACGGCCCAGAGGTCTTCGCAAATTTCCACACCCAGAGTATAGCCTAGCTGGGGAGAGTGAAATAAAAGCTGTCCAAAAGGAACAGGGTATCCTGGCGTTAGTTCTACATTGGACAGTTCCCGAATTAACTCCTGACCGGAAGAAAACCAGCGTTTCTCATAAAATTCCTTCTGATTGGCCAGATAGATCTTGGGGACAATCCCCAGGATCTCACCCCGTTGCAGGACAGCGGCACAATTGAACAGGCGGTGCTTGATGACTAGAGGCAAACCAACTACAACCACTACCTCGTTGGTCCTGGTAGCCTGGGCCAGAGCCAAGAGGGCTTGTCTGGCTTTATCCTGCAACAGGCCCTGCAGGAAAAGATCGCCACAGGTATAACCGGTAAGACACAGCTCCGGGAAAGCCAGCACGGCCAGGTTATTCTGATCGGCCGCCTGGATTAACTGAATTATTTGCTGCAGGTTATAATCGATGTCAGCCACTTTCAAACGGGGCACAGCTGCCCCGACTCGGACAAAGCCAAAGGTATGCATTTCAACCATCCTTTTTACCAAAATCACAATTCAATTTTACTCTTTTTTTTAGTGGCTGACAAATGTAAAAGAAATGACTGCCTGATACTCACGCTGGCGCAAGGTGTACCATTGGGACAACTTTGTTTTAAAGCTCAAAATTAATCCTAACAAATCAGAGCATCTACTTGTTCGGCAAGGGTGAAAGAGGTTTTCCAGACCCTTGCAGGTAGATCCTGTTTTTGTACCGGTAACTTAAAAGTCCGGACCAGTTTTTCAAATTTTTGATCCAGCCAGGGTGGTGTCCAGGCGCCCGAACGACAAATATGAATGGCTGAGAGCGGGAGCGGTGATGGAAGAAGAAAGGGGCTGGTGTAACCTATGGGGAAAGTACGATTTTGTTCGCTAAACCAGCCCGGGTCTTCTAAGGTGTGGGGGCTGTAAACAATGGTTGCCCGCTTAATAATTTTTTCCTGCAATAACTTCCCCAGCCAGTTGGCGCAATTGACTTCATAATCCAGGGAAGCCAGCCCGCCATATCCTAAATCGGCATGGGTATCAAAAAGGATCACATACTCGATATCCATTTCTCTGGCCAGTTCGTAAGAATACTTATGGGAATCGGTCACAAGCAAGAGTGCATCAGGGGAATAAGAAAAATATTTTTGCAGATAGCAGGGAAAAAGATAATAGAAAGGGATAACGTCCACAGTTTTGCTTAAATCCTCGCCCTGGCGTTTGGCTACCAGATACCGCTTATACCAGAGTTGATTCTGGTTGCGGACGCTTTCCCGCAAGGATACCTGCCATTCCGGCCGGGCAGGCACAAAAAAATCCCAGTCAATACTTAAAAGAATTCCAGCCATAGCTATCACCTTTCAAGTATTAAAAGGGATTAATTGTCTATTTTCATTATACTGTGACTGCACAGAAAAATAAATAGCAGTACTACGAAACAAAAAACCGCTAATCAGGTTAGAACCTGAACTAGCGGTTTTCATCGTACTTATGGTGGGCGATACAGGACTTGAACCTGTGACCTCTTGCATGTCAAGCAAGAGTAATTAAACTTTTATTATACCTAAAAACCCAGTATTATCAATGTTTTGCGGTGGTGCCGGTGGTGCCGTTTGACTCTTTTGGTGCCCAAATGGTGCCCTGAGTAAAAAGCTCATCTAACTTTTCAACTGCAGATTTTTTTACGTCTTGAGTAACGTGAGAATAAATGTCAGCAGTGGTAGCAATCTTGGAGTGCCCGAGTATCTCCTGGACTACTTTTATGTTTTCCCCTTTTTCAAGTAACATGGTTGCAAATGTATGTCTCAGAGCATGCAATGTCACTCCGGATATGCCCGCTTTTTTACAAAGTGTATCAAATTTTCTCTGGAGATTTCTTGGTGAAACCACGGTGCCTTTACTGGTGCAAAAAACTGGCATGGTAGGTCCATACAGTCCTTCGGTGATCATCTTATTTTTGTGCATTACAAGTGCATCCTTGACTGTGCTTGGTAAAGGAATTGTTCTTGCAGATTTATCAGTTTTCGTTTCCTGATAAATCAAGCCTTCCCTAGTCCTTACCAATCCTTTCCGGATGTGTACTAAACCATTTTCCAGATCTATATCCTCCCAACAAAGGCCTAACAGTTCCCCGCGCCTCATACCAGTGCCGAGTAGAAGCAAGAATGCAGGGCCAAGTCGTTCTCCAGGCAATAATCTTAAAAACTTATCCATATCATCTGATGATAGAACATTAATTTCTTTGCGTTTTATCTTGGGCAAAGTAACAGCTTGGCTTACGTCATGAATTAGCAATTTGTTCTTTATCGCCTGGCTCAATGCCCCGTGAATAACTTTGTGAATGTGGTGGATAGTTTGGGGAGATTTACCTTCTTTGAGCTTATCATTGTAAAGCTTTTGGAGGTGATCAGTACGCAACTCATGGAGATACAAAGCTCCTAGCGCTGGCTTTATATGACAACGTGCCATTGTTTCATATAGTTCCCAGGTAGTAGGGCGAAGATTGTTCTTTTTATAGTTATAGAGCCAGTTATCAATCCATTCGGCAATAGTCATTTTGGTTGGCTCAACAAACGTTCCCTGCTTTAGTTCCATCAGCATCTGAGCCATCATTTCTTCCGCATCTGCCTTGCGGCCATTAAAGTAGCGGGTAATTCTCTTTCTTTTGCCCGTTGCCGGGTCCCTTCCAGCCTCGACGACAATCTTCCATCTCCCTTTCCCTGCTGGTTCAATATGTCCTGCCATTATCAATCCCCCTTTGTTTATCCTTATGATGATCCTGCAAGATGCGTTTTGACAAATGTTCGATGAAAACTGAAATAAAAAAGCGGTTTAAACCGCTTTTTTAAATTTAATTAACGATTATTTATACTGTGGTAATAAATTACATCTTCTATGGGATCTTGTCTTAGATAGTTCAATCGAGCATATTGGTGTTGTAACATATTTTCATCTATCTTTGCATATTTCCCTTCTTTAGTTCTTTTTAAAAAGGTAATTAAAACTTCCAATTCAGGTTGTTCTTGGTTTTTAATCATATTATTCATAATCGACCCCCCTTTTTGGTTTAAGTATTATTTTTTTCCCTACTTGCATTTCAATCTCATTCCTCATACCTGAGAGATCTATTTCGTAATTACAACTACATCTTATTTTATCATTTCTGGGGTAAGGAAGGAATCCTTTTGACAAAAAATCATTATCTATTTTTGGATCGTCAATAAATTTCATATACAGCGTATAATTTTTACCGCATTGTGGACAATTTATTCTAGCTTCAATAACTTCAGGTGGAGAAGCAGGGGGGAGGGTATTAGGTTGTTTAATTGGCGCAGCATGTTTAAACAGCTTTGTATCTTGAGTGGCATAAATTTTATAAGCAGTTGTTGAAGTAAAAATTAATCGACAAACAGTTTGTATTCGATAAACTAGTTCAGCTAATCGAGGGTTATCATCAATTTGATTTATTTTAAGTCCAATATAATGTAAATCTTGTATTTTAATCGAACGGCCGTGTAATCTCCATTTAGCGTGATTGCACAAAGTTTCTGCTATCTGTTTAGCGCGATTTTGTTTCATCTCCTCGGTTACAGAAATACCTCTTTCTTCGGTTATATTCCAATTTTTGAATTTGTATTCAGTTAACCATTGAATAACTAAATCTTGAGCATATTTATAGGCGTGTTCAATCCCTTCTAATTCCCCAGGAGTAATTTGGGCAATCATAATCGCATCAAATGGATTTAGTGTCTCATTTTTTTCTGCTTCTTCTCTTTTTTTCTTTACCCATTCTAAGTAATCATAAGCAGATACAATTGAACGCCCCAAAGGCACTTGGGCATCAATTGGACCTAAACTGCCAGTTTCAGTCATAAATATTTCATGCCCTGATAAAGCCATAATAGTGCCTGCGCTTTTAGCTTCTCCAGAAATAACAAATGAGATGTGAGAAAAATTATTATGTAAAAACCTAACAATTTCTTCTGCTGCTTCACCGCTACCGCCTGGTGTTTCGAGGTAAAAGTCTAAATTACTAAGTCCTTTTTTAGGATTTAACATGTCAAAAATTGTATAATAATCTTCTTGGTCTAATTGATTTTCACGTAATCTTTTTTCATTAGCAGTTGAAAATACAAATAAATAAGTATTTCGTTCTTTATTGTATTTATGGATAAGTTTTTGTAGTTCTACTTCAAGTTCATATGCACTGTAACCTTTTTCAATGTATTCGTTCATGTAACTCAAACATAATACCCCCTTTAGAATTGAAATTAAATTTCTACTGCCATTTTTAAAAACTATATTGCTTTATCTCTTTTTTAAGATAACCCCCTTCCCTTTGTTTATATAAAAACCAAATTCTTGCCAACTCAATAGGAACTTTCTTTCGCTTGGCGTATTCATCAATACTTTCCCCATAGGAGGGCCTGTCTTCTGCAAGGAGTAGCTCAGCCGCAAATTGGTTGGCCTGGTATTCGTATTTACTATTACTAAAGAATGTCTTATTAATTACGAAAAAATATCCAACTCCTGGGGGGTGCAAATGAAAGTGGCCTAATTCATGAGCAACAACGACGCGCTGCATTTCTTCAGATAGTTGGCTATTGAGTCCGATGATCTTGCAACCAAACAAGTTAATAATCAGCCCTTTGATTTTCCTGAATGGGAATCGAATAATAGTAAAACCGAGGTATTCCGCAATGGCAAACGGATCCCTGGTCCCGTACCGATCAGCGAGGTTTTCGACGGTAGTCTTGATGTACTTCTTACTTGTCATGCTGCCACCGCCTTGTCGTGATGTGTCAAAATATGTCGAAATGCCATTATAAGCGAAAAACTACTACCCTTGAAGGGTAGCAGTTTTGATTGGCAGAAAGAAGATAGTTTATTCAATGATTTTTGTTGACAATAAGCCATTGATTGAATATAATGAAATCACAACGGGAATATAATTCTTAGGGGTCGTTTTCACGGCCGCCCGCCCTTGGCTTAAGCCATGAGGCGGTTTTTAATTTTTAGGGAAGATTTTAAGGCCTTTACCGTTGTACTCTGGATAACCATAGAATTTGCTTTCAATGGATTGATAGGCTCTATCTTTTTCTTTTGAGATGCAATATTTATGAATTGGGTAAGAAGTTAAATCTGCGATTTCTAAACCAAAATAGGTTCTTTTTTCTGACTTGTCCCATTTCGGGTTAAAGTATACACCTTTTATATTGGCTAAATCTGAACTTTCTACAAACTTAGTACCATTTTTTAAGATTTCACAAATCCGTTTTAATAAATTTTTATCTTCATTCTTACCTCTTGATTCAAGAACTATTAAACCAGATTTATTTATTGGTTTTAGAAAAAATTTTCCAAATCGTTCTATAATAAATTCCAAACACAAGGCATATGGATGCTTTGGGTTTATATAAGTACACAAATGAGAGAGCTTATTAATATGTGAAGAAAAAATCACATAATCTAGGCTTGTCATAAAAGCTGTAAGATCCGCAATAAAATCGCAATAATTTATTACTTCAGCAGAAAAAGTCCTCTTTTATTTCTAATTTCCGAAGAATGAAAACATACACGTTTATAGGTATCTTGTTTATTATAATAAAACAACCCATTTTCCCAATATTTATTTTTTAATGAAATAATCGCGTTTCTCACTTCAGGAAAATTACTGCGTGCTAAAACACAACCAGTAACAGTAAAAAAATTTTCCAAGTCTGAAGAAGAGTGATTAATGTTATTTTTTAACTTTCTCATTAGATATTTAAGGTTGTGAGAACCATTTTCATCTACAAACATGATATAATCAATTTCTTCTGGCCAATCATCAATAATAGTTGGTCGATCATACCATGCCAAGATTCTATACACCTCTCCCTTTTTTCTTCCTTATTGTCTTCCAGGCTACCTTCAGGAACTCGATTATATCCTGCTTATCTTCTTCATCCAGAGGTTCACCGTTGAACATAACATTCGATTCAAGCAGTATCTTTTCAAGGTCCAAATCTGAAGGCGGGCACTCCTCAATCGCTTCCATTTCATCGGGGCAATGGTTGGGGTCGGTTTTTATATCGGCCGCTTCCAGTAATTCATTTATTGGCACGCCAAGTCCTTTAGATATTTTTTTAAGGGTATCGATTGTTGGTGAAACTGGCTTGTTTGTTCTAGGGTCTTTGCCTTTCTCCAAACTGTCGAGGTATGAATGGCTTATATCACACATCCGAGCGCATTCGCGCAGAGAAAGCCCTCGCTCTTTTCTTTTGTTTCTTATGTATTCTCCTAATTTATCCATAAAATCACTCCATGTACATTTTAACATGAATGTAAGACATACCATACGTAAATTGTAATTTTTTTTGTAAAACATACTTGACAGCCTAAATTAATGTATGTTATGCTTTACATGTAAGGAATGCAGAACGAATGAGAGGGGGTGTAGTTGATGAGGAATTTAATTGCCTTAAAGCGAAAGGCGCTTGGCATGACGCAAGAGGAATTGGCGAGCATATTAAAAATAAGCAGACCATATTTGTCCGATCTGGAAAACGGGAAATATAATGTTAGCGGGAAACTTATGCTAAAGATAGCAAATGCCCTTGGCTGTAAAGTAGAGGAAATTTTTTTTGACGATACTGTCAATCATGCAGAACAAAAGCCCAAGGCGGGGTAGGAGGTGTAGCAATCCTCTTAAACGAGTCAAGGTTTTCGGCGACACAGGGTAGGAGGTGAGGGTGAGTGAGGAATAGCTGGTTTGAAGAAGTTTTAATAAGCCAAATCCAATTACTTATTGAATGGAACAAGAAGTTAGTTGACCCCGAGCAAGTCCGTAAAAATATTGAAACTATTGTTTTGGCATTAAGGCTTTTAAATGAATAAACAGGTTATTTTAAATCGCCAGGACGAGGTCTATTTTCTTTTTCAAGCTTACTGACTGTGTTAAAGATAGTCGCGTATATTTTACCTATTTCTTCTGCGAGTTTAGTATTGAAATCCATTGAATTATCGACATTGGGTAATACAAAATTCTTTGAGTTAATAATCGCTAATGTAAGTTCCTTGGTAATTTCAAAGCTTTTCAATTGGCAACACTCTCCTTGGGACTTGTCGGGGCATTAAAGATTTTCGAGTTAAACGAGTCAAGGTTTTTGGCGACTTTTAAGCCGGCTTGTCCCGCCTATGGCAATCCTTGTTAAATTCATTTTGCATCAAGGCGAACGAGTTTTCTCTCATGCTGGGCGATTTTGCTCACAATATAGGACAAGTCGGTTTGAATAGCATCCAGGCGTTCATCAAGATGTTCTTGCAGATGGGCAATTTGGTCACCGCGCATAGAGTAACCATCGAATAGGGCGGTAATCTTTTCCCCATATTCATTTTCAATGCGAGCAATAGAATGTTGCATTGCAGCCAGTTGTTGAGAGTGCTGCTGTTGGGTGTTCTTGATATCCGTAAGTTCCTGGGTAATTTGTGCAACGTAATCAAGCAGCATGTCTATCTTCTTTTCCATAATCATTCTCCTTTCAGACTTTTGAGGAAAGCAGTCAATAGCTGTCTTTGCTCAGGAGTTAAGGATTCGGCCTCCTGGAGTAACTGCCGCAGATCCGGAGGCATGTCCGGAGTTTCTTCGGAAAAGAATTCGGCGAAAGAAAGACCAAATCCAGAAATGATGCGTTCCAGAACTTCAAAAGTAGGTTGTCTTTTACCAGACTCTATTTCGCTAATACTTGACTGTGCAACACCTGAACGGCGGGCAAGTTCATTCATGCTTAATTCATATTGGTCCCTAAGTTTTTTGATATGCTTTCCAATATCCATAAAACAGGTGCTCCTTTGTAAATATCTTTATTCAGATTGTACCACAAATTTTTTTACAGAAACTATCTGATAACAGATTGACAAATAATCTATATGCAGATAAAATAGTAATCAGGATACAGAAAGGAGGGATGCCAAATGCATGGTTTAGCCACCAAATTACGTAGGCTGCGAAAAGGCAGGGGATGGAGCCAAAAACAATTGGCAGATATAGCGCAAATTCCGCAGTCTACAATTAGTGAAATCGAATCAGGCAAAAGAATAAATCCTGGGGTTAAGACAATAGAAGCGATTGCCTCAGCCTTAGGCGTCTCAGTAACGGAGCTCATTGAGGACGGCCCAAAGGATAAATCGGCGTGAAGGAGGTGAGGGAGAGTGAAAAGGAAGCCCCAGGAATTCACGGTAACCGTAGTTTCTGTTGACCAGGATGAAAGCTGTATTAGGCAAGCTATACGATTTGTAATCCAATCCATGAAGGAAAAAATGAACGCAAGCACAGATAGGAGGGATAAGCATGAAGGATGTAAAGGTGTTGCTGATTGAGCAGATCAGGATGGCTAATCAAAAGGAGTTGCTGGCTGACATAGTAGCTCGGGGGCCAGAGTCGTTGTGGAGAAATGAGAGCTGGCCAGTGAGGATCGAAAGAATGGGTGATGGGTTTATCGTAAGCGGGCGCGGGACCAGGCTGGATGTGTACCTTGCGGAGACTCATAAAGGCTACCTGGTATCGGTGCCGAATTTCAGCCGGTGTGGAATTGTAAGGGCAGATTGCAGTCCCGGGGACATCATGGAATACGTGGAAATAGACAACCCGGTCGATGCGACGACATTGGCCACTGCGGTCAGGTACCTGATAAAGTACATCATCTAAGAGTAAGCGCCGGAAGCGAGGCCGGCAATTGAGGAGGGATACAATTACATTTTATCCCAGGGAGGAGGTGAGGGGAATGTACATGCAAGCACGGGAAGCGGCAGGATTGACGCAAAAAGAAGCTGCAGAGAGGTTGCATATCGGCATTAGGACATTGCGGGCTTACGAATTAGGGGACGTAGTGCCTAATCCGGAAATAGTTTTGGGGATGGCCCGGTTTTATCGACAGCCGGAGCTGACAATGAGATATTGCCGCAGAGTATGCGCTATAGGACGGGCCTACAGTTATGAGGTGCTGGATGCGGTAAATACTGACCTGGCACATGTAGTTTTAAAGCTGTCCGAAGAATTGGAAGAGGCCCGGGAAGTAATGGCCAAGGCTTTGCGGCTAGTGGTAAACAAAAAGAAACGTGACGATTTCCAGGACAAAGAATGGCAGGAGTTCCGGAAAGTAGTTCAAGAGTTTCTGGACGTTGAACACTCAATAGAGGTTCTCAAACTGGCCCTGGGCCGCATGGTGGACGTTGCAGAGCTCGTGGATGCCCACAATAAAAAATGCCGCGAACGCGGCTATGTAAAAGAAAAAGCGGCACTGGCCGCGTACTGAGGAAGTGATTCTCATGGACATTGATATTGTCCGCATTGCGATCATGACCGGGACAAGCTGGACTCTGCCGATACCTCAACGCACTTGCGCAGAGGCCGTGGCAGAGGAATATCGCAAAGAGTACAATCGGGTCCAGATCAGAACCATTTACTATCAGCAAAAACCATACTATGTAATTGAGTTTGGTGGACCAAAGGAGGAGGACAGCAATGAAATGCGGGGCTTGCGGGCGTACGCTTAAGGACGAAAAATCAATCAAGCTGGGCTATGGCAAAACCTGCTACAAAAAGCTGCTCAAGGGTGAAGCGAAAAAGCAGGATCAGGAAGAGAGTTTGCTGGATTTTGTAGCTGAGCTGGTAGGTTGGAGGGGATAGCATGGAGTTTGCAATACATGAATTGCCGGTCGAGATTGATCGGTTGCGGCAGATGATCCAGGAACTTGAGTTGCAGAAAAAGCAGCACGAGGAAAGACTGAAAAATTGGATGCGTGAAAATAGCCTTGAAAAGGCTGAACTGTCCGGATATATTTGCACGATATACCGGCAGGTGAGAAAGGACCTTGACAAAGATGAGCTGGGGAAAGTAATTGATTTAACTCCTTTTATCCGCGAACGGGTAATCGAAGGCTTTAAACTTACCAGAAAAAAAGAAAAAGCCGACTAGAAAGCACGGCTTAAGAAAATACCTCAACTTAATTATATCAGAATCAACAGAGAGGCACAAGGGGCCATACAGAGGGCTAACTGTCTGGAAGAAAGGGGCAAAGCAAATGACAAGAAAGGAATACAAACTTGCTTGGCAGCGTAAAAAGCGCAGGGAATTTAAAGAAAAGCATGGTTATTCATTAAGCAGGCATTATGATAATCAAGGCCTAAGAGATGCGGTTTTGCAGAGGGATAATTATCGTTGTGTTGAGTGTGGAATGACAGCAGAAGAACACTTAAAGAAGTGGGGCAGACCAATCACAATTCACCACAAAAACAAAAATCATAAGGATAACCGATTAGAAAATATGGAAACTCTTTGTTTGTCCTGTCATGGCAGAAAAGATATATCCCCGCACTTAATTGAGCCAAAAGTCCCGAATTACAAGAAAGAAATTATATGGTTAAGAGCTTTTGGCTTTACTATTGAAGACATTGCAGATTATTTTAATTTTTCTGCTGCGGCGGTTTGGAAGTGGCTAAAAAGATGGGAGCCGGAAGTAGAAGCAATGCGGTTAATGATGCCTGAAGCAATTAAAAGATTGGAACATAAGGCGGTGATAAACAATGAATGATAAATCAAAAGCTTTAGCTGTTATCGAATATGAAACTGATGCTGGTGCGATAAAACTTTCACCTGAGACGGTCAAGAGGTATTTAGTAAACGGCGAAGCAGATAAAATAACGGACCAGGAAGTAATGATGTTTTTAGCGCTTTGTAAGTATCAAAAGCTTAATCCTTTCCTTAGAGAAGCATATTTAATTAAATACGGTAATGAACCAGCCACGATTGTTACCGGAAAAGAAACCTTTACAAAACGAGCTGCCAAAAACGAGCTATGCACCGGCTGGCAAGCAGGAATAATCGTTCAAAAGAAAGACGGAAATATAGACTATCGGAAAGGGACACTGGTATTACCCAATGAAGAACTTGTCGGTGGTTGGGCAAGAGTGAGCCGAAAAGATTGGAAGGAACCATTAGAGATAACGGTCTCACTAAAAGAATACGAACGCAGAAAAAAAGATGGGACACCAATGCGGAACTGGAAAGAGATGCCAGCTACAATGATTAGGAAGGTTGCCCTGGTGCAAGCTTTAAGGGAAGCATTCCCAGAAACATTCCAGGGAATGTATTCGCCGGAGGAAATGCCGATTGATGACTCGCAACTGCCGACTAAAACGATAGACGTTGATCATGTCGAGCAAAACAGCAGGGTAGCAACTGACCAGTCCGGCAAAATTACAACCCAGCAGGCCAAGAGGATGTTTGCCATAGCTAAAGGGGAGCAAGAGATTGTAAGGCAGGTCCTCAACGAGTTTGGCTACCAGGGTAGCTCTGAGGTGGACAAGGTTAACTACGACAAGATTTGCGCCAGGATCGAGGCACTGGTGGCGGAGAAGGGTGATAACAATGAGGTGTAAATGCGGAAAAGACATGAACAAAGAATACGAAGAAGTAGAATATATGGGCATTATATATACCCTGCCAATATCCTGGTATTCTTGCAAGGCATGTGGTCGGACGTACTCACCGGACGAGGAAGCGTGGACAAAGCCGAGGGTCGAACGATGCACTAAGGGCGCAAAGGCTGTGTTTGATGTAAACGAACCGCTACCGTTTTAATGTAAAACCGGCGGGCTAGTCCCGCCGGTCCTTAAAAAGGGAGGGATTAAAATGCATCCACTACTGGCAATAGCCAAGCAGCGCAAAAAGGTTGAGCGCCTGATTAACAAATACGGGACCATCCAGCACCCAGAAGTACTGGCAGCGAATGCGGCCCTGGATGTAATGGTTAACACTTACATGCTGACCGCTTATGCGAAAGGGGATGCCACACTGGCCCAGATTAGACAGGCGGCTAGGGAACTGGGGGAAGAAAAGCCATGCGGAAACGGAAAAAGTATCGCTTAAATTTAGTCGCAATTTTGGTCATAGTCTCCCTGATACTAAGTTTACTCAACTTTTATTCGGATTATGCATCGAGTTCGGAAAAAAGTTATACGACCTACGTAGTAGCGCCTGGGGATACGCTCTACGGAATTTCAAAACGATTTTATCCTCACCAAAGGGACATTAGGGATGGAGTAGATCTCATCTGTGAGGCTAATAAAAAGGACGGGAAACCGTTGGAGCCGATGATCTTCCCTGGGCAAATATTAAAGATACCTCTTGGTGATGAAAATTGAGCAGGCGAAGAAAAAGTCGGCCGTCAAGCTATATGTTTACAGGGAGCAGCTGGTTGCAATGGCCAGTTGCTCCTGAACCGGCAAAATCAAAAGAAGTGAGTCCGGAGCTTAATCTAAGAATACCCTGCAACAAAAGGGTGGCCTGCCAGTGTCTGCGATGCAGCAACTTCAACGAAGGATATTGCCAGGCTTTATCCGCCGTTTGTGATCACGATGACTGTTGTCGGAGAAAAGTAGTAGCCACAACTAACTGCAGTATATTTAGGGGAGAGTGAAAAGGATGGCGCGCAAAAGATTTATTACCAGTGAAATGAGTACGGACGAAAAACTTGCATCTATAGCTGAAATTAACCCTACAGCCGCTCTTATGTGGCCCTGGTTTATAACCGCTTTTGATGACTGGGGACGCATGAGTGCAAACCCAGTTGAGGTAAAACTGACTCTGTTTCCCGCCTTTCCTTTCACCTCCAGGGAAATAGCACAAGCCATTCAGTTGTATGATGAGTATGGTATAGCACATAAATACGAGGTTGACGGCAAGCCCTACCTGGCTATCAATCCCAATGTTTGGTTTAAGTATCAAACATACATAACAGCCGATCGCAAGAAGAAACAAGCATCAAAGTATCCTGCATCACCTAACCCGCCCTGGGAAAAACAGATTGCAGATAATCAGCAACAATCTGCGATAGTTGCAAACAATCAGCAAAAATCTGCAAACATTGCAGATAATCTGCAACAAACCCAGCAACAACCCACTAATATTGCAGATAATCTGCAACAAACAGCGACTCATGACCCACTTTTTGCAGATAATCTGCAACAATTGCAAAAAATTGTACCTTCACCTTCTCTTTCACTATCTCTTTCTAGTAATACAAATATAAATAATATACCACCAGCACCAGCTAATACAGAAAGTATAGATCTAGATAATACTGTGTTGATAGAAGAAACAGCTGCTGGTGGTGCTGGTGCTGAAAAGGTTACGGAAAAAGCCAAGCTGAAGCAAGGCATGCAGACGATTTCGGAGATGCTGGCCAATGCAGGCATATTAAACCCGTCGCCATTTGCAGTTAAAAAACTGTATTTGTGGCTTGATGAACAGGGCTGGGATCTTGACATGCTCAAGGTGGCCCTGGAAGAAATGGCTATGACAAATACCAGAAATCTGAAGTATGTCGAAGGTGTCTTTACGCGCTGGGCGAATGAAGGCTTTAAGTCAGTTGCGGACGTGGAAGCCGACCGGCAAAGGTTTGCCTTGATCAAGACACCAAAAAAAACAAATAGCAAGTCAAGCCAGGTAAGCCAAAGTGAGCCTCCGCCAAAACAAAAGACTGAACAGGACGTCTACAACGAAAATCTTATGGCCCAGATGAAAAAGATCTGGAAGGAGGCTGGAGTAATTGCGGCAGACTCTTCCTAGCAACATCGACGCTGAGCAGTCTGTGCTGGGTGCAATGATATTGGCTGAAGAGGCCATCCTGGAAGTACAGCCATTGCTTGCTAAGAAAGACTTTTACAATGCTGCCCATGGCGAGATCTATGAGGCCATAATTACACTGCATGAAGCCAGGATCCCGGTAGATCTAGTAACACTGGGGGAAGAGCTGACCAAGAACGGCAAGTTAGAAAGAGTTGGTGGATTTGCTTACCTTGCCACATTAACAAATCAACTGCCTTCAGTTGCAAATGCTCGGTATTACGCTGAGATAGTTCGAGAAAAATCCATAGCACGTCAGTTAATCAGGCTGTCAGACATAGTAAAAGCCAAGGCAATATCATCGGACTACGAAGACATCAATGAGCTGATTCATGAGGCAGAGCGGGATATCTTCGGGCTTTCTGTAAGCGTTAAAAACACGAGTGGCTTGACCAGCGCCTGGGAAGTAACTCACCGGGCCATGGATGATATTTTGGAGCGAAAACCCAGGAATGGTGTTACTGGATTACCCACAGGTTTTTATGATCTCGATGCAATGACTGCAGGGCTGCACCCGAATCAGCTCATAGTTGTGGCAGCCAGACCAGCAATGGGGAAAACCAGCTTTGCTGTTCAAATAGCTATCAACAATGCTTTAAAACCGAAAAAACGAGTAGCATTCTTTTCTCTTGAAACCAGCAAAGAAAAGATAGTCGAGAAGATGATTGTAAACATAGCTAAGGTTGATGCTCAGGCAGTGCGCCTGGGGCTCCTGGATGAAACTGCAAACAAAAAAATCATTGATGCAGCAGGTCTGGTATCGCAATCAGGCTTAATGCTGGATGATACACCTGATATTTCTGTCCCGGAAATACTGAGCAGGTGTCGTAAGGCCAAATTAGAGCAAGGCTTGGATTTGGTGATCATCGACTACATTCAGCTAATCAAGCCTACTGGCAAGGGGAGAGAGACCAGGGAACGTGAAGTAAGTGAGATTACACGTGGCCTCAAACTTATGGCCATGGAATTAAAAACACCGGTGCTCGCATTGTCGCAGCTCAGTAGAGCTGTCGAACACACTCAGGATAAAAGACCGAGTCTCAGCCACTTGCGGGAATCAGGAGCTATTGAACAGGATGCCGACGTTGTTTTGTTCCTGTACCGACCGGAGTATTATTTCCCTGATACTAACAAAAAAGGCATTGCGGAGATAATCGTGGCTAAGCAGCGGGAAGGACCTGTTGGGACCGTAGAAGTCAAATTCGATAAGTATTGCACCAGGTTTTATAACCTGGAGAAGGGGTGATAGGGGTGGAGCATATTAGTTCGATCCTGAAGGCAGTTTTGCTTTGTGCCTTTGCAAAAAGCAAGTTAAAGGTGCGATGTCTGCGAGGAGCCAGAAATCTAAGCATGGAAAATCCCGTATGCCAGGAATGTCTTTTGCGTGTAGAAAAATATTTGGGCGAATATGAGGAGGCGGCAAATGCTTAACAGAATCATTCTCATCGGCCGCCTAACCAGGGACCCGGAGCTAAGATATACAAATACCGGCAAGGCGGTGGCCAGATTTACGCTGGCTATTGATCGCCCGTTTAAGAACCAGGCCGGAGAGCGGGAAGCAGATTTCATCAACGTTGTGGTCTGGGGCCAAATGGCTGAAAACTGCAGCAAGTACCTCAGCAAAGGTAAACTGGCAGCGGTGGATGGCCGCCTGGAAACCCGCTCCTTTGAGGGGAAGGACGGGAACCGGAGACAAATTACCGAAGTAGTTGCAGAAAATGTGCGCTTCTTAAGTCCGAGAAGCCAGCCCGAGCCAGGCTATAATGACGGCCTGGATGATTTGCCAGATCCAGCCGTAGAAGCAGGAGACCTGCCGTTTTAATTCAAGGTGCCTGCCAAGTCCTCGGCAAAGCTCCCCTTTGCAGTGGCAAGAGAAAGGGTAAATGTTGGCCTGGCCGACCAACAGCCTTAACAAGGCCCTGCCAGTAGGAGTGACCTGGTGTAGCACAAGCCAGGGCGGCTGTTCGAACCAGCACGGGGCCTCCAAAATAGCCTTACAGGAGGCGGTGAGCATGCAAATATATTTTGGGCGCGGCGCAATGTATGCAGAGCTTGATGAACATGATGAGCTATTAAAAGTACCAGTCGAACTGGGTGACAGGTTGCTATATCCGGGAGACTATGTATGCAAACTGGGGCATAAGAAGCGCGCCAGTTTTGAGATGAAGCCGGGCTTTTACTTGAAATATATTGGCATGGTCAAAAAAACTTTGCTTTTCGGCACTAATGCAGGTGATACCGAGAATATGTTTTATGCGTTCTTTTACATCAACAAAAATAAACTTTTGGTTCAAGGGACAAAAAATGGTTTCTGGGATATAGACGTAGAGAAACTTGAAGTTTATAAAGATGTGCCTCAAAAAGAGTTATTGAAGCAATTAAGTTTATTCTAAAAATCGGAGGTGGAACTAATGGCCAAGAAATCGCCTTGGTCTAATGGGGATAGTAAGCCAAATAAGGATAGGATAGCAAAGGAACATAAAAGCAAGCTCAGGAAATTCAACGACCTGTTTGCCAATCCATTGAGGGTTGTTGACATAAAGCTAGGTGTACTGGTTAGCCGCGAACCGGCCCCTGCGTATTTCCGCAGCTATACTCCTGAAGAATGGGAGCTGGTGGAACGAATCAGACGGCTTGAAGAAGAAAAAATACAACTGCAAATTAAACAAGCTTGGGAAGAGAGGAAGGCCAGGTTAGGTTATGGCCAGAAAGTGAAGCAGAGGAGGGCGGGATAGTGACCAAATTAGGCCTAGTAATTGCATACATAATTGGAGTAGTAGTGCTGCTACTGCCTGTACTGGCGATGGAATTACAAATACGGAGGTTAAGAAAGATTCAGGATGAGCTACGAAAAAGAGATTTTTGAATTCGAGGTCCCCGGGCGGCCAGTGCCGGCGGTCCGGATGACGCAAAGAGGGAAATTTGTAAAGCAAAGAGCACAGCAATACATAGCTTACAAAGAACTGGTCACCTGGTATGCAATAAAAGCTGGCATTAAGCGCATAAATGGACCAGTAGCGGTAGAGATAATTATCTACCTTGCAGACAAAAAAACTGGCGACTGGGACAATTACGGAAAAGCTATAACAGATGCGCTAAACAAAGTGGCTTACAAGGACGACCGCCAAATAGTGGACGGCAGAGTAATCAAGCGGCTCTGCGATAAAGGCGAGGAACGGGCAGTAGTTCGGATATGGAAGGTTGAGGAGGTGGAACGATGTGGCTAACAGCATTGGGCTTGCCAATGGCATTTATGATGGGTTGGATATTAGCAACAATCCGAATGGACAAAAAAGCCCAGGAACAATGCCTGGAATGTATCGCTATGAGGGGTATTGCCCGTTTTGCGGAGGAAGAGAACTAAAGGATTACCCGGACTTGGATTTGAGGTGTTGCCTGGATTGCCGGAGGGTGGTTTAAGAATGGACAACCTTTTTCCCTGCAAAAGGTATTTTATGGACGTGGAACATTACAGGCGGACCGGGGAGATAATTCCTGTGACGGAACCGGAGGAAATTCCGCCGGTACCGCTGGCCGAGCTGATTGAGGCGGAGAACGAAAAACTGAATAGGGGGGCTGGTGCTGTGGCGCAGGATTACAGGCCTATAATGGGAGTTTTCAAGAACATTGAGGACCTGATTGCAGCAATACATAAAGCTGGAAAT
Organism: Carboxydocella thermautotrophica; assembly: GCA_003054495.1. Classification (GTDB taxonomy): domain Bacteria; phylum Bacillota; order Carboxydocellales; family Carboxydocellaceae; genus Carboxydocella; species Carboxydocella sporoproducens. The sequence goes on along the minus strand of CP028514.1, from coordinate 2,242,874 downwards.
CCGCATCGTTTGGCCCAGGAGATAAACAAAACTTATACTGCAGTGATATACCACCTGAGAAATAATGGCTATGATTGGGACCGGGAGCAGGGGAAAGTAGTGCCGAAGGCTGAGAAAAAGGGCCAGCAGCTTGATGAGGTCATGCCTGCACCTGTACCTGTAGAAACTCCAGAAAAACAGAAAATGGAGGAGAAAGTCATGGAAACAGAAAAGAGTTGCGCTTGTAAAGAAAAGGATCCAGCTTGGGCTGCTGAGATTAGAGTGCCAGGCAAACCTGCAATGAAGTTAACCTTTAAGGGGTTGGCGGCAATTACAGAATTACTTGAGGTGCTTGCTAGGTCCAGTGAAAAGCCAGAGGTGACAATCAGAGCAAGCTAGATGAAAGGGGTGGGAGAGTTGAAGCTGAAGCGGGCAACATACAGGCATATTGAGGCGGAGATTTTTGCTTATAAGGAAACACTTAAGGCGATAGAAGAACTGCGGAGAGATATTATTCTGGCAGGGAAACAGGAGGAATTGGCCGTAAGTGGCGGGGGTTATGTTGGAAGTATTGTAGAACGCAGGGCTACCCGGTTAGCAGACTCTATCCTGCTGAAAGAGATGGAGCGTATAACCAGGGCAATAACTGATGTTTACTCCCGAACAAAAGAAGAAGCACGCCGGGTAATATGGGTGAAGTATGGACTTGCGATAGACTGGCAACCGCCTGAGGAACTTGTGGCCAAGATGAAAGGGCGGAACCGATTTGATATGTCAGTAAGGGAAATGGCAGACATGATTCCCATAGCAGAAAGCACTTTCTATGCTTACCGAACTGGTTTTGTCTATGGAGTTGCTGAGCGACTGGGCTGGTATTAGCTTAGAGTTTTTTCGGAGCCTGAAAGGGGTACAAATAATTTATAATTAAACTAGCGAAGCGAAGCCGCCGCAAGGGCGGCAGCCTGCATGTCCTGTCATTCTTTTCTGCCCCCTTTCCTGGACCGGTCTCATTAGAGGCCGGTCTATTATTTAGAGTAAAAAAGGGTGCTGGTTTTGTTTTATTTAAGACTTATTGAGGTGATAACATGAAATTGCCAAACAAAATCAAAATCGGGGGATTATACCTGGATGTAATCCTGGATGATAGACTAGCTGCTTCTAATGACAGATTTGGAGAATGTGATCATATAAAGGGGAGAATAGTCATTGATGGGGTGCAGCCGGATGATCACAAAGAAGTAACGTTGTTGCATGAGATAATCGAAAAGATAAACTTGGAATACGAATTAGGTCTTGACCACAGGCAGATAACGGCTTTGGCAAGCTGTTTATACCAGGTACTTAAAGATAATGGCCTGGCGTTTGCCTGAGGAGGGTAAGCAGTGAACCCAGCTGAAATTTTAGAAACAGCAGTACTTAACCTTGCAACTGGCGAGGTTTTATATTTCATGCTTCCTCCATGCGAAGCAGTAAAGGCTGCATATTTATACAGCATTGGAGATAAAAACACTTGGGACTATGCCAAGCGGAACGTTGTGATACACTGCGGGCGATATGTTGTCAGTTGCGGCGATTGGACGGCTCGAGTTAAGGAGTGATCGATTTTGGATCCGGCAGAAATTCTGGAAACAGCAAAACAATTACCGGCCATAATTGCCGAAAAGATGGAGGGCGTACCACCGGCAGTAATACTCAAGACCATAGCAGAGGAAATGCAGAAACTTGTTGAAACAATGCAGGAATTAACATAAATCCACCGAATGCTTAAAAGCAGGAGGTGGGGAAAATGACAGAAAAAGAAAAGATAATAAATTATCTTAAAAGCGTAGGAGAAGCAAAAACTATTCAGCAAATTTCAAAAGATACAGGAATTAAACAAATAGTAATTTTATCAATCTTAAATGAACTTCCAAGAGATATTATTGCAATCGAAGTTGAGCCGCTTAACGGAAACAATACCTCTGTAAAGTACAGATATAAAAATTAACCTACAATTAGAGCCTTCGGGCTCTTTTTTCATGTCCAAAAATGTGAGGCAGGTGAGGTGATGTGAAACTTACGGAAAAACAGAAAGCGTTTTGTGATTATTACATTGAGATGCTAAATGCTACTGAAAGTTATAAAAGAGCAGGTTATAAGGTTAAAAGTGAAGATGCCGCTAATGCGGCTGCAAGTAGAATGTTAAGAAATGTTAAGGTTCGCAAATACATCGAGGAAAGAATGAAGCAAAAGGAATCCGAGCGTATTGCCTCCCAGGACGAAGTGTTAGAATTCCTCACTCGAGTTATGCGCGGTCAAGAAACCGAAGAAGTAGTTGGCTTTACTGAAAGTGGCCCGGTTAAAGAAAAGAAAGCACCAAGCACAAAGGATCGGGTAAAAGCAGCGGAGCTTTTAGGAAAAAGATATGCACTGTTTACCGAAAAGGTCAACGTTAGCGGCAACATGGGCGTCGTAATTGTTGATGACATCAAGGCAGATGATAGCGATGAAGATTAAGCTTAGCGATTTGATAGCGCCGTCGTTTTACGAAGTACATCAAGACATAAAGAACAACCGCTACACTCATTACTGGTTAAAAGGTGGCCGTGGCTCGACTAAATCGTCCTTCGTTAGTTTGGAAATAATCCTTGGTCTTATGAAGGACCCTGACGCCAATGCAGTGGCCCTGCGAAAGGTCAAAGAAACAATCAAAGATAGCGTATTCGAGCAATTAGTTTGGGCAATCGAGAAGCTAAAAGTTACTGAGTATTGGGATATTAAACATAACCCGATGGAATTAACTTATCTCCCGACAGGGCAAAAGATTTTATTCCGCGGGGCTGATAAGCCGAAAAAAATCAAATCAATCAAGGTTAGTCGTGGATATGTGAAGTTTATTTGGTATGAAGAAGTAGACGAATTCAATGGCATAGAAGAAATCCGGGTAATAAACCAGTCCTTAATGAGGGGCGGGCAACAGTTTTGTGTTTTTTATACCTATAACCCGCCAAATTCAGTACGGAGCTGGGTAAATGAAGAAGTTTTAATTGAAAGAGCAGACAGAAAGATACATCATAGCACGTATTTGACTGTTCCTCGTGAATGGCTTGGGGAACAGTTTTTTATTGAAGCAGAGCATTTAAGACGGATTAACGAGAAAGCTTACCGGCATGAGTATTTAGGGGAAGTTACCGGAACTGGTGGGGAAATATTCAGTAACATCACAATTCGAAAAATTACCGATGACGAAATAAAAGCATTTGACCGCATCCGCCGGGGGATTGACTGGGGTTATGCGATAGATCCCGTTCACTATACAGTTTGCCATTATGATCGCACTCGCAGGCGGCTTTTTATTTTTTATGAGATTCACCAAGTTGGATTATCAAATCGACGCTTGGCTGAATTAATCAAGGAGGAAAACAAATTGAATTCTCTAATTACCGCTGATAATGCAGAGCCAAAATCAATTGCAGAGTTAAAGAGTTATGGATTGAAAGTATATGGTGCCAAGAAAGGTCCAGGAAGCGTCGAATTTGGTATTAAGTTTTTGCAGGATTTAGAAGAGATAGTGGTAGACCCGGAAAGATGCCCGAATACAGCCAGGGAGTTTTTGAATTACGAGTTAGAAAAAGATAACAACGGCAATTTCAAAGCCGATTTCCCCGATAAAAACAACCATAGCATTGATGCTGTTAGATATGCGTTAGAAAATGACATGGTTGAACGAAATAGAACGGTGGTAGATAAACCAAAAGGTTGGTGATGACTTTGCTTACAAGTTTAGATTTCCTGGCGATTGGCCAGAAATGGCCGCCTCCGACGGAATTAGAAAGATTGACCTTATACGATAACAACCGCAAGCTTTTTGAGGGTAAACATGACCAGGTATATACCCAGTGGATTAAACTGCTCCGCCAGGACCAGGCAGCGACGCTGGAGATTATTCTGAACTGGCACAAGCGGCTTAGCATGCTGTGGGCAGACTTACTCTTAGGAGAGCCGCCGAGAATTAGCGCAGGCGATAGAAACAGCTCTGAACAGCAAAACCTTGAGCGGATTATAAAAGAAAACCAGCTTTTTAATGTGTCCTACGAGGTAGTTTTGGACACAAGCCGTTTTGGGACCGGCCTTTACAAAATTCGCTACGATGGGCGGGCGATAATCGATGCCCAGCAGCCGGCAGTATGGTTTCCAGTAGTGAAGCCGGACAATGTAAAAGAGATAGTTGCTCACGTCCTGGCTTATGTGGTAGAGGAAACGGTTTCGACCTTGCTGGGGACTAAAAAACAGCAGTATTTAATAACCGAAATCCACGAAAAAGGAAAAATCACTACCAGAAGATATGCGCTTAAAGACGGGGTAATAGCCGGGTTGCTGGAAGAGGAAGAAGTTACAACCGGAGTAGACGATTTCTTGATAGTGCCCACAAACAATATTCTAACCTCAGACCGGGTAACCGGCATGGACGACTACTCCGACCTGGACAGCATTATTCAGGAGTTGGAGATAAGGGTAGCACAAATAAGCCGCATCCTGGACAAGCATGCCGACCCAAATATGTACGGCCCAGATACGGCGCTGGAGAAAGACCCGCAGACGGGGCAGTTGACGTTCAGAGGTGGCGGTAAATACTTCCCGGTAGGACCTGACGAGAAACCGCCGGGATACGTCACCTGGGATGGCCAGCTTGAAGCGGCATTCAGGCAAATTGATCTGCTGATGGAGCAACTCTATATTTTGAGCGAAACCAGCGCAGCGGCATTTGGCCAGCTTAAAAGCGGGCTTGCCGAAAGTGGGAGCGCACTACGTCGGCTGATGATGGCTCCACTCGCTAAAGTTAATCGAATCCGGATGCGTTTTGATCCGGCACTGAAAAAAGTCCTGCGACTTGCCAGCGAACTTGAAGTAGCCCAGGGCAAGCCGGGAGCGGTTAAATTGGAGAATATCGAGATAACGTGGAATGACGGCTTACCGCAGGATGATAAAGAGCAAGCGGAAATTCATTCCATACTGGTACAAAACGGGCTGGAAAGCCGGGAAACTGCAATACGGCGACTATTCCAGTTTGAAGCAGACACTTTGAGAGAAGAACTTATGCGGATAGCTGCTGAGGCAAACACACAGGTGCCGCTGATATTTAAACCGGCGATACCACAAACAAAACCGATAACGCCTGAAACTAGTACAGGCGGTGAAGAATAATGCCGCAGTTGGATGAAGAAAAGCTGATCCAGCAACTGATACAGCTTTATCGCTGGGGATTTGAAGAGATTTTGCGCCGGATAATTGAAAAAGAGGCCAAAAAGCAAGCGGTGAGGTATTGGCGAGACCTGCTTAAGGAAGTATACGAGATACTGCAGCAACTTGATACCGAAACAAAGGAATGGGTTGAGCAGGTAGTTGGTCAGGTATATACAAAGGCCAGTGCGGAAACAAGGACGTATCTGCAAGGTTTAGATATCGTAACTAAAGTTGATCCAAACTTTACCCAGATCCACCAGCGGGCCATAAATGCAATAGCTTCCAGTATGATCATGAGTATGCACGACTCCTTTCAGTTCATAGGCCGGCGGATTGACGATGAATTCAGACGCATTGCACTTGAGGAAGCTGGCCGTAAAATGGCCAGCGGGACTACGATTGATGACATGAAACAGAGGTTGATCCAGCGGCTGCTCGACCAGGGGCAAACAGCTTTCGTGGATAAGCTGGGGAGAAAGTGGCGGTTAGATAGCTATGCTGAGATGGTGGCCAGAACGACTACCAGGGAAGCGGCCAGCGCGGCCACGATAAACACCTGCCGGGAAGCGGGACTTGATTTGGTGAAGATAACGACGCATTATCCGACCTGCGAAAAATGTGCTCCGCTCCAGGGTAAGGTATTTAGTATCTCCGGCCAAGATAAACGTTATCCAAAGCTTGAAGATAGATATAGACCGCCAATTCATCCGAATTGTCGGCATTCCTTACATCCTTATGTGAGAGAGCTGGATCCGGAAGCAGATAAGGTACAAAAATACAGCAATACTTCGCTTATCAAAGACCCACGAAGCGAAGAAGAAAAGCAAGCTTACAAAGAAATGCGGGATGCGGTGACAATCGCTACTAACCGGAAAAGGGCAAGAGAAGTGCTTTATAACGAGGTCGCACCGCTGGAAGATAAATTGAAAGCGGCCCGACAGTTGCAACGGTCATACGAGAAGGCTGGGCAAAAGCCCAGAGGCCAGGATGCTGCAATTTTGAAGCATTATCAGGACTGGCTTAAAGAAAATGCCAGGTTCGGTATAATAACGCCAGAAAACGCCCATATTCCTGAGAATAAACTACTTGGTTACGCGCTAAATATGGAACATGCCAAGGGCGGGCGTGACAAGGCTATAGCATTTGAGAAAGCGCTGGGGTATAATAAAATTAACTATCGGCAGTTAATAGAGGATGTAAAAGCAAATTTATCCAAATACCCTGCGGTCTATAAGGGCAAAACGAAGTATGGCGACAAGTATGAGGTAAGGATGGAACTAACAGGCCCGAATGGCAAGACAGCACCAGTTGTTACAGGTTGGCTTATCGAAAAAGAGACTGGGAGACCAAGATTAACAACCATCTATGTTGATAAGAGGTGATGAAAATGATTGTGGAGGAACACGATGTAGTTTTACTGAAAGATGGCAGAGAAGGTACTGTCGTTTACGTTGGGAAAGATCCTCTCGGATACCTGGTTGAGTTCCCGGAAGACGAGGGTGAAGTTGAGGAGATTTCTCCTGACCAGATAGAGAGGGTAACATGGAGAATAAAAGAGCAGTGAAAACCACCCAAGCTAAAATGCAAGGGTGGTTTTGTTATGCCTAAACTACGGCAACGTGCGCCGGTTAAGCACGGAAATTAGAAGGAGGTAGTTTTTTTATGGATGATTTCAACAATACCAATATCAATCCTGCTGACGCCGGGCAGGACGCACAGAACAATCAACAGGCGGAACCTAAAACCTTTACGCAGGAGGACATCGAGCGAATCATCGCCGAGCGCCTCAAGCGGGAGAGAGAAAAATACAAAGACTACGCCGAACTTAAAAAAGCGGCTGAGGAATTGCAGAAACTCAAGGAAGCCCAGATGACGGAGCAGGAAAAGCTGCAGGCCAAGCTCCAGGAATATGAGCGGATCCTGCAAGAAAAAGAGCGAGAGGCCAAAGAAGCGCAAATACAGGCAACCAAGGTAAAGGTATTGACCAAACTGGGCTTGCCACTGGACCTGGCCGGGAGAATTTTTGGCGAGGATGAACAGGCGATTAGGCGGGATGCAGAGACGCTCAAGAAACTCCTGGGCATAGCTTCAAAGCCTATTGGCGGAGGAACCAATCCTACAACAACCAGCAGCGGGATGCAAAATCCCTGGCACAAAGATACTTTTAACCTTACTTTGCAAGGTAAGATTCTCAGGGAAAATCCTGCTTTGGCTCAAAAACTTATGGCTGAAGCGGGGATAAAGTAACGAAAGGGAGGATGATGAACCGTGACCACCAAAATTGCTGATGTAATTATTCCTGAGGTGTTTAACCCGTATGTAGTGCAAAAAACAATGGAACTGTCCGCAATCTTTGGAAGTGGAATCGTGCAGAGAACTGCTGAATTTGACCGGCTGGCTTCCAGTGGAGCTAAAACTATCAATATGCCCTACTGGACCGACCTTACTGGCGCAGATGAAGTGCTGTCTGATACCGGGGCCTTAACTCCTGGCAAAATCGGTACTGACCAGGATGTTGCAACTATTCTGCGTCGAGGCAAGGCCTGGGGCGCCAACGACCTGGCTGCCAACCTTGCCGGTGATGATCCGATGCGAGTAATCGGCGATCTTGTGGCCAGTTACTGGGCGCGCCGTTACCAGGCCACTTTGATTTCCGTTCTGAAAGGCGTATTCGCTTCGGCCAGCATGAACAGCAATAAGCTGGATATTTCTGGCCTGACCGGCGGGGCGGAGAAGATTTCCGCATCCAGCTTCATCGACGCTGTACAGCTTCTGGGCGACGCCAAAGACCAACTGACCGCTGTGATTATGCACTCCGCTGTTGAGGCAGCCCTGGCGAAGCAGAATTTAATTCAGTACATTCAGCCGTCTACTGCCAGCCCGCAGGTGCCTACCTATATGGGCAAGCGGGTAATTGTTGACGACAGCTGTCCAGCCTCTGCCGGAGTGTACACAACCTATATTTTTGGTGCTGGTGCTATTGCTTACGGCGAAGGCAATCCTGTAGGATTCGTTCCCACAGAGACTGACCGGGACAGCCTGGCCGGCGAGGACTACCTAATTAACCGCCGAACCTTTATTCTGCACCCGCGCGGTGTCAAGTGGGTAGGAACTCCTGCTGGTTCCAGCCCCAGCAATGCCGAACTTGAAACAGGTACCAACTGGCAGCGGGTTTATGAACCCAAAGCAATTCGCATGGTCGCGTTCATTCACAAGATCTAAGCGGGGGCAGGTTAATCCTGCCTCCCTTTTTAAATGAGGTGGTAAAATGAGTGTTACGGCATTTAACCGAAAAAGACGAGAGCTAGAGCTGCAAAGACAACAGCAGGAAAATGAAAAAAAATTACAGACAGAGCAGGAAAAAGCACAATTGAAGAAGAAATCTCCCGGCAAAAACTAGAAGGGGTGATGTTTTATGGCCTTGCAGGTAGGAATCAACAGCTATGTAACCCTGAGCGAGGCGGAGGAATACTTTGCCGGGAAACTTTTCTGCGAAGAATGGGAAAATGCAGACAGTTACACCAAGGAAAAGGCATTGATAACGGCGACGAAACGGATAAACAGATTGCCCTTTATTGGCAAAAAGGCAGATCCGGCACAGTTGCTGGAATTCCCCAGAGAGTTTGCCTGGACAAGACAAGCAACTTTCGGATTTACGCAGGAAGAAGAAATAAGCCCGGAGGTAAAGGCAGCTACATGCGAAGAAGCACTAGCACTATTAAAATTTGGGAATAATGCCAGAACGAATGCTCAGGAACAAAATGTGGTGCGGGTAAGTTTTGGGGATGTCAGTGAAGAATATCGAGCCAGCTTAAAGTTACTTAGCAGAGAAGCATTAGAACTGCTAAAGCCATATATTGCCGGGGCGGTGCCAATATGGTAAAGGAATACTTAAGGCAGTCAGCGATATTGCTAAAAAAAACCGGGCAGAATGAATTCGGGGAATCGCTTTTTAGCAGCTTGGCCATCAACGTAAGATGGGAGAACCGAATAAAAGTAATAAGGGATAGCAGGGGCCAGGAGGTAGTCTCCGAGGCCCGTTTCTTTTGCCTGGAAGAGGTTAAGCCAGGGGATAAAATTGAATATGCTAGCCGAAGATGGGAAATTGTATCCGTGACTGAATCAGTAGATTTGAACGGAGCCATAATGTACAGGGTTGCTTACTGTAAGTAGGTGAATTTCAATGGGCAAAGATCTGAAATGGGAATGGCAATTTATAGCTAAAAAGGTTGACAGAAAAACAGAAGAGGCTTTGCGTATTTGTGCGGCTGATCTGCAAAGGAAAAGTGCTGAACAGGCACCTGTGGACACGGGTGATTTGAGGGCAAACTGTAATGTAAGTAAGTTGACGAAAAGGAAAGGGAAAGCTAGTATTAGAGTTGGGTATAATTTGCCATATGCTATTGTACAGCATGAATCGCTGCACTTTAATCACCCAAAAGGCGGTAAAGCTAAATTTCTAGAGGATCCATACAAAGAAAATGTTGAGACCTATAAAAAAATAATCGAGAAAGGAATAGGTGAAGCCCTGAAGTAAGGAGGGGCGAAGATGTTGATACGTGACATTGCGGAAATGATTCAGGCCGGCGGCGAAGGAACCGTCGGCATTAATATTTTCCTGGGCCAGCTGCCGGATACTCCGGATGATGCCGTGGCCATATTTGCAACAGGCGGCTACAAGCAGGCTCTTCCCATTCCGGACATCCAAGCAACGGTACAGGTGCTAATCAGGGCCCAGACATTCGAAACAGCGCACAATTGGGCATGGCGAATTTTTAACCTGCTGGACGATGGAGGCAAAGGATTGAAAACGGCGCCGTCCGGTCGGGAAATGGTAATCAAGGCCATGCAGCCACCGTTTACCCTTGGGCGTGACGATGCAGGCCGCGCAGAAATGGTTTTTAACCTAGAAGTATGGACGACGAGGGAGGTGGGGGCATGAGGTACATTGCACTGACTGGGCTGGAGTATAACGGGAAAAGGGTAGAGCCTGGCGATGTTATTGACGACTTGCCGAAAAAAAGCATTAAGTGGCTACTTGAGCAGGGATTAATCAGGCCAATAACGGCAGTTGAACCCGAAAAAGGGGGTGACACCTAATGGCATTTGACCACGGTAGTAAAGCGAAAGTTTATTGTAACGGGTACGATCTGACCCCTTGCCTTACCAGCGTTAGTGTTTCTGGAGAGCTGGAAGCAGTTGAGGCCACAACCCTGGGCAGTACCGCTAAAAGCTATGTTCCGGGCCTGCAAGATGCAACCATTAGCGCCGAGGGGATACATTCCCCAGCTGTCGGTGAAATTGAATATGTGGTGCAGGCGGCCCTGGGAGCTGGCAACGAAAGCACTTGGTGTTATTATCCGCAAGGAGATGCGCTGGGGGCTCGGGGCTATGGGCTAGCGGCATACTTTACCAGCTATGAGGTAGAAAGCCCGGTTGATGATGTAGTTAGCGTTACTGCTGAAGCGCAGTCGAGCAAAGGGCTGGATAATATAGTGTCTTTACACCAGCTGGCCACCAGAACCAGCACCGGCAGCGGCGGGCAAGTGGATAACAGTGCCGCAAGCAGTAACGGCGGAGTGGCTTATTTGCAGGTAACTGCAGTCAGCGGCGTTAGCCCGTCGGCAACAATTAAGGTACAACACAGCGCTGACGGCATCACCTGGGCGGATTTGGCTGCATTCGCTGATGTTACGGCAAGTAATAATGCACAGCGGGTAGTTGTAACCGGAACCGTGAACCGGTATTTGCGGGCTACCTGGACCATAAGCGGGACGAGCCCGAGCTTTACCTTCAATGTTGCATTTGCGAGAAAGTAAAGGAGGAATGAGAAATGGCTTTTGCACACGGTAGCAAGGCGGTATTTAAGGTACAGAACAGCAGCGGCACGCTGACTGATATTAGCCAGTATCTGACCAGCATTTCATTTAGCCAGGAAGCGGAAACTTCCGAAACGACCACACTAGGGAGCACCGCAAAAAGTTATATCCCTGGCCTACTCGATGCAACTATCAGCATCGAGGGTGTGTATGACCCGATGGTAGATAGCACCCTGGGCGGCATCTTTGGTATGACCAGGACTTTTGAATACTACCCGCAGGGCACCACGACCGGCAACCCGAAATTTACCGGTACTTGCATTTTGACCAGTTACAATCCGGAGACTGCCGTTGATGAGGCCGGCACCTTTAGCGCTGAATTCCAGGTTAGCGGTGCCGTTACCCGGACAACCGCTTAATAATTAATAAGGGGGTTTATTTGTGAGTAAGTATTTGGCTTTTGAGGATATCATCAACAAACCAGATCTTGATGAAAAAGAATTGTTTGTGCCCGAATGGGATGGCTATGTTAAAATTCGCGGACTTACTAAGGCACAGCAGCAGGCTATGCGGCGGCAGGCCAGCACTGCAAATGGCCAGATTGACACCGACAAGCTGGAAACAATCATGCTGGCCAGCTGTTTGGTGGAGCCAGCAATCACCCTGGAGCAGGCAGAGCAGCTTAAAAACAAATCTGCCGCAGCGATCGACCGTATTCTGCGGGAAATCCTGGAGCTGGCCGGACTGACCGAAGAAGCACAAAAAGAGGCTATGAAATCCTTTCGTCCTGGGGTTTAAGGACCCCAGGCGATACCCTGATGAGTGGGAAAAAGTTTTCACGTTTCGGCTGGCCCGGGACCTGGGCATGACTGTTGCGGAGCTGGAGCGGAAGATGAGCACCAGGGAATTTGTGGAGTGGATAGCATTTTACGCAGCGGAGGCCAAAGAGCGGGAAGCCGAAGATAAAAAGGCCGAGCAAAAAGCCAGGGCCAGCAGGATGAGGAGGCGATAAAATGGCGCAAGTAGGCGAATTATTTGTCCGATTAACAGCCAGGACCTCGGAATTTCACAAGGCGTTAGATGAAGCCAAGGAAAAGCTAAACAGGGTAGCCAGCAGCGCCGGGGGAGCCTCCACGGCCGCAGCAGCTTTTGTAGGGGCAATCGGAGCAGCAGCAGCTGCGGCAGCTGGCTTTGGCGTAAAGCTGGCAGCTGAGTGGGAGCAGACGGAAATGGCTTTTGCTACCATGTTGGGGAGCGGAGAACGGGCGAAGGCGTTTTTAGAGGAATTGGATGCATTTGCAGCCCGGACCCCGTTCGAGTTGCAAGGGCTAACCGAGACCAGCAGGAAGCTGCTGGCCTTTGGCTTTAGCGCAGAGCAGATTATCCCCATGATGACCGCCATCGGAGATGCTGTGGCCGCATTAGGAGGAGGACAAGCCGAAATAAGCCGAGTTACTTTAGCATTGGGTCAGATGCAGGCCAAGGGCAAGGTGTCGGCCGAGGAAATGATGCAGCTGGCCGAGTTAGGCATACCGGCATGGGAAATGCTGGCCCGAGCTATTGGAACAAGTATCCCGGAAGCAATGAAGCTGGCGGAAAAGGGGGCAATATCCGGGGCTACCGGAATAAATGCTATCCTGGCGGGCATGGAAAAGCGTTTCGCCGGGGCGATGGATAAACAAAGCAAGACCATGCTGGGCTTATGGAGTACCATAAAAGACCAGCTAATATTTATAATGCGTTCTGTCGGGCAGGAGCTAATTGATGCATTTGGCATTAAGGACATTATGCAGCAGGTGGCTAATGAGCTGGGCAACCTAACGGCACGAATAAGGCAGCTTAAAAATGAGGGACATAGTTTGCGGGAGGCTATAATGGGGGCATTCTCCCCAGAGGTCAAAATGCTGGTTGTGGCCTTAGCTGGGGCTATAGTGGGTGCTTTGGTCCCGGCCTTGTTATTAGCAACAAAAGCGGCTATAGCCTTACTAGCATCTCTCGGACCGTTTATGTTACAAGGAGCAGCTATTGCAACAACGGCTTACCTAATTCAAAAAGCGTGGAGAGATGCTGGGGGCGGAATAGCTGCAGTTGGTGTGTTTATACTTCGAGTGATTGGGTCGGTAGTACGGATATTGAGCCTGCTTATTCCACCGCTGGCCGGGGTAGCAGACCGGATATTTGCTTATAGCAACACATTAGGGCAGGCGAGCAACAAAACAGCGGAGGTAGGCAACAAGATAAAGCAACAGCAGCAGGCAATTGCCGGGGCCGGACAAAAAGCAGCGCAATCGCAGCAACAGTTAGGTAAAGCAGTCGAGGGGGCTGGCAAAAAAGCAGGCAAAAACCTGCAGGTTTTTGACCAGGTTTACACCCTGCAGGAGGACATGGCCGATGCTGCAAGCGGAGCTGCGGCGAATATGGCGATGCCACAGGTAGCGGCTCCCAATATTGCGGCTCCAAAAATCCCGGACCTGAGTCAAGCTACCGGCCCTATAGGTGAGCTGGCAAAGAAGTGGGACGAGCTGGCAGCAGCAATGGAGAAGGCCAGACCTATCCTGGAGGCGGTCGGGTATATTGTGGCTGCATTAATGCTGGGTAAATTTATTAAGCTTGCGGTCGAAGTGGGCAGTTTTATCGGGAAGCTACTGCCGCTGGGCAGAATAATGCAGTTTATAGCTGAAATACCGCTGGTAAAAAGGTTGTTAGATATAAGCTGGGCATTAGGTTTATTTGGGCGCTATGCGCTGGCGGTTGTGGGGTATGTAGCAAGGATGGCAGCAAGTTGGATAGCCGCAATCGGTCCAATCGGGTGGCTAATCGCAGCCGTTATCGCGTTGGCGGTTGTAATATACTTTTACTGGGACGAAATCAGTGCCTGGACAAAGCAAAAATGGTCCGAATTAACTGCTTGGCTGAGCCAGGCTTGGGAGAATATAAAATCCTGGGCGGCCCAGAAGTTTTTAGCTCTTGTTATGGGCATTGGACAGTTATGGGCTGACTTAAAAACAGGGACGGTCGAGAAGTGGAACACAATAGCAAACTATCTCTCCCAGGCGTGGGACAATATCAAATCCTGGGCCGGGTCAAAATGGGGGGCGCTGACAGATACAATAAAGAGCAGCACAGCAGCAGCAACCCAATGGGTAGCGAACAAATGGGAGGCCGCCAAAAACACAGTTGCTGAGCTATGGGACAGCTTGAAGCAGGCCACAAAAAGCAAATGGGATGGGATTACGGCGGTGCTTAAAACTGCCATTAATAGCGTTATTGGCTTTATTAACAAGCTAATTGATATGTGGAACGGTCTGCGGTTCAGCGTACCAAAAGTCAGCCTACCCGGGGGCCTGACTTTCGGCGGGTTTGACGTTGGCGTTGTGAAGCTGCCCAAAATCCCGTTTCTGGCCAAAGGCGGCATAGTCACCGGCCCCACTTTGGCGATGGTTGGCGAAGCCGGCCCGGAGGCAGTTGTTCCCTTAAGCGGTTCGCGGGGCGCCGCCTTTGCGGACCAGATCGCACAGGCAGTATATGTTGCAGTCCGGGACGCTTTGCGGATGCACAGCGCAAGCAATAGCGGGGAGCACCGGCAGCAGGAAATCGTGCTTGAGATAGATGGCAACCGCATCGGCCGGGCGCTGATCCCGGCGCTGACCCGGGAAAGCCAGCGGCTGGGCCGCACCGTAATCATAGGGGGGTGATGGCATGGCGCTGGTTACAATTAACGGACGGGCGATCGCTGACCCGTCTGATATTGAAGTAGGTCAGTACCGCATAAGCAAAGCGGAGCGGACCGCTGCTGGTAAAATGATGATGGAGATTATCGCTATTAAAAGGTCCGTTACCCTTAAATATAACCTTATCTCGGAGGCTGCCCTGAAAACAATTCTGGATGAGCTGGAAAGCAAGACATTTCACACCCTGACTTACCCTGACCCACAGGGGAGCGGCGGGGCAAAGACCATAACCGTATATGTGGGTGACATAAAAGAGAGCGCCTGGCAGACCGTCGGGGGCGTTAGGTACTGGCGGGATGTCAGCATAGGACTGGTGGAGCAATAATGCGGCAAGTTAGCAACGAGTTTATGCAAGCCATGGTATCAACAGAGCGGAGAGTTCTGGGCCGGGTACAGATTGATTACACCGACCCTTTTATTGATCAATCCATAGCCTGCTCTGCAAACGAACAGGCCAACATCTCCTATCCTGGCCAGACGGCGGACGGAGTAGCTGAGCCGTTTACCAAAATAGCGGCGCTGGACGGGGCCTGGGTGCTGGACGGTACTTTCGCCCTGGCACCGGGACCAGGAGAGGAAGAGCTGTTGCAAATGGGCTGGTGGGGTAGTCAACTGGCGAATGCTGTGGGCTATTTTAGCCAGCCCTATCCGACCTTGACCATATCTTTTTTTAGTAGACCGATAACCCGACTGTCGGTGGTAGGGGACAGCAAACGAGGTGAATATCCGACTGAGTTTACGATCCGACTGTATAATGGGACCACCCTGTTACATACAGAGCAGGTAACGGGGAATATGCAGGTGAGCTGGTCGAAAACCCTGGGGACGCCGGTAACACAGGTAAACAAAATGGAACTGGAGATAAGCCGATGGAGTCACCCTGGCCGACAGGTAAAAATAACCGAATTTTACACCAGCATCAGCGAGGTGTACGAGGGGGAAGATTTGATAAGCATATATTTGCTGGAAGAGCGGGAGATAAGCAATGGTAGCTTGCCAGTGGGGAACATCAGCGCAAACGAAATAACCGTGCGGCTAAGTAATGCGAGCCGCAAGTTTGATGCGGACAACAAACAAAGCCCGCTTTACCAGCTGCTGAAACCTAACAGGCGCATTAGAGCCTGGTTGGGAGCGCAGTTGCAGAGCGGAACCGAGTGGGTGCCGCTTGGGGTATTCTGGGCTGGAGACTGGAAAGCACCCAGGGATGAAGTATATGTGGAAACAACCGGCCGGGACAGGCTGGACTTGCTAAGTAAAAGCACCTTTAAGGGCAGTCAGGTCTGGCAAAACATAACCCTGTACCAGTTGGCGGAGGCAATCCTGCAGGATGGCGGGCTGGCAACGGGAGAATACTGGCTTGATCCGGCGCTGGCAGAGCATACGATACCTTACGCTTACCTGGGTGATATAAGTCACCGGGAAGCGCTGCGGAAAGTAGCGGAGGCTTGTCTGGGTCAGGTTTATTGTGACCGGGATGGAGTGGTGCGGCTGGAGACCATGGAATATGTATATCAGCGGGCCAGTCAGTATTTGCTACCGTTTTTTAATGTGGAAGCTGGAATAAGCATAGGGAAAGATGATTATTACAAGCTAGATCGGCCTACAAAGTGGGGACAGATTGCGAATTTAGTGGAGGTGGAGACTCAGCCGCTGCTCCCCAAAAGCGCCGAAGAAGTATATCGCAGTAATGAACAGATCGCCGTTGGCCCGGGCCAGCAGGTACAGATTATTGCATATTACAACAAAACCCCCTGCATAAATGCGGTTGCTGCCTTGCAGGGGGCCACAAGCACAGTCATAGCGGCAGTGCAGTATTATGCCTGGGGTGCAGAATTGACATTGCAAAACAGTGGGCAGGCGGCAGAGCAAGTGATAATAAGCATTACGGCCCAGCCGCTGGAGGTGGCAAACAAACAAAAAGCCATAGCCCGGGATGATGTCAGCATAACCGAGCATGGGCTTATCCGCTATGTTTACCCGGGGAACCCATTGGTACAGACCCTGACGATGGCGCAGCAGATTGCAGACAGGTTGCTGGCAAGTTTTAAGGACCCGAGGAGGGATATAGACCTTGAATGGCGAGGCAACCCGGCGCTGGAACTAGGAGATGTGGCAAACGTTGAGGGGGACACTACCTGGGAACCTTTTGCCGTGATTAAGCAGGAGCTGGAATTCGCCGGAGCATTGCGAACAAAATTAAGCGCAAGGAGGTTATAAAATGACCTATGCAGATAATGCTTTAAAATTGGACGCTAACGGGCGTCCTATACCACAGGCATATAACCCGGTGCTGGACGACTTCGAGGAAGTTACCAGTTACGGAAAACAGTTAATTGTAGGCACTATGCAACAGCCCTGGCGGGAAGACTTCCCTGGAACTGGACTGAACACAAACTGGCAGGTGGTGCAAACCGGCAGCGGGCACACCATAACGGTTGCGAATAGCGTTTTAAGTATCGCCACCGGAACCACCGCTGATACCGAGACCATTATTCGCAGCACCAAAAAGTTTACTATACCTTTTCGGGTATGGTTTATCGCTTATTTGTCACAGCGCATAGCTAACCAGGAGTTTTACCTGGAGTTAGTTAACGAAGCAGGGGACA
Organism: Carboxydocella thermautotrophica; assembly: GCA_003054495.1. Lineage (GTDB taxonomy): Bacteria > Bacillota > Carboxydocellales > Carboxydocellaceae > Carboxydocella > Carboxydocella sporoproducens. The sequence goes on along the minus strand of CP028514.1, from coordinate 2,225,516 downwards.
TGGTAGCGCAATGGCTGCTGGACGGCACTTCGGCCACGAGTGGCAAGCATAATGTCGCTAATGCCGGCACTTATGGCGGAGCAATATCGATGACCACTTTATCGTCCGCAAGTTATACAATTTTTGAAATTGAATTATTCCCGGATGAAACTTACTTTGTAAGCCGTTATGCGGACAGTACCAGCCAGAAAAGTTATATTGGCTGCAGGACCCGGTTAATCCCGGACCCGACCCAGGAATATTATGTGCAAATCAGGGCCAAAAACCTATCCATAGCGCCGACCAGTAGCACCACATTATATATTGATGCGATTGTAGTGCAGGACATCAGTGAGCTAACAGCCGAGGTTACGGGGGGCAGAGGAGGCGGCGGTGCAAGCCAGAGCGTACCGGTTTATTTGGCCGTCACACCTGCGGCGATGATGAGGAACCGGCGGACTGTTTATACCGATAGCACGACTGCTTTAGGTGCTAATGCAACCTATACCGGCTCCACCCGGGACCTGGGTACTGACGGAAACAATTACCCAGCTTTTGCTATCGCCCGGGCCTATGCGGATCAGCCAGGAACGCTGTATATTGAGCAGTCCAGGGACGGCTCGGTCTGGCGGTCGGCGGTTGGCGACAGCATAGCCCTGGCGGCAGGCGAAACCCGCACTTTAACGGTACGGTTATTGGCCAGATACTGGCGGGTGAAATATGTAAACGGCGGCACATCACAGGGCAGCTTTGAGCTAATTAGCAGCACATCGGAGGTGTAAAGCTATGGCGCAGTTTTTAGAAGGTTATGCTTTTGTGGAATGTGGCTATTGCAGGGGCAAGTTCCAGGCTCTGAAAGAGTACGACTACGGCCTGGATACCGACCAGGAGGCGCTGGGCCAATTGGTGCAGGCACATTGGGCGCAATGCACTGCAGAAAACCCATACATTGACCCTAATGGATATTATGGGGAGTGATTGCTGAATGGGCAGCGCACCGAACAACTACCAGAACCCTAAAACTGACTGGGCCGCCGGGAACATCCCGACGGCCTCTGATTTTAACCGCATTGAGGGCAATATTCTGGCGGTGGAGGAGAACGCCAGGACCATTGACCCGGCCCAGGCACCGACGGGGAACAGCGGCAGCTTGCGGCAATTTTTGGACTGGCTGGCAAATCGGGTCAAGGCGATAACAGGCAAGGCAAACTGGTATGATAACCCTGACATAACCCTGGCATCTCTGGCCGCACACAAGAGCAGACATGCCACAGGGGGGCCGGATCAACTTACTCCGGCCGACATTGGAGCGGCAAGTCAAGCGGCCCTGGACGCCCACGCAAACCGCACCGACAACCCGCATAGTGTAACTGCTGATCAAATAGGGGCAAGTAACATCCTATCCCAACTGTTGTCTGTTGACGGCCCGGGAAGCGGATTGGATGCGGATACAGTGGATGGGAAACATGCTAGTGATTTTGTAGTACTTAGCGATTTGCCATCTGTTGTCAAGGTTGTCAACCCTAATTCGCTAAATAAACAACAAGCATATACTTATACATCAGCAAGCAACACCGATAGCAGCGCATCGTTTGTAAAGCAAAATTGGCACAATAAAGTCAGAGTGTATTATCATTTTGTAGATGCATATGGTTCGGGCTCATCTTCTGCTAATTACACTGTGGCAATCAATAATACAGTAGTTAAAAGTTCAAGTATAAGTGGAGATGGTTTTGACGTCTGGGTTAATGATATTTATGACATCACTAACATTGCAAAAGGGCAAACAGTAACAATAACTATTCACATAACTCCTATATCTGGGTATACAGCAGTGAGAGACTTGTACTTGTATACCGAGGATGAGCTTGATTTGCGTTTCACATAATCATAAAAAAGCCGACTGCATAGCGATTTTTTATTTTACCTGGAAGGAGGCCGGGCGGATGTCGGAACAGGATATTAGGACAATTTCGGACAGGCTGAATGAAATGAGCCAGCGTTTGGCAAGGATAGAAGAGCGGTTAAGTATAGTACCATTATGCGGTTCGGACTGCGCCCGGGGAAAGGCAGCGGAGCTAGAGAGGCGGCTGGTCATTCTGGAGCAAGACAAAAGCTGGATATATAAAACCATCATCGGCGCCGTTATCGGCGCTTTTTTGGCGCTCATTTTAAAAGGAGGGGCCTAAGGTGGAATACAAAATTATTACGCCGCAAATAAATTGGAAGGACCCGGCCGACTTAAAGCCGCTGGATAAGAAGGCGATTATCGGCATTGCCTTGCACCATATGGCAAACCCTAATTGGGGTTTTTGGGACGTACACCGGGCCCACCAGTCCCGGGGCTGGAATGGCATCGGATATAATTTCTGGATTGGCTTTGACGGGACCATATACCAAGGCCGAGGCTTTAACGTCGGGGCCGGAGTCAAGGGACACAATGAGCAGCTGATATCGGTCGGGTTCCAGGGCGATTACCATAATGTGCAGACCATAATGCCAGACGCACAGTACAATGCAGGCGTCTGGCTTATTAATTGGCTCAAGCAGCAACTGCCGAATATACGCATTGTGCACGGGCATAAATACTGGGCTCAGACTGCTTGCCCTGGGCAAAATTTCCCCCTGACCGAAATGGCCCTTGGCCGGTGGAGAGGACAGCCACCGGCACCAAAACAGGAGGACCAGCTTGCCGAGGCAGTTAAGGTGTTGCAGTCCCAGGGGATTATTAACAGCCCGCAATACTGGCTTGACCACGCCAGGAAAGGTAAGCTGGTTGAGGGCGATTATGCTGGGACACTGATCATGCGTATGGCCGAGAAGTTGAAGGGAGGAAAATAGCTTATGCTACCACTAGAACTTGTGATGGCTCTGACGGTAGGATTTACCGAAAGTCTAAAACAATCTTTTAAAATTCCCAAACAATGGCTCTGGCTGCTGGTGATTGCTCTGGGCGCTGCCTTAAATGGCCTCAATGCCTGGGCCTTTGGCGGATCGGTGCTGGAGGCAGTGAAAGAGGGAATTGTTGGCTCTGCGACAGCCAGCGGTATCTATGGTCTGACCAAGGCGGCTCTAAAGGGAGGTAATGCAGATGGCGGCGATAGGTAAATGGTACGGCCAGGCGCTGATTAAGGCCTTGAACTGGGACACTGACGCCATAAAGGTAATGCTGTGCAGCAGCGCGTATGTGCCAGATCAGGATAACCATGTATACTTAAGCAGCATAACCAACTATGAGGTAACCGGGACTGGTTATACAGCTGGTGGGCAAGTGCTGGCCGGCAAAACGATAACATATGATGCGGTAAACAATAAGGTGGTGCTGGACGCAGCCGATGTCACCTGGCCTAATGCCACCATAACCGCCAGGTATGCGGTTATTTATGCCGATACCGGTAACCCGGCTACAAGTCCGCTGCTGGGCTATGTGGACTTCGGGCAGGATGTCAGCAGTACCAACGGCAATTTTACGATTGCATGGGATGCAGCAGGCATCTTTAACATTACCGTAGGCTAAGGGGTGAAACCCCATGCAGGAGATAAAGAGGACAAGAAATAGCAAACACTATCTTAGACCTGACGGGAAAATAGAAGTATACCTAAACGATATCCACTATCATGACGGCAACGGCTGGCAGGAAATTATCGAAAACTGGGAATACGAGCCGGGATTTGGCCACAAGGTAAAGCGGGCAGGGTATAATCTGCGTATCCTGCCTGGCTACCTGCGGTTTGGTTTTGCACCAGGGGTTTATGTAGACTACAAGTTGCCCGCCGGGACCAGGACTGTTTCGGGACGCAATTTAACAATATCGGATGCCTGGGTAAATAGCGATCTGGAGTATACCAACGGCCCGAGCGGGGTTAAAGCTGAAATAGTGCTAAAAGCGCCAGGTCATCCGGCTGAATTCAGGTTCGGCGCATATACCAAGAATTGCGAAATGGCGCAGGTTGGGCAGGAGGTTGTTTTTACAAGGCAGGGGGATATAGTCGGCCGGGTGCTGGCTCCATTTGCGATCGATGCAAGCGGCGATGTTGGCCCGGTTGATTTGCGGCTGGAAGGCAACGATATAATTTTTACTCCTGACCCCGTCTGGCTGTCTACCGCCACCTACCCTGTTCGGATTGACCCTACGACTACGTTACAGCCTGAAGCTGCTGCAAGCAAAGATGCCTATGTTTGGCAAACAAATGGTAGTACAAACTATGGGACCAATACTGCTCTTTTTGTGGGCACCCACCCAATCTATAGCACACCTTTTCGCAGTTATTTGCAGTTCGATATTTCATCTATACAAGGAGATATAACAAATATCACCTTGCAGTTATATGCCTACTATGTTACGGGAGCAGGGCCTCAAGTATCGGCGTATTTACCATCAACAACGTGGGACGAAGCTGCAATAACATGGGGCAATCAACCTGCGATTGGAAGCAAAATAACAGGGCCTGTATCTGTTACAGCGACTGGTACTTGGTATAATTTCGACCTCACGCCTGTGGCAACTACATGGAAAACCGCTAACAATGGCATAGTGCTTAAACAAGACCCAGAAGGCGGAGCTTATACCTATGCCGGTTTTTACAGTTCCGACTATTCTGACGCCACCTTGCGTCCGAAGCTGGTTATAACCTACACGGCAGCTGTGATTGATGCAGTTGTGGGCCCAGCCCCGGCAAACGGGACTGCGACAGCGGTAGGAGTTAATGTAAGCGGCAGTGCTAACACAACCGGGGCAACTGCATCTGCAACAGCACAAGCACTAGCACCGGCAGTTGTTTGCAGCGCTGACATCACGGCAACTGTGGCAGAGGTGAGTGTCGCAGGATCCAGTGCAAATTTTAGTGGGCAGGCCGTAGTCGCTCCAGGCTTTGCACTGGCGGCAGCAGGAGTGCATTTGCCGCAGGTTAATGTCGAGGCAATTATACAAGCTGCGATTATGTTGGCCCTGGCAACCTGTTTGGCACCGACGGTTGCTGCTTTTGCGCCCAAAAAGAAATCGCCAGCATACAGCTGGCGAGTATCACCGGACCGATACTCTCACAAAGAGTTGCCGGATAGATGGGTTGTTAAGGTATTGCCTGACTGCTATACCTGGAAGGAGTTGAGCTAAATGGGGAGAGTGATACAGGTTGGCGAAGAGCGAGAAATAGGGATAGAGCTGTTCTCAACTGACGGTACTAATTTTATGGTGACCGCCACTTATGAGTATAAGGACCCGGCTGGAAACATATTGGCCAGCGGGCCAGCGCAGGTGGATGGGCATAAGGTTTTTGTGTTGCTAAAGCCGACCGTAAGTAACCGTAACCCAGTCGTGTTCACCTGCACCATAACCCCGCTGGACCAGCAAGGCCAGCCGGATCCGAACAAAAACCAGGAGAAGCTGATTGTACCAGTGCCAGTTATTGTTCCGTGACAGACGGCAGAAAGAACGGCTTTTCTGCGCATTTTGTCGAATATTGACGAAAATCAAATGAAGGATTTATCTGCTTTTTGGCGAATATACTGAAACAGAATGAATAATATATTCAGATAATATATTCAGTAGAGGGATATGAAAATGCAAAGTTCAGTAACAATTAATAACGAAAGCGAACAGACACAAACAAAGGAATATTGTTTATACTGTATGTATGCTTATCAATCTCCTGATAAGCCTGGGTTTATTGCTAATTTAGGGTTCAGGTTTATTTATACGCTTCTTGCTTGGATTTTATTAGGATATAAGAATTCGGCAGGTTCTAGTTTTTTTGTTTCATTATTATTTTTTGTTAGTCCTTTGTGCGTTGACTATCTTAAATTTGAGCCATCAGAAAAAATAAGAAAATATTTTAAGAAAATTAGTTTGTGTATAACTTTTTTCTGGGTTATCATTGGAATTTTAGGAGTCTTTGAAATTATTACTTTAAATAACGAATTACATATTCAATTAAGTAAAGATTTTATTGCGTTTCGTAGTCTAAATATAAATATTAGCTTATTATATGTTTGGTATGCACTTATGGTAAATGTAATAATTACTTTGTTAGATTGGATTATTTGTGAATATCCAGCAGAAAACGCAAAAAAATGGGCAAATGAATTCAACTCATAATTTTTATCAAAAGAGGTGATAAGTATGATAGTCGACAACTTTCTTTATGTTTTAATTATATTATATTTAACACTTGCTCTTGGCATCTTTATAAAAATCTATTTAAAAGGAGTACGGGGTTTTACACTGTTTATTCATCCGTTTATTATGCCTATAATTATTTTCGATTCTGGAATAAAATTTGCTTTTCATGAAGCAATTAAACAAGCTACACCATGGCAAAAATTAAGGGTCTTTATTTTGCTTTTTAAAGCTGTAATTATAATGTTTCCAATAATAGTAGGTGTTTCTGGAAAACATATTTACGATACACAACTTGAGATAGCAGAAAAAATGAAAAAAAGAAAACCAAAAGAAAGGCGCTTACATCTTCGTGAACAATTAAGCGATCAAAATAAATTCACAAAGAATTTTTTGAAGCAACAGCATCATATGTATTGCCATTAAAAATAGCTAGCTTTATCCCGGCCCTCCGGGGCTTTTTTGTTGCTACTAGTGACAGAAAGCAACAAAAGCAGGCAAAAGCCTGCTTTAAGTTTAGAGTATAATGGTGCCCGTGGTGCCGAAATGGTGCCCAAAAGTGTCTCTATGGTGCCGAAAAGGGCATAAAATTGCACAAAAGTTGCCAGAAAACAAAAACCGCTAATCAGGCGCGAAGCCTTGATATTAGCGGTTTTTCTGGCTTTATTATGGTGGGCGATACAGGACTTGAACCTGTGACCTCTTGCATGTCAAGCAAGCGCTCTGACCAACTGAGCTAATCGCCCGTGTTTGGTTGCGGGGGAGGGACTTGAACCCTCGACCTTCGGGTTATGAGCCCGACGAGCTACCAACTGCTCTACCCCGCGTTGATAGTGGAGCGGGTGATGGGAATCGAACCCACGCAACCAGCTTGGAAGGCTGGGGCTCTACCACTGAGCTACACCCGCATTTTAAACTGGCGGAGAAGGTGGGATTCGAACCCACGCGGGACTTGCGCCCCCTACAGCATTTCCAGTGCTGCCTCTTGATCCACTTGAGTACTTCTCCGTGCTAAACTGGAGCCACTAACCGGGATTGAACCGGTGACCTCATCCTTACCAAGGATGCGCTCTACCTACTGAGCTATAGTGGCAAGCTGATGGTGCGCCCGGTAGGAATCGAACCTACGCACCAGGTTCCGGAGACCTGCGCTCTATCCACTGAGCTACGGGCGCCTGGAGCGGAAGACGGGATTCGAACCCGCGACCCTCGCCTTGGCAAGGCGATGCTCTACCACTGAGCCACTTCCGCATAATGCCCACAATTGGTGCGGGTGGAGGGACTTGAACCCCCACGGTTTCCCGCTGGAACCTAAATCCAGTGCGTCTGCCAATTCCGCCACACCCGCGCGGATAATGGTGAGCCATGCTGGACTCGAACCAGCGACACCCTGATTAAAAGTCAGGTGCTCTACCGACTGAGCTAATGGCTCGCGAAATAAGTGGCTGGGGTGGCTGGATTCGAACCAACGCATGGCGGAGTCAAAGTCCGCTGCCTTACCACTTGGCTACACCCCAGCGAAATGGTGGAGGAGGTAGGATTCGAACCTACGAAGGCGTCAGCCGGCAGATTTACAGTCTGCTCCCTTTGACCACTCGGGAACTCCTCCATAGATATTCTGGAGCCGGCGACAGGACTTGAACCCGCAACCTACTGATTACAAGTCAGTTGCTCTACCAGTTGAGCTACGCCGGCAGGTTGGTGACCCCTACGGGATTCGAACCCGTGTTACCGCCGTGAAAGGGCGGTGTCTTAGACCACTTGACCAAGGGGCCATATGCACTTCTGTATTTTACACAACCATTCCGTGTTTGTCAACACTTTTTCTTGCATTATATCCTGGAATTGCGATGGTCGGGGCGACAGGATTCGAACCTGCGACCCCCTGCTCCCAAGGCAGGTGCGCTACCAAGCTGCGCTACGCCCCGTCGCAAAGAATATGATACACCGATATGCCCATGTTGTCAACAAAAAAATTTGTCGAATAAATTCGAAGGAAAATTTAAAAAATTGAAGGACAATAAGCAGGATTTTTGCAACCGAAGAAGAATAATATACGTACAAAGTTTCACAAGCAAGCGGCGCCGCGAATGTGAAATTGGCCACAATCTCCTGCAGCGGTTATGGTTGGGAGAGGCGGTAAGTCAGCGAAGATTTACTGCCGGGGAGGGAAGTGAGTTTTGTATGGGCAATGTTAATTGTCAGTGTGGTAAACTGATCTGTCAGGTTGTGGATAATACTTTGATCATTAAATGCCGTCATTGTAAAAGGTTTATTCTAATCCGTTTAAATGAAACGCGTACCAAGCCTGTTATTCATTTTAAAACTTCATAGAGATTCTAGAGTCCAGAGACCTTTGAGTCCGGAGACCGGCAGGAGTTCCTGACAGGAACTCCTGACCGGTCTTTTTCTTTGGCGAAGGAGGTGAAAGGTGTGGCAGGTATTATTCCCCACAAGGAAGGGGCGGAAGTAAGTCATTTACTGGCTGATGTTCGTTGTATGTGTGGCAAAATCGTTGCACAAAGAGCACGTACCAAAATCTATATTAAATGCAGACATTGCAAGCGCTTCATTATCATCGATACCAGGGAAGATTGCAGTAACTGGGAAACCAAATACCGTTAAACCCAGTCCGGAGACTTTCAAGTCCTGAGACCGGTAGCTGGCCGGGCCTCAGGGAGGTTCGGTTTTTTTGTGGAGGAGGGTTGTCCAATGTTAACTTTGCTGGGAATTGGTGCACTTCTTTCACTGGTGTTTGGTTTTAGCTCAGGCGGATATGTAGCGTTCTATGTGTTGCCTGCTGGCAATGGAGTGGTAAGGTCTCTGTTAACCATGTTCCTGGGGGTGCTCATTTCGGCAATAACTTTTGTGCTGGCCGTCAGTCTGGTCTGGCCGGCGGTGATGTAAGGGGGGATTGAGCATGTTAAAGGCTGTATTAATAAAGCTGGGGGTATTATGTTTGCTTTTTTCTCTGGCAGTGAGTGCTTATGTTACCCTTTATAAGGTGAAAGCCAGAAATGTTTCGGGTATGCTCCTGTTTGTTTTACTGACCCTGGTGATCTGGATAGGAGCTATTTCCGTTGCTGTAGCAGGGGTTATGGTGCATCCGTGAGACGGGTACTGATAAGGAGGCGAAATAATGAAAAAAACAATGAGCCCGTTGAGGCTGACCTTACTGATATTAATGGGGCTGTTCCTCTGCTGGTTTAAACAGGGGACGGCTTTTGGAGCTGAAGAACAATTTGCTGCCAAACTGGCGGAAAATCGCCGCTTCAATGAAGGCTGTCTGCGCTGCCATGGCGCCATCGGGCTGAAAACCAAAATGGATGGCAAAATAGTCAGTCTTTATGTTGATGAAGGGGAATATCTGGTTTCCCAGCATGGAACCAATCGCTGTACCACCTGTCATCGGGATATTACTGAATATCCCCATACCGGGGCCCTGACCGGGGAAAAAATGCGAGTAGCTATTGATAATAATTGCCGGGACTGTCATAAGGATGTAACTGCGGTATACAGCAACAGTGTGCATAACGGGAAGGTGCGGTGCAGTGCCTGTCATGGGGTGCACAATATCCGCAAAAAAGAAGACGCCCTGGCGCTGGTAGCCAAACAGCAAATCCCCCATACCTGTACTGCGGCAGGATGTCACAGTGGGCGGATCAAGGAGTCCTATGAAGAGAGCTTCCATGGCAAAGCGGTTCTGCTGGGCAGTCAGAAAGCGGCCAGCTGTGTGGATTGTCATGGTTCCCATGAAATTAAGGGGCCCGGTATGGCGGCTTCGCCGGTGAGCAAAACCAATACCCCAAAAACCTGTGCTAAATGTCATTTTAAGCCTGAAGTCAATTTTGCTGCGGGGAAAGAGCATTTTCTTCTGGAAAAAGAGGGTGAAGGAGCTCCCATGTACTATACCCTGAAGTTTTTTGTCTGGTTAACTATAATTGTTGTTACTTTGTTAATCATTCATATGCAGCTGGAACTGTATCGCAAGCTTAGAAATGCGCTGGCCAGCGGGGAACAGCAACACTAGGAGGGGTTGGAATGGAAAAAAGGCACTACCGGGCTGCAGTTAGACGCTGGAATCTTCATCAACGTATTCACCATATTGGTATGTTTTCTACCTTTATTCTCTGTACTATTACCGGCTTGCCCATTAAATGGCATGATAACAGTTTATCCCTGGCCCTTGCCCGCTGGTTTGGCGGGCCGGATACCATGCTCAATATTCATATCGGCAGCGGATTAACCATGATTGCAGTTAGTATTTATCATTTGGTCTGGATGTTTTACAAAATGCTGGTTAAAAAAGATCTGGGCTGGGCCATTATGCCAGCTTTAAAGGATGTAACTGACCTGGTGCAACACCTGAAATACCAGCTGGGTTTTACTGACCAACCAGCCCGGTTTGATCGCTATTCCTACAAGGAGAAGTTTGACTACTGGGCGGTATTCTGGGGGATGTTCATCATTGGTGGTTCCGGTATTTTCATGATGATGCCGGAATGGGGAGCGGCCCTGATGCCCCGCTGGCTCATTGATTGCTGGCGGATTGGTCATAGTGATGAGGCGGTACTGGCCATTCTGGCTATCTTTGTCTGGCATTTTTATAATGTTCACTTCAATCCCGATTTTTTCCCGGGCAGCACAACCTGGTTTAATGGGTTGATGGATATTAGGGTAATGGAACACGAACATCCCCTGGAACTGGAGCGAATTAAAAAGGAGCAGGAAAAAATCATCCTGATACCGGAGGAAGGACAGGAGGGAGAGGCATGGCCGTCTTCAGACACAGTCGCAACAAAGGTTTGATTATCGTTGAAATGATCATTTACTTTCTCATCCTGGGCTGGTTTCTGGCTGAATATTTGCCTCTGGGGTTAAGCTAAAGGAGGGACAGGAAAATGGTCAAAACATTTCGGGTCTGGGGTACATTGACGATGGCCATGCTGGTAGTGAGTTTATTGATTGCTACTTTTTTTAGCGTAGGCAGTATCGGTTATACCCAAAATAAAGAAGAAAACAGCCTTTGCGGAAGTTGCCATGAAATGCAACCACAGATCAATTCCTGGCGCTTATCTACCCATGGCCGCATTGGCTGTCTCAAATGCCATCCCAATGTACCCATGACCGAGCTGGCTTATAAACACTGGCGCGGTTTTTACAATCAACCCATCAAGAAGAAAACCATAGTGCCCAATGCAGTCTGCCTGGATTGCCATAGCCGGCAGCGGGATATTTCTCCTCCGGGGGGGCTGGTGGTTCCCCATGAATATCATACTCAGAAGGGAGTAGACTGTGTGGATTGTCATGCTGGTCTGGTGCATTCCACCCGGCAGCCAGGAAGTCCCAGGATCAAAATGCCGGTCTGCCTGAAATGTCATAATGGCAGCAAAGCTACCAATCAATGTAAGGATTGTCACGGAGAGAATGTACCCAAACAATAGGAAATATTTTATCTTGCCATGCCCGGCAGAATTGAGAGCCGGGCATTTACTTTTTATACTTTCTCTATCGGAATAGTACAGATAGCTTGTCAGCGCAGGAAAAGTGTAGTAAAATATTCAGGAACAAAGTGTAGGAGGGAAGAACATCATGGAAAGGGGAACTTTTCGCGTTAAAGCTGGCCTGGCAGAAATGCTGAAAGGCGGCGTCATTATGGATGTAACTACACCGGAACAGGCTAAAATCGCTGAGGAAGCGGGCGCCTGTGCCGTTATGGCTTTGGAAAAAGTACCGGCCGATATCCGGGCCGCGGGCGGAATTGCTCGCATGGCCGATCCCACGGTAATCAAGCGCATTCAAGATGCGGTCACCATCCCGGTAATGGCCAAGTGCCGAATCGGTCATTTTGTGGAGGCCCAGATCCTGGAGTCCCTGGGTGTGGACTATATTGACGAAAGTGAGGTCCTCACTCCTGCGGATGATAAATTCCACATCAATAAATGGGAGTTCAAGGTACCCTTCGTCTGCGGGGCTAAAAACCTGGGGGAAGCCCTGCGCCGGATTGGGGAAGGGGCAGCTATGATCCGGACCAAAGGCGAGCCTGGTACCGGTAATGTGGTGGAAGCGGTCAAACACTTCCGCACGGTGATGGGAGAAATTCGCCGTCTGCAGATGCTGCCTCAGGAAGAATTGATGACTGCAGCCAAGGAGATGGGCGCTCCCTATGAACTGGTAGTGGAAGTGGCCAAAACCGGGAAGTTGCCGGTGGTGAACTTTGCTGCTGGTGGCATCGCTACTCCTGCTGATGCAGCTTTGATGATGCAGCTGGGCTGTGATGGTGTTTTCGTCGGCTCCGGTATCTTCAAATCCGGGGATCCGGTCAAACGGGCCCGGGCCATTGTAGCTGCCACAACCCACTACAATGATCCGCAGGTGCTGGCGGAAGTTTCTAAAGACCTGGGTGAGCCCATGGTCGGGATCGATATTTCCACTATTACTCCAGAAATGAGAATGCAGGATCGGGGCTGGTAAAATGAAAATCGGGGTATTGGCTCTGCAGGGTGCTTTTCGGGAGCACCGGCTGGTGCTGGAAAAACTGGGTGTGGAAGTTGTTGAAGTACGTAAAAAGGAGCAATTGGCAGAGCTGGCGGGGCTGGTAATCCCCGGAGGTGAATCAACTACCATCGGCAAATTGATGGTGGATTTTGGCCTGCTCTCCGAAATCAAGGAGCGTTTTCAGCAGGGGATGGCGGTTTTTGGAACCTGTGCCGGCTTGATTCTGCTGGCAACCGAGATTATGGGCAGTGAACAGCCGCGGCTGGGCTTGATGGAGATGACTGTCAAGCGCAATGCCTATGGTCGACAGGTGGACAGCTTTGAAGTGGATTTGCCGGTTCCCGCTATCGGAGCACAGCCCCTGCGGGCGGTTTTCATCCGGGCCCCCTACATTGAACGAGTTGGTTCCGGGGTTGAGGTAATGGCTACCTTCCAGGACAAGATCGTCCTGGCCCGACAGGGCAAGGCGCTGGCGGCGGCTTTCCATCCCGAGCTGACCGAGGATTATCGTTTGCATCAGTATTTTGTGGATTTGTGTAAAAAATAAGTGAATGTCACTTGACATAAGACATTTGTCTTCGTATAATTGTAAACAAAAATGAATACAGCTTCTGGATGAAGGTTGCAGAAGAAGGTAACGGGGTTTACCCGTTACCGCCGAAGGGGCAAGGCGGTATTATGCCGCTCAAACTCTCAGGTGGCTTTTGAGCCAGGTACTGTAACCGGACAGACCTCTGGAGAGACCTGGCAAGACCGGGCGCCGAAGGAGCAAGCCTGCCAGCCGGCAGGTCAATCTCTCAGGCAAAAGGACAGGGAGCGACAGGATGCGTTTGTGGCTTCGTTTACCCTTTTAGCAGCAGTGACCAGAGGACCAATCAGGAGATTGGTCCTTTCTTATAATTCCATCTAACCATCATCTCATAAGGGTAACCCGTTGAAAGGGAACATAGGCAGGAAACAGGCAAGAGAGCCGGTGGTTGGTGCGAACCGGTCCTGGGAACTGCTGAATCCGCCCTGGAGGGGATCCACCGAAGGGCCGTGGCCTGGTAAGTGGATACGGTGGCGCCGTTATCGCATCGAGAGGGTCAAGGGGATATTATTGCCTTTTGGCCAATTAGGGTGGCAACGCGGGAACAAGCTCTCGTCCCTAAAGCTGAGGCTTTATGGATGAGAGCTTTTCTATTTATAATAATCATCTAAATCCGGGAGAGGGGTTGATTTTAATGTTGCAGGACAAAAAGTATCTAATGATTCCTGGGCCGACACCTATTCCACCGGCGGTCCAGCAGGCCATGATTCGGCCCATGATCGGTCACCGCAGTGGGGACTTTGCCAAACTGCACGAACGGCTGATTAAAAAGGCCAAACAGGTTTTTCAGACTGAAAAGGACCTGTTTATTCTCACCCAGTCCGGTACGGGGGGACTGGAAACGGCAGTGGCCAATGTGATCAGCCCTGGGGACAAGGTACTGGCCCTGGTTACCGGTAACTTCGGCGAGCGTTTTGCCAAAATCGCCCGTTTATACGGAGCAGAGGTAGATGCTCTGGAGTTCCCCTGGGGTGAAGCCATTGATTTGAAACAGGTAGAGGAAAAGCTGGCTACCAATCAGTACCGGGCCGTGCTGGCTACCCACAATGAGACTTCCACCGGTGTTACCAATGATATCGGGGGTCTGGGAGCCCTGGTGGCCAAAACCGATGCTGTCCTGCTGGTGGATGCCGTCAGCTCCATGGGCGGGATGGATATCCGCACTGATGAATGGCAGGTGGATATCATGGTTACCGGTAGCCAGAAGGCCTTGATGTTGCCGCCGGGGCTGGCTCTGGTCAGTGTCAGTGAAAAGGCCTGGCAGGCTATGGAGACGGCCAAAGCTCCCCGTTTCTACTTCTGCCTGAAGCAGGCCAGAAAAAATATGGCGGAGTGGAATACCGCCTGGACTCCCAATGTTACCCTCTTTTACGGGCTGGAAGCTGCTCTGGACATGATCCTGGCGGAAGGCTTACCGGAAGTCTTTGCCCGGCATGCCCTTATGACAAAAGCTACCCGGGCCGCTATCAGAGCACTGGGCCTGGAGTTGCTGGCTGCTGATGAAGTAGCTTCCCATACTGTAACTGCTGTTAAGGGCAATGACCAGCTCAATACCGAAGACCTGCGCAAGGTATTACGTACCAAATACGGGGTGACTTTTGCCGGTGGCCAGGGCAAACTGAAGGGCAAGATTTTCCGTATCGGCCACATGGGTTATGCCGATAAGCTGGATATTATCCTGGCTATTGGGGCGCTGGAAATGGCCCTGGTTGAAGTGGGCTATCCGGTACAGCTGGGTGCCGGTGTGGCTGCCGCCCAGAAGGTATTTCTGGAAGGGTAAGAGGTTTCGCAGTTAATGAAGTTAGATAAGGGGAAAGGGGATTTTTATGCGGATACTGGTCTTAGATGGTGTCAGTGAAAAAGGAATAGATATCTTGCGGGAACCCGGGTTTACTGTGGATGTTATCGAGGAAAAGCTGAGTGAACAGCAACTGGTGGAGATGATTCCCGCCTATGATGCCGTGGTGGTGCGCAGTGCTACCAAGATCACTGCCCCCATTATTGCGGCGGGGGTAAACCTGAAGGTAATCGGCCGCGCCGGTGTCGGGGTGGACAATATCGATGTTCAGGCTGCTACTCAGCATGGTATTATTGTGGTCAATGCTCCCGATGGCAATACCATTGCCGCGGCTGAACACACTCTGGCCCTGATGCTGGCCCTGGCTCGCCATGTACCCCAGGCCAATGAGGCCTTGAAAAAGGGGAAATGGCTGCGCAAGGAATTTACCGGCGTGGAGCTGCGGGATAAAATCCTGGGGGTTATTGGGCTGGGGCGGATTGGTACCGCGGTGGCCAAACGGGCCCAGGGCTTTGCCATGAAGGTCATCGGTTATGACCCCTATATCACCCATGAGCGGGCCCGGGAAATCGGGGTGGAACTGGTGTCCCTGGAGGATGTCTATCGGGAAGCGGACTTTATCACCGTGCATTTGCCCAAAACCAAGGAAACGGTTAACCTGATTAACCGGGAAGCCCTGGCCAAAATGAAGCCGGGGGTACGGATTATCAATGTTGCCCGCGGTGGCATCATCAATGAACAGGATCTGTATGAGGCTCTGAAGACAGGTAAGGTGGCCGGAGCAGCGCTGGATGTCTTTGAAGTGGAACCCACGACGGAAAGCCCGTTGTTTGAACTGCCCAATGTGGTAGTTACCCCGCATCTGGGGGCATCTACCGAGGAAGCCCAGGTCAATGTGGCTCTGGATGTGGCCCGGGAGATTGTCACCATCCTGCAGGGCGGCATGGCCCAGAATGCTGTGAATATGCCGGCCATTCCCAAAGAAGATGCACTGGTTGTTAAACCTTATCTGGCCCTGGCGGAAAAGCTGGGCAAGTTTATCTCCCAGCTCACTTCCGAGTTTGAGAATATCGAGATCACCTATGCCGGGGATGTAGCCTGCATCAATACCGCTCCCCTGACTACCGCCATCATCAAGGGGATTATGGAATCCTACAGTGATGTGCCGGTCAGTTATGTCAATGCGGTACAGCTGGCCAAGGGGCGGGGCCTGCGCATCATGGAAACCAGGGAAGAAGAGGCCCATGACTATACCAACCTGATTACCGTCAAACTGACAGGCGGGCCCTGTCCTAAAGCCGTTGGCGGTACCCTCTTCCGGGATAATGATGCCCGCATCGTCTTAATAGACGGTTATCGCATCGACATGGTGCCGGAAGGCTACATGCTGGTTGCCCCCCATATTGATAAGCCCCGGATCATCGGGCGGGTGGGCACCCTCATTGGTGAGCATGACATCAACATTGCTGGAATGCAGGTGGGCCGCAAACAGGTGGGTGGCCGGGCTGTGATGGTGCTGGCGGTGGATAATGTGGTACCGGAGGCAATTCTAGGAGAAATAGCCAAAATAGATGGCATTATCGATGTCAAGTTCGTTTCTTTATAGAAAAACTAATCGGGGAGGAGCTTTAGTTTATGACCAGAATTATTCTTGCCCGCCATGGTGAAACCAACTGGAACCGGGAAGGGCGTTATCAGGGCCAGCTGGACACTGAACTTTCTCCGCTGGGCTGGCAGCAGGCGGAAAGGCTGGCTGAGGCCCTGGCTAAATTACCCATCACCGCTGTCTATTCCAGTCCGCTGAGCCGGGCCTATGAAACTGCCAAAAAAGCTGCAGAAAAGCATCAGCTGCCGGTGGAAATCGTGGAGGGATTGACGGAAATTCACCATGGCTGCTGGCAGGGGCTGTATGCCCATGAGGTAAAGGAACAATACGGAGTGGAACTGGAGATCTGGCAATCCGCTCCCCATCAAATCACCATGCCCGGGGGCGGGGAATGCCTTAAGCAGGTCCAGGATCGGGCAGTAGCAGCTCTGGAGATGATCGCCAAACGCCATCCCGGGGAGACGGTGCTGGTACTGAGCCATGATGCCACTATCCGCGCTTTCTTCTGTTATGCCCTGGGCATGGATTTGGCCAACTTCTGGCTCTTCCGCCAGGACAACACCTGTATCAATGTGGTGGAATACCTGCCAGATGGTCGCTGGCGGCTGAGTAAACTCAATGATACCTGTCATCTGGGCTCCCTGATCTGGGATGTCGATCAGAAGGCATTATAACTACCTATCCCCACTTCCGCAATGGAAGTGGGGATACTTTTCCTGCGACCAGGTATAATGTATGCATAATGCCAGCAAAAGCCCTTTGCCAAACAGGAATAGATATAGTAAAATATTCCTTAATCAAGGAAATGGGAGGCGAAATTCGTGCTGGACATCAAATTCATCCGCCAGAACCCGGAAATAGTGGAACAGGCTTTAAAAAACCGGGGGGCAGCGGTTTCCCTGCAGGAGTTCCTGCAACTAGATGAGCAGAGACGGAAGTTATTGGTGGAAGTTGAGCAGCTGAAAAATCAGCGCAATACCACTTCGGAAGAAATTGGCCGTTTGAAAAAACAGGGTCAGGATGCTACTGAGCTGATGGCGGCTATGAAGGAAGTGGGCAATCGCATCAAGGAACTGGATGAGCAGGTGGCTCAAATCGAAGCCAGGCTGGAAGAAATCGTTCTGACTATCCCCAATGTACCCCATAGCTCCGTTCCTGTTGGCGCTGACAGTAACGATAACCCGATAGTGCGGCGCTGGGGAGAACCGCGGCAATTTGATTTTGAACCCAAACCTCACTGGGAAATCGGTGAAGCCCTGGGCATTCTGGATTTTGAACGGGGCGGCAAGGTGACCGGTACCCGCTTTACCTTCCTCAAGGGGGCAGGGGCCCGTCTGGAACGGGCGCTGATCAATTTCATGCTGGATTTACATACCCGGGAACATGGCTATGTGGAAGTTTTCCCACCCTTTCTGGCCAATAGCAAAAGCATGACCGGGACCGGGCAGCTGCCCAAATTTGCGGAAGACATGTTTGCTGTTTCAGGGACAGATTACTACCTGATTCCTACCGCTGAGGTTCCGGTTACCAACCTGTACCGGGAAGAGATTTTAGATAGCAGTCAGCTGCCCATCTATCACTGTGCCTACAGTGCCTGCTTCCGGGCCGAAGCCGGGGCCCACGGCCGGGATACCCGCGGCCTCATTCGCCAGCACCAGTTCAACAAAGTGGAGCTGGTCAAATTCACCAAACCGGAAGACAGCTATGAGGAACTGGAAAAACTGGTCAACAATGCGGAACGGGTGCTGCAACTACTGGGCCTGCCTTACCAGGTAGTGGTATTGTGTACCGGTGACCTGGGCTTTTCATCGGCCAAAACCTATGACCTGGAGGTCTGGCTGCCCAGTTACAATACCTACCGGGAGATTTCCTCCTGTTCCAATTTCGAAGACTTCCAGGCCCGGCGGGCTGGTATTCGCTTCCGCCGGGATGCCAAAGCCAAACCGGAATATGTCCATACCCTGAACGGGTCAGGGCTGGCTGTCGGCCGCACTCTGGCAGCCATTCTGGAAAACTATCAGCAGGAAGATGGTTCGGTAGTGATACCGGAAGTCCTGCGGCCCTACATGGGTGGATTGGAAGTAATTAGATAGAAAAAGGGACAGACACGGGTATAGTGCCCGTGTCTGTTAGCTCATTTACGGGGAAGGGAGACAGCTATGGGGGAGAGTATAGAAGTTGCAAGCAAGACCAGGATCCAGGCAGGTAGCCGGGAATATCTGAAAGCCAATATTGCCTTGAGCATCGGGGGTATGGCGGTGTTTGCCAATTTGCATTTCACCCAGCCCCTTTTACCCCTTTTTGCCCGGGAGTTTGGGGTCAAACCGGCCGAGGCTGGCTTGACTGTTTCGGCGGTGATTTTTACCCTGAGCGTGTTTATGCTGGTTTTTGGAGCGGTCTCCGATGCCTGGGGCAGAAAAAAGATCATGGCTGCCGGTTTGCTATTAACAGCCCTGCTGGCTTTTGCGGCTGTGTTTGTGCAGAACTTTCCTCAGCTGGTTCTGTTACGGGCTTTGCAGGGAGTATTTCTGGCCGCTTTACCGGCCCTTGGCTATGCCTACATTGGGGAGGAATATGAACAGAAGGCTGTGGCTGCTGCTATCGGTATGTTTATCAGCAGCAATTCCATTGGCGGTATGGGTGGCCGGATTATCAGCGGCGTGATTGCCGATTACTGGGGCTGGCGTTATGCCTTTTTAGTCCTGGGAGGCTTATGCCTTCTGGGGTATTTGCTTTTCCTCTGGTGGCTACCCCCCTCCCGGCATTTTCGCAGCCGGCCCTTCAACGGGCAGAAAGCTCTGGCGGAAATCAAGGAACACTGGTCTAATCCTGTTTTGCGTAATGCTTTTCTTCTAGGTGGCATGATATTATTTGTTTTTGTTGGCCTCTTCAATTATCTGGGTTTCCGCCTGCAACAGGCTCCTTATTATTTTTCTGCTACTGCTACCGGCTTTTTGTATTTAACCTATCTGGCCGGTACCTTTAGTTCCACTTTATCGGGGCGGCTGGATGGCAGGCTGACCATACCGCAACGCATTTTAACCGGTCTGGTCTTGATGTTACTGGGCCTGGTCATGATGATACTAAAACCGCTGTTTTTGATTGTAGCGGGCTTGATTTTCTTCTGTTTCGGCTTTTTCTTTGCCCATGCTGCAACCAGCAACTGGGTCAGCCGTAAAGCCAGACAGGCTCGGGCAGCGGCTTCGGCTCTCTATTTGCTCTGCTATTATCTGGGGGGAACTGCTGGTGGCTACTTTCTGGGTTATGTCTGGCAATGGGGCGGCTGGCTCTGGCTCAGTGCAGTTTGTTTTTTCATGCTGCTGGCTGCAATGGTAGTTAACAGGCAATTAAACAGAGTTTATTGACAGGAAAAATAGCTTATGCTATACTCTTTTATGTATCGCGGAGGGGTGTCCGAGCGGTTTAAGGAGGCGGTCTTGAAAACCGTTGAGTCCTTGACGGGCTCCGTGGGTTCGAATCCCACCCCCTCCGCCAGTCAGAAGCTGGAGAGATGGCCGAGTAGGTCGAAGGCGGTCGCCTGCTAAGCGACTATACGGGCTAAAACCCGTATCGAGGGTTCGAATCCCTCTCTCTCCGCCATTTACGCGCCCGTAGCTCAGCTGGATAGAGTAACAGACTACGAATCTGGTGGTCGCAGGTTCGAATCCTGCCGGGCGCGCCATTTTCCGTCCTCGTAGCACAACGGATAGTGCAACCGCCTCCTAAGCGGTAGATTCAGGTTCGACTCCTGACGAGGACACCATCAGAGGGAATTGCGATGCAGCTGGAGCACGATGATGCATATTACATGGGGTTGGCCCTGGCTGAGGCCAGAAAGGCCATGGCCCTGGGGGAAGTACCTATTGGCGCTGTGCTGGTGCGCCGGGGTGAGGTAGTGGCTGCTGCCCACAACTGGCGGGAACTGGCCCCGGATCCCACTGGCCATGCTGAAATGCTGGTTATACGGGAAGCTGCCCGCCGGCTGGGCGGCTGGCGCCTGACCGAGTCTACCCTGTATGTAACGATTGAACCCTGTCCTATGTGTGCCGGGGCCATTGTCCAGGCCCGCATTGAACGGCTGGTTTATGGTGCCGCCGATCCCAAGGCTGGGGCGGTAGATAGTCTAATGGATCTGGTCCGGCATCCGGGCTTGAATCATCAGGTGGAAGTGACTGCCGGGGTGCGGGCGGAGGAATGCCAGGAATTGATGAAAGAGTTTTTTCGGAAGTTAAGGCTGAATAAGCAGAAAGATGCCCGGGTTTAGGCCCGGGTTTTGTTGTCAAAACTTGTAGTTGTGAAGCTGATAAAAATGTGCTACAATATAGGGCGTGAGCCATGCGGAGAGATGGCCGAGCTGGTCGAAGGCGCTCGACTCGAAATCGAGTAGGCGGGCCAAAACCCGTCTCGTGGGTTCGAATCCCACTCTCTCCGCCATATGATAATAAGAAGGCCTGGTGAACTGGATGGGTTCGCCAGGCTTTTCTGTTCTGGTTTTTCCTGGTATATTTATGATATAATATCTGTATAGAGTAAAGCTATGAGGGCGTGGTTGAATTGAAAAAACTACTATACACCATTGGACATTCTACCCATTCGATCGGAAAATTTATCAGCTTAATAAATATTTATAACATTAACTGTATTGTTGATATCAGGAGCACTCCATATTCAAAAGCAGCACCACAATTCAATATGGATAAACTGGCATCTGACCTGCGCACAATCTAAATATTTATTATCTTTATATGGGAAAAGAGCTTGGTGCAAGACATAAGGATAAAAACATTTATACCCGGGAAGGTTATCTTGATTTTGAAGCGGTCGCAAAGCAGGAATTTTTTCGGCAAGGTATCAAGAGTTATGAAAGGGGTGGAAAAAGGTTTTAGAATTGCTTTGATGTGCTCAGAAAAAGATCCTTTTGATTGTCACAGGTCAATTCTTGTAGCTAAAGAGTTTTATGAACGTGGATACGAAATAAAACATAGTTTAACAATGAAGGAAGAAAGAGAAAAGTTCTGGCAGGTTCATAATAGAAAATTAAGCAATGGGGGGCATGAAGATTGAAAATTTATACTATCGGTTTTACCCAAAAAAGAGCGGAGGTATTTTTTAATTTACTTAAAAAAAATAAGATTGAGTCTTTGATTGATGTAAGGTTAAATAATTCTTCACAATTATCAGGTTTCACAAAAGGTGATGATTTGAAGTTTTTTTTAAAAAAAATATGCAATATCCAGTAGCGTTGCATAAAATTTTTTAGAATTTGTCAAGCTGGGAATTAATTCAATTTAACACAAAATAGGCCGAATTATGCGTTTTTTAGCTGAGAAATATAAAAATCTCCTTTATAATAGAGATTAAGGGTAGTCCTTGCCCAAATCTCTAATATAAAGGAGAAGCTATAATGCGAGGTAAGGATATCACAAAATCCACATTTTTTCAATTGTTTCAGCCAATTTTTCACGAAAAAATTTTTCAGCTTATTAATAACGCAGGTGTTGACAAATACGTTAAAAAACTGACAGCACTTAAGCTATTCTATCTTCTGGCCTATGCCCAGTTAGAACAATTAAAAGGTCTACGGGATATTAGCAATAGCTTAAATAACGATCTTCAAAGTATATGCATTGCTCTTGACTCTATAAGCCATTCTCAGATATCACGTAGGCTGAACGCATTGCCAGTAAGCATTTTTAAATCAATCTTTCAAGATCTTACGCGGCAAATTGGAGAGAAAGTTGGTTTCCAGAAAATCCGTAATTCATTGGGACGTATTTATCTAATTGATGCCTCGGTTATTAGCTTGTGTCTAAGCCGTTATCGCTGGGCAGAATTCCTTAAAGAGAAAGGCGGTATAAAACTTCATCTCAGGCTTAATTTGTTTGGGCAAGGGGTCCTGCCGGATTGCGCAACAATTACCACAGCAAAACATAGTGATAAGACAGAAATGGACAATCTGATAGTTGAAGAGAAGGATGCAATTAATATTTTTGACCGCGGCTATGTTGATTACAAAAAATTCGATCACTACTGTGAAAAAGGAATAGGTTTTGTAACTCGTCTCAAGTCAAATGCTGTGGTGTATGTGCAAAAAGAATTGCCACTTTCGCCGGAAAGCGAAATTAGCAGGGATTACATAGCTATCCTGGGCTGGGGTTCATCAAGAATGAAGCACCCTGTACGTCTGATTGAAACAACGGATACAGAAGGGAATCAAATTACAATTGTAACGAATGTCTTTGAAAAGAATGCCGAAGAAATCGTGCAGTTATATCGCTACCGCTGGCAGATTGAAATTTTCTTCAAGTGGCTCAAGCAACACCTGCACGTCAAACATTTATATGGTCTTAGTCAGCAGGCAGTAGAAAATCAGTTATATATCGCATTGGCAACATACTGTTTATTGAAGATGATCCAAATAAGGACAGGGTGTGAAGGACCACTGCTGACTGTAAAAAGGTTTGTTTGCGCCTGTATTTATGAGCCCTACGAGGTATTTAGGAAAAAACTAAGTAAACAGAAAAAGCGAACGTCCAAAGGACGACGAAGACTAAATTACGAAGCAATATATGAGTTAACAGTAAGGCAAGTAATGGACGGAGAAACAAATTTTCTGAATGAAGTGAGTTATGACCCAATTATATTGTAAAGCAAAATGGCTGACAAAATGTGGAATAGGGCTACCCTCTATTACTACTAGCCCTTTTGGCCAAAGAACTGGAGTCCTTAATTACATATAATTACATAAATGTCATATATACCATAATGCGTAATGACCAAAACATAGTTGACTACCATTCATAAAATTAATGCAACGCTACTGATCTGAAGTAATTCATTTATAATTTGTTATTGAGGGAGGCGTTACGTGCGTGAGGGAGGATATTTTTATGAAGAAAAAAATTGCAGCTGTATTAATGGTGACCATGTTTGCAACATCAGTTCCTGTATTTGCCGGAGAAGAGGGTAACAATCGCGGAACAGATGTTTCAGTATCAGCTCAGGTATATAACTTAAATGCCGGTATTACACTTAATGATATTAAATATACCAGTTCAGAAACTGACTGGCGCATTTATAATTCATTTATTGATCATTTGTTTAGTGGCTTTATTTTTAAAGATTTAACAAAAGATGAAATGAAGCGGTTTGTTGCCAGTAATTTTGTTTTTAAAGGAAAGACTTTAAAAGAACTAAGAGCCCACGAAAAAAAGGCAGAATGGCTTTTTAAGCAGCTTGAATTAATTATTAAAGAACGCTTTTATGACAGCAAAATGAAAGTGACCCCGGGTAGTATTGAAGCTAAAGAACTGAAAAAAGATGAAAGAAACCAAAAGAAACGCCTGCAATTGCTTAAGCAATATACCAGTAGTTACTTCAAGAGAGTAAAGAGTGACTTGATTAAAAAAGCCAAACAATCAAAGATAAAAGCTAAAGGAAAATGACCAATGCTAACAAGACAGCAAAGGGAAAAATATAGGGCTTTAAAAAGGGAGTCTCAGCCTTTCCGCTGAAACTCCCTTTCCTTATCTTCTCTGAAAAAGGTTAGAGGGGCCGATAGCAATTACATTGGTTTCAATTACATAGAAAAATTTTTGTATCGAGCTAATTAAAGCAGGAAAATCGAGACCACGTGTTGAATACGAATGTAACAAAACGGTTACAAATATAATATAATGACAGATAAAAGTAACAAAGGGGGATATTTATGTCTGACTTGACTTATGAATTAATCGGGCAACGTCTAAAAACTGCAAGGGAGCTTTCAGGTCTTACTCAGTCGCAGGTTGCCAATTATTTGGGCATTCGTCGAGAAAACATCTCTTATTATGAGAATGGTACACGACCAATAGACACTATTACCCTTAGCAAACTAGCTGATCTTTACGGTTATTCGCTATCATATTTTTTAAAATCGGAAAAGGAAGAAGATATATCATCCTTATCGGTAGCTTTTCGGACCGAGGAATTATCCAATGAAGATTTAAAAGTTCTGGCCTGGGCCAAAAGGTTTGCCAGAAATTTAAGTTCTATTAAACAATTACTGGAGGAATAATAATGAATCAATTAGAGTTAAAGGCACGAGATTGTGCGATTGAAGCAAGAAAAATGAATAATTTAAATACGATCGAACCTGTTGATACATTTAAAGTGTTAAAATTGTCAAATATTTCATGTATTAAAAAACCAATGAGCAAGATATCGGGTATATATCTGAAAACAGGGAAGGTGAAGGTTATAATTATTAATACGTCAAAAACCGTTGGACACCAGCACTTTACGGCTGCGCATGAGCTTTATCATTGCTATTTTGATGACGGCTTAGTAGAAATTGCTTGTTCTACCAGTCGCTTTGACAAAAAAGATGAAAGAGAGTTGCTGGCTGACCTATTTGCTGCGTATTTTTTAATGCCCGAGGATGGTATTTTACATCATATATACCAAAGAGCTCGTAATATTAAAGACATTGATATTAATGATGTAATATTTCTAGAACAGTTATATGGTGTTAGTCATAAGGCAATGTTAACGAGACTTGTGCAGCTTGGACTGATATCGGAAGATAAGAAAGAAGAATTATCACCCAACATTAGATATAATGCCAGGGTTTTGGGATATGACGATTATCTATATTTGCCTACAAACGAAGAAGCCATAATATCCGAATACGCTGAAAAAATTAAAATGGCCTTCGATAAAGGGATAATTACATTTTCACGGTATGAAGAATTATTAGCAGAAATAGGACTTGATTTATATACAGAAGAGGAGGTCTTAGACTATGTTGACTAGACCTCCTCTTGTTCTTGATACGGATGTTATTTCCTGTTTTGCCTGGGTAAAAAGAATGGATATACTTGAGAAACTTTACTCAGGCAAAATGGTTGTGCCAGCAGAGGTAGTATATGAAATTAGTAATAGAAGGGTTCAACATCTTAAGGCAGAGTTAACCCGCTCAGTAGATAAAAAATACATCGAGGTTGTTAGTTTACAGCCATTGGGTGATGATGGACAAACTTTTGTCGCTTTAAGAGAAACTGGCAAATACGGTAGTGATGAGGCCGCTGTTATGGCCTATGCAAAAGTTAATGGCGGGACGATTTGTAGTAATAACCTGAGAGATGTTCTCCGCTACTGTCAGAAATACAATCTTGCTTTGTTGAGCACCAGAGCAATAATGTATGATGCCATTTGTAAAAAGGTGATTTCAGAAACTGAGGCTCAAAATGTATGGACAGAGATGATTAATAAAAAGAGGCAGCTTCCCTGTAAAACTATTAAGGAAGTAATTGATTTTTATAAGTATGGACCGGGTGCGAAATTAGGTTTGCAAAAATACTAAAAGGGAGTCTCAGACCTGTACGCTGAAACTCCCTTTTCCCCTACCTTCCCCGGAATTCCGGTTTCCTCTTCTCAAAAAACGCCCTTACCCCCTCCACATAATCCTCGCTCATACAGGACTGCATGATAGTCTGCCGTTCCAGTTCCAGGATGCGGGCCAGTTCCGGCAACAGCCCCTCATTGAGCAGGGCCTTGCTGCGGGCAAAGGCCAGGGTGGGTCCGGCGGCCAGCTGTTCCCCCAGTTTCATCGCAGTAGCCAGCAGCTCATCATCGGCTACCACCCGGTGCACCAGCCCCAGAGCCAGGGCCTGTTCCGCGCTGACCACCGGGTCCAGTAACAGCAGTTCACTGACCCGGCCCAGGCCCAGCACGGCTCCGGCCAGGTAGGTGAAGGCTCCATCAGGAGTGAGGCCGGCGCTGGTATAGGCCTGCTTGAAGCGGGCAGATGCGGCAGCCAGGCGCAGGTCACAGGCCAGAGCCAGGGTGAAGCCGGCACCGCCTACGGCGCCATTGATGGCAGCGATGACCGGCTTGGGCAGCAGGCGCAGGTCCATAATGAAGCGGTTCAGGCTCTTGGTCACATCCCGGAAGAAAATACTCTGCTGGGGAGTGCCGATGGCACTGCTGGCCTTTTTTAAGTCTCCGCCCACGCTGAAGGCTTTGCCGGCACCGGTGATCACCACCGCCCGGATGGCGTCATTTTCCCGGCAGTGCTCGATGGCCTGGATCAGCTCCTCGCCCAGCTGGCCATCCAGAGCGTTGAATTCCTGGGGCCGGTTGAGGGTGATGAAAGCTACTGCCCCTTTTTGTTCCAGTTTCACTTTCTCCCAGTTCATTTCTCTCTTACCTCCCATTTTTTTCATTTCTACCTTAGACCGTCTGGCTGTAAATTGTCAACCAGTGGTGGTCAGATCAAACAATTCCCTTAGCTCTGCTTCTGTCAATTTGGAGAGGAAAGTTTCACCGGGCTGGATGACGGAAGCGATCAGTTCCTTTTTGCGTTGTTGTAGAGCAAAAACCTTTTCTTCAATAGTGCCCTGGCTGATCAGCTTAATCACCTGAACGGCCTTGTTTTGACCGATACGGTAGGCCCGGTCCGTGGCCTGTTCCTCGACAGCGGGATTCCACCAGGGGTCATAGTGAATAACCATATCGGCACCGGTAAGATTGAGACCGGTACCCCCGGCTTTCAGGGAAATCAGGAAGACTTTGCCCTGGCCCTGGTTAAAGGAGTGGGCCATGCTCAGGCGTTCTTCTGGCTTGACAGAACCATGAAGATAAAAATGCTCGATACCTTCTCCTAACAGGTACTGGTGCAATATGTCCAGCATCGAGGTAAACTGGGAAAAAACCAGCACCCGATGGCCGCTGGCCAGAGCATCAGTCAGGACTTCCTGGAAGAGCTGGAATTTGCCGCTGTCCCCCCGATAGTTGTTCAGGAAGAGGGCGGGATGGCAGCAAATCTGCCTGAGCCGGGTGAGGGCGGCCAGGATTTTCATTCGGCTTTTCTCAAAACCGGCGGCAGCCAGCTCCTGCGCGATTTCACCCCGGGCCTTTTTCAAATAGGCCAGATAGACTTTTTGTTGCTCGGCGGTGAGAGGAGCCTTGATTTCCGTCTCGATTTTTGCCGGCAGCTCCTTCAACACATCCTTTTTCACCCGGCGCAGGATGAAGGGTTTGACCAGACGGCTGAGTTCGGCCAGAACTTCGGGATTGCCCCGGGCAATGGGCAATTCATATTTGCGGCGAAATTCCTGATAATGGGGGAAATAGCCCGGGAGAATGAAATTGAAAATGGACCAGAGCTCGGCCAGGGAGTTTTCTATGGGTGTACCGGTTAAGGCAAAATAGCTTCTGGCATTGATTTGCAGGACCGATTTGGCATTAACGGTCTGAGCATTTTTGATGTGCTGGGCCTCGTCCAGAAAACAGTAAACAAATTGCTGCCGGGCATAAAGTTCAATATCCCGCCGGATCAAGCCATAGGAAGTGATGACAAGATCCCACTGGCTCAGGTTTTCCAGCAGGGCCTGCCGGTCTTTGGGGGACCCCGAGACCACCAGAACTTTCAGTTCAGGGGCGAACTTGCGAGCTTCGGCTTCCCAGTTATAGACCAGGGAGGTAGGAGCGATGACCAGGGATGGTCCTGGAGAAGTGTCCTGTTCTGAAAGCAAGAAAGCCAGGACCTGCAGGGTTTTCCCCAGCCCCATGTCATCGGCCAGGATGCCGCCCAGGCCGTGGGCGGCCAGGGTTTTCAGCCAGCGGAAACCGGTTTTCTGGTAGTCTCGCATCACCTTTTGCAAAGAAGCAGGCACTTCATAATCATTGTCCTGGGGCTCCAGGATGGACTGCACCAGCTGTTTAAAAGCCCGGTCGCGGCGAAGATTGGGCAGATTGTGCTGGCGCAGAAAACTGTCCAGATACATGGCCCGGTATTTGGGCAGCTGGATGGTGGCTTCCTGCAGGGCGCTGGCATCGAGATTCAGGTTTTCCAGCAGCCGGGCCAGTTGCTGGAGTTCCTGTTGCTGCAGGAGCAGGAAAGAGCCATCCTTGAGCCGGTGGTATTTTTTCTTTTCCTGCAGGGAAGCCAGGATCTCCCGCAATTCCTCTTCGGGCAGGTCGGGGAAAGTAAAACTGACTTCCAGCAGATTATCTTCCTCATTCAAACGCACCCGCCCGGAAAAATCCAGGGTCGGGCGTACCCGCAGTTTTTTAAATTCCTCGGAATAGAAGATTTCAGCCAGTTCCTGCAGCCGGGGCAGATAAGCAGTAATAAACTCCAGTACCTTTTCTTCCTCATCCAGGTAAATTTGACCCTGGTTGACGGTGAAATCGGCCAGTTCCAGCAGGGAGAGAATGGCATTTTCCTTTTCCTGGTTCCGCACCAGCAAAATATCTCTGGCCGGAATCTGGTTGCTGAAGGGATTGATAGTAATAGTACCATATTCAAACTCTACCCGGGCGCTGATTCCCTGTTCCCCGTAGCGGTCGAAATAGATGCGGGCTGCCAGGGGCTGGCGGATAAAACGGCTGGCCAGTTCTGGTGCGATCTCCAGCTTGCTTATTTTTTCCAGAGCGGGCAGGAGCTCGGTAGCGAACCGGTCTTTGTGTTCTGAAGCAAAAATCAATCGCTTTTCCTGATTTAACACCTGAGCTAGAGGTAAAAAGTATCTTCTTTGCTGATCGTCTTCGACCTGCCAGATTTCCTCCTGATAGAAGAAAAAGCTGCCATCCCGGGTCAGGGGGCGGGGGGGAAGGTCGTTTTCCACCAGGGATAATACCAGTTCGTCATTTGCGGCAGCTAAATTAAAGCCAAGGGATAAACCCTGTTTAATCCGGGTTAGTTTGCTGTGATTGCCAGGTAAACATAAAACAAAAGATTTTTCCTTCAAACTGTGTAGCAGCTGGGCCAGATGGTAATCGCTCAGGGGCAAGGGACGTTGTTTGAAATGGGAAGTGGTCTCATATCGGTCAACAGCGGCATATTGTTCGTACATTTCCTGCAAAAAGTCAATTACCGGCTGGTCACAGGCGGCAAAGGATTGTTTGGTCGGTTCAAATGTAAATTTCTGGCCAAATTCCAGCGGTTGTCCTGTTTGAAGAGAACTGACAAACTGATTCAGGTCCCTTATGACATAGAGGCGGGACAGACCGATTTTCAGGCCCAGGTAAGCAAAAATAACATGATCCATTGGTTGCAGGGTCAATTCAACTTCCAGATTTAGTTCCTGCTTAATGGGAGAAGTAGGGGTAACGGCTAAATGACTGAGCAGTTTAGCCCCCAGCTGACGGGCTCTCCGGTTTTGCATAGCCTGAGGGTCAAAGGCATAACCGGTTTGTAATGCCTTCAGTACCGCAACTACATGTTTGCAGATTCCTGGCAACTGGTCATGGGCGGGACAGGTGCAGTAATAATGCCAGGTACCTGAAGGGTAAAAGCGGAGACGAATATTGTAAAGATTGCGATTGCTGACTATGGCCCGAAATTCGTCCCTGTCATGGTCATATTCAATGTGCTTAACCAGACCGTCCGCAAAATATTCCAGGCCCCGTTCGTAGACTTTGGGGCTGGAGGCGGCTTGTTTGATTTGTTTTTCACTGATTTCTGGCACATTCATGGGTATTTTATCCTTCCTTAAATATTTTATATTTAAACCTTAGACTTTTTTATTCCGCCTGTCAACAGGCAGCAGGAATTTTCCACCTTCTGGCGAAAACAGAAAAATGAAATCAAGACAAAAAATGGGGGAGTAAAGATGGGGGAATTGCGCAATCTGTCTGCCTGTATTGAGGAGGTCAGGGAGGCGGCTCTCAAATATGAACCTGGCCCACCTGATCCCGCGGACTACCAGGAGCTGCGACAGCGGCTGGCTGCCTGTCGCGGCAAATTGCCGCCTCTGTACCGGCAGGCAGTATTTGATCCTTTTGACCGGGCCTTAGTGGAGCTGGGGCCAGGAGGTAAGAAACAGCTTCTTTTCTTTTAGCAATTATCCAAAATAGGTATTGACAACCAACATCACCTGATACACCAATATGGTGATGTTTTATGAAACTTTACACAGTGAGCGAATTCGCTGAAAAACTTGGGGTCAGCGTATCGACCTTGCGTGCATGGGACAAAGAAGGCAAATTGGTCGCCCTGAGCACGCCTACCAATAAAAGAAGATACACGGAAGAAATGTTATACCGGGCGCTGGGAATAAAGAACCGCCAGGAACCAAAGAAAATTGTTTTATACGCCCGGGTATCGTCCTCCGGGCAAAAGCCTGATCTGGAAAACCAGTTGAATTATCTGAAGGAATTCGCCGCCGGCAAAGGGCTGGCTGTGGACGAAATACTTTCCGATGTCGGCTCTGCCCTCAATTATAAGCGCAAGAATTTTTTGAAGTTGTGCGGGATGGTCACCCGGGGAGAAGTCAAAACGGTCATCATCGCCCATAAAGACCGGCTGGTTCGGTTTGGATTCGACTTCTTCGAGGAATTGTTCGCCAAATTCGGCTGCGAAATCCTCGTGGCCAACAAATCCGAAGACATGTCCCCAGCCCAAGAGTTGGCCGAAGACCTGATCAGCATCGTCCAGCATTTCGCGGCACGGCTGTACGGCCAGAGGACCTATAAAGCTCGCAAGTTGACCAAAACGGTGAGGGAGGTGTTAGCCAGTGCAGCAGACGGTCAAGCAGAAAAGTCTGCCGCTGAACAAAGATAAGTGGGCCAGGATAACTGAGACGGCAGAAGCATATGCCAGGCAGAAGAACTCCTTCCTGGTGGAGTACGGGCATGTGAAATACCTGCACTATCTGGGTAAAAAGCGGAAGCTGCGGGACGAGCTGGTTGCAGCCGGTTTCACCAGCCCTTTCGGGCTACAGGCCCGCCAGTGGAAGCTGGTTTTGGACGACGCCCTGTTCACCCTGGAGAGGCAGTGGGAGGCCGCCATCGTCGGGGTCAAAGAGCGGCTTTACCGTCATGAAGGCCTGTCTGACGAAGAAAAGCACTACGCCTTCTGGCTTTTATATAGAGATGAAAAGCGCGGCCGGGATTGGAAGAGGCTCCAGGCGATTTTCACTCATGAAGACGTGGTTAATCAAAAAATAAGTTTGGACTCAGAGGGCCGTGCCAAGGTGAGAAATTATCTGAAGCGCGCCTTTCGCCGCATCTTAGGCACAAGGCCCCGCGTCAAAAAAGCCCGCAGTTTCGTGGTAGACCAGCAAATGTACCGTGTATTTAACAGGGGAAAGCGGCAGTATATTGCCGTAGCGACATTAACCCCCGGCGAAAGGGCGGTCATACCCTTGACTGGGATACACGCCATGCGAGGCAACCTGCGGGTAGTCCTCTTTCCGGACGAACAAGCGGTGGAAATCCATCTGAGCAGGGAACCGCATACTTACTCGCCTGGTGAGGGAGAGGCGGGCATCGACCTGGGCGTGACGGAAGTATTTACCGATGATACTGGCAGAAAATACCGGCCCGAATATGGTGAGGCTCTGCAAGAAATGTCCGACCATATTTTGGACAATAGCCGGAAACGCGGAAAACTCTGGGCCTTGCGCCGGAAATTATTGGAGCAGGACCCACCCAAAGCCCGGCGTATCTTAAAACACAACCTGGGCCTTATCAAGCAAACCAGGAGAAACAAAAGATATCGGGCTAGGTGCGAAAACGAAATCAACCGGGCGTTTAACGAACTCTACAAAAAACGCCGGCCGCAGATCATCGCTTATGAAGACCTCGCCCACCTGCGCGGCAAAGCCAAAAGCAAAGGCCTCTCCCGCAAGGTGAGCGGCTGGCAGCGAAACATCATCAAGGAGCGCCGGGAATACAAGAACTACGTCTACTCCGTCACCGACCCCGGACCGCAAAACGCGGCCTATTCCAGCCAGGAGTGCCCGCAGTGCGGTTGGGTTGACGCCAAGAATCGCAATGGAGACATTTTTAAATGCCGCCAATGCGGTTTTACTGCCGATGCTGACCAGGTAGCAGCTATGAACCTGAAAAAAAGGCTGCACGACGAAGAGATAACCCGTTACACCCCGTATAAAACAGTGAAAGAAATATTGCTCCAGCGTTATAATCAAAAGGCTAATTAACCTTTTAGTCTCCCGGGATGTTCCCGGGAAAGGGCAGGGATTGGCCCGGGTGGGAGAAAGCTCCGACGGAACGGGCGTTGGCTGACAGCGGCGCACGCGAAGCGGGCTTTGACGATGAGGTTTCCCCTCCGGGAAACTGAGCGCCGCCGGGTAGCTGGGGCTGAGATGTACGGCGAACGGCATTTCGGCCGGCCAAACCGTTCCTGCCCTTCAGGTGGGAGCCCGGTACTCAGGCAACTGTGCGCCGGGTGTCAACACCACCCCGCCGTTTGGAAGCGTTTTTGCAGCGTGACTGTTTCGGGCGGGACTCCAGAAGCCCGTGGTCCGCCTGCCCCGTCAGCCGGGCAGGTGGGGGTACCCGGCCTCTCGGAGAGCGTAAACTGCTTTTGCTGTCAACTTTATGATTATTTGATAGAAGTTGATAGTAAAATTGAAACAGGCATCTATGCTGCCCATGTGGTGGCACTAAAATATTTATGCCACTCCTTTCCTCTTGCATTTATCCTTGCTTTCAGGGTATAATAAACAAGTCAAAGCAGTCAATAAAGTTTGGTCGTGCTAGATGGGGAGGTAGCGGTGCCCTGTAACCCACAATCCGCTATAGTGGGGTCGATGCCCGGCAGCGGGTCTGTTTCATGGGGTCCGGTCTCCGTAAGTGGTGTGGACGGTTGGGTCCTGCGCAACACAAGCTCTCGAACCGTGTCAGGTCCTGACGGAAGCAGCACTAAGGGATGTCTTGGGTGTGCCGCGGGAGTGCCTGGCCTGAGCTAACTGCGGGGATAACGCCTGGGAGGCAGGATTCAATGCCGGGTGCACGGCCATTAAATTTGCTCCAGCAGGTGGTTTTTTAACCGCCTTTTTTTTAAAGCCATGGGGGGATAGGTATGGCTTATCTGGCCTTATATCGGGAATGGCGGCCCAAAACCTTTGCGGAAACAGTAGGGCAGGAGCATGTCAGCCGGACTTTGCAAAATGCCCTGCGCACCGGCAGGATCGCCCATGCCTATCTGTTTTGTGGGCCGCGGGGAACCGGCAAAACTACCACAGCCAAATTGCTGGCCAAAGCATTGAACTGCCGCACGGGCCATGGTAGACCGGTGCCGGAACCCTGTAATGAATGCGAAAACTGTCAGCGTATCAACCAGGGCAACAGCATGGATGTCCTGGAAATCGATGCTGCTTCCAATCGCGGTATCGATGAAATTCGGGAACTGAGGGAAAAGGTCAAATTTGCCCCTACCGAGGGTTATTATAAAGTCTACATAATCGATGAAGTACACATGCTGACCAATGAAGCCTTCAATGCCCTGCTCAAGACCTTAGAAGAACCCCCGGGCCAGGTGGTTTTCATTCTGGCGACTACGGAACCCCATAAAATCCCTCTCACCATCCTTTCCCGTTGCCAGCGCTTTGATTTTAAACGCATACCATTAGAGGATATTATGGCGCGCTTGCAGGAGGTGGCGGCAGGAGAAGGAATTAAGGTAACAGAAGAAGCCCTGCTCCTCATCGCCCGGGCAGCGGAAGGGGGTATGCGGGACGCCCTCAGCTTGCTGGACCAGGCGCGGGCCATGGCGGGAGAACAGGTGGAAGGCGACCATATTCGCGCCATCCTGGGGGCGGTCAGCGGGGAAAAAATCGCCCGGCTGCTGGACCAGCTGATCCGCCGCGATCTGGCAGGAGCTTTGCAGCTGGTAGGGGAACTGGTGGAACAGGGCAAGGATTTGCGCCAGTTTGTGCGCGATTTACTGGAATATTTGCGGGATTTGCTGGTTATCCGGGTAGCCAGGGATGTGGATCAGGTTCTACGCACTTCCCCCCAGTACTGGGAACGCTTGAAGGCCCAGGCCGAAGCTCTGTCACCGGCCCGGGTACAGCAAATGATTAATATTTTAACAGAAACCGAACAGGGCATGCGCTGGAGTCAGCAGCCCCGCCTGTTGCTGGAGCTGGCTTTGATCAAGGGGCTAAGTCAGGAAGGGTCTGAGGTAGAGAACAATCTGCAACAGCAGGTAGCTCAGCTGCAGGCTGAACTGGAACGACTGAAGGCAGCAGGACCGGTAACGGCTGGACCGGCCCCTCGGACAACACCGGTCGCCAGGCCGGTTACACGGGGCAAAAAAGTGGAACTGGCAGCCAGTGACCCTGTATTAATGAAACAGGTTCAGGAGGAATGGCCCCGGGTGCTGGAACTGTTGCGCAAGCGTATGCAGGTGCGTGCCTTCGTGGTGGAAGGGGAGCCACTGCACTGTGATGGCCAGACCTTGAGTCTGGTGTTCCCTGACGGAAAAAGCTTTCATCGCGATCGGCTGCTGCAGGGTACGAATCTGGAGATACTGGAAGCCGCGGTGCAGAAAGTGCTGGGCCGGCCCCTCAGGGTGCAGGCTTTGCTGACCAGTGAGATTGCCGGTTCGTCCAACGCAGCTGTTGAAGAGGAGAATAAACCGGATCTGGCTCCTGAGGAGCTGGTCAAAACTGTCCAGGAAACCTTTGGGGCGGCGGTACCGGTGGAAATAAAGGATTAGGAGGCAGGAAAATGTTTGGTGGCAATATGAATCAAATGATGAAACAAGTGCAGAAAATGCAAAAGGAAATGGCCAAACTGCAGGAGGAAATCGCTCTGAAAACAGTGGAAGCCACTGCCGGCGGCGGTGCCGTGCGAGTAGTGGCCAATGGTAAGCAGGAGCTGCTGAGCCTGGAAATCAAGCCGGAAGCAGTGGATCCGGAAGATGTAGAAATGCTGCAGGATATGATTCTGGCAGCTGTCAATGAAGCCCTGCGCAAATCCCAGGAAATGGTGGCAGCGGAAATGGCCAAAATCACGGGAGGGTTGAAAATTCCCGGTCTTTTCTAATCTGATAGACAGAGGATGATTGGCATGTATAGTTATTCTGAGCCTATCGCCCGTTTGATTAATCGCTTTTCCCGCTTGCCGGGCATCGGGCCCAAAACTGCCCAGCGCCTGGCTTTTTATCTGTTAAATGCCCCTGCCGAAGTGAGCCGGGAGCTGGCGGAGGCTATCCTGGAGGCCCGCGAGCAAATCCGCTTCTGTCAGCGCTGCTGCAACCTCACTACGGCCGATCTCTGTGAAATCTGTCGGGATGACAGCCGGCAGGGGGATTTGCTCTGCGTAGTGGAGGAGCCCCGGGATGTGGCAGCTTTTGAGCGTTTGCGGGATTACCGGGGTTATTATCACGTTCTGCATGGAGCCATCAAGCCCATGGAGGACATTGGCCCGGAACAGCTGAAAATCAAGGAGCTGTTGCAGCGCCTGCAGACAGAGCCCATCACAGAGGTAATTCTGGCCACCAACCCCACCATCGAGGGGGAGACTACCGCCATGTATCTGGCCAAATTGCTTAAACCCCTGGGGGTCAAAGTAACCCGTTTGGCCCATGGTTTGCCGGCGGGGAGTGTACTGGAATATGCCGATGAAATGACCCTGGCCAGTGCCCTGGCGGGGCGGCGGGAAATTTAGGCAGTAATATCGGGACAGCCTGCCGCATATGCTGAAGGTAACGGGGGGTGACAAGCATGGTCCTCAGTTACCTGGTCGCAGCGGCGGTCCTGCTGTTGCTTTTATATGCGGTGGGGCTCTATCTGACCCGGCCCCTGAAAATTCTCTGGTGGCTGGTAACGCGGCTGGCCCTGGGGGCGGCAACTCTGCTGCTGGTCAACTGGCTTACCGGCTGGCTGGGTTTCAGCTATCCCTTTAACTGGGCCAGTACGGCCCTGGTGGGATTTCTGGGCATACCGGGATTTGTGTTACTGACAGCTTTAAAAATTGCCATGTAAGCCCGATGGGAAAATTCCTGTCGGGTTTTTTCTTTTTTCTCTTGACGCAGAAGGGGATTATCAGTAAAATGATACTAACCAAAAATATAAGAAAACATATCGAAATACTCGGATATAAGGGGTGAGGGAGATGCTGGAAATCTGCCAGGTCACTAAATATTTTCAGCACCAGGTGCTGGCTCCGGTGGATTTGCAAGTGGAACAGGGGGAATTCATAGCTTTTCTGGGGCCCTCGGGTTGTGGTAAATCCACTTTGCTGAATATTATCGCTGGACTGGAACAGCCGACCTCGGGGGAAGTGCGTCTGGACGGGCAGGTATTGACTGCTCCTGGACCGGAAAGGGGCATGGTCTTTCAGGAGCCCGGCCTGTTTCCCTGGTTAAATGTCCTGGAAAATGTGGCCTTTCCCCTGCGGCGGCAGGGGCTGACCGAGGCGGTGGCGCGAGAACGGGCCCTGGAGCTGTTGAAACTGGTCCATCTGAGCCGCTATGCCCACTCCTGGCCCCATGAATTATCAGGCGGAATGAAACAGCGGGTGGCCATCGCCCGGGCTCTGGCTCTCAATCCGCGGATTCTCTTGATGGATGAACCTTTTGCTGCTCTGGATGAACAAACCCGCATGGCCATGCATGTGGAGCTGCAGGATATCTGGCAGCAAACGGGCAAGACAATCATCTTTGTTACCCATAATATCCGGGAAGCGGTGCGTCTGGCCGATCGTATTCTGGTTTTTGCCACCCGGCCGGGACGGATTAAAGCCGAGTTCAAAGTCCAGGCTCCTCATCCGCGGCTGGAAGGGGATGGACTGTTGTTGCAGCTGGAAAACCAGATCCTGCGTGAACTGCGGGAAGAAATGGAAAAAGTGTTGAAGGAGGAACTGGGGGATGACTACCATCTTAAGAAGAGTGGTTTTCCTTGGCATCCTGATCGGGATCTGGGCAGTTATATATAATCTGAAAGTGTGGCCAGATTTTCTTTTTCCTTCGCCAGGACAGGTGGTAAAAGCTCTTTGGACTGGCTTTGCTGATGGCACATTAGTTAAAGCAGTTGGCGTTAGCTTGCTGCGATTGATAGTTGGATATTTTCTGGCAGTGATTATAGGGCTGGCTCTTGGTTTATTAATTTGCAGTCATAAATGGTGGGAGGATACCCTGGGGGGGTTAATTGTCGCTTTGCAGAGTGTTCCAAGTATTGTCTGGCTACCCCTGGCTTTGCTCTGGTTTAAAATGGGGGAAGGAGCCATTCTATTTGTAGTTACTCTGGGCGGGGTCTGGACAATGACTATGGGTACGGTAGCTGGTATTAAAAACGTTCCTCCACTACTGGTTAGAGTAGGGAAAACCATGGGGTTAAAGGGATTACCTCTTTTCTGGCGGGTGAAATTGCCAGCCTCTGTTCCCCATTTAATTACAGCTATGCGGCTAGCCTGGGCCTTCTGCTGGCGGGCTCTGCTGGCCGGGGAGCTAATCGGCACCGGGACAGGATTGGGCCAGGTATTGATGTGGGCCAGAGACCTGGGGAACATGGCTCTGGTACTGGCAATTATGGTGATAATTGCCCTTTTGGGAATGTTAACGGATAGTCTCCTGTTCCGTCGTCTGGAACAACGAGTAATGATGCGCTGGGGGTTAAACCGAGCATAGTTTTCAGGAGGTGAGGGTTAATGAAAAAATGGGTTTTTCTTCTGGGAATAGTTACCTTTTTATTTGGACTGGTCGGTTGTGGCAATCAAGCAACGGAGGAACAGAAAACTTTGAAGATCGGCTATTTCCCTAATATAACTCACGCACCTGCCATGGTAGGGATTGAAAAAGGATTATTTCAAAAATATATAGGCCGGGATATTAAGATTGAAGAAAGATATTTTAACCATGGTCAGGAATTGCTGGATGCTCTGGCAGTAGGGGAAGTGGACCTGGGCTATGTAGGCCCGGGACCGGTGGAACAACGGAGCAAACAAGGATTAAAGATAAAGGTCCTGGCTGAAGTAACCCGGGGAGGATCGGCTCTGGTGGTGCGACAGGGAGTAGATATCAAGGACATTAAAGACCTGGCCGGTAAAAAAGTCGCTGTCCCGGGTATTGGAAATACCCAGGATCAAATTCTGCGTAAATTATTGAATGATGCAGGACTGAAGTCGACCTATGAAGGCGGGGACGTGGAAATTCGCGCTCAAAAACCTGCAACCATCAGCGGGTTGTTTGTACAAAAACAGCTGGATGCAGCTCTCCTGGCTGAACCCTGGCCCAGTATGCTGGAAGCAAAAGGGCTGGCAAAGGTGATATACCAGGATGAAGGTGTAAGTGCTGTTATGGTAACTACTCCCGAAAAATATCAAGCCAAACAAGCTTTGATAGATAATTTTGTTAAAGGACATCAAGAAGCTGTGAAGGCAATCAAAAATATGCCGCCGCAAGAAACTGTTCAGCTGGTGGGGCGAAAAATCAAGGAAATAACTGGCTCGGAATTGCCTCCTGATATTTTGCAAAAAGCACTTAAAAAGCTAAACTTCGAGGACTGATGGTCTAACCATTAGTCCTCTTCTCTTTTTTGCCCCATGTATACCATATACTTTCTTGACCTGGACCATTATTAAAGTTATACTTAAACTAATGGTTCAAATAACTCTGGGACCATCATGTTTATGGGGGGACGTGAAGTGTCCCGGCAGGAACCTAATAGTTTGCGGCTTTTTGCGCAAACTAAATTTGATACCCACAACGGGGAGGTGGGGCGTTGGCGCGCATTGTCGAAGCCTATATTGGTGAATATGCCAGTGGCAAATCGGAAAACGCCGTTAACCGGGCTCTGGAGCTGGCGGCTCTGGGACGGCAGGTGACACTGGTGGACCTTGATCTGGTAGAGCCCTTTTATACTTTACGCCCCATTAAACAGGAGCTAAAAGAGCAGCAAGTGGATGTAATCGCCTGGGATACTGCCGAAACTATGGGTCTGGGCGAGGCTGGCTCGGTGATAAAACCGGAAATGCGCTGGGCTCTCTGGCGGCCGGGAGATATTATCCTGGACATCGGTTATGGGGTGGAGGGGGCCAAAACCCTGAATCTGGTGGAAGGGGCCCGGGAAAGCGAGGAGCTGCAAGTACTGGCTGTGATCAATGCCAGTCGACCCATGACTGCTGCGGTAGCCGATATCGTTCAGCATGTCCGGGAAATGGGAACTGTTCATGGCTTGATCAATAATACCCATCTGGGGGATGAAACCACCCTGGAAGTGATCGTAGAAGGTTTACGGCTGGTGGCTGAGGCAGCTGAAATTCTGGGTATGCCCATTGTTGCTACTTCAGTAGACGAGAAATTTCGCTCTGCTTTTCCGGAAGGCAGAGACCCTCTGGGAAACCCCGTGCGTTTTTTGCGAAGACTGATGCCGAAAGCCATGTGGTAAGGGTATAAACCCGCCCGTGGAGAAGTATACAGGAGGTGTAGGTTACATGGCTGAAAAGCCCATTCAAGGGGAGAAGAAAGCATTTATGACCGGTAATGAGGTCATCGCCTGGGCGGCCGTAGCTGCCAAAGCTGACATCATGTATGGTTACCCCATTACTCCCCAGAACGAAATCATGCATTACTGGACTCGTCTTGCTCCCAAGTATGACAAGAAATTCCTCCAAACTGAAGACGAATTATCTGCCGGTTTTACTACCATTGGCGGCGTGCTGGCGGGGAAAAAAGCCTTTACCGCTACTGCAGGCCCTGGTAATGTGTTGATGCAGGAACCCATGGCCATGGCAGAAATGATGCGCATTCCCACTGTCCTGATTGTCCAGCAGCGGGGTGGCCCGTCTACAGCTACCGTTATCTACTCCCAGCAGGAAGTCACTCTGACTACATATGGTGGTAACGGAGAAGGCTTCCGGATTGTATATGCTCCTGCCACTCACCAGGAGCTGTTCGACTACACCATCAAGGCCTTCAATACTGCCTGGACCTATCGCTGGCCCACCTTTGTGCTGGGGGATGGCTACCAGGCCAAGATGCGGGAATCAGTAGTTCTCTATGATCCCGAAGAAAGAGGTATCAAGCTGGTTGAACCCTATCCGTTTGTAGGTAAGGAAGGTTCCATCGGAGTTGACCGGCAGCCCAATCATATGCGCAATACCTACAACACCGAAGAAGAATTGTATGAAATCGTCATGAGCTATGCTGAGGAGTACAACCGGGTAGCACCGGAAATCATCGAATATGATGCCCGCGATTGTGAAGATGCCGATCTGGTCATCGTCTCCGCTGGCGTAGTTTCCCGGGCCGCTCTGGGGGCTTACCAGGCCCTGCGGACTGCCGGGTATAAAGTTGGATATTTCCGGCCCATCACCCTGCGGCCTTTCCCGGAGCAGCAGCTGAAAGAAGTAGCTGCCAAAACCGGCAAGCTGCTGGTAGTGGAATCCGCTCTGGGTCAGCT
This sequence comes from Carboxydocella thermautotrophica, assembly GCA_003054495.1. Lineage (GTDB taxonomy): Bacteria > Bacillota > Carboxydocellales > Carboxydocellaceae > Carboxydocella > Carboxydocella sporoproducens. The sequence goes on along the minus strand of CP028514.1, from coordinate 2,184,790 downwards.
GGATAAGCTGGTCAAGCAGGCTATTTATGGTATCAATACTCCCATTGAAGGCCTGTTCAAACCCGGTGTGGGCATTACTGCTGAAGAAGTGGAAGAAAAAGTAAAATCTTTGCTTTAGGATCGGGTAGATAACGGAAGGAGGTTAAGCCATGTCCGTGGAATTGTTGCGTATGCCTAAATGCTGGCGGAAAGAATCCAAACCCCACAAGTTTTGCCCCGGTTGCGGTCACGGTGATGTGTTAAAGGCTCTGGGGGAAGCTATTGATGAACTGGGGATTCAGGATAGAGTAGTTTTCGGTTGTGATATCGGTTGCTCCCTGCTGGCCTGGGACTTTTTTGATGTAGATAGTGTACAGACCCACCATGGCCGGACAACCCCGGTGATGACCGGGATCAAACGGGCCCGCCCCGACCGGATTGTAGTTGCTTATATGGGGGATGGTGGCGGTTATGCCATCGGTTCTCAGCACCTTTTCAATGCTGCTGCTCGCAACGAAAATGTAACTGTTATCCTGGTCAACAACACCAACTACGGTATGACCGGTGGTCAGATGGCTCCTACTACCCTGCCGGGCCAGAAAACCGAAACCTCTCCTTATGGTCGCGATGTGGAAACCATGGGCTATCCCACCCAGGGTCCGGAGGCAGTGGCAGCTATTACACAGGATGGAGCCTATGTGGCCCGGGGTACAGTAGCCAATATGCGGCAGCTGAAGGGCTTCATCAAGAAAGCCCTGCAAAACCAGATGGAAGGCAATGGTTTCTCCTTTGTGGAAGCTCTCTCTGGCTGTCCCACCAACTGGCGGACCAATGCCCGGGATACCTGGAACTTTATTGAAAAGGAAATGACCAAGTACTTCAAAGTAGGGGAAATCAAGACCCCGGCACAGAAGGAGGGCTAAGAATATGTCCAGCAAACTGGTGAAAATCGCTCTGGCCGGTGAAGGGGGCCAGGGGGTTCAATCCGTAGCGGAAATTATCGCTGAGGCCGCCAACCAGGCCGGGCGGGAAGCCCTCTATATTCCCAACTTCGGCGTGGAGCAACGGGGTGGCGTATCCATTGCCTTTTTGCAGATCGATGATGAAAAAATTGCTGCACCCAAATTCGTTAAAGGTGATATCGTAGTGGCTTTGAGCGACCGGGCAGTAGTTCGCACTCAGCAATATGTAGGGCCTAATACCCTGTTTGTTTATGATACATCTATCGAAGAGGTAGAAGAATACCTCCCTAAAAATGCTAAGAAAGTCATGGGCATTCCGGCTCTGGAAATTTCCAAAAACGAGTTGCACCCCCGGGTTTTCAATATCCTTATTATGGGTGCAGTTATCGGGGCAACCGGGGTGGTAACTTTAGAACAGGCTAAAAATGCTATTGAAAAGAAACTCGGTTACAAGTTTGAACAAAACCCCAAACTGAGAGACTTGAACTTCGCTGCCCTGGAGAAGGGCTATGCCCTGGCCCAGCAGGCTTAACCGAGGAGGGAAAAAACAGTGGACTACTTGAAGAAGGTTGAAATCCACGAGGGACAAAAAGGGCAGTGGGCCATTTTTCCGCGCCTTTGCAAAGGCTGTGGGTTGTGCATCGAAAAATGCCCGGTTTCCTGTATTTCCTGGTCCAAAACCCTGGGTGTATATGGGACTCCGGCCGTAGTGGCTGATATGGAAAAATGCATCCTCTGCGGCATTTGTCAGACCGTATGTCCTGATTGTGCCCTGTCAGTGGAAAAGAAAAAATAGGACGAAAAGCGAAAATCGCCCCCTGTGCAGGGGCGATTTTTATATTCTCCGGCAGGAGAGAAATATCAATAAAAATATTGACAAATTTATCAATCAAACATACAATATTTTCAGGAAGTCTATTATGAAAGGGGCTGATATTATGTTTGAAAAAATCACCGTAAGCAGGGTGTTAAATTCTCTAGTGCCAATTTCCAGGTTTAATAAAGGGGAGGCTAATAAAATCTTTGAAGAGGTCAGGGAAACGGGATTTAAGATTGTGGTGAAAAATAACACTCCGGCATGCGTGCTTTTAAAGCCTGAGCTGTATGAACAAATGCTTGAAGCTATAGAGGAGTACCGTCTGCTGCTGGAAGCCGAAAGGCGTATGGAAAAAGCCAAAGAGGATGATTTTATCCCTCAGGAAAAAGTTTTATCTGATCTTGGTATAATTAGCACGGATTTAGAAAATGTAGATGTGGAGATAGAATAACTATGTGGCAGGTAGAATACTTGAAAGAAGCAATCAAGGACTTGATGCGCCTTGACCACAGCCAGCGCTTACAGGTGCTTGGCCTTCGAGTGGTATATAAGCTGGTAAGAGAAAAAGAGGTTATGAAGATTATTATTATTTCTGCCAGGGCAGATGATGAGGTTTACTTACTGGCACAGAAAAGAATAGACAAATAAAGGGACAGTAGTATAGCTTACTACTGTCCCTTTCAATCTTCAACCTCGAACTTCGAACGTCCTTAATCATGGAGAACTTATAGGGCAGCTTACGACCATCCATACGAGGATGTCGTATTTACAGTTATATTATAAGCTGTTTTTCGATAAGCGTAAAGATGGCGAAAAAAGAAATAATATTCAGGCAGGAAGGAAAAACTGCAGCTGATGGCGAATTTAACAGGAAATAGATACAGAAAGGGGTAGGCGGCTTGAAAAAACTCTTCATACTGGATACCAATGTTTTGCTGCATGATCCGCAATCCCTGTTTCGCTTTCAGGAGCATGAGGTGGTTTTACCCCTGCTGGTGATTGAGGAGCTGGATGAACAGAAAAGACGCATGGATGAGGTGGGGCGCAATGCCCGGCGGGTTGCCAAAGCTCTGGATCAGCTGCGCCAATCCGGTAAATTGCATGAAGGCATTCCCACTCCTGGTGGAGGCTTCCTGCGGGTGGAACTGGCCATCGATTTGCCCAAAATCCCGGAAATCAAAAGCCACAAAGCGGATAACTCCATCCTGGCTCTGGCCAAAATGTATGCTGACAAATATCCGGAACGGGAAGTTACCCTGGTGACCAAGGATATTTACCTGCGCATCAAGGCTGATGCCCTGGGCATCAAGACCGAGGATTACAAAACCGACCGGGTCAATGTGGAAGAGATGTACTCCGGTACCACTACCCTTAAGGTAGCAGGAGACCAGATTGATCGGTTCTATCAGGAGGGACAGCTGGTTGATTTCACCGGCGGGGAGCTGGTTGCCAACCAGTTTGTTACCTTGCTCTGTGAAGAGACGGGACAGTCTGCTCTGGGACGGTTTGACCATAGCAAAAAGGCGATTGTGCCTTTGCGCTATGGCAACAAAGATGCTTTTGGCATCAGAGCCCGTAACAAGGAACAGCGTTTTGCCATGGAATTGCTGTTTGATCCTAACATCAAACTGGTGACTCTGGTAGGCCAGGCCGGAACCGGTAAGACCCTGCTGGCTGTTGCCGCCGGTCTGGAACAGGTGGTAGAAACAGAGGATTACAAAAAATTGCTGGTAACCCGGCCCATCGTGCCCCTGGGCAATGATATCGGTTTTCTGCCCGGGGAGAAGGATGAGAAACTGCGTCCCTGGATGAGTCCCATTTATGATAATATCGAATATATACTGAGTGGAGTCAAAGAAGGCAAAAAGGAAAAGGACAGCAAACCTACCAGTATTGAAACCACTTTGCGCTATTTCAAGGAAAGGGGCCAGCTGGAGCTGGAAGCCATAACCTATATTCGGGGCCGCAGCATCCCTCATCAGTTTGTTATTGTGGATGAGGCCCAGAACCTGACCCCTCATGAAGTTAAAACCATTTTGACAAGGGTGGGAGAAGGTACTAAAATAGTCTTAACCGGTGATCCATTCCAGGTGGATCATCCTTATCTGGATTCCAATAGCAATGGCCTCACTTTTGTGGCCGAAAAATTCAAGGACCAGCCTATCGCCGGCCATGTGGTCTTCACCAAAGGGGAAAGGTCAGAGCTGGCTGAGCTGGCGGCAACCATAATTTAACTTATGTTCCGAGTCAAAGGACCTACAGGCTGTTTGCCCAAGGCCTTTGGCCAGAGCCATGCTTGAGGCTCGAGGGTAAAGGGGGAAACCCTTTTGCCTCCCGGTGGAAAGGAACAGTCTGCTGTGGATGGAAGGAAAACAGTCGGCTGACACCGGGAAGCCGGCTGTTTTATTTTGATCACAGGAGGGAGAAAGATGGACAAGGTAGAAAAATTGCGGCAATTATTAAAAGAAGCTGCGCCTGAAGGCAGAATCACCTGTGCCCAGGCCTGGGCTCTGGCGGAAGAGCTGGGCGTAGAAAAGGGACTGGTGGGGAAAATATGCAATGAACTGGGAATTCGTATTAAGGCCTGTCAGCTGGGCTGTTTCTAGGAGGTTTATATGGCTGAGTTCGGGAAGGTAATCACTGTGCCAGAGGCACTGGCCAGATTGGAACAACATTTGCAGGACTTTCGCCCTCGCCCGGAACGGGTGCCCCTGCTGGCAGCCCGGGGCCGGGTGCTGGCAGAAAAGGTAGTCAGTCCGACGGCAGTGCCGGGGTTTTACCGTTCTACCGTGGATGGTTATGCGGTGCGGGGAGCGGATACCTTCGGGGCTACGGAGGATTTGCCGGTCTTTTTGCCCCTGGTGGGGGAGGTCTTGATGGGACAGGCCCCTCCCGGGCCCCTGCCGCCCGGCAGTGCCATGGCCATCAGCACCGGTGGCATGTTACCTGAGGGGGCGGATGCCATTGTGATGCTGGAATATACGGAAATGGCACCGGGAATGGTGGCGGTACTGAAACCGGTAGCGCCGGGGGAAAATGTGGTGCGGCCGGGGGAGGATGTGACTCCTGGTCAGGAGGTATTGCCGGCGGGACGGCGCCTGCGGGCCCAGGATCTGGGGCTGTTGGCCGGGCTGGGCATCACCGAGGTTACGGTAGCGGTCAAACCCCGGGTAGCTCTGATTTCCACCGGAGACGAGATTGTGGCTCCTGAACAGGAACCGGGACCGGGCCAGGTGCGGGATATGAATTCCTATACCCTATATGCCCTGGTGGACGAACTGGGGGGTGAACCCCGGCTGTATGGTGTTATCCGGGACCAGAAAGAGCAGTTGCTGGCGGTGGCCCGCCAGGCCCTGGAGGAAAATGATGTGCTGATCGTTTCCGGGGGCAGTTCGGTGGGAACCAGGGATGCTACCGGGGAAGTGCTGGCCTCCCTGGGGGAACCGGGGGTATTTGTGCACGGCATCTCGGTGCGGCCGGGCAAGCCCACTATTCTGGCCCGCTGTGGCCAGAAACTGGCGGTGGGTTTACCCGGACATCCGGTTTCGGCGATGGTGACTTTTGACCTGTTCCTGCGCCCCATTTTACGGGCTCTGCTGGGGCTACCCGCTCCTGCTCCCTACCGGGACCGGGAAGGCAGACTGACAGTCACTGCCCGGCTGGAGCGGAATGTCCTCTCCGGTCCGGCCCGGGAGGATCATGTGCGCTGTGCCCTGGAGTGGCGGGAGGGGGAATTGTGGGCAGTCCCCATTCTGGGCAAATCCAGCCTATTATCCACCATGGTCAAAGCCGATGGCATTTTGCGCATTCCTCTGGAACAGGATGGCATCAGTGCCGGGGAACTGGTCAGTATCGGCTTGTTTGAGGAGGGTTAAATTTGGGCAAGAAAGTCTATCTGGATAATTTACCGCGGCAGGAAACCCTGGCCAATTATCTGAGCCAGCTGGAGCAGGCAGGGGTAAGACCGCTGCTTCCAGAGCGGCTGGCGGTAGAACAGGCCCTGGGCCGGACGGTAGCCAGGGCCATTCGGGCCCAGCTGGCCAATCCCCATTATCCGGCTTCAGCTATGGATGGGTATGCGGTCAGAGCGGAAACCACCTTTGGGGCCAGCGAGACCAAACCGGCCCGGCTCCTGGTGGGGTCGGAGGCGGTTTATGTGGATACCGGGGATGTGATTCCCGCCGGTTATGATGCAGTGGTAATGATTGAACAGGCGACTCCCCGGGGAGAGTATGTGGAAATCAATGGGGCGGCTGCGCCCTGGCAGCACATACGCCTGGTAGGGGAGGATATTGCTGCCGGTGAAGTGCTGGCCTGGCCGGGGGATCGCATTACTCCATATCTGGCGGCGGCTTTGCTGGCTGCCAATGTAACTGAGGTAGAAGTACGGGCCCGGCCCCGGGTGGCCGTCTTCCCCACCGGTACGGAACTGGTGGAACCAGGGAGTAAAGTGAAGCCTGGGGATATCCTGGAATTCAATTCCCGTTTGCTGGCCGGTTTGATCGAGGAATGGGATGCAGTGGCAGAACGGCAACCCGCTCTGCCTGACGACTATGAGCTGCTCAAGGCCAGGGTGGCGGAAGCGGCAGCAAACTATGACCTGGTAGTCATCAATGCCGGCTCTTCTGCCGGTTCCGAGGATTTTACCGCCCGGGTGATTGCGGAACTGGGCACCCTGGTCAGTCACGGGGTAGCCATCAAGCCCGGCAAACCGGTGATTCTGGGCGAGGTTCAGGGTAAGCCGGTGATCGGTCTGCCCGGTTATCCCGTATCCGCGGCCCTTACCTGTGAACTTTTCGTGAAACCGGTGCTGGAACTGCTGCGGGGCGGGCAGTTGCCAGGGCGGGCGACGGCCCGGGCCCGCCTGGTCCGCAAGGTGGTATCTCCCCTGGGCCAGGAGGAGTTTGTGCGGGTTAAACTGCTGGCCCAGGAAGCGGAGCTGGTCGCTGTGCCCCTGGGCCGGGGAGCAGGAGCCATTTCTTCCCTGGTCCAGGCCGATGGTTTGCTGGTGGTTCCGCGCCTCAGTGAGGGCTTTGAAGCCGGGACGGAAGTGGAAGTCCAGCTTTTCCGCCCCCTGGCGGAAATCCAGGAACAGTGGTGGTTTGGCGGTACTTACTGGCAGCCCTTTGAAGAAAAGTTGCTGGAACTGGCTCAGCAAGGGCAAAAAGTGGGCTATTACCCCACCGGCTCCCAGGCCGGTTTTCTCGCCCTCAGCCGGGGGGAAGTTCATGGAACTCTCTGGGCGGGAGAACAGCCCCCGGCTGCTTTTCCCGCCCGGTTGCTGGGAAAACGGCTGATGGGCTGGGCTTACCGGGAGAGCGAGCCTGGCCCGGAACCGGGCAGGGAGGAGAGTCATCTCCTTAAAGGTGCGGCAGCAGTGATGGCGGGGCTGTGGCCCAGGGCCTGGTGCAGTCAGGAAGTGGCTGAACTTTATCAGTTGCAATTTAAACCGGTACAGGAGGAACAGGTCTGGCTTTTGGTACGGCCGGAAAAGGCCTTCCTGCTGGACCGCTGGGAAGGCGGGACCTGAGATGAAGGACACCTTTGAACGGGAAATTAATTATTTACGCATTTCCATTACTGATCGCTGCAATTTGCGCTGCCTTTACTGCATGCCGGCAGACGGAGTGGAGCTAAAGGAACATGAGGACATTTTGCGCCTGGAGGAAATCACTGAAATAGTGCGAGCCGGGGCGGCAGTAGGTATCAGCAAAATCCGCATTACCGGCGGTGAGCCCCTGGTCCGACGGGGTGTGGTGGAGTTTATCCGCCAGCTCAAGGCTATTCCCGGCATAGACGATATTGCCCTGACCACCAATGGGGTTTTGCTGGCTCCTCTGGCAGCAGAACTGAAAGCTGCCGGGTTAAACCGGGTAAATGTTTCCCTGGATACCCTGCGCTCTGACCGGTTTCGGGAACTGACCAGGGGGGGACAAATTGAAAAAGTCTGGGAGGGGCTGGCGGCGGCCCTGGAGCATGGTCTCACTCCTGTGAAGCTCAATATGGTAGTCATGCGCGGCTTCAATGATGATGAATTGTTTGATTTTGTGGAACTAACCAGGGAGCGGGAATTGCACGTCCGCTTTATCGAGCTGATGCCTATTGGCACGGCCGATGCCTGGGCCCATCAGCGCCGTCTGACGATGGAAGAGATTCTTTTGCAGCTGGGCCGTCGCTATACCTTAGAACCAGGGCCCAGGGTTGCCGGCTGGGGACCGGCTCGCTATTATCAGGTGCCGGGTTACCGGGGGACGGTGGGATTTATCAGCCCCATCAGCCAGCATTTCTGTGGCACCTGTAACCGTCTGCGCCTGACAGCCGAAGGGATGCTCAGACCTTGCCTCCATGCCAGACGGGAAGTGGATATCAAAACCCCCCTCCGGCAGGGGGCCAGGTTCGAGGAACTGGTGGCAATTTTTCAGGATGTCATCGGCCAGAAGCCCCAGGCCCACAGCATGGGGGAAACGGGCTGGGGTGAAAATGAGCGCAAAATGTTTCAGATAGGAGGGTGAAGCGGTGGAACTGACCCATTTTGATTCCCAGGGCCGGGCGCGTATGGTGGATGTTTCTGCCAAGGAAGTGACCCGGCGGGAGGCGGTAGCCCGCGGGGAAGTACGAATGCACCCCCGGACCCTGGCTTTGATCAAGGAGGGGAAAATGGCCAAGGGGGATGTGCTGGCTGTAGCCCAGGTAGCGGGCATCATGGGTGCCAAGGCTACTGCCAGCCTGATTCCCATGTGTCATCCTCTTTTTATCAGCGGGGCGCGCCTGGATTTTCAGCTGGATGAAAACAATTCCCGGGTGCTGATCGAGGCCCGGGTCAAGACGGCCGGGCAAACGGGAGTGGAGATGGAAGCCCTGACGGCAGTAAGCATTGCGGCTCTGACCATCTATGATATGTGCAAGGCCGTGGACAAGGACATGGTTATCGGCGAAATTCGCCTGGTGGAAAAAACGGGGGGCAAAAGCGGCCACTATCTACGGGAAGGGGAAGAACAATGGGGAAAATAGTAGCAGTGTGTATCAGTGAGAAAAAAGGCATGCGCAAGAAAAATGTGGGTGCCGGGGAACTGGTGCCTGATTTCGGTCTGGCCGGAGATGCCCATGGCGGACCCTGGCACCGCCAGGTTAGCCTGCTGGCTCTGGAGAGCATTGAGAAAATGCGGCAGCTGGGACTGGAGGTAGGCCCCGGAGATTTTGCCGAAAACCTGACCACAGAAGGGATTGACCTGCTCAGCTTGCCGGTGGGCACCAAATTGCGCCTGGGTCCGCAGGCTGTGGCGGAGGTAACCCAGATCGGCAAAGAGTGCCACACCCGTTGCGCTATTTATTATCAGGCGGGGGATTGTGTCATGCCCAAAGAGGGGATTTTTGTCAAAATCCTGACCGGTGGTCCCATCAAGGTAGGGGACCAGGTGGAGGTGCTGCAGGATGGCTAAATTCACCTTTGCGGTGTTGACCGCCTCGGACAAAGGCTCCCGGGGGGAGCGCCAGGATATGAGCGGCCAGGTCATCCGGGAGCTGGTGGAAGAAATCGGCGGAGAACTGGCAGAATATCTGGTGATTCCCGATGAGCTGGAAGTAATTAAGGAAAAACTGCTCTGGCTGGTGGATGAACGAGGAGTGGATCTTATCCTTACCACCGGTGGCACCGGGCTGGGGCCGCGGGATGTTACCCCCGATGCTACCCTGCAGGTAATAGACCGCCTGGTTCCTGGAATTGCAGAAGTGATGCGGATGGAAAGCCTGAAAAAAACCAGCCGGGCCATGCTGTCCCGGGCGGTAGCCGGGCAGCGGAAACGGTCCCTGATCATTAACCTTCCCGGCAGTCCCAAGGCGGTACAGGAATGCCTGGAAGTTATCCTGCCCGCCCTGCCCCATGGGATTGAGATTATGAAGGGACAAACAGGGGAGTGTGCCCGGCAATAAAACAGAGGTGCGAACCTCTGTTTTATTTTTGGGCTTGACAGAACAGATGTTCAAAGATTATAATAGAGCTGAAACGGAACATTTGTTCAGAGGAGGGGTTGCGTTGGAGCCCACTATTCTACTGATTGATATGAATGCCTTTTTTGCCTCGGTTCACCAGGCCCTGGACCCGGGCTTACGGGGTAAGCCGGTGGTGGTATGCGGGGACCGGGAGCAGCGGCGCGGGATTGTGCTGGCAGCATCCTATGAAGCCAAAAAATACGGGGTCAAAACGGGGATGACTGCCTGGGAGGCCCGAACCCTTTTGCCCCATGGTATCTATGTCCGTCCTGACTATGGCCAGTATCTGGCTTTCTCCCGCCGCATCCTGCAAATCATCCGGGAATATTCGCCCCTGGTGGAGCCCTTTTCCATTGATGAAGCCTTTGTTGATCTCAAGGGGTGTGAGGGGTTATTTGGTGATGTTCTTACAGTGGCCCGGGAGATGAAGCGGCGGATTCGGGAGGAAGTAGGAGTGACCTGTTCGGTCGGGATTGGGCCCAATAAGCTGGTAGCCAAAATGGCGGCAGAACTGGAAAAACCCGATGGTTTAACTTTGCTGCGCGGGGAAGATGTGCCCCGGCGGCTTTGGCCCCTGCCGGTGCGGGAGCTTTTTGGCGTGGGTAGCAGAACGGAGCGGAAATTGCAGGCTATGGGCATCAAGACCATCGGTGACCTGGCCAATTTCCCGGTAGAGGTGCTGGAGCGGCGGTTTGGCATCATCGGGCGGGTATTACATATGTCAGCCAATGGCATTGATTACAGCCCGGTCAGTCCGGGGTCCCTGGAAACGGCCAAATCCATTGGCAATCAGATGACTTTGCCCCGGGACTATGCCAGTTACCGGGAGTTGAGGGCAGCGATTCTGGAACTGGCGGAAATGGTAGGGCGGCGGGTACGTCAGGGAGGATATGAAGGCAAAACCGTTTCCCTGACCCTGCGGGATAGTGAACTCCATTTCTATTCCTGGTCGGCCAGCCTCTGGAAATATTCGGATTTGACCGAGGATATTTACCGCCAGGCCTGCACTTTGCTGGAGCGCTACTGGCCGGAAGGGAAAAGGGTACGGCTGGTAGGAGTGGGCCTTTCTAAATTGCGCCCCAAAACCGCCTTGCAGCTGGATGTTTTCGGGGAAAAGCTGAAACTGGAGCGGTTAAACCAGACCTGTGATCTGATTCGGGAACGCTTTGGCCGTTACAGCATCATGCGGGGAGGAACCTTGACTGAGGCGGGGATTCATTATGGACAGAGGGAATAAGCTGTGGGAGGGACATCGCATGTTATTGCCGGAAATGCGGGAACTGGTTATTCACGAACAGGCAGGCAAACCGCCCTGGAAAAGGCTGGAGGAAGCGGACAGGGAAAAAATCAGGGGCCTGTTGCAGCAGGCCTGGCAGGAAGGAAAAGGCATCCGGATCATATATTACTGGCAGGGGCAGGCCAAAGAGTTGCTTTTTTCCTCCTTTCGCCTGCAGGGAGGGGTGCTGGAAGGGGTCACTCCCCAGAGCAGGATACGGCGGCTCAGGGAACGATATATTATTGAAGTACAACTGGTTGATTGGGAATGGTAATTAATGATATAAAAGAGTAATAAACCATGGAAATGGCAAGGTGAATTTGATAAAATACTGCTAAAAAGGTGTAAAAGTAAACACAAAGGAAATAGAAGGAAGGAATAAAATGAAGAAGAAAAATGAAGGTATCAAATGTAATTATTGTGGGGAACTTTTCGGAAAGGTTGCCATCAAGAGGCATCTGGAGAAGTGTGAGGTTAGAAAAGAAAAAACTCAGCCCGGGGAAGAGGTGTATTATTGGGTCCAGGTTCAGGGTTACTATCAGAAAGAATATTGTATGTATTTGGATGTGTCTGCGAAAGCTTCTTTAAAGGATCTGGATCAGTTTTTAAGAGACAGGTGGCTGGAGTGTTGTGGTCATTTGAGCAGATTCAGAATTGAGGGCAAAATTTATGATTCAGACCCTGACCCAGATATCATGTTTGGAAGAAATAAGAGTATGAAAGTGAAGTTGAATGATGTTTTGTATGAAGGACTTGAATTTATACATGAATATGATTTTGGCTCAACTACAGTATTAAAATTAAAGGTAATATCAACAAAGACAGGAGCAAAGCGCAAAGAAAAAGTAATACTAATGGCCCGCAACCTTCCACCTGAGTTTGTTTGTGTAGAGTGTGGGAGACCGGCGGTACAATTGTGCAGTTGCTGTATTTATAAAGAAGATGCCTTTTATTGTACTGAATGTGGCGAGGAACATGAATGTGGTGAGGATATGATGCTACCTGTAGTCAATTCTCCCAGGATGGGGGTTTGCGGTTATTGCGGGGAAAAAGGATGACATTAGGATTTTGTACTGGGTACAGGGAATGATATAATAGCTATTATAGAATGGTAACATGGTAGCATCCTAACAGGGGTGCTTTTTTCTTTACTGGAGGTGTAAGCATTGAACAAAAACCGTCTGGCCATGCTGATACTGGTGTTAACCAACCTGCTCTGGGGCGGTAATTTCGTTTTTGGCAAATTCCTGGTTAAAATGATTCCGCCCTGGACCCTGGCCGCTTTGCGCTGGACAGTAGCTTCCTTGATTTTGCTGCCCTGGGCCTGGTGGCAGGAAAAACTGGCCTGGCCCCAGATAAAAAAATACCAGAAGCATTTACTGTTAATGGGGATAAGCGGGGTATTTTTGTTCAACTCCCTGGTGTATCTGGCCTTGAAATATACTACTCCGACTAATGCAGCTTTGATCAGCAGTGCTAATCCGGTAGTGATCGCTGCCCTGGCCTATTTCCTGTTTCGGGAGAAACTGAACCGCCGCCAGCTGCTGGGGCTGGGCCTGTCCCTCACCGGGGTGGTCTGGGTAGTGAGCCAGGGTTCCTGGCAGCGCTTGACCCGGCTGGGTTTGAACTGGGGCGACCTGACCATGGTGCTGGATTTGTTCATCTGGACAGTCTATATTTTCAGCAGCCGCCAGGTGATGAAGGAAATACCGGTATTGAGTGCCACCGCCTGGAGTACAGCTATTGGAACTGTGTTGCTCTATCCGGTGGCAGGCTGGGAACTGGGGCAAATCAATATCATGGCCCTGCCCTGGCAGCGGCCAGAGGTGATTACTGGCATCCTCTATATCGGGATTTTTGCTTCAGTGCTGGCCTTTATCGGCTGGAATAAGGGAGTACAGGGCCTGGGGCCGGCCCGGGCCGCTGTTTTTCTTAACCTGATACCGGTATTTGCTGCCCTCTTATCCTGGCTGGTCTGGCAGCAGCCCTTGCAACAGGCCCAGCTTATAGGTGGCCTCCTGGTAGCTGGAGGCGTCTATCTTACCAATCGGGGGTGAGGATGATGGCTACATTAATGTTTGTGCTGGCCCATCCGGATGATGAATCCTTTGGGGCCGGTGGCACCATTGCCCGCTATGCCCGGCGGGGACACCGGGTGGTGCTGGTGTGCGCTACCCGCGGGGAAGCGGGTAAATGCGGTGACCCACCTCTTTGTCGCCAGGAAGAATTGGGAGAAGTGCGGGAACGGGAACTGCGGGCAGCGGCTGAGGTGTTAGGAATCAGCCGGGTGGAGTTTTTGGGTTATCGGGATAAGGAGGTACTGCTGGCTAACCCGGCCGAAATTGTGGGGAAAATAGTGCAACTGCTCAAGGAAGAAAGGCCGGAAGTACTGGTGACCTTCGGGCCGGATGGCATCAGCGGCCATGTTGACCACCGGGCCATCAGTCATTTTGCCACCCTGGCTTTCTGGAGCCTGCCGGAGGAAGAGCGGCCGGCCCGTCTCTACTATTATGCCTGGGAGCAGGGAGTGCGGGAACATTTGCAGTTAAGACAGGCTTTGCCTTCTCTGCCGGTTACAACGGTACTGGATGTCGGGGAATGGGTGGAAGTGAAAAAACAGGCTCTGTTATGTCACCGTACCCAGCACCTGTCTCTGGAGCGGGTCTTTTTCAGCCTGACGGAGGAACAGTTGCAGAAAGCCCTATCCAAAGAGGGTTTTCACCGGGTGTGGCCGGTATGGACGGGCGGAGAAAAAGAAAGGGGAATCTTGAACAATAAATAAAAAAATGGTAAAATAAAACAAAAAAAAAAAAAAAGGTAATACCTAACAGCGGAGGTGGCAGCTATGGTCTATTTTTTTACTCAAAATGTGAAACAAAGACAGGTATGGCTGGCTATCATCCGCTGTTTGCGTTTTTGCTTTTATCTGGGTATGATTTTGGCGGGATATTTATATTTCCATAAACCCACAACCTGGATAGTAGCAGCGCTGGTTATTTTAGCAATATGGTTCATTATTATATATCGGATCTGGATACGAAGACTGGCGGGGACAGTGTTCTGGAGCGTACTGGTTATTGAGCATTTGCTCGGTTTGGGTCTGGTGTGGAATGGTCATGGTTTTGCTGATTATGGTGTGATTCCCCTTATTTTATTAGCGTTATATAGTTATGACTTTGTGGAACTTACACCGATAGTAATTGCTCAACAAATATTAGTGGTCGTGCTGAAAATAACTGGCTTAATTAGTTCAAATTTTTTGCTTCTTTACTTTATCTTTACGATTTTGGCCTTTGGATTGATTTTTTTTCGATGGCGTAATCTGGTCGACAGTTATCTACATGCTGTACATAAACAGGCTTTTGCCAATCTTGTCCGTATACTGGTGGAAATAGAGAGAAAGCAGTATTCAGGCGAAGGAGTAGAAAAAGACCTAAAACAAGCTGCAAGCGCTATTTTGGTTTATGTTACAACGTGTCCGGGTGGACTGGTGATAAAAAAAATGGGAGGTAGCTGGCAGCCTGTACTGGCTTTTGGCGTTCTGAGTGAACAGGAAAAGGATTTCTGGCCGGAAATTCGTGACTGTGTAGAGCGAGCATGCTATGAAAAAAAGATTATAATTTCAGAATTTGATTATTCTTTAAACCCGATTAAGGAAATTGTTGCAGAAGAATTATATCTTGTGACTTTGCGGTCATCGGTCAGGCTAAAAGAAAAAGACCTGAGCAGTATTATTCCCCGGGTGCTGACTCTGGAAGCTGCTTTTTACCATTCATGGGACGAGTTCTGGTTTCAGACTTTACTGGCATGCACTGAAGCGCAAACCGGAATCCTGTTGTTTTCCAGCACTAACGGTCAGCTGGAACTGGCAAAAGCAGAAGCTGGCAAAGAGCCAGCCAATATCCAGGAAATTATCAAGCGGGACTATTTTCAGGGGTTACTGGCTCTAACGAAAACCCATGCTGAGGGAATAGTAATCAACGCTCCCGCTATTCTCGGGTTGCAGGAACTGGCAGGCAAGATAAATAATTTAATGTTGTTTCCTCTTGCCAATGGCGGATATCTGATTGCTGCCAATAAGGCAAATAATATGCCCTTTACCAGTTTGGACTGGGAATGTGGCAAAATGTTAGCCAATTTCATCAGCCGGACCCTGGATAAGCGAAAGTTTGCAGTATTGTTAAACAATATGGAAAAACAGCGTTTGCTCGCTTTGACCGAAATTGCTGGCCACTTTGCCCCCTATTTACAAAGTCACCTGGAAAAAACAGCAAAAATGGCGGTAAAAATAGGGGAAAAATTAAAATTGGCCGGGCGCGAACTGGAATTATTGTTTCAGGCTGCGCTGGTCCATGATATCGGTATGATCGGGATCAGGCAGGATATAGTTTTAAAACCGGCCCTATTGACCACCGGAGAAAGGTTGGAAATAAAAAAGCATCCTCTGTTTGGAGGTGAGATCCTGAAAAAATACGGCCTGCCGCCGGAGGTGCTGCTGGCGGTGGAACAACACCATGAATACTGGAATGGACTGGGTTATCCCCGGGGATTACACGGTGAGGAAATTCATCTATATGCCCGCATACTGGCAGTAGCCGATGTCTATTCGGCTATGACATCTTTTCGGCACTATCGTATGCCGAAAAGCAAAGAAGAAGCGGTTGCAGAAATCAGCAGTCAGGCTGGGGCTCAGTTTGACCCCCGGGTAGTGGATGCCTTTCTGGAAGTGCTGGAGGAGGAAGAAAAGGCTTACGGGCGCGATTTGGCCAGCAGCTTTCCCTGGGCTAGAAAACTGGCAGGAGAGGCAGAGGTGGCGGTTAATTCCCGGCGGCAATAAGGGACACTGCCGCTTTTTTTATTTCTGCCAGCAATTCGGGTCTATGCAGGACAGCATCCTTATCTTCCAGCTGTTTGACCAGGAAAGAAGGGAATTTTTTCATTTCCAGCATCTTAAAGGCATAGTTTACTACTTGTTCTGCGCCCTGAAACACATCCGGCAAATTGGAGCCGGCCACACCGATATACCAGGCCCGGCGACGGGAAGCCAGAAGCGGATCGGCGATGACTGCCTGTTTTTGCACATATTTTTTGCCCCAGAAAGGCTGCAGACGATCGATCAGGATTTTGGTCTGGGCATTGAGGCCCATGGCATAAATTGGGGCTGCCAGTAGAAGATACTGACAGGATAGCAGTTTGGGGTAGAGGGATTGCATATCATCCTGCTGGATACATTGAGTGGTAGTTACACAGGCATTGCAGCCCAGGCAAGGGTGAAGCTGCAAACGGTGCAGTTCTATCATTTCTACCTTAATCCCCTGTTCGCTCAGAATTTGACAGGCGGTGTTGAGCAGGGTCCAGGAATTGCCGTGGCGGGGGCTGCCCAGCAGGGCCAGAGCAGCAACTGAGGTCATAGCTATCCTCTCCTTTCTAGTTAACATTTTATTCTAGCTTAAAAGGGCTGTCTACGGCAGGAATTCTGTTACATATTGTCGAAGATTATCTAATCAGGAAAAAGAGCGGTAAGCGGCAAAGGTGGAATGAAAATGTTCGAACCAGTCTGGCAATGGCTGAAAACCCGCAACAAACGGTTCTGGGCCATGTCCATGGCCTGGTTGCGCTGGCTGGGTTATGGCGGGTTTCTTTATCTAACTGCAATGGATAAAAGCGAAGGCTGGTGGCAGCTGGCCTTGCTGGGCTGGTTGGTTTTGCTGGGTTTGCAGTATCTCCGCTACCTGCGGGCTCCTCTGCATGGGCCCATGATGTGGATGGTTTTTCTGGGAGAACTGGGTTACCTGGTCTGGCTAACAGCTCATCATTCCGGACAGGCTGGCGCCCTGATTATTTTTTATTATCTCCATCTTCTTACCATTCTGCTGGCCTATGAACAGCTGGAAGCGGCCTTGATGTTTATGGTTCATCAAGGGGTAGTTTTGATTGCTTATTACTCAGGCTGGATTTCAGGAGAATTTCTCGCCCGCTATCTGCTGGGTTTGCTGTTTGTGGCCGGGGCTAATTTCTGGCAATGGGATAAAATCATCAGGGAGCGCCAGTTCTGGGCAGCGAAGAGAAACTATCAGCGCCTGGCTTTGCGTCTGGCCGATCATTCTACCCGGCTGTTACAGCATCAGCTGACTGAAAATGAGTATAAAGACCTGTTGCAGGAAATGCTGGAATTATTATGCGGCTTGCCGGGCGGTGCGGTTTTTCGCCGCCAGGAACAGGGAACCTGGGAGCTTTACCTGGCTTTCGGGGTAGCAGTCCGGGGGCAGCAGGAACTGCTTCCTTTGCCCCGGGGGATCAGGACCATCAGGATTGAACATATTCCTTATTTGCTAGGGGAATTACAGGAACTGCCTGTTAAATTCAAGGGAAAAAAAGAAAAATATGCTTTTGCTCCCCTGGTGAATATCAACCAGGTGCCGGAAACCCTGGCACCGGAGACAGGCTGGCGGCTGGCCCGGGTGATAGAGTTATGGCAGCAGGGACCAGTTTTAAAGGCGGCTAACAGGGCTTATATCACGGGGATTGCCGGTCCGGGGGAAGCAGGCGCTCCCATCAGGATCGAAAGAGAACTGGAGCTGGCTTTGCCCCGCATGGTCCTCAGATTTTTAACTGCTGCTACCGGGGCCAGACAGGCTTTTATCATTGCCAGGAACCAGGTGACTGTGGCGGTAGATGAAGAACATGAATTGCCCATTATCTGTCTGGACCAGACCCTGGAGGCCCTGTTGCTGCTGGCTCAAAGCCGGGAGGAGGGCTTGCTGGTAAATAACCTGGCCGTGTTAGGACTATGGTCCAGAGAACAGGAAGATTCCCTGCACAACATCATGGTCTATCCCTTATTGTCCAACAATGAAGTTCAGGGTTATCTGGTGTTGCAAAACAAGTGGGGGTATCATCCTTTCACTGAAGAAGAATGGCAGCTGGGGGGGACCGTGGCCCGCAGCCTGGGGCTCAATCTGGGTATCAAAAATTTTGTGGCCAGCTTGTTGCAAAAACAGGATGATGCCTACCGATTACTGGCCTCTGCCTGCCAGGCCTATGTCTCCTTTCTGGGTGGCCATTTGCATCGTACTGCCGATTTGGCAGAAAAAATAGCCCTGGCCCTGGGCTTGCCGACGGATCAGGCCCGCAAAATCTGGCGGGCGGGATTGATCCACGATATCGGAATGCTGGCCATAGAGCGCCAGCTGCTGACCAAACCGGGTCCCCTCAGTTTTCTGGAAAAAAATCTGGTTCAGGACCATGTCAAGTATGCTCGCAAGATTTTACAGGGCCAGAAGATGGTGGATAAAGAAATCCTGGAAATGGTTGAACAACACCATGAGCGCTGGGACGGCCGGGGCTATCCTGCTGGTCTGAAGGGGGATGAAATTTCCCTGGGGGCGCGAATCCTGGCGGTGGCGGAAGCTTTTGATGCCATCCTCAATTTCCGGCATTACCAGCCTCCCCGCAGTTTGGTGGAGGCTCTGGAAGAGCTGATGCGGGAAGCCGGTCAGCAATTTGACCCCTTGCTGGTGGATGTTTTAATTATTATTATTATTATTAATGAAGAACAACACAAAGGCAATGACCTGATGCGAGACTTGCGCTGGGTACAGGAACTGGCCCAGGAAGCAGCCGTGGCCGCTTCCTGGCTAAGCGGAGGTGATAGAGATGGCAGTCAGGGAATGGATTTTTCAGGACAGGACAATAGAAGCGGCAATAGCCCGGGCGGCAGTGGAACTGGGCCGGCACCCGGAGGAACTGGAAGTGCAGGTGCTGGTTCAGAATGAACAGGATGAGCTGGTAAAAATCAAGGTGAAGTTGCCGGAAGGGAAGACAGAACTGGATGAACATCAGCTGGCGGAACTGGTAGAATCGGTACTGGAAGAAAAGACCCAGGATGGCACTGTGGCTATCAGCAATGGTCAGGTGGTGGTACGGGCACCGGTAAAAGGGGGACGCTATCCCAGTATCACACCGGGACCCGAGACCAGGGTAATGGTCAATGGCCAGCTGATTCAGAAGGAAACCATGGTCAGTCCCCGGGACCGGGTGGTGGTCAGTGCCGAGGACAGGCCACCTTTACGTCTGGCGGAAGTGCAGCTGACCCCGGACAAACTGGAGGCCTATCTGGCCATCACTTACGCTTCAGGGGCGAAAATGAAAATTCCAGACCAACCGCCCCAAACCCGTTTGACTGTCAGGGCCGAAGCAGTTCAGATCCTTGAACCGGTTCCTTTCACCACTACCGAGCTGGTAAACATCCTCAAGGAGCATGGGGTTGTATATGGAGTGGATATCCAGGCGGTGGAGCAGGCCCGTATCAATGGGGGTCGCTATCTGGTGGCCCGGGGACGCCCCATGGTTCCAGGCGAGGCTGGAAAAATCGAGTATTATTTTCTGGATGAAACCCAGCAGGCACGACTGGATGAGATGGAAGAGGAGCAGCGGATTAACTTCTATGAACACCGGACCATTCCCAGTGTGGAAGCCGGGGAGATTCTGGCCCGCAAATATCCGGCCAGGCCGGGGCGGCCCGGGATGACAGTAACCGGGGAAATTATTCCTGTGCCGGAATACAAAGAACCACAGCTGCTGGTGAAGCAGGGGGCCACGTTGATGGAAGATGGCCAGGTGGCGGTAGCGGTAACGGCTGGACGGCCGATTTTGAAAAACTCGGTCATCAGTGTTTTACCCATCTACACGGTGCAGGGGGATGTTAACCTGGCTTCCGGCAATGTGCGCTTTGATGGCCACGTAGTAGTTTGGGGCAATGTCATGGATGGTGCCAGTGTCATCGCCGGAGGCGATGTGGAAATCCATGGCAGTGTCACCCAGGGTTCAGTGCAGGCCAGAGGCAATATCACCGTCCATAAGAACGTGGTCGGGGCAACCCTGGTGGCAGGGGGTATGGATGCCATTAACAGTGAAATTATCTACCGTCTGCGGGAAATCAAGGGGGAACTGGAATCCCTCTTGCTGGCAGTAGTACAGCTCAAACAGCATCCGGCCTTTGGCAGTGAAGACCTGGCTCGCTATGGCTTAGGACGTTTGCTGCGCATTTTGCTGGATCAGAAATTTGCTACTTTACCGAAACTGATTTTACAAATTGTTCAGATGTTACAAAACCAGAGCCCCAGTGACAGTTTGAACGAAATCATCCGCCTGGTGGCTCGCAAGTTTGTGGGATTAGGTGTACTGGAAGTGGCTGATGAGCTGGAAATTCAGGAAGCCATTTTGCGGCTGGAAAAGGAGATTATTGACCTGGAGGCCACCATCAATTCCGCTTCTGATATTAAGCTGGCTTATGCCCATAACAGTAAACTGGAGGCCAGCGGTAAGATAGTCTTTACCGGCCAGGGTGCCTATATGTGTCAGGTAAGTGCCGGGGGCGATGTGCTGGCGGAGAAAAAAGACAGCATTTTTCGCGGTGGGCGTTTGATTGTGACCGGTAATGCCGTATTGAATGAACTGGGGAGCCCCATGGCCACTCCCACGATGGTGGAATTTGTTTTCGGCCGCCGCATTCTGGTTAACCGGGTCTATCCCGGGGTCAGCTTCCGGGTCGGTCGTCAGCTGTTCAAGGTCCAGGAAGGTCTGCAAGACGTTCGGGTAGCAGTAGATGAACAGGGGATTTTACGGGTGGATTACCTGTATAAAGAACACTTGCAATGAGGAGGAAGAATATGTTACAGGTGGAAAAAGAGCGGCTGGGTGAACGGGCTTTAATAAAAATTAGCGGAGCGCTGGACCTGGGTACGGCGGATGCCTTTAAGCAGCAGCTGGTACCCCTGTTGCTGGGGGAAACTGAAGTAGTATTCAATTTTTGTGGAGTTAAGTTTATTGATTCCACCGGGATGGGGGCGGTGCTGGACTTTCTGGAAGAACTGACTTTGCTGGGAGTAACCGTTACGGGCTGGGAAATCGGGCCGACCTTGTTTGAGATCCTGCAATTACTGGGAATGGTGGTGCCGGCTGAGAACGGCTGGGTACTGAAAGCGGCAGACAAGGAGATACCTCTGGCACTGGTTTGCCGTGATCAGCAGTGAAAAACCGCTTCTGGCTGGTTACTACCCTCTATATCATACTTTTTTCTTTGTTACTGGCCCTGCTGTATTATGATGGTCATCGACTGGCCTCTGTATGGTTACTGACCTTTTTGCTGCTTTTGGCTCTAGGCGGTGTTTACTATCTATTATTTCAGCAACAAAAAACCTGGTGGCAGCAGCGCTGGGAGCAGGCGGAGCTGGTGCGGCTGGTGTTAAAAATTATGGACGGGCAGGTTATGGCTGAAGAAGCCTGGGAAATCTTTGTCCGCTTTCAGAAAAACCTGGTGGGTTCCTGGGCAGCTGCCATAATAAAGTTTGATGACGAGTATGAGTGGCAAATTATTGCCGGTGATCGACAAATAGCCAGCCGCTTTAGCCCGGCAATCCAGGAAGCAATCCGCAGGCTGAAAAGGGCAGAGGGAGATTATCGTTATCTTTCTGAGCCTATTCCCCTGGGCTGGAATAAGTTATATGCTTCCTGCTACGGGGACTTGTTACTGGTAAATATCTGCTGCCGGCAAAAATGTCTGCTGGATGATTCCGAACTGGCTAATCATTTTCGCCAGAATCTACGAAGGTTTTTACAAGCCGGAATTATCACTCCTGTATTACAGGCAGAACAGGCCTATTTGCTGGGTTTATTGTTTCTAATGCTAATGTCCGGCAGCCAGATAGGGACGGTGGTGGTCAGGGAAGAAGGAGAAGAAGGCTTTCGCCTGCTGGCCCACTGGGGGCTGGGGGAGGAAGCCAGCCTGAGCCGCCAGACTGTCGGGCTGCTTTCCCTGGTCTGCGCTTCCGGGGAAACACTGAATCTGGGGACTGCGTCCCAAACTGTGCAACTGGATTTGCTTTCCCCGGAATACAGCGATATTCTGGTGGTTCCCATCCGCATTGATGGTACTACCCGGGGAGCTTTGCTTATAGGCAACCGGGTAAAAGCGGAAGACAGCAAGAGACCCTATCCTCCGGAGATAGTGATGGTGGCTACTTTAATTGCGGAAAAAATGGGAGCTATCCTCAAACACGAACTGATGCACCAGGCCATTAAAGCCCGTTTTCTGGCTACCATCCAGGCTCTGGTACAGGCTCTGGAGGCCCGGGACCGCTATACCAAAGGTCATTCCGAGAATGTGGCCCGCTATGCTCGTATTATTGCTGAGGAAATGGGGTTGACGGCACAGCAAAAGGAAAATATTTATCTGGCCGGTTTGTTGCATGATATCGGTAAAATCGGGGTGCCGGAGCTGATTTTGAATAAACCGGGCCGGCTGACGGAAGAGGAACGGGTGGTGATCAGACAGCATCCTGTAACATCCCGGCGTATTCTGGAAGCCATCCCGGAAATGCAGGGGATCCTGCAGGCGGTGGAACAACATCATGAGCGCTGGGATGGCCTGGGTTATCCTGCTGGCATAGCCGGAGAGGACATTGACCTGGGGGCTCGTATTATCGCTGTCGCCGATGCCTTTGATGCCATGACCAGTGACCGGATTTATCAGAAGGGGCGGACGGCTGAACAGGCCTTAGAGGAGCTGGTCCGGGGAGCAGGGGCCCAGTGGGACCCGCAAATAGTGGATGTTTTCCTCAACTGGTGGGAGCGTACGAACAAAAAATCGGTGGTTAACTGGAAATTGAAGTTCACCCGCCGCATCTACCGCGATATTCTGGCCAGTGTCACTCAATCCAAACTGCATCTTGCTGAAAAGGAAGAAATGCTGGATTTCTGGCATAAATTAAATTTGGGAGAGTGGCTGGAGGTTAAGGAGGCCCGGGATCTGGGCCAGCTGCGGGAACATTTCCAGATCTGGTTACAGGTGCGTCAGTATCCGGAGAAACGCAGCAAGGAACTGCTGCTGATTCTCTCTGAGCTGGCCACCAATGCCCTCAAGCATGCCCGGGGCGGGCAGGTTAACTGGGGGCTGGATGATCGAGATAATCTCTATATTGTCGTCAGGGACGAAGGGAGCGGTTTTGAAGTGGAAAAACTGCCCCAGTCCTTGCTGGTCAAGGGGTTTTCTACCAAGAAATCCCTTGGGTATGGTTTCTCGGTAATACTGGAACACTGCAACAAAGTCTATCTGGCTACAGATAGTACCGGTTCTATCGTAATGGTGGAGTGCGGGAAGAGCAGGATGGAGGTTACTGGTACCTTATGAGTATTAAAGTTTTAGTAGAACAGGAAGGCAAGAAAGTTAGTCTGGAGGGAGAAATGGATTTGCTGCTGGCTGAAAATCTGGGAAATGAGAAAAAATATCAGCTGCAGCCGGAGTTTAGTCTGGACTTAAGCCATGTTACTTTTACCGACAGTTCAGGGATTAATATTTTGCTGGAATGGCTGCTGGAATTGCAGCAACAGCAGATCTATGCCAGTTCCTGTCTTTTAGGAGAGGATACCTTCCGTTTGCTATTTGACATGGGGTTGATTGTACTGGTAGATGGCCGCATCTTCCTGGCTCCGGAAGGTTTGCAACGGCCCATTGCTTTAAGTTTTTTGCATACATTCGCTGAAGAGAAAGGAAAACGCCAATCGCTGTCGAAAGACCTTCTTGTGAATACATAAAACGGGAGGTACTTTCATGGAACTGGCAGAACGGGCGCTGAGAATTTCTCCATCACCTACCCTGGCGCTGGATAGTAAAGCCAAGGCAATGGCCAGAGCCGGGGCAAAGGTGATCAATTTCGGGGTTGGAGAACCGGATTTTGATACCCCTGAACACATCAAGACTGCGGCCATGCGGGCCATAGAGCGGGGGATGACCAAATATACCGCAGTAGCAGGGATAGAAGAACTGAAGGAAGCGATTGTGACCAAACTGGCTCAGGAGAATGGCCTTTTATATAGTCCGGCCCAGGTAGTAGTTTCCTGTGGGGCCAAACACAGTTTGTATAATGCCCTGCAGGTTATAATTAACCCCGGGGATGAGGTGCTGATGCCTGTACCTTACTGGGTGAGTTATGAGGAACAGATCAAGCTGGCCGGTGGGGTACCGGTACCGGTGCCAGCCAGCCGGGAAAATAATTATAAAGTCAGGGTGGAAGACCTGGAAAGGGCAATAACTGGACGAACGAAAGCCTTGATATTAAACAGCCCCAATAACCCTACAGGAGCAGTGTACAGTCGGGAAGAACTGGAAAGTATCGGAAAATGGCTGCTGGAACGGGGTTTGGCGGTGATTTCTGATGAAATCTATGAGAAACTGGTTTATGATGGTAACCAGCATCACAGCATCGTGGCAGTAGTGCCGGAATTGAGCGGGCAGGCCATTGTTATCAACGGGGTGTCCAAAGCCTATGCCATGACCGGATGGCGGATCGGTTATGCAGCTGCTCCTTTGCCCTGGGCCAAAGCAATGGCGGACTTACAGAGCCATTGTACCAGCAACCCCACTTCTATCGCCCAGGCGGCGGCTCTGGCTGCTTTAACCGGGCCCCAGCAGCCCTTGCAGGAGATGGTGGCAGCTTTTGACCGACGGCGGCAGCGGGGCTGGGAACTGTTGCAGCAAATCCCCGGAATCTACTGCTCTCGGCCAGCTGGTGCTTTTTACCTGTTCCCCGATGTCAGTGGCGTTCTGGGCAAAAGCTGGCAGGGGCGGCCAATAGAGAGCAGCGCTCAGCTGGCTGAACTGTTACTGGAAGAGGTCCAGGTGGCTGCTGTACCCGGGGAGGCTTTTGGTCAACCGGGAACCATGCGCCTTTCCTATGCCGTTAGTCTGGAAGTACTGGAGGAGGGCATCAGGCGGATTGGGCAATTAATATCGGAAGTTAAATAATACAAAAAAATGGGACGGTTTTTCCGTCCTAATTTTTTGTGCCCTATTGCGCTTTTGCAGGTGAATGGTATATATTATAAGTGAACGGTATATATTTTAGTGTGAATGGTTATTCAGCGATCAGGGGTGGGGGCTATGTTGCGCGTGAGAGAAGTGAAAAGTCCACAGACTGTGGATTATCTGGAATCCATCCGTTATTGCCAGTTGATGTTTGACCTGTCCAACTATGAGGTCAGGGAAATTACCCAGAAACTGCTGGATCATTCCCTGATTGCCCCCAATGAGATGCATTACCTGGTCCTGAAAGAGGATGAAGAACTGGTAGGCTATGCTGTCTACTATTATCTCCAGGATTTGCAGCTGGCCTTTCTGGATTATATCGGCATTTTGCCTGCCTTTCAGAGTCAGGGTTATGGAGCCCGACTTTATCAGGCTATGCTGCAGGAAATCCGGCAACAGCATCCTGAGGCACAGGGACTGATAATGGAAGTGAAGAGCACTGATGATGATTTTGACCGCCGTTGTCGGTTCTTTCAGAGACTGGGAGCTTCCCTGATTGATTTGCAATCAATGGATGTGCCGGCCAAACTCAAGGAATCCGGTCTGGTGTTGATGATACATCCTTTTCAGCAGGATTTACAGCTGGACCGGGAGATGCTGATGAGATTCTTTCGGGTACTGGCCCGCACCCTCTGGCACTAACAGCCTGCACGAGACCCTCCGGGTCTCTTTTTTTTTTTTTTTTGCATCTTGACAGAAGGCTGGAAAAGTGGTATTATTTAACCAGAAAGTTTACTGATATAGTAAACAATGAACGGAGAATGGGTTATGGTACTCAATCAGGCCACCGATTACGCTTTACGGGCTGTAGCCTGTCTGGTCCGGCACCAGGGGGAAAAAGTGGAGGCCCAGCAAATAGCCAGAGAGGAAGTGATCCCGATGCGCTTTTTGCTGAAAATCATGCCTTCCTTGATCAAAGCTGGAATTGTCCGATCTATCCGCGGGGCGGGTGGAGGCTACCAGCTGGCCAAAAAGCCGAAAGAAATTACCTTTCTGGAGGTAGTGGAAGCCATCGAGGGGCCGCTGGCCATCAATAAGTGTTTACTGGATTATGCTGCCTGCAATAAAAAAGGAGCGCCTGCCTGTTCCATTCACCAGGCTCTGGCCAGGATCCAGGGGAAACTGGTGGAGGCATTGAGGGAGCAGAACTTTGCCAACCTTTAGCCTGCGGGCGCTTCTTTTTGAGCATAAACTTCACTAATTTAGTATACAATAGCGACAAGGAGGGGTTTTGATGGATGCTGTTTTGCTTTCGCGGATTCAGTTTGGTCTGACCGCCTTTTTTCACTTCTTTTTTCCGCCTTTGACCATCGGTCTGGCGGCCCTGCTGGCCTTTATTGAGTACAAACACTGGCGCACAGGGAAAAAAGTTTATGATGAAATGTCCCGCTTCTGGACCAAATTGTTTGTGGCCTGTTTTGCCGTTGGGGTAGCTTCTGGCATCACGATGGAGTTTCAGTTCGGCACCAACTGGTCGGAATACTCTAAATTCGTGGGGGATATTTTTGGTGCTCCGCTGGCAGCGGAAGGGGTCTTTGCCTTTTTCCTGGAATCCACCTTTATTGCTCTGCTCATCTTTGGCCGGGAACGAATCTCTGCTGGCTTGCGTTTCTTTGCGGCTCTGATGGTAGCTCTGGGCAGCAGTCTGTCAGCTTTCTGGATTATTGTAGCTAACTCCTGGCAGCAAACCCCTGCTGGTTTCAAAGTGGAAGGCGGGCGGGCCATTCTTACCGATTTTGCTGCTGCTGTCTTCAACCCATCCACTATCCCCCGCTATCTACACACTCTGGATGGGGCTTATATCACCGGTGCCTTTTTCATGATGGCAATCAGTGCCTATCTCCTGCTGAAAAAGAAACGGGTGGAATTGGCCCGGCACTCCTTGAAACTGGCTTTGGTAGTGGCACTAGTAGCCAGCTTGCTCCAGGTATTTCTGGGTGACATTCACGCCAAGCAGGTGGCGGAAACGCAACCGGCCAAACTGGCCGCTTTTGAAGGGTTATGGGAGACCAAAAAACAGGCACCACTGTTGCTGATAGGTATTCCTGCCCCGTCCCAGGAGCGCAATTTGCTGGAAATTGGTGTGCCCGGGGCGCTGAGCTGGCTGGCCTTTGGGGATCCTCAGGCGGAAGTAAAAGGCTTGAAGGATTTTCCCCGCGAAGAACGGCCGCCGGTGGCTGCCAGTTTCTATTCCTTCCGTCTGATGGTGGTGTTAGGCAGCTTTTTCGCTGTACTTCTGCTCTGGGCTCTCTGGCTGCTGTATCGGGGCAAACTCTATGAACATACTTTTACCCTGAAAGCTTTACTCTGGTCTTTGCCCCTGCCCTTTCTGGCCAATGAGCTGGGCTGGATGGCGGCAGAAATTGGGCGGCAGCCCTGGATTGTTTATGGTTTGTTAAAAACTCAAGCTGCTGCTTCTCCATTGCCGGCGGGACAGATATTGCTGACCATCCTGGCCTTTGTGCTCATCTATTCCTTCCTTTTCGGGATGCTGGTATATCTGATTCGCCGCATCATTAACAAGGCCATGGCTGAAGATGTACAGGAGGTGAAGTAGGATGGACCTCAACACTGCCTGGTTTTTGCTGGTAGGGATACTGATCGTTGGTTATGCCATTCTGGATGGGTTTGATCTGGGGGTAGGTACCATCTATTATCTGCTGGCCAAAAATGATGACGAAAAGCGCCAGCTTCTCAATGCTATTGGTCCTTTCTGGGATGCCAATGAGGTTTGGCTGTTAACCGGTGGTGGAGCTCTTTTTGCCGCCTTTCCCCTGGTTTATGCTACCGTCTTCAGCGGATTTTACCTGGCCCTGATGCTGGTTTTGTTTGCCCTTATCTTCCGGGCTGTAGCCATCGAGTTTCGGAATAAGGATGAAAGTCCGGCCTGGCATAATTTATGGGATAGGGCCTTTTTCCTGGGCAGTGCTTTACCAGCTCTTCTCTTCGGGGTAGCTCTGGGCAATGTACTCAAAGGCCTGCCTCTCGATAGCCAGCAATATTATACAGGTGGCTTTTTCGGTTTACTTAATCCTTTTGCCTTGCTGGTAGGGGTGCTGGGACTGGCAGCTTTCCTGCAGCAAGGGGCAACCTATGTGATGATGAAAACAGGAGAGCCGCTGGCAGGGCGGGCCCGGCAGCTCCTGCCTGGTATCTGGGGCGGAGTGGTTGCACTCTATCTGGCGGTTACCCTCTTCAGCTGGCTGGTTGCGCCCCATCTTTTTACCAATTTCAGCAAATATCCCTGGTTGTGGATATTGCCGCTTCTGACCTGGTTGGCGATGGGAGCTGTAATCTATTTTGGACGCCGGGGTCAGGGAACATCCGCTTTTCTGGCTTCATCTCTTACTATGGCTGGTCTGGTGCTGATCGCCGCTGCTGGTCTTTATCCCAATCTGGTTCCCGCCCTGGATCCGGCCCGCAGTCTGACTATCTATAATGCATCTTCTTCGCCCCTAACCCTTAAGGTCATGCTGATTATCGCCCTTTGTGGCGTGCCGATTGTTCTGGGTTATACCGTTTTTGTCCACTGGCTGTTCCGTGGAAAAGTTAAACCTGATGCTCAAGGTTATTAAATCTGCATAATTCTGCCCGTCACGGGAAAAGAGTATAAGGGGAGGTGATGAAGATGACCCTTATACCCTTTGACCCTTTTCGCGAGTTCAACCGCTTTGTCCAGGAAGCGGTAGGCCGCAGCCGGGAGGGCTTTCTGGGCTATCAGGTAGCGGGGCCACGGGTGGACATCTATCAGACGGAAAATGAAGTGGTGGTGGTAGCGGAAATCCCCGGCCTTGAGTCCAGGGAGGATCTGGATGTGCGGGTTACCGAAGATGCGGTTACCATCCGGGGAGAAATCAAGCGCAGTGCGGAAACCAGAGATGAAGACTACCATCATGCTGAACGGTTCTATGGCGCCTTTGCCCGCACCTTTACCCTGCCGGCGGCGGTAAAGGCAGAAGAAGCCCGGGCATCCTACCGCAATG
This sequence comes from Carboxydocella thermautotrophica, assembly GCA_003054495.1. Classification (GTDB taxonomy): domain Bacteria; phylum Bacillota; order Carboxydocellales; family Carboxydocellaceae; genus Carboxydocella; species Carboxydocella sporoproducens. Next base: position 2,155,920 of record CP028514.1, on the reverse strand, counting down.
GCATCCTGGAAATCCGGATCCCCAAAGCGGGACGAGGACGCAGCATCAAAGTGGATATTAACTGAAAAGGTCGGTTACTACCGGCCTTTTTCTTTTGTTTTGGCGGGAAATAGGGTAAAATATGGATATAAGCAGATTAGTGAGGGATGAGAAATGCAAGGCCTGGGTGAAAAAGAAATTAAGTTCAGCAAATTATAGACAAACACCTGGTTGATTTACTGGATTATAGCACGATTATGTTAAATCTAAAAATATAAAAAACCGTTGCTTTTCGGCAACGGTTTTTTGCGTGGGATTTGGTGCGGACAAGAGGACTTGAACCTCCACGGGCGTAAGCCCACTAGAACCTGAATCTAGCGCGTCTGCCAATTCCGCCATGTCCGCAGGCACTGGTCGGGGCGACAGGATTCGAACCTGCGGCCTCCACATCCCGAATGTGGCGCGCTACCAAACTGCGCTACGCCCCGCAGACAAAGGTTATTATAGCAAAGGCGGTGGCAGAAGTCAATACCTTAATCAGGAACAAGCAGCATAGGTTAAAAATTTTAGAAAATAGAAAAGAAAAGACGATTCATTAGCCACATTTTTATAAAAACAAGAAATAAGAATAAAGGCCGGTGAGTCTGAGGCTTAACCTGTCTAATTTTTTTATGGCATGCTTTTTGCAAGTAAACGATATCACTGAAAAGCAATCATCATGGGAGGAGGTTTTGGCTTTATGGCGGATAATCATTTTTTCATCCGCAAGCTCCATTCCCTTCTGGGGGTGATTCCAGTTGGTTTGTTCCTGCTGGAGCATTTGTTTACCAATTCCTTTGCCCTGAAAGGGGCACAAGCCTTTAATGAAAAGGTGGAGTTTTTTCAGAGTATTCCTTATCTTATCTTCATTGAGTTACTCCTGATTTTTTTGCCGCTTCTGTTCCATGGTATTTACGGGACCTGGATTGTTCTGACGGGAGAGAGCAATGTTTTTCAATACCGGTATTATCGTAACTGGTTTTACTGGATTCAGCGGCTTTCCGGTATCATCACTTTAATTTTTGTCATCTGGCATGTCTGGAATACCCGTTTGCAAACCCTGTTCTTTGGCACTGAAATGAGTTTTGAGTTTATGCATAATTTGCTTTCCAATCCAGTTAATGCTGTTCTTTATGCTATCGGGTTGATTGCTGCTACTTTCCATTTTGCCAATGGCATGTGGGCTTTTCTGGTTTCCTGGGGGATTACCATTGGGCCTAAAGCTCAGAGAACCAGTACTATCATCTGGAGCATATTCTTTATCGTTATTACTGCTGTAGGCTTGAATGCGCTGTTCGGCTTTATCAGAGGCTAAAGGGGTGAGAAGGAAGATGGCGGAAAAGAAGATTATCGTTGTTGGTGGCGGCCTGGCCGGCCTGATGGCTACCATTAAGGCAGCAGAGGCTGGCTTCAAGGTTGATCTTTTCTCTCTGGTACCGGTAAAACGCAGTCACTCCGTTTGTGCCCAGGGGGGGATTAATGGTGCCGTTAACACCAAGGGGGAAGGGGATTCTCCCTGGGAGCATTTTGATGATACCATTTATGGCGGGGACTTTCTGGCCAATCAACCACCGGTGCTGAAAATGTGTGAAGCGGCACCTGGAATTATCCATCTGATGGACCGGATGGGAGTAATGTTCAACCGCACACCGGAAGGACATCTGGATTTCCGGCGTTTTGGTGGTACCAAACACCATCGTACCGCTTTTGCTGGAGCGACCACCGGCCAGCAATTACTTTATGCCTGTGATGAACAGGTACGGCGCTGGGAAGCAGCTGGTCTGGTGCAAAAGTATGAGGGCTGGGATTTCCTTTCCATTGTGCTGGATGAGCAGGGGATTTGCCGGGGGATTACCGCCCAGAACCTGGCTAGCATGGAAATCAGGGCCTTCCGGGGTGAAGCGGTGATTATGGCCACCGGTGGCCCGGGCATGATCTTTGGCAAGAGTACCAACTCCACTATCAATACCGGCTGGGCGGCGGCGGCAGTTTACATGCAAGGCGCCTGCTATGCCAACGGGGAGTTTATTCAGATCCATCCTACTGCTATTCCAGGAGAGGATAAATTGCGTTTGATGTCCGAATCGGCCCGCGGTGAAGGCGGTCGGGTCTGGACTTACAAGGATGGTAAACCATGGTATTTCCTGGAAGAAAAATATCCGGCCTATGGGAACCTGGTACCGCGGGATATCGCTACCCGGGAGATTTTCCATGTCTGTGTGGATTTGAAACTGGGGATAAATGGTCAGAACATGGTTTATCTGGATGTTTCCCATATAGATCCTAAAGTGCTGGACCGCAAGCTGGGCGGGATTCTGGAGATCTATGAAAAATTTGTTGGGGAAGATCCCCGCAAAGTGCCGATGAAGATATTCCCGGGTGTCCACTATTCCATGGGCGGGCTCTGGGTGGATTACAATCATATGACCAATATTCCCGGATTGTTTGCTGCCGGGGAATGTGACTACCAGTACCATGGTGCTAACCGCCTGGGTGCCAACTCCCTGCTTTCTGCCATTTATAGTGGCATGATAGTGGGACCGGCAGCAGTGGCCTATGCCAGCGGTTTGAGCAAGTCGGCCTTTGCTCTGGAGGAAAGGCTGTTTGAACAGGAGCGCAAACGGCAGGAGGAAAAGGTGGAAGCCATTTACCGGATGAATGGCAAGGAAAATCCCTATCTGCTTCATGAAGAGCTGGGTAAATGGATGACCGATAATGTCACGGTAGTGCGCTATAATGACCGGATGGAAAAAACCGATGCCAAAATTCAGGAATTGATGGAGCGCTACCAGAATATCAATCTGGCGGATACCGGCCGCTGGTCCAACCAGAGTGTGATGTTTGTGCGCCATCTCTGGGGTATGCTGCAGCTGGCCCGGGTGATTACCAGAGGGGCTATTGCCCGCAATGAAAGCCGGGGTGCCCATTATAAGCCGGAGTTTCCCAACCGGGATGATGAAAACTGGCTGAAGACCACCAAGGCCTTCTATACTCCCGCTGGGCCACGGCTGGAATATGAGCCGGTGGATGTCTCCCTGATCAAGCCCCGGCCGCGCAAATACGATGTGGATAAATCGGAGGTGAAGGCCTGATGGCTGAACAAAAATACATTCACCTGCGGGTACGGCGGCAGGAAAGTCCCCAGGCCAAACCCTACTGGGAAGAGTTTAAAATCCCGTATAAGCCCAATATGAATGTAATTTCCGCCTTGATGGAAATTCAAAAAAATCCCGTCAATGCCCAGGGGGAAAAAACTACGCCGGTAGTGTGGGAATGCAATTGTCTGGAAGAAGTTTGCGGGGCCTGTACAATGCTAATAAACGGGGTTCCCAGACAGGCTTGCTCGGCTTTGATTGACCAGTTACAACAGCCTGTTGAATTGAGACCTCTGACCAAGTTTCCCCTGATTCGCGATTTGATGGTAGACCGCAGCATCATGTTTGAAAATCTGAAAAAAGTCAAAGCATGGATTCCTATCGATGGTACCTATGATCTGGGGCCAGGGCCCAAACTGGCGGCCAAAACCCAGGAATGGGCCTATGAATTATCCCGCTGTATGACCTGTGGTTGCTGCATGGAAGCCTGTCCCCAGGTGAACAGCAAATCCAAATTCATCGGTCCGGCAGCTATCTCCCAGGTGCGCTTGTTCAACACTCATCCGACCGGGGAAATGAACAAGGAAGAGCGGTTGGAAGCCATTATGGGAGATGGGGGGATTACGGATTGTGGTAATTCCCAGAACTGTGTGCGGGTTTGTCCCAAACAGATTCCCCTGACTACCTCCATTGCGGATATGAATAAAGAAACGGTAAAATATGCCATTAAACGCTGGTTAAGAAAATAGCCAGTTTTTTGCCCTCGGTTAAACCGAGGGCTATTTTTTTAGCATAGATTTGCCCTGCTGGTATCATACTAATGCCGGAGGTGATTTATATGCGGATTGAACAACAGGGAATTGAGGTTACTCCGGACATTATCAAGGCGGGTGATCTGGTCCGGATTCAGTACAATGGCTTACTGGCCCGGTCGGGAGCTGACCAGGTGTACTTGCATGTGGGTTATGGGGATAAATGGGAATATGTTTGTGATTACCCCATGCAGAAAACGGCCAATGGCTGGCAGAAGGTGCTGTCAGTAGAACATCCCGGCAGCCTCAATTTCTGCTTCAAGGACAGTGCCAATAACTGGGATAACAATAATGGCCTCAACTGGTCAGTAGCTATCAACAACAATTTGCGAGCCTAATGGAGGTGAAGACGGTGCATCATATCGCCATTGAGGGCACAGGGCACCTGGTCAATGGTGTAGTAGCCGGGCCCCTGCCGGTAGCCCGCGGGGGTTCAGTGACCATTATCTACAATGGCCTCCTGGCCAATAGCGGTGCTAGCCAGGTATATTTGCATGCCGGCTATGGTCCGGACTGGCATGATTCCCTGGACATGCCTATGGTGCGGACTGCCCGGGGCTGGGAAAATACCATCCAGGTCCAGGATGTCCATGAATTGAATTTTTGCTTCCGGGATGCGGCCAATAACTGGGATAACAACAATGGCCACAATTGGCGGCTGGAAGTTATCTCCTGAGGAGGTGAAATGATGGTGGAAATGAAACACACCAATTTCCGCGATAGTGATCACCGCTTGAAGGAGATGGCAGGAAGCCAGCTACAGGGCGGTGTGACTGTGGATCCTACCCCGATTACGGCTGGTCAGGAAGTGACAATCCTGTATAACGGCCTGCTGGCTAAAAGCGGAGCCCAGCAAATCTACCTGCATGTAGGGTATGGTTCCAATGACAACTGGCAGATGGTAACCGACTATCCCATGTATTTTACCGGCCATGGCTGGGAAAAAACCATAACCGTGGCCGAAGGGACCAGGCTTAATTTCTGCTTCAAGGACAGTGCCAATAACTGGGATAATAACAATGGCAATAACTGGTCCTTTATTGTTCACAATGGGCGCATGGTGTAAACCATGCCCTTTTTTTATCATATTTTTCCGTCCCGCTGGATAAACTAATCAAGTAAATCCAGAACGAAAGGGGGATGACAGTGCGTATATTAATGTATTCCTGGGAGTTTCCGCCCAAAAGCGTAGGCGGTCTGGCCCGGCATGTGCATGATTTGACTCTGGCCACGGCCAAACAGGGCCATGAAATTCAGGTTGTCACCTGCGGGGGAGATAACCTGCCTGCCTATGAAAATATAGAGGGGGTGGAGGTTTATCGCGTCCAGCCATATCATTTGCGGGCTCCGGATTTTCGCACCTGGATTTTGCAGTTGAACCTGGCCATGCTGGAATTCACCATGACTTTGCGGGATAGCCAATCAGCCCCCTGGGATATTGTTCACTGCCATGACTGGTTAACTGCATATGTCAGCCGGGCGGTTAAACACGCTCAGAACATTCCACTGGTAGCTACCATTCATGCCACTGAATTCGGGCGCAACTGGGGGCTGCATGATGATAACCAGCGCTATATCAGTGATGTGGAGTGGTGGCTGACTTATGAAGCCTGGCGGGTGATTGTTTGCAGTCAATATATGCATAATGAGGTGAGATACATATTCTCTCTGCCGGAAGACAAAATCCGTATCATACCGAACGGCGTAAGGCCGGAGGATTTTCAAACCGAACCTGAACCGGATTTTCGCAATCGATATGCCCATCCTACCGAAAAAATCGTCTTTTTCGTAGGACGGCTGGTGCATGAAAAAGGGGCGCATGTCTTGCTGGATGCCATTCCGAAAATTCTCCATTACCATCCCCAGACCAAGTTCGTTATCGCCGGTCGAGGGCCGGCGGAAGGTTATTTGCGGCAAAAGGCCTGGGAGATGGGCGTGACAGAGAGAATTTATTTTACCGGTTATATCGATGATGTGACCCGTAATAAACTGTACCGTTCTGCTTCCGTTGCGGTTTTTCCCAGCCTGTATGAACCTTTTGGTATTGTGGCCCTGGAAGCTATGGCGGCCCGGACGCCAGTGGTAGTCAGTGATACCGGTGGACTGGGGGAAATTATTAAACATGGCGTAAATGGTTTGAAATGCTATGTAGGTTCTCCTGATTCCCTGGCCGATAATGTGCTGAAAATTCTCTGTGATCCGCCCTTTGCCCGGCAGGTGGAAGAAAGGGCCTACCGGGAGGTGCTGGAAATCTATAACTGGGACAAAATTGCCCGCACTACGGTAGCAGTTTATGAAGAAATTCTGGCAGAACAATAATAGAGAACGGAGGTCTGGCTATGAAAGCCATTATTATGGCGGGAGGGGAAGGTTCCCGACTGAGACCATTAACCTGTGACCGGCCCAAACCTCTGACGCCTTTACTGAACCGGCCGGTGATGGAACACATTGTCAATCTCCTGAAAAAACATGGCATCCGTCAGATTGGGGTTACCTTGCAGTATCTGCCGGAGGCCATTATGGAATATTTTGGCGATGGCAGTGACTGGGGGGTGGAAATGCGCTATTTTCTGGAGGAAACTCCCCTGGGCACTGCTGGCAGTGTCAAAAATGCAGAAGAATTTTTGGATGAACCTTTTATTGTTATCAGTGGTGATGCGCTGACGGATTTTGACCTGAGCCGGGCCATTGAGTTTCATCGGCAAAAGGGTGCCTGGGCAACCCTGGTTTTGACCCGGGTCCAGACACCTCTGGAATACGGGGTAGTGATGACTGATAAAAATGGCAGTATCTATCGTTTCCTGGAAAAACCCAGCTGGAGTGAGGTTTTCAGTGATACGGTCAATACCGGGATCTATATCCTGGAACCCCGGGTATTGCAATATATTCCGGCAGGTCAGCAGTTTGATTTCAGTAAAGATCTCTTTCCCCGCTTGCTGGCGGAAGGGAGACCGCTCTTCGGCTGTATCCTGGCGGGGTACTGGTGTGATATCGGCAATTTGCAACAATATGCAGAAGCCCATTATGCCGTGCTGGCCGGTGGGGTGCAGCTGGAACTGGGCGGTCAACAGGTAGCTCCGGGGGTCTGGGCTGAGGCAGAGGCAAAAATCCATCCCCGGGCCTATCTGGAAGGGCCGGCTTTTATCGGAGCGGATACCGTTATTGATGCGGAGGCCTATGTGGGGCCTTTTACGGTGATTGGCCGCAATTGTCATCTCGGCAGCAAAGCCAGCCTTAAACGGGCTGTTCTCTGGGAAGGGGTAAATATAGGTGCCGGAGCAGAAATCCGCGGGGCTATCCTCTGCCGTCAGGTAAAGGTGGGTCAGGGGAGCCGGATTTATCAAGGTGCGGTGATCGGAGATGGTACGGTACTGGGCGAACGGGTTTATGTAGATGCCGGGGTAAAAATCTGGCCCCAGAAACGGGTGGAAAGCGGAGCCCGCCTGCGGGAAAACCTGGTTTGGGGAGAACGCCAGCCCCGTACGCTCTTCGGGCGCGAGGGGATTGTGGGAGAAATTAACCGGGAACTGACTCCGGAACAGGCGGTGAAAGTGGCGGCTGCTTTTGCCACTCTATTCCAGCCGGAAACTGCCCTGTTAGTCAGCACTGACCATTCTCCGGCGGCAGCAATGCTGAAACATGCTGTTCTGGCGGGATTGCTGGGAGCAGGGATGGTGGTCTGGGATGCCGGCATTCTGACCGGTGGTGCCAGCCGCTACTTGATTCGCAGTCTGGCTGCCAGTGGCGGGGTGCATATTCAGGGCAGCGGGCAGGGCAACCGGGCCCGGGTTTTGCTCCTCAATCAGCAGGGAGCCAGCTTAACTCCGGCAGAAGAACGCAAGGTGGAAAATCTGCTGGGACGGGAAGGGATGCGGCGCACAGCTGCCGGACATCTGGGGCGGGTTATGCCTTTGCCCAGTGGACTGGATGAATATACCGGCTTTTTGCTCAATTTCCGTCCGCGGGGACAAAATTATCAATGGCGAATTGGGGTAGGGGCCCTGACTCCGGCTCTGGCCCAGATTTTACCCCGGATCTTTCAGGATACCGGTTTTCGTCTCATCTATCTCCAGGACGGGGAACAGCAGCTGGAACAGCTGATCAGTCTGGTACAAACAGAAAGATTGGACCTGGGGCTCTGGTTTGGGGAAGAAGGGGAACGATTGTCCCTGGTTCTGCCCGGGGGAATGTATTTGGCTCCCGCTCAGGTTCAGATACTGAAAACCTGGCTCTATGCCCAAAGGAAAGAGCAAGCTGTTATTCCCTATCCTGTTCACTGGCCCCAGGCCCTGGCCCGCCGCCTGCAGGAGCGGGGGGCGGTGATTCAGCCGGTCAAGACTAATCCCGGCCTGATTCAGAATCAGTGGGCGCAGGATGAAGAGGGGTTCTACCTGCTGGCCGATGATCTCTATACCCTGCTGGTTCTGCTCAGGCAGGCGGAAGAGCAAGGGCTGGAAAGGCTGTTACAGGAGCTGCCTGACTTTAACTGGGTTGCTAAATCCACTGCCTGTCCCTGGGAAGCCAAGGGCCTGGTCATGCGTCGCTTGATGGAAGAATTGCAGGATCGGGAGCTGGAGTTGCTGGATGGCATCAAGCTCTGGGACAATGGCGCCTGGGCCCTGGTTTTGCCCGATTCGGAGGAACCCGTTTGCCGTATTTATGCGGAAGGACCTGACATGGAAATAGCAGAAAGCTTGACTGAGCAGTTGCTGCAAAAAATTACGGAAATCCAGAAAGAAAGCGAGGGTGTCGGTTAAACCGACGCCCTCGCTTTTTGAGGAGGAGCTTCCCAGGCATAAATGCGGTAATTGAGCCAGGGGAAAAGATTGTTATTAGTTTCCAGTTCTTGAAGCCAGTGGAGATCCAGCTGGTTTTGCAACAATTGTTCATAAAGTCTGGTGAAATTATGGATATGATTTTTGGTACGTCTGATGGCATAATTCACCATGGTGCCTGTTTTCATAATAAAGGCCCAGTCACTAGCCTGAGCCAGTAAGAGTTCACGAGCGGCCTGGTTGAGGGCCCGTTCCTGTTCTGCCGTAGGATTAGTAAACCGGCGGGCCAATTCGGTCATCCGTTCGGCGGCTTTGTGTAAATGCCGATAAATCCAGTCATTACTGCCTTCCAGCCACACTTCATGGTATCCTTTATGGCCCCAGGAAGAGATGCAGGGTTCGGTAACCTGATTACGGGGATATTCGGCCAGATAGTCAGAAGGGGTAGCAGTTTTCAGGATTTTGGAATCATAATGGATTTTACGCAAGAGAAAATCCAGGAACTGAGGCCCTTCAAACCACCAGTGACCGAACAATTCCGCATCATAGGGAGCTACCACAATGGGTTTACGGTCCATCAGGGACGCCAGGTATTCAACCTGGCGTTCCCGGTTGAACATGAAGTTGCCGGCGTGGATGGCTGCCTTTTCTGTAGCCCACTCGGGCACATAGGGTTCTTTCCATTCGCTCTTCTTGCCCGTAATCCGGTAATATTTGATGCCGGTATGTAAGCGGATACCGGAGGGGTGAATATAGTCCTTGATATAGTCATAATCCAAATCATAACCGATGTCCCGGTAGAATTCCCGGTAATCGAAATCGCCGGGATAACCTTCATCGGCACTCCAGACCTGTTTGGAAGATTCCACATCCCGTCCGAAAGCTGCTACCCCGGCGGGAGTGACAATGGGAGCATAGACCCCGTAACGGGGTCGGGTGGAAGCAAACAATACACCATGGGTATCCAGGAAAAAGTATCTAATGCCGAATTCCGCCAGAAATTCATCATCTCCGGGATGATAGGCACACTCTGGCAACCACATCCCCTGGGGTTGACTGCCAAACACCCGCCAGTGGTTTTCTACGGCCAGAGCCACCTGGGCCCGTACAGCCTGACGGGTCAAACCATTTAAAGGGAAATAGGCATGGGTAGCACCACAGGTGATCAATTCCAATCGTCCGGCTTCCTGTAAGCGACGATAGCCGGTTAATAAATTACCGGCATATTTTTCAAAGAAATAATAAAAACACTGGTTAACCAGATAATGATACATCTGAGCCAGGCGATGGAAACGAGGATCGCCATAGGTACGGTCCAGTTCTTTGTAGATAAGCTCTCTTAATTTGCTTAAATAAACATAATACCTTTCTTGCAACAGAGGATCCAGGAGCATGGAGGTCAGGGTGGGGCTGAAAGACATGGTCAGCCGAAAATCCACCCCATCCTCCACCAGTTTTTCAAATTTGGCCAGTAAAGGTATATAAGTTTCAGTGATGCCTTCAAACAGCCAGCGTTCTTCCAGAGCATCAGGATCTTCCGGATGCCGGACATAGGGTAAATGGGCATGTAACACTAAAGCCAAATAGCCTTTAGGCATGTTTTTCACCTGCTTTCCAGAAACCGGGCGAAGTTCCCCAGCCTGAAGCTGTACCGGCTTTAATTTCCGGCCCTACGCCCAGAGGGGGCCAGTCGGGATCCCAGCGGCCGGAGGCTTCTGCCCGCGGGGTCAGGGCGGGATTGGAGGTAAGCCAGGGTACAAACTGCCCCTGTTCCAGATGCCCCAGCTGGGCGACATATGTGGAGTTAGCGGCCGGAACCCGCAGGTAATAATTGTTGGCCATGGGATGTACCGGATAATCAAAATGGGGGCCGTTCAAGCCCCCGCGATAAAGGCGAATAAACCGGGGCAAATCAGGCGGCCCGATAGGATGGCGCAGGTCCCAGTAGGCAAACAGCCACCAGGGATCCCGGGTTAACAGGACCAGACGGTTCTCCTCATACATCTGGGGCAATTGTGAAATGGACATAGGAGCCAATCATCCTTTCTTTCTGCGGTAATTGTTGATATAAAGGCAGCAAGGGGGGCCAGTTCTCATCAATCAGAGCTGAAAAATAAGCTCTGGGTGTAACTACTTCATTGCTAACCAGCAAGCAATAAAAGAGTTGATTGTTGAGCAATCGCCCTAACTCCACCTTATATCTGGCATCGGGGCGGGCCAGATGGAAATAAAAACTGGTCACAAAACTGGTCAGGTTTTTACAATCTTCCAGCAGCCATTGCCCGGTAGTTTCATCATATCGATAAAGACGAAGCTGGGTTATGCCGCTTTTCAGGGCTGGTAATTCCGCCTCCAGGCTTTCCAGGTAAACCGGATCCAGCTGCCAGTAGACAAAAATAGTTTCCGGGTCGCGGGCCACAGCTACTAGCCGATTATCTCCCTGGTAATAGGTGGGCAAATCTGTTACAATTTCTTTGACCGGGAAGGCTGGGGCCAGTTCACTGGCGAACTCCTGGTCCTGCCGTTCAGGTTTGGGCGCTGGCCTGGGCCAGGTGGGGATGAAAAGATAATACAAAAGAGCCACTAGAGCCAGCAGGCCGGTGAAAAAAATCAACCAATCGATGGTAGTCACCCCGCATCCTCCTTTGCTGCAAATTTGCCATTCTTAAGCTTTATTTAGTATTGCCCCGCTCAAAGTCCATTATGTCTGCAGTCAGGAGGAAGCTGAAGGAAGGGATAGTAAGATGAAAAATTACTGGCAGGAAATGTTTAACCAACAAATATTATGGCTGTTTTTTTTAATTATATTGCAGCTTATCAGCAAAAAAAGAATAAAATTTTTTCCCACTCAGGGTTTCAGGGCTAAACTGGGAATGATTGCGGTATTAAGCGGTTTACTCATTGGCCAGGGGATGCTCTGGCTGGCTCCCTATTTTCCTCGCCAGCAAGCAGTGGAACAACTGGGATTGAGTACAAACTGGTACTGGCCGGCACTGGCTTTGATTGGCCTGGGACCACTGGTGGAAGAAATTTTCTTTCGCGGTCTGCTGGGCAATTTTTTGCTAAACCGGTTCTCATTCTGGCCGGCAGCCTGTGGGAATGGGCTGATTTTTGCCGCTTTTCATGGTGGTGGCTGGTTGCTTTTGCCTTTTACCCTGGCTGGGATGGTCCTGTTCTGGCTTTTTTACAGGGAAAGGGCGATTTTTTACCCCTGGTTGGCGCACACTTCGTGGAATTTGCTGGTATTTTTCGCTTACTGGCAATAATTGCAGGGTCAAAGGTTGTCTTTTTGGGATGAATAAACATAAAATTTTATTGATTTTTGTGCACGGCAGATGTATAATTATAAAACGTACAGAATAAATACAAGGCTTTGGAGGACTGATAACATGGTATTTTACAAAAAGCTGGCTTCCATGTTGCTTGCAGCCAGCCTGGTGCTGACTCTGGCCGGTTGTGGCGGCGGACAGGCTACCCAGGAGAAAAAACAAGGAAATGAAGGTGGCAAGCAGAAAATTGTTGTCGGTACTGATGCAGCTTATGCTCCATTCGAATATGTAGAAGAAGGTACTGGCAAAATCGTCGGTTTCGATGCCGAATTAATGCAGGCCATTGGTGAAGCCGTTGGTCTGGAAGTGGAAATGAAAAACATAGGCTGGGATGGCCTGATTCCCGGGTTAAAGAGTGGTAGTGTTGATGCTGTCATTTCAGCCATGACCATTACCGAGGAAAGAGCCAGGGAAGTTTCCTTCTCTGACTCTTACTTCAAGGCTGTTCAGTATATTGCCATTAGGGAAGGGGCTCCTTACAGCAAGCCTGAAGACCTGGTAGGTAAAAAAATCGGGGTTCAGCTCAATACCACCGGTCATTTTGCTGCTGAAAAAATTCCCGGTGTGAACAAGGCTGATATCCGTACTTTTGATACTACCCCGGCCGCTTTGACTGAGCTGGTTAATGGCGGGGTTGAGGCTGTAGTGGCTGATAGCCCGGTGGTGCTGGAGTTCATCAAAAAGAACCCCAATGCTAAAGTGACTTACTTTGACCCCAAATTTCCGCAGGAAGACAACTATGGTATTGCGGTTAAAAAGGAAAACACCGAGCTGTTGAACAAAATCAACGAAGGTTTGAAGAAGGTAAAAGAAAGCGGCAAATATGACGAACTGTATAAAAAATACTTTGGCGTTTAAAAATAAATAAAAAGCAGGGATTTCCCTGCTTTTTTCATCGATGGAGGAAAAAGTATGCTGGATTTGGATTTTGGCATTGCCCTGCGTAACCTGCCGGTTTTGCTGCAGGGCACCTGGTTGACGCTGGAATTGACCATTGTTTCAGTGTTCCTCGGCACTTTCCTGGGCCTGTTCCTGGCCCTCTGTCGCCTGTCTCACTGGCGGGTCCTGTCCTGGGGAGCTGCTGCCTATGTGGACTTTTTCCGCGGAACTCCTTTGCTGGTACAGATCTTGATCATCCATTACGGTATACCCCAGCTGGTCCAGGGAACTTCCTGGGAATATGTTCCTAATCCTTTTCTTTCCGGTATTCTTGCCTTTACCCTCAATAGCGGTGCCTATGTGGCGGAAATCTTCCGGGCCGGTATTCAGTCTATTGATAAAGGGCAAATGGAAGCAGCCCGCTCCCTGGGCATGTCCTATGGCCAGGCAATGCGTTTTGTTATCCTTCCTCAGGCTTTTAAACGGGTAATTCCGCCATTGGGCAATGAATTTATAGCTTTGCTCAAGGACTCATCCCTGGTTTCCGTCATCGCTTTGCCGGAATTGATGATGCAGGCCAAGAACGTAGCTGGCCGGGAATACAAGTTCTTTGAAATCTATATTGCAGTTGCTGTGATCTATCTTATCATGACCATGACCATTTCCCGGTGGGTGGCCTATATGGAAAGGAGGTTGAGGGTCAGTGATCGTCATTAAAAACCTCTATAAACGCTTCGGTGACCTGGAAGTGTTAAAGGACATCAACCTCCATGTCCGGGAGGGGGAAGTGGTGGTGGTTATCGGTCCTTCCGGTTCCGGCAAAAGCACCATGTTGCGTTGTATCAATAAACTGGAAGAAGCTACTGCTGGTGAAATTATCGTGGACAATATTCCTCTCACCTCCAAGGCCAACATCAATGCCATTCGCCAGGAAGTGGGCATGGTTTTTCAGCGCTTCAATCTTTTTCCCCATATGACCGCTTTGCAGAACATTACCCTGGCGCCCATTCAGGTTCGGAAGCAGAGTAAGGCAGAAGCGGAAAAAATCGCCCGGGAACTGCTGGCTAAAGTCGGCCTTTCCGACAAAGCCGATTCCTATCCGGACCAGCTTTCCGGCGGTCAGCAGCAGCGGGTGGCGATTGCCCGGGCCCTGGCCATGCGGCCCAAAGTAATGCTTTTTGATGAGCCCACTTCTGCGCTTGACCCGGAGATGGTGGGTGAGGTACTGAACGTAATGAAGGATCTGGCCCGGGAAGGGATGACCATGGTGGTGGTTACCCATGAAATGGGGTTTGCCCGGGAAGTGGGTGACCGGGTCATCTTTATGGATGAAGGGCGGATAGTGGAAGAAGGAACCCCGGAACAGATTTTCCAGAACCCCCAGCAGGAACGGACTCGCTCTTTTCTCAGCAAAGTTCTGTAAGAAAAATTTTCTACTTTCTGTTTTAAATTAGCAGGATTTTTTAACAGGCAAACAGAAAATATTATACTTACAGACGAGAAAGGAGTGACTGTTATGAAGTTTGTTGTACGGGGGAAAAACATTGAAGTAACGGACGCACTCAGAGATTATGTGGAAAAGCGGATTGGTAAGCTGGAGAAATATCTGGGTGAAATAACGAATGTGCAGGTAACTCTGGTAGTGGAAAAGAACATGCATCGGGTAGAAGTGACCATTCCCGTTGAAGGTATGATTATCCGCGGCGAGGAAGCCAGCAATGATATGTATGCTTCTATCGACCTGGTGGTGGAAAAGCTGGAACGTCAGGTTCAAAAATATCGCGCCCGCCTCAGCAAAAAGCTGCGCAACCTGGCTTCCCTGGAGCCAGTGGCAGCTGATGTGGAGACAGCCGATATTGATGACAGTGTGGTCAAGACCAAACGCTTTGCGGTCAAACCGATGCCTGTCGAGGAAGCCATTTTGCAAATGAATCTGGTAGGTCATTCCTTCTACGTTTTCCGTAATGCAGATACCAATGAGGTGAATGTGGTTTACCGGCGGCGCGATGGCAAATATGGTCTGATCGAACCTGAATTTTAAAGTTTTGGCAGTAAGGAAATAGGCCGGTCCACAGGGACTGGCCTTTTTTAAAAAAGTTGTATTTTTTGAATTAACAAGCAGGAAAAATTGAAATTTTGTAGAAAATATTACACTAATCGAGAGTGAGCGAGAATACCAGGAGAGGACGGATGATAGAAAATGGGTGTAACTCCGGAAATGATCAGAGAATTTGAAGCTATTATTCGCCAGATAAAGGATGTAGTTTCTGCTAAAATAGTTTCCAATGAATACGGTGAAGTTCAGGAAGTCCATGTTCTGGCCAAGCAAAACCGCAGCCCCAAACAACTGGTGCGGGATATAGAATCGGCGGTGATGGCCCAGTTTGGCGTGGCCCTGGACCACAAGAAAATTTCCGTAGCTCAAATGGCTAATGAAGAAGAGATTCCCGTCACCGAGGTTCGCCCCAAACTGATACGGGCTGAGCTGTTTACTGAAGGGGTACAAGCCAAGGCGGAAGTGGAACTTCAGCTCGGTGATGATACCATGTTTGGTCGAGCCCAGGGCCCGGGAGCCTATAACAATAAACTGCGCCTGGTGGCTCAGGCCACTCTGGATGCGCTGGAGCGCTATCTGCGCGGCAATTGCACCTTCGCGGTGGATGATGTAGCCATCATTCATCTGGGACGCAAGCAAGCCGCAGTGGTAGCTGTGACCCTGGTTACCCCGGAAGAGGAAGAGGCCTTGATTGGTTCCGCCTACGTCCGGGTTGATGAGTGGGAGACTGTGGTAAAGGCTACCCTCAATGCCGTAAACCGGCGTCTGTCATTGCTGGTTAAACCCTAAACAGGGCCATTCGTCTCCTTGATGGGAGACATGGCATAAATGAGAGTGAGAGGAGCGGTCACCTGAAATAAAAAAACAGAAGGAGGTGTACCGCGATGCAAAAAGTACTGAAAGTTGTATTGGCTCTGATCGCTGTTGTACTGGTAGGTGGGGCAAACGCGAGATGGTAACTCTTTAGAACCGATTGAGGTGAGTTTATGCAAGAGCCTATAAAAGCGAAGCTTTTAAACTGGTATGTGGTAATTTTGAGTATAGTAACGGGTGTCATTCTTTTATATACACTTAATAGCATCAATTTCAGCCAGAAAACAATAATTAATACTATTATTTTTTCTCTGATTTATTTCATAATTGAGTTGTTTCCGGTACATTTGCCTAGAGGTGGCAGTGTATCTGTAAGTATAGCTCTTACTGTTGCTATTTTATATTTATTTGATTTACCCGTTGCTATTTTTACCGTTTTTATAGGCGAATGCTTGATTCACCTCAAATCAAAGAACAAAAAAATAATTAAGACTTTTTTTAACTTTAGTCAATTAATAATTTCAATAACATTCTCAGGCATTATTAAAATTGGATTAATTAAGCTTGGTGCAGTATATGCGACAATAATTGCTGCTTTTTGTCATGTTATTATCAATTTATCGCTGGTTACGATAGTTTTAGCATTAAGCCAAAATGCGAAACCATATGGTATATGGATGTTGAATTTTAAATGGGTGGCACCTAATTTTATAGCCCTTACACCTATGGGGATATTAATGGCCAAGATCTATGAAACATGGGGGGCAGTGGGGATAATTCTTTTCATCCTGCCCCTCATGCTGGCCCGTCATTCCTTCAAACTCTACATGGACACCCGGCAAATGTACCTGGACACAGTCCAGGCCCTGGTTACCGCTATTGAGGCCAAGGATCTCTATACCAAAGGACATTCCGAGCGAGTAGCTGAATTTGCAGTGGAAACCGCCCGGGAACTGGATTGGCCGGAACATAAAATTGAGACTTTGCGCTATATGGCTTTGCTCCATGATATTGGCAAAATTGCCATTCCTGATGTTATCCTTAACAAAAGCACCCGTCTTAGCCCCCAGGAATATAATCGCATCAAGGACCACGCCGTAGTATGGGCAGAGATTATCAAACAGGTCAAAAATCTGGGAGATGCTTATCTTATGGTCCGCCACCACCATGAACGCATGGATGGCTCCGGCTATCCTGATGGACTAAAAGGTGAGGAAATTCCCATGGGTGCCAGAATCATTGCAGTGGCAGATTGCTTTGATGCCATGACTTCTAACCGGGTCTATCGGGCTGGACGGTCTCCCCGGGAGGCCATTCAGGAACTGCAAAAATGCGGTGGTGCTGAACTGGACAGCCAGGTGGTTCAGGCATTTGTGCAGGCCTGGGAAAAGCGGTTAGCCCCGAAGTGGGAAAAACAAATACTAACGGAAATAGAAACCGGTGCAGCCAGGGGTGAAATAGCAGCAGCACAAGCGGAAGAATAGACATTTACATAAATTGAGATGCGGTACATAGAAAGCCTTACAGTGGAGTGAGCTAAATGCGAAACAAGGAGAGTAAGGCTATATGCAATCAGGCAGAAAGCCGTCCCAAGCCAACGGGAAGGGCTTTTTTCTATGGTATCTGTTGTCGAAAAATAGAGAAACTTTGCTTTTAATATCATTCAGTTTTCTTGCAATTGCTCTACTCTCAGTTAAATGGCAAACCAGCATAACACAAGGGATGATGCTTCTTAGTTTTTATCTAATTCCTCTCGCACTGGCTGGCTATGCCTATTACAGCTACCGGCGCATGAAAGTTCAGTTGCTGCAGACCCTGGAAGTACTGGCATCTATAACCGAGCGCACAGTAGACGGCAAGGAAGGCCATAACCAGCGGGTCGCCCAACTGGCGGACTGGCTGGCTTTACAAAAGGGAATGACAGAACCGGAGCGCAAAAAGCTACGGAGGGCTGCTCTCTACCACGATATCGGTAAACTGGTTCTAAGAGGCGATGAGCTGGATCAGGATGCGCATGCGCTGGCTGGCCAGCGCATACTGGAGCGCATTCCTTTTCTGGTTGATGTCAGCCGCTGGGTAGGGATGCACCATCTGCGCTATGATGGGGCTAACTGTTACTTTAGTTTACAGGGAGAGAAAATTGAATTAGCTGCACGCATCTTGCATGTAGCTGATTTTGTTGATACATTGTTAGTTCAGGGTAAAAACAGAGAGGAAATTAAACAAATCCTCGCCTCGGAGAAAGGCAAGCTGATTGACCCCAAACTGGTGGACCTGATTATTTCCGGGTGGTGGAGGGAGGAATAAAAGTGTTCTGGATGGCACTGGTGGCTGCCTTGATTTTTGGCTGGCTGCGCCGGGGCAGCCTGGCCAGACTGGGTGAACTGGAATTACGGGGATTGATGCTGGTGGTGATTGCCTTCGCCCTGCAATTTCTGCTGGATATTCTGGCCCGGGCCCGATTTTATCCTGTTATTCTCTGGGGGGGCTGGGTCCATGTGGTCAGTTATTTTTTTCTTTTCTACTGGCTCTATCTTAACCGGCATTTGATTGGGGTCAGAATACTGGGACTGGGCTTGTTTCTTAACTTCCTGGTGATTCTGTTTAATGGTGGTTATATGCCGGTCAGTGGCCGCTTTTTACCGGCCCATGTCAAGGAGAGGCTGGCCCTCTATGAAGATGGTACCCACCGTCTGTTGCAGGTAGATGATGCCCTGCCTTTTCTGGGAGACATTTTTTATATTCCCGGATTGAATGAAGTTTTCAGCATTGGTGATGTCTTGCTGGCGGTAGGTCTTTTCTGGATTATTGCTGAAGGAATGGTGGGCAGTGGCCGGAAAAAAAGCAGCTGAAAGTTGCGTCAATCCTGAGGTAATGATAAAATTATATATTGCAAGAGTTCAGGCAAAAGGGACCCTTGTGGGTTCCTTCGTTATTATAAGGGGGCAAACGGAGTGGTATTAAATTTTTTAAAAAACTTACTAGACGATAATGCCAGAGAGATTAAGAAATTGCGCAAAGTGGTGGATGTAATTAACGGTTTGGAGCCGGAAATGGAAAAACTGTCTGATCAAGAACTGGCGGCCAGGACTGGTGAATTTAAACAACGGCTGGCCAGTGGGGCCAGTCTGGATGACCTTTTACCAGAGGCTTTTGCGGTTGTTCGCGAAGCGTCCAAACGGGTTCTGGGGATGCGCCATTTTGATGTGCAGCTTATCGGCGGTATGGTATTGCATCAAGGGAAGATTGCGGAGATGCGAACCGGGGAAGGAAAAACCCTGGTTGCTACTTTACCTGCCTATCTCAATGCCCTGGAGGGCAAGGGGGTTCATGTAGTCACTGTAAACGACTATCTGGCCAGGCGGGACTCGGAATGGATGGGTCAGGTTTATCGTTTCCTGGGATTGGAAGTTGGCTTGATTGTTCACGGCCTGGATTATGCGGAACGGAAGCGAGCCTATGCTGCGGATATTACTTATGGTACCAATAATGAATTCGGTTTTGACTATCTAAGGGATAATATGGTTATGCACGCTGACCATATGGTACAGCGGCCCTTGAATTATGCCATTGTGGATGAGGTGGACTCCATTTTGATAGATGAGGCCAGGACGCCCCTGATCATTTCCGGAGCCGGGGACAAGGCAACTGACCTCTACTATGTTTTTGCCCGCATTGCCGAAAAGCTGGTGGAAAATGAAGACTATACCGTAGATGAAAAGGCTCATACTATTGCCATGACGGAAAAAGGCATCGAGAAAGTAGAGAAAATGCTGGGAGTGGATAACCTCTACGAAGATGACCATACGGAGTTAACCCACCACCTGCACAATGCCGTCAAGGCCAAGGCCTTGATGAAGCGGGACCGGGATTATGTGGTAAAAGATGGGGAAGTCATCATCGTGGATGAATTTACCGGGCGCCTGATGTTTGGCCGCCGCTACAGTGATGGCCTGCACCAGGCCATTGAGGCCAAGGAAGGGGTAAAAATAGAGCGAGAAAGCCAGACACTGGCTACCATTACCTTCCAGAACTATTTCCGCATGTACAAAAAGCTGGCGGGTATGACCGGTACAGCGGCAACGGAAGAAATGGAATTCCGCAAGATCTACAACCTGGATGTAGTGGTCATACCCACCAACCGGCCCAACCGCCGGGTGGATTTGCCGGATTTGATTTTTAAAACTGAAAAGGCCAAATACAAGGCTGTTGTTGAGGAAATAGTGGAACGCCACCGTACCGGACAGCCAGTTCTGGTTGGTACTACTTCCATTGAAAAATCGGAAATGCTGAGTGAGATGCTGCGCAAGCGCGGAGTACCGCATCAGGTGCTGAATGCCAAATACCATGAAAAAGAGGCAGAGATAGTAGCTCAGGCCGGTCGTTTGGGGGCGGTAACGATTGCAACCAATATGGCTGGTCGGGGTACCGACATTTTGCTGGGGGGTAACCCGGAGTTTCTGGCTAAACAGCGCCTGCGGCAAATGGGTTATGATGAAAGAATCGTCCATCTGGCAGCGGAAAAGGTGCCGCCCAATATTCCCGAAGTGCTGGAGGCCAGAGAGCATTTCTTAAGGCTGTATGAGGAAGCCAAACGGGAAACCGATGCCGAACAGGAAAAGGTAGTGGCGTTAGGTGGCCTGCATATTATCGGGACAGAAAGGCATGAGAGCCGCCGAATCGATAACCAGCTGCGGGGACGGGCTGGCCGGCAGGGAGACCCGGGGAGCAGCCGCTTTTATCTGTCTCTGGAAGATGACTTAATGCGTAAATTCGGTTCAGATAATATAGCTGGCTTAATGGACAAGCTGGGGATGGAAGAAGATGTACCTATCGAACATCCTCTGGTCACCCGTTCCCTGGAAACAGCACAGAAGCGGGTGGAAGCCCGTAACTTCGAAATTCGTAAACACGTGCTGGAATATGATGATGTTATGAACCAGCAGCGGGAAGTGATTTATGAACAGCGGCGCCGGGTGCTGTTCGGGGAAAACCTGCGGGAAACAGTGCTGGGCATGGTGGAGGACCTGATCGACCGGGCCCTGGATATCTACTGCAATGCCGGTGTCCATCCGGAAGAGTGGGATCTGGCCGGGTTGTTACGCTACAGTGAGCAATTCTATCTGCCAGAGCATAATCTGACTGTGGAAGCTCTGCAGGATGTTGGGCGGGAAGAAATCCGCCGCCAGCTGCTGGAAGCGGCCCTGGCTTATTATGAAAACAAGGAAAAGGCATTGGGCCAGGAGACCATGCGGGAGCTGGAACGCATTATCATGCTGCGGGTTGTAGACGAAAAATGGATGGACCACTTAGATGCCATGGACCAGCTGCGCCAGGGCATTGGTCTCAGAGCCTATGGTCAAAAAGACCCGCTGGTTGAGTACAAGTTTGAAGGCTATGAAATGTTCCAGAACATGATTGAAAGCATTAAAGAAGATGTGGTCCGCTATGTTTATCGCCTTACCGTGGTAGAGGAACCGGAGGAACGCCAGGATGTCCAGGAAAATCTCTACCAGGACCAGCCCAAAGCACCGGTAAGAGGTGAAAAGACAGTAGGCCGCAATGATCCCTGCCCCTGTGGCAGTGGCAAGAAATATAAACGCTGCTGTGGAAGGAGTGCATAACATGCTGGGTGACTGGAAGCGCCCACTGGAAGAATTGCAGGAAAGACTGGAAGAAATGAGGGTTTCTCTTTGACCTGGCTGGTAAAGAAGCTCGTTTGAAGGAACTGGAACCGAAAACAATGGCTCCGGATTTCTGGGACCAGCCGGAGGAAGCGCAAAAACTGATGCAACAGATTACTTCCTTACAGGAACAAATTCGGGAATTCCAGGACTTATACCGGGAATGGGAAGATGCCTGGACCCTCTACCAGCTGGCAACGGAAGAAGACCTGGAAGAGATGGAGGCAGAAGTAGCCCAGGCTGTCCGGCAGCTGACCCGGGCGGTGGAAAAGAAAGAGCTGGAGGTTTTGCTCTCCGGACCCTATGATCAGAATGATGCTCTGCTCAGTCTGCATGCCGGTGCCGGTGGTACAGAGGCCCAGGACTGGTGTCAGATGCTGCTCAGGATGTATACCCGCTGGGCCGAAAACCGGGGATATAAAGTGGAGGTTTTGGATTTATTGCCGGGAGATGAAGCGGGTATCAAAAGTGCTACCCTGGAAATCAGTGGCCCTCATGCTTATGGTTATCTAAAGGCAGAAAAAGGGGTGCACCGCCTGGTGCGCATCTCCCCCTTTGATGCCTCCGGGCGCAGGCATACCTCTTTCGCTTCTGTGGATGTCATACCGGAAGTGGAAGATGAAGTTGAGGTTGAAATTAACCCTGAGGATCTGCGCATCGATACTTACCGGTCCGGGGGAGCGGGGGGACAGCATGTCAATAAAACCGACTCGGCTGTGCGAATTACCCATATTCCTACTGGCATCGTGGTACAGTGCCAGAGCGAGCGCAGTCAGATCAGCAACCGCACCAAGGCAATGAAAATGCTAAAGGCCAAACTCCTGGACCTGAAACTGAAGGAACAGGAAGCCAAACTGGCAGCCTTACGGGGAGAGCAACAGGATATCGCCTGGGGGAGTCAGATTCGTTCCTATGTTTTTCAACCCTATCGTCTGGTTAAAGATCATCGAACCAATGTGGAAATCGGCAATGTTGAGGCAGTAATGGATGGAGAAATCGATGAATTTATCAGTGCTTATCTTATTCAACAGGCCCGCCAGCGCAAGGAATA
Source organism: Carboxydocella thermautotrophica (assembly GCA_003054495.1). Classification (GTDB taxonomy): domain Bacteria; phylum Bacillota; order Carboxydocellales; family Carboxydocellaceae; genus Carboxydocella; species Carboxydocella sporoproducens. The sequence goes on along the minus strand of CP028514.1, from coordinate 2,133,408 downwards.
GAGAGAGGGGAAAGGGGAAAGTGCATTTCCCCTTTCCTTTTGGGGGATAACATTAAATGAGGTGATAACTTGACAACCTGGAGAAAAAGCAAATTCATATTGCAATCCCTTGGCACCCTGCTGGGCTCTCTGATCACTGCTGCCGGGATAGTCTGGTTTTTGGCCCCCAACCAGATTGCAGCCGGAGGTGTGAGCGGGATCGCCATTATCCTCAATAAGCTGTTTGGTTTTCCGGTTGGCCGCTCGATGCTGGCCATGGAAATTCCCCTGTTTATTGCCAGTACGCTGGCTCTGGGCTGGGGTTTTGCAGCTCGCACATTCCTGGGTGCCCTTACCCTGCCTATTTTTGTTGATTTGCTTACTCCCTATCTTCAGCCGGCAACCAGCAATTTGCTTCTGGCCAGCCTTTATGGCGGAGTGGTAACCGGGGCGGGGATTGGTCTGGTTTTTCGCAGCAAGGGCAGTACCGGTGGTACCGATGAACTGGCGGCCTTATTACATAAATTTGTAGGTTTACCGCTGGGGCAGATTCTGTTGTTTATTGATGGGCTGGTTATCCTGGGGGCGACCCTGGTTTTTGGGGTAGAAAAAGCCCTTTATGCGCTGATTACGGTTTTTGTGGCAGCCCGGGTAATTGATCTGGTCCAGGAAGGAATAATCTCGGCGAAAGCAGCTTTTATTATTTCAGATCACAGTGAGGAAATTGCCTGCAACATTATGACCCGCCTGGACAGGGGCGTAACTTCTCTGGCTGGTAAAGGAGCCTATACGGGCATCAGTCGGCATGTCCTTTTATCTGTTGTCAGTCAATCCGAGGTCAGCCGGCTGAAAGAGGTGGTCTATGAAACCGACCCGCAGGCATTTGTGATTGTTACAGATGTACACGAAGTTCTGGGCGAAGGATTTAAAAAATTCAACTAATGGAGGGCTTTGCATGATGACAATGGTAGAGGCAGATGTCAGGTTGATAGCGGAAAAAGCCAAAGAAATGCGCCGTCAAATAATCCGTATGATCGGAGCGGCCCAGTCCGGACACCCCGGCGGCTCCCTTTCGGCTGCGGATATCGTGGCTACCCTTTATTTCCATGAAATGCGGGTAGACCCGGCCCAACCTCACTGGCCAGAACGAGACAGGTTTGTACTGTGTAAAGGCCACGCTGCCCCGGTTCTCTATGCGGCTCTAGCGGAAAAGGGCTTCTTCCCCAAAGAAGAGCTGTTAACCCTGCGTCGCATTAATTCCCGCTTACAGGGTCACCCTGATATGAAAAAACTGCCCGGAGTAGAAATGTCTACTGGCTCTCTGGGACAGGGACTTTCAGTCAGCGTAGGCATGGCTCTGGCGGCAAGACTGGATCAGGCTGCCTGGCGGGTCTATGCCCTGCTAGGTGACGGAGAAATCCAGGAAGGACAGGTCTGGGAAGCGGCCATGGCTGCTGCTCATTACAAGCTGGATAATTTGTGCGCTATTCTGGACTATAACGGTCTGCAGATAGATGGGCCCTGCTGCGAAGTGATGAATTCCGAACCAGTTGCCGAGAAGTGGCGGGCTTTTGGCTGGCACGTCCTGGAGATTGATGGCCATGATATTACGGCCATAATCGGGGCCCTGGCTCAGGCCCGGCAGACCAAGGGGCAGCCGACAATTATCATAGCCAGAACCATTAAGGGTAAAGGGGTTTCCTTCATGGAAAACCAGGTAGGCTGGCATGGTACTGCTCCCAAACCGGAACAAGTTGAAGCAGCACTGGCTGAATTGGCTTGATGAGGAGGAAGACAGATGAGTAAAATTGCTACGAGAGAAGCTTATGGGAAAGCGCTGGCCCAGCTGGGAGCCCAGAATCCTGCGGTAGTGGTCCTGGACGCTGATTTGTCTAAATCCACCAAGACAGCAGACTTTGCCAAAGTGTTTCCGGAACGTTTTTTCAATGTTGGTATAGCTGAACAAAATCTCATGGGTATTGCCGCCGGTCTGGCCGCTGCCGGAAAAATTCCTTTTGCCAGTACTTTCGCTATGTTTGCTACCGGCAGAGCCTTTGAACAGATTCGTAACTCCATCGCCTATCCCAGGCTGAATGTTAAGATTGCCGCTACTCATGCAGGGATCACCGTTGGCGAGGACGGGGGTTCCCACCAGACGGTGGAGGACATAGCCCTGATGCGGGTATTACCAGGAATGACAGTGATTGTACCTGCTGATGGCATAGAAGCGGAGCAGGCAGTATTTGCAGCTGCTGTCCATCAGGGCCCGGTTTATCTCCGCTTTGGCCGCTCGGCAGTACCTCAGGTCAATGCGGATAACTATCGCTTTGAAATCGGCAAAATCTATGAACTGCGCCCAGGTCGGGATGTAACCATTTTTGCCTGTGGTATCATGGTCGCCGAAGCCCTGAATGCTGCAGAAAACCTGGCAGCTGACGGTATTGAGGCCCAGGTCATCAATGTGCCCACCATTAAGCCGCTGGATGCTGAGGCTGTGGTTCAGGCTGCCCGGTTAACAGGAGCGGTAGTAACTGCAGAAGAGCACAGTATCATTGGTGGTCTGGGCAGCGCTATTACCGAGGCCCTGGCTGAGCATTATCCTGTCCCGGTGGAAAGGGTAGGGATTAAAGATACTTTTGGCGAGTCGGGACAACCGGCCGAACTTCTGCAAAAATATGGTTTGACTGCAGAAGCTATAAGAGCAGCAGCATTCCGGGTCCTGAAACGGAGGGAAGGAAAATAAAAAGAATTCGCTGGGGTATCCTGGGCATGGCCCGTATTGCCAGGGAAAAATTCATTCCTGCTTTGCACGTTACTGAGGATGGTGAACTTCTGGCAGTTGCTAGCTCCAGTCAACAAGGGCAGGCACAGGCCCGGCAGCTGGGCAGTAAGAGGGTATATTCCAGTTATGAGGAACTACTGCAGGACCCCGAAATAGATGCAGTCTATATACCCCTGCCTAACGCTCTGCATAAAGAGTGGGTAATTCGGGCCGCAGCAGCGAAAAAACATATCCTGTGTGAAAAACCCCTGGCTTTAACAGCTGCTGATGCCGAGGAGATGGTTTCAGTCTGTAAACGGAATGGGGTTTTTCTGGCAGAGGCTTTTATGTATCGCTACCATCCGCAGCTTCAGAGGGTAAAGATGCTTCTGGCCCAGGGTGTGATTGGAGAGGTCAAATACTTTCGCGCTGGTTTCAGCTATCTTATGAATTGGGAAAAGAAAAATATCCGTTTAGATCCACAATTGGGCGGAGGCTGTCTGTTTGATATCGGTTGCTATTGTCTCGATGCCTTGAATTTCCTACTCGGGATGAAACCTGAGGAGATTTATGCTACTGGAGTCTTTCACCCTGAGTACAAAATAGACATAGCAGCGGCTGTCAATTTGAAGCTGGAAAAGGGTATTCTAGCCCAATTACAATTCAGCTTTCAACAGCCCTTTAGCGATTATTGTGAGATTTTCGGCGAACGGGGAACGATCACGTTACCCCGGGCCTTTCGCCCCGATAAAGCCGGCGGCCAGGGTATCATCCTGTTCACTGATGCCGGGGGCAAACAACAAGAGGAAGTCTATCAAGGCGATCCCTATCTGTTGCAGCTACAGGTTTATCATGCTAACTTGCGAACAGAGGACAATGACGGGGCTGCAATGTCCCGGCTGATCGAACAGGCTCGATTACTGGAAGCCTGCTTTGCTTCTCTACAACAGGAACAGGTGGTTCACTTATAAAAAAGGCTCTTCCTGCTATGCAGGAGGAGCCTTTTCAGCTTAGAGGGAGAGTAAATTCCACTAGCGTCCGGCCAGGATGGCTATCTATCCGGATTTGACCGCCATGAGCGTTTATCAGCTGGCGACAGATGGTGAGTCCCAGACCGGTACCGTATTCTTTGGTGGTATAGAAAGGGTCAAAAATGCGCTCCTGCAAGTCAGGAGGAATACCAGGACCGTTGTCTCTTACCCGCACTATAACCTGTGGACCGTTCCGAACAGTTTCCAGAAGCACTTCGCCCTGGCTGTTAGAAACGGCATGAAGGGCATTCTGAACCAGGTTGAGAATGACCTGTTTGATCTGGTTGCAATCCATGGCTACCGGCGGCAGGGTAGCAAGCTGTAATTTCAACTGGACACCTGTCTTGAGTTCCGGCTTAAGCAACTCAGCTACCTCACAGACCAGCTGGTTGAGGTCATGCTGCTCCTTATTTTTTGGCTCAGTGAGAGGAGCGGAAAGATAAAGCAGGTCAGTGACCAGCTGGTTGATACGATTGAGTTCGGTTTTCATTAGCTGTATAGTTTCAGTATCCAGTTTGTTGCCCAGGCTATAAAGCTGTAGAAAGCCTTTAACAGCAGTAAGGGGGTTGCGAATTTCATGGGCCAGGCCAGCAGCCAGCTGCCCGATGGTGGCCAGGCGCACTGAATTGCTGAGAGCAATTTCCCGTTGTTTGGCGGATTTTCTGGTAAGCTGGTTTAGTTTTTGTTCCATGTCATTTAAAGTGTTTTCAAGATTATTTTTTCTTTTATCCAGTATCATTTCTATAAATTGTAAGTTAGCATTAATTAATTTTTCCGATAAGGAAAATTTACTTATTATTAAGATTCGATTATTAGTATAACGACAATAAATTTGTGGACCACAAATATTACGTAAATTTTTAATAAAATTATTATTAATTTGTTGAGATGGTGGATTTTTTGAAGGAATTTCTTCGATTAAGTATAACCAATAAGTATTTACTGTGTTGTTATCGTCTACAAAAAATTGAAAAATGAATTGCCGCGAATAGAGAAAAGATCTACTTTCCAATAGTTCATTTTCAAAAACGATTTTAATTTTTTTGAGAAACATTTTTTTTGCGAAAAAAAGTATTAATGGGAATAGAATTATCGTAATTAAAGGGCTTGACTTATATGAATAAAAAATAATGATGTAGATTGGCATACAGAGACTATAAATTGTAGCTAACTCAGTAATTAAATTTTTATGGAAAATATCTGCAGCAAAGAATAGAAATAACTAATATATTATTAATAATTATATAAACACTAATAAAAAATATAATGTGAAATAGCTCAAAATTTGGTAAATAGACTTTCATTAACTTGTATAAAAAATCAGTTCCTAAATTAGAAATAATAAGCTGGCCTATATTAAAAAAGATAACGTATACTGAACGATTAATCAATTTATCCAAAAATATTGAAACTATATCTAGAATTATTACCGGGATAATTCCATAGTTAAAATATATTACTGGAAAGAGTATAGAAACTAAATTAATTGAATTTTTTAAAGGCAAAACACCAATATATGAGACTACAATAGCTGAAAAAAACAATGCTACAAAATTAAAATCTATATGAAATGGCTTTAAGTTGTAAAAAAATGAAAGTATTCCGGCAAAAAACAACATTAAAATATACAACTTGGCATACCAGGCTAATTTCATCGCTAAATAGCCTCCACTAGCTAACAATGTTTAAAAACAGTGGCAACTTAAGGATAAATGTAGTATAGTCACTTTCAGATGCCAGTTCCAGTTGACCATTATGATTGGCGGCAATTTGCTGGCAAATAGTCAGGCCCAGTCCAATCGCATTGGGCCTGGTTGTAAAGAATGGCTGGAAAACCAGCTCCCGCTTATCAGGCTCAATGCCAGGTCCGCTATCCTGTACGGTCAGAAAAACATGGGCCTGGTCCTGACCGGTTTTCACTTTAATCCAGCCTTTACTTTCCACAGCCAGGTAGCTATTTTGCAGCAAATTGATAAGCAGCTGCCGAATTTGGGCAGCATTTAGATAAAGCTCAGGCAGACCGGGATCCAGTTCTATTTTCAATTCGATTTCCCGCAGTAAAAGTTCCGGCTTAACCAGTTCTACTGTTGAGGTCACTAGCTCATTCAAATTCAGCTTTTCCCTTTGTTTATGTTCCAGGGATGGATTGGATAAATAAAGTAACCCTGTAACCAGCTGGTTAACGCGGTCTAGTTCTTCCTCCATCATCTTAATCGTATCAACAGGTAATTCCCTGCCCCATTCCAGTAACTGCAAAAAGCCGCTGACAGTGGTCAGAGGATTACGGATTTCATGGGCAATACCGGCGGCCAGCTGGCCAATAGTGGCCAGGCGAATGGACTGTTGCAATTGTTTTTCTTTTTCCTGCTGATATTCCTGACGCAACTCCCCCAGCTTTTGTTCCAGCTGATCCAGAATTTCCTCTACTGAAATCAAAGCGGGAGTGAAAGCTAACGTGGCTACCAGACAAGGAGGCTCAGCAGCTGGTTGTTTTATTTGGTCCATACTCAAAATAGCCAGCTGATTGCTGGTATAGCGGTAGACAGTTATTCTGGTATTGGACTTATACAGGGAGCGGACAAACTGGCGCAATCCATCTTCAGCGGCTAGACTGCCGTGGATTTCTTCAATATCCCTGTAGTCCGGCAATTCCAGCAGGGTAATCCAGTGGGAAGACTGCTTCTTCTGGGCTAATTGGGCCAGAGTATAGAATAAGTGTTTTCGTGAATAAAGGAGTACATTATTATCCAGAACTTCAGGCTGAGTTGTAGGCAAAGTGGGTTGTAACAGTTTTTTGATCAGATAAAGGAAAGCAGGTACCAGGATCAGGGTTTCCGTAGGACCGGCCTGATAGGCAGCAAAAATCAGATAATAAAAGGGTAAGGAAAATAACAAAGTTGAGCTAATATTCCCGAGCAAGGAAGAATAATATTGCCCGCTTAGTAAAAGCAATGGCAGGTAAAGCAGTCCATTTAATACAGTAGAGATTAAATAAAAGAATAGAAAGTTAATGAATATCGGTAATAGGAAAGGTTGATTCAGGGTTTGCAGGATGGTAGTTGTCAGGGTCAGGAAGATTGCCGTCTGTCCCAGATTGAACAACAGTTTGACCCAGCCATCCCTGCGGCTGATATTGTCAATAACAACTTCTGCTGTTCCCAGCCAGACCAGGGCTGCCGGACCGAAAAAGTAAAAACAGATAAAATCCAGACCGCTCACCAGGTTGAATGTTACCCCCAGATTAAGGGCTGATAAATAAGTGGTAATTCCTGCAGCCAGGAATAATAGGAGCAATTCGTTGCTCAGGGGCTGGTACCAGAAGGACAGATGCTGGGTCAGAAAAATAATACCAATTATAAAATAAAGCAATGCCAGTATTTTGATGGAACGGTTGGATTGCAGCAAAGTTCGACCACTCCTGAACATCTTAATTGAAAATATTAATTATAATAATATCATTATAACACAGGAAATTTATTTCATCGACACCGGGAAGGAATTTGCTACCCGGTGTCGAATATTTTTCAGGGAATGCCTGTAGGAGGGAAATTAGGTGATTGAACTTTACAATATATCCAAAATTTATCCTAATGGTGTCAAAGCCCTGCATGATCTGACCCTTAAAATCGGCAGAGGGGAGTTTGTGTTTCTGGTCGGACCCAGCGGGGCGGGGAAATCCACTTTACTGAAACTGTTGACCAGAGAGGAAAATCCCACCAGGGGCCAGATCTATATCAATGGTAAAAACATTGTGCGCATGAAAAACAGTGAGGTGCCTTATTTGCGGCGGAAAATCGGGGTGGTTTTTCAGGATTTCCGCCTGTTACAGGATAAAACGGTTTTTGAAAATGTGGCCTTTGCCTTGCGGGTGGCGGAGGCGTCCGGAAAAGAAATCAAGCGGCTGGTACCAGGCATGCTGGAACTGGTGGGCCTGAAGGGAAAAGAAAATTCCTTTCCCCGGGAATTGTCCGGTGGAGAACAGCAACGGGTAGCTATTGCCCGGGCCATGGTCAACAACCCCCTGATGGTTATTGCAGACGAGCCTACCGGTAACCTGGACCCCGATACATCGCTGGGGATTATGAAACTGCTGGCTGATATCAACAAACTGGGGACAACCATTCTCATGGCCACCCATGATAAAGAAATGGTAAATATGATGCAAAAACGGGTGGTGGCTCTGGAAAACGGGCAGATTGTCCGCGATGAGGAGAAAGGAGTATATGGCTATGAAGATTAGGACCATGGGCTACCTGGCCGGGGAAGCCATGGTCTCCCTGCGCCGTAACGCCTGGCTGGCAGCGGCTTCTGCCGGTACGGTTGCTATCGCTTTGCTGATTTTAGGGGCGGCTCTGCTGGTTGTGTTGAATACCAATTCGGTGGCCACCCATCTGGAATCTCAGGTGGAAATTTCGGTAATTGTCAAAAAAGATTTACCCCGGGAACAGGTGGAAGAACTGGGGACGCGATTACGAAATTTGGCGGGAGTCAAGGAAGTGGATTTTGTTTCCAAGGAACAGGCCCTGGAGAAGATTAAAGAAAATTTCTCCGATCGCCGCGGGGTGCTGGAAGCGATCAAGGGACAAAATCCTTTGCCTGATGTTTATCGGGTGAAGATGCAAAAACCCGAGCAGGTTAAGCCAGCGGCCCAGGAGATAGAGACCATGTTTGGAGTGGACAAGGTTAAATATGGCCAGGGTGTAGTAGAAAAGCTGTTTGCTATTACTAACTGGGTTCGAGTGGCCGGTTCAGTCTTGATCGGACTCCTGTCCCTGGCGTCAGTCTTTCTGATTTACACTACTATTCGGTTGACTGTTTTCGCCCGCCGCAAGGAAATCAATATCATGAAATACCTGGGGGCAACCAACTGGTTTATCAAATTGCCATTTGTTCTGGAAGGGCTGGTAATCGGGCTGATTGGGGCCGGAGTAGCTGTGGGAATTCTTTATTTTTCCTATACCTCTTTGCTGGAAACGGTAACTGTTTCCCTGCCCACCTTGCCCCTGACCCGGGACTGGCGGCAGCTGGCCCTGGTGTTTGAGGGCCTGCTGGGAGCAGGGGTTTTACTGGGGGTGTCAGGTAGCTTTATAGCTGTTCGCCGCTATCTACATGTCTGATGGGGGAGGGATTAAATTGCGTCGTCTGGTTTCGTTACTGCTAATATCCGTACTGACTCTTACTACGGTAAGCAGTGCTTTTGGGGCTGACAGCAGCCGCAGTCGGGAGCAAAAGGCCATCAAGGAACTTAATAAAATCAGGGCCCAGAAAAAGACATTAGAAAAGAGAAAGGATGCCACTGAAGAAGAAATCAAACGCCTGGCCGATGCTATCGACCGGGTTAAATCGGAAATAGATAATCTCCAGGAAGATATTCAGGCCAAGGAGAAGACTATCCGGACGTTGGAAGAGCAGATAGCGGCAGCGGAAGAGGAGCTGGCTCAGGCCAACCAGGAACTGAATGAACAGGTGGAACAGCTTAACAACCGCTTGCGGGACCTTTATGAAAACGGGGCGGTCAGCTATCTGGAAGTGCTACTATCCGCTGAGGATTTCTCTGACTTTTTAACCAGAGTTGACTACATGCAGGCCATTATCCAGCAGGACGGGCAGCTGGTGGAACAGATTGAAGCCAAGCAAAATGAGATTAAGGCCAAGAAAAAGAGTTTGCTGGAGCGTAAACAAAAAGTGGCTGAATTAAAACAGGCCACAGAAGCTAAGAAAGAAGAAAGCCTGGCCAAAGAGGCGGAACATGAACAGTTAAAACAACAGGCAGAAGCCAATTTGGACAAGTTCCAGGAGGAAATTGAGCGCCTGGAGGAGGAAGAAAGCCGCAAGGTAGCGGAAATTATCCGCATTCGGGAAGAAAGAAAGCGGCAGGAAAATCAGCAGAATACCCCGCGCGGGGAAGGGGCAATGAAATGGCCGGTGCCTGGGCATGGGCGGATTACCAGCGGTTTCGGCTGGCGCGTACATCCCATTTACGGGGAAGCCCGTTTCCACCGGGGTATTGACATCGGCGCTCCCCAGGGCACACCCATTGTAGCGGCCCAGGATGGGGAAGTGATTTATTCAGGCTGGATGAGCGGATATGGCAATGTGGTGATCATCGACCATGGGGGTGGCATCAGCACCCTTTATGCCCACATGTCAGCCCGCAGTGTCAGTGTAGGGCAGCAGGTTAGTAAGGGCGAAACCATTGGTCTGGTGGGCAGTACTGGCCGCAGCACAGGTCCCCATCTGCATTTTGAAGTGCGAAAAAATGGAGAACCGGTCAATCCGCTGGGATATGTGTAAGAATTTGCGAAAGGGTCAAATCTGGCCCTTTCTTGTTTTTTCTTGCCCGGTATTGTAGTATAGTAGTTGTGAAGTATTGGAGGTGAACTGGTTCTTGAAAGCGCTGAAAAGAATAATTCTGATTATCATGGTCTTCCTCAGTGTGGTAGGTCTGGTGGCATTGCCCTTTCTATTTGCCATAGTGCAGAATTGGACAGAAGTACGCCATTTATTACAGGTAGTTGACCTGGTAGAAGAAAATTATATTGAACCAGTGAATAGCGGGCGTCTGGTGGAGGGAGCAGCCAAAGGCATTGTTGAGGCGCTGGATGATCCCTATTCTGTTTACATGGATAGCAAAACTTTTAAACATTTGCAGGAACAGATTTCCGGGGCATTTGGCGGGGTCGGTATCCAGGTGGCCGTAAAAGACAAACATATTACAGTAATTGCGCCCATTAAAGGGACTCCTGCCTACCGGGCTGGCATTAAGGCCGGGGATGTGATTGCCAAAATTAACGGAGAAGATGCCCTGGATATGGATATTGAGCGGGCTGTGCAGCTGCTTAGGGGCAAGCCTGGTACAACGGTAAAAATCACGGTTGTACGCAAGAATGAAAGCAAACCCCTGGAGTTTACTCTGACCAGGGAGATTATCAATGTTCCCAGTGTGGATGGTAAATTATTGCCAGACCTGCCGGTGGCTTATATCAGCATCAGCATGTTCAATGAGCATACCGGTGATGAGCTGGTCAAGGTCCTGAATGATCTGAAAACCGAAGGGGATTATAAAGGCATAATTCTCGACCTCAGGGATAACCCCGGGGGTGAGTTGACCGCTGCTGTCAAAGTTGCTGACCAGTTTATTGGCAAGGGGCCGGTGGTAACCATCCGTGACCGGAAGGGAGTAGTACAGGTCGAGGAATCCGATGCCGGCAAACTCAATTTACCTCTGGTGGTACTGGTCAATGGCAACAGTGCCAGTGCTTCGGAAATAGTTGCTGGTGCGATCCAGGATTATCAAGCTGGGGTACTGGTTGGGACCAGGACCTTTGGTAAAGGGGTTGTTCAGACTATTTATCCCATCGATAACACCACTGGTCTTAAATTGACTACTTCCAAATATTTTACTCCCAAAGGCAGAGATATTCACAAAAAGGGAATCACTCCTGATATAGTTGTAGAACAGCCGGAAAACGGGGAGGACCTGCAGCTAGCCAAAGCCAAGGAAATAATCCGGGCTAAACTGTATTAATTTACGAGGGGAAAGGGGGCATTTTGATGCTGGTTGATGTATCTGACCTGTGGGTTATTGCCAAACAGGTCTTGCTCATCCCTTTTGAAGCCCCCGCTTCAGTACTGATTATCCTGGTTCTCCTCTTTCTTCTCCAAAAAAAGCAATTTAAACGCTATTTCGGGGATAGGGCCGGTTTACTGGCCTATAGCAAAGCCCTGGCCAGCCAGGCCCTCTGGGGTTTGGCTGGCGGAATCCTGGGCAGCTGGTTGCTGCTGGGCCTGGGCATTGATATTGATAGTCTGGGAGTACAGTGGCTCTGGCCCCTGGCTTTGATTCTGATGTTATTCCATCACCGCTTTTTATGTTTTTCCTATGCTGCCGGGATACTAACTCTGAGCAACCTGCTCTGGGGCTGGCCTGAAGTCAATGGTGTCCAGTTGATGTACCTGGTAGCTGTCCTGCATCTGCTGGAGGCAGTGCTGATCTGGTTTACCGGGGCCCGTTATGCGGCGCCCATTACTGTGGCCCATCCCCGCCAGGGTACGGTGGGAGGCTTTTATCTTCAGGCTTTCTGGCCCATTCCCCTGGTGATCTGGGTTCAATCCGGCGCTGATTTCTATCTTTTACCATTGCTGGCTGCTCTTGGCTATAGCGATTTGGCTCTGACCCGGCTGCCCTGGCAGCGGGCACGGCGTACAGCCTGGCAGTTAGCCGGTTTCAGTCTGGTGCTGGGCGGTTTGACCTGGCTGGCCAGTTTTTATCCCGGGCTATTGCCGCTGGCAGCCCTGTTCAGTCCCCTGGGACATGAACTGGTGGTGCACGCCAGTCCCCGGGAGGAAATGGCAGGCAAACCGCGCTGGCAATCCACTGCGGAACGGGGCTGGCAGGTACTGGCCACCCAGCCGGGCAGTTTTGCCGAGTGGCTGGGCCTGCGCCAGGGTGACTGGTTGTTGAATATCAACGGGCAGCCGGTGGGGGAAGATCTGCTAGCAGTTAGGGGCTGGGTGACGGTGGACTTTATTACCGCTCAGGGCCAATGGCAGCGCAAAATCGGCTTTCTGGCTCAGCACCATCAGTGGGGGATGACTCTTTCCCCGCGGGCGGAAGACCAGCCAGAAGTGCGGCTTTCCTTTGAAGGACTGGCGAAAAGGTTGTGGCAAAAACTGTTCCGGCAAAAGGAGGACTCCCGATGGATTTGACCCGGTTAGCGGAACAGGCGTTAGCATGCAATAAATGCGGGTTGAGGCAACAGGCTACCCAGGTGGTTTTCGGGGAAGGCAATCCCCGGGCTGATCTGATGTTTATCGGGGAAGGGCCGGGAGCGGAAGAAGACCGGCAGGGGCGACCCTTTGTCGGGGCTGCGGGTCAGCTGCTGACCCGGATGATTAGTGCCATGGGCTGGCGGCGGGACCAGGTCTATATCGCCAATATCGTCAAATGTCGGCCGCCGGGCAACCGCGTCCCTAAACCGGAAGAGGCCCGGGCCTGTTTGCCCTGGCTATATCAACAAATCGACCTGGTGCAGCCGAAAATTATCGTCTTGCTGGGCAGTACAGCTCTGCAAAATCTGATCAAACCCGGGGCGGCTATTACTCAATATCGCGGGCGCTGGTTTGTTGATGAACGCGGTATCTGGGTTATGCCCACCTATCATCCGGCTGCTTTGCTGCGGGATCCGGCCAAAAAGGCAGAATGCTGGCAGGATTTACAACAGGTGATGGCCGCCCTGGAGTATATGGGACTTCATCCTAATTCATACTAAGGATGAAGTCTTTTTTAATGGGGTGGATGAACATGGGCCGTCGCATTGTTGCTTTTTCGCTTGTGCTCCTGGTCGTGTTGACGGGCGGTTGTGGTTTGTTGAAAAAGGCCAAAAAGCCACTCAGCAAAAAAGAAAATGAAATTCCCATCGGAGTCGCCATGGCTAACATGGCGGGGGATGGCTATCCCTTTTTCAAAAAGGAGATGGACAAAGGAGCAAAGCCTGCCAAAGTCAAGCTGCTCTGGCAGGATGCCAAAAATGATGGTCCGACTCAGGCAGTACAGGTGGAAAAACTATTAGAGAAAAAAATCAAGGCCCTGGTTCTGCTGCCGGCGGATGCCGCCATTGCCAGAGATATAGTCAGCAAAACTGCGCAGAAAAAGGTTAAGGTTCTGATCCTGGAGAATTTGCCCCGTGACGTCAATGCCGATGGTTTTTTGTCTCCAGACTGGTTGCGGGCAGGGGAATTGCAGGGGGAGCTGTTAGTAAAGCAAAAATTCAAAGGCAATCTCCTGGTTTTGACAGCAGCGCAGCCTTCCATGGTGGAAGAAGCCCTGTTTGCTGGCTTGCAACGCAGCCTGCAGGGGCTAACGGGAATAAAGGTAAAACAAGCCCCGCTGGATGTAACTGGTAAGCCGGAAGATGTAGCCACACGGGCATATGAGGCATTAAAAAGCCAGACAGGCATTCAGGGTATAGTGGTTCAGCATAGTTTGCTGGTCCCAGGACTGATCAAATACCTCAAGGAGAAAAAGGAAAAGCAGGAAACTCTGCCAGTGACGGTGGCCCTGGGGGCCAGCAAAGAAGGGGCGGCAGCTATCGCCGGCGACCTGCTGACAGCAGACGTAGACACCCGGCCCGATTTACTGGCCTATTATGCTCTGGCGGGGGCCAGCAAACTGGCCAAAAAGGAAATGCTGGAATATGATCAGAAAATCAAAAATGATGGGGCGGATGTGCCGGTCAAAGTTATTCCGGTACGCCTGATTCGCAAGGATAATCTCTATCTGCTGGAAGAACGCTGGGGTAAGATTAAACCCCTTGCCGTCAAAAGCGGCTCCGGTAGCCAGGGAGATTCTAAATCCGGAGAAAGCGAAAAGAAAGGTCAAAGTGCAGGGGAAAGCACGCCCAGTAAAATAAAGATAAAAGGCAAGGAAGGCAAAACCCTGGAACTGGAGTTGAAACCCGGGGAGAGCCTGGAGCTGGAGATAGATGGGGAAATCAAGGCCATGAAACGGGTGAAAGGAGAAGAACAGGAAGGACAGCAGGGAGGCACAGAATCAGGTCAGGGAACATAAGATAAAGCAGTAACCCGAAGCAAAGCGGGGGAGGAGCCATGTTTTACCATCCCTATGACCTGGTAGCCAGGCATATGGTCAATAACTGGTCTGGCTGGACCTTAATGCCCGGAGGAGGAAAAACTCCGGATAAACCGGAATTGGTGGAATTTGATGATCGCCTTTTTTTCTTTGTTCGTGGGCTTAATGATGGCCTCTGGATAAATAGCCTGCGGCCCTTTAATCCCAGCCCTTTCAGCGGCTGGCGGGAAGTGCCAGGAGGCGGTAGGGCCCGCAGTGGACCAGGAGCGGCGGTGTATCGCAATCGCCTTTACCTGGTAGTAAGGGGCTTAAATGATGGGATCTGGTATAACCGGATGGATGATGATGAAGACTGGGACGGTTGGATAGAAGTGCCCGGCGGTGGCCGCACGACGGGCAGCCCGGAGGCTGTGAACTATGGCGGTTTCCTCTGGGTGTTTGTCCGCGGAACTGACAACCGTATCTACTCTAATCGGCTCAACCGCGATGGAATCTGGAGCGGCTGGTCGGAGGTGCCTGGCAATGGCCGTACTTTGTCCGGGCCCGGTGCAGCCAGTTATCGCGGCTATCTCTACCTGTTTGTTCGCGGTACTGATGACCGCATTTATCTCAACCGCCTGTCACCCCTGGGGATCTGGAGCGGCTGGTCAGAGGTTCCCGGCGGCGGCTTGACCCTGGCGGAACCGGAGGCGGTGGTATTCCGCTCGGAATTGAACCTATTTGTCAGAGGCACGGATAATGGTATTTACCAGAATATCCTGCGTCGGGACCTCGGGAGCGGCTGGTCGGAAGTCCCCGGTCAGGGTCGTACTCCTTCCGGACCGGCAGCGGAAAACTTCCGCAACTTGCTCTGGCTGGTGGTGCGGGGGATGGATGACAGCATATATTTTAATGTCAAAGTCTTTTAACCCGGTTTTGGCCGGGCTTTTTGTTTACTCGGAGACAATTTCGCTGTATCATATACTATGTGAGAACAAATATACGGAGTTGAAGGCAGATGGAGTTTAAGCTAAAATCCGAGTTTACCCCCAAAGGGGACCAGCCGGAGGCTATAGCCCGGCTGGTAGAGGGGTTAAATAAAGGTTATCGCTATCAGACCCTGCTGGGTGCTACCGGCACCGGCAAAACCTATACCATGGCCCAGGTAATCGCCCGGGTACAGCGGCCGACCCTGGTGATTGCTCACAATAAAACCCTGGCAGCCCAGCTGGCCAGTGAGTTCAAGGAATTTTTCCCGGACAATGCGGTCGAGTATTTTGTCAGCTATTATGATTATTATCAGCCAGAGGCCTATATTCCTCAGACTGATACTTATATCGAAAAAGATGCCTCTATCAATGATGAAATCGACAAATTGCGCCATTCGGCCACGGCAGCCCTGTTTGAGCGGCGGGATGTCATTATTGTGGCCAGTGTTTCCTGTATCTACGGCCTGGGTTCCCCCCAGGAATACCGGGAAAACATGTTTTCCCTGCGGCCGGGGCAGATCTGGGACAGGGAGCAGATTTTACACCGCCTGGTAGACATGCAGTATAATCGCAATGACCTCAATTTTACCCGGGGTACATTCCGGGTGCGGGGAGATGTAGTCGAAGTTTTCCCGGTCGCCTCCAGTGAGCGGGCCATTCGGCTGGAACTGTTCGGGGATGAACTGGAGCGCATAGTGGAGTTCGACCCCCTGACCGGAGAAATTTTCGGGGAGCGCCGGCATGTGGTGTTTTTTCCGGCCTCTCACTATGTGACCGGTCGTGAGACATTGGAGCGGGCCCTGGCTTCCATTGAAGCAGAGCTGAAAGAAAGGCTGGAAGAACTGCGGGCTCAGAATAAACTGCTGGAAGCCCAGCGGCTGGAGCAGCGGACCCGGCATGACCTGGAGATGCTGAGGGAAATGGGCTTTTGCCAGGGGATTGAAAACTATTCCCGGCATTTAACAGGGCGGACGCCGGGGGAACCGCCTTATACCTTGCTGGACTATTTCCCGGATGACTTTTTGATTATGGTGGACGAATCCCATGTCACTATTCCCCAGATCGGAGCCATGTATGAAGGGGATCGCTCCCGCAAACAGGCCCTGGTGGATCACGGTTTCCGTTTGCCCTCTGCCTTTGATAACCGACCCTTGAAGTTTAGCGAGTTTGAGCAGAAAATCAATCAGATTATTTTCGTTTCTGCTACCCCCGGTCCCTATGAACTGGAAAAGAGTGCGCAAATAGTGGAACAGATCATCCGTCCCACCGGATTGCTGGATCCGGAAATTCATGTTCGTCCCACTAAAGGGCAGATCGATGACCTGGTAGGGGAAATCCGGCAACGAGTGGAACGGGATGAGCGGGTGCTGGTCACTACCCTGACCAAGAAAATGGCGGAGGACCTGACTGATTACTTGCGGGAACTGGGCATCAAAGTCCGTTACCTGCATTCGGATATTAAAACCCTGGAGCGCATGTTGATTTTGCGCGATCTGCGCCTGGGGGTCTTCGATGTCCTGGTTGGCATTAACTTACTCAGAGAAGGCCTGGATTTGCCGGAGGTAAGCCTGGTCGCCATTCTGGATGCTGACAAGGAAGGTTATCTCCGTTCTGAACGGTCCCTGATTCAGACCATCGGCCGGGCGGCTCGCAATGCCAATGGTCAGGTGATCATGTATGCTGACCGTATTACCGATTCCATGGCCAGAGCCATCCAGGAGACCAACCGCCGCCGCAGTAAACAGATGGCTTACAACCAGGCCCATGGCATTGTGCCCCAGACGGTGCGCAAGGCGGTCCGGGATGTAATTGAGGCCACCCAGGCGGTAGCCGAAGCAGCGGCTAAATATGGTGAATCCACTGGCAAGAAGAAAAAGCTGAACAAAAGAGAGGTAGACAAACTGCTGCGGCAACTGGAGAAAGAAATGAAAGAGGCTGCCCGGCGCCTGGAATTTGAGCGGGCAGCGGAATTGCGGGATGCTATCCTGGAATTGCGCGCAGAATACCTGAGCTAAACAGGAGGTTAACAGCATTGATTAAAGATATTGTTGTAAAAGGTGCCAGAGTTCATAATCTGAAGAATATAGATATTACCATCCCCAGGGACAAGCTGGTGGTGCTCACCGGTTTATCCGGTTCCGGCAAGTCCTCTCTGGCCTTTGATACCATCTATGCCGAGGGCCAGCGCCGTTATGTGGAAAGCCTTTCCGCCTATGCCCGGCAGTTTCTGGGTCAGATGGACAAGCCGGATGTGGATTACATTGAGGGACTATCCCCGGCTATATCCATTGACCAGAAAACCACCAGCCGCAACCCCCGTTCCACGGTGGGTACGGTGACGGAAATCTATGACTACCTGCGGCTGTTGTTTGCCCGCATCGGTCGTCCCCATTGCCCCCGCTGCGGCCAGCCCATTCAACAGCAAAGCCTGGACCAGATGCTGGACCAGATTCTGGGCCTGCCGTCAGCCAGCCGCCTGCAGATCCTGGCTCCCCTGGTACGAGGGCGTAAAGGGGAACATGCCAAACTGCTGGAGGAAATTCGCAAACAGGGATATGTCAGGGTGCGGATAGATGGGCAGATTTATGACCTGAATGAACCCATCAGCCTGGAAAAGAATAAAAAGCACACCATTGAGGTGGTGGTGGACCGGATTGTGCTGAAGGAAGGCATTCGCCAGCGCCTGGCCGATTCCCTGGAAGTGGCCCTGAAGCTGGGGGAAGGGATTGCAGTGGTGGATGTAATTGGCGGCGAAGAACTAACTTTCAGTGAAAATTTCGCCTGTATCGATTGCGGTATCAGTATCGAGGAAATTGCGCCCCGGCTGTTTTCCTTCAACTCCCCTTTTGGGGCCTGTCCGGAATGTACGGGGCTGGGGCAGAAGATGGAAATCGATCCGGAGCTGGTGATTCCGGACCCGGAAAAAAGCATCGCTGAAGGGGCGATCCTCCCATATAGCAGCAGCACTAACCAGTGGATGTGGCAACTGCTGGCGGCGGTGGGCAAACACTTTGGTTTTGATCTCCATACCCCCATCAGCCGTTTTACCCCTGAACAAAAAAAGGTCCTCCTTTATGGTGCTCCGGGGCAGAAAATCCACTGGACCTTTTACAGCAGTTATGGTCGCAAACATACCATGGATTCGGTCTGGGAGGGGATCATTCCCAACCTGGAGCGGCGTTACCGGGAATCCACTTCCGAGAGCGTCAAGGCGGAAATTGAGGAATACATGACCACCAAACCCTGTCCGGCCTGTCAGGGAGCCCGCCTGAAGCCGGAAGCCCTGGCCGTGCTGGTGGGAGGCAAGAACATCCGGGAAGTGACTGACCTTTCGGTGGAAGAGGCCCTGCGCTTCTTTGAGGAATTAGCGCTGACTGAGCGGGAACAGCTGATTGCCCGTCAGATCCTCAAGGAAATCAAGGCGCGCCTGGGTTTTCTCAATAATGTGGGTCTGGATTACCTGACCCTGAGCCGGGCGGCCCATACCTTATCCGGAGGTGAAGCCCAGCGCATCCGGCTGGCCACCCAGATCGGTTCCGGCCTGGTAGGAGTGCTCTATATTCTGGATGAACCCAGCATCGGCTTGCACCAGCGGGACAATGACCGCCTGCTGGCTACCCTGAAACAGCTGCGGGACCTGGGCAATACCCTGCTGGTGGTGGAACACGATGAAGATACCATTCTGGCCGCCGACCATGTCATCGATATCGGCCCTGGAGCCGGGGCCAATGGCGGGGAAGTGGTGGCCCAGGGGACAGTGGCGGAAATCATGGCCAATCCCCGCTCCCTGACCGGTCAGTATTTGAGTGGCAAAAAACGCATTCCGGTGCCGGCCCTGCGTCGGCCCCCCAATGGCAAATATCTGGAGATCATCGGGGCCCGGGAGAATAACCTGAAAAACCTGAATGTCCGCATTCCCCTGGGGGTATTTGTCTGTGTCACCGGGGTTTCCGGTTCCGGCAAATCCACTCTGGTCAATGAAATACTCTACAAGGGAGTTGCTGCCCATCTTTATCGGGCCAAGGATAAGCCCGGTGCCCATCAGGAAATCCGGGGCCTGGAGCATATCGACAAAGTAATCGATATCGACCAGTCCCCTATTGGCCGTACTCCCCGCTCCAATCCGGCTACCTATACCGGGGTCTTTGACGCTATTCGGGAGGTTTTCAGCCAGACTCCGGAAGCCCGGGTGCGAGGTTATAAGGCCGGAAGATTCAGTTTCAATGTTAAGGGGGGCCGCTGTGAAGCCTGCAGCGGGGATGGGATTATCAAGATTGAGATGCATTTCCTGCCCGATGTCTATGTCCCCTGTGAGGTATGCAAAGGCAAGAGGTATAATCGGGAGACGCTGGAAGTGAAGTACAAAGGCAAAACCATCGCTGATGTGCTGGAAATGGTAGTGGATGAGGCGGTGGAATTTTTCCAGAATATCCCCAAAATCCACCGTAAACTCAAGACCCTGCAGGATGTGGGCCTTGGCTATATCAAACTGGGGCAGCCGGCCACCACCCTGTCCGGCGGGGAAGCCCAGCGGGTCAAGCTGGCTACCGAGCTCAGCCGCCGCAGCACCGGCCGCACTCTTTATATTCTGGATGAGCCCACCACCGGTTTGCATATGGCTGATGTGGACAAACTATTACAGGTACTACACCGGCTGGTGGAAAACGGTGACACGGTGGTGGTGATCGAACACAACCTGGATGTAATTAAAACCGCCGATTATATCATCGATCTGGGGCCGGAAGGAGGCAATAAGGGCGGAGAGATAATCGCCCAGGGCACTCCCGAGGAAGTGGCGGCCCAGCCTCAGAGTTATACCGGCCAGTTCCTGGCCCGGCTGCTGGCCCGGGAGCGCCAGCTAGCATAAAGAGGGAGGTAGTTAACATGAAGGTAAACATTAAATGGCAGGGGAAAATGCATTTTCTAGGGCGGGGGGCCCAGGAGGTGGATATTCCCATCGATGCTGCTCCGGCTGCCGGTGGTGAAGGCAAAGGCGCTTCGCCCATGGAGTTATTGCTAATGGGGGTTGCGGGCTGTACCGCCATTGATATTGTCTCCATTCTGGAGAAAATGCGCCTCAATTTGCAGGATTTTGTCGTAGAGGTTGAAGGGGAGCGGGCTGCTGATCACCCCAAAGTATTTACTGAAATCACCCTGGTTTACAGGGTCTGGGGCGAAATTCCAGAGGAGAAGCTGGTCAAGGCCATTGAACTGTCCCTGGATAAATACTGCAGTGCTTCTAACACCGTCAAAGGGGTAGCTAAAATCAATTATCGCTACGAAATTAACGGGGTGGTATGATGAAAAAACGGCAGTGCTGGAGCTGGCTGCTGTTTTTCTCCTTGCTGCTCGGCGGATGCAGCTTGCCCGGTATGGGGCCAGCTGCCGAGGATTTGAGCAAAGCAGCAAGCCAGTTTGCTGAAGCCCGCCTGAGCCGGGAGGAACAGAGTTTGCGCAATACCCTGACCACGGTCCGACGGAGTCAGGTAGCGGAAATCTTAGGCCCCCTTAATCCCCACTGGGTCGGCTATCAAATCGGAGCAGTGGATACAGAGCAAAAAACAGTGACTGTCCGCTGGCAGGAAACCTACTCCGACCGCAGTTATACCCGGGTCTATCAAAGCCGGCTCAAACTGAAAAAAGAGGAAGGCCAGTGGCGGGTAGATGGCATTGAGGACCTGACCCCCGACTGGCTGGTAACCGCCCGGGATATTGCCCTGGTATTGCAGCAAAAGGGCGGGCAGGCCCGTACCCTGCTGTCCCTGGAACAATTGCCCAATGTAGCTTCTCCCCTGGGGGCGGAGCCGGGGACGGAATTCGGTGTTGGGCGGGAAGGCTTTGGCCCCCTGGCCCTGCGGCCGGATGGGAAGGAGCTGGCCCTGTCCACCCGCGGCCTCCATGCCTTTATTGCCCTGCTGCCGACTGAAGCTGCTGCCAGGCCGGCCTTAAAGCCCCTGGATTTGTACTTTGAAGGAGGAGTGGCGGCTCTGGCCTGGTCACCGGAGGGCAAATATCTGGCAGCCAATCTGGATACGCCTGCCGGGACCCGGCGTCTGGTAATTTATGAGCCGGGAGTGAAAAAGGTGTTGAAAACCCCTTTTGATGAGCAGTTTCCCTGGACTAACTATGATTTGAATTTTCTCTACTGGCTGCCGACTGGTCCGGAGCTTTATTTCCGGGTGACGGCGGCTCAGGGGACTGTACCCCAGCAGGGGGCAGAAGGAATCTGGAAATGGTCCCTGGCTACGGGGAAGCTGGAACAGGTGAAGAAATGAGAAACCAGGCCTTGCCGGTAAACCGGTCAGGCCTGGCTTTTTTAATTACCTCGTCATAATCTATTTAAAGAGTAACTGCTTTTCTATAAATTTCGTTTTTAGAATTAGAAGAGAGTATCTTCTCTATAAAGAATGAAGAAACTAAATAAGCAGGGAGGCTTATGCCAATGTGTAGGAAAGTGAACTTGTAGCCTAAAGAGGCAATTTCAAAAAGTACAATAGGGAGTTTTGTGCTTGACCATACTCCTAAAAAAAATAATACATAAGCTAGACGAGCGCCTTTTTTTAATAAAAGGGCAGCAATAGGGAAGGCTGCATATAAGGGTCCAGCAGCTGCTGTGCCTAAGAAAAATGCAACGGCTATTCCTTTTATTCCTGAATGCTGTCCCATGTATTTTATCATAGTTTCTTTTGGTGTCCATACATCTAATAGTCCAACGAGGACAAAGGTAGGAGGAAGTATTTTGAGCATGGTTATTATGTTTGAAAGAAAAATGCTAAAGGCCTTTGTTCCTGTAGGTTTATCATAAAAATAAATAGCAATTGTAATAATAAATAAAAAGATGGCCCATTTGTATTTTTTGACTATAATCATTTATTCATCACCTGACTTATCAAAAAAGTAAAGAGTATACATATGATAAGGGCTAACCCGTTTCTCAGTATTGCAGTAGGTTTATTAAAATATTTGATCTCGGCAGGAAGGGTTGCAATTCCTACCGCCATAAGGGTTGATACAAAGGCAGCAACTTGAGTGTAACCGGCACCATTGCTTAATAAAGTAGCCCCAAGGGGAAAGGCGATAAAGCTTGGAATTAATGTAATGGAGCCTATAGACAAAGCAATGATAACACCTAGTATTCCTGACTGTTTACCAATGATTTTAGAAACAGTAGGAGGATTGATGATGGATAAGGATATTCCTACAAAAAACATAATAGACAATACTTCAGGTAATAAATTTAAAAAAGAATTTTTTGCCTTAATTAAGGCTTGTCTTGTTTTCTTTTTATCTTTAATAAACGAAAAAAGTAAACCTATAGAAGCTATATAAAGAATAAAATTATCCATTTATTTTTCCTCCTGAACAAACATTTTTTTATAGTGGGATAAAAAAAACTGTAAATTTTTAATTCTTTGCTGAATATCTTCGTTGTATTCTGCTAGTTTTTCTAATCCCAGAGGAGTTATTTTGTACCATTTCTTTGGAGGGCCTGGTTCTGTTGTATCCCAATAGGCAGTAACTGCATTCATTTTTAAAAGGTCTTTTAAAGCTCTATACAAGGCCGCACCATCAATATTGTTATAAGGTAGTCTTTCGTTCATCTTATTTAAAAGCATTGAACCATAGGCTGGTTCTTCTGCTAACAACAATAAAACGAATGCAGGTACATGACGACCATATTTACCATTTGACATTGAATTTCACCCTTTCGATATAATAATTATATAAAAAGATGGAGACATTCCTTTTACGCAATCACCAAATTAACTATTGACAAAACCCCGCTTTTTGTGTAACATAGAACATGCAATCCGGCGGCGTGGCGAAGTGGTAACGCAGCGGTCTGCAAAACCGAGATGCGTCGGTTCGATTCCGACCGCCGCCTCCATCTGACTGCTGAAGCTGAGTTTTCGTAAGATTTACGAAACTCAGCTTTTCTGCATAAGGGGACCTTTCCCGTCGGACACTATCCATAAGGAGGTGGCCGACCGTGGAACCTTATGCCATTGGCTCAGCCAGTGATACCAACCTGTTGAAAAAACACCTGTTACAGCAGTTTGACCGGCTGAAAGAAGAAGGCTTTCGCTTTGCCCTGAATGAATTTACATCCGGAGAATATACCTTCCTGGGTTTATCGGTCCACGATACTGGCCAGTTAGGTTATGCCGACAAGGAAATTCGCCAGATCATCCGCCATTTTGTGGCCGGGGCCGTGGCCGACCTGATTGTGGACCGCTGGGAAGAGGATTTGCTCTGGGGCTATATTCACAGCAACTACTATTACTTTGCCCCGGAAGAACAGCATCGCATCTTTGCCCTGGCCTGGCGGGAACTGAATGGGGAAGGACAGGAGCAGCTGGTGGTGCGCAAGCTGTTACGTAAGAACCGGATTACCGCCAAAGTGCTGGATTATCTGGCTACCAATCAAGAACTGGTAGTAGATGGCTTTTTGCGTTTTCGTTTACAGGAATATTTGCAGGAACTGGAACAGGCAGTGGAAAATGCCGTTGATGCCTTTCTTTTGGATCGGGAGTACCAGGAGTTCATCCGCCTGTTGCGCTACTTTGTCGACATCCAGGAACCGCGCACCCCGGAAGTCCATATTTTTTTTCCCCTCGACCGCCAGTTCCGCCTGGAAGACAGGGAGGGAGGGGCCCTGGCGGAGGATTTCGTGGATGACTGGTTGCAATACCAGCCGCCCAGTGAAATAAACCTGGATGACATCCTGGTTAGTGCCTTGATTACACTGGCTCCCGAACGGCTAATTATCCACAAAACCCCGGCCAACCGGCTCAAAACCAGGGGGATGCTGAAGGAGATTTTCGGCACCCGCTTGCAGGAGTGCTCAGGCTGCCATCGCTGTCTGGTCCATTAAACGAGGAGGGCTTGGCTTGTTACCGAAATGGGTAGTTTTGCCCCTGATTGGGGCTCTGATCGGATATGCTACTAACTACATTGCAGTGCGCATGTTATTCCGACCACGGCGGGCCTGGCATTTTCCCCTGATCAATTTTACTCTGCAGGGACTGATCCCCAAGCGTCAGGCGGAACTGGCCCGGGTGATCGGCCAGATTGTGGCGGAAGAGCTGCTGACAGCGGAGAAACTGGCGGAGGAATTGCGTCAGGTTATATTGAAACCTTCGGTTTTGCAGGCGATCAATCAGGGGGTGAAAAAGAGGGCGCTGGAAAAATTGCCTTCCTTTTTGCCTTTAGCCATGCGGACAGTGGCGGTGGAGTTAATCGGTGAGCTGGTGGATAAAGAGATACCGGCCTTACTGGGCAAAACCCTGGACAAGCTGGAGGGCCAGGTGGTGCAGGACCTGGAGCTGGCCCGGCTGGTGGAGGAGAAAGTGCTGGCCCTGGACCTGGACCAGCTGGAACAGCTGATCCTGAAGATTGCCGCCCAGGAATTGCGGCATATTGAAGTGCTGGGCGGAGTGCTGGGATTTTTTATCGGGCTCTTGCAGATTCTGTTTATTTAGGATATAATGTATAATCAAGTGAAAGCGAGGATGGGGATAAGTAGTCTCTCTTACCTCCTTCCAGAGAGGCGGGGTCACCGGCTGCAAGCCCTGCCAGGGAGAGGAGCAGATGAAACCACCCCGGAGTGCCGTTGCCAAAACCGGTTGGTGAGTAGTGACGGACGGCGCCCGCCGTTATCGGGATGGAGAGGTTTTGCCAGCTGGCAAAACAATTTGGGTGGAACCGCGGAAGCAGAGCTTTCGTCCCATAGGGATGAAAGCTTTTTATTTTTGGTTTGCAGAAAAAGGGGGTTTAATCAATGGCTGAACAGTTAGAGATTACTTTGAAAGATGGCTCAGTGCGAGAGTATCCGCAGGGAACTACAGTAGCAGAGGTAGCGGCCAGTATCGGCCGGGGTTTGGCCAAAGCCGCTCTGGCGGGGAAAATGAATGACAGGATTATCGATTTGCATCAGCCTTTACCTGGTTCGGGGGCGCTGGAGATTATCACAGCTGAGAGCCCGGAAGCGCTGGAAATCCTGCGCCATAGTGCCGCTCATATTATGGCGGCTGCCGTGCAGAAACTTTACCCTGGTACTAAATTTGGGATTGGTCCGGCCATCGCCGATGGTTTTTACTATGACTTTGACAGCCCCCATACCTTTACTCCCGAGGATTTTGCCGCTATCGAGGCGGAAATGGCCCGATTGGTCAAAGAGGATTTGCCCTTTATCCGTAAGGAAATCAGCCGGGAGGAGGCGCTGGCCCTGTTCGGGAAACGGGGAGAAATCTACAAGGTGGAGATCATCAATGACCTGCCGGAAGATGCGGTGATCAGCATTTACCAGGTGGGGGATTTTGTTGACCTCTGTGCCGGGCCCCATTTGCCCTCCAGTGGCCGGATCAAGGCTTTCAAGATCATGAGCATTGCCGGAGCCTACTGGCGGGGCAGTGAAAAGAACAAGATGCTGCAGCGCCTTTATGCTACTGCCTTTTTCAAAAAGGAAGACCTGGAACAGTATCTGTTCCGGCTGGAAGAGGCCAAACGCCGGGATCATCGCAAAATCGGCCAGGAATTGAAGCTGTTTGATATTATGGATGAAGGCCCTGGTTTTCCTTTCTTCTTCCCCAAAGGGATGATAATTCGCAATGAACTGGAGAGTTTCTGGCGGGAAGAGCATCGCAAGGCGGGTTATCAGGAAATCCGTACTCCTATCATCCTGAACCGGCAGCTCTGGGAGCGTTCTGGCCACTGGGCCCACTACAAAGAAAATATGTATTTTACTAAAATCGATGACGAAGATTATGCTGTCAAACCGATGAACTGTCCTGGAGCTATTCTGGTCTACCGGTCCCAGCTCCATTCCTATCGGGATTTGCCCTTGCGCTATGGGGAAATGGGGCTGGTCCATCGCCATGAAAAATCGGGGGTATTACATGGCTTGATGCGGGTGCGCTGTTTTACCCAGGATGATGCCCATATCTTCATGTTGCCAGAGCAGATTAAGGACGAAATTCTGGGAGTAATCGAGCTAATCGACAAATTTTACTCCACTTTCGGCTTCGAATACAAAGTGGAATTGTCCACCCGACCGGAGGACTCCATGGGGTCAGATGAGATCTGGGAGCTGGCTACCAGTGCCCTGCGGGAGGCGCTGGAGGCCAGAGGGATGGAATACAAGGTCAATGAAGGGGATGGCGCCTTTTACGGACCTAAAATTGACTTCCACCTCAAGGATTGCCTGGGCCGGACCTGGCAGTGCGGTACCATTCAGCTGGACTTCCAGATGCCGGAGAAATTTGACCTGACCTATGTGGGTGAAGATGGGCAAAAACACAGGCCGGTAATGATTCACCGGGTGGTCTTTGGCTCTATCGAGCGTTTTATTGGCATTCTGACCGAACATTTTGCCGGGGCTTTCCCGGTGTGGCTGGCACCGGTTCAGGTTAAGCTGTTGACTGTAACCGACCGGGCCCGGGATTACGCCGTGAAACTGTATCAGCAGCTGCAGGGGGCTGGCATCCGGGTAGAGCTGGATGACCGCAATGAAAAGATTGGCTACAAAATCCGGGAGGCCCAGCTGGAGAAAGTCCCCTATATGCTGGTACTGGGGGACAGGGAAGTGGAAGCTGGTACCGTTGCCGTACGGCGTCGGGGCCAGGGAGATCTGGGCAGCATGACTCCGGAAGAACTGCAGGAAAGGGTCTTGCTGGAAATTCGGGAAAAAGCTCTTGACTAATCCCGGTCTGGATGTTATACTATGCTGAGTGAGACAACCAAGCAGAAGCCATCCGCTTCTCACCTCAGGACAGCGGGTCACTGAGGTTGATAGGGTCGAACATTACGGCTTGGCCGTAGAGTGAGGACTTTCAGGCGGATGGATATCCATCCGCCTTTTTGTAATTTCAGCAGGAGGTGACTGATTATTAGCAAGGAATTGCGTATCAATGAGGAGATCCGGGTCAAGGAAGTCCGCGTAGTGGACGAAAACGGGGAACAGCTGGGCATCATGCCTATCAAGGATGCCCTGCGCATTGCGGCCGAGCGTAATCTCGACCTGGTGGAGGTGGCTCCTACTGCCAAACCGCCGGTGTGCCGGATTATGGATTACGGCAAATACCGTTATGAGCAGTCTAAACGGGAAAAGGAAGCTCGGAAAAAACAGAAAGTGATCAGTGTTAAGGAAATTAAGCTGCGTCCCAGTATTGAGCAGCATGATTTTGAAGTTAAAGCCAATCATGTCCTGCGCTTTCTGAAGGATGGCGACAAAGTCAAGGCCACCATCATGTTCCGGGGCCGGGAAATCACTCACCCCGAGCTGGGCCAACAGCTGCTGGAACGGCTGGCCGACTATGTCCGGGACTATGCCGTTGTGGAACGGGCCCCCAAAGTGGAAGGCAGGAATATGATAATGATTCTTGCACCAAAACAACACGACTAGGGAGGAGGATCCTGCTATGCCGAAGATGAAAACCCACCGCGGTGCAGCTAAACGTTTCAAGAAAACCGGAACTGGAAAGTTCAAAAGAAGAAGAGCTTTCCACAGCCATATTCTGGAGAAGAAAGCTCCGGCTCGCAAGCGCCGTTTGCGCACTGCTACAGTAGTTGACAAAACCAATGAAAGAAAACTGCGGGTCTTGTTGCCCTACTAAAGGAGGTAAAGGTCAATGCCGCGCGTTAAAGGTGGTACCGTAACACGGAGAAGACATAAAAAGATTTTGAAACTGGCCAAAGGCTACTGGGGTGCTAAGTCCAAGAAATTCCGCATGGCTAACCAGCAGGTGATGAAGTCCCTGATGTATGCCTACCGGGACCGGAAGGATCGCAAGGGCGAATTCCGCAAACTGTGGATTGCCCGGATCAATGCTGCTGCCCGGATGAATGGCATCTCCTATAGCCGCTTGATCAATGGCCTGAAAAAGGCCGGTATCGAAATCAACCGGAAGATGCTGGCCGACCTGGCTGTCAATGATATGCAGGCTTTCAGCCAGCTGGTGGAAAAAGCCAAGGCCAGCCTGTAATTGCAAGCTGAATACCGGGTAAGAATAGAAAAGGGTATGGCATTGCCATGCCCTTTACATCTTTGACGAAAAACCCTGAAAAAACCGGGGAGGCGCATTTTATGCGAAGGATTTGGACCTGGCTGACAGCTCCGGCCAGGGTACTGGTAATTGGTTTTGCAACTGTTATTTTGCTGGGTGCTTTCCTGCTTACCTTACCCATTGCCACTAAAAACGGGCAGGGCTTAGCTTTTGTGGATGCCCTGTTTGAAGCCACTTCAGCCGTTTGCGTAACTGGACTGGTAGTGGTGGATACAGCCACCACCTTTACCCTGTTTGGGCAGATTGTGTTGCTCAGCCTCATTCAAATAGGGGGACTGGGCTTTATGACCATGACCGCCTACATCTTTGTTTTGCTGGGGCGGAAAATTGGGTTAAAGGAACGGATCCTGATCAGGGAATCTCTGAACCAGTGGTCATTACAGGGGATGGTCAAGCTGGCCCGGTATGTGCTGGTTACCACAATTATCATTGAAGGCACAGGTGCCCTTTTGATTGCATATTTTCTGCATGAGCGCCTGGGCTGGGGACAAGCTCTCTGGTATGGTATCTTTCATGGTATAAGCGCATTTTGCAATGCCGGGTTTGACCTGTTCGGCAATTTTTCCAGTCTTACCAGTGAAGTTGGTAACTGGGGCCTCAATCTGACGGTGATGGCTCTGATTACCATGGGCGGTTTGGGCTTTGCTGTTATTGCTGAAATTCACCGGGGGAAACACCGGAAATGGAAACAGTTGTCCCTGCACAGTAAAATGGTTTTTGCTATATCTTCGGCTCTGGTGATCATTGGTGCGGTTGCCGTATATTTTCTGGAATTCAGTAACCCCTTTACTTTGCGGCCCCTGGCCTGGGATACCAAAATTCTGGCCAGTCTCTTTCAGGCAGTTACCCCGCGTACTGCCGGTTTTAATACCCTGGATCTGGCCCATATCCGTCCGACTACGGTTATCATCCTGATTATGCTGATGTTTATCGGGGCTTCCCCGGGGTCGACCGGGGGCGGGATCAAGACCACCACCTTCGGAGCCCTGGCTGCGGCAGTCTGGTCTGTGGTAAGGGGCAAAACGGAAGTGGAAGTGTTTGAACGCCGTTTGGGCCAGGAAATAATCTACCGGGCCATGGCCATCACTGCCCTGGCCATTGGTGTAGTCAGTTTGGTCAGCATGATTCTGACCGTCACAGAGGAAGCGGATTATCTTACTGTCCTGTTTGAGACAGTGTCTGCTTTCGGCACTGTGGGGTTAACCCTGGGGCTTACTCCTAAACTATCTCTGGCCGGGAAACTGCTGATCACCATGACTATGTTTATCGGGCGGCTGGGGCCCCTGACCATGTTTATGGCTCTGGCCCAGATGGAAAAGCCGAATCTGATCAGACATCCAGAAGAGAAGATTCTGGTGGGTTAAAAGGAGGCAGGCAAAATGCAACAATTTGCCGTTATTGGTTTGGGGCGTTTCGGCACCGCAATGGCTAAGACCCTGACGACTATGGGGCATGAGGTACTGGCGGTGGACAAGGATGAAGACCGGGTGCAGGAAATCCGCGATTTTGTTACCCATGCTGTGGAAGCGGACGTACTGGATGAAGCTGTCTTGCGGGAACTGGGCCTGACCAACTTCGACAAGGTTATCGTGGCGATCGGGGCCGATGTGCAGGCCAGCATTCTGGTTACTGTCATGCTGAAAGAAATGGGAGTAAAAAAAGTAATCGCCAAAGCCCAGAATGAACTGCATGGCAAGGTGCTGGCCAGGGTAGGAGCTGACCAGGTGGTATATCCGGAACGGGATATGGCCGTCAGGGTAGCGCAAAACCTGGTTTCCTGCAATGTGCTGGATCATATTGAACTTTCCCGGGATTACAGTATCCTGGAAATCATTGCCCCCGATGACCTGGTGGGGAAGACACTGGCGCAGTCCAATATTCGTAACAAGTACAAGGTTAACATCATGGCTATTAAGCGCGGGGAGGAAATCATCGTCGCTCCCGGCGGTCAGACCATGATTATGAATAATGATATCCTGGTAGTGATCGGAGATAACAAATCCCTGAAAAAACTGCGGATGGAGGGCTAAAAGTGATAATTACCTCCACAGCCAATCCGGAAATCAAGGAGCGGGCTCGCCTGCTGACAGCCAGAGGGCGCCGCGAACAGCAAGCTTTTCTGGTGGAAGGAGTGCGCTTGCTGGAAGAAGTCCTGAAAGCCGATTATCCGGTTACTAAAGTTTATTATACCGCTGTCGGGATTGGTAAAGAGCGGGGACAGGCCTTGTTTCGGCAGTTAAAGGAACGAGCCATTCCTTGCCAGGAGGTTAGTGAAGGGGTGCTGGCCAAACTCAGTGCCACTGAGACGCCGCAGGGTCTGGTGGCGGTGGTGCCGGTACGGCAGCAGGATTTTACCCTCCCCCGGCCTGGGCGGGGAATAATACTGGTGCTGGATGGGATTCAGGATCCAGGTAATCTGGGGACCATCATTCGCACTGCCTTTGCCGCCGGTATCAGGGAGGTTTGGACCACCCCGGACAGCTGCGACCTGTATAATCCTAAAACGGTACGGGCCACCATGGGTGCCATCTTTCACCTGCCCTGCCGGGAGTTGACCGACAGCCTGGCCGCTGTTCGGGCAGCAGCAGAACTGGGCTGGTGGGTAACAGCTACTGCCCTGGAAGGAGCAGTGCCCTATTACCGGTTAGACTGGCGACAGCCCCGCTTGCTTTTGCTGGGCAATGAAGGCCGGGGGTTGAGTCCTGAATTGCTGGCTCTGGCCCGGGAGCGGGTAACCATTCCCATGCCGGGAGGGGCCGAATCCCTGAATGTGGCTGTGGCTGCCGGTATCCTGATGTATGAAACCATTCGTCAGAACTCCGCCGTTTAGGCGGGGGTTTGCCTGTCGGGCCTCGGTGGGTGAAATGCTGCGCATAGCCAGGGAAAAAGGTAAAGGACTGTAAAAAAGAGCCCGGAGATGGGCTCTTTTTTAATGGGCGGCTTCCGGCAGCACAGACTGAAAAATATCCATACCTTCGGGAGTGATATGGATAAAGGTGCGTCGTTCAGGGTCACGCCCCCCTTTGCTGTAGAGCTGTTCATAATATTCCCGGATCATACGATGGGCGGAGAATTTTTCCCGGGACATTTCGATACTGGCCCGCATCATCCGGCCCCAGCGGTCCTTGTCTTCATAGTAGGTGGGGATTACTTCATTGACCAGAATATGATAGAGGGCCTTCAGATCCTCGGCGTCCTGATCCCAGTGGGCGGCATTTTTCTCAATTACATGGTCCAGCAGCCAGCCGCTGATACCATGCTGGGGACCTTCGGCTACCCAGCCATCCACGACACTCAGGTTCAGCACTCCATTCATGGCAGCCTTCATGCCCGAAGTACCGCTGGCTTCTAAGGGCCGCCTGGGGTTATTGAGCCAGACATCACAGCCCTGAACCAGGTATTTGGCCACTTCCATGTTGTAGTTTTCCAGGAAGACGACGGCATCGCCAAAGCGGCGGTCCATTTTGACCAGGTCGGCGATAATATTTTTGCCATGTTCATCAGCAGGATGAGCTTTACCGGAAAAGACCAGCTGCAATTTGCCGTTCAGCAGCAGGGGCTCGATCAGGGAAGTATTGCGAAAAATCAGGTCCGAGCGTTTATACGGGGCAGCCCGCCGGGCAAATCCTACCAGCAGGGCACTGGGATTTAAAGGCGTACCGGTACGCTGGCGGATGAAATCGATTAAGCGCTGTTTGGCTGCCTGGTGGGCCGGCCAGAGACTTTGTCCCTTCTGATAGGCATCCCAGATGGCCGGATCCTGCCAGGTGCGATCATGTACTCCATTGGTGACGGAAATGATGGGGGCAGAATTGCTTACCTCCTTCCACATCCGGCGGGCTACTTCCCCGTGGATACGGGAGACTCCGTTAGCAATACAGGAGAGCCGCAAACCGGCTACCGTCATCCCGAAGGGATCGCCACCAATCATTTTCATTTGCTCATAAGTCAGGCCATTATATGCGCCCATATATTGTAACAGGCCGTGATCATGGATTTCATTGCCTGCCGGCACCGGAGTATGGGTGGTAAACACTATCTGCCGCCGGGCGGCCCGCCAGGCTTCCTGAAAAGAGAGGCCCTGGGCCATTTTTTCCCGGACCAGTTCCAGCCCGGCAAAAACGGCGTGGCCTTCATTGAAATGATAAATATCCACTTCTATGCCCAGGGCCCTCAGAGCCCGCACTCCGCCGATACCCAGCACAATTTCCTGGGCCACCCGGTCCTGGTTGCTGCCGCCGTAGAGTTTGGAGGTAATCCAGCCGTGACGGCTGCCGGGATAGTTGGTGTCCAGCAGGTATAGGGGAGCATTGCCATACTGGTCCACTTTTTTGATGCGGCAAACCACTTCCTCGCCCCGCACATTCACGGTAACCGTTACACCTGTGTCCTGCAGGAAACTGTAGTCATAAGTCGGGAAAACATCATAGGGACGACCATCGGCCCCGATGTATTGTTCAGTATAATCCTGAGCCCAGAGGATACCGATACCTACTACCGGCAAGCCCATGTCCCGGGCCGCCTTGAGATAATCACCGGCTAAAATTCCCAGTCCACCGGCATAAATAGGGAGCTGGGGGTGAAGACCATATTCCATACAAAAATATGCTACCCTGGGCAGGGTTTTTTGTTGCTGGTACTGCAAAGTTTCTCGCCTCCTGTCTCCTTGATCAGCATTAGTTTTTCTAGAGGCGAAAAACATTATTCTATTCCAGTTCATCTTTGCAGGTGATTGGCTGGCTGGTTTAGCAGGCTGTTGCGGATAAATTGTCCCAGTAAATCCAGCCCCAGAACCAGGAGGAGAATAACCAGCACCAGAGTAGCTACTTCGTGATAGGCAAACAACTGCATGCTGAGGGTTAGCTGGGTACCGATCCCGCCGGCTCCCACAAAACCCAGGACGGTAGCAGCTCGCATGTTGCATTCCCAGCGAAAGAGGGTATAGGAGAGCAGTACCGGCAGATTTACAGGAATACGGGCATAAAGCAGCACCGCCAGCTCAGAGGCGCCAGTAGCCCGCACCGTATCTACCAGCCGCTGGTCAGTCGCCTCAAGAATTTCGGCATAGAGTTTGCCCAGAATGCCCAGACTGTGGGTAGCCAGAGCCAGTACACCCGGAAAAGGGCCCAGACCGACAGCGGTGATAAAGATCAGGGCCCAGAGCAGCTCGGGGACGGCCCGGCAGAGATTCAAAAGCGAGCGGCTGAGATAATACAATTCCCAGCGCAGCAGCCAGGGCAGGGTTCCCTGCGCGACCCGGGAGAGCTCTTCACCCCGGGGCGGGGTAGCCAGGATAGTCAGGGGAATGGCTCCCATGATTGCCAGGGCGGTACCGGCAGTGGAAATAGCCAGGGTTTCCAGCAGAAGTTTGCCCACAGTTCTGAGAAATTCCGGGCTGAAATCCGGGGGCCAGAGGCCCAGCAGAAAGGCCTGCATGTTCTTCAGGTTACCGGCTTCCCGGAAAGCAGCGGGCTGGAATTTAGTATAGCTGAAACTCCAGCTGACCAGCAGCAGCAGAAAGAGGATCAGAGTCAGATGGCGGATCATTCGCTTAAGCATCAGCCCACCTCCCCGGTCCGGGGAAAGCCTCCGGTGGGCCATCATAGATCAGTTGCCCCTTCTGTAGCACCAGTAAACGTTGACAGTAAGTTAGAGCAAAATCCACCTGGTGTAAATTGCACACTAAAGTTATTCCCTGTTTTTCATTCAGTTCCTTAAAGATATTGAGCAGGAGATGGGCGGTATGGACATCCACCGAGGCAATGGGCTCGTCGGCCAGGATGATCTCCGGCCGGGCCAGGATGGTACGGGCAATAGCTACCCGTTGCTGCTGACCTCCGGAAAGTTCACTGGCCTTCACTTCCAGTTTATTGGCCAGGCCGACACTGGCCAGTACTGCCTGGATCTCCTCCCGTTCCCGAACGGTTAGCCAGCCGAGGGAGCGCATAACCTGCCAGGGAGAGATACTGCCCAGGCGGCCCATATAGACATTGTGGGCAACACTGAGTCCCGGAATCAGATTATAGTTTTGATAGACCAGGGAGATGCGGGTGCGGAGCTGGCGCAGCTGGCGGTGGCTGAGTTCTGCCAGGTCCTGACCCAGCACCGAGACCCTGCCGGAAGTGGGTAAAAGCGAGCCGTTTAAAAGGCGGAAAAGGGTGGTTTTCCCTGAGCCGCTGGCCCCGAGAATTCCCACCCGTTCTCCCGCCTTGATTGAAAAAGACACTTCTTTGAGGGCCTTGGTACCATTGCCATAGACCTTACTGACATTCTCTACCTGTATGATCGGCTTCATTGTTTTAACAACCCCAGTCGTCTGGCTTCCTGTTCTACATAGGCGTAGTCTTCGGCTTTAACCCTGGCAAAGCCTTCAGCCCGTAAAAGCTTGAGCAACTCCGGATCTTTGATGCTGAGAAAAGCGTCCACTATTTTTGCTTCCAGCTGAGGGTCCATGCTGTCCTGGACACACCAGGGATACCCTTCAATGGGGTCAGATTTGGCCAGAATGCGGATTTTGTTTTTGTCGATTTTGCCATCTTCAATTAGCTTGTTCAAAATTCGGCCCTCCAGGCCACCGGCATCCACTTTGCCATTCTGAACAGCCAGAGCAGTGGCATCATGTTTGCCGGTATAGATGATATTGGCGAAATCATCCGGTACCTTCAGCCCGGCCCGGTCGAGCATAATCCGTGGATACAGGGAACCGGAGGTGGAGTTAATATCCCCGAAGGCGAAGGTTTTGCCTTTCAAATCCTGCAGGGTTTTAATAGGGCTATTGGCCGGGGTAATAATCAGGCTGTAGTATTTGGTAGTTTTGGTTTCACTGTCAATCTCCGTGACGATAGGATGAATTTTCGCTTTTTGTTTGGCCTGTACATAGGTGAGACCGCCGAAATAGGCCATATCCAGTTTATCTGCAGCCATTGCTTCTACTACACCGGCATAGTTGGTGGCAACAAACAGCTCTACCGGCATGCCCAGCTTTTCCTCGAGATATTTGCGGAAAGGCTCATATTTGGCTTTAATTTTCTCCGGGGCCTGGTTGGGTATGAGGCCGACCCGTAATACCTTGGGCTGCTCTTTCTTCTCACTGGTAGTGGCTGTTTGCTGGCTGCAAGCTGCGGACAGCAAGGCCACCAGTATGATCAACAGGGTGAGTGCTTTTCTAATCACAACCCTCATCTCCTTCAAGCTAATCTTGTTTCATGGTTACTATAGCATAAATTACTTTTTTTCGTCCAATTAAAGTTTTTTATCAGATTGAGCTGGTGATAAATTTTGCTTATAACATTGACATTGACCGCATAAACTGTATATAATACTTAGCAAACAAAGTAATAAAAAGCGATGACGGAGAAAAGTAGCACGGGTCATACCTCCCAGGGAGGCGGGGTCGGCGACTGGAAGCCCTGCCAGGTTAGCCGTAGCGAAGTTCCCTCCTGAGCAGCCAGCTGAACGCCATTTCGGCCAGTAGGTGCGGCCGGTCACCCTGACCGTTATCCCGGGGGGCATATCGGACTTACGGTCCCGTATGCTTAATGAGTGCCGGCTATCAGCCGGAAACTGGGTGGTACCGCGGAGCACAGGCTTCGTCCCATTATTTTGGGACGAAGCTTATTTTATTTCTAAAGCAAAAGGAGGGTCATGGGATGGAAATGCAGGTATTGAAAAACCCCAATCCTAAACCGGTGAAGGTGGGTGAGATCTTTTTTGGCGGCAGCCAGGTGGTGCCCATGGCCGGTCCTTGCGCCGTGGAAAGCCGTCAACAGGTTCTGGCCTGTGCTGAAGCGCTGCACAAATTAGGAATAAAAGTCATGCGCGGGGGTGCTTTTAAACCCCGTACCAGTCCCAGGGGGTTTCAGGGCCTGGGGGAAGCTGGCCTGGAATTACTGGCTGAAGCCAAGGCCAGATACGGACTTTTGCTGGTTTCGGAAGTAATCGATGAGGATTCCCTGCGGGCGGGAGCAGAAGTGCTGGATATCATCCAGATCGGTTCCCGCAATATGCAAAATTTCAGCCTTTTGCGCAAAGTCGGTCGCCTGGGTAAACCGGTACTCCTGAAGCGGGGCCTGGCGGCCACCCTGCAGGAATGGTTAGCGGCAGCCGAATACATTCTGGCGGAAGGCAATGATCAGATTATCCTCTGTGAACGGGGGATTCGCACCTTTGAACCGGCTACCCGCAATACCCTGGACCTGGGGGCGGTAGCCTGGCTCAAACAGGAAGTGGGTTTTCCGGTAGTGGTGGACCCCAGCCATGCCAGCGGGCAAAGACGGCTGGTGGGGCCGCTGGCCCGGGGAGCGGTAGCCTGTGGTGCTGATGGGCTTTTGATTGAAGTGCATCCGGAGCCTGACCAGGCTTTGTGTGATGGGCAACAATCCCTCAATTTCGAGCAATTTGCCCGCCTCTTACAGGAACTGGAGCCTGTGGCGAGGGCGGTTGGAAAAAGTTTGGCATAAGGAGGAAAGCGACTGTGCGGCAACAACTGGAGCAAATGGAACAGACGGCCCTGCAGGAAATCAGCGGGGTTCAGGACCTGAACGCCTTAAATGAAATACGGGTAAAATATCTGGGCAAGAAAGGGGAACTGACTCAAATCCTGCGCGGCATGGGAACACTAAGCCCGGAAGAGCGGCCGGTCATCGGCCAGCTGGCCAATACGGTAAGGGAGCGATTGGAGTCAGCTCTGGAAAGCAAAACCGCTGAGCTGAAGGAAAAAGCCAAGCAGGAAAGGCTGGCCCGGGAAAAAATTGATGTTACTTTACCCGGCCGCCCGGTATTAAGAGGCCATAAGCATCCTCTCACCCAGGTGCTGGAGGAAATCCAGGAAATCTTCCTGGGTATGGGCTTTGCCGTGGCGGAGGGCCCGGAAGTAGAATATGACTACTATAATTTCGAAGCATTGAATATCCCCAGGGATCATCCGGCCCGGGATATGCAGGATTCCTTTTATGTAACCTCGGAAATTCTGCTGCGTACCCATACTTCACCGGTACAGGTACGTACCATGGAGGCCATGCGACCCCAGGTGCCAGTGAAAATTATCGCTCCGGGCAAAGTCTATCGACGCGATGATGATGCTACCCATTCTCCCATGTTCCACCAGGTGGAGGGGCTGGTGATAGATCGCGATATTTCTTTTGCCCATCTCAAGGGTACGCTGCTACTGTTCGCCCGGCAAATGTTCGGACCGGAGCGGGAAATCCGCCTCCGCCCCAGTTTCTTTCCCTTTACGGAACCCAGTGCCGAGGTGGATATTTCCTGTATGATGTGCGGCGGTGCGGGCTGCCGGGTTTGCAAAGGGACAGGGTGGCTGGAGATTTTAGGGGCCGGGATGGTTCACCCCAATGTACTGGCCATGTCCGGCTATAATCCCGAGGAAGTGACTGGCTTTGCCTTTGGCATGGGGGTAGAGCGGATTGCCATGCTGAAATACGGTATCGATGACCTGCGCCTGCTCTTTGATAATGACTTGCGTTTCCTGCAACAATTTTAGACTGGAGGGAAGAGAGAGTGCGTGTTTCCTTTAACTGGTTACAGGAATATGTGGATTTGACGGGGATTACCCCCGAGGAACTGGCAGAAAAAATGACCCGTTCCGGGGTAGCAGTGGAAAACCTGCACTACCGGGGGGAAGGGATAGAAAAGGTAGTCGTGGGCCGGGTGGAAAAAATTGAAGCCCATCCCAATGCCGATAAGCTGCGGATTTGCCAGGTCAATGTCGGGGAAGCTGAGTGGCTGCAAATCGTTACCGGTGCCACCAATGTCCAGGCCGGGGATGTGGTGCCCGTGGCCCTGGTGGGAGCGCGGCTGCCGGGGGATATCAAAATCAAGCGGGGCAAACTCAGAGGGATAGAGTCCAATGGCATGCTCTGTTCCGGAGAAGAACTGGGGATTGAAAAACGATTGCTGCCGGAAGGACAACAGGACGGGATCCTGATTCTGCCTCCGGACATCCCCCTGGGAGCAGATATCAAGGAAATTCTGGGCTTAAATGATGTGGTTCTGGAGCTGGAACTCACCCCCAACCGGTCGGATTGCCTGTCCATGCTGGGAGTAGCCTATGAGGTGGCGGCTTTACTGGGCCGGGAAGTGCGTCTGCCGGCCCTGGAGTACCGGGAATACCAGCCGGGGGCAGCGGAACAGGTCCAGGTGGAAATCGTTGCTGCTGATCTATGTAAACGCTACACAGCAACGGTTATTCGGGAAGTCAAGCTGGGGCCTTCACCCCTATGGCTGCAAAATCGTTTGCAAGCAGCGGGAGTACGTCCCATCAACAATGTGGTGGATATTACCAACTATGTTATGCTGGAACTGGGCCAACCCCTGCATGCTTTCGATTATGATACCTTGCAGGGACAGCGGATTGTGGTGCGGCGGGCAGCAGAGGGCGAAGAGCTGACCACTCTGGACGGGCAAGAGCGGACGCTGAGCAATGATGACCTGGTCATTGCCGACAGCCAGCGGGCCGTGGCTCTGGCCGGGGTCATGGGTGGACTGGATACTGAGGTAACAGCGGCTACCAGCCATATTCTGCTGGAATCGGCCTGGTTTGCCGGAGCCACTGTGCGCCGGACCTCCCGCAAACTGGGGCTGAGGTCAGAAGCATCCCTGCGCTTTGAAAAGGGACTGGATCCTGAGCTGGCACCATTAGCTGCCCGGCGGGCGGCCCATTTGCTGGAACGGCTGGCTGGCGGGCAAGTGGCAGCCGGTATGGTAGATGTACAGGTGGTAAAGTGGCAGGCACCGGTGATCAGGCTGAAAACCCAGCGGGTTAATTCCTATCTGGGGCTGCAGCTGACCTCTGCAGAAATTGCTGAGCTGCTGGAACGCCTGGGTTTGACCGTGAACGAAGCGGAACCGGGCGTACTGGTAGTAACAGTTCCCAGCCGGCGCCAGGACCTGAGCATTGAAGCTGATCTGATTGAGGAAGTAGCCCGGCTCTATGGCTACGACCGCATTCCTACTGATTTGCCGGTAATGGCTACCACCCAGGGACGCTTGAAGCGGGAACAGGCCCTGGCGGCCCGGGTGCGGGACTATCTGGTAGGAGCGGGCCTGACGGAAGTGATCAATCTCAGCTTTGCCAATCCCGGCCAGCTGGAGAAGTTGAACCTGCCCCAGGGCAGTCCCCTGGCCCGGGCGGTAGTAATCCAGAATCCTCTCAGTGAGGAAGCATCACAAATGCGGACCACTCTCCTGCCGGGCCTGCTGGAGACAGCGCGACGCAATTATAACCGGCGGCTCAGGGAAATGGCCATTTTTGAACAGGGTCATGTTTTCCTGCCCCTGGGGGAAGGAGAATTGCCACGGGAAAGCCTGGAGCTGGCCTTCCTGGGCCTGGGCAGCAGCCCTCGCAGCTGGCTGGGGGCAGGCCAGCCCTATGATTTCTACTGGGCCAAAGGCATTGCCGAGGGATTATTTCAGCTGCTAGGTATTACTGATGTACGCTGGCAGCCGGTGGATTTCCTGCCCACCTTCCATCCGGGCCGTACGGCACGGGCAGTAGCTGGCGGCCGGGAACTGGCCTTGATCGGGCAGCTTCACCCTGATGTGGTGGAAAACTATGAATTGAGCGGGGAGATTGTAACTGGCGAAATGTACCTGGAAAATCTCTTTGCTGTTGCAGGTGGAGTGAAACAATACCAGCCCCTGGCCCGCTTCCCCGGCATTGCCCGGGATTTGGCCCTGCTGGTACCGGTGGAAACCCCGGCGCAAGAACTGTTGCGGGTAGTGTGGGAACAGGGCGGTGAAATCCTGGAGCGGGTGGAAATCTTCGATGTCTACCAGGGGACCCAGGTGCCGGCGGGCTGGAAGAGCATGGCTCTCAGCCTCTATTACCAGGCGGCTGACCGTACCTTGACCGATGAAGAAGTAAATGCCCGGCAGGAGCGGATCCTGACTGCTGTAGCTGCGGAGTTTGGTGGCAAGCTGCGCTAGGCGGATTTTGTTCCGCGATGGGGGGTCAGATATAATGACCGAGGAAAAAATTTCCCTTTAGTATCTTTCTACACCCCTCCGGCCACACTATCATTAAACAGCAATGCTGGAGGGGTGTGTATGCAAATTGAGGCCTATTTTGGCAATCTCAAACGGGCCAGTGAAACGGTAGCCCGCTTGAAAGCTGCTGGCTTTAACAAAGTTTATATGGATATCAATGACCATTACAATGAAGACCTGAATGTGGACACCAATCTGGCCGGTGCTGAGGGAGCACCCAGTCTGGCTGGCCTGACTTTGCGCTCTGCCGCTCATGCGGTGGATATGAGCAAATCTCCCCTGGCAGCGGCCAGCCCCATGGCCAGTGGTTATGGGCGGTTCGAGGAAATAGCTGATGTTAACTGCAAGGTAATTGTGGAGGTAGAAGAGGGCAAAGCAGAAGAGGCGCGCCAGCTGCTACGCCAGGAAGGTGGCGAGTTGAAGGATCCAAATATCGCCCGGCCGCGAATTATCGATGATGCAGATCTCCTGGATGCTGTGATCGATAATATCAGTAAAAACATCTAGTGCGAAAAAACATTTCAAAGTGTGGCTACGGTCACACTTTTTTTATTTGGACTGTGTTACAATTTAGCCAGAGCTTACCACTACAAGAAAAGATAAGAGGAGGATGATGGAAACATGTTCTGTTACCAGTGTGAACAAACCGCTGGCGGCAAAGGCTGCACCACTGTAGGGGTCTGTGGCAAGAACGAAGATATTGCGGCTCTGCAGGACCTGCTGGTCTTTGCCCTCAAAGGAATTGCTGCCTATGCCTATCATGCCCGGGAATTAGGTTATGTCGATGAAGAAATTGATGCTTTTATGGAAAAAGCAATGTTCACTACTCTTACCAACGTGGACTTTGACCTGAACCATCATATCGAAATGGTACTGGAAGCTGGTCGTATTAACCTGAAGGCTATGGAGCTGCTGGATAAGGCCAATACCGAACGGTTTGGTACTCCCGTACCTACCACTGTTGAAACCGGCAGCAAGCCTGGCCCTGGTATCCTGGTCACCGGCCATGACCTGCTGGATCTGTATGAGCTGTTGAAGCAAACTGAAGGCACCGGGATCAATATCTATACCCATGGTGAAATGCTGCCGGCCCATGCTTATCCGGAACTGAAGAAATTCCCCCACCTGGTGGGCAACTGGGGCACTGCCTGGCAGAACCAGAAAAAAGAATGGTCCGAGTTCCCTGGCGCTATCCTGGTAACCACCAACTGTGTGCTATTGCCAGCTGAAGCCTATAAAGACCGGATTTTCACCTGTGGTGTAGCGAAGCTGCCCGGTGTACCCCATATTCAGAACCGGGATTTCTCTCAGGTAATTGAAAAAGCCAAATCCCTGCCGCCCTTGCCGGAAGCGCCTAAAGGCACTCTTTCCACCGGCTTCCATCATGTGCCGGTACTGAGCCTGGCCGATAAGATCATTGAAGCGGTGAAAGCAGGCAAAATCAAGCACTTCTTCCTGGTAGGCGGCTGCGATGGTGCCAGGCCGGGACGTAACTACTACACTGAATTCGTGGAAAAGGCTCCTAAGGACACCGTTATCCTCACCCTGGCCTGTGGTAAATATCGCTTCAACCACCTGGATCTGGGGGATATCGATGGTATTCCCCGCCTGATCGATATCGGCCAGTGCAATAACGCCTACTCTGCGATCCAGATCGCTCTGGCCCTGGCCAATGCCTTTAACTGCGGAGTCAACGACCTGCCTCTGAGCCTGGTGCTGTCCTGGTTTGAACAGAAGGCCGTTGCTATCCTGACCACCCTGCTCTACCTGGGTATCAAGAATATGCGCTTAGGTCCTACTCCTCCGGCTTTTGTGACTCCGAATGTATTCAAGGTCTTGCAGGAAAACTACAACCTGCAGCTGATCACAACTCCGGAAGAAGACCTGAAAGCGATTCTTGGCTAAGCAGGAAAACCCCCATCGGTTTACTGGACCGGTGGGGGTTTTTAGTATTTTGTCTGTTATAAGGGTCCGCAAAATTATGGTAAGGTCAATTACACGTTTTATTTTTATCTTACCTTTCCAGATTCAAATGAGCTGAAAACTTTTTCAGGAATGAAACCAGCACATTCACACTCTTCTTGATATCAGGATCTGAATTCAACTGCCGTATTATAGCAAACATGCTTTTGGGTTGTTTGTTTTTGTTTTCTTCTATGGCTTCATTCAAAGAATTTATCATACCCAGTAAAAGCTCGCCGCCACCTAAAGCCAGTACTTGGTCCAGCATCGAAACTAATTCCACTACTTGTTTCAGAATATCAGTAACAACCCCTGCTGTAGAAGAATCTTTTACAGATTTTACTATTCCTACTAGTTCAATTAAAACATCAAATGCGCCTGATTCCTGCAGTTTATTTACTTCAGCAATTAAAGACTGGAGGTTTTTACCGGCCTTTTGAACCTCTCGCAAAAGCTCAATCATTTCCGGCGTATTTAATTCATCGGCAACTTCACCGATTTGAACCACGGTACTGACCAGGTTTTGCACTACCGAAGCATCCATTGAATCAATGGCGGCATTGATAAGGCCTAACAGCTGATTGGTTTTTCCTGCTGCTTCAGAGTCATTTTGAACGGTGTGTACAACATTTTGTGCGGGTTGGGACATGGTTCACCACCCCCTTTACATGATCCCACGAACGGATAACCAGTACAATTCATTGTAAGCAAGCTTAAACCAGTGCAACATTTCAGAAGATGGCATAGGTTGAGGTGGTGTCTTATAATCAAACCAAATATAGGTTGCCTCATTCAAACCTGACTCAATAAAGCAAAACGCTTTACCGCTGTAACGATGAGAAGCAGGGAGTCCTTTTATCTGGCTAATAATATTTTTAACAACTACATCCGCCTGATAATGGGCAGTAGAACCAGCTTTACTTACTGGAAGATTGGTTGCATCACCTAAAACATAAACATTGTCTTGACCAATCATTTTTAAACTGTAACGGTCAGTGGGAATAAATCCGTCTTCATCTCCAATATTGGAATCCCTAACCACTTTTGCTCCGACATGCGCCGGTACGGAGATAAGCAAATCATAAGGATGCGCGGTTCCGTCCATGTTGTATGCCAGTTTTTTGTTTGGATCAACTTCTTCAAGATTAAAGAAAACTTCATACTCGATGCCGCGTTTTTCAAATTCCGCCTCTGCCCATTCGGCAACAGGTTCCAGAGAATGAATACGGCCAATAGGATAAGTATACTTAAGTGTTACTTTATCGCGAATTCCTAAATCTCTGAACAGTTCATCTGCCATAAAAATCCACTCAAGCGGAGCAACAGGACACTTGTGTGGAACATCTATGGTCATTAAGATTGTACCACCTTTAAATTTGAAGAGTTCATCACGTAACTTCGCAGCACCTTCAGGCGTATAGAAATTATGTGAAGCCTCAGCCAGCCCGGGAACTGAATTGAAATCCGGGTACGACCCCGTTGCAATCACCAGAAAATCATAATTATAGGATTGCTTAGTA
This sequence comes from Carboxydocella thermautotrophica, assembly GCA_003054495.1. Taxonomy (GTDB): domain Bacteria; phylum Bacillota; order Carboxydocellales; family Carboxydocellaceae; genus Carboxydocella; species Carboxydocella sporoproducens. The sequence continues at coordinate 2,089,532 of CP028514.1, read as the reverse complement.
GTGGTTACAGTGTTGTTGGCTGTATCAATTTTTGTTGCTTCTTCAAGTATAAACTTAACCTTTGGATGTAAAAGATGTTTTTGTTCCCTGGAAAATTGCTCTAATGTGCCTTCGTTAAAGGACATAAATAAAAAACCAGGTTGATAAAGGTGCTGTTTTTTGTTCCCAATAACCAACACTTCTACTTCGCCACTATATATTTCCTTTTGCATGGATTTTGCCAAGCGGTTGGCCACCATGCTACCAGCCACGCCACTCCCTAAAACGATAATGCGTTTGGCCATCAGGTTCACCTCCCTGTGCGAAAATAAAAAATAAATTACTTCAATTTTTTAACAGCTATACGCCAAAAATTCCCGTCTTGCTTACTGTAAACAAGCTCATGTCCCATCTTGCTAACCCATTCCGGAACATCTTTAGCCGAACCACTGTCACTGGATAACAATTCGTATACTTCGCCAACGTTACCTCTTTTAATTGTTTTTACTAACTCCATCAATGGTCCTGGACAAAATGCACCACGAGCATCAATAGTTTTTGTAATTTGTACTTCAGACATATTATTACCCTCCTTTAATTTACATTACAATAATTTGACTGCCTACAGCTTTACCAAGGAAAGCAGTGACACCGATAATATCATCAAATACGTCTACTAAATCTTCTTTCTTCCATTCCATTAAGTCCATTGCCATTGCGCAACCGTATACATTACAGGTGCCCATATCTCTTGCATTTTCTAACAACTGATAAAAAAGTTCAACGTTCTTATTGAGCATCTCTTGGCCAATTTCACCGGTTTTGAAGTTTTTGGATTCAATTACATCTTTGCGGAAAGCTTTAAGTGCATCCATTGTTACAAAAATGTTTACTTCCATGCCGGATACGGCAGCTACTGAGCTCACCAAGCAACCTGCATGTAATTTTTCCATTTCTCCGGAAATAAGGATAACAGTTAATTTTGGTTGTTCCATTTTATCTTCTCTCCTTTTTTAGTTTAGTTTTGTGAATCTTTTCAACCGCTTTTTTATTTGACAAATTTTCTTACCTTTTTGAGATTCTCACCACCTTGATACATCTTAGATTGGTATTATGTAAGTTTTAATAAATTTCCCCCGTCACTTTATATTTTTGTTTTTTATAAATTATTTGACGCAGGGAAAACTTTATCATACTACTTAATCCGTATTTTAAGTTATTACATATACCCCGTATATGTATTCTTTTATTATTATAATTCACTAAATTCGCTTTGTCAATCATTTATTGAAAAGTCAGCGCTGAAGCATGAAGTTTTTGAGAAGTCTTCTATTTTAGATAACTAACACTTTTTAATGTTTGCTAAGGTTCAAAGTTCTTAGGTATGATATTGCAAAAAAAAGAAGACACTACGACTCTTTAGAGTTAAAATAATGTTAGGGGAGATATTATGACACGAGGTGACCACTGATGGCGATTCTGGAAACAGCCAATATTGAGCAAGGCATGCCCACGGTGGAGCAGGCCCGGCTGCGCTTGCTGCAGGCCCTGCGGGGTGCCAAAGCCCGGCGGGCCAAGGCAGTAAAAGTAATCCACGGCTACGGTTCCAGTGGGGTGGGTGGCACTTTGCGGGGGGAAATGCAAAAAGCCCTGGCTGCTCACCGCCGCTCAGGCTTAATTCGTCACTTTGTTTCCGGTGATAAATGGTCCATCTTTACGCCGGAAGGGCGGAGGGCTCTGGAACTGGTGCCGGAACTGAAAGGGGACCGGGACCTGGACCGGGGTAATCCGGGAATAACGATTGTTATTTTGTAGGCAATAGCACCCTTTTACCCCCTCTGTCATAGGCTGAAATGAAGTCCTGACAGAACGGGGGGTGATGCCGGTTGAAGACAGCGACATATCTGGCAGCTGTACCTGCCCGCCGCAGCTGGCTATCCAGCCTGGGCCCGGCCGTGGTGGTAGCGGTGGCCTATGTCGATCCAGGCAATTTTGCTGCCAACCTGGAAGGGGGAGCCCGTTTCGGCTACAGCCTGCTCTGGGTACTGCTGCTCAGCAATTTAATGGCAATTTTTCTGCAGCGCCAGTCAGCCAAACTGGGGATTGGCGCCGGGAAAGACCTGGCCACACTGTGCGGGGAACAGTTTCGGCCAGGAGTCAATCGCCTGTTATGGTTACTGGCGGTAATCGCCGCTATGGCTACTGATCTGGCTGAATTTCTGGGAGCGGCCCTGGGGTTTTATTTGCTGCTTGGGGTTCCCCTCTGGCTGGCCGGGCTATTGACAGCGGTGGTGACTGTTTCCATTCTGGCCCTGGAACGCTATGGGCAAAGACTGCTGGAAATAGTGATAGGCACCATTGTAGCTTTAATTGGGTTCTGTTATGTGATAGAATTGTTTCTGGCCAAACCTGATTGGCCGCAGGTGCTGGCCCATACAGTAATTCCCCGTTTGCCTGCCGGCTCGATTCTGGTAGCGGTGGCTATGCTGGGGGCAACGGTAATGCCCCATGTAGTGTTTTTGCATTCTCAGCTGGTGCTGGACCGGCGCCCCCAGGGAGCATCTGCAGATTTTTTACGCCAGCTGTTTCGCTGGGAATGCCGGGATATTGCCCTGGCCATGAATACCGCCTTTTTCATCAACTGGGCCATGGTGGTGGTGGCAGCGGCAGTTTTCCACCGGCAGGAGATTGCAGTAAACAGTCTGACCGGTGCTTACCACAGTTTACAGCCAATGCTGGGCAGTCTGGCCCAGCTGGTGTTTGGCATTGCCCTGCTGGCTTCCGGCCTTTCCTCCTCTGTGGTGGGGACGATGAGTGGCCAGCTGGTGCTAAAAGGCTTTATCGGCCTTGACCTGCCTGTGACCTGGCGACGGCTTCTGGTCATGGGCCCGGCTCTGGCGGTTTTGCTCTGGGCAGCCGATCCCCTGCAGGCCCTGGTGTTCAGCCAGGCGGTCTTGAGTTTTGCCCTGCCAGGGGCGATTGTGCCGCTGCTTCTGCTGACCCGGCGCCGGGATTTACTGGGGGAACTGGCGGACCGGCCCTGGGAACAGCTGCTGGGCTGGAGTGTGGTGACTGTGGTGCTGGCTTTTAACGGCATACTATTATTGAGCGGTTTTGGGGGGTGAGCCCCCCATTTCCCCTTTTCACAGAAAAAAGACCTTTACCCCGACCTGCAGTCGAGGTAAAGGTCTCGTTGCCCGTCCCCGGGTTTGGACGGTGGCAGAACCGGGTATTGCTACCAGTATGTCGATTCTGCCTGTGGCAGGTTAATACCACCAACTACTCCCCTTTACACTGGCAATATATGCACTATCCTGCCCAGGGGTGCATACATTGAAGCAGAAGACAGGTACTGGGGGGAGGAAAATGCCACAGGAAGAACTAATCTTCTGGCTGGGAATATTACAGGAACATCTGCAGACAGCGAAAAACCGGCTGGCGGAAGGGGAAAAAGCCTGGCGGCAGGAGGCGGAACAAATTCAACAACGCCTCCAGGCCGTGCAGGACCAGCTGCGGGGAGGCTATTTTGTCAGCAAGGCAGATATTCTGGCCCTGGCCCGGGAAACCTGCCGCTGGCTGCGGCGTTTGCTTTATCGCATGTTGCGCTGTCAGGTGCAGGCCAGCCTGTATCCCCTGCTGGTGGACCACTGGGCCCGGGAGACCCGCTTTTTCTGTCAGTTATTGCGGTTGAGTGCCACCGGTAACCCCCATGCCCGCCTGGGACAGTTAAGGGAGAGTTTATTCTGGTTACGTATTTTTGCTGAACACCTGCAACTGCTCAGCCAGCAGCTGGATCCTACGGAACAGTTACTTCAGGCTGAAGCAGCCCTGTTGTTGCGGCGACTGGAACGATGTCGCCTGACTCTGAGTAACTGGGAGTCTCTGGTGGGGCAGGATAGAGATTTCCCCCTCACCCTGGGCCAGGCATTGGCGGATAGCCGGGAAACGGTGCTGGCGGTGTTGAAATACAAACAAAAAGTAGCGCGGCGGGCCAGACGGTGTCAGTTGCTGGCGGTTTTTCCGGCTGACTGGCCGGAACATCTGTTGCGGGAAGGACGTTATTTTCTCAGTCTCTGGCCATAGGAAAACAGAAAGAGAAAGGAAGGACAAGGGATGGACAGCTATCGTTCGGTAGGCCGGGAAGCGGTGGCGGAAATTGTGATCAAAAAATCCCGGTTTATCTGTTATGTAAAGCCTGTGGAAACTGCCGAGGCAGCCCAGGAATTTGTCGAGGCTATTCGCAAAAAACACTGGGATGCTACTCACAATGTTCCAGCCTGGCGGGTGGGAATGCCGGTACCGGCAGAAAGGTTCAGTGATGATGGCGAACCGGCGGGAACAGCCGGCATGCCGGTACTGGAGGTATTGCGCAAACAGGAGGTAACCAACTGCGTACTGGTAGTGACCCGCTATTTTGGCGGCACTTTGCTGGGAGCAGGGGGCCTGGTGCGGGCTTATACGGAAAGTGCCGTTAAGGGGCTGGAGGCAGCCGGGATTGTTACCTATCACCTTTATCGGCGATTTACCATTATAGTTCCTTACCCGCTTTTGGGCTCCATCCTCCATCTGCTGGAAAAGTTGGAGGGTAAACTGGAAGAACCGCTTTATGGAGCAGAAGTCCAGGTAAGGGGTTGGTTACTCCCTGAGCTGCAAAACAAGCTGGAAAAGGAAGTGGCGGAACTGGGGCAGGGACAGCTGCAGGTGGAATGGGGGGAAAGCTGTTACTTGCCGTAAATGCCTTTCAGCGGTCCCTTCCAGAAACGCAATCTATTAGCCAGGCCGGGATATCTGGCCTGTAATTTTTTTTGCCATTTCCGGGCCCAGGGCCAATCGGGGGCCAGCAAATAGAGGGCCAGCAGCAAAAACAGAATTCCCTGCAGAACTGGTAAAAAGAGACCGGCGATGCCCAGGATTAGAAAAATCAGGCCCAGGCTGAGGCGCAACAGCTTTTTAGCTTTTTCTCTCATGAGCGTCTCCTTCCTTTGGGACTTCTTCACACTTCTATTATGACTGATTAACCGGGCAAAAGCAATGGGACTGGCACCCGGATTCCTGGTCCCCGATAGTATATTACACAATCACACACAGCACAATCGAGGGGACAGTGAATGAGCATTCTTCCAGTCCAGCCTGAGTTAAAGGAAACCCTGTGGGGCGGTACCTGGTTCTGGCGCCAGGGACTGCACCAGGAGGGGAGAAGACGGATAGGGGAAATGTGGTATACGGTACCGGGTATGCCCCTGATGGTGAAATTTATCGATGCAGCGGCACCCCTTTCCCTGCAGGTCCATCCGGGCGATGCCCAGGCCTGGCAGAGTGAGGGCAAAAGGGGTAAAACGGAGGCCTGGTATATCTGGTCCACTGAACCAGGAGCGTATATCTATTATGGGTTTCAGCGTCCAGTGGAAAAAAAAGAGGTGGAAGCGGCTATTCGCGCGGGCCAGCTGGAAAAACTGGTGAAAAAAGTGAAAGTGCGGGCCGGGGATATGATCTTTGTGCCTCCCGGGACTATCCATGCCATTGGCGCCGGGGTAAGATTGGTGGAAGTACAAACTGCGGTAGACCTGACCTACCGGCTGTACGACTGGGGACGGGGCAGGAAACTGCAGATAGAGAAAGGACTGGCGCTGCTTAACACTGCTGCTGTAGAAGAAAATATCGTGGTGTCTACCCTGGAACGGCAGCTGACGGAATTGCATTGTCCGGCTTTCAGATTACAGAAACTCAATTTGCAAGGGCAGATGCAACTATCCCCCGGCGGTTCCTGGTTTTTCCTGGTCGGTCTAAAGGGGGAGGGGCAGCTTAGCAGTGGCCGGTGGCTCTATCAGGTGAAACCGGGAACAGTGTATTGGCTGGATTCAACACCGGTTTGGTTAGGAGGCAAGATAGAGGTTTTAATCTTGAATGGAAATATTTGATATAATATAATAATTTTAGTTTCTTGTATGGCAGCGATTTTCCCATTATGGAGTATGCACCGCAAGCAGGACTCCAGACCTTGTTAACTTTGGGACTATCGGAAAGTACATTGAATTGTATATTCGTGAAAATGCCAGACAATTGCTGGAAGACGAATAAGAGACCCTTTGCCAGATATATTGACAAAGGGTCTTAAATTTTCTGTTTTACACCCCAAAAGGCTTCAGAACCCGTTCCAGAATGCCATGGACGGCAGCAATCAGTACCCCGTAGTTGACAATGGGCACCTGGCGACTGCGGGCCTGTTGCAGGCGGTGTAGCATGGAACGCCGGTTTAACATACAGGCACCACAATGGACGATTAATTTAAAATCCTCCAGGTTATCGGGATAGCCCTGCCCGGATGACCAGGTGTACTGCAGTTCTCCGCCTGCCAGCTGATTGAGCCAGCGGGGAATTTTGGCCCTGCCGATATCATCGGGTTGCCGGTGATGGGTACAGGCTTCAGCGATCAGCACCCGGTCCCCGGGTTTTAACGCTGAGATCGCTCGTGCACCTGCGGCCAGGGTGGCCAGATCTCCTTTGTAGCGGGCATAGAGGATGGAAAAGCTGGTCAATGGTACATTTTCTGGCACCAGCCGGGAGACCAGGCCAAAGGCCTGGGAATCGGTGACCACCAGGGCCGGGGGCTGCTGGAGATTGGCCAGGGTTTGTTCCAGTTCGAATTCCCGGCAAACATAGGCCATTACCCCATGATCCAGGCAATCCCGCAGTACCTGAACTTGCGGCAGTATCAAGCGGCCTTTGGGAGCAGCGGAGTCAATGGGGACGACCAGTACCACTGTATCACCGGGCTTGACCAGGTCGCCCAGGATAGTTTCCGGCTCCCAGTTTTGCGGGGCCTGCTCGATCATCGCCTGTTTCAGTTCTTCGATTCCGGCGCCGGTACGGCTGCTAACCTTTACCCAGGGGAGGTCGAGGACGGCCCGGGCAGCAGCCAGATCGGGGTCAGCCAGGTCGCTCTTGTTTAGCACGCCGACCAGGGGCAGGTTGTGCTGCCGGCAGAGGGCGGCGATCTCCCGGTCAAAGCTGGTTATCCCGGTAGTAGCATCCACCACCAGCAGGGCCAGATCGGCTTTGGGCAGCACTTCCCGGGTTTTTTGTACCCGCAGCTGGCCCAGTTCCCCTTCATCATCCAGACCGGCGGTATCGATCAGCACTACCGGGCCCAGGGGCAGGATTTCCATGGCTTTGTAGACTGGATCTGTGGTGGTGCCGGGGATAGGGGAGACCAGGGCGATGTCCTGGTTGGTCAGGGCATTGATCAGACTGGATTTACCGGCATTGCGGCGACCGAAAAGGGCAATATGCAGGCGATTGGCACGAGGGGTTTCCAGCATCAGTGTTCCTCCTGTTCATCCCTGGCGCAGATACCGGGGGGGCCGGCGGCCGGCCCGGGCGATCTGCTCCAGTGCATAGTTGAGATTGACGGGATTTTTGTTGCTGTAGATCTGGTAATTACCCCGGTACTGGGGTGGGGTCATAATCAACATAATGGTATTGGCACCGGCGCGCAGAGCCAGTTCCTGGCCGCGGGGATGCAGGGTAGCCATAGCGGTAGTGGCGGGCAGGAAAACATTCTGGCAGACTATCCGGGTCAGGGCCACTACCCGCAGACAGAGGTGCAAATCCCCTGGCGGCTGATCGGCCCAGGGGGTATTGGCTGCCGGTAAAAAGGGGCCGATACCGATCATGTGAATGCCATCATCTTTAAAATGGAGAATATCGGCGGCCAGGTCCATTACTGTCTGCCCGGGAAGGCCCACGATATTGCCGGATCCGCTTAAAAGTCCGGCCTGTTTGATTAACTGCAGATGTCGCCGCCGTTCCCCGTAATCATCATCAGGATGGGCGGCTGCAAACAGACAGGGGGAGCCGCTTTCCAGTTTGAGCAGATAGTTGTTGGCCCCTGCTTCCCGAAGTAGCCGGTATTCTTCCGCCCTGCGTTCTCCCAGACTGAGGGTGATGCGCAGGCCGTATCTTTCCTTGATGGTCCGGATGAGACGCAGGATTTTTTCCGTAGTATAATAGGGGTCTTCGCCCGATTGCAGGATCACGGTGCGCAAGCCCAGACGGTAGATTTCATCCACTGTGGCCAGAATTTCCTCTTCGCTCATGCGATAGCGGGGCAGAACTGTATTATCCCGGCGCAGGCCACAGTAGTAACAGTTTTTACGGCAGTAGTTGGAAAACTCGATGGCACCCCGGATATCCACCATGTCGCCTACACATTCCTGGCGGACCAGATCACCGGCGGTAAGCAAAGCCTGTTCTTCCGCTTCATCCTGCACAGCCAGTAAACGGGCCAGCTCCTCCTGACTCAAGGGTTCTTCCCGCTCCAGACGCTGCAGCAATTCCCGGTAATCAGCGGCCAGGGGGTAGGCATAGACTGGTGACCAGTCGATGCGCCGGGGCTGGGTGGAATAAGGATAGATGCCTTCCCACTCAATGGCTTCAGCGGCCAGGATTTTTTCCACTTCGGTCCGGTGGCTGGCAGCAAAGCGGATGACAGTGGTACAGGCTGAACCTATGCCCCGGGGAGTAGGCAGCAGTTCCGTTGCAATTCCCGCTTCCCGCAAGGCGTGGTCTGCTTTCAACATATGCTGGGTGGAGGCACAGACCAGCAGCAATGATGGCTCTGTTCTGGCCTTAGCCATGAATTTTTGCAGGAGACTCATGACTTCACCGCCTTACAGGTACAGATCTTTTTCGCCCTGCTCCAGACGGCGCAAGCGGTCAGCGGTGAGACGGCGAATATCCTCCCGCCGGATGGCTTCCTGCTCTTTAGCCAGGACAGGGGCAGCTGCGTTGCGGGCAGCCTCACTGCCAAAGTGGAGGAGATATTCCTGTAAAGTCAGCAGGGCATTGGGCTGGCAGACATTCTGGATATTACCGCTCTTGGCCAGTTGCATAAAGCGTTCCCCGGTGCGGCCGCTGCGATAGCAGGCGGTGCAAAAACTGGGGATGAACCCCGCCTGGAGGACACAGGTAATCACTTCATCCAGAGTGCGATGATCCTCGATAGCGAACTGTTCTGTCGGGTCGGCAGTCCGGGCCCGTTCCCGGTAACCGCCGGGGGAAGTAGCCGAACCGGCGGAAATCTGGCTAATACCCAGATGCAAGAGTTCATCCCTGAAGGCTGGCGTCTCCCGGGTCGAAAGAATCAGGCCGGTGTAAGGAACAGCCAGGCGCAGAACGGCCACGATTTTCTTGAAATCCCGGTCGGAAACGGGATAGGGCGCAGCCTGGAGCTGTGATCCCGGAGCCGGACGCAGCCGGGGTACAGACAGGGTATGGGGGCCAACCCCATAAGTGCGATCCAGATAATGGGCATGGGCCAGCAGCGCCAGGGTGTCGTACCTGTGGTCATAGAGACCATAGAGGACGCCCATCCCGATATCATCGATACCGGCCTGCAGGGCCCGTTCCGGGGCGCTGACCCGCCAGTGATAATCGGCTTTCGCTCCCGCAGGGTGCATCTGCCTGTAAGTGTCGAGATGATAGGTTTCCTGGAAAAGTTGATAGGTGCCGATTCCGGCCGCTTTCAGGCGGCGGAAGCCCTCCCCATCCAGTGGGGCGATATTGACATTGAGGCGGCGAATATCCGCCTGCTGATAAATGGCTTCAATCACCTGAACGATATAGTCTACAGCGGCCTGGCGGCCATTTTCACCGGCTACCAGCAGCAAGCGCTTGTGGCCCTGGCTTTCCAGGGCTTTCGCTTCAGCCACGGCCTCTTCCACAGTCAGGGTGCGGCGGGCCAAACTGCGGTTGGCTGCCCGAAAGCCGCAGTAGAGGCAATTATTGTGGCACTCATTGGTTAGATAAAGGGGGGCGAAGATGACCACCCTTCGCCCGTAAATCCGTTCCTTCACCTGACCGGCGGCCTGGAACAGCTCGGTCAGCAGTTCTTCATCTTCGATTTGCAGAAGCTGAGCCGCTTCGGCCAGAGTCAGGCCCTGCGCAGTTGCTGCTTTGGCCAGAATCTCCCGCACCCGGGGAGCAGAAGGCTTAGCCGCTTCCCTGAGCAGATTTTCCAGATCAGCTTCCGCCAGCCAGGTTGGAATTTGCATAATCATTACCTCCGATTCTGATTTACCTCTGTCTAATATTTTAACACATTAGCGGCGTGGTTGGTACCTGGTATGCAAAAGCTGGTGGCTCTTGTGACTCAAAGGATGGCCCAGAAACTCGGCATACAGCTCCTTGATAGCCGGGTTTTCGTGGGACTTGCGGAACCGGGCCTGGGAGTCGCACTGGTAAATACCCTGGGCCCGCTTTTGCCGCACTTCCCAGGTGGTAGGAATCGGCTGGCCGCCACCACCGATACAGCCGCCGTGACAGGCCATAATTTCGATAAAATGGTATTCCGCTTCGCCTTTTTGCAGGGCGGTCAGCAGCTGTTTGGCATTGGCCAGGCCGTGGGCTACCGCCAGTTTCAGCCTGCGCCCTTTTAGTTCTACTTCCGCTTCCTTAATGCCATTGAAGCCCCGCACTTGCTGGAATTCAATCTCAGCCAGGGGCTGGCCGCTGGTCACTTCTGCCACTGTTCTGAGGGCCGCTTCCATTACCCCGCCGGTGGTGCCGAAAATGACACCGGCACCGGTGGATTGGCCCAGAGGCTGATCAAAATCTTCGTCAGGCAGATTCCTGAGATCCAGACCGGCTTCCCGCAGCATGGCGCCCAGTTCCCGGGTGGTGAGGACGATGTCCACATCCTGGTAGCTGGAGGCCTGCATTTCCGGCCGCTGGATTTCAAACTTCTTGGCGGTACAGGGCATAATGGATACCACCACTATGCTGGCCGGGTCAATCCCGTGTTTGCTGGCATAATAGGTTTTGGCCACCGCCCCGAACATCTGGTGCGGGGATTTGCAGCTGGACAGATGTTTTAGCAAATCGGGGAAGAAATGCTCTATATATTTGACCCAGCCGGGACAGCAGGAAGTGATCAGCGGCAGGGAGCCGCCCTCTTCCAGCCGTTCTAGCAGTTCGTGACCTTCTTCCATGATGGTCAGGTCAGCAGCAAAATTGGTATCAAAAACGCGGTCAAAACCAAGGCGGCGCAGAGCGGCCACCAGTTTACCGGTCAGGACAGTGCCGGGTTCATAGCCCAGCTCTTCCCCGATGGAAACCCGCACGGCAGGAGCCACCTGAACCACTACGTGCTTTTCGGGATTGGCCAGGACGGACCAGACACGGGCAGTTTCATTTTTCTCGGTCAGGGCCCCGGTGGGGCAGACCAGCACACACTGGCCGCAGAAGGTGCAAACTGCCTCATTGAGGTTATCCCCAAAGGCCGGAGTGATATTGGTGTCGAAGCCCCGCTCGGCTGCCTGCAGACAGCCTACCTGCTGCACCTGCTGGCATACTGCCACACAGCGGCGACAGAGGACACACTTGCGGGGATCGCGGACGATAGAGGGGGAGCTGGCATCAACAGGCAGCTGAGTAGTAGCTCCGGTATAGGGAATCTGCCGTACTCCCACTTCCTCGGCCAGTACCCGCAATTCACAGGTACGGTTGCGGGCACAGGTCAGGCATTCCTGGGGGTGGTCGGAAATAATCAGCTCCACTGCCGTTCGCCGGGCTTCCCGTACTGCCGGACTTTTGGTATTGACCACCATGCCGGGGCTAACGGGCAGGACACAGGCAGCCTGCAAAGTACGGGCCCCCTGTACCTCTACCAGACAAACCCGGCAGGCCCCGATTTCATTGAGTTCTTTCATATAGCAGAGGGTAGGGATTTTGATGCCCAGCTGGCGGGCCGCCTCCAGCACGGTGGTGCCTGCTGGTACTTCTACCGTTTGTCCATCTATGGTCAATTGCACCATTTCAGTCATTATCTTCACCTCATTACTTCTTGCTGATGGCTCCGAATTTGCATTTGCTGACACAGGCGCCGCATTTGAGGCATTTTTCCTGGTCAATTACAAAGGGTGACTTAACCACACCGCTGATCGCCCCGGCGGGACAGGCTTTGGCACAGAGACTGCAGCCTTTGCAGAGGGTAGGATCAATCACATAGTTCAGTAAGGCCTGACAGACTCCGGCCGGGCATCTCTTTTCCTGGATATGGGCCAGGTACTCATCCCGGAAATGTTTAAGAGTACTGAGTACCGGGTTGGGAGCGGACTGGCCCAGGCCGCAAAGGGAACTGTTCTTGATATTGCGGGCCAGGGTTTCCAGCTTGTCCAGATCTGCCATGGTGCCCTGACCGGAAGTGATCCGCTCCAGAATTTCCAGCATGCGTTTGGTACCAATCCGGCAGGGGGTACATTTGCCACAGGATTCATCGACAGTGAATTCCAGGTAGAAGCGGGCAATGTCCACCATACAGTCAGTTTCATCCATGATAATCAAGCCACCGGAGCCCATCATCGAACCGGCTGCCAGCAGGGAATCGTATTCAATGGGGGTATCCAGATGGCTGGCAGGCAAACACCCGCCGGAAGGTCCCCCGGTCTGGGCGGCTTTGAAAGCCTTACCATTGGGAATTCCGCCCCCGATTTCGAAGATAACCTGGCGCAGGGTAGTGCCCATGGGCACTTCGATCAAACCGGTATTGTTGATTTTGCCGGCGATAGCAAAGACCTTGGTGCCCTTGCTTTTTTCTGTCCCCATGGCGGCATACCAGTCAGCACCATTGAGGATAATCATCGGGATATTGGCATAGGTTTCTACGTTATTGATGAGGGTAGGCTTGCCCCACAAACCCTTGACTGCCGGGAAAGGCGGCCGGGGCCGGGGTTCGCCGCGGTGACCTTCAATGGAGGTGAGCAGCGCGGTTTCCTCACCACAGACAAAGGCACCAGCCCCTAAACGAATATCTACATCAAAATTAAAACCGCTGTTGAAGATGTTTTTGCCCAGCACACCCAGGGCCCGGGCCTGAGCAATGGCAATTTTCAGCCGTTCCACGGCAATGGGATATTCGGCCCGGACATAGATATAACCCTGCTGGGCCCCGATGGCATAACCGGCAATGGCCATGGCTTCCAGCACACTGTGCGGATCCCCTTCCAGGATGGAACGGTCCATAAAGGCCCCGGGGTCGCCTTCATCGGCATTGCAGACGACATACTTGATTTCACCTGGTGCATTCGCGGTAAATTCCCACTTCAGACCGGTGGGAAAACCACCACCACCCCTGCCTCTCAGGCCTGAGGCCTTGACAGTAGCAATAACCTCAGCAGGAGTCAGGCTGGTCAATGCTTTGGCCAGGGCCTGGTAGCCATCACGGGCAATGTATTCATGGATATTTTCCGGGTCAATTTGCCCGCAGTTGCGCAGGGCAATCCGCTTTTGATAGCGGAAGAAATCGATGTCCCGGAATTTCTCGATCACTTCCTCTGCCTCAGGCCCGTGATAAAGCAAACGTTTTACCGGTCGGTCCTGCAGGAGATGGGAATTGACGATTTCAGCGGCATCAGCTGGAGAGACAGAGGTGTAGAAAGTTTCGTCGGGATAGATTACTACAATAGGTCCTAAGCGACAGAAACCGAAACAACCGGTTTTAACCACTTTGGCCTGTTGACTGAGACCGGCCTCAGCCAGACTGCTTTCCAGGGCTTCCGCAACTTTAAGGCTGCCAGATGAGGTACAACCGGTACCGGCACAGACCAGGATGTGCCAGCGATAACCATCAGCAGCAGCCTGACCCTGGCGCAAAGCCAGCTGGGCCAGGGCAGCTTCCTTGAGTTCATTCAGCTGGTTAATACTTAGCATGAATTTGCACCTCCGCTTAACCTGCAATAGCGGGAGAAACCTGACCTTCCCGCTGGCGATATTCTTCCAGGATAGCAGCCAGGTCTTTACTGGTCAGACGGCCATAGACCTGGTCATTGATAGCGATAACAGGAGCCAGACCGCAGGCACCGATACAGCGGGTGGCTTCCAGGGTAAACAAACCGTCAGGGGTGGTCTGACCGACGTCAATGCCCAGTTGCTTTTTCAGATCTTCCAGGAGCAGGCCGGAACCTTTGACATAACAGGCTGTGCCCAGGCAGACACCGATTTTGTATTTGCCAATAGGCTGGGTGGAGAAATAGGAATAGAAAGTAACAACGCCGTAGACTTCACTGGCCGGGACATTCAGTTCTCTGGCGATATATTCCATGACCTCCCGGGGCAAATAGCCAAACAGCTGCTGGGCGGCATGCAGTACCGGAATCAGGGCCCCTGCTTCCTCCCGGTGTTTGGCGATAATAGCATCCAGTTCCTTGAATCTGGGGTCGGCGCTTTTGCTGCCACACTTACATGTGCATTCAGTCATAGCATATCCCTCTCTTTCCGTGATTGTGTTAGTACAATTTTTGTCCCGGAGGGACAATGTTGGTCCCTAGAATGGTAAAATAAAAAGGATTGTTCGCAGCTTCACTTTCACAAACTAATTTTACATATTAGCTGGCCTTGAGACAAGACCAGGACTAAAAGTTGTAATTTTGATAATTATCACAAAAAAAGGAGTTCAACATTTACTGGCGAATGGTATAATTAAACAGGGCGGAGGGATCAGGTATGAACACGGTAGAAGTGACGATTGTCAGAGAAAAATATCGCATAAAAGGGGAGGCCAGTCCGGAGCAGATTGAAAAGGCAGCTGCCCTGCTGGATGAAATGATGCGTTCGATTCTGGCGGGCAATCCTTCTCTGCCTTTACACCAGGTGGCTGTGCTGGCTGCCTTGAATCTGGCCAATGATTACCTGACATTAAAGGAAGAATATGAGAGTCTGGTGAAAATGCTGCCCTGAGGGGTGGTGATTAATCTGGGGCAAAAGCCCTCGGCTGGTTACGGGCTGGAGGTAGCAGGGGTGGAAGAAATCGAAGGAGTGGTCACGGTACGGGTGCGGGAAAAGGTACCGCCTCCTGATGCTGTGACAGCCGCTGTGCTTACCTATCCGCAGCTGATAATCCGGGTTAAACCTCTGGCAGGCTGGCGCTGGCGGATAGTGTCTGAAAGTGGGGTTGAATTCAAGCTGCTGCAAGAAATAAAAGCCCCGCCGGTCTATTATACCGTACAGGGGCAGTATCTGGGACGGCAGGGAGCTATGGCTTTCAAGGCCCGGGTGCAGGGGAAAGTGCTGGTTTTTCGTTACCAGGGTAAGCTCAATTTCCGCAAGGGTAGCCGGATCAGTATTAAATATTACTGGAATGCCAAGAAGGAGCGGCAGGCGGTAGAAGTACGGTGTCGCTAGAGACTTATTGCTCTTACTATTTTTCTAAATTAGTGTCTTTACATATAAAATAATCTGTTAATTCTTTTTGGCGTTGTAAAAAATATTTTTTGATCTCTGACCAGGATACCTCCCGAAACAGCCTGGGCATTGGCTCTAATTCTGCATCATCAAAATATCCGAGGGATTTTAAAAAAACCAGTGGCTGAAAGGTTTTAACCGGGTATTTATCCGGATAAGCTTTAAAAATATCTTCGAACTTAATCTGTTCCTTGTCCAAAAAGAATAAGTCCACAAAATCTTTTTTTGTCCCCCGTTGCACTAAAGCAACCAGTTTCATTAAGGCAATATCCTTTAATGATGCTAATTGAATGTTTTTGTAGGTAAGCCCGGTTTCGAGGCGGGGATAGGGATAATAGAGAAAACTTACTTTTACGCCGTAAATAAAACAGTGGAGAGTTCCCGGTCCCTGGCTGGTTAAAAGAAACCCCTCAAAATTGGCCAGTTTTCCGGCAAGTTGAAAAGGGTCAAATTCTTGCTCTGAGAAAAAATCCAGGTCTTCTGACCAACGGTGGCCCAGATAAAGAGCTGCCCCGGTCCCTCCTGCTAAATAAAAGGTTTGTACCAGGGAGTGTCTTGCTAATTGCTCAAGAAGGATATATCGTTCCTTTGACATGATGTGTTCAAACAAACCACTTCCTCCTTTGGTATACCCAATAGGTTTTGCCACAGAATAGCCGTCCTCCTGGATATATTCCGGCTGTTCCTGACTACTTCTGCAATCTGTTCCCTGGTATAGGTTCGGTAAAGCCAGCGGTTGGCTTCCAGATCTCCGTATTCCAGGATCCGTTCTATAATTTGAAACCAATGGGCGGTTTGGTCTAATGTTTGCACATCATATTCCCAAAAAAATTGATGCAATTCCACGGGTAGCATGGTTTATCACCCTCTGGTTGTATTATACTTCAAGACAATCACTATCTTAATATAATTATACCACGTAATTATAATTGCTATAAGTTGAATAGCGTGAAACTACAATAGAATTAACAACCCTACCCCCCCGCCCGCAGGCAGCGCAGGGCCTCATCCAGCCGTACCAGAGCAGTGGGTTCCCCTTCCATAAACAATTGCGTTCTTGGCAAAAAGAAACTGCCCAGTTGCTCAGGAGGCAAGCTAGACCAGGTCAAGGTCAGGTTTCCGAACTCCGTCCGGAAGATCAGCGAATTGTTTTTTTCTTCCAGTAGCGTCCAGTGACAGTGCTGACCAATACGTTTCAATTCCACCTGTATTTCTTCCGCAGTCAGGCCAAGAATTTTGCTTGCCATCTCCATTCTCCTTTACAGCCCAGAGGTTAATTTCATCATAATATACATACCCTGGCAAGTCAATTTGCCCTTTACGACATACTGTGGTAAAATATTTCAGGATACCGTAGACAGAGGAGGACTATTTAATGAAACTGAAAGAGATCTATCAGCTGGCGGTAGAAATGGGAATGGAAGCTGACCCGCGGGGGAAACAGGCAGTAGAAAGGGATTTGCGCCTGACCCGGAAAAGCTACGAAAAACTGGAAGCGGAAGATAAGGCTTTTTTCGATACCGAGTCCCTGACCAATCCTTACAGTGACACCAGGATTCTCTGGGGGGACCCGGAGAAGGAAGTCAAGCGGATTCTGGTGGGCATCGATATCGAAGCCGGTGAATTATTGCTGGCTGACCGGCTGCGGGAAAAAGGCAAGGAAATCGACCTGGTGCTGGCCCACCATCCGGAGGGGCGGGCTTTTGCGGCCCTGCATCAGGTCATGCATATCCAGTCCGACCTCCTCTATCAGTGGGGGGTGCCGGTTAATATCGCTGAAAGCATTATGGCTGGACGCATCAAGGAAGTCATGCGCAATATCATGCCCTATAACCACCAGCGGCCGGTGGATGTGGCCCGTTTGCTGGAAATCCCCCTGATGTGCTGTCATACTCCTTCGGATAACCTGGTAACTTCCTGGCTGCAAAAATATCTGGACGAGAAACAGCCGGAAACCATTGCCGATTTGCTGAAAGAACTGAAAACCATCCCCGAATATGCCGAAGCAGCCCGGCAGGGGGCAGGCCCCACCATTTTTGTCGGGGATGAATCCCGCCGCTGTGGTAGGATTTTCGTGGACATGACCGGTGGCACTGGCGGTTCTGAGGATGCCTATGATGAATGGGCTAAAGCAGGAGTAGGCACTCTGGTGGGCATGCATATCAGCGAAAAACACCGGGAGCGGGCAGAAAAAGCCCGTGTCAATGTAGTGATCGCCGGCCACATTGCCAGTGACTCCCTGGGCATGAACCTTTTCCTGGACCGGCTGGAAGCGGCGGGGATTGAAATCATTCCCTGCTCTGGCCTGATTCGGGTCAAGCGCTAACCGTTTAGGACAGGACACCTTCAGCCATACTATGGCTGGAGGTGTATTTTTATGGAAACCAAGTTGAAGCCAGCTGGCCATTAGGATAGAATAGAATTGTTTAAGTGATAAGGTGGAGGTAATTGCTGTGAAACTACCCGAATTGCTGGCCCCGGTAGGTTCCTGGGAGGCACTGGAAGCGGCGGTGGCCAATGGGGCTGATGCCGTTTACCTGGGGGGCAAAAACTTCAGTGCCCGCCAGTATGCCGCCAATTTTGACCGCCAGGAACTGGGGGAAGCGCTGGATTTTGCCCACTTGCGCGGAGTGAAGGTATTTGTTGCCGTTAATACCCTGGTAGCAGACCAGGAGCTGCCGGAAGCTCTGGATTACCTGGGTTTTCTCTATGAGCGAGGAGCAGATGCGGTTATACTGCAGGACCTGGGGCTGGCGGCCCTGGCCCGTAAATATCTCCCTGATCTGGAGTTGCATGCTTCTACCCAGATGACTATTCACAATGCAGCAGGAGTCAGGCAGCTGGAAGAACTGGGCTTTCAGCGGGTGGTGCTGGCCCGGGAAGTCAGCTGGGAAAATATGAAACGGATTCGGGCCCGGACCAGGGCCGAACTGGAAGTTTTTGTCCATGGTGCCCTGTGTATTTGCTATTCCGGCCAGTGTTTGATGTCTTCCCTGATTGGCGGCCGCAGTGGCAATCGGGGCCGCTGTGCCCAGCCCTGCCGCTTGCAATATACCCTCGTGGATCAGCAGGGACGGGAGCTAACCGCTGAGGAAGTGGGTAAACATCTGCTCAGTCCCCGGGATTTGAATCTGGTGGAAGATTTGCCCCGTTTAGTCGAAGCAGGGATTACTTCTCTCAAAATTGAAGGTCGAATGAAACGGCCGGAATATGTCGCTACTGTAGTGCGGGTTTATCGCCAGGCTCTGGACCGCCTGGCGGCCGGGGCCTTCCAGGTAACAGCTGAGGAGAAAAAAGATCTGGCCCAGATTTTTAACCGGGATTTCACCCGCGGCTATTTTGCCGGCAATCCCGGGGCAGAACTGATGAGTTATAAACGGCCCAATAACCGGGGCCTGAAAATCGGCCGGGTGTCCCGGGTGGATCGGGCCAAACGCCGGTTTGAGCTGGTCCTGGAGGAACTCCTGCGGGTAGGGGACGGTCTGGAAATCTGGGTCAAAATAGGCGGACGGCTGGGGCTGACCAGTCCGGTGGCGGCAGCTGCCGGAGAAAAGGTCTGGTTACCCAGTCCAGGCCAGGTCAGTGTAGGTGACCGGGTCTTCAAGACCCTGGATATAGATTTGATGGAACGGGCCCGCAGGGAAGTTAAACCCCTGCCGGTAACGGTACAGGTAGAGGGGTCAGTGGGACAGCCGTTACACCTGGTCTATCTGGATGAACAGGGGAACCGGGGGGAAGCCTGGACAGCGGAACCAGCCCAGCAGGCCCAGAAGCGTCCCCTGACCGAGGAGGTACTGTGGCAGCAGCTGGGACGCCTGGGCAATACCCCCTATCAGCTGATAGGGCTGGAGGCCCGGCTGCAAGGGGAGATTATGGTGCCCCTCAGTTTGCTCAATGAGGCTCGCCGCCAGGCTATATCCCGCTTGACGGCCGCCCGGCTTAAACCCTGGGCCAGACCGGCAGCACCGGCAGTACACTGGCAACCTTTACCCCGGCAAGAAAGCCGCAATCAGGGCAGACCACTGCTCACCGTCCAGGTAGCCAGCTGGTCAGGAGCGGAAGCGGCCCTGGCCGCCGGGGCGGACCTGGTCTATCTGGGTGCAGAATGGTGGCGGCACCAGCGGGAGAAAACAGATTGGGCGCAACTGCCCGGAACGGAGCGGCTCTGGCTGGCTACTCCCCGCATTCTGCAGGAGGAAGAATGGCAGGGGTATATTCCCTGGCTGGAGCAGATCTTGCAGCAACAGCCCCCTGCCGGTTTGCTGGTCAGCAATCTGGGTTTGCTGCACTGGTTGCGGGCCCAGGGCTACCAGGGCGAATTAGTAGCAGACTGGCCCTTAAATGCCTTTAATCAAGTCACAGTCCAGATCTTGCAGCAGCTGGGAGCCAGCCGCATCACCCTTTCCCCGGAACTGACGGGGGAACAGGTAATGGAGCTGGCGGCCACGGGCTTGCCGCTGGAGGTCCTGGTTCACGGCCATATTACCATGATGGTTTCCGAATATTGTGCAGTGGGCAGTTTGCTGGGGGGACGGCGGCCCGGCAAAAAGTGTTCCCAGCCCTGTCGCCAGGGAACTTACGGGCTGAAAGACCGCCTCAATCTGGTGTTCCCCTTGCGCATGGACCAGTTCTGTCACATGCATGTTTTTAATCCCAGGGAACTGGCTTTGCTGGATGAATTGCCCCTTCCCGGCCTGTCCGGGCTCAAAGCCCTGCGGCTGGATTTGCGTTTAGCAGATTCCGAGAAAATCCGGCAGGTGGTGGCGGTTTACCGGCAGGCTCTGGCCGGAAAGGTGCTGCCTCAGGCCCGGGAATTCCTGCAAAAACTCAGTCCGGGCGGTTTGACCAAAGGCCACTGGTACCGGGGGGTATTGCAGGTGGAAGAGGAGGAAAAGGATTAAGACAATGAACAATCGCGCTCTGGAAAAACTGGAATACAGCAAAATCATCGCCCAGTTGGCCGATTGCACCATGAGCAACCTGGGCCGGGAGCTGGCGGAAAACCTGTTACCCACTACCGAGGAGGCGGAAATTCGCCGCCGCCAGCAGGAGACTCAGGAAGCCCGGGAATTGTTGCGCGTGTATCCCGATCTGCCCTGGTCCGGTTTAAAAGACCCGCGTCAGGCTGTGGGCCGGGCCAAACGGGGCGCGGTGCTGGCTCCGGAGGAACTGCTGGCTGTTGCAGACAGCATGCGGGCCAGCCGCCGCTTGAAGCGCTTTTTTGCAGAACTGAAGGAACATTATCCGCTGCTCCAGGAATATGCCGCTAACCTGGCCAGCTTTAAACCGGTCGAGGATGCCATTTACCGCGCGATTTTACCGGGCGGGGAAGTGGCTGATGAAGCTTCTCCCCGGCTGGCTGCCCTGCGGCGGCAGATTCGCAGCCATAGTGTCCGGGTGAAGGAAAAACTGGAACAGATTATCCGTTCCCCGGAATGGCAGAAAATGCTGCAGGACCCCATTGTCACCCAGCGGGGGGACCGCTATGTGGTGCCGGTGAAAAATGAATATCGCGGCCAGTTCCCCGGTCTGATCCATGACCAGTCAGGCAGCGGGGCGACCCTGTTTATTGAACCCATGGCCGTGGTGGAAATCAATAATGATCTGAAAAGGCTGAAGGCGGAAGAGGAAGAGGAAATTGAACGCATTCTGCAGGAACTGACGGCCCGGGTGGTGGCGGAAATTGACCAGCTGGAACTGGCGGTGGAGGCCCTGGCCCATCTGGATTTTGCCCTGGCCAAAGGGACTTTGAGCCAGCGCTGGGATGGCGTAGGGCCAAAACTGAACCGGGATGGCTATATTTACATTAAAGGCGGGCGCCATCCTTTAATCAAAGGCCGGGTAGTGCCGGTTACCATCTGGCTGGGCCGGGATTTCACCACCCTGATTATCACCGGGCCCAATACCGGCGGTAAAACTGTGACTCTAAAGACAGTAGGCCTGTTTGTGATTCTGGCTCAGGCGGGCTTGCATCTGCCCGCTGAGCTGGGAACGGAAATTGGCCTCTATCAGCAGATTTTTTGCGATATCGGGGATGAGCAAAGCATCGAACAATCCCTCTCCACATTTTCTTCCCATATGACCAATATCATCTCCATTCTGGCCGAGGCTGACCGGGATAGTTTGGTTTTGCTGGATGAGCTGGGGGCAGGTACCGATCCAGCGGAAGGAGCGGCTCTGGCCCAGGCCATTCTGGAAGAGCTGCATCGGCGGGGAGCCAAAACCATCGCTACTACCCACTACAGCCAGCTCAAAACCTTTGCCTTCAGCCAGCCAGGGATTGAAAATGCCAGTGTGGAGTTTGATGTCAATACCCTGCAGCCTACTTACCGTTTGCTCATCGGTCAGCCGGGGAGTTCCAATGCCCTGCAAATTGCCGCCCGGCTGGGGCTGGCTCCGGAGCTGGTGGAACGGGCCCGTTCCTTTATGAGCAAGGCGGAAACGGAAATGGCCGATCTGATCCAGAGCCTGGAGGCCAGCCAGCGGGCAGCAGAAGCGGAACGCCAGGAAGCCGAGCGGTTGCGCCGGGAAAGCGAGCGCCTGCGGCAGGAGTATGCGCAGCTCAAGGAAAAACTGGAGGCTCAGCGGGAACGGATTCTGGCCAGAGCCCGGGAAGAGGCCTGGGCGGAGGTGAAAAAGGCCCGCCAGGAGGCGGAAAATATCGTGGCAGAGTTGAAGGCCCGACTGGCAGAGGCGCCTTCGGCCCAGACCTTGCAAGCAGCCTATGATGCCCGTTCCCGTTTACGCAAATTGCAAGCGGACAAGGCTGTCACCCCGACAACCCCGTCTGTTGCTACCGGAGGCAGACCACCGCGGGAGCTGGAAGTGGGGGACCGGGTCAAGGTCTTGAGTTTAAACCAGGAAGGCACTGTGGTCGGTGGGATAAAACCCGGTGTTAGTGCCGTAGTTCAGGTAGGAGCCCTGAAAATGACGGTACGCTGGGAGGATCTGCGCTTGCGGGCCGGTTCTGATCCGGAAGCGGGGCAAGTGCAGGGGGCAGGCAGCCTCATGTCGGCCAAAACCGCTGCTATCAAGCGGGAACTGGATTTAAGGGGCATGACGGTCGATGAGGCTCTTTATGAACTGGAAAAATATCTGGATAACGCCCTGGTGGCCGGACTGAACCAGGTCTATGTCATCCATGGCAAAGGGACAGGGGCTTTGCGCAAAGCCATCACCCAGGCGTTAAAAGAACATCCACGGGTAAAAAATTACCGTCACGGTGCAGCCAATGAGGGCGGCATCGGCGTGACGGTAGTCGAGTTATAATTTCCTATTCCCGGTCCCTTCCGGCCATTTTACCCAGCATGTAAACCAGGGGAATAGTGGCCAGATGCAGGGCCCAGAAGCCGGCATTGGGAAAATCGAAGGTATCTTTTTCACGGCGGCGACCAAACAAAAGGTGCATAGTTTTTAACCTCCTTTGCCGGTTTGTTATTAGTTTATCCCCTTTGAACTGAAAAAAACGCGTTAAAAAATGTTATTGACCCTGTACCGTAGTACAGGGTTTATACTTTATCCAGGGGGTGATAATAAGATGAAATATCGTATTAGTGAACTGGCTGTTAAATGTAATGTCAATAAAGAAACTATCAGGTATTATGAGAGAAAAGGATTAATCAAAGAAACTTTACGAACAGATTCTGGGTATCGAATGTACTCGGAAGAGACTGTAAAGCGTATATTTTTTATTAAACGCATGCAGGAACTAGGGTTTTCTCTGGGTGAAATTCATAACTTACTAAAGGTTATAGATGAAGGTGAAATTCGATGTAAGGATATGTATAATTTTATTTCTCAAAAAATAGATGAAGTTCAACAACGAATAAAAGATTTAAGACGGATTGAAAAAATATTGAACGAATTGAAAGAACGCTGTCCCAATAAGGAAGAGCTACAAGAATGTCCAATCCTTGAAACTTTAAAAGATGATTGAACTTAAAGCTGTTGAGGATGACAACTGATTTTGATCTTTCCAAGAAATTACGTATACGGGAAAGGGAGGGTAGAAACATGCTGAGGAAACGGTATATGTTGCGGCCGGTAGCTCACTGTAAAGGTGGCTGCTGACTTAAGGTCCTGGGCTTAAGGTCCTGGGCATGACCTAAAACTGCCCATTTTATTGTAGATAGAGGAGGAAAAAAATATATGAAAGAGAAAATAGCCAGCATCGGTTCAGTATTCTCCGCTTTCTTCGCATCTATTTGCTGACTGGGGCCAGTTATATTGGTACCACTTGGTCTAAGTGGCCTCAGTAGTATTTTAGCAGCTTCCCTGTCCAGGTATCGGACACTCTTTTTTATTTTAACTATCATACTGTTGGGTATGTCTCATTATTGGGCCTCGAAAAATCCTAGCGATAATAAGTATAATAAAGTTATCTTATGGGTTTCTACTTTAATGGCTGTGGGAATTTTGCTTTATACTACAGTTCGAACTCTATAAGGAGTTAATAAGGAGGTATGCAGCAGCTTCAGAAAACTAGACTATAATTGATTGTATTTAACTGTTTTGTTACAATAAAAAAATGGAACTATTATCCATTGGAGAAGCAGCAAAGTCCGGCAGGGTTTCGGGGAGCTGATCAGGAATGTCAATGAAACACGAGAAGAACAAATTTAGCATAACTGTGTGCAGGGAGTTTTTTCCAGAGATTTACCCGGCTCACCGGTCTTCGAAGTGGAGCAGGGGTGAAGAAGACCCGCTGACTACGGAGATGCGTCTCTTCTGTGCCTGTATGCGGTGGGCCTTTAACCGGCTCCTGGAAGGTGCTTCCCGCCATGAAATCAAGAAGGCAGGACAAGAACTTTTCGGGCTGAACTCCCGCTATGCGGATGATGCCAGACTTAAAGCACAGGCCCTGCTGGACTCCCAAACAGAACTGCTGAAGTTAGAAAATGAAGAAACAGAAAAGAAACTGGGCCGGGCCAGAAAGAAGCTCAGCCTGGCTATGAGGAAACTGGCGAAGGCAGAGGAAAAGGGGGCTGCTTCAGAAGTTATTGAAAAGCTCCGCCTGGCAGTCAAGGGGCGGAACAAGCGGGTGGTTTCACTGGCAAAAAGGCTGGCTGAACTGAAGGATTACCGGGAGAAGGGTACAATACCAGAGGTAGTCTTTGGGGGCAGAAGGCTGTGGGAAAAGGTCTGCCAGGGCCGGGCCGCCCGTGAAAAATGGCGGCACGCCCGCAGGAACCGCCTCTACTCCCGGGGAGACGAGAGCAAGGGAGGCAACCCCAACATTAAGATATTTTATGAAGGACGCTACTTGGTACATTTGACATTTGAAGTGGTCAGGGTGCAGGAACCGGACTTTGCTAAAGGTTGTCTGGCTATAGACACAAACCCTGATGGGGTAGCCCTGTGTAACGTTAGCGCTTCCGGCCAGCCGGAGCCGTGGCCGGAGGGTTTCAGCGTTCCTTATCCCGGCAACCTGGGCAAGTACGAAGGAGAGTTTCAGGTTATCCCTTACCCGAACGGTTTTCTTTATATCAGAATACCAGACTTAGCCCATGCTTCCAGCTTCCGGCGTAGCTACCTGATAGGCGTTTTAGCCAGAGTAATGGTAGATATAGCTTTCTTTTCAGGCAAACCCATTGTTTTAGAAAACCTGAACTTTAGCAAAGACAGACTGGACACTAATAAAAAGTTTAACCGCATGGCCTCCAATTTTCCATTTGCGAAAATGGTAGGAGCAATGTATCGGAGAGCGACAAAAGAAGGGGTGCCTTTCAAGTTAGTATCACCCCGGCATACTTCAACCATAGGTTACTGGAAGTATATGAAACGTTACGCCGTTCCGGTGCATTGTGCGGCGGCACTGGTTATAGGACGCCGGGCAATGGGGTTCAGGGAACGGGTGACTGAAGAACTCAGGCAACTGGTATCGCAAATCAAGCAAAACCTGACCCGGAAGGTTAATCCTGATAGACCTGGGGAAGGAAAAGGGATGACCCGTGGGGTCAGGGCCTGCTTGAGGCGGCTGGAGGAGAGGCTTTCTGTGCATAACGGGCTTGCCCAGAGTGAGCAGGAGGCGTATAACTCCGTCTGGTCTGACCTGAAGTTATTGGCCCTGTCCGTACGGTGACCCAGTTTAGCCGGTGTCGGAGAAACCGGTAGGCGTCCTAACAGGACGCGGGAGGCGGAGTTATACTCCCACCGGGGAGGTCAGCAAAAACCGGTGCAGTACTCCCGTCCGGGTGGAACTCCCGGGCCGAGGTCCCCTGTCGCCCTGCCCTGCGGGGGCAAATCAAGTATTCGGAAAGGAGGCGAAATCCTGGTCTGGGGGCCGACTTGACTGAAAATAAAAATAGTCAAGTTTTTTGAACCAGGTCAGGCCATGGCCGGATGTGGACAAGCCTGTTGTAGCCAGGAAGGTTGCGGAGAAAAGAATCAAATTCCCCGCTGCCCTATCTGTGGAAATGAGGGGCAGCCCGTAAGCCCCCGTACTTTACGCAATCTGCTCAAAACCGGACTAATCGAACAGATTGTGGAGGAAGACTATCATCTCTGTCAGAATCCGGAATGCCAGGTGGTTTATTTTCACCGGGAGCTGGGTCAGATTTTTGGCCGCGATGCCCTGACAGTCAAGGTCTGGTGGAAGGACCCGGGGCTGGATGTTCCCCTCTGTTATTGCAAGGGGGTAACCAGAGGACAGATCCGGGAAGCCTGGGAAAAGGGAGCCAGAACTTTTGCCGAAATAGTCAAGGCCACCGGTGCCATGGGTGGCAGGCGCTGTGAATACGAAAACCCGGCGGGACGCTGTTGTAGTTCGGCGATTCAGGCATATCTTCAGGAACTGGAGGGAAATATTAACTTCGGCTAAAACGGGCCGAAGTTTTTTTCTGCTCTTGACAAGACCAGAACAATCAATTACAATCAAAAATAAGCAGAAACAATCAAAAACAATCAACAAATGAGCAAAATCAGGCAATCACTGGGGGGCTGGCAGGTGTTTGGGGAGGAACGCAAACAACTGATTCTGGACTATGTCAACAAGCATGGTCGTGCATCAGTACAGGAGCTCAGTAACTTTTTGCAGGTTTCGGAGTCCACTATCCGCCGGGATTTGAAAGAACTGGAAGAAGCCAAACTGTTAAACCGGACCCATGGTGGAGCCATTTCGTTGCAGGCAGTTAATTTTGAACCCACTTACTGGGAAAAAGAAGACAGGTTTAAAAGTGAAAAAGAAGCCATTGCCCGTGAAGCAGTTAAGCTGATTGAAAATGGCGATACCATTTTACTGGATTCCGGCACAACCACCTTTCATCTGGTACAGCAGCTTAAAACCTTCAATCACCTGACAGTGGTCACCAATTCCCTGCTCTTTGCCCAGGAATTACAGGGTAATCCCGGTATCGAGGTACTGGTGACCGGAGGCAGTCTGCGCCGGGAGACGCTGGCCCTGGTCGGGCCCATAACCGAACGGGCCCTGGAGCAGGTACGGGTGGACAAGGTTTTTATCGCTACCAATGGGCTGGATTTAGAAAAAGGTTTAACCACTCCCAATCTGCTGGAAGCGGCAGTAAAAAGCAAAATGATTGCAGCGGCTACCCAGGTAATTCTGCTGGCTGACCACAGTAAAATCGGTCGCATTTCTTTTGCCAGATTTGCCGGTCTGGCCGATATTGATCACTGCATCATGGATGCTGCTGCTCCCGTTGAGGTGGTGATGGCTTTGAAGAAAAAAGGAGTTCAGGTTCATCTTGCACAGCCATAGGAGGAAACAAAATGAATTCAGCTGCAGTAGTCACGGTAACTTTAAACCCGGCTCTGGATAAGACGGTAACTGTCGAAGGCTTTACCGCAGGAAGCTTAAACCGGGTTCAGGAGGTACGGCTGGACCCCGGGGGCAAAGGGGTAAATGTGGCCAGGGTACTGAAAAATTTCGGGGTAAGCGTACTGGCTACCGGGTTCATTGCTGGAATGCAGGGTAAACTGCTGTTAAAGGCTCTGGAGGATGAGGGGATAACGACTGCTTTTGTCAGCGTACCGGGGGAAACCCGCACCAACCTGAAAGTGGTTGATCTTGCCACCAGACAAACTACGGAAATCAATGAACCTGGATTTGTAGTGGATTCTGCTCGTATGCAAACGTTTTACCAGCTGCTTGATTCAGTTCTGGAACAGACGGCTTACCTGATTCTGGGCGGTAGTTTACCCCAGGGAGCTGCTGCTGATACTTATCGGGAACTGATCAGCAGAGCAAAAGCAAAGGGGGTGAAAGTAGTCCTGGATGCCGATGGAGAGGCCCTGCGCGCTGGTCTTGCCGCTCAACCCTTTGCGGTCAAGCCCAACCTGGCAGAACTGGAAAATCTGCTGGGCCGTTCATTGCAAGATACGGAAGCTATCATCGCTGCAGGCAGTCAACTACTGGAACAAGGAGTGGAGCTGGCGGTAATCTCCAGAGGCAGTAAAGGGGCGGTAGTGTTAAACCGGGAGGAAGTGATCGTAACCGAGCCCTTTCCCATAGTGCCGCAGAGTACAGTGGGAGCCGGGGATACCATGGTGGCAGCTCTGGTCTATGCTCTGTTGCAACAAAAGCCTCTGGCTGAAACTGCAGCCTGGGCCACAGCAGCAGGCACCATTGCAGCTTCCAAAGCGGGAACCCAGGTCTGTACCCGGGAAGAAGTGGAGGCCAATCTGGCCCGAGTCAAGGTTATCAATTGGAGATGAGCTATATAGCAAGAGGGGGAGGAAATTTTATGAAAAAGATTTTAGCCGTTACTGCTTGTCCGACCGGGATTGCCCACACCTACATGGCAGCAGAAGCATTGATTAAAGCAGCTAAGGAAAAAAACATCGACCTGAAAGTAGAGACCAGAGGAGCAGTGGGAGTGGAAAATGCGCTTACTCCTCAGGAAATTGCCGACGCTCATGCCATTATTGTTGCTGCTGATACCGATGTCGATGAAGGCCGTTTTGCCGGCAAGCCGGTTGTCAAAGCCTCAGTTGGTGAAGCTATCAAGAACCCGGGAAGACTGCTGGACGAGGCCCTTAACAAAAAGGCGGCTGCCAGCGCTTATGTAGCTCAGGTAGAGCAAATCAAGGAAGAAAGAAGCAAACAGCGGACTGGCGCCTATAAGCACCTGATGAATGGGGTTTCCTATATGATTCCTCTTGTCGTAGCCGGTGGTTTGTTGATTGCCCTCTCCTTCGTTTTTGGCATCAAGGCTTTCGAACAAAAAGGGACTCTGGCGGCAGCCCTGATGGATATCGGCGGCGGTTCTGCCTTTGCTCTGATGGTGCCTGTACTGTCCGGCTTTATCGCTTTTTCCATTGCTGAAAAGCCCGGTCTGGCTCCTGGTCTGGTAGGCGGTATGCTGGCTTCTAAGATCGGTGCCGGTTTCCTGGGGGGTATCGCTGCCGGTTTCCTGGCCGGTTATGTAGCGAAATGGCTAAAGGATAACATTAAGTTGCCCAAAAATCTGGAAGGCCTTAAACCTGTACTCATCATACCTCTTTTTGCTACCTTGATTGTAGGCCTGCTGATGATTTATGTAATTGGTACTCCGATTAAAACTATCATGGATGCGATGACTGCCTGGTTGAAGAGCTTGAGTGCCGGCAATGCCGTGCTGCTGGGCCTGATTCTGGGCGCGATGATGGCTTTTGATATGGGTGGTCCGGTCAACAAAGCCGCTTATACTTTTGCTGTCGGTTTGCTGGGCAGTGATGTTTATGGGCCCATGGCAGCAGTCATGGCGGCCGGGATGACTCCGCCCCTGGGTCTCTGGCTGGCTACATTGCTGGCTCCTCACAAATACACCGAGGAAGAAAGAGAAGCTGGTAAAGCAGCCGCAGTCCTGGGGATTTCATTCATCACCGAGGGAGCCATTCCCTTTGCTGCCGCTGATCCCCTCAAGGTAATTCCTTCTATCATGATTGGTTCAGCTGTAACCGGTGCTCTTTCCATGGCCTTTGGCTGTACCTTGCGGGCACCCCACGGCGGTATTTTCGTACTCCCCATTCCCAATGCGGTAGGCAATTTGCCGATGTATGCGCTGGCCATTGTCATAGGTACTGTTGTTACCGCTTTACTGGTCAACCTGTTGAAAAAGCAAAAATAAGTTGTTAACAGGGCATAATGGGATAAGGGGCAGGTTTTCCTGTTCCTTATCCCAACCATTTGAGGAGGAAATAACCATGAATCTGAGCAATATGCTGAATGAAAACACGACTTTGTTGGACCTGACAGTTAACAGCAAGGAAGAATGCATGGAAAAAATGGCAGCGGCTCTTGCTGCAGCCGGATTTGTTTCAGACCTTGACCAGTATCTGCATGCTGTAAAAAGACGGGAAGAAACCGGTACTACCGGGATTGGATTCGGAGTGGCTATCCCCCATGGAAAATCGGCAGCAGTTCAAGCTCCCGGACTGGCTTTTGCCCGCCTGGCTCAGCCGGTAGACTGGCAGGCTATGGATGGACAACCCGTAACTTCTGTGTTTATGATAGCTGTACCGGAACAACAGGTAGGAAATGAGCATTTGCAAATATTGATCGCCATTTCCCGCAAACTGATGCATGAAGATTTCCGGCAAAAATTGCACACCGTAGCTTCTGCTGAAGAACTGGTCAACCTGCTACAAAATCTGTAGTTTGGAGGTAATAACTATGTATGCACGCGAAGTGGAACTTCAAAACGCCTCCGGTCTCCATGTCAGACCGGCCCAGTTGTTGATTGAAACAGCCGGTCGCTTTACCTCCCGGATTACTGTTAAAACCGCCAGTGGTCATCAGGCTGATGCCAGGAGCATTCTCGGGGTGATGGCTCTGGGCCTGAGCAAAGGGGATAAAATTACCATAGAAGCTGAAGGTGATGATGAACAGGCGGCAGTAGAAGCCCTGGTTCAATTAATAGAAAGCAAGTTTGGTGAGGAATAATGGCAGAAAAACGCATTTATGGGCTGGGGGTTTCAGCCGGTATCGGCCTGGGCCCGGCGTTTCTTTACCGGCCGCACCTCAGTCAGCAACAGCCTCAACTGACTGAGGTACAGGATATTGCCGGGGAATTGGCGCGACTGCAGGCAGCGAAAGAGCAGTGTGAAGCTGATTTGCACAAATTGGTGGACTATACCCGGGAAACACTGGGGGAAGAAAAATCCACCATTATTAAAGGCCAGATTAGCTTTTTACTCGACCCTGGTTTTTATCCGGAAATGATAAAACGGGTGGAGACCCGTTCTTATCCGGCCGAAAGAGCTGTTCAGGAAGTAACTGAAGAGTTTGCCCGCATCTTCGAACAGATGCCCAACGAATACCTGCGGGAAAGGGCGGCGGATATCCGGGATGTGGGGCGGAGGCTGTTAACTCTCTTGCAGGGAGGGCAGCAGCTGAGCTTAGCTGAGCTTGACCGGGAAGTGATTTTAGTCGCTGACGACCTGACTCCTTCTGATACTGTTCAGCTAAACCGGAACCTGGTCAAGGGGATTGTCACCAGAGTGGGGGGCAAGACTTCCCATACCGCCATTCTGGCCCGTTCCCTGGGGATACCGGCTATTCTGGGAGTTGGAGCCGAAATTGAAAGCATCAATCACAGCGATAACCTTTTGATTGATGGACAGGCAGGTTTGTGTATAATCAATCCTGAACAGGCTACACTGACAGAATATCAGGAGAAGGCAGCAGCAGAGCAGTTACGTTTGCAGGAACTGCAGGCTTTTGCCCACAGGCCTGCCTGTACAGTAGATGGCAAATGCTTTGAGATTGTGGCCAATATCGGCACTCCGGAAGAGGCAGAACTGGCTCTGGAACAGGGAGCAGAAGGAATTGGCCTTTACCGTACTGAATTTCTCTTTATGCACCGGGAACAAATGCCTGATGAAGAAGAGCAGTTCCAGGCTTATCGCCGGGTAGCTGAAATCATGGGCGAACGCCCGGTAATTATCCGGACTCTGGATATTGGCGGGGACAAGGAATTACCCTACCTGGAGCTGGAAAAAGAAATGAACCCCTTCCTTGGTTACCGGGCAATCCGCATTGGCTTGAATCAGCCCCAGCTCCTTAAAACGCAGTTGCGGGCCATTTTAAGGGCCAGTGTTTATGGCAATATCAAGATTATGTTCCCCATGATCTCCAGTCTGGAGGAATGGCGGGAGGCCAGACGGATTTATCAGGAAGCCGAAGCTGATTTGAAACAGGAAGGGAAAGAATTCAAAGCTGGCCTGGAGCTGGGCATTATGGTGGAAGTACCTTCTGCCGCTGTGCTGGCTGCCAGGTTTGCAAAAGAAGTGGATTTCTTCAGCATCGGGACCAATGATCTGGTGCAATACACCATTGCCGTTGACCGGATGAATGAAAAAGTCGCCTATCTCTATGACTATTTCCATCCGGCTGTGCTGGGCTTGATTAAACTGGTAATTGATGCTGCCCATCGGGAAGGCAAGTGGGTAGGAATGTGCGGCAGTATGGCGGGAGACCCCCTGGCGGCACCGTTGCTGGTCGGGCTGGGGCTGGATGAGTGGAGTATGTCAGCTGGCAGTATCAAAGAGATTAAGCGGATTATTGCCGGACTGGATGCCAGGGCATGTGCTGAACTGGCGGAGCGGGCCCTGCAACTCAATACCACAGCTGAAGTGAGAGAATTACTGCAAACCTTCCATCACTAAAGGGTGGAAGGTTTTTTCTTTACATTTGTAAGAACTGTACTAACATAGTAGTTGGGAGGTGGTAATATGCTAATTCGCAACACTGAAAACAGCCACGAAGAAGATAATGCACAAATGCAGAATGATATAGATAACAACTATGTTAGTCTGGTAACTAGTTTTATAAAAGAATATGAACTAGCTCTAAGAGAGTTAGCTAATGAAGGGCTCGAATATTGAGTACCAGTTTGACAATTCTCCCATCTTATGCTACAATATTCCATCATGACTGAGAGCAAAGGCGAAGAAGGACCGAGTTGCCCATTACTCCGTCACCAGAGAGGAAACCCACAGGCTGCAAGGTTTCTGGCGTGAGCGGGTGACAGCCAGTCCGGAGCCGGCCCGGGAGGACCGGGCCCGGGGGGCCCGTTACAGCCAGGAAAGCAGCGCTTTCCATGAGGTGACCGGTTTCAGGCCGGTAACCAGGGTGGTACCGCGAGAGAAACTCTCGTCCCTGTGGGGGTGAGAGTTTTTTCTTTTAAGTGCGCAGTTTTAGAAGGGAGAGACACAGATGCTGACAGGAAACCAGATTCGGGAAAAATTTCTGTCCTATTTTGAGCGGCAGGGCCATGCCCGCATTGCCAGCTCGTCGCTGGTGCCGCACAATGACCCCACCTTGCTTTTTACCAATGCCGGGATGAACCAGTTTAAAGATGTCTTCTTAGGGCTGGAGCAGCGACCCTATCGGCGGGCTACTACCGCTCAGAAGTGCGTGCGGGCCGGGGGCAAGCACAATGACCTGGATACGGTAGGGCGCACAGCCCGCCATCATACCTTCTTTGAGATGCTGGGCAACTTCTCCTTCGGGGACTACTTCAAGCGGGATGCCATCCGCTTTGCCTGGGAGTTTCTCACCGAGGAGCTGGGTTTACCCAAAGAGCGCCTCTATGCTACCATCTATCTGGATGATGAGGAAGCCTTCCAGCTCTGGCAGGAAATCGCCGGTTTGCCGCCGGAAAAAATCATCCGACTGGGGGAAAAGGACAATTTCTGGGCCATGGGGGACACCGGGCCCTGCGGTCCCTGTTCAGAAATCCTGATTGACCGCGGGGAAGAGTTTCGCTGTGATGCCCCGGAATGCTTTATCGGAAAATGTGATTGTGACCGCTGGCTGGAAATCTGGAACCTGGTCTTTATGCAATACAACCGGGATGCTGATGGCACTATGACTCCTCTGCCCAGGCCTTCTATTGACACCGGGATGGGCCTGGAACGGATCACCTCTGTTATTCAGAATGTCAGCTCCAACTACGAAACCGACCTGTTGCTGCCCTATATCAAGGCAGTAGAAGAAATATGTGGACAACCCTACCAGCGGGATGAACGGGGTTTCCCCTTCCGGGTTATCGCTGACCATGCCCGTTCCTGTACCTTCCTGGTGGGGGATGGGGTATTGCCTTCCAATGAAGGGCGGGGCTATGTGCTGCGCCGCATTTTGCGCCGGGCGGTACGTTTCGGCAAGATCCTGGGGATTAACCGTCCTTTCCTGTATGAACTGGTGGCAGTAGTGGCCCGGGAGATGGGGGATGCCTATCCGGAAGTGCGGGAAAAGGCCGATTATATCGCCCGGGTGATCAAACTGGAAGAAGAACGTTTCCATGTCACACTGAATGAAGGCATGGCCCTGGTGGAGCAAATGATTGCCGAAATCAAGGCCGCCGGGGGCCAGGAGATTTCCGGTCAACAGGCTTTCCTGCTCTACGATACTTACGGGTTCCCCCTGGATTTGACCGAGGATGCTGCTGCCGAACATGGACTGACGGTGGATCAGGAAAGCTTTGCCCGGGCCATGGCAGAACAGCGGGAACGGGCCCGCGCTGCCCGGGGAGAGGGGGCTTATTTGACCAGGGTGCAGGAACTCTGGGCTGAACTGGGCAATAAAATGGGGGCTACTCCTTTTCTGGGTTATCAGCATTTAGAGGCTACCGCCAATGTGGTGGCTCTCATCGTCGAGGAACAGCAGGTAGAGACCGTTGCATCCGGTCAGGAAGTGCAGATCGTGCTCAATGAAACCCCCTTTTATGCTGAAAGCGGCGGTCAGGTAGGGGACAGGGGCTGGATCACAGCTCCTGACCTGAAGGTGCGCGTCACTGACACCAGGAAGTCTGTCAATGGCCTGATTGTCCACATCGGGGAAGTGGAAGAGGGGGTTATTCGGGAAGGTATGCTGGTAGAGGCCAGGGTGGACCGGGAGAGCCGGCTGGCTACTGCCCGCAACCACAGTGCTACCCACCTGTTGCATAAGGCTCTGAAGCAGGTGCTGGGAGACCATGTCAATCAGGCCGGGTCTCTGGTAGCTCCTGACCGTTTGCGCTTTGACTTCAACCATCTGCAGGCTGTGACTGCCGGGGAACTGCGGCGCATTGAAGATGAGGTAAATGCTCAGATCCTGGCGGCTCTGCCCATAAGTACAGAAGAATGTTCCCTGGCTGAGGCCAGAGAGCGGGGGGCTACTGCGCTCTTCGGGGAAAAATACGGCGATGTGGTTCGCATGGTAGCAATGGGGGACTACTCCCTGGAATTGTGCGGGGGCACTCACCTGACCAATACCGCCCAGATCGGGCTCTTTAAAATCGTCTCCGAAAGCGGGATTGGTGCCGGTTTGCGCCGGATTGAGGCGGTAACCGGTACCGGGGTACTGGCTCTGGTCCGTCAGCAGGAAGAAGAGCTGGAACAGTTAGCAGCAGTGCTGAAAACCCAGCCTGCTGAACTGGTACGCCGGGCCGAACAGGTTCAGGCTCAGATCAAGGAACTGGAGAAGGAGGTCGAGCAGCTGAAACAGCAGCTGGCCGTACGGGAAGTGGCTGACTTGCTGAATCAGGTCAGCAAGGTCCGGGATGTCAAGGTACTGGCAGCCCGGGTGGCAGTACCTGATGCCGAGTCCCTGCGCAATCTGGGAGATTTACTCAAGGATAAGCTGGGCAGCGGTGTGGTCGTACTGGCAGCAACCAACCAGGAACGGGTCAATTTTGTCGCCATGGTAACCAGAGACCTGCTGGGCCGGGGCCTGCATGCCGGCAATATCATCCGGGAAGTGGCCAGAGCCGCCGGTGGCGGGGGCGGGGGACGGCCGGATATGGCCCAGGCCGGGGGCAAGGATCCCGCCAGAACCGATGCTGCCTTACAGCTGGTATACAGTCTGGTGGAACAACAGCTGAGCCAGCAGCTGGTTTAAATTACCTGAAGGATTTTGCCTCTTCTCGACGAATAATATTGCGGTAACAAGTCAGGTCGAGGAGAGGTGCATAGATGAAAATCGTTTACGAAAGCGAGCGGGTAGCAGCCATCCGCAAACAGTTAGAAGAAATGGACAACAGGGAACTGGACTTCCTGATGGAATGCATTGGCCGGGAAAAAGACCGGCGGCGGCAGGAAGTTTTTCAGGAGTGGCTGGCTTTTCTCGATAGCTCAACGGTTAGGCGGACAGCTCACTGATAGGGAAAAGGCTCCTGACTGGCCTACATGCCGGTTCAGGAGCTTTTTTCTGCCAGTTGGACAAAAGAAGTTATCTGAGCAGGTGGGGACAGTTGAGGGACTGTCCCTTTTCCTTTGCCTGCATACTATCTGGCGCAAAGTAGCAAAATACATAAACAGAGGAAAGGGGGAGGGATACATGGTAGCTGCAAAGTTTGGTGCCGATCTGGAGAAAAACTTGCAACTTCTAAAAGAACGGCTGGGGGAAGGGAAGGATATAATCTGGCGTAACTTTACCATTGGGGCCAGTGGGGCCAGGGGAGCCCTGCTTTATGTGGATGGCCTGACGGACAAAACCACTTTGCAGGAACAGGTGCTGAAACCACTGGTAATTCTGTCCACTGACTACCCCGCAGGCCGGGAATTTCGCGGCACCTTTGGGCTGGAAAAAGTCATGGACCATTTACTCAGTGCTGGCGGAGTTAAACGGGAGGAAGATGTGAACAAGGCCGTCACAGCATTGCTGGCCGGGGATACCCTGGTTCTGCTGCAGAATTGTTCCCACTGTCTGATTGTTTCCACCCGGGGCTGGTCAGCCCGCAGCATCACTGAACCAGCTACTGAGGCCTTGATTCGGGGTCCCCGGGACGGATTTGTGGAAACCCTGATGGTCAATATCGCCCTGGTGAGGCGGCGGATACGGGATGACCGCCTGGTGGTGGATTTACGCCAGCTAGGGGTACGCAGTCAGACTGATGTAGCAGTGATGTATATCAAGGATCTGGCTCCTCCGGAGCTGGTAGAGGAGGTTAACCGCCGACTGGACAAAATCAATCTGGATGCCCTGATTGAAGCAGGTTATGTGGAACAGCTCATTGAAGATAACCTCTGGTCGCCTTTTCCCCAGTTACAACACACGGAACGGCCGGATAAAGTGGTAGGAGGATTACTGGAAGGCAGGATTGCCATTCTGGTGGACAATAGCCCTTTTGCTTTGCTGTTACCTGCTACCCTGCCGGTATTGTACCAGTCCCCGGAAGATTATTATGAACGCTGGCAGGTAGCCTCTTTTGCTCGATTTCTGCGTTTCATCGCTTCTTTCTTTTCTGTCCTGACGCCAGCGGCTTATATTGCCATAACCAGCTATCATCCGGGGATGCTGCCTACCAAACTGGCCATGGCAATTGCTTCCAGCCGGGGCGGGGTGCCCTTTCCAGCTTTTGTGGAAGCGGCATTGATGGAGATTTCCTTTGAGCTGTTAAGGGAAGCGGGGGCCCGCTTACCCCGGGCCATTGGCCAGACTATATCCATTGTAGGCGGTCTGGTCATCGGCAATGCAGCGGTACAGGCAGGCATTGCCAGTCCGATCATGATCATCATTGTGGCGATTACCGCCATCGCTTCCTTTGCTATCCCTCATTACAATGTGGCCGCTGGCCTCAGACTGATGCGCTTTCCCCTCATGGTTGCGGCGGCCTTGCTGGGTATGTACGGAGTTATTCTGGGTTTTATTTTACTCAATATCCATTTTGTCCGCTTGAAGAGCTTTGGAGTGGTGTATATTCAGCCGGCAGTGCCGTTTAATTTACGGGATTGGAAGGATGTAATTTTCCGTTTGCCCTGGCAGGCTATGAAACTCAGGCCTTCGACTTTTAATGCCAGAGATGAGGTGCGAATGGGGGACAAACCATGAGCCAGAAGGAAAAAATTTGTGGCAAAGGCCTGGCCATGCTGATGACTGCTACCATCCTCGGGGTGAGGTTTTTGAGCCTGCCCCGGGACATTTCCCGGTTGAGCGGAGCGGATGGCTGGCTGACTGTCCTGGGCAGTGGTGCATTCCTGCCCTTACTGGTCTGGCTGGCCTATCGCCTGGCCCGCTATTTTCCGGACCAGGATATTATCCAGTATGGCCAGGAAATTCTGGGAAAAATTCCGGGCTGGATTATGGGCTGGCTCTTTGCCCTTTTTGCTTTGATGATAACTGCCATCAATACCCGGATGTTCAGTGATGTCATCAAGGTCTTTTTGCTCAGCCGTACCCCTCTGGATGTGGTGGTGATTGCTATGTTGCTCACCTGTCTGCCCCTCATCACTGGCGGGGCAGAGAGTATCGCTCGGATTGTCCAGCTGTTTGTACCTCTGATACTGGTTTTTTTTCTTACCATCATCCTGGGTTCTTTGTACAATGCTGACTTCGGTGAATTGATGCCCCTGCTGGAACAGGGCTGGCTGCCGGTGGTACGCGGTTTGCCCCTGGCGATAACCAGTTTTATCGGCGTGGGGGTCCTTTATTTCTTCTTTCCCAATGTGAAACGGTCAAGCCAGGAGAAGCTGGGAGCATGGCTGCTGGGGGGCATTATGCTGCCCTGGCTGGTAATTTCCGTACTGGTAATTGTAGCTCAGGCCGTTTTTGGCCGGGAAGAGATACATTTTCTGCTCTATCCCATTGTATCCCTGTCTATGGCGGCCACTTTACCGGCCAGTGCCTTTCTGGAGCGCCTAGATTTATTCTTCATCATTTTCTGGATCCTCAGTTCCTTTAACAGTATAGCCATTACCTATTTTCTGGCTTTACAGACCCTGAATCGATTGCTGGGCCTGCGCCAGCTCCAGCCGGTGGCCTGGCTGCAATTGCCGGTTCTCTATTTTCTGGCCATGGTGCCGGAGAATATCGAGCAACGGGCCTATTTGCTGCACTGGCTCAGTTATGCAGGCGGGATTTTCGTTTTTCTCTATCCCCTGGGTCTGCTCCTGCCTCTGGCCTGGTGGCAGAGGAGGAAAAGAGCATGAGAAAACTGGCAATTCTGGGAACGCTGGGGATATTGCTTTTTCTCAGCGGTTGCTGGGACCGCTGGGAGATCGAGGAACGGGGATTTGTGCTGGGCCTGGCCATTGATCGGCCCCCGACGGTTGAGCACAAAGAGGTTTTTCAGGTCACCATGCAGCGGGCTATTACCGAAGCCATGGCCGGAGGTGGTGGCGAGGGAGGAACCAAACCCAGTCCGGGTCTGAATATCAGCGGTACAGGCCAGAGTCTGCAACAGGTTTTTAGCCTGCTGGTGGATACCAGCAATCGTCCACCCTCACTGGAACATCTGAAAGTGATCATTTTCGGAGAAAAGGTGGCCCGCAGCGGAGTGGGACCTTTGCTGGACTTTTTTGCCCGCAATCCCGAGGTCAGGCTGGGGACTGATATGCTCATCGCCAAAGGGGATGCCAGAAAAGTGCTGGAAATTCGCATGGAGACCCGGCAACCGGCTGCTCTGGCCATTGCCGAGAGCCTGGATAACCGCCGCTATACCCTGACCATGGCACCCCGGCAAAATGTGGGCCAGGTGTTGCATGCTTTACTGGAAAAGCAAGGTGTGGTAGTTCCCCGGGTGATAGCCACCGGCAAACAGTTTTCCCTGCGAGGGGCTGCTTTATTGAAAGAGGGAAAGCTGGTGGATTGGCTCAATGGCCAGGAGGTGGCTGGCTATGCCTGGCTGATGGGACGGGTGGAGGGAGGAACGGTTACCATTAATGAACCGGGCCATCCCGAGCATCAGGTTTCCTTTCGCATCACAGATGCCAGCGTTTTCCGCCGGGTGTCGCTGACGGAAACAGGGCCAGAAGTGGAGTTTCGCATTCGTACGGAAGGGGACCTGGCGGAAATTACCCATGTTCGGAAACACGGGGAAGATGTACAGATGCTGCGCCGCATCGAAGAGGTACTGGCTGAAGATATCCGCCAAACCTGCCTGGCAACAGCAAAGAAAATGCAAAGGCATGAAACCGATGCTCTGAAATTATGTAATGAGGTGTACCGGCGCTGGCCGCAATACTGGCAGGCCCGGCAGAAAGAATGGCCGCGCCTGTTTGCGGAGATGCCGATAACAGTTCGGGTGGAAGCCCATATCCGGCGCAGTGGGGTACGGGAATAATCAAAAAATCATTTTCAGCAGTCGCAAGCCCAGATACAGACCGGGACCCAGACCCAGATAGAACCAGCCCCCGTATACGGAGAGTTTGGCTTCCCTGATCTGGCCCTGATGAAGCAACCACTGGCCTTGAAGCAGCAGGGCCAGGCCACAGAAAAGGCAGAGGAGGAAAAAATATAAATTGAAGCGGTTAACCAGAAAGGTAAACCAGGAAGTTGTAGTAAAATCCATGCTCATCACCTCATCAATAGTCTGCCAACAGGGGAGGTAAAATATGCCTGAGCATTATGATGCAGTAGTGGTCGGGGCCGGACCTGCCGGAGCTGCCACAGCTTTGACCCTGGCCCGTAACGGAATTTCTGTCTGTCTCCTGGAAAGGGGGCAGTATCCCGGAGCTAAGAATATTTTTGGCGGGACCATCTATCGTCAGCCCACCGAGTTGCTGGTACCGGCTTTCTGGGAGGAAGCTCCGCTAGAGCGGCCGGTGGTAAAGGATGAACTCTGGTTGATGGAAGAAGACTCGGCGATTAATGTGGGTTTTACCGGTCTGAAGTTTGGCCGTGCGCCCTACAATAAGTTCTGTGTACACCGCAGCCAGTTTGACCGCTGGCTGGCGGACCAGGCGGTCAGAGCGGGGGCCCGGCTTTATTGCAATACCACTGCCCGGGATCTGGTCTTAAAAGGCAAGCAGGTAATCGGGGTGGAAGTGGACGGTGGGGAGCGCATTCTGGCGGATGTGACAGTACTGGCTGAGGGAGTCATGGCAATGCTGACCAGAAAAGCGGGTCTGCGTTCCCAGATTCCTCCCCATGCCGTTACCCTTTATGTGCGGGAAGTGCTGGCCCTGCCGGCGGAAAAAATCGAGGACCGCTTTAATCTGCCTGCCGGCCTGGGTGCTACTATCGGCCTGCTGGGCTGGCCCACCGGCGGGGCCATTGGTAAAGCCGGCATTTGGACGATGAAGGACACGGTGGCCATTATAGTGGGCGGTTTTCTGGATGACCTGATTAAAAAGGGCCTAAGTCCCAGATGGCTGCTGGACCGCTTCAAGCAGCATCCCATTATGAAAAAGCTGCTGGCAGGGGCTGAACCAATAGAATACCAGGCCCACTTGATTCCCAAAGGCGGATATAAGGGGATACCAAAACTATACCGGGATGGCTTGCTGGTAGCGGGGGATGCAGCCGTGATGATATCCGGGCGAAGGGGCTCGGACCTGGCCATGCTTACCGGCAAGTATGCGGCGGAAACCATTATCCAGGCCAAAGCCCGGGGGGATTTTACTGCCAAAATGCTGGGAGCCTATGCCCGCAAACTTAATGACACTTTCTTTATGAAGGACATCAAGGCAGGGAAGGATGCCCTCAGCTATTATGAACATTATTCCGACAGCGATTTTCTCATCAGCCGACTGGCCAATCAGAGTGCCTATGAGTTTTTTACCGAGGGTTTAATCACCGAAAAGGAGAAAAAGGAAAGGATTGTCAGGATGTTTGTCAATTATCAGAAACTGGGCAAAACGGTAAAGGATCTCTATGCCGGGATCAAAAACTGGGGGGTATTTTAATGCAAACCGAAATTCATCCGTCCCCGGTAGAACATATTTCTCTGAAAAATCCTGCTCTTTGTCGCAAAAAATGCCCGGAACATCCCTGTACCTTCATCTGTCCCAGCGGGGTTTTCCACTGGCAGGGAGACAGAATCAGGATTGAACAGGAGCAGTGTGTGGAGTGTGGAGCCTGTGAACTGGCCTGCCCTCAGGGCAATATCAACTGGACCTTGCCTCCGGGCGGTTTCGGGGTGGTGTATCACTGGTGAAAACCAGGGAACTGATTAACCAGCTCAATGAATTTCTCTTTCTGGAACAGGGCCAGGTTGCTCTCTACCAGATGATGGCCAGGGCCGCCCCTACCAGGCACCAGCGCCAGGGTTTACTGCGCCTGGCGGCCATTGAAGAAGAGCATGTCCGCAATATCAATGGTCTCTTGCTAACCATCGGCGGTAAAGTCCAGGGGTTGCCAGAGTTTATGGAAAGTCAGTGGGGTTACTGGCTCAGCCGAATGGGGCTGTCCGCCCTGATCAGCGGGACCAGGATACTGGCTAACTGGGAAACGGTTTTGCGGGGAGCGGTACTGGGGGAAGAAAAGGCCATTTCCTCCTATCGGCAGTTGTTGCGCCAGGTGAGAGACAGGGAAATAGAAGCCATCCTCTGGTTTAATCTCATTGATGAGGAACTG
This sequence comes from Carboxydocella thermautotrophica, assembly GCA_003054495.1. GTDB lineage: Bacteria > Bacillota > Carboxydocellales > Carboxydocellaceae > Carboxydocella > Carboxydocella sporoproducens. The sequence goes on along the minus strand of CP028514.1, from coordinate 2,048,104 downwards.
CATGCCTGCTGGCTGGAATTTTGTGCAACACAAAGAGGAAAAAAAACAATTGTGGCGAATATTATGATAAGAGAGCCTGGGCAACCGGCAAGGGAGGCTGAAAAGAATGAATAATATCCATGATGAAACCATGATGTTCCAGCGGGATGGCGAGGAGAACCAGGCCCGGGAGATCCTGAAACAGGTATATGCGGCTCTGAAAGAAAAGGGCTATAACCCCATCAATCAACTGGTTGGCTATTTGCTATCCGGTGACCCGGCCTATATTACCAACCATAACCAGGCCCGTTCCCTGATCAAAAGGGTAGAGCGGGATGAGTTGCTGGAAGAACTTGTAAAGACTTATTTAAATCAGCTCTAACAGGAGGATGACGTGGAATACCGGCAGTTAGGTCAAACTGGAATTGAAGTATCCCGCCTCTGTTTCGGGGCTCTTACCATTGGGCCCTTGCAGGCAAATCTTCCCCTGGACCGGGGTGCGGCGGTGTTGCGCTACGCCCTGGAGCTGGGGGTTAATTTTATCGATACCGCCCAGCTATACCGAACCTATCCTTATATCCGCCAGGCGTTGAGGGGCTGGGATAAGCCAGTGGTGATTGCCAGCAAAACCTATGCCTATACCAGGGAAGGGGCAGCGGCGGCTCTGGAGGAAGCCCGCCGGGAACTGGACCGGGATGTGATCGATATCTTTCTCCTGCATGAACAGGAATCCATCCACACCGTCAGAGGTCACTGGGAGGCAGTGGAATATCTGCTGCAGGCCCGGGAAAAAGGGCTGATTAGGGAGGTAGGCCTGTCCACTCACCGCATTGCCGGGGTGGAAGCGGCTCTGGCTTTTCCTGAGCTGACAGTTATTCATCCTCTGTATAATCTGGCTGGAATTGGCATCGGTGACGGGGATGCTGCGGCCATGGCAGAGGCTATTGCCCGGGCGGCGGCAGCGGGAAAAGGCATTTACAGCATGAAACCTCTGGCCGGTGGCAATTTGTTAAGCCGGCGGGAAGAAGCTCTGCAGTTTGTTCTGTCTACCCCCGGGATTGCGGCGGTAGCCATCGGCATGCAAAGTGAGGCAGAAGTGGAATATAATCTGGCCTTTTTCAGTGGCCAAACACCACCTCACGAGGCGGCAGTACGGATCAGCAGCCAGCCCCGCCGCCTGCATATTGAGGACTGGTGTCAGGGTTGTGGACGCTGTGTTGAACGCTGTCAGCAACAGGCTTTGTACCTGCAGGGCGAAAAGGTGGAAGTTGATCGGAACAAATGTCTGCTCTGCGGTTATTGCTCAGCGGTTTGTCCTGATTTTTGTTTGAAAATCTTTTAAGAGGAGCTGGCTATATGCGGATAATGGGATTGGATGTAGGGGACAAGACTATCGGCATTGCCCTCAGTGACCCGCTGGGCTGGACGGCCCAGCCGTTGAAGGTACTGCGCCGGACCAGTCTGCAGCAGGATCTGGCGGAACTGGCCCGGCTCTGCCAGGAGCAGGAAGTGGAAAAAATCGTGGTGGGTTTGCCCCGGAATATGAATGGAACCTACGGTCCGCGGGCACAATTAGTGATGGAGTTTAAAGAAAATCTGGAAAAGGTGCTGGGGCTACCGGTAGAAACCTGGGATGAACGCCTATCCACTTTAGCGGCGGAACGGACCCTGCTGGCTGCCGATGTGAGCCGGGCCCGGCGCAAGCAGGTGGTGGATAAGCTGGCAGCGGTTGTCATCCTGCAGGGATATCTGGACAGGCAGCGCAATTGACAAAAGCTGCCGGCTGGAGTAAAATACAATTATTCTGATAGAAGAGGTGAATCAAAATGGTAGATGAAAGAGAAGATGTGATCATCCTGGAAGACGAGGAAGGCAATGAGCATCAGTTTGAAATTATCGATGTCTTTGAAATGGACGATAACCGCTATGCTGTACTGCAGGCTGTTGACAATGAAGAAGAAGCTGTTATCCTCAAAGTAATCACTGAAGATGGGGAAGATATCCTGGTAGACATCGAAGATGATGAGGAGTTCGACCGGGCAGCGGAATACTGGGAAGCCAGCCTTGAGGCCGAAGATTTTGAAGACTAAAGCTGAGCACTGGACGCTTTCTATATGAAAGCGTCTTTGTTTCATTTTTTAGAAAGATGGGGGAGAAAAGGGATGAAAAAGCTGGCAGTCATTGTCCTGCTGGTACTAACGAGCACCCTGGCCGGAACCTGGCTGGCAGTACAGAAAGTGCTGGGGAATGATACCATTGTGGAGGGAGTTTATTTTGGTACCATTAACCTGGGAGGGAAAAGCCGGCAGGAAGCAGCCCGGTTGCTGGCTACCGAAGAGAACAAGGAACAGGAACGGCTGGTGACTTTACGCCTGGAAGACCGCAGCTGGCAGTTCAGCAAAAAAGAACTGGGCTATGGCTGGGACTTGCAGGCCATGCTGGACTGGGCCTGGGCCCAGGGGCGCGGCGGTTGGCCCTGGGAGGAATGGCAGGCTCGACGGCGCTTGCAGGAGCAACCGGCAGAAGTACCCCTCAAAGAAAAAGTGGATTTAACCCTGGCCCGCAAGCAGCTGGAAACAGTAGCAGAGGCGGTATATGTCAAGCCCGTGGACTGGGAACTGACCGTCAATGCTGCTGACCAGGTGGTATATATTCCGGGGAAACAGGGCAGCAAGCTGGACATGGAGGCAGCCCTGCGTCAGCTGGAACCGGCATTGCTGGAACGTCAGGCCAAACCCATCCAGCTGGCACGGGTACCGGTAGAACCGGCGGTAAACCGGGAAACCCTGGATAATATGCGGATCAAGGCGATTATCAGTCAGTTTTCTACCACCTTTGATCCGAAAAATGTGGACAGAGCTTATAATGTAATGGTGGCAGCCAATGCTGTCAATGGTGTCCTGCTGGCTCCGGGCCAGGTCTTTTCCTTTAACAAAATCGTTGGACCTCGTTCCAAAGAAGCGGGTTACCGGGACGCGCCAGTAATTATAAATAATGAACTGGTTCCAGGGGTTGGTGGTGGTGTCTGTCAGGTTTCAACCACTCTTTATAATAGCGTTCTCCTGGCCGGACTGGAAATCGTCGAGCGCACCAATCACTCTATTCCTGTCAAATATGTACCTGTTGGCCGGGATGCTACAGTTACCTATGGTGGCCTGGATTTCAAGTTTCGCAATAACCGCAATCACTGGTTATACCTCAAATCCCAGATAGCGGGCAATCGCCTGATTTTCAAGGTTTTTGGCGATCCGGCGGAAAATGTCAATGTGGAACTGATAGATCAGATTACTCAGGTAATTGAACCGAAAGTCATTACCGTGAAAGACCCTAACCTGCCGAAAGGGCAAAAGGTGGTTAAAGAAGAAGGCCACCGGGGTTACCGGCATTATACTGTTCGTATTATCAAGAACCGGCAAGGTAAGGTGCTGAAACGGGAAGTAGTGACTAAAAGTTATTATAAACCGAAAAACTGGGTCTATGCCGTCGGTACAGGACCAGCTGCACCAGCAGCGGTACCGGCTCCAGAACTATAATTTTTGGCAAGTCAGTCCCACCTCTGGCATATAATCTTTTAAGGAAGATGGCAAAGGAGGTCGGGGACATGAAAAAGATAGTGGTGGCCGGGCGCAATGATGCCGGGAAGTCCACCATACTGGGGGAACTGTACCGGGGATTGAAGCAGCGCAACTGGCAGCCGCTGGCGGTGGGGTCGGGGATTCAGGATGAAAAACCCTATCTGCTCAAAGGTATTGATGCCACCTATCTCACCATTGCGGTACCGCCACCGGGACAGGATGTGATTGAGGATATCGAACGGGTGGTGCGGCAGACCGTCAACCAGATCAGAGAGAAAAATCGCTTGATTCAACACGCCAGAAAGGCGCTGGATGAACTCAATAAAGTCCGGTCGGTGCTGGAGTTAGGCCACGTTTCCCAGCGGGACCTGCCGAAAGTGGCGGCAGAACCCAATGTGGCCCTGATTGAAGCAGTGGGTATCAATGATGGCTATAAATCAGCGGAAAGCCGGCGGCTGGCCGATATCCTGGTAACGGTAGTACCAGCCAGTATCAAGGCGGAGATCATCATGGAGCCATCCAATGTGCTGCTGGATGAGGCGGATATTATCGTGGTTACCAAGATCGACGAGACTCCTCGCAGTGTCAGCAGCTCCAATATTAAACTTCTGCAACGCATCTATCGCCACAAACCCATTATCCCGGTGGTAGCCACTGAAGGGGTCCACATGGAACTGGTAGTGGAAGAAGTGGCCAAACGACTGCATGAGGCTCAGCTCATGCTGGACCTGGCCAAAGAGGCAGCACCGCCGGAGCGGGAAAAATAGCAAGGCAGCCCGGGGAGGGCTGTTTCTTTTTGTCGACAGCTTGTCCCCGCCTGCCGAAACCTGTATAATGAAGGCAGACAGGGAGAGAAAGCGGGGAAAGCAAATGACAGCACCTGTAGTTGTAGTTCAGAAAGGACGGAAACTCTTAATTCTGCTCCTGTTTATCGGCTTGCTGGGGAGCGGTGGTTTGCTGGGCCTGAACAGCTGGTGGCAGCAGGCCCTGGCACCGGCAGCAGCCTCCGGGCAGGGTCAGGTAGTAGAAATCAAGCCGGCAGATAGTGTGACGGAACTGGCCCGACGCTTGCAACAGCAGGGGCTGATCAAATCAGCACTGGCTTTTCGCTGGTATGGGCAGTGGCAGGGCCTGGACCGCAAAGTCAAACCGGGACCCTACTTGCTGGCGGCAAATCTGTCAGTACCGGAAATCTGGTCAGCTCTGACTTCAGGTAAGGTAGCGACTGTGAAAGTGACTATTCCGGAAGGTTATACCCTGGCGCAGATGGCCGAATTACTGGAAAAGAAAGGTCTGGTGCAGGCGGAGGAGTTTCTGCAGGCTGCCAGCCAGGCTGAGTTGCCCTATGACTACTGGCAACCGGGGAACTTACAGGGCCCACAGCGCCTGGAAGGCTATCTATTCCCAGCCACCTATGATTTTCCTTTAAATACGAAGGCCGAGGAGATTATCCGCATTATGGCCCAGCGCATGGCAGCGGAAATCACCCCGGAGTTTGTGGCTAAAGCCCGGGCCCTGGGGCTGACTCCCGCTCAGGCCATCACTCTGGCCTCTATTATCGAACGGGAAGTTAAAGTGGATCGGGAACGGCCCAAAGTGGCAGCGGTCTTCCTCAACCGCCTGCGCCAGGGGATGAAACTGGAGTCCTGTGCTACCGTGCAGTATGCTTTAGGTAAACCCAGGGCCCGTCTCTACTATAAAGATCTGGAAGTGGCTTCTCCTTATAACACCTACAAAATCAAAGGTTTGCCGCCTGGACCCATTGCTGCTCCTGGCCATGCTTCCTTGCAGGCGGCAGTTAACCCGGCAGCAGCGGATTACCTCTATTTTGTGGTTTCCCGCAATGGGGAACATGCTTTTAGTCGTACCTGGGCTGAGCATTTGCGCAACAAGGCCAAATACCTGGCCAATCTGGATACACCTCTGGAGGAGAAATAGGAATGAAACCAGAATTACTTGCCCCGGCGGGCAATCTGGAAAAACTGAAAACTGCCATTGATTTTGGCGCTGATGCCGTCTATCTGGCTGGACAGCGCTTTGGGCTAAGGGCCCGGGCCGGCAACTTTTCCCGCTTCCAGCTGGAAGAAGGGCTGAATTATGCCCGTCAGCGGGGACGGAAAGTATATGTAACAGTGAATATTTTTGCCCATAACCGGGATCTGGAGGATTTGCCGGCCTACCTGGAGGAATTGCAGGAACTGGCAGTGGATGGGCTGATTATCGCCGACCCGGGGGTATTCAGCCTGGCCCGGCGCTATGCCCCGCGCCTGCCTTTGCATATTTCCACCCAGGCCAATATTACCAATAAGGAAGCGGCTCGTTTCTGGGCTGACCAGGGGGCAGAGCGGCTGGTACTGGCCCGGGAACTGACTGAGCAGGAGATTGGCGAAATCAGACGCTACTGCCCTGAGACAGAACTGGAAGTGTTTGTCCATGGAGCCATGTGCATTTCCTATTCCGGTCGCTGTTTGCTTTCCAGCTATATGACAGGGCGGGATGCCAACCAGGGAGATTGCGCCCAGGCCTGCCGCTGGAGCTATGCCCTGGTGGAGGAAACCCGGCCGGGAGAATACTATCCCATTCTGGAAGATGAACGGGGGACCTATATTTTTAACTCTGCTGACCTCTGTTTGCTGGAATATTTGCCCCGGCTAATGGCAGCAGGAGTGAACAGTCTCAAAATTGAAGGTCGAATGAAAAGTGTTCACTATGTGGGTACGGTGGTAAAAGTTTACCGGCAGGCCATCGATGCCTGGCTGGCTGATCCTGAGGGCTGGCAGTGCCGGGAGGAGTGGCTGGAGGAACTGGCCAAAGTCAGCCATCGGCCTTATACTACCGGTTTTTTCCTGGGCTGGCCCCCGCAACAGGCCGGACAGCATTATCTCTCTGCCGGCTATATTCGGGAATACGATTTTGTTGGCATAGTACGGGAGGAAACCCCACAGGGACTGTGGGTGGAACAGCGCGGCCCTTTTGCCACAGGGGAGGAACTGGAAGTGCTTACTTCCTTTGGGCCCAACCGGCAATTGCGAGTAGAAAAGATGTTCAACGAAGCCGGCGAAGCAATCGACCGGGCTCCTCATCCCCGGCAGCTGGTTTTGCTCCCGGGCGTAGCAGGAATTCCGGCTGGTAGTTTATTAAGACGTGCCAAACAGTGACAGTCTGGAGGGATAAAAAATGGCGACCTGGGTGCAGCTGGCAGCTGACCACCATCCGGAATGCAAGATTTATGCCCGCCTTAACCCGGCTGACATACTTTTGCTGGACCGGATTTTTGAAGGGCATGGCAGTATAGGCATTGTCAGTACCGCTGATGGCAAACAGGGGCTGGTGGTTATTCACTGTACCCCTGATACAAGGGCAGAAGCTCTGGAGCTTTTACGGCATTGCCCTTTTCCGGTGGAAATACTGGATAGCTTACCGAAAAATGAGGAATAATGAGAGGAAAAAGGACAGGAGGCGACAGCCATGGAGCGCAGGCGCCGGCTGGTTAAGCTCGGCCTGGTCTTTTTCCTCTTTTTTTATCTTCCGCTACTGCTGCGCCTGGGCTGGTTGACGGTGGTAAGAGGGCCTGAACTGGCCCGGCAGGCCTGGAAACAGCAGACCTGGGCGGTTGGGCTGGAGGATATACCCAGGGGACAGATTTATGACCGCAATCTCAAACCCCTTACTGATTCCTATACCGACTGGCGGATTATTGTTTTTCCAGCCCTGGTTAAAAACAAAGTACATACCGCTATGCGGCTGGCCAATCTTCTGGGCCAACCTCTGGAGGAGATTCTGGCCCGGTTTAATGGTGAGGCAGTAATTTTGCCTTATCCCGTCAGTCAGGAGGCATGGCAATCAGTACATGCCTACCGCTGGCCAGGTGTAATGTTAAAGCCCGTAACTTTTCGCTATGGACCCCACCCCCTGGCTGCCAATGTGCTGGGCTATCTGGGTTATCCGGACCAGAAACGCTTAAGCCAGCTGCCCCGCGGGGATTACCGCCGCGGGGAGTTGCTGGGTCGGGCCGGGCTGGAGGCCTTATATGACCGGGAACTGCGGGATGTGAGCCCGGAAGGGGTGGCAGCAGTAGTCAAGGATGGTCAGGGCAGGATGATCAAAGGTCTGCAGGGGCAGAATGGCGGCTATCAGCCCAGCAAACGCCGTCGCCATCTGGTTCTGACTCTTGATGCCAGGGTGCAGCGGCTGGTGGAAACAGTGCTGGACCACCGCCAGCTCAGAGGAGCGGTGGTGGTGATGAAAATGGACGGGGATTTGCTGGCACTGGCCAGTCGGCCCACCTTTCACCCGGCTCAATTGCCTGCCCAACCGGAACCGCTACAATTTGTTGACCGTACCATGTGGCCAACTGAGCCCGGGTCGGTGTTTAAACTGCTGGTGGCCGCTGCTGCTCTGGAAGAGGGACTGGTCACTCCTCAGACCTGGATCGAATGCAGCAAAGTGCCCGGGGTAAAGGTCAATGTTCCCCATCCTAAAGGAGGGCATACTTTACAGGAGGCTCTAGCCTATTCCTGTAACCCCTATTTTGTCTGGCTGGGACGCAACCTGGGTGCGGATAAACTTTATAGCTATCAGCGTAAATTACAGCTGTTAACAGCGGTGGTCACCGGTTATCCCCATGCCTATCAGCAGCCGGACTGGAACCGGGTCTGGCAGGATAACCTCACCAATCTCAGTATCGGTCAGGGGCAGATGCAGTTGACACCTTTGCAAGTTGCCCGTCTGACTGCCCTGATTGCCCGCGGAGGGATAGACATTCAACCCCGCCTGGTCCAGGAAATCCGGGACGATTTTGGTCGGGTAGAAAGTCGCTTTGCGCCGGCGCAGCCCCAGCGCCTGCTTTCGGAGGCAACTGCTCGCCAGCTGCAGGGCATGATGAGATTAGTAGTCAGCCAGGGCAGCGGCCAGCTGGCGGAACTGGCACCTGGGGTGGCGGGAAAAACAGGTACAGCCCAGCGCAGTAATGGCCAGCTCAACTGCTGGTTTACCGCCTTTTATCCCACCCGGCAGCCACGGGTGGTATTAACAGTGCTGGTCGAGGGCGGAGAATCAGGGGGAAAAACGGCAGCACCGGTGGCGCGGGAAATTTTACAGGGATTGGCTAACCTGTATTAACAATAACTTTACATACATGCCATTCTTCAGTTAACAATGGCTTGCTACAATAAAGATGGGATAAGAAAAAACATGAGGAGGAAGAGAAAATTATGCTGAAAGCTGTGGGAACTAAAATTCTGGTCGGTACCCTGATGTTCAGCCTGCTGCTAACGGGCTGCGCCAAAAAGGAGGAGGCCAAAACCCCTGAAGGCCAGCAGGGAGCTATCGCCGGTTCTGTGCAGATTAAGGGCTCTGACACTATGGTTAACCTGGTACAAGCCTGGGCAGAAGATTTCATGGATAAAAACCCGGATGCCAGTGTGGCTGTTACCGGCGGCGGTTCCGGTACCGGCATTGCTGCTCTCATCAATGGTACTACCGACATCGCCATGGCATCCCGTGAAATAAAAGAAAAAGAAGTGAGTGACGCCAAAGCCAAAGGGATTGATGTAAAGGAAACCGTTGTAGCTCTGGATGGCATCGCTGTAGTAGTTAACAAGGATAACCCTGTAGATAAACTGACCCTGGCCCAGATCAAGGACATTTATACTGGCAAAATCAACAACTGGAAGGAAGTGGGTGGGCCTGACCTGAAGATTGTGGTCCTGTCCCGGGAAAGCAACTCCGGTACCTATGCTTTCTTTAAGGAACACGTTCTGAATAATGAAAACTTCCGTCCTGATGCTCTGCTCCTGCCCTCTACCTCTGCGGAAGTGAAGGAAATTCAGGGCAATAAAGGTGCAATCGCTTATATGGGTCTTGGCTATGTCAATGAGACTGTCAAAGCTGTGAAAGTTGCAAAAGATGCCAGTGATGCCGGGCTGGCTCCTAACCTGGAAACCGTAAAGAGCGGAGAATATCCCATTTCCCGCAAACTCTATCTCTACTCCGCTGGAGAACCTAAAGGAGTAGGTAAAGCCTTTATTGACTATGCTCTCAGCTCTGATGGCCAGAAAACGGTTGAAGAAATGGGATTCATTCCCTTAAAATAAAGTTAACCTTCCGGCTAGAGGAGTCGGGATTCCCGGCTCCTCTTGGCCTGTTTGTACGAGGAGGTAAAACATGGAAAGAGCGGTTGAATTTTTATTGAAAGCCGTAGCTCTCCTTTCGATTCTGGTGATCGGACTAATTTTTCTTTTCCTTTTCAAAGAATCCTTGCCGGTTTTAACCAAAGTTCCCCTTAGTGACTTTTTTACCAGCAAGATCTGGGCTCCTACTGATACTCCACCTAAATTCAGCCTGCTGCCCCTGCTGGCAGGTTCTTTCCTGGTTACTCTGGGGGCGCTGGTTATTGCTGTCCCGCTGGGATTGGCAACAGCCATTTATCTGGGCCAAATCGCCCATCCTACTATCCGGGGAATACTGAAGCCTGCCATCGAGGTACTGGCAGGGATTCCTTCTGTTGTTTATGGCTTTTTTGCTCTGATGGTACTAGCTCCGAAAATCAAGAGCCTGTTTCATCTGGATACCGGTCTTACTGCCTTGACTGGTTCGATCATCCTGGCCATTATGGCTTTACCCACCATTGTCTCTGTTTCTGAAGACGCAATCAATGCTGTACCGCGGCGATATGCGGAAGCATCTCTCAGCCTGGGGGCTACCCGCTGGCAGACCATCAAACATGTGATCGTTCCGGCGGCATTTTCCGGTATTACCGCTGCTGTCATGCTGGGTATGGGAAGAGCGATCGGGGAGACCATGGCGGTGATGATGGCTACTGGTAATGCGGCGGTGATTCCGAAAGGTTTTCTGGTGCCGGTGCGGACTATGACTGCTACCATAGCCGCCGAGATGGGGGAAGTGCCTCGAGGCAGTGAACATTACCATGCTCTTTTTTTGATCGGTCTGGTGCTGATGATCATTACCCTGGTGATTAACTTAATTGCCGACTATGTGGCCCGCAAAGTCAAGGAGGTGGAGTAGATGAGTCCAAAACTGCAAGAAAAAATTGCCTTTTCGGTTTTGCGGCTGGTCACCATCCTGATTATTGCGGTCCTGGCCTGGCTTTTATATGATATTCTCAGCAAAGGATTGCCCGCTATCAGCTGGGATTTTCTTACTGATAAACCCCGGCGGGGTATGACCAAAGGCGGAATTTTTCCTGCCATAGTAGGTACACTTCATCTCGTGTTCTGGACGATAGTTTTTGCTCTCCCTACCGGTGTAATGACCGCTATCTATCTCTCAGAATACGCCAGGGATAACTGGCTTACCCGCCTGATTCGCCTGGCCATCATGAATCTGGCCGGTATACCTTCAGTGGTGTTCGGGCTATTTGGACTGGGTCTGTTTGTTATCTATTTTGGGTTTGGGGCATCCATTCTGGCAGGTTCTTTGACACTGGCACTGATGACTTTGCCGGTAATTATCACTACTGCTGAAGAGGCCCTGCGCACTGTGCCCCAGTCCTACCGGCAGGCCAGTCTGGCTCTGGGGGCGACCAAACTGCAGACCATTATCAGAATCGTCTTGCCCCAGGCTATGCCGGGGATTATCACCGGCTCCATCCTGGGGATTGCGCGGGCAGCCGGGGAAACAGCTCCTATTCTGCTAACAGTAGCAGCTTTCTTCTTGCCCAAACTGCCGACCAGTATTTTTGACCAGGTTATGGCCTTGCCCTACCACCTGTATGTGATAGCAACCCAGGTGCCGGGAGTGGAGGATAAAATTCCCTACGGTACAGCGGTAGTCCTGTTGATGCTGGTGCTGGGGCTGAATCTGACCGCCACCTTGTTACGCAGTTATTTTGCCAGACAGCGCTAAGAATGGGGGTAACAGCCGTGCAGGAAAATAAGTTTACTGTTCGCCAGCTTAATCTGTATTATGGCAGTTATCATGCCTTGCATGATATCAACATAGACATCGGAAAAAACCGGGTGACAGCCTTAATAGGACCATCTGGCTGTGGCAAATCAACTTTTTTGCGCACTTTGAACAGAATGAATGATATAATAGAGAATGTACGGATTGAGGGGGAAATCCTGTTAGATGGGCAAAATATTTATGCTCCGGAAACCGATGTGGTTCAATTGCGGAAAAGAGTGGGTATGGTCTTTCAACAGCCCAACCCTTTTCCCAAGTCCATCTATGATAATGTGGCCTATGCCCCCCGTATCCATGGCCTGAAGGATAAACGCAAGCTGGATGAGATTGTGGAAAAGAGTCTGAAAGGTGCAGCTCTCTGGGAAGAAGTTAAGGACCGTTTGCACAAACCAGCCCTGGGCCTTTCTGGCGGGCAGCAGCAGCGCCTTTGCATCGCTCGGGCCCTGGCCATTGAACCGGAAGTGCTGTTGATGGATGAACCCACTTCGGCCCTGGACCCTATTTCCACCATGCGCATCGAGGAGTTGATTCAGGAGCTGAAAGAGCGATATACTATTATTATTGTTACCCATAATATGCAACAGGCTGCTCGGATTTCAGATACTACCGCCTTTTTCCTCAGCGGGGATTTGATTGAGTTCGGGCCTACTGATGAGATTTTCACCAAACCGAAGGATAAAAGGACTGAGGATTACATCACCGGTCGCTTCGGTTAAGGTCAAGCATTCTGGAAGGGGTGTAGTAAAATGAGCGGTTCCGTTCGTCACAATTTTGATCAGGCCCTGGAAGAACTGCAAAAAGATATTTTGAGAATGGGTTCTATGGTGGAGACGGCAATCGTCAAAGCGGTGGAAAGTCTGGCTCGCCAGGATGTGAAAATGGCTCAGGAAGTCATCGATGGAGATGAAGCTATTGACCAGCTGGAAAAGGAAATCGATGACCGCTGCATGAAATTGATTGCTACCCAGCAGCCCATCGCCGGAGACCTGCGTAAAATCGGGGCCGGGCTCAAAATAATCGTAGACTTAGAGCGCATTGCTGACCACGCTACCGATATTGCCAAGGTGACCCTGCGTATGGCCAATCAGCCCTTGATCAAGCCTCTAATCGACATCCCCAAGATGGCCAAACTGGCCCAGGAGGAAGTGCGGGGCGTGCTGGACGCCTATGTACGTGGGGATGTGGAGCTGGCCAAGGAAACCTGCAAAAAGGATGATGAAATCGATCGCCTTTACCGGCTGGTCTTTGATGAGCTGGTGGAGATAATGCAAAAAGATCCATCTACCATCACTCAGGCCACTCATCTGCTCTTTGTGGCCCGCTACCTGGAGCGAATAGGCGACCATGCCACCAACATCGGTGAAGGAGTTATCTACCTGGAAACCGGTGAGAGAGAGGATTTGAACCGGTAAGGAGGATCAAGGTGGAGATATTGCTGAGTCAGGAGGCGCTGCATGAACTGAGACAGAGAGGGAAAGTGCTGACAATATTTCAAGGGGAATACTCCGGTTGCTGTGTGGGCAAAGTGCCAGCTTTGATGGCCGATGCCCGTCGGCCTTTGGAACAGCTGGAGCAATATGAGCTTTTCCAGGTTGAAGATGTCAAAATTTATCTTGACAAAAAAATAATCGGTGCCATCAATGGACTGAAAATTGATATCCAGGGTCTATGGAAGTTGAAGAACTGGACTGTTACTCCTACTACTACCAGGTAGGAGTATTTTTTATAGACTTTTTAATGAAATAGTAATATAATAATATTGTAATATCACGATACGAGGAGTGATTGAGGATGGATCTGAGGAAAATTATTATTATTCTAGGATTAGCCGGTTTTACAGTCATGGCTGATAACTGGGTGGTTTCTCCCATTCTGCCGGCTATCGCCAGAGACATAGGAGTATCCGCTACTGCTGCTGGATTATTGATCACCTCATACATGATCCCTTTCGGATTGTTTCAATTGATTTTCGGGCCCCTTGCAGACCGCTACGGGAAAAAACAAATTCTGACCTTTGCCATGTTTTTCTTCACTTTCGCCACCGCATTAACAGCAATGGGAAGAGGGCTGGCTGATTTAGCATTTTACCGTGCCCTGACCGGTATTTTTGCTGCCTCAGTTATGCCAATTTCGTTAGCCTTAATCGGAGATCTTTTTCCCCTCTCGGAGCGCCAGGCAGCAATTGGAAGCTTTATGGGCATTTCTTTTTTAGGCCAGGGAATTAGTATGGCCTTAGGTGGGACAATAGCTTACTGGCTAAACTGGCGAGGGGTTTTCTGGGTATATACAGTGGTGGCAGCTTTTGTTACTTTTCTTTTTCTGACAACAGGTAAAAAAATTCCCTCATCCAAAAATCCGGAAAGCCAGTTTCTAACTCCCTACCTGAAGCTGCTTAGTACTGGAAAGAGCCTGGCAGTATATGTTATAGTTTTACTGGAAGGTATGTTTTTACTGGGATCATTCTCCTATCTGGGAGCCTTTATTGAAGATAATTATCACTATAACTACCTGGCTATCGGCTTATTGATGACCTTCTTCGGGATAGCAGCTGTTATTGGCGGCCGTTTAAGCGGTAAGTTGGCGGGTAAATATGGCAGGAAGAAAATACTTTTGACCGGTTTGAGTTTAGCTGCTCTGGCTGATCTAGCTTTTATCCTTGGAGCCAGGCAGCTACCCCTGTTGATTGCCGGAATCACTATGCTGGGCCTCGGTTTTATGCTGGCACATTCAACCTTATTGACGATGGCAACGGAGTTTGCCGTACAGGCTAGAGGGGCGGCCATGTCACTGGTAGCATTTTGTTTTATGGGAGGAGGTGGCATTGGGACAGCTGCAGGAGGAAAGTTACTCAAGTCAGTTGATTTTATGAATTTCTATGCCATTTACGGGACTGCCTTAGTAGCATTAGTTTTGCTTGCACTACTGCTGGTAAAGGGCCAGGAAGCTGTGGTGGTGGGAAAGGGGGAAGATTTTTAGGGATAATCCCCATTAAAACTAGGGATTTTGCTGATTTTCACTTGAGCTATCTCGGGAGATAATAAAAGTGAGATAAGACTCAAGTGAGGTGAGTATATGCTGGCCTTCAAGTTTGGACTGACCTGTAAATTTTGTGGAACAGTGCATAGAGATACTGAGAATGTTCTAATCTTGCGTGAACAATTTTCCGGACGCAAGAAGTTTGTCTGTCAGCGCTGTGGTCATCGGCTGATTGTACCCAGTGCTTCTCCGAAAGAATTCAAGACCAACCTGCAACAATTACAGGTAGATGCGCCCTGGCACATATAGAAAGCGGCAGCTTGAGCTGCCGCTTTAGTCTTGCCCTTCTACTGATGCAATACCGTATTTTTCAAAGTGACGTCGCAAGCGGGTAATAGTGGTCGGGGGCACACCCATTTCACTTGCGATTTCCTCATCACTGCGTCCGCGTTTGATGCCGGCCAGCAGGCGGTCCAAATTAACTCCTGTTTCAGCACACATCTCCTTGAGGGCAGGTTGGGTATCCCAGGGGGCTCCTCTCATCACTATCTACCTCCTCTCTTAATTAATATTTGAAAATAGGATGAAATTATACATACAAAATAGGGGAAATCCCTAAGGTCTGTTCAGTTTTTTTAGGGTATCATACCGATTATTTTATTATCAATTATTTTTTATAATGGAATCAGGGCAAGCTTGCCGAGTTTGCAATCGTTTTCTCAAACACTTTCAATGAGGAGGGAAAAAGTATGAGCTCAAGCGTAAGCGGTGACAAACTGCTGATAATGCAGGAAGATGTGAAGCGAGCGCTGGCCAGGCCTCTGAGTCAGCGGCAGTGGGCAATGGTAATTGATTTAAAAAAATGCGCTGGCTGCCACGCTTGTACCATCGCCTGTATTGCGGAAAACGTGCTTCCGCCCCATGTCATCTATCGGCCCGTGCTTGAACAGGAAAGCGGGGTATTTCCCAATGTTAAGAAACAATTTATCCCCAGGCCTTGTATGCATTGCGATAAACCACCCTGTGTGCCGGCCTGCCCTGTGGGGGCGACTTTTAAGCAGGCGGATAAAGTGGTGGCGGTAAACTATGAAAAATGCATCGGCTGTGGCCGCTGTGTAACTGCCTGCCCCTATTCTGCCCGTGCTCTCGATGATGGCAGTTTCTATACCGAAGGCACACCTGCCGTCCAGGGCTATGAAAAACGGCCCAATTTCGAGTACAACCAGCAGTGGAAAAGGGACAGCGCCTTTGCCGCCCCTAAAGGCAGAGCCAGAAAATGCACCTTTTGCATCCATCGCGTAAGCCAGGGCTTATTGCCGGCCTGTACTGTCACCTGTGTTGGCCGGGCCACCTACTTTGGCGATCTGGCTGACCCCAATGCTCTTGTTAGCAAACTGCTGAAGCAGCGCAAATATATGCGCCTGTTAGAGAATAAAGGAACAAATCCCCGCGTCTATTATTTGCTGTAAAGGAGGGAAGCGAACATGGATATAAACAGAAGAGATTTCCTGAAAACTTCTGCTCTGCTTGGTGGGGTAGCGGTCCTGGCCGGACAAGCGGAGCCGTTGACGGAGGCCGTAGCAGCTACGGGAAAACCACAGGACAAATATCCGCTGGATAATCCGGAAAATATGATTTACTCCGTCTGCTTGCAATGCAATACCGGCTGTGGCATCAAGGTCAAGCTGCTCAATGGTCAGGCAGTTAAAATCGATGGCAATCCCTACAGCCCCTGGACCATGTATCCCAGCATCAAATATGCTACCGATATTAAAGAGGCAGCTAAAATCGACGGGGCTATCTGTCCCAAGGGTCAGTCTGGTATTCAAACTGTCTACGACCCCTATCGGATCCGCCGGGTACTCAAGCGGGCCGGCAAGCGGGGCAGCAACAAGTGGGTTTCTATTCCCTTCTCCCAGGCGATCAAGGAAATCGTCTATGGCGGTAAACTGTTCGCCAGTGTACCGGGAGAAGAAAACCGGGTAGTTCCGGGATTGATGGATGTCTGGGCCCTGCGCGACCCGCAGGTGGCGAAAGCGATGGCTGCTGATGTGGAGAACCTCTGGAACAAGAAGATGACTCTGGCCGAGTTCCAGAGTAAATGGGCTGACCAGCTGGATAAGCTGATCGATCCAGCTCACCCGGATCTGGGGCCCAAAAACAACCAGTTCGTTTTTGCCTGGGGCCGACTCAAAGGGGGGCGCAGTGAATTTATCAAGCGTTTCACCAATGACGGTCTGGGCTCCATCAACACCCATGGCCATACCACTGTCTGTCAGGGTTCCCTCTACTTTACCGGCAAGGCCATGAGCGAACAGTATGCCTTTGATAGCAAAAAAGGCAAAGTTGACTGGACCGGTGGGGACAAGTTTTACTGGCAGGCTGATACACCCAACTCGGAGTTCATCCTGTTTGTTGGGGCATCACCCTTTGAGGCCAACTACGGTCCAGCCCAGCGGGTGCCGAAAATCACCGAAGGATTGGAAAGCGGCCGCTTGAAAATTGCCGTTGTCGACCCGCGTTACAATAAAGCTGCCAGCAAAGCCTGGAAATGGCTGCCCAACAAACCGGGTACCGAAGCAGCTGTTGCCCTTGCTATGATCAACTGGATTATCAGCAACAACAAGTATGATGCCAGATACCTGGCCAATGCCAACAAAGCGGCAGCCACGGCAGATGGGGAACCGACCTGGTCCAATGCCAGCTGGCTGGTGAAAATAGTGGATGGCAAGCCGACGGAATTCCTGCGGGGCTCCGAGATCGGTCTGCCCAAGATCAGCAAGAGCGAGACCATCAGCGGCACCACCTATGACTATGAACTGGATCCTCTGGTAGTCTGGAAGGATGGGCAGCCGGTAGCCGTTGATCCCAACAGCACTGCCGAGGCGGTCGAGGGCGAGCTGGATGTGGAGACCACAATCAATGGCATTACCGTCAAGAGCTCCTTCCGACTTCTGAAGGATCACGCTCTCAGCAAGACCATTGATGAGTGGGCCGATATTTGCGGACTGGAGCCGGAAGACCTGATCGCCCTGGCCCGGGAATTCACCTCTCACGGTAAAAAAGCAGCTGCCGATGTTCATCGGGGTGTTTCCCAGCACACCAATGGTTTCTATAATGTTGGAGTGTGGATGTCCCTCAACCTGCTGATCGGTAACTTTGACTGGAAGGGCGGCATGATTAAGGCTTCCACCTATAACTATGATGGGACCAAGACTGGCAAACCCTTTGACATGACCAAGAACCCTGGCAAAATCGCCAACTTTGGTATTAGCAGCATCAGGCACAATGTGAAATATGAAAATACCACCATATTCAATGGCTATCCGGCCAAGCGGCACTGGTATACCCTGGCCTCGGATGTCTATCAGGAAATCATTCCATCAATCGGTGACGCCTACCCCTATCCGGTGAAGGTGTTGTTCCAGTATATGGGTTCACCGGTTTACTCACTGCCAGGTGGGCATAAGAACATCGAAGTACTGTCGGATGTTAACAAGCTGCCTTTATATGTGGCCTTCGATATTGTTGTCGGGGAAAGCTCTATGTATGCCGACTATATCTTCCCGGATCTGACTTATCTGGAGCGCTGGGAATTCCACGGCTCCCATCCCAATGTGGCCCAGAAAGTACAGCCTGTCAGACAGCCGGCAATTGCCCCCCTGACGGAAAAAGTGACTGTGTATGGTCAGACCATGCCCATTTCACTGGAAACGGTACTGCTGGCCATCGCTGAAGAGATGAAGCTGCCCGGTTTTGGCACCGATGCCTTTGGGCCGGGGCGCCACCTAAAACACCAGGATGATATGTATATTCCTATGCTGGCCAATTTAGCTTTCGGCGATGATGCTACCGGCAAGGAAACTGTACCTGAAGCCAGTGCTGAAGAAATCGCTGTCTTCTATGCTGCCCGTAAGCATCTGCCCAAAGAAGTTTTTGACCCGCAGCGCTGGCAGGCCCTGGTGGGAGAAAGCTGGTTCAAGCGCATTATTTATCTGCTGAACCGGGGCGGTTTGTATCAGGACTTCGAGAAAGCCTATGATGGCGAGAAAGTAAAAAACAAATATGGCAAGCAGATCAACCTCTATCAGGAAAAAACATACAAGACCAAGAACTCCATGACAGGGAAAGCCTTCCCAGGGTTACCCCAGTATATCCGACCATATGCCGATGCGCTGGGTCGGCCGATCAATGATCTCAGTGAAGGATATAATCTTACCCTGATCACCTACAAGGATATTCTCCATACCAAGAGCCGGACAGCCAGCAACTACTGGAACCTGGCGGTAGAAAGCGAAAACTATATCTGGGTTAATCCCAGGGATGCCTACCGCTATGGCCTGAAAACGGGGGATCGGGTCAAGATCGTATCCGCTTCCAATACCAGCGGGGTCTGGGACCTGAAAAACGGCCAGAAGAAAGAGATGATCGGTAAAGTCAAAGTAACGGAAGGCATCCGCGATGGAGTTATCGCCTTCAGTCTGGGCTGGGGCCACTGGTCCTACGGCTCACAGGATGTCACCGTTGATGGTAAAGTAATCAAGGGCGACAGCCGCCGCCGTCAGGGTGTCCATGGCAATGCCGCCATGAGGTTGGACCCGGTAATTAACAATACCTGTATCAGCGACCTCGCCGGAGGCTCTGCGGTATTCTACGACACCAGAGTCAAACTGGTCAAGGTTTAAGAAGGGGGGTTGTGACATGAAAAAGTGGATTTCCATCGTACTCTTTGGACTGCTCCTGGCGGCTTTCGTAACTATTTATCAGCAGGACAATGTGGCAGATGCGCGGCCCAGCCGGGGTGGCAACTGTCTGGCCTGTCACACTCCCAGCCCGGCCAAAACCGCTACAACCAGCAAGAGCACTACCAGTACCAGCAAAGCTCAAGGCAAAGGTCCCCATAGTGCCAGTTTCCTGGCCAAACACGGCAGCACTGTGGTCAAACAGGGGGCGAATAGCTGTCTGAAATGCCATGGCAACACCAACTTCTGTGCCTCCTGTCATGCGAAAAAGGTAAAACCCCAGTCCTGGGCCACCAAGCATCAGAATGTACAGAAATACACCGACAAACTCAGCTGTGCCCAGTGTCACTCCTGGGCTAAACGGGGCGCTCAATAGCGCCCCGGGCTCAAGGGAGGGGATGCTAAATGCACAATAAACGGTTGCTATTGATGGTTCTCTTTTTGCTGGTAGGTATAGTGATTTTTACAGGCGGTGCGGTTTATTATACCGGGCAGACTGATTTCTGCAACAATTGTCATATCATGGATAAATACTACGATTCCTGGAAGCTATCCACGCACCAGCAGGTGCATTGTTATGACTGTCATACCGACCCGGGCGCGCTTGGGCTAGCTAAGGCCAAAATCAATGGTCTCAGGGAACTGGCGATAACAGTGATGCAATTAGACGCCAATCCCCGGGAAGATGTCCCTTCAGCCCGCTGCCAGGCCTGTCACGATAAATGGCCGCAGCAGTTGAAAAAACTGCCTGGTATCAGTTTCGACCATCAGACCCATATGCAAAAGGCAAAGCTTGATTGCACGACCTGTCATGCCAAACTGGTACATGGACAGCCCAAGCCGCTGAAAATGAAAGATTGTCTGGAGTGTCATAAGTCAAAAGGTCAGGGCAAAGCGCCGGTGGATAACTGCAGTCAGTGCCACCAGGATAGGAAACAACTGAAACCGGCGACTCACACTCAGCAGACCTGGGCAGTTGAACACGGCAGAGCCTACCTGGCCAATCAGAAGGCCTGTCTGGACTGTCACCAGAAAGGTGTAGAAAATCAGCTGTGCGCTCAGTGTCACCGGGTAACAATGCCCCACCCCCAGGGCTGGCTGGCCCAGCATACTGCTCAGGTTAAACAGACCGGCAATGCTGCCGATTGTCTCAAATGCCATGAGGCCACCGTCACAGCCGGAACCAAAAAAGCTGTTTCCTGTCAGAGCTGTCATGGTTTGACCATGCCTCATCCGCAGAACTGGCAGCAAACTCATGGCCAGGGGTTGAAAACGACCCAGCAGTGTGCTTTCTGCCATTCTTCGCAAAACCCGGTTAACCCGGGTGCCAGCTGGGCCAAACCGGACTTTTGCAGTAGCTGTCACCAGAAAACCAATCCCCATCCAGGTAACTGGCTACCAGTCCAGCATGCCCAGGCCAGTCGGGCTACAGGTGCTAACTGTACCCTTTGTCACCAGGGCTCAGCTCAACCCATCAATAACCGTTTCTGTAACAGCTGTCATCAGAAAACCAATCCTCATGACCAGAGCTGGATAGGGACCCATGGTGGGGTTGCATTCAGTCGACTGAATGATTGCCGCACCTGCCATAATCTCCAGTCTTATTGTGCTAAATGTCATGACTAATGTACTATTGCAGGAGGAGGCGGTTGGACTCCTCCTGCTCTGCTATCATTTGGTATCTCCATTCCGGTTCTAAAAATGTTATACTTAATACTGGGTGATATTATGAAAAAATATTTTCTAAGTATAATTGTTTTGATACTTTTCCTGAGCGGCTGTGGAACAGACTTGCCCCGAGTTCGCTGGGATGTACTGGAGCCTGTTCCTCAGGAAAAAAGGGAGACAACCGCATTGCGAGTGGCGGTCTCTTCTATGACTTCGCCCCGGGAAACCTATTTTCTTTATCAGGAAATGATTGAAGAACTAGGCCGGGAACTGGGGATGCCGGTAGTGTTTATCCAGAAGGCTTCCTATAAGGAAGTTAATGATTTACTAAGAGATAAACAGGTTGATATTGCATTTATCTGCTCTTATGCCTATGTAATGGGAAAGAAAGAATTCGGATTGGAGTTACTGGCGGTTCCCAGAATAAATGGCAAAAATACTTACCAGGGGTATATTATAGTAAGAAAAGATGGGAATATAAACAGTTTTTCAGACCTAAAAGATAAGCGTTTTGCTTTTACCGATCCTATGTCCTTTACAGGGTATTTTTATCCATTGGCACTTTTACGACAACAACATACTGATCCCGCACGATTTTTTGCTGAAACCTATTTTATGGGCAGCCATGATAATGCCATCAAAGCAGTGGCTCAGGGCTTGGTAGACGGCGCAGCAGTAGATGGGCTAATCTATGAATATATGGCAGCCAAGGACAGGAGTATCAGGGCCAATACCAGCATTATCAATGTTTCTCCAGCGGCCGGGATGCCACCACTGGTGGCCCGGCCAGGGCTTGATGCGAAATTGAAAGAAAGAATTGCTGAAATCATGTTGAATTTGCATCAACGCCAGGACGGACAGGCAATTTTACGCAGATTACAGATTGAAAGGTTTGAGCCTGGCAATGATCAGGATTATGAGGTTATTCGAAAATTAGCCCAGCAGGTGAAAAACAATGGATATTAAAAAAATCAGTCTGTCCGGTAAAATAATTATCATGATCATTGCCCTGATTTTTCTTACTGCTGTTTTTGCCTTTTTTGATGTGCAGATGACCCTGCATAAAATAATGGGGCAGCAATTAACCCAGCGGGGGATTTCCATCGGCAGGGACCTGGCCGCCCGCAGTGCTGATTTGCTTTTTACCCGTAATCTCTATGCTCTGGATGAGCTGTTAAAAGATACACGCCAGAATAACCAGGACATTAAGTACATTCTGGTCTTTGATCAGAAAGGTAATCTGGTACACAGCACCTTTGGCCGTCGCCTGCCGGCAGGTTTAAGGAATATAAACTCTATTCGACCAGGGCAGGAAAAAAATATCGTGGTTTTTTCCAGTCCGGACGGATTGATTAAAGACATTGCCATCCCTATTCTGGAAGGAAGCGCAGGCTGGGTAAGGGTTGGTATGACAGAATATTATCTGCAGGAAGGCCTAAAACATGTCAGCAGCCGGCTTTTGTTGACTACCGGTGGAGTGAGCTTTTTTGGGATATTAATGGCGATCTGGCTAACCGGGGTGGTTACCAAACCCTTAAAGCGCCTGGTACACGCTACCCAGGAAGTGGCAGCAGGTAATTTGGCCATTCAGGTACCGGTAGAAAACAGCGGTGATGACCTGGCCAGTCTTACTGCGGCTTTCAATGAGATGGTGGCCAAAATTCGGCAAAACCAGCTACAACTACAACAATATAGCGAGGAATTGCGCCAAAAAGAAATTATCCGTCAGCAATTACTGGCCAAACTAATTGCAGCTCAGGAAGAAGAGCGGAAACGGATCGCCCGGGAGTTACATGATCAGGCCAGTCAGAGCCTGACATCCTTGAAAGTAGCATTACGCACTTTTTATCAGCAGGAAAAAGAACCGGAACATCTTCAGTATTTGGCGGAAATTCTGGGAATGACTGATAATGTCCTGGACGAGTTGCGCTCTCTGGCGTTAGAATTGAGACCCAGCGTTCTGGATGATCTGGGACTGGAGGAAGGGCTTAAATTTTATCTTAAACAATGGGGGGAGAGACACCGGATTGATGTTGACCTGCTCATCGATGGGCTGGATAAAAGGCTACCGATTCATATAGAAACAGCTGTTTACAGAATTATCCAGGAAGCTCTGACCAATATCGCCAAACATGCACAGGCTGAAAATGTCAGTATCGTTGTTAGGCGGGAAGAAAAACAATTGAAAGTAATAATCGAAGATGATGGCCAGGGTTTTTGTCTGGATGAAGCTCTGGAAAACAATATCTTCAAGAAAAAACTAGGGCTGTTTGGTATGCAGGAAAGAGCTACACTGCTGGGGGGAGAATTTCAAATTGAGACTGAGCCGGGACAGGGGTGTAGTATATATCTCCGCTTGCCGCTGTTGGAGGGGAGCGAGGTAAATGATTAAAATTTTACTGGTAGATGATCATGCTGTATTGCGCTCGGGTTTAAAAATGTTAATTGGAGCTCAAAAGGATATGCTAGTAGTTGGTGAAGCAGCTACGGCAGAAGAAGCTCTGGATTTGGCCTTAACCCTGGATTTTGATCTAGCCCTGGTTGATTTGAGCATGCCAGGTATGGGCGGGATTGCGCTGGTAGAGCAGTTGTCGAAGTTGAATCCTGCGTGCCGGGTGCTTGTCCTGACTATGCATGAAGATGAAGGGTATGTAAAGAGGGTGTTACAGGCCGGAGCTCATGGCTATCTGCTGAAAAAGGCAGCTGATATTGAGCTGCTTTCAGCTATTCGCAGTGTTTATGAAGGCAAAATTTTTGTTGATCCGGCTATTGCTGGGTTTTTGCTGAAAGAACTAGCGGGTCGCAAACCGGAGAAAGAACGGAAAGATCCTCTTTTAACCGAACGGGAAAGAGAAGTCCTGGCTTTGATCGCCCGGGGCTATACCAACAAAGAAATTGCCGACCAGCTTTTCATCAGTGTAAAAACAGTGGAAGTATATAAAGCTAAACTGAAAGAAAAACTGCGGGCAAAAGGGCGGTCTGAACTGGTTCGCGCAGCCCGGGAACTGGGGATTAGCCCTTGATAGGAGTGAGAGTATGCCGGCACAAATTGATTCAGGAAAATGTTTGCGCCGATATCGCAATCAGGCTTGCCGGGTGTGTCTGGAAAACTGCCCTGGTCAGGCGATTCAGTTAGTAAATGGCTTGCCGGTGGTCGAAAAGCAGGGTTGTCAAAATTGCGGTTTCTGCCGGGCCCAGTGTCCCACCGCTGCAGCCAGCGGTTCAGCCTGGCTGCAGGCCCCGGTGTTGGCCTGTCAGGAAACGGGACCTGTCGAGGGGGCTATTAATATACCCTGTCTAGCAGTGCTTACTGTCGAGGAAATTTTAGACTGGCTGGAAAAACACGGAGAAGAAAGACTGGAGATACATTGCGGCGATTGTGAAAGCTGTGCCTGCTCCAACTGGCGTATCTATGCGGAGAAAACCCGGCAGCAGGTTAAAGACTGGTTAAGGGCTACGGGCTGGCAGGAACGGTGTCAGTTTAAAATTTCACCGAAAGAGAAAAAACTGGGTCGACGGGCGCTTTTTTCTTGGCTTAGCCTGAAACTGCTGGAAAAGGTGGAACAGGTACTGAAGGACTCCGGGGAAAACAAGCCCCGTCCCAGCTGGTCCAACCTGTTACCCCGATTACCGGAAGCGGCCTGGCAACGCAGTGCGGAGATACTGGCAGTTGATCCCGGTAAATGTGATCAGTGTGGTGTTTGTATCCGGGTCTGTCCACAGCAAGCCTTTTTTAGTGAAGTGGATGGTAAAACCAGACGGCTATTGTGGCAGGGGAGTAAATGCCGGGATTGTCATGTATGTAGCGGTCTCTGTCCTGTGCGGGCGTTAAGCTGGCAGCCCGGATCATGGAAGGAGAGAATAAAACCGATAATATTAAAGGAAATACCAGTAATATACTGTCAGGTTTGCGGCCAGGTGATATCCTCGACCAGGGAAGGAAAATGCCCTGCCTGTATCAAAAAACAGAACCTGCTGCAAGAAATAAATTTCACTTTCACAGCTTAAGCAGGAAAATGTGTTTTTCTGTCGAAAATACACAGGCAAAGAAAATAAATAAATAACTCCGAGCCCGGAAAGCCTAAGGCTGAAAGCTATGGCGCCGGGACGACCGCTTGCCGGTCCGGGGTAGCCGGGGAAACCTGACTGCCTCCCCTGTTTGGAAAGGAGTTTCGTTTGGACACTTTTCTTTTCAACAGGGGGAAAAGTGTCTTTTTATTTAGCGCAAAAGGACAAGGAGGTTAGAGTATGCAATCAAGAAAAACCGTTTTGCTCCTGGTGTTAATGTTACTGGCCGGCATCCTAACTGGCTGTACCGCAGCTCAAAAGGCAAAAGAGCCCCTGACCATTTTTGCCGGCTCAGCGGTAAAACCGCCCCTGGAAGAAGTGATCCAGGCCTTTACTGCCCGGACCGGTATCCCGGTGCAGGCCAGTTATGGTGGTTCTGGTACCATGTTATCCCAGATGTTGCTGGCCCAAAAGGGTGACCTTTACATCCCGGGCTCCCATGATTTTATGGATATAGCAGAAACCAAACAGGCAGTCAAACCGGAAAGCAGAAAAATTGTCGCCTACCTGGTTCCAGCCATTGTAGTGCCCAAAGGCAACCCTAAAGGCATCAAGACCCTGGCGGACCTGGCGCGGCCGGGTGTGAAAGTGGGCATTGCCGAACCGAAAACCGTCTGTTTAGGCCTGTATGCTAAGGATATTTTTGCCAAAAACGGGCTGACGGCTGCCATCGAAAAAAACATCGTCGTTACTCCTAAAAGCTGTGAGGATACCGCAACGGTTGCTGCTTTAAACCAGGTAGATGCAGTTATCGGCTGGACGGTATTTGATAACTGGAATCCCGAGAAACTGGAAGTAATTCCCCTGCCAAAAGAACAGCTGGTCAAGATCGGCAATATTCCGGTGGCTATCAGCCGCTTCAGCCAGCAGCCGGAAACAGCACAGAAATTTATTGATTTCCTCACCTCAGAACGGGGAAAGGAAATCTTCCGAAAACATGGTTATGCGGTAGATGAGAAGGAAGTGAAATTTTGAGAGACAGCTTTGAGCGAGTAGCCAGAATTAATCTGCTGTTCTACCTCTTTTTTGTGGCTGCCTTGCTGGGGGCGATTGCCTTCAATATCCGGCCGGCAGCCCTGGTTCAGGCTTTTCTTTCCCCTGAAGTGCTGTTCGCCGTTCGCCTCAGTTTGCTGACAGCTACAACTACCACCATCATAAGCCTAGTTCTGGCTTTGCCTGCAGCTTATTTTCTGGCTCGCCGGCAATTTCCCGGCCGTAGCTTGCTGGAAACATTTCTGGATCTGCCCCTGGTACTACCTCCCATTGTGGGAGGTGTTGCCCTGCTTCTCTTCTTCCGTAGCCCCCTGGGGCGATGGCTGGAGGGCATGGGCCTTTCCCCGGTTTTTACTGCTGGAGGTGTCATTCTGGCCCAGTTTACGGTGGTAGCAACCTACGCCTTGCGCTTATTGAAAACCACCTTTGAGACTATCGATCCTCGTCTGGAACAGGTGGCCCGTACCCTGGGCTGTAATAGCGGGCAGGTTTTCCGGCGGGTAACCCTGCCCCTGGCCCGGCCGGGCATCCTGGCCACCACTGTGATCACCTGGGCCAGAGCCCTGGGGGAATTCGGGGCTACTGTTACCTTTGCCGGTGCTACCCGGTTTAAGACGGAAGTTTTGCCTACCGCTATTTATCTCAGTCTATCTTCAGTGGATATAGATCAAACAGTGGCACTGGCCCTGATTCTAATCTTCCTGGCGCTTCTGGCCCTCTGGTTGTTGCGACTGGCAGCCGGGATAGGGAGGGAAAACAGTGATTAGACTGGAAAATATCCGGGTAACCCGGGGCAAATTCCGCCTGGAAGTGCCTGGACTTCATGTTCACAGGGGCGAGTATTTTGTTTTGCTGGGTCCCTCGGGACAGGGTAAAACCGTCTTGCTGGAAACCATTGCCGGGTTGCAGTTGCCGGAAACAGGGCGCGTTTTTTTGCAGGAGCGGGATGTCAGCGGCCTGCCACCGGAGAAGCGACAGATTGCCTATGTACCCCAGGATTATGCCCTTTTTCCCCATTTAACCTGTCGGGAAAATATCGCTTTTGCCGCATCCCGGGAGGAGGCCTATTACTGGGCAGAAAGGCTGGGAATAACCTGCTTGCTGGACCGCTATCCCCTGCGCTTGAGTGGAGGGGAAAGACAGCGGGTAGCCCTGGCCCGTGCCCTGGCGGCGGGTAGCCGGATTTTACTGCTGGATGAACCGCTGGCGGCACTGGATCCCCAGACCCGGGCCGAGTTCTGGCTATTACTGAAAAGGTTGCAACGGGAACAGCACCTGACCGTCATTCATGTTTGTCATGATTTCACCGAGGCTTATGTGCTGGCTGAGCGGATTGGTATTATCAACCAGGGCAAACTGGTTCAGGTCGGCAGCAAGGAGGAAGTCTTTCAGCATCCCGTTACAGAGGAGATTGCCCGCTTCGTTGGTATGAGCAACCTCTTCCCGGCACTGGTTGAAGCCCACAGTGAAACGGAGACCGTTCTTAACTGGCAGGGCTGGCAACTGCGGGTGACAGGAAATTGGCCGGTGACGGCAGGTCAAATGTTGAAATTCGGCATCAGGCCGGAAAATGTGATGCTGGTACGGCCGGAACGCCAGCTATCCGCCAATCTGGGGGAAAATATAGTGGAAGGGACCATTGTGGAGGAGATGGCCCGGGGTACCACCTATTTGCTCTGGGTGGAAATTGGTTGTCCAAATCAGGCCACAGAGAGGATGCTTATTGATTTACCCCGCCATGTTTATAACCGCCTGGAACTGGCTACCCGGCGGCAGCAGCGGCTGAGTTTGAAAAAAAATAACATTCATATATTTCCCCTCTTGCCATTTTAAAAATTTTCAGTTAATGTTAAAGTAAGTGAATGTGAATTTCAAATACAAGGAGCAGAAGCATGAACTATCAGGAGGCTTTGGACTATCTGGCTCAACAGACAAAATTTGGCATCAATCTGGGGCTGGAGCGCATTCAGGAACTTTTACGCCGTTTGGGTAATCCCCAGGATGGCCTGAAGGTAGTCCATATCGGTGGTACCAATGGGAAGGGTTCAACGGCAGCCATGATAGCCTCGGTATTGCGGGCCGCAGGTTACAGAACCGGCTTATTTACCAGTCCCCACCTGCATAGCTATACGGAGCGCTATCGTATTAATGGCCAGGCTATTGCTGAAGAAGAGGTAGCCCGGCTGATTACCGGGCTACGACCTGTGCTGGAGCAAATGGTGGCAGATGGGATGGAAGCACCCACGGAGTTTGAAGTCAGCACTGCGCTGGCCTTCCTCTGGTTTGCCCGGCAGCAGGTGGACTGGCTGGTACTGGAAGTAGGCCTGGGAGGAGAAATCGACTCCACCAATGTGGTTAGGCCGGAAGTAGTGGTCATCACCAATGTGGGCATGGATCACATGGATTATCTGGGGCCCACCATTGCCGATATAGCCCGGGCCAAGGCGGGCATCATCAAGCCCGGGTGCCCGGTAGTGACAGGGGCCAGCGGTACGGCTCTGGAGATCATCCAGACCAGGGCCCGGGAGTTATCAGCTCCTCTCTGGTCTCTGGGACAGGAAATCCAGGTCAGGGACATTGACCTGAGTGCTACCGGCACAGCCTGTCGGGTACAGACACCCCGGGGAGAATATTTCATCCAGGTACCTTTACTGGGCGCCCATCAGGCTGCTAATGCTGCCCTGGCGGTAGCGGCCCTCTTGCACCTGCGGGAGCGGGGGGCAGAATGGCGGGGGGAACATTTGCGCTCGGGCCTGGCGGAAACCCGCTGGCCGGGCCGCCTGGAAATCATCAGCCAGCAACCGCTGGTGATTCTGGACGGAGCCCACAACCTGGCCGGGGCTCAGGCGCTGGCGGAAGCCTTGCCGCTGGTTACTGCCGGGCGGAGGCTTAATCTGGTTCTGGGGATGCTGGCTGACAAGGAAAGGGAAAAAGTGCTGGCTTTACTGGCACCCTGTATCCAGCATCTCATCATCACCCGGCCCAATAGCTACCGGGCCGGGGACTGGCAGGCACTGGCTGCTGTGGCCAGACAGTATCTGCCGGACAAGCGAGTGGAATTATATGAACAGGTGGAAAAGGCGATAGAGCGAGGGTTGGCCATCACTGATGCACAACAGGCTTTACTAATCACTGGTTCTCTGTATATGATAGCTGATGCTCGCTCCTATTTGTTAAAAAAATTGTCAAAGGGGGGCGCCGGGGTTGAAAGTATTTAAGATACCAGAGGCTACTATTATTCGTTTGTCGGTTTATTCTCGTTTTCTGGAACAGGCGGACAAAAAGGGGATTGTCACCATTTCTTCCGGGGAGATAGCAGAAGGGGTAGGAGTGAGCCCGGCCCAGGTCCGGAAAGACCTGGCCTATTTCGGGGAATTTGGTACCAGGGGTGTAGGCTATAATGTCAAGGATCTCCTGCATCATACCCTGAAAATCCTGGGTTTGTCCCGGGAATGGCCAGTAGTGGTAGTAGGGGCAGGTAATCTGGGTACGGCTCTGGTCAGTTACAGGGGTTTTCGGGAACGGGGCTTTAAAATTGTCGGTATCTTCGATAATGACCCTAACAAAATCGGTAAAACCATTGGCGACATGGTGGTGCAGTCCATGGAGGAATTGCCAGAGACAATCGCTAAGAAAAATGCTGCCATTGGTGTTATTGCTGTTCCGGCCACCATCGCCCAGGATGTGGCTGACTTGCTGGTAAAAGCAGGGATTAAGGCGATTATGAATTTCGCCCCGAAAGCGCTGATGGTTCCGGATGCAGTGGAAATTCGCAATATTGATCTGGCCGTTACCCTGGAGATTCTGACCTTCAATCTCTGTATGCGGGAAAATGGCTTGTTATAGAAACCGGCTTCAGCCGGTTTTTTTTCTGTGAGAGCGGTCACATACTAATGACAGCCACAGCGGTATAATGAACTTAGTAACCGGATAGGAGTGAAAGCCCATGCAAGAGCGGCAGGATTTCTACCGTAACCTGAGTGAGGAATATGATCTGATGGTGGACTGGCCTTCCCGGCTGTCCTGGGAATTGCCTTTTCTTACTGGCGTTTTACAAAAACAGGCTGGCAAAAAGGTCATCGATGCTGCCTGTGGCACAGGTAACCATGGTCTGGCCCTGGCGGAACTGGGCTGGGAGGTTACTGGTACTGATGCCAGTCCGGAAATGGTGGCCATTGCCAGTACCAGGGCTGAACGCTGGCCCAACCTGAAGTTTTATCAGCTGCGCCTTGGTGAGCTGGCACGCCAGTTCGGGGAAGAGAAGTTTGATGCTCTTTTATGCCTGGGAAACAGCCTGCCGCATGTGCTGGAGCGCCTCCAGCTGGAACAGACTATCGGGGATTTCGCTCTGGTATTAAAATCTGGAGGAGTAGCGGTGGTCCAGCTGCTTAACTACCAGCGGATATTCAGTGAGGCTGAGCGCTTTCTGGCTCCAGTTAGCCGCAAAACCCAGGAGGGAGAGAGGCTTTTTTTGCGCTTCTATGATTTCCTGCCGGAAAACTACCTGGATTTTAATTTGGTGGTCTTAAGGCAACAGGGGGGGACCTGGCAGCAACAGGTAGAGACTACCCGCCTGCGGGGCTGGTTGGCCCGGGAACTGCTACCGGTTTTTCGTTCTCAGGGTTTTACCCGGATTGAGCTGTATGGAGATTATCAGGGCAAACCATATCAGGAGCTGAAAGCAAAAGACTTGATTATTGTAGCTTACAAGCTAGATGGAGAGGAGATGACAAAATGAACTGGACTAAAGAAGCAGAAGCAGCCCTGGAGAAAGTGCCCTTTTTCGTACGCCCCATGGCCCGAAAGGCGGTCGAGGAATATTGCAAGAAACATGGTATTGGTACTATTACCGAAGCAGAAGTTAAGGCGGCCCGGGAAAAGTTCCTGGCGGGAGTGGATGAAGAGCCCAAACCCGGGGAGCCGAAACCGACTAAAGTTGCGATCGTACGCTGTGATATTGTTTCCGAAACCTGTCCCGGTGTAGGTTGCATGAATGCCTGGAATAAGCGGAAAGTGCATTTTGAGCAATATGGGCCTGAGGCCGAATTGATTGGCGTCTTTACCTGTGGCGGTTGTTCCGGCCGCCGGGTTTATCGTCTGGTCAAGAAACTCAAGGATTATGGCCTGGATGTGGTTCACCTCAGTTCCTGTATGCTGATGGATGGCGATTATCCCAAATGCCCTTTCAAGCAGATTATCAAGGAAGGCATTCTGGGCCAGGGCGTAAGGGTTGTGGAAGGTACCCATCACTGAGTAATAAGGAAATTATTAGACCAGTAGGCAGGAAAAAGCCTAAATTTGTCGAATGCCTGTATATGTATACAAAATACATAGACAGGGCGGAGGCGTGATTATGCAATACAGAATGGAAAAAGATTTTTTAGGAGAAATGGCAATCCCGGCTGAAGCTTACTATGGAGTGCAAACAGCCCGGGCTCTGGAGAACTTCCCTATTACCGGCTATCGGCCTCACCGGGAACTGATCGTGGCTCTGGCTGCGGTAAAAGAGGCAGCCGCCAGAGCCAATGCCGAAATCGGTGCCCTGCCTGGCAGGGTAGCAGATGCCATCTGCCAGGCCTGCAGGGAAATCAGGGCCGGACAGTGGCAGGAATGGTTCGTGGTGGATGTGATTCAGGGTGGAGCCGGTACATCTCTGAATATGAATGCCAATGAAGTTATTGCCAACCGGGCCATTGAAATCCTGGGCGGTAACAAGGGGCAGTATAGTCTGGTTCACCCCAATATCCATGTTAACATGGCCCAGAGCACCAATGATGTGGTGCCTACGGCCTTCCGCATTGCGGCCTACCGGCTGGCCCAGGGGACACTGGAGGCCCTGGAGCAACTGATAGAAGCCATCGCAGCCAAGGCCCGGGAGTTTGACCATGTGCTGAAAATGGGTCGTACCCATTTACAGGATGCGGTGCCCATCCGGCTGGGTCAGGAGTTTGGGGCCTGGGCCCGTATGTTGCGCCGGGACCAAATCCGGATCGAACGGGCCCTGGAGAACCTGCTGGAAGTGAATCTGGGAGCGACTGCAGTGGGCACCGGGCTAAATGCTGACCCGGAGTACATTCGGCGCTCAGTGGAGATCCTGGCTGAAATCACTGGCCTGCCCTTGCGCAATGCCGAAGACCTGGTGGATGCTACCCAGAACACCGATGCTTATGTAGAGCTATCCGGGGACTTAAAGACTCTGGCCGGCAATCTTTCCAAGATTGCCAATGACCTGCGGCTGATGGCATCTGGTCCGCGGGCCGGCCTGGGAGAAATCAATCTTCCTCCCCGACAACCCGGTTCGTCTATCATGCCGGGCAAAGTCAATCCGGTTATGGCCGAAGTAATTAACCAGATTGCTTTTCAGGTCAATGGCAATGATGTCACCATTGCCCGGGCGGCGGAGGCGGGTCAGCTGGAACTGAATGTAATGATACCAGTGCTGATTTTCAATCTTCTGCAAAGCCTGGATATTCTCCGCAATGGCATGCAGGTGTTCCGGGACAAGTGTATAGCAGGCATTACCGCCAATGAAGAGCGCTGCCGGCAGCTGGTGGAAAACAGTGTGGGCATTATTACTGCTATCAATCCTCACCTGGGCTATGAGGTAGCCAGCCGTCTGGCCCGGGAGGCCATTAACAGCGGACGGCCGGTCAGGGAGCTGATTTTAGAACAGGGATTGCTGACGGAGGCAGAACTGGAAGCAATTCTGAATCCCTATGAGATGACCAGGCCCGGGATTCCGGCCAAACACCTGCTGGGATAAAAAGTGAGAAAGGCAAGGGGCTGTCCCTTGCTCTTTTTTTTACTTAATGATAAACTTTTGTTCAGAGGAGGCGGGATCAAGTGGGATACAAGGGAAATGGCCCGGGCAGCCCCTGGCTGCTGTTTTTATTGATAATCGTCGGGTCCCTGCTGGGCACCGCTTTAGGTGCCATTCTGGGGGAATATCTCTCATTCCTGAATATCAGTCAATCCATCGGTTTTCCCACCACTACCCTGGATTTATCATTTGCTAGAATCACCCTGGGCCTGCAATTGCGCATTTCCATCGCTACCCTGTTAGGAGCCCTTCTGGCCTATATGGCTTATCGCAAGCTGTAGGAGGGATACAGTGAAACTGGTTCTGGCATCAGCTTCACCCAGAAGACAGCAGCTGCTAAAGCTATTGGGCCTGGATTTTCAGGTCCTTACTGCCGATATTGATGAAACCCTGGATTCCGCTCAGCCTCTGGCCAGTGCCATTCAGGACCTGGCCAGGAGAAAGGCGCGGGCGGTGCAAGAGCAATTGCCCGAGCGGCCTGCTGATCTGTACATACTGGCGGCAGATACAGTGGTAGTTTTAGAGGGACAGGTTCTGGGCAAACCCGCAAATGCCAGGGAGGCCGAGGCCATGTTGCAGTTCCTGTCCGGCCGCCCTCACCAGGTTATGACCGGTGTGGTGCTGTTACGGGCTGATGGCGAGAGCTGTTATAGTGATTATGCCGTTACCGAGGTTACCTTTCGCCCTTTGACTGCTAACGAAATCAGGGCCTATGTGGCCACTGGCGAGCCGCTGGACAAGGCCGGTGCTTATGGTATCCAGGGTCTGGGCAGCTTACTGGTGGATAGAATCAATGGTTGCTATTACAATGTAGTCGGCTTGCCGCTGGTCAAAACCATGCAGTTATTGCGGCAGGCAGGCTGGCGGATTTTGAGCTGAGCGGGCACCGCCCGGGTTGCCGGGACAAAAACAAAAGAGGTGACCGCCATGAAAAATCTTTCCATGCGTCATTTACCCCCGGAGCAAAGGCCGCGGGAGCGTTTGCTCCAGCAAGGTCCGCGGGTCCTCAGTGATGCGGAACTGCTGGCTATTCTCTTGCGCACCGGAGTTGAAGGGGAGTCGGCCTTGCAGCTGGCCCACCGGCTGCTGGCTGAGGCCGGAGGGATAAAAAATCTGGCCAAAAAAACGGTGGAGGACATTCTGCATTTACCTGGTATTGGCCCGGCCAAAGGGGCGCTGATTTGCGCTGCTTTTGAGCTGGGACGCCGGGTAGCTACTGCTCCCTCCAGCCGTTTACCTGTAATCAGCGGACCTGAGGATGCCGCTGATCTGGTTATGGCTGAGATGGCAGCCCTGGAAAAGGAACATTTTCGGGTGATCCTGCTGGATGTGAGAAACCGGGTGCTGGGGATTGATGAATTGTCCATTGGTGGCATGACCAGGGCCCTGGCAGACCCGCGAGCCTTGTTCAAACAGGCTTTGCGCAAAAATGCCGTGGCCTTAATCCTGGTCCATAATCACCCCAGTGGTGACCCCCGGCCCAGTACAGAGGACATCCATTTAACCAGGCAATTGATGCAGGCGGGACGGCTTCTGGACATAGTCATATTAGATCATATCATCATCGGGGATAATAAATACTGTAGCCTGAAAGAAGAAGGGTTGCTAGGCAGTTAGAAAGGAGACGGAAAAATGGTATTCGGCTTATTTTCCAGAGATATGGGTATAGATTTGGGGACTGCCAACTCACTGGTGCATGTGCGCGGCAAAGGGATTGTGCTGCGGGAACCTTCGGTGGTAGCCATCCAGAAGGAGACAGGCAAAGTTCTGGCTGTGGGCTTAGAGGCCAAGCAGATGATTGGCCGGACGCCGGGGAATATTGTTGCTATTCGCCCCATGAAAGACGGAGTCATTGCCGATTATGACATTACCCGGGAGATGCTGCGCCATTTTATGAACAAGGCGCTGAAGCGCAAAGCCAGCCTGGTGCGCCCCCGGGTTGTGGTCAGTATCCCTTCCGGGGTGACACCGGTGGAGAGAAGGGCGGTCAAAGAAGCGGCTCTGCAGGCCGGGGCCAGGGAGGCCTACCTGATTGAAGAACCCATGGCAGCGGCCATTGGGGCCGGTTTGCCGGTGGAAGAACCTACCGGCAATATGGTGGTGGATATCGGGGGTGGGACAACTGATGTGGCGGTGATCTCCTTAGGAGGGATTGTCACCAGCCGCTCCATCCGCATTGGCGGTGATGAGATGGATGAGGCTATCATGGCTCACATCAAACGCACCTATAATCTGGCTATTGGTGAACGCACAGCGGAAGAAATCAAGATCAATATCGGCAATTGCTATCCCACAGGCAAGACGGAGACCTATGAAGTGCGAGGCCGGGACCTGGTTACCGGTTTGCCCAAAAATGTCCTGGTTACTTCTGAAGAAATAGCCCGGGCCCTGGCGGAGCCGGTAACAGCTATCCTGGAAGCTATTAAATTTACCCTGGAAAAAACTCCCCCCGAACTGGCAGCGGATATCATGGACCGGGGTATTATGATGGCAGGTGGCGGGGCGCTGCTCAAAGGGCTGGATCGGCTGGTCAGCGAACAGACCGGCATGCCGGTGCATATTGCCGAAGAGCCCCTGGCTGCTATTGCCATGGGTACAGGTAAGTGTCTGGAAAATCTGGATACCTGGCGCCGGGTGCTGGATCGTGGCTAAAGCTGGGCAAGGCAGGTGAATGGTTTGAGGCAGAATAGACGAAGGGGATGGGGATTCCTGGCCCTGTTGCTTGTGCTGGCATTGTTGTTCCTGAATAAATGGACGGCAACCGATCGAACCCAGTTGACGGCATTAGAACGCTGGTGGCGCGATGCGGTGGCTCCTTTGCAAGCAGGCATTGCCTCCCTGACCAGGGGGGCTGTCTCTGTTGGTGAGCGGTTTACCGATTGGGAACTGCTGGTAGAGGAAAATCGCCGTTTGAAACAGGAAAATGCGGAATTGAAGAAAAAGGTACTGGAACTGAGAGAAATGGAGTATCAAAATGTTCGTTTGCGGGAAGCTCTGGGTTTTGCCCGGCAGCAGGGAAAAAGCCTGGACCTGCTGGCTGCCAATATCATTGCCCGCGAACCCAATCGCTGGTTCAGCTGGGCCATGCTCAACCGGGGCAGTGCAGATGGTATCAAGCCGGGCATGGCCGTAGTCAGCACCTATGGCCTGGTAGGCAGAATCACTGAGGTTACCGAACATACCGCTACCGTTACGCTGCTGCTGGACCGGCGCAGCGCTATCGGAGCCCTGATTCAGGGCAACCGGGTGCCTGGTGTGGTAGAAGGTGCAGGGGAACGCTCTGACTGGCTGCGCATGATTTACCTGCCCAAAGATGCCCCTGTTTTCCCCCGCCAGGAAGTTATTACTTCCGGCCTGGGCAGTGATTTGCCCCCCGGGCTGCCTATTGGTACCATTACCGAGGTAAAACCTGCCGGGGATGGGCTTTTCAAGTATGCCCTGATCAAGCCCCATGCTGATTTTTTGCGTCTGGAAGAGGTCTTTGTGGTAAGGGGGCGGCGCTGATGGCGTTGGCAGGCTGGTTAGTGCTGCTCTTGTCCTTGCTGGCCGGATTGCTGGCGGAAAAATCCCTCTGGCCTTTTCTGGGTTTTTATGGAAGCGGGCCTGATTTTGTCCTGATTTTGACGGTTTTTGTTGCCTTATACCATGGCCGCCGGCGGGGGGCCTGGTTTGGCCTGCTGGCCGGGTTATTACAGGATATGCTTTTTGGCTATTTTATCGGTCTGTCGGCTCTGGCCAAGTGGCTGACTGCCTATTTTGTCGGTGAGCTGGATCAAATAATTTACAAAGAGATTTCCTTTATTCCGGCTACTTTTGTTTTTTTTGGTGCCCTTTTCAATGACCTGATTCTGTTAATCGGTGTTTCCCCTTTTTATCCGGCGGATGCCTGGGGAACAGGTACACTCATTGATAGTTTATTAAGGGCCAGCTATACGGCCTTTTTTGCCTGGCTTTTTTATCGGCCCTTTGCCCGTTCAGCCCGTACGGGCTGGTTAAAGCCCAGGGAGTATTGATGATGGAGGAACGGTGCCATGACCATGAAAGGGATTGAAAAACGGATGGGGGTCATGCAGGCCATAGCCGGGATCATTTTTGTGGTTTTGCTTTCCCGGCTGGCCTACATGCAATTGATCGAGCAGGAAAAATACACCTTGATGGCCCAGTCCAACCGTATCCAGCTGGCCACTGTCACGGCGGCCAGAGGGGAAATCATGGACCGTAATGGCAAAGTTCTGGCCAGAAGCCGGCCTTCTTTTAATATTTCTGTTGCCCTGGTGGATTTGAAAAAAGAGGACCAGGAAGAGGTTTTTCGCCGGCTGGCTTCATTGTTGGGCAGGAAAGCAGAAGATATCGAAAATCTGGTCAAGCAACAACCGAAAAAATATGTTCCGGTCCCGATTGCAGAAGATGTGCCCCTTGAAGTAGTCACCAAAATTGAAGAAAGGCGCATGGAGTTGCCGGGAGTAATTGTGGAGGTCAAACCCCAGCGGGAATATGTTTACGGGGATTTCCTTTCCCATGTCCTGGGCTATGTACGCCAGCCCAGTCAGGAATTTTTGCAAAAAATGATTGAACAGTATCCGGAAGAAGACTATAAATTAAATGATAAACTGGGTATTACCGGTATTGAACGCTGGTTTGAAACGGAATTACATGGCAAGGATGGCGCCCGCCAGGTGGAAGTGGATGCCCGTATGCGGCCCGTCCGCGATCTGGGCGTAGTGGAGCCGGTGCCAGGGAATAACCTTATCCTCACCATTGACAGCCAGTTGCAGAAGGTAGCGGAAGAATCTCTGATCCGCACCATGGCCCAGGTGCAGCGGGAATTCCCTGATGCCAAAGGCGGGGCGGTAGTGGTGCTGAATGTTCGCACCGGGGAAGTGCTGGCTATGGCCAGCAAACCTTCCTTTGACCCCAATCGCTTTAACCGGCCGATTTCCAAAGAGGAATGGGAAACAACCTTTTCCGACAAACTGCCTTTTCCGCCTTTGCTTAACCGGGCCATTTCCCCTTTT
Source organism: Carboxydocella thermautotrophica (assembly GCA_003054495.1). Taxonomy (GTDB): domain Bacteria; phylum Bacillota; order Carboxydocellales; family Carboxydocellaceae; genus Carboxydocella; species Carboxydocella sporoproducens. Next base: position 2,010,342 of record CP028514.1, on the reverse strand, counting down.
GCTCCTGGTTCTACCTTTAAAATGGTGACTGCAGCTGCAGCCCTGGAAACCGGCAGCATTGGTCCCGGCTTTTCTGTTTATGACCCCGGCTATTACCAGCTGGGCAATCGCAAATTCAAATGCTGGCAAATTTCCGGCCATGGCCGGGTGGATTTGAAAAAGGCCATCCAGGTTTCCTGCAATACCTTCTTTTTTACGGCGGGGCTGGCGGCGGGCAATGACCAGATCGCCCGCTATGCCAAAGAATTCGGACTGGGAGAAAAAACAGGCATTACTCTGCCGGGGGAATCCAGCGGGACTGTACCTACTGAGGAATGGAAAAAGGCTCTGAATACTCGCTTGCTGAAATGGCGTTATGATGCTCTCTATGCCGAACTGGAGGAAAAGTACAAAAACAAACTGGCTCAGGCTAAAACCGAGGAAGAAAAGGACAAAATCCTGAAACAGAAGGAAAAGGATAAAAAGCGGCTGGATCGCTCTTACCAGGCAGAGCTGGAGTACAATACCGCCTGGCATGCCTATGATACTCTCAATATGGCTATCGGGCAGGGGTCGAACCAGTATACTCCCCTGCAGCTGGCCAATTATGTAGCAGCCATTGCCAATGGCGGTTATCTCTATCGTCCGCAGCTGGTCAAAAAAATAGTTGACCATTCCGGCCGCACTCTCAAGGAATTTAAACCGGAACTGATTCGCAAAGTCAATGTCTCGGATAAAACCCTTTCCCTGTTGCGCCAGGGCATGCTGGCTGTAACCCAGCCTGGCGGTACGGCAGCTGGCCGCTTCGCCGGTTTCCCGGTGAAGGTAGCTGGTAAGACCGGAACCGCCCAGGTTTTCGGCAAGGACAACCATGGCCTCTTTGTTGGCTTTGCCCCTTACGACAAGCCGGAAATCGCTGTTGCCGCTATAATTGAACATGGCGGCCATGGCGGTACTTCTGCCGGGGTGGTGGCCCGGGATGTACTGGCAGCCTATTTCAAGGTCCCGCAGGAAATGTTGAAAAAAGGCGGAACCAGTGCGGAAGAGTAAGAAATTTTTTTGGCTTCCACTGGCAGGAATTATTAGCTATTTGGAGAATTTAAGTTATGTCCAGGAGGGAACATCTTGGGGAAGGACGGTTCACATGCGGGAATTCAATTTCCGGAACAACAGGCTTGATTCCAATATTAATCTGGGTTCGGAAGCCAGCAGGCCGACAATGTTGATTCATCGCACCTTGCGTTCCGGTCAGAAAATCAATTATGATGGCAATGTGGTGGTAATCGGCGATGTCAACCCGGGAGCAGAAATCATCGCTACTGGTGATATAGCGGTTATGGGCACCCTGCGGGGAGTGGTCCATGCCGGGTCCCGGGGGGATCAATCGGCAGTGGTTACTGCCTTTCGACTGATGCCTACCCAGTTGCGCATTGCTGATCAGATTACCCGTGCTCCTGATGAAAACTATCCGGAACCGACAGTCCCGGAAATGGCCTATATCAGGGATGGGCGGGTTGTGATTGAACAGTACCAGCCAAATCGGGAATTCAAACGCTAAAATACCAATGAGGAGGAACAGGGATGGGCGAAGTAATAGTCATCACCTCCGGTAAGGGCGGAGTAGGGAAAACTACGACAACGGCCAATATCGGTACCGGACTGGCAGCTGTTGGCAAAAAGGTGGTACTGGTGGATACCGATATCGGTTTGCGTAACCTGGATGTTGTGATGGGCCTGGAAAACCGCATCGTTTATGATATTGTCGATGTGGTAACAGGCCAATGCAAGTTAAAGCAGGCCCTGATCAAGGACAAGCGCTTCGAGAACCTCTATCTGTTGCCTGCCGCTCAAACCAAGGATAAGACCGCTGTTAATGAACAGCAGATGCGGGCCCTGACCGCAGAACTGAAAGAGGAATTCGATTATGTTATTATCGACTGCCCGGCTGGAATTGAACAAGGCTTCAAGAACGCTATTGCCGGAGCTGAGAAAGCGATTGTAGTCACAAACCCTGAAGTTTCGGCAGTCCGGGATGCAGATCGCATTATTGGCATGCTGGAAGCTCATAATTTGCGGGAACCGGAATTGATTATTAACCGGATGCGGCCCAAAATGGTCAAGGCCGGGGACATGATTTCCATCGAAGATATGCTGGATATCCTGGCCATTAAGCTGCTGGGCGTGGTGCCTGATGATGAAAGCATCATTGTTTCCACCAACCGGGGCGAACCGGCCGTAACTGATCCCAATTCCAGGGCCGGACAGGCCTATCGCAATATCGTCAGGCGGATTCTGGGTGAAGATGTGCCATTGATGAATCTGGAAGAAAATGAAGGCTTGATGAGCAGACTGAAGAAATTAATCGGGATGAAATAGGCCAGGCGGAGAGGGGGAAAGAGAGTGTTTGATTTTATCAATAAACTGTTTGGAAGGGAAACCGCTGCCAGCAAGGATGTTGCCAAGCAGCGCCTGCAACTGGTGCTGGTACATGACCGGGCCAGCATTTCCCCTCAGATGCTGGAAGCCCTCAAAACCGACCTGATTCAGGTGATCACCAAGTATGTGGATATCGATGAACAGGCCCTGGAAGTGGCTTTTGAAAACACTCCGGACAATACAGTGGCTCTGGTGGCCAATATTCCGGTCAAGAGAATGAAACGGGGAGCTGTAGTGGGCGCTGAATAAGCGCTCTTTCTCTTTTTTTTGGCTAAAAAAAATGATAAACTGGGATTCAGGGAATAAATATACAGGATAGTAGTGAAGCTGGAGGTAAAAAACTTTGGATAGACGGTTGTGGAAAAATGTCGATTTTGTGCTGCTGGCAGTAGTTTATGCTATTATCATTTATGGCCTGGTTATCATTTCCAGCGCCACCCATATCACCCAGGGCGGGGGTAATAACCCCTATCTGTATGTGGAAAGACAGGCGATCTGGGCGATTATCAGTACAGTAGCCCTGCTGGTGATGATGACCATTCATTATGAGGATTTGCTGCGGATGAGCAAGTACCTTTATGGTCTTAACCTGCTTCTCCTTTTACTGGTGGAGATAGCCGGGAAAGTGGGAGGCGGGGCCCAGTCCTGGCTGGGGTTTGGTTCAGTGGCCGTTCAGCCTTCTGAATTTGCCAAAATCTTTATTATTATAACTCTGTCCAATTTGCTGGCGCGCAAACAGGGGCAGCTCAACAGCTTCCGGGACCTGTTGCCGGTGGCTATCCATGTCGGGATTCCCATGTTGCTGATCCTGGCCCAGCCTGACCTGGGAACAGCCCTGGTGTTTATTGCCATTACCCTGGGCATGTTGTATGCAGCCGGCACCAGACCGCTGCTGCTGGTTATTATCATCATCACCGGTCTGACTCTGGCTATCGGGGGAGTGTGGGCCCATCTGCAGGGTTATATCCACCTGCCGCTGAAAGACTACCAGCTCAAGCGTTTGATTATATTCATCAATCCTGACCTGGACCCGGTGGGAGCTGGTTACCATGTACGGCAGAGCCAGATCGCTATTGGCTCCGGCGGTTTATGGGGCAAGGGGCTTTATCAGGGCACCCAGAACCAGCTCAATTTTCTGCCGGAACAGCACACCGATTTCATTTTTTCTGTGGTGGGGGAAGAACTGGGCTTTGTCGGGGCAGCAGGGTTGTTGATCCTTCTCTTTTTACTGGTATTCCGGGGCCTGCGCATTGCTGCCCAGGCCCGGGATATTTACGGAGTGACCATGGCAGCCGGGGTCGTATCCATGTACCTCTTTCATATTCTGGAAAATGTGGGCATGACTATTTCCATCATGCCCATCACCGGTATACCGCTGCCCTTTTTCAGCTATGGGGGCAGCAATCTCCTGGCCAATATGCTGGGTATAGGAATTTTGCAGAGTATTTATATGCGCCGGCAGAAAATCCTGTTTTAGGTCTGGAGGAAGGGGTTACGCCATTCCATTAACAGGCCGTAATTGCCTGATTCATCATCTTCCAGATAGTCGGGGACCAGGGCCAGGGGAGTACGGCCACATTTAAGGAGAAAAGTGATGACCGGGTCGGCAATTTTTCCTGCCAGCACCTGGTCGATATACTCCCGGGCACTAAGCTGGTCCTGGTAGTGATGATAACCAGGCAGGCGGCCACCTCCCACCAGCCTCTCTACCCCAAGGTGAACCACGGTGGCATACATGGCTTCCATCAGGGCCCGGCCAATTCCCGCTTTGCGCCAGCCGGGGCGGACACTGATATCCACTACATACAGGGCGTTACCCTGGGGATGAAAGGCGCCTTTGATATAGCCCTGGTCAGTAGCAGTGGCCCAGTTTTCCGGCTGGTCGGGATCAAACATGGTGCGAACGGCGGTCATGGACCCTACCAGCTGGCCATCGATTTCCGCACAGAGGGCGCCTGCGGGAAAGATAGTGACATGATTGGTCAATTGCTCTTCATTCCACCACAGTTCCGAGGGAAAAGGGGGCGGGAAACACTCCCGCTGGATGTCGATCAGCTGGGGAATATCAGCCAGGGTGTAATTGCGAATCACGAGCGGGCGAAAGCCCTGGTCAGTAGGGACCAGACGGGTTAGTTTCATGCTACCTGCCTCCTTAGTTTTAAAGTAAAGGGGAAAGAACGGTGAAAATCGCAGCAGTACAGTGGTTGATGCAGCCATTAACCTGGGCTGAGTTTGAGAAAAAGTATAGTCAGACGATAGCTTTTGCTGCCCAGAGCGGGGCCCGGCTGGTGGTGTTTCCGGAATATGTAACCGGGGGCTTACTGGCCCGGCATAACCTGAAACAGGAACGGGACCTGCCCTTTCACTGGGCAGAATACAGCCAACCCTTTCGTCAGCTGGTGCAAACACTGGCCGAGGCTTATCAGATTGCGATCATTTCCGGCAGCCAGATAGAACGCCAGGGACAGGCCTTTTATAATGTCTGCCATTTGGCTGTACCCGGTAAAGGGCTATTGACCCAGGCCAAACTGCACCTGACTCCCTGGGAGCAGGAATACTGGCAATTGACTGCGGGAGAGGAGCTGGTACTGGCCAGCCTGCCAGACGCCACCGTGGGAGTGATGATTTGTTATGACAGTGAGTTTCCCACAGTTGCAGCAGCGCTGGCTGAGGCCGGGGCCGACTTGCTCTGTTGCCCCTACTGTACGGAAGATGAGGCCGGTTTCTGGCGCGTGCGCTACTGTCTGCAGGCCAGGGCAGTGGAATTGCAGCTAGGGGTGGTGGCCAGCCCTACCATTGGTTTTTTACCGGAAGTGCCGGGTTTGGAACAGCATCATGGCCGGGCGGCTCTGCTTACCCCCTGTGATCTCGGTTTTCCACCCCGGGGCATCCAGGCTGAAGGTCAGCCTGGCCTGGAACAGATCCTGATCGCGGAACTGCCTCTAGCTCAAATTCGGGCCAGTCGCCAGCAGGGCAGTGTCAGGCCCTGGGATGTGCGGCGCCAGGATTTAATGCAGCTACCAGTAAGGAAATTATAACATGATACCTGGGCTTTTGCCTATTTTTTAAAAGGGTGACACGCAAGAAAACCAAAAGGGATACACTGGATTAGCCGAAGATTTTGAGAGGAGGCTTATCCTATGTATCCTGCAATGGGTTGTCATGAATACCATGAACTGGCAACAAAAATTTATGAAGCCATAAAAATGGAACACACCGATGGCATGTACTATGACCAGCTGGCAGAAAAAGCTCCTACCGATGAGGCCAGACAGATTATTAAAAACATGGCCAGGGATGAGCACTGTCACGCTCACACTCTGGAAATGGTTTACAAAGAACTGACGGGAATGAATCCACCCCCTGAACCCCAGCCGCCCCAGGTAGGGGAATATACGGAAGCCCTGCGGCAGCGCCTGAAAGCGGAAACGGACGCAGTGGAATTTTATCGGGAACTGTATCTCGCAACTCATAACTATTATTTGCGGGATATTTTCTTCCGGATTATGAATGATGAAATTGAACATGCCCTGCGCCTCATTTATCTGCTGACCTTCTAACCGGTCCGATTGGACTATTTTTGGACTATTCTCAATCTGGCAAAAGGATTTTTCCCCCTGGGCAGGAATTACTGCCTGAGGGGGGTTTTTTATGACTACTAAGAAACGCATATTACTATTGACAGCTGCTGGTATTCTGATTATACAGGGGACTATTCTTGCCCTCATCAATATTCTCTGGGGTGAAGGGGAAAGCAAGCAGCGGGAAAGCCAGCTGCTGGGCCTGGTACGGGCCATTGATGCTGAGGTTAATACGGAAGCGGATTTACGGGAAACAGTCCGTTATAACCAGCTGTTCCGTTCCCTGCAGGAGCTGAATCCGGAACTGAGGGAGATCCAGCTCCTGGCACCCATTCACGGAAAATATTTTGTGGTGGCGGCGACGGACCGCACTCAGATCGGCCGGCCGGTATCAACTTTGGAACTGATGGATTTGAAATCTGGCAGCAGCACCTGGAGACAGCAGGAGCTGATTGCCCCTCTGCATGTGGGGCATTTTCCCATTGCTGCTCTCAAAATCCAGCTGGATGCCAGCCAGGCAAGTAAAAACCGCCGGGAACGCCTCCTGGTTCTAGCTGTTCTGGGATTAGTTTCCTCTCTGATGGTGCTGGCCTTGATTGCCTGGTTTTTAAAGCGGCTGGAGGAAAAAAACCGACTGACAGCACAGCTGGCCTCCTTAAGCCAGCAGCTCTTGACCTATAGTCAGCTAAATCAGCAGCTGGCCGGCCTGCTGGCGGATTTTGCGGCCCTGGCCGGTTGCTCCGGGCTGGCGGTAGCTGGTAAAATGGAAGATGATAACTGGAACTGGCTGGTGCTGCCTGAACAGGATAGCTGGCAGAGCTGGGACAGCCTCTGGCCTCAGGTCTGGCGGGCAGCGGAAACCAATCAGGTCCGGCAGTGGCCGGCTGAGGAAGCAACATATGAACTGTTTCCCCTGTTCAGCCGGGGTAAAGTACAGGGGGTGCTGGTGGCCCGCTGGCAGCAGATGCCGGGACGGGAAAGTTCCTATGTGATCCAGGCCCTGTCAGGAAACCTGGCCCTGTTGCTGGATAACCTGCGCCTGCGGCAGGATGAGGAAGCAAATGCCCTGGCCGGGGAAAGATTGCGAATAGCCAGGGAGATGCACGATGGCATTGCGCAGGGACTGGCTTATATCAAAATCAGGTTGAATCAGCTGGGACGATGCCTGCCTCTAGAGGGGCACCAGGAGGCGGCGGCAGAGATTGCGGAACTGGTAGGGGTAGTAGAAGACCTCTGGCAGGAAGTGCGCAGTTTTATCTGGAGCTTAAAAGCAACTAATGCAACCCAGGGACTTTTGACCTTTCTCCGTTCCTATGGGCAGGAATTTGGCCGCCGCCACGGCCTGCAAGTGGAGCTCCATCATTCCGGCCAGGAACCCCGGCTGCCGGCGAAAGCCTATCAACAGGTGGTACGGATTGTGCAGGAAGCCCTGCATAACGTGGCCAAACATGCCCGGGCCAGCCGGGTGGATATCAGCCTGGGCTGTGCGGAACAGCGCTGGTGGTTGATGCTGGCTGATAATGGCCAGGGCTTTGACCTGGAGCAGACCGGAGCCAACTCCTACGGGCTTTCCATTATGGCAGAGCGGGCAGCAGAAGCCGGACTGGAATTTACCATTGAAAGTGAACCAGGACAGGGGACTGTAATACGCCTGGCCGGGAGGTGGGAACATGAGTAATACCCTTTTTCTGCAACTGGCCCTGCTTTCCCTGGCCATTGTACTATTAAACAGCCTGGTTTTTCTTGGATTTGCTTTGTTCGGGAAAGATAGAAAACAGATCTTCGGTCTGGCCATGCTGATTCTGTCCCTCTTGCCCCTGGGGGCTATTGGCTGGCAGCTGTACCAGGGATTGGAGCTGAAAGCCATGGTCCGGCCCCGGACTCCTTCCTTCAAGGATGGCAGAGAGGTGCTGGAACACTTTTGCCTGAACTGCCATCGCTGGCAGGGTCAGTGGGGAGAGATAGCTCCCGATCTTTCCCAGCTTTTGCGGGATTACACACCGCAGCGGCTCAAGCAACTGTTGAAAAGGCCAGCCAACCAGCTGATGGTGAGTGTACCCCTGGGGGAAGAAGAGACCCAGAGGCTGATGGAGTACTTCCTGGAGCAAGGGCTGCTGCAGGGCAAAGATAGGACGGCTGAGATGGAAAACCAGCAAATACCTGCTATTTTTCGCGATAAGCAATGTTTACTCTGCCATCGTTTGGACGGGACAGGAGGGGAAATTGGCCCTGATTTGCGAGAAGCCTATCAGCGCAATGGTGCTGCCGGGCTGAAAGCTAAACTTTCCGGGAGCGGGCAGTCCCAGGGAATGATGCCTGTCATCCCGCTAACGGAAAAGGAAATGGCAGTAATGATCAAGTACCTGGAGGCGAAACAGTGATCGGTAAACGGATTATTAAAACAGCAATAGCTGCAGCGCTGACGATGGTTATAGCCCGAATTTTTCATCTGGATTATCCTTTTTATGCGGTAATCGCTGTTATTGTCGTCATGCAATCAACTCTGGGCAGTTCCCTGGATGCGGGCATCAACCGCCTGCTGGGAACAGTGGTAGGTGCCATTACGGGGGCGCTGGCTGCCATCAGCCTGGGCAGCACTCCCTGGGCCCTGGGCCTGGGGCTGCTGGTGACCATTTATCTCTGTAATCTCCTGGGGCTGGTGGAATCCATCAGCATAGCCGGGATAGTTCTAACAGCAGTAGTGCTGGAACAGGCTACCCACCCCTGGGTTTTTGCCTGGGGAAGATTTCTCGATACTATGATGGGCATTTTTGTAGCCTGGCTGGTCAATGCCCTGTTATGGCCACCACGCCTGGAGAAAGTGGTACGCACCCGGTTGAGTGAAGTATTACTGGAGATGGCAGAACTTGTGCAGCAGCTGGCAACTACTACAGGGCAAGGAGAAGAAGCCGGGTGGAAACAATGGCGCCAGCTGGGGGAGAAAATCAGCAGCACCTGGCGTTTCTGGCAGGAAAACCGGCGGGAAATGGAACAAAAACTGCTGGGAGATGACCACTGGCAGCTCTGGTTTGATACCGTGGAAAGCATCTATCATAATTTGCTCATTTTGCAACGGATTGGCCTGTGGCCGGAAGGGCAAGTTATTCTCAGGGCAGTCGGAGAAGAACTCAGGCAGGCTGCCAGGGCCATTGCCGTAAACCAGCGCCCCGGTCTCAAGTCAATAGATCTTCGCTATTTGGCGGAACAAGCGGCACAGGCTGATGGGACTACAACGACCCTGGGCTGGCAGACTTTACTGCAAATTGCCCGTGACCTGCAAAAATTGTAATAAAACAGGACTGGCCCCCATATTCATTATTGTGAAATGAAGATGGGGGTGCTTGTTTATGCGCTATAAACGCAATGAACAGGGCTGGCAGGAAGAAATAGAGGAAAGGGAAAAGTTCTACTGGGCCCGCCCGGAGGAACGCTATTACCGGCAACCGCCAGGGCGCAGAAGCTCTGGTATTTTCACCTGGAGCGGCGGTTTTGGTCCGCAGCGTCCCTGGTACCAGCGTTTGCTGGCCAACAGGCTTTTAATTCAATCGATACTGGCCCTCCTGATTTTTGCTGTAGCCATCGGAGTTAATGACCGGCAGGATCCCCTCAGTCAGAGTGCTAGTGCAGCTATCAGGTATCTGCTTAACACTGATACTGAACTGGAACCAGTACTGGGGCGCATCGTCAAGGTGGTGCTAAGCGGTGAATTTAACGAATGGCCGGCATTAACTGCCCTAACTACCAAACCTGAGGAGACTAAACCGGCCGTAAGCAACCAAACCTTTGTGCTTCCCCTTTCCGGTCAGATCAGCAAAAAATTTGGCTGGGTGATGGAGCCCAACAGTGATTATCCCAGATTCCACCAGGGGATAGATATTCTGGCTCCGACAGGGACGGAAGTGAAGTCTGTTCTGGCCGGTACTGTCACTAAAACCGGCGAGGACAGGGTTTATGGCAAATATGTAATGATCAAACACGATGAGATCTGGAGCAGTTATTATGCCCATCTGGATGAAATCAAGGTAAAAATGGGAGACAGGGTAGAGGCAGGCCAGGTCATCGGCACAGTGGGTCAAAGCGGGGTGGCCGATACGCCCCATTTGCATTTTGAGCTTTCTGAGAAAGGGCAGGTAATTGACCCCCTGGAGAAACTGGGGAAAGACAACATCTAGCCGGGAGGGATACAGATGCGCTTCAGGATCAATCCCTGGTTTCTGGCCCTCCTGGCCTTCTATTTTTTTACCGGGCTGTTGTACAAGGCTTTGCTGGTTTTTTTGCTGGTAACAGGCCATGAGCTGGCCCATGCTCTCGTAGCAAGGCTGCTGGGGATTCGAGTCAGAGAGATA
>CP028514.1:1217500-1995000 GCA_003054495.1 Carboxydocella thermautotrophica | reverse complement strand
CATGGAAGTGAGAATGCCGGTATAAGTATGCGAAAAGGCAGGTGAGAATCCTGCCCGCCGAAAACCTGAGGTTTCCTGGGGAAGGCTCGTCCGCCCAGGGTAAGTCGGGACCTAAGCCGAGGCCGAAGAGGCGTAGGTGATGGACAATCGGTTGAAAATCCGATACCACCATACAACCGATATTACGAAGGGGTGACGCAGGAGGCTAGGGAGAGCCGGTGAATGGAAGGACCGGTCCAAGCCCGTAGGGAGTGAGGCAGGCAAATCCGCCTCACGGAAATCCTGAGAGGTGAAGGGGAGCCCGTAAGGGCGAAGCTTCTGACGCCAAACTGCCGAGAAAAGCCTCTAAGGAGGGGGTATGGTGCCCGTACCGGAAACCGACACAGGTAGGTGAGGAGAGAATCCTAAGGCGAGCGAGAGAACCCTCGTTAAGGAACTCGGCAAAATGACTCCGTAACTTCGGGAGAAGGAGTGCCGCTAGATGTGAAGGGCTGCGCGCCTGGAGCATAGAGCGGTCGCAGAGAAGAGGCCCAAGCGACTGTTTACCAAAAACACAGGTCCCTGCCAAAGCGAAAGCTGACGTATAGGGGCTGACGTCTGCCCGGTGCCGGAAGGTTAAGGGGAAAGGTTAGCTGAGAGGCGAAGCTTTGAACCGAAGCCCCGGTAAACGGCGGCCGTAACTATAACGGTCCTAAGGTAGCGAAATTCCTTGTCGGGTAAGTTCCGACCCGCACGAAAGGCGTAACGACTTGGGCGCTGTCTCAACGAGGGGCTCGGCGAAATTGTAGTACACGTGAAGATGCGTGTTACCTGCGACAGGACAGAAAGACCCCGTGGAGCTTTACTGTAGCCTGACATTGGATTTTGGTATTGCATGTACAGGATAGGTGGGAGACTGGGAAGCTTAGGCGCCAGCCTAAGTGGAGTCGGTGGTGGGATACCACCCTTGTGATATTGAAGTTCTAACCCGAACTCGTGAGCCGGGTAGGGGACAGTGTCAGGTGGGCAGTTTGACTGGGGCGGTCGCCTCCTAAAGAGTAACGGAGGCGCCCAAAGGTTCCCTCAGCGCGAATGGAAAACGCGCGGAGAGTGCAAAGGCAGAAGGGAGCTTGACTGTGAGACCGACGGGTCGAGCAGGGACGAAAGTCGGGCTTAGTGATCCGGTGGTACCGAGTGGAAGGGCCATCGCTCAACGGATAAAAGCTACCCCGGGGATAACAGGCTTATCTCCCCCAAGAGTCCACATCGACGGGGAGGTTTGGCACCTCGATGTCGGCTCATCGCATCCTGGGGCTGAAGTAGGTCCCAAGGGTTGGGCTGTTCGCCCATTAAAGCGGTACGCGAGCTGGGTTCAGAACGTCGTGAGACAGTTCGGTCCCTATCCGTCGCAGGCGGAGGAAATTTGAGAGGAGCTGTCCCTAGTACGAGAGGACCGGGATGGACAGACCGCTGGTGTACCAGTTGTTCCGCCAGGAGCAATCGCTGGGTAGCCAAGTCTGGACGGGATAAGCGCTGAAAGCATCTAAGCGCGAAGTCCACCTCAAGATAAGATTTCCCACTGGGAAAACCAGGTAAGACCCCTGGAAGAAGACCAGGTAGATAGGCCGGGAGTGTAAGAGCCGCAAGGCTTTGAGCGGACCGGTACTAATAGGTCGAGGTCTTAACCTCAAAAGAACTCTGTGCGGTTTTGAGGGAGCAATCCCTTGAATTGAATAATGTTCCCCGATAGCTCAATGGTAGAGCGCCCGGCTGTTAACCGGTAGGTTGCAGGTTCGAGTCCTGCTCGGGGAGCCAGTCCGGTGGCAATGGCGGTGGGGCAACACCCGTACCCATACCGAACACGGCAGTTAAGCCCACCAGCGCCGATGGTACTTGGACCGCAGGGTCCTGGGAGAGTAGGTCGTTGCCGGACAAAGAACCCCTCTGATCAGAAGATTAGAGGGGTTTTGTATTTCATCGCAGTTTCAGGTAAGGAAAATAAAAGGAATTGCTTGGAATTTGTCGAATTGATATTCAAATCTAATTTTGAGAGCCGAAGGGGGCAAGCCGATGCCGGGAAATGCAATTACCGGAGAAGAGCATGGCCTAATATATTATCTATCTAAAGATTTACAGGAAGCTAAAATGGTAAAACTAATTGTTTCTTTTCTAATGGAGCAAGGAGCTGAATTGCTGGTAAATGACTTAAAAACCCTGGCTGCAAAGGGAGTCCCAATTCGCATTTTAACCGGACGATATCTTAATATAACTGAACCGTCGGCAGTTTACTTGCTGAAAAAAGAACTAGGAGACAGCCTGGATATCCGTTTTTTTAACCGACAAAATGTCTCTTTTCACCCTAAGGCTTACATTATTGAAAAGAAAAAGGCTGGGGTAATCTATATAGGTTCGTCTAATCTTTCCCGCTCCGCGTTAACTAATGGGGTAGAATGGAATTTCCGGTTGGAGGAGCAGGTGGCTCCTGAAGATTATGCTCAGTTTGTTGCCGCCTTTGACCGGTTATTTGAAAGGCAGTCGGAGAAGGTTACGGATGAAGTTTTGATGGAATATGCTGCAAACTGGCGCAGGACTATTTTTAGCGAAGACCGTCCACAGACGGAAGAAATAGTAAGGCCAAGAGGGGCACAGATTGAAGCTTTATATAATTTGGCTGAGTGCAGAAGAAATGGCTATAAAAAAGGGTTAGTGGTTGCTGCAACAGGTATAGGCAAAACATATCTTGCGGCTTTTGATAGTAAAAAATATGCCAGAGTGCTGTTTCTAGCCCACAAAGAAGAGATTTTACGACAGGCAGAGGCTAGCTTCGCTAAAGTTCGTCCTGGAGCAAAGACTGGCTTTTTCTCTGGGCAGGAGAAAACGCTTGATGCTGAGCTGCTTTTTGCAACTGTGCAAACCCTGGGCCAAGAACGTTATTTAAAGCCGGAAGTGTTTTCTCCCGACTATTTTGACTACATTGTTGTGGATGAATTTCATCATGCAGCGGCTGATAGCTATTTACGTGTGCTAAATTACTTCAGGCCCAAGTTTTTATTAGGACTTACGGCAACCCCGTACCGGATGGATAATAGGGATATTTTTGCTTTCTGCGACAATAATGTTGTTTATGAAATTTACCTGGCTGATGCCATTAATCGTGGACTGCTGGTACCTTTCCGCTATTATGCTTTTTATGATGATACTGATTATGACCGAATCGCTTTCAGAAATGGTCATTATGATATTAAACAACTGGAAGCAGCCCTTTCACAAAACCGCAGAGCAGGTCTGGTTCTAGAAAAGTATAAAATGTTTCAGAAAGAGAAGGCAATAGGTTTCTGTGCGGGTATTCGTCATGCAGAGTATATGGCGGAATATTTTAATCAGCATAAGGTTCCGGCTGCGGTGGTACACAGTGGGCCTTCTGAGTCCAGATGCTATCTGCCCCGACAGGAAGCAATTAGCCAGCTGGTGGAAGGCAAACTTAAGGTAATTTTTACCGTCGACATGTTTAATGAAGGCGTAGATATTCCAACAGTAGATATGGTTATGTTCTTACGACCGACTGAGTCATATGTTGTCTTTTTACAGCAGCTGGGTCGAGGTTTGCGTAAGGCAGAAAATAAAGAATATCTGACGGTGTTGGATTTCATCGGTAACTATAAGCGAGCCCATCATATTCCTTATTTATTAGCTGGGAAAAACCCCATGGCTGTTGAGGGGAAGAAATTTAGATTACCTCATGAAATTGATTTTCCAGAAGGCTGTATAGTAAATTTTGATTTCAAACTCATTGACCTTTTCCAGGAACTGCGGAAACGGGATCCGCTGACACAAAGGCTTAAAGACGAGTTCTGGCGGCTTCAGGATGAGTTGGGGCGCCGGCCCACAAGACTGGATATTTACCTTGGCAGCGATATACCCCTTCGCCACTTCCTTAATATGGACGGTTGGCTGGGTTTTTTGGCCAGTATCGACCAACTGACAGCAGAAGAGCAAAACTGGCTTAACAATAATGTTGCTGCATTTTTAAGAGAACTGGAGAAAACCAGTATGACTAAGTCGTATAAAATTCCTACTTTGCTCAGCTTTATTGAAGACGATAGGTTATTACACAGTGTAAATAAATCAAGGTTGATACATGTATGGCGTGAATATTATTCTGATCCAGTACATGAGCAGGATATGGTCAGGGACAAAACCACCAGAACCTGGAGAAACTGGGATGATGAAAAACTGGCCCGACTGGCAATCCGTAATCCGGTTTTTTACTTATCGCAAGGCCGGTTTTTCCACTTCGATGAAATTAACCAGGTATTTACCTTAGACAGTTCCATTGTGGAACATATTAGTCCGTTATTGGCGGAACATGTCAGGGATATTTTGACCTGGCGCAGCACTGAGTATTTTGCGACACGATATAGAAGGGGTGAGTAATGATGGATTGTATTTTTTGTCAGCTGCCGAAAGAAACCTTTATTGCTGAAAATGAGCTTGCAGTTGCTATTTTTGACAAGTTTCCTGTTAATCCTGGGCATACGCTGGTAATTCCCAAGCGTCATTTTGCAAATTTTTTTGAGGCGACTGGAGAAGAAATAATGGCTATTTATGATTTGTTACAGGAAGTAAAAAGAATACTTGAAACGCAATTCAAGCCCGATGGCTATAATGTTGGAATAAACATAGGGCAAGTAGCTGGACAGACTATCATGCATCTGCATGTCCATGTCATTCCCCGTTATCAGGGGGATGTGGATAAGCCCCGCGGTGGGATAAGAAACTTGAAGCCCAATTTAGTACCTTATGCGGAGGAACTGTAGAGATGAAGGTTTATAATAAACTGGTGAGAGATCGTATACCAGAAATCATTGAACAGACCGGCAAAAAGGTGGAGTATCAGATAGTGGAAGATAACGGGAAAGTGATCAGGCTGCTGGAGGAGAAGTTGCTGGAGGAATGGCAGGAGTATAAGGAGAGCGGGAGTGTAGAGGAGATTGCCGACCTGCTGGAGGTGTTGTTTGCTATAGCCGAGAGGAAAGGGATAAGCAGGGATGAGTTATTGGAGCTGGCAAGAAAGAAGGCAGAGGAACGAGGGGGGTTTAGGAGAGGGGTGGTTTTGATTGGAACATATTGATAATTGTTGCTTAAATCGATAATTTAAGAAGGAATCCACTTTCATCAGGGCGAACTAAAAATACTGACAAATCGCCAAAAAGGAAGGTTCTAATGAAGCCAGAGCTAAACCTCTTCGCTGTTATTCCTGAAAAATTTTTCAGCGTCCTGGCCAGTCCCCTTAAAGAGGACTATGCTAATATCCTCTTCCGCATTTTCCACCAGTACCGGTTGACCAATTTCGGTTTATCCAGGGAAGTTTTGCTGGATATCATCATCGATTACCTGGAGGAAAAGGCGGAAGATGAACAATTTACCCGTCTGCTCGATGAAAGCGTCTGGGAAGAAAGCCTGGACCTGGGCAGCTCGCCTCGGGACCGGGCCAGCTTTGTTTTGCGCAAACTGGAGGAAACGGGCTGGATTACCAGAGAAACCCTGGTCAATTATGAAGAATATATCAATCTCACCGATTATGCCATTCAAATCCTGGACTTGCTGGACAAAATCCGCAAAAACCACCGGGCGGAATACCAGGGTTATGTATTTGCTACCTATACTTTACTTTACACCGAGGAGGCCAGCCGGCAGGGGGCCCTGGCCCTGGAAAAGGCCTATGAGCAGACGGAAGCCCTGCTCAACGGGCTGAAGGCGTTAAGTCATAATATCAAGCGCTATATTGAACGGGTTCAGGATGAACTGGATCCGAAGGCCATCTTGCGCCTGCATTTTGAAGATTATAAGGCGGAGATTCTGGACCGCAGTTATCACCGGTTGAAAACATCGGATAACGTTTCCCGCTATCGGCCTAAAATCGTGGACAGGATCAACCAGTGGTACAATGATGAAAACTGGGTACAGGAAGCGGCAGTCCATGAGGTGCAGCGCCGGCGCCAGGGGGAGCTGACCATAGAGGAGGCGCGAGAGCTGATTTATGGGCGCATGGATTTTATCCGACAAACCTACCTCAACCTGGATCAACTGCTGGAGGAAATCGATCGGCGCAATTCCCAGTATGCCAGTGCCTCTCTGTTGCAGATTCAGTACCGGCTGAACAGCAGCCAGAACCTGGAGGGGCAAATTCTTTCCCTTTTGCAGTACCTGGCCCAGTTGTTAACCGAACAGGCAGCCCGGGGAGATGATGATTTGCCAGCGGCCATGGCTGGATTGTTCAGCCTGTACAGCCAGTCTTATCTGGATGAAAAATCCCTTTATACTCCCCGCCGGGCAGCGCGACAGCACCAGCCGGCAGAAGTGGTGGAAGCGGTTACAGTGGACGAGCGGGTTCGGGCCCAACGGGTGGCGGAACTGCAGGCGCGCCTGGCGGAAAAGCTGACCCGGGACAAAATCAACCGCTATGTGCTGGAGAAACTGGGCGAACGGGAGATGATCCGGGCCGAGGAGCTGGGTATCGAGGCCATGGAGGATTACCTCAAATTGATTTACACGGCAGTCTATGGCCGTTCACAGCGGGTGGACTACCGGGTGGAGTATAGTGGACCGCGGGTAACAGCGGCAGAAGGAGCTTTTGAATTCAAAAATATCGTCATCCGGCGGCGGAAGGGAAGATAACAGGATGAACTGGTATACCCGTTATGAGGGATTGAATAACAGTGACAAAGGGGAATTTACCCGGGTGGTAAATTTATTACTTGCGGTGACTTTTGTCAATAAAAAGCATCCAGACCAGCGCCGGGATTATTATTTCATCGAACGGCATGAGGAACTGTTTCGCCAGTATTTGGCCCTGGCCGGCTGGGAGCTGCGACATGATGCTGTCCACGGCGTTTACCAGGCTGTCAACAGTCAGGACTTCAATCGCTTGCGGCTGAAGCTGGAGGAGAGCATTATTCTTCTGCTCATCCGGTTGATCTATGAGGAAAAACGCAAGGAGCTGCATCTATCTGAACACATTAGTTTCCGGGTGAGGGAGTTGCAGGAAAAATATGCTGCCCTGAAAATCAGCAAACGGCCTATCAATAAAAAGTCTTTGCGGGAAGGGTTGGCCCTGTTTAAGCGTTTTCATCTACTTGAGGTTCTGGATGGGGATGTGACCGACCCGGAATGCCGCCTCTTAATCTATCCGGCTATTTTGCTGGCAGTCAGGGTAGAGGATGTGCGCCAGGTTTATGAGCGACTGAGCGCCTATGGGGAAGATGGGGAAGAAGGAGAAGCAGAATGAAAGATTTGACGGGGATTAAACTGATCAACTGGCATTATTTTACCAATGAAACCATTCGTATCAAGAACAGTGTACTTTTGACCGGGGACAATGGCTCGGGAAAGTCTACCATTCTGGATGCCATGCAATATGTGCTGGTGGCTGATTTGCGCAAAATCAAATTCAATGTTTCTGCCCATGATGAGACCAAACGGGATCTTTTGGGCTATTTGCGCTGTAAAACCGGCAATGACCGCAGTGATGGCAGGAAGTTTTTGCGCCAGGGGGATATTACTTCTTTTGTGGTCCTGGAATTTTTTGATACTGACAAACAAAAGCCCTTTCTGCTGGGGGTGGTGGCTGATTCCTATGCCGATGACATCAACTGGGACAGCCGCTTTTTTAAAATTGAAAACCAGGCCCTTGCGGATGAGTTGTTTTTCCTGCCCGGCACCAGACGACCGAGGAATATCAAGGCCTTTCGGGACCATTTAAAAAAATTGCCCGGTGCTACCCTTTATCCTTCCGCTGACCAGTATCGGCGGGATTTGCTGCAAAAATTGGGTTCTTTAAATGAACGTTTTTTTGAGCTGCTGGTCAAAGCCATTTCCTTTAAGCCCATTACCGATATCCGGGAGTTTGTCTACAATTATGTCCTGGATGCCAAACCCATTCAGATCGAGGCCATGGTGGAAAACTTCCGCCGTTACAGCGAATACCGCAATCTGGCCCGGCAGACCAGAGAAAAGATTGAGGACCTGACTGCGATTCTGGACCGGTATCAGGAAATCCGGAACCAGCAGGAGACGGCCCGGATGCAGGAGTATATCATCAAAGGGGCTACTGCCGTCGGTCTCAGGGCTGAGCTGGAAGCCAATCTGCGCGACAGCGCCCGGAAAGAAGAAGATTTAAACCGGATCAAAAGCGAGCTGGCCGGGCTGGCCAACCGGGAAGAGGTTCTGGAAGGGGAATGTAACGGCTACCGGGAAGCACTGGCTGCCAGTAGCACTTACCAGTTGATTAAAGACCTGGAAAGGGAGATCAACTGGCTGGAGGTGGAGGAAAAACGGCTGGAGCAGGACAGGCAAATGCTGCAGGAACTTGCCGCTGCTGAGCTGGCTTCTCTGCGGCGCTTGCTGGCAGCCAATTGTCTAACTGAATCAGAAAAACTGACCCTGGCTCCTTTGCCGCCTCTCCTGACGGCCTTGAGTCAGGGCCAGGGCGGGGAGGAAGCGGCAGCGGTTCTGGCGGCCGGTTTGGCTGCCCTCAAAGAGGTCCAGGCCCGGCTGGACCAGGAGATCTGGACCCTGAAAGGCCGGTTGCAGGAACTGACAGAAAGGGAAGAAAAGTTACGGTCAGAACTGGCCCAGTTGCGCCAGGGACGGTTTGCCTATGACCGGCGGATTACCGATTTACAGGCCGTGATTCGCCAGGGCTTCCGCCAGGATAAGGGGCTGGAAGTGGAAGTATCGATTCTCTGCGAATTGCTGGAAATCAGGGATGAAAAATGGCGGGATGCCGTCGAAGGCTTTTTAAATACCCAGCGCTTCGATCTGCTGGTGGAACCCCGGTATTTTGACTATGCCCTGACCCTGTATGAACGCTATAAAAGGCAGAAAGGGATTTCCGGTGTGGGCCTGGTTAATACCCGGGCGGTGGAAAAATTTATCGACCGCGTGGAAGCCAATGCCCTGGCTGAAGAAGTACTGACGGATAATCCTTATGCTCGTGGTTATGTCAACCAGTTACTGGGCAATGTGATCAAATGTGAAACAGAACAGGAGTTGAAATATCACCGCCGGGCCATCACTCCCACCTGTATGACTTACCAGAACAATACTGCTCGTCAGATAAACTTTAAAGTCTATGAAACCCCCTATATCGGTGAAAAAGCTATTCCCAAACAAATCGCCAAAAAGGAAGGGGAACTGGCTGAACTGGTACGGGAACGGGAACAGCTGGCTGCTATGCTGGCGGAGCGGGAAAGCTGGCGGCGGGAAACGGCGGATAAAGAAGGCAGCTACGCCAAATTAACAGACCGCTTATCTGCTATTACCCGCCTGGCGGCGATACGAGATGAACTGGCTGCTAAACGGGCAGAGCTGGACCGGGTGGATCGCTCGGATCTGGAGGCTCTGCAGGGTCAACTGGCTTTACGGCAGGCGGAACTGAAACAGGTGCGGGAACAGATTAATTTACGCAACCGGGAAGCAGGGGCGGCAGAAGAAGCATTGAAGCGGGCCCGTAATCTGCAGCTGGAGTTAAAGCTGCAAGCCGAGGCAGCAGAAGCGGAATGGGAAGAGTTCAAAAGGCGTTATCCCGAACTGGCGGTCCGGGGTGAGGAACGTTTGCAGAAAGAGCTGGCCCGCAAAAAGCCGCG
This sequence comes from Carboxydocella thermautotrophica, assembly GCA_003054495.1. Classification (GTDB taxonomy): domain Bacteria; phylum Bacillota; order Carboxydocellales; family Carboxydocellaceae; genus Carboxydocella; species Carboxydocella sporoproducens. The sequence goes on along the minus strand of CP028514.1, from coordinate 1,985,374 downwards.
GGAAGTGGCGGAAAGTTTTCGCATCAACTACCAGGGCCTGCTAACCCAGATCAATACCAAACAGCAGCAGTTAATGAGCTTGCAGAGCCAGTACAACAACCGATGGCATTTCGGTGGCCGGATTGACGGGAACGATATCGCGGAATACCGGGCGGAATATCAAAAGCTGGCGGACAGCGAGTTACCGGAATACGAGGAAAAAATCCTGCAGGCTCAAAAAGAGGCTGAGGAGGAATTTAAGGAACATTTCATCTACAAACTAAAGGAAAATATTGAACTGGCTCAATCCCAGTTCAACACCCTCAATGATGCCCTGAAAGATATTGCTTTTGGTTCTGACAAATACCGCTTTCTGGTTACTCCCAGCCAGAAGTACAAGCGGTTTTATGATATGATTATGGACACTGATTTGCTGGGCGGTGGCGAATCCCTTTTTGCTTCTCATTTCAGGGAACGGCACCGGGAAGCCATGGACGAGCTGTTTGAGCGCATGGAAAATCAGCACCTGGAAGCGGTAAAAGAAAACGTGGAGTTGTTTACTGACTATCGCACTTTTCTGGATTATGATATTAAGATTTACCATGCCAATGGCGAGGTTTCTACCTTTTCTAAGGTTTGTCGGGAGAAATCCGGTGGTGAGACCCAAACTCCCTATTATGTAGCGATTGTAGCTTCCTTCCTGCAATTATACCGGCTGAAGCACAATCGGGCGGCGGTGCGCCTGGTTATGTTTGATGAAGCCTTTAACCGCATGGACAGCGACCGGGTGGAAAATTTCCTGCGCTTTTTGCGGGACCTGGGCTTACAGGCCCTGATCGCTGCTCCTACCGATAAATGTGAATATATTGCCCCCTATGTCGGCACCACCTTATTAGTGATGCGGGATGGCCATAGCAGCTGGATCGAGAATTATAAAGTGCTGAAGGAAGAGATGCTCCGCCGTTAGGAGGTCAGCGATGAATCAGTATAGCCGTCAGATTCTGCATACTCTTTTAGACAAATATGAAAACAGCGGCAGTTACCGGGGCACCAGCACCAGGCCCCGCCGGCTATTTTACCGATTTACTCCCCGGACCTTGCCAGCCTATTTTGATGATACTTCAGCCCGGCAGAAAGAGGAAATTAACAGCGATATGATCCATTTGGCTGAAGCAGGGGTAATCGAGATTTTCTGGGTGAAACATGAGGAAGGCAATCTCATCCAGAAAGTGGCCCTGAGAATAGAAGGCTTACCCACTGCCTTTCATCTGCTCAGGCGTACGCCGCGCCAGAGCCGGGAAGAGAGTATGCTGGCCCTGGTCCGCAATTACCGGGGCCAGGGTCCCGCCTGGCTGGAAAACTTTCTGGCCTGGCTGGAGGAGCGGCTGCTGCTTCGGGAAGGCATTAGTCCATATCTGGACTTGCATGACATGGAAACAGCCGACCGGGTTCTGACTGCCCTGCAGGCCCTGACAGAGCTACAGGAAGAAACGCCCGAGCGGGTATTCAGCCTGCGGGTGCTGGGACATAGTAAAGCCTGGGCGGCTATTGCTCAGAGGGTCCTGCGGATAGTGCGGGATTTTCACGGGGGTTGGGGCCTGGAGGAGGCCCGGGAGGTCTGGGCGGAATTTGGTCTGGTGGCCAATCCCCAGCATATTTTTGTTCATGGTAACCTCACCCTGCAAGTAGCCGGTGGGATAGTGGAAACCCGCCTTTTCCAGCCTGATCTGGGTCTTTCTGCCCAGCTGATTCAAAATATGCAGGTGCTGGACGTCCAGGCAGACTTCCTCATCACCATCGAGAATTTGACTTCTTTTTATCAATTCATTCGCAAACATCCGGGCCAATATGTGGCAGTCTACCTGGGCGGTTACCACAACCGGTTACGGAGGGAGTTTTTGCAGAAAATCCAGCGTTGCCTGCTGGAGCAGGGCCGGGAGATTCCCTGTTATCACTGGGGGGATATCGATTACGGCGGCTTTGATATTTTCCGCCACCTGGCTGAACACAGTTTACTGCCGCTCAATCCCTATCTGATGGATTCCGAGACCTTGCTGCGGCATCGCCATTTGGCCCTTGCCATCAGTGATGCTTATGCCCGGCGCCTGGCGGGGTTGCTGGATAAGCCAGGATTTGAGGCGTTTCGCGAGGTGATAGAGGTGATGCTGCGGGAAAGAATCCGGCTGGAGCAGGAATCGGTGGAGGTAATTGTGAATTAGTCATAATAAATTATTATATTGGAGATAATATTTATGGAGGGGAGATTTAGTGAATGCTATTAGACTTACCGAAATTCATGAAGCATATAGAAAATTAAAATCATATGTTTATTATGATAAAAATTCATTATTTTTAAGAAATCAAATAGCTGAGTTTGAATCTAGTGCCGATTTTAAAAATAAATTTGATGATTTATGTAAAGCAATAAATAATAACGATAAATGCTACTTTACAAAACTTTATAATAAGATCAATTATAAAATTTTACCAAAAAAAATTAAATTAGAAGCTTTTGAAAATGATAGTTTAATTATTACTAATAGATATGAAAATAATAATTATACTGTTTTAAGATATACTTTGTTTATTGATGCCCCAATAGAATTACATATCATTTCAGTTCTTTGGATTCAAAAAATAGGTTATTTATTAGAGGAAAAAGAAAATAAAAACACTTATGCATATAAATTGCAAATAGACGAAAAAACAGGAAAGGTAAAAAATGGAATAAAGCTCTATAAACCATATTTTATTCAATATCAAAAATGGAGAGACAATGGCATCAAAAAAGCTAAAAGTGCATTAAACGATAAAACTGATGTTTTAATTATGCAATTGGACATAAAGGATTACTTTAACTCAGTTTGTATTTCCTTTGAAAAAATTGAAGAAAAGTTAAAAGACAAGAAAGAGTACAAAGAAAATAAAATATTACACGAAAAATTGGAAGAGGTGCATTCGATTTATACTAATCTTTTATGTAACGACGAGCATATTGAAATTAATAAAAAGAACAATAAAGAATATTTACTACCAATAGGCTTATTGTCTTCTGGTATTTTAGCTAATTGGTATTTAAATGATTTTGATCAATTAATCTTAAAAGAGTTAAATCCATTATATTATGGGCGGTATGTAGATGATATATTAATTGTTTTATCAAATCCTGATAAAAAAATTTTAAAAGTTGATAATGATGAATCGTTGGATTATTATATGAATATTTATTTTAAAAACATAATAAAAAAAATTTCAGATAATGATTATGAAATAGTAAACAATAAACTATTAATTCAAAAAGAAAAAATAAAACTATATTTATTAGATACTAATTATTCTAAGGCCATTCTGGAAAATATTGAAAAAATATAAGAAAAAATAGTAGTGAATTTAGATTATTACCTGAAGATTTTAAAGTAAATATAGAATTTCAAGATGAGGCTTATAAAATATTATATGCTGATTCAATTTATAAATTAAGAAGTGTAGAAAGTTTTAAACATGATAAGTATGGAGCAACAACATATTTAGCAAAAAAAATTTTTTCATGTAAATTCTGGGATGGTGATGGAAAAGACATTAATTTAACAAAACAGCAAATATTATCTTTTTTTCAAGGAAGATTTTGTTTAGAATTTTATACACTTTGGGAAAGAATATTTACATACTTTTTTATTAATAATTTGATAGATGAAACAATACGCTTTTTTTACAGGGTAAAAGATTATATTGAAAAAATAATAGTCGAAAATAAAAACAAAACAAATGTAGAAAAATTAACTAAAAAAATAAAGGAAGATTTAATTGATTTTCTGCAGATTTCTATTAGTATGGCATTATCTTTGAATCTTAATTGCGAAATTTTTAAACAGTTCCCCGAAGAAGTAGCAAAGTATGCCCTAAATATAAGAACATCAAATCTGTTGCGACATGAACATGTTTTTTACCCATTACTGAATTATACAGAAAATATCAATCTTTTAGATAAATTATTAGTGAATAAGAAAAATATAAATTTTGATTTTGATGAAAAGAAAATTCAATTTTCACCTAGAATTGTACATATGCATGAAATAATGATTTTCTATATTTATGAAACTATACAAAGACAACCATTTGAATTTAATGAGAACTTTTTGAAAAAGATAGAAAATCAATATTATAAATTTAATAAACTGAATTTAGAAAATGTTATAATAGAAAAAAATGATATTGATTATATGTTGATAAAATGTCCAACAATAGAAAATATAAGCAAGCCAAGAATTGCGATTGCAAATATAGCAGTTTCCAAAATGGATTTAGAAAAGAATATTTCAATAAAAAATCCTAATCTTAGCTTTGAACGCATACAACAATTATTCAAATTACTAAATATTGTAGCTAAAGAGAAAAGTGATTTCTTTATAATGCCAGAGGTTTCTGTACCACTTGCTTGGCTACCTTTGATGGTAGAATACGCAAGAAAGCATCAAAAAGTAGTCATATTTGGTTTAGAACATTATTTATCCCCTAAGGATGAAGCGCACAACTATTTAGTCACATTATTACCTTATAAAAAAGATAATGGATATAAATCCGTTGTTGTTCATCTTCGTTTAAAGAAACATTATTCACCAGAGGAACAAAAAATCTTAAAAGGTTATGGGTATAAATTGCCATCAACTGATCATATTAATTTTCCTATATTTGTTTGGAAAGGTATATATTTTTCTTGTTATAACTGTTTTGAAATTGCAGATATACATCTTAGGGCAATGTTCAAATCGAAAGTAGATTTATTAATTGCCTCTGAATATAACCGTGATGTTAATTATTTTTCAAATATTGCGGAATCGATCACAAGAGATGTTCATTGTTATTTTGTGCAAGTGAATAGTTCGGATTTCGGTGATTCGCGAATCATTAAACCGTCCAAAACTGAAGAGCGTAACATTTTACAATTAAAAGGCGGAAATAACATAAGTATACTTGTTGGAAAGATAGATATAGAATCTTTAAGAAATTTCCAATTAAAGGAATATGAATTACAAAAAGATGAGAACGATGAGGCGTTTAAACCAACACCACCTGATTTTGACAAGAAATGGGTAAAAAAACGCATTAATTTACAAGAAAATTAGCATAATCTTAATTTGAGATCAAGAAACTAAAAAAAGAAAGAGCCCGTAATGACCTACGCTACAGCTACTGCAAATCCCTGCATAGCTGCCTGCAATCTTTCGACTGCAAACAACCATTACGGAACCTGCAATAACCTTTGCTCGACCATTACCAGTTCCTTAGAAGCCGTAGCCGACCTCTCGGCCGGATACGACCTCCAGCACCGAAAAGGAGCCTGCGGAACCAGTAATGATCTTAGCTCGACCACCCGGCATCCCTTTTGACCCTACCATGATCCTTCGGACCATGATAGAGCCTGACAGGACACTGGACAGTCTGCCCGCCGGCCAATACAGAGCCTTATCCGACCCTGTATTGACCTTTGGCCGACTATTACTGAGCCTTGCGACCCGGTAACAGTCTTGGCTCGGCCATTACGAACCCTTTCCGTTCATTATTGTCTCCAGCGGATAAGATAATATACAGCGAAACAAAAATTTTTTGCAAGGGTGATAGTCATCATGAGAGTACTGATCGTGCCTGATTCTTTTAAAGGAAGTTTGTCGGCCACGGCGGTGGCAGAAGCCATTCGGAGCGGCTGGCAAAGGGTGCGGCCGCAGGATGAGATAAAACTGATACCCATTGCTGATGGGGGTGAAGGGACAGTAGAGGCGCTGCTGACCGCGGTGGGCGGGGAAAAGGTAGATTGCGTTGTGCGGGGCCCCCTGGACCGGCCGGTACAGGCTTTTTACGGCTTGCTGAATGAGGGCCGAACAGCGGTTATCGAAATGGCAGCTGCTTCCGGGCTACATCTGGTACCGGTAGCGGAACGCAATCCCCTGCTGACCACTACCTCTGGTACAGGCCAGTTGATTAAGGCAGCCCTGGATCGCGGTTGCCGGCGGCTGATTATTGGTATCGGTGGCAGTGCCACCAATGATGGCGGAACGGGCATGGCTACCGCCCTGGGGGCCCGCTTCCTGGACCAGGAGGGCCGGGAATTGCCTCCCGGAGGAGGGGCCCTGGTCAATCTGTGGCAGGTGGACCTCTCGGGCCTTGACCCTCGAATCAAAGAGGTGGAAATCCTGGTGGCCTGTGATGTGACCAATCCGTTAATTGGTCCCCAGGGGGCCAGCCGGATCTATGGGCCGCAGAAAGGAGCAACTGCTGAGCAGGTGGAAATCCTGGAAGCAGGTTTAACTCGCCTGGCAAAAGTAGTGGAAGGAGAACTGGGAGTAGCAATTGCTGATTTACCCGGTGCCGGGGCGGCAGGGGGACTGGGTGGCGGTCTGGTGGCTTTCCTGGGAGCTCGTTTGCAACCGGGCTTTCCCTTGATTGCCCGGCAATGCCGGTTGCAGGAGTGGATAGATTGGGCAGAGCTGGTTATCACCGGGGAAGGTCAGCTGGATGGTCAGTCGGTTTATGGCAAAGTTCCGGTAGGAGTGGCGGCTATGGCTAAAGGTAAGCCCGTAATTGTGCTGGCCGGGTCCATCGGGCCGGGGGCGGAAAAAACCCTTACTGCTGGTATTACCGCCTACTTTTCTATTGTCAGGGGGCCGATGGCTCTGGCAGAAGCCATGGAACGCGGCCGGGAGCTACTGGTAGAGACGGCTGAACAAGTGGCCAGGATTTTAACAATCAAGAAGGCGGGGAACGGATGACAACTGACAGGGAAAGAATTGCGGAGTTAGATATATTACGGGGAGTCGCTTTTCTGGGTGTGGTTTTGCAACATGCGATTGGGATTTTTATCCGCAAACTGGATATATACCAGGAAGCGGCTCTGATTCTGGGATTGCTGTTTAATCTGGTGAAATTTGCAGTCCCGATGTTTGTCTTTATTTCCGGAGTTGGATTGCTTTACAATTACTATGAGCAACTTGACTATGCAGGTTTTATTAAAAAACGGAGCCGGGAAATTTTGTTTCCCTATCTCTTCTGGTCGTTGTTGTATTATTACCATTACTATGAGAAATTACCTCTGGATTCTCCCGGGTTGATACGATTCATGCAACAACTGGCAACGGGTAGTGCCGCTTACCATCTCTGGTTTGTAGTAATGATTTTTCAGGTATATCTCTTCTATCCCTTGATATTGCCCATTTATCGCTGGCTGAGACCAAGAGTCCAGAGCTATAAAAGCCTGTACATAATACTGGGAATGGCTGCTTTATTGTATACTGCTTTGATGGGGTTTTCCGCTTACATAGTTCCGGGTGGATATTTTAAATTTGAATCGAGTTTGCTGCAGCTAATTTTTATCAAATACAGGTCTATAAATTTTCTTTACTATAGTTTTTACTTTGTTCTTGGTAGCTTGGCGGCCTTTGCATTGGTGAAATGGCGTGACCTTGTGCTGCGCACCCTGGCCGGTAATAGTGTGGCTTTTGCCGGGCTATTCTTGTGGATTAGTTTAGAGCTTCTCCAGGGAGCAAGAAACGGAGTCGTTAATCTGGCTATATCTACTAGCTTAAAGCCCTCCATGTTTTTTTATACCGTCTCCTCGATTCTGCTGATTTATGGGTTAGCCTTATTAGTGACGAAATATAATCCACTGCTTCAACAAATTCTGAACGGGATAGGTCGCTATTCCTTTGGAGCCTATCTGGTTCATGCCCTGGCCCTGGACTATATTGTCAAACAGCTAACCTGGGCTACTCCGTCCAATTATCTGGAAATGACGCTGATAAGTTTTGGATTAACGGCGGTTGTCTCCTTTTTGTTAGCCTATTTGTCTCAGTACGTGCCTTTCGGGAAACTTGTTATGGGCAATGGCTCCAGGGGAAGAATAGAACTATTACAAAAAGGAACATTGTTCCGATAATCAGAACATGGAGGTAACAAGGATGAATTTCTATTTCACCGAGGAACAACAAATGCTGCGCCAGACGGTACGGCGCATCGCCGAGGAGAAAGTGGCTCCGCGGGCGGCAGAAATCGATGAAACCGGTCAGTACCCCTATGACATCTGGGAGGTATTCAAGGAAACGGGTTTGCTGGGGGTCAGCTTCCCGGAGGAATACGGCGGCTCAGGGATGGGAGCTACCGGGCTCTGTATTGCCATTGAAGAAGTGGCCAAATACTGTTGCAGCTCCGGCCTGATCCTGTTACTCACCTACTTACCCACATTGCCGATTCGCATTGCCGGGACACCGGAACAGAAGAAAAAATACCTTACACCGGTGGCAACAGGTGAAAAACGGGCTTCCTTCTGTCTGACCGAGCCTACTGCTGGCTCTGATGCAGCTAACATCAAGATGACCGCTGTCCGGGACGGGGACTATTATATCCTGAATGGCCGTAAGCAGTTTATTTCCGGGGCCTCCATGGCTGACTATGTTACTGTCTTCGCCAAAACCAAACCGGAAGCCAAACACCGCGGTATGTCGACTTTTATTGTCGATACCAGTACCCCTGGTTTTTCCATCGGACGGCATGAAAACAAAATGGGAGTAAGGGGTGTGCCTCTGTGTGAAGTGATCTTTGAAAATGTGCGGGTACCGGCAGAAAATCTGCTGGGTCAGGAAAATGAAGGCTTCAAGCTTGCCATGCAAACCCTCAATTCCATGCGGCCGGTGGTAGGAGCCCGGGGACTGGGGTTGGCTCAGGGGGCACTGGCCTATGCCCTGGAATATACCAAACAACGCCATGCCTTTGGCGGGCCCCTGGCGGATAAACAAGGGCTGCGCTGGATGATGGCTGACATGATTACCCAAATCGAAGCGGCCCGCCTGCTGGTTTATCAGGCAGCTTTCCTGATCGATCAAGGTAAGATTACCAGAGAATATGCCGGTTTGCTCTCCATGTCCAAGATTTATCCCACCGATATGGCCATGCGGGTGGCGATTGATTGTGCCCAGCTGCTGGGAGGCTACGGATATATGAAGGATTATCCCCTGGAGCGCTATATCCGGGATGCTAAACAATTGCAAATTGTAGAAGGAACCAGCCAGATTCAGAGAGAAATTATCTCCAGGTGGCTGCTGGAAAACGGAGTGAACCGGCCCTTCTAAAACTAAAGTGCCGGGAGGACAGATATGTCTAGAGAGTTTTGAGGAAGTGGAACCGGCGGCCAGGGCTGTGGCAGCACAAAAGGGGGTAATAGGAGTGGATAAACTGTTACGCATTGACCTGGGACGTCAGATGATCAAGGAAGAAAATCTGCCGGAAGCCTGGCAAAAATACGGGGGCAGGGCGTTGACCGCTGCTGTGTTGCGCGCAGAAGTAAATCCAAAGGTGGATCCCTTGTCTCCAGGCAATAAACTGGTGCTGGCAGCGGGCTTGCTGGCAGGCAGCGGGGTACCCTGTTCCGGGCGCTTGTCCATCGGGGCCAAAAGCCCTTTAACTGGCACCATAAAAGAGAGCAATGTAGGCGGAACAGCGGCCCAGCGCCTGGCCCGGCTGGGTTATCGCGGGATAATCATTGAAGGAAAGGCTGAGAATGGGCCAGCAGTGCTGTTGGTAAAAGGCGATGGAGCAGTTCTGGAACTGCGGCCCCAGCTGGCTGGGCTGGGGAATTACCAGACGGCGGCCCGGTTGCTGGCTGAATATGGGCCTGAAGCGGCGGTAATCAGCATTGGACCGGTGGGGGAACTGGCTTTGCCGGTGGCTTCTGTGGCGGTGACCAACCGGGAAGGATTGCCTTCCCGTCATGCCGGCCGCGGGGGCATGGGGGCAGTGATGGGCAGCAAGGGGCTGAAGGCCATTGTGCTGGTGGGCAAGGATGGCGTTTCCCGGCCCGCCGCTCAGCCGGAGCAATTTACTGCTGCCATGCGGGCCTGGTCGGAAGGGCTGATCAAGGGCAAAAAAGCCCTGACCCGGTTTGGTACTGCCATGCTGGTTAATGTCATCAATGGGATCGGCGGGTTACCCACCCGCAATTACCGACAGGGACGGTTTGAACTGGCGGAAAAACTGTCCGGAGAGGAACTGGAGGCCAGGGCTACCGCCCGGGGTGGCCGCACAGCTCATGCCTGTCACCGGGGCTGTGTTATCCGCTGTTCCAACATCTATCATGATGAACAGGGCCAGTATCTCACTTCCGCACTGGAATATGAAACCCTCTGTCTCCTGGGGTCCAACCTGGGGATTGGAGATATTGATGCCGTTGCCCGTTTTGACCGGCTCTGTGATGACCTGGGCATGGATACCATGGAAACAGGCGCTGCTCTGGGGGTAGCCATGGAAGGCGGTCTGCTTGCCTTCGGTGATACTGCCGGGGTGGAGGAATTGCTGAAAGAAGTGGGGGCCGGGACGGTGCGGGGCCGTCTGCTGGGACAGGGAGCGGCTACCGTTGGCAAGGTGCTGGGGGTAAAAAGGGTACCTGCAGTCAAGGGCCAGAGCCTCTCTGCCTATGATCCGCGGGCCCTCAAGGGAACAGGTGTAACCTATGCTACCTCGCCCATGGGAGCGGATCATACTGCCGGGAACTGTTTGCCAGGCCGGGGTGGTCTGGATACAAAGCAAGCTGCTGGCCAGGTGGACTTAAGCCGGCAGCTGCAGATAATCAGTGCTGCCTGTGATGCCCTGGGAGTATGTATTTTTGTTGGTCCCACGCCGGATAACGTGGGTCCCCTGGCCCAGCAACTCACCTACTTCAATGGCAACACCTGGCATGAGCGGGATTTGCTGGAGCTGGGCAAAGAGGTACTGGCCATGGAACTGGAATTCAACCGCCAGGCCGGCTTCGGACCGGAGGATGATGACCTGCCCGCCTTCTTCCGGGAAGAAGTTTTGCCGGAAACGGGTACAGTTTTTGATTTGCCTCAATCCCAGCTGGCAGAGGTGTTTAGTGATTTTTTTCGTCCCGGGGGCAGCGGATGAGAAAATAATGCAAGGTGGAAAGAAGTTGATTCCGGTAATCGGGGGGGTAATCCCCCTTTTTTTTGTGGGAAAAAGAAAAAAACTGTAGTATAATAAAAATTAAAAGGAAAAAAACCTTGTAAGTAGAATATACAGTTTAATATCCTGAAGCATATTGAGGTGAGGGCATGCGAGTTGGACAGGCAATTGCCATTGGATTAGGAATTACCCTGCTGGAAACCCTCTTCCTCCTGGCTGGATTTAACAGCAACCTCTGGTTAACCGGTGGTTTTCTGGCGATAATAAACGGAGTCGGAGCCTACATCGCTCTGGATTATGCCGCCAGGCGCAGGGTTGTGACAGTACGTCTGGATGACCAGCCGGTGGACCCTACCCTGCAAATCGCCAATGAAACCCTGCCGGTCTTGCGCCGGGGGCTGAATGAGGAAACGGCCCGCAAGACGGCGGAAATTATTCAGAAGATCTCTGATGTAGCCGCTGTGGCCATTACCGACCGGGAAAAGGTGCTGGCCTATGTGGGAGCCGGGTGTGAACGACATCAGCCGGGACGTTTGATTTTGACCCATGCCACCAAACAGGTGATTGCTACAGGTGAACTAAAAATCGTAGAGAACAAGGAGAATTTGCGCTGCCCGGTCAAGGATTGTGACTGTCCCCTGGAAGCAGCGGTTATCGCCCCTTTGAAATGCCAGGGGAAAGTGGTGGGATGTGTCAAGCTCTACCAGACCAAACAGGGCAAAATTCCGCCCCATGTCATCAAACTGGCAGTGGGGATTGCCCAGCTTCTGGCGGTACAGATGGAACTGGCGGAGCTGGACAGGCAGGCCCAGCTGGTGACCAGTGCCGAGCTTCAGGCACTGCATGCCCAGATTAACCCCCATTTTCTTTTTAATACTCTTAATACTATCATTATGTTCAGCCGTACCAATCCCGAAACAGCCCGGCGCCTATTAATCCGCCTGGCCGCTTTTTTCCGCCATGCCTTGAAAAAACATCAAATGTTCAATACTTTAGAAGAAGAGCTGGAATATGTCAATACCTATCTGGTTCTGGAGAAAGCGCGTTTCAGGGAAAAGTTAAAAATCCTGCGGGATATTGACCCCGAGTTATTGCAGTATCAGGTGCCGGTGTTGACCATCCAGCCGCTGGTGGAAAATGCCATCAAGCATGGCATTACACCCAAAATGGGCAAAGGAGCAGTGCAGATTTCTGCCCGCAAGGTGGATGGTGAGCTGGAAATCGTGATCCGGGATGATGGAGTGGGCATACCCAGGGAAAAACTGCCCCTGGTTCTGACCCCTGGTTATGGCTCTGGCAACGGGGTAGGTTTGTCCAATGTCCATGAACGCCTGAAAGGCCTGTTTGGGGAAGACCACGGCCTGAAGATAGTCAGCGAAGAGGGCAAAGGCACTACTGTTACGGTACGGGTACCCTTACTGAAAGAGAAACATGTGGGAGGGGAAAGGCATGAAGTTGAAGGCTTTAATCGTAGATGATGAATATCCGGCCCGGAAAGAGCTGCGTTTTCTCTTGCAGCAGTTTGATAATGTCGAGGTGGTAGGGGAGGCAACCAATGCTCAGGAGGCTATGACTCTGATTAAGGCCCTGGATTACTCCATTTTGTTCCTGGATATTGAAATGCCTGGCATGAACGGCCTGGAGCTGGGGGCCCGGATTCGGGAATTGCCCAAACCCCCCAAAATCATTTTTGTTACTGCCTATGATGAATACGCAGTTAAGGCTTTTGATGTCGAGGCCATTGATTATCTGCTCAAACCCATTGATGAAAAGCGGCTGGCCCGGGCTATTGCCAAAGTGGAAAAAGCCATCTTGCAACAACAGCAAAAAGCAGATGAAGCCGGAGCGGAAGAAAGGGGTGCTGATGATGGACCAGCTTTAGGTCCGGTGCCCGGCAATATCAAAATTGACCGCATTCCGGCGGAAAAACAGGGTAAAACGGTGCTGGTCAATGAAGCGGATATCATTTATGCTTTTACAGAACAGGACTATGTTTATATTAAAACCTTTTCGGACAGACTTTTTACCAGATACACCCTGAAGGAACTGGAAAAACGCCTCAATCCCCAGGTCTTTTTCCGCACTCATCGTTGTTATATTGTCAATTTGCATAAAGTCAGGGAAATTGTGCCATTCTTCAATGGCACCTATACCTTGATCGTAGAAGACCAGGAAAAAAGCGAGGTTCCCGTCAGCCGGGCCAATGCCAAAAAACTGAAGAAAATTCTCGGCATGTAGGTTTGAACAGCTTACCCCCAGCAGATGCGCTGGGGGTCGGCTTTTGCGGAGGTGGGAAAGTGATTGTCGGCATCGGTACCGATATCATTGCCATAGAGCGCATCAGGCGGGCAGAAGAAAAAAGCGGTGGCCGCTTTAGCCAGCGGGTGCTGACGGCCGCTGAAAAAAGGATTTATGAAGGACGGCGGGATAGGATGGCTGTACTGGCAGCTCGTTTTGCTGCCAAAGAGGCGGTGGCCAAGGCGCTGGGGACAGGCCTGGGAGTGGTCTCCTGGCAGGATATCGAGATAGGGCGTAGCGAAACAGGCCGTCCGGTGGTGAGACTGACCGGGGAGGCGGAGCAGCAGGCCCGCCGCCTGGGCATAGGGGAGATTCAGCTTTCCCTATCCCACTGTCAGGAGTATGCGGTGGCTTTTGCTCTGGCTCTAAGGAAACCAGGAGGATTGCAACAGTTTCTAAAAACTATACTGTAATTGACTGTACTTAACTGTACTTTTTCAGCCAGGCTGTATGGTGCAAGGGGCGGCAGAAAAATCCGGCAAGGCTTTCGGGAGCTGATAAGAGATGCCGAAGAAACAGAAAAAGGACAAATTTAGCATGACGATATGCGGGGAGTTCTTTCCGGAGGTCTATCCGGCCTTCCGGTCGGGAAAGTTCAGCCGAGGCGAAGAAGATCCCCTTAAAACGGAGATGCGTCTTTTCTGTGCCTGTCAGCGTTGGGCCTTCAACCGTCTACAAGAGGGTGCATCCCGAGATAAGACCAAGAAGCTGGGGCAGGAACTCTTCGGGCTTAACTCCCGGTATGCAGATGATGCCAGGCTAAAGGCGCAGGCCGTGCTAGACTCCCAAAAAAAGCTGCTGGAGCTGGAGATTGAAGAGACCAAAAACAAGCTGCACCGGGCGAGGAAGAAGCTCGGCACAGTCATGAAGAAGCTGGCGAAGGCAGAGGGAAAAGGCGATGCCACGGAAATTGTTGGAAAACTCCGCCTGGTAGTCAAAGGGCGGAACAACCGGGTAGCGTCTTTGGAGAAAAAGCTGGCTGAGCTTGATGCCCACCGGCAGAACGGCACGATACCAAAGGTAGTCTTTGGCGGCAGAAAACTCTGGGAAAGGATCTGCAAGGGGCGGGCCAAGCGGGAGGAGTGGCGGAACGCCCGCAGGAACCGACTTTATTCCCGTGGGGATGAAACCAAAGGTGGTAACCCGAATATAAAGGTAACTTATCGGGAGGGGGAGTTCTACCTGGCGGTGACCATCTCCCACCTCTCGGAGAAGGTAGGCGAGGACGCCCTTGGCCGCCCGAAGATGAGCCGTGCTCCCAGAGTAGAAGGAAATTTGTGGCTTCCGGAGAAGCACCGGGACCTTGTACGAATATGGCTTGCTATGAAGCTGCCTTACACAGTAGAGCTAATCCGCACTTCGGAGGGGCGCTATATAGTGCATCTGACCTTTGAACTTGGCGGGGGGCAGAAGCCCAGCTTTACCAAAGGTTGTTTGGCACTGGACACCAACCCCGACGGAGTGGCCTTATGCAATGTTGGACATTCAGGGCAGCCGGAACCATGGCCGGAAAACTTTACTATACCACACCCCGGTAACCTGGGAAAGTATAAAGGAGAATTTCAGGTTATTACTCACCCGAACGGCTTTCTCCACATCAGGATACCCGACCTGGCTTATGCTTCCGGCTTCCGGCGGGATTACCTGATAGGCGTTTTAGCCAAAGTAGTGGTAGATATAGCTTTCTTTTTAGGCAAACCCATTGTTTTAGAAAACCTGGACTTCGGCAAGGACAGACTGGATACCAGTAAAAAGTTTAACCGCATGGCTGCAAACTTTCCCTTTGCGAAGATGGTGGAAGCGGTGTGCAGAAGGGCTGTCAAGGAAAGGATACCCTTCGAGCTTGTACCTGCCCGGCACACGTCCACCATAGGTTACTGGAAGTACATGGAGCGTTATGCCGTCCCGGTACACTGTGCTGCAGCACTGGTTATTGGCCGCCGGGCGATGGGCTTTAGGGAACGGGTAACGAAAGAGCTTCAGCAACTGGTAACCCAAATCAAGCAAGACCTAACCTGTAAAGTCAATCCTAATATACCGAGGGAAGGAAAAGGGATGACCCGCAGGGTCAGGGCCTGCTTGAGGTGGCTGGATGGTAAGCTCCTATTGCACAACGGGTTTGCCCGACAGCAGCAGGAGGCATATTACTCCGTCTGGCACGACCTCAAAAAACTTGCCCTGTCCTTACGGTAACCCCGTTTAGCCGGTAGCGGGAAAACCGGTAGGCGTTCTAACAGGACGGTCCGGACGGCGGTGAGTTTGCCGCCTCTACTCCAGTTCACTTCGACCTGCGGGTGCCGAAAGACATTCCGAAGGCGAGCCTGGGGTACAGGAGAGGATAACCTCTTCGTTCGGGCTCCGGGTGGGACTCCCGGGCCGAGGTCCCCTGTCGCCCTGCCCCTCGGAGGGCAAATCAAATGTCCGGAAAGGAGGCGAAGACCTGGTCTGGGGGCCGGTTTGACTGGAGATAAAAACAGTCAAGTTTTTTGAACCAGGTGTTTGAAATGCTGGTTTTGAAACCGGAGGAGATGAGACAGCTGGATCAGCTGGCGATAAAGAAGCTGGGCATTCCTGGAGCAGTGTTGATGGAAAATGCCGGAGTCCAGGTGGTACAGGCTGTGGAAAAATTGCTGGGGGAATTACGGGGCAAAAGGGCTACCATTCTGGTGGGCAAAGGCAATAATGGTGGGGATGGACTGGTAGTGGCCCGCCATCTGCTCAACCGGGGTATGGAGGTCAAAACATTGCTTCTGGCAGCTCCTGAGGAAATCCGGGGCGATGCCCGCCTCAACCTGGAGATATTACATAACCTGGGTTACAAAGTCCATTATGCCGGGCAGCCGTCCAGTCTCAATACCGTCAAGGTTGCCCTGCTCTATACCGATATCATTATTGATGCCATTTACGGTACCGGTTTTCAGGGCTCGGTGCCGGAATATGTAGGTCAGGTTATTAATCTGGTCAATGACAGCGGGAAGCCGATTGTGGCGGTGGATATTCCTTCCGGGGTAGAAGGAGCCAGTGGGCATGTTCACGGTCCGGCGATCAAGGCTACTGCTACCGTCACCATGGCCTATCCGAAAGTAGGGCTGGTGGTAGAACCGGGAGCCAGTTTCTGCGGTCAGCTGCTGGTGGCGGATATCTCCATACCAACGGTACTGGAAAAGGAAGTGATCGCCCGGCGGCAGTTGCTGCAGGGTGAACTGGTAGCCAGCTGGCTACCCCGGCGGGCTGCGGAAGGCCATAAGGGTACCTATGGTAAGGTGGTAGTAGTGGCGGGGAGCCGCAACATGTCGGGAGCTGCGGTGCTGGCCACTCTGGGCGCCTTGCACGGAGGAGCAGGCCTGGTAGAGGTAATTGTCCCCCGTTCCCTGCAGGACCGGGTGGCAGTGGCTGTACCGGCAGCCCTGACCCGCGGGGCAGAGGAAACCCCGAGCGGGACCCTGGCGGAAGCGGCGCTGGAGGAAATCACCGCTGGCCTGGCGGGAGCCCAGGCGGTGGTAATCGGGCCAGGACTGGGACAGGAGGAAGAGACCGGCCGCTTGTTTCGCCAGGTACTGGAGCGGATTGGTTGTCCGACTGTGATCGATGCGGATGGGTTGAACTACCTGGCGGCAGCAGGGGAAAAACTGCAATTGCCTCCAGGCACTATTCTTACTCCCCATCCTGGCGAAATGGCTCGTCTCACTGGCCTAACCACTGCTGAAGTACAAAAGGACCGGCTGGCAGCGGTGGAACGGGCCTGGCGCAACTGGCAGGCGGTAATAGTGCTGAAAGGCGCCCGTACCTTGATTGCGGCCGGGGAAAACTGCTATTATTTCAATCCCACCGGCAACCCCGGTATGGCTACAGGGGGCAGCGGGGATGTTCTGGCCGGTTTGATTGGGGCTTTGCTGGCTCAGGGGCTGTCGCCGGAACAGGCAGCAGCAGCAGGGGCCTGGCTGCATGGCCGGGCCGGAGATCTGGCCCGCGAAGAAATGGGAGAGCTGGCGTTGACAGCACTGGATGTGGTAAATTATTTACGGAAAGTATCCCGGGAAATTTGGCAGTTGGGAGGTAGTAAGCTATGATGGCCAGGGAAATAATGACCAGGGATGTTATTACTGTGCATCTGGAAGATTCAGTGGAAAAGGTGGCCCGCTTGCTGGCGGAAAAAGGCATCAGCGGAGTTCCGGTGGTAAATGATGAAAATAAACTGGTGGGGATAGTGACTGAAGGGGATTTTATCGTCCGCAGCAAGAAATTGCGGGTACCTACCTATTTTCAGCTGCTGGGCGGGGTCATCTATTTTGAAAGCCCGCACCGGCTGGAGGAAGAATTGCGGAAAATGACTGCTACCAGGGTCAAGGATATTATGACCGAGGATGTAATCAGCATTGTAGAAGAAACACCCATTGAGGAAATTGCCACTATTATGGTGGAGAAAAAAATCAACCGCCTGCCGGTGGTGCGCAATCACAAGGTAGTGGGAATTGTTTCCCGCTCGGATCTGGTAAAAGCGATGGTGGGAATGAAAAAACCCCACCACCATGGGGAAGAGAGGCAGGGAGAATAATGCATTGCCGGCCGGTTTGGGCGGAAATAGATTTGGGAGCGATAGGACATAATGTGCGGGAACTCAGGCGGGTAACCCAGCCCCGGGCCAGGTTGATGGCAATTGTCAAGGCCAATGCCTACGGGCATGGGGCGGTGGAAGTGGCACGGGTAGCCCTGGCTAACGGAGCAGAACGCCTGGGGGTGGCCCTTTTACAGGAAGCCATTGAATTGAGACGGGCCGCCTTCGGGGTGCCCATCCTGATTCTGGGCTATACGCCTCCTGATGGGGCTCTGGATGTGGTTAAATATAACCTGACTCAGACTGTTTTTGATTACCAGGGAGCAGAAGCCCTCTCCTGGGCAGCAGTACAGCTGCGCAAAACCGCCAAAATTCATCTTAAACTGGATACCGGCATGGGCAGGCTGGGGTTTGTCACTACCAACCCCCGTTCCCTGGAAGAAATTTTGCGGATAGCCCGCTTACCAGGGCTGGAAATCGAGGGGATATATACCCATTTCGCCTCCAGTGATAGCAAGGATAAAACTTCGGCTCTAAGGCAGCTGGAGCTCTTCCGCAACTTTGTGGACCAGCTGGAAAAGCTGGGACTGGAAATTCCTCTTAAACACACTGCTAATAGCGGGGCTATTCTGGATATGCCCTCTGCCCATCTGGATCTGGTACGGGCCGGGATTGCCCTCTATGGCCTGTACCCTTCCGATGAAGTGAAAAAGGAAAAAGTGGCCCTGCGTCCGGCGATGACCTTGAAGGCGCGCATCGCCTATGTTAAGGAAGTGGGGCCTGGCAGCGGGATCAGTTATGGCTCAACCTATGTCACCAGTGGCTGGGAAAGGATTGCTACCATCCCGCTGGGTTATGCTGACGGCTATAACCGCCGGCTTTCCAACCGGGCCGAAGTGCTGATCAAAGGCCAGCGCTGCCCGGTGGTAGGGCGGGTTTGTATGGATCAGTTTATGGTGCGGGTCTCCCATCTGGAGCAGGTAACAGCCGGGGAGGAAGTGGTCCTTTTTGGCCGGCAGGGCCAGGCTGAATTGCCGGTGGATGAACTGGCCAGCATGCTGGATACTATCAATTACGAGCTGGTTTGTGCAGTTAGCAGCAGGGTGCCCCGCATCTATGTCTAAAACCAGGCCACAATCCAGGGAGCCAGGAAGGAGGTTAGGATGGCTGCCACTGCCATGGCTACTCCGGCCAGGGCACCCTGGGTTTCGCCTTCCTGCAGGGCAATGGCTGTGCCCTGACCATGGGAAGTGGTACCCAGAGCCAGACCCCGGGCAGCGGCATCATTTATTCCAGTTTTATTCATCAACCAGGGGCCAATGGCAGCGCCGATCATGCCGGTAGCCACCACAAAGGCTACGGCCAGAGCTGGATCACCTCCGATAATCCTGGCAATTTCCAGTGCGATAGGTGCTGTTACTGATTTGGGGGCCAGGGAGAGCAAAATGGTGCGCTGCAGCTGAAAGAAAAGGCCCACTCCCAGCACTGTAAACATGGAACTGACAGCTCCAGCGGCTATGGCTGTCAGGTAGCCGACCAGATTGGTTTTAAGTAGACGGCTATTGCGATAAAGAGGGACGGCCAGGGCTACTGTTGCGGGACCAAGCAGAAAGGTCATGATGTCCCTGGCCTGTTTATAATCATCAAAAGTGAGATTAAAACTGCTTAAAACGAGAATTATGATGGTGGTGGAAACAATCACTGGATTAAGCAGAGAAATCCCGGTGCGCAAAAACAGCTTGCGGCTGAACCAGTAACATAAAATGGTGAGAATGATGGAAAAAAAAGTAATCACTGGCCTTCAACCTCCTTCCGGCCCAGACGCTGGGCAGTATAACCTGTTACCAGGATGGTAACAGCGGCACTAATTAGCAGGGCCAGAAAAAGCTGCAGGCCTGCCTGCCGGAACAGATGCCCCCAGGCCATCAGGCCAACGGAGATGGGAATAAAGAAAAAAGCCAGGTGTTTAAGTAAAAGGTTTGCTCCTGCTTCAATCCAGGCCAGGGGGATAAGGCCACTGACCAGAGCGAAAAACAGCAGCAACATGCCCAGCACGTTTCCCGGGATGGGCACATGGGTTAAGGAGGCCAGATAGTTTCCCAGTTGATAAATGCCATATAACAACAGCCACTGGCTCAGGATCTTCAACCATTTCTGCAACATCCATTCCACCTCCTGGTAAGACTTAACCCTTATTTTACTGAAAAATTCATTTCATTTCAATTATAAATTAATCCCCTGGTCTTCTCTACGGAAGAGCCAGGGGATAATTTCCATGCTTTATTCTTCCAGGGTAGTCAGGTCACCGGGATCCTGACCTAGCTCCTGAGCTTTCAGTAAACGGCGCATGATTTTGCCAGAACGGGTTTTGGGCAATTTGGGGACAAAATCCAGTTCAGAGATAATTACTATGGGGCCCAGTTCATTGCGGACGTGGTTGACCAGCTCTTTTTTCAGTTCCTCTGTCCCCTCATAACCCAGTTTCAGGATGACGAAAGCTTTCAGTACTTCTCCTTTAACCGGATCGGGCTTGCCGATAGCGGCTGCTTCGGCTACTGCGGGATGGCTGACCAGAGCGCTTTCCACTTCCGCAGTACCGATGCGATGGCCGGCAATGTTCAGCACATCATCAGCCCGGCCCAGTACGGTGAAATACCCTTCTTCATCTTTCACTGCCACATCCCCGGTCAGATAATAGCCGGGAATAGTGGTCCAGGTTTTGCTGTAACGTTCATCATCACCGAAAACAGTGCGCAGCATGTGGGGGAAGGGGTTTTTCAGGACCAGCAAGCCGCCTTTGTTAGGAGGCTGGGGATTACCGGCTGAATCCACTACATCGGCCACCACTCCCGGCAGGGGGACTCCCACTTTCCCTGGTTTGGCAGCCATGGCTGGCAGAGTGCCCAGAGTGGGTCCGCCCAGCTCTGTTTGCCACCAGTTATCCACGATGTACCCGCCCTGGCTGGAAAGCAATACTTCATAGGCCCAGCGCCAGGCCTCGGGGTTCAGAGGCTCGCCAGCACAGGTAATCAGGCGCAGGGAAGTCATGTTGTATTCTTTGGGATAGGTATCCCCGTATTTCATCAACAGGCGTATGGCAGTGGGGGCGGTAAAGATAACGGAGACCCTATATTTTTCTACTATTTCCCAGGGAGTGGCGGGACTGGGATAATCCAGGGCCCCTTCCCGGAAAACGGTGGTAATGCCCGCTACCAGGGGCGCATAGACAATATAGGAATGGCCTACAATCCAGCCAATATCGGAAGTACACCAGAAAATATCATCATCCTTGAGGTCCATGAAAGTCCGGGCATGATAGTAAGTGCCCACCATGTAGCCGCCGTGGACATGCAATACTCCTTTGGGTTTACCGGTAGTGCCTGAGGTGTAGAGAATGAAGAGGGGATCTTCTGCTTCCATAACTTCGGCGGGACAATCGGGTTTGTGGTTGAAGAGGGTGAGGAAATCCACTTCATTGTCTTTCAGGGGCACTTTTTCGGTTTTACGCTGCCAGAATATCACTTTTTCAACACAGCTAACCCCTTCCAGAGCTTGATCGACTATGCTTTTGAGATCCACTTCCTTGCCGCGGCGATAACCGATATCGGCAGTGATCACCAGTTTGGCCTGCGAGTCGTTAATCCGTTCCCGCAGGGCACCGAAGCCGAGACCGGCATAAACCACACTGTGGATAGCTCCCAGCCTGGCACAGGCCAGCATGGAGATTACCCCTTCTAAGGTCAGGGGCATGTAGATAATGACCCGGTCGCCTTTTTGCAAGCCCAGGGCTTTCAGGCCATTGGCAAAACGGCAGACCCGGTCATAGAGCTGGGCATAGGTTAGAGTCTGTTCACTGCCATCTTCACCCAGGAAAATAAAGGCGGCCTTGTTTTTCCGCCAGGTATTGAGGTGCCGGTCCAGGGCATTATAGGTAATATTGCATTTCCCCTCGCTAAACCAGCGATGTTTGGGATATTCCCATTCCAGGACTTTTTCCCAGGGCGAAAACCATTCCAGCTCAGCTGCTACTTTGCCCCAGAATTCCTCCGGCTGGCTGACGGAATAAGGATAGATTTCTTCGTAATTGGGCAGGGCAGCATTTTCTTTAATTCTGGCCGGGGGCTCATATTTTGTTTCTACCTGCAACAGGTTATCCAGCTTAAGATCTTCCAAACTGTCCACCTCCAGTGATAAAAATCTTTCTTACCACTATTTTTGACTAAAAATATAAAAAAGTGAATAAATATGCATTAAATCAGCAAAAAAGGGAGGGGAACAGTCGCTGGCGCGGGGTAAAAAAATTACCAGCCATTTACCTTTAATTGAGCTGCCATTCAATATATAATAAAGAAAGACTATGAATGGGGGAGGAAAGAACCATGGATTTGCTCACAGCATTAGAAGAAGCATTACAGGAGGAAATAGAAGCCCAAAAAAAATACCGGGAAGCAGCTGCCCAGGCAGCCGATCCCGAAACCCGCTTGCTCTTTGAACAATTGGTTCGTGAGGAGGAACAGCACGAAAAACGCATTCGTGAAAGAATAAAAGCGGTCAAGCTTTTAGGCTATTAATAAATGGCAGATAAAAAGAGCATAAGGCCAAATAGGGCAACCAGGAGAGCCAGGGAAATTCTGAGCTTACTTCTGGCTGCTGAGTGGCCCTGGAATTTTTCCGCGGAAAAATGGGTAACTGCTACAGCAGCACTGGCAAAACCCACAACTACCGCTAGCTTGAGCAGGGCCGGAATGTGATGAAAGGTGGTTTCTGGAGTCAGGGTTTTCCAGATGGACAGGCTATAATAGATAACCACTATAAACTCAATGAATGCGGCCGCTACTTGCAGGGAGAGGCCTTCCTTCTGGAGCAGCACTGTTTCATTGGCATGAATCAGTTCTACCTGGGTTTGGACTACATCAATGGCGGCTTTGGCGTTCTGGAGTGAAAGCTGTAATTGCTGGGAAGTATTATGGAAATCTTTGAGCTGGTTACTGAACTCAGGCAATACATCTGTTAACAGTGCTTTAGGACCGGCGCTTTCTTTGGTTAAACGCAGGAGAATTTTGCTCTGCCGGTTGATATCCAGCTGTAAAGTGGCTTCAATATTCTTGAGTACCAGGGCATTACTGCCCAGGGTGCCATAGAGCTGGGCCAGTTCCTGCAGGGTTTCTTCCCAGAAGAGGCTTTTTTCTTTTTCCGATTGCTGTTCCAGCTGTTTCTGTTTATGCAGAATGCTGGCCAGGCGGCGGTCGATTTCCCGCTTGTCTTGAGTGATCATTTTTCTCTGGTCTTTAAACAAGCGCAGCTCCTGGTTCAGGCAAAAAAAGCCCAGATCCAGCAGGGGTAAGTCCCTCAGGGCCAAAGGCTCCAGGGAGCGATCTGCTACAGGGAGCAGGTGATAATAATGGTGCTGCCTATTTGCATAGTTATGCCGCAAGAGGCCATATTTGGTGACTGTAGTGGCAGTCTCCTGCAAAAGCGGCCGGGGCAAATCCAGTTCCTCTGCCGGAGCGACGACCAGGGTAGTCTGGCCCAGAAGATAATCAGCATCTTCGGGTGAAGTCACCACTTCGGGCAGAAGCTGGGCTGGTGAGCCTTCCAGCCATTGTACGACAATCGTTATGGTTTCAAATTCGAACAGAAGTGCCCTGCCGGCGGGAATGACTATTTCTTTTAACAGATTAAGTTCATTTTCATTGACCAGATCGGCCCAGGCAGGAGGAGATTCTGTACCTAGCTGGCGGTTACTCAATTGTTGCCAGAGGTTGACGATCTCTGCTTCGTCCCGGGAAAACAGATACTGATAATGAATAATACCGTTTCTTGCCATCTTTTGCCTCCTTTCCCCTGGCATAAAGTATATCATTTGCCACCCGGGGAAGCAAAGGGGTATAATAGATTTAAGTATATTCAGAGGAGGCGGGTGTATGTATACTGACCAGGAACTTAAGGCAATTCTGGATGAGATGCGGACAATTGCCATCGTGGGCATTTCCGACAAAGAAGACCGGCCCAGTTACCGGGTGGCAAAGTACCTGCAGGACCAGGGGTACAGGATCATTCCCGTCAATCCCCGTTTGCAGGAGGTGCTAGGGGAAAAAGCCTATCCTGACCTGAAGAGCATTCCTGAACCTGTAGATGTGGTGGATGTTTTCCGCAAACCGGAAGAAGTGGTGCCAGTAGCCCGGGAAGCAGTGGAAATCGGGGCGAAAGTTCTCTGGTTACAACTGGGGATTCAAAATGAGGAAGCGGAAAAACTGGCTGCTGCAGCAGGACTTAAGACCGTAGCAGATCGTTGCCTGAAAATAGAACATGCACGTTTAATGGAGAGGGGTTAATCGATGCAAGTTAGCTTGGAGTGTGTACCCTGTTATTTGCGCCAGGTATTGAATGCCATGCAACACGGTGAGATACCCGCTGAAGAACAGGGTAAAATACTGGACCAGATTCTCCTTGAGATTCCGCAGCTGGACAAGACTGCCACTCCGGCTTTAAACTCTTCCCTGTTATTGCACCGTTTGCAGGAAATGGCCGGGGTCGGGGATCTTTTCCAGGAGGCCAAGGAAAAATCCAATGAGCAGGCCCTGGCCTTATTACCCCTGCTGCGGGAAATGGTCAGTGAGGCGGATTGGCCGCTGGAACTGGCAGTTAAGCTGGCTGTAGCCGGTAATATAGTGGATCTGGGGATATTGCAGGATTATGACCTGGAGGCCAGCATTCGACAAGTTTTACATGAACCTTTTACCATTTACCATCTCCCGGCACTGGCCCAGGATCTGCGCACAGCCCGGAAGGTGCTGATTATCGGGGATAACAGCGGGGAAATCATTTTTGATTCTCTGCTGGTGGAACAATTGCTTGCTTTGGACCTGGAGGTAACTTACAGTGTCAAAGCCGGGCCCATTCTCAATGATGCTACCCGTGAGGATGCGGAAGCTGCTGGCTTGCCCCGGTTGTGCCGGGTGATCGATACCGGAAATAATTTTCTCGGCGTAGTTCCCGAACGTTCAGGACAGGAGTTTTTACAGGCCATGGCTGAAGCTGATGTGGTTATTTCCAAAGGCCAGGCCAATTATGAGTCTCTGGAGGGTACGGAACTGGCTGGTGAAAAAACGTATTTTTTGCTCAAGGCCAAATGCCCACTGGTAGCAGCTCATCTAGGGGTTGAACTGGGCGACCTGGTACTGAAAAAGAATGACTTGAGGCGGTAAAACTCATGAAGAAAAAAGGCCTGTACTTTATTGGAATTATTATCCTGTTAGCTGGCGCATTCTATTATTTTTGGCCGCGACCGGGGGTACAGCCTCAGTTTCAGCAACAACCGGTAACAAGACTGGGCGAAGAAGGCCGGGTTGCAGTGCTGGAATATCATGATTTTAATTCGCCCGGAGGGTTTAGTATCTCCGGCGAGCAATTTCGCCGTCAGCTCCAGGCACTGCGCCAGGCAGGCTATACTCTGGTCACCCCTGAAGAATTTCGGGACTGGTTACAGGGAAAAAAGGAGATAAAGGATAAGAGCATTCTCCTCACTATTGATGATGGTTATGCCAGTGTTGCCGAGATTGTTCCCATTCTGCGGGAATTCAAAGCGCGGGCCCTGGTCTTTCTGGTTACTTCCCGTACAGGCAAACCGAAATTGACTGACGCTCAGCTGCAGGAGTTTGCTGACGTTCTACGGCCGGAAAGTCATACCCATAATCTGCACTATCAAGGGGAGATCAGACCGGGGAAAACAGGACCAGCCCTGACCTCCCGTCTCTGGCTGGCTACTGAAGGTCGCCAGGAGAACAGGGATGAGTATAAATTGCGCCTGAGAACCGACCTGGAAACAAGTCTGGCTACTTTACTACCAGTTAATAAACGGCCGGAATTTTTCGCCTATCCCTATGGGGTAAGCAACAGTGATGTAATTCAGTTATTGAAGGAACATGGAATCAAATTTGCCTTTGGTACCAAGCCTGGCCTGGTCACTCGCAAGAGCGATCCCTGGTACTTGCCCCGTTTTGAGGTAGGCATGCCGTCCTTTACCCCGGAACGGCTGCTGGCCATGCTGGAAGTGGAGTTTGGCAAGAGGGAAGCCTTCAGTGGCTGGCAACTGGCTGGCATTGATAACTTCCAGCCCAGGATTTTCTGGCTGGAGGAAGGCCAGGTACGGGAAGCCCTGCAAATTACCGGGCCGGGCTGGAAATTCCAAAAAATAACCAGGGACCAGCTGGGACCATTTCGACGCTGGCAGTTGAGCTGGGAAAAAGAGAATGGGGAAAAACTGGCCATCGACCTTTACTCTGTTCCAGGCGGGGGCATGTACCTGCTGGAGTGGACCCCTGCTAATCAGGATAGTAAGTTAGTCTACCACTGGCAACGGGTAGGGGAAAAGGGGCCCTGGCAGGTGCGGACCATATCCTATCGGCCCTCTCAGTATGGCCCTTACAGTCAACTGGCTTCAATGGTTACTACCAGCTCCTGGCCTGCTCCAGACGACAAATGGCTGGTCCAACCCAACCGCGGCTATTTCTGGCCGGGGCAGAAAGGGGAAGTCTATCTCAGTCGCGGTGACAGCTGGGAGGTTCTGCAGGAAGATACCCGCAGGGAACTGGACCCAGGGGCCAAAGTACAATTGCATAGCAACCAGTATGGTACTGCTCTCTGGTATTCCGTTACCGGGCTAAAACCCGGCCAGGCTTACAGCCAGTGGGGTGCCGTTGCCAGTGAGCAGTTGCTTAACTGGGAGAATCAGATTAGCATTGCCGATGTGCGTCGGGCTGATGGTGACCGTTATCGTAAAGTTTTACGCGATGGGATCTATAACCAAACCCCGGGTGGATATGAGCCCGGGGGGGAGCGGGTCTTCTGGCGTATCCCCGCCCAGCATGTGGGCATGATGGCATTAGACCATGATGAGGTATTTTTCCGAAACCTGGTTGCCCTCAGCCTGTTTAATGCCGTTGAGCGCCAGAATCAGGCCGGGATCTGGCCGACAGAACATCTTGTTAAAAATTTGAAAGAAAAATATGGTCTGGACCAGCCTTTCTTTGATACGCGCTTTAATACCGATACCGGTATGTTTTTATTAAAGGTGTATCGTCAATACCAGATTCAGGCTGCCCGCCAGAAGGCGGAGCAGTACGGTAAATATCTCTGGCTCTATGTGGAAAATAACCATTTTACCACTCAAAACAAAGGCTATCTGGTTTATGATTACCAGAATCTAACGGCTAGCAAAGTAATTACCCATACCAGTCTCAATCATCAGCTAGCCGAGATCAACTTTTTCTTGGAACTGTATTTGTTAACTGGTGAGGAGGCCTGGTTGACTCAGGCAGAGAAAATGCTACAGGGCATCAGGGATATTGGTACAGCCTGGATTAAACCAGATGGAGATTTGCATTATGCCTACTTGCCCGATGGCAGTTTGGGCATGCAGGATTATCCGCTGGTAACCCTGAAGGATTTGTTGTATACCCAGGAGCTGCTGTTGAAAATCAAAGGGAGTCGAGATCCCTTGCTGGACCAGCTGATAAGCAGCAAACAGGCGTATTTACAAAAACAAAAACTAGGACCGCAATAGCGCGGCCCTAGTTTTTTGTTTCTTCAGCATATTGCAAAATCCGGTTGAGGATTTCTTCCCGGCGCTGATTGATGGCGGTGAAATCCATGGCGGGAATGTAGTAGGTTTCCATGCGGTCGTGTTCGGCTTTGGCTTCTTTAATATATTTAACCGCCCGGTAGAAAGAGGTCCAGAAACGGCCTTTAACACTGTCGATTTCAGTAGTATAGAGAGATAAACGCTGACGATTGAGATAATCATTTAGATTATAAATTGTAGCTGTTGCCGGCAGCTGCAGGTCTGAGGGGATATTGCCATTGATAACTGCCACTTTCAAGGCGGGGATGATGATCCCATCCAGTTTGGTCGGGTCAAAGGAGCAATGATAGGCCTGGCAGTCCAGTCCTAGCAACTGGGCCCTGGTCAGGAGCCGTTCGATCAGGGTGGATTTGCCGGTGCCTGGATCTCCTTGCAGGACAAAGATTTTATCAACACCAATCAACAAGGTATCCCAGCTGTTTACCGGGCCGAGGGGTGTGATGGCTGAGGCAAAAAGGCGACGGATTTTGGCGGGACGGATAAACTGGGGTTTAATATCAGCAAAGATTTCCTCTTCTAGTTTGAGGGTAAGGCGGTTAACCTGAGGAAAATTCTGGCTTTCCTGCAGATAGGATTCCCATTCATCCAGAACAATCTTGGCTTCCGCCAGAGCCTGATAGGCGATGACAAAGAGGCGGCCCACCCGGGCATTGCTTTCCATGATGGCAGTCTTATTGGCCCGCAGCATATCTTCCTGCCAGTGGTCACCGAGATGGATGATTTCGTCTACTGCTCCGGGGTTTTTGGGATCAACCCCATGCAGTATCGTGTCTACCGTAGAAACCATTGCCCGCAGTGGCAGTTTCGAGAATGGCTACGTTTTCGGGTATAGTGTCGGGAATTTTGGCTTTGAAATATAGGCAGTGGGGTTGTTGTATCTTGGAAGCGACAGATGGTTTTCCAAAGGCAGGGGTAACCTCATGCTGAGTTAGTGGCATGATGACTTTGACTAGGTTTCTTATCAGCATATTGAGATGTTTCTATTGTTTACACGGTTTGGGCGGCGTCGGCACTCGCGCCGCTAGTGTGACTAGCCGGCTTTTCTGTCATTAGCCTGATACTTACCTTGTGGAGGAAAACAAAAATGACTCAACACAAATTCACGAATTGGGTTGAAGTCGATGTCCGGACCGGTAAACTTTTACCTAACCATCGCCAGCTAATAGGTAAAACTTATTTTGACAGGGATGGCGGCATTATAGAGGTCGTTGATATTTGCTGCCTTTTTCCTTCAACTCACGTCGTTGTTGAGAAAAAGGCGACTGGTAAACGCTGGAGTGTTGCTGCTGAAAGCATAATGGAATTAGTTGATTAACACCTTTTCGTGCCGCTATTAGCTTGGGGCGGCGTAATTTTGTTCCAAGATATTCTTTTATTTTGAGGTTACCCCTCGCCCCCGCTGCAACCATTCTCGAGCGGCGTGAAGTTGTTCTCGGATTATCCTTGTAATCGCGCCGCTCAAAAGAGCGTCGATGACGCAGGGGGGAAGGTTTCGTAAGGCCGTGGTTGCTTCTATCACGCCGCTACCTGGCAATTTCAAAAGCTTGCTTTGTTTCCATATCGCCATGTTTATTTGCTGACATATCACCTTGGGGACACCGTATTTCGACGTTGCCCTGTTAGCATTATGTTATGGATCTATATCACCCTTGTGGATTGGCCATACGGTGCCATGCTGGTAATGGTGGGAAAACTCATAGGATAAGTCCGAAGGCTTAGAACTTCCGTAACATCTTATCTAACCATTTCACAGCCTCCGGCGTGGCACGGTGGGGATACGTCATAATGAACAGAAGCATCAAAACCGGATGCTGCTTCAGGATTGTAGGCAGGCTATTGTACTGACAGTCAAATGCTTCTTTCCGAAGATCCTCCCAATGTTTGGTTAGCGGTGGATATTCACTCACGTTGGTACCGTACTCGGATCGCCACAGGTAATGCTGCTAGGGCTCTACCGGCTCGAATTCCAGGAATGCTAGCCGGGTTGTCGGGCCATATGCCCCGCAAATGCTGCTTCCAGTTCCGCTTGGCTACCAAGTGCAGGAGTCCTTTGGCCATGTAAGAGACACCGGATGGCTCGGTTGAATCCTTGCCCTCCTCGTATCATATATTTAGAGATTTAACCTGAACGGTAATATTAACCGTTCATTTTTTGTACCAAATTTGTTCTTTAAAAACTGGAAATTAGACTTCCATTTTGCTGCTGTTCCAGGCACAATGTAATCGTGAGATTGCTTTCTGGGTAGGTATTCGTCCTCCTTGAGGCTTGACCTTTTGAAAAGAGTGACCCCCAGCTCATGGTCTGCACTTTTTACGCGTAGGTTGCACAGACCTATTGTTTCCCCGCCCGTGTGCAGCAGAACGGACGGAAGCAGGTTCTTTAGGTTTAGTGCTCATTCCCGGCGAGGTTGCTGACCGGCCATGATGCCTGGGTCCCAGCAGCAATTTTCATTATACTTTCTTTATGAAAGCGAGGTGATACTGTGAGAAACCTTTTTGTCGGCATTGATGTCAGTATGAAAGATTTTAAGGTTCAATTTATGGACCACCTGGGAGAAACAATCACTAAACGCCAGCGTTTCTCAAATGATAATCCGGGCATGGAATCTCTGGTTCAACTTATCCTCGAAATTTGCCAGGCTAATGATATAGGCTGTGTTATGGTCGGGTTGGAAGCAACTTCAGTGTATAGCTGGCATCTACAAATGGGGTTAACCTCTGACACACGGCTAACTCCTTATAACTGTCAGGTATATTCCTTTAATCCTAAAGTAGTAGCTAATTTTAAAAAGGCTTATCCTGACCTTCCCAAGAATGACTGGACAGATGCCTGGGTAATTGCTGACCGGCTTCGTTTTGGCCGTCTCCCGGAAAATAGCCAGGTCGATTTTCGTTATCTCCCTTTACAGCGGTTAACCAGGTTCCGTTATCATCTGATGCAGACTATTAGCAGGGAGAAAAACTATTTTCTCACTAATCTTTTTCTCAAGTTTAATACCCTGCAACAAAATGAGGTCTTCAGTAACCTGTTTGGCGCAACTTCAGAGGCAATTTTAACCGAGTTCCTTTCTCCTGAAGAAATTGCGGCTCGACCGCTTGAGGATTTAATTGATTTTCTGATGGAGAAAGGTAACAAGCACTTTTCAGATCCCAAAGCTACTGCTGAAGCGCTTAAAAAGGCTGCTCGTAATGCTCACAGGTTAAGGGGAGATCTTCTGGAACCAGTTAACTTGATCCTGGCTACAAGCCTTGAAACCATTAGATGCCTGGAAAAGCAGGTTAAAACCATTGATAAAGCCATTGCCAGGGAATTGGCTAACTTTAAGCACACGCTTGATTCTGTCCCAGGTCTTGGTCCTGTAATGTGTGCAGGTTTAATTGCTGAAATCGGTAATATTCACCGTTTTAATAACGATTCAGCATTGGCGAAATTCGCCGGTTTAACCTGGCGTAGCCATCAATCAGGTGAATTTGAAGCAGATGAAACGCCGCTAACCAGGACGGGTAATGCTTATTTGCGCTATTACTTTGTACAAGCGGCCAATCTGGTTCGGCAACATGAGCCTGAATATCTGGATTTCTATGCCCGAAAGTACCGGGAAAGCAAAACCCATCATCATCGCCGCGCCTTGGTTCTCACAGCACGCAAGTTAGTGCGTATGGTTGATGCTCTGCTGCGCAGCAACCAACTTTACATGCCCCAGGGACAAAGGAGGGATTCAAACTAAGGACAACCCAAAATCTGTTTTACATTTTTGTAACTTGTTTCCAAATATATTAGGAAACAGGGTGGTTTTTTGTTGCCTTTTTTAAAAAACTAAACTAGAAAATATTGACCTTATGGTCTTGACATATTACCGTAGGTCTCGCATCAAATTCAGCGGTTTTATTATTTCACATTCTCCATATTATGGCACCACACCTGCTTCGGATGTGCCGCAAGTTTGAAATCGTATTTGGGGTTCCAAATGTCCATTTCTATGACTACTTAGAATATGTATTCTAGGACTGAAGTTATAAGAAAATCTTGCCAATATGTCCTAGAAGACATATAATATGAGAAGGAAATGAATGTCCTAGAACACTGCGAACCGCTAGGGGATTACATATGGACTACTTGATGGAATATGAACAGTGGTTAAAAGCGGAAGGCAAAGGAGAAAAAACAATTATTGCCTACCTTTATGCCGTTCGTTCTTTGGCTCAATGGTACGAAGAACGGACGGGGGATGACTTCAATCCGGAAGAAGTTACGGCACTTGACCTGCAGGATTGGAGAAGTTATTTGGAGACAGTCAAAGGGTATTCTCCAGCAACCATCAACAAGCAGATTGCGGCGATAAAAACCTATTGGGCATTTCTTACCGACCAAGAGCTTACTGAGGTGAATCCGACAAGGAAATTAAAGATGAAGCGGTCGTCCGTGGTTAATCTCGCCCCCCGGTGGCTTTCACGTCAGGAGCAGGCTAAACTCCTGCATGAGATAGAAAAAGAAAGGCGTGATTGGAAGAAGAAAAGGGATTTGGCTATTGCACAGACAATGCTCCAGGGTGGGCTACGCGTTTCTGAAGTCTCGGCGTTAAATGTAGAGGATGTAGATTTGAAGCATCGGACATTGGTTGTTGTAAACGGAAAAGGTGGTAAGTACAGGATTGTGCCTATGAACCGGGACTTGTCTAGTGCTATAAGCAACTGGTTAAGTATTAGGGGGAATACAAGAGAAAAAGCTTTATTCTTGTCTGAACGGGGATGACGCCTAACTGAGCGGGGTATACAGTACCAGATGCGCAACTACTTGGACAACCTCGGTCTAATCGATGTAACGGTTCACTTGCTACGCCATTCCTTTGCTAAAAACTTGATTGATGCCGGCTAACCTTTGCAGATAGTGGCCCAACTGGCGGGACATGAGTCGCTCGAAACTACCAGGCGCTACGTTACACCGAGTGAACATGACTTAAGAAAGGCTGTGGGCAGTATCAGTTGGGATAGATAACTCAAGTGGGTCGTTCTGATGTAATTGAGTCTCACTCCAAACAAACGAGAGAGGGAGAGAGGATTAAAATGTTGCAGACAGTCAAAGACGCCTGCACTCTTCAGGAAAATGCTCTCGAAATCCGTGTCAGTGATCAAATCGAAAATCTTGACGAGCTGGTCAAGGCTGAGGGAGACGGGCGGGCCTTCTTTGAGAGAACGCACATTACCCAGGGGATGCGAACTCTCATTGTCGAGGGGATTGCCCGTCTAGCCGGGAAATCAAACCAGGCTATTTTTCACCTTAAGCAGGCAATGGGTGGTGGCAAAACTCACCTCTTGATTGGGTTGGGACTGCTGGCAATGCACCCGGAGTTGCGCAAGGAAGTATGCTCCGATGTTCTTTATGCCGGTAGTTTTGGTGTCGCTAAAGTTGCGGCATTTAACGGGCGAAACACTCCCCAGGAGTTCTTCTGGGGGGAGATCGCTCAACAACTTGGCAAGGCTGAACTCTTCCGCGATTTCTGGGTCGCTGGCCCCAAGGCACCTGACGAAAAAGACTGGCTCAAACTCTTTGATGGTGGGGAACCCATTCTGATATTACTAGACGAAATGCCACCTTACTTCCATTACCTCGATACCCAGAAAGTCGGCAATGGTACCGTCGCTGACATTGCAACGCGGGCATTTGCCAATATGCTGACTGCCGCCGGAAAGAAAAGTAACGTTTGCGTAGTAGTATCCGATCTTGCGGCTTCCTACGATTCCGGTACACGACTCATCAGCAGGGCACTGGAGGATGCCCGTCAAGAGCTGGGGCGCCAGGAACGTAATATTACTCCTGTCGATCTGGCAGGAAATGAAGTATATGATATCCTTCGCAAACGATTATTCAAGAAACTCCCTGATCGGAGTACCATAGAAGAGATCGCCTCCCTTTATGGGCGCGTCTTGGAAGAAGCGACCAAGGCTAAAGTCGCCAATCGCGGCGCAGAGGCGATTGCCGACGAGATTGTTAACACTTATCCTTTCCATCCGCGTCTTAAGAACCTTGTAGCATTGTTTAAGGAAAATGAAAAGTTCAAACAGACGCGAGGGCTATTGGAGTTAGTTTCCAGACTCCTTAAGTCAGTTTGGGAGCGGAAGAGCAACGATGTATTCCTGATTGGTCCGCAGCACTTCGACCTGTCGATCCCCGAGGTGCGCGAAAAGCTGGCCGAAATATCCGAAATGCGGGATGTCATCGCCAAAGACCTTTGGGACGTAAACGCGGCGGCCCACGCTCAGCTCATCGACTTGAGTTCAGGCAGCGATGCAGCTGCTCAAGTAGGGGCTTTATTGTTAACCGCCAGTCTCTCAACAGCGGTCAATGCCGTAAAAGGGCTGACCAAGGAGGAGATGGTGGAGTGCCTGACCACGCCACTCCGCAGTCCCTCTGAGTTTCTTTCAGCCTTCGAGGCACTGGAAACATCCGCCTGGTATTTGCACCACACGCCGGAGGGCCGTTACTATTTTGATCGCCAGGAGAACCTAACCAAGCTGCTGCAGAGCCTTGCCAACGACGCACCAGAGCCCAAAGTGGAGGAATTAATCCGTTTTCGGCTTAACGAAATGTTCAAGCCGATAAGGAAGACTGTCTACGATGAGGTACTGCCGTTGCCCAAGCTCGACGAGGTAGCGGACAAAGTGCGTAAAGCCCGCGTCTTGCTAATAGTAAGCCCGGACTCCAAGCTTCCGCCTGAAGAAGTGCGGCGTTTCTTTGAAAGCCTCATGCAGAAGAACAATATTTGCGTGTTGACTGGCGATAAGACACATATGGGCAGTGTTGAAAAGGCAGCCCGGCAAGTTTTTGCAGCAAAGCAAGCGGATAGTCGCATTCCCCCAGGTCACCCGCAGCGCGAAGAATTGGAACGCAAGCAGCAGCAGTATGAGCAGGACTTCACTGCCACTATTCTCGGCCTTTTTGATAAAGTGTTCTTTCCCATTCAGCGACCCGGTAAGCCGCCCCAACTGGTCAACAAGCCCCTCGATATGACGCGGGATGCCACCAAACCGTTTAATGGCGAGGAGCAGATCGAGAAGACCCTGACTAAAGACCCGTTGAAATTATATCTTGATGTCGAAGCAAATTTCGACGCCATCCGTGACAAAGCCGAAACTCTTCTCTGGCCGGAAAACCAGGACGAGGCACGTTGGAGCGACATTCTCGACCGGATGGCCGAGCAAGCCGGCATGCCTTGGCTCCCGCCTAAGGGCCTCGAGCAGCTTAAGGGCCTGGCTTGCAACCGCGGGCTCTGGGAGGATTTGGGGAACGGGTACATTACCAAGAAGCCCCAGAAAAAGAAAACGTCCGTCCAGGTTATTCCCGAAACAGAGCCAGATGACGAGGGATTCGTCCGCCTAAGGGTGAACCCCCAGAATGCCGGGCCTGCACCCCGGATTCACTACGCTGAAGACGCGGAAGTTTCTACGCAAAGTCCTGTGCTCTCGGATCAATTCCTTAAAACGAATGCCCTTCGCGTCAGGTTCCTCGTCGTCGACCCGTCCAATCAGTATGAAACTGGAGAACCAGTAATCTGGGAAAATAAGCTGGTAATTCGCAACCGGCTTTTTGAGGAGGGCGGTAAACGGAAGGTCGAGTTGCTGGTGGCCCCGAAGGGCAAACTGCGCTATACTCTTGATGGCAGCGAACCAAGGGAAGGCACTACCTACACGGGACCTTTCGAAATTGGTGACGGTGATACGCTGGTGCGCGCTTTCGCGGAATGTGATGGTCTAGAGGCCAAGTCTGAATTCCGTTTTCCTGCCAGGGGACAGAAAGGTGTCCTGGTCGACGATGTGAAGCCGGCGCAGATCGTAAATCTCAAGAAACTGGATTCTCGTAATAAAACCTTCAGCGGTCTAAAGGAAGCGAAAGAGAAGGGCATATGCTTTGAGAACGTGACGCTTACGGTCGGCCAGGGTGCCCGGGCCGTGCAGGTAATGGTGGGCGAGATCAAAGTAACGGCAGACTATATCGAGTCCATTTTAACGACAGTGCTCAACCAATTTGATTCCGCGACCCCGGTGACTATGAGCTTCCGTAAGGCCCACTTCGCCTCCGGTCACGACCTGAAGCGCTTTGCTGAAGCCCTGGGTATTGAAATACAACAAGGTGAGGTTATACAATGAACGGCAAGCTCAAGACCATTGATTTTGGTGCGCCAGAGGAGTTCGGCGCCCATGTTTTCCGGGTAGAAATTCCAGCCTCGAAAACAGGAGAAGTTCGCATTATCGAGGACTACGGCTATAAAGGCGGCGAAAATGGCCTTCCTTACGAAGAGGAGCGGGTGGTTTTACCTCGCCCCATCTGGTCGGCTATTGCAGAGACCGCCCGCAAAGACTTCAATGCCCGCTTGAAAGCTCAAAAGGTCACTACCGGTCGCTGGAAAACCGGCAAAAACCTACTCGACCGGTTACTGGGAAAGGAGCTGTGTGTGCTCGCCTGGGCTGCAGAAAGGGCCAAGCCTGACGAACTGCCAGTCATCTGCAGCAAGTGGGCAGCACTGCGCCCTGAGGAGCGCTGGTGGCTCTTCTCGATGACGGCAGCGGAAGCAGGACTCGCTGCGGACAGGGAGCGCGGCTGGCGCAAGGCTCTCTACTTTGCCCTTTCGGATGGAAACACGGAACAGCAAGCTAAACACCGGAAGCGACGGCATTACGACGAGGATGCGATTCAAATGACGCTTTTCCCGTTTGAAAGGAAGACATTATAAGCATGAAAACTATAGTCCCTTACTCCCTCAAAGATGCTCCCGCGTTAATAGAAAAAATTTTACCGGTACAGAAGCTCTCAATTGAGTCGTACAAAGAACAGATGGCAGTGCATGGTAAGACACTCACAGCTCTAGGAAGCTATTGGAAAGGACGAAAGCCCCTCATCCTCAATAAAGCATGTGTTTTGGGTTGCCTGCTTCCGGCGACAGAGAACCTCAAGCGCGACCTGGAGATCTTTGAGAAATTGATGGCAATGGATGAGGAGTCTTTCGTTGTCCGCCTTGGACGTATCAAGCCGGCCCAGATCGTCCAGCGTGTAACATTGCCTGATATATACTGCTACTTCGATGTGGAGCCTGCTGGCGTTTTGCCTGAGAGCGCCCCGTTCGAATTGGAGGAATACCGTCTGGAAAACGGCAAGCTGCCGAAGATTACCTGGCGCGACGATGTGCCTGAGGCCGAGCGCCGCCGTCTTGAGGCGCTTGCTTTACCCCGGTGTAGCTACCGTGAACTGGTTCAGCAGGCAGAGCGTCCTGAAAACTGCCCGGATGTTCACGATCATATCTGGGAAGACGTGAACGCCCATCTGGGCACGGATGCCCGTTCCTTCCCGGAGCTGGTCGAGCAGCTAGGCATTATGCGCTTTGGGCACCGCCCACGGGTGGCCGACACCTTCTGCGGGTCGGGCCAGATCCCCTTCGAGGCGGCGCGGCTGGGCTGCAACGTCTATGCCTCAGACCTCAATCCTATCGCCTGCATGCTCACCTGGGGTGCCTTCCATATCGTGGGAGGCTCCACCGAGGGACGGGAAGCCCTTGCTAAAGCTCAGAAGGAACTGGTCGAGAAGGTGCAGGCCGAGATTGACCGGCTGGGCGTGGAGACGGACGGGCAGGGCTGGCGGGCCAAAGTTTTTCTTTACTGCGTCGAAGTGAGATGCCCGCAGACCGGCTGGAAGGTTCCGCTGCTCCCTACCCGTGTTATAAGTAAAGGCTACAAGGTAATCGCTGAGCTGGTTCCCGATCCGGCAAATAAGCGTTACGATATTATAATCCGTTCGGGCGTGACAGAGAAGGAATTGGCCGAGGCCGAGAAAGGTACGGTGCGTACTGACGGGCGTGGCCAGGATCCGTATATGGTCCACACGGTCGATGGGATCGAATACCATACCAAGATCTCCACCTTGCGTGGTGATTACCGGAAGGATGACGGCTCTACTGGCAACAAGCTGCGTCTCTGGGAGAAGGACGATTTTAAGCCGAGACCGGATGATATTTTTCAGGAGAGGCTCTACGCGAT
This sequence comes from Carboxydocella thermautotrophica, assembly GCA_003054495.1. GTDB lineage: Bacteria > Bacillota > Carboxydocellales > Carboxydocellaceae > Carboxydocella > Carboxydocella sporoproducens. Next base: position 1,947,929 of record CP028514.1, on the reverse strand, counting down.
CCAGTGGATGCGTCCCAAGAAAAAAGGCAAAGGCTACGAATATGAGTTTCGTTCTGTCATGGAAGCCGACTTAGAGCGTGAACGTATTGTCGAAGAGTACATCGCCAAAAATCTTGCCGAGTGGCAGGATAAAGGCTGGATTCCCGATATGCGGATCGAGCCGGGTTACAACACAAGGCAACCGATTTGGGAGCGCGGCTGGACCTATTGGCACCACCTGTTCAATCCGAGGCAGTTGCTGGTGGCGGGGTTGATAAACAAATATACAGGAGCGCACGTGAAATTTGGGATGACACAGGTGATGAACTGCAACTCACGTTTGAGTCGTTGGGACAATAGCGGAGGCGGTGGTGGCATAGTAAAAGGTGTTTTCGACAACCAAGCACTAAATACACTTTTTAACTACGGTTGCCGTGGTATCGGATACGCGTCTAGTTTCCTGAATCAGGACTATAAGAGCTTTCCGTTCTTTAAAGATTTGGCAACTCAAGTCGGATGCCATCCAGCAGACCAACTTTCCACAGATAATGATATATACATTACTGATCCACCCTATGGCGACGCGGTAAAGTATGAGGAGATCCTTGAGTTCTTTATCGCCTGGCTGCGGAAGAACCCGCCCGAGGAATTCGCCAACTGGGTCTGGGATAGCCGGCGATCCCTGGCTATTAAAGGCGAGGGTGAGGAGTTCCGGCGGGGTATGGTCGCCGCCTACAAGCGGATGGCCGAGAAGATGCCGGACAACGGCATCCAAATTATCATGTTCACGCACCAATCTGGTGCCATCTGGGCAGATATGGCTAATATCGTCTGGGCCGCCGGCCTGCAGGTGACGGCCGCCTGGTATGTGGTTACCGAGACCGACAGCGCTCTGCGGGACGGAAGTTACGTCAAAGGCACAGTACTCCTCGTGCTCCGCAAACGGAAGGGCAACTACAGGGCCACCCGCGACGACCTGGCATGGGAAATCCAGGAAGAGGTCGAAGAGCAGGTGAAAACACTGATCGGTCTCAACCAAGAAGCCAAGGACCTCTACCGGGACGAAAATCTCTTCGAGGATGCCGATCTACAGATGGCGGGATACGCGGCGGCCCTGAGGGTACTGACTCGCTATGCTATCATCGACGGCAAGGACATGACGGTCGAGGCGATCCGGCCGCGGGCCGAAGGGCAAAAGACCTTCGTAGATGAGCTGATCGAGTTTGCGGTGGACGTGGCTAACCAGTGCCTTGTGCCCCAGGGCATCGAGAAAACCCATTGGGATAAGCTCAAGCCCGCCGAACGTTTCTATCTCAAGATGATCGATCTCGAGGCCAAAGGGCTGAAGACCCTCGATAACTACCAGAATTTCGCGAAGGCCTTTAAGGTCAAGGATTATAGGCCCTTCATGGCGAGCGTGCGGGCCAACTCCGCCCGGCTGAAGGGCGCCATGGAATTCGGGCGTTCCGAGATGTCTGGTGAATCAGAGTTTGCCAGTACCGTACTGCGCGGCGTGCTTTACGCCATTATGGAGATCGTGGAAGACAAGGATGGTGACGAGGTGCTCGCCCACCTCGCCTTCAACGTGCCGAACTACTACGACCAGACTCAGAGGGAATTGATAGTAGAGCTGTCTACTTACCTTACCAAGAAGCTCGAAGTCATTCGGCCAGAAGAGGCCAGAGCTGCCCGCGTACTCCGGGAACTGGTAAGAAACCAGCGGTTATGAGGTGAAAATGATGAGTGGCATCAACCGGTTCTCTTCTCGCCGGCAGCGGTTGGATCATGCCTTCCTGGCCGAGAAGCTGCGCCGGGCGAAGTCCTACAAGCGCATCGCCGGCTACTTCCGCAGTTCGATCTTCGAACTCATTGGGGAGGAGATCGCCCATATCCCGGATGTCCGCATTGTTTGCAACAGCGAGCTGGATGTTGCCGATATAGCTGTCTCCAAGGCCGCCCGTGAAATGGCTCTTAAGGAACGATGGAACCAGGTGCCTGTCGAGGTGGAATCACTGCTCCATCGCGACCGCTACCGCAAGCTGTACGAACTGCTGTCCCGGGGTAACCTCAAGGTGCGCGTTGTACCCAAGGATAAGGTGTTCATTCATGGTAAGGCCGGCGTGATCGAAACCGATGAGGGCAAGACATGCTTTCTCGGGTCGGTCAACGAGAGCAAGAGCGCATTCTCCCAGAACTACGAAATCCTCTGGGAAGACCCGTCACCGGAGGGTGTGGCATGGGTTGAAGAGGAGTTTGAAGCCCTTTGGCAGGAAGCTTACCCGCTACCAGATGCCATCATCGAAGAAATCAAGCGGGTCGCCGAGCGGGTAGAAGTGCGCTTTGAGCAGGTCGATGCCAAAGAACTGCCTGCTGCTACCTTCGCCGAATCGCCCATTTACCGGCATGGTGAGCAGCTTCAGCCCTGGCAGCGGGCCTTCGTGGCGATGTTCCTCGAACACCGGGAAACCTACGGCCAAGCCAGGTTGTTGTTGGCCGACGAAGTCGGTTTGGGAAAAACGTTATCGCTGGCGGCCAGCGCCATGCTGTCTGCCCTGTTGGACGACGGTCCAGTACTCATCCTTTGCCCCTCCACCCTAACCCTGCAATGGCAGGTAGAACTCAAAGACCGGCTGGGTGTTCCTAGTGCGGTTTGGCTCTCATCGCGCAAAATGTGGGTCGATCCTGATGGGCATCTCATTAAAACACGAGGTCCTGAAGACATTATACGCTGTCCGTATCAAATAGCCATTGTATCAACGGGTTTGATTTTTCACGACTCTACAGAACGGTCGGCCCTGTTAGAGCGACGCTATGGGACGGTTGTGCTAGATGAGGCCCACAGGGCGAGACGGCGGGGCGGGCTTGGTGAGAAAAAAGACCAGCCGAATAACTTATTGGATTTTATGCTGCGGATCGGTCCTCGAACCAAGAACCTGTTGCTGGGAACCGCCACGCCTATCCAGACTGAGGTTTACGAACTATGGGACTTGATGAGGATCCTCAATTCTGGCGTAGAGTTTGTTCTTGGGCGTGAAAATGTCAGCTACTGGGCTGATTGGGAGCGAGCATTGCCCTTTGTAAAAGGCGAAAAGGCTCCTGCCGACGAAAAGGAGGCATGGGAGCTGTTACGCAATCCCCTGCCGCCCGGCAAAGAAGACCCGCACTTCGCTGCGCTGCGTTTGCAGCTTGGTATCGAGGATCGAAGCTTCTTTTGCAATCGGCCCTTCACCGATCTTGACTACTTCGCGCAGGAAAATATCCGGCAAACGCTCGATACAGAGTTCTTTAAGGCAAACAACCCTATTGTTCGCCATACCGTCCTGCGCCGCCGCGAGACCCTGGAGGAGCAAGGGTTGTTGGAGAAAATCGGAGTCCAGATTCACCCCGACCCGCAAATGGGACCATCTGCTTACCCCGGGCAGAGCTTCGTCGGTCTTGGCTTAATGACAAATCACCCATTCGATCTGGCGTATCAAGCGGCGGAGGAGTTTACCGAGGTACTTAGTCAACGGACAAAAGCAGCGGGCTTCCTGAAGTCGCTACTTTTGCAGCGCATTTGTTCGAGCTTTGCTTCAGGCAAAGCCACCGCTGAAAAAATGCTCAAGCGGGAAATTCTCGAAGAAGAGGACGATGCGGATCGTTTGCAAGAGGTGCTAAGCAATCTCACTCCACAGGAAGCCTCGTATCTGGAAACCATCATAACAGAACTCTCGCGCCCGGAGGCGAGAGATCCAAAGCTATCTGCCGTGAAGTACTTCTTGACCGAACATAGAGTGGAAGGCAAGACCTGGCTGGAGCATGGTTGCATTATTTTTAGTCAATATTACGATACCGTTTTCTGGATCGCTGCAGAATTAGCGAAGGCGCTGGCTGGAGAGGTTGTTGCCATCTATGCTGGGCTGGGCAAGAGCGGCCTTTTCCGATATAACGAGTTTAGTTCCGTGCAGCGGGAAGAGATAAAAGCGGCGGTGAAGAAGAGGGAGATTCGCCTTGTGGTTGCCACTGATGCCGCTTGCGAGGGGTTAAACCTGCAAACCCTGGGAACGCTGATCAACGTCGATTTACCCTGGAATCCTTCCCGCCTTGAACAGCGGCTGGGCCGCATCAAGCGGATCGGTCAACTCAGAAAGACGGTTGATATGCTCAACCTTGTCTACCATGGCACTCAAGATGAGAAAATATACCAGACACTTTCGCGCCGTTTCAAGGATAAATTCGACATCTTCGGAGGATTACCGGATACAATCGAGGATGATTGGATTGAGGATGTTATGCGACTCGAAGAAATGATGGATAAGTATATCCATCTACGGCAACAGACAAAGAACGTGTTTGAGATGCGCTATCAATCGACCATCGAGCCTGATCAGCATCGCTGGGAACTATGCAGCCGTGTGCTGGCACGGAAGGACATTGTGGAACGACTATCGAAACCGTGGTGACGAAAGCTAGTTTGTGTATGTTCTGCTACTACCTGCTTCACCCGGCGGCTGCGCCTGATACCCTTGGACCGCACAAGGGGGCAGAGATATCAGCGCGTGTTTAAATCTACTGGGTTGTCATAATTGGTAACTGCAAAGCTTAGGGTGATAGGCCAATGAATGACATCAACTGGTGGGCAATCCGCCCGCTCAACGGTTTGCAACACGAAGGGTTCGAGGAACTCTGTGCCCAGCTTGCCAGATCGGAGATACCTGATAACGCACGTTTCGTACGCAACGCCCCTCCGGATGCCGGGGTCGAATGCTACGCCACCTTCCCGGACGGTAGTGAGTGGGGCTGGCAAGCAAAGTATTTTAATACCATGGATAGTTCACAATGGGCTCAACTCGATGACTCGGTCAAGACTGCCCTCAAGAAGCATCCTCGACTCGTCCGTTACTATGTGTGCATGCCTCTCGATCTTCCAGATGCCAGACGCCCTGACCAAAAATCAGCGCGGCAAAAGTGGGAAGAACATGTGGTAAAGTGGAAGCGGTGGGCAGCCGAAAGGGGCATGTCCGTGGACTTTGTTTGGTGGGGGAGCCATGAACTGCTCACCCGCTTGACATGTCCCGAGCATTCAGGGCGGGTGCGTTACTTCTTTGATGTCAAACGATTTGACAGGCCATGGTTTGAAGCTCGTTTAGACGAGGCATTAAAAACAGCGGGGCCCCGCTACACACCAGAAATTCATGTCGATTTACCGATTGCATTCGAGTTCGATGCCTTTGGACGCACTGAGCGTTTTTTTGATCATCTCAAGGCACGTGCACGGGGGCTCCGTAAGGAGCTTCGTTCTTTTAGATACATGAACTCCCCAGACGCGTCAGCCGCAGAAGAAGCGTCTGATATCATAGCTTCAGTTTCCCAAATCACAACGCTCACTGAGCAACTCCTCGTCAAGTTGGGCGAAATCGAGCCGGAGCCTGTGGGCAAATTGCCTCTCCGTGAGATTACCTCTCAGGCCGATCAGATCGTCAAAGTTGCTGAGGACTTCGAACAAATTTTGGTTAGGCATGAGCAAGTTTTCGATTCCCAGGAAGGCAATTCCGACAAGAGCAAAACGAGGTCGGCTTACCGAGAGAATCCGTTCCGGACCCTGCAATACCGGCTCTGGACTTTACAAAGAGAGCTGCGGGAGCTACGTGAATCTCTTAGGCATGCCGAGCATGTTGCGTCCAGCACTCTTTTGCTGCTTACCGGAGACGCAGGCACCGGCAAGACACACCTTCTTTGCGACATTGCGAAGAAACGCATCGAAGAAAGTCGACCTACTGTTCTCCTGATGGGGCAGCGTTTTGTTAACGATGAAGAGCCGTGGACCCAGGCGCTCCAACAGCTTGATCTACGGAACCTATCTGCAGAGGAGTTTGTTGGTGCTCTAGAGGCAGCAGCACAAGCGGCAGGTTGCCGAGCGCTCGTGATGATTGATGCCCTTAATGAAGCCGCAGGGCGGCGCATCTGGCCAACCCATCTGTCGGCATTTTTGGCTTACTTTGAGCGCTCGCCTTGGATCGGGGTAGTCCTAGCCGTGCGCTCCTCTTTCGAGGAGGTTATCATTCCCGAAGAAGTTCGCAACCGCGCGGTGCCCGTAAGACACCAAGGATTTGTAGAGCACGAGTACGATGCGGCGAAAATTTTCTTTACTTACTACGGTCTCGAACTGCCCTCCACGCCTCTTCTTAGCCCTGAATTTCGCAACCCACTCTTCCTCAAAACACTCTGTCGGGGTCTCCAGGCAAGAGGCGAACGACGTCTTCCGCGGGGATTTCGTGGCATTACGGCCACGTTTAAGCTATTTCTCGACGCAATTAACAGTCAACTGGCGCGTGAGCTTGGCTTCCACCCCAAACGTCCACTTGTGCGCCAAGCCCTCAATAAATTTGCAGAAGCGCTTGTAAAGACAGGAGAGCACTGGCTCCCGTTAACACAAGCTGAGGAATTGGTGAACGCGTTTCTGCCAGGACGCAGTTTTGAGCGTTCACTCTACCGTGGGTTAGTTGCTGAGGGAGTCCTGGTTGAGGATGTCCTAACGCACAAGGATGTAGGGCAGGAAGAAATTGTCTTTATTGCCTACGAGCGTCTCGCAGATCATTTGATCGCCAAATTTTTGCTCGACAAGCATTTGGACGTACAAGCCCCTGAGGCCGCCTTTGCACAACATGCTCCGTTAGGATTCTTGTACGACTCAAAGCATTACGTCTCCCCTGGGTTACTTGAGGCGCTTTGCGTCCAAATTGCCGAACGCACGGGGCAAGAACTCTTAGAGCTTGCTCCGGTACTCAAGGATCGGTGGAATATCGGTGAGGCTTTTCGACAGAGCCTTATCTGGCGTGATCCTAAAGCATTTTCCGATACTACGGGCAAAATCTTGAACGACCTAATTAGGACAGAACACGATCTACACGAAACCCTCGACGTTCTCCTTACCGTTGCCATTCTGGCAGAGCACCCTTTCAACGCCAATTTTCTCGATCAGCAGCTGCGCCGGGACTCGATGCCAGACCGAGACGAATGGTGGAGTATCTACCTACATTACAGCTGGGGATCTCAGGGAGCAGTGGACCGGCTTGTTGACTGGGCATCAACTGTCACCTCTAATGACACTCTTGACGATGAAGTGATTGACCTGTGTGCGACTACGCTGGCCTGGATGCTGACGACTTCAAACCGCTTTCTCCGCGACCGGGCAACAAAGGCGCTCGTGAGTCTTTTGACCGGTCGTCTGGATGCAGTAATCAGGCTCGTTGAACGGTTTGCAGACGTCGATGACCCCTATGTAGCTGAACGGGTCTATGCTGTCGCGTACGGGACGGCGATGAAGAGTCACGACCCGGAACAAGTCGGCGCTCTAGCGGTGTGCGTGTACAACCGGGTGTTCGCGAACGGTGCCCCGCCGCCCCACGTCCTCCTTCGTGACTATGCACGTGGAGTAGTCGAACGCGCGCTTAACCTGGGAGCAAAGATTGATGTCGAAGTTGGGCGTATTCGTCCGCCGTATAGAAGCATATGGCCAGCCATTCCTACGGAGGAGGAAATCAAGCCCCTCCTGCCGGATTGGTCTCGCGGATCACATGATAGTGGTGACCTCGAGTGGGCGCGTAACCGAATCGGCAGCTCGGTGATGGACGACGACTTCGCATGGTATGTTATCGGTACAAACACAGTTTCAACTAACTGGCTTTCTCTCAGGCTCGATGAGCCTGCCTGGCAACCTCCGGACGAGCGTTTGGCTGTACTTATCGCTGAGTTTTCCGAAGAGGAGAAGAAAGCTTGGAAGGCGTTTGACTCCGTAGACAAGGTGCTTGAAGAGGCCATGCTGTGGTCAACTTTAAAAACATTCACGGAACGATTCGGTAGTGAGGAATGCGAGGCAAGCCTCCCCCCACAGATTCAGACGCTCCAGCATAAACGAGAGACTGCGTTCGATAATTTAAAGGCAGCACTTACTAAAGAACATGTCCAACGACTTATAGAGATTCTCGAAGCAAAGGAACGCGCGACTGATCCGCCACGCTTCGATTTACGCCTGATCCAGCGATATGTCCTTTGGCGCGTGTTTGATCTCGGTTGGACCACAGAACGCTTTGGTTACTTTGATCGGTTCGTTATCGGCTACCGAGGCCGTGAAGCCCGTAAGGCAGAACGGATTGGGAAAAAGTACCAGTGGATTGCTTATCACGAGATCATGGCATTTGTGGCTGATCACTTTCAGTACCGCGAACAGTACCACGAAAATGGAGGCGACAAAACCTACGAAGGCCCATGGCAGGAACATTTGCGTGATATCGATCCGTCGTGCACGCTCCGATCGACTCCTGGCGGGACATCCTGGGTCGGGCATTCGCCAGCCTGGTGGGGACCAGTCACATACGACAACTGGGACACTCCTGAAAATCCTCTCGAATGGGTCAAATTCTACGACGACCTTCCGCCGGTACAGGAACTTTTGATTGTTGAGAGCCCGGAAGACGGCTCACGGTGGGTGAACTTGCAGGGGTACTTCAGTTGGCAACAGAAACCTCCTGCAGATCGCGAACCTACCGACATTGAACGGAGGGAACTCTGGTATATATGCACTGGCTATCTTATCCGGAGAGAAGACGTTGAGGCCTTCATGGAGTGGGCTGAGGACGTAGACTTCTGGGGGCGCTGGATGCCGGAGCCACCTGAGGTCTATCGGATGTTTCTTGGGGAGTACGGGTGGTCGCCAGCGTTCCGCTATTTTCAGCAACCATACTATGGCGACGAAGGGTGGACTCAGCCGCGTGAGGATTGTCCTGTGAAGGTAAAGGTAGCGTCATTCGAGTATCTACGGGAAATCGGCGACTTCGACTGCTCGGTTGACGAGAGCTATACGCTTCGACTTCCAGCTATCGACCTGGTGGCTGGTCTCGGACTGCGGTGGACAGGGAAGGGCGCTGACTTCGTTGACGCATCGGGGCGGCTAACAGCTTTCGACCCAACAGCGCACGAGGACGGTCCGAGCGCCCTCCTGATGCGACTTGACAGGCTGACGGAGTTTCTTGCACGCGAGAAGCTTGCACTATGCTGGACAATACTGGGCGAGAAGCGCGTACTTGGCGCCGGATTCACTCCTTCTTACCATGCCTCCATGCGAATATCGGGTGCTTACAAACTGGGCTCAGGAGGCCCTGAGGGATTTCTCAAGTGCCTGCTTGAGGGCAAAACAGAGGGAGATAATAGTTCATCGTTGTTTCCGATAATGACACTTCGAACGACTGGCTGAAGAGTGGCATATCCGGAAGCTAATCAAGCTCAGGAACTGGTGGCTGGTGTAACCCAGAAACTGTTGGCAGAATTGCTGTCCCTCGGAATACCGAACAAGAAAGTGCCTTATGAACAGCGGCGCTACATCGTCACGGACGTCTGCGGTGTCAGCCCGACGGTCAATACTTTTTGGTCCCAGCCCGGCTCCTACAGGGTCCTGAACTGCCGTGCGTTAGAACCCTACCAGTCCCAGGAAGTACGAATTGGCAACCTTATAGTAAAGCACTGGCCGTAGACCACCCCATTCCGGGGGCCGGGGCCTTCGGCATCAAAACCTCCGAAGGATGGATTATCTATACCGGCGACCTGCGCCTCCACGGCGGTCGCGCCGCCTATACGAAGGCGTTTATGGAGGATGTGGCCAGGCTGGAACCGCTGGCCTTAATCTGCGAAGGAACTCACCCTGACACCAAAACCCCCGTCGGCGAGGAAGAAGTTTACGCCTATGCCCCCGAAGCTGTCCGCAAGGCCCTCGCGCTGGTGGTGGCTGACTTCGGCCCCAGGAACATAGCCGATCCATCTCGCCAGCATTGCTTTTGGTAGTTCTGTAGATGGGATCCGCTCAGCAAACGACCCTTTGAAAAATGGCTGATTTGTCCGTGAAACAATCGAGGTGGCGGTAAGATGATAGAAGAAAGAGAAAAACCCAGGAGTAATGTTGCTGAACGTACAAGAGAGAGGGTTTTTCTGGATTCAAGCGTTTTGTTAACCGCTGTTTGTCATGAGCATTCTGATTCAGCCATACTATTGCGGCGATGCAAAGAAGGTAAGATGTTGGGCGTCGTTTCACAAAGAGTTCTTTGCGAATGCAACCGGAAACTAGAACATCATCCAGGACTCCAAAGGAAATTCGATGAGTTAGCGCGCCATCTAGAAGTGGTCGAAGTTTCAGACAAGGATATAGAAAAGTATACTACAATAGCCGACCCGAATGATCGTCACGTTTTAGCTGGAGCTGAAGCCGGTTGTGCAGATTACTTGGTAACTTTGGATTGGAAGCATTTCCTATCCTCGTCGGCAAAAAAACGGTTAGCGGGCTATCGCAGTCCGCGGGTCTTCCCAGGGATATTGACCAGCCCCTTTCGCGAAGAACAACTTCCGAGAATTGCAATTAGTATAACTGTAGGAACATTCGCTATAGGAGTGGATCCACAATGGACCAGCAAGACTATCCAGCATGCTGGCTGCCCCTTCGTCGTTCTCGATTTCCCCGGGGTATTCAGTATTTGGTATGAACCAGCACGCTTCCAGTTGAAGATGCGTATAGAGGTATACGAGAGTCCTATAGTGCTTACGTTTCGTCGATACATAGATGACAGCGATGCCTTCCTATGCATTGTAACCTGGGACATAGTCCAGGGATTTACTTTTATGCTGGATGGAAAATTACAGACGATCCGACGACGCTGGCAGAAAGTGCCTGCAGAAAGCAGGCTTTGGATAGGCTCAGACCGAAATGGAGCCAATCAAATAAACGGCGTTGTTATTTTTCACGGCTGGCCACGGGCTTTGACCGAAAAAGAGATGAGGCGTGTGTTTGAAGGTGGTTATGTGATATTACCCGAAAAACCGGCGAGTTTGACTAATTCTATAGTTTGAGTCCAAATTTAGTCCTTTAGTCTGGGTTACTGCAAAATATGGATACAGGTCCCCTCCGCACTCGGGTAGAAAATTGCAGTTAAGATTGTGGACGTGCTGTCGGAGGAGTATTTTGAGGTCTTGGAGGTGGGAGCAAGATGATGCCACTGGAACAGGTGTTAGAACTGGTTGGCGACCTTGATGACGCTCCAGGCGAGAAAACGCCAAGAGAACGCTTCCGCCGTTTCTTGTCCCAAAATTTGACCAGCGTTGGCGCTGTACGCGATTACGTGGAAGAGTGCCTGCGTAGTTCCGGGGAGCAATACAACCGGGCCTTACAAGACCTGGTGAACCACTTGGGCCGCCTGCTGGGCTTTGACGTAACCTTTGGCAGATATAAGGGCGTCCAGGCGGAAATCGGGTTTGACGGCGTGTGGAAGTCCCCTTCCGGCCTTTATATCGTCGTAGAAGTGAAAACAACCGATGTTTATGCCATAAAAACGGCTACTCTCCTCGGTTACATAGACCGGCTTATATCCGAACAAAAGATACCCGACTGGGACCACGCTTTGGGCCTTTATGTAGTAGGGCGCAGTGATGCTGAACTGAAGCAACTGGAAAACTCCATCATTGCTGAGAAGCGCACCCACCAGTTACGGGTTATTACCGTTGATAAACTGCTTACCCTGGCTGAACTCTTAGCCGATTACGAAATGGAACACGAGGCTGTTTTAACTGTTCTCCGGCCAACGGGGCCTATAGTGGATTCCCTGATTGAACTGATGGCCGGCCTGGTAGCGAAAGAAATCCGCACTGCCGGCGAAGGCATACAACAGCCGCAGGAAGAAACTCCTAATGAACCTTAATCGGAGCCCGAAGGTGTTGACGTTCAGTATTACCTCGCTCTCCGGTAGCGTCCGATGACACTCAAACCGCAGAAGAACGTATAAAAAAACTCCTTGGCGCAGGAATTTACGCCGTCAGCGAAAAATCCCTGGGGCGGAAAGTTAAGCCGGGCGACTGGATTTGTTTTTATGCCACCGCGACGGGCGTGGTAGCCCACGCCAGGGTAAAATTACCCCCCATGCAAAAACATCACCCGTTGGTAAAGCATCCCGAGAAGTATTCTTACGTCTTCGAGGTGGATTCCGTCAGCATCTATACCGAAAATCCCGTTGTTTTAAGCGCCGAGCTAAGGGCGAAACTGGATGCTTTCCAAGGGCGTGACCCTTCAAAACGCTGGGCCTGGTTTGTGCAAGGCACAGGACGTGTCACTAAACACGATTTTATGCTGCTTACCCGGCAAGCGAAGGTTGAGGTGGTATGATGAGCGCAATTTCTTTTCTTGACCAACTGTGGCAGGCTTTTGAGCAATGCCGGGGCTACTCCAGTGCTGAATTTGTTGGGAAACGCTTGCGGCAGGAAGAGAACGAGCGATTTTACGAGAGGGACTTTTTTAAAAAGGTATCCTCCGAGACCCAGAACATCTTGCGCCACATCCGGGAGGTTGGCTTTTTGCGCCCACCGCAGGTGGACGCTTTTGAGTTTTACTAGAGTATTACGATGAGCAGGAAGGACGCTGGAGACGTTATTACCCAGACTTTATACTTAAACTCAAAAATAATGGTTGGGCAGTGGTTGAGGTAAAAAGGCAGAACAAACCGCGCACTCCAATGTGGTAGCTAAAGAGCAAGCCGCCCGCGAACTCTTTGAAAAACTGAATTCCATCCACTACATTATCAAACGGGATGATGAGATACACCGGGGTATGTTGCAAGATATTATTGCTGTGGGCAGCAGTAACGGGTGATAGTCTCACCCGTCGTTGAAGCTTATTATATAGTCCATTGGATATATATGGTAAAGAACCCCTGGTGTTCCCAGGGGTGACTGCTGAAAGTACTTCGCATGCTGGGGAGGTGTGCTTATGCTTAGGAAAATAGTTGTATCCGGTTACGGAGAAGCTTCTGCCAAGCCCAATATTGCTGAAGTCGGGCTCAATATCACCTTTATCCAACCGGAAGCCAATCAAGCTCAGGAACTGGTGGCTGGTGTAACCCAGAAACTGTTGGGAGAATTGCTGTCCCTCGGAATACCGAACAAAGACATCGAGACTAGAAATTACTCATTATTCCCTCATTATCAGTGGGAAAAAAACTCGCGTGTTTTCAAAGGTTACCAGGCTTCCAATGCTCTTCTGGTTAAGACCAGCGACCTGTCCCTGGTTACGCGAATTATTGATGCGGCCGTTAAAGCCGGAGTAAAAAACATTGACTACTTTAATTTTACATACGAGGACAAATCGGCTTTGGAACAAGAAGCACTAACGAATGCAGCCCAAAACGCGGTAGAAAGAGCCAAGGCTATTGCTGCAGGACTTGGAGTAAAGGTAGGCCCAGTTATTCGCGTTTCTGGTAATTGCCGTTCGGATGATAGCAGGTACTATATTCTACGTGAAAGCTCCCCTTATCAAGCTGAAAGGCCAGAAAACGTTATTCCTCCAGATAAAATCAAGGTTACTGCCGAGGTAGAAGCTGTGCTAGAACTGGTGGATGACAACCCAGACAAATGACATTTACATAAAGAACCAGTATATCAAAAACATGGTGACTATCCTGTCAAAAGAGTGGTCACAACCTCGGTGGGTCTGGAGTAGTAGTTGGACCTAAGAAGGTTTACAAAACTTACCTCGTCCTGGATAGAAACGGGTAGCACTAGTGGGAATAGATGCAGTTGCGAGATGAAAATGGCAAACTCCTAAAAGTCGAAGGGCAACCTGTTGATGAGAAAGGTAACCCGATTGACCTTAAACCGGGCAAGTGACGCATTAAAACAAAATGAGTTCACGCCGCTCGTAAAATTAAGTCCAGCGGCGTGAGCGATGCAGCGGCGCGAAGAAAATCTCGCGCCGCCCAAAAAGAGCGGCGTGACAAGAAACAGATGTTTTTGGCATAGTGAGACCGCCAAGCGAGCGCAGGAGTTGATATGAATGATTAGCGATAAGGTGTTATATCTCGTAAAAGACAGTTCATTTGGATTACGGCCTCCCTTAATGCTGGCCATTGGGGTTGAAGTTCATGATGACTGGGTTGGCTTTCACGACACCAACCGCGGGCACCAATTCTTTGGGAAACTTGTGAAGGAGACTAAGGACGGTTTTATCTGGCATAGCGTGGAAGACACTTTTGAGGAAGGGCTCAAAGACTTCGGGCTCATAGAGTTTAAGGCTCTTACACTTGAAGAATATAACAAAAAAGTGCGCTCTCATTTGGTAGGGCCTATTCCTGAATTTAGTTCCACTGAAGAACTCTATGAGTTCTATCAGCGGGAATTCGGGCGTAGGGGTTATCATTATGGTTAACATAGCAACTCCGTTTCTAGAAACGTTCTAGAAAAAGATAGATAAATCTAGAAACCATCTTGATACTAATCTCGCGCCGCCGGGCGGCGTTAAAAAGGTTGCAAAAAGGCCCTTTATTGGCATAAAATAAAAGCAGCAAGCGTTTTTACGGGTTTATCCTACGGAGCGAGCAGCCTATGGCGGAGGCTGCTCGCTCAACTTTTTTAGGCAAATAGTACCGGGCATGCCGGCAAATTCTCGCGCCGCTTCTGGTGGTCGGGCGGTGTGAGAGAAACAGGCCCATCGCTCATGCCGTTATCCCGCAGAGCAGGAGAGCCCGTGTTGATATGTGGGGATGGTGTTTGGCGAAGAAACTATTTGCTGATATGCTGGGATGCTTCCTTACTGCCTCGCGAGATATTGCCTTGCTGGGATAATTCTTTGCTGTTATGTAAGGATGGTGCCTTACCTGCAAGTTGGTAATATGGCTTACCACCATGTTGACATATTATTTAGCCCCCTAAGCAATTTGGAAAATCTCCGTGTAGAAGCTATAATCGCCTTAGGGGGGTAGGGTCAATGAGACAGTACACCGAGGAATTCAAAGAGCAAATCTTGGCTGAATGCCGGGAGGTCGGCAACGTAGCCCTGGTCGCCAGGCGTCACCAAATCTCCGAGAACACTATCTATACGTGGATTAAAAAGAAGCGCAAGAACGGCTCTCTAAAACCTCTCCCTAAAAGCTGAGAAACAACGCCTAGAAGAACTCGAAAAAAGGCTTAAAGCAGTCAGCACCGAAAATGACCGGCTAAAAAGGCTCTTGGCAGAAAAGGAGCTAGAGCTAGCTATTCTTAGAGATCTGAGGGTTAGAGTAATCACTCGCTAGCCGACAAAGTCGCTATAGCAGAAAAGTGGGGACCAGACTGTATATACCCCCTAGTTGTTCAATTGTTTAAAAATAAGTCTTATTCTTATCCAAGGAGGCAAAACAATGAGATTTTATAAGTTGATATTTCTCAGTCTGCCTTTGGTAGGTTTGCTACTTGCCTTTAGCTTTCTGAACCTAACTACGCTTAAAGAAGAGAAGCTGCCACCCATTCAATTGGCTATCATGGGTGCTCCTGTTCCAAATATGACCTTCGAGATGGGAGTTGTCCCCTCGGGTCTGCCTAAGCAATTAATGGTTTATAAAGCCGAATCAAAATGGACGACCCAAGAGGAGGTCAAAAAGTTGGCCTCAAAGTTCGGCTTAGTAGGTCCCGTTAAAACTACAAAGGAAGGCAATTTCGGCGTGGAGGACAACAATAAGCGGTTGCTGGTTGTATACCCCAAAAGTGGAACATTTGCATTCGGCAAGTATAACAAGCTATTTATTGATAATGGCAATAATCCAGATTTACCGACTAAAGATGAGGGAGTTGAAATCGCTATTAATTATCTGAAACAGCTAGGCATTTACTCCCAAGACTTGTATCTTGAATCGGTCACTTATGAAAAGGTAGCTAGAATAGGGAAGGATGGTATTCCTGGTCCCGAGGTTCCGAAAACTATGATGGTGAACTTTACCCGAAAAATTAACGACATGGATATACTTGGGGTAAACCGGCTGTCTGTATTTATTGGAGATAAGGGTGAGGTTCTCGGAATCCATAATTCATTAAGGCATTGGAAACCGTACCGCGTATTCCCCCTCAAGTCCATACAACAAGCTTTTGAAGAACTTCAGGCTGGGAAAGCTTCAATCTCAATTGAAGGTGACGCTTCTAAGGGAATTGTAAGGGAGGTTTACTTGGCATACTACCAATATGGCCTACCTGCTGAACAAAAATATCTGCAACCCATTTATGTTTTTGAAGGAGTAGCTAGTTCGGACGGCATACAGAAACCTTTTGTTGCTCACGTCCCAGCTATTCCCGACTCCTACATTGAACTTCCTCAAATTCCATCCAACCAACAACTTCAAGCAGCCACGGTTAATCTCTCAGATAAATTAGGTTTACAAAACACTACGAAAGTCACAATTGAAAGCATTGAAACAAACTCTACTTACGTTCTTGATAACAGCAGTCACAAAGAGTTTGTGCAACAGATAGTAGAAAATCTACAGCAGGTTATTGTTTCGCCTAATCAAGAAGGGATGACTACTCCTTCGCATTTTATTAATTTTGAATGGGAAGGAAAAAAGGTGAGCATAGGAGTGCAGAGAGGTGAAGGCAGCATATATGTTGTTGGTGAAAATACCTATTACCTTTCTCCTTCCTTGAAAAAGACAATAGAGATTATAGAGACAAGAGGAATTGGAAAGCTATTTGGGCGGCGTGAGAAAAGGCCGCCGGACCGTCGCGCCTACGCAGCGACCGTCCGGCGGGGGAAAAGCGACATCTTTTAGCCGACGGCTGAAAGATCCGGTAATGAGAATGCGCCGTAAACCTTATTTAAAAACCACTACTTCGAAGGCTTGTCCGCTGTTTCTTGGGTAAACACGACCCTGTGGGGAGCGGTGCCATCGAGGAGAGCGATGCGCAGGGCGGGAATGACTACGCCATCCAGGGAATTATTATCGGAAGAACAACAGTGAAATTCCACTTCATACCCCTGTTCTAACATGGTTTCACCGATACGGCGCATGAAGGTGGACTTATCGACCCCGGGGCCACCCTTGATAACGAAAATGCGGGTAGCATCGGGTTCAATCATGTGATGATAGAGAGAATAGAAGCCCTGACAAGTGTTCCCACCCGGGAAAAGACGCCGTAGAATTCCTTTGTTCACTCTCGAACCTCCTTGGAGTATTTTAGGCTTTGGCCTATTAGATATATATGATTTTCCTGGGCAAATGTGCAGGGTTTGTTAATTTTTTCTTTCACCTTAAAAGTTTCCTCAAACTGCTTTTTACCAGCTTCATATCTATGTCTATACACTCCAGGACCACCCCATGAAAGGGTTATTGCTGCTACCTTATCTCCAGCTTGTAATTTTGGGGGTTTAATCATATTTTTCTACCCTCCATATCATTAGCGGGCGAGTTATTTTTTACGGCTTACAAACTTTACAGGGAGCATATCCTGCCTTTACTGCTTGTTCCCTGCTATTAAACCAAACGCGGTGGGCAGGGCTGATTTTTTGCGCCCATTGACAGCTGGGGAAATGAAACTTTCTGGTATTGGAATTGCCCAGATAGGTTTTAGTGTTTACAGCCGCAGAGGATACCTTATTGACTACGGGGATACCCCAGAGCCCTTTACCCTGGTTTCTAGCTTCCCGTTGCAGTTTCACAAAAAAATCAGCATACTTAACATTGGGTGGAATAGTCATGACCTGGGCATAGCCATTCTGAAGCAGAATAGCATTAAACATCTTTTTTCTAGCTTCTGTTTCCTGGTTGGAAAAGGGTTTTTCCAGCCAGACATAGGCCAGCAGGCGACCGTATTTGTCCCGCTTTTCCACGTCAAATTCCAGGAAAACTTTGCGCCCCTGCAGGGCCTTGCTGGTATAGTTTTTGGCAGCCTGGCCGTAGGGCTGTTCCTTAATTCCCAGTTCGGGATGGGCAATTTCCGGAGTATTGACTCCTATCATTCTTACGCGTTCATTTTTGCCATTCAATGAAACATGGATAGTGTCGCCATCGGAAACAGAAAGAACTCTGGCGGGAAGATAATTTTGCTGTCCGCTGAAAGCAAAAGTGAGAGGTAATAAAAGCAATAGCAGCAAGAAGACATACCGCTTTTTAATCAACATTTTCATTTTCAACATCCCTCCGCTCTCCTGGTTTTATAAGCTGGATAAGCACTAATAATGCATATTGTCTCAGAACTTCAACTATACTAACAATTAAGCTCTAAATCTAATCTCTACTTTAATTAAATTATATTCTGTTTTAATAATGCAAGCAATAAATGGGAGGTAATACCTTTGGCAAACAGGTTAATTAGCGCCAAATCCCCCTATCTTCTCCAGCATGCCCATAATCCAGTTGACTGGTATCCCTGGGGTGAAGAAGCCTTTGCTAAAGCCAAACAGGAAGATAAACCCATTTTCCTATCCATTGGATATTCGACCTGCCACTGGTGTCATGTCATGGAGCGGGAAAGTTTTGAAGATGAAGAAGTGGCGGCTATCCTTAACCGATATTTTGTCTCAGTTAAGGTGGACAGAGAGGAACGACCGGATATAGATCAGGTGTATATGACTGTCTGTCAGGTGATGACCGGTCAGGGCGGCTGGCCTTTAACGATCATAATGACTCCTGATAAGAAACCTTTTTTTGCTGGCACCTATTTTCCCAAACAGCGTCGTTATGGGATGCCGGGGCTGGTGGAGATTCTGCAGCGCATCGCACAGCTGTGGCAAAAGGAACGGGAGCAGTTACTGGCGGCAGGGGAGAGAATAGTACAGTCTTTACAAGAGGAGCAGCCCCTTCTTTCTCCGGAAACTATCGAGCCGGATGTCTTTGAGACCGCCTTTCAACATTTTGCTCGCTCCTTTGACCCGGAGTATGGGGGATTCGGGCCTCCGCCCAAATTTCCCACTCCTCATATAGCCGGTTTTTTGTTGCGTTACTGGCGGCTAATGGGTGAGGAGAAAGCCCTGGCGATGGTAGAAAAGACCCTGGAAGCCATGTATTTAGGGGGAATTTATGACCATATCGGATATGGGTTTAGCCGTTATTCCACAGACCGTTACTGGTTAGTACCCCATTTTGAAAAAATGCTTTATGATAATGCCCTTCTGATTTATCTTTATTCAGAAGCCTACCAGTGTACCAATAATCCCCGTTATGCCCGGATTGTTACCGAAATAATTACTTATATCTTGCGGGAGATGACCCATCCTGAAGGGGGATTTTATTCCGCTCAGGATGCTGATTCGGAGGGGGAAGAAGGCAAATACTATGTCTGGCAACCGGGAGAGGTCATAAAAATCCTGGGGGAAGGGCGGGGACAAGCCTTTTGTCAGGCCTATGACATTACGGTTAAAGGCAATTTTGAAGGTAAAAACATCCCTAATTTAATCAAAAGCGGATGGGTCGATGGGTTTGAACAGGAGAAAGAAAGATTGTACCGACATCGGCTACAGCGCATCCCTCCTTATAAAGACGATAAAATCCTGACGGCCTGGAATGGGTTGATGATAGCTGCCTTAGCTTTTGCCGGCAGGGTATGGCAAAAAGAGGAATGGACTGGAGCTGCGGCTAAGGCAGTCCAATTTATCTATCGCCATCTTTTCCGGGAAGATGGTCGGCTATTAGCCCGCTACCGGGAAGGAGAGGCGCAGTATCCTGCTTATCTTGATGATTATGCCTTTCTGACCTGGGGGCTACTGGAACTTTATCTTACCACTCTCAAGTCCGAATACTTGCAAAAGGCGGAAAAGCTGGCTGAGGAAACAGTGGATTTGTTCTGGGATAATACCAGTGGCGGCTGTTTCTTTTACGGCCACGATAGTGAAGAGTTATTTCTGAGACCCAAAGAAGTGTATGATCATGCCCTGCCGGCGGGCAACTCCGTAATGGCTTATAACTTCTGGCGTCTCTGGGCCATAACCGGTCAGGAAAGATGGCGCGATCTGCTGGATAAACAGCTGCAGGCTTTTGCTCCAGCTGTTAACAGGGTGCCGATGGCTGCTACCTTTTTCCTGCAGGTTTGCTGGCTGGAAGAACAAACTCCCCTGGAAGTTACCATAAGTGGGCGACCGGAAGAAGCGGAAATTAAGACCTTGATTTACCAGCTTTCCCGGCGTTTTCGGCCGGAACTGGTGATTACTATTAAACCCGAGGACAAGCCTTTGACTTACATGGTGTGTCACAAGCAGGCCTGCCGGCCGCCGGTTAATAATCTTGAAGAACTGCTAAAAATGCTGGCCGAATAATAAAACCGCCCCCGGCTTCTGGGCCGCGGGGCGGTTGCCTGTTATACCGGCAGTCCTAAGCCCTGTCGTTTGTTATTGATATGCTGCTCGATCTCACTGGCTACCTGAACCGGGTCATCGCCTAGTATAACCTTGCCACCGGTCAGCTGTTCCACATCCTGGGTCAGCAGCTGGACCAAACGGGGTGCGCCGGTAATAAAGGGCGTGGGTGACAGGTGCGTGATGGTACCATAGGCTACGGCAAAGAAGCCGTCGATGGTGGCCTTTTGCTCCATCCATTCTGGTGCGGTAACGGCGATGGGAAGTTGCGGTACATCCACCTGCAGATGTTCGGCCAGGGCTGTTACCAGCATGGAGATACGGCCGGTATCGGTACAGGTGCCAAAGGGTAAAACCGGAGGAATCTTCAGCAGGTTACATACTTCCTGCAGCCCCTGACCTGCCTGGCTGATGGCATCTAGATTGCAGAGGCCTGCTACTTCCAGACCGTGTACACCGCAACCGCCTGCTACTACCAGGATGTCCCGCTTGATCAGTTCTTTAGTAAGACCTACGGTAGTGGTATCATGGGGTCCATTGCGCAAGGTGGTACAGTTGACCAGAGCGACAACACCTTTGAGTTTGTTGGCCTTGATTACATCCACCAGGGGATCCAGGGAGTTGCCCAGGGCCTGCAGCACGGCCTCAGTGGAGAAACCGGCAATGGCTTTCTGAGTTTTTAGCGGTACCCTGGCAGTAATCCCCCTGTTTTTTCGAGCCTTGAAGTTTTCGATGGCCAGATCTATGACGCGGTTGGCGATATTGGTCGCTTCGATGGGTTTATAATCCAGGGCATGGTGGAGACCGGGCAAACGCACGATGGTATTGACACTGATCAGAGTGAACTGATATTTTTCTGCATATTCACCCAGGTGCGGAGGTGAACAGTTTTCTTCCATGACGAAGGCATCAACAGTACCGGTGGCCAGTAATGGTTCAATGGCCAGCCAGTTGCCCATCAAGCCCACAAATACATCATCGACCGGGAAACGCTGAATCAATTCCTGGCCGGTTTCGATAGAACCGACAATCCGTAAACCCCTGGCGCCGGCGGCTTTGGCCTTGTTCTGGATATCGGCACTGCGGGCCAACTGCAGGGTAGCGGCACCGATCCAGGGCTGATGGCCATTGAAAACGATATTGACATAGTCGCCATCCATAATGCCCAGGTCCACATTGACTTCATGGGGCATAGGAGTGCCATACAGGATATCCTGGACCATTTCCAGACCGATCTGAGCGGTGTAGATGGTGGCTATTCCCAGCCGCAGTGCTTTTTTGGCCAGAGAAACATAATCCCCGTCGACATTGGTTAAACAGCTGGCTACGGCATCCTGAATTTCGTAAACTACACCAGCGGGATAGATGGCCATTTTTTTCCAGACCTCTTTGCGTTTGCTGGGTGCGAATTTTTCTACCATGATGCTGGGGCTATCATGGTCTTTGTGCTGTTCAGCCAGGAGGAAATCAGCCAGCTGGGCAGCCATGGCGTTTATGTCCTGGTTGGTATTGATGCCAACAGTTTCACAGAACCAGCGCAGTTTGTTCTGGTCGGTGATGGTAAAGGGGGTCTTGCCTTCAGCTGTGGCTTTCAGGGTTTTGAAAGCCCAGTAGGCATGGTGTCCGTAGGTAGCGGCACCCATGATATTGCGCAGAAGCATATTGCGCATGGCCATACCATCACCATCGATACCACAGACACCCCGGGTAATCCCGGCTTGCTCACTAATACGGCAGGGTCCCTGAGTGCAGAGGGTGCAGCTCAGGCCTTGCAGACAGAATTTGCAGCGGATTTTTTCCATGGCCTGATAGCGGTCGAAAACAGTGGTGAGGTTGTCTTCACGGATTTTTTGCACCATTTCCTCTACCGAGTCGTGGTAGCTGATTCTGGTATCTGTCATAAACCCACTCCTTTCCTGGATTGCTCTACAATAGTTTTTACCCGTGGTTTTTTTCTATGCAGGATGGTATGATAAAACATGAGGTGATTTAAGGATGTGGGTAGCACTGGGCGATTCCCTGACCTATGGCTTTCCCTATAGCCCCCGGGAGTCCTGGGTGGCCCGGGTGGCGGAGGAACTGGGGATACAGATTGAAAACAGAGGGATTTGTGGAGATACGCTTACTGATATGGCCAGACGTCTGGAAAAGGATGTGCTGGGATATCAGCCCAGTCATTGTCTGGTACTGGGAGGAACCAATGATGTTTACCAGCTGCACTACCGTTTCCAGAGAAGCTGTCAGGCCTTTATGCAGATAATTGATGGTTTGCGCCGGCATAATATTATACCCCTGGTAGGTTTGCCCTTACCGGTAGAAGAGGCAGAAATCAGTGCCCGCTTGCAGGAATTGCTGGCCTGGCAGCGGGATTTTTGCACGGAGGAAGGTATTATCCTGATTGACTTCTTTGCTGCCTTTCAAAGACAGGGCGGTATCGCTCTCTTGCCCGATGGGGTTCATCCCGGACGGGAGGGTTACCGCTTAATGGCTGAAACTGCTCTGGCTGTTTTACGGCCTTTATTCAAGGAGGAACAATGGGGATGAAAATTTACTGGCAAGGACAGGAACCCATCAACGCAGAAGTAGTGCTAGATCTGTTAAGAGCAATTTATGGGGAAGTGGAACTATTGCCTGGGCCTGCCGGGGCAGATCTGTGTCTCTATCTCAGCTTTGAGCGGGAAGGGCAACAGATAAGGGTACAAACGGAAATCTGCCAGGAGGGACAATCAGAACTGGTCTGGCTGGAGCGCGAGCTGCACCGGGCAGAAGAAGATTATAACGGCCTGCGGCGGATTTGCCGTCTGGCACTCCTTGAGGCCCTGTTGCCTTTCGCTGAAGCGGGCAAGCTGCCCTGGGGGGTACTGACTGGAATCAGGCCCACCAAAATCGTACATCGGATGCTGGCAGCCGGTTATCAACCCGGGGAAATTCGGGATTTGTTGCAAACCGGTTATGGCCTGACAGCAGAAAAGGCAGGGCTGTTGTTGCAAGTTGCACTGAGCCAGCGTCCCCTACTGGCAAGACAGGAGCGGGAACAGAAGCGGATCGGGATTTACATAGGTATTCCTTTTTGTCCTACAAAATGCCTTTATTGCTCCTTTCCTTCTTATCCCCTGGCGCGCTGGCAGAAGTGGACGGAACCAGTATTAGCGGCCTTATTGAAAGAGATGGCGGCACTAGGAGAACAGGTCAGAGAGCTGGGGCTTACGGTGGAATCCATTTATGTCGGCGGGGGTACGCCCACTTCGCTGGATGCCCGGGAGCTCAGGCAGTTGATGACCGGCATCGAGCAAGCTCTTTTGCAACCGGGGACAGAGGAATTCACTGTGGAAGCAGGTCGGCCTGATACTATCAATAGAGAAAAATTGCAGTTGTTGCGGGCAGCCGGGGTTAACCGCATCAGTATCAATCCGCAGACCATGAATGAGGCAACCCTGCAGAAAATCGGCCGGGCCCATACTCCTGAACAGGTGGTGGAATGTGTCCGGCTGGCCCGGCAAATGGGCTTTCCGGTTTTGAACATGGATCTGATTATCGGCCTACCGGGCGAGGGGCGGGAGGAGCTGGAAGCTACCCTGGCCAGCATCAGGGAGCTGGCCCCTGAAAATCTGACAGTCCATACCCTGGCCTTAAAAAGAGCCAGCTTGCTGGCAGAGGCAAAACGGCAGGGGCAGAGCCTGGAACTGGCTTCGGCCGAAGAGGCGGAAGCGTTGCTGGCCCGGGTTTACCGCTATGCTGAAGAAGAGGGGTTAGAACCCTATTATCTCTACCGGCAAAAACAAATGGTAGGTGCCCTGGAAAATGTGGGTTTTGCAGTACCGGGTAAAGCCTGTCTTTATAACATCCAGATGATTGAGGAAAGACAAACAATCCTGGGCCTGGGCGCAGGGGCAGGTTCAAAGTGGGTAAGACCTGATTACACTTTAGTCAATACCTATAATCCGAAAGACCCCATTGCTTATCTAGAACGCATTGATGAGGTGATTGTGCGCAAAAAACAGGCATTACAGGAGTTGTTTGGCTAGCATACCGGGTAAACCCCGGTATTTTTGTTTGAAAATTGAACAAACCAGAGTATTGTCAAAAAGATTCTGACATGTTATTATAGTTATTGCCTGGCAGGCAAAAAGAGGAGGAAAAAGAAATTTCAACAAAGGATGGTTAAATATGTCGAAAAGGCGCTCTTTTTTCTGGCGGGAAATAGTGAAATATGTCGCATTCCTGCAGCTTTTGTCGCTAAATGGTATCGCCTGGGCAGCTAAAAGTAAAAAAGCTGAAATGCTGACAGGGGAAATCCAGGATATCTGGGAAAAAGTCAGCAGTCTATCCGATATCCTGATGTATCTCGGGGCTTTCGGAGCCATTCTGGGACTGGGGGTAACCGGAATCAAACTGACCATGGGTGGCTGGAGTCCGGAGAATTTGCGAAAATGCAAGACCAGCGTGATTGTCGTAATGCTGGGGTTATTGCTGGTTGTGTCCAGCCGGGTCATGGTCGGAATTGTATATAATGCTGTGAAATAGGTGACCGGCATGGGCCAGATGAGGCGAAAATGGAAATTGTTGTTTACTGGTCTCTGTTTCATCTTTATACTATTGAGCATAGCCAGTAAATCGCAGGCAAATCCTGCAGCCGGTGGGTTAGCAAAAGTTATTAGCGCAGCTGCCCCTGTTGTTGGGGAGGCAGTGACCGGTGCAGTGATCGACCAAATCATCAGCAAAATCTCATCAGATCAGGGCCTCACACCGCAAGAAGCTACCTTACTTACCTCCTACATCCTTTCAGCTATCCTGCTCGAAGCTAACCATCAGATCGTAGCTTTTATCCAGAGCTATTTAAGCTATCAGCAGTATGTCTTCTCGGACAATGGCTGGTTACAGCAATGGTGGACAAGCTATTTGCTAATCGTCAATTTACTGGCTGTATTTGTCCTAACTCTTTACGGGGCGGGCCTGCTCTGGCAGGCGGGATTACAGGTTATGGCAGCGAAAAGGTCTTTGAAAGAATTGATTCCGCGCCTTTTATTTGGCCTGCTGCTGGCCAATGGTATTGTGGCTCTGGTGGAAATGGTTTTACGGCTAAATGGTGCCCTGTGTCAGGGATTATTTAATCTGAATGCTGTCGGTGGGGCCCTGCAGCAGCTCCTGCCCGGGCTGAAGGTACAGGAAGGGGTTAACATCAACCTGGTTTTGCTGGTTCTTTATGCTATTGGCAGTACATTCGCTGCAGTTGTGATTATTTTGCGCCTGGCCATGATCAATTTGCTCACTTTGCTGGCACCGGTGGCGGCTTTGCTCTGGATTTGGCCGCAAACCCAGCACTTTTTCTGGAATTGGTTAAAAGAACTGTTAACCTGGGTTTTCAGTCAGCCTCTGCAGCTGTTAATTTTAACGGCCTTTGGTACAGTTATATTTCGCTCGCCTCAGGCTATTTCCCAGACACTGCTGGGGATAACCCTGTTTCTCTTCCTGGCAGCAACACCCTTCTGGCTGCGCAAGCTGGTAGCCAGCACTATCAAGGATAAGGATGAGGTTGAGCATGAACAGGCATTACACCTATAAAATTCCGCGCAACATGAATCATCCGGACAAAGTCTGGTCCAACGGTACCCACTATATTTCCTGGTTTGATGTTATCCTGAGTTTTGCCGGGATTTTGCTGATTATCGCCCTGACCTATCTGGTCAAAAACATTCTGGTTCTTGTATTGAGTATTTTTCTGATTATGCTTGTCTGCGGGGTACTGGTTTTCTGGAAGCCCCGGGGCTGGCCGCTATATAAAATAGCCTTGCTATTTCTGATTGATAAAATGCGTCCAGCAGTTTGGGGGGAAGGGGAAAAATATGCCGGCAAGTATTAAACAATTGCTGGGTATAACCAGGGTAGAGGATGAGCTTGTAATTTTATCCAGGGATAGATATCGGGCTATTCTGGAAGTTCAACCTCCCAGCCTGGGTCTTTATGATTGGGAAAAGTGCCATCAATTTGACCTGGCTTTTGCCCGTTTGATGGACGGCTTGAACTTTCCGTTACAAATTCTGGTTCGTCCCGTGCCGGTGGATCTTTCCAGCCTGGAGGAGAAATTGAACCAGCTCCTGGCCCGGGAGTTCATGGAATCGAGGATCAAATTGCTAAAAGCCTATGCGCGCTGGCTCTATCAGGCTGTTCAGCAAAAACAGGTAGCAGAGAAAAAAATCTATCTGATTCTGGGCTGGGATGCGGTCCAGGTAAGGGAAGGGGCCTTGCAGCAGGCCCGGGAGGAATTGGATGAACGCTGTCGGCTGGTTCAGCAACTGGCCCGGAAAGAAGGGATCGGGATAAGACGGCTGAATACTATCGAAATTTTTGATTTTCTTTACCGTTGCCTTAATCCGGGTCTGGCAGAAAGGCAGGAAATAGAGTGGCAAAAATTTTTAGCAGATGGCAAAAAGGAAAAACCATGGATAAAACTGAAGAAACCATTGACTTAACCCGGAAATCCAGACCTGAAACCCAGCAGGATCCTCTTCCGTTGCGCCTGCTGTTACCTTCGGCAGCAGCGCGCCACAACCAGCTGGCTGGCACCATGGTGATTAATGGTTATTATCAGGCGCACCTTTATTGTCTAGCTTTTCCTTACGAAGTGCCCATCGGCTGGTTACAACGGCTTTTCCGCTGGTCTGGACCTTGCTGGCACAGTCTGCACCTTGTCCCGCTGGATCGGCTGACCACCATGAAAAAACTGGCCCGTCAGCAGGTGAATGCGGGTTCAACCCTGGAAAATGCCCGCCGCAAGAACTATTTACTGGATCCAGAAGAGGCCGTGGTTTTCCAGGATGCTGAGGAGTTGCGTCATAGTCTGGTGCGCGGGGAACAGAAGATGTATCAGCTCTCCTGGTATGTGGCTGTTCAGGGGGAGACGGAAGAAGAAGTAAAAAGCAGCCTGCGGGATGTGGAAGCCGAACTGGGCAGTGCCGGTATCATCAGCCGGCGGGCTATCTGGCAGGCACCGGAAGCCTGGCTATCCGTCCTGCCCCTTGGCCTGGATCTATTGCAATATCAGCATACTTTCACATCAGAGGCACTGGCAGCCATCAATCCCCTGCATGTTCCCGTAGGTACCGGTTATACCGGAGTGGTGCTGGGCATTGAAGCCAAAACCGGTAAGCTGGTGGCCATAGACACTTTTGCCCTGACCAATGCCAATATAACCATTATGGCCATGAGCGGTGCCGGCAAAACTTATTTGACCAAAACCCTGATCACCCGGGAACATTTCTGGTATGGCAATGACCTGATTGTTATCGACCCGGAAGATGAATACGGCACCTTGATCTCTGAACTGGGGGGAGAACTGGTCAGACTGGATCTGCAACAGGGAGCGGGGATCAATCCCCTGGAGCTCTGGGGAGATAGTGAAGGCAATGGGCTGGCCGAAAAGATTGAGTGGTTGCTGGGCCTGTTCAGCTTAATGCTGGGGGAACTTGGTCCGGTTCAAAGAGGATTACTGGAGCAAGCCCTCATCAGAGCCTATCAGGCCCGCAGCACTATGCCCCTGAACCGGGGGGCAGCTATTGGACAAGAAGAGATAGTTATCGTTGGCAAGAAAAGACGCCAACCCCTGTTGACTGATGTTTATCAGCAGCTGGCTGAAATGGAAGATCCGGAAGCCCGCATCCTGTGTCAGGGACTCTATCGCTGGGTTTATGGAGCTGTAAATCTCTTTAACTGCCATACTGACCTTAATCTCAAAAACCCTCTGGTCTGTTTTGTCCTGAAGGGTCTGGACCAGGAGGAAGTGAAGGCAGTGGCTGCTTATGTAATCGCTGGCTATTGCTGGGGTAAAATGAAACGCCAGCGGGACCAGAGAAAGATCAGGCTGGTACTGGATGAGGCCCATTTACTTTTGAAATATCGGGATACCGCCAGCATTATGGCCCGCTTTGCCAGGCAGTGCCGCAAGTATAATGCCGGTTTACTTACCATCAGTCAGAATGTGGATGAGTTTTTGCTTAGCGAGGAGGGCAGAGCGGTTGCCCTTAATTCTGCCGTGCAAATTCTCCTGCGCCAGCATGAAGCTGCCCTTGACCAGGTCAGTCAACAGTTTTGCCTGACCGATTTTGAGCGGGAATTCATCCAGCAAGCAGGGCGGGGGGAGGCCCTGGTGCGGGTAGCTATGACTGATGGTATGCAAAAGTATGGAATTAATGTGGTGGCCAGTGAATATGAACATGAAATTTACTGTTCTCGGTAGCCAGCAACGCTGGCTGGGCTTTTTCCTGCTGGTTCTGATCCTGGGGTTGCTTATGTTTTTAGGGGTTTATATCTGTATTTTCTGGATACTGCTTGAGGCCAATGGGGTAACAGTGAAACTGGAATTTCCTACTGTCAGGGAACAGATACAGTGGGAGGAGGTGGGTAAGGGGCAGCTACTGGGCAAATATGTTTTTCCTGTGCTGGGTAGCTATAACTACAGCGATTCCTGGGGGGCACCTCGCAGTTTTGGTGGTGAGCGCCAGCATGAGGGCACTGATATTTTTGCTCTCTGGGGCACTCCATTAATTGCCGTTACCGATGGTCTAATCGAAAAGCTGGGCTGGAATACTTATGGTGGCTGGCGTATCGGCTTACGCGGAGAAGATGGAATCTATTATTACTATGCCCATCTTTCTTCCTATGCTGCAGGGATTTATCCGGGGAAAAGGGTAAGCAAAGGAGAAATTCTGGGGTATGCAGGCAACTCCGGTTATGGACCGGTGGGAACGACCGGGCGGTTTCCGCCCCATCTTCACTTTGGCATTTATATTGATGGACAGGCTACCAACCCCTATCCATATTTGAAAATGTGGGAAGGAAACAGGTGACATGGTGGTGGAGAAAAGTTTTCTAAAAAAGAATCTGAGTTTGGTGCTGGCTATATTATTTGCTCTTGTGAGCTTTTTGTTATTGCAAAAATACGTTAATAGTATGATTCAGCCGGAAACTGCCGTGGTAGCTACCAGGAATATAAAATCCGGTGAGCTCTTTAGTGCTGATTCGGTGAAAGTGGAAGAAATACCCCGAAAAGGGGTCATCCCCGGTGTGATCCGCAATCCTGGCGCACTGGTAGGAAAGAGAGCTGCTTACCCTCTTCTGGCCGGTCAGCAGATCAGTGAAACCGCCGTCAAGTCAGGGCAGGGCGAGCTTCAGGTCGGACCGGATCAAAGGGTGGTTGCGATCAAGGCCACTCTCACCAATTCTCTGGGCGGGAGATTACATAAAGGGGATAAGGTGGATATTTTTGTGCGCTGGCAGGATAAAAACAGTGGGCTGGTGTACAGTCAGCCGTTGCTCAGTGGCATTACCGTACTGGGGGTGCTGGATGATCAGGGGCGGG
This sequence comes from Carboxydocella thermautotrophica, assembly GCA_003054495.1. Taxonomy (GTDB): domain Bacteria; phylum Bacillota; order Carboxydocellales; family Carboxydocellaceae; genus Carboxydocella; species Carboxydocella sporoproducens. The sequence goes on along the minus strand of CP028514.1, from coordinate 1,918,497 downwards.
ACTTTGAGCAGAGACAAAAAGACGTGCTGGATAAGGGTGGGCGCCTCATGCCTGGTGCAGTGCTTTTGGCAATAGAACAGAAACGGGTAGCTGAGGTTTTGCGTTATGAGGTCCTGGGTGAACTGGTGCTGGCTGGCAGTACCCGCCTGGAGTGAGGGAGGGATGAAGTTTGCGCATCATGCTGGCTACCGGTGATGATATTCTGGCTCCGGTGATTACGGAAAGAAAAGACTGGGAACTGGTTGGGTTGGCCTTATTTGCCGAAGATGTGCTGGAGCAAATCAAGCTAACCGGGCCAGATCTGGTGATTATAGCAGATGAGCTGGATCCTCATCTGCGTACCAGTAAGAGGATCCGGCTGGAATATCCGGATCTGCGCCTGATCTATATCATTACCGATGAAAATAACCCTGTTACTTCTGATGACCTGCTAAAAATGGGCATTTACGATATTCTGCCTGGTGTCTTTAAAAAGAAGGATTTACTGGATTTGATTGCTAATCCCAGGAGCTGGCAGGATACCGTCTCGGCGGAGCAGCTGCTGGAGCAACTGGTGGAAGAACCCGGGGAAGAAGCCCCAAAAGTTACTGAAATGATGCCAGCACCAAAACTGGTCTACAAGCAAAAAATTCTGGTTTTCTGGAATCCCAAACCCGGTACAGGGAAAACCTTTCTGGCCAGCGGGGTAGCATTGGCACTGGCGCAAAAAGGACTGAATGTGGGGTTTCTGGATGGGGATTTAAATAATCTGTGTGCTCCCTACTGGCTGGGGGTGGAAAACAAACAGTTTCCCTTGCACAAAGCTATTCGCTCGGGAGAAGAAAGCCGGATTCAGGCTCTGGGGCAGCCCCATCCCCTCTGGCCTAACCTTATTATCTACAGCGGGACGATCTATTGCCGACCTGAAAGTTACAGCCAGTTTGAACCGGAACAGTTTCGCTCTTTTATCAACAGAATGAAAAGCTGTTTTGATGTCATCATAATTGACACTGCCAGTGACTTAAAACTGGTAAGTACATATATCGCATTACAGGAAGCCAGTGAAGTTATTATTCCGGTGAATCAGGACTATTGTCAGTTGCTGGCCATCAAACGCTACTTGCAATTATGGCAGAGGTTGAATATGGATAGTGGGAAAATCTACTACTGGCCTAACGGAATCAATGCCGCTGTTAAACCGGCACTTTCAACCATGATGGAAATATTGCCCGGTCGCTGGGGCAAGCTCTTTCCTGACCTGGGCAGTGAAATATTTGAGCACTTGCTGGCCGGTGAGCATCCCTGGTTTAAACTGAAGGAAAAGGAGGCGAGCTGGGAGGAAAATCTCAGGACTCTCTTTCCAGCCTATCAGCCTCAGCCAGCAGGAAGAGGTGGTAGATTATGGCCATCGTTGATCTCCTTACCGAGCTGGCCAAGGCCAGGCTGGAAAAAGCTGATACCGAAGGAGAATTAACGGGATATAACCGTTTACTGAATGAGGTAAAGGATTATTTGCTAAAAAATCACAGCCAGCTGGTAGGACTTTCACTGACTGACCGGGAGAAAAAACAGGCTGTTGCCCAGATCATCCAGGACTATTTGACTGGAGAGACAGGCTATTTACTCCCCGATCTGGAAAAAATCAAACAGTATTGTATCCAGGAAATTTGCGGTTATGGACCGCTGGATGACTTGCTGGCCAATCCCGATATCAATGAAATCATGGTTAATAACTATCAGGAAATCTATATTGAAATAAATGGTCAGATTCAGAAAACCAGTCGGCAGTTTGCTTCAGAAGAACAGCTAATCAATGTAGTGCGTAAAATTCTGGCTCCGGTGGGAAGAAGCCTGGACCTGGCCAATCCCTATGTAGATGCTCGTTTGGCTGATGGCAGTCGCTTAAATGCGGTTTTGAGCCCCATTGCTGTGCACGGAACCTGTGTTACCATCAGAAAGTTTCCGGTGCGCTTTTATACCCCGGAGAATTTGCTGGAGCTGGGGACTTGCAGTCGGGAAATGCTGGATTTTCTACGAGAAGCAGTAAATAACCGGGCCAATATCCTGTTGGTCGGCGGTACCAGCTCGGGCAAGACCAGCACTCTGCGTTCCATCTGTGCCTATATTCCATCCCATGAACGGCTGGTTACCATTGAAGATGTGGATGAGCTGAAGCTGAAGCAGCTTCATCCCCATGTAGTCAGCCTGGAAGCCAGAAAAAGCAAGGAGTTCCCGATTACTCTTTATGATCTCTTACTCAATGCATTGCGCATGCGGCCTGACCGCTTGATTGTCGGGGAAGTGCGAGGCAAAGAGGCCCTGGAACTGCTGGAAGCGATGAATACCGGCCATGAAGGCAGTATGGGCACTTTGCATGCCAATAATGCCTTGCAGGCAATTCAGCGGCTGGTATTGATGATATTGCGTAACAGTATGGATTTGAATCCAGAACTGGTGATGCGTTTGGTCTGTCAAACCCTTGATTATATCGTTACCATGAAGAGATTGAGTAATGGTAAAAGGGTGATGCTGGCAATAACTGCTGTCAGGGGCTACCAGCAGGGGGAACCCTGGCTGGAGGATGTCTTTTACTTCGAGGAGGACAGATTTTATGCTGCTAGCAGCTGAGCTGTTTTTGGCCGTTTCGGCTTGTTTGCTGGTCTGGTGGGCTTTTCGTGAAAATGAACTTGAGTTAATTGCCACCCTTTACAGGAAGCTTCCCAAACAGGTAGTTCTGGTGCTGGGTGGGGTACTGCTGGGAGCTGGCGTTGGTTTTTTGAGTGGAAGCAATTTCATTGTTATTCTTCTGATTTTTTGTGGTGGAGCATTGCCCTATTTCTTTTATCGTAAACAGTTGATTCGCCAGCAACAACGGCTGGTAGAACAGATGGTAGCTTGCCTTTACCAGCTGGCTTCTTTATATGGAGTTTGTAATAATGTCTATCATGCTTTTGTGCAGACTGCCCAAACAGCTCCTGAACCGCTGAAGTCAGTCTTGCAAGAATTGCTGGCTGACTGGGAACTGGCCGGCTTGTCCACAAATGAAGCTATGGCCCGATTGGAGGAACGCATTCCCCATGATGATGTTCGTTTCTTCTGCCGCATTATTAGCCTGGCAGAACAGACAGGGGGAAACATCAAAGACATCATGTTACAGGTGCCAGAGTCCTTACAGGAACGACAGCTTTTAAGGGAAGAGGGTATGGCGGAACTAAAAGGTTATATCGCCCAGGCCTGGCTTTTAATCTTACTGGTACCTGGCTTTTTGTTGACCTTTTATCTATTGCAGCCTGAATTCATCTATTTATTAATGGATACTGCCCTGGGCAAGGGAGCTCTTTCCCTGGTGCTTTTTATAACTGCGCTGGCGGCTTATCTGGTAGACAGGGTGGTTTCCCCGCAGGAATGGGAGGATATGGCACGGTGATAAAGCTGCTAATTGCTTTGCTGGCTTTGGCCAGCGGCTGGCTGGTTAAAACCATATTAAAAAAAATCCTGACAAGCTATAACTCCAGGGAGCAAAAACGCCTGGAGCTGATCCAGCGCATAGGGTTTCTGCCCTCAGAGGAAAAGGATTTGACTACCAGATTGATGGAAAAATATTTGCTGTACTGGTATAAGCAGAGATTAAACTGGCTGGGCGGAGAACTGCAACCTGCCTTGCTGCGGGAAATAAAAAGAACTGCCGGACTGGGGTTGTTAGTGGTTTTTACCGGTATCTTACTGGCCATATTTAAACATAAAGTTTCCATACTGATTTACTGGACGGGGATGGGGATATTGCTCATTCACTGGCCTCTTATAAAAAAGCGCCGTGTTTATTTGCGCCAGCGGCAACAACTACAACGGGAAATGCCCAATTTAATTGATGGGGTCAGGGTTTTGCTGGGAGCGGGGTTTAGCTGTGCCCAGACTTTATCCTACTGGAAGCGCTTTGCTGGCCCTGCCCTCTTACCTTACCTGCAACAGCTGGAACAGGAGGCTGATTTGGAAGGGCTGGAAACGGCCTTAACCAGATTTGGTACCAGGGTAAATACCGCCCCGGCACAGGTACTGGTTTCCCTGTTGCTGCAGGAAATGCGCGGAGGAATAGATATAAGGGCAGCTGTTGGCCAGTTATCCGGTTATCAGCGCAAAATACGCTGGCAACAACTGCGGGGAGAGCTGAAGAAAAAACCGGTGTACCTGGCCTTGCTGGGAGCTATCCTCTTTGCTAATTTGTTTATCTTAATTGGAGTGCCGACAGTACAACTGATTTTACGAATACGACAGCTTAACTGAGATAAAGGAGGCGTAGGGAGTGAACAGGAAGTGGCAAAAACTGCTTTGCGAACGCGGGGATTTCGTGCAAAATGCTTTATATCTGGCCCTGGTGGTGATTTTTGGGATAGGAGTGCTATCCGCTTTTGGCCAGGAAATTGTGCAGCAATTTCAGGCCATCATCGACAAATTTGCCGCCACCCGTCCCCGTTAGGGCAGAGGGGTAGTGCTTATGTGGAGCTAGTCCTGGTCTTGCCAGTACTGCTGTTTTTATTGTTTGCCATCCTTGAAGGCGGAATCCTCATGGGGGTGGACAATTCCCTGGTTTCGGTTGTGGATTATGGCATCAGAGCAATGGCGGTAGAAGGGGGAATGACAGAGGAGATTGAGGAAAAGGTCAGACAACAGCTCAACTTGAGAGGGATCGATCCCGACCAGGTGAGAATAGAAGCCAGCTGGCAGCCGGTTCAGTTTCAGGAGGAGATTTTTCTGCGCCTGCACTATGATTATCCCTTGCGCTTGTTTGCTATCGAGGATGTACTGGAAATAACTATCCCGCTCAAGGCGGAAACGGTGGGAATCAGTGAACATGTTTTTCGTTGAGGAAAAAGGGACCAATACAGGCTGGCTGGTGCTATTACTGCCAGTTTTACTGCTGTTACTGGGCTGGGTTACGGATATTTCTATGTTGTATATTGCCAGTAACCAGCTCCAGCATATCGCTGATAAAGCAGGGGAAGGAGCATTGACCACTTCCATAATAATGAATGCAATCCAGGAAGAAGGAACCATCAAGGTAGACCCTGTTCAGGCAGAAGCAAATTTTCAGCGGCTTTTGACTGCCAATGCCGAGCGCGAGGGCTGGGTTTTTACTGATGTTAAACTGACCAGGCTGGAGATAGAACCGGAAGGCCCGCCCCGGCTGAGCTGTCGCCTGGAAGGGGAATACAGGCCAGTTTTTATGGGTTTCTGGCGAGAAAAAGTAACGCTGGGGGTAGAGAGCGAGGTTGTACTGGAGGATATACCTTGATGTAAACAATTTGACAGACAGGCTCTGAAAAAGTGGTATAATATATACGAACAACTTCACAACCTCCCAACACAACCTCTAACTTTTCTCCTGGCCCTTGGTTAACAAGGGCTATTTTTTTTGGTATACTTACAGGGGATGATGTGAGTGCAGGGGAGTGAAATCATTGCTGAGAAAATGGTTTGTCTGGCTTATTCTAACTGTACTGGTGGGACAGGCAGTTTTGCCCGCCAAAGCCTGGGCTGCCAGGGAACCTTTGATTGTCGGTAAAGGCGCGGTGCTGATTAATGGCAGAACGGGAGAAATAATCTGGAGTAAAAACCCGGATCAGAAGCTCTATCCAGCCAGTACCACCAAAATCCTGACTACTCTGTTGGCCCTGGAAAAGGGCAATCTAGATGATATTGTTACAGTCAGCCGCAGGGCGATGCAACAGGAAGGCAGTGCCATTTGGCTGCAGGAAGGAGAGCAGATTAGTTTACGGGATCTGCTCTATGCTGTAATGCTGAATTCCGCCAATGATGCTGCAGCGGCGGTGGCTGAACATATTGGTGGCTCGATAGAGAATTTTGCCCAAATGATGAATGAACGGGCCCGTCAGGCAGGGGCTGTCAATTCCCATTTTGCCAATCCCAATGGTTTGCCCAATCCGGATCATTATACTACCCCTAAGGACCTGGGATTAATCGCCTATGCTGCCATGCAGAATCCCCATTTTCGGGAAATTGTGGCCAGCAAGACTTTTAATATTAAAAGACAGGATCCGGCGGCTTTGACGCAGTTAATTAATCACAATAAACTGCTCTGGCGCTATCCAGGAGCTAATGGCATTAAAACCGGATATACTGTAGCCGCTCGTCAGTGCCTGGTCGCCTCTGCCCAAAGGGATGGGGAGGAATTTATCGCAGTTGTCCTGGGCAGTGAAGGCAGAAATATCTGGACCGATTGTACCACACTTCTGGATTATGGTTTTAACAATTTCAAAACTGTACTGGCAGCTAAAGCCGGTGAAAAAGTGGGAGAAGTGCCAGTTAGTGAAGGAGCGAAGAAAGCGGTTGCCGTACTGAAAGAGGACCTTTATGTGACGGTTCCCAAAGACCAGCCTTTACCCAGCTGGAGCCGAGCAGCCCACCTGCTGGATAATGTGCAGGCACCGGTAGAAAAAGGCCAGAAGCTGGGGGAAATGGTGCTGCTCCTGGGGGATAAACCGCAGGCCAGGGCGGAAGTGGTGGCGGAATCAGGAGTAGCCAAAAAGAAATGGGCCAGTTTTGTTACCAGCACGGGCCAGGTCTGGAGTGAATATAAGTGGTGGTTTTTTGGTTCAGGAGGGATGGTGCTGGTCGGAGGTTATTTGCTGGCCCTGGCCAGAAAAAAGAGACGTCAGCAACGCAGATTTTCCCGCTATTATTACGATGATTCGGAATATTAGAACTTTCCATTGCTGACACAAATCGACAGTTGTTGTTGTGCCTTCCTGCTATAATTGAATTAGAAGGAGGCGAGCGGTATGAGAAAACAATTCTTAGAGCTGTTGCTGGAAATGATTGATCGGGAGCGAAGCAAACTGGAGGAGCTCTGGCTGGAATGGGGTAGCACCCAGCACCCCCTGGTTTACCACCAGAGCTGTAAGCTGGACAAATTGATCAACCTTTACCAGCGTCAGAAGTTTTTTTGTAGTTGTTGAAAAGAAGCCTGTTGATAATTCTGAAGGCAAATGAATCGGCCTTCAGAATTTTTTTGTTTTTTCTGTCTATTTAGCAGGGAAATTAGAAGACATGTAGAATATAGTGTTGTATAAAAGATGCTCTAACAAAACAATTGTTACAAGACAAAGGAGGTATTTTCAGGGTATGAAGGGAAAAAAGTTGTGGAGTCTGGTGTTAGCGGGAGCTTTGCTGGCTAGCGGGCTGTCCGGTTGCGGCACCCAGGCTGGCAAGGAAGGGGAGCAAAAGCAGAGTGGAGATAACCAGGCCGGTGGCGGCGAGATTTTAATCGGTACCAACTTTGAGATGACCGGTAATGCTGCCTCCTACGGTCAGGGTTCAGTTAAAAACATCCGGCTGGCTATTGAAGAAATCAATGCTGCCGGCGGCGTACTGGGCAAAAAGATTCGCCTGGTGGAAGGGGATAACAAGAGTGAACCTTCCGAATCCGCCAATGTTACCACCAAGCTTATCACTCAGGACAAAGTGGTGGCCATTATCGGGCCGGCAGCCAGCTCCAATGCGATTGCTGCTGCGCCGATCTGTGATCAGTTTGGCATTCCCCTGGTACCTTCCAGTGCTACCGCTTCTGGCGTAACAGTGGACAAAGATGGCAAGACCCATCCCTATGTTTTCCGGACCTGTATGATTAACCCCTTCCAGGGTAAAGTTGGTGCTGCTTTTGCCATTGACACTCTGAAGGCCAAGACTGCGGTAATTGTGGTGGATAACAGTACCGACTACAGTAAGGATCTGGCTGCTGAATTTGAGAAGAACTTTATCGAAAAAGGCGGTAAGATTCTGGGCAAAGAAGCCTATCTGGCCAAGGATACTGACTTCCGGGCTATCCTGACCAAAATCAAGCAAATGAATCCTGATATTATCTATCTCCCTGGTTACTATAACGAATCCGCTCTCTTCATCAAACAAGCCCGGGAGCTGGGCCTGAACCTGCCCATCGTCGGTGGGGATGCCTGGGATTCCCCGACTCTGGTTGAAGTAGCTGGGGCCAAGGCGCTGAACAATACTTTCTTCACTAACCACTATTCTATCGAAAGCCAGAACGAATTGTCTAAAAAGTATGTAGAAGCCTATCAGAAGAAGTATGGCGAGTTGCCTGATGCCATCGGTGCGATGGCCTATGACGCCGCTTACCTGGTAGCAGATGCTATCAAGCGGGCTGGCAGCGCTGATCCCAAAGCTATTCGCGATGCTCTGGAAGCCACCAAGGATTTCAAGGGCATTTCCGGTACTATCACCTTTGATGATAAGCACAATCCCATCAAGAGTGCCTTTATCATCGAGTTTGTGGATGGCAAGCAGAAACTGAAGACCATCGTAGAGCCCTAAGAGAAAGGCAGCCCACTACAGTGAGAGGTAGTGGGCTGTTGTTTTTTTCTGTCAACAAAAAGCAGGATTTCAGGGATAAATGTCGAATGTGTCAACTGTTAAAACCTGAACAAGCGAAGGGAAGTGTGGGAGATGAAGCTCTGGCGTTTGCGCTTGAATTTTCGCTGGAAACTGGCTGTTGTCTTGATGTTTGCCGTTTTCATCACAGCGGTTTCCATGGGTATCTATGCGGTTTATCAGGAAAAACAGGAGCTGGCAGCTGTTGTTCAGGAGCGATTGCGACATAATGGCAGGATGGCACTGGCTTACCTAGATGTGTTATATCCAGGGCCCTGGCGGGTGGAAAATGGCCTCCTGTACAAGGGGAATATTCAGATCTCCTACAATGACCGGCTAGTTGATGATTTGCGGGATAAAACCGAGTGTCTGGTTACCTTCTTCCTGGGGGATACCAGAGTTGCCACTACAATCCGGGATGAGTTCGGTCGGCGCATAATTTCCACCCAGGCCGCACCGGAGATAGCCCGACAGGTGCTGGCTGGCAAGGAATTTCAAGGGGAAGCTGACGTACTGGGCAAAAAACTGCAGACAGCCTACTTTCCTTTGCAAGATGAAAATGGTCGCACTATCGGTATGTTTTTTATCGGCAGTGACCACCGGGACTATGATGCCAAATTGAATGGTTTAATCTGGAATTTCATTTGGGCCCTCCTGTTTGGCCAGCTGATGGCCAATGTCCTGGCCTGGTATGTCGCCCGTCATTTCAGCCGACCGGTGCAGGCCATACAGCAGGCTATGTCCCGGGCGGAGCAGGGGGATTTGACAGTGCGGGTCCCTGTTACCACCAAGGATGAACTGGGGGATCTGGCGGATAATTTCAACAGCATGCTGTTGCGCCTGAGCCAGGCCTTCCAGGAAGTGAATGAAACTGCCCACCAGCTGGCGGGCTCAGCCCAGCAATTATCTTCAGCGGCGGAAGAATCCAGTCGTACTACCGAGCAGATTGCCTCTACCATCAATCAGGTGGCCCAGGGGACAGAAAGTCAGGCCAAGAGCGTGGAGGATACAGCCAATATTATCAGTGAAATGTCCAAACTGGCCCAGCAAATTGCGGCCAATGCCCATGGCGTTTTGTCTGCGGCCCGGGAGATGGATGAAAGTGCCCAGGCCGGGGAAAAAGCCATTGAGCAGGTAATGGAAAAAATGGCCCATATCAATCAGTCAGTTGCTGAATTTGCTAACCAGATTAGCTCTCTGGGCAACAGAAGTCAGGAGATCGGCAAGATCGTAGATGTGATTACCGGTATTGCCAAGCAGACCAATTTACTGGCTTTAAATGCTGCCATTGAGGCAGCCCGGGCCGGTGAACATGGCCGCGGTTTTGCTGTAGTGGCAGATGAGGTGCGCAAGCTGGCAGAACAATCCGCTGAAGCCACCACCCAGATTTCGGGCCTGATTAAAGAAATTCAGGGTGAAACGGTAAAGGCAGTGCAGGGCATGGAAGAGCGCCGGCAGGAAGTAGAGCAGGGCACGGCCATCGCCCAGAACGCAGTCCTGGCTTTCCGAAATATTATCGAGGCTATCAATAAGGTCAATAACCAGATTGCCTCTGTGACTCAGGCTACTGACCAGATGGCGGAAGGCGGCGATGTGGCTGTGCAGGCTATCGAAAACATTGCCAGCATATCCGAACAGACAGCGGCCAGTGCCCAGCAGGTGGCGGTTGCTGCCGAGGAACAGACCGCCTCTTCCCAGGAAGTGGCTGCATCAGCAGGTATGCTGTCATCACTGGCTGATCGCTTGCAAAGCATTACCAGTCGCTTTCAAGTCAAATAGACCCTGCGATATGTGGCGGTGAAAACCGCCACAAAATGTTCACATTTATACTATTGCTTGTAGTAATGCGAGGAAGTATAATTTCTATAGAAAGCCAAGGAGGTAGGTGAGAAAATGTTCTGGCGCAAACTGGGAATAGAGTTCAAACCTCATAAAACTGGCTTGAGCAAAGTACTGGGGGAATTAGAAGCAGAAATCATGGAGATTGTCTGGCAGCATGACCGTCCGGTTACAGTACGGGAAGTATATGAAGAACTGCGGGAGCGCCGTTCTATCGCCTACACCACCGTCATGACCATTATGAGTCGGCTGGCTGAGAAGGAACTGCTGCAAAAGACCCAGGAGTCCAATTATTATCTCTACTCTCCCGTATATTCCCGCGAGGAATTTACAACAAAAGTAGTTTCCCTGGTGCTAGATGGTTTGCTGGCCGATTTTGCCCAGCCCGTTCTCTCCCACCTGGTGGAGAAAATCCAGGACGAGGATGAAGAAAAGCTGGCCCAGCTGGAACAGCTGATTCGGGAGCGACGAGCTAAAGGAGGCAAATAGTTTGTCTAAGCTGCATCCTTTGCTCATCTATGCTGCCTTTGGCTTGCCGATCACAGTGCCGGTGGTGCTTTTCTGGCACCGGCTTAGTGATAAAAAACTGGGCAGAGTCTGGCTGGAAAGGCTGTGGTTAACCCCTCTCTTGCTACCGTTTGTGATTTACGGCATCAGCATGTTTTTTCAGCTCAATCGCAGCTGTGTCCTGGTAGCGGGCCCGGAGGGAATAGCTGGTTGGCCTGGGCGGCTACAGAGCTGGCTTTGTCAGGCCGGGACGGCCCTGGCGGTGATATTGACGCCGCTATTTCTGGTAGCGCTGGTGGTCGGGGTTGTAAAAGCAGGAGCTGCTTTGATCCTAACCCGTCGCCTGATTAACCGCTATGGTTATTTGCAGGAAGACTACCGGGGGATTCTCAGTAAAGTCAATTATCTGGCAAACACAGCTGGCATTAAACCTCCAGCTGTGATACTGACCGATTTGCCCCTGGGACAGGCGTTTATCAGCGGATTCTGGCAGCCGGTGCTTATCCTCTCCCGCCCGCTGGTGGTCGAACTGGATGAGGAAGAGCTGACAGCGGTGCTGGCCCATGAAATCGCCCACTGTCAGAGGGGTGATAACCGCCGTACCTGGCTGCTGGTGTTATTGCGGGATTTGTTGTTGTTTACCGGCCTATCCCCCTTGGTTTTTCGTCACTGGGAACAGCTTAAAGAGCAACTGGCTGATGGGAAAGCGGGCAACCTGGGGGCTAATCCCCTGGCCCTGGCCCAGGCCCTGTTAAAAACCAGAAGATTGAACACGCCTTTAAGTGGCTGGCGTCTCGCCCTGGATAACTTTTTGCCCCTTGCGCGTTTGGGAGGCAAAGGCAAACTGCAGCAAAGAATAGAGGCTTTGCTGGAAGAGGAACAACTACCTGGACATGCGGGCTGGGGGTTACTGGCCCTTGGCACTATCTGGATGATGGCAGGTGGCCTTCTGATCTTTTTTTGCTAAGAGGCCACCTTTTTAACAAGACAATATACTACGCGATGTAAAAGGAGGAGACCAAAATGGCAAAAAGAGTAGACAAAAAGTCCATGGTATTACAGGGTAAGAAAAAGAATAGCTGGCTGCTGCCGGCAGCGGTTGTTCTGTCCCTGGCTATTGTAGGGGGAGCGGTGGCGCTAAAGACGTCCAGTCAGACGGCAGCTACAGATAAGGCTAATGTGGGAACCTATAATGTTGGTACCCAGGTGACTTATGACGCTGCGCAGAAAATAGAACAAACTGTGGTTCAACCGGAATTCAAGGACGGGAAAATCTATCTTGATCTGGAGCTGGTAAAAAACAACAAGATCGTAAAGTTTGAAATCCCTAACCAGAAAGTGACTTTGCCCAATGGCACCACTTTCAATTCCTTGCCTATTACTGCCTATGTGGCTCCGTCTGGCCGGGTTGTAGGAGCAGTATCTTTCTGCGAACCCTGTTCTGGAACCAGCTTCCATATTGAAGGAAATGAATTGGTCTGCAATGTCTGTGGTACCCGCTGGACCCTGGAAGATCTGAAAGGGGTTAGTGGTGGCTGCCTGACCTATCCTCCCGATGAGGTAAAGTATGAAGTTAAGGATGGCAAGATGGTCTTTGATGAAAAAGAACTGCGGGCCTGGCAACCGCGGGTATAAAGGAGGGGTTTGTTCATGGAAGACAGGATCATTTTGGTGGAAGATGTAGACCAGGATGCCGAAAAACGCTGGCGGATTTTTTACTGGATCATCTTTCTGGTCAGTACAGGAGCGATTTTGTTAGGGGTCAAAATCTGGTATAACCTGAAAGATAATGCAATTAACAACTTCTACCCTGCCCAATTCCAATCCGACAACTATGGTTACCAGCAACTGGCCTATCCTGCGGCGGGAGGCGGCGGCTGTTGTGGTGGCAGCGGCAGTGCTGTTGTTAGCGGTGGTGGCTGTGGCAGTGGGGGCTGCGGTGGTGGCGGAACCCGGCTGGGCGCTGCGGACCTGGAGAAGATCAAGCAGCAGGCTTTAAGTTTTTATCGCCAGCAGACCGGGGATAACAGCCAGGTAGATGCCCGGGTGCAGGATTTTGGCTGTCATATTCAGGTGGATATTTTCAAGAACGGGGCTAAAATAAAGAGTTATGCCTGGCGTGGCGGACAGGTCAGCGAAATTCAGTAGAGCTACAGGAGGCTCAGCTTATGGGACTGTTAACCATTGCGCTCAATAATCTGCGTCGCCAGAAGGGGCGCACTTTCTTTTTGCTTTTAAGCCTGGTCCTAAGTGTAAGCACCGTTGTAGGGCTATATTTGCTCACTACTTCCATGCGGACGGAGATCGGGGACAAGTTTGACCAGATTGGGGCCAATATCCTGATATTGCCAGCGGAAAACAGGCAAAGTTTCAGCTATGGTGGGGTGAGCTTGCCGGGGGCGGTAGTGAAGGAAAATTTAGTGCCGGAAACGATGGCTGAACAGGTGCGTACTATTAAAAACCGGGAAAGCATTGCTGTGGTGGCCCCCAAGCTGCTGGGCGTGTTGAACAGTGAACGCGGACGGGTGCTGGGCATAGGAGTGCGCTTTCCGGCGGAGCTGCGGCTAAAGAAATGGTGGCAAATCCGAATTAGCCCTGCAGGTCAGCCCGTACAATATGCCCCTAAATTTCCGGTGATTGAGCTGCAAGCTGATGAGGTTTTGCTGGGAGCAGCGGTCGCTGAACGCTGGCAACTGGATGTGGGCCAAACCCTGCAGGTAAAAGGACAGACTCTCCGCATCAAAGGGGTAATTGAGCCTACTGGTGGGGAAGAAGACCGGGCCCTCTGGCTGGATCTGACTACCATGCAGAAGCTGACCGGCAAAGAAAAAAAGGTTACTTTCCTGGAACTGGCAGCTCTTTGTAATACCTGTCCCATTGACGATATCGTACGACAATTGACGGAAAAATTGCCAGGCACCAGAGTAATGGCGGTAAAAGCCGCAGTGGAGGCCCGCAAGGCCATTGTGGAACGGTTTGCCCTTTTTGCGTTGGCTCTGGCCGGGTTGATTCTGTTCCTGGGAGCAGTTATGGTCTTGTTGACTATGTCTGGAGCAGTGAAGGAGAGAACCAGAGAAATCGGGATTTTACGGGCCATCGGGTACCGGCGCAGCCATATCATAACAATTATTTGCACCGAAGCAGCGGTACTGGGGCTGGCGGCTGGCGTGGCTGGCTTTGGCAGTGGCACTTTGCTGGCTAGTCTGGGTGCCCCTCTGGTGGCCGGGATGGAAGTTCCGGTTCCCTGGGACCCGCTGGTGGCTGTAATCAGTATGGGCGGTGCCCTGCTGTTAGGGCTGCTAGCAGCTTTTTGGCCGGCCTGGCAGGGTTCTCGACTGGATCCGGTCACAGCTTTGCGGTATTTATAAGGGGTGAAAGAGATGGCTTTAATCAAGGCGGAAAAATTGCGTAAAGAGTATAGTAGCGGTGAGGATAAGGTTATAGCCATGGCGGAGGCCAGTTTCAATGTGGAAGCCGGAGAATTCCTGGGCATCATTGGGCCTTCCGGCTCAGGGAAAAGTACTTTGCTCAGCATTTTAGGGGGATTGAACCCACCTACATCGGGGAAGCTAGAAATAGATGGTATCGATGTTTACAGCCTGGACCAGGAGCAGCTGGCCGATTTTCGCAGCGAATATGTTGGTTTTGTGTTCCAGCAGTTTCAGCTGTTGCCTTATCTGACCGCCCTGGAAAATGTTATGTTGCCTCTGGCCATCAGCGGCCGGCCCAAAGGGGAGCAACGGGATATGGCCGCACTGGTGCTGGAAAAAGTAGGACTGGGAAATAAACTGAATCGTTTGCCCAATCAGCTGTCCGGTGGTGAACAGGAACGGGTGGCCATCGCCAGGGCTATAGTCAACCAGCCGCCGATTATTTTTGCTGATGAACCTACCGGGGCCCTGGATAGCAAAACCGGACAGGAAATAATGGAACTGTTTCAGGCATTGAATCGGGAAGGGCAGACCATTATTATGGTCACCCACAACTTAGAGACATTGAAATATATGCACCGGGCGCTGCTGATCCGTGATGGCCTGGTGGAAAAGGTGATAAAGCATGAATCTCTGGGATATTGCGCTCAATAATTTGCGCCGCCGATTTCGTAAAACCCTGCTCATCCTGCTGGGGCTGGCTCTTGGAGTAGCTACAGTTGTAGCCCTGCTGGCCATAACCTGGATGATGGAAACGGACCTCAGCCGCCAACTGCGGGGCAATGGGACCCGGCTGGTGATTGTTCCCAGACAGGAGGAGTGGAACTATACCTATGGCGGGATGCCGGTGGGGGCAGAAGTAACCTATGAGGTAAAGCACTTACCCCTCTCGTTGTTGTCGGTTTTAGGTAAACAAAAAGAGCTGGAAGTTATTGCTCCCAAGTTCTTAGCCTCATTGCCGGTGGAGGGAGAGAACAATCTGGTAGTAGGGTTAAAATGGCAGGAAGAACGCCAGATCCGCAATTACTGGCAGATCCAGGGTCAGTGGCCCCGGGCTGCCGGTGAAGCTGCAGCCGGTGCAGAATTGGCCAGGGCCAGAAACTGGCAAATAGGTCAGCGCCTTAAGGTGAAAGACCGGTGGGTGACACTTACCGGGATTCTGGCTGCTACTGGTCAGGAGGAGGACGGGCTGCTCTTCATGAACATTTCTGACCTGCAGGCAGTCGCCGGACAGACTGGAGCCTTGAGTTTTGTAGAGGTACTGGCTTTTCGCAATCAAGAGACCAGTATGGCAGAACAGGAGGAGCTGCGTTCGAGGCTGGCGTCCCTATTGCCGGATACAGAAGTGCGCTTGCTGCGGCAGGTGGAGACAGCCCGGCTGGAACTGCTGGAGCGGGTGAAAAAATTTGGCCTGCTGATAACCCTGCTGGTAGTATTGGTGGCTGGAATGATGGTAATAGCCAACCAGTTGGCCTCAGTTAAAGAGCGGACCAGGGAAATCGGTATATTGCGGGCCATCGGGTACCGTCAACAGCATATTATCCGCATCTTCTTGCTGGAAGCGGCGCTTTTGTGTTCCCTGGGCGCTGTGGCAGGCTACTGGCTGGGCATCCTGGCAGCCAGATTGGTCTTGCCCAGGTTGGTGGCAGGACTGGAACTTACTGCCTGGTACCCACAGCTAGCTTTAATGATGCTGGCAGGTGCTATCTTCCTGGGCCTGGCGGCTGGTTACTGGCCAGCCCGGCAAGGGGCAAAATTGGACCCGGCAGAGGCTTTACGCTACCTCTGAGCATATGCTAAGATATATGCGGAAGGAGGTTATTGCCATGGTCAATGTCTATGACAAGGCCTATGAGCTGGCCCGGGCATTAAAAGCATCTCCTGAATTTTTGAGCTATACTAAAATTAAAGAAAAACTGGAAAAAGATAAGGAAACCTGGCAGCGGATTGTAGATTTTCGCCAGAAACAGCTGGAAATCCAGGCCAGGCAGTTACAGGGGCAAAAAATTGAGGAGGAATTGAGCCAGCTCCAGAATCTCTTTAACCTGCTGGCGGCTAACCGGGATATTGCGGAATTTTTTCAGGCAGAATATGCTTTTAGCCGGCTGATGTTTGATATTCAGAAGATCATTGGAGAAGCAGTGGGCCTGGATATGGACTGGGAAAAACAGATGAAAACCGGAAGCTAAAGCTTTCGGTTTGTTTTTTTCTGGCCCCGGTGCTAAAATTTGATTATAACATCAGTTGGAAAAGAGGGCTTTGGATGAAGAAAAGAACCATTGCTGAGCATTACATACATGATTTTGCTAGCCTGGCCTGGAGGTTTGACCTGGACTGGCGCCAGCCCCAGCACTGGCGGCAGCAGTTGAAACGGGTGATTGACAGTTATCGGCTGGGGACGGTGGTTAGTGAGCCTCTGGCCCGCTTTCAACGGGAACTGGGAGCCGGAGAAAAAGCGGTAGAAAATGCTCGCTCCCTGGCGGAACGGGGTACGGTGGCCATAGTTACCGGCCAGCAGGCTGGACTGGCTACCGGTCCCCTTTATACCATTTACAAGGCACTGGCTGTACTCAAAGCAGCCCGGGAGCTGGCTGAGCGGGAACAGAGTAAGGTAATCCCTGTTTTCTGGCTGGCCAGTGAGGACCATGACTGGCTGGAAATCAATCACTGTTACTGGCCCGGGCGGCAGTGGCGCTGGCCCGATCCGCCCGGAGCTGGACGCAAGCCGGCGGGGCTGCTGGCTATGACGATGGCGATGGAACAGACCATCTGGGAGATGATTCGCTGTTTGCCGGAAGGAACAGGACGGACGGAAACGGGGGAATGGCTGGCAGCGGCTCTCAAGGGGGCGGGGTCACCTGCTGGCTGGGTTGCGCGCCTGCTGGCTCGCTTGCTGGGAGAGCAGGGTCTGGTGATCGTAGACCCCATGTTGCCGGAACTGCGCCAGGCTTTACAACCCTTCTGGCAGGAGACCCTGGCCAAAGGGGCAGAGATTCCCGCCTTAATCTGTCAGGCGGGAGAGCAGCTGGCTGCTGCCGGCTGGCAACCGGCTCTAGCAATGGCTCCAGACCGGACCGGCTTGTTCTATCTGCAGAATGACGAGAGGATTGCCCTGACGCTACAGGAATTGACCTTCGGCCTGGAGCTGGCTGTCCAGGAACCGGTGCGCCTCAGCTGCAGTGTGGCTACCCGACCGCTGGCCCAGGACCGGCTGCTGCCAACAGTAGCCTATGTAGCAGGACCGGGAGAGCTGGCCTACTACGCTCAGTTGCGGGAGGTCTATCACCTGTTTGGCCAGACCATGCCCATTTTATTGCCCCGCTGGAGTGTGACACTGGTGGAACCCGAGCAGAAGAAGGTACTGAACCAGTGGCAGCTGTCCCTGCCAGAGCTGGCTGAACTGGAGCAGCAGGAAATTGACCTTCGCCTGGCCAGTCGGGCAGGGTGGAATCATGAACAGTTACTGGCAGATTTGCGGGAGCGCTGGCAGAAAGAACATGCTGAGCTTTTCACCCATCTGGCTCAATTGGAGCCAGAACTGGAACTACTGCAGGCCAGGAACTGGAATTATATTTCTTATCAGCTGGATTATTTAAAAGGCAAAGTGGAGCAGAAGTTGCGGCGGCAATACCGTCAGCAGATAGATGCTTTGCTAGCGGCCCGCCAGACCCTCTGGCCGGGAGGAAAAAGGCAGGAACGGGTGTTGAATCTGACCTGGTTTTTGAGCCGCTGGGGTAAAGGCTGGCTGCATCATTTACTGCATGCACCTCTTGATTGGGGGCAACACTACTATCTGGAACTGGGAGGCAGTGAAGATGGATATCATCTATACCAGGGATAGGGAAGCAGCTTTAGTAGAGGTAGAGGCTCTGGTAGTAGGACCTCATCCGGATGATGCGGAAATCGGCTCTGGTGGGCTAATGGCCCGCTGGGGCAAAGAAGGGATAAAATTCGGCATTGCCGATTTGACCCGTGGGGAGCAGGGAACTAATGGAACAGTGGAGGAAAGACGGGAAGAAAGCCGGAGGGCAGCAGAAATCCTGGGAGCCACCTGGCGGATCAATTTGCAGTTACCGGACGGAGGGCTGGCGCTGGACCCGGAACAGGTAGCGGCCCTGGTGCGCCTCATACGGCAAGTCAGGCCCCGCCTGTTGCTGGTGCCTTACTGGGAAGATCGCCATCCTGATCACCGGGCAGCCAGCCAGCTGGCCGAACGGGCCCATTTCGAGGCTGGATTGCGCAAGGTGCTGCCGGAACTGGAGCCTTACCGGCCCCGGGAAATAGTTTACTATTTCATCAACCGGGAAACGGATCCATCATTTATCATAGATATCAGTGAGGAGTATGAAACCAAACGGGAAGCGGTACTGGCTCATCGTTCCCAGTTTTTTCGGGAAAATCGCTGGCTGCCGACCAGATTAAATGGACATTTTCCCTATTTGATCGAGACCCGCTGTCGCTTCTGGGGGGCAAAAATTGGTGCTGAATTCGGGGAAGGATTTCTGGTTAAAAATCCCCTGGTCCTGACAGATCCGCTGGAAATATGGAGGTAAGGAATGAAGATTGGCATTGTTTGTTATCCGTCATATGGTGGAAGTGGTGTAGTAGCTACCGAACTGGCAGAAGCCCTGGCTGAACGGGGGCATGAGGTGCATATTATCAGTTATGAGCGACCCTTTCGTTTGCGCAGTTTTCATCAAAATCTTTTCTTGCATGAAGTTACAGCGGTAGATTATCCGGTGTTCAAATTCCCCCCGTATGATCTGGCCCTGGCCGGCACCATTTATGAAGTGGCCAGAACGAAGGGTCTGGATCTGGTACATGCCCATTATGCCATTCCTCATGCTGTTAGTGCCTATTTGGCCAAAGCCATGCTGGCTCAGGAGCGGAATTTGCCTTTGGTCACTACCTTGCATGGGACAGATATTACAGTGGTGGGACAGGAACCGCAGCTTTATGAAGTGGTGCGCTTTTCCCTGCAGGCCAGTGATGGGGTAACCGCTGTATCCAGGGCCCTGGCCGAGGAGGCTGCGGGAGTTTTTGGCTATCAGCAGCCCATTGAGGTGATATACAACTTCGTTGACCCGGAAATCTACCGGCGTCAGTTCTGTCCGGCCCGGCGGGCTTTTTATGCCCGGCCTGACGAGAAGATCCTTTGCCATATCTCCAATTTCCGTGAAGTCAAGCGCATTCCTGATGTGCTGCGGATTTTTGCCCTGGTCAACCGGCAGGTACCCTCCCGGTTGTTGCTGATCGGGGATGGGCCGGAACGGAGTGCCGCCCAGTACCTGGCCCAGGAGCTGGGCGTTCTGGAGCGGGTGCATTTTCTGGGCAAGCAGGAATTTGTTGTACCGCTATTATCCATCAGTGACCTCTTTTTACTGCCTTCTGCCAAGGAGAGTTTTGGCCTGGCGGCGCTGGAGGCCATGGCCTGTGAAGTGCCGGTGGTGACCACAAACACCGGTGGGCTGCCGGAAGTGGTTACAGATGGAGTGACTGGCATCATCGAACCGGTGGGGGCGGTGGAAGCCATGGCCCGGCGGGCCATAGCCCTCCTGCAGAATGAGGAAGAACATCGTCGGATGGCTGAAGCAGCCCGCCAGCAGGCTCTGAACCGTTTCAGGGAAAAAGAGATTGTAACTTGTTATGAAAACTACTATCTGGGCATTTTGCGCAACACCCTTTCCCGGGGACAGTCATAAAATGAGTTAGACCCACCCCCGGGAGGAGGGAGAAAAAATTGGCTGTACGCACCCTGATCTGTGCTGAACCCTTGAGCAGCCACTGGGATGGAAAACAGCGGCATCCAGAGACCGGCTGGACCTTGCTGGCGGTGGTGCGGGACTTGCCTCAACTGGCTGTGGTTATCCGCGAGAAAAAGCCCGACCTGCTCTTGCTCAATGTGGATTTGCCTGGTTTAAATATGCTCAAATCAGTAAGGTTACTGCGGGAAATGCAACCACAGATTACCTATATTGTCATCTTTTTTGGGGGAGAGCAGCAGGTTATCTATATTGAAGGCGAGAACCTGGGCGAAAAGGCTTTGCAGAAAGCGCTGGCAGGAGAGGGGGTCCGTTATCCCGAATTCACCTGCAAGCTATTGCAGGAATTTGAACAGCTTTCCCTGTTATTGCCAACTACCCTGCTGGGCACTGGCCTGAGCAGTCTCAGTCGCCGCGAGATTGAAGTCCTGTCCCTGCTGGCTAAAGGCTATACCGATAAGGAAATCGCTGGTTTTCTCATCATTTCCGAAAAAACAGTGCGCAATCATATCCGCAATATCAAACAAAAATTACGGGCCAAAAACCGGACCCAGCTGGTTTTGCTGGCCCTGCAAAATGGATTATCCAGTTAAAAACAGGCGCAGGCCTGTTTTTTTCTTGCCCTTCCCGGTCATAATAACAGCTGAGGTGGTTGGAAACATGCGCAAACAAGTAACGGATTATCAGCGCTGGATTACTGTGGCCCTGGTGATTGTCGGTTATCTGGCTATGACCCAGTTTCGCACTGTACAAAAAGCCACAGGAGTAGAACCCTCCAAACTGCGCAGTGAATCCATTCTAACAACCCTGGTTCAGGTGGAACAGGACAACTATGCCCTGCAGAGGGAGAGTGCTGATTTACAGCAACGGATTCGACAATTTGAGCAAGCGAAAAACATCAATGAAGCCCTGATGCGGGAAAAACAGGAAGCGGAGCTACGAGCTGGCCTGACCGGACTGAAGGGGCCCGGTATGACGGTGGTGCTGTCAGACAGCCAGCTGCCCAGGGAAGCGGGGATTGATCCCAATAATTATTATATCCATGAATCCTTTTTGCGTTCAGTGGTCAATGCCTTCTGGACAGGCGGGGCAGAGGGGGTGGCCATTAATGGCCAGAGACTGATCAGCACCAGTGAAATCTTCTGCGGTGGTACCACTATTTTTATCAATGGTGAAAATGTTGCTCCGCCCTATGTGATTCAGGCTATCGGTGATCCCCGGGCCTTGCGCACTTCCCTGGATATTGATGCCCTGCCATTGCTGACCAACTTGCAGCGGGATTATGGCATCGGCCTGGATGTGCGGGAGGAAAAGGAAATCCGGCTGCCGCCCTATCAGAAGAAGGTGGATTTCAAGTACGCCCGGCCGGTGAGAGAGGGGGAATAAGGATGAGAACGGAAATCTGGGCCCGGGTGGCACTGGTGGCCCTCTGTCTGGGGATTTTGCTGGGAGTGGAAATCCGCACCGCCCGGGAAGTGAGGGAAATGGAGGCCAAATCCCAGGTGCGCTATCGTTCGATGCTGCAGCTGCTGGAAAAAGCTCAGACCAGACACCGGGAATTGGTTAAGGAAGTAAAGAAACTGAAAAAACGCATCAGCGATTTTGAACGGGGAGCGGTGGTGAGTGCCCGGACCCGGGAAATGATGGATGCAACCGAAAAAGCGCGGATGCTGGCAGGGGAAAAGGCAGTGGAAGGCCCGGGGATAGTGATTCAGATTGATGATCGGCAGGGGGCAACTACCATTATCTATTCCGGGGATTTGCAGGATTTTATCAATATACTCCGTTTTGCCGGAGCAGAGGCTATTGCCGTCAATGGCCAGCGAATTGTGGGCACTACCGCTGTTCATGAGGCCGGACAAAACCTGCTGATCAACAAGGTACCGGTGAACCGGCGGGAGGGGGTGCCCTATGAGATTATGGCTATTGGTCCCCCTGACCGGCTGGAAAGCTATATTAAAACTACCTACGGGCTGTGGAAAGACCTGGAGGCAGCGGGAGTGCGTCTGACTCTGACCCGCCAGGAAAGATTGTTGCTCCCTGCCTATAAAGGTGGCTATCTCTTCCGTTATGGCATTGCATTCTGAGTCTGCCTATGGTAGAATTTTTCTTGAAAGGAGGCATGGTTCAAATGAAAATCACTAAAGAAATGGGCATTGGTGAAGTAGTTGCCAAATATCCGCAAACTATCCCCGTATTTCAAGCTCATGGCATGGGTTGTTTTGGCTGCGCTGCGGCGCGTTTCGAAAATATCGAACAGGGTGCTCTTGCTCATGGCATAGACGTGGAAAAACTGATGCGGGATCTCAATGAAGCCGTTGAAAAGGCTTAATTAAAAGCAAGCGGCGGGAAAGAGGCGAAAGGCCTCTTTTCTTTTATAACAAAACGGAGTGGAAAAAATGGCTGTAACTGTATTCTGGTCGGAAAAACTGGCTACAGGCCGGTTTATCCGCCGCTTAAACCGCTTTGCTGTGGAAATAGCTACTGCAACAGCAGCCAGTTTGCGACTGCATTTGCCCAATTCCGGCCGGTTGCGGGAACTGCTGGTACCAGGTGCGGAGGTGCGCTGGCTACCCCGGCCTGAGCGGCAGGGAGTAACCGTCGGAGACCTGCTGCTGGTGGCGTACCAGGGGCGCTGGGTCTGCGTGGATGCCAGGGTACCCAATCAGCTGGCAGAAGCACTCCTGGGGCAGGGACTCTGGCCAGGCCCCTTGCCCTCCATCCAGAAACTGCGCCGGGAGGTAACGGCTGGTGAAAGCCGTTTTGACCTGGGCTGGCAGGGAAAAGAGGGGCAGGGGTTTCTGGAGGTCAAGTCAGTTACTCTGGTAGTAGAGGGAGAGGGACGCTTTCCCGATGCTCCGACGACCCGGGGAACCCGGCATCTCCAGCATCTGGCTGAACTGAGTCGACAGGGGTACTGGACCGGGGTGCTGTTTATCATCCAGAGGGATGATGCTCTCACTTTTGTCCCCAATCACGCCACCGACCCGGCTTTTGCCGCAGCATTAAGTAGCGCGGCTGGAGCTGGTGTGCATATCGCAGCTGCTCTCTGCCCGGTGGACGAAGACGGGATCGCTTTTCGGCAATGGCTGCCGGTGAGATTAGCATGAAAAAAGTGGTCAGCATCAGTCTGGGTAGTCCTGCCGGGGATTTTTGCTGGCAGGGCCGGATTGGTGATGAGTTCTTACAGGTGGAACGCCGGGGAGCAGGGGGAGATATTCAGCGGGCCGCTGCCTGGCTCAGGGAGCTGGATGGACAGGTAACTGCCCTGGCCCTGGGGGGAGTGAACCTGGCCTACCAGTTGCCAGGCCGGAGCTGGCCCCTGCCGGAAGGACAATTTCTGGCCCGTCAGGTCAGACAGACGCCGCTTTATGATGGCAGTGATTTTAAAGCGAGCTGGGACCAGCAGTTGATTCTGAGCCAGGCTGAAAAATGGCGGGGGAGCAGAGTGCTGCTGGCTTCTGCCCTGGACCGCCCCTGGCTGGCTCAGGCTCTGCTGACCAGCGGGGCAGACCTCTGGCTGGGGGATGCCTGGCTGGCCCTGGGTTTGCCTCTGCTTTTTCCCGGTCTCAAGGGTTTTCAGGTGCTGGCCCGGCTGACCATGCCTGGTTTAAGGCGGCTGCCCTTGCGTTATCTTTATCCCCAGCGGCAACAGCAGGAAGGGCAGCGACGCTGGCGGCCCCTGGGCCCGCGGACTTTTGACTGGCTGGCCGGGGATAGCCATTTGCTGCAAAAGGGAGCCGGACACTGGCCGCAGGCCCGGATCCTGGCCAGCACTGTCAGGCCCCGGGATTTAACGCCTTTTGCCGGGCGTTTATACTATCTTTACCCCTGTCTGGCACCTGGCCTCAGTCCGGGGGCCAATCTCTGGGAAGCCATCGCTTCTGCACTGAGCATGGATGGCATCGGATTCTGGCAAAAATATCACAGCTTTGCAGGCAAGTGCCTGGGGGAGGGCAAATTATGCTGACAATCTGGCAATTGTTTCTGGCTTTTTTTAAAGTAGGCATTTTCGGCTATGGTGGTGGCCCGGCAGCCATTCCGCTGGCCCAGCAGGAAGTGGTGGAAAATTACCACTGGATGAGCAAAGAGGAATTCACTGATATGCTGGCCATGGCCAATGCCCTGCCCGGACCTATTGCCACCAAGATGGCAGCTTATGTAGGTTATAAAATGGCCGGCTGGTGGGGGGCGGTTGTTGCTCTGGCTGGCGTAGTGGTGCCCACTGCCGTAGCGGTGGTGGCCCTGGGGGCTTTTTTCTGGCGTTATCGCCATCACCCGGGGATTGCAGGGATGTTGAAGGCGGTACGGCCCGTGGTGGTTGTGCTGCTGATTCAGACAGCCTGGGAAATGGGAGCCAATGCCTTTCCCGACCAGTTCACCTGGATAATTGCGGCTGCTTCCCTGCTGGCCCTGCTCTGGCTTAAAATCCACCCGGCCTGGGTGATTTCAGTTAGTATGGCCCTGGGTTTTTTTCTGCAAGTGGGACTTTTTAAGGAGGGACGGTAGTTATGGCAGTAAAAGTAACAGGAATCGGCAGTTTGCCCCATCAGGAGATTGAAGCAGGACTGGCATTAATCCAAAAATATATGGGAGACTGGCCGCACTGGCCGCAATTTCCCGCCCGGGGCTGGCAGGAGGAGTTTGTACCCCAGTATGTTTCCCCGCTCATCCAGCTGGGTCTGGTAGAAAAAAGAGGTACAAAACTGGTTTTTGCTACCGACGGGGAAGATTTTGCCCTGCGTCTGGCGGATTTCTACGAACTTTACCTGGCAGCTCAGGATGGGGAGAGCAGGGCTCTGGCCGCTTTTGCCCTGCCGGAAGCAAGTGCCAGCGGCCTTTACGCCCTGGTCCGTTCCATTCAGGCTGGCAACTGGCAGGCCCAGGGAGTAAAAGGCCAACTGAGTGGCCCCATTACCATCGGCTTTCAGCTCTTGCAACCCGATGGCCGGGCGGCTTACTATGATGAGCAGTTGCGGGACGTGATCCTGAAGGCCTGTGAAATGGGAGCCCGCTGGCAGACCCGTTTTTTGCGGGAAGAAACGGGGTTGCCGGTAATAGTCTCGGTGGATGATCCAGGTATCTATGCTCTAGGGCTATCCACCCACATTACCCTGACCCGGGAAGGCATCAAGGAGGATTTGACCACGGTTATGACTGCCATCAAGGCCGAGGGCGGAAGAACCGGTCTGCATTGCTGTGCCGGTACGGACTGGTCCATGGTGATGGAATGCCCGCTGGATATTCTCTTCTTTGATGCCTATGAATATCTTACCTCCTTGCTGGTACATATACCGGCTTTGCAGGCCTATTTCCAGCGAGGTGGGGAAGTGGCCTGGGGACTGGTACCCACTTCTCCCCGGATTGAGACTGAGACCGCAGAGTCCCTGCTGGCCCGCTGGCAGGAAGTGCTGGCAGCCCTGGAACAGCGAGGACTGGACCGGGAACTGGTGCTGCCCCGGAGCTGGCTGACTCCCAGCTGTGGCACAGGAACCCTGTCTGTGGCAGCAGCGGAAAAGGTTTACCATATAACAGCTGAGCTGGCGGAAAAAATTTTCTAAAACAGTTGACATTTTCCCCTGATCTGCATAAAATAGCTTTGTAAACAATTTCATAGGAATTCGTACTCTTATCCAGAGAGGTGGAGGGACTGGCCCGATGAAACCCGGCAACAGCCCATGCGTTGGGGACGACGGATGGGAAATGTGCCAATTCCTGCAGGTGTTTACCTGACAGATAAGAGGAAGAAGGCTATTTATGTCCTCTTCTGCTTATCTGCAGGAGAGGATTTTTTGTTTTCGGGAAAGGGGTGCAGACGATGAGAAAACAGAACCAATGGCAAAAAATTCAGGGGCTGCAACAGTTGCTGGCCAGAGAAACCTGCTGGTATGCTTACAGCCGCAGTGCCTGGTACCGGCAGCTCTGGGATCGCTGGCAACTCCATCCCAAGGACCTGACCGACTGGCAGGTATTTGGCCGCTGGCCCCAGGTGGAAATAGATGATTGGCCGGAAGGAATTCAGCTGACTGAAGAAGAATACTGGAATGGGTTGATCACCGTTACCGATGGCCGGGGTGGCCGCCGGCTGGTGCCCTATACCAGCAAGGACAAGGAACAGGGGATTGAGGCCTACCAGACTCTCTTTCAATTTGCCGGTATCGGCAAAGGGGATAAGGTGGTAATCTGCCCGCCCCTGCCGGGCCTGCTGGACTGGGCCGTTCCGGCCCTGGAACGGCTGGGAGCCTTACCGGTGTTGATTGAAGCCCGGGCTCTGGCCTCCACCCTGGTGGGCAAGGAACCCACCGTGCTGATCATGGGAAAGGAGCAACTGCCTTACCTCTATGGGCTGCCCCTGAAACGGCTGTTGCTGGTCTGGCTGGAAGGGGAAGAAGGGGGCCTGGCGGAGGCCATCCAGGAGGCGCGGCAAATCAGCAACGGGGAGGTAACGGCTCTGGTGCAGCCAGCCTGGTTGCCCTTCCCGGCAGCCATTACCTGTGAAAAGGGCAGTATCCACTGGTTGCATGAACATGTTCTGGCCCAGCAGTCTCCTGGCAACCGACTGCTGCTGACCAGCCTGCGCCTGCAGGCCTGGCCCCTGGTCCGATATGTCAGCCAGCTCAAAGGTATCTGGTCCACTTCCCCCTGTGCCTGTGGTCGGGATGATACTCCGGTGTTGATCAGCCTGGCTACCTGGGGCAAGGAAAAGAAAAGGGGGGGCCAGAGCAATGCCGCAGCCCGCTAAATCCTGTCAGCTTTGCCAGACCTGTCTCAAGCAGCAGACCTTTGACATTTGTCCGGTGCGAGCCTGTGCCAAAGGCTTGAACAGCGGGCCCTGTGGGGGCACCAGGCCGGGCGGCCAGTGCGAGGTGGGCAGCCGCCGCTGCGGCTGGGCCCTGATCTTTCAAAAAGCCAAAACCGCTGCAGTTGCTCTGCCAGCGAATGCGGGCATCAATTTGAAATTCTACGGATAAGGAGAGGTAGCCTTGTTGCAGCAAAAACTGGCTCAGGGGCGTCAGGTATTAACGGTTGAGTTGCCCCCGCCCCGGGGGATTGCTTTTCAGGAAGTGCTGGAGCTGGCCCTTGCTATCAAAGAGAAAGTTACAGCTTATAATATCACCGATAACCAGCGAGCGGTCATGCGCATGAGCCCGGTAGCAATGGCCGCTCTTTTGCTTCAGGCTGGCCTGGAACCTATTTGCCAGTTTACCTGCCGGGATCGCAACCGTTTGGCTCTGCAGTCGGAAATCCTGGGGGCAGCAGCTCTGGGTGTGCGCAATTTTTTGCTGCTAACCGGGGACCATACGCTGGTGGGGGACTGTCCTGGCGCCAAACCGGTTTTTGACCTGGATTCGGTCCAATTGCTGGCTGCTGCTGACAATTTGCGCCGGGGTTTTGCCTTAAACGGTGAACCCTTGCAGGGAGTACCGGATTTGTTTCTGGGGGCGGTGGTCAACCCGGCACCGGAACTCAGGGAAATGCAGATCTGGAAACTGCAGAAAAAAATCCGGGCCGGGGCAGCCTTTGTCCAGACCCAGGCCATCTATGACCCCGGCATCCTGGCGGATTTCCTGCAAGAGGCGGGGGAATTGGGCGTCCCCATCCTGGCCGGGGTGATACCACTGCGTTCCGCCCGGATGGCGCATTTTATGAATGCCAACATTCCCGGCATTCAGGTGCCCCCGGCTATGATCCGCGCCCTGGAAAAAGCAACAGATCCTCTGGCGGAGGGGCTGGCCATAACCGTTGAGCTCATCCGCGAGCTCAGAACCCTGGTGCCGGGTATCCACATCATGCCGGTCAATACCTTGCGGGCTTTGCCCACTTTGCTGGCCCGTCTGGAGGGAGAAGAACATGAAGGTTGATTATCACATTCACACCGCCCGCTGCGGCCATGCCAGCGGCAGGATGGAAGAATATGTAGAGGCAGCCCTGGCCCGTGGTTTTGCGGAAATAGGCTTTGCTGATCATCTGCCCATGTACTGGTTGCCGGAAGCCAAACGGGACCCGGAAATCGCCATGACCTTTGCCCAGTTACCCGGCTATGTGGCAGAGGTTAAGCAATTGCAACAAAAATATCCAGGTATCTCCATCCGCCTTGGCATAGAAGCTGACTACCTGCCGGGCTGTAAACCCCGGCTCCTGCAAGCTCTGGCCGGTTATGACTGGGACTATATCATCGGCTCGGTACACTTCCTGGATGACTGGGGCTTTGATGATCCCCGGCAACTGGAGGAATATAACCGGCGGGATCCGGAACAATACTGGGAAGAATATTATCGCCTGATCCAGGAATCGGCCCTGGCCGGGGTTTTCGATATCATCGGCCATGCTGATTTGATTAAGAAGTTTGATCCACCCCGGCCCAGCCAGTTGTATCGCCTCTATGATGAGACTGTGGCAATCCTGGCCCAATGCCAGGTGGCAGTGGAAATCAATACAGCCGGCTGGCGGGTACCGGCCAGGGAACAGTTTCCGGATGCCGATTTTCTGGCCCGCTGCGCCCGGGCTGGCGTGCCGGTCACCTTTGGTTCCGATGCCCACAAGCCGGAGCAGGTAGGATATAACTGGGATAAGGCGATAGACCTGTTGAAAGCGGTAGGATATCGGGAAATCGCCTTCTTCAAGTCAAGAAAAATTTTTTTGCAGCCTCTATAGATAAAGAGGAAATTCACGAATTCTGTCGAATGGTAATCATTATTAATAAAACCGGGGGGAGTGAAGACAATGGCAGTAAACTGGACGCCAGCCCTGGCGGTAGGAGTAGCGGAAATTGACCGGCAACATCAGGAACTGTTTCGCC
This sequence comes from Carboxydocella thermautotrophica, assembly GCA_003054495.1. Lineage (GTDB taxonomy): Bacteria > Bacillota > Carboxydocellales > Carboxydocellaceae > Carboxydocella > Carboxydocella sporoproducens. Next base: position 1,889,779 of record CP028514.1, on the reverse strand, counting down.
GCATTGATAACCTGTTAACCGCCATGTCCCAGGGGAAGGGTAAGGAAGAAGTGGGCAATATCCTGAAGTTTCTCGAAGACTATGTGGTGGTGCACTTTACCGCTGAAGAAAAACTGATGCAGAGCCACAACTATCCCGCTTTTAATGAACACCTGGCCCAGCATCAGGCCTTTATTCAGGATTTTGCCAAACTGAAAGAGCAGTTTAACCGGGAAGGTCCTTCTACCATGGTGGTTCTTGCGGTACAGCGCCGGGTGGTGGACTGGTTGCGGGAACACATCAGTCAACGGGATAAAGCCATCGGCGAATTTTTGCAAAAAGGGAAGTAAAGAAGAAAAACATTAATTGAGGACAGCGGGTTCTATGCGGTCTAAAAGCATGGAACCCGCTGTTTTATGTAGCAGTGATTAAAAGTTTTTGGGACTTTTTTTTCAGCCAGCAGCAGGAAAAAAGCGATAAATAGAGAATATAGTGGAGTAAAGTGGTGAGAAGTGGTTAGTTGTGGTGGCGAAGTGGGGTGAAAGTGGATGTTCATGGGGGAATATCATCATACCATCGATCCCAAAGGCCGGTTGATTATTCCCGCCAAACTCAGGACTGGCCTGGGAGATCGCTTTGTCGCCACCAAAGGCATGGACAATTGCCTTTTTCTTTACCCCATGAACGAATGGCAGGTCTTAGAACAAAAGCTGAAAGCCTTACCTTTCACCCGGGCTGATGCCAGGGCCTTTGTCCGTTTTTTCTTTTCCGGGGCTACTGAATGTGAAGTGGACAAGCAGGGGAGGATCCTGTTGCCGGCTAACCTGAGGGAATATGCCAAACTGGATAAGGATGTGGTATTCCTGGGGGTTTCCAGCCGGGTGGAGATATGGAGCAAGGAACTGTGGGAAAAATACAGTCAGGAAGCCGAGGCTTCCTACAGTGAAATTGCTGAAAAAATCGTAGACCTGGATTTGGGAATTTAGGGACAAAGGAGCTGACAGCAGTGGAGTTTCGACACAAGTCAGTGTTACTGGAAGAATGCATGGCGGCCCTGAACCTGCGACCAGGGGGTGTCTATGTGGACTGTACCCTGGGAGGAGGCGGCCACAGCCAGGAGATACTGCTCAGAACCGGGCCCGATGGCAAACTGGTGGCCTTTGACCAGGATCCGGCGGCCATCCGGGCAGCAGGGGAAAGGCTGAAAGAATTCGGTGAAAGGGTAACCCTGGTTCAGTCCAATTTCGTGAAATTGGAGGAGAAACTGCAGGAGCTGGGCTATACAGGTGTGGATGGCATCCTCTTTGACCTGGGAGTGTCATCCTATCAGCTGGATACGCCGGAAAGAGGGTTTTCCTACCAGCATGATGCCGTGCTGGATATGCGCATGGACCCGACGCAGCCAATCAGCGCTCGTGATTTACTGAACGAGTGGCCGGAGGTGGAAATCGCCCGGATCATCAGAGAATATGGAGAGGAACGCTGGGCCAATAAAATTGCCGCCCTGATTGTGCGGGAACGCACGAACCGGCCGTTAGAAACTACCGGACAGCTAGTGGAACTGATCAAAAGAGCCATTCCGGTCAAAGCCAGGACCGGGGGGCCCCATCCCGCCAAACGGACTTTTCAGGCTTTGCGGATAGCTGTCAATAATGAACTGGAAAATTTCCGCTCTGCCCTGTTGCAGGCGGTGCGGATGTTGAAATCCGGGGGCAGGGTGGCGGTGATCACCTTTCACTCCCTGGAGGATAGAATAGCCAAACAAACCCTGGCCGAATTGGCCCGGACCTGTGTTTGTCCGCCGGAGTTGCCGGTATGTGTTTGTGGAAAACAGCCGGAAGTCAAGCTGATCGGAAAAGCAATTGAGCCTTCGGCGGAGGAAGTGGCAGAGAACCCGCGGGCCCGCAGTGCCAGATTAAGGGTGGCGGAAAAAATTTAAGTCATAGAGGGACAGGAGGTTGAATAAATTGTTGGTAGCGAAGGAGAGGGTGGATTTCCATTATGCCGAGCAGGCGACCAGACAACGGCCCGCAAAAAGACCGGTTGCCAGAAAAAGAAAGAAAGAAAATGTCGCTTTGCTCTTGACGGTGGTCATGGTGGGGTTTATTTTAGGATTAGTGGCCGCTTATCGTTATGCCATGCTGGCTCAGGCCGGCTACCGGCTGGACCAGTTGCAGAAACAGCTGGCGCTGGCAGAAGCGGAAAATCAGCAACTGCAGATGCAGGTAGACCAGCTCAAGTCTTTGCAGCGGATTGAGGCAATTGCTACCACCAAACTGGGGATGGTCAGACCTGATGGGACGCAGATGGTAGCGGTAACAGCACCAGTCCAGGCGGAATCGGTACATACCGCACCTGTAAAAGAGAAAAAGTCCCCGGTGGTTTCTGCTGCCCAGACCATTCAGCAGTCTTTAACGGAATTTTTTGCCCAGATCAAGAAAGGAACCGCTGAAGCCAGAATCAATTAATCGGCGAAGGAGTGGGGCGTGGTGTATGCCACCGGTATTATCATGCGGAGGCGGATTTCCATCTTAATGGCCGGTATCGGCCTTATTTTGATTTTGCTGCTGTTGCGGCTGGCCTGGTTGCAGTTCATCCGCGGCGATGAACTGACTAATAAGGCGCTGGAAAACAGGTTGCGGGAAGTGCAGCTGGAACCCAAGCGCGGTGTAATCTATGACCGTAATGGTAAAGAGCTGGCCATCAGTGTCAGTGCCGATTCGGTTGGAGCGACTCCAAGCCAGATTAAAGATCCGGTGGCGGTGGCAGAGGAACTAGCTCCCATTCTGGAAATGGACAAAGAAAAACTGATTAAATTATTAAGCAAGAAGGCCAGTTTTGTCTGGATAGCCAACAAGATCGACAGCCAGAAAGCCAGGAAAATCCGGGAAAAAAACCTGCCCGGGATTTCCCTGTATGAGGAACCGTTGCGTTATTACCCCAATGGCAGTTTTGCTGCTCATTTGCTGGGGTTTGTTCAGTTTCGCGGCAATATCGGCGGTGGCGGGATAGAGGCGGCCCTGGAGAAAGAGTTACGGGGAATACCGGGAAAAATTGTGGTGGAATATGATGCAGCAGGTCGGCCCATTCCCCAGGCTACCCACCGTTATTATCCCTCGGTAGAAGGCAACAGTGTGGTGCTGACCATTGATGAGACTATCCAGCATTTCGTGGAACGGGAACTGGATAAGGTGATGGAAAAGCACAAACCCGCTCATGCTGCCATAATAGTAATGGATGTCAAAACCGGGGAAATCCTGGCCATGGGGGTGCGGCCAACCTATGACCCTAACCAGTATTTCAAGTTCCCCCATGAACTGTGGTCCAAGAATTTTGCCGTAGCAGATGCCTACGAGCCTGGTTCTACTTTCAAGGTCATCACTGCCGCAGCTGCTCTGGAGGAAGGGGTAGTGCGGCCCCAGGACCGTTTTTATGATCCCGGTTTTAAAGAAGTGCTGGGAAAAAAGATTAAATGCTGGAAAGCCGGAGGCCACGGCAGCCAGAGCTTTGTGGAAGTGGCCCAGAATTCCTGTAACCCGGGTTTTATTGAGGTGGCTTTGCGGCTGGGAGTGGAAAAATTCAGTCGCTACGTGCGGGCTTTCGGTTTTGGCATGCCCACCGGCATTTCCCTGCCGGGGGAAGGGGAAGGGATTCTGGTCAATCCGAAAAAAGCGACCCAGCTTGATCTGGCTACCATGGCCATCGGCCAGTCCAATGCTGTTACACCCATTCAGCTGATTACCGCAGTGGCTGCGGTGGCCAATGATGGGATGCTGATGAAACCCCAGGTTGTTAAGGAAATCCGGGATATAAAAGGCAATGTGGTCAGGACCTTTGCACCCCAGCCGGTGCGGCAGGTGATTTCCACCACTACGGCCCGGGAACTGCGAGGGATCCTGGAACATGTGGTGGCCCGTGGTACCGGGCAAAAAGCCTATCTGGAAGGCTACCGGGCGGCCGGAAAAACGGGTACAGCCCAGAAAGCCGGGCCTGGAGGGGGATATGTGGCTGGCAAGTATGTGGCTTCCTTTGTCGGTTTTGCCCCGGCGGATAATCCCCGGGTAGCAGCTCTGGTGGTGATCGATGAACCCCAGGGCGGAGAATATTATGGTGGGGTCATCGCTGCTCCTGTATTCGGGGCGGTGATGGGTGACACTCTGAAGTATCTGGGGGTAATGCCCCAGCTGGATGCCGGGGTTAAACCTGATCCCAAACTGATACCCCGGCAATCCCGGCCGGAACAGCCAGGCGAAAAGCTCAAGGCAGTGGAAGTGCCTTCCCTGGTCAACCTGCCGGTAGCGGAGGCCAGGCAGCTGGCGGAAAAGGCCGGACTCAAGGTGCTGGTGGAAGGGGAACAGGGCGTGGTACAGCGCCAGTTCCCTCTGGCAGGAGCTGTGGTCACCCAGGGCACGGAAATCCTTCTCTCCACCCGGCGGGGTGAAGTGCCTGCGGGTACCAGGGTGACAGTACCGGATGTTAGTGGCAAAACCCTGCGGGATGCCGCTACCTTGCTGGCTTTGACCGGATTGAGGCTGGAGGCGGAAGGCAGCGGGGTGGCCTATGAGCAAAGCATAGCTCCCGGGGAAAAGGTGGTGGCTGGAACGGTGGTCAGGGTGAAATTCCGCCCTCCGGCAGAAGGAGGAAGTGGAGGGAACAATCCGACCCAGCCAACGGCCGGAACCTTGCCTGATTCTGAACTCAAGGATTAAAAAGCGAGCCGGTGGACAGAGTTGCTGCCGCCGGCTCTTTAGTTTATAATTTTATTTTATAGTGAATAATACATAATATATTAAGGAAAGCTTTGCCAAGACCGGATAAGGAGGCATTCAGCGTGATTCTAAGTGAACTGCTTCAAGGACTGAAGACCAGCCAGGTGATAGGATCGCTGGCAGTAGAAATAAAGGGGATTGCCCACGACTCCCGCCGGGTGGAACCGGGCTTTCTCTTTGTGGCAATCCCGGGTTTTCGGGTGGATGGCCATGCTTTTATTCCTCAGGCTCTGGCTGCCGGAGCGGTGGCAGTGGTAGGGGAGAAGAAACCGGCAGACTGGCCGGAAAATGTTACCTGGATTGAAGTGCCAGACAGCCGTCGGGCCCTGGCTCCGCTGGCTGCCCGCTTTTACGGCTATCCAGCCAGCAAGCTGACCTTGATCGGGGTAACCGGTACCAATGGCAAGACTACCACTACCCATCTGGTGGAAGCAATTCTGCGCAAGGCCGGGCACAAAGTGGGCCTGATGGGTACCATTTACAACCGTCTGGGGGAGGAGATTTTGCCTGCTGAAAATACCACTCCCCTGCCCCTGGAATTGCAGGCGAACCTGAAACACATGGTGGAGCGGGGGGCCAGCCATGTGGTGATGGAAGTATCCTCCCATGGTCTGGACCTGGGCCGGGTGGATGAATGTTACTTTGCTGTGGGGATTTTTACCAACCTAACCCAGGACCATCTGGATTACCACGGCACTCTGGAAAATTACCGGGCGGCCAAGGCGTTATTGTTTAAAAAGGAGCGTTGCCGCATTGCGGTCATTAACCTGGATGATGCCCAGGGGGACTATTTCCGCCAGCTGGCGGAAAGGGAGGGTCTGGAGGTCTGGACCTATGGCCGACAGAAAGGGGCTATGGTCAGGGCCCTGCATCCTCGCATTACTGCCAGTGGCGTCAGTTTCCAGGTTGTTACCCCCAGAGGGGAGGCGGAAATCCAGTTGCAGCTGACAGGGGATTTCAATGTTTATAATGCCCTGGCTGCTCTTGGTGCTGGACTGGCTCTGGGTTATGAACTGGACTTAATCAAGCAGGCTCTGGCCGCTGTCCCCGGGGTGGCCGGTCGTTTTGAAAAGGTGGAGGCCGGTCAGCCCTTTACCGTGATCGTGGATTATGCCCATACGCCTGATGGACTGGATAATGTTTGCCGGACTGCCCGCCAGCTGGTACCGGCCGGACAGGGGAGGCTGATTACCGTGTTTGGCTGTGGCGGGGACCGCGACCGGGGCAAGCGGCCGAAAATGGGTGCCATTGCCGCCCGTTACAGTGATTATGTGATCATAACCTCAGATAACCCCCGCACCGAGGATCCGGCGGCCATTCTGGATGAGATTGAGCCGGGAGTGCGGGAAGCCGGAGGGAATGTGCCTTATGAAAAGATTGTGGATCGGCGGGCAGGAATTCGCCGGGCCCTGGAACTGGCCCAGCCTGGCGATCTGGTGCTGATAGCCGGTAAAGGCCATGAGACTTACCAGATTATCGGTCAGCAGGTGCTGCCTTTTGATGACCGCCAGGTTGTGCGGGAAGAATGGCAGCGGAAAGGGTGAGGAGCATGTTGCCATTGACTCTGGCGGAAATCGCCAATGCTGTCCAGGGAGAACTAAAGGGCGGTCAGCCGGAAACGGTCATCAGCGAGGTGGTTACTGACAGCCGGCGAGTCCAGCCGGGACAGCTCTTCATCGCTCTGGTAGGGGAAAAGCATGATGCCCATAGCTTTTTACCCCAGGTAGCGTCAGCAGGAGCGGAGGCGGCTATTGTCAGCCGCCTGCCGGCAGAGGCCCTGGACTTGCCCTTGATTCTGGTGAAGGATACCCTGGTGGCACTGCAGCAGCTGGCAGCTTATGTTCGCCAGCGCTGGGGCGGGAAAGTGGTGGCTGTCACCGGCAGTGTGGGCAAAACTTCTACCAAAGATCTGCTGGTACAGGCTCTGGGATCCAGCTGGTCGGTTCGGGGGACTCAGGGCAATCTCAATAACGAAATCGGACTTCCCCTGACTATTTTGAGTCTTACGGGCCAGGAAGAGATTCTGGTTACAGAAATGGGCATGCGGGGGCCGGGTCAGATCGCAACCCTGGCTGACATCGCCCGGCCCGATCTGGGCATAATCACCAATATCGGGGATGCCCATATCGAACTGCTGGGCAGCCGGGAGGCTATCGCCCGGGCCAAAGGGGAATTGCTCTACGGGCTCAAGGCCGGCGGTCGGGCCATTCTCTGGGGGGATGACCCTTACTTGCGCCGGCTGGGCCAGGAATGGCAGGGGGACGTGATCTGGTATGGACGGGGGGAAGATTGTCATTTTCGGTTGACCTCCCTGCAGCTGGAGGCGGAAAGCAGCCGCTTTCAGGTGTTAACACCAGTGGGGCCGCTGGACCTGACTTTGCCCCTGCCCGGGGAGGCAATGGTCAATAACGCCCTGGCCGCCCTGGCCGCAGTCTGGGCTCTGGGGGGCGATGTGACCCGCAGCGGGGCAGCTCTGGCTCAGGCTCGTCTCTCCGGTATGCGCCTGGAAAAGAAAGAAATCAAGGGTGCGGTGATTAGAAATGATGCTTATAATGCCAATCCCCAGTCCATGGCGGTGGCGCTGGCCATCCTGGCCCGGCAGCCGGGGGAAAAGGTGGCTGTCCTGGGAGACATGCTGGAACTGGGGCCGATCGAGGAAGAGGCTCATCGCCAGCTGGGGCGGGAAGCCGGCAGGATGGGACTGGCTTTTCTCCTCACCATTGGCCCCCGGGCCCGCTGGATTGCCGAGGAAGCGGCCAGGGCAGGGCTGGCCGCAGACCGAATCAGGGCCTTGCCGGGACGGGAAGGAGCAGCCGGGCTGTTAAAGCCCTGGCTCCGGCCGGGAGTGACTATATTGTTTAAAGCCTCCCGTGGCATGGGATTGGAGAAGATTATCGGAGAACTGGAGCAGGAGGAGACTATGGCCAATGGTTAAAATTGCACTGGTTTTTGCTTTGTCGGCACTTTTTACCCTGGTTCTGGGGCCTGTTTTTTTGCCCTGGTTGCGCCGGCTCAAATTCGGTCAGTATATCCGGGAGGATGGGCCCAAAGCCCACCAGGCCAAGGCTGGCACTCCCACCATGGGTGGGTTGATGATGCTGGTCAGCCTGCTGGTGGTAACCCCCTTGCTCTTGCCCTGGCAGTTGGAGACGCTGGTGTTGCTCTTGTTTACTATCGGCTATGGCTTGATCGGTTTTGTTGATGATTACATAAAAGTTGTGATGAAACGCAACCTGGGCCTCAAGGCCAAACAGAAGATGCTGGCGCAGACTCTGCTGGCCCTGGCTCTGGCCTGGATGGCAGCTTATGGTCTTGACCACGGACCCCGCATCATGCTGCCGGTGCTGGGCCAACCGCTGGACCTATCCTTTCCTCTCTTTGCCCTTTTTATCTGGCTGGTGGCGGTGGGCACCACCAATGCTGTCAACCTGACTGACGGACTGGATGGACTGGCAGCCGGGGTTACTACTATCGTTGCCCTTACCTATGCGGTAATTGGAGCGGGTCAGGGCCAGCCAGCGGCAGCCCTGTTTGCGGCAGCCCTGGCGGGAGCCTGTTTGGGCTTTTTGCGCTATAACCGGCATCCAGCACAGGTGTTTATGGGGGATACTGGTTCCCTGGCTCTGGGGGGAGCGCTAACCGCACTGGCAGTGGTGACCAGGACGGAACTATTGTTACCGGTACTGGGAGCGGTTTATGCTGCTGAAACCCTGTCCGTCATCATCCAGGTAATATCTTTTAAAACTACGGGTAAACGGGTTTTCCGTATGAGTCCTTTGCACCATCACTTTGAGCTGGGAGGCTGGCCGGAAAGCCGGGTAGTACGGACCTTCTGGAGCGCTGCCGCCATTGCCTGTGCTATTGGCCTGTTGCTCTGGCTGGCCGGCATGGTAGGATAAGGAGGATTAGACATGGATTTACTGGATAAAAATATACTGGTAGTAGGGATGGCCAAAAGTGGGGTAGCAGTTGCCCGCTTTGCCCGGGAAGCAGGGGCGCGAGTGACCGTCTGTGATGCCAAGAGCCGGGAGGAACTGGGGGAGAAGGCTGCTGAACTGGAACAGGCAGGCGTCAGGGTAGTGGCTGGTAGCTATCCCCGGGTAAGCCGACAGGAGTATGACCTGGTGGTACCCAGCCCGGGAGTGCCCCTGACCGTTCCACCTGTGGCAGAGGCGATGGCAGAAGGCATACCGGTTTTCAGTGAGATTGAGCTGGCTTCCCGCTACATTAACCAGCCGCTGGTAGCTATTACCGGCACCAATGGCAAAACCACCACCACATCCCTGATTGGTGCCATGACCCGCCAGGCCGGGTTAAAGCCCTGTGTGGCGGGGAATATCGGGCAGCCCCTGATTGCGGAAACCAGAGGCGATTATGGGGTCTATGTAGTGGAAGTCAGCAGTTTTCAGGCTGAAACTACAGTGGAATTCCGGCCCAGAGTAGCGGTGATCCTCAATGTCACCCCTGACCATCTGGACCGCCATGGGACGATGGAAAATTATGCGGCTGCCAAGGCCAAAATCCTGGCCAATCAGCAGCCGGAAGATTTCGCAGTCCTTAATTATGATGATGAATGGGTACGGGCAATGGCGGCTCAAACCCGGGCCCGGGTTATATTTTTCAGCCGCACGCATAGACTGGAAGAAGGGGTCTGCTGTGAGGAGGGGCAGGTAGTGGTGAAAAGCGGCGGACAGACTACTGTGATCTGTCCGGCCAGTGAAATTGCCATTCCGGGAGCCCATAACCTGGAAAACGCCCTGGCAGCTGTGGGTGCAGGCTGGGCCCTGGGAATAGAGGCTGCGGATCTGGCCCGGACCCTGAAAACTTTCCCTGGAGTTCCTCATCGCCTGGAATTTGTGGCGGAAATCCAGGGAGTAAGGTATATTAATGATTCCAAAGGCACCAATCCTGATGCGGCCATTAAGGCCCTGGAGGCTTATGAGCAGCCGATTGTCCTCATTGCTGGTGGCAAAAACAAGGGCAGTGACTTCGGTCTGTTTGCCCGCAAAATCAAGGAAAAATGCCGGGCGCTGGTGCTGGTAGGGCAGGCTGCTCCTGCCATTGAAGCAGCAGCCATTGAGGCAGGGGTCAGTCCCATTTACCGGGCCAGCACCTTTGCTGAAGCGGTGCATCTGGCTGCCGCCGCCGCCCGGCCTGGCGATGTAGTCCTTTTATCCCCGGCTTGTGCTAGTTGGGATATGTTCAACAATTATGAAGAACGGGGGGAACTCTTTAAACAGCTGGTTCACAGTTTAAGGAGGTAATGACCCGTGTATACCAGGAGAAGGGCGCCCGATTTTCTGCTTTTTCTGGCCGTAATGTCCCTGCTGGTGTTTGGTCTGGTTATGGTTTTCAGTTCCAGCTCCGTAACCAGTTATTACCGTTATGAAGGGGATGTCTTTTTCTTCTTTAAAAAACAGCTCCTCTGGGCCTGTCTGGGCACCATTACCCTCCTGGTCATGCAAAATGTGGATTACTGGCGCTGGCGACGTTTTACTATGCCGGCCCTGTTTCTGGCCATTGTCCTGCTGCTTCTGGTCCTCTTGCCGGGAGTGGGTAAGACGGTCAATGGAGCACAGCGCTGGATCAATCTGGGGTTTATGAGTTTCCAGCCTTCGGAAACCATCAAGTTATGTATGGTGCTGTTTTCTGCCCATTATCTGGCTGCAGCCCGGCAACAGCTTCATTCCTTTACCAGGGGCACATTACCTTTGCTGGGGGTACTGGGGCTGGTCTGTGGCCTGATTTTGCTGCAGCCTGACCTGGGGACAGCTGTGGCGCTGGCGGGTACAGTCTATATTATGCTGTATGCGGCCGGAGTGCCCTATAAACAGCTAGTCGGGCTGGCGTTAAGCGGGCTGGCGGCGGTGGCGCTGGCCATTGTCCTGGAGCCCTACCGCATGCGGCGTTTTCTGGCCTTTCTGGATCCGGAAGCTGATCCCATGGGCAGTGGTTATCATATTATCCAGTCCCTTTATGCCATTGGTTCCGGTGGCTTTTTTGGCAAGGGGCTGGGGCAGAGTTTGCAAAAATATTTCTATTTGCCGGAACAGCATACTGACTTCATTTTTGCTATTATCGGGGAAGAGCTGGGTTTTCTGGGCGGGGCCCTGGTCATCTTTCTGTTTATGATCCTGGTCTGGCGAGGGCTAAGGGTGGCTATTACCGCCCCGGATGCCTATGCCAGTTTGCTGGCTGCCGGTCTGACTTCAATGGTAGGCTTGCAGGCAGTGGTCAATATCGGGGTGGTAACCGGTTCTCTGCCGGTAACGGGTATTACTTTGCCGTTTATCAGTTTTGGTGGCACCTCCCTGGTGTTCTCAATGGCCGGGATTGGACTTTTGCTCAATATTTCCCGCTATACCCTTGACCATTGACATAAAGAAGGTGAAACTATGCGTCTACTGGTGACCGGTGGTGGAACCGGGGGGCACATATATCCAGCCCTGGCGGTGGCCCGGGCCTGGCAGGAGCGGTTTGGCAGCGGCTCGGTGCTTTATGTGGGCACCAGCAGGGGCCTGGAAGCCCGACTGGTGCCGCCCACGGGTATTCCATTCCTGACGGTGGAGGTACAGGGACTGCCGCGCACTATCAACCGGGAATTGCTGACTTTTACTCCCCGCCTGCTGCGGGGATTAAAACAGGGGCGGCGAATTCTGAGGGAATTTCGGCCCCAGGTGGTGCTCGGCACCGGGGGTTATGTCTCCTTTCCTGTGGTGGCCCTGGCTACCCTGGCCGGAATTCCTGCTCTTTTACATGAACAAAATGCCTTTCCCGGTCTGGCCAATCGTTTGCTGGCCCGGCGGGTGGCGGGAGTAGCCCTGACTTTCCCGGAGGCAGCTGCCCGTTTTCCGGCCGGGGTGGAGTACCGGGTAACCGGTTTGCCGGTGCGGCCGGAAATCAGCCGGGTAAGCCGGGAGGAAGGGCTGGCCTATCTGGGGCTGGAGGGCAAACGCCCGGTCCTGCTGGTTACCGGGGGTAGCCGGGGAGCGCGCAGTATCAACCGGGCCATGCTGGGGGTCTACCGCGCGCTCAACCAGTTGCCTCCTCTGGATATAGTCCATATAACCGGTGAGCTTACTTTTGCTGAAACCATGGAATCAATTTCCGTTTTAGGTATAGAAAACTATAAAAAGGGCAATATTTACATTAAACCCTACGAACACCAGATGGCCCATGCCCTGGCGGCTGCCGACCTGATTCTCTGCCGGGCCGGGGCTACTACACTGGCGGAAATTACTGTGCGTGGCCTGCCTGCTATTCTGGTGCCCTATCCCTATGCAGCGGAAAACCATCAGGAATACAACGCCAGGGCCCTGGTCCAGGCGGGAGCGGCCCGCATGCTGCTGGACCGGGAACTGAATGGCCAGCGGCTGGTAAGTTTGCTGACGGAATTATTGCAACAGCCCCGGCGTTTGCAGGAAATGGCGGCAGCTGCCCGCCAGCTGGGGAGACCGCAGGCTTTAGCGGATCTGATGGAGTTTTTACTGGAAAAAGCCCGTTAATTTTTTGGCAGTGGACCGGACAAGCCCGGTCACACATTATAGGCAAAATTCATAGAATGCTATGCGCTTCCGGAAAGGGGTTGAAGCACAGTGAAAGAAATCAAGGGCCGGGTCCATTTTATCGGTATAGGTGGTTCAGGTATGAGCGGCCTGGCGGAACTGCTGCTGGGCCGTGGCCATCAGGTGAGCGGTTCGGATGTGAAGGCCAGCCAGGTAACAGCCAAATTGGAGCGAATGGGTGCCCGGGTCAGTATCGGTCATCGGGCGGAACTGGTGGAGGGGGCAGAACTGGTGGTGGTTTCTACCGCTATCAGGCCGGAAAACCCCGAGCTGGTGCGGGCTCAGCAAATAGGCCTGCCTATCTGGCATCGCTCCGATTTGCTGGCCTGGTTTATGCAGCAACAGGAAGGAATTGGCATTGCCGGGGCTCATGGCAAGACCACTACCACCGGCATGGTAGCCAACATGTTGTTACAGGCCGGGCTGGATCCCACGGTGGTGGTAGGTGGTACCTTCCGCACCATCGGCGGCAATGCCCGTCTGGGTCAGGGCCGTTATCTGGTGGCCGAGGCGGATGAAAGCGATGGTTCCTTCCTCAAACTGCCCATCAAGTACGGCGTGGTAACCAATATCGAGGCAGACCACCTGGACTATTACGGGGATTTGAGCAAAATCATCACCGCTTTTCGCACCTATCTGAACCGTTTGCCTGGCGATGGCCTGGCAGTCCTGGGCATCGACAATCCCCTCACCGCCAGCCTGGCGGCTGAACATAAGGGGCCTAAACTAACTTACGGTTTTGCTGCTACTGCTGATTACCGGGTAGAGGAGCCGGTGCGGGAAGGAGCCTGGCAGGTGGCGACCGTCTACGAGGGTGGGCAAAAACTGGGGCAGCTGCGCCTGGCTGTTCCCGGGCGCCATAATGCAGTCAATGCCCTGGCGGCAGTAGCCCTGGGCCGGCATTTTGGCCTGGCTTTTCCGGCGATCGCTGATGGGTTGGCTCAGTTCCAGGGTGTAATGCGTCGGTTTGAAACCCTGGGCCGGCATCTGGGTATCTGGGTGGTGGATGATTATGCCCATCATCCCACCGAAGTGCAGGCTACCCTGAAAGCGGCACGTCAGGCTGGACCCCGGCGGCTGGTGGCCTGTTTCCAGCCCCACCGCTACACCCGGACCAAATTTTTGGGTGAGGAATTTGCCCATTCTTTCGCTGAGGCTGACCTGGTGTTACTGACAGACATTTATAGTGCGGGGGAAGACCCCATCCCGGGGGTAAGCACAGAAGGGATAATTGCCGCTATGCCTGCCGAGGTGCGGGCCCGGACCCTGTATTGTCCCACTTTGCCTCAATTAAAGGAGAAGCTGTTGCAAATTCTTAAGCCCGGTGATCTGGTCTTGACCATGGGAGCGGGTAATATCCGGCAGGTGGGAGAAGAGCTGGCACAAATTTTACTGGAAGCAGAGAAAGAGGGGCGGCAGCTGTGGACAGAAGTAGCTTCCGGCTAGAAGGAGATTTCGGGGAAATCCGCTGGCAGGAGCCGCTCAGCCGCCATACCACCTGGAAGCTGGGAGGACCAGCCCGGGCCCTGGTCCTGCCGGAAAGGCCGGATCAGGTGGCGGCTTTGCTCCGTTATTGCCAGGAGAAGCAAATTCCTCTGCTGGTGCTGGGCAATGGCTCCAATCTGCTGGTCAGGGATAGCGGCTGGCCGGGAGTTGCCCTCAAACTGAGCAAACTGCAGCAGCTGGAACTGAGCGGGGAAAAAATCAGGGCCCAGGCAGGGGTATTGTTGCCGGTACTGGCCCGGAAAACCATGGCGGCCGGTCTGGCCGGACTGGAATGGGCCGGGGGCATACCGGCCACTGTGGGCGGGGCTGTACTGATGAATGCCGGCGCCCATGGCGGCCAGATGGCCGAGGTGGTGGAGAAGGTCACCATCCTGAACTGGCAGGGAGAAGAGGAAGTCTGGTCCAGCCAGGAACTGGATTATGGCTACCGCAGCTCCCGGCTCAAGGCAGCGCGGCCAGGAGTGGTAATCGAAGCCAGTTTCCGTTTGACACCTGCTGACCCGGTTCAGTTACAGCAGCGGGCCCAGGAACTGCTGGCCTGGCGGCAACAGCATCAGCCCCTGAACTTACCCAGCTGTGGCAGTGTGTTCAAAAATCCCCCCGGGGGGAGTGCCGGTCGGTTGATTGAAAGCGCCGGTTGCAAAGGCTGGCAGGAAGGCCAAATCCAGGTCTCCCCGGTGCATGCCAATTTTTTTGTCAATTTAGGAGGAGGTACGGCAAGCGAGGCCTTGCGCCTGATGGAGCGGGTTCAGGCGAGGGTGGCCCAGGTCCACGGCATCAAGCTGGAACCGGAAGTGCAGATTGTGGGGTGACAGCATGGCTAATCAGGCTAAACTGGAAATTGTGGGTGGGCGCCCATTGCAAGGTACCATCACTGTCAGTGCTGCCAAGAATGCGGCTTTGCCGCTGCTAGCAGCAGCATTGCTTACCGAAGAAGAAGTGGTGTTTGACAATCTGCCCCGCATCAAAGATGTGGAGGCAATGCTGGAAGTAATCCAGCAGGTGGGAGGGACGATCAGGGAGCTGGAGGACGGACGGTGGGCAATCAGTGGCCGGAATCTGGATGCCAGCCGGGAAGTGCCCAATGAACTGGTGCGCAAAATCCGGGCCTCCAACCTTCTACTGGGTCCATTGCTAGCGCGTTGCGGCATGGCTCATCTATCCATGCCCGGCGGTTGCAGTATCGGGTCACGGCAGATGGATCAGCATATCAAGGGATTTCGGGCCCTGGGTTGCCAGGATATTGCCATTTCGGGAGGGTATATCAAGGCCCATGGCCCTCTGCCCTTGCAGGGAACGGTTATTCACCTGGATGTGGCCAGTGTGGGTGCGACGGAAAACATTATGATGGCGGCTACCCTGGCGGCCGGTACAACGGTAATCCGCAATGCTGCCAAGGAACCGGAAATCGTGGATTTGCAGAATTTGCTCAACAAAATGGGAGCTCGCATCCGCGGTGCCGGGACAGATGTAATCAAGATTGAGGGAGTAAAAAAACTGAAGGGAACCAGTCACAGTATTATTCCTGATCGCATTGAAGCGGGAACCCATCTGGTGGCGGGAGTGATTACCAACGGCCAGTTAACGGTGAAAAACATTATACCCGAGCACGTGGAAGCGGTGACCGCCAAACTGATGGAAATGGGGGTTAAGCTGGAAATCGGGGATGATTATATTACCGTTTTCCCGCACGACTGGCAGTTGAAGGCGGTGGATATTCGCACCCAGCCCTATCCCGGCTTTCCCACTGATATGCAGGCCCAGTTTATGGCTCTCTTGACCCTGGTCCCTGGCATCAGTTTGATTACAGAAAATATTTTTGAAGCCCGCTTTAATCAAGTACCGGAGCTCAACCGGCTGGGCGCCAATATCAAAACGGAAAATGGCACGGCCTTTATTAAAGGAGTAGCCAAACTGACCGGGGCAGAAGTGAGTGCTACCGACCTGAGAGCAGCTGCCGCCCTGGCTCTGGCCGGGCTGGCAGCAGAAGGAAAGACCATTGTGGAAAATATTCAGCACCTGGAGCGGGGTTATGAGGCCTTCGTAGAGAAGTATTGTCAGGTAGGGGCGCAGATGCGCCGGATTACAGGCAGCTAAGGCTGCTTTTTTTGGTTTTTTCCTGGACAGGCCCTCTCGCCGCAGACATTAAAATGCAGTATAATAAAAAAAGAACCGGGGAGGTGAGAGGCTTGCAGCGGAAGGTGGCTCGTTATGGTCGGCCCAGGCGGCGCTGGCGACTGTGGCAGAGTTTGTTTTTTCTGGCTTTGCTGGTGACAGCTTTTTATGTTTTTTTGCAATCATCTTTGTTTAATATTAACAGTATTGTTGTGCAGGGGAATAATGTCCTGGAGCAGGATTCCCTGCGCAAGATGAGTGGGATCAACCCCGGCGAAAATATCTTCAAGGTCAATACCGGGGAAGCGGCGCGTAAACTGGCCATGCACCCCCTGTTAAAGGGAGTGGAGGTAAAACGGGACTTACCCTCCCGGATTATCATTGCCGTCCAGGAACGCCAGGGTCTGGGGCTGGTGCCTTACCAGGGGCGCTTCTGGCTGATCGATGAAGAGGGGGTATTACTGCAGGCAGTGGACTCCCTCCAGGAAAAAAATTTGCCTCTTTTGACCGGTATCCAGCTAAAACAGCCTCACCCGGGACTGAAGCTAAACCAGCCGGGAATCAGCAGTGGCCTGGCGCTGCTCAAGATTTTGCCCCGGGAATTGTACCTCTCAACATCGGAAATCGATGTGCGGGATGAAAACAATCTGAAACTGTATACGGTGGATGGCATTGAAGTACGGCTGGGCGACGGAGAGAGAGGGCAACAGAAGATAAATCTCTTTTTGCAGGTATGGAAAGAGGTCAAAGATAAAAAACTATTGTATGTGGATGTTAGCCATCAGGGCTATCCCACCTATAAGACGGTGGAATAAAGGAGGACAGGAAAATGTGGTTGCCCATCCTGGGTCTGATTATAGGATTAGTGATCGGTTTAAGTTCTCCCCTGGCTTTGCCGGTAACCTATGCCCGTTATCTGTCAGTGGCGGTGCTGGCTGCCCTTGATTCCGTTTTTGGCGGTATCCGCGCAGGCATGGAAGGGAAATTTGATACTAAAATCTTTATCAGTGGATTTTTTACCAATACCCTGATGGCCGGTTTGCTGGCCTACCTGGGGGAAAGGCTGGGGGTTGACCTCTACATGGCGGCAATTTTTGCCTTCGGGGTACGCCTGTTCCAGAACCTGGCCATAATCCGCCGTTATCTCATAAAAAATTAGAAAAAATCCCTATTAAAAAAAAAGGAAAACCGCCTTCCGCGTTGAATCTTATTACAGGGACTTTTTAAGGGAGGTTAGGTAAATGCTGGAATTCGATCTGGACCTGAATCAGTTCTGCAACATAAAAGTAATCGGCGTGGGTGGCGGTGGAAATAACGCTGTTAACCGCATGATAGCCTCCGGCCTCAAAGGTGTGGAGTTTATAGCTGTGAATACGGATGCACAGGCCTTATATCTTTCCCAGGCCAGTCACAAAATCCAGATTGGCGCCAAGCTGACCAAAGGTCTGGGTGCCGGGGCCAATCCCGATATCGGGGAGAGAGCGGCGGAAGAAAGCCGGGATGCCCTGGTGGAAGCCCTTAAGGGAGCAGATATGGTATTTGTTACTGCCGGCATGGGCGGCGGTACCGGTACCGGAGCTGCGCCGGTAGTGGCTGAGGTGGCCAAGGAGCTGGGCGCTCTGACTGTGGGTGTAGTGACCAAGCCTTTCAGCTTTGAGGGCCGCAAGCGCATGACCCAGGCGGAACGGGGGGTGGCCAATCTCAAGGCCCGGGTGGATACCCTGATCACCATCCCCAATGACCGTTTGCTGCAAATCGCTGACAAGAACACTTCCTTCATTGATGCCTTCCGTCTGGCCGATGATGTGCTGCGCCAGGGGGTTCAGGGCATCACCGACGTTATTGCTGTGCCCGGTTTAATCAACCTGGATTTTGCGGATGTGAAAACCATCATGTTCGAAACCGGGTCTGCCCTGATGGGTATCGGCACCGCCACCGGGGAGAAGCGGGCAGCGGAAGCGGCCCGGATGGCTATTTCCAGCCCCTTGCTGGAAACCTCCATTGATGGCGCTAAAGGGGTGCTGATCAATATCACCGGGGACAGCAAGCTGGGCATTCTGGAAGTCTATGAAGCGGCAGAAACCATCACCAATGCCGCTGATCCTGATGCCAATATCATCTTCGGTGCCGTTATCGATGATAACCTCAAGGATGAAGTACGGGTAACCGTTATCGCCACTGGCTTTGATCAGGTTACAGAGCGGGTCAGCCAGGGCAGCAATCCCTTCCAGCGGCCTGGTCAGCAGGACAAGCTTTATGGCCGTACCGTGGCACCCAGTGATGACAATATTGTCATCCCGCCTTTCCTGCGTAACCGCCGCTAAACTTACCAGGATTTCGACAAACTCCTGTCTGTATTAGACAGGAGTTTTCTTTTTTGCCTGCCCGATTTAGACAAATTTCTGACCAGCTTCTGTTGTATAATCAGGATGGAACGGGAGGTGCAGCCGATGGGCACCCTCTACGCTGAGGATATTTTCCTGCTTAACCTCAGTCTTAACTGGTTGATTATCTGGCTGTGTGGACGGCTTTACCGCCCCTATCCGGCTCGCTGGCGGGCCTGGCTGGGGGCGGGGCTGGGGGCCCTGGCCAGTTTAGCTTATGCCTTCTTCAGTCAGTCGCCCTGGCTGGTAGTCCTGGAGAAGTTCGGGCTCTCCCTGCTCATGGTAACGGTGGTCTGGTATCCCTGGTCTTCCTGGCGGCAGTTGCTGGGACAGTTGATCCATTTTTATCTGGTCTCCTTTGCCCTGGGGGGCGGGGTACTGGGCCTGCTTTTCTGGGCAGAAAGGCAGGGGACGGCCTTTACAGACCGTTTGTGGCCGATATTCAGCGCCCTGGCCTGGGCCTTACCCCTGATGGCGGTGCTGGGCTGGCTCTGGGGCCTTTGCCAGCCTTTGCTCACCTTGCGTCAGGCTGCCCGGCGGGCCTATCAGCGGCTGGTACGAGTGGCGGTGGGAGAGCAGGTGGTGGCCTGTCAGGGCTGGCTGGACAGCGGCAATCACCTGGTGGAGCCCTTAAGCGGCTGGCCGGTGCTGGTGGTGGAAAAAGAGGCAGTCAAGCAGCTTTTGCCTGAGCGCCTGGACCAGCCCGGCTGGGAAACCCGCTGGCGCTGGGTGCCTTTTCAGGGCCTGGGGCACCAGCAGGGCCTTTTGCCGGCTTTTAAACCCGACTGGGTGGAAATAGAAAGCGCAGACAGGACGGTGCGCAGTCAGCGTTTGCTGGTAGCGATTTATGAAGGGAGTCTGGGCGAGCACTATCAAGCTTTATTACCAGAGAGAATAGAGGAGGGGATTTAGCGTGAGCTGGTGGCGCAAACTGAAATGGAGATTGTATTTATGGATTTTACCCTGGTTAAAACGCCTGGGCTTGTTGCGGCCCGTCCATTATATTGGCAGCAGCGAAACTCTGCCGCCGCCTTTAGCCCCTGAAGAAGAAGCCTATTTGATTGAACGCCTGGAGGCAGGAGACCAATCCGTCAAGGAGATTTTGATTGAACGCAATTTGCGCCTGGTAGTCTATATTGCCCGCAAGTTTGAAAATACCGGTATCGGAATTGAGGATCTGGTGTCCATTGGCAATATCGGCTTGATCAAGGCGGTCAATACCTTTGTGCCGGAAAAGAAAATCAAGCTGGCTACCTATGCTTCCCGCTGCATTGAAAACGAAATCCTGATGTATCTGCGCCGCAACAATAAAACCCGGATTGAGGTTTCCTTTGATGAACCCCTGAATGTGGACTGGGATGGCAATGAATTATTGCTTTCCGATGTGCTGGGTACGGAAAATGACAGTATTTATAAGCAGCTGGAAGATGAGGTGGACCGCCGCCTCTTGCAGCTGGCTCTGGAGAAGCTCAGCGGACGGGAGCGCAAAATCATGGAACTGCGTTTTGGTCTGGAAAACGGGCGGGAAATGACCCAGAAGGAAGTGGCTGATCTGCTGGGGATATCCCAGTCCTACATTTCCCGGCTGGAAAAGAAGATTATCAAGAAGATGAAACGGGAAATTTGCCGGATGGAGTGACAGAGAAATTTATCTATGAGAGATGACCTTCCTGCTCAGGCGGGAGGGTTTTTTATTGCCGGGGTAGCCATCTGACCATCCATCTGCCGTTAACTCTAACGCAGCTCCAGGGTTCATTCACTTCTTTGACAATCCGTCCATCGCTAAACTTATCAGTATAAGTAACATAAACAATGGCATGATTACCTGAAAGAACTTCAAAATTTCCCACTTGAAATTCAAGCAATTTTACATAGTTAACTCTATCCATGGACTGTTTAAATTCAGTATACGACATATCATCCGGCACCTGATAAACTTTGTACATAGCTTTCCAGTCTCTACGTTTAGCGGCTTGCAAATACTGCAGGACTACATCTCGAGGGGTTTTGCCATCAATATCAACAGTTGCCAGGGTGATAATATCTTCTTTGGCTTTTTTCAATTCATCCTGTAAAATCCGGACCTGTTCTTCGAGATAGGTTATATCTGATTTGAGCTGGTTAATTTCCCTGTCAGGTTTTGTGGACTGAGGGTTTTGCTGGCAACCGGAAATCATGGTTAATAACAGGAGAAAAAGGAATAATCTTTTCATTGTTCTATCCTCTCCTCATCCATATATAAAAAAATGAATTACACACGGCAATAGATTTTGCTAATTGCCGTGTGTACGAACTTGTCTATCTTCAATTAATAACAAACATTATAATACTGGCTTCCACTGTCAAAATATCCTATTGCCGCATTATATAGGTCATTGAAAGTTACTGTATGATAGCCGGTATAACTGGAGTTAGGATTGGGATCAACGATTCTTACAGTTGAAATGCTTTTTACCGGCTGTCCGGTGCCATCATCGATATATTTGGTCAGAGCATCTACAACAACATAATGTTGTGAAACATGGCCGTTATAATATGGCAGATATTTTGTTTGTACCAATAACAGTACGGGTTGCTTTGCGTTAAAGATGTTGTAGTCTATTATATTCCAAAGGGTATCGTAAGCACCGCTACTGCTGTCAATTCTTTTTACTGTCCAGCTGTGGATGGAACTCAGATAGTTATTAAGAACATTTCTTATATTTACAGTGTTTGAGCCGTTATCATTTGTACCTATTTGATCTGCTAGTGTTTGCTGTTTTTGATATTCAGTACTACCTGATACACTGCTATATTTACCATTATAATCAATAATCTGTAAGGCTGAAGCAGGGCCACACCAGGTACTGTAAAGTTGTTTATGATAAGGGACATTTAAAATTTTTGAAACTGGATATGTCCATTGAGGAGTAATGCTGGTTTGGGCTTTTAAATTTTTGGCTTGCTGTTCAATATATTTAAGTACCTGTTGATACTTTTTGGCTTCTTCTTTATTTAGCTGTTCGATTTGGGCAGGTGTTAACGAATCTGCCTGATTGTTAATCATAGTTTCATCAACGATTTGTGATTCAGCAAGAACAGGTATACTAAATCCAAACGTTAAAATTGCTAATAAACAAAGGATAAATATTTTTTTCACATATTTATCCCCCTTTCACTGTTTTTCAGGGCGCCCTAAGCAAATTATAGATTACCAGGAAAAAAAATCAACCAATACTTTCCGCCAAATTTCGCTTAGTTTCCCGATATTCTGACACTTTACTTCACTAATACAACAGACCAAAATCAGACAAACTAAGCGAGAACAAAGAACGAGAGGAGGGAGTTCATGGCTGACCATCCCAAATTGAGTGTGGATATCCTCACCCCTGATGCGGTTACCGAGAAGGCGGAGAGTATCGGGGTGAAAAAAGCCAAAAACAGCCTGCGCAGTACGGTGATGCTGGGGATTCTGGCCGGAGCCTTTATCGCTCTGGCCGGGGAATTTTATACCATGGCGGTGTTTCAGGCGGAAACAGGATATAGTATTTCCCGGTTACTGGGCGGTCTGGCCTTTTCCCTGGGCCTGATTCTGGTGGTGATCACGGGAGCGGAGCTGTTCACCGGTAATACCCTCCTGGTCATCGCCTATATGACCCGCAAAATCACCCTCAGGGACCTGTTGCGCAACTGGGTGCTGGTCTATATCGGCAATTTCATCGGTGCCTTTGGGGTAGCTCTGCTGGTATATTATTCCCAGCAATATGCGGTGAAGGACCATTTCTTTGCGGTGGAGTCCCTGAAAATCGCCTTTGGCAAGCTGAAATATGATTTTCTCACCCAGGTGATCCGGGGTACCCTGGCCAATATGCTGGTGGTTCTGGCCGTCTGGTTGACCTATGCGGGCCGCACCCTGTCCGACAAACTGCTGGCCATCATCTTTCCCATTACCGCCTTTGTCGCCTCCGGCTTTGAACACAGTATCGCCAATATGTATTTCCTGCCTTTTGCCTGGCTGGTCAAACATGTACCGGCGGTACAATCTGCCTGGCAGGTGGCCGGGGCCCCGGGGGACCTGGCCAGCTTGACCTGGGCAACGATGTTCTGGAAGAACATTATTCCTGTTACCATTGGGAATATTATTGGCGGAGCCGTTTTTGTCGGACTGGCCTACTGGTTTGTTTATCTGTACAAGCGAGTATAGTCGAGGAGGGAGCGAGTTTGGCAATACCGATCCCACAGGAAGACATCTCCAGGCTGATCGAAAAGTACCGGGGCAGTGATGGGGGGCTAATCCCCCTTTTGCAGGAAGCTCAGGATCAGGTGGGGTATTTGCCCCGGGAGGTGCTGGAACAAATCGCAACCGGGCTGGGCCTGTCCCTGGCCAAGGTGCTGGGGGTAGCGACCTTTTACTCTCAGTTTCATCTGGAACCCCGGGGCAAAAATATCATTCGCATTTGTATGGGCACGGCCTGCCATGTGCGGGGGGCGCCGGCGGTGCTGGCGGCCCTGGAAAAGGAGCTGGGCATTAAACCGGGAGAAACCACGCCGGATTTGCAATTCACCCTGGAGTCAGTGGCCTGTATTGGGGCCTGTGGCCTGGCCCCGGTTATCACTGTCAATGATGATACCCACGGTAAGATGACTCCGGAAAAAGTAACGGAAGTGCTGGCCCAATACCGGCAACAGGAGGGAATGGAGCAGTGAAGAAAACCATTTTGATCTGTGGCGGAACGGGATGCGTTTCCTCCCGTTCCCGGCTGCTGTTTGCGGCTCTGAAACGGGAACTCATCGCCCGGGGGCTGGCGGATAAGTTTCAGTTGAAATTCACGGGCTGTCACGGCTTTTGCGAACAGGGCCCCCTGGTTTTAATCGAACCCGATGATATTTTCTATTGCCAGGTCAAGCCCCAGCAGGCGCCAGACTTAGCAGCTGCCCTGCAGGCAGGGCGGGTGGCTGAAGAGTTGCTTTATACCGTACCGGAAACGGGAGAGAAGGTTAAAACCCGCCATGAGGTACCTTTTTACCAGAAACAGCAACGATTGGTATTGGCCCGCTGTGGGCTGATCGATCCGGAAAATATCGAAGATTATCTGGCCAGTGGGGGTTACCAGGCTCTGGCTAAAGCTCTTACTATGGCCCCCGAAGAGGTAATTGCCGAAATCAAAGCTTCTGGCCTCAGAGGCCGGGGTGGGGGCGGTTTTCCTACCGGAACCAAGTGGGAGATTACCCGGAATGCTCCTGGCACCAAAAAATATGTGGTTTGCAATGCTGATGAAGGAGACCCAGGGGCCTTTATGGACCGCAGCATCTGTGAAGGGGACCCTCATGCTGTTATTGAAGGCATGTTGATTGCCGGTTATGCCATTGGGGCTGACGAGGGGTACATATATATCCGGGCCGAATATCCCCTGGCTGTCAAACGTTTGGGGATTGCCCTGCAACAGGCTGAAGCTAAAGGTTATCTGGGGGAAAATATCCTGGGCAAAGGTTTCAATTTCCGCATTAAAATCAAACAGGGTGCCGGTGCCTTTGTTTGCGGGGAAGAAACAGCCCTGATTGAATCCATCCAGGGCAATCGGGGCATGCCCCGGCCCCGTCCGCCCTTTCCCGCCGTGAGCGGTCTCTGGGGCAAACCCACCAATGTCAATAATGTGGAGACATTTGCCAATGTCCCCTTGATTATCAACCAGGGAGCGGCCCGCTATGCTGCCATTGGCACAGAAAAAAGCAAGGGCACCAAAGTTTTTGCCCTCACCGGCAAGGTTAACAATACTGGTCTGGTGGAGGTGCCCATGGGCATTACCCTGCGGGAAATCATCTTCGATATTGGTGGTGGCATCCGCGGTGGCAAGAAATTCAAAGCCGTACAAATCGGAGGGCCTTCCGGCGGATGTCTGACCGAAGAACATCTGAACCTGCCTATTGATTATGATTCTTTACTGGCGGCCGGGGCGATGATGGGCTCCGGCGGTCTGGTAGTGATGGATGAAACCACCTGCATGGTGGAACTGGCCCGTTTCTTCCTGTCTTTTACCCGCATGGAATCATGTGGAAAATGCACTCCCTGCCGGGAAGGGACCACCCGTTTGCTGGAAATCCTGCAGCGACTGGTGGAAGGCAAAGGACAGGAAGGGGATCTGGAGCGGATCGAAAGCTTAAGCCGCAACATTATCGATTCTTCCCTTTGCGGTTTGGGACAATCGGCGCCCAATCCCGTTCTCAGCACTCTCCGCTATTTCCGGGAGGAATATGAACTGCATGTGCGCCGGCAGGATTGTCCGGCCGGAGTCTGTAAGCCCCTGGTGCGCATGCGGCAACGGGCCGCCAAATTACAGGCCCAGGCTTAAGGAGGTGAAGCCATGAATCAGATACGTCTGAAAATCAATGGCCAGGAATATACGGTACCGAAAGAATGGACCATACTCAAGGCAGCCCAGAACAATGGCATTTTTATCCCCACTCTCTGCTATGAAGAGGGGTTGCCTATTTTCGGCGGTTGCCGCCTTTGTGTGGTGGAAGTAAAAGGGGCCCGCAAACTGCTGGCCGCCTGCGCCACTCCGGTAGAAGAAGGGATGGAAATTCAAACCGAATCGGAGCGGGTAGTAGAGGCGCGCCGGGAAATTCTGCGCCTGCTCATTGCCAACCATGATTTGCGCTGTCTGACCTGTCCCCGCAATGGTGACTGCCGTTTGCAGGATTACTGTTATCGCTATCAGGTGGAGGATACTCCCTATAAGGACGGGGAAAAACAGGTCTTTCCTATTGATGACACCAATCCCTTTTTCATCCGAGATTATGGTCGCTGTATTAAATGCGGCAAATGCGTTGCCATCTGCGCTGAGGTCAATGGTGCCCATGTCTATGATTTCATGGGCCGGGGCATTCAGACCAAGGTTACATCTGCCTATGATGACCCATTACAGGAAACCACCTGCACTGCCTGTGGCATGTGTGTCAACGTTTGCCCCGTAGCGGCTCTGGTGGAAAAATCCTCCCTCTGGCAGGGTCGTCACTGGGAAATCCGCAAAGTTCAGACTACCTGTTCCTATTGTGGAGTCGGTTGCCAGTTATTTTTGAAAGTCAGGGATAACCGGATTGTGGGAGTAACAGGGGACAAAGCCGGGCCCAACCAGGGCCATCTCTGCGCTAAAGGCCAGTTTGGCTGGGATTATGTCCACTCACCAGACCGCCTGACGCGGCCTTTGCTGCGCAAAAACGGGGAACTGGTACCGGTAAGCTGGGAGGAAGCCCTGGACTTTGCTGCCAGTCGCCTGCGGGACATTTTGCAGCGGCGGGGCGGCCAGGCTATCGCCGGGCTGGCTTCAGCTAAATGTACCAATGAGGAAAATTACCTTTTCCAGAAACTGATGCGCACGGCGCTGAATACCAATCACATCGACCATTGCGCCCGCCTTTGACACAGCTCTACCGTTGCCGGTCTGGCAACAGCATTTGGCAGTGGCGCTATGACCAACTCCATACATGACTTACTGGAAACCCAGGTTATGCTTTTGATCGGGGCCAACACCACTGAGGCCCATCCCGTTACCGGTTACCGCATCAAGCAAGCAGTGAAGCGAGGGGCCAAATTGATTGTGGCCGACCCGCGGCGCATCGAGCTGGTCCGCTATGCTGACCTCTGGCTCAGACACCGGCCCGGTACGGATATCGCCCTGCTTAACGGCCTGGCGCATGTAATATTGCAGGAAAACCTCTGGGATCAGGCCTTTGTAGCTGAGCGCAGTGAAGGCTTTGAGGAATTCCGGCGCAAAGTGGAGGAATATCCGCTGGAACGGGTAGAGAAAATCACCGGCGTGCCGGCGGAACAAATCCGGGCTGCTGCCCGCCTTTATGGCCAGGCGGAACGGGCCTGCATCATCTATGCCATGGGCATCACCCAGCATACTTCCGGTACCCAGAATGTACTGGCTGTCGCCAACCTGGCCATCCTCACCGGCAATGTGGGCCGGCCCGGCACCGGGGTTTATCCCTTGCGGGGGCAAAACAATGTTCAGGGTGCCTGCGACATGGGGGCCCTGCCCAACTACTATCCCGGTTACCAGCTGGTGGAAGCGGAGGGAAACCGGCAGAAGTTTGAAACCATCTGGCGCACTGAGCTGCCGTCTACTCCGGGCCTGACCCTGACAGAGATGATGAATGCCGCTGCAAGGGGCGAGATTGCAGCCATGTATATCATGGGTGAGAACCCCATGCTGGCTGACCCAGATGTCAACCATGTACGCAAGGCCATGGAAAACCTGGAGTTTTTGCTGGTGCAGGATATTTTCCTGACGGAAACGGCCCGGCTGGCCCATGTGGTTTTGCCTGCCGTAACTTTTGCTGAAAAAGATGGCACCTTCACCAATACCGAACGGCGCATTCAGCGGGTGCGCCAGGCCATCACTCCTCCCGGGGAAGCCCGGCCGGACTGGCAGATTATCCTGGAGCTGGCCCGGCGGCTGGGCCATGACTGGCATTATCCCAGGGGCCCGGAGCAGATTATGGAGGAAATCGCCCTGGTCAATCCCCTCTATGGCGGTATCACCTATGCCCGTCTGGAGAAAGGTGGCATCCAGTGGCCCTGTCCTACTCCCGGCCATCCCGGCACTCCTTACTTGCATGCGGAAAAATTCGCCCGCGGCAAAGGCCGCTTCCATGCCGTTGAGCATATTCCGGCCGCAGAGGAACCCGATGCTGAGTATCCGCTTCTGCTCAATACCGGCCGCAATCTCTACCAGTTCCATACCGGTTCCATGACCCGGCGCACCCGGCTGGATCTGATCCGGCCTGAGGAGCTGATGCAGATTCATCCACAGGATGCAGACCGTTTTGGCATCAAGGATGGAGACCGGGTGGAAGTGACTTCCCGGCGCGGTAGGGTGGAAACCCGGGTGCAGGTAACCGATCTGGTGCCACCGGGCATGGTATTTCTCACTTTCCACTATCAGGAGACGCCAACCAATGTCCTGACCAATGCAGCTTTTGATCCGGTCTGCAAGATTCCGGAGTTGAAAATCAGTGCGGTGAAGATAAGGAAATTGTAAGGCTCATAAACAACAGGTTCATCTGAGTCTGATCGCCACCGGAAGCTATAATCTGGTCGGCGTATTTTTTTAATCGCACTCACAGCAAAGGCAAAGAGACCGCCGATGGCCGAAATGGTGCCGAAAATAATGGACATAATGCCGACAAAACCTGCCCACCTATCCATCTTATTGCTAAATTTTAGCTACAGGTATATAATTTTTCTACAGAATGGAGGGAAGCTGTTATGGACAGAACGAGAACGCCCTGGGAAAGATGTGTAGAGTTTCACGGCCATGAATGTCCTGGCCTGGCAGTGGGCTACCGGGTAGCGCAAATCGCCCTTAAAGAGCTGGGGGTAGAGCGAGCTCAGGATGAGGAGCTGGTAGCGATTGTGGAAAATGATGCCTGTGGGGTGGATGCTATTCAGGTATTAACGGGCTGTACTCTGGGTAAAGGAAATTTGCTTTACCGGGATTATGGCAAACAGGTGTATACAATAGGGAATAGGAAAAACAGGGAAGCAATCAGAATAGTGGTAAAGAGCGTCGGCTGGCGTCAGGAACTGGAAAAGCTGGGGCTTAACCGGGAGGGAAGAATCCGGTTTATACTGGAGCTACAGGAAGATGATTTTTGTACTGTGCAAAAAATTCCACTGGAATTTCCGGAGCGGGCCCGAATCTATAAGTCCTGGACCTGTGCGGAGTGCGGGGAATCAGTGATGGAAGCCCGACTCAGGGTAAAAGATGGTCAGTTTGTCTGCATTCCCTGTGCCGGGGAGTATAATCGTGGCTGGTAAATTTGCAATACATGACAGGGAGAGAGCAAAAATTTGCCCTCCCTGTTAATATTAGAAGGTGTTTGGCTTCATCATATTCATTGAAGCAGCACCGGCAAAGATTCCGAATAAAAAAGCGAGACCAATCATGACCAAATGATCAGCGTATTTTTTGGCCTCCCGCAGTTTCAAACCCAGTATAACACTGATTATTCCCGGGATAGCACCGACAATGAAAGCAAAAAGTCCGCCAATGGCTGAAATGACCCCGGATGGTTACAATTAGGCTTGCAATTCAGAAAAATTGGTGTTATGCTAATATTAAATGAATAGCAGGAATGAGTGGTTCCGTTTTTAACGGAACTGAAAAGGGAAGTCAGTGCGAATCTGACGCGGTCCCGCCACTGTGAAAGGGAGCGACCTCAACCTAGCCACTGGGTACAAAGCCCGGGAAGGCAGAGGGAGCGATGATCTTAAGCCAGGAGACCTGCTCATTCCGTTGGTGACCTGCACCTGCGCGGACAGGTAGAGGGGGAGTAAGGCATTTTTTCTGGCCATAAGTCCTCTGCTGTTCCGGCAGAGGGCTTTTAATTTTGCTATCCCATTATCGTCTACCCAGGCGATATAATATAAATTATGGCGGAGCAATCCGCCTCCTTTTTTTATTAAATAATTATAGAATAGTCTTGCAAATTTTTAACTAATATTCTATAATTCTAAATGGAAGGATGATACCATGAAGGTATCAAAGTTTTTACCGGTTTTTCATACGGATAAGGAATTAGGACCACGGAGGTCTACCTGCTTTATTTAAGGTAGTCTTCCTGTGGCCTTTTTTATTTTTCAAGGGGGGTGTTGTTCTATAACCCGGATTAAGCGAATTGCGGTTCTGGATGGGCAAGGGGGAGGAATTGGCAAGGTTATAACAGAGAAAATCAGAAAGGAATTTAAGGATTCTTTAGAGATCTGGGTTTTTGGCACAAATGCGGAAGCAACAGCTCAGATGTTAAAAGCTGGTGCCGATGATGGAGCAACTGGTGAGAATGCTATTGTAATGAATATGGATAAAGTTGATTTGATAATTACTTCCCTTAGTTTGCTAATACCCAGTGCTTTAATGGGAGAAGTGACTCCAAAGATAGCAGAGGCTGTGGCTTCTGCTAGAGCACGCAAACTGGTTTTGCCTTTACTGAGAAGCAATATTCAACTGGTAGGAATCAAACATGAACCGTTACCTCATTTAATCGCTGATGTGATTACCTGGTTAAAGGAAAATAATCAAAATTAAATATTGTACAGGGAACAGGTGCTTTGCCAGGAAGGCAAAGCTTAAAAGGGAAACCGGTGTAAATCCGGTGCGGTCCCGCCACTGTAACGGGGAGAAGTTTCACAAAATGCCACTGGTAGGAAACCGGGAAGGCGTGGAACTTTGAGGAACCGAAGCCAGGAGACCTGCCTGTTCTCCTAATATATTCTTACCTACGAGAGATAGGGAAGAAATAAATATCCGGGACTATTATGCCTGGATGTTATTGCTTTGCCCTGACTTGTCTTGTAGGTCAGGGCTTTTGTTATATGCAAATCTATCGACAGGAGGTGATTGGAAGATGCTGCTTGCTAAAGGGCTGTGGCTAGCTCTTTTGTTTCTCAGTGTTAAAACAGGCATTATTTTGGGAACATCCTGGCTGAGTTATGGATATCTGGCTTTGCTTGCAGCCTGTTTTGGTGGCGGTCTTTTCTTATTAGTGCATATTTTTGCTGCTCATCAGCTAGTGTTAGCTCATTTTTTGGACCAATATACCTTTGTAGGAGCGCTTATGGCCGGAATCCTCTTAATTTATCTTGGTTTGGATAGTGAGCTGGAAACTCAAAGAAGGCGGTTCAGGTACTTGTGGGCTTTTCTGCCCTGTCCGGCCTGCATGGCCGCTCTTGCTTTTACGGTTATAGCTATAGTTCCGGTTTTGGGTATTAGTGCTGTAGTTTTGGGTCAAAAAGTTGCCTTGTCGTTTAGTGTCCTCACTTTTTTATCTGCCCTTGGAGTCAGAAAAATTGTCAGTCGAGCTCAATATCGTCTTCTGGTTGTTTTTAACCAGTTATTATTCTTTTCAGGCTTAATTACCCTGGCATTTGCCTTTGTTATTCCTAATTTTGTTCAGGCAATGACCATGGCGATGAGTCCAATTAAAGTTCCTTCACCACAATTGTTATTGATTGCCGTATTGATTTTTGTCGGTTTTAGCTGGGTTGGATACTGGCAATATCAGAATTCTAGAAAATAATGATAAGGAAGGTGTTTTAGGTTATGGCTATTCCCGGTTCGGAATATTTAAGTAGGATTTTACATGTTCTTTCCCAGAGTTTTTTAATACCCTGCATCATCGCCCTAATTGTTATTTTAGTTATGGCTTTTATGGAGTTGGGCAGTTTCACCGCTGAGGTAAGGGAGCGCAAAAACAGTCGAAAAGTTAATTTTTTGGAAGTATTACAGAACAAAGTAAATATCAATTATTGGATGAAACAATCTATACAACAATTCATTAAAGATAGTCAGTTTCCACCTCATCTACAACAAGTTTTTGAAAAGTTAATCAGCAATCAGCTTGTTTATGAATCAAAACAACTGTTAGCCAGAGAATTGCTGGACACTCAGGAAAATAAATTTCTGAAAACTCTAGAAAAAACAGATTTAATTGCTAAATTAGGACCTATTTTAGGATTAATGGGCACCTTGATACCTTTAGGACCAGGGCTGGCTGCTTTAGGTGAAGGGAATCTTAATGATTTAGCTCAAGCGGTAATTGTAGCCTTTGATACCACTGTTGTAGGTATTGCCGCAGGGGGAATAGCTTTTATGATTTCTAAAATCAGGAGAAGGTGGTATGAAAAGGATTTGAACGATTTAGAACTGTTTTTGGATTATTGTTTGGGAGGTGAGGAAGATGAGAAGGAAGAGAACAAGAATTTCACGGCTTTCGGAAGAAGACATTGATCCTATGGGCGGAGTAGCCAATCTTCTGGATGTAATGTTGGTTTTTGCCTGCGGTTTAATGGTGGCCCTGGTCCTTTCCTGGAATTTACAAAATGTGCTTTTTAGCAAGGCATCCCCGCAAGAGAGACAGAAAATGCTTCAGGCCATCCAACGAATAGTGAACGTAAAACAGGGTCAGGAGTTAAAAGATTTACCGCAAATTCAGAACGGGGGAGGTTCTGGCTACCAGGAAATGGGTACTGTCTATCGGGATCCGAAAACCGGTAAATTGATTATGATTGAGAGTGAATCAGATGGGGGGGAATAAAAATAATGAGATTGCGCTTAGTAGCTATTTTTCTGTTAATGGTAATGTTAACAGGATTATTGCCGTGGAATTTGTTTATTGATCGTGGTGAAGCCATTTCTCACGGCAAAATCGTGATTCTTTCTAATGTTGATAACTCCATACCAGGCATTGTAGATGCTTATAAAAAATTACATGATCAAGGATATAATTTTGAGTTAAAGATCTTTAGCGGTTCTGATCTGGTTAATTCGGAAACGGTAGATAAACTAAAACAGGAAGTGCAGGCAGCCAATCTATTGTTGATGGATATGATCGGTTCCAGCAGTTATCAAACGGTTATCAATTTCCTGCCTGACGTTCCTCAAACCACGAAAATTGTCTCTATCCGCAGCAATGTTTTTTCCAGCGTAGATAGGATAGATAGTTCACAGGATACGGTTTTAAAACCTTATTTTGATAATGGCGGACCGGAAAACATGCGTCGTTATTTATTAAATTTACTTAAAAATTACTGTAATGTTCCTGTCAATGAAGCTATAGATCCCTTGCCGGCGGAAGCCAGGTTTATTTATCATCCTGATGCCCTGGGAAGTGTAGAAAGAGCAGTCTATGAAAATGTTTATGAAGATGTATACGAAGATGTCTATCAGGGCCCCTCTCCTCAGGGCACATTTACTACTTTTGCTGATTACGCCTTTTGGTATAAAAAACAGGGCAAATATAAAGAGAATGCTCCCTGGGTAGGGATCATGACTTTTAACAGTTATTTTAAAGGAAATGATATCAGCCTTTATGAAGCTTTGCTACGTTCCCTGGAAGCCAAAGGAGTTAACGTTATCCTAGTGTTTACAGACAGTAACAAGCAACAAGCTGTTCGGGATTTCTTGATGGAAAACGAGCAAGCACGTATTGATTTCTTTATCGCAGCTATGGGTTTTAATTTTGTTTATGGCAATTCCCAGGCAGGGATTGATTTATTCAAGCGCATGAATGTACCTGTAATGGCACCAGTTGCTGCTGATGATTTAACCAACTGGGAGCAAAATCCAGCGGGAATCAGCGATGCTGTGTGGTGGCAGATTGCTTATCCGGAACTGGATGGGAGAATTGAACCTATTTTGATGGGTGGAAAAACATTAGTAAATATCGATGAAGATACAGGAGCTAAAATCGTTAAAAACATGCCTTTGGTTTCGGGAATCGAACGGGTTACAGGCAGGGTAATGAGCTGGATTAATTTGAGAAAAAAGCCAAACAGTGAGAAAAAAATAGCTATCATTTATTATAATCATGATGGAGGGAAGGACGGGATTGGAGCCGCTTATCTTAACGTTTTCTCCAGCCTTTCAACTATTCTGAAAGCATTACAGGGACATGATTATACTGTTGATGGAAACCTGGACACTGATGCTCTGCAGGATTTGATTTTTCGGCAGGGAAGAAATATCGGCAGTTGGGCCCCTGGAGAATTGAAAACCATGGTTAATAATGGGGCACTGACTATTCCGTTAGACAAATATCTGGAATGGTATCAGGAACTTCCGGCGGAACTGAGGGAGCAAGTAGAGAAGGAATGGGGGCCCCCGCCAGGAAAAATCATGACACTGGATGATCAACTGGTTATTCCCGGTGCCATGCTGGGCAACATTTTTATCGGGCCTCAACCGATGCGTGGTTGGGGGGATGAACCGGAAAAGATTGCTCATTCACCTTCCTTGCCTCCTACCCATCAATATTTGGCCTACTATTTCTGGTTGCAAAAAGAATATCAAGCTGATGCAATCATCCATTTAGGTACCCATGGAACTCTGGAGTGGTTGCCTGGCCGCAGTGTGGGTCTGGGCCAGGATGATTGGCCCGATATCTTGCTGGGAAATATCCCGAATATCTACCCTTATATCGTTAATAACCCCGGGGAAGCTACCCAGGCCAAACGGCGGGGGTATGCCGTTACTATTGGGCATTTAACACCTCCCATGATTAAACCGCAATTGTACGGCGACCTGGCTGAGCTGCAACAGTTGATTGCCGACTACCAGGAGGCGGCCAGTAAAGGGGACAGCGGGAGGATGGCCGCTTTACAGCAACAAATAATTGAATTGAGCAAAACCAATAATCTTGATCAGGATCTGGGATTGGATTTAAATAATAATGAAAATTTTGCTCAAGTAGTAGAAAAATTACAAGCCTATTTGGAACAACTTACCCTTGAACTGATGCCCTATGGGTTGCATACATTTGGACAAGCCCCAGAAGGGGAAATGCTGGATTTGATGGTTGACTCGATTGTCAGCTATGATGAAGCCAATCGCCAGGAATTTGCTGATGAGTATAGGGTTGATTTACAACAGACCGAAAACGAGATAGTGAACTTGCTGCGGGCATTGAACGGAGAGTATATTGAGCCCGGGTTGGCCAGAGACCCGGTAAGAGTACCGGATGTGATGCCGACCGGTCGCAATCTAGTTACCCTTGATCCCCGCATGATTCCCGATAAGGCTGCCTGGGAAGTTGGCAAAAAAGCTGCTGATCAATTATTAGCCAAATACCTGGCTGAGAAAGGGCGTTACCCTGATTCGGTTGGGGTGGTGCTTTGGGCCATCGAAACCATGCGGACTCAGGGTGAAACTGTTGCCATGATTTTCCGCCTGATTGGGGTTGAACCGGTATGGGACAAGGCGGGTCGAGTTACTTCGGTTAAGGTTACACCATTGGAGCAACTAGGGCGTCCGCGGATTGATGTGGTAGTAACTATTTCTGGCCTTTTCCGGGATACTTTTGCTCATACGGTGGGAGTGCTGGATGATGCCTTCCGGCAAATAGCCTTGTTGGATGAGAGCGCTGAGGATAATCATGTTCGTAAACATTATGTAAGTATGAAGGAACAATTGCAGGCTGAAGGTTTGTCTGCTGCAGATGCTGATGGTCTGGCTGCGGCGCGTATCTTTGGGGATGCACCGGGAACTTATGGCACAGGTGTGTCAGAAATGGTGAAAAGCACCAGTGCCTGGGATAACAAGCAGGATCTGGTCGATGTATATATGAACAGGATGGCCTTTGCCTATGGCAGGAATCTGTATGGTCAAGGTGCAAGCTCGGCTTTTACCCAATTGCTGACTGGAGTGGATGTAGTCACCCAGGTACGGGATTCCCTCTGGGGAGTCCTGGATAATGATGATGTTTACCAGTATCTGGGTGGGCTGAAGCTGGCGGCAGAAGCCGCTTCCGGTAAAGGGGTAGAAACCTATATTGCCAATACCCGCAGCGCTGTTGGGCCTAGAATTGAAAGCCTGATTGAGTTTGTCGGTACGGAACTGCGTACCAGGCTCTTAAACCCGAAATGGATTGAAGGTATGCTGAAAGAAGGCTATGCTGGTTCTCAGGAAATCAGTGATCAACTGGCAAATCTTTTCGGTGTGGATGCAACTTTGGATGGAGCCAGTGACTGGGCCTGGCAGGCGGTAGCCCAAAACTTTGTACTGGATGAAAATATTCGCAATCAGCTGGATCCATATGCGTTACAGTCAATTATCGGCTGGAGCCTTGAAGCGGCCCGGCGTCAGATGTGGCAAGCTGATTCCCGGGTATTGAGTCAGTTAGCTGATATTTACATTCAACAAGCCGTTAAATATGGGGTGGTATGTTGCCACCATACCTGTGCCAATTTAGTATTCAATGAATGGCTGGCTAACTATTCTACTTTGCCTGAAGATATACTCCAAAAATTCCAGACTGTTTTTGAGCAGGCTACAGACCGTTTAGTCAAAATACCAGACAGAAGTATTGTAAAAGCTGAGAATCAGGACGATCAGAATCCTGTAGCTGAAAGCATCACTACACCTGTAACAATCCAGCTGGCTGAAAACGCCTCTGAACCATTTTTTCCTGTTACCCAAGTTAAAGTTAATCAAGATATTAGGCCAGATTATGGCAGGATAACTCAGGTTAGCCCTGCAAGTGATTCCAGGCAAATCATGGTAGCAACCAAAAGTCAGGCTGGAAACATGGAGGTAAGCAAGGAGCAAGACAATATTGAAGCAAACAATGAAGCAGGAAAAACAGCAAAGTCCAATCAACCTAAAGGTCGGGCTTATGAACTTAAGGTGCCGCAACAAAAGAAAGCCTCATCAGTTAGTATTCCAACAGGAGTAACGGTTTTTGCTATTATAGGAACCCTGGTACTGGTTGGTATCTTTATTAAGGGATATTTAGCTCGATAATGTAAAAAAAAAAATTATTGCATTTTCTATAATTTTATTGTATAATAAATTCAGATATCATGAAGGTATCATTTTGAAGATCCAGGTTGAAGGATTAGACCACGGAGGTCTGGCTCTTGGGAAAAGAGTGGATTCCGTGGTTTTTTCTCATTGTGAGGATGTAAGGCCATGAAGGTCTTGCCCGAAAATTCGGGGAGGTCTTCATGGCCTTTTTTATTGAAAACTCAAATGAAAGGGTGATAGAGTTATTATGAAACAAAAAAAATTTAATCGTTTTTTGGCCTATATTTTGATTTTTATTTATTTCTTTGGCAATTTCCAGCTAGCCCTAAAAACTGCTATGGCAGAGGAAACTGAACAGTCACCTGCAGTACAGGTTAAACCAATAAGGGTATTAGTAATTCATTCTTCCAACAGTACCAAAATGACCAATGATGCAGCTCATTTGTTGATGCAACAAATCAATCCTGTATATCCAGGAATGGTAAACTTTGATGTGCGTAATACAGATCAGATAAATGAGATGAACAATGAGGAACTAAAAAATCTAATCGAAAATGCTGATATTGTGATTTGTCATTGGATTGGTACTGTAAGTTCTGATCAGAAAATTATCAATGTAATTGAAGCTTATCCTGAAATTGTCAAAAACAAACCTAATAAGTATTTTATCATGCTTGAGGCAGGTTCTACACTTGTAAAAGCAAGCCAAATTAATGGACAACCTTTATTCTCTGAAGTTCCCGATACAGATATTGACAAAATAATCACTGATTTAAAAAATGCTGATCTAACCAAATTAATAAATTGGAAAACGCAATATCCAGCAATTGGTGATTGGATTGATCTTAGTTTATATCAAGCTGCTAAAGGTACAAATAACTATCTTAATATGTATAAAAGCGTGTTAAAAAAATATATAGAGGCTAATAACGAAATCTGGCCTAATCTTTGGAAAACCGAATGGGATCCCGGACCATATCAAGTTATTCCTAATGAATTTCTCTATCGGGACAAGAAAATATATACAGATATGGCGACGTACTTGAATACCTATCCCTTTAATCCTGAGCAACCCACTATTGGAATTGTAGAAATGACCAGTCCGGCATTGGCTGGGAATATGGATCATTTTGAGGAATTAATTCAAAGGTTTGTAGCCAAGGGATATAATGTAATACCGGTAGTCGGGGCATATTCCGGGTCAGTACAGGGACAGCCGCAAAACATCTATTCAGCTATGGTCAAATTTTTCACTGATGCACCTTCGACCACTGATTATGAAAAAAATCCTCAGGCCTATCCAGCGAAAATAGATGCCTTGATAAGTTGTTTTAGTTTTTCCCTGGGAGCCGGTTTTCTTAGTCAGACCAATCAATTTCTGGATAATCTCGATGTTCCAGTCTTTCGGGCTATTACTACTACGAAAAGTACGGAAGCTGATTGGTTAGTGTCCAGTGAAGGGCTATCCTGGAGTGATACTTATTACCAGATTGGCATGCCGGAAATTCAAGGGATAATCGAACCTATTTTAATTGCAACCACAGAAAAGGAAAAAGACCTGGTTACGGGTGCGATGTTGACAAGGTATTGCCCGATCAATGAACGTATCGAAAAGCTTGTTAACCGGGTGAGCAATTGGATTAAGCTAAAACATTTGGATAATGCCGAGAAAAAAGTGGCTTTAGTTTATTATAACTATCCACCAGGGAAAAACAACATAGGGGCAAGTTATCTTAATGCTCCTGAAAGTATCATTCAAATTTTACAGAAACTTCAACAGGAAGGTTACCAGGTGGGACAGATACCGGACAATGCCGATCAACTAATTGAAATGATGATAAAGCAGGGTTTAAATGTTGCCAACTGGGCACCAGGGGAATTGGAAAAACTGGCTGATAACGCAATTTTATGGGATGCGGATGAATACTTAGCTTGGTTTAACAATTTGCCTGACATGGTGAAAAAGGAAGTGGTTGAAGGACCGAGCGGATATATTGAGGAATTCGTTAAACTCGCGGTTACAAAGAATGCGAATAAAGAATTAACCCTTAAAAGCATAAACAAATGGGAAACGGAGATGGTCAGTCTTCTCAACACTTATCCTGAAAAGGACCAGCAGGCATCTGAGTTGGTCAGGCAAATGGCAGAAGCTCTTAGAGCGGTTGTTAGCGGAGATGAAACGGCCTGGTCAACATTTGCAGCGGCAAAAAATGAATTCCTCAATTTGGCTTTGCCTGGCCTTACAGGTTGGGGAGAACCGCCTGGAAATATTATGACAGTTGAACGCCAAGGCAAAAAGTATTTGGTAATTCCCGGTATGCGGTTTGGTAATATTTTTGTTGGCCCTGAGCCACAACGGGGATGGGAAGCAGATGCGAGCAAGTTTTATCATAGCACTGTAGTTCCTCCACCGCATAATTATTTGGCCTGGTATGCCTGGGTAAATCGGGAGTTTAAAGCTGATGCTCAGGTGCATCTGGGTAGACATGCTACATTTGAGTGGTTACCCAGAAAGCAGGTGGCTCTATCCGAATTTGATTATTCAGATATCATGATAGCAGAAACTCCCAGTCTGTATATTTATATTGTTGATGGGGTTGGAGAAGGGCTACAGGCTAAGAGAAGAGGTTTATCGGTAATTCTCACCCACATAACACCGCCAATGATGGCGACTAACCTTTATGGAGGTTTACTTGAGTTAAAAAACCTGATCAGTGATTATGAAAAAACAGCTGAAGGAAACCCCATGAAGGAACAATATATTTTATCTATCAGGTCGAAAGTGAAGGAAACCAGGTTAGACCAGGACCTTAATATTGATTCTGATACATTGCCAGATGATGAACTAGTAGAAGTGGTTAGCGATTACCTGTATAATTTACAGCAAACTTTAATGCCTTATGGATTGCATACTTTTGGCAAGCCCTGGGAAAATGATAAAATTGCATTACTGGCTCTTTCCATGGTTACAGTGGACGGCAATTCAGGAAACCCTTCTTTAATCAAACTTTTGGCCCAGGTTATGGGTTGGGATTATGAAAACCTGACTTTAGTCCAGGCAGAAGAACTGGATAATAAAGCCTATAACCTGGTTTTGCAAACAATTACAGAAGAAAAACCTGTGGCAGAACTGGTAGGGGAGTTGACTGCTGATCCCCAGTTACAGGCTCAATTGCAAAACAGCTTAAATTTGGCCAAGGATTATGCTGACAAGATCAAGTTGAGTTTTACCTGGGAATTAAACTCCCTTATAGAAGGACTATCTGGCAGATATATTACTCCATCATCTGGAAATGACCCCATCAGAAATCCAGGTTCACTGCCGACTGGCAGAAACTTTTATGGGATTTCTGAAAACCAAATTCCAACCCCAATTGCCTGGGCACTGGGGAAAAAACTTGCTGACACGGAACTAGCAAGGGTAAATCCCTATCCTGAAAAAATTGCTGCGGTAGTGTGGTGTGTGGAAACTGCCAGGGACGACGGGGCAATGGTGTCATTTGTTTTGAGAATGTTAGGGGTGGAACCGGTCTGGTCCGGCGGCACGGTAGCCAGTGTGAAAGCTACTCCTTTAACGGTGCTGAACCGACCCAGGATTGATGTGGTGGTGACCACCAGCGGTTTGTTTAGAGATCTGTTCTCCAGAGTTGAGATTAACATGGATCGAGCTTACAGGGTTGCCTTAGCTGCATCCTATAATACAATCGTTGAGAGTTATCCTGATTTAAAGGGAAGTCTTGACTATGTATTGCAACCCTTGGTTGATGCCAAATATAAAGATTTTAAAGGAAACGACCCACTTAATCAGAATTATATTGCTAAACACTGGCTTGAAATAACAAAAAAAATGATCGACCAAGGTATTGAACAAAACGATGCCGCTGAATTAGCTATAACCAGGATCTTTGGCCCCCCTGTAGGCGATTATGGTGCTGGTGTCAATCATGCTATCGAACAGTCGTGGACATGGGATGATAGAAGTCAATTGGCAGATTTATACCTCAACCGCATGGGCCATTCCTATTCCGAACGCGGTTGGGGAAATACCAATGTGGATTTGTTAAAGGAACTTCTGGCGGGAGTGAATTTAGCCTATCACAGCAGAAGCACCAATTTATACGGTGTACTGGATAATGATGATTACTTTGACTATTTCGGTGGCCTGTCGATGGCGATTGAGAGAGTGAATGGTGTAATCCCGGATTTAAATGTGCTTTATTATGCCAATCCCAGTAAACCGCAGACCCTAACTTTACAGGCATTTATGTTACAAGAACTGAGAACAAGATATTATAATCCGGAATGGATTAAGAGCATGATGAATGAAGGTTACAGCGGGGTAAGGACTATCTCTGAGAAATTTCTTGCTCATTTGTGGGGATGGCAGGTAACCAATCCGAATATTGTAAAGGATTGGAACTGGCAGGAAGTAGTTGATATTTATCTTAATGATAAATATGGTATAGGGGTAGATGACTGGCTTGCCACTGGTAATCGAGGCTATGGTTTGATTGATCTCACCGGCACTTTGCTGACTGCTGCCCAGAAAGGATTTTGGCATGCTGATGAAACAACACTAAAGCAAGTGGCCAATACCTGGGCCCGAGCAATTATTCAGCACGGTGTTAGCTGTTCAGAAAACAGTTGTGGAAACCGGGATATGTTAAGATGGGTTACGCAATATGTTGATTCATCCCTGTTACGGGAGCTTAATCAAATTATCAGTAATGCGACTCATCAGGCACTTTTAACCCAGGAGGAGATTGAACGGTTGTTCCCTCTACCTCAGGTTCAGAGTCAGAGTCTGGATAAATCAGATGAGCAAGAGTTAACACCAGTACAACCCGCTTCTGATTCAAATACCCTGCGTATACCAGTAGAAAAAGTTTCTATGCCGATTGCTCAGGTAGTTTCAGTTAGCTCCTTTGGCCCGGATACAAGTCGGACAGATGTATCTGCCTCTCGTACACAGACAGTTGATACGATTACATCAACCAGCAACCCGCAAAAGGTTTCCCCTGCATCTACAGGCACTGGTAACAAAACCAGAGCATATGAAATCAGTAAGGTTACTGGCAAAAATAGTTTTACTTCTTCATCAATAGTTGCCTACATTATTTCGGGAGCAGTTTTGCTGGTCTTATTAGGTTCCATTTTACTAGGCCACTTAAAACGTATTTAAAAACATAAAACCACGGTTACCTGTTACTTAATGAACAGGTGCCGTGGTTTTTTAATTGCTCGAAGCGATGTTTAATGCTGGAACAACTCATAATTTAGCCTCCTTTGCCTATGTTCAAATGTTATTATATACAGATTAGAAAAGTATATTCGCAAATTGGGTCAGTTTGGTTCAGTAATCTGAGGTATGTTATAATGACGTAAATAAAATTATGGAGGAATCGCCATGACCAAGCTACAAGCCAGTATGCTGGCACTACTGGGAGGGGCCAGCTATGGCCTTTTGCCGGGTTTTGCCAAACAGGCCTATGCCAGCGGTGTTGGCACTGGCCCCCTGACTTTGACTCAAAATTTGATTGGAGCGATCCTGCTCTGGTCGATCGCTTTTATTGCAGCTAGAGGGCAAAGCAAACCTGACCGCAGGCAAATCCTACAATTGTTGCTAACCGGGGCCCTGCCGGGTCTAACCGGTGCTTTTTATTACTGGGCCCTGGCTATGTTGCCAGCCTCGCTGGGTATCATCCTGCTTTTTCAGTTTACCTGGATAGGGGTTGGATTGGAGTGGTTGTTAACTCGAGAAAAACCGGGCCCCAGTCGCTGGTTGGCCCTGTTTTTATTAGTACCTGGTACTGTGCTGGCGGCCGGGCTTGAGGGCGGGAGCAGCCCGCAATTCCACTGGCTGGGAGTAATGCTGGGTTTTTTATCAGCTCTAACTTATACTGGTTATCTGTCTGCCGCCGGACGGGTAGCAACCTCGGTTTCCCCCTGGGCCCGCAGCGCCTGGATTAGTACAGGTGCAACCATAACTACATCGATTTTTTTTAGTTTGTTTCTGACAGGGGATGGAGGGGGAAAAGTGGGGGACCTGTTGTTGTATGGCGGGTTAATGGGCCTGTTTGGGGCTTTGCTGCCTACTGTTTGCTTTGCCTATGGAGTGCCGGTGATTGGCGGGGGACTGGCGGGAATACTGGGGGCAGTGGAGTTGCCGGTGGTGCTGCTGGTATCCCGGTTTTTTCTCGGGGAAC
Source organism: Carboxydocella thermautotrophica (assembly GCA_003054495.1). Lineage (GTDB taxonomy): Bacteria > Bacillota > Carboxydocellales > Carboxydocellaceae > Carboxydocella > Carboxydocella sporoproducens. Next base: position 1,847,970 of record CP028514.1, on the reverse strand, counting down.
CGGTTGGGCTCCGGCAATGGCTGGGTACTATATTGATGCTTGCCGGAATCTATATCGGGGAAAAAGGTGAACATTTTTTTAAAAAAACCCTTGAATATTAGGAAAAAATATGGTAATTTTTTAGTAAAGCTTTAACTGAATAGTCACTCGTATAATTTTGAGGATATGGCTCAAAAGTCTCTACCGGGCAACCGTAAATTGCCCGACTACGAGTGGAACACATTACCAGAGGGGAAAGTCTATCTTTTTCCTGCTGGTAGTGAGCGCTAGGCGGCGGGAAACCACCCGGTGCGCTGGGTTTCACTCACCTTTTTGGGAACCTCGGGCACCGGGTGATTTGTTTTTTGACGGTGGGGAGATGAGCCATTTCCTGGATAATACTGAGGGAAAGGGGAAACGAGGAATGTGGCGCAAAATGATCGCTCTCCTGATGCTGGCCAGTATGCTCTTATTTAACCTCACGGGCTGTGGTAGCAGCAGTAAACAGGAGCAAAAAGCCGGGGAAAACAAACCGGCAGGGGACAAGCTGAAAGTGGCCTTTATCTATGTTGGACCGGTAGGGGATGCCGGCTGGACTTATGCCCATGACCAGGGACGCAAGTATTTGGAACAGCAATTGCCTAATGTCGAAACTACCTATATTGAATCGGTGCCGGAAGGGGCCGATGCTGAACGGGTCATCACTGAGCTGGCTGAGAAAGGCAATAAAATCATTTTTGCTACCAGCTTTGGCTACATGGATGCCATGCTGAAGGTGGCGCAAAAATATCCTGATGTGGTATTCCTGCATTGTTCCGGTTACAAGACCGCACCCAATATGGGTACCTATTTTGGCCGGATGTATCAGGCTCGCTACCTGACCGGCATAGTGGCCGGTAAAATGACCAAAAGCAATACTATCGGTTATGTGGCAGCCTTCCCCATTCCGGAAGTAATTCGCGGCATCAATGCCTTTACCCTGGGGGTAAGAAGCGTTAACCCCAATGCTAAGGTGAAAGTGGTCTGGACCAATACCTGGTATGATCCTGCCAAGGAAAAGGATGCGGCCAAGAGCTTGCTGGATGCAGGTGCCGATGTGATTGCCCAGCATCAGGATACTCCCGGACCGCAACAGGCTGCTCAGGAAAAAGGCGTATACAGTATTGGTTACAATAGTGATATGTCTGCCTATGCACCCAAGGCGGTGCTGACCAGTGCCGTCTGGAACTGGGGCCCCTATTATGTCAATACTGTTAAGGCTGTAATGGAAGGCAAATGGAAGAGTGAACAATACTGGGGTCCCATGAGTGATGGGATTGTCAATCTGGCTCCTTACGGTCCTATGGTTCCTGCCGAGGTAAAGGATCTGGTGGAGAAGAAAAAGCAGGAAATTCTTTCTGGTAGCTGGGATGTTTTCACTGGCCCCATCAAGGATCAGAATGGCCAGGTACGAGTACCGGCTGGCAGCAAGATGACTGATGAGCAAATGCTTTCTTTTGACTGGTTTGTAGAAGGGGTAGAAGGTACCATTCCCAAACAATAAGCAAGTTAAGGGGTGAAGGCCTGCGGGTCTTTACCCCTCCTGTCGCCTGGGAGGGGCTTTTTTTATGGAAACTCTGGTGGAGATGAAAGGAATCTGCAAGGCTTTTCCAGGGGTAAAGGCCAATGACCATGTGAACTTCACTTTGAAAGCAGGGGAAATCCACGCCCTGCTGGGAGAAAACGGAGCGGGAAAGAGTACCCTGATGAGCATTCTCACCGGCCTGTACCGGGCCGACCAGGGGGAGATCTGGATTCGCGGCCAGAAAGTCAACTTCCGCTCTCCCCGGGATGCCATCCGGGCGGGTATAGGTATGGTCCATCAGCATTTCAAGCTGGTGGCTCCTTTTACAGTAACGGAAAATGTAGCCCTTGGTTTGCCTGGCCGGGGTTTTGGCCTGAATCTGAAGGAAATTGAGGCGAAGTTGAGCCAGTTTGCAGCTGAATACGGCCTGCTCATTCACCCACAGGCCAAAGTCTGGCAATTGTCCATAGGGGAACAACAGCGGGTGGAAATTGTCAAGCTGTTGTTCCGGGGGGCGGATATTCTGATTCTGGACGAGCCGACAGCGGTGCTGACACCCCAGGAGGCCCAGGAGCTTTATCGTATTTTGCGGCGGATGGCTGCGGCCGGGAAAGGGATTATTGTCATTACCCACAAGATGCAAGAGGTGCTGGAACACGCTGATACCATTACGGTAATGCGGGGAGGCAGGTCTATTGCTACACTGCCGGGAGCAGAGGCCACAGAGCAAGGCCTGGCCCGATTGATGGTGGGCAAGGAACCGGACATACCGGAAATGCCCGCAGGAGCGGTACCGGGTCCGGTATTGCTGGAACTAAAGGCGGTCACTGCCCTGGGTGACCGGGGGCAACCGGCCTTGAAGCAAGTGAGTTTAACGGTACGGGCCGGGGAGATCCTGGGGATCGCCGGTGTGGCCGGCAATGGCCAGCGGGAACTGGCAGAGGTAATTGCTGGATTAAGGCCACTCAAATCCGGTCAACTCTATCTGGCCGGGCAGGAGATGGGGACAAGTGGGCCCCGGGAGCGCATTGCCGCCGGGGTGGCCTATATTCCCGAAGACCGGCTGGGCACCGGTCTGGTACCCAATCTGGATGTGCGGGAAAACATATTGCTCAAACATTACCGTGACCAGGAATTTACCCGTGGACCCCTGATCAACTGGCAGCGCCTGTCAGAATATGCCCGTCGACTGGTTCAGGAATTTGAAGTAAAAATCTCCGACCTGACTACTCCGGTCAAAACTATGTCCGGAGGAAATTTGCAGAAACTGCTGCTGGCCCGGGAGATTTCCTCCCAGCCCCGGCTGATTGTGGCTGTTTATCCTGTCCGCGGGCTGGATATTGCTGCCACCATGGCAGTGCGGACTTTGCTTTTACAGGCCCGGCGCCAGGGGTGTGGGGTGGTTCTGATCAGTGAGGAACTGGAAGAATTGTTCCAGCTGGCTGACCGCCTGGCGGTATTGCATGAAGGGGAAATCACCGGTCTGGTACCGGTGCGGGAGGCCCGGATTGAAGAAATCGGCTTAATGATGGCAGGAAAGATGGTGAAGAGCGGGTGCGCCTGATTACTCTGGAGAAACGACTGACACCAATGCCTGGAGCCTTTTTTTTAGTACCAGCGGTGGCGATTCTGCTCGCTCTACTGGCAGGGGCCTGCTTTATCGCTCTGGCGGGGAAATCTCCCCTGGAGGTTTACCAGGCCATGCTGGGCGGGGCTTTTGGTTCAGCCTTCGGTCTGGCGGAGACTACAGTCAAGGCCATCCCGCTGGCTCTGTGCGCCCTGGGGGTTTCCCTGGCCTTTCGGATGCAATTGTGGAATATCGGTGCGGAAGGGCAGTTTTACATGGGAGCCATGGCGGCTACCTGGGTGGCGCTCAATTTTCCTGATGGTTCCCGCTGGCAACTGCTGCCGGCCATGCTGGTTTTAGCCTGGCTGGCCGGAGGCCTCTGGGCCCTCTTGCCCGCTATTCCGAAAGCTCTCTGGCAGGTGAATGAAACCATCACCACTCTGATGCTCAATTATGTGGCCATCCTCTGGGTGGATTATCTGGTCTTTGGGCCCTGGAAAGACCCTAAAGGCTTTAACTTCCCCCTGACTGCCACCTTTGGCCCGGGGGCGACTCTGCCCACTTTGGGGAATACCAGGATTCATGCCGGTTTTCTGCTGGCTTTGCTGGCCGCAGTGTTTATCTACCTGATTTTCCGCTATACTACCTGGGGTTTCCAGTTGAAGGTAGTAGGGGAAAGCCGGGCAGCAGCCCGTTATGCCGGAATGAGTATAACAAAAACTATTCTGTTGACAATGTTTTTCAGCGGGGCCCTGGCCGGTATTGCCGGCATGGCGGAAGTGGCTGGCATAACCCAGCGCTTGCAACAGGGCCTATCGCCGGGCTATGGCTATTCGGCCATAATTATCGCCTGGCTGGCCCGCTTGCATCCCTTTGCCATTCTGCTGGTGGCCTTTCTGTTCGGGGGTTTGCTCTCAGGGGGCTATGCCCTGCAAACCCTGGGCCTACCTGCTGCCAGTGTCTATATGCTGCAGGGCTTGATTCTTTTCTTTGTGCTGGGCGGGGAAATTTTTATTAACTACCGCCTGCGGATAGGAGGCAAAAAAGCATGACCGACCAGAGTGTAGTGATCGCTATCCTGGCCACAGCTATTACCGCCGGCACCCCTATTCTCCTGGCTGCCCTGGGGGAGATTCTGGCGGAACGGGCCGGGGTCCTGAATCTGGGGGTAGAAGGGATGATGTTGCTGGGGGCTGTGAGCGGTTTTACTGTAGCCCTGCATACCGACAACCTCTGGCTGGGCTTTGGCGCAGCCCTGCTGGCCGGAGGAGCAGGGGCCCTGGTCCATGCTTTCCTCACGGTTACTCTGAAGGCGAACCAGGTAGTCAGCGGCCTGGCCCTTACCATCTTCGGCACTGGTCTAAGCAGCTATCTGGGCAAAACTCTGGTGGGGATTCCTCTCAGGCAGACTTTTCAACCCGTGCCTGTGCCTGGCCTGAGTCAGCTGCCCTGGCTGGGACCAATCTTCTTCAACCACGATCCCCTGATTTATCTCAGTTTTGGCCTGGTACCCTTAATGGCCTGGCTCCTGTACCGGACTCGCTGGGGACTACAGCTGCGGGCAGTAGGGGAAAATCCCGCTGCGGCTGATGCGGCCGGGATCAGTGTTTCCCTTACCCGCTATCTGGCGGTTATCGGGGGCGGAATGCTGGCGGGAGCAGGCGGGGCCTATATTTCCCTGGCCTATGCTCCCAGCTGGCTGGAAAACATGACCGCCGGCCGGGGCTGGATTGCAGTGGCGCTGGTGATCTTCGCTATGTGGGACCCCTTCAAGGCTATGCTGGGAGCTTATCTTTTCGGCGGTGTGGATGCGCTGGGATTCCGGCTGCAGACCCTGAATATTGCAGTGTCGCCCTTTTTTCTCAAGATGTTGCCCTATTTATTAACTATCCTGGTGTTGATTCTGGTCACCCGGGAGACGAAAACCAGGCGGGTGGCTACACCGGGGGCCCTGGGATTGCCCTATCACCGGGAAGAACGCTGATGGAAGGATGACGTGGACGTGGAGCTATTGAAACAGAGGATTCGGGAGGATGGTTTACTGATCGGCAACAATATCCTGAAGGTGGATTCCTTTCTCAATCATCAGCTGGATCCGCAGTTGCTGCTGGAGCTGGGGCGGGAGTTTGCCCGGCGCTTTCGCCCGGATGGGGTGACCAAGATCCTGACGGTGGAGGCTTCCGGCATTGCCGTGGCCGTGATGGTCGGCCTGGAGCTAGGGGTGCCGGTGCTGTTTGCCAAGAAGAAGCAGCCCAGTACCCTGGTGGAGGAGGTTTATGCGGCGGAGGCCTTTTCCTTCACCAAACAGGAGCAGGTGTCGGTCTGCGTTTCCCGGCGCTATCTGACCGCTGAGGACAGGGTGCTGATTATCGATGATTTTCTGGCTCAAGGGGCGGCAGCGAAAGCGCTGGTGTCCCTGGTGGAGCAGGCCGGGGCATCCCTGGTGGGAGTGGGAGTTGTGGTGGAGAAGGCCTTCCAGCCCGGGGGCAAGGAGCTGCGCGAGGCTGGCATCCGGGTGGAGGCGCTGGCCAGGATTGGGGCGTTTACGGAAAAGGGTGTGGAGTTTGTTTAAGAGGCAACCTGGCTGGGTTGTCTTTTTTGTCTTTATGTTACGATAGTTACAAGCGCTAAGCTGCGGAAAGTATTAGAACAGGCAGCTGACCATAAAACTTGCTAAAAATACTGACCCCGGGTACAATAAGGGTACCCGGAATTTTTTATGGTGAAAGACAATGGCATACATCAGAATGAAAAAAGGCAAGGCTGAATATGAATATCCTGTCATCCCTGCTCCTGTACCCCATATCCTGGTAGACAGCAAAAAAGACTTACATGGATGGTGGCCGGGGAAAAGGGAATGTACAGCCGAGCGAATGTTGATTAATCCCTATAATGGCTGTACTCATGATTGTCCTTATTGTTATGCCCATAGTTTCTGGGGCTACTTCCACCTTTATGCTACACAACGGGTGGTCACGGTTTGCCAGGATTTCGACCGGATAGTGGCCAGGCAGCTGGACTCCTTGCAGGTGGCTGCCTGTGGTTACCTTTCCCCGGTAACTGATCCTTTTCAGCCCCTGAATCGGGTGTATAAACTATCGGAGAAAATCATCCGGGTTTTTGTAGAGCGCAATCTACCGATTGAATTCATTACCAAAAACCAGGTTACCGATGAATCCCTGGCCTGGATGAGTAAGCAACAGCATTGTTTTGGCCAGGTTTCTCTCCTCACCCCGGATGAGGATTTACGGCGCAAACTGGTACCCGGTGGAGCACCGGTGCCAGTTTTACTGGACAATCTGCGACGAATTCGGGAAGCAGGGCTATTTGCGGTAGTACGGCTGGACCCAATTTTACCGGGCCTTACTGATGACCAGGAAATGATAGAGGAGCTCTGTCAGGTAGCCAGAGCTGCTGGTGCCAGTCACCTGGTAGCTTCCTGCCTGGACATTCCTTTGGCCTTGAAAAACCGGATTTGGCAATGGATAGAGCTGTCCTGGCCCGATTTGGCCCAATACTGGGCTCGCCTCTATAATGAGCGAATTGGTGCCAGCTGGCACGCTGATCTGGGCTATCGTCGGGAACTTTTCAACAGGGTAAAAAAAGCGGCCTTGAAGCATGGCCTCAGTTTCGCTCTCTGTATGGAATATCGGCCTGATGGCCAGGGGTTAAATCGGGAGTTTGCCACTACCCGTAATTGCGAAGGCATCGATATTCCAATCTATATCCGCCGTGGGCAGCACTTTGAACCGGTAGCCTGTGATGGAGCTTGCTTAACCTGCCAGCAACCTGTTTGCGGGCTGCCGGAACTGGCCGGAGGGGGAGCCTGGAAATTGAAGGATTACCGGCGCTGGAGCCGAATCATAAGTCAGGAGGATGAAATATGACGGCATTTATTGCAGCTACTATCTTTGTTGTGCTGGCAGAAATGGGGGATAAAACCCAGTTGCTGGGCATGGCCTTTGCCACTAAATATAGAGCCCGTATCGTTCTGGCTGGAGTGCTGGTAGCCACTTTGCTCAATCATTTACTGGCGGTAGCAGCCGGTGAATATCTGACCCGTTTTATTCCCATGCACTATATCCAGCTGGCCGCAGCTATTTCTTTCGTCATCTTTGGCCTCTGGACCATTCGTGGTGATACGCTGGAAGGGGAGGCGGAAAAGGAATATTTCAGCCCTTTCTGGACGGTGACCATTGCTTTTTTTATTGCCGAAATGGGGGATAAAACCCAGCTGGCCACAGTGGCCCTGGCTGCGAAATACCAGAACTTGTTAGGAGTTTGGTTGGGCACCACTACCGGCATGATGATTTCCAATATTATCGGGATTCTGGTCGGGGTAGTACTGGGCAAGCAATTACCGGAGCGATTGATCAAGCTGGTTTCAGCTGGAATATTTATTCTCTTCGGTTATCTTGGTATCTGGCAAACTATTGCTGTGCCGGGAATGCGCCTGGCGGCACTAGCCCTGACCACTATACTGGTTGTGGGTTATGTATGGTATTTGTATCGGCCTGTTCGTGTATAAAAGCTCAGGGGGGTGAAATTCACCCCCTGCAATTTTTCTCAGCATAAACATACTGTTTTTAAGGCGTCTGATTCCGGTGATGAAGGCTTTTCAGAAGATGGAAAACTGATTGATGGAAAAACTTGTTAAGGAGTAGCCCCGATAATTGGCGGTTTACTCCTTTTTTGTTATAATGGATTCAACTTAATGGGGGAGAGTAGACAATGCAGATAGAAATCAAGAAAATTATACGCTCTAATCGGAAAACTATCGCTGTTGAAATAGCGCCAGATAGTAGCCTTATCATTAGGGCACCTAAAAGGCTGCCATTAAAGATTATTAAAGATCTGGTACAGAACAAAGAAAAATGGATAAGAGAAAAACTGCAGGAAATTGAACTGAAGCAAAAACTTTATCAACCATTGCAATTTAAAACAGGGGATGAGCTCTGGTATCTGGGGGAAAAATACATTTTCTCGATCACAGATAGCTGTGAGAATATCTTTTTGCACGATTATAAGCTCTATTTTCCGCAAGACCAGCAGGAACGAGCCGCTGAGTTGCTAAAACAGTGGTATAAAGAACAGTCCAAAAAGCTTCTGCCAGCAAGGGCTGAGTATTATTCACAGCTGACAGGAATAAAATTTAATTCTATTAAAATAACCGGGGCCAGGAAACGCTGGGGTTCCTGCAGTTCCGGAGGTAACCTGAATTTTACCTGGCGCCTCATTATGGCACCTTTACGGGTAATTGACTATGTGGTGGTGCATGAGCTGGTACATATAGAATTTATGAATCATTCCCGTCAGTTCTGGGCACGCGTGGGGGAAATAATGCCTGATTATAAGGAACAAAAGCAATGGTTACGGGAAAACCAGCTGCTACTGGAGTTAATGTAAAAGGAAGGGCGAAAGCCCCTCCTTTTTTTACCGCAAAATGATGGTTCCCGCTTCTGCTTCTATTACCTCGCCAATACGAGCGATTGTGGCTACTCCGGCGGCAGCCAGTTCCTGCTCCAGCTGTTCAGCTTTTTCCGGGGCTACAGCGATGAGCAGTCCGCCCGAAGTCTGAGCATCGGCCAGCACCAGCAGGGTATCTTCGCTGAAATCTCCATCCAGCTGTAAATTATCCTGCAAGTAGGCCAGATTTTTACGGGTGCCACCCGGTACTACTCCCTGGCTGGCAAAAGCCCAGGCAGCTTCCAAAACTGGAACCTGGCTGACTTCGATTTCGGCTCCTGTGCCACTGCCTGCCATCATTTCAAAGAGGTGGCCGAGGAAACCGAAGCCGGTGATGTCAGTACAGGCGTGGACTCCTACTTTCACCATTGCGTCTGCGGCAGCCTTATTCAAAGTCCCCATCACTTCTACGGCTTCAGCGAGGATGGGGGGAGGAACCAGATCCCGCTTGTGGGCAGTGGTGATAATACCAAGGCCGAGGGGTTTGGTGAGATAGAGAACATCTCCTGGTCGGGCGCCGGCATTGGTAACAGTCCGGTCGGGATGAATTATCCCGGTGACAACCAGACCGTATTTGGGCTCCTGGTCCGAAACAGTGTGGCCGCCTACAATGCTAATACCTGCTTCAGCGGCTTTATCTGCACCGCCGCGCAGGATATCGCCCAGGACTTCCATAGGCAACCTTTTTTCCGGGAAGCCTACCACATTCAGGGCAAAGAGAGGCTGACCGCCCATGGCATAGATGTCACTGAGGGAATTGGCTGCGGCAATCAGACCGAAAGTATAGGGGTCATCCACTACGGGTGTGAAAAAGTCGACAGTCTGGACTATCGCCAGCTCCTCATTGATACGATAAACAGCGGCATCATCGGCGGTATTGGTGCCAACCAGGACATTGGGGTCATTTATTTGCGGTAAATGGCGCAGTACCTGCGCCAGGTCCTGAGGACTGAGCTTGGCCGCTCAGCCGGCGCAGGCAGCCAGTTTGGTCAGCTTAACTGTTTCTGCGGACATTACGATCACTCCTTTCCGGAATTCTTAAGTTATATTGTAATCTTTTAGCTGATATTAGTCAAAGTTATATTGAATCACTGATTTTAAAGGATTTTTAATAATAATGTAGAAAATCTTTTTCTGGAAACAATAAGGGCAGTCAGCGCTATTTAAAAAATGGAATTTCTTAGATTGAGGTGTATAAAATGGGAAAAAAGGCTATTTATATTTTGATGTTGCTAACAGGAATTATTGTTATTTTGGGCTGTCAAATTGCTTCAAAAACTGAGCCGACCAAATGGTCTGTCGGTATCCTGGCTGCCAGCAATGCTAAAGCGGAAAAAATCGTTGGCTTTAAGCAAGGTTTAGCTGACCTGGGAATTACCGAGGGAAAAGACGTTACCTATATAATTTTAAATGCTCAGGGTGAGCGGGAACAGCTCTTGCCTTTGGCCCGGAAGTTAGTACATGAGAAGCCGGATGTGCTGGTAGCAACCGGGGGTGTGGAAGCTGATGCCCTGAAAATAGCAGCTGAGAATCAGAACATTCCCATTGTTTTTATTGGAGCTGCTTCTACGGTACAACGAGGTATAGTAAAAAGCTTTATTGACCCGGGAGCACAAATTACCGGTGTGGATAATTATCATGCTGAGCTGGCCGGGAAAAGATTGGAATTATTAAAGAAACTGTTACCTTATGTGCAGAAAGTTATTGTTATCTACGATCCTAACGTTCCTCCCGGTTATACCAGTTTGAAAATAGTTCAAAATACGGCTAAAGATTTAGGGATAGTAATAAAAACCATAGCGGTAAGTTCCAGAACAGACTTTAAAACAAAACTAAATCGGCAATCGGTGCAGAACTATGATGCTATTCTTCCTTTGTCAAGTTTTTTGATTGAAACTTTAACCCAGGACTTGCTTGCCTTTTCCTGGCAAAACAAGATTCCGGTTATGGGCATCATTGAACAGGAAGCGGACCGGGGTTATTTCGCCGCTTACGGCGTTTCTATGTATAATCAGGGATACCAGGGAGCCAGAATAGTAGCTAAAGTTTTACAGGGACAGCAGCCGAAACAGATACCTGTGGAAACACCGGATAATCTGGAATTGGTGGTAAATCTGCGCACAGTGGAGAGACTGGGACTTAAACTAAATGAAACTGGATTAAATTTTGCCAGAATAATTATAAAATAAGAAACTGAGGCGATCAGGAATGAAAATCTGGAATCGCATAAAAGTAAAGGTTTTAGCCTTTGGCATTACAATGTCTATTCTACCGCTGGCATCATTGGGTTATCTCAATGTTCGGACTGCCGAACAGGATTTGTTGATGTCCATCCAGCAACGGAATACTGACCTCGTAAAAGGAATAGCCACAGATCTAGGTCAGTTAATTACTGGAATCGAAGATAAGATATCTACAGCTGGTAATATTTACGGGGAAACCCTTTTGCAACAGGACCGGGAAAGCCAGGAAAAATTCCTGTATATTTTTTTACGGGATATACCGGCTGTCGAGGATCTAAGTCTGTTGAATTCCCGGGGAATTGAGGTCATGCGGGTTTCCAAGCGGGAAGTAATTACTCCTCAAAAGTTGTCACAAGTGGACCCGAAACTGTTGACCCAAAAAGGCATGGTTAAACATTATCTTACTGCTGACCAGCGAACTATGGTAAGCTTGATTATCCCCATTAAAAATAGGTTAACCTGGGAAATTAAAGGTGGTTTTTATGTTCAGGTTAATTTAAGGTCAATTATGAACAGAATTATTACCAGATATGGTAACCAGAAAGGTGCTATTTTTGTAGTTAACCGAGATGGAAAATTGATTGCCCATGAAGATTTCAGTCAAGTTTTAAGACAAACTCCGGTAAGCTCCAGCCTTGCTGTTCGCCAGTTTATGGAGGGGAAAGAGAATGCAGGCAGGATACCGTTAAGATATGTCTCATTTACCGGGGAGGAAGTATTAGGGGTTTATGCTCCCATTAAACAGTTAGGCTGGGCGGCAGTGGTGGAAATACCGGTCCGTGAGGCTTATCGCCCTGTTGCTGCCTTGAGTGTCAAGTTTCTGATCGGGACAATTCTGGTGGTAGTGCTGGTTGTTATCATCAGTATTCTTTTTGCTTTGCGTTTTACTAAACCCATTGAGACCCTGGAACAAGGAGCTAAACGGGTGGCTGCAGGCGAATTGAACCTGGTCTTGCCCAAAACTACAGATGATGAAATCGGTCAGTTGGTAGATGCTTTTAACTTTATGACTCAACAGATCAAGAGCAAATCTGCTGAACTTATTCAGACGGAAAAAATGGCGGCTTTGGGTTTATTGGCTGCGGGGGTAGCCCATGAAGTCAATAATCCCTTAGCTACGGTTTCCGCTTATGCTGAGGACCTGTTAGAGCGGATCGATCAAGAAGATATTGAGGAACTTTACCGTTCTGGTGAATTGGCAAAATACTTACAGGTAATATGTAAACAGACCGAAAGGGGCAAAAAAATTACAGGAAGCTTATTGAATTTTGCCAGACAACCTGCCGGTCATATGATGGATATAAATCTTAACGAATTGCTGGAAGATACTTTGGCCCTGGTTAATCACCGGATTAAGCAACTTGGTATCCAAATAGATAAAAAATTGGCTGTAAATTTGCCTGTAGTTAAAGGGGACCTTTCCCAGCTGCAACAGGTTTTACTCAATCTTATCTGCAATGCTCTGGATGCTATGGAAACAACGGGAGGACGGCTTAAACTGATTACGGAAAAAGGACAAAAAAGCATAGTAGTTAAAATTATTGACACCGGAACCGGTATTGCCAGGGAGGAGCTGAAGAAAGTTTTTGATCCTTTTTATACAACAAAACCACTGGGTAAAGGTACTGGCCTGGGACTGTCCATTTGTTACGGTATTGTCAAAGAAATGAAGGGAGACATTCAAATTAGCAGTGAATTGGGCAGAGGAACAACGGTTACTGTGATATTACCAATTGATAATATGACTGGCTGGAAAGAAGGTGATGAACATGAGGGAACAGATTAAAGTTTTAATAGTTGATGATGAAGAAAATTTCCGGGATTTGTTGATTCAACGTTTGAGCAGAAAAGGTTATTGGGTCAAGGGGGCAGCGACGGGCGAAGAGGCTCTGCATTTTTTAAAAGAGGAAACCTTTCAGGTAGCAATTTTTGATATCAAACTGCCGGGGATGGATGGAATAGAACTGCTGCAACAGGCCAGACAAATAGAAGAGAATCTCCAGGTGATTATCCTTACGGGGCACGGGACCATAGAGTCTGCTATTGAGGCGATGAAGATGGGTGCTTATGATTATTTAACCAAGCCCTGCAACCTGGCGGAACTGGAAATCACTCTCCAAAAAGCTTATGAGAAAAAACAGTTACTGGAAGAAAATTTGGGGATGAAAGAAGTCTTGCGGAGGGACAGGAGTTCCAAAGTAATTGTAGGTAAAAGCCAGGCCATTACCAGAGTGCTGGAGTTGGCTAAAAAGGTGGCTGCTTCCGATTCACCGGTACTGATTGAGGGAGAAAGCGGTACCGGCAAGGAACTGATTGTTAATGCTATCCACCACTGGAGCAGCAGAGCCCAACAACCATTAGTAGCTGTCAATTCCGGAGCTCTGCCGGCCCAACTGTTGGAAAGCGAGCTCTTCGGTCATGAAAAAGGGGCTTTTACAGGAGCATTAACTACAAAAAAAGGTTTAATTGAAAGTGCTCACCGCGGAACCCTTTTTTTAGATGAAATTGGGGAAATGGAATTAGGATTACAGGTAAAACTGTTGCGGTTTTTGGAAACTGGTGAGTTCCGGAGAGTTGGTGACGTGCGTTTGCGTAAAGTGGATGTTCGGGTGATAGCGGCTACCAACCGGAATTTGGAAGAAGAAGTGGTTAAAGGTAATTTCCGGGAAGACTTATATTACCGGCTGAATGTCATTAAGATTCGGGTTCCGCCTCTGCGGGAGCGAAAAGAAGATATTCCCTTGCTGGCAGAGTATTTTTTGCAAAAAGCTGGTAATGGAGCACCTAAACAACTTGCTTCCGATGCCCTGGAGGCACTCATGAGTTATGACTATCCGGGGAATGTCCGGGAGCTGTTTAATATTCTGGAACGCGGCATACTGCTCAGCACCGGTGCTAAAATTCAGAAGGAGGACCTTTTTGGCTGTTTTGCCAGGGAAGATGAACCGAAGCTATGTACCCTTGAGGAAATGGAAAAGAGATATATTAAACAGGTTTTAGAGGCAGTTCAATGGAATAAAACCAAAGCGGCAGAACTACTGGGAATCAGTGTCCGTAATCTTTATCGCAAAATTGAAGAATATCAATTAAAGAAATAATTTCATCCATGACATTTTGTCACACCGGAATGACAAAATGTCATGGATTTTTTTATGAAAGGCCTATTTTCAGGCCTTTTTAGGCTGGTATGGTTTTTGCTCTTATGTTAGCGGCGCGTAAATGAAGGCAGACAAAACTGGAGCACTCGGGGGAGGTGAAAAAAATGGAGCTGCAGCTTGAACCCGATAAATGCCTCAGGGTACGGACTGCTGCTAATATTTGTGATAACTGTGTTAAAGTCTGTCCGTCACAGGCGATAGAGATTAGTAATGGGTTCAGAATTGATAAGGAAAAATGTGATACTTGTGGCCTTTGTGCCGGAACCTGTCCGACAGAAGCCCTTATGCTGGACCAGCATTCTTATCATCAATTGATTGGTCGGGCCAGGGAAAAGCGGAAGATTGCCTTTACCTGTGAACAGAATCCATTGCTAGGGGTTATTAATCTTCCCTGTTTAGGTTATTTGTCTGAAACTTTACTGATAGGCCTGGTTTTAAACTGTAACCGGATCCGATTGGTTTTTGCTGCCGAAAAATGTGCTTCTTGTAACAGGCAAGCAGGGGCATTGATTGAAGAGAGACTGATTCGGGTGCAAGCGATGGCTTCCAGGCTGGGAAAAGAGGGAGTCTTGCTTGTTGATAATGGAGAGGAAGAAGAAGTTTTGACGAAACGGGAATTCTTCTCTTTTCTCAAAGACCGGATAGTAACTTTAACCTATTCTGGCTGGGAAGATAAAAGAGCCCGCAAAGGCAAAAAGTTGCTGCCTGCTGCCAGGGAGTTTCTCCTGAACAGCACAGGTCAAAGTTTAAAGCCTGGATCACAGCTTATGCTATCAGGCGGTAATTGGCCTTTTGCCCAGATAGAAGTGGATGAGCGCTGTACAGGCTGTCAGGTTTGTACACAAATTTGTCCTACTGGTGCCTTGCAGATAAATGATGATGATGAAGAAAAGGAGTTGCGGCATACTCCAGCCTTATGTCTAAATTGCGGGGCTTGTGCAGACTATTGCCCGCAGCAGGCGGTAAGCCAGGGGGATAAGGTGGACCTGGGCAAGGTGGTTGCTGCAACCAGTTTTCCGCTCAGGAAAATACATCAAAAAAGGTTTTGGCAGGAATGTGAACCTGAATTTTTACACCGGTCAAAAGCTAAAAAGCTTTTACTTAAATTCTAAAAAGGGGAGGAGTAGAATGAATCTAGTTTGCAAATGCGGTTACACACACATTACGACAAAGACTCTGAACAAAAGGCGTAACAGTATTACAGGCAGAATCAGTTTTATATGCAAGCATTGCGGTAAAATGATCCACGTTCCTACTGTTACGCCCAGGGTTTTCAGAGAGCTCATCAGCAAGACAGGGACCAGGGGTTATAATGGCAACATTTTACTTAGTGAATAGAAAGGAGAATAAGCAGTGAGCACTGAAAAAAAATGGGCGATGGTAATCGATTTGCAGAAATGTATTGGTTGTGATACTTGCACAGTGGCCTGTAAAGCAGAAAACCGCACTCCGCCTGGAGTAACCTACAATGTAGTTATTGAGGAGGAACGGGGAACTTATCCCAATGTCAGCAAGGTTCATGTGCCCAGGCCCTGTATGCAGTGTGACCGGCCCGCCTGTGTCCAGGTTTGCCCGGTCAAAGCAACCTATAAACTGGAAAACGGGATCACCGCCATTGACTATGATCGCTGTATCGGCTGCCGCTACTGTATTATAAACTGTCCTTATGGAGCCAGGTATTTTGACTTCGGGCTGGATTATAGCCAGGAGATGGTTGGATGTAACGAGGTACAGGCCCCCGAATACGGTATTGACAGAGGTAAGCGGGAAAAAGGCAAGTCTCCGATAGGGAATGTTCGTAAATGCATGTTCTGTTATCACCGTTTACAGCGCGGAGAAGAACCGGCCTGTGTTGAGGTTTGCCTGGGAGATGCCCGTTATTTTGGCGATCTCAATGATCCGGAAAGTGTGGTCTCAAAATTGGCAGCAAGTCCAAGGGCTTTTGTTCTGCAGGAAGAAATGGGAACTAAGCCCAGGGTCATCTACTTGAAATAATGTTCAATAATAAGAGGAGGATGTGAGTACGGTGAAAAGCAGCGAACAGTTGACTAAAGCCTGGTATGGGGTACTTGTTTTGTTAATGGCGCTCGGCGGCTGGGCGATTATCGAAAGAATTAACGCCGGATTGGCCGTTACCAATTTGACCAGTGCTACACCCTGGGGAGCCTGGGTAGCTTTCTATATCTTTTTTGTGGGTTTAAGTGCCGGTTCTTTTCTCCTGTCTACCATGATCTTCGTTTTCAAGATGGAACAGTATGAAAAAATTGGTCGGGATGCCTTGCTGGTGGCCATTCTCAGTATGGTTTTGGCCATGTGCTTTATCTTACTGGATTTGGGGAGGATGGAACGGTTCTGGCATACTCTCCGTTACTGGAATTTTACCAGTGTGCTGGCCTGGGAAGTTCGTTTTTATGTAATCTATGTTGGCTTATTAACTGCTGAACTTTACTTCTCCATGCGCCAGGATCTGATTCGGGTTGCTCAAGGCACAGGGTGGCAAGCGTCTCTGGCTCGCTTCCTTACCTTTGGCAGTACTGACCTGAGCGAAGAATCGAAACAACGGGATCATAGATGGTTGAAAATTTTAGGCTCAATCGGGATTCCCATCGCTATATTCGGAGTTCACGGTGGTACAGGAACGCTGTTTGCAGTGGCCAAAGCCCGGGCTTTCTGGAATAGCGGCCTTTTCCCGGTAATCTTTGTTGTCTCTGCTCTGGTTTCCGGTACCGCTCTGTTGCTGGCCTTTTATGTAATCCGGACCAAGGTAATGGGTCGTGAAGTCGATAAGGATATGGTCAAATCTCTGGCCGGACTTTTAAGCCTGTTCCTGCTTGTGGATGTAGGTCTGGAATTCTATGAATTCTTTGTTGGCGCCTATGGGCTGGAACATGCGGAACTGGCTACTATTGAAACTATCTTCGAGAGTCCTTTTTCCTGGTCATTCTGGTGGATACAAATGTTTTTGGGAGTAGTTGTTCCGTTATTCATTTTCTTTAACAGCAAGCTAAAAGAATCAGTTAAGGCCATTACCGTGGGAGCTGTTCTGGTAGTGATAGGTATTCTGGGTGTGCGGTTTAACATTGTAGTCCCTGCTTTAATTGTACCTGTTTTACACGGATTGCCCTGGGGCTATTACTATCCGACTTTAATCGAATGGGTCAGCAGTATTGGAATTATAGCTTTCGGTCTCTTTTTATACTCGGTAGCAATCAAGGCTTTACCGATTGATGCAATAGAAGACATCGAAGATATTAAGGAGGGAAAACTATATGGCGCAACTAAAGAAGTCTATTAAAATTAGCAGAAGAAGTTTTATTAAAACTGGTGCAGTCCTGGCGGGAGTAGGAATGGTGGCTCCTGCTGCCCTGGGGTCTGAGCAGTCAATGGTTGAAAACTGGTTCCTGGATGATCCCCATGGAACGGGAAAAGAGACCCTGAATTATGGCGCTGAGGATGTCATCTATACAACCTGTGAACAGTGTAATACCCATTGTACTCTGAAAGCTGTGATAACTCCTGCTCAAGGCAACGGTCCTACTTCTTACATCAGAAAGTTAGCCGGCAACCCATATAGTCCACTCAATATGCAACCTTTTGGTCAGATACCTTACAAGACTCCTGTGGATAAAGCGGCCAAAGGCAATGGTGATTTGGCCAGGGAGGGACGAGGCTTTCGGGGTGGACGGACCTGTCTCAAGGGCCAGGCTGGTATCCAGACTGCATATGATGCGTTAAGAGTGCAAAAGCCGCTGAAAAGGGTTGGGCCCAGGGGAAGCGGGCAATGGCAGAGTATTAGCTGGGAACAGGCGCTGAAGGAAATTGTTTATGGCAGCCCCGATTTGGGAACTCCGGGGTTGAAAAGCATCTGGGCCTTTGTCCCCCAAGAAGAGGTTATGTCTGATTGGGAAAAGGTGAAGAAAGGGGAGCTGTCCCAGGAGGAATTTGATGCGAAATACAAGGATGTACTGATCGATACCAAACATCCGGATTTGGGACCCAGGGCTAACCAGATTGTAGGCTTTTTCGGGGACCGGCGGGAGTTCTTCAAGGACAGATACTGGAGCCAGACTATTGGCAGCATTAACAGCCTTGACCATGGCGGTATTTGTGGTGTCAATGGTGTAATCGGGAATGTACAGTCCTTTAATACTGATAAACCGAAAAAGCGTATGTATGCTGATGTGGACAATGCTGAGTTTGTCATTGTCTGGGGAACTGACCCGCTGGTAGCCAACAAGGGACCGACCTGGCTGGCGCCCAAATTCATGAATGCTCTCAAAAGAGGGATGAAGCTGGCAGTGGTGGACCCGAGATTGAGCCGGATTGCTGAGAAGGCACATATCTGGGTGCCCATAAAACCAGGAACCGACGCGGCTTTAGCGCTGGGAATGGCCCGCTGGATTATTGAAAACGGGCGTTATGATCTCAGGTATTTGACCAATCCCAACCAGGCAGCAGCAAATGCTGACGGGGAACCGACCTGGTCAGATGCAACCTATTTGGTCAATCTCAGCGCCAAAGGCAAGCCCAAACTCCGGGCCAGTGACCTCGGGATCGGAACGGAAGAACAGTTTGTGGTAATTCAGAATGGGAAACCCGTACCCCATGATCAGGCTACAGAAGGACAATTAGAAGTGGATACGGTTATTAACGGTATCCAGGTCAAGTCGGTATTTACCCTGTTTAAGGAACGGGTTATGGAACATACCATTGAGGAATATGCCAGGATCTGTGAAATCGAACCGCAGCAGATTATCGAACTGGCCCGGGAGTTCACTTCCCATGGTAAAAAAGCTGCCATTACCTCTTATCGGGGCCCGGCAATGCATGTTAATGGTTTCTATAATTTGCGGGCAATTAACTGCCTTAACCACTTGATCGGCAATTATGACTGGAAAGGGGGCAGCATGAGCACCGGGGCCAAGTTTAAGCCTTTAGAGGGCAGGTATGATCTAATGAAAGTGCCCAAAGCCAATAAAGC
Source organism: Carboxydocella thermautotrophica (assembly GCA_003054495.1). Taxonomy (GTDB): domain Bacteria; phylum Bacillota; order Carboxydocellales; family Carboxydocellaceae; genus Carboxydocella; species Carboxydocella sporoproducens. Next base: position 1,829,012 of record CP028514.1, on the reverse strand, counting down.
CTGGGGTATTCCGCTGGTACGCAATAAGGTTGTCTATGAAAAGACTACTCTCTTTGAGCGGGATGGCTATCCGGCTAAACGTCCCTGGTTCCAGTATTCCGGCAATAATATTCAAGAGGCTTTACCCAGCGCTGCTGAAGGTTATCCTTATCCCATCAAGGCCCTGTTTATTCACCGGATTTCCCCCTTGTTATCAGTACCGGTTGGCATGGCCCACAAGGAGATTTTAAAAGATCAGAAAGCTATACCCCTTCTGGTGGTATCCGATGTGGTCATCAGTGAAACAGGAACTTATGCTGATTATATTTTACCTGATTTAACTTACCTGGAACGCTGGGGTTTTGAAACAATCTATCCCAATTTCCCGTTGAAAGAAACCCATATTCAGCAGCCGGTAACCCGGGTTTATCCTGAAGCCCGGCAGATGGAAGACTTCTTCATTGATCTGGCCAAGGAACTGAAGTTGCCGGGAGTTGGTCCCGGAGCTTTCCCGGATGGCAGTTCACTGGATCGGGCCGAGGACTTTTATCTGAAACTGGTGGCCAACATTGCTTATGATGGAAAAGAACCTGTACCGGAAGCTGATGACAAAGAACTGTTAATCTTTGAAAAGTCAAGACAAAAAGCTTTAGGAAAGTTCTTCGATCTTCAGGCATGGAAAAGAGCGGTTAAGCCGGAAGAGTGGCGCAGGGTTGTCTATGTTCTAAATAGAGGGGGAAGATTTGAAAAACAGGGCAATGAATATGATGGTCCGTACCTTAAGTATAAATTAGCTTCTGAGGTTAATTTTTACTCCGAAAAAGTAGCCAAAGGGAAACACCCATATACCGGTAAACCCTTTGACGGCTTGCCCAGAATTGAAGAAATCACTTACTACAATTGCAAAAAGGTAGATATTAAGGATTATCCCCTAATTTTCATTAACTGGAAAGCAAGACATATCGGTACTCATCGCAATATCAGCGATGCCTGGCTGCGGGAGATCGAGGCAGAAAATTATGTATGGATGAATCCGGTTGATGCCAGGAAACGCGGGCTTAATACCGGAGATTCCATTATAATTAAATCTCCAGATTTTGAAGCGAAAGGCAAGGTGCTGGTAACTAATGGCATTAAACCCGGCGTTGTAGGATGCAGTTATAATTACGGCCATTTCGCCTATGGCGCATCCTCGGTACAAATAGACGGTAAAAAGACCAAAGTTGTGCAGCCCTATGGCCATACCCAATGGGTGGCAGGAGATAATGATACCGGTTTTGCCTTAGGAAGAGGTACTGGTTTTGCTGCCAATGCAGTTCAACTGGTGGATGTCACATTGAAAAACGCTTGTCTGTCCGATCCTATAGGCGGCGGAGCCAGTCAATTGGATACTAGAGTGGAAATAGTCAAAGCCTTATAAAAGTCTAGCCCCTGAAGCATTCAGGGGCTCAATTTTTATGTCTGTTTGCAAAACCTGAAACAGTAAGTTTTAAACTCATTAATTGCTGTGTTAAAAAATTTGTTTTTATGATAAACAAGGTTGAATTTACGCTTAATATTTAATCCGACAACCTTTACAACTGAAACTTTACCGGTTGCTACCGCATTCTGTACCGCAAGCCGGGACATGAAGGATAGTCCAAAACCACAATGAACAGCATTGATTATAGCTTCGACACTGTTAAACACTCCAACTGCTTTCCATTTTATTCCGTGGGATTTCATGGCGGCTTCGAATACTTCACGAGTGCCGCTGCCCTCCTCTCGTACAATAAAGCTCTGATCTTCAAGCTGTGCAGTGTCAATGCTCCCTGCTTTCGCCCATTCATGCATTGGTGGGCAGACAAGCACAAGCTCATCTTCATAAACTGGTATCTTAACTATGTCTGGCCAGTTGCCTATGCCCTCTACCAGTCCGATGTCAAGCTTGGCCACATACAGCATGTTTATAATGGTGGCCGTATTATCAATTACAGCATTTATCTGAACAGTTGGATGAGCAGCGGAAAATTCCCTGATGAGAAAGGGCAGGATTGCTGAGCCTATGGTTTTGCTGGCACCTACGCGCAAAATGCCGCCTTTTGACAGATCTGATAACCGTTTTTCAGCTTCATTTGATAGGCTTAATATGTGCGAGGCGTAAGAGTAGAGCTCCTCTCCAGCCTTCGTAAGATAAATCTTACGGCCAATCCGTTCAAAAAGCTTTATACCATAGTACCGTTCCAGTTCTACAATGGCCTGGCTAACTGGTGGTTGGGTCATATGTAGCTGTTTTGCTGCGGCCGTCATACTGCCTGTTTCGCACACTGCGAGGAATATTCGTAAATGTCGCAGAGTCATGTTCACACCTCAATCTATATGTATTTACATATCTTTTTCATTTTATTTTAATATTTTACGTTTATATAAGTCAAGAGTATAATAGCTTATGGAAACAAACTGAAGGATAGGAGGAGATATTAAATGGAAAATACTAAAGATCAGGTAAAGACCGGGATTAATGAGCGAATCAAAGATGCAACAGTCTGGATTGCCGAACATCTACCAGGCTTTTTACTTGTAACTGCAGTTACTTTCATAGCAATAAAGCTTCAGTCGACAAGGCTTTTTTCAGAGGTCCTACCATTAAGCTCGCTCATTATCGCAATAATTATAGGTATGACTATAAAGAACGTCATTTCTTTGCCAACAAGCACACAAAAGGGTATAAGTTTCAGTGCTAAAAAAATCTTAAGACTTGCTATTATTTTTCTTGGTTTCAGACTCAGTATATCACAGGTCTTAGAGGTAGGCCCCTCCGCCCTTATATCTATCCTGATTGCTACTACTTCAGCTATCCTTTTCACTTTATGGCTTGGCCGCATCATGGATGTTCCGCTTAAGCGTGCCCTGTTGCTCGGTAGCGGTGTATCTATCTGCGGCGCAGCGGCGGTAGCAGCAGTTGATGCCGTAATTAAATCCGAGGAGGAAGACACTGCATTTGCTATTGGTGCAGTGACACTGTTCGGCACTATATTCATGTTTCTTTATCCGGCCCTGCATGGTCTTTTAAACATACCTGATCTGTTTTACGCATTGTGGGCAGGAAGCTCGATACATGAGGTTGCACAGGTAGCGGCAGCAAGCGTTGTGGCCAGCGGTCAATTCAAAGCCATGGCCTCTACCGTAAAAATGATCAGGGTGCTCTTTATTATTCCACTTACCCTTATCCTGACTTTTATCCCGTGGAACGACAATGTAACAGAAGAGGACAAAAATCCTGTTATCCCTCCACAGAAGAGCAAAATTACTATCCCGTGGTTTGCTATCCTCTTTTTTGTTATGGTGCTGATTAACTCATTCGCCGGACTGCCACAAAATGTTGTCGCCGGGCTTATAACTTTTGATAACTGGATTATGACTGCGGCTATGGCGGGGTTAGGTCTCGATCTCTCCTTCAAAGCAATGGCTAAAATTGGTACCCGTGCTGTTATTTTAGGTGCTGTTTCTTCGGTGTTTATTTCCATCCTCAGTGCTGCTGTAATCGGAGTTATATTAGACTAAGTTGAGTCTGCAGGTTTCCGTGGCACCAACGGGCCTGCTTTTTCTATTAAATTATTGAGTGATAAAAATTTCTTATCGATCCCCATTTATAATAAATATAATTTATTAGACAGATAAAATATGGTTATGTTACAATTAGACCGAAATTGAGAGAAAGGGGGAGGATTATGGGTACTTTTTGGTCCAGGGTTTACCGGAAGGCAGTGCAGGAACACTGGAGTCCAATGATAGCAGTTGGAGTGCTGGGTATCTTAAGTGCGCTCTATTTTGGTACACTGCAAACAGTTTGGGCGGTAACAGGGGAATTCACCCGCTGGGGCGGTCATCTGCTTCAGTTATTCGGTTATGACACCGGGGAAATGAGTTATTTTAAAATTATTAAGCTCAAAGGAATGCCATGGGACCGGGTTGATGGCTGGGTGGTCTTCGGCATGTTTGCCGGCGCCCTGATTGCTGCCCTCCTGGGAGGTAATTTCAAGATACGGGTGCCGGTGCAAAGACGCCGGCTGGTGCAGGGATTGTTAGGCGGTATAATTGCTGGCTTCGGCACTAGATTAGCTATGGGTTGCAATCTGGCAGCCATGTTTACGGGAATACCGCAGTTTTCTTTACATACCTGGCTCTTTACTCTGGCGACCATAGCCGGTACCTATCTTGGTCTTAAAATAACTTTGATGCCTTTCTTTTTGGGTAAACCGGTGATTTTGCCAGGTGGAACAGTACAAATGGCAAAAAAATATAACAGTCATCAGCCGGTATTGGGTTTTTTGTTAGCGGCAGTGGCCATTGTTTTGGCTGTACTGGCCTGGCAGAATGGTAACGGGAAGCTGGCCCTGGCAGGATTATTTGGTCTGGCCTTTGGAGCTGTGATCGAACGGGGCCAAATCTGCTTCACCTCTGCTTTTCGTGACTTGTGGCTGGTGGGAAGAACGACGATAACCAGGGCGATTATTGTAGGGATGGCTATCCAGTCTTTGGGTACTATTTATTTTATTGTTCACGGAACTCCGGCCAAGGTGATGTGGGCGGGAGCTGGGGCAGTTCTCGGTGGACTGCTATTTGGCTTTGGCATTGTCATTGCCGGTGGGTGTGAGACCGGCTGGATGTATCGGGCTATGGAGGGGCAATTAAATTTTTGGGTAGTAGGTATAGGGAACATCATCGGTGCTACTTTGCTGGCGATAGGCTGGGATAAAGGTATTTTCACCTCTCTGGTAGCACCCTATCCGAAGGTGGACCTGGTGAAAATTCTCGGTCCGGCAGGGGCTTTAGCCGCAACCTATCTTTTCTTAGCGCTGATCTACGTTTGGGCTACCTGGATGGAGAAGCGCCGCAAATATAAATCGGAAATTCATTTGCCAGTTGAAATCAATACAGCTGTGGCAGAGAGCAAATAGGGGAGGAGAAGACTGTGGGAGATCGTTCCTTAGAGGTTGATTTTGTACTTGATTTACGGGGTGAACCTTGTCCTTATCCGTTGATCTACAGCCTGGAAACCCTCAGTAAGCTCCAGCCAGGGCAGACCCTGGAAGTGCTGGCCGACTGTCCTCAATCTTTCCGTTCAGTTCCGGAAGAGGCTGTGAAACACGGATATATTATGATGCATGAGCCGATTAAAGAAGGGCCGCTTATCAGGTTCTTCTTTAAGGTGCCGGATAAAAAATAAATTGAAAGGAAGGGAGCAAGCCCTTCCTTTATTTTATTGTCTTAAAAATCTGTTCAGCAACCCTTATTTATTTCCCGCAAAATTCTTGTTATAATAACCTGAGTACATACTAGCAACCGGAGGTTACTATGCAGTACCAGTCATCTCTTAACAAATTATATTACTTTTTGCTTTATGCGATTATTGCGCTGCAAATTCCCTACTTACCTTTATATTTTAAGGAAGCAGGTGCCAACGGAAATTTTATCGGTCTAATTTCTGCTTTAGGGCCTTTTGTTGGCTTATTTATGCAACCATTTTGGGGAATCATTGCTGATAAAACCCAGCGGCTTAAATTCATAATCCAAGTATTATTGTTTTCTTCAGGTGTTTTTATTTTATTAGTCCCTTTATATAACAATAAAATTTGGTGGATGCTGACAATGCTATTATACACAATGGTACAAACAGCGTCTATGCCACTTACTGATACTCTAATGCTAAGTGATAATCAACGTTCCCGGGAATTCGGTAAATATCGCTTATGGGGTTCGCTGGGCTTTGCTGTGATAGTACTGATTACATCAGCATTTCTAACTAAATCCAATATTAAGTTTATTTTCCCTCTCAGCAGTATTCTTTTTTTTATTGTCTGGATTCTTAGTTTTTCTTTACCTAAAACTCCAGTTGTGCCTATAAAACAAAACATTTCAGAAATTTTTCAGCTTATAAAAAATCCATTTTTTATCTTGCTAGTCGTTTATGCTTTCATAATCCAAATGCCTTTTAGTGCCTATAATACCTTTTTCAGTATCTATTTTTCCAGCCTTGGGGCTACTACAACAATGGTCGGATTAGCCTGGGCCTTGGCTGCCAGCAGCGAGATCCCTGTCTTTTATTTGTTTAATGTCCTGCGCAAATCTTTAAATTTATATCAAATCCTCACCATCGCCGGTATCATCTACGCAGTGCGCTGGTTTGTCTATGCCTATTTTCCATACCTCTGGCTGATACTATTACTACAGCTGAGCCAGGGTCTTAGTTTCGGGCTTTTCTACTTATCTGCTATTCAACTATTAAATGAAACTACCTCTCAAGAAGTAAAAGCCTCAGCTCAAACTATTTTTACTGCGATTGCCTGGTCATTAGGTGCTGCTGCCGGCAGTTATAGCGGGGGAATTATCTACACAGCTTTTGGGCTATTTACATTGTTTAAGTTATCTGCTCTGCTCGCATTCTTATCTGCCTTAACTTGGTATGTATTTACAAAACGCTAATAAAGATGGTCTGGCATTAGAAATAATCGAAATCACTCAAGAAGCCTGAGCAGGCCAACAAAATTCAGTATAAGCAGGCTCCATTCCGTCAATAATGTAACTGAAACTACAAGGACGGGGTGGAGCCAATGCTGATCAATAAGGTGGAAATCTGCGGTGTCAATACCGCCAAGCTGCCGGTGCTGACCAATGAACAGATGCGGCAGCTGTTTGCCGCCATGCAGCAAGGCGATCAGGCTGCCAGGGAAAAACTGATTGAAGGCAACTTGCGGCTGGTCCTCAGTGTAATTCAGCGTTTTGTTAACCGCGGCGAATATGTGGACGACCTTTTCCAGGTCGGCTGTATTGGCTTGATGAAAGCCATCGACAACTTCGACTTAAGTCAGAATGTCAAGTTTTCCACCTATGCCGTCCCTATGATTATCGGGGAGATTCGCCGCTACCTGCGGGACAACAACCCCATTCGCGTCAGCCGCTCCCTGCGGGATATCGCCTATCGGGCCCTGCAGGTGCGGGACAACCTGGTCAACAAACTGAACCGGGAGCCCTCGGTTAATGAAATCGCCGAGGAGTTGAAATTACCCCGGGAAGAAGTGGTATTTGCTCTGGATGCCATCCAGGAACCCATTTCTCTCTTTGAACCAATCTACCATGATGGGGGAGATCCCATTTTCGTCATGGACCAGATTAAGGATGAGAAAAACCAGGATGTTGGCTGGCTGGAAAACATCTCCGTCAAAGAGGCCCTGGCCCGCCTGGGAGAAAGGGAAAAACAGATTCTCACCTTGCGCTTTTTTCACGGTAAAACCCAGATGGAGGTGGCAGAGGAAATCGGGATTTCCCAGGCCCAGGTCTCCCGGCTGGAAAAAGCTGCCTTAAACCATATGCGCAAACACGTCGGAACTTGAACACAAACCGCCTGCGGAACAGAGATGTTCCGGACAGGCGGTTTTTTTAGCAGGAAAAACGGCCGCCGGTGTTGAATACCTTTTAGGGAAACGGAGGTCGTACTATTATGGGTAAAAGGAAGCGACATGGAGCGGACTTGATGCTGCTTGGGGCTATCCTGGTGCTGCTGACTATCGGTCTATTGATGGTCTTCAGTGCCAGTTCCATTGAAGCGATGTTGCCCAAAAACGGGAATCCCGGCGAGTTTGGCAATCCCCTGGCCTTTTTTTATCGCCAGAGTGTAGCGGCTGGTATTGGACTGGTCTTAATGTTTGCCATACTGCGGCAGGATTATCGCAAGTTGATCGGCTGGAAAAAAATCATTTTTTCTGCCACCATCATTTTACTGGTGCTGGTTCTGATTGCGGGAGAATCTCGCAATGGTAACAAGGCCTGGCTGGGAGCGGGTGGTTTTTCCCTCCAGCCATCGGAGATGGCCAAGCTCTCTCTGGTAATTATGCTGGCTGCCTATTTTGAGCGGGAAGAACGTTTGGTGAAACGGGGTAAAAAACGCAAAATCAGCTATGTGCCCGCAATTATACAAGTAGTACTTATCCTTGTCCTGGTGGGGCTGGAAGGAGATGCCGGTTCCGCAGGGGTTATTTGTCTGATTGCAGCGGTGGTATTGTTTGCTGCTGGTATCCCCTGGGCCTGGATTGGAGCTCTGGCGGCAGTGCTGGTACCGGTAGCGGTACTGGCTGTAACCACGGTTGGCTACCGGCTGAAACGGTTTACTGTTTTTCTCGACCCCTTTCAGGATCCTCTTGGTTACGGTTTTCAGCAGGCCCAGGCTTTGCTGGCCATCGGCTCCGGTGGGCTGCTGGGCGTGGGATTAGGGGACGGCAAGTCCAAGTATCTCTGGTTACCCGAACAGCACAATGACTTTATTTTCGCCGTACTGGCCGAGGAGATGGGCTTTATCGGGGGTATAATCGTCTTTACTCTGTTTGCCATTGTCCTTTACCGGGTCTATGAAATCAGCAAGAAAGCTCCAGATACCTTCGGCCGCTTGCTGGTTACGGGCATGGGGGCGGTATTGCTGGTAGAGGCTCTGGTCAATCTGGCCATGGTGCTGGATGTTTTCCCGGTAGTAGGGGTAACCCTGCCTTTTATCAGCTATGGCGGGTCTTCTCTATTGTTTAAACTGATTGCTGCCGGGATTATCCTCAATGTCTCCCGCTATACTGTGGAAGAAGAAAATGAGGGACAGGAACTGGCAGTAAGCTGACACACTTTCAGCCTCGTCTACATATAATGTAGGTAGACAGGAGGTGAAAGCCGTGCTCAAGGTGTCGGACTTACGGCTGCGGGAAGTCATCAATGTGGTGGACGGGCGGCGTTTGGGCCCCATCAAGGATATCGATATTGATGTGGAAAATGGCACCATTCGGGCCCTGGTACTGAACCCGGAAGGTGGGCGCATGTTTCGCATGTTCGGGCGCCAGGAGGATATAGTGATCCCCTGGGAAAATATCAACAAGATCGGCATTGATGTTATACTGGTAGAATTGGAGCAAATCGCCTATAATTACGAATAACCAGCCCTTAGGGCGGTTTTTTGCACGAGAGGAGGGGACAGCCTTTGGAACCTTTTCAGCTACGCGATAAAGGGGGAGTTGTCCATCTGGCCTTACCGGACTGGGAACCGTGGGCACTGGTGGCTTTTTCAACGCGCATCGGGGGGACAAGCAAGCCACCGTACAATACCTTGAATCTGGGGCTGCATGTAGGAGATGAAAGCGGGCGGGTGATTGTCAACCGTAAACGCTTTGCCCAGAGTTTGGGACTGGAAGCCGATGCCCTGGTCAGTGTACGGCAGGTTCACGGCTGCCATCTGGTTTGGGCTGGAGCTGCCCGCCGTGGCCAGGGGGCATTTAGCTGGGATGAAAGTCTGCAGGCAGCGGATGCCCTGGCCACAACGGAACGGGGCTTGCCCCTGATCACTTTTTATGCTGATTGTGTGCCTTTGTATTTTCTGGCTCCGGAAGGCGGAGTAGTCGCTATGGCCCATGCCGGCTGGCAGGGAACGGTGCAGCAGATTGGCCCCCTGGTAGTGCGGGAGTTATGTCAGCAACTGGAACTTGCTCCGGAGCAAATCTGGGTTGCGATCGGTCCTCATATCGGACCCTGCTGTTATGAAGTGGATGAACGGGTGGCCCTCAAGATCGAGGCTCTGGGGGTCGGAGGGCTTACCCCGGGACGGGAAGGCCACTGGCAGCTGGATCTGGGAGAGACCAACCGCCAGCTTTTGCTGCAGGCCGGGATCAAGCCGGAAAATGTCTGGCAAAGCCGCTATTGTACTGCCTGCCATTCGGATTTGTTTTTCTCCCATCGCAAGTCCGGGGGCAAAACGGGCAGGATGGGAGCCTTGATAATGCTGAAATAAAATGGGGAGGTAGATTATGGCCACCATTTTGCTGGTTGATGATGACCCGCTGATCGTAGAACTGGTACAGTTCAATCTGGAAAAATGGGGTTACCAGGTGCTGGTGGCCAGAGATGGGCAGGAGGCCCTGAAACTGGCCCGTAATGAAAAACCGGATCTGGTGATTCTGGACCTGATGTTACCGGTAATTGACGGCCTAGAAGTTTGCCGCCGTCTGCATGATGACCCGGCTACCCGCAATATACCGATTATCATGCTGACGGCCCGGGGTGAGGAAACCGACAAAGTGCTGGGTTTGGAGCTGGGGGCTGATGACTATATGACCAAGCCCTTCAGTCCCCGGGAACTGCTGGCCCGTATCAAGGCTCGCTTGCGGCGGCTAAGTCCGGCCGAAGAAGGCAAGGAAACGGGAGAAAAAGGGATCAGCTATGGGGAAGGGGAAATCATGTTGTTTCCCGAAAAATACCAGGTGGAAGTACGGGGCAGGAAGCAGAGCCTGACCCCCAAGGAGTGTGAGCTGTTACAGCTCCTGATGACCCATCCGGGCCGGGTGTTTTCCAGGGATTATCTGCTGGAGAAAATCTGGGGCTATGACTATGCCGGTGATACTCGCACTGTGGATGTGCATATCCGCCATTTGCGCATGAAAATAGAAGCTGACCCGGCCAATCCCCGCTATCTGGAAACAGTACGTGGGGCTGGCTACCGCATGAGGGAGTTGGAGCAGTGAAGAGAAAATTTCACTGGAAGATTATTATTTTATCCCTGGTAGTCTTAACCGGTGCTTTTATTCTGGTAGATCAGGTGCTGGTCAGTCGCTGGGAGGCCCGGCTGGCCCGCCAGGCCCACTGGCAGGAAAAAGCGGATTTGCAGGCAGAAGTGACCTACCTGCGTCGCCTTTTGTTTGAAGCTCTGCTGGGTACCCTGGTGCTGGCAGCTGGAGGCAGTTACCTGCTGGCCGTGCGCTTTACCAAGCCGGTTCAGGAGCTGGCGGAAGGGGCAATGGCGCTGGCCAAAGGGGATTTAAATTACCGTTTGCCGGTGCGGGGCGATGATGAACTGGCCTATCTGGCGGTGGCTTTTAACCGTATGAGTGAACGGTTACAGCAGCAGATCGAGCTGGCGGAATGGGAAAAACAGCGCCTGCAAACCATTCTGGCTTCCATGGCGGAAGGGCTGATCGCGGTTGATCGCCTGGGGCGGATCATGCTGATCAACCGGGCGGCCTGCAAGATGTTCGGAGTAGAGGCCAAGGATGTCTCCGGCCGAACGGTGCTGAGCCTGGTGCGCCATCCGGAAGTGGAAGAGCTGATCCGCAAAACCGTTCGACTGAAAGAGGTGCAAAAATCCGAAATTCGCCTGGCTGGCGAGAAGGAAATCTTTCTGCGCCTTACCGCTGCGCCCCTGGGCCAGGATGCCCACCATCAGGGGGCGGTAGTGCTGATGCAGGATATCACCGAATTGCGCAAACTGGAACAATTGCGCACCGAGTTTGTGGCCAATGTTTCCCACGAATTGCGTACCCCACTGACCTCCATTCGAGGTTTTGTAGAGACTTTGCTGGATGGGGCCATGGAAGACCGGGTGCTGACAGAACGTTTCCTTACCATCATCCAGTCAGAAGCAGAACGGCTACAGCGTCTGATCGATGACTTGCTCAGCCTGAGCCGGATTGAGGCACCGAGGGCGGAAGTGGTACGCCAGCCGGTGGATGTGGCGGAAAAGGTGCAGAAAGTGGTGGAAATTTTACAACCCCTGGCAGAAAACAAGGGTCTGGGTTTGCTCCAGGAGATTCAGCAGCCTTTGCCGCCGGCGGCTATGTCCGGGGATTTGCTGGAACAGGTGCTGTTGAACCTGATTGATAATGCCATTAAATATACACCGGCGGGATCTGTTTCCGTCAGAGTCTGGGCGGAAGCCAATCAGATCCGGGTGGAGGTAGCCGATACCGGTATCGGCATTCCCCCTGAGTCTTTACCGCGGCTGTTCGAGCGCTTTTACCGGGTGGACAAGGCCCGTTCCCGGGATCTGGGCGGGACAGGCCTGGGCCTGTCCATTGTCAAACACATTCTGGAACGGTATGGCCAGACTATTGAAGTCAAGTCAGAACTGGGCAAAGGCTCGGTTTTTTCCTTTACACTCCCGGTTTATTCCTGAAGCAAGCAGGAAGTGGCTGGTTTTTGTAGAATATAACTTAGTTAAGACACGAACGAGGTGAAAGAATGAACAAGCAAAAGCGGAGAAAGAAAGAGTACAGGTTGTTCGTGTTAGCCAGTATTGTCTTGCTGCTGATCGGGGCGTCTGTCCTCTGGTGGGGAATTCGCTTTATGGCCAACCGGATTGTGGCCAGGGTTATAGATATTCAGCCGGTACAATGGGGGAAACTAGAAGAGGTGGAACAGGCTGAGGCCTGGACCATCCGCCGGGAGAAGATTTTACCCGTTCCAGCCGGGGCTAAACTGGAGCCAGTGGTTCCCGAGGGGCAGCGGGTACGCCGGGGAGAAGTGATCGCTCGCTTGCAACAGGGGCAACTGGATGGTGCTGCTGGTCGCTGGGACGAACGGGTAGTTGCTCCTGAGCCCGGCCAGGTTTGCTATCATGTGGATGGGCTGGAAAGCGTTCTCCTGCCTGAGCTGATCGATACCGTTGAACCGGACCAGCTCTGGCAGGCTTTACAACAGGAACTGGGCAAAGAAAAACCCCCGGTCCAGGGGGTAAAGCTCCTCGACAATCTGCAGAACCCGGCTTTTTTGCTCCATCTCAACTCAACAGTACACTGGCAGGCGGGAAAAACAGTGCTTAAACTGAGAGGTAAGGATACCAGCCTGCTGGTGAAAAAGCTGAAACAACGCGGTGGTGAGACCTGGGTAATCCTGACCGCTCTCAATGAGGTGGGGGATCTGGCCCATGAGCGCCGGAACAATTTGGAACTGGTGGAAAGGACCTACCGCGGCTATCTGGTCCCTGCCTCTGCCCTGACCGAGACAGGGGGGAAAAAGGGTCTGTATGTGGTCTACAAAGAAATCGCCTATTTCAGGCCGGTGAAAGTCAACGGCCAGGTAGGGGAAATGGCGGCTGTGGAGGAAATAGCACCGGAAAACAAAGCGCCCTTGCTGGGCCCAGGTGCGCGGGTGGTGGTCACACCGGCCCTGGTCACCGATGGGCAAAGGGTGATGAGGTGAGAAGTATGGCTGATAGCTGGGCTGAGATTGCAGTGAATCTGGCCAGAGTCAGGGAGGAAATCAGGACAGCAGCCTTGCGGGCTGGCCGGCGGCCGGAGGAGATCACCCTGGTGGCGGTGTCCAAGACTGTGCCACCGGAGGGGATTCAGGCAGCTCTGGCTGCCGGGGTGACTGACCTGGGGGAAAACCGGGTACAGGAACTGCTGGCCAAGCAGCCGGAATTGCCTCCTGGACTGCGCTGGCATTTGATTGGCACGCTCCAAACCAATAAAGTAAAATATATTATCGACCGCATTCATCTGTTGCACTCTCTGGACCGCTGGGAACTGGCCCGGGAGATCAGCAAGCGGGCTAGTGCTCGGGGGCTGATCCTAAAAGCCCTGATTCAGGTGAATGTATCGGGAGAAGAAACCAAACATGGCCTGGCTCCTGGCGATGTCCCGGTTTTTTACCGGGAAGTCCAGGAACTGCCGGGTTTACAGATTGAAGGGCTGATGACTATGGCGCCTTTTGTGGCTGACGCTGAACAGGCCCGCCCTTATTTTCGTCAGTTGCGGGAATTGGCCCGGGAGCTGGGACTAAAACATTTATCCATGGGTATGTCCAATGATTATCAGGTGGCCATTGAAGAAGGGGCTACCCTGGTACGCATTGGTAGTGATATATTTGGTGCAAGGAGGTAAACTAAAATGGCAAAAATTATGGATAAGGTAATGGGTATGATCGGTCTGGCCGATGAGGAAGAAGAACTGCTGGAAGAACAGGATGAGTTCATGGAAGAACGGGAAGAGCAGTTTCGTCGGGGCAAAAAGGCGCCTGTGGTAGCCCTGCCGCAGCAAAAAGGCATGAAAGTGGTAGTAATTGAACCGCGCGCCTTTGATGAAGTCCAGTCCATTGCCGATAATCTGAAAAACCGTCGCAGTGTAGTGGTAAACCTGGAAAAAACCGATCCCAGTGTGGCCCAGCGCATTGTAGATTTTGTTTCCGGCACAGTTTATGCTCTGGGTGGCAGTCTGCAAAAGGTTGGCACCGGTATTTATCTTTTCGTTCCCAATGGAGTGGACATTTCCTCCATGCTGGACAGCCGGGATGAGCAGCGGGATCGAGGCATTTTTACCTGGGTGAAGTAAGATGGCTTTAACGGATAAGCGTATCGGTTTTATTGGTGCCGGGGCCATGGGTTCGGCCTTGATCAATGGTTTGCTGAAAGCCGGACTGGTTACCCCTGACCAGATTTATGCCGCCGACATCCACCGGGAGCGACTGCTGGCCTGGCAGGAAAAAATGGGCATCCATGCCTGTGCTGATAATGGCGAAGCCGCTGCTGCCGCCGATATCCTGGTGCTGGCGGTAAAACCGCAGGCCATGGAAGAAGTGCTGGAGGAGATTCGGGAAAGGGTCAATGGAGATAAACTGATAATCTCTATTGCTGCTGGAATTACCACTACTCTGATTGAAACTTTTCTGCCCGGCGTGCCGGTAATCAGGGCCATGCCCAACACTCCCTGTCTGGTAGGGGCCGGGGCTACGGCTATGTGTCTGGGCAAATATGCTACTACAGCCCATGAAACTATGGCAGCCGCTATTTTTGGTGCTGTTGGCACAGCTGTTACCGTCAAGGAAAATCTGATGGATGCCGTTACCGGTTTATCCGGTTCCGGGCCCGCTTATGTCTACATTATGCTGGAGGCTCTGGCCGATGCCGGGGTGCGGGTGGGCATCCAGCGGGATATCGCCATGACCCTGGCGGCCCAGACCATGCTGGGGGCGGCCAAAATGGTGCTGGAAACAGGAGAGCATCCCGGTCGCCTGAAGGACATGGTTACTACTCCCGGGGGCACCACCACCGCCGGTATTTACGCCCTGGAAGAAGGTGGTCTCAGGGTAACCTTGATGAATGCGGTGATGGCGGCCACCCGGCGGGCCCAGGAAATGAGTGCCGGGCAAAAATAGGGAGGTAGTAGCTTGCTGATCAACCTGATTAATACCCTTTTTATGGTTTATTACTGGATGTTGATCATCCATATCCTCTTGTCCTGGTTTCCGGTTAACCGTTATAATCCTGCAGTTCGTTTCTTGCGGGATATGACAGAACCCTATCTGGAGCTCTTTCGACGGTTGATTCCACCTATTGGAATGGTTGATGTTTCACCCATCGTCGCTATCTTTGTCCTCGATCTGATCCGGCGCGGAGTGGTATCTTTACTCTACCGCTTGCTGGGGGGATATTGATGCGAGATTACTGGCTACGCCAGGCAGGGAAAGCGGAGGACAAGGCTCTGGTGGAGAGGCTCTGGGACCTGCTGGTCCAGGTGGAGACCAGAGAAATGCCCGGTTTCACTTTTTTTCTCGACCCTGGCCAGCAGGCGTTAGCCCGGAGTATGCTGGAATCATGGCGGCAGACGGTTGCCTATCGCTGTCAGGGCGGTTTTGCCGGGGAGCCGGAACGCTGTCGCTTGCTTTTGTTCCCGGCGGCCTGGGCCGAATTTGACTTCGACCAGCCGGGTGTTACAGTTTTGCGGGTGCAGGGCCGCTTCCAGTTCTTTCAGCCCGGTCACCGGGATATTCTCGGCTCCTTACTGGCCAGTGGCATTAAGCGCGAACTGGTGGGTGACATTCTCTGTACCGAAACGGGAATCTGGGTGGCTGTGGCTCAAGAAATTGTCTCTGCCATCCAGAGTCAGTGGACAAGGGTAGGACCTGTACCCATCGAACTGCTGCCAGAAGCAGAACCGCCCCTGATCCAGCGGCCACAGGGAGAGGAAAGGCTGGTCAGTCTGGCTTCCCCGCGTATGGATGCCCTGCTGGCCCAGAGTGTGGGAGTTGGCCGCCAGCAGGCTGTACAATGGATAGAAAGCGGACTGGTACGCTTAAACTGGAGAGAATGTCTCAAGCCGGATGCGGAAATTCGTCCGGGTGACTGGTTATCTGTACAGGGGTTTGGCCGGGTTCTGGTTAAAGAACAGAAAGGCAGCAGCAAAAAAGGAAGATTATTGTTCAAAGTGGAAATCTGGAGCAAAACCGGCAGAGGAGGATGAGCGATGGCACAGGTCAAAACGCCCCTGGATTACAAAAACCCCGATTTTGAACGGGGTTTTCGGGGTTATAGTCCGGAAGCGGTGGACAAATATGTAGCCGAGTTGCTGGCTGACTATGAGAAGATCTATAAGGAAAACCTGGAGCTGAAAGAACAGCTGGCCTCCAGAGAATTATCCCTCAGCCATTACAAGCGCCTGGAGGATGATATCAAGGAGGCCCTGGTGCTGGCTCGCCGCACTGCCGATGACCTGCGCCGGGCAGCGGAAACAGAAGCTACAGCTATCCGGGCGGCGGCAGAAAAGGATGCCAGCCAGCTGATCAGTCAGGCCAAAGAGCGGGTAAAATATATCTTGCAGGAGCAGGAAGAACTGCTGAAACTCAATCATAAGCTGCGTACGGAACTGAAAGCCATGTTACAGGCTTATCTGGACTTGCTGGAAAAGGGAACCTACTTTGCAACAGAGACTAAACAAGAATAATCCATAGAAAGAGAAGCGGCAGGAATCGGGCATTTCTGCCGTTACTTATTTTGGGGAGGTATGCAGCAGCTTCAGAAAACTAGACTATAATTGATTGTATTTAACTGTTTTGCTACATTAAAGGTATGGAACTATTATCCATTGGTAAAGCAGCAAAGTCCGGCAGGGTTTCGGGGAGCTGATCAGGAATGCCAGAGAAACACGAGAAGAACAAATTTAGCATAACTGTGTGCGGGGAGTTTTTTCCGGAGATTTACCCGGCTCACCGGTCTTCGAAATGGAGCCGGGGCGAAGAAGACCCGCTGACTACGGAGATGCGTCTCTTCTGTGCCTGTATGCGGTGGGCCTTTAACCGGCTCCTGGAAGGTGTTTCCCGCCATGAAATCAAGAAGTCAGGACAAGAACTTTTCGGGCTGAACTCCCGCTATGCGGATGATGCCAGACTTAAAGCACAGGCCCTGCTGGACTCCCAAACAGAACTGCTGAAGTTAGAAAATGAAGAAACAGAAAAGAAACTGGGCCGGGCCAGAAAGAAGCTCAGCCTGGCTATGAGAAAGCTGGCGAAGGCAGAGGAAAAGGGGGCTGCTTCAGAAGTTATTGAAAAGCTCCGCCTGGCGGTCAAGGGGCGGAACAACAGGGTTACTTCTCTGAAAAAGAAGCTGGCTGAGCTTGAAGCCCACCGGGAGAAGGGCACGATACCGAAGGTAGTCTTTGGCGGCAAGAAACTGTGGGAAAAGGTCTGCCAGGGCCGGGCCACGCGGGAAGAGTGGCGGGCAGCCCGCAAAAACCGCCTCTACTCCCGGGGAGATGAGAGCAAGGGAGGCAACCCCAACATTAAGATATTTTATGACGGACAGGACTTCCGCCTGGCGGTTTCCCTCTCTCACCTTTCCCAACAGACAGGCACGGATAAACTTGGTCGCCCCAGGATGAGCTGCGCTCCGAGGGTTGAGGGTAAGTTGTGGCTGCCGGAAAAACACCGGGAACTGGTGCAGATATGGCTGACCATGAAGTTACCCTATGCGGTAGAACTGATCCGCACCCTGGAAGGACGCTACTTGGTACATTTGACATTTGAAGTGGTCAGGGTGCAGGAACCGGACTTTGCTAAAGGTTGTCTGGCTATAGACACAAACCCTGATGGGGTAGCCCTGTGTAACATTAGCGCTTCCGGCCAGCCGGAGCCGTGGCCGGAGGGTTTTAATATTCCTTATCCCGGCAACCTGGGCAAGTACGAAGGAGAGTTTCAGGTTATCCCTTACCCGAATGGTTTTCTTTATATCAGAATACCAGACTTAGCCCATGCTTCCAGCTTCCGACGCAGCTACCTGATAGGCGTTTTAGCCAGAGTAGTGGTAGATATAGCTTTCTTATTAGGTAAACCAATTGTTTTAGAAAATCTGAACTTTAGCAAAGACAGGCTGGACACTAATAAAAAGTTTAACCGAATGGCTTCCAATTTTCCATTTGCGAAAATGGTAGGAGCAATGTATCGGAGAGCGGTAAAAGAAGGGGTGCCTTTCAAGTTAGTATCACCCCGGCACACGTCCACCATAGGTTACTGGAAGTATATGAAACGTTACGCCGTTCCGGTGCATTGCGCGGCGGCCCTGGTTACAGGACGCCGGGCAATGGGCCTCAGGGAACGGGTGACTGAAGAACTCAGGCAACTGGTATCGCAAATCAAGCAAAACCTGACCCGGAAGGTTAATCCTGATAGACCTGAGGAAGGAAAAGGGATGACCCGTGGGGTCAGGGCCTGCTTGAGGCGGCTGGAGGAGAGGCTTTCTGTGCATAACGGGCTTGCTCCGTGTGAACAGGAGGCGTATAACTCCGTCTGGCCTGACCTGAAGTTATTGGCCCTGTCCGTACGGTGACCCCGTTTAGCCGGTATCGGAGAAACCGGTAGGCGTCCTAACAGGACGCGGGAGGCGGAGTTATACTCCCACCGGGAGGTCAGCATAAACCGGTGCAGTACTCCCGTCCGGGTGGAACTCCCGGGCCGAGGTCCCCTGTCGCCCTGCCCCGCGGGGGCAAATCAAGTATTCGGAAGGAGGCGAAATCCTGGTCTGGGGGCCAACTTGGCTAAAAATAAAAACAGTCAAGTTTTTTGAACCAGGTATGCAGCCAATGTTTTTTGTGAATCAACCGCTGATTGTAGACCTGACCCGGCTGCTGCCGGGACCATATGGCACTTTCTTGCTGGCCCAGTTTGGGGCCCGGGTGGTGAAAATTGAAGACAAAGGCAAGGGAGATTATCTGAAAAGCCTCTTTCCTGAACGGGAAGGGGAGGATGCCTATATTTACCGCCTGCTCAACAGCTGCAAGGAAATCCGTTATCTGGATTTGAAACATGCAGTGGACCGGGAGGAGTTCCTGCAGCTGGTGAAAGAGGCTGATTTGTTGATTGAAAGTTTTCGGCCCGGGGTAATGGAACGACTGGGCCTGGGTTATGATTTTCTGCAAACGTTAAATCCGCGCCTGGCTTACATCACTATAGGGGGCTATCAGCCGGATTCCCCCTGGGCTAAAGATGCAGGCCATGACCTCAACTACCAGGCGGTAGGAGGAAGCATCGGCAGTACCGGCAAACAGGAACGGGCCATTCCCGGGTTATTGCTGGGCGATCTGGCCGGGGGCATGGCATTGTTTGCAGTGGCTGCCGCAGCCCTTTACAAGCAGGCAGTGAGCGGACAGGGGGGACGCCATACTATTGGTATTGCCGAGGTGGTCCAGAGCTGGGCCAATGTTACCGGTGCCTTTTATGGCCAGGACAAAGGCCGTTACCCCTTACCCGGCCAGGGTGTGGTAGCCGGAGGCATAGTCTGTTATAACCTCTACCGCTGTCTGGACGGATATGTGGTGCTGGCTGCCCTGGAAGAAAAATTCTGGGCCAATTTTTGCCGGGCCACCGGCAAAGAACACTGGCTGTCCCAGCAATTTGCCCCGGCCTTGCCGGGACAACCGGTCTATGAGGAAGTGAGCCAGTATTTTGCCCGGCGCCGGAGGGAAGAGATTCTGGCCGAACTGGGGGATAAGGATTGTTGCCTCAGTCCGGTGCTGGAGCTCAAGGAGCTGGTACCTGATTCGGAAACGGAACACCGGGAAAGGATTACCGGTTTTGTCCGCTAAGAAAAGGAAAACCCGGCGCGGACCGGGTTACTTCTGTTTGCGGAAAAAGGCGGCGATGGCTTCTTTTTGTTCCTGGGTACCACAACAATATACGGATTGGGCCTGCTCGAACAGAAGGGCCGCAGCGAGACTGGCTTCCTGGGCCACCTGCACGCCCTGTTTGGCAAAGCGTAGCCCGGCCGGCGGGAAGGAAGCGATAGCTTGCGCCCAGCCCAGAGCAGCCTTTTCCAGCTCTGCTTCGGGTACCACCTTTTCCACCAAACCGATGGTTTTAGCTTCCTGGGCATCGATTTCCTCACAGGTGAGCAGCAGGCGTTTGGCCTGACCGGCCCCGACCAGTTTGGTCAGGCGACTGGTGCCCCCCAGGTCAGGGGCAAGACCAAAACGCACTTCCGGCAAGGCAAAACGGGCATTAGCGGCTGCGATCCGGAGGTCACAGGCCAGAACCAGCTCCAGGCCGGAACCAAAACAGACTCCCTGAATGGCGGCAATGACAGGAACGGTTAATTGCTGCCAGCGCTGAAAAATCTGCTGTAATCTCTGGACCTGCTGCAGCACAAAGCTGGCATCCACCTGAGCCAGCAGGCTGAGATCGATACCGGCAGAAAAATGGGGACCGGCCGCCTGCACCACTACGGCCCGCAGGTTGGGGTCCTGAGCCAGTTTCTGCTGGATTTCTTCCATTTCCTGCAGCAGATCCAGATTAATGGTATTGAGGGCAGCAGGACGATTGAGGGTAATCAGGGCCAGATTGTCCAGATACTCCAGAATTAAGGTTTTTTCGGCCATGCTCTCTACCTCCCATAACTGAATGAACGCTTATTCAATATTATAGTATTTTCTGGCATGAAAAGATAGCCCTTGACAAAAACCGTACGAAAAGTATACAATAATTGACAAAATGAGCTATTTGTCTAATGGCGATGAACGGGACAGGCCGTAGGGAGGCAGGGAACAGCGACTCCGGGAGGGTGGAAGCCGGAGCCCGGGCAGTACGGCGGATCCCCCGGGAGCTGGCGGCTGAAAGGCTTACAGGCGGAGTAGGCTGGCCCGGTGCAACCGTTACCTGCACAAGGAGTGGCCGGTTTATGCCGGCAAGTTGGGTGGTACCACGGGTATAACTCCCGTCCCATAGGGGGCGGGAGTATATTTTTTGCGGTAAACATTTTCAGTTTAGGAGGAAAGGCAATGGATTACAGCAAAACTCTCAATATGATCAAAACCGATTTTCCCATGCGGGGCAATTTGCCGCAACGGGAGCCGGAAATTCTCAGGTTCTGGGAAGAAATGGATATCTACCGGCAGGTACAACAGAAAAACCAGGGCCGGCCCAAGTTTATCCTGCATGATGGCCCGCCTTATGCCAATGGGGATATTCATCTGGGCCATACCCTGAACAAAGTATTAAAGGATATTATCGTCAAGTATAAATCCATGACCGGCTATGATGCCCCCTATGTACCGGGCTGGGATACCCATGGCCTGCCCATTGAACAGCGGGCGATCAAGGACCTGGGTCTTAACCGCAAGGCGGTAAGCCCGGTGGAATTCCGCCAGCGCTGTGCGGAATATGCCAGAAAATATGCCGGTATACAAAAAGAACAGTTTAAACGCCTGGGGGTGAGGGGAGACTGGGAAAACCCCTATCTTACCCTGATGCCGCATTTTGAGGCCAAACAGATTGAGATTTTCGGGGAAATGGCCAAACGGGGCTATATTTACAAAGGTCTGAAGCCGGTGTACTGGTGTGCCAGCTGCGAAACCGCCCTGGCGGAAGCGGAGGTGGAATACAAAGACAAGACCTCCCATTCCATTTATGTCCGCTTTCCGGTCCAGGATGGCAAAGGGAAACTGCCGCAGGAGGCCGGGGTGGTAATCTGGACCACAACCCCCTGGACCCTGCCCGCCAACCTGGCCATTTGTCTGCATCCGGATTTCGATTATGTGCTGGTGCAAACGGAAAAAGGGCAGTTGCTGGTGGCCCGGGAATTGCTAAAACAGTTCCTGGAAGCTACCGGCCTGACGGAACAGGGGATTGCGGCCCGGTTCAAAGGCCAGGAACTGGAAGGAGTAGTTTGCCGCCATCCTTTCATGGATCGGGAGAGTCCCCTCATCCTCGGTGACCATGTCACTCTGGAAGCCGGTACCGGTGCGGTCCATACTGCACCAGGCCACGGGGCGGAGGACTTTGAAGTGGGTCAGAAATATGGCTTGCCAGTTGTTAACCCGGTGGATGACAGCGGCTATTTCACCCAGGAAGCTGGACCTTTTGCCGGGCTGCATATCAATGACGGGAACCTGAAGGTAATCCAGTGGCTGGATGAACATGGCTATTTGCTGAAAAGCGGCAGGATTTCTCACCAGTACCCCCATTGCTGGCGCTGTAAAAATCCCATTGTCTTCCGGGCTACCGAGCAATGGTTTGCTTCCATCGATGGTTTTCGTCAGCAGGCCTTAAAGGCCATTGACGAGGTGCAATGGATCCCGGCCTGGGGCCGTGACCGTATCTACAACATGGTGGCAGAGCGGGGAGACTGGTGTATTTCCCGGCAACGCCTCTGGGGCGTGCCTATTCCCATTTTCTACTGTGAACAATGCGGTCAGGAAATCATCAATGACCAGACCATCAAGCATATTAAAAACCTGTTCAAAGAACATGGTTCCGACATCTGGTTTGCCCGGGAAACTGCCGAGCTGGTGCCTCCCGGTCTAACCTGCCCCAGGTGTGGCCATGACCGCTTCCGCAAGGAAACTGATATCATGGATGTCTGGTTTGACAGTGGCTCCAGCCATGCGGCGGTTTGCGATCAGCCCGAATACTGGCCGGAACTGAGCTGGCCCGCTGACCTCTATCTGGAGGGTAGTGACCAGCACCGGGGCTGGTTCAACTCCTCCCTGCTGACTGCAGTGGCCACCCGCGGGCAGGCACCTTACAGGGCAGTGCTGACCCACGGCTTCCTGGTGGATGAAAAAGGCAGAAAGATGTCCAAGTCCCTGGGTAACGGGGTTGATCCCCTGGAGGTCATCAACCAGATGGGGGCGGATATCCTGCGGCTCTGGGTGGCTTCTGCTGATTATCGTTCCGATGTAGCGGCCAGCCCCAATATTCTGAAGCAGATTGCCGAGGCTTACAAAAAGATCCGCAATACCTGCCGCTATTTACTGGGCAACCTTTATGATTTCAATCCGGCTACCGATCTGGTGGATTATTACGAGATGCCGGAGCTGGACAAATGGGCCCTCTACCGATTGCAGCGGTTAATCGAACGGGTACGGGCCGGCTATGAAAACTATGAATTCCATATTGTCTACCATGCTATTCACAACTTCTGTGCTGTGGACTTAAGTGCCATCTATTTCGATATTTCCAAGGACCGGCTGTATGTTTCCCTGCCTGCATCCCGGGAACGGCGGGCGGCTCAGACGGTGATGTACTACATCATTGATGCCCTGGTGCGCCTGCTGGCACCGGTACTGGCCTTTACCACTGAGGAAATCTGGCGCTACCTGCCGGGGGAAAGACCCCGGAGTGTTCAGCTGACCGACATGCCCGGGGTGGAGCAGCGCTACCTGGATGAGGCACTGGCAGAACGCTGGGAGAAACTGCTGGAAGTACGGGAAAAAGTAACCAAGGCCCTGGAAGTGGCCCGACAGCAGAAGGTGATCGGGCATTCTCTGGATGCCCGGGTGAAGCTGACTGCCAGTGGCGCAGAGCTGGAACTGTTACAACAATACCTGGAGCAGCTGGCCCCCATTTTCATCGTCTCCCAGGTGGAACTGGCCAGCGGTACCGGGGAACTGGAGGTAGAAGTCACTGCCGCAGCTGGAAGCAAGTGCGAAAGATGCTGGATTTATAGCACCGAAACAGGCCAGGATGCAGAACATCCAGACCTTTGTCCCCGCTGTGCCGCAGTTATAAAACAATTATAAAGAGTGGAGTTTGGGAGGTTTGTATGAGTGCGGGGAAAGGGAAAGAGCTAATCAAGATCGGCAAAAGCCCTTTGTTTAACAGTCTGGTTGATGGGATTATGATTCTCGATCCTGATGCCTGTTGTGTACAGATTAATCAAGCAGCAGCGGATATTTTTGCTGTTAATCCTGAACACTTCATCGGGCAGAATGTGGTGGAATGTCATTCACCGCTGTTCCAGGCTCAGGTTTTAGAATTAATGGAGGAATTCCGTTCCGGAAATAAAGAAGCTTATGAAAAGAGGAATATCAAAGTCAATCAACGCTTGCTGGATGTTTTTATGACCCCGCTCCGGGACAGCAAAAACCGTTTCCTGGGACTAATCATGATGGTCAGGGATGTGACCAGGGAACGGGAGATGCAGGATAAACTCATCCGCCAGGAAAAACTGGCGGTTGTCGGGCAGCTGGCTGCCGGGCTGGCCCATGAAATCCGTAACCCCCTGACGACGGTGATGGGTTTCATGCAGCTGCTAAATCCGCTGCTGCCGGAAGGGAAGGCCCGGGAGTATGCAGCCCTGGTCAATGAAGAATTACGGCGCATCAAGGGTTTGGTGAGCGAAATTCTCTTGCTCACCAAACCCAGTGCCCCCAATTTTCGGGATGTGGATCTGATCAACCTGGTGCGGGAAACTCTGGCGGTAATGGTCAGTGAAGCCAACCTGAAAGGGGTTGCCTTAGAAGGGGTTACATATGGTCAGGCCTATGTGCGGGCTGACCGGGAACAAATCAAGCAGGTGCTGGTCAATTTTATCAAAAACGCGGTGGATGCCTGTGGTAGCCGTGGCAAAGTGGTAGTCGAAGTGGAGAGCCGGGAGCAGGAATGGGCTGTACTGGTGATGGATGATGGCCCGGGGTTGCCTCCTGAGGTTTTAAACAAAGTCTTTGAGCCCTTTTTTACTACCAAGGAAGAAGGAATGGGCCTGGGACTGGTGGTTTCCAAACAAATAGCTGAAACCCACGGGGGCCGGATCGAGCTGGGCAATCGGCCTACCGGGGGTGCTGTCGCAACCCTGTACTTGCCTAAACTGAGCAGAACCCATTGAGCAAAAAATGCCCAATGGGTTTTTTCGATTTTTATTGACAAAAATAATAATGTCTGTTATGCTTTAGATAAGCATAAAAACAGAGCGAAATACTCGGAATAAAGAGGAGGTAATTTGCATGCGTGTAGCCAACAATATTGCTGAATTGATCGGCCAAACCCCCCTGGTGCGGTTGAACAAACTGGTAGATGAGAATATGGCTGAGGTTTATGTAAAACTGGAGTCATTCAACCCGGGCAGCAGTGTTAAAGACCGGATTGCTCTGTCCATGATCGAAGCTGCTGAACAAGCCGGTATTCTGAAGCCGGGAGCTACCATCGTAGAGCCCACCAGTGGCAATACCGGTATTGGTCTGGCCATGGTGGCAGCTTCCAAGGGTTATAAGCTGATCCTGGTGATGCCGGAAACCATGAGCATAGAGCGGCGCAATTTGTTGAAAGCCTATGGTGCCGAGCTGATTCTCACCCCTGGCAGTGAGGGAATGAAAGGGGCCGTGCGCCGGGCGGAAGAACTGCTGGCCCAGAATCCCGATTATTTCCTGCCCCAGCAATTTAAAAACCCGGCCAACCCGGAAATCCATCGCAAGACTACCGCGCTGGAAATTCTGGAGCAGACCGGCGGTCAGCTGGATGCCTTTGTCGGCGGGGTCGGCACCGGCGGTACCATAACCGGGGTTGGTGAGGTTTTGAAAGAAAAAATCCCCGGTGTCAAAATAGTAGCTGTGGAACCTGCTGCCAGCCCGGTGTTGAGTGGCGGCAATCCCGGACCTCACAAAATCCAGGGCATTGGCGCTGGATTCGTGCCTGACGTGCTGAATACAAAGATTTATGACCAGGTCATTCAGGTGACCAATGAAGATGCGATGGAAACTGCCCGTAACCTGGCCCGCAAAGAGGGGATTCTGGTAGGTATTTCCTCTGGTGCTGCCGTCTGGGCTGCCCTGAAGGTAGCGAAAGAACTGGGGGCAGGCAAAAGAGTGGTTGTGGTGGCTCCCGATACCGGTGAACGTTATCTCAGTACTGAGCTGTTCCAGTAAAATAAAAAGGGACCGGCGCTTCTGGCGCTGGTCTTTTTTGGTGCGCCCGGCATGGGCTTCATCTTCAGGTGAAAGTCTGCAACGAGGGCTGGTGAGCGTTTACCGTTAGCCAAAGGCAAGGGTTTCCAGCGTGAGGCTTTAACACTTCCTATTGAGGAAGCGTGAGGGCTGAAAAGTTTGCTTGTTCGTTATTTGGAACTTCGTTAACCTTTTTGGAACCGCTTAATGCGTACCCATGCTAGGTGGTGTGATAGGTCGGAGGTTAAACACTCCTTCTATTCGATCGGTTGTGTTTCCGGTATATATACGGCAGATAATTTATCAATTTTTGTCGAAAAACGCAGAAATAATTGGAAAATTTTTTGTTTTTATAGAAGGAAAGAAAAGCAAAAAGTAGAATTAGCAAATTAGTAAGTAATAAAATAGTAGGGGGCACACAGGGATGGAATAAAAATCTAATATAGCATTTAAAACCGATGAAAAAATAACTTTGAAAGAATATAATAAATATTGTTCGAGCTGCTAAAGAATTAGGGATAGAAGTGTTGATTGGTGCTGTGATTCACCCAACAGCAAAGATAAGGACTAGCTATTTGCGACAAGTAATAAAAAAAGCCGGTATTTCAGGAGAAGTAAAATACTTGGAGGACTTTCTTTTCCCCTTGGGACGGGCAAGGAGAAGACTGCCTAAAGGTGCATTTTACCTGGATACTGAGGAAAAAAAAGGCAAGGGCTGTCGAGATGCGGGCAGGGTTATTGTTATTTTACCAACCGGAGAAATTACTTTTTGTTGCGGACATATACTAAATACTGAGGCTCAATCGTTGATCACATTAGGTAAGTTAAATGAAGATATGACTTTATCTGAAATGATTGATGGGATGCAACGGAATGTCCTTTACTGGTGGTTACATGTACATGGTCCGAAAGTAATTATTAAAGAACTAGGGATTGGTGAGTTGGAGTGTCGTGATTGTGAAATTTGTTATTTATTAGGCAATCAATACAAGAGCCGATTGTTATCGTTGGCTGAACGGAAAGAAAGTATATTTGAGACATATATATATATCGTGCAGATAATTTTTGAGGAATCTTTTTAAGTAATTAAATATAATCTGGTCAGTAACGTTACAAAAAATACAATTTAAAGTCTTAAAGGAGTTTAAAACCATAATATACTTGGTATGGGTGCTACTTTTGCATGCGCATTATTTTAGTAATATTTTATAACGGGAACAAAGGAAAGGAAGGGATTGAGGATTGTATTTTAATATGGCGCCCTGGAGCAAAGAATTACTCATCTCAACTTTGCTTTCAGTTATCCCCTTACCTTTCATCTATCTAATAATTTGGTCAACCGGGGAAGCTGAAGATATGGTATTCAATCTTGTCTATTTTGGAGCAGTCGTTATTTACGTAATTATCTATGTTCTTGGACCGAGAGGATACACGATTTCTCCGGATGGGATTGAAATAAAAAAAACTAGTGGGTCAATTTTGATTCCGAGCAAAGAAATAGAAGAGATTAAAATTATTCCCAAGGCTCAACTGTCAAGGGTTATCGGGAATGGAGGGATTTTTAGCTATTATGGAACTTTTTGCGAAATGAATGGGGAGAAAGTAAAGGTTTATTCAACCCGCTTTGATCAGATGGTTCGTATAAAGACAAAACAACAAACATATTACTTATCACCCCAAGACCCAAACGGTTTTGTAGAAGCTGCAAAGCATTATTTAAGATTAATTAATATTAATTAAGAGGAAAAGGAGATCATTCATGCAGTACCAGGTTGATTATTATTCAGTCTTAAAATCAATAATATTACCTTTAGATATACGTTTCTTGTTCTTATTTATTGGGCTTCCGGTAGGAGGAATTGCCATATTTTTATTTTTAGGTCGAAAAAAATTCGGACGTAATCAGTACCTACAGGTTATCACCGTCTTTATTATATTATTGACGCTGCTGATACTGATTCCGACTCGTCAGTATGCTGGTAGCGGATGGGTTTTAAAGAATAATTACTTAATAATTAAATCGCCTCCAGTGTTATCGACTATAGATTTAGCTACGGCCACCATCTCTTTAGAAGATAGTAATAGTTCCTGGCAACCAGTTTATCGAAAAAACGGATTCGCAGTATCCGGCCTGGCTACTGGCTGGTACAGGTTACGTAATGGTAAAGATGCGGTTGTCTTCCGGCATATTGGATCTTTGAAAATGGTTGTTGTGACAACTAAAGATTGTATATATGTTATACAACATCCAGGTGTTGAAGACCTGTATAATCTGCTAATTCACGCTAAAAGGAAATAATTTTAGGTCTACGAGGGATAGAATGATGTGGAGAGATTTAAGAATATTATGCCACATAGTGAAGACTTACCTGGTCGGTCAATGGTATACCATAGTCTTGGGATTTGTGACTGCGACGATGTTTTCGCTGGTATCACTCGCTACACCCTACCTTATCTGATACCTGATTGATGTAGTGTTCGTGCAAAAGAGACAAGATTTACTGTTTAACTTTATAATTTTGTGTAGTGTTATAGTACTAGTCATGTCTTTAACACGTGTAATATCTGATTACTTCTTGGCTAACTCATTTGAACAAGCCAAGATTAATATGCGTAATGACCTTTTTTCGAAGCTGATAACAAGCCCTGCCCATTATATTATGGATAGTACAAGCGGCGAGATGAATTATCGGATCTTCGGGGATAGTGAGACTATTGAATCATTTTTTAATAATGCTCTTAATATGCGTACTCGTGTTTCCCAACTCCTTATTAGTGTACTAAACAACTTATGGTCTTTTGGAATTCTTTGGTACGGAGGAGGGCTTGTTTTAGAAGGGCAGATTACTCTTGGAACGCTGACGGCTTTTATGATGATTGCTGGCATGTTGTTTCCTAACCTCGAGGCTTTAACAACAATAGTTTTTTCGTTTCAAGATGTTCGAGCTAGCTTACATAGATTTTTGGAATACTACAATTTGAAGCCCATAGTTTCTGAACTACCAAACGCAAAAACATTAGTTGTTAACAATGGAGAAGTAATTTTTAATAATGTAACATTTGGTTATAGTTCAAATAATTTGATATTAAAGGGAGTAACTGCAGTTTTTAAGCCTAGAAGTATAACAGCTATAGTCGGACGGAACGGGGTTGGGAAAAGCACATTGGCTAGATTACTTATTCGAATGTTCGATCCGCTTGAGGGTAGTATAATCATTGATAATACAGATATTCGTGAAGTGACTTTAAAATCTTTGCGTAATAATATTGGTTATTTAATTCAAGGAGAGTTCTTATTTAGCGGGACAATTTGGGATAACATACTTTACGGATCAGATTCTGCCACGGAAGAGGAAGTAATAGAGGCTTGTCGAAAAGCTTGTATATATGATTTCATCATGAGTCTACCCAATAATTTTCAGACTAAGGTAGGGGAAGGAGGATTCTATCTCTCTGCTGGTGAAGCCCAACGTATTGCTTTAGCTCGTTCTTTTTTAATGAAACACCGTGTAGTGATTCTTGACGAACCTACTTCATTTATTGATCAAAAAACAGAAAAGGATATTCACCAAGCCATCCTTGATTTAAAGCAAACATCTACTGTTATTGTGATCGCACATCGTCTTTCAACTATCAAGATAGCCGATGAAGTACTGGTGTTGAATGATGATTATTTCGTGGAACACTTAGTTTTAGATTTTTGCAAAAGGCTCAATAGGTGTAAGTCCGTATTCCAGATTCCAGCCAATAGTCTGAACATTTGATTGTTTGTCTACCATAAAAGAAAGAGTTATAACGAGTAAACTAGCATTTTGTACATCCTGAGGAAGGGTAATGGCTCATCGTATAAATTACCACCTCTATCTCAGACAGTTTAACTTATGAGGTAGAAGGTATTCTTTGTAGCGCAAGGGGAAATCGGTCAGCTTATCGGCTGGCACTAACTCCAGCACATAATACCAGCGCAATTCCGGGTCATTGACGGCAATGCTGCGCACATAAAACTGGTCCCCCAGTTTGGCCTGCAAGATATCTCTGGCCTGACTGCTGAAAAGGCGATAAAAACCAAAGAAGAGTCCTGGCTGGGCCTGACACTCAAGGGCCAGCGGAAATTCCACAAAGGTCACCCGGCTCAGCCAGTTTTTTCTGGTAATCAGCTGGGGACGGCCGGAGAGATAACCCAGATGAATCAGCTGCATTTCCTTGATTTCCTCTGGTTTGAGTTTATTGATATGGCGATGGATTTGCAGTTCCCGCACTACCTGAAAAAATTTTAGCCACACAGAAAATCCTCCTCACCGCTGGGTAGCTAAAATTTTCGACAGAGCAGAAGGGAATTCCTGCTACTGAAGACGGGTTTTGTGTTATAATAAAAGATAAAAAACAGCGGGAGGAAAGAGAATGCTGAAGTATTGCTTTGACCAGAACAAGATCAAATTGACTGAAGAGAAAAATCCCGGTGAAATCATTTTCCAGGTGGAAATCCTGGATGAAAACTTGCTTCCTGCCTGGCAACAGGTGGAGGCCTATTTTGAAAATGATGATGATCCCCTGGATGTCACCTTCCTGCCTTTCGCCGGCAATCGCTGGCATGCTATTATGGGCCCGGCATTAAGGGTGCGCTTTTTGCTGAAAATGTTTGAACTGCGCTTATTAACTTCCCTGGAGTGGGAAGATAAAGCTAATGTTTGTCAGACCCTTTAAGGTCCTGATAGACCTTCCAGCTATACCAGAGGGAAAAGGCTGTAGCAGCCATTAACGCGCCAAAGAAAAAACCAAAGGCAATGGCTCCTCCCCGGAAGGAACCGATCAGACCCACCAGTCCGGCCCCCATCCAGACGGGACCGCTGACGCGGTGGGTTTTTTGCCAGACTTGTTCATTTTCCAGGGTCCAGGGGGTGCGGATGCCGATAAAATAATTGGGGCGTAATTTACCCAGATAATTGCCGAGCAGAACGAACAGCAGGGAGATAAGGGCCGGTACCGTTTTATCCACCGGGATGGCATAGCCCAGACTGTTGAGCAAGGCGATGATAAAAATAACCGTTAACAATCCGTGGGTAAAAAGTCTGAACAGGTCCAGCACCTGCCGGAACTTCTCGATTTTGGCCTTGGGGTCCAGGGCGGGCAGGGAGACCAGCAGCAGATAGATGCCCAGGTTGAGGGCCAGCGGGAAACTGACTCCCAGAGGTTTACTCATGTAGCCATCTACTTCTCCCTGCATATTCCAGTGGGTAGGCAGGGGATCAGGCAAACGGGGATAGAGGTAAACACTCAGGGCCAGCTGCCCCAGCAGGAGACTCCAGATGGCGATTTCAATCCATTTTCTTCTCATCTTCATGCACTCCTTTCATTTCCAGAAACCAGCTCAGGACATCTTCCAGCACTGAGGTATTGAGGGAATAGAGGATATTTTGCCCCTGGCGTTCATCCACCACCAGTCCCGCCTGTTTTAACAGGTTTAAATGGTGGGAGATGCTGGGCTTGCTGATCTGGAAGTGTTCTGCGATGGCGCCGGCGGTCAGATCACCCTGCCGCAGCAATTCCAGGATTTTGCGCCGGGTGGGATCGGAAAGGGCCTTAAATGTGAGGGATAAGGACATAGCCCCACCTCCATTTAGATATTTAGATAACTGTCTAAATATATCTTACGGGAAACCAGGCCTTCGTGTCAAGATAGTAAAGCCAGTAAACCTGCGGCCGACCGGGCCTGTTGAAAAAAATCCCCCCAGAGCTGCCGGGCCTGAGGAATGTACTGAAGGTAATTATGCAAGGTAAATTGCTGCGGGTTTAAATTGCCTGCCTCGACTTCATCCCAGCTGACCGGCCAGGAGAGGGGTGCGCCCGGCAATGGGCGCACACTGTAGACCCAGGCAGTGGATTTGCCGGTGGTATTTTGCAGGTAATCCAGATAGACTTTGCCCTGGCGCTTGCTTTTACTGAATTCGGTAGTAAGACCGGTCGGCCAGACCTGAACCAGGGTCTGGCAGAGCAGGGCCAGGGCCCGCCGCAATTGACCACTCGCTGGTCCCGGTTGAATGGGCACAAAAATGTGCAAGCCCCGGGAACCGGAAGTTTTAACAAATCCCACCAGACCCAGCTTTTCCAGCGCAGCCTTGACCAGCAGGGCAGCCTGACAGACCTGGGAAAAGGGGACTCCTGGGGCGGGATCCAGGTCAAAGAGGAGGATATCGGGCTGGTCCAGCCGGGGTACCCGGGAAGGCCAGGCATGGATCTCAATGGCACCGGTATTGATGATCCATAGCAGGTGTTCAACAGTTTTTACATAGAGATAATCGATGCCATGCCAGTGGACCCGGGGAAAATCTGGCGGAGTGTGAGGTGGAGCCTGTTTTTGATAAAAATATTCACCCTCAATGCCATCAGGGTAACGTTTCAGGACCAGGGGACGCTGGCACAGCAGGGGAAGCAGGGCAGAGGCCATAGCCTGATAATAGGCCAGCAAATCTCCCTTGGTAATGCCTTCCGGCCAAAAGGGTTTATCCAGATTAGTAAGCTGGAGGTTCATTTTTTCTCCTCCTGTTTTCTAATTCCCAGCAAACGGGGATGGCGCAGCTGGTTTTCTGCCGTTAACTCCAAATAGGCGACTTCAGCAATTAACAGGGGCTGTACCCAGAAAATATTGCCTTCCTGCTCCAGGGTTAGCGCTCTTAGCAGCTGTACCAGCGCCTGATAACGGGGAGCGGGTAGGGAGCAATTAACTTTACCCCTGACTTTTTTCTCTCCTGCAGGGCTGATTTCTCCTACCAGCAGAGAGCTGACCGGACGGTTTTCCCGGGTAAAACCGAGGATCGAGAGTTCAAGCCGCTGTTCCCGCTTGATTTTGAGCCAGTGCTGACTGCGTTTTCCTGGCAGGTAGGGACTTTCAGGGTCTTTTGCCATCATTCCTTCCAGTTCCAGCTCCTTTACTTTTTGCCACAGCAGGCGGGCCTGTTCTCCTTGATACCACTGCACCGGTCCAGCCAGAGGATGATGAGGGAAAGAACGGGCCAGTTTTTCCTTGCGCTCCCGCAGGGGAAGATGCAGCAACGGCTCCCCCAGGTGCAGGCAATCAAATACCCAGTAGTACCAGGGCAGGGTTTGTTTTCCCTGCATTTGCTTTAAGATGGCGGAAAAGGAGAGACGGCCCTGCTGGTCAAAGGCTACCAGTTCACCATCTAAAACCACTGGCAGAAAGGAAAAAGCTGAACGCAGGTCTTCCAGGGCCGGGAAAGCGTGGTTGAGCAACTGGCCACGGCGGCTTAAAAGTCGCCAGCCTCCTTCTTCCAGATAGAGCAGGGCCCGGATGCCATCCCATTTGACTTCATAATACCAGTTTGTCGGCCATTCTTCCCGCCAGAGGGTTCCCAGCATGGGTGGGTAAAAGAGGGGCATCAGCCTTCACCCCCGGCTGCTTTGGCCTGGGGTTTGGTCAGTTCCAGACTGGCTTTTAAGGCCTCCAGCAAATCTACTACTTTTGCCGGCTGAGCAGCCGGGACAGCGACTACGTCCTGGCCGGCGATTTTGGCTGCGATTGCCTGGCGCAGAGCTTCCCGGTAGCGGTCGGTGTATTTTTCCGGGTCAAAGGGGGCGGCCAGGTTATTGATCAGGGTAACCGCCATTTCCAGTTCTTTTTCCTGCAACTGGGCCTGAAATTCCAGTTCCGGTATATAGCGGGGAGAGCGAATTTCATCGGGATAGAACATGGTTTCCAGCACCAGACATTCCTGATGACAGCGCACTGCTGCCAGGGCCTCCTTGCTGCGGATGGTGACTTTGGCGATGGCGATTTTGCCGGTCTTTTCCATGGCTGCTTTCAGCAGGGCATAGGGCTTTTGCCCTCCTTCGGCTGGAGCCAGATAATAGGTCTTGTCATAATAGATAGGATCAATCTGTCTGAGCTCAACGAAATCCAGGATTTCAATGGCTCTGGCCGTTGGGGCCGGTATATTTTCCAGATCCTCTTCTGAGATGATGACATACTGGCCTTTATTGTATTCGTAACCGCGCACTATTTCCTCTGCCTCCACTTCCCGTTGACAGGTGGGGCAATATTTCCGGTACTGTACCGGTGTATGACAGGGTTGATGCAGATAATTGAAGCGGATATCCTTTTTTTCGGTGGCTACATACATTTTGACCGGGATATTAACCAGGCCGAAGCTAACGGCCCCTTTCCATAAACTGCGCATAAGCGACCCTCCTCAGAAGCTATTTTGTAAAGAGATGGCTGATTTTATTAAAGGATAATAATAATTATTATTGACAAACAAAAATTAACATGGTATATTGTTAACAGTAGCAAGGCAAAACTAATACTGAAATCGATGAGGAGGTATAAATTATGAGTCAACACGTAAATGTCATTCAAAATCCCGCTTTTAAAGCAGAAGCTATGAATAAAATCGCCAACTTCAGCGGCGGCATGCTGGGGGTTGACACTTACTACTTCAAACCCGGCCAGGTGCTGGATTACCATCGCCATCCGGAAGGCGACCAGGTTTTCTTTGTCTTCCAGGGCGAAGGGGAGTTTTATCTGGATAATGGCAATGGGGAAGAGAAAATCGCTGTTGCCGCTGGTTCCATTATCTATGTACCGGCAGGTACCTGGCATAAACTGGTCAATAGCGGCAATAGTGACATGATCGCTTCCCAGGCTACCAAAGCCGGAGCTGGTATGGAATTGCGCAAATAAAGAACTGGATTGAGCGGGCCGCATGGCCCGTTTTCCTTTTACTTGACCTGATAGCGAAGGGGCAGTAAAATAGGCGGTGAGGTGATTGGCATGCGGATAGGAGTGATTTCTGATACTCATGGCAATTCTCAGGTCTGGCAACAGGCCTGGCAGCAGGTACTGGCCGATTGTGATTTGATTTTACATGCCGGGGATATCCTGGCTCCTGGCCCCCGTAACCCGATTACAGCCGGATACAATCCGCCGGCGCTGGCGGAGGCCCTTAACAGCTTAACCCGGCCCTGGCTGGCAGTACGGGGCAATTGTGATGCCGAAGTGGATGAAATGATGCTGGCTCGCCAGCTCCCTCCTTTGACCCAGGTACATACTTCCTTTGGTTTACTGGTTATAACCCATGGGCATCAATATGATGGCCCCGCTGGTCTGATTAAGCTGGCTAAACAGCAGAAAGCCCGGGTGGTGATCAGCGGCCATACCCATGTGCCTGTACTGCTGGAACAGGAAGGGACCTTTTTGTTAAATCCGGGCAGTCCTACTTTGCCTAAAGAGGATTGGCCTCCGACCCTGGCGGTAGTGACTGAACGGGGCATTCAGCTGCTTAATCTTCAGAATGGTGCAGTGATAAAGGAAATTAACTGGTAGAAAGGCGGAAAAAAGATGCAAAATGAGTTGATCCGGGGGATAGCTGCCGGGGGGCAAATCCGGGCCCTGGCCCTGACGGCAACCCGGGCTGTGGAAGAAGCACGACAAAGGCATGATACCTGGCCTACTGCTACTGCGGCTCTGGGCCGCTGTCTGATGGCAGTGGCGTTGCTGGGAGCGACTTTGAAAAATGAGGAAACCGTCACCTTGCGTATTTTTGGTGATGGCCCCATTGGTGGGATTATTACTCAGGCAGATGCTGAAGGCAATTTGCGGGGCTATGTCCAGGAGCCTCATGTGGATTTACCGCCCAAAGGTCCCGGAAAACTGGATGTAGGCCGGGCGGTGGGACAGGGCCAGCTCTACATTACCCGTGACCTGGGCCTGAAAGAGCCCTATACCGGGACTTCCCCTCTGGTATCAGGGGAGATTGCCGAGGATCTGACCCATTATTTTGCCAAATCGGAACAGATCCCCTCTGTCGTGGCGCTGGGGGTACTGGTGGCTCCAGAGGGCCATGTGCAGGCTGCTGGTGGTTTTCTCCTGCAGCTGATGCCTGGTGCGACCGAGGAGGTTATCAACGCTCTGGAGGCCAATTTGGCCCAGCTCCCACCGGTTTCCTCCCAGGTAGCCGAAGGAGCAAGGGCGGAGGACTTGTTGCAACAGGCTTTACAGGGCTTTGATTTTCAGATCCTGGAACGCAAGGAAGTGCGCTTTGCCTGCCGCTGTTCCAGAGAAAGAATGAGTGGCATTTTGCTTGCGCTGGGCTGGAAAGAGCTAGCAGAAATGGCTGCCGAGGGTGGGGCAGAATTGCGCTGCCATTTTTGCAATGAAAAGTATCATTTCAGCAAGGCAGAGCTGGAGCAGCTGATGTTTGAATTGAATAAAAGGGAGGAAAAATAAAAAAACCAGCGCTATTGCTGGTTTTTTTGCTAAATTAGATGGCCCGCTGGACCTTGCCGGAACGCAGGCACCGGGTGCAAACCATGATCCGCCTGGGAGTGCCATTGACCAGAGCTTTTACCCGCTGCAGGTTGGGAGACCAGGTCCGCTTGGTCCGGATGTGAGAGTGGCTGAGCTGGATGCCTACCACTTGACCTTTACCGCAAACTGCACACTTTGCCATTTTACAACCCACCTCCTTTACAGCCAACCGCTCGCAAAAATCACTTCTATATTCTAACAGAAACATTCTTAGTTGGCAAGCAGGAAAATGTGCAAGCTGCGTTGAATATATAATTTTAAGGGGGGATGTCCCGTGATTACCAGAGATATGTCCATTTTTGAGACGATAGCCCGCTATCCGCAAACCAGAGAGATTTTTAAAAAGTATGGAATGCACTGTCTTGAATGTATGGGTGCTACTGCAGAATCCATTGCGGCCGGGGCGAAGATGCATGGTGTTGATTTAGAAAAACTGCTGGCTGAACTGAACCAGATTGTTAGCAGTAATTAAGCAGCAGGTGACCCGCATGCAGGTGGGCCCTTTTTTTGTGATTAATTAGCGGTTATAATATTAAAAGATGTGCTGGAGGAGGTTTTTATATGCTGGGAAAAATTCAGATCAGTGAAGATGTGATTGCTGTTATAGCTGGCAATGCAGCCATGGAATGTTATGGACTGGTTGGGATGGCTTCTCGCAAGATAACTGACGGCCTGGCCGAACTTTTTCGCGGCGACCAGGCTCACAAGGGCGTGTATGTCACCCGCACTGATGAACAGGAAGTATCCATTGACCTCTACATTATCGTCCAGTATGGGGTAAAGATTTCCGAGGTTGCCCATAATATTCAGGAAAGGGTCAAGTATCTGGTGGAAAACACCACCGGGCTGCGGGTAGCCCAGGTAAATGTTACAGTCCAGGGAGTACGTTTGCAGGAAAGTTAATTTAGAGCAGGAGGAACAGGTGTGTCTAGGACTATCGATGGCAGTCAGCTGAGAAAGGCTTTTGTAACCGCAGGTGAAGTATTACAGGCTCAGCGGGAGCAAGTGGATGCATTAAATGTTTTTCCCGTTCCTGATGGTGATACCGGGACCAATATGGCTCTGACCTGGCAGGGAGCGGTAGCGGAACTGGCCCGGGTTCGGGAGGATACCATTCCCGCCGTGGCCCAGGCTATGGCCCGGGGCTCTTTGATGGGAGCCCGCGGCAACTCGGGCGTGATCCTCTCCCAGATTTTGCGGGGATTTGCCTTGAAGCTGAACCAGGTACAGGAAATGGGGCCGAAAGAGGTGGCTGCTGCTTTCCGCGGCGCTGCCGATACGGCTTACAAAGGGGTACTAAAGCCGGTTGAAGGCACGATACTGACTGTGATTCGCGAAGCGGCTCAGGGGGCGGAAAAGGCTGTCCGCAAGGCTAGCTCCGCTATTGAAGTATGGCAAGCAGCAGTGGTAGCTGCTGAAGAAGGATTACAGCGGACACCGGAATTGCTGCCCATTTTGCGGCAGGTAGGGGTAGTGGATGCCGGTGGCCAGGGGCTGGTTATCCTTTTGCGGGCCATGCTGGCATCCTTCCAGGACCAGGATGTACAATGGGTACTGACCAAACCGGCGCAAGCCCAGGCCACTCCTCAAATGGTGGAAGTAGTAGATGAGTTACCAGCTGACCTGGGGGATATCAAATACCACTATTGTACGGAATTTATTCTGAAAGGCCAGGATTTGCCTCTGGCCCTGTTACGGGGGAAACTGGACCCCCTGGGAGATTCCCTGCTGGTGGTGGGCGAGGCTGATCTAGCCAAAATCCATGTCCACACCAACCATCCTGGTCAGGCCCTGGAAATTGCGGTACAATACGGCAGCTTACATAATATTAAAATCTCCAACATGTTAGACCAGTATCTGGAGAAGCAACAGCAGGAAGCCAGCAAGCCAGCTGCCGCTCCTGTTAAAGAAGAAAAGGAGCTGGGACTGGTGGCCGTGGCAACGGGAGCCGGCTTAACCCGGGTTTTCACCAGCCTGGGGGTTGACCAGGTGGTGGCCGGCGGACAGACTAATAATCCCAGTACCGCAGATCTGCTGGCTGCAGTAGAAGCGGTTCCGGCCCGCACTGTCCTGATCCTGCCCAATAACGGGAATGTGATCATGGCGGCTGAACAGGTAGGGCAGCTGACCAGCAAGCAGGTAGTAGTTATCCCCAGCCGTACTATTCCGCAGGGGCTGGCAGCTTTAATGCAGTTTGATCCGGGTGCAGACCTGGCGGCCAATGTGGAGGCAATGACGGCAGCCCTGGGTCAGGTGGTTTCCGGGGAAATTACCTATGCCGTCCGGGATAGTCAGATCGATGGTCTGGCCATCAAGGCCGGCGACATACTGGGGTTAATTGATGACAAAGTACAGGTGGTGGGCAAGACCCGGGAAGAAGTGTTTTTGAACATGCTGGCCCACATAGTAACGGAAGATCATTCTTTATTGACCTTTTTTGCCGGGGAAGGGGTTGGGCCTGAGGAACAGCAAGAAATGCTGACTCGCCTGCAGGCGGCCTATCCGCAGCTGGAAATTGAGCTGCACCAGGGAGACCAACCCGTTTATGCTTATGTGTTTGGGGTGGAATAGATGGGAAAAGTCAGGATTGTGACTGATAGCACTGCCGATATTCCGGCCGAGGTGGTGCAGGAATATGGCATCAAGATAGTGCCTTTAAAAGTTTTTCTGGATGGGGAAACCTATCTGGATGGCGTAACCCTGAATTCCAAAGAGTTTTATCAGCGTTTGCCCCATTTGCAAAACCTGCCTACCACTTCCCAGCCTTCACCACTGGAGTTTGCTGAAGTATACAGGGAACTGGCGGCTGAGGGCACCCAGGTCATTTCCATCCATCTCAGCCAGAAGACCAGCGGCACGGTGCAAAGTGCCCGCCTGGGAGCGGAAATGACGGAAGGGGCAGATATTACGGTAATCGATTCGGAAAGCCTCAGCATTGGCCTTGGCATCATAGTGGTTGAGGCGGCCCGGGCAGCCCGGGAAGGGCGCAGTAAAGAGGAAATTATCGCCCTGGTGGAGAGGCTGAAACAGGAAAGCCGTCTTTATTTTGTACTCAATACCCTGGATTATATCTTCAAGGGCGGGCGCATTGGCAAGGCCGAGGCCTTTGTCGGCAGCCTGCTCAATATCAAGCCCATCCTTACCATGCAGGATGGAGTGGTTACCCCCATTGACAAAGTACGGGGCTGGAATAAGGCCATTGACCGGATTGTGGAACTGGTCCGGGAGCGTCTGCAGGGACGGCCTATGCGCTGTGCCCTCCTCCATGCCAATGATTTTGAAAGTGTGATGAAACTGCATCAGCGCATTGTCCAGGAATTTCAGTGTTTTGATGTGATTATGATCAATGAGGTCGGAACAGTTATCGGCACCTATGCCGGTCCAGGCGCAGTGGGCATCGCCTTTTTCCCGGTGGAGGAGTCGGTTTGAGGTGAAAGGCAATGGACAGCAAAACCCTCTTGTTAAAAGCCATCCAGGCGGAAAAGCGCCTGGGTTGCAATAATGGGGCTGTGTTTGGCGGCTTTGACCGTTTTGTCATACAGCAGCTGGAAAAACTGGCGGGTAAGCCGGGTGGTGGAGGCAGGGCAGAAACTGCCGACTTCATCCGGCTTTTTGCCGATTATGGCCAGGTGAGTCGCAGCAAGCGGGAGGAGAAGCTGGAAAAGCTCTGGCACTGGCTGGTCAATTTGCCGGTAAGCAGGCCGGCGCCCCGGAGGGCCCAGTCCCAACCCCAGCTGGAAACACAGCTGGAGGCGAAGGAAAAGACAGAAGCACCACCGGCCCGCACTGCCGAAAAAAGCCAGGGCCTGCCGGCCCAGTTGCAATATGTGAAAAATATCGGCCCTAAGAGAGCTACTGCCTTGCAGGCCATGGGTATCAATACCCTGCGGGATCTGCTCTTTCACCTGCCCCGGGATTACCAGGACCGCAGTCAGTTCAAACACCCCTCCCAGCTGGTACACGGGGAAAAGGAAACGGTGCTGGGGACGGTGGTCAATGTCCAGGAGCTGCGTCCGCGCCGGGGGCTGGTGATCTTAAAAGCTCTGCTCAGGGTGGAAGAGAGCCAGGTCTATGCTGTCTGGTTCAATCAGCGTTATCTGAAAGAACAGCTGAAGGCGGGCACAGAACTGGTGGTGGCGGGCAAAACCGATCGGGCCTATGGCATTCCCCAGATCAATGTGGAGGAATTCGAGATTGTGGACCGCCAGGACTTGATTCACACCGGCCGGATTGTGCCGGTCTATCCTGGCAGTGGCCAGCTCAATTCCCGCTTTTTCCGCACCGTAATTTACCGCTTGCTGGACCAGGTGGATGAGATCGCCCCCGAATTTTTGCCAGGGCAGTACTGTCAGCAACACAGCCTCCTGCCCCGGCCCCAGGCTTTACAGGAAATCCATTTTCCCCAGTCCTGGACCAGCAGGGAGCTGGCCCGGCGGCGTCTGGCTTTTGATGAGCTTTTTCTCCTGCAGCTGGCTCTGGCTCTGTTGAAAGGCACGGAAAAAACCGCTCCCAAAGGTATAGCTCATAGTCCGGTACCCTTGCCGCTGGAAATTGAATTTCGCCAGCGCCTGCCCTTTCAGTTAACCAGAGCCCAGGAAAGGGTACTGGGGGAAATCTACCGGGATATGGCCGCACCCCGGCCCATGACCCGGCTGGTGCAGGGGGATGTGGGCTCCGGGAAAACCATCGTGGCTGCCCTGGCCCTGTTGAAAACAGTGGCCTCTGGCTATCAGGGGGCATTGATGGCTCCCACCGAGATTCTGGCCGAACAGCACTACTGGAATTTGCAGGAGCTGTTCCGACCCCTGGGCTTGCCGGTTGGCCTTTTGACCAGCAGCAAAAGCAAAAAGGAACGGCGGCAACTGCTGGCTGACCTGGCTTCCGGCCATCTGGCCATTGTCATCGGCACCCATGCCCTGTTACAGGAGGATGTGGTTTTTGCCCGCCTGGGCCTGGCGGTAGTGGATGAACAGCACCGCTTCGGAGTGCGTCAGCGAGCCCTCTTGCGGGAAAAAGGCAACCATCCTGACTTGCTGGTGATGACAGCCACCCCCATTCCCCGCACCCTGGCCCTGACTCTGTACGGGGACCTGGATGTCTCCGTCATCGATGAACTGCCGCCGGGGCGCAAGCCGGTGAAAACCCACTGGCTCAATCGCAGCCGGCTGGACAAGCTTTATGCTTTTATCCGAGAACAGTTAGAGCAAGGGCGCCAGGCCTATGTAGTCTGTCCGCTGGTAGAGGAATCGGAAAAAATGGATCTGGAGGCGGCTACCAAACTGGCCCAGGAGTGGCAGGAACAGATTTTTCCCCAGTTCCGGGTCGGGCTGCTGCATGGCCGCATGAAACAGGAGGAAAAGGAAGGGGTAATGGAGGAATTCCGCCAGAACCGCCTGCAAATCCTGGTTTCCACTACCGTGATTGAGGTGGGGGTGAATGTGCCCAATGCTACTATCATGGTGGTGATTGATGCCGAACGCTTTGGCCTGGCCCAGCTCCACCAGCTGCGGGGCCGGGTGGGGCGGGGAGAATATCAGTCCTATTGTTTCCTGATTTCCGATACCCAATCGGCTGAAGGGCGGGCCCGCCTGCGCATCATGGAACAGACCAATGACGGTTTTGTGCTGGCGGAGGAGGATTTGAAACTGCGGGGCCCAGGGGAATTCTTCGGTACCCGTCAGTCAGGGCTGCCGGAACTGAAGGTGGCCGACCTGGTCAAGGATTTGCCCCTGCTGGAAGGAGCGCGCCAGCTGGCATTCCGGATTGTGGAAGAAGATCCGAAACTGGCCCGACCGGAACACCGGCTGCTGAAGGAGGAATTGAAAGCTACTTTTGCCGATGGTCTGGATTTGGCACAAATCGGGTAGTATTTTTAACGACGGGCTACTGGCCCGTTTTTTCTTTTGAGGGTCACTGCGTAATGTTTATGGGGTGACAAAAAAGGTGACAAAAAGGTGACAAACGGGGTGATACCATAATTAATCAAAATGGGATATATTCATATACAGAAGAGTGAGGGTAACAGGTATGTGTTTATGGGGGTGGTAGGAAGCTCTTACTTTTATCGCATTGTCATCCGATGGTGCTGACTATTTCGTTTAAAAAACTTTAATAGATTTATAAAAGTCTACCTGATGACAACTAAAGTATACTAAGTTAGGAGGTAAAATTTATGTTATTAAAGGTTGATAAAAGGATAAGTATGTTTATTGCGGTTATTCTATCCTTAATTTTGCTAGCAACGCCGGCAATGGCTGGGTATGTAACTGCTGACTTTTTAAAAAAGAATAGTTCTTTAGACTACACGGAAATTACAGGGAAAGAGCTAGAAAGCTTGGCTGAAGAGGCGTTAAAAAAACAGGATGTACGTATTTTACTGGATAAGTTAACAGGCGGCAGCTATGAGGTATCAGAGAAAAGAGCAGCGAACTATGTATACTCCAAAAAACAAGGGAATGTATTAATATTAACAATTAAAGGATCTAAAGATATTCAACTTGTTTACGCAGATTTTAATGGTAAAGTGAAAGTAGGTGCAGGTGTTCTTCAAAACGTAAATGGTACAAAAACAATAGATGTTTACGACATTAAAAATGGAAAAATCTATAATACCTCTAAAATAGAAATTATTAATAATCAACCTAAAATTAATTGGAAAGAAGGGCCTTTTATTCCGTATGATAAAAAAGATAAAACTGGTTCTCAAAAAGAAATAAACGCGGCATGGACTAGTTGTGACATCTGTCTTGGAATATGTAATACCCTCTGGAACGGTGGTTGTGGGTTAACTAGTTATTTCGCATGTATGATTGCCTGTTCACCATTTGGAAACTTCACCTGTCCGATAATTTGTGGAGTTGTCTATAGTATTATTTGTGGTGGAGTAGGAAGTTACATTACTTGTCCATCTTTGTGCCAAGATATAGGTTATTGTAAATAGAGGGTTAATATGGTTGAAGCCGAGTGGCTTCAACCATATTCTTAAATTAGTTGAAAGAGGTTAAAATCTATGAATTCTTGGTGGCTACTTATAAATATTATAGTTCTTTTAGTTTATGCATTTTTTCTTTTATATCCATTTTATTTACGTGACAAACAACCGCAGCGCTATAAGGGAATTTGGCTAGAAATTGGAACTCTTTTTAGGAACAGGTATGGTGCTCTTATAGTTTTAAATATTACTTTGGGACTTACAATTAACTTTATTATTAAAAGCTATACAAATAATGGAGCCTTTGGATTTATTTCAATGATAGTATATTATTTGATTTTTTCAACAACTTTTTTATGGTATCCTTTTTACTTAAAAGAAAAAAAAGCTAGTAAATATAAAGGTATATGGAAGGTTATAGGAGATTGGATAGGAGACCCCCGAAGCGCATTTCCGCATAGAAAACGTTAATAGATTAATAAAAATGCTATATTAAGAAATGGGGAAGGGAAAAGGTGTGGAAGATAAATACAACAACTTGTTTATCGTTAATTAACGCAGTTTTACTTAGTTATACGGCTTGGGTCAAATATACTGTTAAAGGCTGTTCTTCATGTAACCAAATATTCTTTCTGCCAATAGATGGTGTAATTATAGCGTTGATAGGAGTTGTTGCTTCTGTCACCCTTGCGGTTTTGAATCATTTTTCAATGCGTTTTTCAAGCCTAAAATATCTGACACTTTTAACTACGATGTTATGTGCTAGCTTTGCATCTTTTCTACAGTTCGCTCAATTTTTTTGGGCTGGGAATTTATGTTATTTCTGTTTAACTGCAACTATAATATTCTATGTAATCTTCGGTAACCTATTGTATAAAGTTGTAATCAAATCAATCTGGAAGAAAATAAATTCATCAACTACTATTCCTCCTGTATCACAAAATTAGAATTGTTTTTTGCAAGAGGAAATTCGTTATTTTTGTAAGGATTTTTCCACAAGTATCTGTTGGGAGATTTTGTGGTAATGGCGTATAAGAGTTGCCTCATTCGGTAACGATTACTCCCGAGTTTTAAATAGGGCAGCACTGTCAACAGTTTTAACCGCCTGCCCCTTCCCAGGCTCACCGGTCGTAGACAAGCAGGGGGCTGGCCCGTTTTTTCTTCTCAGGAAAAGTTTCACATGATAAAATATAGACATAGGAATGGGGGAGATTAAGAGGGGGGAATCTTTTTGTTTGATAAATGGAAACAACTTGATTTTCTCCACCAGGATACCAGTGTCTTATTTTTTGATTCAGTGCGGATCAATGAATCATGGCAAAAATCCAAACAACTTGGCATTAAACCGGACCAGGACAGACCCAGGATTTGTTTGAGTAAACAAAAAACATTAGTTAGAATAAAGCAGAACAAGATTTTATTAGAGATCGCGGCTCCGCTGCTGCAGGAAAGTTATGCCAGTTTGCTGGATAAAAATGTATTATTCCTGCTCTGTGATAAGGAAGGGTATGTCCTGGAGCTTACCTGTAGTCCGGAAGTGTTAAAAATGTGTGCTGAACTTGGAATAAGGAGAGGTACATCTTTTAGTTGTGAAAGTGCCGGAACCAATGCCATCTGCTTGGCCATGCAAGAACTAAAAACGGTAGTAGTTAGAGGAGAACAGCATTATTGTGATTTCTTAAAATCCTGGTACTGTGTTGCTGTTCCGATTTATAGCAGTTATCATGGAATAATGGGTTTTTTGGACATTTCTGCGCATATTGAAACCGATTT
The DNA here is from genome assembly GCA_003054495.1 of Carboxydocella thermautotrophica. Classification (GTDB taxonomy): domain Bacteria; phylum Bacillota; order Carboxydocellales; family Carboxydocellaceae; genus Carboxydocella; species Carboxydocella sporoproducens. The sequence continues at coordinate 1,784,308 of CP028514.1, read as the reverse complement.
AATAAAGATGATTCCTTTAGTTGAAATGTTGGCAAAAATAATTTCCAGGGAAGTTGACCGGGAGACTCATGTTGCGGCAGACAAGGAGAGGCTGAAGTATTTGGAACTGTCCGGGCGGGAAAAGGTTGTTTTGGAGTACCTGGTTGCTGGATATAGTTATGAAGCAGTGGCTAGGAAGCTGAGAATTAGCAAAAACACAGTGAAAACTATAGTCCGCCGGGCCTATCAAAAACTAGAGGTTAAATGTCTTCAGGAGTGTAAGGAAAAATACTCCCGGTTTTTGGTTCGTTACAGCGATGAATAATCGCTGTGTTTTTGTTTACAGTGTGACAAAAAGTGATAAAGCAGGTATGTTTTTATAGGGGGTGGTAGGAAGCTATAACTATCGTACTCTCTCCGCAGGTGCCACAGGAGTCACCTCTTTGGCGATTACCGCCGGGGCTATTTTGGGAGGAGCGGAGAGAAAAACTTGTACGTGATCAGCCATGACCACGTTGTAATTGATGTTGTAGACTGCTGTTCCGGTTGATTTCCATGCTTCCTTCTTCGTGCAATTGTGGTAGCATATGCTAATTATTAAGTGGCTGCTGAGATAAGAGTATTTTTTTCGCCTTCCTGCCGCAAACTATGGCAGGAGGTGAAATGAAGATGGTAAAACCTGTACAACCGGATAATGCCGAAGCAGCAGTCAAATGTCCCCAGTGTGGCAACAGTGTCTTTCGCAATCCTGAAAATAAATGCGATGTTTGAGGCCAAACTTTGCTGGCCGGTTGGGTCGGCTATTTTTCCAATGAGGAGTATTAAAAGCGGGTTAGCCCGCTTTTGTTTTTGGCAAAAATTGCCTGGTTAGTTTTAAGCAAATCACGCAAACTATAAATGGTGCGATGGTGAAGGAGGTAGTGGCCATGGGCAGACGGCGCAGTATCATGTCCGAGCAGTTGAAGTGGGAAATTGCCAGAGAATTAGGGGTGGCGGACATCGTCCAGCGGGAAGGTTTCGGTGGCGTTACCTCGCGGCAATGTGGCATGATGGTGCACAAAGCCATTGAAATGGCGGAACGGAGTCTGGCCCAACCAAAACAGTAAGTCCAGTCGCACCAGCCAGGAGATTTTTCTCCTGGCTTTTTACACCCTCGAGAGGAGGTGAGGATGATGGCGAAAAAAAATAAAAAGGAATTTCCTCTGACTCCGGAGCTGAAAAAATTTCAGTATGAAGTAGCTTCTGAACTGGGCATCACTGGCATTGGCAACATTCCTTTTACAAAAGAGGAAACAGGTAAACAGCCGCGCCAATAACTGTTGCGTATAGGGTGACTGAATTTGATGGATACTATGAACACCAACAGCAAAGGAGGTGATAAAGATGCCAGGCGGACGCAATACCAATCAACCGGCTGTTCCCGGCGCCAAACGGGCCCTGGAGCAGTTCAAAATGGAAGTGGCCAATGAAATCGGCTTAGCCGGCAAGATTCAGACTGTTGGTTATGAAAACATGACCTCCCGTGAATGTGGCAGCATCGGTGGATGGATGACCAAGAAAATGGTACAACTGGCTGAACAGGCTTTGGCTGGTCGTGTACAACAGTAACGAAGGAGGTTGAGGCATCATGGCCAGAAATCGGAACAAAACTGCGGTTCCCGGTGCCAAAAGGGCTTTGGAACAGTTCAAATATGAAATCGCTAATGAAATCGGTTTAGCGGAAAAAATCCAGACTGTTGGCTATGAAAATATGACCTCACGGGAGTGTGGCAGCATCGGTGGATGGATGACCAAGAAAATGGTGCAGCTGGCTGAACAAGCTCTGGCCGGGCAAGCTGGCACCACTACTCCCCAGCAATAAGGGTGGCGGAGAAGGCGGGTTTGGTCCCGCCTTTCTCCATCTATGGCTAGTGCAGGTAGCTGAAGGCTTCCTGTTCGGGAATACCGGGGTGGAGGGCCAAATTCAGACCACCTGCGACTATCCTGGCACATTCGGAAATTAAATCATCAATATCCTTGGGAGTCATAACCAGATTGCCGGCGAAAGGGTGCAGCACTTCATTAATAATTTGTTGAATCATAGCCGGATTGAGATTCTTGTATATTTGATATAGGGTTGGGCTGGTCTGGAACTGCTCCAGTAATTTATCGATAGCCTCGCCGGCAATAACAGCAGCATGACAAACGGTGGGGATGCCAATGGCAATCACAGGAACCCCCAGAGTCTCTTGATTTAAACCCTGTCGTTTATGACCCAGGCCGGAACCGGGACTTATACCGGTGTCAGCTAGCTGGATAGTAGTGCCGATGCGCATGGCACTGCCAGCGGCCAGGGCATCAATGCAGATAACAGCATTGGGCTTGACTCTGTCCACTACCCCACGGATGATTTCAGCGGTTTCAATGCCGGTTATACCAAGGACGCCCGGGGCCAGAGCGCAAACCGGGCGCATCCCTCCGGCCAGTTCCTGGGGGGCATAATGAAAAAGGTGGCGGGTTACCAGGACGGAATTGATTACTCTGGGCCCCAGCGCATCCGGGGTAGCCTTCCAGTTGCCCAGTCCGACCAGAAGAACGGTGGCATCTGGCCCCAGGGATAGCAGGGATTTAAGCTGGTCGGCAAAAACCCGGGCGATTTCGGCCTGTACTAACCGGTTACCTTCCCGGATATCTGGTGCTTCGATGGTAATATATTTACCTGGCGGTTTACCCATTAATTGCTCTCCCTGGGCATCCAGGACTGTAACGATGGTTACGGTGGCATGAGGTTTTTGCAGTTTTTCCATTGCGACACCGGGAATTTCCCGTTGTACCTGGCCCCGAATCGCTTCATGGGCTTCGAGAGCCAGATCGAGATTGATGGAAAAATGCTTAAGCAATTCCGGTCGCGCCATGAATTATCTTCCTCTCCAAATTTCTGCCTTTAATGTACCCGGCAATTTTCGCAATTATACATAATTTTTTGGAGGGAAATATATGGCAAACGTGGTGTTGCGGGCAATTTTTGTTTATATTTTCATTCTGGTCATGGTAAGGTTAATGGGAAAAAGAGAAGTAGGACAGTTATCCACTTTTGATATTGTGGTTTTTATTGTGCTGGCAGAACTGGCGGCTATTCCCATGGAGTATTACCAGAAACCCCTGTTGCCCAGCCTGGTGCCTATTCTGGTAGTGGTTTTGCTGGAAATTATCACTTCCTATTTGGCGTTAAAATTTCCGGTCTTTCGTAAACTGATGGATGGACAGCCTTCCATTGTTGTGGCTAATGGCCAGCCGGTAATTGAGGAAATGAAACGCTTGCGCTATAGCCTGGATGATTTAATGGCTCAGTTACGGGAAAAGGGTTTTACCTCACCGGCGGAAGTGGAATTCGCGGTACTGGAGACTTCCGGAAAGCTAAGTGTAATCCCCAAAAGCCAGAATCGTCCGGTTACTCCTGCTGATCTGAGTTTAGCTACGAGTTATGAGGGATTACCTATCCCCTTAATCAAAGATGGGATTGTACAAAAACATAATCTGGGACAGATTGGTCTGTCGGAAAACTGGCTGGTTGGAGAGCTGCAAAAACAGGGGTACCAGCAGCCACAGCAAATCTTTTTCGCCTTGCTGGATACCAGAGGACAACTGCATCTCTATCCTAGATAAAAAAAGAAGGCCACTACCTTGCGGTGTGGCCCAATTTGTTACCCTTGCGGGTAACATTGGGAGAGGAGAAACCGGAGAAAGAGCTTGTAGGGAGAGTGTTGACTGGTTCATTTATATTTATTACCTGCAGGGAAAAGGTTTATACATCTGGAAAAAAATTTTTTCTATGCTATAATGCAAATGAGGTGAAAAAATTGCGGGTAATAGCTGGACAGGCCAGAGGTCGAAAACTGAAAGCTCCCAGGGGTATTTCCACCCGGCCGACTCTGGACCGGGTCAGAGAAGCTCTGTTCAATATTATCGGGAACCGAATCTGGGATAGTACCTGTCTTGACCTGTTTGCCGGTACCGGGGCCCTGGCGATTGAAGCCCTCAGCCGGGGAGCGACCCGGGCAGTGCTGGTGGAAAAGGACCCGAAAGCCCTGGCCTGCATCAGGGACAACTTGTCCAGCACCGGCCTGGAGGAAAGGGCAGAGGTATTAAAGGATGATGTCTATCGCGCCATTCCCCGTTTGGGACGGGAAGGGAGAAAATTTGATTTTATCTTTCTCGATCCGCCCTATGAACAAGGACATTTGTCCCGAGTGTTGCCATTGCTTTCGCAATACCGGCTGCTTCAGCAGGAGGGCTGGATTATAGTAGAGACCAGGTCACGGGAGCCGGCTATTGAAGAGATAGCAGGTTACCGGCTGAAACGGCGGGAAAAATATGGGGAAGCGGCCTTGAATTTCTATATTGAGGAGGAGAAGGCAGAGTGAAAATAGCTGTTTACCCGGGTAGTTTTGATCCTATCACCAATGGCCATCTGGATATTATCGAAAGGGCGGCAGATGTGTTTGATCAGGTGATAGTCGCTGTTTCGGTTAATTCTGCTAAGAAACCTCTTTTTTCAATGGAAGAACGAGTTGAATTATTACGGGAAGTTTTGCGGCCCTATCCTAATGTCAGGGTAGACAGCTTTACTGGTTTGACAGTAGACTATGTTGTTTCCCAGAAGGCGCGGGTAATTATCCGCGGCTTGCGGGCGATTTCCGATTTTGAAAATGAATTACAAATGGCGGTAACCAACCGCAAGCTCAAGCCTTCCGTGGAGACCTTTTTTATGATGGCGCGGGCGGAATATTCCTTTATCAGTTCCAGTTTAATTAAAGAAATTGCAAATTATGGTGGTTGCATTAAAGGATTTGTCCCCGAGGTTGTCGAAATTAAAATCAAGGAAAAACTGGCCCAGCTCAAGGGCTAAATTTACCCATTGGAGGGGAGCAGCGAGTGGAAGTACTGGATTTACTGGATAACCTGGAAGAAATGGTGAATGAAGCTTTTCGTGTACCCATTAGCAATAAGGTCTTGCTGGATGCCGGTGATCTTATCGAAATCCTGGACCGGATCCGGGTGCTTTTACCGGACGAGTTGAAGCAGGCCCGGATGATTACCAGGGAATATCAGCGGATTCTGCAAGATGCGGAACAGCAAGCGAAAAGAATTATCGACCAGGCCCATGATGAGAAAAGCAAACTGGCCCATGAAAGTGAAGTGGTCAAAGAGGCCCAAGCCCATGCTGAAGATATCATCAGGCAGGCGGAAGAAATGGCCCGGCAGATTCGGGAAGGGGCTACTGATTATGCCCTGGATATTTTGCTCAAGCTGGAAAGCAATTTGAGTCACGTACTGGATGAATTGAGGACCGGCCAGGAGCAGTTACGGGATTTGCAGCAAAAGAACCGGGCTAATCAGATGGGTTAGGATTTTAGCCGGTGCAGTAAGCTGCTGATAATGGCCAGCAGAGTCAGCACCAGCAGGGTGAAAAGAAATAATTGACCGGAATAAACCAAAAGCCCCAGCCAGGAGGCATTAGCAGCCTGAGGTAGGGGCCAGGCTGCGGCTGGTATACTCCAGCCCAGCTGATAAAAAAAATAGGTATAAGGTATGGCCAGTAAGATATGAACCAGTCGTGCTTTGATAAAAGGCAGCAAGCGCAATGAAGTGGAACTGATAAAGCTGGCCACCTGGGCAATGACGGAAAAACCGCTCCAGGCCAAAATAGCGGCGATGGTAAGGACTTTAGCCTGCAAGGGCAGGTCGCTGATACTGGCCTGCTGACAGCCCAGGGTGATTTCCAGCAAACCAGTGCCGAGAGCCAAACCAATTCCCTCGGGCAGGCCCAGGAGTTGAAAAGGCCAATCCAGTAGACGGGCCAGGGCTCCCAGCAGGCCAAAATGAAGCAGCAGCTGGCTGATGGTAGCAAAAACAATGATAAACCCGCCGATAGCCAGCAGTTTATTGCATGCTTCTCCTACAGCTTCGGCCAGATGGCTGCCCAGGGGGCGCTCATTGGCCAGCAGTTTTTGGCGTAATTCTTGCAAAGCTGCTGCCCAGATTTTGTGATTTCCGGCCTTAAGTGGCGGCCGGGATGAATGCTGGCGGCTGCGCCAGGCTAACAGGATACCCAGGGTCAGATTGGCCGCATAATGGCCGGCAGCCAGGGTCCAGCCCAGGGCTGGCTGGCCCAGCATGCCAACGGCTACTGCTCCCAGCATGAACAAGGGCGAGGCGTTATTGGTAAAGGCCAGCAAGCGCTGGCCTTCTGCCGGCGTCAGTCGCCCTGCTTTGATTTCACTGGCTGTGATAACAGCACCAATGGGATAACCGGAAGTATAGCCTACGGCCAGGACGAAAGCGGCGGCACCGGGCAGATTAAAGAGGGGGCGCATTACCGGCTCCAGCAATACCCCCAGGCAGTGGGTGAGACCATAACGTTCCAGTAAGGCTGAACCGATAAAAAAGGGCAGGAGAGCCGGAAGAACGATTTCAAACCAGGCTCTGGTGCCACGCAAGGCCCCTTGAAAAGCAACTTTGGGGCTGATAGCCAGGGAAACAACTAGCAAGAGAGAACAAATCAGGATGAAATAGCCCTGATGCAGTTTTTGTTTTTCCCTGTTCAATTCCTATCCCCTGCCTTTCCATGAATAAATATATGGCAGAGGCGGAGAAATCAGACCAGGGGGTGAGGCCATGCAGGAGAGGCGGCCACGGCTAGCTCTGGCCCTGGGGGCTGGCTCAGCCCGGGGATTGGCCCATATCGGGGTTTTGAAGGTCTGGGAAGAGGAAAGATTACCTCTGGATTTACTGGTCGGTACTTCCATGGGTGCGATTATCGGGGGCCTCTATGCCTCTGGCATCAGCCCCCGCTGGCTGGCTAATCTGGTGGGCCCCCTCAGTAAGTTGAACTGGCGGGATCTGGGATTGGGGGGGCTGGGGCTATATAAAGGGGAAAATTTTTATCAGGCTCTCAAAGTGCTTACCGGCGGGCGCAGTTTTGCCCAGACCCGGATACCGCTGGCGGTAGTAGCAACCGATTTGGATCAGGGGGAACCGTACATTATTCAGGAGGGGGAACTGGCCCTGGCTCTGCGGGCTTCAGCGGCTGTACCAGTGGTCTTCCAGCCGGTAAACTGGCAGGGGCGTCGGCTGGTGGATGGGGCCTTGACCGCCCGGGTGCCGGCTCGCATGGCTCGTCAGCTGGGAGCAGACCTGGTTATCGGGGTGGATGTGCGCTTTGGCCTGGCTGATAACCGGGCGGAGAAATTATGGGAAGTGGCGATTCAGAGCATTGAGATTCTGGAGCGCCAGATTTGTCAGACCCTGCCACAAGAAGCGGATTTGCTAATTACACCGCAACTGGGACACATCGGTTCCTGGGATTTTCACTGTTATGAAGAATTAATCCGTTTGGGAGAAGAAACAGCCCGTCAGGCTCTGCCCGGCATCAGGAACCTGTTGGCCCGGTGGGCCAGCGCCGCCAGTCCAGACCAGGGCGGGGCAAGGGCTGGGGCCAGAGGAGAGAGTGCAAATCAGTAGCCAGACTATCCAGGCGCATTTGCCGGTGGTAACGCCAGGGAGTGGTACGAGTAACCAGGGGCAGGCTCCCGGCCTTTTTTATTTGCTTTAACAATTGCCGCCCCCGCTGGGAATAGGCCAGCAGCCTGAGGTAGGCTGGGCCGGTTTCATCCCAGTTATTTGCCTCTTCCCGGGTAAAATTCAGCAAAAACTGGCATAATACCCTTTGAATCCGGGTCCAGGTATAGGCTTTGGTTTTGGTCAGTTGTACCAGTTCCTGCCAGCTGCCCGCTACAGTGACGGCATTGAAGATCCGGTTGACCAGGGCCCTTTCTCCATCAACGGTAGCCAGCAAACGGCTTTCTGCTCCATCCTGACGCAGCTGCCAGCAGAGAAAAGGCCAGAGCCTGTCCATGAATACTGGACCCCGGCCTTGCTCAACAGCCTCTTGCAGGTAAGGCCAGGTAGGCACGGGCAAATACGCGAGGGGGGCTGTTCCCTTTTCCTGCCAGGCTTTGCGTACAGCTGTGGCAGAAGCAATGGTTTCCCTTTCGGTAGCAGCAGGCAGTTCTTCATCATGGTAATGGGCCTGACGCCGGGGTATGGTAAATACTTCCCAGTCCAGATTCATTTTCTTGATGGCCCGCAGGTACTCCACGCCCAGAATGTTGTTGGGAGTAGCCAGGGCTTCCGGCTGTTTCATAGCCAGATAGCGGGCTTTGGGAAAGCTGTGGCCCTGACGGATTAATTCTCCGACATCCTTTTCCCACCAGCCCTCATCCAGAAGATCAGCCACTTCCTGTAAGGGCTGCAGCTGGCCGCTTTCCGAGCCGAAACAAAGATGAGTGATTACCCCGGTTGCAGCTAAAACCTGGACAGCCCCTCTGGCAAAAGTACCGGCAGAACGCAGTACAAAGGCTACCGGTAATTCCAGTACCACATCGGCACCGGCAGCGATGGCCATCTGGGCCCGGGTCCATTTATCCAGTACAGCCGGTTCCCCTCGCTGCACAAAAGAACCGGACATGACACACAGGACGAAATCAGCGGCGGATAAACGTTTGGCTTCATGCAGATGCCAGGCATGGCCATTATGAAAGGGATTATATTCGGTAATTAGCCCCACGACGTGCATAATATCCTCCTTAAAAATAAAAGCTACGGCTACAAAATCTCCTTACTTTGTAGTATAATATTTTTTTGGTAGGCTAGCAAAGGGGGCATACATATGGCAGTAAAATTGATGGAAAAAATCTGGAACAAGGCACGACAGAAGAAACAACAGATTGTCCTACCGGAAACGAGTGATGAACGGGTGTTACGGGCAACGGAAATCATTTTGCGGGAAGGATTGGCCCATCCCGTTTTACTGGGGAAGAGGGAGGAGATTTTGGGCAATGGTCGGGAGCTGGGGGTAGACCTGACCGGAGCTGAAATCGTGGATATCTTTAAATTCCCTCGCCGGGAGGAATATGTGGAGGCCCTCTGGAATTTGCGCAAGGAGAAGGGCCTGACCCGTGATGCCGCTGACCATTTGCTGCGCAATCCCCTTTATTTTGGTGCCATGATGGTAAAAATGGGAGATGCCGATGGCATGGTGGCCGGCTCTCTGAGCACCACCGGAGATGTGTTGCGTCCTGCCCTGCAGATTATCAAGACTGCACCCGGTATTTCCGTAGTGTCCGGGGCCTTTATCATGATTGTACCCAATGAACAATATGGTGAAGGCGGAGTGCTGGTTTTTGCCGACTGTGCTGTTAATCCTGACCCCACGGCAGAGCAGCTGGCTGAAATCGCCTATGCTTCAGCCCAGACTGCGCGCAATCTTGCCGGTATTGAGCCCCGGGTGGGCATGCTTTCCTTCTCTACTAAAGGCAGTGCGGAACACCAGCTGGTTTCCAAGGTGCAGCGGGCCACGGATATTGCCCGGGAACGTTATCCTGACTTAAAGGTGGATGGGGAATTGCAGGCTGATGCTGCACTGGTACCAGCAGTAGGGCAATACAAAGCCCCGGGCAGTGAAGTGGCCGGACATGTCAATGTCCTGATTTTCCCGGACCTGCAATCCGGCAACATCGGGTACAAGCTGGCTCAGCGGTTAGGGGGAGCAGAAGCTATTGGCCCCGTACTTCAGGGTATGGCAGCTCCTGTCAATGACCTCTCCCGGGGTTGCAGTGTGGATGATATCGTCAATGTTGTAGCAATCACTGCAGTACAGGCTCAAGCAAGGGAGGCGCACCATTAAATGAATGTACTGGTTATTAATTGCGGCAGTTCTTCTTTGAAATACCAGTTATTTGACATGGCAAAGGAAACTGTGCTGGCCAAAGGGCTGGTAGAACGGATCGGCCTGGAGGGCAGCTGTTTGACTCACCGCGTTGGTGAGGATAAAACTGTAATTGAACAGAATATCCCTGACCACCAGGCAGCTATCAGTCTGGTGCTGGAACAGGTACGGGGATTGGGGGAAATCAAGGCCGTAGGCCACCGGGTAGTACATGGTGGGGAAAAGTTTTCAGCCTCTACTGTCATAGATGCTGAGGTTTTAAAAGCTATTGAGGAATGCGTGGAACTGGCTCCCCTTCACAATCCACCCAATATCATCGGGATTAAGGCCTGTCAGGCCCTATTGCCCGGGGTACCCCAGGTGGCCGTCTTTGATACGGCTTTTCACCAGACCATGCCACCTAAAGCCTATATCTACTCTTTGCCCTATGAGTATTATGAAAAATATCGCATCCGCCGCTATGGCTTCCATGGTACTTCCCACCGTTATGTGGCCCAGCGGGCCGCTCAGTTGCTGGGTAAGCCTTTAGACCAGCTGAAACTGATTACCTGCCACCTGGGCAATGGAGCTTCCATCACTGCTATCGATGGGGGGAAATCAGTGGCTACCTCCATGGGCTTTACTCCTCTGGAAGGCCTGACCATGGGTACCCGCAGCGGAGATATCGACCCGGCGATTGTGTCATATATCATGGAAAAGGAAAACCTGTCTGCTGAGCAGGTGACCGGTATTCTCAATAAGAAATCCGGGGTACTGGGCATTTCCGGGGTGAGCAGTGATTTCCGCGATCTGGAGGCAGCTGCTGCCCGGGGCCATGAACGGGCCCGGCTGGCTCTGGAAATCTTCTGCTATGATGTCAAGAAATATATCGGTGCCTATCTGGCGGTGCTCAATGGCGTCGATGCTATTGTCTTTACCGCCGGGCTGGGGGAAAACTCCTCGGTGGTTCGGGAAATGGTTTGTCGTGACCTGGAGGCCCTGGGGATTGCTATTGATGCCGAAAAGAACCAGGTGAGAGGTCAGGAAGCCGATATCTCAGCGCCTTCTGCCCGGGTCAAGGTACTGGTTGTACCCACCAATGAAGAGCTGATGATCGCCCGGGATACAGTGGCCGTACTGGCAGGAAAATAATTGATTGACAAAGGCCCCTCTGGCCTGTATAATTAACGTTGGCTATTTATTGAGGTGAAAACCGATGGAAATTGATGTCAGCCAACTTTTGAAGGCTCCAGGGCAGGCCATTGCTTTCGCTTTTGAGGAACAATGGGTGCCGCTGGAGTTTGGACAAGAAAAACTGGAGTTCGTAAAGCCGGTTTCTGTCAGCGGGACTGCGGCCAAAGTAGGGCGTCTTATCCAGGTTAAAGGGGAAATCCGCACGGAAATCAGGCGCCAGTGCGGGCGTTGCCTGGAACCATACACCTTCCCTCTGGAAGTACCGCTGGAAGTGGAATACCTGCCCTTACATGAAGTTGCCGAGGGCCCGGCCGGGCAGGAAGATCGGGATAAATTCACGATTTTTACCGGCAAGGCAGTTTTTCTTGATACCGAAGTTAAGGCCGCCATGGTGCTGGACTTGCCCATTTCCGGTCTTTGCCAGGAAAGTTGCAAGGGGCTTTGTCCAAAGTGTGGCCAAAACCTGAATGAAGGTGAATGCCAGTGTCCCCGGGGGGAAATTGATCCCCGCTTGGCGGTGCTGCAAAAGCTTTTGAAGGAGGTGTAGACAATGGGTGTACAACAGAATAAGAAATCCAAGGCTCGCACTCGCAATCGCAGAGCACAGTGGTTGAAAATTGACGGACCTGGCATGTCCGTTTGCCCTCAGTGCAAATCCCTGAAAATGCCTCATCGGGTTTGCCCCGAATGCGGTTTCTACAAAAACAAGGAAGTTGTTGCTGCCGAGTAAGGACAGACACCTCTTCGGAAACGGAGAGGTGTTTTTATTATGGTATTGAAGGGGATTTTTCGTCTTTTCAAAGGCCAATACTGCAACTGCACTCCCTCCTGCCAGAACCCACTATCTTTGCCTCCAACACATCCCAGCTCAGTATCACTGCACTGGCTGCCGCATCTCATCGTTCTGACCGCTTTATTGGCATGCACTGGTTTAATCCCCCGACGGTAATGAGGCTTATTGAAATCATTTATGGTGTTAATACATCAGAACAGACCTAAAGAAGTGGAGGATGTACTGGCCCAGCTGCCGCAGGTTCTGGAAGCTGCCGTTTTTGGTGTGCCTCACCCGGACTGGGGTTAAACAGTTTGCGTGGCCGTTGTATTAAAACCTGGAATGCAGCTGAGTGGAGAGGAGATTCTCCGGTTTTGCGGCAGCTGGTATAGTGCGTTGAAAAATCCCCCTGATAACGTACGTTATCAGGGGGATTGTCTTACTCCTCCAGTGTAAATTCCCAGGCACAATAAAATTCTTCCGGATGTTCATCGGGAGGACAGGCGATACAGCGGGTCTTGATTCTGGGGTCGATGGTTCTGGCAAAACCGCTGTACTCGGTGATTCCCACCGGCTTGCAGGGGAAATCAGGCAGGCCTTTGCGCTTGCGGGCTGCCTGCACCCGGCAGGTTTTCATGCGATAGACAATGCGCTTAGGTCCCTCCTCGATAATCTCCTGTTCATTGAGGAAACCATAGAGCCGGAATTTCAAAGCGGTTTTCAGGGCCTCCAGGCCGCCATTATCCGGCAGTCCCAGAAACTCCTTGACCCGTTTGGCCTCCAGTACCGTAAAAGTAGCCCAGGCCTCCTCATCCAGTTCAATGGCCTTTTCCAGGCCGTAGCGCTTTTCCACGGCCAGAAACCAGAGGCCATCATGGGCCAGCCAGCGCTTGGCGAAATCCTCCAGCAACGCCAGGGCCTGTTCTTTGCTTAAATCTTTTGGTTCCATACCTTCTTACCCCCTATCTGTATATCTATAGAATATCTATTTCTCCTTTCTTGTTTTTCTTCCTGCTGTTGTCGGAAAAAATCCGGCTAAATGGTAGAAAAAACAGCTCAACAGCTGTCATAGACGTGCGAACGGCTGATTATCTGCTATAATATTAGCAAGAACTGAGACAAGGAAGGTAAACAGGATGGAACGCTATCGCAATTACTCCCGGCATCTACAGGCCAAATTCGGAGAAAAAGTATACAAACTGCCAGTCAACTTACCAGGAACCTGTCCCAATCGGGATGGTACGGTCGGGCGAGGTGGCTGTATTTTTTGCGATGAAGCCGGGGCGGGGTTTGAATGCCTGCCCAGTTCCCTGGCGGTGGAAGATCAGATCAAAACCAACCAGGCATTTTTCCGCCGCCGTTTTAATGCCCATAAGTTTATCGTCTATTTTCAGGCATTTACCAATACCTATTTACCATTGGAACTGTTTTGCAATTACATGGAGGCTGCAGCCACCCAGCCGGATATAGTAGGCCTTTCTATATCCACCCGCCCGGACTGTATCAATGAAGCCTATCTGGATGTCCTGAGCCAGTGGCAGGAGCAGGGGCTGAATATCAATGTGGAACTGGGCTTGCAAACCGTCAATTATCACACTCTGCGGGAGATTAACCGGGGTCATACCCTGGCGGAGTACATCGATGCCGTCTGGAGGCTCAAACGGCGGGGATTTGAGGTTTGCACCCACATTATTCTCAATCTGCCTGGAGATGACCTGGTGGATGTCATTGAAAATGCCAAAATTCTCTCCGCGCTGGAGATCGACTATGTCAAACTCCATTCCCTCTATATAGTGAAAGGAACAGAGCTGGGGCGCCGCTTTGAACGAGGGGAAATAAACCTGATCTCTTTGCCGGAGTATGTGGATCGGGTTGTGGCTTTCCTCGAATATTTGCGGCCGGAGACGGTAATCCAGCGCCTCGTAGGCAAGGGGCCCCAGGGCGAAATGTATTTCTGCAACTGGAATACCAGCTGGTGGAAAATCAAGCAGATGATCGAAGAGAGACTGGAGGCCCTGGATACCTGGCAGGGAAAAAAATGCGATTATCTCAATGGCAAGGCGGTTCGCCGTTTCCTTGACTAAAAATTTTTCCATAACCGGCAGGATTTCCAGTTTAAAGGACGAATAGTATAGAACATAAGTTTGTATTAAAGGGGAGAACAGGTTGAAAGAGCTATTATCAGGACCTTATGGCGCCGGTAAGACAGCAGAGTGCTTACGGGTTTACCGCCAGTGGCTGGAGGAAGGCATGCGCACTGAGCGGATTCTGGTTTTGCTGGCTTCCGCCCGGCGGGTGAGCTGGTGGCGACAGCAATTGATTTTGCCTCAGGCGGGTAATCTGGAAATCTATACTTATTTTGGTTTTATCCAGCGGGAAATTGCCCTTTACTGGTGGCAGTTAAAAGCCAGGCAGCCAGCGTTAAAAGGGGATGATCCCCTTTTTCTTTCCGCAGAAACTGCCCACTATCTGGTTACCAGACTGGTGGACAGAGCCAAGGCCCAGGGTAAACTGCTGAAAGTCGTGGCTACCACTGCTCAGCTAGCAGTACAGGTGCTGGATTTACTGAATCTCATTGCTGTTAATGGCCTGGAGGAAGAGGAGGCCTTGCAACGTTTGCTGACAGGCTGGCCGGCAGCAGTAGACCGGCAGGAGGAACTGAAAGCCGCCCTGGCGGTAGGGCAGGAATTTCGCCAGCAGTGTCTGGCGGGCGGGATGATCGACTATTCCCTGGCGGTGGAACTATATCACCGCTATCTGCTCCCTGAGCCGAACTATCGGCAGGAACTATTGCGACGTTATCGGGGTTTGATCATAGATGATGCCGAAGAACTGGTGCCCACTGCTCTGGATCTGGTGCTGCAATTGCTGTTGAAAGCAGAGCAATGGCTGGTTACCATCAACCCGGAAGGCGGTTTGGGGCGTATCCGGGGAGGGGCGCCGGAGCTGGCCTGGGCCCGCCTGCAGGAAATGGCAGGGGCGAATTGCCGGCAAATAGGTGGGAGGCCAACCCTCCCGCAAATCCAGGAAATAGAGGCCAGCTGGCGGCCTGAGCTGCTGGAATTGATTGCTGCCCGGATCCTGGAGCTGCGGGCTCGAGGGGTAGAATGGGATCAGATAGCCCTGCTTCTTCCGGTGTCAGATGCCATTCTGGAAACGGCCATCGAGAACTGGGCCCAGCGCCAGGGCATACCGGTACGCAAGTTTGCCACTGGCTGGCGGTTACTGGACCAGCCTCTGGTCCGGGCCCTGCTCACCCTGGCGGTTCTGGCCCATCCCCGCTGGCATTTGGCCGTTGCCGAGGATGATCTGGCCCACTCCCTGGCCCTGATTCTTCAATGTGACCCCCTGCGGGCCCGTTTACTGGCCCGGGAGCTGGTCAGAAACGGGGTGGAAGAGCTGGATCTGGATCAGGACCAGCTGCGGCGCCGTCTCGGTTTTGCTCTCAGCGAGAGATGGGAGAGATTGCAGGAGTGGTTGCGTTCCTATCGGCAGGAGCCGGGGACCATTGCCCATTTCCTGCAACGGGCCTTTGGTGAGATTCTGGCTCCTCTGCCTTTACAGGAGGAGGATCTGCTGAGTGTGCGGCGGTTGCTGGCGGCTGCCCTGCGCTTACCCCGGGCCCTGGCCCAGGCCTATGGGGATGAAACCCAGCCCGACCAGGCCTTTATTCAGATGATTCTCAAAGGGACCCTGGCCCAGGAAGTTCTGGAACTGGCGCCCTGGGTGGAGAGAGGCCAGGGGCTTTTGCTGGGTACCGTCAGCTCCTTTCTGGACCGGGGGTTCACAGCTGAGCATGTCTTTTTGCTGGATGTGACTGCGCCTGCCTGGTGGCAGGGACCGGCCAAGGAGCTGGTCAACTCCTGGCTGCTGGCCAGGGATCGGGAAGCAGAGGATATCTGGCAGGACGATACTGACCAGAACTGGCGCAAAGAACAGGCCAACCGGATGGCCTGGGCCCTGTTCAGCCGCTGCCACCATCTTTATCTGGGAATTAGTATTTACAACTCCCAGGGGATAGAGCAGGAAGGGCCCTTCCTGGACTTTGTCCTCAGTTTGGCTCAGACAGGGGGTGGTGCTGATGGCAATTAACTGGCGGCCGGGCCAGGATCTGGTCATGGCCTACCGGGGAGGACGGCTGGCGGTTCCGGCGGTGCCAGGAGCGGGAAAAACTCATGTCCTGGCCCATCTGGCGGCAGATCTGATCGCCACCGGGGCCGTTGGCCAGGGCAAAATCCTGATCGTGACGGCGATGAATTCCGCTGTTAGCAACTTCCGGCAGAGAATCAGCAGGATTCTGGCCGAAAAGGGCATCGAAGGCAAGCGCAAATTCGAGGTCAGGACCCTTCATTCCCTGGCAGTGCAGATCTTGCAGGAAAAAACCGAGGTAGTTCTGGTTAATAAAGATTTCAATATTATAGACGAGGAGCAGAGGAAACATATCCTTAAAGGGATTATCAATGACTGGATGCGCAAACAGCGGCAGCGCTGGGAAGGCCCCCTGGGTAATCAGCCTGACCTCCGGCAACTGGAGAAATGGCGTGAGCAAGTCGCCGATTTTCTCCTGGCCGGCATTTCGACCTTGAAAGGACGAGGAGTGCAGGAACCGCAGGCAGCAGACTGGATCGGGACGTTGCCACCGGATAACCCCCTGGGCTGGTTGCTGGAAGTCTATCTGGTTTACCAGCGCCAGCTCAGCCGGGAAGGGGGGATTGATTTTGATGATATGATCCTCAAGGCCCGGGATTTGTTGCGCCTGGATCAGCAGCTTCGCCAGCGGCTCAGTCAAAAATGGACGTACATCTTCGAGGACGAAGCCCAGGATTCCAACCCTTTGCAGGAAGAAATCCTGCGTTTACTGTCCTCTTCCCATGGCAATCTGGTTCGGGTAGGAGATTCCAACCAGGCCATTATGGGCACCTTCACTGCAGCGGAGCCGGAACTGTACCGGGCCTACTGCCGTGACCCCCTGGTTCAGAAAGTCGATCTGCTTTATGCCAGTCGCAGCTGCCAGCAGGTGATTGATACCGCCAACTGGCTGGTGCGCTGGGTAACAGAGGAATACCCGGTTGCGGCCTGTCGCAATGCCCTGGAGGCCCAGTTTATTCAACCGGCTCCGGCGGGGGACAGCAGGCCCAATCCGGTAGTGGGCGGTTTTCCGGTAGTCATGTGTACCTACCGGAATGGGGAGGAAGAATACCAGGGGGTGACCAGATATATCGCCCTGGCTCAGAAGACTTATCCCGGTGAGAGTATCGCTGTTCTAGTGCCCACCCGGGAAATCGGGGCCAAAATGGCCGAGACGCTGGCCCAGGAGGGGATTGCGGCCCGGATTGTGGGAGAAGATCTGGGCAGTGATTTAAAACGGGCCATGTATGGCCTGGTGCGGGGGCTAAAATATCTGGGTTCTCCCGATGACTTGAAAGCCTGGATCGAGCTCTGGCAGGACTTTTTCGCCCTGGAACTGGAACCCGGGGACAGGGAGACCCTGTTAACCTTTTTACAGGGTTACCGGCCGGAAGAATTGCTTTATCCACCCGGGCAGCAACAGACCCTGGAATTGCTGGATGCCCTGCAGAGCCAGGAGGCCTATACGGTGCTGCAGCAGGGGTTAAGACAGGTGCGGGACTGGCTGGAGGCTTCCCTGCGCCTGGTACCTGACCAGCTGGTGCTCTATCTGGCCGAGGACCTGGAGCTGAAAAAGGAGGAACTGGCCCTCGCCCATAACCTGGCGGGCAACATCCGCTACCAGTTACAGCTTTACCCGGAGTGGCGTTTAAAAGAAATAGCCAGCAATTTGCCTGTTCTCGAGCCTGCCCTCAAGAAATTTGCCCTCAAAGTAGAAGAAATGATGGATAGCATTGATGAAAAGAGTGTAACTATTTGTACCTGTCATAAAGCCAAAGGGCTGGAATGGGATATTGTCTTTGTCATCGCTACCAATGCCTATCCCTATACGGGGAAACTGCATCATTACAGTCGCAGTGAATATAAACTTCCTGGCAGAATTATCAATCTGAATGCAGAAGCAAAAGCCTATTTGAAACAACTGCAGGGAATGGCAATTACCGGTAATCCCCTTGAAGAGGCCAAACTGGAGGAGATTAGAGAAAAACTGCGCTTATTTTACGTAGCCATAACCAGGGCCAAAAAACGTCTGATCATTACCAGGGCGCGGGAGTATCAGGATAAAAATGGAAAACCGAGAGATTCAGAAGCTCCGACTTTCTGGAAAGAGATGGCAAACTTCGTACGGGTGGCAGGAGGGAAAATATATGAATAGAAATAAGAAACAGTTATTTCAGCAGCTGACCTTCAGTCAGGCAGCCCTGGAAACCTTTCTCACCTGCCGGCGCCGTTTTCGCTATCGCTATGTGGATGCTCTCTACTGGCCCACGGTATGGGGAAAAAATGAAGAAAGCCTGCGGGAGCTGGAACGGGGGTTAACTTTCCATCGCCTGGCCCAGCAATATTACCTGACCGGACAGGTACCGCCGGTGGGGGAAAGCAACCTGAACCAGTGGCTGGCTGCCCTGGCAGCAACCTGGTCCCGCCAGGACGGGTACAGCTATTATCCCGAACAGGAATTGCGCTGGCAAAGTCCCTGGGGTTCTTTGCTGGTTAAATATGATTTGCTGGTGCAAATTCCCGATGGCCGCCTGCTAATTTATGACTGGAAGACTCAGGCTGCTCCTCTGCAAGAGAAACTGCTGACAGAACGCTGGCAAACCCGCCTCTACCTGCTGGTAGCCGCTCGCTGTGGTCGCAACTATCTGGGTTTGCCCCCTGATGCCGAGGTTAGCCTGGTCTACTGGAATCCCCGCTATCCGGCCCAGCGGGTAGTCATACCGGGAAAGGAAAAGTTTCTGGCCGAGGCAGAAGAACGTTTAAGTCAGGTGCTGGCGGAAATCCAGGCAACAATTGCTGCTGCCGATTATCCGCCTGTAGGCGTGGAGGAGGTTTGTCGCAGTTGTGAATACCGCCCTCTCTGTCAGGGTCAGATTACTGAAGAGCTGGATCCAGCCAGGGAACTGGGGCTGGAGGATTTAAGCTGGCAACTGGTTGAGGGGGAAAGCTGGTGAGAGAGGTCAGATTTCAGTTGCGTAACCTCCGGCCGATGCCGGTTGAACTGCAGGAACTGGCAGGCAGCAAACCTTATCTGGCCCAGCTCCTCTGGCAGCGGGGCTGGACTGAATTGCCGCCAGAAGCGGAGTTGAGTTCTCCGCTGGATTTACCCCAGCTGGAAACCGGCGCCCGCCTGGTCTGGCAGGCCATCGAAATGGGGCAACCTATCCTGGTCTATGGGGACTATGATGTGGATGGAGTCACTGCTACCGCTGTTCTGTACCGGGCCCTGCAAGCTCTGGGGGCAAAGGTGGAGTACCACGTACCTGACCGGTTTGAGGAAGGATATGGATTAAATAAGGAGCGGCTGGAACAGGCAGCGGCTGCCGGGATCCAGCTGGTGCTCACCTGTGACTGCGGAGTGAGCAATGAAGAAGAAGTACGGCGAGCCAGAGAGCTAGGGCTCAAGGTGGTGATTACTGATCACCACCTGCCACCGGAACGGCTGCCGGCGGCAGAGGCGGTGATCAATCCTCACCTGCTGGATCAACCCGCCCATCCGGCTGCCTGGCTTTCCGGTGTCGGTGTAGCCTATTATCTGGTGCGTCAGCTCTATCAGCTGGCCGGGAGAGCGGGTCAGGAAAGAGAACTGGAACAGCTGGTAGCCCTGGGGTTGGTCGCTGATGTGGTACCTTTGCTGGGGGATAACCGTACACTGGTGAAACGGGGTTTACAGCTGTTGCAATCCGATCAGGTTTATCCCGGTTTGGGCCTGCTGCTGGCCCGTTACCGGCAGGAGGAGATTGATGAAGAGCTGATAGCTTTTCAACTGGCACCCAGGCTCAATGCCGCCGGGCGGTTGGACCATGCTCGCCTGGCGGTAGAATTGTTGATTGGCCGTGATGAAACCAGGTTAGATGAAATTGCCCGCAGGCTGGAATTGCTGAACCGGCAACGCAAAGCCATCGGGGATGAAATGGGGCAGGAAGCGGAAGAATTATTGCGCCTGAGGGGCTGGCAACCGGGTGAACCCATTCTGCTCTGGCAGCCGCACTGGCATCATGGCGTACTGGGAATAGTGGCCGGGCGCCTCTGCGAAAAATATCGGGTGCCGGTATTGCTGGCAGGATTGAAGGAAGATGGGGAAACCCTGACCGGTTCTGCCCGGGCACCGGCAGGTTACCATTGCCGGGAGGCTTTGCAACAGGCTGAAGTTCATTTGCAGAAATATGGCGGTCATGCGGAAGCAGCCGGATTTTCCCTGCCTCGCCTGAACTGGGAAGCTTTTACCACCACTCTCAAATCGGTTTTGATGCAACAGCAGCAAAATCTGCCGACCACTACAACCCTGCTGTATGATCTACCTTTCAATCTGACCGAGTTAAGCCCGGAACTGGCCCGGGAATGGCAGGAATTGAAGCCTTTTGGACCAGGCAATCCCCCTCCTGTATTTCTACTGGAAGGGGTGGAGATAGTTTCGACCCAGGTCCTGGCTCAACGCCATTTGAAGCTTACCATCAGACAGCAGGGAATAGGACAAACGTTGAACTGGTGGCTGGCGGCGGAACGGGCAGAACAAATTGTGCCGGGAACCCGGGGGGATTTGCTGGTGCAGCCAGTCTGGCAGAAGGAAAGTACGCAGCTGATTTGCCTGGATTTTCTGGCTCGCACCCTGCCGGGACCACAGCCAGCCCTCAATCTGGTTATTGAGGACTGGCGCAACTGGAGGGAGGAAGGGCGGCAACTGCCGCTCTGGCAGGAGAGCTGGTATTATCAGTGGGGTGAAGGGTATACTCCGCCAGTCAGGGCAGAAACCCTGGTTTTGTTGAAACCACCGCCATCGGAACGCCAGCTGCGGGAAATGCTGGCCTTGACCGGGGCCCGGCGGCTGGTACTGGCTTTTGGCAGAGCAGATTTGGGCAGGGCTGATGATTTCCTCCAGAATTTGCTGGCACTCTTGAAACATAACCTGGCCCTTTTGCCTCCCTTTCTGGGGCGGATTAACCTGGAAGAGGCGGCAGCCAGGCTGGGGGAAACGGTGGAAACTGTTTTTCTTGGTCTGCAGGTATTACAGGCCCGTCATTTTCTGCAAATATTAGAAGTAGAAGAGGAAGAGCTGATTCTGCAAAAAGGACCCGGGAAAGGGCCAGGAGACCGTAAACTGGAAGCGGGTTTGCTGGCAGCTTTACAGGAAAGTACAGCCTTTCGCCGATTTCTTTTAGAAAAAGAGCTAGATAGAATAAAACTTTATTTACATTAAATTTGTTTTTAAAGGGGACTGGAGTTATGCGTAAGTTAATATTCCTCTTGAGCCTGGTTCTGGCCTGGTGCTGGCCTGGGCTGGCCCGGGCTTCCGAAACTGTGGCTGCGGCAGTCTACCAGGGCTACCTGGATCCGGCTGCGGACTTAACCTTTGCTGTAATTACCGATTCCCATGTGGGTTTTAGTACAGGCCTGGCCCGAACCAGGCTGGCAGTAACTGAACTCAACCAGAATCCTGTGGCCCTGGATTTTGTCATTCACATGGGTGATATGACGGAAAAAGGACTGGCCTGGGAAATCAATGCTTATCGCCAGGCGGTCAGCCCTCTAAAGGTGCCTTTGTACAACGCCCTGGGCAACCATGACAGCCGCTGGAGTGATCAAACCAAACCCGTTTGGGCCCGGCTGTTCGGGCAGGGAGGCAAAAGCTATTATTCCTTTGATTATAAGGGCTACCATTTTATTATCCTGGATTCAGCTATCCCTGGTGCTACCCATGGCCATATCGATGGACCCCAGCTCAGCTGGTTGCAAGCTGACCTGGCCCGGCTGGCTCCTGGTACGCCGGTGCTGGTTTTCAGCCATCATCCGCTGGCTTTTAGTAACCGCTTTATCGATAATGAGGATCAGGTACTGGAAATACTGCAAGGCTATAATGTTCTGGCCTATTTTGCCGGACATGGCCACAGCCACCTGCAGTGGAACCGCAATGGTCGTCCCTTTTTTATGGTGAAAGCCATTGTGGATGGTGGCTATGCCCTGGTTCAAATCAAAGAGGGGAAATTGACCCTCTGGCATAAGCAGATCGGTTTCCCCTGGCTGAAAAAGCTGGCGGAAGTTTCAGCTCGCGAAACTGTTAACCTGCAAGGAGCGGAAGTGCAGGCTGCGGCTACGGGAATCAGCCTGCGCTTATCCGGGGAAGAACGTCCTGAGCGTATTGAAGCCCGGGTAGACCGGTCTGGCAACTGGCAGAAACTCGCTCCCCGGCCTGATGGCAGCTGGCAGCTGAACTGGCAGATTACTACCCCTGGTCAGCATCTGGCTACAGTTCGCCTGGTTTTTTCCGGCGGCCAGGTCTACCATCTCAATCAAACCTTCCAGGTTACCGGTCAACCGGCTCTGCTCTGGCAGGCTGAAGTAAAGGGCAGTGTCCAGTCTGCTCCACTGCCCTGGAACAAACAACTGCTGGTTACTTCCAGTGATGGGCAGCTGACGGCTCTGGACCGCTTCACCGGTAACCGTCTCTGGTCATACCAGGTGAGCCCGGAAGGGGAGGCTCTGGTGGGAGGAGCAGTGCTTTTCCCTGAGGGAGCCATGGCTGTGGCAGTGGATGGCTGGGCTGCCGCTGTTAATGACGAAGGCCAGGTGCTCTGGCAGGTTAAGTTACCGGCGGGTTCCCTGGCTACACCGATATGGAGCGGCAAGTACCTGATCTGTGCCCTGGCTACCGGGCAGGTAGTGGCACTGGCTCCTGAAAATGGTGGGATTGTCTGGAACTATAAAACCGGCGGGGGTCTACGGGCCCAGCCGGTGCTGGCTGGTAACCGTCTTTTTGTAGGTAGTAACGATGGTTACGTATATGCCCTGGCGGCCGATAGCGGCAAGCTTCTCTGGAAGACCCTGATCAATAGCGGATTTTATTATGCTCCGGCTACCGCACCGATGGCGGTAGGGTATGGGCTGGTCTATGCCGTTGCCCCTGCGGACAAACGCCAGGGCGGCTATTCCCTCTTTGCTCTGGACCAGCTGGACGGCAAACTGGCCTGGAAGGCCAAACTGGCAGGAGGCTATGGTGCACCGCTGGTACAGGGACAGGCGGTATTTGTTAATGCTGTCAGTGGCCGCTTGTATGCTTATCATCCTCTGACCGGCAAGGAATTATGGCAATTTAATAGCGGCAAGACCATCTATGATACCCGACCCGTTCTGGTGGGTGGTCAGCTGGTCTGGAACACCTTCTATGGTGGCTTAATTGGGATCGATGCTCAGAATGGCCGCCTCAGCTGGCAGTACAAGACAGGGGATGCCTTTATGCTGGCGGCACCGGCAGCAATGGGGGATGTAGTCTATGGGGCAGACCTTGAGGGCCAGGTCCTGGCCCTCAAGGTACCTCTCACGCCGACGGGAGCTATTCTGCAGGGGAAACTGCCAGACTGGCGGATATACCTGGCCGAGCAGGAACGGCTCAAGGCCGAGGCCCAGAAAAAACTGGCTGAACAGGCGAAAAAGAAGAAAAAGGCGAAAGCAAAAAGAAAAAAGAAAAAATAACTCCTTTCTTCCCCCGGGCATAAACTGTGCCAAAGGGGGAATTTTTTTATGAAAAGAATAGCAGAGGCTTACGGTTGGGAAAAAGCCAGGTTTCGACGAATCAATGATACAGTCTGGAAAGTGCTGTCCCGGCAAGGGGAATTTGCTTTAAAACGACCTACTACCAGTCCGGAACGACTGGCGTTTATTACAGCTGCCCTTCAGTATTTAAAACAAAAGCAGTTTCCCTGGTTTGCTCCCCTGGTACTGACAGGGCAGGGCGAAGCAATCTGGCAGGAGGGGGGAGAGAGCTGGCTGGCCACGGGCTGGGTTCAGGGTAGGGGCTGTGATTTTCGCCGCCGGCAGGATTGCTTGCAGGCAGCCCGGACCCTGGCGGCTTTGCATCAGGTGGCTCATGGGCTGACACCACCGCCGGGCAGCCGGCCCAAAACCATGTACTGGGCCTGGCCGGAAAAATATGAGGAAAGGATTGAGGAGTTGCAGGCTTTTCAAAAACTGCTGGCCATGAAGGGAAAACTCAATTCCTTTGAACGGGGATTTTTGCAGGCTTTGCCCCGGGGTTTGCAACTGGCCAGGCAGGCTCTGGAAGTACTCAACAGCAGCCAGTACCAGGTGGTGGCTAGTGAAGCTGAAAGAGCTCAGGCTTTTATCCATCGGGATGTGGCGGCCCGTAATTTCATTATTCATCCGGATGGGCATGCTTATTTAATCGATTTCGATTATTGTCGCCAGGACTTACCAGCAGCCGATGTGGCCCGGTTGTTGCAACGGGCTATGAAGCGCCAGGGCTGGCAGAGGGAAAAGGCAGAAGCCATTCTGGCCGCTTATGAGGAGATACGCCCCCTGTCAGCTGAGGAAAAGACGGTGATCGCTGCTTTTCTCACTTTTCCCCAGAAATTCTGGCGCCTGGCCAATCGCTATTTTTACCGCAAAGAAGGCTGGAATCAGGAGAAATACGCCGCCAAACTAAATAAGGCTGTAAACTACTGGGAGAAGGTGCCTGAAGTATGTGCCTTGCTGCTGGCGGGATAAGACAGTATGCAACAGATGCTGGGACACTGGGAAGAGGCCGCATAACAATTAAACTGCCTGAATAACCATTGAGGGACGAAAAACTTCTTTTCGCCGATAAGGCCCGCAGCGGGCATTGCTCTTGCTAGGATAATAGTCAAAAGCAGCCGAAAGCAGGAGCGGCGGAAAGGAGGAATGGAAGATGGCGGTGGATAAAATTCGCTATCCCGAAGGGATGCCGGAAGTGCTGCCTGGCCCGGAAAAGCCCCAATTGCGCCTGGTGCAGAAAATGGAGTTAAAGGAGGTGCGGCGGGGGGCGATTGTAACTTCGGTTACGGCCGTCTATTTCTGCCGAGCCTGCCAGGAGAAAAAGACAGCTCTGGATGTAAAACTGTGTGATTGTGGTTTGATTATGTGCAACCAGTGCTGGTCTGAGTGGGATGACCGCTGTCCCCTCTGCGAAACCGATTTATCATGACCTTTAACTGCTGATTTTGACCATTGGCCGCCCGGCTGTTTCAATTTTGCTGAAAAAAAGGTACATTGAAAGCAAAGGGGAAAAAGGGGCGGACGCTTATGCAACAGGTTTGGTGGAGAAAAAGGCGCATAGGGTGGAATGGGCAAACCGGTCCGAACAGGGCCGGTTCTGTTTTTGTGCAGACAGGAACAAGAGGGGGAGTGCGGGATGGTACATCTGCTCTCTGACCATTTGTATCAGGCCTGGCTGGAATTTCAGCGTCAGGGCCGGGCTGGAATAAACCAGGAGCACCTGAGGCCGGAAATAGCCGAGTCCTGGCGGCGTTCCCGCCAGGCCGGGATCAAATCGGAGCTAAAAAAAGTACCGCTGGTGCTGGGCAAGGAAGAATTGTTCAGCCGGCGGCGGGAAAGGGAAGAGTTAATCAATCTGGCTACTCCCTATTTAAAATCTCTCTACTCTTTTGTCCAGGGCTCCGGGTTTATCGTATCCCTGGTGGATGAAGAGGGCTATTTGCTGGAAAGCGTTGGGGACCCGGAAACCCTGCGTTTGGCTCGTGAATGTCGTCTCGTGCCTGGTGCCTGCCTGGCGGAAGGGGTGAGCGGCACCAATGCCACCGGGCTGGCTTTGCGCTTACTTCGGCCTATTCAGGTTTTTGCTGCCGAACACTATCTTGAGGGCCTGCATCCCTGGACCTGTTCTGCCGCTCCCATTATGGGCCTGGCTGGCCAACCTCTGGGCGCTATCAGCATGACGGGCAGCTTTGAAAAGGTGCATAGCCACACGCTAGGGATGGTAGTAGCCGCTACCCAGGCTATTGAAGGGCAGTTAAAAATCAATCGGGCGCTGGAGAGAATGACGGTGTTAAATCGTTATCAGAGCGCCATTATGGAGGCTATCTCAGAAGGATTACTGGCTCTGGATGAGCAAGGCCGGGTAACCCGTTTGAATCAGGCGGCGGCCCGGATTTTGCGGTTAAACAGCGAGGGGGCCATTGGGCAGAGAATCGACGAAATCCTGGGGGAAGGTAACCCTGTCAGCCGGGCCCTGACCCGGGCGGAGGAAATTTCCGAGGAGGAGTGGCAACAGGAAAGCTGGCGGGGGCAGATTCACTGTACTGTCTCCTGCCGGCCTATTTATAACAGCCAGCAACGGCTGGTGGGGATGGTAGTGGTGGTCAGGGAAATCCAGAAAGTAAGACAGCTGGTATCTAAAATGGTGGGAGCCCGGGCCCGCTTCAGTTTTAATGACCTGATCGGTACTAACCCGGCTTTTCTGCGGACAGTGGAGCTAGCTCGCCAGGCGGCCCGCAGCAATTCCACCGTGCTCTTGCTGGGGGAAAGCGGTACCGGCAAGGAGGTTTTTGCTCAGGCTATTCACAATGCCGGGCCCAGGGCCAGCGGACCGTTCATCGCTATCAACTGTGCCGCCCTGCCGCGGGAACTGATCGGTTCTGAGCTGTTCGGCTATGCGGAAGGAGCCTTCACCGGGGCCAAACGGGGTGGTAACCCCGGTAAATTCGAGCTGGCTGATGGCGGGACAGTATTTCTGGACGAAATCGGGGAAATGCCCCTGGAAATGCAGGCCCATTTGCTCAGAGTCTTGCAGGAACGGACAGTGATGCGTATCGGGGGCCAGCAGGTTATTCCGGTGGATGTACGGGTGATTGCGGCTACCAACAAGAATTTGCGGGAGGAAGTGGAAAAAGGGCGTTTTCGCCTTGACCTCTACTACCGTTTGAATGTCCTGACCATCCAGATGGTGCCCTTGCGCCAGCGCCCGGATGATATCATGCCTCTGGCTAGATTTTTCCTGCAACAGATGACTGAGCGGCTGGGTAAGCAGATCAGGGGCTTTCATCCCCGGGCCGAAGAGCTGCTGGTGCGGTATTCCTGGCCGGGGAATGTGCGGGAGCTGGAAAATGTAATCGAACGGGCAGTCAATGTAGCGCAGGGGCCCTGGTTGACCCCGGCGGAGCTAGGACCGGAATTTCTCATGGAGGGCAAATCCCTTCGGCTGGAGCCGGTAAATAGCAAAACCATGCGGCGTTCCCTGGATGAAGAAACCATTCTCAATACCATCAAGCGCTGTCAGGGTAATCTGGCCCGGGCGGCCCGGGAACTGGGAGTTGCCCGCAGCACTTTGTATCGCAGACTGGAACAGCTGGGACTGTTGCGCGACAGATAAGAAGACATTTAACAGGTAAATGGTTTTAACCGTTTACCTGTCTTTTTTTGTTCTTGAGCAGGCGGTATTGACATTTTACCGGGAAGGGGGAGGAATTGGAGTGTCCCTTGCATGTAATTAAAGCAACACGAGGAGGTGACCGGTATGTTGCCAGTTGATGGCTGTTACCAGTGTCAGAAGTGTACCGCCGGGTGTCCGGTAGCTCCCTGGACGGACATCGGACCTGCCCGGCTGGTGGAACTGTTGTTGCTGGGACGAGAAGGAGAGGCCCTACAGTCCAATCGCCTCTGGCTGTGTTTGCACTGCGGTACCTGTGCTGCCCGCTGTCCAAACGGAATCGATGCGGGGGAAGTTACCGCTAGTTTGAAACAGAAAGCCTGGCTGCAGAAAATGGTAACCCCATCCCCATTGCCGGCTTTTTACCAGAGTTTTCTAGCCAGTGTGGCCCGCTGGGGCCGGGTCTATGAACTGGGTATGATACTGGGGTATAAATGGCGGACCGGCCGCTGGCTGGCGGACCTGGCTCTGGGCTGGCAGTTGCTAAGGCAGGGCAATTTACGTCTTCTGCCCCAGCCCATTCAGGGGCGATCTGAGGTAGCGGCTTTGCTGCAGCGGGAAGGGAGGGCATAGAATGGTTTACGGATATTTTCCCGGTTGTTCCCTGCATTCCACAGCCCAGCTTTATGAAGATACTGCCCGCAAGGCCCTGGCTCTGCTGGGGATTGAGGTCAGGGAAGTACCGGACTGGAATTGCTGTGGAGCGACCCCGGGCCATGCCTGGTTGCCACCGGTAGGGGAGGCCCTGGCTCAGCGCAATTTAAAGCAGGCTCGCAAGGCGGGGCTGGGAGAAGTGCTGGTCCCTTGTGCTGCCTGTTACAACGTGCTGGCCCGTCAGGCCGGACCGGACCTGAAGATCCGGCATCTGCTGGAACTGATGACTGAAGCCGGGCTTTTACAGGAAATAGAGAAACGGGCCCGGGGACAGCTATCCGGGCGCAAAATTGCGCCTTATTATGGTTGCCTGTTAGTACGACCAGCGGAAATCGCCTTTGATGATCCTGAACAGCCCCGGCGGCTTGATCAACTGTTGCTGGCTTTGGGAGCAGAACCTGTGCTCTGGTCCTACAAAACCGCTTGTTGTGGGGGCAGCATGGCCGTGCCCCATGGCCAGGTTGTTTCCGAACTGGTTAAAAAGATTGTGGAGGCTGCGCGACAGGCCGGAGCTGCGGAAATAGTTACTGCCTGTCCCCTCTGTTATGCCAATCTGGCCTGGCGGCAAGGGGGCAGCAAAAAGCTGCCGGTTCGCTATTTTACAGAATTGATTGTGGCAGCACTGGGGGTGAGCAGATGAAACCGGAACAAGTGATAGGAGCAGCTCTGGTGGTAGGGGGCGGACCAGCGGGGATGACTGCCGCCCTGGATTTGGCGGAAAGCGGGCATCTGGTTCATCTGGTCACCATCGGCCCCAGTCTGGGGGGAACCATGGCCCAGCTGGATAAAACTTTTCCCACCAATGATTGCGCGATGTGTTTGTTAGGTCCCAAAATGACTGACACTCTGAATCATCCCAATATTCGCCTCTCTACCTGCACCGATTTACTGGAGTTAAAGGGAGAGCCAGGTCAGTTCACAGCCCGGCTGAGGGTGCGGCCCCGCTATGTAAAAGAGGAAGAATGCACTGCCTGCGGGGAATGTGAACAGGTCTGTCCGGTGGAACTGCCCGCTGAGTTTAACCAGGGCCTGAACCGGCGCAAAGCTGTGCATAAAGCTTTTCCCCAGGCAGTGCCTAATAAATATTTGATCAGCAAGCGGGGGACCAGTCCCTGTCGTCTGGCCTGTCCAGCCGGAATCAATGTTCACGCCTATGTTGCCCTGGCGGCCCAGGGGCGCTGGCGGGAGGCCTGGGATATTATTCGTGAGGCTATTCCTTTTCCCATCATCTGCGGTACCGTCTGTCACCATCCCTGTGAACAGGTTTGCCAGCGGGGGCAGGTAGAGGAACCGGTGGCCATTAGTCGGATCAAACGCTTTATTGGGGTCAAGGTGCTGGAAGAACTCAGGGATGAAGATATACGTCCGGCTATCAGGCGGCAGGAACGAGTAGCGGTGGTGGGGTCTGGACCAGCAGGTCTTTCCTGTGCCTATCACCTGGCCCGACGGGGTTATCAGGTTACGGTTTTTGAGGCCTTGCCGGTAGCCGGAGGTATGATGCAGGTTGGTATCCCCGAATATCGCTTGCCCAAAGCTCTGGTGCAGAAGGAAATCGAGCTAGTTCAGCGGCTGGGGGTAGAAATTCGGGTTAATAGTCCCATCGGTGGGGAAAGAACTATCACCAGTCTCCTGGAAAAAGAAGGATTCCAGGCGGTGTTTCTGGGCATCGGTGCCCATGAGCCTCAGACTCTGGGATTGCCCGGGGAAGAACTGGATGGTATCTATCACGGGGTCAGCTTTCTCCGCCAGGTAGCATTAGGGGAAAGACCTGTCCTGGGGCGCAAAGTGGCGGTGATCGGCGGCGGCAACACCGCTATGGATGCTGCTCGTACTGCCTTGCGCCTGGGGGCAGAAGAAGTGACTGTTATATACCGGCGCACGGAAGAGGAAATGACTGCTTTACCGGAAGAAGTGGTGGAAGCCCGGGAGGAAGGGGTGGAATTCCGTTTCCTGACTTCCCCATTAGCCTTCCTGGGTCAAGAGCGGGTTCAGGCGATTAAAATCCAGAAAAACCAGCTGGGGCCTCCTGGACCGGACGGGCGGCGGCAGCCCCGGGGTATTCCCGGTTCGGAGGAGGAACTGGCGGTAGATGCAGTGATTATCGCTGTCAGCCAGGCGCCGGAAAAATCCTTCCTGGGGGAACATCCCGGTCTTAAAACCCGGGGCCGTCTTATCGAAGTGGACCCTGTCACCCTGGCCACCAGTCTGCCTGGCGTTTTTGCCGGCGGCGATGCTGTGACTGGACCCAAAACTCTGGTGGAAGCCTGTGCTGCCGGCCGGGAAGCGGCGGAATCGATTGATCGTTACCTGAACGGCCTGGATCTCTACCAGGGCCGGGAGCGCCGCTTCCTGCCCGAAGCCCGCTGGACCCCGGAAGAGCTGGCCCGGGTGCAGCGGCAGCGCCGGGTAGCGGCCAGTAAATTGCATCCGCTGGAACGACGGCAGACCTTTGCGGAAGTGGTACAGCAATACAGTGAGGAACTGGCCCGCCAGGAGGCTGCCCGTTGCTTGAATTGTGGCGGCTGTTGTGAATGCCGTCTCTGTGAGAGCGCCTGTAAGAAACAGGCCATCGCCCATGACCAGCAGGCAGAAGAAAGGGAAATAGCCATTGGAGCGGTTTTGCTGGCTCCCGGTTTCAGTTTGTTTGATGCTCGCCGTTACGGGGAGCTGGGCTATGGGATTTACCCTGATGTGGTTACATCCCTGGAATTTGAACGCATTCTCAGTTCCACCGGACCCAGTCAGGGCCATGTGGTCAGGCCCAGTGACGGGCAGACTCCCCGTAAAATCGCTTTTATCCAGTGTGTAGGGTCCCGGGATGCCTGTCGGGGTAACTCCTGGTGTTCATCCATCTGCTGTATGTATTCGGTTAAGGAAGCCATCATTGCCCGTGAACATGACCCGGAAATCGAGCCCACCATTTTTTATCTGGACCTGAGGGCCTATGGCAAAAATTTTGACCGCTATGTCCAGTCGGCCCGGGAGCAGGGAGTGCGCTTTATTCGCTCTATGGTGGCAGGAGTAAAATATGACCCTGTAAGAAAAAAACTGCTGGTCCAGTTTAGCCGGGAGGGTCAGGCAGCAGAAGAGGAATTTGACCTGGTGGTGCTGGCCGTAGGGGTAGAGCCACCGGCAGGGGCAAAGGAACTGGCCCGGGCGGCCGGGATTGAGCTCAACCAGTACGGCTTTGCCTGGACCCCACCGGAAGACCCGGTGGCGACCAGCCGGTCCGGGGTTTTTGTGGCAGGAGCTTTCCAGGGACCGCGGGATATTCCTGAGACAGTAGCCAGTGCCAGTGCTGCTGCAGCCAGAATCGCCGCTCTGCTGGCCCCGGGACGTCATACTCTGGTCCAGCCCAAAACCTATCCCCCGGAACGGGATGTTAGTCAGGAGGAAGCGCGCATCGGGGTGTTTATCTGCCGCTGTGGGATCAATATCGCTGCTGTGATAAATGTGCCCCGGGTGGTAGAGGCTGCTGCCCGTTTGCCAGGTGTGGTCTGGGCGGAGGAATTCCTATATTCCTGTTCCCAGGATTCTCTGAAACAGATTATTAACCGCATCCATGAACACCAGCTGAACCGGATAGTAGTGGCTTCTTGTACGATCCGCACCCACCAGCCGCTGTTCCGGGAAGCACTAAAGGAAGCAGGTCTCAATCAGTTCCTGTTTGAAATGGCCAATATCCGCGATCAGTGTTCCTGGGTGCACCGGCTGGAACCGGAAGCGGCCACGGCCAAAGCCATTGACCTGGTGAAAATGGCTGTTGCCAAAGTGGCCCTGCATCGTCCTCTGCAACTGCATCCAGTACCAGTAGTGAATCAGGCTTTGATAATCGGGGGAGGACCGGCCGGAATGGCAGCCGCCTATAACCTGGCGGAAATGGGCTTTCCTGTTCACCTGGTAGAAAAAAAGGAGGAACTGGGTGGCCTGGCTGGTTACCCCGGGGATGAAAGCGTTATTGCTGACCTGAGGCAGCGGGTTCAGTCTCATGCCCTGATCAGTATCTATACCCGGTCGCATCTGACCGAGATCGGAGGCCATCAGGGCCATTTCCGCTCCCGCATTGAGACGCCTGCCGGACCGGTAGTGGTGGAACACGGAGCGGTGGTTGTGGCAACAGGATTGGAGGAAGCAGAACCTGATCCGGATTTGACGGCCAACCTGGGCGAGGGCTGGTTAAGCCTCAGGCAGGTGACCCAACTGCTGGAAAAAGAACCTGACTGGCAACCTGCTTTTGAGCGGATCAGCATTGTCCTCTGTGCCTCCCAGCCCTTAGGTCCGGTATCCTTCTGTTCTCGCACCTGTTGTCTGCAGGGGCTGCGGTTGGCCCGCCAGCTCAAAAGCCGCTGGCCCCGGCTGCAGGTTCACATCCATTTCCGGGAGATGCGCAGCTATGGTTTCCTGGAAGAAGAATACCGCCAGGCTCGCCAGGAAAAAATCCGCTTTTTCCGCTACGAAGAAAATTGGCCCCGGCTCAATCTCCGGCAGGAAGGGGTGGTGCTGGCAACAGGGGCCCGGCCCCCGGCGGATCTGGGTCAACTTGCTTCCTTGCTCAAGGTGCATCGCAATGAACAGGGTCTGCTGGTGGAAACCCATGCCAAGCTGGGCCCCCTGGATTTTCCTTCCGCTGGTTTTTATCTGGCTGGTGCGGCTCATGCGCCCAAACTGCTGGCAGAAGCCATTGCCCAGGGGGCGGGGGCGGCGGCCCGGGCAGCTACCATTCTTTCCCGCCGCCACTTGCTAGCTGGTGGAGTAGTGGCCTTTATGGCTAGACCTGAGCAGTGTGCAGCCTGCCTTACCTGTGTCCGGGTCTGTCCTTACGGGGTCCCGCACATCAATGCCGATATGGTGGCGGAAATCAATCCTGTCCAGTGCCATGGCTGTGGTACCTGTGTGGGTGAATGTCCCGGTCAGGCCCTGGAGCTGGCCCATTACCATCAGGATTATCTGGCGGCCAAAGTCAGGGCTCTGGCGTACACCAGCAAAGGGGGTAGGTAGGATGAAGGATTTTGAGCCCAAAATCATCGCCTTTTGTTGCTATTACTGTGCTTATGCTGCCGCCGACCTGGCAGGTACCATGCGTCTGCAATATCCCCCTGCAGTAAGGCTGGTGGAACAGCCCTGTTCCGGCCGGGTAGATGTGCGGGTAATCCTGGAGGCATTTCTGCAGGGAGCCGATGGGGTTTTTGTAGCCGGCTGTCTGGAGGGAGATTGCCATTTTCTGAAAGGCAACCTGCGAGCCCGTAAAAGGGTGGAAGCGGCGAAAAAAATCCTGGATGAACTGGGACTGGGCCGGGAACGGTTAGAAATGTTCAATCTCTCCGGCTCTATGGGCCCTCGCTTCAAAGAGATTGTGGAGGAAATGACAGAGCGGATTCTCGCTTTAGGACCCAATCCGCTCAATAGAAGGGAGGTAGCTGGGGATGATTGTCGCTGAACCCAAACCCTATCGCCAGCTTTATCAGCTACTGGCAGGAGTGGAAAAGGTATTGATAGTGGGCTGTGCCGAGTGTGTAACTGTCTGTCTGGCCGGAGGGGCCCGGGAAGCAGGGATTCTGGCCACCTCCCTGCAAATTCTGGCAGCGGGGGAGGGACGTTCGCTGAAGATAAAAGAACATACCTGCATTCGCCAGTGTGAGTGGGAGTACCTGGAGGAACTGGAAAACCTGGCTCAGGATGTGGAGGTAATCATCTCCCTGGCCTGTGGGGTAGGAGTACAGTTTCTGGCAGAAAAATTTCCCCACCACTGGGTTATACCCGGGGTGGATACTAAATTTGCCGGGGGTGCGGTGGCCCATGGCCACTGGGAGGAACGCTGCGGCCTTTGCGGGCAATGTCTGCTCCACCGCACCGGTGGCATATGTCCCATCGCCCGCTGTGCCAAACGCATTCTCAATGGTCCCTGTGGTGGCAGTCAGAATGGCCGCTGTGAAGTTAAAGACAATCCCTGTGCCTGGCAGCTCATTATCGACCGTATGACGGCCCTGGGCCGGCTGGAGCAGTTACTGGAAATAGAGGAGGAAAAGGACTGGCGCCTGGCCCGGGATGGAGGTCCACGGCGGCTGATCCGGGAGGAGGTGAGCCTATGAGCCGTCTCCAACAGTTGCTGGAAACTGGCAGGTTCGTGGTTACCGCAGAAGTCGGGCCCCCGAAAGGAGCGGATGCCAGCACTATCCGCCATCATGCTGAACTGCTGGCTCCTTATGTGGATGCCCTCAATGTTACTGACAACCAGACTGCCATTTGCCGTCTCTCATCCATTGCCGGGGCTTTTCACGTTCAGGCTGCCGGAGTAGAAGGAGTTGTACAGATGACTGTGAGGGACCGGAACCGCATTGCCCTGCAGTCCGATTTGCTGGGGGCCTGGTCCCTGGGGCTGAAAAACGTTCTTTGCCTGTCCGGTGACCATCAGACTTTTGGCAATCATCCCACTGCGGCCAATGTCTATGATATTGATTCCATCCAGTTCATTCGCGGTTTGCAACGCCTGCGGGAGGGCAAATTCTTCAATGGTGAACCGTTACATGGCGAACCGCCGCAGTTTTTTGTCGGTGCTGTTGCCAATCCCTTTGCCGATCCCTTTGAGTACCGGGTACTGAGACTGGAAAAGAAAATCCGGGCCGGTGCCCGTTTTATCCAGACCCAGTGTATTTTTGACCTGGAGCGCTTTGACCGCTTTATGCAACTGGTACGGCAACGGGGTTTACATGAACAGGCTTTTATCCTGGCGGGAGTAACACCGGTTAAATCGGTGCGCATGGCGGAATACATGCAAAAAAATGTTTCCGGCATGATTGTGCCGGATGCGCTCATCCAGCGCTTGAAACAGGCTGAAAATCCCAAACAGGAAGCGGTGCGGGTTGTGGTGGAACAAATTCAGGCACTGCGCCAGATTCCGGGAGTAAGAGGAGTGCATATTATGGCGGTGGCCTGGGAAGAAGTGGTGCCTGAAATCATCATACAGTCGGGATTACGCTAATTTTACTTATAGTAGTAGAAGTTTGTTCGCTAAAAATGAACAAACTTCTATTTTTTTAATGTAATTTGCAGGAATCTGTAATTTTGTGGCGAAAAGGAATAGTAACATATTGCACAAAGGGGGACAGAGAATGAAAAAAATGGTTAAAGCCGCTGCCGGCTTGACCTTGTTAGCACTTGCACTATCCTCGATATTCTTGCTAATGCCAGGGGATGCAGCCGTCAATCTCAATAGTTCAGCTTTGCTTTCACCGATCCCCATGCAGGCTGTGCCGGAGGCCATGACCCTGCAGGTAGATGGGACTTATGCCTATTTTATTGACGGTGGTGGCGATCTGGCCCGGATTAAACTCAGTGACTCTTCGGTGGAAAAACTGGTTACCAAAGCCAATGTGGGAGAAATTGTTGAGGTGGCGCTAGATGGCAACTATCTGGTTTTCACAACCATTTACAATGGACTGAGTAAAATCTTCTGCCTGGATTTAACCACTAAAACCATTACAGATTTAGTCCCCTCCCGGCTCACTACGAAAAAAGCCTTTCCTGATGTAGCTGGTGGCAAGGCGGTTTGGTCAGAATGGACAGAGACGGTGGGGACTGATGGCCGAATCAGTTACTCCCGGGCGATTATTTACATGAAAACCTTGCCCAATGGGGCAGAAACAACCATAGATTCCAGTGCGGCCTATTTGGCCCGTGCCCGTATAACTACTACGCATGTGGCTTATGAGACTTTAAATGGTGGTACCAATTTCATCAAATTGCATAATATCAGTAATTCTACCAAGACGGATGTATCCGGAGCCAAGCGCTTGCATGATATCAGTCCCAATTATGTTTTATACAGTAGCAGTGGCTATGATTTGCAGCTCTATGCCATCAGCGGCGGCGCCAAATATCCAGTCATTAAAAACAGCTATCCTGGTGGTGCTGCTCCTACCGCTTTTGCTATCGGCAAGGCGGAACTGGTGACCAACCAGCTGGTAGTCTGGTCTGCTAGTAGCGGTAAAATCTATGGTTCGGATATCAGAACAGTTACCGCTCCTACCGGTCCCACCCAGCTGGTGGATTGCGGTCATCCCTGGCCAGCTTTTGCCTTGAGCAAAGTAGGGACAAACCCGCATAATATTGTCTACTGCCAGAATAGCGGTACTGCCGGAGTCTACAAATCCAGTGTAAATGTACAATAACTTCCTGAATGGCTGTTCACAGACAACAAATCACCATTCAGGGTAGAAAATCTACTTTTTACCAGCCGATGTTGTCGGCTGGTCTATTTTTGTTTATGCTGAAAATACAAAGAAGACAAGGGGGTAGAGAAGGGATGGAAGATTTGCGCAAACCCAATATGGAGGACTATGATAAGGTCTATGCTGAGTTCAAGCATCAGGTGCCGGAGTATTTCAACTTCGCCCGGGATGTAGTGGACAAGTGGGCCCAGGATCCGGACAAACTGGCCATGTGGTGGGTGGATGACTACGGCAATGAAGCCAAGTATACCTTCAAGTACTTTTCCGAACGGTCCCAGCAGCTGGCCAATGCTCTCAGCAAGCTGGGCATCAAGCAAGGGGACATGGTGTTCCTGCTCTTACCCCGGCTGCCGGAATGGTGGGAAAGCATTCTGGCAATTATGCGCATTGGGGCTGTTTATATTCCCGGGACGAGCCAGTTGACTCCCAAAGACCTGAAATACCGTTTTGAAGCTTCCGAAGGGGTAGCCATCATAACTGATGCTGAAAATGCCCCCAAAGTGGATGCTATCCGCAATGAATGCCCGACCTTGAAGCATTGCATTATGGTGGGCGGCAAGGCCGAGGGCTGGCTGGATTATGGTGAATTGATTGCCAATGAGCCCACTGTATTTGAAACTGCCAACACTCGTTCGGATGACCCGGCTATTATCTTCTTTACCTCCGGTACCACCGGTTATCCCAAGATGACTGTGCATACCCATGCCAGCTATCCCATTGGCCATATTGTCACCGGGAAATACTGGCTGGATCTGAAGCCTGGAGATTTGCACTGGAACCTCTCCGATACCGGCTGGGCTAAAGCAGCCTGGAGCTCTATCTTCGGGCCCTGGAACTGCGGTGCTGCCATTTTCATCCATCATTCCACCGGGAAATTCGATCCCAAGAAAACTTTGGAACTTCTGGCCACTTACCCCATTACCACTCTCTGTGGACCGCCGACCGCCTACCGGGTCATGGTGCTGGAAGACCTGAAGTCTTATAAATTCCCCCACCTGCGCCATTGTGTCGGCGCCGGTGAACCCCTTAACCCGGAAGTCATCGAGGTCTGGAAAGAAGCAACCGGTTGCATAATTCGCGATGGCTATGGCCAGACGGAATCGGTGATCATGGTAGCCACCTGGCCCTGCATTGAACCCCGGTTCGGTTCCATGGGCAAACCGGCTCCCGGTTTCTATATTTCCGTTATCGATGAAGATGGCAATGAACTGCCCCCCGGTCAGGAAGGGGATATTGCTGTCAGGATTAAACCGGAACGGCCGGTGGGATTGTTTAAAGAATACTGGAAAGACCCGGAACGCACCAGAGCCACCGAGCGGGGCGACTGGTATATTACCGGTGACCGGGCCTATAAAGATGAGGATGGCTATTTCTGGTTTGTGGGCCGGGCGGATGATGTCATTCTCTCCGCTGGTTACCGGATTGGACCCTTTGAGGTGGAGTCCGCTCTGGTTGAACATCCGGCTGTGGCCGAAGCAGCGGTAGTGGCCAGCCCCGATGAACTGCGGGGAGAAATCGTCAAGGCCTTTGTCATTCTGGCTCCTGGTTATCAGCCGTCAGATGCCCTGGTCAAGGAGCTGCAGGAACATGTCAAAAATGTAACTGCACCATATAAATATCCGCGGGAAATCGAGTTCGTCACTTCACTGCCCAAGACCATCAGCGGCAAAATCCGCCGGGTAGAGCTGCGGGAACTGGAAAGAAGGAGAAAGCTAGGGGAAGGTAAGTAAAAGGGATAAATATATAGAGAGGAAACAAGGGATGCTGTAACAGGCATCCCTTGTTTTTTGTTGAAATTTTGTCAAAAAAACAAAAATTGTGCAGGATTTAATCATAAAATGTAGAAATAATTCTAAAAAACAAAAAGAAAGGGGAAGCGGAGTGAGTTATGCCAGAAAACTTTATGCAGCACTAGTTGGATTAACTTTTTTTGCAGTGCTATTGTTAGCTTTTTATACTGCAGCAGCTGCCAAAGACCAGTTGCTGGCAGCTGCCAGACAAAAACTTCGAAGCGACCTGGAAATGAGTAAAATTATCCTGAATTACAAATATCCCGGGCCCTGGCAGGTTCGCGATGGTCAGCTTTACAAAGGCGAGTACCGGATCAATGATGATTATTCTGCTGTGGATTTAATCGGCCAGAAAACAGGCGATACCGTTACCATCTTTCAGGGCGATGTTCGGGTAGCTACTAATGTTCGCAGGCCTGATGGCAGCCGGGCGGTGGGTACAAAAGTTTCTGAAAAAGTTCGCCAGGAAGTGCTGGTAGAACAGAAAACCTTTCTTGGTGAGGCAGAAGTAGTCGGCCGCATGTACCAGACTATCTACGAGCCGATCAAAAACCCGGAAGGGAAAGTTATCGGCATACTTTATGTGGGTGTGCCCAATGCCTATTATGACCAGCTGGCTGCAGCTTTCCGCTGGCGGACCATCGGTTTAGGAGCTCTATCTCTAGTAGGTGCGCTGGTATTGGGTTTTGTCTTACAGCGCCATTTGTTAAAGCCCATTAAAGAACTGCAATCAGGAATGCAGCTGGTAGCCAGTGGACAGCTTTATACCAGATTGAATTTGGGCCGAAAGGATGAATTTGGTCAGCTGGAGCGCAGCTTTAATCAAATGGTAGAACATTTGTATACTCTGGTAGAAGGCATGAAAATGAAAGCCGTTGATCTGACCCACTTTGCCCGGCAAATGGCAGCAGGGGCTGAGAATGGGGCGGAAGCCAATGGTCAGCTGGCAGCTGCCATAACGGTTGTTGACCAGAAAGCCCATGTCCAGGTAGGAGAAAGCCAGCAGGCCCTGAGTGCAGTGGAGAATCTGGTTGAAAGCGTGAACCAGATTGCGGCTTTGCTGGAAGAACAAAGTGAACAGGCAGAAGAAGTAAGAAAAATGGTAGCTGTTACCGCTGCCGGGATTCGTAAAATCAGTGAAGAAAACCAGGAGCTGGCTAATCAGGCCACCCAGACGCAGCAGGTGGCCAGTGACAGCAGACAAGTAGTGGCTGAAACTGTTGCCGGGATGGCCAAAGTGCGCCAGTCCGTCAGTTATGCTGCGGAACAGGTTAAACGCCTGGGGGCTGCTTCCAATCAGATTGATGGGATAATCCAGGTGATTGTGGACATTGCCGAACAGACTAATTTGCTAGCCTTAAATGCTGCTATTGAGGCAGCCCGGGCCGGCGAACATGGCAAAGGTTTTGCCGTGGTGGCTGATGAGGTGAGAAAGCTGGCCGAAAAGTCGGCAGGAGCGGCCCGGGAAATCAGCCAGCTGGTCCACGATATTCAGGCGGGCATCCAGCGTGCGGTTGACGGTATGGTACAAGGGGAGTCAGAAGTGGAAACTGGCATCAGCCTGGCTGAGCGCACCGGACAGGCGCTGGAAACCATAGTTCAGCAAATGAACAGTACGTTTAATCAGGTGGAACGGATTGCTGGCGAATCGGAAAACATTAATCAGGCTGGTAAAGGTGCTGTTGCTGCTGTCAAAGAGCTGACCAGGGCCATTAAGGAATCGGCTGCTCAGGCAGAAGAAATTAGTGCTGCGGCCAGGACTATTGAAACAGTAATGGTTAAAATTACGGAAATGGCTGGTGAAAACAGCGCCAGTGCCCAGGAGATGTCAGCCCTTAGTGAACAACTGCAGGGTTTGACTGCGGAAATTTCTACCGCCAGTGAGCAGCTGGTGGAAATGACCAGGGAAATGGAGGAAGCAGTAAGTCAATTTCATTTAGAGCCGCAGGCTTAACGCCTGGGGCTCTAATTTTATGTTATAATGAGGGAGGCGAAGGAGGAGAAAAGGAGATGGACTATATCATCGAAACTGTGAACTTAACCAAAGAATTTCGTTTGTTTAAACGCCGGGAGGGTTTATGGGGAGCAGTACTGGATTTGTTCCAGCGGGACTACCGTATCCTCAGGGCTGTGGATAACCTGAACCTGCAAGTGAAGCGGGGGGAGATTATCGGTTTTATCGGCGCTAATGGAGCCGGTAAATCTACCACCATCAAAATGCTGACCGGGGTCCTGGTACCCAGCTCGGGGCGGCTTCTGGTCAATGGGTTTACGCCCTACCAGGAGAGGGAAAGGTATGTACGGCAGATCGGGGTGGTGTTTGGCCAGCGCAGCCAGCTCTGGTGGGATCTGGCGGTGATTGAGTCGCTGCGCTTGCTGGGTCAGCTCTACCGGGTTCCTGATTCTTTGCTGGAGAAGCGGATTGCCGATTTTGCTGATCGCCTGTCTCTATCATCTTTTCTGCATACTCCGGTACGCAAATTGAGCCTGGGTCAGCGCATGCGCAGTGAGCTGGCAGCCGCCCTTATTCACCGTCCGCCCTTGATATTCCTGGATGAACCTACTATCGGTCTGGATGTGGTAGCCAAAAATGAAATCCGGCGCTTTCTCCAGGAAGTAAACCGGGAAGACGGTACGACCATTTTTCTTACTACCCATGACCTGGGGGATATCGAAGCTCTCTGTCAGCGGGTAGTGATTATTGACCAGGGCAGAAAAATTTATGATGGTAATCTGGACAACCTGCGCCAGCAATTTGGCCGGGAGCGCCAGTTGCGGATTGAACTGGAACAACCGGTGGCGCCAATTGTCTGGCAGGAGATCTGCGGCCACCTGCCGGTGAGATGGCAGGCTCAGGATGAGGGGCGGATCTGGAATGGCTCTTTTGTGGAACAAGAGGTGACAACAGCTGCTATCCTGCAGCCTATCCTGAACCGGTTACCGGTACTGGATATCAAAATTGAGGAGACACCTATTGAGGAAATTGTCGCCGATATTTATCGCCAGGGAGGCCTGGCCTTATGAGAATATATCTGACTCTGATCCGCATGGAATTCATGAAACAGCTGGCTTACCGGGTTTCCAACCTGACCGGTGTGCTCAACTACCTGGTGCAGATTGGTGGCTATTTTTTCCTCTGGGATGCTATCTATGCTGCCAGGCGGCCCCTGGCTGGTTTTACTCATTCGGAAATGCTAAGTTACGTAATCGTAGCCTGGGTAGTGCGCTCTTTTTATTTCAATAATCTGGAAAGGGAAATCGCCCTGGAAGTGCGAGAAGGGCGGATTGTGCTGGAATTGTTGCGGCCTTATGATTACGGGGCGGTCAAGCTGGCCCGGGCTCTGGGAGAAGCCCTTTTTCGTCTTCTGGTCTTTACTCTTCCTAGCGGCTTAGTGATGTATCTCTTTTATCCCTTTAAATTACCGTCCAGTCTGACAGCCTGGGGGATGTTTTTGTTAGCGGCTTTAGGCAGTTTTCTGGTCAATGCCCAGCTCAATTTGCTTACCGGTTACCTGACTTTTTATACCTATAATAATACGGGCATTCAGCGGATGAAGCGAGTGCTGGTGGATTTGCTCTCCGGACTGTTAGTTCCGATCAGCTTTTATCCTGCCTGGGCCCAGCAAATCATCGATTTTTTGCCCTTTCGTTCTATCAGTTATTTGCCCACCTTGATCTGGCTGGGGAAAATCAGTCCGGCTGCAGGCTGGCAGGTCCTGGCGGAACAGGTCCTCTGGTTTCTGGTGCTGGCTTTCATTTCCCGGCTGCTCTGGCAGCGGGCTCTGAAAGGGCTAATGATACAGGGGGGATAACATGCATTACTGGCGGCTTTTTAG
Source organism: Carboxydocella thermautotrophica (assembly GCA_003054495.1). Lineage (GTDB taxonomy): Bacteria > Bacillota > Carboxydocellales > Carboxydocellaceae > Carboxydocella > Carboxydocella sporoproducens. The sequence continues at coordinate 1,742,782 of CP028514.1, read as the reverse complement.
CGGATACAGCAAACAGTACCTGAAGAAACTGCTGGCATACCGGGGAGATTTTTTTGCCCAGTTTTTCGCTGATCTTATGAGTCAGATTATGAGTCTGGTGCTGATTCTGGTCATTTTTCGCCAGATTCCCAGGCTCAATGGTTGGAATGAAGGGGAAATGCTGTTTCTCTATGGTTTTTTTCTCTTACCCTATGCTCTGTTCAATGTTTTTTTCAGCAATTTCTTTGAAGTTCCCCGTCGCTATATTCTTCAGGGGGAACTGGACCGGGTCCTGGTTCGTCCAGCCCCTTCCCTGTTTCAGGTAATGCTGGAACAGATTGAACTGGAATCAGCCCTCAGCCTGGTCAGCGGCTTTCTCGTTTTGCTTTATGGTGCCAAAACCGCTGGGCTGGACTGGAGCTGGTGGCATTTTCCCGTGCTGATTTTGACGGTTACAGGAGGAACGTTGGTCTATGGTGGCATCTTCATAGCACTGGCCAGTCTGGCCTTCTGGTTTGAAGGCAATATCGCCCTGATGCCCACTATGTATAATATCTCGGTTTATGGCCGTTATCCTGTCACTGTATATCGGGGAATTGTCCGTTTCATCCTCACCTTTATATTGCCCTTTGCCTTTACCGGCTATTTTCCGGCAGCCTTGCTGCTGGGCAAAAAAGAAGGCCTGACCGGCGGGATTTTAACTCCGCTGGTCGGCCTGGTAGTTTTCCTAATCGGGGTGCTGATCTGGAATCGGGGCATCAGGCGCTATACCGGTGCTGGAAACTGATCAGGGGTGGCCGGTATAAAAGGCCCGCATTTGCCGGTAAAAATCGATGGAGAGGCCATTATCCCAGTGGCCGGTCAACCGGGCTACAACGTAAACCAGCAGGAACAGTCCTAGAACCAGTACTGCGACAGTCATTGCCTCCTTGCCGGTAAAGCGGGACCAGAAACCGGGCTTTAAGGTGCCTGGAACCGGGCAGGCGCTGACACACTGCAGACAGAGATGGCAATCGGGGCTGTGTACCCGCCGGGATTCAGCCACTGGCAGCCAGTTGGGGCAGGCCCGGTTACAGGCCTGACAGTTAATGCAGCTATTGCTATCCCGCTGGATCCGGCTCAGGCCCAGGCTGCCCATAAGTCCCATGAGGGCGCCATAGGGGCAGAGATAGCGACACCAGAGATTGGTGCCGAACAGGCTGCCCAGCAGAAAGATACCTACCACCGTCAAAAAAACGGTACCCGGGCTGAGGAAAAACTGCAACATGGCTACATCAGCCAGAGCCATATAGGGTGTTTGCAGATAGGCGGCCAGTTCTTCACCACTCATGCCCAGGAGAATGTAATACAGGAAAAAGATCATCAAGATATACTTGATACTGCGCAACAACCAGTCCAGGATTTTCAATACCAGGTGACGGCGGGGCCAGGGCTGTTTATGGCCGGGCAGGCCCAGTTTCCGACCCAGCCAGCTCACGCTCTCGAATAAACTGCCGATCGGGCAAATCCAACTGCAAAAGGCTTTATGTAACAGCCAGGAAATAGCCAGGAAAAAGAGGAGCAAAGTCAGGCCGGCAGGGTGAACCGGGTCCCAGTTACCAGTAGTTAGCCAGTATTTTAGCCCCACCAGGGCGGCAATGGGCAGATAGCCTTCTACTCCGGGGGGACGGCTGGCAGCAGGCCCAGTCCCTTCCAGGTAGAGATAAAACTGATAGAATTGATAGCCGATCCAGAGGCTGGCAAGAACAAAAAAGGCCTGACTCAGGCGACGCCAGAATTGCTGTGACAATTTCTTCCTCTCCCTTCTGCGGATTGTACTTTTTATAACAAATACCATTTTAACTAATCTGTTTGGAAATAGCAATGACTTTTATCACATTTTCGCTTGTTCGGGCAGGGAAGCTGTTAAAAATGTCGAAGTATAGCAGCAGCGGGGATGAGGGAGGTTTTCCGGAATGACTATACGCTTGCGGACCAAAATGACCCTGCTGGCTTTTCTGATCGTCATGTTTTCGGTAACCATTGTGGCGGTGGTAGTGAGCTGGCAATCAGTTCAGGATTTTCGTTCTGAACTGGGGCGGCGGGCCCTGGCCATTGGCCGCACCGTGGCCCAATCTCCTTTGATTCAGCAAAATGTCGGGCGTCCGGGGGCAGAAAAAATTATTCAGCCTTATGTGGAACGGATTCGGCTGGCTACCAATGTAGATTATATTGTGGTACTGGATATGAACAAAAAGCGCTTATCCCATCCGGTGGCCAATCGGATCGGCACGATTTTTGCCGGTGGAGATGAGGGACCGGCCTTTGCCGATAATGAATATACTTCTCTGGCAGTGGGAGTCAACGGGGAAGCTGTGCGTGCCTTTGTCCCGATTAAGGATGAACGGGGCATTGCCCAGGTGGGAGTAGTAGTGGTGGGGATTTTGACCCCTTCCCTGGGGGAAGTGCTGCTGGAGTGGAAAAGCAGTATATATCTGACGATGATCCTCGCCCTGTTCGCTGGTGCTATTGGTGCTTTTTATCTGGCTGCTCATGTCAAGCAGGCCATTTTTGGCCTGGAACCGGAGGAAATCGCCGCTTTGATGGAAGAAAGGGAGGCGATCCTGGCGGCTATTAATGAAGGAATTATCGCTATCGACCGGGAAAATCGCATTACCTTGATTAATCCTGCGGCCCGACAAATTCTGGGCATAGCAGAGGAAGAATTGCTGGGACGTCCAATAAATGAGGTTATCCCCAATACCGCACTGCCGGAAGTGATCAGCACCGGCAGCAGTCAATTCAATCAGGAACTGGTATTTAACCGCAAGATCATTGTTTCCAATCGCTTGCCCATCCGCTGGCGGGAGAAAATCATCGGGGCGGTAGCGGTGTTTCGGGATAAGTCGGAAGTAAGGCGGCTGGCGGAAGAATTAACCGGGGTGAAAAAGTTTGTCGAGGCCCTGCGGGTGCAGAACCACGAAAACCTGAATAAGCTCCATACCATCGCCGGGTTAATCCAGCTTCATCGTTATCAGGAGGCGCTGGATTATATCTTCCGCATTACGGAACAGCAACAGGAAATCACAGCTTTTCTTACGCGACAGGTCAAAGATCCGGCTATTGCCGGGCTGTTGCTGGGCAAAATGGGTCGGGCCAAGGAACTGAATATCCGGTTTGAACTGGACCGAAAATCAGAGTTAAAGACCCTGCCAGCCAATTTGACTGCCAGTGACATCGTGCTGATTATGGGGAACCTGCTGGAAAACGCTATGGAAGCAGTATTACCCTGCCAGCAGGAAAAGCGCTGGGTGAAATGCGGGATCAAACAGGATCAAAAGGAATTGATACTCTGGGTGGCCGATGGGGGCCCGGGTCTGGTTGATGTGGATTTTGACCGCTATTTTCAGCTGGGGTATTCTACCAAACGGCCAGAGGGGAGAGGGCTGGGCCTGTATTTAATCAAACAGCAGGCGGAAAACGCCGGAGGTAAAATTATTTTGCGCTCACGGCCCCAGCAGGGAACCCTTTTTCTGGTTAAATTCAGTTATGAGGGGGTAATGGATGGTGCAACCTCTGCGCGTATTGCTGATTGAAGATGACCCCATGGTGGTAGAGGTGAACCAGAGCTTTATCAATATGATTCCCGGCTTTCAGGTGATAGGGGCATTGCGGCAGGGGAGCAGGGCAGTGGAGGAAATCCGGTACCTGCACCCCGACCTGGTGATTCTGGATATCTATCTGCCGGATACGAATGGTATCCAGGTAATTCAGCAGATCCGCAGTGCAGCCTTACCGGTGGACGTCATAGCCATTACCGCGGCCCAGGATAGTGAGACAGTTCAGCAGATGTTGCGCTTCGGGGTAGTGGATTATTTAATTAAGCCTTTTAAATTTGAGCGGCTGAAACAGGCCCTGGAAACCTATCTGGAGCGACGCAAACAGCTGATCAGCAAGGAGCAGGTGGACCAGAAGGATATCGATCAGCTGGCAGTGCCGGTGATTGTTCAGGAAAAGCTCAAGCATACTGAGCTGCCGAAAGGCTTGAACTTATTTACCCTGGAACAAGTGCTTACCTGTCTCAGACAAAAAGCCATTCCTCTGACGGCTGAAGAGGTAGCGGAACTGGTGGGGGTGGCCCGGGTGACTGCAAGACGCTACCTGGAATATTTGGAGAAAGAGGAATTGATACAAAAAGAGATTCAATATGGTTCAGTGGGCAGACCGGTTCACCGCTATTTTTTGCGGTGAACTCCTTTTTTTGACCAAAATGAACAAAATAATCAATATGAACAAAAGGTTCTCATTTAAAGACATATTAGATAGAATACAAGTAAAATTAAAAATTATCAAAAAATTTACAAGGAGGTAACAGGGATGAAAAATTTCTGGCGTAAGGCTGCTGCGCTTGCCCTCTCAGGTCTACTGGCTTTCGGTCTGGCCGGCTGTGGCTCCGGGGGTGAAAAGAGCAGCCAGGGGGAACAGAAAAAGGATGAGCCCATTGTTATCAAATTTTCCCATGTGGTAAAGGAAACCACTCCCAAAGGGCAGGCTGCTCTCAAATTCAAGGAGCTGGTGGAACAGAAAACCGGCGGCAAAGTCAAGGTAGAAGTATATCCTTCTTCCCAGCTCTATGGTGACAAGGAAGAGCTGGAAGCCCTGGTGGCCAACAATGTGCAAATGATCGCTCCTTCTGCAACCAAACTGGTGGGTTTAAATCCGGCATACCAGATTGTTGATATGCCTTTTATCTTCAAGAACGATCAGGCTGCCTTAAACTTCTACAATGGACCGGTAGGACAAAAATTGCTGACCAGTCTGGAAGACAAAGGCATTCTCGGTTTGGCCTGGTGGCCCAATGGTGCCAAGCATTTTACCAACTCCAAGCGTCCTCTGAAGCGACCGGAAGACTTCAAGGGGCTGAAGTTCCGGACCCAATCCGGCGGGGTGCTGGATGCCCAGTTTAAAGCCCTGGGGGCTGGTTCCCAGACCATTCCCTTCGGTGAAGTTTATCCGGCTCTGCAGAATGGTACTGTGGATGGTCAGGAAAATACCTTCAATAATATTGATACCCAGAAATACATTGAAGTTCAGAAGTATCTGACTGTCTCTGGCCATGGTCGCATAGATTATGTGGTGCTGGTTAATAAGTCCTTCTGGGACAGCATTCCCGAAGATCTGCGTTCTAAGGTTAAAGAAGCCATGGATGAAGCAACAAAACTGGCCACTGAGCTCTCCGATAAACAGAATAAGGAAAGTTTCGAAAAAATCAAACAGAGCGGTAAAGTGGAAATTTATGAACTGACTGAAGCCGACCGGGCAGAATTTGTGAAAGCAATGGAACCTGTCTACAGGGAATATGAAAGCAAAATCGGCAAGGAAATCATGGATGCCGCCCGGAATGCTCAATAATTTGTCTTGCAGGGGCACATCCGCAGGGTGTGCCCTTTTTTCCGGAGAAGGGAGGCGAGGCTGATGGAAAAGTTTATGAAGAGATTCATTGCCTTGTATGAAGCAATAGAGGATTATCTGTCCGGTGGATTAATCTTCTTGGGTCTGACCCTGGTTATGGTCAATGTCGTTTTGCGTTATGTAACCGGTAAACCGGAATCCATTTTAGATGAATATTCGGTTTATCTGATTGTCTGGGGGGCAATGATCGGTTTTGCTGTGGCCCTGCGGGATGATCATCATATTAAGGTGGATATGCTGTACCGTCTTTTGCCATTAGGGGTAAAGCGAGTGGTCACCATTTTCGCACATCTGGTGGGGCTGGCTTTTGCCGGGGCTATAACCGTGTTTGGCACCAAACTGGTAATGACTTATAAACTGCTGGGCCAGGGCTCTGCGGATAGTCAGACTCCCCTCTGGATTGTCTCCCTGGTCCTGCCGCTCAGCGGTATCATGCTGGCTATTCGTTATCTGGACAAAATTCACGATGTTTTCAAAAATGGCGGCCGGGATTGGGCAGCGGCTGAGGAAGGAGGCAGGGGCCATGACAGTAATGACAACTACCATTCTGCTATTTAGTCTGTTTATTATCCTCTTTCTTTTGAATGTGCCCATTGCCGTCAGTCTTGGTACAGCGGCCAGTATTATCCTTTTCCTGGGTGGCAAGTTTTCGTTGTATATGATTGTACAGCGGATGTTCTCCGCTTTGCTGGCACCGCCCCTGATTGCCATTCCCGCTTTCGTGATGGCAGGGGTGCTAATGTCCCGCGGCGGTATTGCCAAATATTTAATTGCTGCATTGAGGGCCTGGATCGGCCATCTGCCCGGCGGTCTCTCGGTAGTTACCATTCTGGCCTGTGCCATTTTCGCCGCTATTTCCGGCTCTTCCCCTGCAACTGCGGCAGCCATCGGCTCCCTGATGTTGCCGGCTATGATTGAAGGCGGTTATCCCAAACGCTATGCCATGGGTCTGATTGCCGCTTCCGGTACCCTGGGTATTCTCATTCCTCCCAGTGTGACATTGATCATCTACGGGATCACTGTGGAAGAGTCCATCGGCAAGCTGTTCATGGGCGGTCTGTTACCAGGCCTGTTCATGGCCCTGGTCCTGATTATCAGTGCTATCTTTTATGCTAAAAAGAATGGTTTTGGCCGTGGCGAAAAGGCTACGATGGCGGAAAGATGGCGGGCTACTTTCAAAGCATTGCCCGGGGCGTTTTTGCCGGTATTTATTCTGGGCAGCATCTACTCCGGTATTGTTACGCCTACTGAGGCAGCGGTATTATCAGTCTTTTATACCATTATCGTTTCGGTGTTTGTCTATCGTGAACTAAGCTGGAAAGACATCCGCCCGGCATTACGGGACGCAACCAATACTATTTCCATGATTTATCTGGTAATTGCTGCGGCGATGGTCTTCAGCTTATATATTACCGATGCCCAGGTGCCTAATCTGGTGGGTGACTGGATCAAAACTGCCAATCTGAATAAATTCACTTTCTTCCTGGTTACGAACTTGATGTTCTTTATCATGGGCACCTTCCTGGAAGCGGTATCCATTACTCTCATTACTTTGCCTATCCTGCTACCTATGATTGAACATCTTGGAATTGACCTAATTCAGTTCGCCATTGTTATGACTGTAAACATGGAGCTGGCTATGATTACTCCCCCGGTGGGTCTTAACCTCTTCGTGGTCAGCAATATGGCCAGAGAACGGCTGGAGGAAGTGGTCAAAGGGGTTGTGCCCTTTATCGTATTGATGATTGCTGTAATGATATTGCTTATGGTTTGGCCCGATATTTCCCTCTATATTCCACGAGTGTTGATGGCAGATTAAGAAGGATTTTGGCAGCTGGCCTCGAATTACAATAACAAAGGAGAGAGGCCGGATGCGCAAGTTATTGCTGGTAATATTAGTGCTTGCTTTTCTGGCCGGAGGATGTCAAACTCCGGCCAGAGATTTTGAGCAGGTAAGCAGTCAGGAAAAAGTTATTCTTAAATTTTCTCATGTCGTAGGGGATAATACCCCCAAGGGTCGGGCGGCCCGGCGCTGGGCCCAGCTGGTGCAGGAGCGCAGCCGGGGCAGAGTGGAAATCCAGGTTTTCCCCAATTCCACTTTGTATAAGGATGGGGAGGAGCTGGCGGCTGTGCAGAAGGGTTATGTCCAGATTATTGCTCCTGCCACCAGTAAACTGACGGAATTCAGTCCGGTCTGGCAATTGCTGGACTTGCCTTTTTATTATGAAGATATCGATGCTGTTCACCGTTTGCTGGATGGGCCGGTAGGTGAAAAACTGAAACAATCTCTCTTTGCCCGAAATCTGCTGGTGCTAGCTTACTGGGATAATGGTTTCAAGGTAATGGCAGCCAATCGGCCGCTGGTAAAAGTCAGCGATTTCCGGGATTTGAATTTCCGGATCATGAACAGCCCCATGCTGGCAAAACAATTCCGGCGTCTGGGGGCCAATCCCGTTGCTATGGCTTTCAGTGACGTTTACTCGGCCCTGGAGAAGGGACAGGTGGAAGGCAGTGAAAATCCCCCTTCCAATCTTTATTCCAAAAAATTTTACCAGTTGCAGAAATATATAACCTTGAGTAATCACGGTTATGTGGGTTATGCCGTAGTTGTTAACAAGAGCCAGTGGGAAGCTCTGGATCAAAAAATCAGACAGCTGCTCCTGGATACTTTGCAGGAAGTCACTATCTGGGAACGACAGGAAGCGTTTAAACAAAATCTGGAGGATCTGGAAAGAATACGTCGGGCGCAGGGTACTAAAATCATTGAGCTTACTCCTGAACAAAGAAAAGAATGGCAGCGGATTCTAATGCCTTTGCGAGAAGAATTGGCCCAGGAAATCGGTGAAGATTGGTTTTAGTCGAAAGACCCGGTATTTTTGTACCGGGTCTTGCTTTTCTACCGTCCTTCCCTGTGCTAAAATAGGGGCGGGAGGAGAAGCTGATGAATCATTTTGATCTGAGTTCAGCATTGCAGGAAATTGTTCACGATGTTCAGGAGGGGCCCGGCCTTTACCGGGAGGAACGGGAGAAATTTTTTAACTCTATGCTTCCCGTATTACAGGAAAAAGTGCAAATCGCCTTTGCCCGGTTGCTTTTGACCAATGAACTGGTTCAGGAATGGCAAGAACAATATAATATGCTGTTACTGGATCAGCTGAAACAGGCCGCCGGACTGGGAGTGGACTTATTCCTGGCAGCGCGCCTGTTAAACCGGGGAGAGCTGGTTTTCAAAGACCTGGCAGTGGCCAGTTTGCTGGAACTGGAAAGACATTTGTACGAAGCTGTTCACTGGGCAGCAGAGGTTCAGGCTCAATATGAAACCGCCTATTTAATTCAGCATGCCAGTATCGGGATTATTTACGAATTGAAGGAACATATTCCTGAACTGGCAACGGCCCCCTGGCAAGAGGTAGAGGACCTTCGTCTGGCTTTTGCCGCTATTGCCCGGGAAACTTTTTTGTTATCCATGCTGCATAGTGTGTTAGGGGAGCAACCACAACCACTGGCCTAACATCCGGGAGGGGAGAGAGATGAATATTACCCGCTGGGCACTGGAAAAAACCAGGGCCCTGTCTGTCCTATTTGCCCTGCTGGCAGTGCTGGGGATTATCGGTTACCGCGGGCTGGGAGTGGACCTGTTTCCGGTAGCCAATCTGCCCTATGTTACTATCCTGACTATTTATCCGGGAGCGGGAGCTGCTGAAATCGAGCAAACCATTGTTGATCCTATTGGGGAAGCGGTTGCTCCCCTGGCGGGGCTGAAGCGCATCAATTCCACCGCCGGGGAAGGCATTGCCATGACGGTACTGGAGTTTACCATGAGTACCAATGCTGATACTGCCGCTCAGGATGCACAGAAAGCCATTGACGGGATAATCAACAAACTGCCTAAAGATGCGCAAAAACCGGTAGTGAAAAAATTTGATTTTAACAATCAGCCCTTTATGACTCTGGCGCTGACCGGCCCTTTTCCTGCCAATGAGTTGTATCGTCTTGCCGACGAAAAACTCAAGGATGCGCTGCAGAACATCCAGGGCGTGGCTCAAGTGGATATTGTCGGTGGGCAAAAACAGGAAGTGCAGATCAATGTGGATTTGCTCAAACTGGAACAATATGGCCTGACCTTAAACCAGCTGGCCCGCAAACTGGCAGCAGAAAATCTGAATGTACCTTCGGGACAGATTGCCCAGGGGGAGAGGGAGTATGGTGTCCGCCTGGTGGGGCAATTTACCGATCTTGATGATATCCGCCATTTACCCCTTTTGCCGGGTTTGACTCTGGATAAAGTGGCTGAGGTGAAAATGGCCAACAAGGAAAACCGGGATTATAGCCGCCTGAACGGACAGGAGGCTGTGGCCCTGATTATCCAGAAGCAAAGCAGCGCCAATCTGGTGGCTACTGCTGAACAGGTAACCAGCCGCCTGCAGGATTTGGAGCGCCTCTTGCCACCAGGGGTTAAACTCTCAGTTGTCAAAGATGATTCCACCTTTACCAATGCCTCTTTAAAAGATACCCAGCGGAACCTGGTAGAAGGAGTATTGATGACCGGGTTGGTGCTGTTCTTTTTCCTGCGCGAATGGCGTTCACTGCTAATCGCTCTGCTGGCCATTCCTGTTTCAATCATTTCCACCTTTATGGCTATGAAATGGGCCGGATTCAGTCTAAACCTGCTCTCTCTGATGGGTCTATCCCTTTCAGTGGGGATTCTGGTCGATGATTCAATTGTAGTTCTGGAAAACATTCATCGCCATTTGAAACAGAGAAAATCCGGGTTTCAGGCAGCTCTGGATGGCAGGATGGAAATTGGCCTGGCGGCAGTAGCTATCACTTTATCAGATGTGGTTGTCTTTGGTCCCATGGCTTTTATGAAAGGCATGGTAGGGCAGTTTTTCCGGGAGTTTGGTTTAACAGTAGTCTTTGCTACTCTCTTTTCCTTGCTGGTATCCTTTACTCTGACGCCTGCGCTGGCCAGCAGGCTCTTTGCCAGTGGCGGTAAAGAAGCCCAGGGCAGTTTCTGGCGCTATCTGGAGCGGCTGGGAGCCTGGGTTGTGGTTGCTTATCGCCGGGCCTTGCTCTGGACCCTTGACCACCGGGGCCTTACCATCCTGGTGGTGTTATTGCTGGTAGGTGGGGCAGTAGCCCTGATTCCACTTGGCTTTATTGGAACAGAGTTTATTGCCCGGACAGATCAGAATCGTTTTACCATCACTCTGGAATTGCCGGAAGGGGCCTCCCTGCGAGCCACTGATGCTGCTGTCAAAAAACTGGAGGCCAGGGTCAGGCAACTGCCGGAACTGAAAAGCTATCTGGCTACCATTGGTCGAAATACCGGCCAAAAATACGGTATCAGCTCTGCTGTAAACTTAGGCAGTGTAGACGTGCTGCTAGTGGACAAAAAAGAACGCCAGCGCACCGTCTGGGAAATTATGGACGAAGTTCGCACCTGGGCTCCGGATTTTCCTGGGATAAAACTGGTAGTCAGTGATCCGGGAATAGTAGGGGGCCGGGGAGGATTGCCCATTCAAATCGAAGTGACAGGCCCGGACTTTCAGACCCTGGAGAAACTGGCCAGCCAGGTGGAAAGGATTGTGCGCCAGACTCCGGGAACCGTGGATGTGATGAGCAGCTGGAAAAAGGAAGGTAAGCCAGAATGGCAGCTGATTTTACAGCGGGAACGGGCGGCTCTGCTGGGGGTAACAGCCTATGAAGCCGGGACGACCCTGCGCACAGCAGTAGATGGCCAGATAGCCGGGGTTTTGCGCCAGCAGGGCAAGGAAACCGATGTCCGTTTACAGGCCCGCCGGGAGCAGGTGCAGGATAGGGAACAGCTGGCTGCTATTAAAGTTCAGACTTTGACAGGAGATCTGGTCACCCTGGCACAGGTAGCTGATTTGCAGGAAAGGACGGCACCCCCGGTAATTTACCATAAGGACCGTCAGCGCTTGATTACCGTTTCGGCCAACTATCAGGGGAGAAAACTGGGGGATGTAACTGGAGATATCCAGCGGCAGCTGGACCAGTTAGTTCTGCCGCCAGGTTACCACATCAGTTTTTATGGAGAACAGAAGGATATGGAAGAATCCTTCCAGGATCTGATTCAGGCGTTATTGTTGTCCATAATGTTTGTATACATGATTCTGGTGGTGCTTTATGAATCCTATCTTACTCCTTTCATTCGTATGTTATCATTGCCGGCGGGGCTAATTGGCGCTCTGGCGGCACTGGCTATAACCGGCAATTCCTTGAATATCCTCTCACTTATTGGCCTAATCATGCTGGATGGGCTGGCGGCAAAAAACGGTACTCTTTTAATCGACTACACCAATACGCTGCGGGCCCGGGGGCTTTCTTTACGGGAAGCTCTGCTGGAAGCGGGTACAACCCGCTTGCGTCCCATTTTTATGACCTCTATGACCATGATTTTCGGTATGCTGCCTACGGCCCTGGCTGTAGCCGAAGGAGCGGAGATGCGTTCATCGATGGGGATTGTGCTGGTGGGCGGCTTGCTAACCTCTACTATCCTTACCCCTCTACTTATCCCGGCAGCATACACTCTAATTGAGGAAAAACTGTTGTGTAAAACAAATGGTTCGAGGGGGGGATTTGATGAAGCCTAAGATTGCAGTGACTTCGTCTTATCCGGAGCTTACCACCCTTTTCAGACGAGTCTCGGAAGAGATGGCTACGCCTGCTATTGTTGTAGAAGCGGTTTTGGAAGAAGCTGTGCAAAAACTCCAGGAAGTCCTTAACCAGCATAAGATAGAAGTCATTATCAGCCGGGGGGGTACGGCCGAAACACTAAAAAAGAATTTTAGTATCCCGGTGATCAATGCAGATGCTACCGATTTTGATATTTTACAGGCTTTTTGGAAAGCAAGAAAGGTGAGTCACCATATTGGTTTTTTCACATATGACCACGCGCGGCTTGAATCGGACTTTCTGGCTGGTATGGAAGAAATAATAGGCTGCCCGATCCGGCAATTTATCTACAGTAATATAAAGGAACTACAGGAACAAATTATTGCTGCCAAGAAATCAGGAGTAGAGGTAGTAGTAGGCGGAGGTAACACAGGGGTACAGTTAGCACAAAAGGCTGGCATGCATGGTGTCTTGGTTTATACAAGTCGACGGGCCGTAGTCCGTGCTTTCCAAAGGGCTTTGGAAATAATCGAGTTGCGCCAAAAGGACCTCGAACAGACACAGTGGCTTAAGACTATTATTGATCATGCTTTTGATGGAATAGTAGCATTGAATCAGGAAAGAGAGATAACGGTCTTTAATCCAGCAGCGGAAAAAATCCTGGGATTGCCCAGGGAAAAAGTGTTAAGCCGGTCGGCAGATACTCTTGTATCAACACTTTTGCCGGCCCCTCTTTTAATGGACGGTACAGAAGAAACGGAGAAGGTGCTGCGTCTTGGTGATGCCCAGATTGTCTTTAACCGGGTGCCAATTATGGTAGAAGGGCAGAATATTGGCATGGTTATTACTTTTCAGGATGTTACCAGGGTGCAGAGGCTGGAACAACGCATCAGGAAAGAACTCTACAATAAAGGTCTGATCTCCAGGTTTAATTTTGACGATATTGTTTACTGCAGTAGTATCATGGAAAAAACAATTGAACGGGCCAAACAGTTCGGTCGGACTGACTCTACTGTATTGATTATTGGTGAGAGCGGTACTGGTAAAGAACTATTTGCCCATAGTATGCATGCTATCAGTGACAGACGGAAGGGGCCTTTTGTTGCTATAAATTGTGCAGCCTTGCCGGAAAACCTTTTGGAAAGTGAACTTTTTGGTTATGAAGAAGGGGCTTTTACCGGGGCAAGAAAAGGCGGTAAGCCGGGGTTGTTTGAGTTGGCTCATGGTGGAACTATATTTCTTGATGAAATAGGAAAGATATCGTTGAACTTGCAGGCTAGGCTTCTAAGAGTATTGCAGGAAAAGGAAGTTAGGCGGGTTGGCGGAGATCGGATTATCCCCGTCGATGTGCGGGTTATCTCAGCGGCAAACGAAGATTTAAACCGGGCGGTTCAAAATGGAGAATTCCGATCGGATTTATATTTCCGTCTGAACGTCCTTAATTTGAAAATTCCGCCGCTGAGGGAAAGAAAAGAGGACATCCCGGTATTGATTAACCACTTTTTAAATAAATTTAATAGGAAATTTGATAAAAAAGTAACATCAATCCCTTCATATTTAAAGGAATTGATGTTAAGTTATTCTTGGCCGGGAAATGTGAGGGAATTGGAGAACATCATCGAGCGTTATGTTATTCTGGAACAAAATAACCAGGCCTCTAAGGAATTGGAGTGCTATTTTAAGGAAACCTTTCAACAGCCTGACAGGTCAGAGGTTAACTGCTGGCAAGGTGACACAATTACAGTTCGGGAGGGAACATTGGAAGAAATGGAGTTAGAAATCATTAGAAAGCTTGATGCAAAAATGAATGGAAACAGGACTCTTTTGGCTCAAAAACTTGGTATAAGTCGTACCACTCTTTGGAAGAAGTTAAAAGAATTTTAAAGGTTTTGCCGTCGTTTAAAATTTAAACAAATGTCAAGTTTATTGTTCAGTAAATAAACGGCGAATATCAAAATAGGCGAAAAAACCATGCCAAAATGCTGGCATGGTTTTTGCTTTTTAATAAAAATGAAAAAATTAATAAAATTCTGATTATGAAAGGAGGCGATATTTAATGAAACCGTTGCGTACGTTTATGTTTGCTCCTGGCAGTGATTCCAAAAAATCAGACAAGGTACTGACATTAGGAGCTGATGCCGTTATCCTCGATCTGGAGGATGCAGTAGCAATCAGTGAAAAGGAGCAAGCACGCAAGGTGGTCCAGGAAACTTTGTTAAAACCCAGGGGTTGTAAGGCTTATGTTAGGGTTAATTCCATTTCCACTAATTTTTTCTTTGATGATTTAGAAGCAGTTATCTGCTCGCGGTTGGACGGTATTATGCTACCCAAGGCTGAATCCGCTGAAGACATTCGTATGGTTGATTGGCTGATAACTGAAGGTGAGAAAAAAAGAGGGCTCCCTCCGGGACAAATAGACCTCATCCCTCTAATTGAAAGTGCAGCTGGTGTCTATCGGGCGGCGGAAATTGCATCTGCTTCACCAAGGATTTCGCGGCTTGCTTTTGGGGCGATTGATTTTAGTCTCGATATTGGAACAACCTGGAGCAAAGATGGCAATGCTTTCTTTTATGCCCGCTCACAGTTGGTGATTGCTTCCAGGGTTGCTGGTATTGAAGCACCTATCGATACAGTCTATCCAGAAATTAAGGACATAGATGGACTGGTGGAAGAGTGCCGGTTGGTTAGAAGTATGGGATTCCAGAGTAAATTAGTCATTCACCCAGGACAGATAGAACCAGTAAATAAAGTTTTCTCACCCACCCCTGATGAAATAGCCCAGGCAAGAAAAATTGTTGTTGCTTTTGAAGAAGCCGAAAAACAAGGATTGGCTGCGATTCAGGTGGACGGTAAATTTATTGACTACCCTGTGGCCATGCGTGCAAAAAAATTATTGGCTATAGCTGAAGCATTAGGAATGTAATTATTTCTTAAATTTTAAGGAGGGTTTAGTATGGGAAGAATTACGGAAAATCACAGTAAACAACTAATACGGCAGTTTGGTATTCCGGCTCCGCAAAACGATGTAGCGGCAAGCCCTGAGGAAGCCCGGGAAATTGCTAAACGTTTTGGCAAACCGGTAGTTTTAAAAGCTTTAGTACCTATCGGCAAAAGAGGAAAAGCAGGTGCAATAAAATTTGCTGATACTCCTGATGAAGCATCCCATTTAGCGGCTGAACTGTTGCGGATGAAAGTGGCCAGTTTCCCCGTTGAAAGAGTTTTGGTGGAAGAAAAGATTTCTATTGCCGAGGAATGGTTTGTTTCAATTACTATTGACAAGAGCAAAAAAGCGCCTGTGATTATTGCCAGTACTTGTGGTGGTATCGATGTAGAAGAACTAAGCCGCAAGTGGCCGGAAAAAATTATTACCTATCATGTAGACCCGATTCTTGGCTTTTGTGATTATGAAGCCAAGGAAATATGGAGTGAATTAGGTGTTAAGGGCAAGCTTTTGACTAAAGCAACCGGAGTTTTATCTAAACTTTACCGTTTATTTGATAGTACTGATGCCTATCTTTTAGAAATTAACCCATTGGTGGTAACAACCGATGAGGACATTGTTGCTGCTGCTTCAGTTATGAGTGTTGATGATTCAGCTATGTACCGTCATCCTGAACTTAAAGACATAGTGCAGATTGGCAGTGAAAGAGCCTGGCGACCGCTCACAGAATTGGAGAAGCAAATGATTGCGGTTAATGAAGCAGATCCTTATCGCGGCACTGCCCGTTATACCGAAATGGATGGTGGAGATATAGGTTTTATGTGCGGTGGTGGTGGCGGCAGTTTGTTAAGTTTTGACGCTTTGGTTTCTTTTGGCGGCAAACCGGCTAACTATTCTGAAGTTGGTGGAAACCCGACAGAGGAAAAGGTGTACGGACTGACCAGGGGTATTTTATCGAAACCTGGTGTTAAAGGGCTTTTTGTTGCTCATAACATTACCAACAACACTCAGGTTGACATAATGGCCAAAGGGATTATCAGGGCTCTTAAAGACTTAAACATTGATCCATCAAAGTTCCCGGTTGTTGTCCGGGAGGCAGGGGTTAACGATGCTGTAGCCAAGGAACTGTTTGTCAATGCCGGTATTGAATATTACGGTGATGATGTTACTATTACAGAAGCTGCTGCCAAAATGGTACAGCGCATGAAAGAAACCTACGGTGAATAGAGAATATACGACCCGATGAAACAAAATCAGTATTTGGGAGGGACAATCTAATGGCAATTTTAATTGACCGCAATTCGAAAATAGTTATTCAAGGTATTACCGGGCGGGAAGCTACCATGGTCACTAAGCATACCTTAGCTTACGGAACAAAAATTGTTGCTGGCATTACCCCTGGGAAGGGGGGGCAGGATGTTGAAGGTGTACCTGTTTACGATACATTAAAAGCTGCCTGTCGTGAGCATGAACTGGACACCTCTCTCGTTTATGTGCCACCGGCCTTTGTCTTTGACGCTGTGATGGAAGCAATAGCTAATGGAATTAAGTTAATCTTGATTGCTACAGAAAACGTGCCACAAAAGGATGCCATTAAATTTTTAAATATAGCTCAGCAACGGGGTGTTAGGATTGTAGGGCCCAATTCCGTGGGTATGATCAGTCCCGGGGAAAGGGTAAAACTGGGAGCCATTGGCGGGGACAATGTAGAAAGGTGTTTTGTTCCGGGCCCGGTAGGGGTAATATCTCGGAGCGGAGGTATGACAGCCGAGACGTCCTGGATGGTCAAAAGAGCCGGCTATGGGGTTAGCACTGCCATAAGCATCGGTGGAGACGCCTTGATCGGTAGCTCTATTAAAGATCTGCTTGCCCTGTTTGAGAAAGACCCTGAAACAAAAGCGGTGGTAACTTATTCCGAACCGGGTACCAGCTTTGAGGAAGAGGCGGCTGAATTTATTAAGTCAGGAGGCTTTACCAAACCATTAATTTCTTATATTTCTGGCAGGTTTACCGAGTCCATGCCTGAAGGGACGGTCTTTGGCCATGCTGGAGCGATGATTTCCGGCGGAACAGGGAAACCCTCAACAAAAATGGCTAAACTCAAAGAGGCCGGTGCATATGTGCTTGAAAAATTTGATGATATGATTCCGACCTTAAAAAAGTTGCTGGGTTAAGGGAGGCTTGCTGTAATGATTTCGCAAAAGCTGGCTGATTATATCTGTAACCTCAAATATACCGATTTGCCTGACGAAGTTATTGAAATTACCAGGTTATCTTTTCTGGACTGGCTGGGGTCTGCCCTGGCCGGTGCCGGAAAAGAAGCGGGACAAATGGTTTATGCTGTAGCTGAGGATATTGGGGGAAACCCCCAGGCGACATTAATTCCGTCCTTGCGGAAATCTTCTTGTCTTAACGCTGCTCTGGTCAACGGGGCGGTTTCGCATATCGTAGAGCTGGATGATGTTCACAAGGCATCAATTTTACATGCTGCCGCTGCAATAATTCCGGCAGCCCTGGCAGCGGCTGAGAAAATCGGGGCATCTGGTGAAGAACTGATAACTGCTATTGTGGCTGGCTATGAAGTCGGTATCAGAATTGGCGAGGCGGTTACTCCCTCCCATTACTATTATTGGCATAATACCGGTACTTGTGGAACTTTTGGCGCTGCGGCAGCAGCGGGAAAAATTTTAGGCTTGAATCGGGACCAGATGGTTCATGCCCTTGGCAATGCAGGCACTCAGGCTGCTGGGCTGTGGGAGTTCCTGGCGGACGGTGCCATGAGTAAACATCTTCACCCGGGAAAAGCAGCCATGAACGGTCTTCTGGCAGCTTTGCTGGCAGCCCGGGGGTTTACTGGTGCGAGCAAAATTTTAGAAGGTGAGAAAGGTTTCTGTAAAGCAACAGCCAGGGAATACGATTTAAATAAAATTACTGACGGCCTGGGCCAGAGTTATAAAATTCTGGAGAATTCTTTCAAGATTCATGCCTCTTGCCGGCATACCCATCCGGGATTAGATTTGGTTATCGCATTAGCCAAGCAGTTTGATTTAACTCCCGGCCAGGTTGAAAAAATAGTTGTTAAAACTTATGGGATTGCTTTGGATATTACTGGAAATTATCAGCCCAATTCTCTTTATGCAGCCAAGTTTAGCCTTCCCTTTTGTGTTGCCCTTGGATTAAAAAAGCGGAAGGCCGGACTCGCCGAGTTTAACGAGGCAGCTCTGGAAGACAAAGAGATCCGCGAGCTGATGTCCAGGGTTGAGCTGGTTCAAGATCCGGAAATAGAAGCTTTATACCCGGAACAGTGGCCTGCTATAGTAGAAATTTACTGTTCAGATAATCGAGTCTATACAGAGCGGACCAACTTCCCGAAAGGTGATCCGGAAAATCCGGTAACTGCTGAGGAATTATCTGTGAAATTCCGGGAACTGGCGGGTATCAGACTAAAACCAGAAGAAGCAGAAAGGCTTTTACAAAAGGCATTAAAAATGGAGAACATACAAAATATCGCTTTATTTTTTACTAATTGAAAGGAGGGAGTTTATTAGATATGAGCACAAACAGCTTTTTTCTTCGCCGGATTCATTCTCTCTCAGGTTTAATACCTATCGGATTATTTCTGCTGGAACATCTTTTTACCAATTCATTTGCACTTAAAGGTGCCAAAGCTTTTAACGAAAAAGTTGAATTCTTTCAAACCTTGCCTTATCTCACTTTTATTGAAATATTGTTTATCGGCTTACCCATTGCCTTTCACGCATTCTATGGTTTGTATATAGTTTATGTTGCCAAGAATAATATCTTATCTTATAGCTATTTCCGTAACTGGATGTTTTACTTGCAACGTGTAACGGCTATCGTAACTTTAGTTTTTTTGGTTTGGCATGTATATGTCTTGCGTTTGGCAAAAGCTCTTTACGATACCGAGGTCAGTTTTGAGGCTATAAGCGCTTCTCTCAGTAATCCAGGAATTTTTGCTTTTTATATTGTCGGTTTAATTGCAGCTGTTTTTCATTTTGCCAACGGGTTATGGACATTCCTCATCACCTGGGGTATTACAGTTGGCCCAAGGGCGCAGCAAGTGACCACTTATGTTACGGGGCTGCTTTTCCTGGTACTCAACATAATTGGTATCAACGTATTGGTAGCCTTTACGAGATAGGATTGGAGGTAAACAGATATGAGTAAAGGAAAAATCGTGGTTGTTGGCGGTGGATTAGCCGGTTTGATGGCCGCTATTAAAATAGCTGAGGCAGGTATGCATGTTGATTTGTTCTCTCTAGTTCCAGCCAAGCGCTCCCATTCTGCCTGTGCCCAAGGAGGAATTAACGCTGCTGTTAATACCAAGGGTGAAGGGGATTCTACCTGGGAACATTTTGATGATACTATTTACGGTGGCGACTTTTTAGCCAACCAAACTCCGGTGAAAGGGATGTGTGATGCTGCACCCGGTATAATATACCTGATGGACCGGATGGGAGTGCCTTTCAACCGTACCCCGGAAGGGCACCTTGATGTTCGCCGGCTCGGGGGGGCAAAGTACTCCAGAACAGTTTTTGCTGGTGCAACCACCGGTCAACAGCTTCTTTATGCCCTTGATGAGCAGACACGGCGTTATGAAGACGATGGTTTAATCAAACGGTATGAAGGCTGGGAAATGTTATCGGCAATTATTGATGATGAGGGAATCTGCCGTGGTCTTGTAGTACAGGAAATGAAATCTATGGAAATCCATGCAGTCAAGGCAGACGCGGTGATTCTTGCCACCGGTGGCCCGGGAATGATTTTCGGCCGTACCACCAATTCTACCATTAATACCGGTTCGGCGGCGAGTGCTGTTTACCAGCAGGGAGCAATTTATGCCAACGGGGAATTTATTCAGATTCACCCGACGGGTATCCCTGGAGAAGATAAGCGCCGCCTGATGTCTGAATCTATTAGGGGCGAAGGCGGCCGGATCTGGGTTTACAAAGATGGCAAGCCCTGGTATTTTCTTGAAGAATGGTATCCCGCCTATAAGAATTTGGTGCCAAGAGATATTGCCGCAAGGGCTATCCATAAAGTTTGTTACGAGTTAAAGCTTGGCATTAACGGGGAGAATATGGTTTACCTGGATATTTCCCACCTTCCAGCCAAAGAAATTGACCGCAAACTTGGTGGTGTCGTGGAAATTTATGAAAAGTTTATGGGAGAAGATCCTAGAAAGGTACCGATGAAGATTTTCCCCTCTGTTCATTATTCGATGGGCGGACTTTGGGTGGACTATAACCAGATGACCAATATTCCAGGCCTCTTTGCTTGCGGGGAATGTGAATATCAATATCATGGCGCCAACCGGTTAGGGGCTAACTCTTTGATTTCTGCCATATACGGTGGAATGATTGCAGGGCCGAAAGCTGTTGAATATGTAAAAAATATTGGCAAATCTGCCGAAACTGTCAGCAGCAAGGTTATAGAACGCGAGTTAAAACGTCAAATTGATTTCCAGGAAAGAATTTATAAGATGAACGGAACAGAAAACCCCTTCGCCTTGCACCGGGAAATGGGTGAAATAATGAATGAAAATGTTACCATTGTCCGATATAATGATAAACTAAAGAAGACTGATGAAAAACTGGTAGAGCTTCAGGAACGCTGGCAGAAAATTAATATTAACGATACCAGTCGCTGGGCTAACCAGGCCGTCCAATTTACCAGACAGCTGTGGAACATGCTACAACTGGCCCGGGTAATTACTATTGGTGCTCTTAACCGGAATGAAAGTCGGGGTGCCCATTATAAACCGGAGTTTCCGGACCGGGATGACGCTAATTGGCTGAAAACAACTATGGCCAGGTATACTCCGGAAGGCCCTGTTTTTAGTTATGAGGAAGTTGACCTTAAATACATTAAACCAAGACCACGGCGTTATGATGTGGAAAAGGAGGCTACTATGAATGTCGAAGACAATTCATCTAAAAATTAAACGACAAGATAGCCCCCAGGATCGTCCACGCTGGGAAGAATTTAAAGTGCCTTACCGGACGGGAGCCAACGTGGTTTCCGTATTAATGGAAATTCAAAGAAATCCGGTTAATGCCCAGGGACAGAAAACAACGGCTGTAGTTTGGGAATGTAATTGTCTGGAAGAAGTCTGCGGAGCATGTACCATGATTATCAATGGCAAACCCCGTCAGGCCTGTTCGGCGTTGATTGACCAGCTAACACAGCCTATTGTGCTTGAACCATTAACCAAGTTCCCCGTTATCAGGGATTTGATGGTAGATCGCAGCATTATGTTTGAAAACCTGAAAAAGGTCAAGGCCTGGATTGATATTGACGGGACATATGATTTGGGTCCTGGACCCAAGGTGTCCCAGGAAGTACAGGAGAAGATATATCCATTGTCCCGTTGCATGACTTGTGGGTGTTGCATGGAAGCGTGTCCCAATGTCAACCCCAAATCGAAGTTTATCGGTCCTGCACCCATTGCTCAGGTTCGCCTTTTTAATGCTCATCCCACCGGAGCAATGAGTAAAGGCCAACGCCTTGAATCCCTGATGGGTGAAGGCGGTATAGCTGAATGCGGTAATGCCCAGAACTGTGTCCGGGTTTGCCCAAAAGAAATACCTTTGACAGCTTCTATTGCCGATGTAAACCGTCAGGTTACACTTCACAGTATTTTGCGCTGGTTGGATAAGTAAAATAGAGAAAAGGAGCAATGCAAAGTGAAATGCGCCGATTGTTCAAAAAATGATTGTTATTTCCAGGGGAAGGTTTGTACCAAGGAAAGAATCCCGGTTCCGGAGTATGAGGACGAATTAGTAAGAAAGATGTGGACTGCTGCAGCAAAAATTGAAGCCGAACATTACATGAAGAAGACCCGTTTGGAAGAAGTTATTTTGTTTTGCCAGGAAGTAGGTATCAAGCATATAGGATTGGCCTTTTGTGTCGGTCTTTCCAATGAGGCTAAAATGATTTCTCAAATTTTGGAGAATTATTTTGAAGTAGATTCAGTTATGTGCAAAGTATGCGGTATGAATAAAAAAGAATTTGGCATGCCTAATGTTGTTGAAGGACGATATGAAGCTACTTGTAATCCGGTAGCTCAAGCTAAAATATTAGGTGAGGCCGGAACGGAGTTGAATTTAATAATCGGACTTTGTATTGGCCACGATGCTATTTTTACAAAATATTCAACCGCCCCTGTCTCCACTTTGGTTGTAAAAGATCGAGTTACTTGCCATAACCCCCTGGCGCCTGTTTATTCTAAATATTATCAAAGAAAATTGTTGCCGCCCGAAAAATAAGGAGGAAAAATTTATAATGAAATCTTTTGAACAACTCAAAAGGGATGTAATTGACCGGGGACTTTGCACCACCTGCGGCACTTGTGTAGGTTTGTGTCCCTGGCGGGTATTGGGAATTACAGAAGAAGATGGGGAGTTATTGCCTGAGTTAAAAGGTGAGTGTAAGGCTTGTGGAATATGCACTCAGGCCTGCCCGGGGGCCGATATTCCCATCCCGGTACTGGAACAGAAATTTTTTGGCCGGGTAAGGCCGGAAAGAAAAGATGATTTAGGCGTTTATGCGGGCTGTTACTATGGTTATGCCTCTGACCCGACAATTAGGGAAAAAGGTACCGGGGGAGGCCTGGTTAGTGCCCTGCTGGCATTTTCGCTGGAAAGAGGAGTAATCGACTGTGCCCTTGTAGCGGGCTTTCAACAGGATAACCCATTGCGGACAGAAGCAAGGTTGGTAACTACAAAAGAAGAAGTATTGGCTGCCGCGGGTTCTAAATATGCGGTGGTACCTATTAACAGTTTGCTGAATGAGGCAGTAGCCCGCGGTTATACTCGAATTGCAATTGTAGGCTGTCCCTGTCATATCCATGGAATTCGCAAGATGCAGTTTTCCGGTAAACCGGACAGTATAGCAAAAGCTGTTAAACTTGTGATTGGCCTTTTTTGCGCTTCTCAATTTTATTTTGAAGGGACCAGGCATTTGCTGGTTGAACAGGGTGGTATTAAGGATTTAAAATATGTTAAATGTCTTAATTACCGGGGCGGTAACTGGCCCGGCCATTTAACGGTTCGTTTGGCTGATGGTAAGGAAATAGTTATTGATCGGCATCATTACATGTACCACATATTAATGCCTGCATACAAGCGGGATCGGTGTGAAATGTGCACGGACTGGGCTGCAGAACTTGCGGACGTTGCTGTTGGTGACTACTGGGATCCGACTATGAAACCGGGAACCGAGGCTGGTAAGTCGACCATTTTGGTACGTTCCTCTGCTGGAGAGGAATTAGTCGGTTTAGCACGAACACAGGGGGCTATCAGTCTTGAGTTATTAGAGCCCAAAAAAGTAACTGCAGGTATTGGTTTTGAACTTAAAAAACATGCTGCTGCTTTTCGGCTCAAACAACGGCGCCGTTTCGGCTGGCCAGTTCCCAATTACCACCGGGAAACAGACTATACTCCTTTTTTACGTGAAACCCATCTAGCCCCTTCAACCAGGAGCGAATAAAAGCTTCTGAAACTGAACCCTGGAGAACGGAAAATGAAATAAAATTCCCCCTATGGTAGATTTGAATTACTATCATAGGGGGAAAACTTTTAGCCATGTATCAGGGCCGGTAAACAGCGGACACAGACCCACTGGCTGTCCTGCTTATGCCGGTAAGGGATAAGGACGCGCTCCATTTCACTGGCACCGCAGCGGGCACACTTGACGATTGCCAGCTGGTCCAGAATTTGTTTGCGGTGTTCTTCCACAGCATGGTGGTCAAATTCCACTGTTTCCCTTTCTTCGATGGTCAGAGCTCCGGTGGGACAAACAGCCAGGCAATAGCCAGCGCCATCACAGAGTTCCTCCCGCAAGACTTTGGCTTTGCCATTTACGATAGTTATGGCACCTTCGGCACAGGGGCTGACGCATTTACCACAGCCAGTGCACAGGTCTTCATTGATTTTTACTATTTTTCTTTTAACCATTTTTTACTCCTCCTCAATTTCCTGTTGTGCTTATTTTAGCAAAGACCAGTTATCATCATACAGTAAAACAGTCACAGAAAACTGTTAGTTTCATCACATTTTCGTAAAAATATAAAAGCCTATAAATCCTGCTGGGATTTATAGGCTTCAAATCTGTTCTGGCGGGAATGCGTGGGAATCGAACCCACCTTTCGAGGGGCTACCCCGAAACACGCGGCTTTGAAGGCCGGGGAGGCCACCAGACCTCATTCATTCCCTTACCGTATTAGATTATATTAAATAAAATGCTTATTGTCAAATTTATTGATTGAAAAATACGGGCTTTTCCTGTATAACTGTAAGTAGATGTTTGTAGGGAGTGATAAAAGATGAAGTCCCTGAAACAACAATTATTACTATTAGTTCTGGGACCTATCCTCCTGCTGTCGCTCTTATTAACTGTTGTGATCAGCATTCATATGAAGGAAAGGGCCATTCTGGCCACGGAAACTAAAGCTAAAAGCGACCTGGCCACAGGGGAAGCTATTATCGATTTAATGTACCCGGGTTCCTGGCAGGTGAAAAATGGCGAGTTATATAAAGGCGAGCATAAAATCAATAACGACCTGGAACTGGTAGATTATATTGCCAGTCTAACGGGGGATACTGTGACCATTTTCCTGGGTGATACCAGAGTGGCCACTACTGTACGGGGGCCGGATGGCCAGCGGGCTTTAAAAACGAAAGTTTCGGATGCGGTGGCCCGCACAGTGTTGAAGAATGGACAGGTGTACCTGGGTGAAGCCAATGTGGTTGGCGAGTACTATCAGACCGCTTATAAACCCCTGCGGGATAGTCAGGGTAACATCATTGGCATGTTTTATGTAGGTATTTCCAAGCGACTGTCAGATCAGCTGTTAAAAGAATCAATTTTTACTGTGATTTCCATCAGCGCTGGTATAACCTTGCTGGTAGCACTGGCGGGCTGGTTTTTTACCCAGCGGGTTATTATCGGCCCCTTGCAGCAAATTACAGCGGGAACTATGGAAGTAGCTTCCGGGCATCAGGCAGTCAAGGTGGAAGTGGATAGCTCCAATGAGATCGGGCAACTGGCTCAGGCTTTTAACCAGATGGTAGAGGAATTGCAGAAGTTGACCCAGCAGATCAGTCAGCAGCAGGGGCAGCCTCAGCTGGCTTCAAAGGGGGCAGCCGAAGTTGATACCCCTGCCAGTCTTGCCAGCGTTGAAGAAAGTTTACCCAAGGGTCTGAACGAATCTACCTTAAAGCAGATACTGGCCTATTTGACCCAGCAAACAGAGGCCCTGTCGGCGGAAGAAATAGCTGAAGGGGTGAATCTGACCAGGGTAACAGTTAAACGCTATCTGGATTACCTGGAAAAAAACGGTAGAATTCAGGTGGAAGTAAAATACGGAGCTATTGGTAGACCGGTAAAGTTATATCAGATTTTCGAAAAAGGATAAGCCTGTGGTTTTTCTGGCCACAGGATCTATTTTTGTAAATTACATTAGTTTCATAATTTACTTTACTTACAAAAAATTGACCTATCGCGGAAGCTGATGGATAATAGAAAAGCAAAAATTCAAAAAATTAAGATGAGAAAGGGGATGAAGGCATGGCCGTAACAAGACGGGATTTTCTCAAAATCTCTGGTCTTAGTGGTGCTCTGGCGGCAGCGGGTGTACTTGGCATTGATACTGCACCTGCCAGGGCCCAGGCCAAACAGTTCCGAATCAAGG
This sequence comes from Carboxydocella thermautotrophica, assembly GCA_003054495.1. Taxonomy (GTDB): domain Bacteria; phylum Bacillota; order Carboxydocellales; family Carboxydocellaceae; genus Carboxydocella; species Carboxydocella sporoproducens. Next base: position 1,717,058 of record CP028514.1, on the reverse strand, counting down.
ATGCCAAACGAGTACCTACCCTGTGCCCGTTTTGCAGTGCGGGCTGTGGGATGATCGCTCACGTGGACACTGCTAATGGGGAGTTATTGTTGATTGACGGGGACCCGGACCATCCGGTTAACCGGGGCGGTGCCTGTAGTAAGGGAGCATCCATTTTCCAGATCCGTAATCTAGCAGTAGGTAAGCCCAATCCCCGGCGCTTGACTAAACCCCTCTACCGGGCTCCGGGCAGCGATAAGTTTGAAGAAAAAGATTGGGATTGGATGTTGACAGAAATTACAAAGCGGATTAAAGAAACCCGGGATAAGACCTTTGAAGTTGAAAAAGATGGCATCAAAGTCATGCGGACTGAAGCTATCGCCTCTTTAGGTGGTGCAGCTTTAGATAATGAAGAATGCTATCTGGTTCAAAAATTGATGCGGGGGCTGGGCGTAGTCTATCTCGAACACCAGGCCCGTATTTGACACAGCTCTACGGTCGCCGGTCTGGCGCCTTCATTTGGTCGTGGAGCAATGACCAACCACTGGATTGATTTAAAAAATACCGATTGTGCATTGATTATTGGTTCCAATGCCTTTGAAAATCATCCTATCTCCAGCAAGTGGCTGATGGAAGCCAAGGAGAAGCGCGGAGCCAAAATCATTTCCGTTGACCCGCGTTTTACCCGTACCTCTTCCAAAGCCGATATTTATGCACCGATGCGTTCTGGTACTGACATTGCCTTTATCGGGGGTATGATCAATTATATCCTGCAAAATAACCTGTACTTCAAAGACTATGTAGTCAATTACACCAACGCTTCTTTCATTGTAGCCGACACCTATGATTTCAATGATGGTATGTTCAGCGGCTATGATGAAAAAAACAGAAAATATGACAAAAAACTCTGGGGCTATAAACTTGATGCGGAAGGCAAGCCTTTGCGTGACCCCTCTTTACAGGATCCGCGCTGTGTCTTCCAGTTGCTGAAAAAGCATTATTCCCGTTATGATATTGATACCGTATGCCAGGTAACCGGTACACCGAAAGAGCTCTATGAAGAGATTTGTAAAACCTATGCGGCTACCGGTGTACCTGATAAAGCAGGCACGATTCTATATGCAATGGGTGGTACCCAGCATACTGTTGGTTCACAAAATGTGCGGGCCTATGCTATTCTGCAGCTCTTACTGGGTAATATAGGTATTCCTGGTGGCGGTGTAAATGCTCTGCGGGGTGAGTCCAACGTGCAGGGCTCTACTGATTTCGGTTTATTAAACAACATAATCACAGGCTATATACCTACGCCGACAGCGGATCCTGAACATGCTACCCTTTCAGCATATATTGAAAAAGAAACTCCTAAAGGTGGATTTTTGACGAACCTGCCTAAGTTTTTTGTAAGTTACCTAAAAGCAATGTGGGGTGATGCTGCCCGCCCGGATAATGAGTTTGCCTATCAGTATTTGCCCAAGCGTGATCCTAAGACCAACTATACACATATTGGACTTTTTGAGGCCATGTATAAAGGAAAACTTAAAGGGCTTATCTGCTGGGGCCAGAACCCGGTTGTAGGTGGCCCAAATTCCAATAAAGAGAGAAAGGCTCTGGAGAAACTGGATTGGCTGGTCGCAGCCGACCTCTGGCTGACTGAAACTATGACCTTCTGGACAAAAGAAGCAGGGGCTAACCCGGCCGAGATCAAGACTGAGGTCTTTGTTTTACCGGCAGCTGCTTCCTTTGAAAAGGAGGGCAGCATTGCATCTTCCGGCCGCTGGTCTCAGTGGCGCTGGCAGGCGGTCGAACCTCTGGGTGAGTCGCGAGCTGATCTGGATATTATACATCAATTGGCGCGTCGGCTGAAGGAAACATACAAGGATAGTACCAACCCTGCTGATGAACCGATTAAGTATCTCTACTGGAACTTTGGTGATGGTGATGAGTGCGATGTAGATAAGGTTGCTCGCGAAATAAATGGTCAGGAAACTGCTACAGGCAAGCAGGTCAAAAACTTCCTCTCCTTAATGGATGATGGCTCCACCCTCTGTGGTAACTGGATTTATTCAGGAATTTACCCCGAAGAAGGAAAAAACCTGGCTCAGCTCCGGGAACAGGATGATCCCAGTGGTCTGGGTATTTATCCCAGATGGTCTTATGCCTGGCCGCTGAACCGCCGTATCCTGTACAACCGGGCTTCAGCAGACACCACCGGGAAGCCCTGGCATCCGGACAAGGCTGTCATCTGGTGGGATGCTGTGCAGAAGAAATGGGTCGGCCATGACGTGCCTGACTTCAAGGCGGTAATTGGCCCCGATGATCCGGCCTTCCTCAATCCCTTTATCATGCAGGATGACGGCAAGGCCTGGCTCTTCGCCAAGGATAAGATGAATGAAGGACCTTTCCCGGAACACTATGAGCCCTGGGAGAGCCCGGTTCAGAATCCATTCTCCAAGGTACAACTGAACCCGGTTGTCAAGGTCTGGGAGCCGGATAAACAATCCGATCCGGCCAAATATCCCTATGTGGCTACCACCTATCGCTTCTCAGAGCACTGGCAGGCCGGTCAGATGACCAGAAACCTGGAATGGCAGGCGGAACTGGTACCGGAGATGGTGGTGGAAATCGGGGAAGCTCTGGCCTCTGAACTGAAGATCAAGGATGGGGATATGGTAATCGTGGAAAACAGCCGCGGCCAGGTCAAGGCAAGGGCTATGGTCACAAAACGTTTCCGCCCCCTGACGGTGATGGGCAAGACAATCCATCAGGTAGGGATGCCCTGGCACTTTGGCTATCAGGGGCTGATTACCGGTGATATTGCCAACAAGCTGACCCCGCATGTAGGGGATGGCAATACCATGATTCCCGAATACAAGGCCTTCTTGGTCAATATAAGGAGGGCGGAGTAGAATGGCAGAGAAACTTAGCATGTTTGTCGACCTGACCCTTTGTGTCGGCTGTCGGGGCTGTCAAACAGCCTGCAAAAGCTGGAATCAGTTGCCGGGGGAGAAGACGGTCTATTACTCAGGTTTGCAATCCATGCCGGATACCACGCCTCATACCTATAATTTGATTAAATTCAAGGAAGTTGAAGAAAATGGCCAGGTGCAATGGTTTTTCTTCAAAAGGCAATGTATGCACTGTACAGAAGCGGCCTGTATCAAGGCCTGCCCGGAAAATGCCCTCAGCCATACCGAAACCGGAGCGGTGGTCAGGGATTACGACAAATGCATTGGCTGCGGCTATTGTGCTAAATATTGTCCCTTCGGTATTCCCAAAGTGGATGAGGGAGTGCAGAAAATGGGCAAGTGCACTCTTTGCTTTGACCGGGTAGCGGAAGGATTGACCCCGGCTTGCAGTAAAACCTGTTCGCCCGGAGCTGTCCAGTTCGGGGAAAGAAGCCAGCTGGTCAGCAAGGCAAAAGCCCGGCTGGAAGAAGTAAAGCAATTATATCCCGAAGCCAACTTGTATGGATTAGATGAGCAATTCCTGGGCGGGACCAATGTTTTCTATCTCCTGCCTAAAGCACCGGAATTTTATGATTTGCCTAAACAGCCATCGGTTCCGGCCATTCTCACCACCTGGAAGGATGTGATCCAGCCCATCGGTAAAGCTCTGCCTCTGGCTGCCCTGGGAGCTGTGGCGGTCAGCGCCTTCCTCACCCGGATTCGGGAGAATAGCCATTCTGTAGATAAAGGAGGGAAAAGCCATGGCGCCTAAAAGCGGGGAAAAGGTTTTACGCTTCGGGGCGGTGGCCCGGTTTGCCCACTGGTCCCATACAGTGACATTCCTGCTCCTTGCCTTTACTGGCATGTTGATTTACATGGATGTCCTGGACTTCCTGGCACCTCTATTCGGAGGCATGCAAGGGGCCCGGCTTCTGCACCGGATTGCAGCAGTAGGGTTTATTGTCCTGCCGATTCTCTCGCTGTTTGCCAATCCGGCAGGTTTCAAAGAATGGATGAGCCATGTTTTTCGCTGGGGTGCCAATGATTTCGCCTTCTTTGGTGCCTTTGTCAAAGAGTTTTTTGGAGCTCATGTCGAAGTACCGCCCCAGGGCCGCTTCAATGCCGGTGAAAAGGTTAACTCCTTGCTGCAGCTGGTAGGTTGCACTTTGCTGGCAATCAGCGGGTTGATCCTCTGGTTCCCCCAGGGCTTCAGCCAGGGAACCCAGCAACTGGCCCTGATCGTTCACGATCTGGCTTTTGTCCTGACCTTTACAGCTATGATCGGTCATGCCTATTTGGCTCTTTTTCATCCCAAGACCAACGAGGCTATCAACGGTATGTTGAGCGGTTATGTGGATGCGGAATTTGCCAAAAGCCATTACCCCCTGTGGTATCAGGAGATCAAGGGGAAAATGCGGGGCTAACCCTGCCGGGGAGGGTATTACCCTCCCTTGTTTTTTCCTTCTGTTTATGCGATAATTATAAAGAAAGGTTAGGGATGTCTAATGCAGGAATTAGTGCAGGTAGTTAAACGAATTCTGGCTTTTGCAGAAAATCAGCCCCCGGTCAGTCTACAGGTAGAACTGGCAGAAAGTATGGAGGGACAGCCTTTTTTGCTGGCCGATTGCCGCTGGCAAGCAGATGCTGATGACTGGCGCCAGTATTTACTGGGATGGCAGGCATTTTTACAGGAACTGAAGCCGGAGAAAAAGGAGGACTGGCAGCGGTTATTTCAGGAATTCCTAACCATGGATATAAATGGCCTCTGGGCCTATCAACCCGGGCAAACGGAGGCTGCCTGGGTGCGAACCTTGATTTTCTATCCAATCCTTAAACAACAAAAAGAAATGCTAAAAAAGGAATTGGAAACTAAAAATAATATCGCCCACTGTCCTCTCTGTGGCAGTATCCCTTTGCTGGCAGTACTGAGCGGACCAGGTGGGGCCAGACAGCTGGTTTGTGGCAGTTGCACTACCCGCTGGGATTATCCTGCTCTTGCCTGTCCGGCCTGTGGTAATCGCGACCATGAGACCTTGTATTACCGCAAGGCCGAGGAACTGCCGGGCTGGCAACTGGATAGCTGTAGGAAGTGCGGATATTCTTTAAAGGTTCTGGATTTGCGCACTGGCAAGCAGGATGTCCATCCCTGGTTGCTGGATGCTGAATCAATAGCCCTCAACTTTGTCAACCAGAAGGAGGAATAAGTCTCATGTTTGGTTTTATTGGCGGTCTGGGTATGCCGGAGTTAATTGTCATTCTGGTGCTGGCACTGATTATTTTTGGCCCGGGTAAATTACCGGATGTAGGTAGGGCTCTGGGGAAAAGTATCAATGAGTTTAAGCGGGCCTCCCGGGAAGTGCAAAAGGAAATAACCGAAGCGGTAAAAGATGAGCCCAAATCGGAAGGAGACAGCAATAAGACTGTCGGCTAAGGCTGACAGTCTTTTTTCTAAGCAGGAATTTTTTGATGGAGATTGAATATATATATCTATGTGTCCAAGCAGTTGACGAGAAGAAAGGATGCAACTATTTAATGAATACCTGGAATATTTTTGGTGAAATCAGTAGTGATTTGCAACTGGTAGAGAAGGAGCTGCAGGAAGCAGTAAAAGGGCCAATTCCTGTCCTGGAGGAGGCTTCTTCCCACTTGCTGGCAGCGGGAGGGAAACGTTTGCGTCCTGCTTTTGCCCTGATTTCGGGCAAGTTTAGCAATTATGATCTCAAGAAAATGATACCGCTGGCAGTGGCTTTAGAGCTTATACATATGGCCTCTCTGGTCCATGATGATGTGATTGATGCCTCGAGCACAAGACGCGGTCTACCTACTGTGCGGGCCAAATGGGGCAACAGGATGTCCATGCATGCCGGCGATCATATTTTTGCCCGTTCCTTGCAGTTGATTCATAGTATCGGTAACAGGGAAATAAGTGGCATTTTGGCTACCACCAGTGTTAAGATGTGCGAAGGCGAAATCCAGCAAATCCTCACTGCTTTTGATATCAGGCAAACTATCAAGGACTATTTCTACCGGATTGAAAGGAAGACTGCCCTGTTGATTGCGGCATCTTGCCGCTGTGGGGCCCTGGCAGCAGGAGCGGAACGAGCGATTGTGCGGGCCCTGGGTCGTTTTGGCCACTATATTGGTATGGCCTTTCAAATTACCGATGATATTCTTGATCTAACTGCTGACCAGAAAAAACTGGGAAAACCCATAGGTGGAGATATTCGTCAGGGGATTATGACTTTGCCGATGATTTTTGCCCTTAGATACTACGGAGAAAATTCCCGGCTGGCTGAAATCCTGGCTGCGCGCGAAAAAGGGGAAAAGGAAATCAAGGAAGCCATCCAGCTGATCTCAGCAGCTGGTGCCATTGAGAAAACCAGGGAAATCAGTCGACGCTTTGTGGAGAAAGGTTTGCGCGAATTGGCCATACTCCCGGTCAATCCAACCCGTGATTTGCTGGAGAAGCTGGCTCATTTCATAAATCGGCGGAATTACTAAAAATTTTCCTGACAAAAAAGAGGAATTGTAGAGAAGGACGGCGAATATATTCGTCGTCCATTGCTGCAAGAATGTGAATGTCATAACAAGGAGGGAGTTTTCATGGGTCTGAGGCCAAAATGGCTGCAGTTCGATCTCAGCAAGACAGAAGATAAGCTGAAACTGTTCATTCTGGTCAGCGGTCTGCTTATCTTCATTGGTGTGGCTACAGTTACGGCAATTCAGCTGACTATGTACCCTGAGTTTTGCCAGACCTGTCACATCATGAAGCCTGAGTATCGAACCTGGCAGGCGACCTCCCACAGCAATATCCGCTGTACGGAGTGTCACATAGAGCCCGGTGTATTTAACCTGATCAAGCACAAGATCGGGGCGATGAAGGAATTATATTTATACGCTACCAATACTTATCCTACTCCGATTAAAATGTCACACAAAATTGAGAATTTCGTTTGTGAGAAATGTCACTCTATCACTACTCGTAAATTCACTGTTTCCGGGGATATAAAGATCCCTCATACCAGACATATTGAGAGCAAAATTACAGAGGTCTACTGTGTGGATTGTCACGCAGGGGTGGCTCACGGCAAGATTTCCGAAAGGGGTATGATTACTGAAGGGTCACCAACGGCTGTGAAAAAAGGCGATCTGGCGGCATGGACATTAGACGACGGAAAACAGCAGACTATTCGCGAATTCACTAAAGCAGACATGGACGACTGTATTGCATGCCATGTGAAGAACAAGCAATCCATCAAGTGTGAAACCTGTCATGCTACCATCAAGACTCCGGATAATCATACACCGGTAGCAGCATGGTTGCCGCAGCATGGTAAAGATGCTGAAAAAGATATTAATGTTTGTAAGTCCTGCCATAACTATGGGATGACTGTAAAACAGGTGGTACACACCAATAAGGCCGTTGCCTATGCCTGGGGCAATGAATACTGTGTGAATTGTCACAGCCAGGCCCCTGCCAGCCATAAAGAGGCTACGTGGAGGAAAATGCACAAAACTCAAGTGGCAGCTAAAGGCATTAACAATTGTTTTGCCTGCCACAGTCAAACCAGCAAAGAAGGACCACAGGCACCGGCTCGCATTACCTGTGACCGTTGCCACTAATATTAGGAGGATAGGCGATAATGGGTAAGTGGAGGTTAAAGCTGGACCTCAGTACGACAGAAAACCGGTTAAAGGCTTTCATACTGGTCAGCGGACTACTGATTTTTATCGGGGTTGCGACAGTAGGGGCTATCCAGATTACGATGGAGCCGGATTTTTGTCAATCCTGTCATGAGATGAGACCTGAGTATTATACCTGGCAAGTAACATCTCATCGTCAATTTCGTTGCACCGAATGCCATATTGAGCCGGGGTTGGCCAGTCTGCTCATCCATAAAATCAGTGCAGTTAGAGAGGTCTACCTCCACTTTACCGGTACCTATCCACGGCCGATTAAAATGGAAAATCCCATTCCCAATATTACCTGTAAGAAATGCCATTCGCCTGGTAATCGTCAGTTCACTGTTTCCGGGGACTTGATAATCCCCCATGATCGCCATGATGCCAAAGGGGTTTACTGTGTTGATTGCCACAGCGGTGTAGCTCATGGGGAAATTGCCAAACGGAAAGTGACTACCAGGATTCAGTTTCTGGCCTGGAATGAGACAGTAGCAAGAGAACAGACTGATGGTAAGCTGGCCAAACCCAAAATGAATACCTGTCTGGAATGTCATACCAAACGGAATGTTACCACTCGTTGTGAGGCCTGTCATAAGACTATTGCCATACCTACCAACCATGAACAGGAGGACTGGTGGTATCAGCATGGCCGACTGGCTATGAAGGACATTGATTACTGTAATAAGTGCCATTCATTCTCATTGCAAACTCAGGAAGGCACAAAAGTCTCAACCAGGGATTATGTCCGGGGCAATGTTTTCTGTTATACCTGTCACAGGAAATGGCCGCAAAGCCATACTGCTGACTGGAAGATAGTCCACAAACATTCGGCTCGCAAGGATAAAGATGGTTGTTTCATCTGTCATGATCAAAATAAACCAGCAGTCAATTCTACAGCGACCACTACTTATTGTGCTAAATGTCATGGACCAACGGTTTTACCAGGGCAAACTACTTTCACAGGTGGGAGCAATCAAAACGGGGGGGTACAAAGCGGTAAACCGCAAGGGCCCAGTTCACACCCGTCTAACTGGCGTCAAATTCATCCTAAATATGTGAAGGAAAAAGGTACTGGTACCGGTCGCTGTTTTGAGTGTCACGATACATCCAACTGCTTCCGGTGTCACACCAATGGTGGCAAAACCTAAAAAGGGACAGCAATACGCTGTCCCTTTATCTAATAAAATTTTTTAAGCAGGGCTGACTAAGGAAGGATTTTTGCAATATTTGTCGAAATGATAAATTAAACACAAGCGAAGGGCACCGCTGGCAACAGAGATCAGCCCACAAATGAGGAAAAATGTAATAAATATCACAATCCGATGGTTGGTTGGGGAAAGGGGCCGATTTCCATGGGGCGCTGGCTGAGTTACATAGTGTCGATTATTACAGCGGTGGCTCTAGTTGTTACCATGTTAATTACCGATACCGGCCGACAGCTTCTCCAGAATGGAATAGAAAAGCTGGCTGGATTGGTTCAGATAGATGGTTTGCTAAATACTGATGGAGCAAAAGAACCAGGAAAAAGTGGTGAAGGTGACCGCAAAGTATGTGGCACCTGCCATTCCGATAAAAGTGCTGATTTTCGCAAGAAATATCAACATGCCCCTTTTGTGCGCTGGCAGTGCACAGACTGTCATGTCCCTCATACCGTAGGTAGTGGTAAAAAAGAATTTGTAGTTGAGATTGATAAGCTGTGCGCTACCTGTCATTTCGATCGGAAAAACGAAATGGCAATGCCGGTTAAGCACCCTCCCTTTGCTAAAGGGCGCTGTATAGATTGCCATGATCCTCATGCATCTGACTACCCCAGGCAACTGAGAATACCAGAGCAACAATTATGTCAATCCTGCCATACTGTTGCGATGAGGTATGCGGGTTTGCCCAGTAAACACCCGCCTTTTGCGAAAGGGTATTGTACCGACTGCCATACCCCTCATGCCTCGACAGGCAAAGGTCTAACCAAGTTACCAGGAGATAAACTCTGTTTTTCCTGCCATTATGACCGCCTGGCTGAAAGAAGTATGCCAGTTAAACATAAGCCTTATGCTGAGGGAAACTGCATAGGCTGTCATGGTCCTCATGCTACCAGTGGCGAGAAGATGTTGAGATATCCGAAAGAAAAGCTGTGTTTCAGCTGTCATGTAGATAAGGCAGAACAAACAAAGGTTGGTTATCAGCATCCTCCCTTTGCCAAAGGACAATGTACCGGTTGTCATACACCGCATGGGTCTTACAATAAGAGTTTGGTTTTAGAACCAGGAAGTCAGTTGTGTTATCTCTGTCATGGCAAGTATCGATCCTACTTTAGTATGCCCTCTCATCACCCGGTTGATACGGGTAGGATTGAGTGTTTTAGCTGCCACAATCCTCACTCCGGGCCTGGTAAAAGGATGACCATAGCTCCGGGAAATGAGCTGTGTTATAACTGCCATGGCTGGCTGCGCGAAGGTTTTGAAAGTCTGGCCCATGCCAAGAAAGCTGTTGGTCGTGCTGGTAAGGGGCTTTGTATCAATTGCCATCAGCCGCATGGTTCGCAATACAGGCCCTTGCTTTTTGCAGACCAGTTGGATATGTGTAAAACCTGTCATGGTAAAATAGCCCGTGCCGCTATTAACCATCCGGTCGGGCCCAAATATACGGATCCTATACGCGGTATCAGCATGCGTTGTACCAGTTGTCATGGACCCCATGGTACCCCCAATCAATATTTCACTCTTGAGCCGCGAACACAGTTATGTTTGAAGTGTCATGGTGAGAAACGCAATCAGGATATCATTATTCACCGTATTTTACCGAAAAAGAAATAGGAGCGATGGACATGGAAAAAGAACTATCTCTGGGGAAAGCGCTCTTGATCCTTGCGTTATCCTTGGTCCTTATCGTTAGTGCAGGCTTATTTGTGGGTTATAAATTCTTCTGGAACCAGTACGAGCAGGTTACTGTTGATGATATCCAGCTCAAGGCTGCTATGGAAGTGGTGAAAAAGGATCCCAAGGATCCCAGAGGCCATCTGGCTTTAGGGTATCAGTATTTGAGACGAGGAGAAAAGGATAAGGCTTTGCGGGAATATCAAGAGGCCCAAAAGCTGGCAAAGCCAGATGATCTGGCTGTACTCTTTAATCTGGGGCTGGCTTATAAGGAAATAGGGAAAAAAGACGAAGCTATTAGCTATCTAGAAAAGGTAGTTAAGAAAAACAAGTGGCACTTTCTGGCCCAGTATAATCTGGCTTTACTGTACGCAGATAAAAAAGAATATGAGAAGTCATTAAAGGCATTTGAGATTGCTTTGCGCCTGGAAAGCGGAGCGGCGGATGTTCTGGTTTCCCGGGCCCGCGTATACAAGGATATGGGTGAAATTGCCAAGGCCAGGGCTGATGTGGAAAAAGCACTGAAATTCGTCCCTGATTATCAGGAGGCCTTACAATTGAAACAGGAATTAGCTAAACAGCAGTAACAGGAGGTGGGCCCTGTTTCAGGGGTAACCATGAAAAAAGTTAAATTAAGCACTTTAATTAATATCATTTTAGCTGTGTCTTTGCTAGCGGTGGTAGGCTTTGGCTGGTTTTATTTAAAAAAACAGAGCCCGATTGATAAGGTAGCCAGTGTTTTAGATGTAACATCGACTGTACCTAATCCTAAATATCTTTACACTATTTACGGACCTGACAGCAAGCGTTTAAATCACCCCTATAACCTGGTGGTTGTGAATGATCGCATCTATATTACCGATACCGATAATGGACGAGTGATAATTACCGATTATAATGGTAAATTTATCAAGGAATTTGGAAAGAGTGGCAGTCAGGGCAAGCTGGAGGACCCAATCGGTATTACTGCGGTAGATAATGAAATTTATGTAGTTGACCCTGCATTGAAGAAGATAGTAGTTTATGATCTGAATGGTAATTTTAAACGATATTTTAAATCTGATTATGCCACATCTCCTGTAAACATTGCTTACCATGATGGAAAATTCTATGTTCTTGATACTGGTGCGAAAACTACTGTTCATATCGTGTCACCGGAAGGCAAAGTCCTGAAACAAATTGGCAAACGGGGCGGAAACCCGGGAGAGTTTTATTATCCTCTGAGTATCAAAGTTGATGACCAGGGACAGATCTGGATTGCCGACTCCAACAATAACCGCATTCAGGTGATTGATGAAAACGGCAAGTCCATCAAAGTTTTGCTGGGGAAAGAAGAAAATGGGACAGGGGGCTATGCGATACCCAGAGGGCTAGCATTTGATAAAAAGGGCTATATGTATACCTGTGAAACCTTAAGTAACATGGTAGCGATAACTGATGAAAAAGGGATTGTAGTAAAACGATTTAGCTATGCAGAGGACAAGACGGTTGCCGGAGAACCGGATTCATTAGAGCTACCAAATTCAGTTTTTATAGATGATAATCTGAGACTTTATGTGGTGGAGTATGGCAACAGCAGAGTTGTAGTTTATGACCTCAAGTAGTTTTAAAAGTTTCCGGCAGACGGTGGCTGCTGGAAAGCTAATTATATCTTATCTAAAGTAATATTTAATAGGAGGTGAACGCTTATGAAGAAGCGCATGTTATTTGTGCTGGCAGCTCTTTGCGCTCTCTTCACGGTGCCGTCGGTAGCATTTGCTATCAACTACTCAGGGCCGGTAACTCACGGTAACTTTGCCGGGAACTCCAAAGGCTGTGCTGACTGTCACGTAACCCACGGTGCTTCCGCAGCCAAACTGTTAAAGGGCGGTACCAACCAGACTGAATTTTGTTTCGTTTGCCATGGTAATGCCGGTATCAGCGGTTTTGATGTCAAAAATGGTAAGATCCAAACCGAGGACGGCACTACCTGGAATCCTTCCTGGGCCGGAGGTTTTGATCAGGCCTACGATTTTGGTGGTTCTGGAACCTATAAAGCTGTTACTTCTGTGCATAACGTAGAAAAAGACTCTGGTTCCACCAATATGCCTGCCGGTGTGGGCAACGGATTCCAGATTCCCGGCGGTTCCGGAACTTTGGCTGACAATTTCCGTTGCGGCTCCTGCCACAACCCCCATGCTGGCGGTACCTATGATAACACAACTTATACCAGCAAAAACCCGCGGTTACTGAAGAAGGCACCGTTGGGTGTGGATGTCCCCTACATGGGCCTATGGACTATCAGCAACACAACTAATAATACCGGTACTAACAGGGTAACCCAGTATGGTACAGGTATCAACGCCTGGTGTGGTGCCTGCCATGGTGTCTTTAATACTGAAGGTGTAGCTGGTTCTGGTCACACTGCTGATGTCAATGGCAAATATCGTCACGCCATGGGTGTACTGGTATCACAAACTACCCACCCCGAATGGAATCCTGGTCTGGATAGTGATGATGGAATTGCTCTTGACTCTGCTGGCAAGCTGAACTGCTTGAGCTGCCACCGGGCTCATGGTTCTTCTGCCACTACTTCCAACGGGTTTATGCGTTATGCAAGCTATAATGGTCAAGCCCAAAGCACCAGCTCTGTTCTGCTGCGTCTGCCTGAGCGGGATGTCTGCTACAGTTGCCATGGTGCTGCTCAGTACAACAAGCCTTCATAAATCGAGCTGCTAGCAGCAAAATCGACACCTCCACTTGCGGAGGTGTCGATTTTTGTCGGTAAAAAACTGACAGGTTTTGCAGGAATTTTATAAAAAATGATAGAATTAATTATCTGAGTTTTTGTAAAGGAGGTGTACTATGAGCAGAAAGGCTTTAATGTTTGTGCTTTTTTTGTTCTTCTGCATTGTTAGTCCTGTTTATGCAGCCGAAGATTGCAGTCTGTGTCATGGGCAAACGATCAGCAACTTTACTTTACCGCCGTTGAGCCGCACGTCTGAGTGTGCGAGCTGTCACAACAGCGGGGCCCATGCTACCTGGAATACTGTGCTGGTGCCTAATGCAGGCTATTTTAGTACCATGGATGCGGTTTATAGTTCCGCACAACAGCTGCACCAGCTGCATGCGGGGGATAACCTGCAAGCTACTACTTCTTCCTGTAATAAATGTCATGGTAACGTATCCTGTACCATGTGCCACCAGAATGTTGGCCACGCCAACCATAGCTCTACCCGGTATGCTGCGCTGACCCAGCCTGCAGCCATCAAAACCTCGTATACTAATGTGTCTCTGAGTTGCTGGACTAGTAACTGTCACCAGAATTTGCCCACGGTAGTCAGGAAGAGGGGAGATAATAGTGACCTGTGTTTAAATTGTCACACAATTACCGTTAGTACAGGACATGGTGATGTAACTGGCAAGCATACACTGAATTTTGCTGCCACTTTTCCGCAACAGGATTGCAGTCAGTGCCATCTTAACAATTTAATGGATGAACACGCCCGTCGCCGTGGGACAGATGGAAATTTACTTACTTGCAGCTCCTGTCATAATTCTCAGCGACAGGAAGTAAAGGATGCAATAAAACAAAATAATATCCGATGTGATGCGTGTCATACGTTGCATGGCACCGATGTAAGCAGTTATCATCTGACCAATTTTGACGGGGTATCAACAAACTGTGGCAATTGCCACCAAGCTAATTTGACAGGTGAACATATCGGTAAAAAGGATAGGCAGGGAAATAGCATAACCTGCAGCACCTGTCATGATAATACCAGTGCTACAGTTCAAACGGCGATTGCCCTGAACAATACCCAGTGTACAGGGTGTCATACACCGCATGTCAACCCGACAGTTATGTTTGAGCAGGCGCCGATGAACAAGGCGGCGGTATGTTATAAGTGTCATAAAGCGGGACACAACACCAGCTATCTTGATCCCGGGGGTGCTGGCTGGTTCCAGTCGGCCGCCAGTGTAAATTCACAACCAGCAGTTTTACACTCTGTTCACCGGGGCGATAACTTACCAGCAACCACCAGTAGCTGTCAAAAATGCCATTTCACTGTTGCCTGTCAGGCCTGTCACATAGATCTGACCCACGGCAGTCACAGTTCCACTCAATACCAGGGGCAACAGCTAAGAGTTGCTAATGGGACATCTATTCTTGTCCTGCAGGAAAACTGTACCAACAGTAATTGCCACGGCGTACTGGGTAGTGTAAAAAGACTTCGAGCTGATGGCAGCCAGCTATGCTTAAACTGCCATAACTTTGATATGAATGGACAGGGAGATATTAATGCTCTCCATCAAGTATTTGTTGCCGGGAGTAATTGTACCCAGTGCCATCAGGCGACTCTGACAGGTGAGCATGCGGCACGAACTGACCGCAATGGTCAGGCCTATGATTGTAACCTCTGTCATGGAGCCAGCGTTCCTGCCCCAGTTGCTGAAGTAGTAAGCAGTGGGAATGTTAACTGTTCTGCCTGTCATAGCGGACACGCTGAACAGTACCAGAACTATCACCTCGCAGATTGGTCGGGCTATAGCAGCTCGAATTGTTCTGAATGTCACAGTAATGATTTACTAACCCAGCATACCGGCAAAACCTGCGATACCTGTCATAAATCCAACCAGGCGACAGTACGCCAGGCAGTTCTTGCTGGTAATGCCAGATGTGATGCCTGTCATACAGTTCATGGTAACCTCTCCGGAACCCACGTTATTACCTATCAGCAAGGATCTGACTGTGTAGTTTGCCATAAAACAGATATATCTGAAGAACATCTTAAAAATCTGACCAGCCTGGGCAAGACCAATTTATCCTGTGAGAGCTGTCATCAAAGTAGCAATCCCGCCGTGCAGGCAGCTATTGCTACAAGAAATAATGATTGTTCTGCCTGTCACTCAACAATCCATCAGCCAGCAGGCCAGGCATTTTCAGAGGGCCAGGTTAACAAAAGTGTAACCTGCAAGATCTGTCATTATGTTGGCCATGGCAATGTAAGTGTTATGCTTCCGGAAGGCAATTTTGCCACTACTAACTCCTTAAACCTTACAGCGGCAGAAATCCACCGCTGGCATAACGGTGATAACCTGGCGGCAACAACTTCCCTATGTATGCGCTGTCATGCACAGGCATCCTGTAAAAGCTGTCATAGTACTGTCAATCATGAGCAGCATGGACAGGTTGGGGCCAGGGCCGAATTTAGAGCTAGTGGTGCTAGCTATAGCTTAGTACCTCTTAGTTGTAACAATTCGGCCTGTCATGATACAGGTTACAGTATTAGACGTGTCAGACCGGATAACCAGAAACTTTGCCGTAACTGTCACAGTTTTGATTATCAATAAGATTTTTGTTCCGCCAGTAATGGCGGAATTTTCTTTTTAATTGCAGGAATTTATTAACACATGTCGAATAAAAAATATTGAGAAGGAGGTGAGAAGGTTTGAATGTGAATAACATCACTAGCAGAGGAGGTGAACGGATGGTGGTCTCAGCATTGAGACGAAAGCTGCCAGGAATAGTACTTTGTTTAATGTTGCTGGTTGCGATGGTTTTTCTATCCGGTCGGGCTGAAGCGCAGTCCAGCAGTGATTGTGCCCTTTGCCATCAGTCGACGGTACAAAATTTTCAACTTTCTCCGCTAACCAAAGGCAGTAACTGTGCTGTCTGCCATATGTCGGGGGCACATGCCAGCTGGCCGACGGTGCTGGTCGATGGTGTGGGTTACTTTACCGGGACACTGGCTCTACAATCCAGTGCCAGCTATCTGCATAATGTCCATGCTGGTAACAATCTTCAGGCAACAACTAGTGCTTGCATGCGCTGTCACAGCAATGTGTCCTGTGATGCCTGCCATAATAATGTGACTCACATCAGCCATAGTTTGACCAAATACTTGCCTCAGAATAATTATGCTGCTGATGGGAAGACTTACAGTCTTAAGACATTATCCTGTTGGACATCCAATTGTCATGGCAATCTTCCCAATGTGGTTCGCAAACGTTCTGATGGCAGCGATCTATGCTATAACTGTCACAGCACGGGTTTAACTGGCCATGGCGATATTGATGCCAAGCATCAGACAGTCTTGCCCGATCAGCTAAACGGTTCGACTGGACCCATTTCCCTTAACTGTGGTCAGTGTCACCTGGATAAACTCAACCAGGAGCACGCTGGTAAAGTCAATGACTGTGCCAACTGTCATGGTGATTCAGTACGGACCGATGTAAAAACAGTAGTAGATGCAGCTAAAGCTACTACTGATCCGGTTGCAGATTTGGCTGCCAAACAATGCTTTAACTGTCATGTCAATCCGCCACTGAAGCATCAACCTGCTCATACAGCCGACAATGTTACCAACACACCTGCGTTGCATAGTGATTGCAATACCTGTCATAGCCAGACGGATTTGGCGGGCACAGTGAAAACACTGGCAACATCCAACCAGGACTACAGTTGTTTTGTCTGCCACAACGGGAGCCGTTCACCGTTGCACAAGGCCGTATTCAGCGGCAATAACCAGGAATATGACTTACCGGCAATGCATAGTGCTTGTGCAACCTGTCATGGCAATCCCGCTGTGAATGACAAGATCAATAGCCTGGCAGCAACCAATCCTGCTTCGGCCTATTCCTGTAATGAGTGCCATAGTGGCAGTATGCAACCCAAGCACAGTGCTGCTTTAACTTTCGGTGGAGCGTCTCTTGATACTGTTGGTTTCCATCCCAGCTGCACTACCTGTCATGGTAACGCTCAGGTAACAGCTATTATTCCGCAGCTAAAAGCTACGGCAGGAAGCTACCTGTGCACTGACTGCCATAATGGCAGTGTAGCTTCTATTCCTAAACATCAGGCAGAACCTGAAGCTGGAGCAGCAACTCTGGATACCACCCAGTATCACCCTGATTGTGCCACCTGTCACGCCAACCCGGCAGCTCAGGCTAAAGTCAGTGGGTTGAAACAGGCTGGTAGCTATCAGTGCTGGAGCTGTCACGATGGGGTAGTGGCACCGACGGCTACCCATAAAGCTACCCTGGATCAGACGGGGGTAGCTTATGAAACCCCGAAAATGCACCCCAGCTGCAATACCTGCCACTTGAGTACTGACAGTAATGTTAAAACCCAGATTAAGGTTCTGGTTGGTCAGACCAGTTACAATTGTAGTGCCTGCCATACTGGTAGCATGGCACCGCGCCATCAGGCCTTGCTGGAGGCAGGGGGAACTCTTTACAATACAGCCAGTTTCCATCCTGATTGCACTACCTGTCATGGCAACCAGCAGGTAGTCAACAACATTTCAGCTTTGAAGACTAAGAATCCCTATTATTGTCTGGATTGCCACAATGGCACTGTGGCACCTCAGCCTTACCATCAGGCCAGGTTTGACAGCAATGGTCAGGCTCTTTCTACACTAACATTCCACAGTCAGTGTGCTACCTGTCATGGCAATACAAATGCGAATAACACTATTAGCCAGTTAAAGGGTACCAGTGGTTACCTGTGTACAGAGTGTCATAATGGTACTGTGGCGGCAAATCCCAGTCACCAGGCGCGTTTTGATGCTAACAGCAGTCCCGAATCGACGGTTACTATTCACAAGGATTGCGCAACCTGTCATACCAATACGACAGTTGCCCCCATCATAGCTCAGCTGAAAGGGACTTCTGGCTATCAATGTTCGGAGTGCCATGGTGATATCAGCAGTAAGCACATAACCACTATCTCTACCTATCCTATTGATTGTACCTGGTGTCACTCCACCAGCCTGGTGGATACTCACCTGAAACCGACTATTACATTAAACGGTACCTATACCTGTAATACCTGTCATGGCACAACCAGTCCGGTGAACAGCCAGGTGCAACTGAAATTGAAACAGTGTACAGATTGCCATAATGGTACCAGCGTTCAGGCACCGCATCCGAGCGAACAGTACGTGCCCAGACATGTTAACAAGTTCCCGGCCTTCTTGCCGGAATATGCTCCGGATTGTGGCAGCTGTCATAACAAGCAGTTCATCAGCTTGCACAATGATGTACAGCCTCCTGTCGGACCGGTTTCCTGTGACGTTTGTCATACCAGAACAACTTATAAACCTATAGTAACTTCTTTGAACACTGATTGTTCTGGTTGTCACCAGGCGACTATGGTTGATCGGCATACCACACCTCATAACGTAGATACCGCCAAATACCCCGTAGCTGGAGATTGCCTGAAATGCCATGGTACTGCAGGCAATAACTTACTGGCAGTGCATAAGGCCAAGTCAACCAGCACAGTTACCTGCAATACCTGTCACGGCTCCAGCAGACCGGAAGTGCAACAGGCTATAGCTAACAACAATGTCAGCTGTGATGCTTGCCATAGCGGTGGTACCGGGCACAAGCATCCGGTTAACAGCTTCGAAGCTCAAGAAGAGGTAAGCTGTAAAGCCTGTCACACAACTGACCAGGCTACAGGTTCTACTGAGCTGGCAAAACTGCACCTGGATCGGGGCCTGTCCTGTGCTACCTGTCACAACCCGACTTTTGAAGGCAGTGTGATAATCAAAGATGGTGCCATCAATGTACCCTACTGCAGTAGCTGCCATGATGGTACTAAGGCACCAGCACGGCATACCAGCCCGGCGCCAGGTCATACTGCCAGTGGTTATGGCGCCTTGACCAGCCTGGATGGCTACAGCTGCACCAACTGTCATAGCACCTTGAAGGTAACTGAGCTGCATAAGTCCAAAGGCTGTAATACCTGTCATGACAATCCGCAAAGCCCGATCTTTGCCACTGCGCAGCAGGTGATTACCAGCAACTGGAGCAGGAATACCGGAACTAAGACCGGTTACGCCTGTGATAGCTGCCATGGCACCGTGCATGGGTCCTGGACGATACTGCATACCTCCAGTTATGTGGCCAATCCGCCCATGAACTGCGCTGATTGCCACAAGAATTACCTGCCTGAGGAACACTTGAAGGCACTGCAAACATCCAGTGGTATTGCTTATGAAGTGCAGCGCAGTAGCGATAATGTTAACTTCGTCAAGGTGGGAACTACTACTGGTACTACCTTTAGTGTGGGCAGCCTGAGTCCCAACACGACCTATTACTTCCGGGTACGGGCCTATGATGCTGCGGGTAATTATTCAGGATTCAGCTCTGTGGTAAGTGCTACCACTAAACCGGCACCGGTTACCGGTATAACCAAGAATCCGGGAGCTGCTGAATATGCTAGCGGCAATAATGGCGACAGTGTATCCGATACAGGTATCAGGTCACTGAGTCCCACTGCCTTGACCCGGATTACCGATAATAAAGATACCTTCTATTCCACCTCTGATGTGGTGGTAAAAGAAGGGAGCAACAGTGACCAGTGGCTATATGTACGGTTACTGGAAGATGCTAAGAACTACACTGCTATAAAGCTACAGGTACGGGCTTCCTGGAAGAGCACTGATAGTGCTGGTAGCATCGTGATCTATCCTTATAAGAGTGACGGTAAGAGCATCAACACTACCTCAGCCGTAACTTACAAGATCACCAATCCTGCCGCCAAAGGGACCTATGCTGATTATGTCATTGATGTGACTTCAGCAGCCAGCACAATGCAGAATTTTGGCTGGATGAAGTTCCGCATCAAGACTGGCAGTGATGGGACTTACAAAGAAGCGGCCATCAGTGAAGTGCGGTTCTTGCTGAGCAGCGGTACAAGTACGGAAAGCTCTGTCACTACACCCAGTACTACAGTTGCGCCGGTAACTGGCAGCACTGATACCCAGCCTCCGACCGTACCGGGCGGACTGACTGCTACGGCTGTCAACTCAGCCCAGATTGATCTGAGCTGGAATCCTTCCAGTGATAACAGTACATCTGGCACCGGCTCCTGTGCGGTCTGTCACCAGAGCACCCGGACCGAGGTTCAGACTGCTATTACTCAGGGAAAAGTTAACTGTGATGCCTGCCATACCATCCATGCGGATGTTAACACCGTGCATACCAGTACCTTTGTTGACTCTCCGCAGTGGGATTGCAGCAAGTGTCACAGCAATGTACTGAGCGTGGAGCATCAGAACCGCGGCTTCACCTGTGCTACCTGTCATAACAGTACCCGTACCGATGTGCGGACAGCTATTAGCAGCAAGAACACTAAGTGCACTGCTTGCCATGTGGTACACACTGATTTGACGACACCGCACCTGACGGGAATCTTCCCGACAGTCAGCACCAGCGACGACTGTCTGAAATGTCATACCGGTCAGGCGGCGGAATTTGCTACGACCCAGGCATCCTATCATGCCATTTTGGGAACCAGTAAAGCTAGCGGTTGGGGTGGCTACATTGGCGGCTATACTGCTACCAGTCAGTTGACCTGTAAATCCTGTCACGGGCCTACGACTCCTGGAGGCACTACAGCTTATGCCAATATCCTGCCCCGGACCTGGACCTATACCTCAGGTTCCAATGATAAGAACATGCTTTGCTATATGTGCCATGATTATGGTACTTATGGCGGCGGTTCCAGTACCTACAAGACCGGCTTCAGTTCCGGTGGCGGTTCCAAGAACCTGCATAATTTAGGAGATCACAAGAAGGGTGGCTACTTGCAATGTACCTGGTGTCACAGTGCTGTGCCCCATGGGGTCAATCGTCCGCATCTGATGGTTCTGACAACCGATCCTAAGCCGTACAGCAGTGGCGCAGTATTGTATAAGTTTGTTGATGCAGCGCCGGGTAATTATAGCAAGAGCAATTGTGGTTCTAATAGCTCCTTGTGTGGAGACCATAAGGGTTACTAATTGGCTTTCTGGTACCGGGCCAGCCAGGCCCGGTACCAGCCCTTATTTCAATTCCGTCATTGAGGTGTAATATGATAAGTAAACTGGGGCGATTCTTGCGGTCAGTCTCTTTAGCAGCAGTTGTTATGTTTTTAATGTTAGGATACAGCATAATGGCCATGGTTCTTAATCAATCACAACTATTTCGGCATCCGGTATTTTTATTTTTAGGTCTGGTTTTCCTGATTAATTTATTAGCCTGTACTTTGTTTCAAAGTCGAAAATTACGGTGGTCAGCACCGTTAGCAATATGGGGGTCTGTGATTTTTCACTGGGGATTAATTTTTGTAACTTGCGGGGCGCTACTCAGTTTTGCTTATAAAGTAGAAGGTTATCTGGTACTGGGGGAGGGCCAGGAAAAGGCTTTAACACCTACTGCTTTTTCTGTCCTGGAAACCGGTCGCTGGCAGCGTCAGTGGCCAGGATGGAACCTACAGTTATTGGAACAGAAGCGGCACTGGCGAGCCGATGGAACTCTGGCTTACACCAGTTCCCTGGTAATGGTCAAGACTGAACGGGGAGAAGAAGCAGTATGGATTGAAAAAGGGCAACCACTAATCATTGGAGATTGGCGTTTCTTTCATTACGCTACGGGTTACGCCCCGGGTCTGGTAGTAAAAAAAGATGGTGAATTGGTGGGTGCTTTCTTATTGCCGGCAGAAAAAACAGATGAAAATGAGCAGGGATACAGAATTAAGCTATTAGAGATATTACCTGATTTAAAATTGAGCGGGATCTTTTATCCAGATGAGAAAAACAAAAACTCGGAAAAACTGATAAATCCCATGCTGATCGTGAAAGCCGGAGAAGAAGTAGAGCTTCGCCCCGGGCAGGTAAGGAATTTAGGTCCCTATCAGCTGGAGTTAGGGGAGATCAGAGCCTGGGTGGGTTTAGAAACAGTTTATGATCCTGGAGCCAAAATTGTCTTTGCTGGTTCCTGGTTAGCGACGGCAGGATTGGGCCTCTGGTTTACTGGCAAAAATCGAAGGAGGTGAGCTGGTGCTCAAGACACAACTGATTTTGCTCTGGGTAAGTGTTTTCTTTTATGTTGTAGCAGCTTCACTGACAATAGCAGGCTCATGGTTTAGCAAACCAAACTGGCGGCAATGGAGCTATGTTGTAGCCTGGCTGGGATTGGTTCCTCAGACGGCGGCATTGTTGTTGCGCTGGTATCAAACCGGGCATTTTCCTTACTGGGGCACTTATGAAGTATATACCTCTTATGCCTGGGGGGCTGCACTATTAATTCAATTATTTTCGATGCTGGTACCGGCGGCGAGAAGTATAGTGGGCTGGTTATGGCCAGTGGTGTTTTTGATGATAGGCCTGGGCGCAATGGGGACCAAAGAAATTGAGGAAATACCCAGAACTTTTTATACTTTCTGGCTGGGAGTACACATTTTTTTCGCTAAACTATCATACGGTTCTGCCCTGATTGCTGCCGGACTTGGTGGGGCATTTCTCTGGCGAAGGAAAACAGCGGATCCGGCGGAGCTGGAAAGATTGGATCGTTTAAATTATAGCGTTTCCGGGTTTGCTTTTATTATGCTGGGAATTATGATTCTTTCCGGATCCATCTGGGCCTATAAGGCCTGGGGAGCTTACTGGCGCTGGGATCCGATTGAAACCTGGGCCCTCATTTCCTGGCTGGTTTATGGCATAGCCTTGCACCTTCGTTTTTCCTGGGGATGGCGGGGAGTCAGGGCAGCCTGGCTCAGTATTGCGGCTTTACTTTTAATCCTCTTTGCCTTTTTCGGCATTCCGCTGTTTTATCCCACTGCTCATGAGCATTTAACCTATTAAAATAAGGGGGAGAGCAAGATGGAATTAACAAAATGGGCTGAAGAGCTGGATGCGAAGGTGGCGGCATTTATTGCCCGCAGCTGGGAGCAGGAAACTAATGAGGCTGAGTTTAATGCCCTGGCGCTGGAAATCTTCGCTTACCAGTTTGAGGCAAACGACTATTACCGCAACTTATGTGAACAATTGGGCAAATATCCTGGTCAAATCAGCCACTGGAGCCAGATTCCGGCGATTCCTACCCAGGCTTTTAAGGAGTCGGTAGTAGCCAGCATCCCGGTAGAGAAGAGTGAATTGGCCCTGTTGACCAGTGGCACTTCCGATCCCAATTTGCGGGGAAAAATTTTCCGGGACCGGTCCAGTCTGGCCAATATCATCCAGGCTAATGCGTTGCTGACGAAAAAGTACTGTTTTCCTGATCGGGATAAAATGACCATGGCCATGTTGATCCCACCGCCGGAACAGGCCCCAGGGATGGCGATGGCTTTTGGTCTGGCCCAGTTGGTGAAAAATTATGGCAAGGAAGACAGTCGCTATTTTATTTCTACGCAAGGGCTGGATGTGGATGGGTTACTGACCTTTTTGCAAGATGCGGTAAAAGGTCAAGAACCTGTAGCCCTGGTGGGTGCTACATCGGGCTTTGTCCTCTTCTTTAACCACTTGCGCCAGCTGAATCTGCGGCTGGAGCTGCCCGCTGGTTCCAGGGTTCTTGATGGGGGTGGTTATCAGGGCACCTTTGGGGCTATGACCAGAGAAGAGTTTTATCAGAACTGTCAGGAATTCCTGAGCGTGCCTGCATATATGTGTGTGAATGTCCTGGGTATGAGTGAAAGTGGTACCAATTATATCGACAATGTCCTGGCGGAAGTATTGCAGGGACGGACAAATGTGGAAAGACAAAAAATTACTCCTCCCTGGACCAGGACAGTTGTGGTTGGATTGCGTACCGGGCAGCCTTTACCGCCAGGGGAGATCGGGCTAATCCGCCACTATGATTTGACCAACCGGGCCACTGTACTGGCTGTACAGACTGATAATCTGGGCTATTTGACTGCAAATGGATTTGAAATAATAGGGCGTGCTGAACAGGTCACCTCAGTGAAGGATTTTGCTCTCGGGTTAGGACACCGTTGTTCCACGGTAGTAGATGGAATGCTGGCCCACTCCCATGCCTGTTCGACAGTAATGGACCAGATCTTGAAAAAAGCCGGAGTTTAATCCGGCTTTTTTGTTTTTGTGGCAGGAAAAGTAAAGTTTATGTCGAATAATGTAGTAAGGTAAATTGTGAACTAAATTACATCCTCGAGGTGGCAATTATGACTAAAACTATCAGCCGTGATAAACTAGTGATCATCATACTAACGCTGATTATAATCAGCATGAGCATATTCTTTTATTTCTACCTGACTAAACAAAACCCACTGGAATCGATTACGCAGCCAGTGCATTCATTGCCCCAGGGATTGTTTGCCTTTGGCAATGATAAACAAACCGGACTGTTAAAACCCCTGGGAGTGGGGGTTGATGGCAATAAAATTATTGTTGCTGATTCTGCCAAACACAGGCTAGTTTGGTTTGATCGCAATGGAAAAAAGTTAAAAAGCGTTGGCAGTTTTGGTAACGGCCCCGATAAATTTAATTACCCAGTAGCTGTTGCTGCTGGTGCTGGTAAAATTTTTGTTGCTGATTTGAATAATAATCGGATTGTAGTACTTGATAAGGAAGGGAAATACCTGGAGTCCTGGCCCAGGGATAGTAAAAACAATCTTCGTCCGGTGGCCCTTGCATTAAACAGTAAAGGTTTATTATATGTATCAGATCTATTAAGTCAGCAAGTACTGGTTTTAGATGAACAGGGCAGGGTGGTTAAAAGAATCGGAGAACCAGGTTCGGGTGAGCGAGGTTTATCCTATGCTAACGGGATAGCCCTAAATGAAGATGAGAGCTTGCTGATAGTGGCAGATTCCAACAATGGACGCTTGCAAGTTTTCAATGCGGATAACGGTAAACATGTAAAGACCATTAAGGAAGGAATAGGGTTTGTACTACCGCGGGGAATTACCTTTGACCGGGAAAGAAATGCCTGGATTGTAGTGGATACGATGCAACAGGCTGTGATAGTTTTGGATGCTAATTTTAAACTGGTCGGACAGATTGCTGGCTTTAAGGAAGGAGATCCTTTTCGCTTTCCCAATGGGGTAGCGACTGATGGCACAGGCAGAATTTATATAACTGACCGGGAAAATGACCGGATTGTAGTCTTGAAATAGAAAAAGGAGGGGTTGTTATGGTCAAGATAATTAAATATAGTACAATCACGGCCATAACAATCCTGTTGCTTCTGTTCCATACTATTCAGGCCTGGGCGGCAATTGACCCGGAAGCAACAATCCGGTTCACCGGGATGGTAGGAGGCAATAACCAGGAAACAGTCTACTGGACCAGTGTAACTGGGGCTACCAGCTACACTTTGAGCCGGACTGCCGACGGGACCACCTGGACTACTTTGTATACTGGTCCGGCAACACAATATGCGGATACTGGAGTGGAGAATTATCGCAATTACTATTACAAGGTGACAGCGACGGATGGTACTACTACTATTGAGTCTCCTATCGGGAAGGCATTTCCCCCTAATACCAGTCCCCATGACTACTATGATCAAAACTTAGGGGCATGTGCCAGTTGTCATGTTACCCACGCAGCCGAAGGCCCCAAACTTTTGACACAAAAAACAGGAACCCGTACCTGTCTGGTTTGTCATGATGGCACTCAGAGTAAGTATAATGTCTTAAATGGCACAGTTACCCTGCCAGGTTCTGTACTTGCTCCTACATCCAGTGGGCCTTTTGGTACTCTGCCACCTGCCAGCAATACTACTGCTGAGGTTTATGCTGCGGTATATTACGATTACAATGGCAGTGCTGCTATCACTGCGGTACCCACTTCGGTCCACAATGTCGGGACCCCCCATGGGGAGGCACCAGGGGAAATGATTTATGACTCATTTTTCATGGCCAGGCAGCTGGATTGCACTAGTTGTCACAACCCTCATGATAATGGTAATTATCGGTTGTTAAAAAGCTTGGTAGGGTCAAGTAGTGGAGAACAAACTAACGCTATTATTGGCTACGCCGTAACCGATACTGGTACCAATCAGGAAATACCAAAATATGTGAGTGGTACTGTATATTTCTGTGGTACCTGTCACAGTGACTTTAACCAGAAAGCCGGGAGTGGACATCGTTTGGCCAAATTTACCGAGCAAACAGGCTATGACTTGAATGCAAATTCCATAGATTTTGTTATGCATGCCGTAAATATTCCTAACAGTTACAATGGTTTGACACCGCGAGGAAATTATCCGTATGAAAATGGCAATCTGGTGGTCTGCCTGACCTGTCATCGCGCTCATGGCACTACTGTGGTTGAACAAAATATTACCAGAAGTGGGCGTTTATCTACCGCTTTAAAACGCGCCCCTGGTATGGTGATCTGTGAGGATTGCCATCAGAAAACTGATAATCCCTAAACCTGAGCGGAGAAGGAGGGGGACGGAATGAAAAAAACAGTCTTGTCTACTGGAAAATTTAATATATTCCTCCTGACCGTCGGGTGCTGGCTCGCCTTTATCAGCTGGGCCTGGGCCTGGCCGAATGGCAAACTGGATACCGCCAGTGAGAAGAATTATTGTAATTCCTGTCATGATACCAGGGGCGGGGGAACTGTGACGCTCCTGGATGTATCTGTCAACGGAACAAGTAAGGGAGCAGTGTCTGAAGTCAGCCTTACTGCTGGTCAGGCGCTTGAGATTACTTATCGGGTCACAGGATTGGGCTACGGATTAAACGGAACTGTAGCAGGTGCCGTCCAGGTACCTGCTACTTACCAGTGGCAAGTGGCTAATCCTGATACTCCCTGGAGTGATAATGGCCAATCTGATCTGACCCCCTGGGCTGTTGCCAAACAGGATACAGCCAAAAATGCGCCTTTGTATAGTCCTTTTATGTTTGTTACTGATTTTCCTGCTAATTCTACTCCGGTTAATCAGCAGGGGGTTACATTGGATGATGGTAGCAATGGAACTCCCGGAGACCGTAACCGTAAACTTCATGATGAAGTATTTAAGGTTAAACTGATTCCCCCGGCTACTCAAGGGGTTTATACTATTTATGTGCAGGGGATAGGCCGCGATAGTACCGGCAATCTGGCTTATGCTCAACAGGCAGTTACTGTGAAGGTTGTCGCTACACCAACTCTGCAGCCCCATGGCAAGTTTACTGACCCGGGGCGGCAGGACCTTTGCAAACTGTGTCATTCTACCCATTCAGCCCATGGTTATCAGCTGGTCTTGAAAGACACTGTTGCTGAGACCTGTTATGTCTGCCATGACGGTACAGCTTCAATTTATGATGTCAAAAGCCAGTTTGATGTTCAGGTTAATACCTCCCACCATAAGGTGCCGGAGGGCAAAACCTTTTGTCAGGATTGTCACAATCCCCACTTCAGCAACACAGACTCTACCAGTGCAGTAACGGGAAAGAAAAACGGCTCCATTCGCTTGCTGGCAGCCCAGCGCAATGTTAACGGGACGCTCAAAGGCCCTAATTATAGTGGCAATGATGTCTGCTGGACCTGTCACGGAGCTCCTTCGGATCTACCCAGGCCTTTTGGAATTGATCATCAGACTTTTTTTGCTAATTCCGTTCATAATATTGGCAATGACCCCAATAGTTTAATGCAATATGCCAGCGTTGATGCTAACCTGAATCCGGTGGCACCGACCAGCAGCCCCCAGACTGATGGGATCGCCATGGTGGAGCGAGAGCCCATTACTGGCGAATCTGCAACCGGAACCATGATCGCCTGTCTGAATTGCCATAAACCTCATGGTTCCTCTAATTACCCGCTTTTGCGCTGGGAGAATAAGGCCAATCTTTGTATTAACTGTCATGTTAGTAAAGGTTTTAATTATTACCAATATAGTTCGCAAAACAAGATCTATAATTCCAGTAATGCTTTTACAGGTTCAATCCATGACCAGAAGTTTGCGGCCTGGAATGGCTGTATGATGTGCCATGAACCCCATGGCTCAAAATATCAATTTATGATTACAGCACCTTTTGTTAACAAACCTTATCCGACGGCAGTAACTCATAACCGTAATGAGTTGTGTTTTAAATGCCATGACTACCGTTATTACTGGAATAATGGCAGTAACCCCATTGTAGGTAGCCGTTTCGGCAATGGCAATGGTCGCAACTATCACTGGCACGTGAATAGTTATAAACTCTCTTGTCGGACATGTCATGATCCTCATACAGGTAGTAACCAGTATTTTGATCTAAGTAATACCAATGCCTATAAGAACGGAACCAAAGTAAATAACTCTAACTGGAATTTGAATAACCCGGTCAATATCAGTTTTGACTGGTCTTATCTCCTCAATGCGGTGAGTCCGGCCAATGGCCGTCTGGCCTTTTATGCTACCGGTACCGACAGCCAGGGCAATGCCACCGGCTATGCCTGTTATTTGAATTGTAAAGCTAACCATACGCCAAAAGGATATTTGCGTAATCCTTATGCAGGTCCTGCTCTGAACTGTGCAGCCTGCCATGACCAGAATGAATTTGACAAAAACTCATCCCATCCCATTATTTATGCGGGTACATCCAGTGGCAAAAAGGTATCCTGTGATACCTGCCACGAACCGGATCATACCAAACATACGGGTTCTAACCCCTATGGTTTGAAAAACCCGGTCGCCTGGACCGACCCTGTCTCAGGGACAGCGGTTACGCCGGACCCGGTCAGTGTGCCCAATTTTGCTACAACCGAGTATCGCGACTGGTGTTTTACCTGTCATGGTACTACCAGGCATATTACCGAGGATTATCAGGCCAACTTTACCGGCAAGCCCCATGCCAGCTTGAGCCGGAGCAACAGTAAATATGGCACTACTGCTGATGGGGTAAGCAAGGATCAGCCCTGTCTGGTCTGCCATGAACACCATGCTTCGACTAACGTGCGTTTGCTGCGGCGGGATATTGATACTACCGATACTCATGCGATTGATGCTGATACTGATGTTGGTAAGGTAAATGCCTGTCTGGATTGCCATGATGGTTATCCGGCCAAACAGGATATTCGGAAGCTCTATTATGCTGAGACTTCTGCCGGCCATTTTATCAAGTCTGTAGATTCTACCAAAAAACTGCTATGTACCGAATGTCATAGCCCTCATGGTACGACCAACGCCAAGTATCTCTGGGATCGGGACAAATACGGTACCTTGCAGTTTGCCGGAACGGCCTGGCCGACCAATAAGACCGGCAGTAGTTTTAACGTCAGGGAGTTTTGCCTGGTCTGTCACCCGACTTCAGACCAGCCCAGCCGTGTCTACTATACCGGTAATACTATCAAAGTGACTTCCAGTGACCAGCCGGCTAACAGCTATAAAATCACTATCAAACCGTTGCCGGCCAGCATTGCTTCTCATAGCAGTACATCAACGGATAAATGCGATATCTGTCATGATCCTCATAAGCCCTGGCCGGCTACAGGCTCTAATGCCGATTGCTATCTCTGCCATGGCAAACGGGGTGAGGCCTATAATATCGAGGCATTGATGGGGCAAGAAGGAACTTTGAGTGCAGGGAAAATCAGCCGTCATAAGATTTATGATCCCAACACAGCTGATACCAATGATTGTATGACCAAATGTCACCTGGCTCACCCGCATAATCCGCGTTCCAATAATATCAAGGCGGTAGATGAAAAGACCCTGTGCTTCAATTGCCATGATACAAACGGGGCACCGGGACCACAGCCGCGGATTGACATGCTGAAATATGCGGGTAAGCCCCATGATTACGTGAAACAGGAACACTCCTACAGTGACGGCAGTGGTTTCGGCAATAACTGTACCAAGTGCCATAATCCTCACGGTTCTGATTATAAGCCTTTGTTGAAGTGGGCCAATGGCGATACTCTGTGTTATCAATGTCATGATGGTCTGCATACTGATGGTAATGGGGCTACGATTAGCAATATCAAGACATTGTATCAGGCTTATGGCCATTATCTAAAAAGCGACCCAACCAAGAAGCTGAAATGTGCCGATTGTCATTTCCCGCATGGAACTTCCAATACAAAGTACCTGCGGGATGCTGATGTCAGTGAAGCCATCTATACTAATGGGGATACCAACCAGTTACGCACTTTCCCCAGCAATATTGGCAGCAATGACAGCCGCCGTCCTTTTTGTACGGTTTGCCATTTGCCCAATAACCAGGATGCCAGTGCGGATTTTGTGCGCTGGGTTGATCCCGATCTGCCTGGCGGCCAGATTGATCTTGCTGAATTGCCCCTGGTAGGGCCCAAGAGTGGTATTACTTTGAGTGAGCATACGGCAGTAAGCACCGCTAACTGTATGGCCTGTCATAACCCCCATGACCCGCGGCCGGTGGGGTCCAACAAGGATTGTTACAAATGTCATGGCGGGTCCAGCGCTTTAGCGCCCAATATAGACCAGTTAGCCGGTTTGTGGGATGGAACTCAAAACACCTGGCCTGACGGGCAAGGTGGCAGGACGACAACCAGTACGATTGTGTCCTACCATAAAATAACTGATGCGCTGTCACCTGATACCAATACCTGTATGACCAATTGTCATAAACCTCATTCCCATAACCCGAAAGCGGATTTGATCAAAGACCGCACTGGTGCCAGTGGTGATGTAACACCACCTAATGCTCCCAGCGGTTTAAGTGCCCAGGCGCTGGCCAAGAGTCTGGTGAAGGTCAGCTGGACTCCATCTGATTCCAGTGACATTTTTGGATACTATATCTACCGTAATGATTTCACCGATGCCAATGCTATTGGGGTGATCAATAACACCAGCACTACTGGTACAGTGTCCTTCTATGATGGCGCAGTAAGAGGCACACCACCATTTACTTATAAGATTAAGGCCTTTGACAGAGCAGGTAATAGTACCTGGCTGAATACAACCGTGAACGTATCACCAGCCTATACTTCGGATACAACTGCTCCCAGTGCGCCTGCTGACTTGAAGGCGGTAGCCCTGAATAGTGCCCGGATCAGTCTGACCTGGTCGCGCAGTACTGACGCCTCCGGGGTGAAAGGATATTATATCTATCGCAGTACAGATGGCACTAACTTTAGCCGCATTGGCTTTAGCGGTACTACCAGTTTTGTGGATGCACCGGGCTTGAATAATGGCATTTTGCCCAATACAACCTACTGGTATAAAGTTACGGCAATCGATAAAACCCTGGATTTAGGCGGCACTGGTAATGAATCCGGTTATAGCAATGTTGCCTCGGTCACTACACCAACTGCAACTATACCTGTAACCAATGGACTTTACAAGTCGGGTAGCAATGTGGTCGAATTCTTTGACTATCAGAACGGTCGCACCAATATTTTCCCGGCTGGCACTAATATCCGGGTTAAGGTGACTACCAGTACCATTAATAATGCTACTACGCGGCGGGTAATTGTTTACAGTAAGACTGGCGGGCAGTTAGCAACTTATACTATGAGCCAGACCAGTACTAGCGCACCTTACACTTATGAGGTGACCTTTACCCGTTCGACCCCGGGTCTCTACTATTTCCTGGTTGAGGTCTCAAGCGGAGCAGGTACAATTAGGGCTTATGAGGCGGTGGAAATTGCAGCAACTACCGAACATTATCGCACATATGAAGATAGTGGCTATACGACAGAAAAGCTGGAGTTCCAGGCCGGGCAGGTTGTTTATGGTGAAGTTTCGGCCAATGTCAATGGTACTATCGGCACCACTACTGCAACTCTATACAGAATGGATGGAACTACAGCAGCCACTTTGACTGCCAGCAACGTAGCTTATAACGGTAACTATATCCGCTTCCAGGTGACCTGGCCCAGTGGCCTGAATGCCGGAGACTGGTATTCTTTGTATATCCGGGTACGCAACACCGGCGGCACCACGTTGGTCAATGAATACAAGCTGCTGAAGAATTATGCCGTTGATACTACTCCGCCTTCAGCGCCGACGATTAGCAGCTTGCAGCCTGGCAGCAACAGTGTAGTTGTAAACTGGTCGGCGTCCACTCCTGCCGATGATGTGGCTGGCTATAGTATCTATCGCAGCAGTGATGGGACTAACTACATCAAGGTAGGCTCGGTGGATGCGGCAAACTTGAGCTTTACTGATAGCGGCTTAAAAGGAAATACCCAGTACTGGTATCGTGTCAGTGCCTTTGATTTGAGTGGCAATGCTTCAACCGGTGCTGCTGTAACGACAACAACTGCTGCTGAGCCGGTGGATAATGTGGCTCCGCCTCCTCCGGCAGGGGTTAATGCTACTCCCATCAAGGATATTGTCACCGGCAGTATGGCCGTAGAGTTAACCTGGGCTCCGGCTAGCGCTGCTGATGGAGTAGTGGGCTATAACATCTACCGGATTGTGCCCGGGTTCAGTCAACCTTTGAAGGTGGGTTCCACTACCGGTACTACCTGGACGGACCTCTATCTCAAAGGTACCACCAGTTATAGTTACTACGTTACAGCCTTTGACCTGGAGGGGAACGAATCCAGTTTCAGTACCAAGGTAACAGCTTTGACTCTGGTTGATCCCATGGCATCACTGGAGCGAGCCCTGTGTATGACCTGTCACGACGGCACCGGCTCACCGCCTGGGGCGCCTGTAATCGGTACATCTTATAACAGTAGCAAACATAACGTGGATGTACCGGTGGACACCTTTAGTGATGGCAGTATTTACTATGGTAACTGTACCAAGTGCCATGTGCCCCATGGTTCTCAGTATCCCAGCTTGCTGAAGAAAGCCAAGGATAATGAACTGTGCTTTGATTGTCACACCAACGCCTCCAGCAATTACAAATATTCCGGTCGCCGTACCTTTGAAATGTCGGCGCACAGCCGGACCACAGATTCGCCTTCCGGAACGCCCATAGTTTTCCCGAATAGCTATGGAACCGGGGGCACCAGGGATCCCAATAGTGCAGCCGATAAAGCGACTTATGCTGGTAAATGCTTTAACTGTCATACTCCGCACGGTAAGTTTGTGCCGACAGAGCATGGCGGAGATGGCGTGAGTGTGACCAGAGCTTCGACCCTGGATAGCTATCGCTTTACGGTGGGTGCTGATACCTTTATCAGTGTCAATGCTCTCTGTGAAGGATGTCATGCTGCTGTAAGTTTTGGTGCCTGGAATGGTTTTACCATTTACAACAAAACTGCCCATGGCAATAAAAATAACTTGTTGGTCCGCTGGGATAACGAATCTGCACCCAGTGAATGCACCAACTGCCATGATCCCCATGGCACCGATTATGGCAGCATGTTGAAATTGCCCATGAATACCGATGCTGTAGACAGCAATGGTAATAGTTTGAAGAACAGTGTTTGTTTCTGGTGCCATGATAAGCCAGAAGTGATTGCTCAAACTTACTGGTTCCGGGGTAAGGCAGCCTATAATGCCTCGGAACATGCCAGCAAAGCTAAGTGGTATGATTCAGCCACAGGGCAATCGGCCATGTTTGTTCCCGGTAACTGTATGAACTGTCACAGCCCTCATGGCAAGGAGGACCCGAGCAATCCGGGCAATCCTTATCCGAAGCAGTTGTTGAAAAATCCGGACAATAACGAGCTCTGCTATAATTGCCATGACAGTGTGGCCCTGGTGAAAAAGGTTTATGGAACAGGGGTTTACTGGTACGAAGCTGCTGCTCCTGGTTATCCGACCGTCTACTGGAAAGGTGGTACCAATAATAATGATAACACCATTCCAGATACCGAACTGGTGGATCCGGCTGTGAAGATAGCCGGTCAGAGCCTGTTCTCTGTCAGCTCCCATGGCTCTAATGCCAATGCCAAATGGCCGGGCGGAACAGAGGGTGGTAATTATACCCAGGCCAGTAATGCAGCAGGTGCCTGTTATAACTGCCATGATCCCCATGGCTCAGGTTACCAGAGCTCGACCTTGAAACCAGCTTCAGACCTGTGTTTCACCTGTCATGATGGTACAGGCCCCTCAAGCAAGAATGTGGCTGGTCAGTTCGATGGCACGGTAGGGCATACGGTTAAAGATCCTAATTACATTGCCCGCCATGTGCCCGGCCAGGACCCGGCTCAGATGAACTATGATGATAACTCCAAGACAGTACAGTGTGTAGACTGTCATAATACGCACATCCTGAAGACAAAAGACACTTTCGTTCGGGACAACCTGAAAGCTTCGGGGATTGACGTCAATGGTAACTTCAAACAGGTAGCTGACTTCCAGTATGAAGTATGTATCAAGTGTCACAGTACTTTTGGCAGCAAGACCACCTTGCCCACGGGCTGGTCGGATGTACGCAGTCGCTTCCAGACCACTCATGATTCGCACCACGGTGTGTTCGGGGTAAAAGGGACCAATACTTATGTTAACTCTACCACTCTTACTACTTATGGTCTCAATATCCTGAACCGGACTCCTCCGGCTGGGCAGGGAAAAGTTTTGTGCTCTGATTGCCACTATACCCATACTGGTACTGATGTCAGCAATCCATATAACCTGAAGCTCAGTACGGATACTGCAGTTAGCAGTGCGCCGCTGATTGTAAAGCACTGTACCTTGTGCCATAAGCCGACATCCTATGGTTACACTACAAGTACTGGTTCACGGTTCTCCAATCATAGTAAAGGGGATCACAAAACCAGCAATGGTTGTTATGAATGCCATGGTGACCCGAGTGTTAAAGGCTATATGCACGGTTTTACCTGGAACGGGTATGGCAAGTTCATTCGCGGCCGGGCAATTGCCGAATACTATCCATCTAACATTGGTTCTAAGAACGGGTGCTACTTGTTACAGGGAACCTGTGGCAGTCATACCACCAGAACTTCCCGAACCAGTGGCAGTTAATTTCATTACAGAAGGGCCCAGCCTCTGAGCCGGGCCCTTCTCTTCACAAGGTGATGTTATGTTGATTTATCAATTACTAAAATCCAAAAAAGTGGCCTATATCTTAATCATTGCCCTGGGCCTGTATATCTTCCTGGGTGTAGCCCGCGGTCTGCCCAGCGGACAGTATGATACCGGTTTTTTTCGCAGCACACCTCTACAAGTTTTGCTGGTTTTACTGCTTATCAACACAGCAGCCTGCATGGTAGCACAGATACGTAAGCGATGGCGCTTGTACAGGAAATTAAGGATTACCGAGAGGAAATACCGCTGGCGGGAGCGGTTATGGGTAGAAGGAACTGCCAGGGACTGGCTGATCCGGCAGGGGTTCCGGCCTTTAGGTCCCGTAGTTTGGGCTCGTCGCCTCTATGGGTTGACTTTTATCATTCTTTTTCATTTCTCCTTCTTATTAATAGGACTTGGTTATCTCTGGAGTGCCTGGGGCCGTATCGAAGGCCTGGTTCCGGTTACGGCAGGGGAACAGGTACCCTTGACCAGGGAAAGCTTCTCCCTTTTGCAACAGGGGCCCTATGGTCGCCTGAATACGGAACAGTGGCGACTGGAAGTGGAGCAAATTCATGTTAACTATCCAGCCCAGGGCTGGCCCCAGGATGTCCAGGGGCAATTTAAGCTCTGGCACAATGATGTTCAAGTCAAATCAGGAAAGTTAAGCAAGGTACCCCCTGTGAGCTACTATGGCCATGATTTCAATGTCTGGGATTTCGGTTTTGCTCCCTATCTAGAACTCAGCCAGGGAGACCAGCTCCTGCTCAGCGGCTATGTCTCCCTGGCCACTATCACCAGGGGAGACCAGAAGTTCAGTCGTGACTCTCTGATATTGCCTGATGGGAGAGAAATAGAGATAGAATTTTTACCCCGGGGGCAGGATGCAGACTGGGGAAAACCGGACAAGTTTATGTACCCCAGTGAACCGCTGGTAAAAATCAGTTCAGGAGGACAGTCCCTGGTTTTACCATTGCACAGTTCCGGTGACCTGGGGCAATTTAAAATTAAAACAGGTGATTTTCGCTATTATCTCCAGGTGAAAATTATTAAAGATTATGGCATGGTTCTGATTTTTATAGCCTTCTGGCTGGGTTTAGGAGCTCTAGCAGGGCATTATCTGTTGCCCGCTTCTTTTGCGTGCATTGGACATGAGGGGGAAAAGGAAGTAATATATTTATATACCTGGTCCACATTTCCCCTGAGGAGGACAGAGAATGAACATTGAAGTAGCAGAAATCACTCTTTTCTGGCTGGCAGTTATTTTATATGCGGCTGCAACTGTGCTGGCAGCAATTGGAGTCGTGTGGACCAAGCAGAATTTACAGCGGGCCTGCAATATAATCTTTGTCCTGGCGCTTGTTCCCCATGGGATAGCGATAATTCTGCGCTGGCTAGCCACAGGTCATGGTCCCTATTTACAAACTTACGAGATTGTTTCCTCTGATGCCTGGGTTGGAGCTGCTCTGTTCATGCTCTTGCTCTGGCGCCTGCCCAGGCTAATGCCAGCAGCATTATTCGTTTATCCACTTACCTTGGTGTTTTCTGGCTGGGCCCTGCTTTCGTCCCGGGAAATCAGCCAGATCCCGGCTACCTTTCAGACTATCTGGCTAATCATTCATATCATTTTTGCCAAATTCGCCTATGGTAGCGCGCTGCTCAGTTCTGCCCTGGCTGCTATCTATTTGTTGAAAACAGGCAGCACAAAGTCCGGCTGGCTGCAGCGGGTGCCAGAACCAAACTGGCTGGATTACTATAGTTATCGCCTGACGGCCTTTGCTTTTTTAATGGTGGGAGTAATGATTGTGGCCGGGGCTATCTGGGCCAACCAGGCCTGGGGGTACTACTGGGCCTGGGATCCCATTGAGACCTGGTCCCTGATTTCCTGGCTGCTTTATGGTTTATACTTGCATTACCGCTTTACTGGAGGCAAGCCGCGGCGGGCTGCCCTGCTGAACTTGCTCTCTTTATTAATCTTACTGATCACATTGTTTGCAGTTCC
Source organism: Carboxydocella thermautotrophica (assembly GCA_003054495.1). Lineage (GTDB taxonomy): Bacteria > Bacillota > Carboxydocellales > Carboxydocellaceae > Carboxydocella > Carboxydocella sporoproducens. The sequence continues at coordinate 1,679,985 of CP028514.1, read as the reverse complement.
TTACCTTTATGATACTGTTCATTCAGAATATATGAGTTGAGGTGTGCCATGAACATCCGCCGACTTACCATTGCTCTCTGGTTTATTTTGCTGGTTTTTATCCTAATCCTAGTTCTGGTTCCTCAGGAAAACATCTACGGGGCCAATGGTATCGCTAAATGGGTGGCCAGCAACGGAAGCTGGGCAGTCTGGGTTGACCGGCTGGGATTAACTCATTTTGCTGCTACCTGGCCTTTTAAACTGGGGGTAGGAGTTTTTGCCCTGGTGGCACTTTATTCACTCTTGCAACAGTTTGCACTGGCGTATCAACAATGGTGTCGCGGCGGCATTGGTGGCCGCTGGCAGCCAGTGAAGTTGAAGCAAAAACCAGCAGATAATTGGTGGCAAAAAGCAGGGCTAAAACAGGTTAACCAGGGCTGGCTGCGCCATCCTGTTAGCCTTTTTGCCATTCCCCTTTTTCATCTGGCGCTCATCCTGATTATCATTGGCGGCGCAGTCACCTATCTTTTGCGCGTTCAGGCTACTGTTTCCTTGACTGAAGGACAGGCCTTCACCGGCCAACAACAGCTGGAAGAAATAAAAAAGGGCCCCTGGGCGGACATTAAATTTCCGGCAGAATATCTGGGCCTGGATAAGTTTGATGCTAATGCAACTGAACCGGCAGCCTATGTGGTCAGACTAACCAGCAAGGGAGAAGTGCTGGCCCGGGAAAAAATAGCTGTGAATGAGAATCTGCAATGGCATGGCTATACTCTCTATCTGGCCCGGAGCGGTTATGCTCCCGGCCTGGAAGTGAAAGAAGGCTCCAAGGTGTTGCTGGCTGGCTATGTTGCCATTAAGGAAGAAAGCGGGCAGGGTGAAATAAAGCTGCCCGGTGAACAAGCCCTTTCCCTTGCTTATGATCAAAAAAACCAGCAGCTGTTAGTCAATGGTCTGCCATTAAACCAGGGGGAAACCAGAACCTTACCGCAAGGCCTAACTGTCGCTTTTATCGATTTGCGTTACTGGGCGTCATTTTTGCTGGTAAAAGACCCGGGGCTGTACTGGATTGTGGCTGGTAGTTCCGCAGGTATAATCGCTTTGTTCTTCTGGTTATTCCGGCCGCCGCTGGAAATAGTACTGAACGAAGAAAAAGGGAATTGGATTTTGAAAGCCAGACGGAAACAATGGCAGAGCGGGATAGTGGCTGAACTGCGGCAAGTAATGCAAAAAGGAGAGGTACTGGGTGAGTAAAGTCGAAGTTATTTTCTACTGGCTGGCTGTACTGTTGTATGCTGGCTCCCTTTTTATGTCAGCTGTAAAAATCATCTGGAAAAAAGAACAGGGCAGGCTGGATTTGTACTTAGCCACTGCCGGTTTTCTTGCGCACACTGCGGCTTTACTCTATCGCTGGTACCGGGTCGGTCATGGGCCGTATGTCGATTTTGCGGAAGTAGTTCCTGCTGATGCCTGGGCGGGCATGGCTGGTTTCCTCTGGCTTTGCTATTATAAGCCCCGCTTTAGAACTTTGCTTTTATTTGTTGCGCCGGCTACTATGCTGGCTTTGGGAGCGGCAGTTTTAAATTCAGACCAGATGGAAAGCATTCCTCTAACCTACCGTAGTTTCTGGCTCTACCTGCACGTGTTGTTCGCTAAACTGGCCTATGGCAGTGCCTTGCTGGCGGCAGGTACAGGAGCCTACTATTTGCTGCACAAGCGGAAAGGCAACAATGTGGCTGAAGTAGATGATCTAACCTATCGTTTCCTGGCCCTGGCCTTTTTAATGCTGGCTATCATGATGATTACCGGGGCCCTCTGGGCCAACCAGTCCTGGGGCCGATACTGGGCCTGGGACCCTGTAGAAACCTGGGCGATGATTAGCTGGTTGATTTACGGACTGGTACTGCATTTACGCTTCACTTATGGCTGGCGTGGCGAAAAGGCGGCCTGGCTGGCGATAGGGGCATTTGTTCTGATTATATTTGCCTATTTTGGCGTCCCATACATCTATCAATCCATTCATGAACATTTGAAATAGGTGAGAAGATGAAAGACTGGTTAATTGTTACCAACAGTTTTATCCATGATACGGCAACAGGGCTGTGGCTGGCAGGGCTGTTTCTGCTGGGGAAAATCAAGGCCAGTTATGGTCAGGACGCTCTTTTCTGGGAGCTTAACACCTGGGTTTGGCTAGCGCTAGTGCTCATTCTGGTCACCGGTGCCCTGCGCGGTATCAGTTTCCGTTATTATGGCTGGACCGGGGATGTAGCGCGGGAGCGCAAACGCTTATTGCTGATTAAACACGGTATATTAGGGGTAGTATGGACTGCAGGTTTAATTTACCACTGGCAGTTATTACACTAGCAGCAGGAGGTGAGCGGTAATGAAAGTATTGTTAATCACTCCGTCTTATCATGCCGGCGTGGTGGAAGCAGCTGGTTCCTGGCCTAACCTTGGTCTAGTTTACCTGGCCGGGCATTTGAGGGCGGCCGGGCATGAAGTGGTTATCTATGATGCCATGACTAAAGGGCATGACCTGGCGCAGATTAAAGCCAGGATTGAACAGGAAAGGCCCCGGGTAGTGGGGACCACCTCCTATACAGCCTCAGCGCCAGCTGCCAGCCAGGTTTTACAAGTGGCTAAAGCCGTTGATCCATCGATTCTGACAGTGTTTGGCGGTATCCATGCTAACTTTATGTACGAGGAAATGTTGAAGGACTGGCCCTGGGTTGACGTAGTAGTGCGGGGAGAGGGAGAAGAGACCCTGCCGGAATTGCTGGACAGCTGGCCTGATGAAAAGAAACTGGCTCAGGTAAAAGGCATTGCCTGGCGCAACCAGCGGGGAGAAATCATCGTTAATCCAGCCAGACCTTTTCTGCCTGACCTGGACCGGCTGATTCCGGCCTGGGATCTGGTCGAGTGGGAGGACTATACTTTTTATGTTCTACCCGGCTCCCGTCTGGGTCTGGTCAATTCCAGCCGGGGTTGTCCCCATCAGTGCGCCTTTTGTTCTCAGCAAAAATTCTGGCAACAGAGCTACCGGGAACGCAGTGCAGAGAGCTTTGTCAGTGAACTGGAGCATCTGAAACAGACCTACGGGGTCAATGTGGTGATGCTTTCTGATGAATATCCTACCCGTAACCGGGAGCGCTGGGAAAAAATCCTGGATCTGCTGCTGGAACGACAGGTGGGCATGTATCTCCTGCTGGAGACCTGTGTCAGCGATGTTTTGCGGGACCGGGATATTCTTGATAAATACCGGGCAGCGGGGGTTATCCATGTCTATGTAGGGGTAGAGGCTACCGACCAGGCCAGTCTGGATCAATTCAAAAAATCCATCACCTGTGAACAGGGCAGAGAGGCTTTGGCGTTACTTAATGAGGCCAATATTATCAGCGAATGTTCCTTTGTGCTTGGAACCCCGGAAGAAACGCCGGAACATATAGACCAGACTCTGGAATTAGCCAAGCACTACAATCCGGATTTCGCCCACTTCTTATTGCTGGCACCCTGGCCTTATGCTGACCTTTATCCTGAATTGAAACCATTTATTATTGAGCAGGACTACAGTAAGTATAATTTTGTTGAGCCGGTGATCAAGCCCAGGCAAATGGAAGTAGAGGAGCTGGCTCAGGCTGTCCTGAAATGTTATAAAGAATATTATCTGGAAAGAATTGAAACTTATCCAGCTATTCGTGATAGGTTTAAACGGGAATATATGCTGCGTTCTCTCCAGGTTATGATCAATAACTCCTTTTTACGGCGCCATATGCAAAGGGAGGGGCTTTTGCCTGCTGCCATGCAAAAAGCGCTGGAGCTATTGGAATCCGGAATATAGACCGGATTCTTTTTTGTCGAAAAAAAATAAAAGATTTTTGACTGTTTGCGACAATTTTCTCATCCCCGAAAGAGTATAATTGCAACAGAAAGCACAATCCTCAGGGGGATGGAAAATGCGGCGCTGGTTATTGATATTTATGCTGGCTACAATTTTGACTGCTGTAAACTGGAGCGGGCTGGTACCCTGGGCAGATGAGTTATTGAGTTTACCAGCAGAAATGCCTGAACAACCACAGGTGGAGCAACCAGCGAGCCAAACAGCAGAGACATCTGCAGGTAATCCTGTTGCTGAAGATAACACAGAGTCCCAACCGGTTGTGGCTGATTCAGGAGCCACAGAGCAAACCAATCCAGCAGGTACAGGTGAGACTCCACCGCCGCCTCCACTCCCGGAGACGACTGCTGGGGAGGAAAGGATTGTGGCTGTTAGTGAAGATATATATGATAACCAGCCGGATACAGTACAGGTGGGTAGCACACCAGAGCCACCAACCGGTCTAACAGCTGTCGCTACCGGACCAAATACCGTAGAGTTGTCCTGGAATGGAATAACCGGGGATGATGTTCTATATCAGGTCTATATGGCAAAAGAGGGGAATTACTTCAACTGGCTCAAGAATGTGACTACAACTGGAACGACAGTTACAGACTTAATGCCCCTTACGACTTATAATTTTTATGTTCAGCAGGTCGTACAGGGGCAAATCTCTCCCCCTGGTGAAATAGTAACAGTTACTACACAGGCGAACAGCTCGCCGCCAATGGTCACAAGTAAAAAACCAACCGGGACAGGGGTAAAAAGAAATGAGCGGGTAGAAGTAGTCTGGAATGATTGGCTGGATCCAGCAACTATCACACCCAGCAACTTCTATGTAACTGTTAATTTTTCCGGTGTAAAATTACCGGGCAAATATGCCTGGGATGAGAAAACTCGCACCATGTATTTTACCCCGGCTCAACCCTGGTCTGCTAACACATCCTATAAAGTGGTAATAAACTCAGGTATCAAGAGTACCTCTGGTCTGGCAGCAGGTTTCACTTCCTGGGTGTTTACTACAATTAACTCTCCTTTTGTTAGCCCTCACGGCAATTACCTTTTTTCCACTGCTCCCTGTGCCTTGTGTCATTCTGCCCATGCAGCCGGTGGAAGCAAGCTCATAATTAATCAGGCTATTGCCGGCCTCTGTCAGTCCTGCCATGATGGCAGTGGCAGTGTTGTGCTCTTTTTTGATGCGCCCCAAATGGGACATGGCCTTGATTCCAATTGCTGTGCCTGCCATAATCCCCACAGACCCAAACCCTGATACCCGGCTGAAGCTGGGTATATTTTTCGTGTGTGAAGCAAGTCACAAAAATTTCAATTTTTTTTCGACAGGATTATTAGGAAGAGGGGAGAATATTTGATACGGAAGTAGACTTAATGAAAGGATGGGGAGACATGCAAGAACAATCCAAACCAGCACAACGCAGCGGTATAGAGGAGGTCTGGCGCTTTTTCTCCTCGATGAAGCTGGCTCTGTTTGTGCTTCTTATTCTGGCTGTGGCATCAGTGGTAGGAACCTTACTTCCCCAGGACCCACAGACCAGGCAGCCGGTTTATGATATTTACCACAGTTTCTGGTACCGGGGCTTACTGGGGTTACTCAGCATGAATTTGCTGATCTGCAGCCTGGAACGAATTAAACTGATCAGAAAAGCTCTCGGGGAACCCAATACAAAAATTTCAGAAGCTTTTGTTAAAAATTTAAAATTGGCAGGGACCGTACGTCATAAAGCCAGTTTGGCTGAGACGGAAAAAGTCTGGGTTGAAGCACTGGCAGCGAAAGGCTACCGGGTTTTTGCCGATGAGAATGAGGGTAAAAAGATACTGGCAGCAGACCGTGGCCGTTTTGGAGTACTGGGTAGCTTTATTACTCACCTTTCCTTTTTAGTGATTGTCCTGGGAGCTATTTATGGTAATTTTACCGGTTTTGAAACTTATCTGGCCGGTGTGGAAGGCCAAACCATCAGTATGTTGTCCTTGCCAGACATTAAAAACTTTGATCCTGAGGAGAATTTCTCCATTCGCATTAACCGTGCCTGGGAAGAGGGGAGCACATCCACACCGGGTATGGTCAAGGACTGGTATAGTGATCTTTCTGTGATTGAAAACGGAAAAGAGGTATTTCGTAAACGGATCGAAGTTAACGATCCTTTGAAATGGAAAGGCGTTAAGTTCTATCAAAGCAGTTTCCAGGCTGGTCTGCCCGCCCTGAACTTTACCATTGAGGATGAAAAGGGGCAGAAACGGGAAGTAACGGGATTGGAAGGGGAGGTCTTGCCACTGGATAACAACCTTTACCTCAATATCCAGGGGTATGTACCGCAATTCGATCCCAATCAGCCCCAGAACCCGCAAGCTCCTAATGGTAAGCCGGCTGTCCTGTATCAAGTCTTTAAAAACAATCAGCAAATTGCCTATTCATATCAGTATATCGGCCAGGCGGCTCAGGTTGAAAATTATAAAGTGACAGCAAATGGAATCAAAACCGTTAATATGACAGGCTTATCGGTACGGCGAGATCCCGGAGTACCTATTGTTTGGGCAGGTAGTATACTGATGGTGGTGGGGATTTTCCTTTCCTTTATGTTGCAGCACCGGAAAATCTGGGTAGTGCTAAAGCAGGCTGGTAATACTATCATTGCTGAGTACGGGGCTCAGGTTGACAAAAATAAACTGGGGCTGGAGCAGGATCTGGATGAGATTCTGACAGCAGTGCAAGAAAGGGGATAAGCTGTGAGTGAGCTGTCTTTATATTATCTAACCATTGGTTTTTATCTGATTTCCTCCCTGTGTTACCTGGGATATTTATTGACTAAAAACGATACTATTGGTAAAGTGGCAACGGGTACTGCTTTTGCAGGTCTACTTTCTAATTTTGCCGGGCTGATCATGAGAACGGTAACCACCGGGCATCCACCTTTTACCAATATGTATGAGTATTCTTCTTCTTTTGCCTTTGGTGTAATGCTGATCTATCTCTTTGCTGAGTGGAAGTACGATATGCGCATCGCCGGGGCTTTCGTAGTTCCCGTAGCCTTTGTGCTGGAGATTTCCACCATGATGCTGGGTTTGCCTTTTGAAGGCAGCAAAGAATTGATGCCTGCTCTGCAAAGCAACTGGCTGCATGCCCATGTGGCTACTGCCATTATTGCCTATGGTGCCTTTGCTTTTTCCTGTGGTTTGGCCATTATGTACCTCTGGAAAGAAAAAATGGAGGCTGTGGGCAGCACCAGCTGGTTTAACCGGGAGTTGCCCAGGGCAGCTTTGCTGGATGAGCTTTCCTATCGCTTTATTGCCTTTGGTTTTCCTTTGATGTCCCTGGTCATCATCACCGGGGCAGTCTGGGCAGAGTTTGCCTGGGGTCGCTACTGGAGCTGGGACCCTAAAGAAACCTGGTCCTTGATTACCTGGTTGGTCTACTCTGCTTATTTGCATGCCCGTTTAACCTATGGCTGGAAAGGGCGCCGGGCAGCCTGGATGGCGATTATTGGCTTTTTAACTGTGCTGTTTACCTACTTCGGAGTTAATATCCTGTTGCCAGGTTTGCATTCTTATTCCGGGGCGTAAAAAATCGCATGTAGGCAGGATTTTTACGAAATATGACGAATTAATTTTTATTCCCTGATAGTTTAGGAGGGGCTGAGGTGCTGTATCCAATTTTTCTCCGTCTGGACGGCAAGAAATGTCTGGTAGTTGGCGGAGGCCAGGTGGCAGAACGGAAAATAGCTGGCTTGCTCCAGGCAGGAGCAGGGGTACTGGTAGTCAGCCCTGAGGTAACAGAAAGAATTGAAGGATGGGCCGGCGCCGGTCGCGTAATGTGGTACCGGCGCCTTTTTCAACCCGATGATGTGGAACAGGCACATCTGGTCTATGCAGCCACAGATGATGCTGCGGTTAATGCCAGGATTGCCCGGGAGTGCCAGCAAAGGAAGATCTGGGTCAATGTGGTTGATGACCCGGAACGGGGGGACTTCTATCTGCCGGCAGTTCTGAGGCGGGGCCATTTGCAGCTGGCTGTCTCCACGGGAGGACAGAGTCCGGTGTTTGCCCGCAAATTAAGGGATCATCTGGCGCGATCTATAGGACCTGAGTATGGAGAGATCAATGATTTGCTCGGTGAACTCAGGCAAATTTTACTTGCCAGAATTCCTGACCCAGGGGAACGCCAGAGGATTATGGAGGGTTTACTGGCGGAGGGATTCTGGGAGGATCTGGTCCGGGGAGAAATGGAGAAGGTAAAGGAGCGGATAAAAAATGTTTTTGGTGACTGTTGGCCTCAATCATAAGACTGCTCCGGTGGAAATCAGAGAAAAACTGGCTTTTACTGAAAGCCAATTGCCTGAGGCCTTGCAAACCTTGAAACAATATCCGGCCATTGATGGGTGTGTACTACTATCCACTTGTAACCGTACGGAGATTTATGCGGCTTGCACAGATATGACCCAGGGTTTAAAATCCATAAAAACTTTTCTGATGGAATGCTTGCATGAAGAAGAATGTGAAATTGATAACTTCCTCTATATTCATACCCTCTATGACTGTGTCCATCATCTGTTTCGAGTTGCATCCGGACTGGATTCGATGATACTAGGTGAGACCCAGATTCTAGGCCAGGTGCGCCAGGCCTATCAAATTGCCAGTGCGGCGGAAAGCACCAATAAAATCATTAACACTCTGTTTCATAAGGCTATTGCTGTTGGCAAACGGGTAAGAACCGAGACGGAAATCGACAAAAATGCTGTTTCTATCAGCTATGCTGCAGTAGAGCTGGCTCGCCAGCTGTTTGGCACCCTGGAAGGCAAGGCCATTCTGATCATTGGCGCCGGGAAAATGAGTGAGCTGACGGCAAAACACCTGGTGGCCAACGGAGTTACCAGTGTGCTGGTTTCCAACCGCTCTTATGATAAAGCAGTGGAGCTGGCTGAGAAATTTGGCGGTAAAGCAGTGAAATTCGATCAATTAGTGGAATGCCTGATTCAGGCTGATATTGTAATCAGTGCTACCGCCGCCCGCCATGCCATTATTTTGCCGGAAATTGTGCAAAAAGTTATGCAAACCAGACAATACCGGCCCATATTTTTGATTGATATCGCCGTACCTCGGGACATCGATCCGGAAGTGGCCACCATTAAGGGAGTAACCCTCTTCGATATTGATGATTTGCAAAATGTGGTAGATCGCAATTTACAGGAACGGAAAAAAGAGGCCGTCAAGGCCCAGAAAATAGTGGATGAAGAAATCAAGGAGTTTTTCAGCTGGTTAAATACCCAGTTTGTGGTGCCAACCATTGTAGCTCTGAAACAGTTTGGGGAAGAAATCAAACAACGGGAGCTGGAAAAGGCGTTTAATAAACTGGGCGATTTAACGGAACGAGAGCGCAATATTATCCAGGCTCTGGCCCATAGCATCGTTAACAGTATTTTACATCGGCCAATTGTTAATCTTAAAGCTTATGCCCAGACCAGTCACGGTCATCTCTATACCGAAATTTTGCAAAACCTGTTTGATTTACAGATAGAAGGACAGAGAATAAAACCAGGCAAACCCATGGCAGCAGAAGAAGTGGAGGAATTGGTATGAGCAAAACGGTAAGGGTTGGCACCCGGGACAGCGCCCTGGCCATGTGGCAAACGGAATGGGTGGTAACCCAGTTGAGAAAATTGTACCCCGACCTGGGCCTGGAGATCGTACCCATGAAAACCCAGGGAGATAAAATTCTGGATGTGGCACTGGCCAAAATCGGTGACAAAGGGCTTTTTACCAAGGAACTGGAAGTTGCTATGCTGGCAGGGAAAATAGACATGGCGGTGCATAGCATGAAGGACCTGCCGACCCGTTTGCCTGACGGTTTGGCCCTGGGAGCCATCTGTGTCCGGGAAAACCCCGGCGATGTGCTGATCAGTCCTAAGGGTTATACCCTTGCCACCCTTCCTCAGGGGGCAAAAGTGGCTACATCTAGCCTGAGAAGACGGGCCCAGCTTCTGGCTTACCGGCCTGATTTGCAAATAGTGGATATGCGGGGCAATCTGGCTACCCGCTTTCGCAAAATGGAGGAGCAGCAGCTGGATGGTATGATCCTGGCAGCAGCCGGGGTTTTACGCCTGGGCTGGCAGGAACGTATCACCCAGTATATACCTTTTGAGATCAGCCTGCCTGCGGTAGGGCAGGGGTCGATTGGGATTGAAATCAGGGAAAATGATGAAGAGATTAAAGAGCTGTTACGACCGCTTAATGACAGAGCTGCTGCTAAGGCTATCCTGGCAGAAAGGGCTTTCCTGCGCAAATTAGAAGGCGGTTGTCAAATTCCGATTGGAGCTTATGGCGTTTTACAGGGTGAACAGCTGATTTTACAGGGTGTGGTAGCTTCCCTGGATGGACAGAAATTAATCAGAAAACAGATAAATGGCAATCCTGAAGCGGCGGAAGAGCTGGGGGAAAGACTGGCCGAGCTCATGCTGGCTGAAGGAGCTGATCGGATACTGGCGGAGGTAAGGGAGCTGAGTTAGATGCAAAAAGGTTTTGTTTATCTGGTCGGTGCGGGCCCGGGAGATCCGAAACTGATCACTCTACGGGGACTGGAGTGTATCAGCAAGGCAGATGTTATTGTTTATGACCGGTTGGCCAGTCCCAAACTTCTGACTTATGCCCGTAAAGATGCTGAACTGATCTTTGCCGGAAAGGAACCGGACAAGCATACCTTTCGACAGCAGGAAATCAATGCTTTACTGGTGGAAAAGGCCCTGGCAGGGAAAATTGTCACCCGCCTGAAGGGGGGTGACCCCTTCGTTTTTGGAAGGGGGGGCGAGGAGGCCGAGGCCCTGGTGGAGCATGGGATTGGTTTTGAAATTGTGCCAGGGATTACTTCTGCTATTGCGGTACCGGCCTACGCCGGGATACCTGTCACTCATCGGGAACTATCGGCCAGTCTGGCTATTATTACCGGCAATGAGGATCCGGAAAAGGGAAACAGTCAAATCAGATGGGAACATTTAGCTACCGGGGCAGGTACCCTGGTAATATTGATGGGTATGGCCAACTTGCCCTTAATCGTGGAGAAACTCATTGAACATGGCCGTTCACCAGAGACCCCGGTTGCCATCATTCGCTGGGGGACCAGGCCGGAACAAATAACGGTAACGGCTACCCTGGCTGATATCGTGGAAAAGGCCAGGGCTGCTGGGGTCAAACATCCGGCTACTATTGTAGTGGGAGAAGTAGTGACAATGCGGGATAAGCTGCGCTGGTATGAAGCTAAACCCCTCTTCGGTCAGCGGATTGTGGTGACCCGAGCAAGAGAACAGGCCAGCAGCCTGACCAGCAAACTGGAAGAACTGGGTGCCGAAGTCTGGGAGTTTCCTGCCATTGAAATTACCGACCCGCTGGATTTTGGTCCCCTGGATCAGGCGATTAATGAGCTGCAGAGTTACAACTATATCATTTTTACCAGTGTGAATGGGGTTGAGCGCTTTTTCCGCCGTCTCTGGCAGCAGGGCAAGGATGTACGCGAACTGGCTGGTATCGAGATTTGCGCCATCGGTCCTAAAACCAGGGATGAGATTGAAAGGCGGGGTATTCGTTGTTCCTTTATCCCGGAGGAATACCGGGCTGAAGCCATTGTTGAGGTTCTGAAGCAAACTGACCTGGCCGGGAAAAGGGTACTATTGCCCCGGGCGGATATAGCCAGAAAGGTGTTACCGGAAGAATTGCGCAAGCTGGGGGCTGAGGTTACAGAAGTGGATGCCTACCGGACTGTGGCTGGTTCCGGGGATAAAGCCCTGTTACGGCGTCTGTTGCAGGAGAAGACCATCTCCTGGGTTACCTTTACCAGCTCATCAACAGTGAAGAACTTTATTAAATTGCTAGGAGAAGATTACCAGGAGCTGTTGCAAACTGTTAAACTGGCTTCCATAGGGCCTATTACTTCCCAGACCGCCAGGGAGCTGGGACTGACGATAACCGTGGAGGCCCGGGAATACACCATTGACGGTTTGGTCACAGCAATTGTGGAAAGTATGGTATAATGGAGACGGAGGGAAGGAATATGGGTTTTCCGGTTAACCGCCCGCGGCGGCTAAGGCGTAATGAAACCATGCGGCGACTGGTGCGGGAAAATCATTTGCGGGTCGAAGACCTGGTTTATCCTCTTTTTGTTACTCAGGGCCAGGGCTTTCGCAAGGAAATTGAATCCATGCCAGGGGTAGCCCAGCTTTCAGTGGATCTGGCAGTGGAAGAAGCGCAGAAGGCAGCTGAACTGGGGATCCCGGCAGTTATCCTGTTTGGTATTCCCGCCTACAAGGATGAAACAGGCAGCAGTGCCTGGGCCGAGGATGAGGCAGTGCAAAGAGCTGTGCGGGAAATCAAAAAGACAGTACCGCAGCTGCTGGTGATTACCGATGTTTGCCTCTGTGAATATACCAGCCATGGGCATTGTGGCCTGCTTCAGGGCCAGGAAGTGGCCAATGATCCTACCCTGGAGTTACTGGCCCGCACAGCTCTCAGCCATGCCCGGGCCGGGGCGGACATCGTGGCTCCGTCGGATATGATGGACGGCAGGGTGGCAGCCATTCGCACCATGCTGGACCACCATGGCTATCAGGATGTTGCCATCATGTCCTATGCGGTTAAATATGCTTCTGCTTATTATGGCCCTTTTCGGGAGGTAGCCGAATCGGCACCGCAATTCGGAGATCGCAAGGCTTATCAGATGGATCCTGCCAATAGCCGGGAAGCATTAAAAGAGGTTGCCCTTGATCTGGAAGAAGGAGCCGATATTGTCATGGTCAAGCCGGCTCTGGCTTACATGGATATAATCCGTCAGGTCAAGGATGCAGTGGTGGTACCAGTGGCAGCCTATAATGTCAGCGGTGAATATGCCATGATCAAGGCTGCGGCCCGTCTGGGCTGGATAGATGAAAAACGGATTGTGCTGGAAACGATGCTTGGCTTTAAACGGGCCGGGGCTGATATAATCCTGACCTATCATGCCCTGGATGTAGCGAAGTGGTTGAAGGAGGGCTATTAATGATTATTTCCTGGAATACTACTAATCAATGCAACATGTATTGTGAACATTGCTACCGGGATGCAGGAGCCAAAGCTTCAGAGGAATTGTCCACCGAAGAAGGCAAGGCTTTGCTGGAGGAAATAGCTAAAGCTGGCTTTAAGATAATGATTTTCAGTGGTGGCGAGCCTCTCATGCGGCCGGATATTTTCGAGCTGGTGGAACATGCCGTTAAGCTGGGGCTGCGGCCGGTGTTTGGTACCAACGGTACTCTGATAACTCCGGAAGTGGCCCGCCGCCTGAAAGAAGTAGGCACTATGGGTGTGGGTATTTCTCTGGACAGCATTGATGCAGACAAGCACGATAAATTCAGAGCCTATCCCGGCGCCTGGCGGGATGCTCTCAAGGGCATGAAAAATTGCCGGGATGCCGGCTTACCGTTCCAGATCCATACCACAGTAGTAGACTGGAACTATGATGAAGTGGAAAAGATCACTGACCTGGCGGTGGGAATGGGGGCGGTGGCTCACCATATCTTCTTCCTGGTGCCTACCGGCCGGGCTGTTAACATTGAAGAAGAATCTTTGCGGGCAGAACAATATGAAGCTCTGCTAACCCGGATCATGAAAAAACAGCAGGAAGTGGATATTGAACTGAAGCCAACCTGTGCTCCACAGTTCATGCGCATTGCCAAGGAAATGGGCATGGATTTGCGTTTTGGCCGAGGCTGTCTGGCCGGAACATCCTACTGTATCATTTCCCCCAAAGGAGATGTGCAGCCCTGTGCCTATCTGAATATTCCGATGGGGAATGTAAGAGATATTCCCTTCAGCAAAATCTGGGCAGAAAATCCGGTGCTGCAGGAATTGCGTACCCTCAACTATTCCGGTGGATGTGGTGTGTGCAAGTACAAGAAAATCTGTGGCGGATGCCGGGCCCGGGCAGCTTTCTACAATAACGGGGACTACATGGCAGAGGAGCCCTGGTGTCTCTATCATGGGCGCAAAGGCTACTAAAAAATGGGAAGGTGGGAAAAGCGGACAGGGGAGTTAATCTCCTGTCCCTTATCTCCATCTAAGGCCAGCCAATAGAAAGGGAGGATCGGATCGTGCATAAGGGTTTTAACCGCTCGCTCGAATTGTTTGCTGAGGCACAGCAGTATATTCCCGGTGGAGTAAACAGTCCTGTCCGGGCTTTTAAAGCAGTAGGAGGTCAGCCTGTCTTTTTTGTCCGGGGACAGGGGTCAAAAATTTATGATGTAGATGGCAATGAGTATATTGATTATGTGGGTTCCTGGGGGCCGTTGATTCTCGGACATTGCCATCCGGCTGTGACTGAAGCTTTACATAAATGGGTTGATCTGGGCACCAGCTTTGGTGCTCCCACGGAACTGGAAACCCGTCTGGCCCGGATGGTGATTGAGCGCGTGCCATCTGTGGAAATGGTGCGGATGGTTAACTCCGGTACGGAAGCTACTATGAGCGCTTTGCGGTTGGCCCGGGCCTACACAGGTCGCAATAAAATCGTTAAATTTGAAGGTTGTTATCACGGGCATGCGGATTCGCTTCTTATCAAGGCAGGTTCCGGGGCTCTCACCCTGGGAGTACCCACCAGCCCTGGAGTGCCAGTCAATATTGCCAGTAATACCATTACCGCCCGGTTTAATGACCTGGCCATGCTGGAGGAGATTTTTGCCCTGGAGGGCAAAGATATTGCGGCGGTAATCATCGAACCGGTACCTGGCAATATGGGGGTGGTACCGCCTCAGCCTGGTTACCTGGAGGGTGTGCGGGAACTGACCCGGCGTTACGGAACCCTGCTAATCTTTGATGAAGTGATGACCGGTTTTAGGGTGGATTATCACTGTGCCCAGGGCTTGTTCAACATTGAGCCTGATTTGACCTGTTTCGGTAAAGTCATTGGTGGCGGCTTGCCGGTAGGAGCTTATGGTGGCAAAAAGGAAATTATGTCCATGGTTGCTCCCGCTGGTCCTGTCTATCAGGCAGGCACGCTATCCGGTAACCCTCTGGCCATGGCTGCCGGGATAGCCACTCTGGAACAATTAACCCCTGTAGCATATGAGGAATTGGAAAGAAAGAGTGCCAGACTGGCAGAGGGAATGGCCCGAGCCGCAAAAGAAGCAGGGCTGGAATTGACTCAGAATCGGGTGGGTTCCATGGTATGTACCTTCTTTACCAGTCAGCCGGTGGTGGACTTCCAGTCGGCCAGCACCTCAGATACACAAGCCTTTGCCCTCTTTTTCCAGGAGATGTTAAAACGCGGGGTTTACCTGGCACCCAGCCAGTTTGAGGCAGCTTTTGTTTCTCTGGCTCATACTGAGGAAGACATCGACCGGACGATTGCCGCTGCCGCAGAATCATTCCGCATAGTGAAAGAACACTGGAAGCGGGGGTAAGAAAATGAAGAAATACCGTCACCTGATCTCAGGTCTGATTGTGGTGGCCATTCTGGCTGTTCTGGTGGTTTCCTTTTTTGCCAATGCCAAAGGCAATCCCCATGGGGAAGACTGGCTGGCCAAACACGGGGAAACTGTAATGCGTAACCGTAACCCGGAAAAAAACTGTCTGAAGTGTCACAGCAAGAAACTGGGGCAGACCAAGGAGAATTTCTGTGACAGGTGCCATCAGGAGCGGGGAGTCAAAGTTCAGTGGCCACAGGCGCAGTAAGTGGAGGGAAGGAGCAGGTGGATCAGTATATTGAGTTTGCCAAACAGATAAACCGCTATTTCGGGGTAGACCTGTTACAGTATAAGCGGCCCCAGATGGAGCGTAGAATTCTGAGCTTGATGCGGACGGTTGGGGTGGATTCCCTGGAGAAATATGTGCAGGTTTTGCGGGGGGATCAAGCCCAGCTGGACAAATTCATGAACCATTTGACCATCAATGTTTCGGAGTTTTACCGCAACCCTGCTCAATGGCAGCAGCTGGAAAAACAGATTTTACCAGAGCTATTGCAGCGATCCCCGAATTTGAAAGTTTGGAGTGCCGGCTGTTCTTCAGGAGAAGAACCTTACACAGTCGCTATGATTTTGAATGAGCTGGCACCTCAGGGGCGGCACCAGATTATCGCTTCTGATATCGATAGTGCTATTCTGGAACGGGCCCAGGAGGGAAGATACAACATAAAATCTGTAGCAGGGCTTCCCGAACCCTACTTCAAAAAATACTTTGACCGGGATGGAGAAGTGGTCCTGGTAAAACCAGAACTAAAGAAGTGGGTTAAATTTAAAAAACATGATTTGCTGAAAGATCCCTATGAGATTTTGTGTGATTTGATTATTTGTCGCAATGTAGTGATCTATTTTACCGAGGAAGCCAAAAATACCATCTATCGCAAGTTTTATAATGCCCTCAAACCGGGAGGAGTTCTGTTTATCGGCAGTACTGAACAGATTTTTCAGGCCCAGGAAATAGGATTTAAATCAGTGGCACTCTTTTTCTACCAGAAAGCGGCGGGATAGATCTTTCTACCCGCCCTTTTTCCGAGGAGGGTTGAAATGAATATTTTCTACTGGCTGCTAGCATTTGTACCTGTATCCATAGCACTGGAATACTGGCATTTTTCTGCCGGCTGGGTGTTGCTTACTGCCTGCCTGGCCATCCTACCTCTGAGCGCCCTGATGGGTAAAGCTACGGAGGAATTGGCCCACTTCACTGGACCGCGGATCGGGGGTTTCCTCAATGGCACTTTTGGCAATGCCGTTGAGCTGATTATCACCCTGATTGCCATCAAAAAGGGCTTGTTTGAAATGGTAAAGGCATCCATCACCGGTTCTATACTGGGCAACCTGTCGCTGGTACTGGGTTTTGCCCTGTTATATGGTGGGATAAAACACCGGGAACAATCTTTTAACCAGCAGGCAGCTGGTATGAATTCCACCATGCTGGCTCTGGCCGTTGCCGGTCTGGTTATTCCGGCTGTGTTTATGTATTCAGCCCATCAACCCCATTCCGACAGGGCTGTTCAGCTTAGCATTGGTGTAGCTGTCGCCCTCTTTCTCGTCTATTTGGCGGCTCTGTTTTTCTCCCTGGTTACTCATCGTGAAATCCTGGCGCCAGTATGTGAGGTGGAAGAGGAGAACGAACCTTGCTGGTCATTGAGAAAAAGCATTACTATTTTGGCCGGAGCTACTGTGCTGGTGGCTGTCACCAGTGAGGTTCTGGTCAGCGCTTTGGAAGAGGTTATTGCTACCTGGCACTGGTCTGAGCTTTTTGTCGGGGTAATACTGGTTCCTATTGTTGGCAATGCAGCTGAGCATTTTTCAGCAGTGCTGATGGCTGGCAAAAACCGAATGGATGCAGCCCTGGAGATTGCAGTGGGTTCCTCGATTCAGATTGCTCTCTTCGTTGCCCCGGTGCTGGTGTTTGCCAGTCTGATTTTTGGCAGACCCATGGACCTGATTTTTCAACCCTTTGAGCTGGCGGCACTGGCAGTATCGATTACAATCGTCAATTTAATTTCTCTGGATGGCAAATCTAACTGGCTGGAGGGGGTTCAGCTGCTGGTTACTTACATAGTGATGGCTCTGGCGTTTTATTTCTTACCAACAGCATAATATTGAATGGGAGTGTATGGGAAAGGCTGTGAGAGCGTGGCAGAGGAGAAATATCAGGTGGTCCTGGATATAGGGACCAGGACATTAATTGGTTTAATCCTGAAACAAGAAGAAAAGGGTTTGAAAGTGGTTACCTGCCAGCGCTGGGAACATCCTGATCGCGCCATGCTGGACGGGCAGATTCATGATATACCGGCTGTAGCAGCGGCAGTAAAGCATGTGGTCGGGCAGCTGGCCAAAAAAGCGCGGCGTCCCATAAGGAGCGTGGCCGTAGCGGCAGCAGGACGTTCTTTGCGTACAGAGCGAGTACGGCTGGAAAAGGACTGGGATTGGGGAAAGCCGGTACAGGCAGGAGATATCAGTGAACTGGAAGAAGAGGCCTTACAGCAAGCTCGTTCTAATGTTACCAGGACCAGACTGGACTGGCATTATCAGTGTGTTGGTTACAGCATAGTACATTACTATTTATCTGGACAGCCAATTGCCAACCTTGTCGGTCAGAGAGGGAACCGGATCGGAGTCGAGCTGATTGCTACCTTTTTGCCCCGGGAAGTAGTGGATTCCTTACAGGCTGTGCTGGATATGACGGGATTGAGTATGGATAGCCTGACTCTGGAGCCTATAGCTGCTGCCCGGGTTGTAATACCTCCTGCGATGCGGCAGTTGTCTCTTGCTTTAGTGGATATCGGAGCCGGAACTGCCGACATAGCGGTTACCCAGCAAGGAGCAATCCAGGGATATGGGATGGTTCCTGAGGCAGGAGATGAAATCACCGAAGCTCTAGCCCAGCTCTTGCTACTGGATTTTAATGAAGCAGAACGTCTTAAACGCTGGCTGAATCAAAAAGATAAGCTGGAATACACTGATATCCTGGGCCAAAAACACCATGCTGAGAGCAGTGAAATAATAAAACTGCTGGAACCCAGGGTACGAGAGCTGGCCCAGAAGATAGGTCAACAAATTTTAGCAATAGCCCCTAAAGGGGTACAGGCGGTCCTGCTGGTCGGGGGCGGTGCCCTGACTCCGGGCCTGGCGCCGTTGCTGGCTGATGAGCTGGGTCTCAGCAGTAACCGGGTAGGCATCAAAGGCAAGGATGCTTTGCAGCAGTGGGTAAACAAGTGGCCGAAAGATTTTGATGGCCCCGATATGATTACCCCTCTGGGGATCGGTTTAACAGCTTTAGCAGGGGAAAATCTCAAACGCTTTCGTTGTTCTGTTAATGGCCAGGATATCGATGTGTTTGGCTGGCAATCTCCCCAGGTACTGGAGGTATTACGGGAGGCTGGAGTACCCCTGCGGGAAATCTTAGGCAAACCTGGAATGGCCTTGAGTTTTACCCTGAACGGGCAATTGCGCCTGGTCAAAGGGGAAGCCGGTCAGCCAGGTCAAATCTGGCTGAATGGCCAGCTGGTGGATTATTCGGCGCGAGTTAGGCCCGGGGACAGGATCGATTATTCTCCGGGGCAACCGGGGGCAGATGCCAGGGTCCGCGTCAAGGAGATTTGGGAGGGGGAAGAATATAGCCGGTTCTGGTTTAATGGTCAGGAGGTACGCTGGCCCTGGACAGTAAAGATTAACGGCCAGACGGTGACCTGGGATAGCTTTATACCTGATCTGGCTACGGTAGAAATAGGACTGGATTTAACTGTAGCCCAATTTTTACAAGGGCAGCAGATAGAGATCGGAAAAGGGGAAATATATCTTAACAAGCAACCTGCTGGTCTGGAGGCAAAAATCAGGCCCGGAGACTGGATTGAATATGAGGTGCGCCGGGAAACAATTATCGTGGATCTGGAAGGACAGGCCCGGGAAATAGAGTGGCAGGAAGGGATGCTGGTTGTGCACGCTCTGGACCTGGTAGGATTCGTTCCCAAGCCCCCCTGGCCGGGAGCAAAAGCCATATTGCTGGTAAATGATAAAATCAGCCAGTTTTCCCAGGCCCTGCAGCCAGGTGATCTAGTCAAGCTTTACTGGCAAAAGGAAGAATAAAAACCGGTTGGTATAACCAACCGGTTTTACTTTCAATTAATGGTGCGGACAAGAGGACTTGAACCTCCACGGGCGTAAGCCCACTAGAACCTGAATCTAGCGCGTCTGCCAATTCCGCCATGTCCGCACATTTAACTGGTCGGAGCGACTGGACTTGAACCAGCGACCTCCACCACCCCAAGATGGCGCTCTACCAAACTGAGCTACGCCCCGACTGACATTGATTATATTAGCGCAAAAACCCCGGATTGTCAAGAGTTTGTTTTAAAGAATTTCTAGGATTAAGAACTTCAAGTAATAGGTCTCTTTGGCAGCCAGCAAAATGGGGTGATCTTTGGATTGTCGCCTTAACTCCAGCAGGCGCACTTGCCGTCCTACATCAAGAGCAGCGCTTTCAATTACTTCCAGAAATAAGTCCTCCTGCATGTGATAAGAACAGGAGCAGGTGATCAAAATACCGGAAGGTGGTAATAATTTCATTGCCCTTAAGTTAATTTCCTTGTAGCCCCGAACGGCGCCTTCCAGAGTTTGCTTACTTTTGGTAAAAGCAGGGGGATCAAGAATTATAACATCAAAGCGGCGTTTTTCCCTGTCCATTTCCCGCAGCACATCAAAGGCATTGCCTACTTGAAAACTGCAGCTGTTTTCTAATCCATTCAGGGAGGCATTTCTCCGGGCTGTTTCAATGGCGTGCTCCGATATATCCAGAGCCAGAACGGAGCGGGCACCATAGTGGGCAGCATGAACAGTAAAGGAGCCAGTGTGACAAAAACAATCCAGCACTGTTCTGTCTTTAACATAAGGGGCAATGGCAGCCCGGTTCTCCTTCTGATCCAGGAAATAGCCGGTTTTTTGGCCATTTTCCATATCGACCAGGAAGGAGAGACCGTTTTCTTTGATTATTACTTCAGGTTGAAACTCTCCATAGAGGACACCTTTAACTTGAGCCAGGCCTTCTAGCTCCCGAACATTGACGTCATTGCGTTCATAGATTGCCCTGGGCTGCAACAGTTCCACCAGTAATTCGGTAAGGAGCTGCTTTTGTTTTTCCATGCCCAGGGTTAATACCTGCATGACCAGGTAGTCTTCAAACTTGTCAATGATAAGCCCGGGCAAGAAGTCTGCTTCGCCAAAAACCAGGCGGTAGGAAGTTGCCTCGGGCATTACTTTTTGCCGGTGTTTCAGGCAATACAGCAATTTTTGTCGAAAAAATTCCCGGTCGATAGTTTCATCTTTGCGGGTAAGCAGCCTGACAGCAATCTGGGAACGGGGATTGTAATAACCGCGGCCGATAAAACGGCCACGGAAATCTACGACATCGACAATTGAGCCGGGCTCAATTCTGGGGTCGACCGAAGCAATTTCGGTAGCATAGACCCAGGGATGACCGGTAGACAGGCGCTTTTGCCGGCCCGGGGCCAGGGTTAGAGTTGGATACAAGTATAATCCCTCCCGCTTACTTAATGAAATTGTTCACAGGTTTATAAGTAGGATTTTAGCAGAAAACAGCGAAATAATAAAGTTAGATGGCAAGGAGGTCATGAATAAAGTGGAAATATTAGCTCAGGTTTTGCGCAACGGACTTGAAGAGAGTGTTCATACCGGCCATATTGTAGTTACTGACCACAATGGAACTATCCTTGCGGCTGTCGGAAACCCTGACTATAAAACTTTCTGGCGTTCAGCAGCCAAGCCAATACAGGCTCTGGCGGTAATCGAAGCAGGCGCAGTGCAAACCTTTGACCTGGAACCGGCAGAAATAGCTTTGCTTTGTGCCAGTCATAATGCTGAGCCGGAGCATATCCGGGTAGCTCAGCAGTTGGCTGCCAAAATCCAGGCTGATGTAACAGAACTGCATTGCGGTTTACATTACCCAACCCATCGGCCAACAGCTCAAGAAATGCGGCAGCGGGGAGAACAACCCCAGCCCTGGCACTCCAACTGTTCGGGCAAGCACCTGGGCATGCTGGCCCTGGCTCGTTGTAAGGGTTGGGATACCCAGGGGTACTGGCTGCCTGAACATCCCGTTCAGCAAGAGATGCTTAATATGGTAAGTAACTATACGGACCAGGCGGTGACAGATATTGGCCTTGGGGTTGATGGCTGCGGGGTGCCGGTCTTTCATTTGCCCCTTAAAAGTATGGCAATGGCTTATGCTCGACTGGTTTCGTCTCATCGCACTTCTGCGGCTGATACAGTAGTAAGGGCAATGATCTCCTCTCCTTACTATGTCGCAGGTAGTGACAGGATATGTACTGATTTGATGCAGGTTACCCGGGGGCGTTTACTGGCCAAATCGGGATATGAAGGGGTCTATTGCGTCGGCCTGGTTGACCAGGGCCAGGGCCTGGCGCTAAAAATCGCAGATGGTAATCCGCGGGCCCTGGGGCCGATATTAATCGAGGCCTTACAACAGCTGGGCTGGTTGACTTCTACCGAGAAAAATAAACTGGCTTCCTACTGGCAAGTTGAAGTTAAAAATTTTCATAATGCTGTAGTTGGGACCATCAAGCCGGTATTTAAACTGGCTTTTCACAGATAAAAACATCAAAGGGGAGGAACAAAAGATGACGGTAGAAAAACTGGCAGGCAAAATTCAGAAGGAGCTGGGTGAGCTGGTTGATCTGGACTTGCAGGATCCGGACCTGGAACGGATTCTGACGCGTCTGATGCGGCATGCCAAACAGGTAGGTGACAGCCAGCTGCAGCAAAAAGTACTTACCTATTATAATGATTATTTGTTTCTAATTGGTGAAGTTTAATATTTGGAGGCCAGCGTTTGGGGGTAGACGCTGGCCTTTTCTCTGGTAAAATAAAAATCCCCATCTTAGGGGATTTAGTTTGCAGATTTGGTGCGGACAAGAGGACTTGAACCTCCACGGGCGTGAGCCCACTAGAACCTGAATCTAGCGCGTCTGCCAATTCCGCCATGTCCGCACGAATTATATTTTATGGTGGAGGAGGTAGGATTCGAACCTACGAAGGCGTCAGCCGGCAGATTTACAGTCTGCTCCCTTTGGCCACTCGGGAACTCCTCCGTGAGACATTTGAAATTATAACGCACTCTTGCTGCTTCGTCAAGCAGGAAAATCATTTTTTTTGTAGAAATTTTGTTTGGAGGTGATAGGAATGAAAAAAAGAAAATATACATTAGCTGTTGTAGTAGTCATAATACTAATCGGAATTGGTCTCCTTTATTATTTTTTGGGGCTGAAGCAGCCGCAACAGGTTAAAGAGGAAAAAGTGCCTGCAATTACTATGGGTCAAATCATACTCTACAATCAGGGCAATGATATCATTATGGGCAGTGACCACCCCCTTTATCCTAAAGTCAAGAAGTTGTTAGAAGAAGCTGTCTATTTTGCGGAAGCTGGCCAGTTCAAGAATGCTATCATACCCGAAGGGGATGTAACAGATCCAGCTAAAGCCAAAGAGATTATGAAAAACAGCGGCGGCTTGCCTCCCAATATTAATGTGGTCAAGAGTGCTGTACCTTCTTTTGGCGCTTTTCTGATGGATGTTCAGCAACTCCAAAACCGCAACAAGTTGAAAATCAACGGTGATCATATCGTAGTGGCAATAGGTGGGAAGAGTGCAGGAACACTCTTTGTCAGAAAGAGTTTTGAAGACCAGAACTGGCAACTATATCAGGTTCCCAGACCCATCATTATGAAAATGGTGGAAGTGGTACGAGCTAAATAATGGACTGGTAGTCATATTGAGCTGGACTGGCTTATATATATGTTAACGAAGTAGGACGATAAAGGGGGCCAGTCTATGCTCAGAAATAAAACTGGATTATTTGTTTTGTTATTATTGTACCTGGCTTTGGCTCAACCGGTTCTGGCGAATCCGCCTGATGAGGAAAAAAGGCAGGCAGAAGAAAGACGTTTACAACACACAATCATCATTGACATTACCGGTGACAGTAAAAAAATCAGCAATTTATCGGCGGTTAGAGCTTTAGCCGGGGAAGGTATTTGGCTGCAAATACCTGATCCCGATAATGTGCGAGATATGAAACCCGCAGCTGAACTGCAGGCATATCTTTATCTGGCCGATTCCCTTTACAGTAACCAGGAGGCTACTCAAGCTTATGACAAGATTGTTCAGGATGCGTCTGAGGAAATCCTCAACCGGGCTAAAGTTTCCTGGGCAGCCGAAAAACCGGAGTTTTTGAAGGTTCAACTTGTTGCCAGCAGTCAATATTTGAGCAGATTAAACAAGCAATTGCTGAATCTCTATGGCTCAATCTACCAGGCTGGCGTCTGGCCCGGAACGCTGTTAGTAATAAATATTAAAGACTCAAGCAATTACCTGTCAATCTGGAAAGGGCCTGGGCTTATGCCTCGTGACCAGAGTTTAATATTACCGGGAGAAATTTACAATCAGGTACTGGAGGCCTGGGTAAATCGACGGCTGTCAAGTCCACCGTTACCGTCGCTGGCATTAGGACAGAACAGTGAACTGCGGTTATGGCAGAAAGAAATTTCCCTCTGGCAACAATCTCTGGCCCGGGTTTATGAGATGCTGGCTGAAAAAGAAAAAGTAATCAGAGACAACGAGACTACTATAAAAAACATTGCCACTCAGCAGGCCAATTGGCAACAAAGGGAACGGGAGCTGCACAATAGATTAACTAAAAATTTGAGGCAAATCCTGTTCTGGCGCGGTGTAGCAGGAGCGCTGATTATTCTTTCTATTTTGTTGTTAATTATTGAATACAGGATACTCCGAAAAAGATATTTGCTTTTTTAGCCCGCAAGTGCGGGTATCTTTTCTTTTTGTATTTATTTTCAGAATTTTTTGGGAACTAGCAGGGAATTAACAATTTGTGTCGAAATATAATTATTAATAACCCGACCTGACCATTTGTATAACAGAAACAACATTTCAAGATTATTTTTCAACACCTAGCAGGATTTTTGTTGACAACGACGAAATAATTAAGTTAATATTATTAGAAATTTTCTGAAATAGGGGGTGATGGAATGAAGCTGGCCATCTCAGGAAAAGGCGGAGTAGGTAAAACGACGATTGCATCAACGCTGGTAAGGATTTTTGCTGAAGATCATCCCCGGGTTTTTGCCATTGATGCTGACCCTGATGCCTGTTTGGCTCAGGGGGTTGGCATTGAGCGCCAGGTTGCTCAGGAACACCGGCCGGTCATCGAACTGAAGGAAATCATCGATGCCAAGAACGCCGGCGGGGGCGCTTTTTTCACCTTGAATCCAGATGTGGATGAGATTCTGGAGGAGTATTGCCTGAAAAAGGACAATATTAACTTTTTGCGGATGGGGGGCTTGAAAAAAGGCGGTGAAGCCTGTTATTGTAAAGAAAACAGTTTTCTTAATTCTGTTGTTAATTCCCTGTTGCTGGACAGAAATGATGTGGTTATCCTGGATATGGGGGCCGGTATAGAACATTTATCCCGGGGCACAGCCCGTGGAGTGGATGCCATGCTGGTAGTGGTAGAACCTTCCCTGAACAGTGTCGGCACTGCTCTGCAGGTGAAGAAAATGTCCGAAGATCTGGGAATTAACCGGGTTTATTTTATCGGTAATAAAGTCAGAACTGAGAAGGAAAAAGAGTTTTTAAGCAGTAAACTGCCTCAGGATTTATTGTTAGGTATTATTCCCTATGATGACGAGGCTGTGGACACTGCGATGGAAGACGGGGTTGCCATCAGCCCGCAAGGGATTATCTATAAAACTTTAAAAGAGATTAAGAAAAGGCTGGAGGAGGAGGTAGGGAACAGGGATATTTAATTAGCATGGTTTTAACCTGTAACAAACGATTAAGGAGGTTTGGAAGGGAATGAGCGAACAAAAAAAGTCCATTGACCCCGGTGTGTTGCAGATGCTGAGCCGGGCTAGTGAATTGAACATTTTTACCGCTTTTGATCGGGCCAAAGCCCAGTCGCCTCAGTGTGGTTTCGGCAGTAATGGTATTTGTTGCCGGATTTGTATCCAGGGCCCGTGTCGGATTATGCCCAAAAAACAGGGTGGCAACAAGGGTATTTGTGGAGCTACTGACTATACTATTGTGGCTCGTAACCTGGTACGCGCAGTAGCGGGTGGTGCATCTGCTCACTCCGATCATGGTCGGCATATTGCAATGGCATTACTGCATGTTGCTGAAGGCAAGACCAAGGACTATGAAATTAAGGATATCAACAAACTGAAGAAAATCGCCGCAAGAATCGGTATCGAAACCGAAGGGAAAACCCCTGAGCAACTGGCCAAGGAAGTGGCTCTGGCAGCTCTGGAAGATTATCAGCGACTCAGCGGTTTCGGTGAGGCCACCTGGGTTAAAACAACTGTTACCGAAGGCCGGGTCAAGAAACTGCGGGAAACTAAGACCATGCCTGCAGGTATCAATAGTGCTATCGTAGAACTGTTAAGCCAGACTCACATGGGTATGGATGCTGATCCTGTATCCATTATCTTTGGTGGTCTGAAAGCTGCTATGGGTGACTATACCGGCATGCATATCAGTACTGATCTGTCTGACGTGATTTTCGGCACTCCTGTCCCCACTGTCACTGAAGCTAACCTGGGGGTAATCAAGGAAAACAAAGTCAATATCGCTGTTCACGGTCACAACCCCCTCTTGAGTGAACTGATTGTCCGGGCTGCCAAGGAAATGGAAGCTGAAGCCAAAGCTGCCGGGGCTGAAGGCATCAACTGTGTAGGTATCTGCTGTACCGGTAACGAGGTTCTGATGCGCCAGGGTGTGCCCATTGCTACTAGCTTTGGCTCTCAGGAACTGGCCATTATGACCGGGGCCTTAGATGCCATGGTAGTAGATGTTCAGTGTATTATGCCCGGCTTGCAGGCGGTCTGTGAATGCTTCCATACCAAATTGATTACTACTTCCGATATCGCCAAGATTCCTGGTGCCTATCATGTTTATTTCAATGAAGAAGATGCCATGGAAAATGCCCGCAAGGTTATCCGTCTGGCCATTGAAAACTACAAAGAAAGAGATGGTCAAAAGGTCTATATCCCGCAAATCAAGAACAAGGTTGTCGGTGGCTGGAGTCTGGAGGCATTACTGGAGATTTTCGCTGCCATCAATCCCGAGCGTCCGATCAGTGTCTTAACTGATGCCATTTTGAATGGTGAAATCAAGGGTGTGGCGCTTTTCGCCGGTTGTAACAACCTGAAAGGTGTGCAGGATGAAAAACACATTGGCGTGATTAAGAAAATGGTAGCCAATGATGTGTTCGTAGTGGCAACAGGCTGTTCAGCGCAAGCTTTTGCTAAACATGGCCTGCTGAACGGTGAGGCGGTTGAGGAATTTGCCGGTCCTGGCCTGAAGGCTTTCCTGAATCGCTTGAATGAAGCCAATGCCGGTAAGATCAGCGAAAAGCTTCCTTTGGTTTTCCATATGGGTTCCTGTGTTGATAATAGCCGGGCCAGCGACTTGTTGATGCTGATGGCGGATGAACTGGGGGTAGATACACCAAGAGTTCCCTGGGTGGCATCTGCGCCTGAGGCTATGAGTGAGAAGGCCATTGCCATTGGTAGCTGGTGTGTAACTCTGGGCATGCCTGTTCATGTCGGTACCCTGGTTCCTGTGGAAGGCTCCAAACTGGTCTATGGAGTGGTCACCAATATCGCTGAAGATGTCTTTGGTGGCTACCTGATTCTGGAACAGGATTATGAAAAGGCTGCTGAAAAGATGCTGAACAAACTGGAAGAACGGGCATGGCGTCTGCGCATCCGCAAAAAGGCTTTGGCCCAGGCTGCTGAACTGGCTGGTAAGTAACATCTCAACAGCCCATATTGGAAGGTAAGGAGGAGGAAAGATGTCACAGACTTTGTTTAAAGATGCATATGAGGGAGCGATAATCGCTCTTGGCTATGCGAAAATTTTGCTGGACAAAGCTCTGCAGGAGTATGGTCCGGAAGCGCCTATCGCCTATCCGGATACGGCCTATAAATTGCCGGTTATGCTCTCCCTGAGCGGGGAAGAAGTGACCAAACTGGGTGATCTGCCGCCCATTCTGAGCCGGGTGGAAAACCAGTACCTGAGAGAGGCTCTTACTTTTGAAAATGCCAAACTGGCCGGAGAAGCCACCCTCTATGCTGCCGAAGTAATTGAGGCTATTAAGTATGTTAACGGCAATGATCCCTATGCGGGTGACTATTTCACCGGTTTCCTCAATGACCGGATTTTGCGGAAATTCGGTGTACCTCTGGTTGACTTTACTATTCCCGGGGTTGCAGTTATTGTCGGTAAGGCCCGCAGTACAGAAGAGCTGGCTGCAATGATCAAGGACCTGCAATCCAAAGGCATGATGTTGATGCTGTGCAATGAAGTGATCGAACAGTGTATTGAGGCCGGCATCAAACTGGGTACCGATTATATTGCTTTCCCGCTGGGGGATTTCACTCAGGTTATTCATGCTGTTAACTTCGCCTTGCGCGCTGGTCTGGCTTTCGGGGGTATCAAACCTGGCCGCCGGGAAGAAATGCTGGACTACCAGGCTCGCCGGGTTCGTGCTTTCGTCCTCTTCCTGGGCGAACTGGATCAGGTGCGGATTGCTGCCGGTTTTGGTGCCATTGACCTCGGTTTCCCCTGCATCACCGACCAGGATCTGGAGGAAGAGCTGCCTGACTGGTTTGTGACTGAAAAGGATTACAAGAAAATGGTCCAGGTGGCCATGGAACTGCGGGGCATCAAGCTCAAAATCGTGGATATTCCCGTACCGGTCACCATCGGTCCTGCCTTCGAAGGGGAATCCATCCGTAAGAAAGATATGTATGTGGAATTCGGCGGTGGCCGTAAGCCTGGCTTCGAACTGGTGCGGATGATGCCACTGGATGATGTGGAAGACCATAAGATCGAACTGATTGGACCTGATGTGGATCAGATGGAAGAAGGCAAGGCCTATCCTATCGGAATTATTGTCGATGTAGCTGGCCGCAAGATGCAGGAAGACTTCGAGCCAGTGCTGGAAAGACGGATCCATTACTTCATCAACTATGGTGAAGGTCTCTGGCACGTGGCCCAGCGGGATCTGTGCTGGTTGCGGATCAGCAAGGGCGCTTATGAGAAAGGCTTCCGTATGAAGCATTTCGGGGAAATCCTCTATGCCAAGTTTAAGTCCGAGTTTCCGGCCATCGTCGACCGGGTGCAGGTAACCATTATCACTGATGAGGAAAAAGTTGTGGAAATGCGGGAAGTGGCCCGGGAGAAATATGCCAAGCGGGATGCTCGCTTGCGGGAGCTGACCGACGAAGGTGTAGATACCTTCTACAGCTGTACTCTGTGTCAGTCCTTTGCTCCTACCCACGTTTGCGTGGTTGCTCCCGAACGGGTTGGTCTCTGTGGTGCGGTTAGCTGGCTGGATGCCAAGGCTGCCTATGAGATTAACCCCCATGGTGCTAACCAGCCCATTCCCAAGGGTGAGTGTGAAGACCCGATTAAAGGTCGCTGGAAGTCTTTCGATGAGTTTATTTTCAACAACTCCCAGCGCACAATTGAGCATGTTAACTTCTATACCATTATGGAATACCCCATGACTTCCTGTGGTTGCTTTGAAGCCATTCTGGCCATTGTGCCTGAGTTGAATGGTATCATGGTGGTTAACCGGGAGCATGCCGGGGAAACTCCTTGTGGTATGACCTTCTCCACCCTGGCAGGTACCTGCGGTGGTGGCGCTCAGTTGCCTGGTTTCATGGGGATTGGTAAGTCCTATATGCTTTCCAAGAAATTCATTCCTGCAGATGGCGGATTGGCCCGGATTGTTTGGATGCCCAAAGAATTGAAGGAACAGATGAGAGAGCAGCTGGCTGAAAGGGCTGAAGAACTGGGGCTGGGCCGAGACTTTGTTGACAAGATCGCTGACGAAACAGTGGGTACCACCCCGGATGAAATCCTGCCCTTCCTGGAAGAAAAAGGCCATCCGGCCCTGACCATGGATCCGCTGTTCTAAGTCAAAGATTGTTTGGGGTCGGGAGGGGGATAGACCTCTCCTGACTCCATTAAAATAAAGATTGGAAAGGGGTTTAGAGAATGGCATTAACCGGTCTGGAGATTTACAAACAGTTGCCTAAAAAGAATTGTAAAGAATGTGGGCAACCGACATGTTTGGCCTTTGCTATGCAGCTGGCCGCTGGTAAAGCTTCCCTGGAAGCATGTCCCTATGTAAGTGATGCTGCTAAAGAATTCCTGGGTGCAGCTTCTGCTCCTCCTATCGCTCTGGTTAAAATCGGAACCGGGGAAAAGGAACTGTCCATTGGTAATGAAACTGTCCTGTTCCGTCATGATAAGCGGTTCGAACATCCCACTGGCATTGCTATTGAAGTCTACGATGACATGAGTGCTGAAGAAATTGCAGCGAAAGTGGATGCTATCAACAAGCTGGTCTTTGACCGGGTTGGTCAGATTCACGAAGTGGATCTGGTGGCTGTAGTGAACCGCTCTGGTGATGCCGGCAAATTCGTAGAAGCTGTTAAAGCCGTTCAGGGCGCAACCAAGTATCCGCTGATTCTGATTTCTTCTGACGTTAATGCTATGGGCCAGGCCCTGGAAGTAGCTGCAGCTGGCAAGCCCCTGGTTTATGCTGCTACTGCTGAAAACTATGAAGCGATGACTGAACTGGCCAAGAAATATCAAGTGCCGTTGGCTGTAAAAGGCAGTAACCTGAATGAACTGGCTGAACTGGTAGAAAAGGTAACTGCTCTTGGATGGAAAGAACTGGTCATTGACTCCGGCGCCAGGGAAGTAGCTCAGGCTCTTGGTGATCTGACCCAGATCCGCCGTAAGGCCCTGAAAGAAAAGTTCCGTCCTTTTGGCTATCCGGCGATTGCCTTTGCCAGCAATCCTGAGAACCCCTTGCAGGAAGCCATCGATGCGGGAGTATATATTGCAAAATATGCCGGTATTGTGGTTATCAGCAGTGCCGATCCGGCTGTGGTATTACCGCTGATCACTCTGCGGCTGAACATTTACACTGACCCGCAGAAGCCGATTGCGGTAGAAGCTAAAATCTATGAAATTGGCAATCCTGGTCCGGATGCTCCTGTCTTCATCACCACTAACTTCTCGCTTACTTATTTCTGCGTAGCCGGTGATGTGGAAGCTTCCCGGGTACCTGCTTATGTAATACCCATTGATACAGATGGGATCTCCGTGTTGACAGCCTGGGCGGCAGGCAAATACTCACCTGAAAAGATTGCCGAAGATCTGAAAAACCTGGGCATTAAGGACAAGATCAACCATAACAAGATTATCATTCCTGGGCACGTTGCCGTTCTCTCCGGTAAGCTGGCGGAATTGTCCGGATTTGAAGTTATCGTCGGTCCGCGGGAATCCTCCGGTATACCTTCTTTCTTGAAACAGCGCTGGAATTAGGAGATGAAATAAAACATGGACCTGCATCGTGTCTACTTTCTGCCTGACGGCGTTGAAGTACAAGTCGAAGCGGGCACTACCATCTGGAAAGCCGCTCAGAAGGCAGGCCTGGCCATTAAAAGCACCTGTGGCGGTCAGGGGACCTGTGGTCGTTGTGCGGTGATTGTCCAGTCCGGTAAAGTGGAACGGGGGGCAACAGCCAATCTCTCACCACAGAAACTGAATGAGGGTTGGGTATTAGCCTGCCAGGCTAAAGTTCAAGATAACATAGTTGTTGAAATTCCTCTGGAAAGCCGTCTGGCAGAACATCAGGTGTTGACATCTGATGAAAAAAGGGCTGGTACCCTGACCGAGCAGGAAATAGATGAAAAAAGATGGTCTGGACCTGGGCTGATTTGGCGGCAAACGGTTAAGCTTTCACCTCCAAGCTTGACAGACAATACAGATGACTGGAGCCGCCTGCTGACAGTACTGCGCAAGCAGACTGAAAATAGCAACATCCAGATCCGTTTGTCAGCCCTGGCTCAATTAGCCCAGGCATTACGGGAGGGGAATTGGGAGGTAACGGTGACTCTGGCTTTAGGAGCCGGGGTAACGGAAGTGGTTGACATATCTCCGGGACAGAATAATTCTCCTCTGTACGGAATTGCCGTTGACATTGGTACTACCACGGTAGTAGTACAGCTAATCAACCTCATCACCGGCGAGAGGTTAGATGTTAGAGGAACGTATAATCGTCAGGCCAAGTTCGGCGATGATGTAATCAGTCGAATTGTGCATGCGGTTGAAGTCAACGGCGGACTGGAGGAGCTAAAAGAAGCAGTTCGGTCAACGATTAATGAACTGGTACAGGGATTGTGCCGGAAAAACGGCATAAGCCCTACGGAAATCAAAGCGGTCGTATGTGCTGGCAACACTACCATGACCCATTTATTGCTGGGCATTGACCCCAATTATATCAGATTGGAACCCTATATCCCCACCATCAATTTTGTACCGCCTATCCGAGCCAAGGAGCTGGATTTACTGGTTGATCCGGAAGCCTGGGTTCATGCATTGCCCAGTATAGCCAGTTATGTCGGTGGCGATATAACTTCCGGTGTGCTGTACACAGGCATGGCTGAACAACAGGAATTAACCCTCCTGATTGATATCGGTACCAATGGCGAAATGGTGCTGGGAAATGAGGACTGGCTGATTGCCTGTTCCTGTTCCGCAGGTCCGGCTTTTGAGGGAGGCGGTATCAAGTTTGGTATGCGGGCAATGTACGGAGCAATCGAGCGGGTCGAAATCGGTAGTGACGGGAAGGTAAAATTGAAGACCATCGGCAATGGCAAGCCCGTGGGTATTTGCGGCTCAGGATTGATTGACTGCATTGCCCGCCTGCGGGATGCCGGAATTATTGACCGGACTGGCAAGTTTGCCAATCTAAAACATCCGCGGGTAAGACAGGGAGAAGAAGGACCGGAATTTGTTTTAGCATGGGCAGAGGATAGTGGGATAGAACAAGATATAACCATTTCGGAAGCAGATATAAAGAACCTCATTCGTTCTAAAGGAGCGATTTTTGCCGGTATTCGGGTAATGCTGGGAATGGTAGATCTGCCATTAGAAGCGGTAGATCGAATTCTGATCGCTGGTGGCTTTGGTAACTATCTCAACATAAAAGATGCGGTTACCATCGGCCTCCTGCCGGATTTACCGGAAGAAAAGTACAGGTTCATCGGCAATAGCTCCTTGAAAGGAGCCTGCCTGGCCCTTACTTCCCAGGCGGCTCGAGCCAAAGTCGACGAGATTGCGGCTAAGATGACTTATCTGGAATTAAGTGTGGGTAATACTTTTATGGATGAATTCGTTTCGGCGCTATTTTTGCCACACACTGATTTGTCTTTATTCCCTTCTATTGAGCAGAAACATAAATAAATCCGAAAGGAGCGGGTGAAATGGCTGTTACCATCCTGAAAGAACGCTGGACTTCCAAAGTCGCGGAAGTCACTATCGGCGAAGGGCCTAAAGCAGTTAAAGTTGGTGGAGACTCCACCTTACCCTATCTGACTTTTGAAGGGCAAGTTCCTAATGCTCCGGTAGTTGCACTGGAAGTATCTGATGTCTATCCGGAAGATTGGCCGGAAATCCTGAAGAACGCCTGGGGAGATGTACTGTCTGATCCCGTGGCCTGGGCGAAAAAGGCCGTTGAATTTGGTGCTGATGCGGTGGCATTGCGCCTGGATAGCGCGCATCCTGACAAAGGCAATGCCAGCGCTGAAGATGTAGCCAGAACTGCCAAGGCGGTTGCAGATGCTATCGATGTACCCCTGATTGTCCTGGGCTGTGGGGTTGAAGAAAAGGACGCAGAAATTTTCCCCACTGTGGGGGAAGTGCTGCAAGGCAAAAACTGCCTGATTGGCTGCGCCACTCAGGAAAACTACAATTCCATCGTAGCTACTGCCCTGGTTAATGGTCATTCTGTAATTGCTTCATCTCCGCTGGACATTAACCTGGCCAAGCAGCTGAACATTCTGATTACAGAAATGAATCTGCCTTCTGACCGGATTGTTATAGACCCATTGATCGGTGCTCTGGGCTATGGTATTGAATATGCTTACTCCATTATGGAACGGGCCCGTTTGGGTGCTCTGACCGGTGACAAGATGCTGGCCATGCCCATCATCTGCTTTGTTGGTCAGGAATCCTGGAAGGCCAAGGAAGCCAAGGATGAAGGTTCTCCTGAAGGTTATGATTGGGGCGGACAATATACCCGGGCTATCCTGTGGGAAGTTATGACCGCTACCACACTGCTTCAGGCAGGGGGGCATCTCTTCCTCATGCGGCATCCTGATTCCCTGAAACAGTTTAAGGACCATGTTGCTGCTATCAGCAAGGGTGCACAATACTAAAAGAAAGGCCTTGGGCCGGGAGAAAAAGGGAGGTTTACTGAATGTTTGAAATTATCGGTGAAAGAATTAATGGTTTGTTCAAGGATATTCGGCAGGCTGTTGCTGAACGGGACCCCAAACCCATTGAAATGTGGGCCATCAAGCAGTACGAAGGGGGCGCCCACTGGCTGGATATCAACACCGGACCCATTGCCAGTCAGGAAGAACAGGCAGAAATCATGGCCTGGATGGTAAAAACTGCCCAGAGTGTGGTTGATTTGCCGGTTGCTATCGACTCTACTTCCGTACTGGCTATTGAGGCTGGCTTAAAGGCTGCCAAAGGCAAAGCCATGATCAACTCAACCACCGCTGAACAGGCGAAAATGGATGCCCTGTTCCCGCTGGCCAAGCAGTTTGAAGCAGCTATTATCTGTTTGGCCATGAATGAAAAAGGTGTACCCAAGGATGCTGAGTCCCGAATCGCTCTTGCCGGAGAACTGGTGGTCAATGCTGATGCTTATGGCATTCCTATGACTGACCTCTATATAGACCCCCTCATTCTGCCGGTGAATGTGGCTCAGGACCATGTGCCGGAAGTGCTGGAAACCTTGCGTCAAATCAAGATGCTCGCCAGTCCCGCACCGCGGACTACT
The DNA here is from genome assembly GCA_003054495.1 of Carboxydocella thermautotrophica. Lineage (GTDB taxonomy): Bacteria > Bacillota > Carboxydocellales > Carboxydocellaceae > Carboxydocella > Carboxydocella sporoproducens. The sequence goes on along the minus strand of CP028514.1, from coordinate 1,645,661 downwards.
ATAGGCCTGTCCAATGTGTCCCAGAAGAGCCCCAACCGGCCCTTGATTAACCGTACTTTCCTGGTCATGGCCATGGCTGCCGGCCTGGATTCCGCCATCATGGATGCCAATGATAATGACCTGGTGGATGCAGCAGCTACTGCCAGCATTCTGTTGAACCAGACCATTTACTGTGATTCTTACCTGAAAATATTCCGCCAGCGCTAAGAGGCGGGTGGTTGATGAGAGCTTCCCATCCCCGGGAAGCTCTCTACCTCTATGGTTCAACTTGAGGTTAGAAGGAATTGAGGTGTGTCGGAGGGATGAGGGAAAAGATTGCGGTTAATCAGGATGTGGTAATCATTGGCGGGGGCATTTCCGGCATGGAAACTGCTGCTGCGCTTAGACGCCTTGGCCACCGGGTATTTTTAGTGGAAAAAAGCGATCAGCTGGGAGGGGTTTTTGCCGAACTGGCTTCACTGGTAGAAACCAGGGAAAAACCAGCTGAAATTGTTGAAAAATTAAAAAAACAATTACTTGATGATAGTGATGTGACTGTTTTCCTGCAGAGCCAGGTAGTTGACTGTTTTGGTGTAGCAGGAAACTTCCGGGTACTGATTTCCGGGCCGCAGGGTCAGCAGGCCATTAATGCCGGGGCTGTTGTAATTGCCATTGGCCTCCAGACGGTACTCTGCCCGGCCAAATATGGTGGTTTGGGAATGAATGACCGGGTTTTAGGGCTGCTGGGCCTGGAAAAGGCCATAAAACAGACAGAGGTCAATGGGCAGACATATGTTTTCATCCTGGGCAAAACTACGGAAAATTTCTATATGCCCTATATTTCCACCTTGAAAAATGCCCTTCTTTTGCGGGAGACCTATCACAAAGATGTGCATGTATTTACCAAAAACATGAAGGTGGCCCAGGAAGGACTGGAAGAGTTATTTGGCCGGGCCAGGGCAGCGGGAGTAAATTTTTACCGTTATGAAAAGGATGTGCAAATTATTAAGCAGGGGGATAAGATCGAGGTAGCCTATCAGGATCCCTTCCTGCAGACTACAGGGAATAGCTTCAAGGTGGCGGCTGACTGGCTGATTATTCCGGAAGAGATTGTGCCCAACGAGGATGCCAGGGTTTTAGGACAGATTTTCCGTATTAGGCTGGATGCCTATGATTTCCGGGGTGAAGATAATGTTCATATTGGTCCACAGTTCACTTCCCGGGAAGGTATATATGTAGTTGGAAATACCCATGCTCCCAGCACTTACCAGGCGATTTTGATGGATGCGGCTCTGGTTGCGGGGGAAATTCAGCAAAAGCTGCCTGCTGCTGAAGTGGAAGTAATAGCAAACTATCCCAGAGTAGAGGCGGCAAAGTGTGTTGTTTGCCTAACCTGTTATCGCTGTTGCCCGCATGGTGCCATTGAAATTAAACATGATTATGCCAGCTATAACAACCTGTATGGTTCGGTGGCTTATATGAATCCTATTGCCTGCAGAAGGTGTGGAATCTGTGCGGCTGAATGTCCAGGTAAGGCCATTACCATGCCAGGCTATGAGGACCAGGAAATTCTGGGACAGTTAAAGGAGGCGGTAAACTGATGGCCAGGATAATTGCATTTTGCTGTGAAAATTCCGGTTGGCTGGCCTATCAGTCGGCCCGACCCAATTTGTCCTCCCAACTGAAGGTCAAAGCTATCAAACTACCCTGTTCAGGGAGGCTGGATGTGCTTTACCTCTATAAGAGCCTGGCAGCAGCTGATGGGGTAATGGTGCTGGCCTGCCAGAAAGAGAACTGCAAGTTCCTTCGGGGTAATAACCGGGCAGAACAGCGCTGGCAGGGAGTGGCCAAGATGCTGGCCTCTATGGGCGTAAATGCGGAAAGAATGGCTTTTGTCAATCTGGCAGCTAATATGGGCCCTCAACTTGCGGAAGAAATACTGGCTTTTGCTCAACGTTTGGCAGCCTTAGGGGATAAGCCGGGGAAGGTGGTAAATAAATGATAGTAGCTGATCGTAAACCATTGGAAGAGATCTTACAGTCTGTCTCCAATTATAAAAAGATTTTATTACTGGGTTGCCGGGGCTGTGTGACTGTCTGCCTGGCCGGTGGTGAAAAGGAAGTAGGTATACTGGCAGAACAGCTACGCCTGGCCCGGCAGGAAAACGGGCAACCTTTAGAAGTTTTAGAGGCTACGGTAGAAAGACAATGTGATTATGAATTTATAGACCAGGTCAGGGAAATGGTACCGGAAGTTGAGGCTATCCTTTCCACTGCCTGTGGTGTAGGGGTGCAGGGGGTTGCAGAACGATTCCCGGCGGTAAGGGTGCATCCGGCCCTGAATACCAAGTTTATGGGCATTAACCTCAAAGTAGGGGAATGGGCGGAAAGATGTCTGGGTTGTGGCAATTGCGTACTCAGCATTACCGGAGGAGTTTGTCCTATCGCCCGTTGTTCCAAAAACCTGCTCAATGGTCCCTGTGGCGGTTCACAAAACGGTAAATGCGAAATCTCCAAAGATATTGATTGTGGCTGGCAGCTTATCCATGACCGTTTACAGCGCCTGGGTCTGGTGGAGCGCTTGCTGGAAATTCAGCCACCGAAAGACTGGACTACAGCCCGGGACGGAGGGCCGAGAAAACTGGTAAGGGAGGAACTGTACCTTGAAAGCGGGGAGTAAACTGGAACAACTGTTACGCAGGGGCGAGTTTGTGGTTTCCGGTGAGATTGGGCCACCGAAAAGCTGTGATGCCAATGTAATCAAAAAACACGGAGAGCACTTACGCAATGCCGCTGATGCTTTCAATTTAACAGATAACCAGACGGCGATCGTACGGATGTCTTCTATAGCTGCCGGCAAAATCCTGGTTGATATGGGAATTGAGCCCATTATCCAGATGACCTGCCGGGATCGGAACCGCATCGGATTGCAGTCAGACGCCCTGGGGGCGGCAGCTCTAGGGATAAAGAATATTCTTTGTCTGTCCGGTGACCATCAGCGTTTTGGTAATCACCCCATGGCCAAGAACGTCTGGGATCTGGATTCCATTCAGCTTTTACAGACTCTGGATGGAATGCGTAAAGGCTATTTCCAGTGCGGGGAACAGATGAAAAGCGAGCCTCCCAAGTTCTTCCTTGGCTGTGCAGCTAACCCCTTTGCTGACCCCTTTGAATTTCGGGTAACCCGTCTGGAGAAAAAAATCAATGCCGGTGCCGATTTTGTCCAAACCCAGTGTATTCTGGATATGGAACGGTTTGAGCGCTGGATGGAGCTGGTACGCGAACGGGGATTACATGAAAGGGCCTATATTCTGGCCGGCGTAATGCCGATTAAGTCTGCCAAGGCGGCCAGATATATGCAGAAAAATGTGGCAGGGATGATGGTTTCGGAGGAAATCTGTCAGCGCCTGGAAAAGGCGGAGGATGTAAAGGAAGAAGCTGTTAATCTGGTGGTTGAGCAGATTAAGTATTTACGCAATATGAAGGGAATTGCCGGGGTACACATTATGGCGGTCGCCTGGGAAGAGATTATTCCGACCATTGTGGAGAGGGCAGGACTTTTGCCGCGCCCGACTATTTAGAGCCGGCAAGGAGGGAGTAAAGTGAGTAACAATAACTTGCTGGTGATAGGAAGCGGTATTGCCGGTCTGACAGCTGCCCAGGCGGCAGCTAAAAATGGTTTTACCGTTCATCTGGTAGAAAAGGATGGGGTCCTGGGCGGTAAGGCGGCCACCTATGCCTGCAAAGCGACAAACAACTGTGCTAAATGTTCTGCCTGTCTGGTCTTGCAGGTCAGAGCAGCAGTGGAGGCTGAAGAAGGAATTAAGGTCTATCTGCATAGCCGTGTCAGCCGCTGCGGGGGGCAACCTGGCAACTACCAGGTGCAACTCAAGACTCCGGCCGGGGAAGTGGAAATCCAGGTAGCCGGAATTATCGTAGCAGCCGGATTCTCTCCTCTGGCTCCCGAAAAGCGGGGTGAGCTGGGCTTAGGCTGGCAGCGGGGTGTGATTTCCGCTCTGGAGCTGGAACAGGCTCTGGCCAGGGAAGGGAAGTTTGTCAAAGCCTATCCCGGAGTGCAGAAAATCGGGTTTGTTCAATGCGTAGGCAGCAGGGATCTGGCTTTAGGCAATGAATATTGTTCTCAGGTTTGCTGCATGTATGCTCTGCGTTTGGCCCGCAAGATCAAGCATGAGCTTCCAGATTCTGAGATCGCAGTTTTTTACATGGATATTCAAACTTTTGGCCGCAGTTTTGACAAGTACTTGAAGGAAATTGAGGAAGTAGCTCAGATTAAACTGGTCCGGGGCATTCCTGCTAAAGTATTTTCCTTCCCTTATGAAAAGGTGACAGTACGTTATACTGATTCCCTGTCCGGAAGAGTAGAAAGCGAGCAATTTGATTTGCTTGTATTATCTACTGCTATTACTCCTGAAAATGAGCTGACTGAACTGGCCCAAACCCTGGGGATTGAACAGAACCGGTTTGGTTTTCTGGCCAATCTGGAGCCAGGAAATTACCAGAGCTCGAAAAAAGGGATTTATGTCTGTGGCACCTGTCAGGGACCGAAAAGTATCAGTGACAGCATTGCACAGGCCAGGGCGGTTGTAGGGCAGTTGCTAACTGACCTGGCTGCAAGATAAAGGGTGAGGGTCCCTTGCTTTTTCCAGGGTAATCTTTTATAATATAGCTAAACAAAGGGGGTTGCTGTACCTAACTTGGGCGAATAAGGAGGAAACAACATGCGGATTATTTTCAGCAAGAGTGGCGAACATTTGCCGTATATTCTGGCCAGTGCCGTCTGGCATTACTTGCAGCACTCCGATAAAATTCTTAATTCCACTCATGATCAGGAAGAAATCGCAAAAATTCTGGCTGAGCAGAAAATAATCAAAGAAGTTATAAATCCAGCCGTGAAAAACCCGGTGGAAGGGGAACGGTTTGCGGTTGAATGTGAAGATGCTGCTCTGATCAATCTGCTGGTGCGCATTTTACAATACTATCTGGATGAAACCAAAGATATCCTAAAAACCATAGAAGATCCGGAAATCACCAAACGGTGCCTGTTAGATGTGGAAATTATTGAAAAAGAACTGATTACAGCCATCAAGATTGCTGGTTAGACGAAGCCTGTGTGCTTCGTCTTTTAATTTGCGGGAAAAGTGGCAGGAATTTATTCAAGTGGTGACGAATTAGTTTTAGTAGGTTGGAGAGGGGGAGCGTAGCGATGGAAAAAATTGCAGTCAGAGACTTGCAGCCTGGAATGATCATGGCTGAAAGCATACTAGGAGACAATGGTATGATTCTGGTAGCTGAAGGTACGGTATTAACTGAAAGTTTGATTAATCGGCTTCAGAATATGGCGCTCTCCCAGGTGGCTATTTGCTCCCCGGGCACATTGATCACAGAAGCAGGAGAAGTCCTGGTTGATAAAGTTTTACAGATGGCACAAGGGGTGCTGGATAAATATATACCGGTACGACTTTATCAAGAGCGGGAAAATATAGAAGGGATCTATCAAAATGCGCGCTATTACCTGGAAAAAGTCATCAAGAATGAAAAAGTCAGTAAGTTTTATCTTGATTTAAGAGCCATCGATGATTTTACTTTACAGCATTCCATCAATGTGGCGGTTTTTTCCGCCCTGGTAGGGGTAGGGATGCATCTGACCCCTGAAATGATGGAAGAAATGGTTACAGCGGCCTTGCTTCATGATATTGGGCGCACCAGGATGGAGCCGGAACTGTTACAACAAGATCTGGAAAATCCCTTACATGCAAATCCAGTCTGTGCAGAGCATACCAATATTGGCTATAAAATTCTTAGAGAAGAAGGGTTTTCGCCAGCGATTGCCAGGGTGGCTTTGTACCATCATGAACGCTGGGATGGCAGCGGTTATCCTCAGCATCTAAAAGGAGAAAAAATTGACTTATTTTCTCGAATTATAATGGTTGCCGATGTTTTTGATACCTATACCGGTCCTTTAGGGGGTAAGATGCGTTGTTTACCCCATGAAGCTATTGAATTTTTGTACGGTGGCGGAAATCTTTATTTTGATGCCCGGGCAGTAAAGGCTTTTATCCAGTTTATTCCGGTATATCCTCTGGGGACGGTAGTGCAGTTGAGCAGTGGGGAAATTGGAATTGTGGTTAATGTAGAGAAGAATGTGGCCACTCGCCCCATTATTAAGGTTTGTTATGACAAAAACAAACAAAAGCTGGCGGCCAGCTATCAACTTGATTTAGGTCTGGAAAAAACCACATTTATAACGAAAGTTTTATGGTAGGGTGAGGGTAAATGGACATCAATATTACCGCCAGTTTTGCAGCGGAGTTGACTGGCAATGGCAACATCAGTATTCCTGCCCTTTTATTGAAAGGCTTAGGACCACTGGATATAACTCCCGAGCAATTTCTGGTAATTACTTTGCTGCTTTATTTTCGACAGCAGCAAAATTTTTTTCCGACATCCCAGGAGCTGTCTGAGCTTTCGGGGCTATCGGAGACTACCGTTCAGCAGACGCTGGCCACGTTGATCGAAAAAAAGTTGCTGAGCATTAAACCCAAATTTATTGTTGCCAGGCAGGCACTGGAAGAAGAATATTCTCTAGAGCCGCTTTATCAGGCCCTGGTTAGTATTTGGGCCATTGAAAGAAAACAGGAACTGGCAGCGATTAAGCAAAAACTGCTGGAGGATCAGAAACAGGATCTGGTAGCCTTAGGACGTTTATTTGAACAGGAATTTGGTAGACCCCTTTCGGCCATGGAAATGGATCAGATTGCCAATTGGGTAATAACCGAGGGCTACGAACAGGATCTGGTGGTAGAGGCATTAAAACGCGGGATTTTACGCGGGGTTCGCAACCTGAAATATATTGATAAAATCCTGCTTGACTGGCGCAATCGCGGCCTGGATAGCCTGGCTAAAGTCAAGGCGTTTGAAGAACAAATCGCCAGACAAAAACTGGGAGGTAAAGAACGTATCCGCAAAGAAAAACCGGTTGAACCGGCTCCAGATAGCAAATATGAACAGGTCTGGACCTAAGGAGGGACGGGAATGGAACCTGTGGGCTCGATTTTGCAGAAAAGGATAAGGGAACTGGGTGCCTATATTAATAAAAACAAGCAACCGAAAGAAATAAAGTATAAATGTGAACTCTGTCAGGATAGGGGCATCATTTTACTGGATGATTCAACTGGAAAGGTCTGTGATTGTACTGGTTTCCAGAAAGAACGTCAGGACCACCTGTTTCGCTTTTTAGCGGAAGCGGACTGGGAAAATTTTGACCTGAGTTTTTATCGCAGTGATAAGATTGAGCCTGGTAGCAAACTGGCCTATCGCCAGCTGGCTGAACAGGCTCTTAGTAGTGCCCGCGATTTTGTTAACCAGGTTGTCCAGGGATGCGCTGGCGATGGCCTGGTGATATATGGTCCCGTGGGAAGTGGCAAAACTCTGCTGGCAGCCTGTATTGCCAGGGACTTAATCAGGCACGGCAAAAATGTAGTATTTCTAATTGTGCCGGAGCTGCTGGATGATATTAAAGCCACTTTCTATGATGATGAGAACGGGGAAAGCAAAATCATGATTCAGGCCAAGCAAGCTGAGATTCTCATTTTGGATGACCTGGGGGCCCATAACTATTCCGAATGGGTACGGAATAAACTATATTCTATTATTAATTACCGCCTTCTCAATCATTTACCGACAGTGGTTACTACCAATTTTACTTTGCCGGAACTGGATAAATATATCGGTGAAAGGACTACTTCCCGGCTAGTGCAAATGTGTAAGGGTGTCAAGCTGGCGGTGGATCTTGATATCAGGTATCAAATCAGGCGCATAAAGGAGAGGAAAAAGAGATAAATTAGGAGAGGAATTGTTTGGGAGGGATGTAAATGAGCATTCGTTTTGGGACTGATGGCTGGCGGGCTATTATGGCTGCTGATTTTACTTTTGCCAATGTGGCCATTGTCGCCCAGGGTATTGCTGACTATCTGCTGGAAACGGAAAAAGCACAGAAAGGGATAGTATTAGGCCATGATACCCGTTTCCTGGCGGAACAGTTTGCTGATCAGGTGCAGGCGGTGTTAACGGCTAATGGCATTCCTGTCTACCGGTTGCAGGGGCCCACTCCGACACCGGTTACAGCTTATGCCATTCGGGCTTTGAATACTGCCGGAGCAATTATGTTGACTGCCAGCCATAACCCGCCCCAGTATAACGGGATTAAATTTATTCCGGAATATGCGGGGCCAGCCAGTCCGGAGATTACCGCTCAACTGGAAGAAAAAATTGGCAAGGTAATAGCCGGTGGTGTAAATCATCAGCTGCCAAAACCGGAACTGGTGCATTCCGTTGATATCTGGGACAAATACTGGGAACATATAGATACAATCATTGATTTTAACCAGATTTGCCGGATTAAAGGGAAGATCGTCCTTGACCCCATGTTTGGGGCAGCGGCGGGTAAAGTGGCTGCAAAATTGCAAAGCTGTGGGTTAGAAGTAATAGAAATCAACGGTTACAGGGATGCCTTTTTTGGAGGAGGTTTACCGGAACCGGTAGCTTCTAGACTGCAAACTCTAACTCAGACAGTAGTTCAGGCAAAGGCGGTAGTGGGCCTGGCCAATGATGGTGATGCAGACCGTTTCGGAGTGATCGGATCTAATGGTGAATATCTGGCCCCCAATCAGATCTTGAGTATTATCAGCCAGTATCTACTGGAAAATGGGCAAAAAGAGGGGGGGCTGGTCCGTACTGTAGCGACCACCCATTTGCTGGATGAAATTGCGGGCAGGTATGAACGGAAGGCTACTGAAACCCCTGTTGGATTTAAATATCTGGCCCAGGAGATGTTACGGCGTCCTGTGGTATTAGCCGGGGAAGAAAGCGGTGGCCTCAGTATCGGTGGTCATATCCCGGAGAAGGATGGGATATTGGCCAATCTGCTGATCTTACAAATAATAGGGGCCACTGGACAAAAGCCGGAGGAGGCCTGGCAACTCTTGCAGGAACAATATGGTTATTATGCTTTTCGACGCCTGGACTTACATATTGAAAATGATAGGAAAAACCAGTTAATGCAAAAACTGCGGAATGAACCGCCTCTGGTTTTCGGGCAGAGACAGGTACTGCAGCAATCTTTACTGGAAGGGGTAAAGCTCTATTTAGATGATGGTTCCTGGGTTTTATTCCGGCCATCCGGAACAGAACCGGTCTTGCGGATTTATATAGAAGCCCGTTCGGAACAGGCGTACTACGATTTAATAGCGGCTGGAGAAGCGGCAGTAAAATAAAATGTATAAAAACTCTGGTTTTTGGTTAGACTTAACTCCTGTAGACTAAAAAAGTTTACAGGAGGTTTTTTTGTCGATGAGTAAGGGAAAAAAATATCGATTATGTTGCCTGGTGCTGATTGGATTGCTTATGCTTGCTCCCCTGGCCCGGGCAGCGGAGGTCGATTTTCGTCAGGGCAGACTGGTGCCGATTGTTTCCAGGAGCATTGTCTTAAGCCGAAATGTACCCGCTATTCATCGGGTGCGTCCGGGAGAATACCTGTTGCGGATTGCGCGTCAGTATAATGTTTCAGTTCAGGATTTGATCAGAGCAAATGGTTTAAAAAGCAAAATTATTTACCCGGGACAAAAATTAATTATACCAAGGGGTAGCAAAATGATGGCCCGTGCATCTGGCAGAATGGCAGCCGGGGTTTATTACTACAAAGGCAGGATAATCAGGATCAGTGAAAGTGAAATGGATCTGCTGGCCCGGCTGGTGCATGCTGAGGCCAGAGGAGAGTCTTTCCAGGGAAAAGTGGCAGTAGCTGCTGTTGTCTTAAACCGGGTAATAAATGACCAGTTTCCTGATACCGTGAAAGAAGTTATTCTGCAAAAAACCCGGGGAACCTACCAGTTTAGTCCGGTCCAGGATGGGGCTATCAATTTGCCGGCTGACAGGGAATCTTATGAGGCAGTACGGGAAGCGCTTGCCGGTTATGACCCTACGGAAGGATCGTTGTATTTCTATAATCCTCAGATTGCCACAGATACCTGGATCAAAACTTTGCCTACATCTACGATGATTGGCAATCATGTTTTTGCCCGTTAGAGCTTGGCTCTAACGGTCTTTTCATGTAGAATATACATGAAGGAGGTTGGTTACATGGCAGCAAAGGTTTACTATACGTCAATGCGTACCAAACGGGGAGAGAGTTTGTTAGCCAAACTGGTACGTCTGTACAAAAGAGCCGGTTTTGAGGAAATCATCAGTCCTGGAGATCTGGTGGCCATCAAAGTCCATTTCGGCGAAAAAGGCAATACAGCGTACATAAGACCGCAATTTATCCGGCAGGTAGTAGAACAGGTTAAACTGGCCGGAGGGAAACCGTTTTTGACAGATGCCAATACCCTCTACCGGGGTAGCCGGGCCAATGCTGTTGACCATTTGATTACTGCTATTGAAAACGGCTTTGATTATGCCGTAGTGGGCGCACCTCTGATTATTGCTGATGGTTTGACCGGACACGACTATATTAAGGTGCCAGTTAACCTCAAACACTTTCAGGAAGTAAAAATCGGCGCTGCGGCGGTACATGCCGATGCCTTTATTGCTGTCAGCCATTTTAAGGGACATGAGGCTACCGGTTTTGGCGGCACTATAAAAAATATCGGAATGGGTCTGGGGAGCAGAAGTGGCAAGCAGAATATGCATTCTGACCTGTTGCCCCGGGTTAATCGGGAGAAATGCATTAAATGCGGGCGATGTATCAAGTGGTGTCCAGCTGATGCTATCGCCTTTGCCGGGGAGGAGGGGACTGCTCTTATCAGTGAAACCAGGTGTATTGGCTGTGGTGAGTGTGTAACCGTTTGTCCGGTTCAGGCTATTGCTATTAACTGGAAGACAGAAGCGGATATGTTGCAGGAAAAAATGGTGGAATACACCTACGGAGTACTAAAGGATAAAGTTGGTAAATGCGGGTTTATCAGTTTTGTTACCAGCGTTTCTCCTGATTGTGATTGCTGTGGCTGGTCCGATGCTCCACTGGTAGCCGATCTGGGCATTCTGGCCTCTAAAGACCCGGTAGCTCTGGATCAAGCCTGTGTCGATCTGGTTAACCAGGCTCCTGTCAACCGGATTTCTGTTCTGGGGGATAAACAGGTAGAGGATAAATTCCGCGCTCTCTATCCCAAAGTGGACTGGTCAGTACAACTAAGGTATGGCGAAGAAATTGGCCTTGGCACAAGGCAGTATGAATTAATTGAAGTTTAAAAGAAAGAGGCATTCTTCCTGAATTAAAGAAGAATGCCTCTTTTTATTGTATTTTTTGGAGGAAATTTAGTTATTGTGTCGAAAAATACATTCCGGGAGGGAAAAATTGTGGCACATGAAAACTTTGGCAAGACATTAATCGAGTTTAAGGTCGGAGTATTTTTATTCGCTTTTTTGTCTTATGTAGCTTTTATAGGCTCCAGTTCAATTTCATGGAACCTGATTCTGGCTATGTTATTAGTTATATCCTATAATTTCCTCATTTATTTTACATGGAATCATAATCTTCTGCAACGGAGCCGTTATCTAATTATCTTTGGTGAAATTGTGCTGTTTGGCTACTTGATGTTGTCTTCACAGGGTAATGCCTATTTCCAGCCTCTGTTTTACCTGGTGATTACCACCTATGCCATTCGGTTTGGGGCCAGATTCGGGTTGCTAACCGCCTTAACCGGCTGGCTGGCGGTAATTGTGACGGGAATCAGCCAGGAAGGGGATTTGCCTTTATTACTAAGCAAACCGGAAACGGGGATTTTGCAGGGCTCAATCTGGGCACTTATTGGCTGGTTTGTCGGTAAAATAATGGAAAGCCGTCATAAACTGCAGGAAAGCTATCAAAAACTGACTACCATTATGAAAATTGACCATATTACCGGGGTATATAGTTATCGGTATATTCAGCAGTTTCTCGCCGAGGAGATATTAAAAGCCAGACAAAAGCATGAGCAGTTATCGATAATTCGGATTAGTATTGATGGTTTCCAGCCGATAGTTGATGGCTATGGTCAGGAGGTAACCCAGCAGATTTTAAAGACTGTGGGGGAACTGATCCAGGAAAATATTCGAGGTAAAGATAAGGTAGGGCGATATGGGGAAGATGAGTTTATCGTTTTATTGCCCGGTTCCGATAGTTTCGATGCCCTGGATGTGGGGGAAAAAATTCGCATTGCCGTACGAAACCACTCTTACCCCTTTGAAGACGAGAAGCTCAGGATAACAGTCTCCCTGGGGATTGCCACTTTTCCAAAAGACGCTGAGGATATGGACAATTTATTATACAGGGCCAACCAGACCCTGTTTCGGGCCCGCCATTTACGGCGCGACCGGGTGTGCCTTTCATCTATCACCATTGATGAGGTACAGAATAAAATCAAAAAGGCTGGTACCGCTCTGGCCGAAAATATCCCTACCCTAGTTGCTCTCATTGATGCCAAGGATGTCAACACCTGTGGCCATTCGGAGCGGGTAACCAAATATGCGGTGGCTATGGCCAGAAAACTGGGCTTTACTGAAAAAGAACTGGAGAGACTGCAGTATGGAGCCCTGCTCCACGATATCGGCAAAATCAATGTGGAAGAACATATCCTGGATAAACCGGGAAGTTTGAATGAAGATGAAATTTACTCCATCCGTAATCATCCGGCCTTTGGAGCCAATTTTCTGGCTTCCATTGACTATTTGCAGATGGTAACACCGCTGGTTTTATATCACCATGAGCGCTGGGATGGCTCCGGTTATCCGGAAGGGCTGAAGGGTGAAGAAATACCGCTGGGGGCAAGGATTATAGCTATTGCTGATTCCTATGATGCCATGGTATCGGAACGTCCCTATAAAAAGCCCTTACAACCGGCAGCAGCCTGGGATGAAATCAAAAATTGTGCTGGTACCTGTTTTGATCCGGCTCTGGTTGAAGTATTCTGCCAGGTGGTGGATCGGGAAACCGGTCAGATCAAGCCCGCTTAACCGGCGGGCTCTAAACTTGCTCTTTTTGCCTTCTGTGATATAATTAAATGTGGCAAATAATTACTTAAGGAGGACTGGGAATGGAGCTGTGGCTGAGAGAGCAACATACAGAGGGCTATAGCGTGAGTTGGAAAATAAAGGAAATATTTTATCAAAAACAAACTCCCTATCAACATCTGGCAATTGTTGAATTTTATGATTTAGGGAGAGCATTGGTTCTGGACGGGATTGTTCAGACCACTGAAAAAGATGAATGTATTTATCATGAAATGATTGCCCATGTGCCCATGTTCAGTTTGCGGCAGGTGGAAACGGTACTGGTCATCGGTGGCGGTGATGGCGGTACAGTCCGCGAAGTGCTGAAACACACCGGGGTTAAAAAGGTGGTACTGGCTGAAATTGATGAAGATGTAATCAATGCCTGTCGGCAGTATTTGCCGGTAACGGCTGCCTGCCTGAGCGATCCCCGGGTTGAACTGGCCATTGGGGATGGGATTAAATATGTCGAGCAGCAGCAAGCTGCCTTTGATTTGATTATCGTTGATTCTTCCGACCCCATTGGACCTGCTGAACCACTGTTTGGCAGCAAGTTCTATCAGCTGGTCAAACGGGCTTTAAAGCCTGGAGGAGCAGTAGTAGCCCAGACGGAGTCGCCCCTCTTTTATCCACAGGCGTTTCAGAGAGCGGTGCAGGCTATGCGGGAGAATTTCACCTATGTTAAACCTTATTTAACAGCTATTCCTAGCTATGTGGGAGGATTCTGGACTTTTACTATGGCCAGTGATTCGGAACTGAAACCAAGCTGGCCTGAAACCCTGCCCTTTAGTAACCGTTATTATACACCGGAAGTTCATCAGGCTGCCTTTGCCTTACCGCCCTTTGTAGCGGAAATTGTGAATAAATAATAGTGATAAGGAGGGATAACCGGATGACCAGAAGCAAATGGCGTTTAGCGGTCATGGTTATCCTTTTTCTTTTTCTGCTCTCTGGTTGTAAACCCTTAAATCAATGGTTGCCCCGTTTGCCACAGCCCCAGCTGCCGGCGGCTACTCTGATTACTGATCACAAGGGCAGAGTGATCGGACAAATTTATGAACAAAAACGTTATCCGGTTAAACTGAAAGACATATCCCCTTATGTGCTGCAAGCAGTAATAGCGGCTGAAGACCGGGATTTTTATCTGCATCAGGGGCTGGATCCAGCTGGTATAATCCGGGCTATCTGGCATAATTTGAGGGCTGGCCGGATAGTGGAGGGGGGCAGTACCATCTCCCAGCAAACGGTAAAAAACCTGTTTTTGAGCCAGGAAAGAACATGGAAGCGCAAGCTGCTGGAGGCCTGGTGGGTTATTCAGCTGGAACAGCAATATACCAAAGATGAGATCCTGGAGCTATATCTCAATAGCGTTTATTTTGGCGAAGGAGCCTATGGTATAGAAGCTGCAGCTCAAACCTACTTTGGCAAAAGGGCCAAAGATTTGAACCTGGCTGAAAGCGCCTTGCTGGCCGCTACTTTGAAAGCACCTTCGCGCGTAAATCCCTGGGCTAACCTGGAAGCGACCAAAAAGCGGCAGCGCTATGTTCTGCAGCAAATGGTGGAAATGAAAGTCATCACTCCTGAACAGGCCCGTCAGGCCGAGGAACAACCATTGCAAATCCGAAAAAAGCAAAGGGCTGTTTCCAGCCTGGCTCCTTACTTTCTGGACCTGGTCAAGCAACAGGCGGAAAAGCAGGTTGACCAGGAAACCTTGCTGGCAGGGGGACTGAAAATCGAGACGACTCTGGATGCAGAGATTCAGCAGGTGGTTAATGACAGGGTACAAACATATTTGCAGAAATATCCCGGACTGCAGGTAGCGGTGATAGTGCTGGAGAATGATAGCGGGGCTGTTCGGGCCCTGACCGGTGGCCGGGACTGGTGGCAGAGCTCATATAATCGGGTCTTGGCCCGCCGGCAGCCTGGCTCAGCTTTTAAACCTTTTCTCTATGCTCTGGCGCTGGAGCAAGGGATGCAGGCCAATAGCCTCTATAAATGTGAACCGGTTAATTTCCAGGGTTATCAGCCCCAGGATTATGGCAGGCCCGGTTATCATGGCCGGGAGCTGACTATGGCGGAAGCTGTCTGGGTCTCCGATAATATCATTCCTGTTAAAATTCTGGCCCAGTATGGCCCGGAGCAACTGGTTAAAGAAGCAAAAAAATTTGGTTTTACTTCACCCCTACCGCCGGTGTTATCCCTGGCCCTGGGCAGTGGTGAGGTGACTCCGTGGGAAATGGCGGCGGCTTATCGGGTTTTCCCTGGTAAAGGGCAATATATAGAACCCTGGTATATTTCCAGGATAGTTACCGGTACTGGTACTAATCTCTGGCAGGGACAGCCCAGGCGCTGGCAGGCGCTTGGACCTGAACTTGCTTTTCAACTGTTGGACATGATGCGCGGGGTTACAGGACCACAGGGCACAGCGGCCCGCATTAGCCAGATAATACGGAATCAGGCGGTTGCTGGCAAAACCGGGACCACCCAGGAGAACCGTGATGCCTGGTTTGCAGGCTTTAATAGTAAATATACCGTTGTAGTTTGGCTGGGATATGATCTCAAAGGAAAAGGGGTAGGGACTGGAGGAAAAATGGCCGCACCGCTCTGGGCTGAAATTGTCAATTCCCCTGCCTTGCGAGGGGAGATGGAATTTAACGTTCCTGGTAATATAGTTAAGGAAAAAGTTTGTCTGGATTCAGGGCAAAAGGCAGGACCAGCCTGTGAACGCACTGCCGAGCTGGCTTTTGAGCAGGGTAAAGAGCCCCAGGAGTACTGTGCCCTGCACTGGTTTGTTCCCTTTATCAATCTGCCTGGATTTTAGGAGAGATAGGGGAGAAGGAAGATGGCTGAAAAAATCTGGCACTGGCTTTGTGAACATGACAGGATTTACGCCGGTGACCCTGTTTGGATTAAACCTTTACAGCAATTGAGCCGGGAGGAAAGGCGCAAAGTCTATGGAGCGCAGGGACGAGCCGTGGCAGAGTTAATCTTGAAAACCCTGAAGGAGGATACGGCTCTAGCAGCAGAATGGGAAAAGGCTGTAATCGAGAGCGTACTGGCCAAAGGCGGTGACCGGGATTTCCTGGATAGCCAGGTCATGGCTGTCCTGGGCCCACTCAAACTCAATCATTATATCACCAGAGAAGCTGAAGCCCGGGGGATTTTGTTAAAAACAGGAGCCAGCCAGGGAGGTTGCATGCTGGCAATCGTGATCATGACATTGGTGGTGGCGGTCATTGCCTGGCTGACTCGTTAGAAAAAAGAGGAGGTAAGAAGGATGCGGAGAGTACAGACAGATAAGGGAGAAGTGGCAGTAGGAGGGCCGCTAACGGAAGATGTGCTGGCATGTTTGCAGTTTGATCCGGGCTTAACTGCCTTTCGGCGGCCTCATGAACAGCACCGGGCTTTGCAGCAAATAGCGGCCATGCCGGAAGGCAGGGTATATGGATGTATTGCCGACGAAACACTGGTAGGCTATGTAACCTTTCATCCTGCTGAAGAGGAGGGGCGCTGGGGTAAAGGGGAATTTGCCGGCTTTATCCTGGAACTGGGGGCTATTGAAATTTCACCGGAGTGGCGGGGTTTTGGGCTGGCTGGCTTACTGTTGCAGGAAACTTTCTGTGATGATTTCTGGGAAGATTATATCGTGATTTCCCAGCATTTGCACTGGCACTGGGACTTAAAAGGCACAGGGCTGGATTTATGGGGCTACAAGAAGATGTTGAGTCATGTGATGGAGAAAGGGGGATTCCAGCTCCGAAATACCGATGAGCCGGAAATAGCCAGCCATCCTGCCAATATGCTCCGGGTACGGATCGGCAAACGAGTACCGGCGGAGAGAGTCATCCAGTTCGAAGGCAGCCTCTATCAGAATCTTTGGATGTTATAAAGACAGGGAGGGAGAAGGATGGAAGTCTACCGAATTATGCGTTCACCAGTGGTAACTGTTAACCCTCAAACTACCCTGGCGGAAGCCTGGAAAATTATGAAAAATTTGCGCATCAGGCATTTGCCGGTAATTTCCGAAGGGCGGCTGGTAGGGATTGTTTCTGATCGGGATTTGCGTTCTGCCAGCCCGGCGTTCTGGGAAGAAAACAGCGAAGAAAAAACCTGCCAAATTTGGATCGGGCAGATCATGAGCAAAAATGTGATTACTATCGCGCCTGATGATACCATAGATGAGGCAGCCAGGATTATGTATGAATTCAGGATCGGCTCCTTGCCAGTGGTCGATGGCAAGTACCTGGTCGGGCTTTTGACCCAAAGCGATATTTTGCGGGCATTAACGGAATTGCTGGGTGTACACGAACCCGGCTCCCAGTTAATTTTGGAAATACCAGATCGGCCAGGCGTACTGGCTGACATCGCCATTATTTTCAAAAATCTGGGAGTAAATATTGTCAGTGTTGTCACTTTACCCAAACGCAGGCATGAGGAATACCGTTTGATGGTAATCAGGGTCAATACCATCGATCCCCGCAAAATTATGGCTGCTTTACAGCAAGCAGGATATATAGTCAGAACGCCGCGACTGGAGGATACCGGCTATGGGCGGTAGAAGTCTTTTAATCCATAGCCGGCATTTTCAGCGGTATCAGCTTAGTGATGAACATCCCTTCAATCCTTTGCGGCTGGAATTAACAGAAACCCTGATTAAAGCCATGGGGCTATGGCCAGAGAAGGCGCTAGAAGCGCGAGGTGCAACTTTTGAAGAACTGGTACTCTTCCATTCTCCTGCCTATGTCAATGCGGTTTTTAGTCTGGGGGAAAAAGGGGAATGTTCCCTGGGCCCCGAGGCATGGGGACTGGGTACGGAAGACAATCCGGTTTTTCCCCGGATGGGGCAAGCAGCAGCCTTGCTGGTGGGGGCATCGATACAGGGAGCCGAATTGATTCTTGCCGGCAACGCTGAGCATGTTTTGAACTATGCGGGTGGATTACACCATGCCCACCGGGAACAGGCTTCCGGCTTTTGCGTTTTTAATGATATTGTGCTGGCAATCAAGAAATTTTGTCAGGCAGGCTGGCGGGTCGTCTATATCGATACTGATGCTCACCATGGTGATGGCGTGCAATGGGCATTTTATGATAATCCCCAGGTTTTAACCATCTCATTGCATGAAACGGGAAGATATCTCTTTCCTGGTACAGGGAAAATTACCGAACTGGGTCAGGGAGCCGGATATGGCTATAGTATCAATTTACCTTTAGAACCCTTTTCGGATACTGCCAGTATGCTGGAATGTTTTCAGCTGCTGTTACCCCCTCTTTTAGAGGCGTTTAAACCGGATGTAATTGTTTCTCAGCACGGCTGTGATACCCATTATCTGGATCCATTAACCCATCTGCATGGGGACATGCATCTATTACGAGCCTATGCCGAGTTAATTCACGGCTATGCCCATCAATATTCCGGAGGAAGGTGGCTGGCCTTAGGGGGAGGGGGTTATGATATCTGGCGGGTTGTTCCCCGGGCCTGGACACTCCTCTGGGCAACTTTGAGTCACCAGCTGTGTTTACCAGTTGTACCGGCCAGCTGGCTAGAACAGTGGCAGGGAGGAGCGCCAGTACCTTTACCGGCAATGATGATGGACCCGGAAGACATGGTAAAGCCTATTCCCCGGCAGCAGGAAATTCGCGAAAAAAATCTGGCTAATGCGCAGCGGGTATTACAAAATGCTTATCCTATTATCGCAGGAATAATTGGTTAAACGGAGGTAGCAATGAAAAAAGATGTTGCGGGCTCTGTTGTTGCGTTTTCGCCTGAACAGGCCTTTGCAAGAACAGGCCTATGTGTTATAATTTTTTTAGTATTTTGCTTGTTGGGAGGGATTTTTGGTGAGATTGTTGATCATGGGGCCCCCGGGTGCTGGTAAGGGCACTCAAGCCGAGGTATTAGTAAAGAAATTAGAGATACCTCACATTTCCACCGGTGATATGTTCCGGGCTGCTATTAAGGAAGGCACTGAAATGGGCAAAAAAGCCAAGGAATATATGGATGCCGGTCAACTGGTTCCCGATGAAGTAGTGGTCGGGATGGTAAAAGAGAGACTGAGCAAGGAAGATTGTGCTCATGGCTTTTTACTGGATGGTTTTCCACGGACTATCGCCCAGGCAGAAGCACTGGAAAAAACATTACAAGAATTGGATATGCAGATCGATGCAGTCATTAATATAGCTGTGCCCCGGGAGAAACTGATGGAGCGCCTGACCGGTCGTAGAATTTGCCGGGCTTGTGGAGCCAGCTATCATGTAGTATTTAATCCTCCTGCCCGGCCAGGCATTTGTGACAAGTGTGGTGGAGAACTGTATCAACGGGATGATGATAATGAAGCAACAGTAGCCAATCGTCTGGATGTTTACGAGGCTCAAACTCAACCATTAATTGACTTTTATCAAGTCAGGGGATTGCTGCGGCAAATCGACGGTGACCAGCCCATTGACAAGGTATTGAGTGATATTTTAACGGCTATTGGCAAATAATTTTGGTGGATTTTTGGCCACAGGATTACCTTCCTGTGGTTTTTTATTAAAGTCTGTTGACAAGGAGGTGAAAAAGTGGCCACAGTATTGAAGGAAGTATCCCGTATCTCCGGACTTTATGGTCTTGATGGCGAAGAAAAAGTAGCCAAAGAGCTGGCGGAACAGCTTCCGGAATATTTTCTGGTGATTAACTCACCGCGCCTGGCAATGAATGATAATGTGGTGGATATTGACCATATTGTGATTACGCCGGCGGCGATCTTTGTCATCGAGAGTAAAAACATGAATGGCCGTATCACCGGCGGCCTGATGGGCAACTGGACCCAGGAGCGATTAAATGATGGCAAGAAGGAATATATCAAGATAGGCAATCCTGCCGCTCAGGTTAATCAGTATACCAAAGTTGTTCGGGACTATTTAAAACATCATTACTATCAGCAATACCAGGTCCAAAAAAATTTTAAGATGGAACCCATTGTAGTTTTTACCCATGAACATTCCAATATTAATGGGATTCACTACACTTCCCGGGGAAGGGTTGGTAAGGTCAGGGTTTTGTTGTTAAAGGACCTGGTTTCCCATATTATGAGCTTTGATAAGGAATATATGACTTTAGAGGAGATGCATGAGGTAGCTGATATCCTGGTGCCTCAGGATCAGCGGGAACAAACCGGGGTTTATCCGGTGCTGAACGATTTGCCCAAAGAAAGTTTTCGCAGCCGGTATCAGATTCTGGAGGAGATAGGCCGGGGAGCTACCGGGGTGGTTTTCCGCGCCTTTGACAAT
Organism: Carboxydocella thermautotrophica; assembly: GCA_003054495.1. GTDB lineage: Bacteria > Bacillota > Carboxydocellales > Carboxydocellaceae > Carboxydocella > Carboxydocella sporoproducens. Next base: position 1,625,370 of record CP028514.1, on the reverse strand, counting down.
AAGCTGGATCTGGAAGTAGCAGTAAAGCGGCTGTATGCGGGCCAGGATGGAGAGAAACATAAACAGTGGAAGCAGATTGCCCGGATTTCTGCCCGTTTGAATCACGCCAATATAGTACGCATCCATGATTATTACGAAGAGGATGGCGAGTTTTACCTGGTCATGGACCTGGTTCAGGGTTTGACCTTGAGTGAGGCTCTGGAACAAAGGCAATTTAGCTGGCGCGAAATCTATGATATTCTGGAACAAATATGTAATGCCCTGGACTATGCTCATCGAGAAGGGGTTATTCATCTAGACCTCAAAGGGGATAATATTCTCATTGATGAAAAAGGACTGGTGCATGTTACTGATTTTGGTCTGGCAGCCCTAGCGGAGCTGGGCCCTGGCAAAAGCATAGGCACTCCCCTCTATATGGCACCCGAACAGGTAAGAGGAGAAAGGGGGGATAAATCTTCTGACTGGTTTGCGGTCGGAGTTATCCTGTATCAATTGATAACCGGACATTTTCCTTTTTATGGAAAAGACTTGCGAGAAGTAGGACAGGATATTTTATACGGGCAACCCCCGCCGTTAACCCGCTGGCGGGAGGATGCACCGGCAGAACTGGAAAAAGTGCTGGCCAAAGCCCTGGCCAAAGAAGCCAGGCAGCGCTATCAAAGCGGGCGGGAGTTACTGGCTGATTTAAAAACTGCTCTGGGTGAACGCCTTGAAAGTGGACAGGGCTTGACCCAGCAATGGTTTGCCAATCAGCGCTGGTTAAATTTCTGGCGGGATGATAAAAAGAAATTTTATGTCATTGTGGCCCTAACGGCATTAATCTTCGGCTGGATGTTCAGTTTACAAATGTATATAGACCGGAAGTTCCCCCAATCCGGCAGCAGTACAACAGGGGAATTATTACAGGATAGCCGTCTGGATACTACTTTAATTACCAATGAAAATATAAATCAGGCTTATAATAAAGTTGAAGAATGGTCCGGACGCAAAGTTAAGATTACAGGTAGACTGGAGAAGCTGGTTAATCGTACAGAAGATTATCTCTTGTTACAAATGGCTGTTTCAGATAGCAAAGGAGCTATTACCAGAATCCTGGTCCAGTATAATGGGGATCCCCATCTCCTTCTGCAAAAAGAAGAGAGTTTGCCTCTGGTCAGACTGGTAGGCAATCTGGGCTCAACTACTACTGTTGATCCCCGCAATGGGGAAATAATAAAGATACCCTTGATAGTCAACAGTGTAATTGAGCCAATTGAATTATGGAATGCCATGACACCAGCTAAATACAAATTGGATGTTAAGCAGATACTGGTGCGACATGGGATAGAGGTAGAGCTGGAGCGGATAGAAATAGCAGAGGAGGAAACGCGTTTATTCTTAAGGGTCAAGAATCGTTCCTTGCAAAAACATCTGGTCTCTCTGGCTAATCCTCAGGCTAGACAAGGAAATAATATCATCTACCAGCTTTACCATAGCGAAAACAATTATCAATTCGAGTTACAACCCGAACAGGAGGTAAAAGGGCAAATTATCCTTGGGCCCCTTGATATTATCCAGCGGCAAGTCGAAATTAGTTTGGGGAATAATTTTTTGGGACAGGAACCCTGGGTATTTTCAGTCAAGTGGTAGGCACGGCAGCATAGAATATATTAGAACCCGAAAGGGAGGTGCTGACCGTGCCCCAATTCCTTTTGCGTGACCTGGCTACGGAAATTTATCTGGAAGTTTTATGGATTTATATAGATGATGCCCTGGATCGTCAGGACAAAAGAAGGTTTGAAGAATTATGTGGCGAATTATTGTCTATTATTAATGGAACAGGTTGAAGGAGGGCTGGTTATGTTAAAGCGAATCGGAGTATTAACAGGTGGGGGTGATTGCCCGGGTTTAAATGCGGTGATCAGGGCAGTTACCAAATCGGCTCTGCGGGCTGGTCTGGAAGTGGTTGGTATCGAGGATGGTTTTGGGGGGTTAATCAGACAACAGTTTCGCCCTTTGAATCTGGCGGCTGTGTCCGGTATTCTTCCCAAAGGGGGAACGATACTGGGCACTACCAACCGGGACAACCCCTTTAAATACCCTGTGCTGGTAAATGGCGAAAAAAAGTATGTGGATATGTCCCAAACTATCCTGGACAATCTGGCGGTAGCGGGAATTGATGCTCTGGTGGTTATTGGTGGGGACGGCAGTTTGTCTATTGCCAGGGAGTTACATAATAAAGGCTTAAGGGTAGTAGGTGTTCCGAAAACTATAGATAATGATTTATCTGCTACTGACATTACTTTCGGCTTTGATACTGCTTTACATACGGCCACCGAGGCGCTGGACAAGCTCCACACTACTGCTGAATCCCATCACCGGGTAATGATTCTGGAGGTTATGGGCCGTTATGCCGGTTGGATCGCTCTGGAGTCAGGGGTAGCTGGTGGTGCTGATGTAATTTTGATTCCAGAAATAGAGTTCCAGATTGAAAATGTGGTTAAGAAAATCGAGGAACGCTGCCAGCAGGGCAAGAAATTCAGTATTATAGTTGTAGCAGAAGGAGCCAAACTGGGTGAAAACCTGGTAGTGCAGAAAGTAATTGAGGATAGCGGTGATCCTATTCGCCTGGGAGGGATCGGCCAGCGGCTGGCCGATGAGCTGGAGCGCAGGATTAATCTGGAGACCAGAGTGACAGTGCTTGGCCATTTACAGCGCGGTGGCAGTCCTACTCCATTTGACCGCATTCTTGGTACCCGTTATGGGGCAGCAGCCGTAGAAGCCCTGCTGGAAGGGGAGAACGGGGTAATGGTAGCCTTGCGCACTCCCGATATAGTAACTGTTTCCCTGGCTGAAGCTACCGGGGTATTAAAGCGGGTCAATCCTGAACATGACCTGGTTCAGGCGGCTAAAGCCATTGGCATTTCTTTCGGTGATGAATAATATATAAATATATAACAAAAAAGAACTGTACCCACTCTGGATACAGTTCGGAGAAAAGGGGAGAGGAGATGAGGTGATAACAGGACTTATCCTGATTCATATTATAGCTATTTTTTACTTCCTGACCAGTAATTTGGGGGGAGTTGCCGTTTTTGCTGGCTGAACGGCAGAAATGAGGGATTATTTATGATACGTGAGTTAATAAAGCTAAAGAATTTTTGCTGTTTGGTTTTTTCCTCAGCCCAGCAGGCATTGGCCGCAGAGCATATTGTTGATACCCGAGCTTTACCAGCACTAATCATCCCCACTCCCCGTATTATCACAGCTTCTTGCGGGTTGTCGTTGAAATGCCGGTTAGAGGATGAAGCCACAGTTACAGCGGTTTTACGGGCTGAGGGTATAGAACCGGAGGCTTGCTATATTTGTACCGAAGGCCAATTACCCGTTTTGAAATGGAAGGGGACTTAAGCTTTGGGGATTAAGAATTTTGTTGCTATTGATATTGAAACAACAGGAGTTTCACCGGCGATTGATGAGATCATTGAGATCAGCATCTGTCGGTTTGAAGAAGGAGAACTGGTGGAGAGCTGGGAGACTCTGGTTTGTGCTAAACATCCTGTTCCCAGGGAAATTACCCGGTTAACCGGTATTTCTTCGCAGGATTTGCAGCGGGCACCGTGCTGGGAGGAAATAGCGGATCTGGTACGGGATAAAATTGGGGAATTGCCTGTGGTTGGCCATAATGTAGAGTTTGATCTGGGCTTCCTGCGTGCCCGCGGTATTTATGCGGGCCATTTTTTTGATACCTGTCAATTGGCCCGCCTGTTGTATCCCGGTTTGTCTTCTTATTCCCTGGCTGCTGTGGCCAGCTTTCTGGGGCTAAAACCCGGAGAAAGGCACCGGGCCCGCTGGGATGCGGAATTGGCCGGGCAACTCTTTCTCTTAATGCAAGCGGAAGTGGAACAGCGACCACTACCCTGGCTTACCATGGTAGCCAAATGGGCCAATCCAGCCTGGTCCCTGGGCAAACTGATCAGAGAGACAGCTGAAGCAGCTCTAAAAGCCGGATTTGCTCAGCTGCCACCCACCATGGAATGGTTAACTGCGGGCCAGCGGTTACAGTATGCTGACAGCGCAGTTACCGATTCCGGGTTGACGATAGCAGAGATTTTTGCAACAGGTGGGCCCCTGGCCAGGGTGTTTAATCAGTGGGAGAGTAGAGCCCAGCAAATTGAACTGGCTGAAGCTATTTTTGCGGCATTAGCCAATGAACGACATTTGGTGGCAGAGGCAGGAACCGGTACTGGCAAGTCCCTGGCCTATCTATTACCTGCGGCAAAGATAGCAATTAGAGAAGGAGCCAGAGTAGTGATCAGTACCAATACCCTGGCTTTGCAGGAACAGCTGCTGGAAAAGGATGGGCCAGTTCTACAACAAATTTTTCCTGGACTAAAAATATTGCCTCTTAAAGGCCGGAGTAATTATTTATGCTGGCGACGCTGGTGGGAACTGGTAGATGGCAGTGAGAGCTGGGATCAGGAAACCTGGACTTTGGCTGGCCGCCTGGCCTGGTGGCTGCATATCACTAAAACCGGCGATGAGGCTGAACTCAGGTTACATGGTCCTGACCGCAGCAAATGGGATTTACTCAAGGCGGAAAGGGATATTTGTCTGGGCAATGCCTGTCCCTGGCAGAAATGCTGCTGGGTGCAAACCAACCGGCTGGCAGCCCAGAAGGCCCAGCTGCTGGTTACAAACCATTCACTCCTCTGTACTGATTTGAAACTGGAAGACAAAGTTTTGCCTGGATATGATTATTTAATCATTGATGAAGCCCACAATCTGGAAGAAGTAGCCCAGCGCCATCTAGGACTTCGCCTGGGTGAAATCGACTTTAGGAGATGGCGGACTGGCCTCTGGCGACGGCCTTTTGGTGGACAGGGGCCTCTGGGTGTACTGGAGAGCTTACCATTAAGGGAAATTAAAGAGGAGCTCCTGCCAGTAAAAAGCCTTAGCCAGGAAGTGGAGAGCCGGGAAAAGGAGTTTTGGGAATTCATTGCCAGCGGGGAAAGATTACCGGAAGTGGTAGGAGACAATTATTTATTGAAGCTGAAAATGTTAGTGGATAGCTTGAACAAGCTGGTCTCTCAGGCAAGGGCCTGGAATCAAGAGGGGCTTATCGCTGAGAGTTTGCTTTCTGAATTGGGAGGAAGAGTCAATCAGGGGCAGGAACTGGTTGAAACTCTGGAAATTTGGTTACAACAACCTTTTTCCCACTGGGTTTACTGGATTGAAGATGGCAATATCTGTGCTGTCCCTGTGGAAGTAGGGCCGATATTGCAGGAGCAGCTTTGGAGCCGAAAAAAATCAGTGATTTTTTGTTCCGCTACCCTTTCCATAGCAGGAAAGAATCACTACTATGCCGAAAGCATCGGGTTAAGAGCCTCTGATTACAAGGAAATTGTTTTATCCAGTCCCTTTGATTATAGAAATCAGGCCCTGCTCCTGGGTGTAGCAGAAGGACCTGATCCCGGGCGGGAAGAAGACAGGCTGGCTGAATATCAGGCCGCCATGTTACTGCAGTTGTTATCCCATTCCGAGGAAAGAGTACTGGCCCTTTTCACTTCTTATAAACATTTGAATACAGTGGCTGATCTGATCGCAGAGCCTATGTTACAGATGGGGCGAAAATTGCTGTTACATGGCCGGGATGGCAGCCGAGGCCGTTTGATTCAGGAGTTTAAGAGTATTGATGGTGCAGTTCTCTTTGGCACCCAGAGTTTCTGGGAGGGCGTAGATCTCCCCGGTGACCTGTTGCGAATGGTGGTAATTATGAAACTGCCCTTTGCTGTGCCCACCTATCCTCCGGTGCAGGCTAAAATGGAATTATGCCGCCAGGCCGGAAAAAATCCTTTTACCAGAGTATCTTTGCCCAGAGCTATCATTCAGTTTAAACAGGGGTTTGGCCGTCTCATTAGAACGGCAGAGGACTGGGGCCTGGTAGTAATTCTGGATCCCAGATTAAAAAACAAAAGCTATGGCCGGGAATTTCTCAACAGCTTGCCAGAGGTAAATGTTGAATGGGCCCATCCCCGGGAAATCGGTTTAAAGGCAAAAACTTGGCTGGAAGCAAGAAAAATGCTACAATATTTAACATAAAATCAAACAGGGGGTAATATGTTACATGCGACAACCGTATCCGATTGCCAGGGAAGCTTTTCCCTACCTGATTTTTTTGGGGATCATCACAGTGTTAGTTGCTCTCTGGTCCTTCTGGGCCGCTCTGGTGCCTTTGACCCTGTTTCTTTTCACTGCTTTTTTCTTTCGCAACCCCAAACGTCAGATTCCAACCGATCCGGAGCTGATTTTATCACCAGCTGATGGACGAGTTATGGTTGTAGAAGAAGTGGATGAAAAGCGTTTTCTCAACGGAAAAGCCATCAGGGTCAGTATCTTTCTTTCAGTTTTCAATGTTCATCTCAATCGCTGTCCCATTGCCGGTACTATTGCGTATACTGCTTTTGAAAAGGGTCAGATGCTGCCAGCTTATAAGCCGGAAGCTGCCAAACTCAATGAAAAGAACTTCATCGGCATTGAAAATAACAATTTCAGGGTACTAGTAGTGCAGATTTCCGGACTAATTGCCCGTACCATTGTCAGCTGGGTTAAAACCGGTGATAAGGTGGCAAAAGGGGAAATTTATGGTCTGATCAAGTTTGGCTCCTGTACAGAGATTTATTTTCCAGCCAGTTGCGAAGTACTGGTAAAACCAGGGGATAAAGTAGTTGGGGGCATTACAGCGGTAGGGAGGTATGCAGCAGCTTCAGAAAACTAGACTATAATTGATTGTATTTAACTGTTTTGCTACATTAAAAGTATGGAACTATTATCCATTGGAGAAGCAGCAAAGTACGGCAGGGTTTCGGGGAGCTGATCAGGAATGCCAAAGAAACACGAGAAGAACAAATTTAGCATAACTGTGTGCGGGGAGTTTTTTCCGGAGATTTACCCGACTCACCGGTCTTCAAAGTGGAGCCGGGGCGAAGAAGACCCGCTGACTACGGAGATGCGTCTCTTCTGTGCCTGTATGCGGTGGGCCTTTAACCGGCTCCTGGAAGGTGCTTCCCGCCATGAAATCAAGAAATCAGGACAAGAACTTTTCGGGCTGAACTCCCGCTATGCGGATGATGCCAGACTTAAAGCACAGGCCCTGCTGGACTCCCAAACAGAACTGCTGAAGTTAGAAAATGAAGAAACAGAAGAGAAACTGGGCCGGGCCAGGAAGAAACTCAGCCTGGCTATGAGGAAACTGGCGAAGGCAGAGGAAAAGGGGGCTGCTTCAGAAGTTATTGAAAAGCTCCGCCTGGCAGTCAAGGGGCGGAACAAGCGGGTGGTTTCACTGGCAAAAAGGCTGGCTGAACTGAAGGATTACCAGGAGAAGGGTACAATACCAGAGGTAGTCTTTGGGGGTAGAAGGCTGTGGGAAAAGGTCTGCCAGGGCCGGGCCGCCCGTGAAAAATGGCGGCACGCCCGCAGGAATCGCCTCTACTCCCGGGGAGACGAGAGCAAGGGAGGCAACCCCAACATTAAGATATTTTATGACGGACAGGACTTCCGCCTGGCGGTTTCCCTCTCCCACCTTTCTGAACAGACAGGCATAGATAAACTTGGTCGCCCCAGGATGAGCCAGGCCCCCAGGGTTGAGGGTAAGTTGTGGCTGCCGGAAAAACACCGGGAACTGGTGCAGATATGGCTGGCCATGAAGTTACCCTATGCGGTAGAACTGATCCGCACCCTGGAAGGACGCTATTTGGTACATTTGACATTTGAACTGGTCAGGGTGCAGGAACCGGACTTTGCTAAAGGTTGTCTGGCTATAGACACAAACCCTGATGGGGTAGCCCTGTGTAACGTTAGCGCTTCCGGCCAACCGGAGCCGTGGCCGGAGGGCTTCAGTGTTCCTTATCCCGGCAACCTGGGCAAGTATGAAGGAGAGTTTCAGGTTATCCCTTACCCGAACGGCTTTCTTTATATCAGAATACCAGACTTAACCCATGCTTCCAGCTTCCGGCGTAGCTACCTGATAGGCGTTTTAGCCAAAGTAGTGGTAGATATAGCTTTCTTTTCAGGCAAACCCATTGTTTTAGAAAACCTGAACTTTGGCAAAGACAGACTGGACACTAATAAAAAGTTTAACCGCATGGCCTCTAATTTTCCATTTGCGAAAATGGTAGGGGCAATGTATCGGAGAGCGGTAAAAGAAGGGGTGCCTTTCAAATTAGTATCACCCCGGCATACTTCAACCATAGGTTACTGGAAGTATATGAAACGTTACGCCGTTCCGGTGCATTGCGCGGCGGCACTGGTTACAGGACGCCGGGCAATGGGGTTCAGGGAACGGGTGACTATAGAACTCAGGCAACTGGTATCGCAAATCAAGCAAAACCTGACCCGGAAGGTTAATCCTGATAGACCTGGGGAAGGAAAAGGGATGACCCGTGGGGTCAGGGCCTGCTTGAGGCGGCTGGAAGAGAGGCTTCCTGTGCATAACGGGCTTGCCCAGAGTGAGCAGGAGGCGTATAACTCCGTCTGGCCTGACCTGAAGTTATTGGCCCTGTCCGTACGGTGACCCCGTTTAGCCGGTGTCGGAGAAACCGGTAGGCGTCCTAACAGGACGCGGGAGGCGGAGTTATACTCCCACCGGGAGGTCAGCATAAACCGGTGCAGTACTCCCGTCCGGGTGGAACTCCCGGGCCGAGGTCCCCTGTCGCCCTGCCCCGCGGGGGCAAAGCAAGTATTCGGAAAGGAGGCGAAAGCCTGGTCTGGGGGCCGACTTGATTGAAAATAAAAATAGTCAAGTTTTTTGAACCAGGATAAAGAATGCATAAGACAACCAAGGCCATACCCAGTATTTTTACCCTTGCCAATTTGTTACTGGGAGTTCTATCTCTTATTTATACCCAGAATAAGGAATGGCAGCTGGCAGCGATAATGATCTTAGGTGCTATGGTATTAGATGGCATGGATGGGCGGTTGGCTCGCAGGCTGGAGGCTACCTCGGCTTTCGGCAAAGAATTGGATTCTCTGTGTGACCTGGTGAGTTTTGGGGTAGCGCCGGCTTTACTGGCTTACAGCAAAGTTTTATATGTTTGGTCCAGTGTTGGAATGATTATTGCCATTGTTTTTTCTCTGTGTGGAGCGATCCGGCTGGCCCGGTTTAACATTTTAAATATAACGGGATATTTTGTCGGGGTACCAATTACTGCTGCTGGCAGTCTGGTTGCCTTGTTAATCCTGGCTGGACACTATTTGCACCCCTATGTTTATCCGGTAGTGATGGTTGTTTTGTCTTTTTTAATGGTCAGTAACATTAAAGTTCCAAAATATTAGTGTTGTAAAACCCCCTTGGCGCATAGTATAAAGTAGTGATTGTTGCGAAGGGGTGAAAAATATGCGCGTGTTATTCATCCCCTTGCCGGGGTTTCTCCGAAATCTGTTGCTCAAGCTGTTTCAGTAATTGATAACAGCCTCATTGGAGGCTGTTATTTTTTTCTGAATTAGTCAGAAAATTTTTATTTATCGGCAGGAATTGGCGGTAAAACGTTGAATATAAATTTAACATGCATGGTTGTGTTGGCCTATTAGCACCACTCTTCACTTGCCGTGGTAGGGAGGTGACCTGGTTATTACCAGAAATTTCGCACATATCTGATGAAAGGAGAGTGGACGATGGAGGATGTGGTAAATATCACCGATTTAATAGCGGCCAACCGAGATTTTGCCCGGCAGGTTATGGAGGAAAGTGGCGAAAACCTGCGTCAATGTTATCAATGTGGAAAATGTTCGGCTGGCTGTCCGGTAGCGGCCGATATGGACATACGTCCAAACCGTATCATTCGGATGGTGCTATTAGGTATGAAGGATGAGGTATTGTCTTCCCGGACCATCTGGATGTGTGCTACTTGTTCCACCTGTACTACCCGTTGCCCGCGTGATGTGGATTTGGCCAAAATCATGGATACTCTGCGCATCATTGCTCAGCGAGAAGGAGTGCTGGCAGGGAGCAAGGCAGAAGCTATATTCCACAATTTGTTCCTGGATTCCATCAGCCGCTTTGGTCGAGTATATGAGCTGGGCCTGGTTATTGGTCTGAACCTTAAAACCAGGAATTTATTTAAGGATGCTGATCTGGGCTGGCCGATGTTCAGCAAAGGCAAGCTGAATTTGTTGCCCCACCGCATCAAAGGTGCGAAAGAGGTGGCCCGGATTATAGCCGAGGCTAAAAGAACGGAGGGACATAGCTAATGGAATTTGCATATTATCCAGGCTGTTCCCTGCATTCAGTAGCTGCTGAATATGAACAGACTACCAGAGTTGTTTTCCAGAAGCTGGGTGCGTCCTTGACCGAAATTCCCGACTGGAACTGTTGTGGGGCCAGCTCAGCCCATAGTGTCAATCATTTAGCCGGTATAGCTGTACCGGCCCGCAATCTAGCTCTGGCAGAAGAACAGGGCAAGGATGTAGTGGCACCTTGTGCAGCCTGTTACCAGCGGTTAGTGACAGCTGATTATGAAATGCGGGAGCAACCGGAAACCAGGGCCAGGGTAGAAAAGCTCATCCAGCGCCCCTGGCAGGGCAAGGTCAAGGTATTATCCATTCTTGATGTTTTTAACCAGATAGGTCTGGAACAGATTCGCAAAGCGGCTGTTAAACCTCTGGTTGGTTTAAAGGTGGCCTGTTATTATGGCTGTTATTTGGTCAAGCCGCCCAAGATCGCCCATGTTGATGATCCGGAAAACCCAATGTTAATGGACAATATTCTGCGCACCCTGGGAGCAGAAACTGTGGACTGGCCTTTCAAAACTGAATGCTGTGGCGGTTCCCTGGTACTTACCAATACCGAAGTGGTTTTACGTCTGGGTAAGGACATTCTGGCGGCGGCTGAGGCAGCAGGGGCGAACTGTCTGGTGACACCATGCCCTCTCTGCCAGCCCAACCTGGACATGAGACAGAGCCAGATCAATAAACATTACAATACCAGTTTTAATTTACCGGTGTTCTATCTAACTGAACTGATGGCACTGGCACTGGGTGTCAGCAAAAGCCAGATACCTTTACGCAAACATTTTATTGATCCTCAGCCATTGTTAGTTTCTTTCTAAAAATTAATGATCAGGAGCGATGCCTATGAAACGCACTGGAGTGTTTTTATGCCATTGCGGAACTAACATCGCCGCTGTGGTTGATGTCAGTCGAGTAGCTGAAGAAGTCAAAAAAATGCCTACTGTTGCTCATGTGGAAGAAAACAAGTATTGCTGTTCTGAGCCGGGGCAAGAGGCGATTATCAGGGCTATTAAGGAACATAAACTGGACAGAGTGGTAGTGGCGTCCTGTTCCCCGCGGATGCATGAGCAAACCTTCCAGAAGGCACTGGAAAAAGCGGGGTTAAACCCTTATTTGCTGGAAATGGCCAATGTGAGGGAACATTGTTCCTGGGTACATGCACAGGAACCGGAAAAAGCTACTGTTAAGGCCATTGATCTGGTAAGGAAAGCAGTGGCTAAGACCGTTCGTCTGCAGCCCCTGAAGGAAGATTACATAGGTATTACTAAACGGGCCCTGGTTATCGGTGGTGGAATTGCCGGTATCCAGGCAGCAATTGATATTGCTGATGCTGGCTATGAAGTTTATCTGGTAGAACGGGAAGCTACCATTGGCGGGAAGATGGCCATGCTGGATAAGACCTTTCCGACCTTAGACTGCTCTGCCTGAATAAGCACACCCAAGATGGTTGTTGCGGCGCAACATCCTAACATTAAATTATTGACTTATGCTGAAGTAGAAGAAGTAAACGGCTATATTGGCAACTTTGAAGTAAAAATCAGGCAGAAGGCCCGTTATGTTGACATGACAAAGTGTACTGGTTGTGGCCTCTGTGAAACCAAATGTCCTACCAAAGTTAGCAGTGAATATAACCTGGGACTGGGTAAAAGACCGGCAATTTATAAACCTTTCCCGCAGGCGGTCCCCAATAAGCCGGTGATAGATCCTAACAGCTGTCGCAAGCTGAAGGAAAACAAGTGTGGCGTCTGTGCCAAGGTATGTCCTACCGGGGCTATCAAGTATGACGACCAGGACCAGATCCTTACCGAAAAATTTGGTGCCATTGTCATGGCTACTGGTTTTGACCTCTTTGATTGGACTCAGACTTATGGGGAATACGGTTATGGCCAGTATCCGGATGTAATTACCGGTTTGCATTTTGAACGCCTGGCCAATGCATCCGGTCCTACTGGTGGAAAAATCAAGCGCCCCTCTGATGGCAAAGTGCCGGAAAAAGTGGTTTTTATCAAGTGTGTTGGTTCCCGGGATGATACCAAAGGTAAGTCCTATTGTTCCAGAGCCTGCTGTATGTATACAGCCAAACACGCCATGCAGGTATTGGAAAAAATACCTAATTCAGAAGCCTATGTATTTTATATGGATGTAAGGACTCCGGGGAAGGCATATGAAGAGTTTTATCAGCGAGCAGTGCAAGCAGGAGCCCAGTATCTGAGAGGTCGGGTATCGAAAATTTATCCAAAAGGTGACAAGCTGGTAGTTAGAGGGGAGGATACCCTGCTGGGCAAACAGGTAGAAGTAGAAGCAGATATGGTGGTTTTGGCCACAGCGATGGTTCCCTCGGCTGGTTCTGATAAAATTGCACAAATTGTGGGCTTTTCCACTGATAAAGATGGATTCTTTACTGAAGCCCATCCCAAGCTGCGCCCAGTAGAAACCAATACTGCCGGGGTATTTCTGGCTGGTTGCTGCCAGGGGCCCAAAGATGTTCCTGACACCGTTTCTCAGGCCAGTGCAGCTGCGGCCAAGGTTATCACTCTGCTGGCCAAAGACCAGCTGGCAACCAACCCGCGGGTATCAGAAGTCAATCCGGCCCTTTGTTCGGGTTGTATGTTGTGCCAGCCGGTTTGTCCGTATAAAGCCATTGAAGCGCGTACCATCACTGAAAGAGGCCACCATGGCATGGTTGAAAGAGTTATCGCTGCCGTTAATTCCGGACTATGCCAGGGCTGTGGGGCTTGTACTGTTGCTTGTCGTTCTGGTGCACTGAACCTGAAAGGATTCTCCAATGAACAGCTCTTGGCGGAGGTGGATGCAGCATGTCGTTAGAAAATAAGCAGGACTGGGAACCCAAAATTGTAGGTTTTGCCTGTAACTGGTGTAGCTATGCCGGTGCCGATTCAGCCGGTGTCAGCCGTTTTCAGTATCCTGCTACGATTAGAGTAGTTCGGGTACCCTGTTCTGGTCGGGTTAATCCCCAGTTTGTCATTCGAGCCTTTCAGCGCGGGGCTGACGGTGTGCTGGTAGCCGGTTGACATCCCGGTGACTGCCACTATGCTAGTGGCAATTACTTTACCCGTCGACGCTATTTGATTATGAAAAGATTGTTAGAATACGTGGGACTGGAGCCGGGGCGGTTTAAAGCCCGCTGGATTTCCGGCTCAGAGGGGCAGAAGTGGGCTGATACCGTTAAAGAAATGTCTGAACAGATCAGGGCTCTTGGTCCCAACAGGAAGATGAGGGATGACAGATGATCAAACTGGTAGAAGAGCTGCGGGCAGAAGTGGCTCGTCTGCTTGCGGATGGCGAGGTCAAACTGGTTATCGGTTATGAGAATGGCTCTGATCCTACCCGGACCACTCCGCTGTTTGTGAAGTCGGCGGATCAGGTTCAGCGTCTTACCTTTTCTCCCTTTGCCATCAATAATCTGGCTAAATATTTGCTGGATTATCAGCTTGGGGAAGGGAAAATCGGGATTATTGCCAAAGGTTGTGACTCCAGAGCCATAGTGCGCTTGTTGCAGGATAAACAGTTTCCGGCTGAGCGTTTGATGGTAATCGGAGTAAGCTGTCCTGGACAGCTGGATAGCAGAAAAGTTCTGGCTCAGATCGATCCCCTGGCTAAATTGGAGCGGGTTGAACTAAAAGGGGAAGAAGTAGTACTTGTGACCGATCGCGGCCAGTTCAGCCTTAAAAAAACTGACTACTTAATGGATAAGTGTAAGGAATGTGAAACTCCCAGGCCAGTACTTAGCCATAAATTTATCGGGCCCGAGCCTCCGGCAGGTAAAACTCCTGCCTATGAGGAAATTGCCCGATATGAGGCCATGAGTCCGGCGGAAAAGGCTGCTTTCTGGGATAAGCAATTTGAAAAATGCATCCGTTGCTATGCCTGCCGTAATGTTTGTCCGGCTTGCAACTGTCGTCAGTGTTGTTTTGATCAGGCTGAACCCAACTGGCTGGGGAAAGGGGTAAATGCATCGGAAAATCACATGTTCCAGCTGACCAGGGCAATGCATGTGGCAGGTCGTTGTGTGGACTGCGGTGAATGCGACCGGGTATGTCCTATGGATATCCCATTGCGCTTACTTAACCGTAAAGTCTTAAAAGATATTAAAGAATTGTTTAGTGTGCCCACGCCCGGGATTGATGATACTGCACCGGTTTTAGGGGCCTATCGGGCCGCTGATCCGGATGAATTCCACTAATATGAGGTGGTTGTTGATGGAAAACAGGTTTCTATCGGAAGCTAAACTGGACCAATTTCTGGCTGGGCTGGGGCAAAAGTATCAGGTAATTGCACCTGTGGAGGAAGAGGGGATAGTATTATTTAAGCCCTGGCAAAATGAACAGAAGATCACTTTGCGGGGCAGCAATTCCGTAGTTCCTCCCAAGGATTTCTTCTTTCCCCAGACCGAGACCATGTTTAAATTTAATGCCGCTGGTGATTGGGAAATTGAGCAGGCACCGGGTATTGGGCCCAGAGTAATTGTCGGCATGCGTCCCTGTGATATTATGAGCTTGAAATTGCTGGATCCGGTTTTCATCGGCGAAAAATTCAATGATGTCTATTATCGTGATAAAAGGGATAATACAGTTATTATCGGTGTCAGCTGTGAAGAGGTTAATCACAATTGCTTTTGCGCTGCCTATGGCAACTCCCCTGTTAACGGGGAAGGGGCAGATTTGCATCTGACCTGGCTGGGTGATGGTTACCTGGTCGAAGTTCTAACTGAACGGGGGCGCGAACTGGTGGACAGTCAGTCTTCCCTTTTTACAGCTGCCGGTACAGATGCCCAGTCTAAAAAGGCCGAAAAAGCTGAAAAGCTTCTGGCCAAGCAACGGCCTGTAGATGTTGCCGGTGTCAAGGAAAAGCTGGATGAGATGTTTGAGCATCCCTACTGGGAAGAGATTGCCCCTAAGTGTCTGGGCTGCGGTGCCTGTACTTATGTTTGCCCTACCTGTCATTGTTTTGATATCGTTGACCATGTTTCCCATGGTTATGAAGGGGAAAGGTTCCGCTGCTGGGATTCCTGTATGTTTGCTGATTTTACCTGCATGGCTGGGGGGCACAACCCTCGACCCACGAAAAAGGAACGGGTCAGAAACCGTTTCCTGCATAAATTGAAATACCATAATGATCGTTATAATCTGCCGGGTTGCGTGGGCTGTGGCCGATGCCTGAGTAAGTGTCCGGTTAACATGGACATTACTCGTATTATCTCCGATGTAAAGGGTGTGAAATAAAGAATGTGCAAGAGCGCAAATCCTTTGCAACCCCATATAGCCACCATAACTAAAATTATTGATGAAACACCGGATGTTAAAACCTTTCAGGTGGTTTTTGATGATCCCCAGGTTTTAGATAATTTTGGTAACTTGCCAGGTCAGGTAGCCCAGCTGTCAGTGATCGGAACCGGGGAAGCCACGATTTCCATTACCAGCTCCCCTACCAGAAAGGGATTTCTGGAATTTTCTATCAAAAAGGTGGGTCGCTTAACTTCTGTTATTCATCAGTTAGAAGAAGGATCAAAAATCGGGGTAAGGGGTCCCTATGGAAACCATTTCCCCTATGAAATGATGAAAGGGAAGGACCTGCTTTTTATCGGTGGTGGTATCGGGCTGGCGCCTTTGCGATCCCTGATTGATTTCGTACTGGCAGATGAAAACAGAAAAGACTATGGTAAAGTGGAAATTATTTATGGGGCACGGTCAAAAGCCGACCTCTGTTTTAAGTATGATCTCTTCGATCGCTGGCCTAAAGCCAAGGATTGTCAGGTCTATGTAACTATCGACCGGCCGGAAGAAGGCTGGGACGGCAAGGTGGCTTTTGTGCCGGCTTATCTGGAAGAACTTAATCCCAGTCCCCAGAACAAAATCGCAATTACTTGCGGACCTCCGATCATGATCAAATTCGTGTTACAGGCCCTGGAAAAAATGGGCTATACAGAGGACCAGGTAGTAACAACCCTGGAATTAAAAATGAAATGCGGAATCGGAAAATGCGGGCGTTGTAACATCGGTCATAAATTTGTTTGTGTTGACGGACCTGTATTTACCCTGGCTCAGCTCAAACAAATGCCCAATGAGTTTTAAAAAATACCCCCTCCTCCATACAATGGAGTGAGGGGGTGCTTATTATGGCATTAGCATTTGTCAGGCAAAACAGAGCTAGCATGGGGAAAAGAAAACAAAAGAAAAAAAGCCGGGTGCTTTTCGGTCTGGTTTACTTGATTTCAGGATTAGTGCTGATCAGCGTGCACCTGTTAATGCGCCTGCAATAGAACCGACTAAAATGGCAGCTATGTTGCCTACCCAGGCAGAGATGGTCATTGCGGACCCGTAAAAAACTATACCGATGGCCAGTAAAAACAGGATGAAAAATACACTTAGCAACAAGGTATGATATAATATACGGTGTTCCACCCTATTACCGAGATACCAGCTACCAGAAAAGGCAGAACCGGCTAGAAAAAGAACTACGAAATAGTCAATATACGTTTCTGGAAGGGATGTAAACTTAAGGGCAAGAGCCAGCACGACTGTAAATATCAACAAGGAAAGAATAGAGATTATTGAGGCAACAGTGATTGCACGCCAGTTTAAAGTTTCATCCATCCTTTTCACCTCCCTGCTAAAAAATTTATGCATGGAACAGGAATATATAACTGCTTGGCAATAATGAAGGAGGTATGCCGGTGATTACCAATTATCAGCTGGGTAACAGCCTTTATTTAAATATTACCAATGCCTGTACCAATCGCTGTGATTTTTGCATTCGCAATACTACTCAGGGACCTGGGGAGAAAAGCTTATGGCTGGAAAGAGAACCTTTGGCCAGGGAAATCATTGCTGACTTGCCGGCTGATTTAAAGCAATTCGATGAGGTGGTATTTTGCGGCTATGGTGAGCCTTTAGTGCGTCTGGAGGTAGTAAAGGAAGTAGCAGCTTATCTAAGGCAACAGCAGGTGAAGTCCATCCGCATTAACACCAATGGACAGGCCAATCTTATTCACCGGCGCAATATTGTACCGGATTTGGTAGGGTTGGTAGATGTGGTTTCTATCAGCCTCAATGCGGAAAATGCGGAAAAGTATCAGGCTAAATGCCATTCTGTGTATGGTAAAGAGGCATATTCCGCTTTACTGGAGTTTGCAGCAGAATGCCGCAAACATCTTCCCAGAGTAATCTTGACGGTAGTGGATGATGGAACAGTAGATATCGGGGCCTGTCATAAAATTGCGGAAACCCTGGGTGTGGAATTGCGAATCAGACATTATTATCCCGAGTTTGCTTGAAAAAATCGCCCTGTCGGCTGGCAGGGCGATTTTGCATATTTACCTGTGAACAAGCATAGATTTTTTGGTAGGGAAAGGAGGGACAATATGTTGACCCTGGAAGAGGAAAGGGAGAACTACCTGGTTGTTTTGAGCAAAAACCCCAAGGATGTCTGGACCCTCTTGCGCCTGGGTTATGTTAGCACCAGGCTGAAAATTTATGAAGAAGCCAAGCATGCTTATGAAACTGCGTTAAAACTGGATGACAACCTTTATTTTGCCTATTATGGTCTGGGTTATATTGCCTGGCAACAACAGCAACTGGATCTCGCTAAAAACTACTGGCAAAAGGCGATCAAAATAAACCCTTATTATTTGCAGGCATTGTTTCGCCTGGGAGTAGTGGAAGCCGATTCCGGTAATTGGACGGAAGCGGTAAATTATTTTCAGAAGGTGCTGGCTATAGAAGGAGCACATATAAAGGCTTTGCTCTGGCTGGGAAAATGTTTAAATCTCCTGGGTAGATATGAGGAAGCTATTGCTCCTTTGACTCGGGTTACTGCTTTAAAACCGGAGATCGAATTTGGCTGGTATCAGCTGGCATTAGCTTATGCGGGTATAGGGGAAATCAGGGAAGCTGTCGCCAAAGTTAAAGAGGCAATCAGGCTTAATCCGCGTTTACCTCATTTATATGACAAACTGGCAAAATGGTTATGGCAATTAGGGTATGGACAGCAAGCGGAAACTGCCCATCGCCAGGCAGTAGAGCTTGCCCCTAATCTGGGCATATACTGGCGCAACTGGGGTTTGGCCCTATGGCGTACAGGACGCTGGCAGGAAGCGGAAGAGCCGTTACGAAAAGCAGTAGAGCTGGAAAAAGATAATGGTATAAACTGGTATTATCTAGGTCGGGTTTTGTATAAGGGTAAAAAAAATGCGGAAGCAAAAACAGCATTTGCAAAAGCTCTGGAATTGATGCCTTTCCATCAGGCCAGCAAAAGATATTTAAATCTCTTATCTAAAACCTAAGGCCTGATAATCTGTGGCATGGATTTGACCGGTAATTTCAACTTTTCTTGTTTTTTGCCAGTTTTTCACTGCAAGCTCGGTACTGTAACCAAAAATACCGTCAGCATTTCCTTGATAAAATCCCAGAGCAGAAAGGCGTTCCTGAACTAGGACTACATCAGCACCTTTTAAGTCCCGAAAAAGAGGTCGCCAGCTCCAGGAAGCAAAAGGATTGCCGATAATGACCACTGGTGTACCTGTTTTTACCAGTGGATATAAACGCTCAATATCCTGGTTTTTCATTCTAATACAACCGGCTGAAGCCCGCTGACCAATGGACCAGGGCTTGTTGGTGCCATGAATGCCATATTTACCCCAGGGAACATCTAATCCCAGGAACCTGCTGCCAAAACCGTTACCCCAGTTGGCAGATTTATGTATTACTTTCCAGTTGCCGATCGGGGTAGGCGAATTTTTTTTGCCTATGGCTACCGGAAATTGAACAAGGGGCTGGTTACCTTGCAGAGCTGTAATAGTACGATTATTAAGATCGATTAATAACCAGGTATTTTGGTTGGAGGCAATAGCTGGGGAAAAAGGAAAGAAAAGAAAAATTAACACATATAATATTGCTTTGCGCATTCCCATCACCCCTAATATTTTAACGCCAAAAAATTTTTTTATTCGGCAGGGATTTTACATAAAATATAGTAATTACCAATTAGGCGAGAGAAAGAGAAAAGGAGGTGAAGGAGAAATGAAAAAAGTTATGGTTAGAGCTGAGAAATGCCTGTCCTGCCATAGCTGCGAACTGGCCTGTGCTGTTGCCCATAGCCAGCAGAAAAATTTATTTCTTACTATATTGAATGGGGAAAAACCGGTTAACAGGGTACAGGTGGAAAAAACCAGCCAGGGTGCCATGCCTTTACAGTGCCGTCATTGTGATGATGCGCCCTGTTTACTGGCCTGTATGACCGGTGCTATCTACCGCGCTGGGGATGGGAGTGTACAACTAAAACGGGAACGCTGTGTCAGTTGCTGGATGTGCATTATGAGCTGTCCCTACGGAGTCATGTTGACAGAGGCTGAGGGGAAGGCAGTTAAGTGCGACCTCTGTCATGATACAGGCAAGCCAGCCTGTGTTCAGGCATGTCCTACTCAGGCTCTTGTTTATGAGGAAGGGGAAGAGTTTGCTGCTGCAATAAGAAAAAATTATGCCAAAAATTTAATCTAGAGAGGGAGGCTACAGATATGGAGAAATTTACAATAGATACCGGGGCGGAGCAAGTATTACAAAACTGGCAGGGTCCTGTAGAACATGTCTGGCAGAGGTACCAGGAACAGGAACCCCAGTGTGGCTTCGGCAGTCTAGGCTTGTGCTGCCGTCACTGCGGCCAGGGCCCTTGCCGGATTAATCCTTTTGGGAAACCAGACAAAGGAATCTGTGGAGCAGATGGCAATATTATGGTTGCCAGGAACTTGCTCAGACAGGTTACTGCCGGGGCAGCAGCTCATGTGGATCATGCCTATGAAACCCTGGAAGTTTTAGAAAAGGCCTTATCTGAAGAAGGACCATACAAGATCACTGATGCTGAAAAGCTAAAAGGGCTGGCTCACAAACTGGGGATTGCTGTTGAAGGCAAAGATATAAAAGATATTGGCAAAGAATTAGTAGCCAAAGCCAGAGAAGATTTTCAACGTTTTGGCAGTGGAGAATTGAACTGGCTGGTTGCCCATGCTCCCAAAGAAAGGGTAGCTAAATGGCGGGAACTGGGGGTAATACCCAGAAATGCTGACCGGGAAATTCGCGAAGCCTTACATCAGACCACCATGGGTATGGACGCTTCCTGGCCAAATCTTTTGCTGGCTACTGTCAAGCTGGGTCTGGTGGATGGTTATGCAGGTTTAAAACTGGGTACTGATTTGCAGGATATACTATTTGGTACACCCCAGCCTGTCTTCAGTGAAGCTAACCTTGGTGTCCTGACTGAAGAAAACGTAAATATTGTTATGCATGGACATATACCTTTGCTTTCCGAGAAAATAGTAGAATGGGCCAGAAAGCTGACACCGGAAGCACAGAAAGCAGGGGCCAAAAGTATTCAAGTCAGCGGTATTTGCTGTACAGCCAATGAAATTTTGATGCGACATGGCATTCCCCTGGCAACTAATTTTCTGGCCCAGGAACTGGCAATAGCCACCGGACTCACTGATGCCATGATTGTGGATGTGCAATGTATTATGCCATCTCTGGCTTCCCTGGCCAGATGCTACCATACAGTCCTCATTACTACCAACCCCATCGTCAAAATGGATGGCGCAACCCACCTGGAATGGTCCTATCAGCAAGCTGATGAAATGGCCAGAAAAGCAGTAGAATTGGCTATTGCAGCTTATAGCAAGCGAGATCCTGCCAAAATCAATGCCACCCGAGAAAAGACTACCCTCATGGCTGGTTTCAGTGTAGAAACTATTATTTCAATCCTCAGCAAAATAGATGCTCAAGAACCCTTAAAGCCCCTGGTTCAGGAGATTAGCAATGGCGATATCCAGGGGGTAGTGGCAACTGTTGGTTGCAATAATGTCAAGATTACCCATGATTACCTGCACGTAAATTTAGTCAAAGAATTAATCAGCAAAGATGTACTGGTTGTGACAACGGGCTGTTCAGCTAATGCCCTGGCCAAAGCTGGTTTGCTCAATAGTGAAGCTACGGAAAAGTGGGCTGGGCCGGGCTTGAAGAAGATCCTGTCTCTCCTGGGTCAGGTAGCCGGTCTGGATAAACCCTTGCCGCCAGTCTGGCACATGGGCTCCTGTGTAGATAATTCCCGGATTGGTGATGTGCTGACAGCTCTGGCAGAATACCTGGGCGTGACTGTTCAGCAATTGCCTGTTGCCGCTTCGGCGCCGGAACATCAGCATGAAAAGGCCCTGGCTATCGGTACCTGGGCTGTAGCCATGGGATGTCTGGTTCACTTAGGAGTAATGCCTCCGATATTAGGGGGGCAGGAAGTCACTGCTTTCCTAACCAGTGGCGCAGAAGAGGTTCTCGGAGGCAAGTTTTTCGTAGAATCCGACCCTGTAAAAGCTGCAACGGTTATTTATGAACATATTCAGGCCAAACGCAAGGGACTGGGCTTATAGGAGGCAGTGACAATGGCCTGTTTACAGCGAGAGATCGTTATTATCGGCAACAGCATTGCCGGGATTACTGCTGCCCAGGAATTGAGGAGGCTTGTTCCCTGGCGGAAAATCACTATCTTGACTGCTGAGACAGAGGGCGGATTTTATAGTAAACCGCTATTAACCTACTTTCTGGCTCAGAAAATCCAGTCTGAACAAATCTATATTAAAACGGCTGCGGCCATAAAGGAACAGGGGATTGAACAAATTACCGATTATAAAGTACAGGCTATTGATGTTAACCGGCGACTGATAGTTGATAAACAAGGAAAGGAAATCCAGTATCAAAAGCTATTGATTGCCAGTGGGGCTGACCCTGTGGCTATTGACTTGCCTGGCGTCGAACTCAAAGGTGTTACCCCATTACGTACATTGGAACATCTACAAATCATCAAAGCTAGATTACAGCAAACCCAGAAATGCGCTATCATTGGCGGGGGATTGGTGGGCCTAAAAACTGCCTGGGCTTTGCGGGAACTGGACAAACAGGTAAGCATGATTATTTCCTCCAGTTATCCTTTTTCCCAGGGCCTGGATAAAAGAGCAGGTGAAATCCTGGCAGCTCATTTGATTGAACACGGGATAGAGCTAATTTTCGGGGACAACCCGGTTGCCTTCACTGGCAGTCCAGAACAGGGCCTAACCGCTCTGCAGACGGCCAGGGGCAGAACATTGCCAGCAGGACTTGCGGTTATCGGTAAGGGAGTTAACCCCAATAGCGATTTCCTTGGCCGGGAAAAAGGCATACCGGTTAACCAATTTCAGGAAACAGAGTACGAAAATATCTATGCTGCCGGGGATGTGACCCTGGCCAAAGAAAAAGTTACCGGGAAACTGCGTAACCTGGCCCTTTGGCCGGTAGCAGCCAGACAGGGTTTAATTGCTGCCAGAAATATGGCCGGGCATAAAACAGCCTGGGATGATTATCAACCGGGCAATTCTGCTCATTTTGGCAGTTTGCGGCTGATTACCGGCGGACTTTCACCTTTGACTCCAGCTGAGGCTGAGGGGGAGGTTATAAAAGATAGGGGGAAAGAATACCAGAAGCTTGTTTTCCTTGAAGGAACCCTGGCCGGATTTATTTTGCTTGGAGCATCGGCCCGGATTGCCGGACCTCTTTCCTGGGGTCTAGGGAGTTGGAAAAAAGCGCAAGCACTGGACTGGTTCAGCAGGAAAAAAGCTGTTTTTGTCGAATAAAAAACAAAAAACAATTTGGAGCTGAGATTATGCAAATTCGCTCAAGGATTTTGGCCGGAATGATGTTGTTCCTGCTTCTAAGTGGTTGCGCTAAAGGTGGTACTATTTCCGGAAATGATCAGAACTGGTTAGCAGCTGATGCCAGAGAGGGATTGCGGGCTGCCTGGGAGAGGGATTATCGCCTCTTGAGCATTGTAACTGGCAATATCAACCGGTTACGCAGTTCTGACCAGCCCGCCTGGATTCTCGGAAAAGCTACGGGAGCACTGGAAGCTTTTATTTATACTGAGGAACAGGAATATCAACGTTTGGATGAAAACCGTAATATTAGCGTGGAGATAAAAAAAGAGCTGGTTACTCCCGGGCTTTTAACCCAGTTGTTGCAAACCAGAGCGGTACTAACCCACATTAAACAGGATATATTTGATCCCTGGAGCCAGAGCCTTCTGACCAATCAAGCCTTAACGGTAGAACAGGAAAAAGCAATTGAGCAGACAAAAGAATTATTGCAAAAACTTACTGATATATATGAAAAACTGGCAGATGAATGGGAAAAAATGAATGGTAACCAGAGACAGGAATTAGTACAGGAGTTAGGGCAGGTACAGGAGCAACTGCAAAAATTGAGTTATCCCCGCAAGGGTTAAGATTGGCAGAGGGAGGCGATAGTGGTGCGGGCGTTGAATTTCTATTCTTCCAATTACCATGGTCATCTGTTATGTCGCAAGAAGAATTGTACCATCAGACTGGGAGACAAGAGAGAGAAATATAGTGAAGGTGATATCGTTTGGATTACTGCCGGTAATCGCTTTGAACCCCGCAAAAAAGTTTTTACTGCTGTCCTGGACAGAGTAATTGTCAAAAAACTTTCAGAGTTAAATGAAGATGATTTAAAAGGAGAAAGTCCGGATATTCGTTCTCTGGATGATGTAATCAAGTATCTTTCTGAGATTTACAAACGTCCAGTAGAAAAGGATGAAACTGTTACAGTCATCTATTTTTCCGAAATTCTCGAGTAAGAGATAATTCCTCCGTGAAAAGGAGGAATTTTTTTCTTTGACATTTTATTCCTTCTATTATATAATAAATAATGGTTTTGTAAATCGTAATGTAATAACCGGGGAGATGCAGATTTTATGAATTTTACTGCTTTTTTATCTGAAAATCGTAATTTTCGGTTTTTATGGTTAAGTCAGCTGATATCAGCGCTGGGGGACTGGATTAGCTATGTCGCTTTAACTCTTTTTGTAATTGACAGGTATTCCAATTCCGTACAAGCCCTTGCCTGGATTACCCTTAGCAAGACCCTGGCCATTCTGTTTTTTGGGCCGCTTGGTGGGGCAATGGCTGATCAACACAACCGGAAAAAATTGATGGTCATTGCGGATTTATCCCGGTTTTTCCTTACTCTTTTGTTGCTTTTTTCCCCTCCCCTCTGGGCCTTAACATTGATAGTTTTTGCCTTAAATATTTTATCGTGCCTGTTTACCCCGGCCTATTATGCTATTATCCCTGAACTGGTTGAGGAAAAAAATCTGCTGGCTGCTAATAGCATTAATGGTGTTACGGCAAACAGTGTCTGGCTGCTGGGGACTTTAATTGGTGGTGTCATGGTTGCTGCTATCGGCTACCGATGGGCCTTTTTATTTGATGCTTTGAGTTTTCTTTTATCAGCACTTTTTCTGGCTTTCATTAACTATCGTTCGCAGAAAACGGCTCATTTTTCTTTGCTTATGCCTTTTCAGCAAACCTATCAGGGCCTGCGGGAAATAAAAAAATCACCACCGCACTTAATCATGTTTGCAGTGGTGTTTGGCTTTTTCCTGGCCGGTGGTTTTTATAATTTTGTCCAGCCCTTGATAATTCGCAAGGAACTGGGACTGGCTGAAGTTTACTACAGTTACGCTCTTGCCCTCACTGGCGGACTGATGATTTTAACCTCTTTTTTACTGGGGAAATATGGTCAGAGAGTTCCTAGACCATTACTGGTACAAATTAGTGTCCTGCTGGGCGGGATAGCATTTATACTGCTGGGCTGGCAGATCAACTGGGCAACTGTAGTGATTGTAGCTGCTCTGGTCGGAATATCCAATTCCTTTGGCGGTCTGGGCATGCGAACATTTATGCAGGAAATAACACCTAATGAGCTCAGGGGCAAAGTTTTTGGTTTGATCGAACCAATTATCAATAGCGCCATGGCAATTGCTGCGTTTGGTGGCATGGTAGTATTGAAGGGACTGGGCTATAACTGGCCGCTAAAATTAAGCGGGATCTTCCTGATTTTAGTCTTGTTTTTGGCGATCGCATTAAATAGATATAATAATTTACAATCTGATTTAAGTCAGCAAAATATCTCTGCATAAAAGAGAAACCCCTGCTTTTGCAGGGGTTTTTGACTTATTGGTGCCGAAGGCGAGACTCGAACTCGCACGTGGGTAACCACGCCAGATTTTGAGTCTGGTGCGTCTGCCAGTTCCGCCACTTCGGCAGGATTTGGAGGCGGCGGTCGGAATCGAACCGACGCATATCGGTTTTGCAGACCGCTGCGTTACCACTTCGCCACGCCGCCATATTTAAGAAAATGGAGCGGAAGACGGGATTCGAACCCGCGACCCTCGCCTTGGCAAGGCGATGCTCTACCACTGAGCCACTTCCGCCTGCGAAAGATAGTATAAACTATCAGTAAAAAGAAGTCAAGTAGATTTAGAATTCTACATATATATGTAACACCCAGGGGGTTTTGGGAGGAAAGGAGGCGACCTCAATGGATTTTTTACAAAAACTGGAATTATATCGACAGCAGCAGGAAGCTTTGGCCTGGGAAGGCACCTTCAAAGACTATTTGCAGCTAGTCAAAGCAAGACCTTATATTGCTCAGCTTTCCCATGCCAGAATCTATAACATGATTAAAGATGCTGGCATTGAAGAGGAAAATGGGGTAAAAAAATACAAGTTTTTTGCCGAAGAAATTTTTGGTTTGGAAAAAACCCTGGAGAAGCTGGTAGAGGAATATTTTCACTCAGCAGCGCGACGCTTGGATGTGCGTAAGCGCATTTTGCTTTTAATGGGGCCTGTCTCAGGGGGAAAATCAACGATTGTAACCATGCTCAAAAAAGGCCTGGAAAAATATTCGCGCACTGATAGAGGGGCGTTATACGGGATAAAAGGTTGCCCCATGCATGAAGAGCCATTACACCTGATTCCGGAAGAACTGCGCCCGGACTTTGAGCGGGAATATGGGGTTTATATCGAAGGTAACCTCTGTCCTGTTTGCCGTTTGCGTTTACAAACGGAATTCAACGGACAGATCGAATTGATGCCGGTAGAAAGGGTAATTTTTTCCGAGGAAAACCGGATTGGCATAGGTACTTTCACACCTTCTGACCCCAAATCCCAGGATATTGCTGACCTAACAGGCTCCATTGACTTTTCTACGATTACTGAATATGGTTCTGAGTCTGATCCCCGGGCTTATCGCTTTGATGGTGAGCTGAACATTGCCAACAGAGGGATCATGGAATTCCAGGAAATGTTAAAATGTGACGAAAAATTCCTCTGGAACCTGTTGAGCCTATCACAGGAAGGAAATTTCAAGGCCGGCCGCTTTGCTTTAATTTCGGCAGATGAAGTTGTAGTAGCTCACACAAACGAAGCTGAGTATAAAGCTTTTATCAGCAATAAGAAAAATGAGGCTCTGCAGTCCCGGATTATTGTCATCAGGGTACCTTATAATCTGAAAGTTTCAGAAGAGGTCAAGATCTACGAAAAATTAATTCGCAACAGTGATATGAAACATATTCACATTGCTCCCCATGCTTTACGGGCAGCTTCTATTTTCTCTGTGCTCAGCCGCCTGAAAGAATCCAAGAAACAGGGAATGGACCTGGTCAAGAAAATGAAGCTTTATGATGGAGAAGATGTAGAGGGATTCAAGCAAAAAGATGTAACTGAACTGCTGAATGAGAATCCTGATGAAGGGATGAGCGGGGTTGATCCGCGTTATGTAATTAACCGAATTTCCAGTGCGCTGGTGACCAAGGATACAACCTGTATCAATGCTCTTGATGTACTGCGGGCTCTTAAAGATGGACTGGATCAGCATCCATCCATTACCAAGGAGGAAAAAGAGCGGTTGATCAATTTCATTGCCATTGCCCGGCGGGAATTTGATGAGATCGCTAAAAAAGAAGTGCAAAAGGCTTTTGTCTATTCCTATGAAGAGAGTGCCAGAACCCTGTTCCAGAACTATCTTGATAATGTAGAGGCCTATTGCAATGGAGTAAAATTAAAAGATCCTATTACTGAAGAAGAACTAGATCCAGATGAGAAATTGATGCGTTCCATTGAAGAACAGATCGGGGTTTCGGAAAATGCCAAGAAAAGTTTTCGGGAGGAAATCCTGATTCGCCTTTCCAGTTATGCCCGGCGGGGAAAAACTTTTGATTACAACAGTCATGAACGCCTTAAAGAGGCTATTGAGAAAAAACTCTTTGCCGACTTGAAAGATGTAGTTAAAATTACAACCTCTACCCGTACTCCCGATGCGGAACAGCTAAAGCGTATTAACCAGGTATCCAAGCGCCTCATTGATGAACACGGGTATTGCCCGGTCTGTGCCAATGAATTGCTAAAATATGTAGGAAGCTTACTTAACCGGTAACGGGAGGGGGTAATATGACATCGATTATCTCCCGGGACGATTGGTCACTGCATCGCAAAGGGTTCCTTGATCAACAAAGACATCAGGAGAAGGTAAAGGAAGCTATAAAAAACAATCTGGCAGATATTGTTAGTGAAGAAAGCATCATTATGTCTGATGGTAAAAAGATAATTAAAGTTCCCATTCGCTCCCTGGATGAATATCGTTTCCGCTATAATTTTAACAAGCAAAAGCATGTGGGCCAGGGTAAAGGAGACAGTAAAGTCGGTGATGTTTTGGGGTCAGATGTGAAAGCCGGCAAAGGACCGGGTAAAGGCCCGGGCGCCGGCGATCAGCCTGGGTTTGATTATTATGAAGCAGAAGTAACGGTAGATGAGCTGGCAGCATTGATTTTCGAAGATCTGGGACTACCCAATCTGGAACAAAAAACGGCACCAGAGCTGGAGAATGTGAAATATCACTTCAATGATGTCCGCAAAGTGGGTATTACGGGCAACCTGGATAAGAAAAGAACACTTCTGGAGAATTTGAAACGCAATGCATTAAAGGGAATTAAAGGAATTGGCAAAATCAGCAAAGATGACTTGCGATTTAAAACCTGGGTGGAAAAATTTGAGTATCACGCCAATGCAGTAGTCTTGGCTATGATGGATACTTCCGGGTCAATGGGGCCCTTTGAAAAATACATTGCTCGCAGTTTCTTTTTCTGGATGGTGAAGTTTTTGCGTACAAAATATAAAGCGGTAAATATAGTGTTTTTAGCCCACCACACTGAGGCTAAAGAGGTTACAGAAGACGAATTTTTTACTAAAGGCGAATCAGGGGGTACGCGCTGTTCCTCGGTGTATAAACTGGCCCTGGATATTATTGAAAAACGCTATAGTCCCCAGGATTATAATATTTATGCCTTTCATTTTTCGGATGGCGATAATCTGGCTTCAGACAATGAATTGTGTGTCAAGTTGTTACATCAGCTGGCAGAACAATGTAATATGGTTGGCTATGGAGAAATTGTCGGGCCCTATTACCGGCATAGCACTCTATATTCTGTTTTTAAGCGGATTAACCATCCTCGTTTTGTAGCTGTAACCATAAAAGATAAAACTGGTGTCTATCCAGCCCTGAAAGCTTTTTTTGGACCCCAGGCTGATATGGCACAAAAGGGGGGGTAACGGTGGCAGATAAACAGGAAATCAAAGCTCTGCAAAAAGCTATTAGCGAAATCGAAGCCATCGCCCTGGATTTTGGTCTGGATTTTTTTGATATGCGTTTTGAAATTTGTCCTGCCGATATTATCTATACTTTTGGAGCATATGGGATGCCTACCCGCTTTTCCCACTGGAGTTTTGGCAAGGCATTTCACAAGATGAAAACTTCCTACGATTACAACTTGAGCAGAATTTATGAACTGGTAATCAATTCTAACCCCTGCTATGCTTTTTTGTTAGAGGGAAACAGTTTAGTGCAAAATAAAATGGTAATAGCCCATGTCTATGCCCATTGCGATTTTTTTAAAAATAACCGCTGGTTTGCCAGAACAGATCGCCAAATGGTGGACATTATGGCTGTGCATGCTCTGCGGATTGCCGACTATGAATTTCATTATGGTTTTCGGGAAGTGGAGAAATTTCTTGATGCTGTTCTCTCTATTCAGGAGCATATTAATCCACACCAGATTAAGGAGAAAGACGGCAGGCCTGTCAAAGAAAAAAAGCCAGAGCCTGCTGGGTCCTATGCTGATCTCTGGCAACTGGATAGCAGAGAAATACAGGACCAAGAAGAGGAGGAGGAAAACAATAAGAAGCTGCCGGAAAAAGATTTGCTGAAATTCATTATGGAAAACTCATTGGATTTAACGGACTGGCAACGGGATATAATTGCTATGATTCGCAGTGAAATGTACTATTTCTGGCCCCAGTTGGAAACTAAAATCATGAATGAAGGCTGGGCTACTTTCTGGCACGTCCGGATTATGCGGGAATTGGCTCTAACCGAAGATGAGGCTATTGAATTTGCTAAACTCCATGCTGGCATCAGCCAGCCTAATCCCTATCATATCAATCCCTACCTGGTAGGCTGGCGCATCTGGGAACATCTGGATAAAAAATACGGCCGGGATGAGCTGTTTCTGATCAGGGAAGTGGATCATGATCAGTCATTTTTGCGAAATTATTTAAATGAAGAGCTGGTGGAGGAACTGGACCTTTATCTTTATCAAAAGGTGGGGCAAAACTGGCAGATAACAGAGAAAAAATGGGAACAAATCAGGGATAATCTGGTCTTTAGCTTGAATAATTGTGGATTTCCTTATATAGAAGTGGTAGATGGGGATTATAACAAACGGCATGAGCTGTATCTCTTACACAGGTATGAAGGAATTGAGCTGGATACAAAATATCTGGAAAAAACCTTGCATTATGTCAGTTTCCTCTGGGGTCGACCGGTACATCTGGAGACAGTTATCGACAATAAACGCGTTCTTTTTACCAGCGATGGTTTCAGAAGCAGCAAGCGATTATTGTGATTGCTTGACTTTTCAAACTATCTTATTTATAGTGGAAGCAGTGAAGTTGCAGGAATTCTATGGTAATGAGGAGTCAAAAAGAGATGGATAGGCGTCAATTGAAGCTGGCCCTGGTCTACCAGCTGGGACCAGCCAAAGCCATCAATTACTACTATGCTCAGGGACAAAAAATCAGCTTCCGGTTGGAGTGTGACCCTTCTACCCTGATGGAAGAACTACAACTGCAGGGGATCTGGTGGGTAACTGATGAAGATGAGGAATATCCTGCGGCTTTGCGGGAATTGCATCAGCCGCCCCTTCTTCTTTTTGGCCAGGGGGACAAGCAAGTTTTAAAGAAACCCATGATTTCCGTGATCGGCAGCAGAAAAGGTACCGAATACGGGCGACAGGTGGCAGTGCAGGTTAGTAATCAGCTGGCCGCCCGTGGCTATGTAGTGGTTTCAGGGCTGGCCTATGGCATAGACAGCTTTGCTCACCAGGGAGCTCTGCGTTCTGGTCTGACCATTGCGGTCCTGGGCAATGGGCTGGGACGCATATATCCAGCTGCAAACCGGTCCCTGGCGGAGAAAATTATAAACAGGGGCTGTTTATTGTCCGAATTCTGGCCGGGAACAGAGCCTAAACCCTGGCATTTTCCCATGCGCAACCGCATTATTGCTGGTTTAGGTCAGAAGTTGATTGTGGTTGAGGCAGCAGAAAACAGCGGTACCTTGATTACTGTAGATTACGCCCTGGAACTGGGACGGGAAGTCTGGGCGGTCCCTGGACCCATTACCAGTATATATTCTAAAGGAACCAATAACCTGATAAAACAGGGAGCCATGCCGCTTTGTGACCTGGAGGATCTGGATTTACCGCCGGTAAAGGAAAATACTGCAGATTCAGAACTCCCGACCAGAATTTTATCCTTAATTAACCGGGGCTTTACCGATGCGGTAGCTTTGGCCCGTGAACTCAATCTGAATCTGGATATAGTCATGGCGGAATTAACCAGAATGGAACTGCGTGGACAGGTTATTCGTTTTGGCAACAATTTTTGGGCGTGAGGTGTTGATTGTGGCAAAAACCCTGGTGATCGTTGAATCTCCAGCTAAAGCAAAAACTATCAACAAGTTTTTGGGCAGAGGTTTTAAAGTAGCAGCTTCCATGGGACATGTACGCGATTTGCCGAAAAGTCAGCTGGGAATAGATGTGGAAAAGGATTTTGCTCCTAAATATATCGCCATCAGGGGTAAAGGGGATTTGATCAAATCCCTCAAAGCTGAGAGCAAAAAAGTAGATCAAGTTCTGCTGGCTACTGACCCGGACCGGGAAGGGGAAGCCATTGCCTGGCACCTGGCTAACTTGTTAGAACTACCTCCTGAAGCCAGGTGTAGAATTGAATTTAATGAAATTACCAAAGCAGCCATTCAAAAGGCTGTAAAACAACCACGCCAGCTGGACTGGCATCGCATTGATGCCCAGCAGGCCCGGCGCGTACTGGACCGTCTGGTGGGTTATTCCTTGAGTCCATTTCTCTGGAAGAAGATCAAAAAAGGGCTTTCAGCCGGACGGGTGCAATCTGTTGCGGTGCGGTTGATTTGTGATCGCGAGGAAGAGATTCGCGAGTTTGTTCAGGAAGAGTACTGGAGCCTGGAAGCCATTTTTACTGAACCAGGGCAGACTCATAAACTGGTAGGGAAGCTGGTACAAATCGGTGACCAGAAAGCGGAAATTAAAAATCGGGAAGAGATGGAAAAAATCCTGGCGGATCTGGCCAGTATCCAGCAGGTTCAGGTAACAGCAGTGAAGAAGAAAGCCAGGTTGCGTCAACCGCCTGCTCCCTTTACTACCAGTACACTGCAGCAGGAGGCCAGCAAAAGGCTGAATTTTTCCACCCGCAAGACTATGCAGCTGGCTCAGCAGCTGTATGAAGGGATTGAACTGGGAAAAGAGGGAGCTGTCGGTTTAGTCACATATATCCGAACCGATTCGGTCAGGATTGCAGAAGAGGCACAGCGAGAAGCGGCGGATTATATCAAAACCGAATTTGGCAATGCTTACCTACCGGAAAAGCCGCGACAATTCGCCAGCAAAGGTAAAATTCAGAATGCCCATGAAGCTATTCGGCCTACTTCGATGAGCAGATCGCCGGAAAATATCAAGCAGTTTTTGACCAGAGATCAGTACCGGCTATATAAGCTGATCTGGGATCGTTTTCTGGCCAGTCAGATGGCTCCAGCTCAGCTGGAAACAACCAGCATCGATGTAGACATATCACCATATTTGTTCCGTATTACCGGTACGGTGGTGATTTTCCCCGGATTTATGAAAATTTATCAGGATGAGGAGAAGGAAGAGGAAAAACAGATTCCCCCTGTATTTGAAGGGCAATGGCTGGAATTAAGAGAACTGAAACCGGAACAGCATTTTACCCAGCCACCACCCCGTTACACAGAAGCTTCTCTGGTTAAGACTTTGGAGGAACTAGGGATTGGACGTCCATCAACCTATGCTCCGACCATCGAAACCATTCAGAAACGGGGCTATGTTACCAGGGAACAAAAACATTTTTATCCTACCGAACTGGGACAAATGGTAGTGGAGTTATTAAAACAGTTTTTCCCGGATATTATTGATGTGGAATTTACTGCAAAAATGGAAGAGGATCTGGATAAAATTGAAGAAGGGGAAAAGCGCTGGGTAGATGTAGTCCGTAGTTTTTATGAGCCTTTTCGAGAAGAATTGCAGCAGGCGGAAATAAAAGCTGAAAAAATTGTGGTAGCGGATCCGGTGGTTGAGGAAAAATGCCCTAATTGTCAGGCTAATCTGGTGATCAAAACCGGGCGTTTTGGTAAATTTTTGGCCTGTCCTAATTTTCCGGAGTGCCGTTTTACCAAACCCTTGCTGGAGGAAACGGGGGTATTGTGTCCTCAGTGTGGTGGTATGCTGGTGAAAAGGCGGAGCAAAAAAGGAAGAACCTTTTTTGGCTGTGTTAATTATCCGGAATGTGATTTTACGGTTTGGAACGAACCGGTACCGGAGAAATGTCCCCAGTGCTCTGCGCTAATGGTGAGAAAAAGCAAGAAAATAGCAGAGTGTATTAAATGCAAAACTAAGGCCCAGGTATCTTAGGAGGAAAGAAAGTGGCTACGATACAGGTTATTGGAGCGGGATTAGCTGGTTGTGAAGCCGCCTGGCAGGCGGCGAATCTAGGTGTAAATGTGGTTTTAAAGGAAATGCGGCCGTCTAAAATGACACCGGCCCATCATACCGGTTATTTTGCTGAGCTGGTTTGTAGTAACTCTCTGAGAGGCAATGCTCTGGAAAATGCTGTGGGTTTGCTTAAAGAAGAGATGCGCCGGCAGAACTCTCTCATAATGCAGGCGGCGGAAAAATATCAGGTGCCGGCTGGTGGGGCCCTGGCGGTCGATCGGGAGGGCTTTTCCCGTTACATAACGGAAACCATTCATAAACACCCCCGGATCACTGTTATTCAGGAAGAAGTAACCGCAATTCCGGAGGAAGGGATTGTGATTCTGGCTTCGGGGCCGCTGACTTCTGCTGCCCTGGCAGAGGCTATTCTGAAGTTTACCGGGGAAGATTATTTGTATTTTTTTGATGCCGCAGCCCCCATCGTAACCAGGGAATCCCTGGATTTCAGCAAGGTGTTTGCTGCTTCCCGTTATGGCAAGGGGCAGGGGGATGAATATTTGAACTGCCCACTGGACGAACAACAATATCTGAGATTCTGGCGTGAGCTGGTAGAAGCAGAGAAAGCACCGGTAAAGGATTTTGAAAAACAGATTTTTTTTGAAGGCTGTATGCCGGTAGAAGTGCTGGCAGCCCGGGGGGAAAAGACATTGCTCTTTGGGCCCATGAAGCCTGTAGGACTTATTGATCCCCGTACCGGTAAACAGCCTTATGCAGTGGTACAGTTGCGTCAGGATAATGCCGAAGGGACCCTCTATAACCTGGTGGGTTTCCAGACTCACTTGAAATGGGGGGAACAGGAAAGGGTTTTCCGCTTGATTCCCGGGCTGGAAAAGGCGGAATTTGTCCGTTATGGTGTAATGCATAGGAATACTTACATAAATTCCCCCAGAATTTTATTACCTACTCTGCAAACCAGGAAAAGGACGACTTTGTTTTTTGCCGGGCAGATTACCGGGGTCGAGGGATATGTAGAATCAGCGGCAGCGGGCTTAATTGCCGGTACCAATGCGGCCCGTTTGGCCATAGGACAAGAACCGCTGGTCTGGCCCCGGACCACTGCCCATGGGGCATTGATTCATTATATTACCAGTGCCCGGCCGGATAATTTTCAACCGATGAACGTAACCTATGGCCTTTTTCCGGCCCTTGCAACCAGGATAAAGAACAAGAAAGAAAGAAATCTGGAACTGGCCAAACGGGCCCTTGCGGATTTGGAACAGTTCCGCTACCGATGGGGGTGATTGGTTTGTTAAAGGGAACGACGATAGCCGCTGTCCGTAAGCAAGGGATTACTGCTATGGCCGGTGACGGGCAGGTAACTTTCGGCAATGCCATGATTATGAAACACCAGGCCTGCAAAGTGCGGGAACTTTATGGTGGTAAAGTGCTGGCCGGTTTCGCCGGTTCGGTAGCTGATGCCTTTACCCTTTTTGAAAAGTTTGAGAGCAAACTGGAGGAATTTAGGGGAAATTTAACCAGAGCTGCTGTCGAGCTGGCCAAAGAATGGCGACGAGACAAAATCCTGATGAAACTGGAAGCCATGATGATTGTGGCTGATTTGCAACAAATACTGATAATCTCCGGGAACGGTGAAGTGATTGAGCCTGATCAGCCATATATAGCTATTGGGTCAGGAGGCGCCTATGCAATGGCAGCCCTGAAGGGTTTGTATCATCATTCCGCACTGCCTGCAGATAGCATGGCAGAAGAGGCTTTAAAAATCGCTGCCTCTCTCTGTGTATATACCAATGAGCATATTACTGTGAAGCGGATAGGGGGGTAAGACCGTGCAGGAACTGACTCCTAAACAGATAGTACAGGAACTGGATAAATATATAGTAGGTCAGCATAAGGCTAAAAAAGCTGTGGCCATAGCACTGCGCAATCGGATCAGGCGGAAAAGGCTGCCCAGAGAACTTCAGGAAGAAGTGCTTCCTAAAAATATTATTATGATCGGTCCAACCGGAGTGGGTAAAACCGAAATAGCTCGTCGGATTGCCAAACTGGTGAATGCTCCTTTTGTTAAAGTGGAGGTTACGAAATTTACGGAAATCGGTTATGTTGGCCGGGATGTAGAGGCAATGGTAAGGGATCTGGTGGAAACGTCCATTCGTATGGTCAAAGAAGAAAAAATGCAGGAAGTGGAAGAACGCGCCTATGAACTGGCTGAGGAGCGGTTACTGGACATAATTGCCCCTCGAACTCAGCAAAATTTGAACCGCAAAAATCCTTTCGAATTGTT
Organism: Carboxydocella thermautotrophica; assembly: GCA_003054495.1. GTDB lineage: Bacteria > Bacillota > Carboxydocellales > Carboxydocellaceae > Carboxydocella > Carboxydocella sporoproducens. The sequence goes on along the minus strand of CP028514.1, from coordinate 1,589,822 downwards.
TTTTGGTAGCAATCAGGAAGAGCAGGAACCGGTACAGGTATCAGAACAAGATGAACTCCAGCGGGTTCATCAGCGCCAGTTACTAAAAGCAGGCAAGCTGGATAATATGCTGATTGAAATCGAAATCGAAGAAACTAACCGCCCGGTGGTGGAAGTTTTTTCGGGAAGCATTGAGGATATGGGTTTGAATATTCAGGATATGCTAAGCGGCTTCCTGCCCAGGAAGAAGCGAAAACGGAAAGTAACTGTAGCGGAAGCGAGAAGAATATTGATGCAGGAAGAGGCACAGAAACTCATTGATATGGATGAAGTGATTGCAGCAGCGATTGAGCGAGCAGAAGAAACAGGAATAATTTTTCTGGACGAAATTGACAAGATTGCAGCCAGGGAACAGACTGGTGGGCCAGATGTGTCGCGGGGTGGGGTTCAGCGGGATATATTGCCGATTGTGGAAGGTTCAACCGTCATGACCAAATATGGGGCCATCAAAACAGATCACATGCTCTTCATTGCTGCTGGTGCCTTTCATGTTGCGAAACCATCGGATTTGATTCCAGAACTGCAAGGAAGATTTCCAATCCGGGTTGAATTAGAACCATTGAGTGAACAGGATTTTTTACAAATTTTAATTGAGCCGCAGAACTCATTAATCAAGCAATATACAGCTTTGCTGGCTACAGAAGGCATAGAAGTTAAATTCTCTGAAAATGCCCTTGCTGAAATAGCGAAAATAGCTTATACTGTAAATGAAGAAACAGAGAATATCGGGGCACGAAGATTACACACTATTTTGGAAAAAGTTCTGGAAGATATTGCCTTTGCTGCTCCGGAAACTGAGGAAAAACATATTACTATTGATGCCGAATATGTCAGAAAAAAGCTGGCTGATGTGGTGCAAAATCGGGATTTGAGCCGATATATTTTATAAACACTATTCTTTGGAGGGACAGCAGGAATGGAAGAGATGGAAATACTTTTAGAGAAGACGAGGAAGATCAACCGACTTTTACAGAAGGCAGCGGGCAACCCTGTAGATTTTGAAGAAATGGCCAAAGTTTTGTGTGATTGTGTAGATGCTAATGTTTACATTGTGGGAAGAAGGGGAAAAGTACTGGGCCATGCGTTTATGAAAAAATTCGAATGTGACACCATGGTTCAGATCGTGGAACAGGCAGAGCGGTTTCCTGAGGCATACAATGAGGCTCTGCTTAAAGTTTCTGATACTTGTACTGATTTTCACCAGCGGGCCAACACCTGTGTTTTTGAAGGCGGGCATACCTGTATATTCAGTGGGAAGCGTACAACGGTAGTTCCCATACTGGGTGGCGGTGACCGCCTGGGCACTCTGGTCCTGGCTAAATTTAATACTGAATTCAGTAATGCCGATTTAATCCTGGCCGAATATGGTGCGACTGTTATTGGAATGGAAATCCTCAGATCTAAAGCAGAGCGAGTAGAAGAAGAAGCAAGGAAAAAAGCGGCTGTTCAAATCGCTCTGGCTACCCTGTCCTTCTCGGAACTGGAGGCAGTTGAGCATATTTTTGAGGAACTGGGCGGGGAAGAAGGATTGCTGGTGGCCAGCAAAATTGCTGACCGGGTAGGAATTACGCGTTCGGTAATTGTAAACGCTCTGCGAAAATTTGAAAGCGCAGGTGTGATTGAGTCCAAATCCCTGGGAATGAAAGGCACTTATATCCGGGTATTAAATGATCGGCTGCTGGAAGAACTAAAAAAGCTAAAACACTAATTTTTAGAAAATGATGAAAAACCACCTTATTGGTGGTTTTTTTTCTTGTCTTTCCAGCAACAAATACTATATTTTTTGGGGTAAAGCTTGATATTTTATTGATAAGAGAAAGGAATTTCGCCAGCTGCGGCGAATATATAATGCGTCATAAGATGACAAAAAACGAAGAAAAACGAAAATGGTTAAACAAAAAGCAATAATATGGGACTAAAGTCCTGTCCTTTGCTCAGGGCAACTTGGTCGAAAGGCCAAGACGCAAAGCCACGGGCCTGTAGCTCAGATGAGTATGGCAGCCGGGTTACCAAAGGGTTCTCTTGCCCTGGCCTCTGCCGGGTTTATTTTTTGGAGGGATAGCGAGATGATCGAGCGCATTCTCAATCTTTCGACAATCAATTTTTTAGAACGGGGTCTGGATGCAGCCAGCCTGCGGCATCAGGTTTTAAGCAATAACATTGCTAATGTGAGCACACCTGGTTTTAAACGCAGTGATGTGGTTTTTGAAGAGGTTCTGGCTGCAGCGTTAGGACAGGGAGAAAAGACTACCCTTGCAGGTGTCAGAACGGATGCTAAACATTTGCCCATTGGTTCTGTCCCAATTGTGGCTGTTCAACCTCAGCTTGTCCGGCAGGAGGATACTTCTCTCCGAAATGATGGTAACAATGTAGATATTGATGTGGAAATGGCTGAACTGGCGAAAAACACCATTTATTATGAAGCTTTATCCAGACAAATTGGAGCGGAAATTGCCAAGCTGAAATATGTGATCTCCGAAGGGAGGCGCTAATTAATGAGCTGGTTTGACAGTCTGGAAATCAGTGCTTCAGGATTGACGGCCCAGAGGTTGCGGCTAGATGTTATTTCCAACAATCTGGCTAATGTTAATACTACCAGAACGCAGAACGGAGGCCCTTATCGGCGGCAAATGGTAGTTTTTGCAGAGCGGGCCGATGAGCTTACCTTTGCCCAGGCTTTACAGAATGCTCTGGGGCAGCAAAAACCTGTTCCTGCGGGAAAGGGAGTTAGGGTAGTTCAGGTTGCAGAAGACCAGAGTCCTTTACCCAGAGTTTACAACCCCCAGCATCCGGATGCCGATAACCAGGGGTATGTGACAATGCCGAATGTGAATGTAGTGACGGAAATGGTAGACATGATTTCAGCTACGAGAGCTTATGAAGCCAATGTTACCGCCTTGAATGCTGCTAAGTCCATGGCGGTCAAGGCTCTGGATATTGGCCGTTAATTAGCGGAAAAGGGGTGAAAGAATGAAAATCGAAGCAATCCAAAGCAGCGGATTGGCTCAACCCCTGGGGTTGGATAAAACAAAAACTGTTACTAACAGTGAGGGTCCCAGTTTTAGTGAAATACTGGCTGCCAATTTGGCCAAAGTGGATGAGTTGCAAAAACAGAGCGATGCCGCCAGGATGCAACTCTTGACCGGTCAGGCCCCTGATTTGCACACCGTAATGATTATCGGGGAAAAAGCTAATCTGGCTTTGCAATTAACGGTACAAATACGCAATAAGGTAATTGAGGCTTATCAGGAAATCATGCGCATGCAGGTATAAAAGTTAAAGGTTAGTGAGGAAGGTGGATATGAAAGAGTTATATGCCAAAGTCAGGGAAAAACTGATGCAATTCTGGCAACAGGCCAACCAAACCCAGAAAATACTGGCCCTGGCGGCGGCAGTGACTGTTGTTGTAGCCATTGGGGCGATTTTGTATTTTTACCGGCAGCCTGATTATCAGCCCCTTTTTACTAACCTGGAAGCAGCCGACGCTGGTGCCATCACAGCCAAACTGGATGAGATGAAAGTGCCATATCAGGTTTCAGCGGATGGCAAGACCATCCTGGTACCCGCTGACCAGCAAGCTTCTATTCGCTTAAAACTGGCCAGTGATGGTGTACCTACTGGTGGCGTGGTGGGTTTTGAATTATTCGACCAGCCTAAATTCGGGGAGACAGATACCGATCGTCAGGCCAAATACCAGCGGGCATTGGAAGGAGAACTGACCCGCACTATCATGCGAATGAATGAGGTTGAGCAGGCGCGGGTTCATATTGTATTGCCGCAGAACAGTTTGTTTGCCCTGGAGAACGAACAGGAAGCTAGAGCGGCAGTAATGCTGAAACTGAAACCCTACCAGAAATTAAAAGAAGAGCAGGTAGTGGGCCTGATCCGTCTGGTAGCCAATAGTGTTAAAGGTTTAAAGCCGGAAAATGTAACAATTGTTGATTCCAATATGCAGAGTTTAAGTGATGATATTAATCTGGGCAGTGAAGAGAAAAATAGTTCGAAGCTAACAGCATCCCAGCTGGAATTAAAACAGCAGCTGGAAAAGGATATGGAAAAATCAGCCCAGTCTATGCTGGACCGGGTTTTTGGACAGGGTAAGGCAGTGGTTAGAGTGACTGCTGAACTGGACTTTGACCGGGTTGAAATCAACAAAGAGGACTGGGGAGATAAAGTAACGCGGTCAGAGCAGATTCAGGAAGAAAACCAGAAGGGCAGCAGTACTATTCCGCAGGGAGTTCCTGGAACGACCACAAATATCCCCGGTTATCAGCAAATAACTCAGCAGAATAACAGCAGTGAAAGCAATAAGAGCAATAAAATCCGCAACTATGAGATTGACCGTACTCAAGAACATCGTGTCGTAGCGCCTGGCTCAATTAAGCGCCTGTCAGTAGCAGTGATGGTGGATGGGCAAAGGGTAAAAGAGGATCAAGTAGGAGCAGTGCAGGATGTTGTTGCCAGTGCCCTGGGTGTTGATACTGCTCGTGGTGATATGATTAAAGTCACCGCCATTCCTTTCGATACATCTGATCAACAGGCTCTGGCAGCTGAGCTGACAAAAGCTGAAAAAATGGAACTTTACAAACAGATAGCAATCTGGGCGGGGATTGCGATAGTTCTAATCTGGCTTGCTTTCATGCTTAAGAAGGTGTTAACTCCTAAAGGCGGAATACAGCCTGAGCCGGTTTCGGTGGAACAGCTTCTGGCCGGCGTCAGCATTGAAAAGACCCAAGAAAAATCTGAACTGGAAAAAATTCAGGAAGAAATTGAGCAACTGGCCAAAAAAGAACCGGAAAATGTGGCCGGGTTGTTACGCACCTGGTTGGCCGAGGAATAGAGGTGATGTAGTTGGCCAAAGGTCTAACAGGAAAGCAGAAAGCAGCAATATTGCTAATAGCCCTTGGTCCTGAGCTCTCAGCTCAGGTGCTGAAAAAAATGAAGGAAGATGAAGTGGAGAAACTGACCTTTGAAATTGCCAATTTGCGCAAGGTCAGCCGGGAATATACGGAACAGGTGTTGCGTGAATTTCATCAGCTTTGTATAGCCAAAGAGTATATTAACCAGGGTGGTATCGACTATGCCCGGGAAATCCTGGAGCGAGCCCTGGGCACTCAAAAAGCCATTGACATTATCCAAAAACTGACCTTAAACCTTCAGGTTAGACCATTTGACTTTATTCGCAAATCTGATCCATCCCAGTTATTGAACTTCATTCAGGGTGAGCATCCTCAAACTATTGCGCTGGTGATGGCTTACTTAAATCCGGATCAGTCAGCTCAGCTCCTGTCGGCTATGCCGCCGGAAATTCAGGTGGATGTAGCGAGACGGATAGCGTTAATGGATCGTACGTCACCGGAGGTTATCAAGGAAATTGAAAAGGTTCTGGAGCGCAAGATGTCATCTGTTTTTGCCCAGGACTACACTACTGCCGGCGGATTACAGAGCATTGTAGATATATTGAACCGCGTGGATCGTTCTACCGAAAAGGTGATTATGGAAAGCCTGGAAATTCAGAATCCAGAACTGGCAGAAGAAATCAAAATGCGCATGTTTGTCTTCGAGGATATTGTGTTACTGGATGACCGGGCAATCCAGCAAGTTCTGCGGGAGGTTGACAGCAAGGATCTGGCTCTTGCCCTGAAAGGTGCCAGCGAAGAAGTTGGTAACAAAATTCGTCGCAATATGTCCAAGCGGGCAGCGGAGATGCTCAAAGAGGACATCGAGTTTATGGGCCCGGTCCGTCTGCGGGATGTCGAGGATGCGCAGCAGCGAATTGTTAACATTATCCGCAAGCTAGAAGAAGCTGGCGAAATCATCATAGCACGTGGGGGAGGAGATGAGATCATTGTCTAAAGTCATCAAATCTGCTCATGTGGCTAATCTGGCTCCTTTGCCGGTTCATCGGCTCAGAATTTTGCAGCTGAATGAAACCGGGGAAGAAACTGGACCTGAAATATTTAAACCAGATGCGGAAGAGCTGGAAAAGGTCCGGGAAAGCATCTTAAAAGAAACAGAAGAAATGGTGGCGGATTTAATCAACCAGGCTAAAGAACAGGCTCAGGTAATAATCGCTGAAGCCCATGATGAAGCGGAAGCCATTCTGGCCAATGCCCGTCAAGAAGGGGAAAACCTGCGCACCCAGGCTTTTCAACAGGGACTGCAGGAAGGACAAAAACAGGCATTAGCGCAATGGGAAGAAAAAATTTCTGCTTTAACAGCTATTATTAGGGCGGCTACGGAAAACAAAAGACGGGCTCTCAAGGAAGCTGAAGAATTGATGGTAGAACTAGTACTAGCCATTTCTGCCCGCATTTTGAAAGCGCTGCCGGAAATTAATCCAGACTATCTCCGCGGGCAGGTTGAAGCAGTAGTGGAAAAAGTGCTGGACAGTGAGCAAGGAATTTTGTATGTGGCCCCTCAGGCTGTAGAGCAAGTCAGTGGCTGGCTGGATGAGATAATCGCCAATCATCCTACCCTTCGCAAGCTAAGGATTCAACCGGATTCCAGTTTGTCGCCTGGTAGTGTGATTCTGGAAACTCAGTATGGCCGGGTGGAAGCGATTCTGGAAGAGCAAATGCAGCTGCTGGCTGAAAGCTTAAAAGGTGTGATGGAAGATGAGCTGGACAGCGAAGAAATGGCGCTATCTGGAGTCAATTGAAAACACCGAATTGATCCGGGTTAAGGGTAGGGTTACTCAGATAATTGGCCTTACTATTGAAGCCAATGGGCCCGGGGTGCAGCTGGGGGAGATATGTGCTATTAGCAGTAGAAATGGCGGTCCGAGGATTCTTGCCGAAGCGGTGGGGTTTAAGGAAAAGAAAGTATTACTGATGCCCCTGGCTGATACCAGCGGGATAGGACCGGGATGCGAGGTGCTGGCTCTGGGGCGCAATCTGGAAATTCCCGTTGGACCAGAGTTGCAGGGCCGCATCCTGGACGGTTTGGGCCAGCCTATCGATGGCAAAGGGGAAATAAAAGGCAGTATGGTTTATCCTGTTCATAATACACCCCCCAACCCCTTGACCAGGAGGCGCATTTCTGAACCCATCGCTGTTGGAGTGAAAGCCATAGATGGTCTTTTGACTCTGGGAAAGGGGCAGCGGATCGGTATCTTTGCTGGTAGCGGGGTGGGTAAATCCACCTTGCTGGGCATGATCGCCCGCAACACCAAGGCTGATATTAATGTTATCGCTCTGGTAGGGGAACGGGGAAGGGAAGTAAGGGAGTTCATTGAACGGGACCTGGGGGAGGAAGGGTTAAAACGGTCGGTGGTGGTGGTGGCCACTTCTGACCAACCGGCTATGGTTCGCCTGAAGGCTCCCATGGTGGCTACTGCTATAGCCGAATATTTTCGAGATCAGGGTTATGATGTAATGCTGATGATGGACTCTATTACCCGCTTTGCCATGGCACAACGGGAAATCGGATTGGCAGTAGGGGAACCGCCGGCAACCAGAGGATACACACCATCGGTTTTTGCTCTCTTACCTAAATTGCTGGAAAGAGCAGGTACCGGTGAAAAGGGTTCTATTACCGGTCTTTACACCGTTCTCGTTGATGGGGATGACCATAATGAGCCTATTGCTGATGCGGTAAGAGGTATTCTAGATGGCCATATAGTTTTATCGCGTCAGCTGGCAGCGCAGAATCATTATCCTGCCATTGATGTACTCAATAGTGTCAGCCGGGTAATGACAGAAATAGTCGGCAAAGAACAAAGACTGGCGGCGGCCAGATTCCGCAGTTTTCTGGCCACTTATCAGGAGGCCAGAGATTTAATTGAAATTGGTGCCTATGTAAATGGAACCAACCCGGTACTGGATTATGTCATCGCCAATCTAGAGGAGATTAAAGGATTTTTGCAACAGGATACCGAGGAAAACTGGGATTTTACTGAGACCTGGCAGCGCTTGCTGCAACTGACAGAGCGAGGAAGTAGGCCATGAGGAAGTTTAAGTTTCGTTTACAAGCCCTGTTAGATCTGGCTGTGAAACTGGAAGAACAGCAGTTAAACAAAACCAGGGTGGCAGAGCGGCAGCTGAGAAAAGAACAGGAAACGCTGGAATCCCTCATGGAGGATAAGCAAACTGCCCTTTATTCTCAACAGGAAAACATGTTAAAGGGCTGCTCAGTTCAGGAGCTTATTGAGATGCAGTTTTATCTGGATAAATTGGCTAGACAGATCTCAAGACAACAAACTCAGGTTGCAGAAGCTGAAAAAGCATATCAGGATGAAATGGCAATGCTGCAGGAGAAAATGCGCTATCGCAAAATGCTAGAAAACCTCCGGGCCAAAGCATGGGAGGAACATCGGCAAAAACAATTAAAAGAAGAGCAGATTATTTTAGATGAATTGGCCCTCGTCCGGTACTGGTACCAGGAACATAGCTAAAGGGGGCAAAGGAATGAGGGTAGTAAAATGGATTTTATTTGTCCTGCTGTTAGCAGGGGTTGTTGCAGGAGCGGCCTGGGCCCTGGACCATTACCAGATTTGGAGCTGGCGGAAAACTGAAAAAACTGCTACAACTAAAACTGTTAAAAATCAGCAAGCCTTATTGGAAGAAGAAATCCAGAAACTCAAACAAGAGAATGAACAGCTCAGGAAAAAATTGACGGAAACAGAAAAGCAAGCTAACCTTTTAACTGATCAAATCAATAAACAAAAGGCTGAAATGGAACAAATGCAACAGGAACTGGTTCAAAGCCGGCTTGAGAATAATGACAAAAAAGCCCAACAGCTGGCTGCGTACTATACTGAGATGAAACCGCAGCAAGCAGCGGCGGTACTGGTTAAGCTGGATAATAACCTCACTGTCAACATCCTGGCGGCTATGGAAGCCGATGTGGTGGCAAAAATTTTGGCGGCTATGTCGCCTGACCAGGCGGCTGGTTATACCAAAATGCTGAATGAGAGGAGGTGAGCGAGTGGAAAATGTCAATTTAGCCGCCTTGCTGCTGGGGTTTCCTGAACTCAAGAAAATTGAGACTGCAGGCAATGCAAATGGGAAAGCAGGGGATTTTACCTCATTGCTGCTTTCTGTTTTGGCTCCTGTGCAGGAAAGCAAACAGGAACAGGCTGAGCCAGTCAAACAGAAAGAGGAAGGTGAAGGCATTAACAGAGCTAAGGATTTGCCTCTTGAACTTTTTAACCTGCTCTCCATACCATCATTAGCGCCCCGATCCCAGATGATTACTGAACAAGAGGGGCAGCTACTGGATCAGGTTCAAGTTCAAGTTCAAGTTCAAGAACCGGGCCAGGGACCAATATTAGTAGATGCAGTAAGGCAACCGCCTACTGTCTCCCCTGCTGTTTTAGGGGTAAGACTGCCAGGACAAGGGCAGATTTTAGCAGACACAGCAATACCTGTCGAAGACAAGGAGCCCTCAACTGGACAAACATCATTGTTTCATGAGTTTCCAGTTAAGCCTTTAGCTGATCTGATAGTGCTAAAACAAGAATCTCCAGCAGTTATGCCCAAGGCAGATATGCCAGACCTTAAACCTCAAATAAAAGATTCCGGTTTATCACTACAATTTGAGCAGCCAGCTGATATGCAATCTATGAAACTAATTAAGGCTTTAACTGGCCAGGTAGCACAGAAGCAAGAATCTGCATTAGTCGTATCGAAAGCAGATTCCGGTTTATCGCTTCAATTTAAGCTACCTGAAATGCGATCCCGGGAACCCATAATGGTACAACCCAGGATGGTACGGGTTAATGAAGTTTTAAATCTACCGCAAATCGCAAAAGAACAGCATCAGGTTCCGCAACAGGAAAAGCTGGAAATGTTAAAGGCTACGCTGGTTGCAAATTCTGGAGAAGAAGGTTTGAAAGAGAAAGTGCTTATCTATGTGAAGGAAAATGGGCCCTCAGTTCAGCCAGGGGAACCTGGCGAGGAAATGGCAAGTGAGAATTGGGAAACTTCAGATCAACCAGTTGCTCAAACCAGGCATTTTTCTCTACCGGAATTCCACAGGGATAGTGAGCCAGTTCAAGCACCGGCAGATAAACAGCAAGTGACCAGACAGATTAATGAACAAATCGTTCAGAAGAGCCAGGTGGTTCGGGAACAGCAAAAAACGACCATTGAAATTCAATTAAAACCTGAACATCTAGGGAAGCTGGAAATTGTCCTCAAAGTGGAAAACGGAGTTTTGCAAGGGGAAATCAAGGTTCTGGATAGTTTCGTGCGTCAAACTATTGAGGCAGATCTTGCTAATCTCAAACAAAGCCTGGCTGACCAGGGGCTGAAACTGGGACAACTTACTGTTTCAGACCTGCAGAACGGGATATTTCAGCAGTTTCAGCAGGAACAGCGAGAGAGAAATTCGGGTATGTTCAAGCAGTTCACAAAACGTTCCCTTCGTACATGGTTGCAGGAAGAGCTGGAGCACAGCGAAACTGCTGCTGAAATCAAACTGAGTCAGATTAATTATCGAGCTTAAGGAGGTGAGAAAGATGACTATCAGTAAGGTTCAGCAAACTACCAATCAGGGTGGGGTAGCACCAAAAGCAAATAATAAAGACCTGGGCAAAGATGCGTTTCTACAGTTGCTGACCACTCAATTGCGCTATCAGGATCCGCTGCGCCCTATGGAAGATAAGGATTTTATTGCCCAACTGGCCCAGTTCAGCAGCCTGGAACAAATGCAGAACCTGAACTTAAATGTTAACTTGTTACGAGGAACTGAACTGCTCGGCAAGACGGTTAAAGCCAAATTGACTGATGAAAAAGGGCAGGAAAGAGTTATTTCCGGGCTGGTAACTGCTGCTCAGAAGGTAGATGGACAGGTAAAACTGACAGTTAATGATCAAGTTGTAAGCATTGAACAGATTTTGGAAGTTAGCCTGTGACCGGGAGGGATAGAGAGCTATGAGTGAGATGTTACGCGGAATTACCGGTCAGAGTATAAAACCTGCTGTCAATCAGCCTGGGCATGGCATCAGCAAAAACGTTAATTTTGCGGGGATCCTGCAACAAGCGGTAAACAAGCAAAAGTTGAAGTTTTCCGGCCATGCCTTAGAACGATTGGGCCTCAGAAACAGCACCATCAGTGAAAGGGCTCAGCAAAAACTGGAAGATGCTGTCGCCAAAGCTGCTGCAAAAGGAGCAAAGGAAGCGCTAATCTGGCTGGATAATACGGCTTATGTGGTAAGTATCAAAAACAGGACTGTAATTACAGCGGTAACCAAAGAAGCAATGAAGGAAAATGTCTTTACCAATATAGATTGTGCTGTAATTATGGATTAACGGGCTGGACCTCAGTGAGGAGGCCCAGGTGCCGTGGACTGACTGAAGCGGTACAAAAAGAGGAGGTTTGATTGCGTATGATGCGTTCATTATTCTCTGGTGTGTCGGGTTTGAGAAATCATCAAACCAAAATGGATGTGATCGGTAATAATATTGCTAATATAAATACGGTTGGGTTTAAAAGAGGACGGGTTAATTTTCAGGAAATGCTGGTACAAACCATTCGAGGTGCCTCTGCTCCTCAAGGGGGGCGCGGTGGCGTCAATGCTCAACAGGTAGGTCTGGGTGTCCAGGTGGCCAGCATCGATTATGTTCAGACCCAGGGTAACCTGCAGTCTACTGGCAAGACCACTGACCTGGCCCTGCAGGGGGATGGTTTCTTTATCCTTTCTGATGGTGCGGATCAGCTCTATACCAGAACCGGGATTTTTGACCTGGACCAGGATGGCAATCTGATTTTTGCCTCCAACGGGATGAAGGTAATGGGTTGGACCACAGTTGATGCCTATGGCAAGATAGTCACTAATACCAGCTTAACTAATATCACTATTCCCATCGGTCAGTCCATGAAACCTCAGGCAACCGAAGCAGTGACCTATGCCAACAATCTGGATGCCAGTGCCAAACTTGGGACTGTTCATCAGACACAGGTAGAGGTTTATGATTCTGTTGGCAATGCCCATACTATAGTGACAAACTTCGAAAAATTATCTGTTGATGCTGATGGAAATACCACCTGGGGTTATACAGTTAGCTTAGGTAATAACGATGCGATAATTCAAACTTTTATCGGTCAATTTGACACCTATGATTCGTTATTACCTGGAGGCCCTGGAGATCCTATTCCTACACCAACCACGAAGCTGGAAACGCAATATCAGGTATTAAACCTGGCCCAGAGAGCAGCTTTTCTGGCAAACCCTAATGTTACCATAGATGGCAAGCCGATTACTAAGGACTTAAAATTCTCTGATCTGGTTCAGGATACTGGTAATCCAGCCTTTTCCATTCGTGACCAGGTATCGTATCTCACGGGGGGCGCGGCTAATTTTGATTCATTGGATGTAGCCCAAAAGCTATTTATTTTAGAAGCAGCTTATGCGGCAGTGGAGGCAAATAAACAGGTAGCTGCTGGCAACCCCAAATTTTCCGGAGACTATAGTTTGAATGTAACTGCACCGTATACTGGAGCGGGCACCGTATTTGGCAATAATTATTATATTGATAATTTAGGTGTTCCTTATCCGCTTACCGTAACAGATCCCGCTGCCAATACTGATCCTTCAGTAGCTGAAACTATAACAATAAAAATTTATTCGGATAGTGACCCTACTGGTTTTACAATAACTTTAACAGAAACAGGTCCTGATACAGGTATTTTCCAAAGTGATTTTAATTTTACCAATGGCGCATCTAATGCCGCAACCAGAAGTATCAAGGTTAAGGATGGAGACACGATAACTATCGAATATGGCGGTAGTACTGTAGATACCGCTAGATGGTACACGACAACATATAGTCCTGAATATGTTGATGATTTGTTAAAGGTACAAACTAGCCTGGGAATCGATAAACTTAATCCCAGATATGGCTATATTATTTTCGATCAGAGCGGTCAGTTAAAAGCTGATGAAACCCGACTGGCAAACTTGATTATCGATCCGAAAAATATAAATTTGACCAGAGCTTATAGTTTTTCCCCTTCCGGGGCCAAGACAGTAAATATTATTCCTGATTTCAAGTCCCTTACTCAGTACACTTCGCCTTTTACAGCCAGTGCTGTTAACCAGAACGGGAACCCGGCGGGTACTTTGCAGAGCTTTACCATCGACAAGAATGGGACAGTTACCGGTATATTCTCTAACGGTTTTACCAAAGATCTGGCAGTAATTGCTATTGCTAATTTCAATAATCCGGGCGGGTTGATGAAAATGGGCGAAAACCTTTTCAAACGTTCCAACAACTCCGGTTTGGCCCAGATTGGCCCGGCTGGCACAGGTGGACGGGGTTCTATTACCCCCGGGGCGCTGGAAATGTCCAATGTGGATTTGAGCCAGGAATTCACTGATATGATTGTGACCCAGAGGGGGTTCCAGGCCAATTCACGGATTATAACTACTTCTGATGAAATGTTACAGGAACTGGTTAATCTAAAGAGGTAGTTTAAATTGATAATCCAAGCAGCCGCTCTCGGCTGCTTGGATTAATTAGAAGGTGACATAAATGATAAAGGTCACGCGTTTAAATGGAAAAGAGTTTGTTGTCAATTGCGAGCAAATAGAGTTTATAGAACAAACCCCAGATACGGTGATATCCCTTGTTAGTGGCAAAAAAGTTGTTGTGCAGGAAAGTGTAGATGAAATTATTGGAAAAGTAATTCACTATAAACGCCAGATTGGTATGTTCCCGGTAGAGAAGTGAGGTGTAAATAGTGGACTTAGCGACAATCATTGGTCTGGTTTTAGCGATTGCTTCGCTGTTGATCAGTGTTATTTTAGAAGGTGGGGAACTACATTCATTAATCAACGAATCAGCGGCTTTACTGGTCTTTGGCGGCACCATAGGGGCTACCCTGATCTGTTATTCCCTTGAAGATATAAAAGAAATCGGAAAGGTATTAAAAATAGCTTTTACTACTCAAAAAACTGACCCGATCAGTGTTATTGAAAACCTGGTCAGTTTTGCTGAAAGAGCCAGAAGAGAAGGTTTACTTGCTTTAGAAAATGAGACAAGTAGCATGGACGATGATTTTTTACGTAAAGGAATACAATTAATCGTTGACGGTACAGACCCGGAACTTGTTAGAAATATTTTGGAAACAGAATTGGCCTTTTTAGAACAAAGACATCATCGCAGCGCAAGTATCTTTGAAACTGCCGGTGGTTTTGCACCGACGATGGGGATTATTGGGACTGTTATGGGGCTGGTTCACGTTTTGGGGAACTTATCGGATGTAGCCGGGCTAGGGCCGGCTATTGCCACCGCTTTTATAGCAACATTTTATGGGGTGTCTTCAGCAAACGTTATCTTTTTGCCGCTGGCAAACAAACTAAAAGGTAAAAGTAGCACTGAACAACTTATCAGAGAAATAATGATAGAGGGAATACTTTCCATTCAGGCAGGTGAAAACCCCAGGATTGTAAAAGAAAAGCTAATGGCATTTTTATCTCCCAAAATTAGGTCTCAGCTCCCTGTTGAAGGAGGGGAGAAATAATATATGGCACGCAAACAAAAAACTGCCAGTTCGGGCGGTGGAGGGGGGCATGGTGGCAGCGGCGAGCTTCGCTGGTTGCTAACATATGCCGATTTGATTACCTTATTACTAGCCTTTTTTGTTATTATGTATTCCATGTCGCAGACTGATGCCAAAAAATATCAAGCATTGGCGCATTCTTTATCAATTGCATTTAATAGTTCAAGTGGCGGTAGTAGCGTTGTTCTTGACCAAGGGGGAGCTTCGACAGTTCAGGTACCAGCACCTGAAGAACAAAGTAGCAGTGATTTGGAATTGTTAAAAAAGAAAAAACAGGAAATGGAAATCAGAAAAAAAGAAAATGAGGAGTTTCAAAAAATAAAAGAACAAATAGAGAAATATGCTGCTAAATTAGGATTTAAAAATAAAGTGATTATGAATATCGAGGAACGGGGCTTGGTTATAAGCCTGGCAGATTCTGTTATGTTTGACACAGGTAAAGCCAATTTAACACCAATGGCAATAAAGGTTCTGGATCAGATGGCCGGATTACTTAAACAACTAAATAATCCGATTAGAATTGAGGGACATACTGATAACGTACCAATTAAAAATAGTAAATATCCAAGTAACTGGCAATTATCAACGGATCGTGCTACTACGGTACTAATTTATTTGATTGAAAAACATGGATTGTCCCCCCAAAAATTATCTGCTGCAGGATATGGTGAATACAAGCCGATAGTACCTAATACATCAGAAGAAAATCGCAGCAGAAATAGAAGGGTTGATATAGTCATTCTTCATTCTTCTGAATCAGAAAAAGAACCTAAATGATAAATGGGGGTGTAAAGGTTGGCTTCAGAGACCAACAATGAAACCAAAAGCAACAAAATCTATTTTACCATTGGGATTGCAATAATTATTATCGTTGTAGCGGTAGTAGGAACCAATTATTTTTTAATTAAAAGTCTATTGCCGAGTTTGACCAAGCAACCAGCAGCTACTGAAAGCAAATCATCAGAAATAGGACCGATTATTGAAGCTGGAGAATTTATAGTTAATTTAAATGATCCCGAAGCTTCACCCTATTTAAAAACCAAAGTTACTATAGAATTAACTAATGCAAAAAATGAGGCAACAGCTAAAGCGAGGGAAGCGATTATTCGCAATGATATTATTAATATTTTAAGAAGTAAAACACTGGAAGATGTTACCCAGTCAGATTCCATGGTTAATTTAGCCAAGGAAATTACCAAGACGCTTAATGAAAAAACTCTCCCAGGTATGGTGAAAAATGTATATTTCTCGGATTTTGTTGTACAAAAATAAAGCTTGGGAGCTGGTAGTGTGAGTGAAATACTTTCACAAGCAGAAATTGATGCTTTGCTAGCTGCATTAACACAAGAAGAAAAAAAAGATGGTAAAGAGCCTTTAGCAAGTATTTCCCATAATGAACAGGATAGTTTATTATATGGATCGAATAAAAAATCAACTGTAAAAGTTTATGATTTCCGTCGCCCTTCAAAATTCTCAAAGGAACAATTGCATACAATCCAGGCAATTCATGAGAATTTTTGTAGATTAGCTGGAACTTATTTGTCAGCGTATTTACGTATAGCGACCCAGCTAACTGTTGTGTCAGTTGAACAAATTACTTATGAAGAAGTAATAAACTCATTACAAAATCCTTCTATAGTTAGTGTCCTTTCCTCCAAACCGTTAAATGGTAACGTTTTACTTGATATAAATCCTGCTATCGGCTTTGTAATGCTGGATAGGTTATTGGGTGGCCCTGGAGAAAGCGTAGAAAAAGCTCGTAATTTAACAGATATCGAACAAGTTGTTTTACAAAAATTAATAACATCGTTGCTTGGCTATTATTCAGAAGCATGGAGTAATGTCTTTAAAATTGACTTCATTTTAGAGAGTCAGGAAAGTAATCCACAGTTTGTTCAGATAGTTTCACCAAGTGAAATGGTTGTACTGATTGGGATTGAGGCAAGAATTGGGCAACAAACGGGTATGCTTTCGATATGTATTCCCTATTTAACATTAGAACCAATCATAGGAAGATTAAATGCGCATATTTGGTATGGTACAAGCAGGAAAGAAACAGATGTAGAATATTTACAGAAATTGAAAAACAAACTGCAAAAAATTAATGTTAATATTTCTGTGCGATTGGGAGAAGGGACGATTTCGATAAAAGAACTACTTGAAGTGGAAGTTGGGGATATTATTAAGCTTGATACAAAAAGCGATGAACTAGTACGTTTATATATAGGGCAGACTCCTAAATTTTTAGGATTGCCTGGAACTATAGGAAGCCGTTTGGGGGTTCGAATAGTGCGAGTTATTGAAGAAGGAGAAGATAGCCTATGAATAACGGCGTATTATCACAAGAAGAAATCGATGCTCTCCTCCGTTCTGCGACTCTTCAGGACGATAGTTCTCAGCAAGAGGCGACCGCCGGACATGATAACCTGGATTATTTACTAAGTGATATAGAAAAAGACACTCTGGGTGAGCTGGGAAATATGGCGATGGGAGCGGCTGCCACAGCTCTTTCTACATTGCTCAATACCAGGGTCGAGATTACAGCTCCACAGGTTGAAGTAATTACCTATCAAATGCTAGAAAACCGCTACCCTATGCCCTTCGTTCTGGTAGAAGTAGACTATACTTCAGGACTTCATGGAACTAATCTTTTTGTTATTCAGAATCAGGATGCCTTGATCATAGCTGATCTTATGATGGGTAATGATGGTTCTAATCCCCCTCAGGAGCTGGATGAATTTTACCTATCTACGGTCGCCGAAGCGATGAACCAGATGATGGGTTCAGCAGCAACAGCCATGTCCCAGATTCTGGCCGGACGGGTTGAGATTGGTCCACCGCGAACCCGTACCATCAATCTGGCCAGTGAAAAACTGGTAACTGGCCAGGATGAACAAGCGCCTGTGATTTTAATAACATTCTCCATGCAAATTGGAAATTTGGTTAACAGCCATCTACTTCAGCTGATTCCCCTCGATTTGGGAAGGAAGCTGGTAGAACAAATGCTGAGTGATATCAACAAAGGGGAGATGCCACCTGTTCCAGAAACACCTGCCTATATACCGGAACCAGAGCTGGCGCCGGTTATCCAGCAACCCATACAGGACCAGGTAAGCAGAGGGGGAAATGGAGGGGTTCAGTCAATGGCAGGTGAAACGAAAAAAGTCACAGTGCAACCCGTTGAATTCGCTCCCCTGGATAAAGGCGGAGCCAAAGCGGAAATGCCGCAAAACCTGGATTTAATCATGGATGTTCCCCTGCAGATAACAGTGGAACTGGGTAAATCACGGAAAACCATTAAAGAAATTTTAACATTAGGACCGGGGTCAGTGGTGGAACTGGATAAGCTAGCTGGTGAGCCTGTGGATGTACTGGTTAATGGAAAACTGGTGGCCAAAGGTGAGGTAGTAGTTATTGATGAAAACTTTGGCGTCAGGATCACAGATATTGTCAGCCCGATGGAACGATTTGGCAAGTTAACGTAATATTAAGCTGGGGGGAAGATGATGAGCGCCAAAATTCTGGTAGTGGATGATGCTGCCTTTATGCGGATGATGATTAAGGACATTTTGACCAAGGCGGGCTATAATGTAGTGGCTGAAGCGGAAAATGGCCGCAAAGCAGTAGAACTTTATCAACTATTGAAACCAGATCTGGTAACCATGGATATAACCATGCCGGATATGGATGGATTAACAGCTTTGAAAGAGATCAGGAAAATCGATCCAAAAGCGAGAATTATTATTTGCAGTGCCATGGGGCAACAACCGATGGTAATTGATGCCATTCAGGCCGGAGCCCGGGATTTTGTTGTTAAACCTTTCCAGCCTGAACGGGTAATTGAGGCTGTAAAAAAAGCATTACTTTAAAGAAAAAACAAAGGGGGTTTCGGGGTGAAAAAACAACTATTTAGCATTATTTTTGCAGCCTTGCTAATCTTGCCGGGACAACTGGCTGGTGCGGCCCCGACCTCTTTCCAGGATCAACCTTTGCCACCCGCCCTTGGTGAGGAAACAGTTAAGACAGCGGCTCAGACCGAGCTGCCCAGTATAGGTGCATATCTCTTAAAAGTAGTCATCACTCTGGGCCTGCTTGGCGCAGCGGTTTACTGGGTCAAAAATCGCTATTACCGGGTAAACCTACCTGGCCAGCTGGATAGTCAGGTATTAAGGGTAGTCGACAAACTCGATTTATCCGTAAGCAATTCCTTAATTATCGTCGAGGTTGGCAGTCGCTTTTACTTGCTGGGAACAGGTTCTGGTGGTGTGAATTTGCTGACGGAAATAACTGACCAGGAACTGATTGAGGAGCTGATGGCGGCTAAGGGAAATTCACCCCAGCAGCTGGACAGACAGCTGGTTGATTTTACCAGTCAGTTACAAAAGCAGATCGAAAAAATTCGCAATCTGGCCGGGAAAGGGGGCGACCAGTAAAATGTCTTTGCTAATGACCCCTCTGCTGGCTGTTTCCGGGACCATTATACCAGGGATTAAATTAGGAGTAGAGACAACCGGTCAAAATGGTGATTTGAGCTCCAGTTTACAAATTCTTCTGGTATTAACTATCCTGTCTCTGGCGCCGGCGCTGCTAATCCTGATGACCTCATTTACCAGAATCGTAGTGGTTTTGGGTTTTTTGCGCCAGGCCCTGGCTACTCAGCAAATGCCACCGAACCAGGTGATCATAGGTTTAGCTCTCTTTTTGACATTTTTCACTATGGCACCTACCTTTAATCAGGTTAATAAAAATGCTTTACAACCTTATTTTGCAGGGAAAATTACCCAGCAGGAAGCTTTAACTAAGGCAATAGATCCTATACGCGAATTTATGCTGAAGCAAACCCGGGAAAAAGACCTGGCCTTATTTATCCGCTTGCATAAACTGGAGAAACCCAGGACTTATCGAGATATACCCACTTATGTAATTATTCCTGCTTTTGTTATTAGTGAATTAAAAACAGCTTTTGAAATGGGTTTTCTCCTTTTTATCCCATTTATTGTGATTGATATGATTGTAGCTTCCGCCTTAATGTCCATGGGTATGATGATGTTACCTCCAATGATGATTTCACTACCTTTCAAGTTATTGCTGTTTGTACTGGTAGATGGCTGGGATCTGGTTGTGCAGTCATTAATTTTGAGTTTTAGATAGGGTGAAAAACTATGACCCAGGACTTTATTATTTATCTGGGAAAAGAAGCAATATTTACTATTGTTTTGGTTTCCGCGCCGGTGTTGCTGGGCAGCTTACTGGTGGGTTTGCTGGTTAGTATCTTTCAGGCAACCACCCAAATTCAAGAGGCTACCCTGGCTTTTGTACCCAAGATCCTGGCAGTCCTGGCAGTGCTGCTGATTTTTGGCCCCTGGATGATGAATGTTTTATTGAGTTTTGCCGGTAATCTACTGGGGAATTTGCATAAATTTATCGGTTAACAGGGGTTGAGCTATGCAAGAATTACTATTAATAGAGCAAAAATTGCCAGTTTTTCTTCTGGCTTTTTTCCGTATTGGTGGACTGATGGTAATCGCACCGGTTTTCAGTGCTCGTGTACTTCCCCAACAACTGAGAATAGCTATTGCTCTTATTCTAGCTGCTTTAGTTACCATCAGCCTGCCACCTCAGCAGCTACCTGCCTTCACTAATATTTACGGGTTTGTCTGGTTAGCTCTCAATGAATTCACTTTTGGTCTGGCGCTGGGATTTGTGATCTATCTGGTTTTTGCGGCCATCAGTCTGGCAGGAGAGATGATAGACCTGCAAATCGGTTTATCCATGGCCACCCTGGTGGATCCAACTTTTGGACAGGCCATGCCATTGATTGGCAATTTTAAGAACATGCTGGCAGTACTGATTTTTTTGTTAACTGACAGTCATCATTTACTGGTCATGACACTGATCAAGAGTTTTACCTTGTTAAAACCTGGCCAGCCCTGGCTGGAGATGGGGGTTAGTACCCTGGTTTTTAACTGGTTTCCTTTTACAGTAATTACCGGGTTACAAATTGCTTTGCCGGTAGTGGGGGTTCTACTAGTAGTTGATATAGCGCTGGGGATTCTAGCTCGCACTGTACCTCAAATGAATATTTTTGTTGTGGGCTTACCATTGAAAATCTTTATTGGCTTGATTTTTTTGATGCTAAGTCTGCCTCTCTATGTAAAGATTTTAAATCAGGTTTTCTGGCAGGGGTTTGATTTGCTGGCCACATTCATGCATGGATAAGGGGGACGGACATGCTGGAACTAAAATTACAGCAATTACAGCTTTTTGCCGGTGAAAAAACCGAAGAGGCCACCCCTAAACGCCGGCAAGAAGCGCGCAGAAAAGGTCAGGTTCCCCGGAGCCCTGAAGTTGGTTCAGCCTTCGTATTGCTAAGTGCCTTTACTATTTTGTATTTGACCAGTAATTTTGCCTACCAGACTATGGGAGAATTTATTCGAAATATCTACGGTGTGCAGTTAAAAGAGCATTTACTAACAACCAACACTATTCCAGTTCTCCTCTGGCAGGGGATTCTCGTTGGAGCCAAGATCCTCATACCGCTTTTGCTGGGGGCAATCATCGCCGGTGTAGCGGTTAATCTGATTCAAACGGGTTTTCTGTTAACTACTGAAGGGTTAACGATGAAGTGGGAGCGCATAGATCCCGTTGAAGGTTTTAAACGGATTTTCAGCAAGAGAACCCTGGTGGAATTAATTAAATCTCTGTTTAAGGTAACTATTGTTGCTCTTGTTGCCTATGGGATCATTAAAAATCAGATTATGTTTTTTCCCGGTCTGCAAACCGTTGAATTAAATACTGGTCTCGCTTTTATCGGCCATATGATTATTAAGATTGGGTTATACACATCAGGTATGCTGGTGGTGCTGGCATTATTTGATTATGCTTATCAGCGCTGGGAATTTAACAAATCTTTGCGCATGAGTAAGGAAGAAATTAAAGAGGAATACAAACAAACGGAAGGTAACCCGCAAATTAAAGCTAAAATTAAAGAAAGAATGAGAGCTCTGGCTCAAAGAAGAATGATGCAAGAAGTTCCCAGGGCTGATGTGGTTATAACTAACCCGACCCACTTTGCGGTGGCTATCAAATACCAGGCTGGCAAAATGCCTGCTCCTGTGGTAGTAGCCAAGGGTGCAGATTTGTTAGCAAAACGAATAAAAGAAATTGCCCGGGAACACGGGGTTGTTACTGTTGAAAACAAGCCACTGGCACAAGCTTTATATAAAAGCGTTGAAATCGGTGAGTTTATCCCGCCAGAACTATTTCAAGCTGTGGCTGAAGTGCTGGCTTATGTTTACAAGCTAAAAGGGAAAATATAGCCCGAAGGAGGTGGCGTTGTGGCAACACCACAAACAGCGGCTTCGAGAGGCTTTCGCAATAGCGATATAGTGGTAGCAGGAGCAGTAATCATGATGATTTTGTTGATGGTTATCCCTCTGCCGCCGCGGCTTCTGGACGTATTGCTGACCATTAATATCAGCTTGTCTTTAGTAATTTTGCTGGTGACAATGTATATTAAAGATGCCCTGGAGTTTTCCGCTTTTCCCACTTTGTTGCTGGTTATGACTCTCTACCGGCTTTCTTTGAATGTATCTTCTACTCGCTTGATTCTGGGGAACCGGGGGGAAGCGGGGGAGATAATCAGAACCTTTGGTGAGTTTGTTATTGGAGGTAATGCGGTAGTTGGTTTTATTATTTTCTTAATCCTGGTGGTAATTCAGTTTCTGGTCATTACCAAAGGGGCAGAGCGGGTATCGGAAGTTGCTGCTCGCTTTACTTTGGATGCGATGCCCGGTAAGCAAATGAGTATTGATGCTGATTTAAACGCTGGTTTAATCAATGACCAGGAAGCGAAAGAGCGCAGGAAAAATATTCAGCGGGAAGCTGATTTCTACGGGGCTATGGATGGTGCTTCCAAGTTCGTAAAAGGAGATGCTATCGCCTCTCTGGTTATTACTGCAATCAATGTCATCGGTGGGTTTATAATCGGGCTCGTTCAAAATGGAGCCAGCGATATTACCCAGGTCCTGAGGACTTATACGGTGCTTTCGGTTGGTGATGGTCTGGTTACTCAAATTCCTGCATTGCTGATTTCAGTGGCCACAGGTATCACAGTAACACGGGCTGCTTCGGAATCCAGTCTGGGACAGGAACTGGTCGGACAAATGTTTAATAGTCCACGGGCCCTGGCTTTAGCTGCGGCTGCCTTGCTGCTGCTGGCTTTGCTGGGCATGCCTCCTTTGCCGATGATATTACTGGCCTCTATCCTGGGGGGACTGGCCTGGCAAATAAACCGGGCTGCAAAGACCAGTGAGGAGACGGTAGAAGAGGAAGTAGTTAAAGAAGCGGAAGAAGCCCGCAAGCCGGAAAATGTGCTTTCCCTGTTACAGGTGGATTTGATGGAACTGGAGCTGGGCTACAGTTTGATTCCACTGGTAGACAGCTCACAGGGTGGGGATTTGCTGGACCGGGTAGTAATGATTCGCCGTCAGTGTGCCCTGGAGCTGGGAATTGTCTTGCCTCCCATTCGGATGCGGGACAATATGCAGCTTAGACCTAACAGCTATGTTATAAAAATCAAAGGAGTAGAAGTTGCTTCCGGTACATTGATGGTCGACCACTATCTGGCAATGAATGCTGGTCTGGCGGAGGATGATATAGCAGGAATAGACACGGTTGAACCGGCTTTTGGCTTACCGGCCAAGTGGATTCCTGCTCATCTGAAAGAAGAAGCGGAACTAAAAGGTTATACTGTTGTAGACCCATCCTCGGTACTGGCAACTCATTTGACGGAAATCATCAAGTCTCATGCCCATGAGATTCTGGGCCGGCAGGATGTGAAAAAACTGCTGGATAATGTGAAAGAAACCAATCCGGCGGTGGTTGAGGAACTGGTGCCTGACCTGTTGAATCTGGGTGAAATCCAGAAGGTTCTGGCTAACCTGTTAAGGGAGAAAATCTCCATTCGCGATCTGGTTACCATTCTGGAAACCCTGGCAGACCAGGCCCGGGCCACCAAAGACATTGATGTGCTGACTGAATATGTTCGTCAAGCTTTATCAAGACAGATTACCAGACAGTTCGCACGAGACGGACAAATAGCTGTCCTGACCCTGGCCCCGGAGCTGGAACAGCAATTGAGAGAAAATCTACAGCAGACAGAACATGGTTCCTATATCGCTTTAGATCCGATGTCGGCTCAGAAATTCTACACCAGTTTACAGAATGCTGTTAATCAGCAATGGCAGCGGGGGATTCAGCCTGTGTTGTTTTGTCCGCCCTTATTGCGAATTTATATCCGCAGAATCGTGGAACGGGTATTACCGGATTTACCCATCCTTTCCTACAATGAACTGGAAGGGAATGTACAAATTCAAGCGGTTGGGACGGTGACCATCTGAAATGAAAGTAAAACGCTTTGTGGCACCTACAGTTAATGAGGCGATGCTGAAAGTCAGAAATGATATGGGGCGAGATGCTGTGATCATCCATACCCGCAAATTTCGTGAGGGTGGATTTTTCGGGCTCTTTGGCCGCCAGATGGTAGAGGTTACCGCTGCGGTTGAAGAAAAAATTTCCTCTCCTCCAGTACCGTCACAGCCTGTTGAGATCCAGGACAAACAAATAAATGTCGAATTGAAGCAGGAAATTCATGAACTGAAAGAGAAAATTGACCGTATGGCAGAAATAGTGGATGAAAAGAAAATCCCAGCCGAGTTGTCAGAAGAAGGGAAAAAATACTGGGCCCTGCTTCAGGACAAGGAAGTTGAAGAAAACATATTAAGAAAGATTTTTAAACAGCTTAGAGCAAGTGAGGAAGAGAGTCAAACAGAAGAGGAGAAGATACTGCATGTCCTGGAGAAATATTTTAAAAAAGGTAAACCTATTACTGTAAAAAAGAATAAAAACAAAGAAAGACCGCTGGTTGTCTCTTTCATTGGGCCAACAGGGGTTGGTAAAACTACCACGATTGCTAAAATTGCTGCTAACTTTGCTATCAAGCAAAATTTTGCAGTAGCGTTACTGACTTCAGATACTTATCGGGTTGCAGCAGTTGAGCAACTAAAAACCTATGGAGATATTATGGGGCTGCCTGTGGAAGTAGTTTATTCGCCTAAGGACATGAAAGAGGCCATCGAAAAACATCAGGATAAAGATTTACTGCTAATCGATACGGCCGGGCGCAGTCACCGCAACAAAGATAAAATGGTGGAACTCAAAAGCTTTATTGCTGCGGCCCAGCCCGATGAAACCTATTTGGTTCTGAGTGCACCGACAAAACGAAAAGATATGCTGGAGATTGTTGAAAATTACCGGGATATAGAGTTTGACAAAATTATTCTTACCAAAATTGATGAAACTTCTTCTTTTGGCGGTATTCTCTCAGTTCTGCAAAAAACCAGGAAGCCTTTAGTCTATGTTACAACGGGACAAGAAGTACCAGATGATATCAGTGAAGCTGACCCGACCTGGTTAGCTGGTAAACTGATAAAGGAGAGATAAGCCATGGCTGATCAGGCAGAAAAACTACGGCAACTGGCTTTGAATTTAAAGAAACAGGCTGAGGCTGAGCTGAGAGAAAAAGATCCGCGCTTTAACCGAACCAGGGTTATTGCTGTAACGTCAGGGAAAGGCGGGGTCGGTAAAACCAATTTTACCATTAACCTGGCCCTTACTTTAACAAAATTAGGTAAAAAGGTACTGGTTTTCGATGCTGATTTGGGGTTGGCCAATGTGGATGTAGTCCTGGGTGTAACTCCTAAATATACCCTTTATAATCTCATTAAAGATGAGATGAATATTAGAGATATAATTACAACTGGCCCGGGTGGACTGGGGATCATTGCAGGAGGGTCGGGAATTCAGGAACTGGCTAATATATCCCGCAAAAAACTCAATACCTTTATTAAGAGCCTGCAGGAATTAGAGGGTATGGCAGACATACTCCTTATCGATACCGGTGCCGGTCTGAACCGGAATGTGCTGGCTTTTGTGCAGGCGGCAGATGAAGTAATTGTGGTCTGCACACCGGAGCCGACCAGTATTACAGATGCTTATGGTTTAATAAAGGCTTTGCAT
This sequence comes from Carboxydocella thermautotrophica, assembly GCA_003054495.1. GTDB lineage: Bacteria > Bacillota > Carboxydocellales > Carboxydocellaceae > Carboxydocella > Carboxydocella sporoproducens. The sequence goes on along the minus strand of CP028514.1, from coordinate 1,564,196 downwards.
AGCAAGAAACCGGATGCCCGCATTAGTCTGGTGGTCAACCGGGTCGAAAACATGGAGGAAGGCAAAAATACAGCCAATAAACTAACCATGGTTTCACAGCGTTTCTTGAAATTGAATTTGGAGCAACTGGGTTTTATCTGGGATGATCTCCATGTATCCAAGGCGGTAAAATATCAGGAACCTTTTGTTTTAAAATACCCCAATTGCTTGGCCAGTACCTGTATGAAAGGAATTGCCGATAAATTATTAACGGGGCAGGATACCCAAAAACCGCCAGGTGGAGTTAAATCATTTTTTAACAAAATTATTGGTTTCTTCAGTTGAGGGAGGGATTTGAGTGGCGGTAGTACCGCAGCTGTCGGTAAACCAGAATGTGGAAATAGAATTGCTGGAAGAAAATCTTTCCGGGGTTTACCGCAGCCGAGTAGAAGAGATTGCACCTGACAGAATCATCCTCGCTTTGCCCTTTAGTAAAGGAGTACCTGTTCCCGTAAGAGTAGGAAGCCAAATTCTGGTGCGGTATTTTGACCAGTCGGCAATATACAGCTTTAAATCTGAAGTAATTTCCCGGGCCACAGCTCCCCAAGCGATATTATCCATTAGCATTCCAGAATCAGTAAATCGGGTACAGAGACGCAACTACGTCCGCCTGGATGACAGCGTTCCCCTGACCTTTTATAAACTGCAAGAAGATGATATAACCGGAACTGATACTGTAACCAAAGATATTTCCGGTGGCGGCGTGCGCATCGAAATCCCGCAACCCCTGGAACTGGGGACCGAACTGGAACTCCATTTAAAACTGCCAAAGGATAAAATCATCGCCGTAGGCAAGGTAGTACGCTGCCTGCCCCTGGAAAAACCCAAAAAAGGTTACAATATCGGTATACAGTTTACTATTATTGAAGAACGGGACAGGGATAAAATCATAAAATACATTTTCGATCGGCAACGGGAGCTGAGAAAGAAGGGATTGTTATAGGGGGTTTGGCTATGGAACCATTAAAAGTTTTAGTTGTTGATGATTCAGCATTTATGCGCCAGTACATCACCAGGATCTTAGAAAGCAGCGGTAAAATCAAAGTAGTCGGATATGCCAAAAATGGTCAGGAAGCCATAGAAAAGGTCCAGGAACTAAAACCCCAGGTGATGACTCTGGACGTGGAAATGCCGGTCATGAACGGCCTGGAAGCTTTAAAAATAATTATGGAACAATTCCCACTCCCAGTGGTTATGCTCAGTTCTCTGACGACAGAAGGGGCAGAAGCTACCATTAAAGCTCTGGAACTGGGAGCGGTGGATTTTGTAGCCAAACCTTCAGGACAAATTAGTTTTGATTTGGATAAAGTCCAGGAGGAACTAATCATTAAAGTAAGCAATGCTGCTCTGGCCAAATTGAAAAAAACGAGCAGCAGCCTCTCGCTCCTTCCTCAGACAGGGGCAAAGCTCACTGCTTTTCAGCGTGTTTCCAAGCTGGTTGCAATCGGTACATCCACAGGAGGGCCCAGGGCCTTACAGGAAGTGGTGACCCAGTTTCCACGCAATTTACCGGCGGCTATCCTGATTGTACAGCATATGCCCAGAGGATTTACCAAATCGCTGGCAGAGAGACTGGACAGCATTTCTCATTTAGTAGTCAAGGAAGCGGAAGATGGAGAGGAAATCAAAAACGGGATCGTTTATATCGCACCTGGAGACTATCATATGGAAGTTCGTCAAAATCAGGGCAGTTACTTTATCAGTCTAAACCAGTCACCACCGGTTTCCGGACATCGACCATCAGTAGATGTAATGATGAAATCAGTAGCCCGCTTAAATCTGCCCAAAATCGGGGTGATTATGACCGGTATGGGTGGGGATGGCTCTGATGGAATGGTGGAAATCAAAAAGTCCGGGGGTAAAACTATCGCCCAGGATGAAAGTTCATGTGTGGTTTTTGGTATGCCAAAAGTAGCAATCCAAAAAGGTGGCGTTGATGTAGTTGTGCCTTTGAATAAAATTGCCCTGGAGATAATGAAATGGCTATAGCCCAGGGGAGGGGAGAATTGTGGATCTGTCCCAGTATCTAACCATATTTTTTGAGGAAGCACGGGAGCATTTGCAAAAAATCAGTGAGTGTTTGCTGGAGCTGGAAAAAGATCCGTGTAACCTGGAAACCATCAATGAGCTCTTTCGCAGTGCCCATACTTTGAAAGGAATGTCGGCAACGATGGGTTTTACCCAGATGGCCGAACTTACCCATGAAATGGAAAGTTTCTTGCAACCCTACCGGGGAACCCAGCAATGTATCAGTTCCAATGGGATTGACCTTTTGCTGAAAGTAGCTGATACGCTGGAAATTATGCTGGAGGAAGTCGCCAGCCAGGGCAGTATTCAAACATCGCCGCAGGATATTATCAATCAGCTTAGGAATCATCAACCTGAGGCCGCTGAATCAGTTACTACCAAAAAAAATGAAGAGTCTAAACCGACAACTTCCCCCGCACCTGCTATGGTACTCAATGAGTATGAAGTAAGAGTGGTACAGGATGCCAGTAGCCAGGGGTTAAATGTCTGGAAAATCAAAGTAATTCTACGGGAAGATTGTTTAATGAAAGTGCCCCGGGTATTGATGGTTTATCGCAATTTGGAGCAGCTGGGGGAAATTATTAAAACCGTACCTGACACATCGGAAATTGAAGAAGACAATTTTGACCGGATAGTGGAATTTCTGTTAATAAGCTCCGAATCAGCCAGTGCAGTAGAAACAGCTATGCAATCTGTCTCTGAACTGGAAAGCTATCACATCGAAGCCTTTCAGCTTCAGGCCAGACCGGTACAGGAAACAAAAACAGAAAAACCGGCAGTATCATCAGGGCAGGAAACGATAAAACCAGCGGTAGAATCTGATAAGAAACCGTCAGGACAGTTGAAAGCTCAAACCCTCAGGGTGGATATTCAGAAACTGGATATATTGATGAACCTGGTGGGAGAACTGGTAATAAATAAAACCCGCTTATTCGCCATCGCCAGGAAAAATGGACTGAAAGAACTTAACGAGACTATCGAACAAATGGATTTTATTTTCTCCGAATTACAAAACCTGGTAATGAAAGTTCGCATGGTACCAGTTGAGACGGTGTTCAATCGTTTTCCTCGCATGGTTAGGGATCTGGCCAGAGAACTGGGAAAAGAGATCGATTTTCAGGTTTATGGAGCTGATACAGAGCTGGATCGCACGGTGATAGATGAAATTGGGGAGCCACTGGTGCATCTACTGCGAAATGCCATTGACCACGGTATTGAATCCCCTGCTGAGCGGCTGGCAAAAGGAAAACCAGCTGCCGGAACCATCAGTCTTTCGGCTTTTCATGAAGGGAATCATGTGGTCATTGAAATTAAGGATGATGGCAAAGGGATTGATACTGAGAAAGTAGTACAAAAGGCTTTGCAGAACGGTCTTATCAATAGCGTTGAAGCGGAACAAATGAGTGAAGAGGAAAAACTGGCTCTGATTTTCCGACCGGGATTGAGTACAGCAGAAAAAGTGACCGATATTTCTGGCCGTGGTGTGGGAATGGATGCAGTGAAGAAAAAAATTGAATCCCTCAATGGGCGGATTATGCTGAATTCTCGTTTGCATCAGGGCACCACTGTGCACATTATTTTGCCTTTAACTTTAGCGATTTTGCAGAGCTTACTTATCAAGATCGGTCAGGAGACCTATGCAGTACCGATCGGCTATATCGAAGAAACAGCGGCAATTTTACAAAGGGATATTCTGGAACTACAGGGGGCTTATTATATAAAACTAAGGGAAGTACTGGTTCCTGTGTACATTTTAAAAGAATTGCTGGAACACCCCTGGGAGATACCAGAGCCGGAAACAGAATTGCCTGTGGTTATTGTCAGAACAGGGAGACAGAGGATAGGGTTGATCGTGGACGAACTGCTGGGACAGCAGGAAATCGTCATCAAGTCCCTGGGCCCACTTTTGACAGGGATTTCAGGCATTGCAGGTGCTACCATTTTAGCCAATGGTGAAGTTGCCTTGATCCTGGATGTCCCATCCCTATTGACGGGGAGGTAAAGGCAGTGGAGGTTCAAATTGTTGTATTTCGTTTACAAAACAAATGGTATGGTCTTTATATCAACAGAGTGAAGGAAATTTTTCCGCTCGTTAAAATTACCAGGGTGCCGCGGACACCCTCCTATATTCTCGGGGTGATAAACCTGCGGGGAACAGTAGTACCAGTCCTTTCTTTGCACCGGTTGTTTGGCTTGCCGGAACCGTTAAGCACTGAAGAAAACCGAATTATAATTTTGACTGAACAGGAGGGTATGTTTGGGGTACTGGCTGATGAAATTAGCAGTGTAACCAAGGTAGGAGAAGATCAGATTCAAACTGATATCTACGAAAAATATATTGACGCTTTTGTTAAATTGCCAGATCGGGTAGTGATGGTATTGAAACGGCAATTTAAGGAGGAATTGGGGTGGGGGAATTCAAAAAATTGAGTGAAGCGCAGCTGGATGTAATCAGGGAAGTTTGCAATATTGGTGCTGGTAATGGTGCCACTGCTCTGGCCACCATGCTGGGTCAGAGAGTAGAGATGTCAGTGCCGGAGATAAATATTGTTTCTTATCAGGAGATTCTGGAAGCATCGCCTATTTGCCAGGAAACTGTTTATGGTATTTACCAGAAGGTTAAGGGGCAAGCTCCAGGAGAAGTTTTATGGCTCTTGCCGCAATCCATGGCCCAGCAACTGGTGGAAATGCTGTTACAGCGCTCTGTAACTGAGACGGGGAATTTTAATCAGTTTGAGTTATCGGCCCTGGCTGAAGTCGGAAATATCGTAACAGGAGGTTTTCTAGCGGCCATTACTGGCTTTACTGGTATCAGATTTTATCCTTCGATACCGGGGGTGGCCCTGGATTATGGCTGCAATATCCTTTCTAGTGTTGCTGCGGAACTAGGGCATGTTTCCAATGAGGTACTGATAATAGAGACCATATTCAAGCTAAATCACAAGGAAATGATCGGGCACTTTTTCCTCTTGCCTGAGCCTGATTCCCTTAGAGTTATAGTTACGGCGCTGGGAGTGTAAGTTGAGATGGAGATTATAAAAGTTGGGATGGCTGATTTAAAGATAGGACAGGCTCCTGCCCGGTTATTGACTTCTGGTCTGGGTTCCTGTGTAGGCATATGTCTCTGGGATTTTCTCAGCAAAAAAGGCGGCATGGCCCATATTATGCTGCCAGATAGCACTAAAGCCAGGGTAGTGGGAAATCCCGCGAAATTTGCTGATACAGCCGTACCGGCACTAATCCAGTTGCTGGAAAACCATGGGGCTTGCCGCCGTCGGTTAAAAGCTAAGATTGCAGGCGGGGCCCAGATGTTTTCCTTTGGTGGTGAACATGAAATCATGAAAGTGGGACAGAGAAATGTGGAAGCGGTAAAAACAGCCCTTGCTGCCTGGGATATTCCTTTGCTGGCGGAGGACACTGGAGGAAATATCGGGCGAACCATTGAATTTGACCTGGAAACAGGGCTTGTGCATATTCGTACTATGGCAGCTAAAAACTATCATATCTAAAGAGGTGAGCCCATGTTGGCCATTAAATTGAGCGGGCAAAAGGATGAACAGCTCTGGGCAGAATATAAAGAAAAAAAAGGACCAGAGTTGAAGGAGGCCCTCATTAAACGTTATGCTCATCTCGTTAAATATGTGGCGGGCAGGCTTATTTCAGGCTTGCCATCCAGTATCACTTATGATGAATTATTAAGTTTTGGTACCTTTGGTTTACTGGAAGCCATCGAACGGTTTGAGCCTGAGCGAGGCATCAAATTTGAAACTTATGCGGTAGCCCGCATCAAAGGGGCGATAATCGATGGCTTGCGCCAGCTGGATTGGATGCCAGCTTCAGTAAGAGCCAGAGTAAAGAAATTAGAACAGGGAATTTGGGAGTTAGAACAGCGTTTGGGTAGGTCGGCTACGGATGAAGAAATTTGCCAGGCTTTAGGTTTGTCAGAGGAGCAATATCAGCAGCTGCTGGTACAGAGCTCCCAGGGGGTTATTTTTTCCCTTGATGAATTGATTCCTGGGGAAGAAGAAAATACTGCCGGATTCCATGAATTGATCGCCGACAAAAGTCAACCAACCCTTGAGGAACAGTTTCAGCTTCAAGCAGTCAAGCAAATTCTTGCCGACGCTATTGCCAAACTGCCAGAAAAGGAGAAACTAGTTGTAGCCCTGTATTATTATAATGGTTTGACCTTAAAGGAGATAGGACAAGTAATTGGAGTTAGTGAATCCCGGGTTTCACAGCTGCATACCAAAGCAATTTTCCGGTTACGGGGCCGGCTCAGTCGACAGAAGCAAAAGATTTTTGCGGAATAACCGGGGGAGGGGCTGTCATGGATCAGCAGAAAGAAAAGAAAATCGTTTTAAGTCTCGAAACCAGTGCGGATAACATGACAGCCTTTTTACAGCTGCTTGCAGCAGCAGAAGAAAGTGACCAGAAACTGGAACAATTGGTCTGGAAAGCTATCAATGAACGGAAGATTAAATATGGTTTGATTGAGGAAAATATTAAAACCGCTATTGTAAAACGGAATGGCGAAAAAATTCTACTAGCCCGGGGCCGGGAACCTGTAGCTGGAATAGATGCTTGTATTAAATATCATTTTGAAATTAATGGGCTCCCTCTAACTCCCAAAGCCCGTCAGGACGGGTCGGTCGACTATTATAACCTGGAACTGATTCAACAGGTTAAAGCCGGGGATGTGCTGGCCGAGCGGGTTCCTCCTGTACCTGGCCAGGATGGAATGGACATATTTGGTCGGGTGATTCCTGCTAAAAAGGCAAAAGATGTGGTCTTGAAAGCAGGAAAAGGAACGCGCCTTTTGCAGGAGGAAAATATAATTGTTGCAGAAAAAAACGGACATGTGGCCTTGATTAATGGCAAAGTAACCGTATCTGATATATATGAGGTGCGGGGTAATGTGGATTTTTCCACCGGAAACATTGATTTTGATGGCACCATCCGTATCACCGGTGATGTGCTTGGCGGATTTCAGGTCAAAGCTACCGCTGATGTGGAAGTAGGTGGTGCTGTCTTAGGAGGCAGTATCCAGGCCGGGGGACATTTGCGGGTACGTAATGGCATTATTGGCAAAAAAGGCGCTCAGATATCCTGTCAGGGTAACCTGTTTGCAGCCTATGTTGAAAACGCATTCATTGAATGTGGCGGGAATGTGCAAATCGGGAAAGGGATTATGCACAGCCAGGTAATTGCGGAAGGTTCGGTCATAGTGGAAGGCAGCAAAGCTCTGATTGCCGGCGGGGAAGTCCGGGCTGGACGGGACATCCGGGCCAAAACTGTGGGAGCACCGATGGGGACTCATACTTTGCTGGAAGCTGGAGTAAGCCCGAAACTGAAACTTAGATATTTAGCGACTGTATCCGGGCTGACAGCAGTTCAACAAAGTTTGACCAAAGCAAAGCAAATCATTGACCTTCTGCAGCGAATGAAGGAAAAGGCCGGTGAGCTTCCTGATGAAAAGAAGGCATTGTTAATTAAGGTAAAACGATCAGTAATTAATCTGGAAGCTGAATTAAAAAATTTGATAGTCGAGGAGCAGGAGCTATTAACTTTATTGCAAACCTCAATTGAAGGCAAAATAATGATAGAAAAAATTGTCCATCCCGGAACCCGGATCGTCATTGGTGACCAGACCCTGATTATCGATGAACCCGTGCAATACGTGTCTTTTCAGCTGAATCAGGAAGGTGAAATCGAAATGCGGCCTTTGCGTTAGGGGGAGAGCGATGGGTATTAAGCCTGTTGATATGCAAAATACTTTCATTAAAGTTCAGGAAGTAAGCAAAATCCAGCAAACTGAGCTGGCTGCTCGCCAGCAGGCTAATCAGGAATTCAGCGCTCAACTGGATAAACAGACCCGAAATGTGAAACAAAAGATTCAAGCCAGCAGCAAAACGCTGGGCAGTCGTGTACGAAAAAAAACGGAAAAAGACAAAGAAAAGCAGGAAGAACGGGAAGAAGGGAAAAAGGAACATCTGGATATTCTGGTATAGGAGACGATTTGCGGTGACATTAGAATGGTGGATGTTGTTAGCAGGTATACTGGCTCTGGGCTGGAGTTTCTGGCTGGAAAAAAGGGAAAATCTGAAACGTCAGGACGAACTATTAACGATATTGACCAGGGTTGAACAGGCAAAAGCAGATGTAGCCTTGTTATTGACAGAAGTGGAAGAAGCGGCAGAAAAACTGGTTAACAGGCTGGAAAAAACAGTGGTATCGGATGGAGACCCACAGGTTATGAAAAAGCCTAAAACTAAGGACAAAGTTAAAGAAAACCGGGAAAAAGATAAGGAGCCGCAGAAGAAAATGGATTCCCGGTTTAAAAATAAAGATGAAATCATAGCCTTATGGCAATCAGGGCTATCGATAGATGAAATTGCGGCCCGTCTGGGAATAGGCAAAGGGGAAGCCCAGCTGATTATAGATTTATTTGGCAAGGAGGCAGGGCGATAATGGGTAGGCAAGCCTTTTGGCGCGGTTTGGGCATAGGCCTGGTACTGGGCGGTTTAGCCCTGTTTTTTGCAAAAAGCAACCTGCAGTTATCAGAAGCAGAACTAATTAGCCGGGCCCGCTCCCTGGGTATGATTACTCGACAGGAGGCGGCGGAAAAGGTAGCCCAGGAACTGGCCAACGCCAGGAAAGAATGGGAAAAACAAGCCCAGCAACGTTTGCCGGTCCAGCCTGCCCAGCAACAATCAGCAGAACGCATGGTTCTAGTGGTTTTGCCCAAAGGGGTTACTTCAGAAAAAATAGCGGATATTCTGCTGGCAGAAGGATTAATCCAGGATAAAAAAGCTTTTCTGATGGAAGTGGATAAGGCGGGACTGGCCCGGAAGTTTAAAGCGGGAACTTATCAGATAAAACAAAACACATCGGTTGCTGACATTCTTAAAACCCTGACCCACTGAACCCTTGCCAATTAAATCAAGTTATGTTAAAATAGCAAATGGTGTGTAAAATACACACGTCTCCGGATTCGCTGCCGAGTGCCTGGAGACAGGTGGGCAGCGAAGAAGATGGGGGCGGAGGTAAAACTAATGGAGGTGTAAATATGTCAGTCGTTTCCATGAAACAATTACTGGAAGCCGGTGTTCACTTCGGACACCAAACCCGGCGGTGGAACCCCAAAATGCGGGAATATATCTTCACTGACCGGAACGGAATTTACATTATCGATTTGCAAAAAACTGTTAAGAAAGTAGAGGAAGCCTACAATTTCCTGCGCAGTGTAGCTGAAGAAGGCAAGACTGTGCTGTTTGTAGGAACCAAGAAACAAGCGCAGGAAGCTGTGAAAGAGGAAGCTGTCCGCTGTGGTCAGTTCTATGTAAATCAGCGTTGGTTGGGTGGTATGCTGACCAACTTCACCACCATTCGGAAAAGAATTGAACGGCTGCATGAGCTGGAGAGAATGGAGCAGGATGGTACCTTTGCCGTACTGCCCAAGAAAGAGGTGGCCGAACTGTTAAAAGAAAAAGCCAGACTGGAAAAATTCTTGGGCGGCATTAAGGATATGAAGGAACTGCCCGGTGCCTTGTTCGTGGTCGACCCGCGGAAAGAAAAAATTGCTGTTGCTGAAGCGCGGCGACTGGGTATACCGGTGGTCGCTATTGTGGATACTAACTGTGATCCAGATGAGGTAGACTACGTTATTCCCGGTAATGATGATGCCATCAGGGCGGTAAAGCTGTTAACCAGCAAAATGGCAGATGCTATTCTGGAAGGTTTGCAAGGACAGCAAATGACCGAGTAGTAAAGTCGGGTGGGTGGCCGGGAAACTCGGGCCCACCCTTTTTATTACAAAAATTTAAGGAGGTTATCGTGATGATATCTGCACAGGCAGTTAAAGAACTAAGAGAAAGAACCGGTGCCGGGATGATGGACTGCAAAAAGGCATTGCAGGAAACCAATGGTGATATGGAAAAGGCTGTTGAATATCTGCGGGAAAAGGGGCTGGCTGCAGCAGCCAAAAAAGCTGGCCGGATTGCAGCTGAAGGGATCGTTACATCGTACATACATGCTGGCGGCCGTGTAGGTGTCCTGGTGGAAATTAACTGTGAGACTGACTTCGTGGCCAAAACCGAGGAATTCCAGCAGTTGGGCAAGGATATTGCTATGCAAATTGCTGCTTCCAAGCCTCAGTATGTCCGGCGGGAAGAAGTGCCTGCTGATGTAATTGAAAAAGAAAAGCAGATTCTGCGGGCTCAAGCTCTTAATGAAGGCAAACCCGAAAATATCGTCGAAAAAATGGTGGAAGGAAGAATTGAAAAGTTCTACAAAGAAGTATGCTTGCTGGAGCAGCCTTTTGTTAAAAATCCGGACATCACCATAGAACAACTTATCAAGGAAAAAATTGCCAAAATCGGTGAAAATATTAATGTCAGACGGTTTGTTCGTTACGAAATGGGTGAAGGTCTGGAGAAACGGCAGGATGATTTTGCTGCCGAAGTTATGAAGGAGCTGCAGCGGTAGTTGGTAATAAAAGAGAACACATTTTTGTGTTCTCTTTTTTGTAAAAATATTTCTGAAAACAAAAGGAAATCGGCCACCGTTGTAGAATTGATTATACAAATACAGGAGGTTGGCCCATGACAGTTCCAAAATATAAACGGGTTGTTCTTAAACTAAGCGGTGAGGCGCTGGCTGGTGGACAGGGTTTTGGCATTGACCAGCATACTGTTCAGAACATTGCCCGCCAGATTAGTGAAATTGTAAAACTGGGAGTCCAGGTTGCTATCGTTGTGGGTGGAGGTAATATCTGGCGCGGAGTGGCCGGTAGTGCTAAAGGCATGGACAGGGCTACTGCTGATTATATGGGTATGCTGGCTACTGTGATGAATTCTCTGGCCCTGCAGGATGCCCTGGAAAACCTGGGCGTGGATACCAGGGTACAAACGGCCATTGAGATGCGGCAGGTAGCTGAGCCTTATATAAGAAGGAGAGCGATTCGCCATCTGGAAAAAGGACGGGTGGTGATCTTTGCAGCCGGCACTGGTAACCCCTATTTTTCTACTGATACCACCGCAGCTTTGCGGGCTGCCGAAATAGAAGCGGAAGTTATCCTGATGGCCAAGCAAGTAAATGGGGTCTATGATTCTGATCCCAAGAAAAACCCCGCTGCCCGACTGTTTAAAGAACTTACATATCTGGATGTCTTACAACTGGGGCTGGGGGTAATGGATTCAACCGCCACTTCCCTGTGTATGGATAACAGTATTCCCATTATTGTCTTCAACCTTAATGAAGAGGGCAATATCCAGAAAGTAGTACTGGGAGAAAAGATCGGTACATTAGTTGGAGGTGAAGAGACGAAATGATTAAAGAAATCATTCGTGAGCATGAAGAGAAAATGCAAAAAGCAGTGGCTGTACTAAAAAAAGAACTGGCTTCTCTGCGGGCTGGACGCGCAACTCCCGCTTTGCTGGAGAAGGTAACAGTGGACTATTATGGTGTGCCAACTCCTGTTAACCAGCTGGCTAATATTTCCGCTCCTGAACCCAGGTTGCTGGTAGTTCAACCCTGGGACCGGAGTGTTTTGAATGAAATTGAGAAAGCGATAATGAAATCCGATTTGGGGCTGACCCCCAACAATGACGGTACCGTAATTCGTATTGCTATTCCGCAATTGACCCAGGAGCGGCGGACTGAGCTGGTAAAAGTGGTTAAGAAAAAGGCGGAAGAGGCCCGGGTTGCTGTGCGGAATGTGAGAAGAGAGGCAAATGATGAGCTGAAAGCTCAGGAGAAAGCTGGAGGCATTTCTGAAGATGAAGTTAGACGCGGTCAGGATGAGGTTCAGAAGCTGACTGACAAATATATTAAAGAAATCGATAAATTAGCTGAACATAAAGAAGAAGAAATTATGGAACTTTAATTTTCCACATAGGGAAAGGGGGTGTGAGGAATGGCCTACAAAATCTCCGATGAGTGTGTAGCTTGCGGTACCTGCATGGATACCTGCCCGAATGGCGCCATCAAGGAAGGGGATATCTACTCCATTGATGCTGATGCATGTGTAGATTGTGGTAGCTGTGCAGAAGCTTGCCCCACTGGCGCAATCAGCCAGGGCTAAATTGCGGGAAAAAGCCCCCTCGCCGAGGGGGTTTTTTCATGTTATAATATATTTATGGTAAATTATCGGAGGGAGGATTGCCCGTGGCCAAATGGATATCGCGCATGTTGGGTTCTGCGGTTTTGCCGGAAAAACAAGCGGACAATCACCAAATTAATGAAATAGATCTGTCTCGATTACCCCAACATGTTGCCATTATTATGGATGGCAACGGCCGCTGGGCACAAAAAAGGGGATTGCCAAGAAGTGTTGGTCATCGTGCCGGTGTGGAAAGCTTGCGTACAGCGGTGAAAGTTTGTACAAACATTGGTATAAAATATCTCACAGTATATGCTTTTTCCACGGAAAACTGGAAGCGGCCTAAAGAAGAAGTGGATACACTGATGAATTTACTGGTGGAATATCTGGAAAAAGAGGTGGCAGAGTTAAATCAGCAAGGAGTTCAGATTCGGGCTTATGGCGATCTGGCCGGGTTACCCCTTGCTGCCCAGCAGGCACTGACCAGGTCTATCAATTTAACTGCCAAAAATAACAAACTGGTTTTAGGCTTGTGTCTAAACTATGGCGGTAGAGCTGAAATAGTGCAAGCGGTAAATCAGATTGCGGCAGAAGTGAAAGCAGGGAAAATTGACCCCGGTTCTATTGATGAAGAGGTGATAGAAAAGTTTCTTTACACCAGAGATATCCCAGATCCTGATTTATTGATTCGCCCTGCTGGAGAATTGCGCATCAGCAATTATTTGCTCTGGCAGTTAGCTTACACGGAATTCTGGCTCACAGATGTGCTCTGGCCTGATTTCCGGGAAGAGCATTTTTTACAGGCTATAGTGGATTATCAAAAGCGGGAGCGCCGTTTTGGCGGCTTGCTATAACTATAGAGGTGATTTTGTGCTGGTATACAGGGTTATAACTGCCATTATCGGAATACCTCTGGCTCTCTGGCTTATTTGGCAGGGGGGAAGCTGGCTGGGAGGAGGTATTCTGATCCTAGCGCTGCTGGGCCAGTGGGAGCTGAAAAATATCCTTCAGCATCTGGGGATAAAGGTCAGCTGGCTGCTGGCTGGACCGGGGGTAATACTGGTCTTTTTCAGCATGATTAATCATCGTCTTGATTATGGAATAACCTTTCTGTTGCTCTGGACATTGCTGATTGCGGTTATATCTTTTCCGCGCCTACGCTGGTCAGATCTAGGAGCAGGCTTTTTTGGTATTGTATATGTAACTGTTTCTCTCACTTACATTCTACTCCTCCGAGAGCAAGATCAGGGATTATGGTTGACAGCATTGTTTTTTATTGCTAACTGGCTGGCCGACTCCGGGGCTTACTTTACAGGGCGGGCCCTGGGAAAACATCCCCTGGCACCAGTGATCAGTCCCCAAAAAAGCATCGAGGGGGTTATTGGTGGAGCGGTCACTGCTGCCCTGGTGCTGGCAATGCTGGGGCCTAAACTGACCGGTTTTTCTTACCTTTTCTGGGCTGGCTTTGGGATTGTCATAAGTCTGGGAGGACAGCTGGGAGATCTGGCAGAATCCACTTTGAAAAGAGCGGCAGGGGTAAAGGATAGTAGTAACATTTTTCCGGGCCATGGAGGAGTACTGGACCGGTTTGATTCGATCATGTTTACAGCGCCGCTGGCCTATGTTTTGCTGGATTGGTTTTTTAGGGGGGGCAATGGATGAGGCGGATGGCTTCCAATTATTATCAATGGCTGACGGCCTTGCTGATTTTACTCACCCTCTATTTTGGTGGGGCTTACTTTTTACCATTTTTGATGCCCTGGCTCGGAAAGTTTCTTTATATCTCATTACCGTTTATCCTGGCGGCTTTTCTGGCAGTCCTGCTGGATCCACTGGTTAATAAACTGGAGGCAAGATTTAAATTAAAAAGGTCTCTGGCTGTTTTATTAACCTTATCTGGTGTAGTAGGCGGATTTATAGTTATCTGGGCCCTGATTTTAGCCAGATTGATTCTGGAAACCCTTCGCTTAACCCGAGAACTGCCTAAATACCGGGAACAGATCATTATTTTTGTTGATCACGTCTGGCAAAAAGCTAACGCATTGCTGGAAAAAGGGGTTGCATTTTACCGGGAGTTGCCACCGCAGCTCCATCAGGCTGTCAAGGACAATATAGATAATATTGTGGCTAAAGGCCAGCAGCTGATTATTTCAGCATCAGAGACTTTATTGAGGTCAGTACAAGTATTACCAGCCAGTATTACTGGCGGCTTTGTTGTATTGATTATCGCCATTTTGGCAGCCTTTTTTCTCCTCAAGGACAAAGAAAAAATTATCCGTTTCTGGTTACAACTGCTAAATCCTCCCTGGGGAGAAACGACTTTAGAAGTGGGATCGAAAATTATACTGGCCTTTACTGGCTATCTCAAGGCCCAGCTTATACTTATTACAATTACCACTATCCTGGCCATTGGTGGTCTTTACCTGACGGGCAGTCAATTTGCTCTAACCATGGGAATTGTGGTAGGGTTAATGGATTTTATTCCGGTGCTGGGCCCTGGCTCAGTATTGTTACCCTGGGCTCTGCTCAGTTACTTTCACGGCCAGGGCTTTTTTGCTCTGAAATTGGTTATCCTGTATGGGGTGCTGAGCCTGGTCAGGCAGCTACTGGAAGCAAAAGTGGTCGCTGATAATGTGGGCCTGCATCCCCTGGCCACTTTAATAGCGATTTATACAGGCTATCAGCTCTGGGGCGCTCTGGGGGTAGTATTGGGTCCTATCCTGTTAATCGCTATTCAGGCGGTTATTAAAACTGGGATAACACGGATATAATAGAAAGAAACGGGGTTCAGACATGCGCAAAATAGGACTAATCGGCAGTACAGGTTCCATTGGGACACAGACATTGGAAGTAGTCCGTGCCCAGCGGGAAAATCTGCAAGTATCAAGCCTTGCTGCAGGACGTAACGTGGATTTATTGCTGGCTCAGATTAGGGAGTTTAAGCCAGAGGTAGTAGCAGTTGCAGAAGCGAAGGACGCTGAGTGGCTAGCTCAGCAACTGCGGGTTGAAAGCTGGGTTCCAGAAATCTACTGGGGTACTGAAGGTTTATTAAAAGCAGCTACTGAAGCTGAGATAGATTTGCTTGTGACGGCTATTACTGGTGCCCGGGGGCTGTTGCCTACTATTGCCGCTATTAAACAAGGAATTGATATTGCTCTGGCCAACAAGGAAACCCTGGTAGCAGCAGGAGAACTGGTGATGGCCCTGGCCGAAAAACATGGCGTCAAAATTATCCCGGTAGACAGCGAACATTCTGCTATTTTTCAATGTATTCAAGGGTCAAAGAAAAATGAAGTTAGTAAATTGATTTTAACCGCTTCCGGAGGGGC
Source organism: Carboxydocella thermautotrophica (assembly GCA_003054495.1). GTDB lineage: Bacteria > Bacillota > Carboxydocellales > Carboxydocellaceae > Carboxydocella > Carboxydocella sporoproducens. The sequence continues at coordinate 1,548,698 of CP028514.1, read as the reverse complement.
TTTTCGCGAGTGGGATATCCAGCGCCTCCAGGAAGCAACAGTTAGAGATGCTCTGGCTCATCCTAACTGGTCTATGGGAGCCAAAATAACCATTGACTCCGCTACCATGATCAATAAAGGTCTTGAAGTGATCGAAGCGCACTGGCTGTTTGGTATACCCTATGAACAGATCCAGGTGCTGCTCCACCCCCAGAGTATTATCCATTCACTGGTGGAGTTTTGTGATGGCTCCCAGCTGGCTCAATTAGGTTTACCGGATATGCGCCTGCCCATTCAGTACGCCCTCTCCTGGCCGCAGCGCTGGAGTGGGGCCTGGCCGCGGCTGGATCTGGCAAGTATCGGCAGCTTAACTTTTTCGCTGCCGGATTATGCCAAGTATCCAGGATTGAAATTAGCCTATCTGGCTGGTCAGGCAGGGGGACTGGCGCCAACGATTTTCAATGCAGCCAATGAAGTTGCGGTTACAGCATTTTTAAATGAGGAAATAAAGTTTGTGGAAATTGTAGATGTCATTGCAGCCACCCTGGACCAGTTTTCGCCTCAGAAGGCTGAAGATCTGGAGGTTGTGCTTCATATCGACCAGCAGGCGCGCTATAAGGCTGCTGAGTTGATTAAGAAAGGTCGGTGATTAAAATGACCAGTTTTCTTGTCTCGGTAATCGCTACTATCCTGGTTCTTGGTTTACTGGTGCTGGTACATGAGGCCGGACACTATTTTGCCGGCAGAGCGGTAGGCGTGAAAGTTTATGAGTTTGCTATCGGTTTTGGCCCTATGCTTTTTGGTAAAACCGGACGCAACCAAACTCTATATAGTGTACGGGCTATCCCACTGGGAGGATTTGTTAAATTTGCCGGGATGGATGAGGAAGAAGATACCGATGAAGATGGGGCGCTCAGATACCGGCCGGGGGAAGGCTTTAATGAAAAGAAACCCTGGCAAAAAGGACTGGTAATCCTGGCAGGACCGTTAATGAATTTTGTCTTAACTATCCTGATTCTAGCAGGAATTTTCTTCAAACTGGGTGTACCAGTAATTGAGCCGGTTATCGGTGAAGTGATAAAAAACATGCCTGCCGAAGCTGCAGGACTAAAGCCGGGAGATAGAATTATTGCGGTCAATGGCAAGACCGTAACGGATTGGGAAAAAGTAGTCCAGGAAATCAGAAAGCAGGAACAAGGGCGAGTTTCTCTGGAAATTCTCCGGAATCAGAAGAAGATGCTGATCGAGCTTAGACCCAAAAAGGACCCGGCAACAGGGCAGAGTATGATTGGTATTTCCCCTCAGCCACCAAAAATGAAATCAGTTAACCTCTGGGAAGCAGCCGGTTATGGGGTACTATATACAGGTAAAATTACTTCTACTGTTTTACACTATCTGGCTAACTTGTTTAAGATGCCCGACCCGACGGCAGGGCTGGCTGGTCCGGCTCGTATTAGTATGGAGATAGGCAAGGCTGCTCAGGCAGGTTGGCTGAACTTGCTGCAGCTAGCTGCTTTATTGAGTTTGCAGCTGGGATTATTTAATTTGTTGCCCATTCCGGCTCTTGATGGCAGCCGACTGCTGTTTGTAGGCTGGGAGGGGCTGGTCGGTCGCCGGGTAGACCCCAAACGGGAAAACATCGTTCACCTGGTGGGTTTTGCTCTGTTGCTGGTGTTAATGGTAGTGGTAACTGTAAATGATATTTCCCAGCTGATGAAATAGGGGGAGTTGTTTTTGGCCAGTAAAAAACAGATTAAGATAGGGAATATATTAATCGGAGGCGGAGCGCCTGTATCTGTTCAGTCCATGACCAATACCGATACCAGGGATGTGGAGACTACCCTGCAGCAGATTGAGGTACTGGCCCGGGAAAAATGTGAAATTATTCGGGTGGCCGTACCTGATGAAGAAGCAGCTCAGGCACTCAAGGAAATCTGCCGCAGGTCTCCCTTGCCGGTGATTGCCGATATTCATTTTGATTATCGCCTGGCCTTAAAGGCTCTGGCCCATGGAGTTGCAGGCCTGCGCATTAATCCTGGCAATATCGGAAGTGAAGATCGGGTAAAAGAAGTTGTGGCAGCTGCCAGGGAGCGAGCAGTACCAATAAGAATCGGGGTTAATGCCGGCTCTCTGGAGAAGGACTTGCTGGAAAAATACGGCCATCCCTGTGCCGAAGCGCTGGTTGAAAGCGCTCTCAGGCATGTAGCATTACTGGAGCGATTTGGCTATGAGGAAATAAAAATTTCCCTGAAAACCTCCCGGGTTCCGGTTTTGCTGGCTGCTTACCGACTGCTGGCACAAAAAGTGCCTTATCCCTTGCATATAGGTGTTACAGAGGCTGGCACCTTGTTCCGTGGTGTGATAAAATCATCAGTAGGTCTGGGAATATTGCTGTCTGAAGGTATAGGTGATACAATGAGGGTCTCCCTGACCGCTGATCCCGTTTATGAGGTGAGAACTGCCTGGCAGATTTTGCAGAGTTTGAATCTGCGTCAGGCTGGCCCGGAGCTGGTTTCCTGTCCCACCTGTGGTCGTTGCCAGGTGAATTTAATTAAGCTGGCAGAAGAGGTTGATCAGATTCTTTACCAGATAGACCGGCCCCTGAAAGTAGCTGTTATGGGTTGTGCAGTTAACGGTCCCGGCGAAGCCAGGGAAGCTGATATTGGCATTGCCGGGGGCAAAGGAGCCGGATTATTATTCAAAAAGGGACAGGTTATCCGCAAGGTGCCGGAAGAACAGTTATTATCAGCTTTGTTAGAAGAAATAAGGAGGTTGGATTAGTTGAGAGCATCCCAGTTATTAGCACCCACTTTGAGAGAGACTCCGGCTGAAGCCGAAGTTATCAGTCATCAGCTGCTGCTCAGAGCGGGATTTATCCGCAAAGCTGCCGCTGGTGTTTATACATATTTGCCTCTGGCACAGCGGGTTTTGCATAAGATAATGCAAATCGTCCGCGAAGAAATGAATCGGGCCGGGGGCCAGGAAATTACCATGCCCATCATCCAGCCTGCAGAGCTCTGGCTGGAATCAGGGCGCTGGCATGTTTATGGTGACGAGCTCTTCCGTTTAAAAGACAGGCACGGTCGCGAATTCGCCCTTGGACCAACCCATGAAGAAATCATTACTGACCTGGTGCGCAATGAAGTGCATTCCTATAAACAGCTGCCCCTGTTGCTCTATCAGATTGCCAACAAATACCGGGATGAGCGCCGGCCACGGTTTGGACTGATGCGAGGGCGCGAGTTTATCATGAAGGATCTTTATTCCTTTGATAAAGATGAAGTAGGCATGCAAATCAGCTATCAAAAAATGTTTGATGCCTACACCCGGATTTTTACCAGGCTGGGCCTCAAATTCAGGCCAGTAGAGGCCGATGCAGGTGCCATTGGGGGCAGCAGTACCCATGAGTTTATGGTACTTGCTGATGCGGGTGAAGCTACCATTGTGTACTGTGATACCTGTACCTATGCTGCCAATGTGGAAAAGGCTGAGTCCAGATTGATTGCCAGGGAAAAACAGGAAGCCCAGCCTTTAGAGAAAATCGCCACTCCGGAACAAAAGACCATTGATGAGGTAGCGGCCTTTCTGGGAATAGCTCCTGAACAGACTATTAAAACCCTGATCTATCATACTGAAAAAGGTCTGGTAGCTGCTGTGCTGCGAGGAGACAGACAGGTTAATGAAATCAAGCTGCAAAACCTGGTTGATACTTTGCAATTGCATCTGGCCAGTGATGAAGAAGTAGTAGAAAAGATCGGTGTAGCTCCTGGTTCAATCGGACCGGTGGGTCTAAAAGGCAAGGTATGGCAGGTCATTGCGGACCCGGAAGTAGTCCAGCAGAACAACCTGGTTTGTGGAGCCAATGAAGACGGCTATCACTTAAAAAACGTTAATTATGACCGGGATTATGCAGTTGACCTGGTTGCAGATATAAGGATGGTTGAGGCAGGAGAACATTGCCCGCGCTGTGAAGAAGGCAAATTGCTGACAGCAAAAGGTATTGAAGTTGGACAAGTATTCCAGTTAGGGACAAAATACAGTAAAGCTCTGAATGCTGTTTTTCTGGATGAAAATGGCAAACAAAAAGAAATGGTAATGGGTTGCTATGGTATCGGTATTACCAGGACAATGGCAGCTGCTATTGAACAAAACCATGACGAAAATGGGATCATCTGGCCGTTGGCCATAGCTCCCTATCATGTGGTGGTTATACCTGTATCCGAAAAAGATCAGCAACAGCGGGAAGCAGCGGAAAAAATCTATAGTCAGTTAACTCAGCTGGGGATTGAAACTGTAATTGATGATAGGGTTGAAAGGGCCGGCGTCAAGTTCAAGGATGCAGACCTGATTGGTTACCCCTATCGCCTTACTGTAGGCAAAACCCTGGCCGAGGGTAAAGTAGAGCTCAAGGAACGGAGAACAGGTAACACCCGGGTACTCGATGTAGAGGAAGCTGCACAGGTGATTGCTAATCTGGTCAAAGAAGAATTAGCCAGATACTAACTTGTGGAGGTTGTACCATGGGATGCTCTGCCATAATCCCGGCTTATAATGAAGCAAAAACTATCGCGCCAGTGGTGAAAACAACCAGGAATCATGCTCTGGTAGATGAAGTGATCGTTGTTTGCGATGGCTGTCAGGACCAAACCGCCATCCTTGCTGAGCAAGCAGGAGCAAAAGTGATCGAACTACCTTACAATCAAGGCAAGGGAGCAGCTCTGCTAGTTGGCGCCAGAGCTGCTCTTCATTCCGTTCTGCTGTTTCTTGATGCTGATCTGATCGGTCTTAGAGATGAACATATCACCAATCTTTTGAATCCAATTCTAAATGGACAAGCTGAAATGACAGTAGGTATATTTAGCGGGGGTAGGTTAACCACTGACCTGGCGCAAAAAATTACCCCCAGTTTGTCCGGACAAAGGGCCCTTTTACGGGACTTAATTACCCCCTATGATGAACTGGCCAGCACCCGCTACGGGGTAGAAGTTTTTATTAACAGTCTGGCCCGGGAGAAAGGTTGGAAAGTGCTGGAGGTAGAACTTTTTGATCTTACCCATCGAATGAAAGAAGAAAAGTTTGGCCTGGTTAAAGGGATGCAGGCCAGAATGAAAATGTACTGGGAAATTGCTAAATCCTTAACAGGGTGGTAATTACTATGCGCAGAATAGATTTCGGGCAACTGGCAGAGGAATTGCGCCTTTCTCCGGAAAGCTGTGCGCTGCTGGCAGAAGCAGAGATAATCAAAGTGGAAATCAGCCAGAAACAGGGGTTGTGGCTGGTTCACTTGAAAATCGGCGGGCTTCTGCCTCTGGAGGAATTAAACATACTGGAACAGGGGCTGGGGAATAAACTGATTCTGCCCGCTAAACTGAAGCTATTGTTATATTGTCCAGCCTCGGATTTGAGCCAGCAGTCAGTCCAGTTAAAGTCTTATCTGCTTGAGGCTGTAGGCGAAAAATCAGAAGTTTGCCGCAAGTGGCTGGAAATGTCGGAAGTGGAAATTGAGGCCGGACGTATTCTGATTTCAATGCCTAACCTGCTGGGAGTTCAGGTATTAAAGGACAAGAAGATTCCCGAACTAATCAGGGAATATTGCCTGAAACATTTTGAGTTTAGTCTGGAGGTGCTTCTGGATATCGGTCACCAGCCGAGCTTAGAGGAAGACCTGCCGGATGTGCAGACCATTTTGACTCAAAGGATTGAAGCAATAGCAAAAGAGGAAAAAACTGATAAGGAGCAGGAAAATAAAGAGCAAAGAAAAGAAGAGAAGGAAAGTCCTGTTTTAAAAGGCAAGCCTATTACCGCTACTCCTGTCCTGATTAAGGACGTTCTGGAAGAAGAACGGAATGTGGTTATCCAGGGGCAAATCTTCAATATTGAACGCAAGGAATTAAAATCCGGTCGGACTGTGACAACTTTTGCCATATCAGATCTTACCGATTCCATTCTGGTCAAGTTTTTCAGCGAGAAAAAGGATGAGGAACAGGAGAATTCCTGGCTAAAAGAAGGTAAATGGCTGAAAGTACGGGGACCAGTGCAATATGACCCTTTTTGCCGGGAACTGGTGGTAATGGCCTATGATATTAACATTGCCGAAGGGATACCTGAACGACAGGACCAGGCGACTGAAAAAAGGATTGAGCTCCATGCCCATACCAAGATGAGTGCGATGGATGGAGTGGCCAGTGCTGCGGATTTGGTTAAAACCGCTGCCCGGTGGGGACATGCGGCAATAGCCATTACCGATCATGGCGTAGTACAGGCTTTCCCGGAAGCGGCTGAAGCTGCGGGGAAGTATGGCATTAAAGTTATCTATGGCCTGGAAGGTTATTTAATCGATGATGGTCAGCCGATTCTGATCGGTGAAGTTAATGGACCAATTGCCGAATCGGATTATGTTATTTTTGACCTGGAAACAACAGGACTTAGTCCCTTAACCAATGATATTATTGAAATCGGTGCCGTAAAAATAAGGGCTGGACAAATTCAAGACAGATTCCACTGTTTTCTCAAGCCATCCCGGCCAATTAGTGAAGAAATTAGCCAATTAACAGGTATTACTAATGAAATGCTTGCTGAGGCTCTGGAGCCAGAACAAGGGTTGCAGGATTTTCTTAACTTCATTCGAGGGGCTGTTCTGGTGGCTCACAATGCCACTTTTGATGCTGGTTTTATCCGGGTGAAAATTGAACAGTATTTCAGCGAAAAATTGACTAACCCCCTCCTGGATACTTTATCGCTAGCTCGCTGCTTACTGACAATGAAAAATTATAAACTAGATCAGCTGGCCCGTCACTTTGAAGTAGACCTGGAACAGCATCATCGTGCCGATTGTGATGCTGAGGCTACTGCCCTGATTTTTCTTAAACTGCTGGAACTGGTAAGGGAAAAAGGCATAAATGAGATTCAGGAAATTAACAGTTTGATTAAAAACATCAATCTGGATAGTCTGAAATCTTACCATATTATTTTACTGGCCAAAAATAAGACTGGTCTCAAAAATCTGTACAAACTGGTTACCTTGTCCCACCTGCACTATTATCATCGTCATCCCCGCATTCCCAAAAGTCAGCTGATAAAACATCGTGAAGGCTTGATCATCGGCTCTGCCTGTGAAGCTGGAGAGCTTTACAGGGCTTTGCTCGACGGGACCAGTCAGGAAAAATTGGAAGAAATCGCCACATTTTATGATTACCTGGAGATTCAGCCCCTTGGCAACAATCAATTTTTATTGAAAGAAAATGCCGTCAAGAATTTAGAAGAGTTACAACGGCTGAACCAGGAAATTGTCAGGCTGGGGGAAAAGCTGCAGATTCCCGTTGTAGCTACTGGTGATGTGCATTTCCTCAATCCTGAGGATGAAGTTTATCGGCGAATATTAATGGCAGGCAAGGGCTTTACCGATGCTGATGACCAGGCACCACTCTATTTTAAAACTACCGAGGAGATGCTAGAGGAATTTGCCTATCTCGGGGAAGAGAAGGCGCGGGAAGTGGTAATTGAAAACCCGCAGAAAATAGCGGAATCGGTAGAAGTCTTTAAACCCATTCCGGATGAGTTTTATCCTCCCGTTCTAGAAGGTGCGGAGGAGCAAATTATCAACATGACGTATGAGACGGCAAAAAGAATTTATGGTGACCCCCTGCCGGAAATAGTACAGGCCAGGATAGATAAAGAACTGAATTCTATTATCAATAATGGTTTTGCGGTCTTATACTTAATTGCTCATAAACTGGTAAGAAAGTCCAATGATGATGGCTATCTGGTCGGTTCCCGGGGTTCTGTCGGTTCTTCCTTTGTGGCGACCATGACCGGGATTACGGAGGTTAACCCTTTACCCCCTCATTATGTTTGTCCGCAGTGTAAGAAAAGCGAATTTATCCTGGACGGGTCGGTAGGCTCTGGTGCGGACATGCCTGATAAGAACTGTCCTGACTGCGGTTGTAAATACAAAAAAGATGGCCATGATATACCCTTTGAAGTATTCCTGGGTTTCAAAGGCGACAAGGTACCTGATATTGATTTAAACTTTTCGGGTGAGTATCAGCCCCGGGCCCATAAATATACTGAGGAATTGTTCGGCCAGGGAAATGTCTTCCGTGCTGGTACTATCGGTACCATTGCCGAAAAAACCGCTTTCGGGTTTGTGAAAAAGTATTTTGAGGAACGCAGGATTCCCAAACGCAATCCAGAGCTGCTCCGCCTGGTCAAGGGCTGTACCGGTGTAAAGCGGACAACAGGCCAGCATCCAGGAGGGGTCATGGTAGTACCGCGGGATTGTGATGTTCACGATTTTACTCCTTTGCAGTATCCGGCCGATGATAAAAAATCCGGGGTGATTACCACTCATTTTGATTACCATTCCATCAGCAGCCGTCTGGTTAAACTGGATATTCTCGGACATGATGACCCGACGGTAATAAAAATGCTGGAGGATTTGACCGGAGTGGATGCCAAAACCATACCCCTGGATGAACCGAAAGTATTATCCCTTTTTTCCAGTACGGAGGCACTGGGGGTGACACCGGAACAAATTCGGAGTAATGTGGGCACTTACGGTATACCTGAATTCGGGACTAAATTTGTAAGACAGATGCTGGAAGATACCAAACCCAAAACTTTTTCAGAACTTGTGCGAATTTCCGGTTTTTCTCACGGAACCGATGTCTGGTTAAATAACGCCCAGGACTTAATCAAAAATGGCATCTGTCAGCTGGGAGAGGCCATTTCGGCCCGGGATGATATTATGATCTATCTGATCTATAAAGGACTGGAACCCAGCCGAGCTTTTAAAATTATGGAGGGCGTACGGAAAGGTAAAGGGGTAAAACCGGAAGATGAAGAAGAAATGCGCAAGCATAATGTGCCGGAGTGGTATATAGAATCCTGTAAGAAAATAAAATACATGTTCCCCAAGGCCCATGCGGTAGCCTATGTCATGATGGCGTTCCGGATAGCCTACTTTAAAGTCTATTATCCTGAAGCCTTTTACGCTACCTATTTCACCGTACGTGCCGATGAATTCGATGCGGAGCTCATTTGTCAGGGACCAGAGGTTGTACGTAAGACCATTGAAGAGATCGAGGCCAAAGGCTCTGACGCTACGCAGAAAGAAAAAAACCTGCAGACCATCTTAGAACTGGCTCTGGAAATGTATATGCGTGGAATCAAAATGCGCCGGATCAGCCTGGAAGAATCGGAGGCCAAGAAATTCATCATCACCCCGGAAGGATTACTGCCGCCTTTTGCTGGTTTACAGGGAGTAGGTGAAGCTGCAGCCCAGAATATTGTGGAGGCGCGGCGAGAAGCCCCCTTTGTGTCCATTGAGGATTTGCGGACCAGGGCCCGCCTGACCAAAACCGTCATCGAGGTGTTAGACCGGCATGGTTGTTTAAGAGGTTTGCCGGCTACCAGTCAGTTGCAGCTTTTTACTATGGCTTAAGATTAAAGATGGGAGGTTAAAGTATGGAGAGAGAGTGGCGTTTTATTGACCAAAAAGGGAGGGAAATTTGGCTCCGCCCTGCCCGGCCGGAAGATGCTGAAGGGATTCTCAGCAGTATAGCTTCAGTTGCCAGGGAGCGCAGTTTTATCCTCACCGAAAATGTGGGACGAACAGTGGAAGAAGAAGCTAAATATATCGCTAACCTGGATACTCAGCACAATCTTTTGCTGGTCGCTTTGCATGAAGATAAGGTTATCGGCGGTTTGGGAGCGTCCCAGGCAGGGGGAGGCAAGTATCCCAAACTGCAGCATGTGCTGGAAATAGGCCTGCATTTGGTTAAGGATTATCGGGAGGCCGGGATTGGCAGTCAAATGCTGGCTTATGCAATCGAATGGGCCAAAGAGAAAGGCTTCGGCAAACTAACAGCCCAGATTTTTACCACCAACCGTCGCTCAATCCATCTCTTTGAAAAACACGGTTTCCAGGAAGAAGGCAGAAGGAAAAGACAATATCGAATTGGCTCGGAGTATATTGATGAAGTAATGATGGGGTTGCTATTATAGTTGTACTATGGTATAATTGTTATAGTATCCCATGAATGGAGCGGATAAAGAGTGGGTCCATACCCACTCTTTCCTTTTGCAGAGATGGAATGGCTATTAAAGGATAGAGCCTGGGAAATAATAACCAGTGGAAATATTTGTTGAAGAGGTGAAAAAAATTGAATAAGAAAGAGGTTTGCCAGAAGGTACTCACATGGGCGCAGGAAATTGCGGAACCCCTGGGAATTGAAGTTGTTGATGTGGAACTGGAAAAAGAACATGGTGAATGGTATTTGCGCATTTTTATTGATAAACCGGAAGGCATCAATATCGATGATTGTGAAATGATTTCCAGGCAAATTGATCCTGTTCTGGATAATCACGATCCGATACCCTTCCCATATCATCTGGAAGTATCTTCTTTAGGACTGGACCGGCCCCTGAAAAACGACCAGGATTTGGCCCGGTCTTTGGGTAAGAAAGTCAGAATCAGTTTGTTTGCCCCTTTTGAAGGGAAAAAAGAATGGATAGGTACTCTACGGGCTTTTTCTAAAGAAAGAGTGGTTATTGGGATAGGAGAAGAGATGCTGGAAACCAGCATCCCACGTAATCAAATAGCCAAAATTAAATTAGAAATAGATTTTTAAGGAGGAAGGCACAGGCAATGAGTGGTGAACTACTGGAAGCACTGGTTGATTTGATGCGGGAAAAGGGACTGGACAAGGAAGTAATTATCGAAGCACTGGAAGCAGCTCTGGTTTCAGCCTACAAAAAGAACTTTGGTACCGGAGACAATGTCAGGGTGGATATTAACCGGGATACGCTGGAACTTAAAGTCTTTGCCAGAAAAACTGTAGTAGAAGAAGTGGCTGACCAAACCCAGGAAATCAGCCTGACCGAGGCCAGAAAAATTAACCCCCGCTATGACCTGGGCGATGTGGTGGAACTGGAAGTAACTCCCCGTAACTTTGGTCGGATTGCGGCCCAGAATGCCAAGCAGGTGGTAATCCAGAAGCTGCGGGAAGCTGAAAGAGGTCTGATTTATGAGGAATTTGCCAATCGGGAAGGGGACATTGTTACCGGGATTGTACAGCGCATCGAACGGGATAATGTTATCATCGATCTGGGCAAAACCGAAGCCTTGCTCTCCAAAAGTGAGCAAATGCCTACGGAAGAATACCATTCCGGGGACAGGATTAAAACCTATGTGGTTGAGGTCAAGCGTACCAATAAAGGCCCTCAGGTCTATGTTTCCCGTACCCATCCGGGGCTGATGAAACGCCTGTTTGAGCTGGAGGTACCTGAAATTCGGGAAGGAATTGTGGAAATCAAGGCGGTGGCCCGGGAAGCAGGATACCGTTCCAAGATTGCCGTCCATTCCAGAGATGAAAATGTTGATCCGGTGGGAGCATGTGTCGGTCAAAAAGGGGCCCGGGTGCAGATGGTGGTAAATGAATTGAAGGGCGAAAAAATTGATATTATCCCCTGGCATCCAGACCCGGCAGTGTTTGTGGCTGCTGCCCTGAGCCCTGCCAAAGTGGTTAAAGTAGAAATAAGGGATATGGAGAAAATGGCCAGAGTAATTGTGCCGGATTACCAGCTTTCTCTGGCTATTGGTAAAGAAGGACAAAATGCGCGTTTAGCAGCGAAATTAACAGGCTGGAAAATCGATATCAAGAGTGAGAGTCAAGCTGCCGAACTGGAGTGAGGCTGATGAAGGTAAAAAAGATTCCGGAAAGAAAATGCGTAGGCTGTCAGGAGATGAAGCCTAAAAAAGAACTGGTACGGATAGTACGGACTCCAGAAGGAGAGGTGCTGGTCGACTCGACTGGGAAAAAGAATGGGCGTGGGGCTTATATCTGTCCCAATTTGGAATGTTTAAAAAAAGCAGTCAAAGGCAAGCGGTTGGACAGAGCCCTGTCGGTTACCATTCCTCCTGAACTAATCAGTCAACTGGAACAGGAGTTGGCGGCATGCGAAACAGATGGTTAGGTCTCTTAGGGCTGGGGCAACGTTCAGGGAAAGTGGTATCGGGCGAAGCGGCTGTTGAGGCCATGTTGAAAAAAGGCAAAGGAGAATTACTGGTTCTGGCAGGAGATTTAAATAGTAAACGGATAAATGTTTATCAACACTGGGCTAAGTCCCTGGGTATAAAGAGCGTAATTGCCGGAACGAAAACGGAACTGGGCATAGCACTGGGCAAATCTCCCAGAGCCGTGGTACTGATTCTTGATGCCGAACTGGCAAAAGCCGTATATGAAAATCTGGTCTAAAAGCATAACTTCTGGGGGTGAATTCATGGGTAAAATCAGGGTGCATGAGCTGGCAAAGGAACTGGGGATAGAAAGTAAAAATATGATCAGCTGGCTAAAAAACCATGGAATAGAGGTAAAAAATCACATGAGCACAATTGAAGATGATGTAGCAGAAATGCTACGGGCAAAAGCAAAAGGTCAAAAAGAGAAAAAAGAGGAGAAATCCGTGCCTAAGCAGCAGACAGCCAAAAAACAGCAGACAGAAACTACCACACAACAACAGCAACCGAAACAGCAACAGCACCGGCCTCAGGGTCAACAGCACCGGCATAACAGACCTGGAAACAGACCAGTACCGCAAGGTGAAAGGCGTGATCGGCAGCGGGAGCAGAATCGGGACAGAAAACCGGGTCAGGCCCCTGCCGCAGCGGCTAATCAGCCCCAATTCCGTAAGGACGACCAGCGCCGTCCGCGACCCCAGGCCGCTGCTAGTATACCTCCGGTAATACCACCGGAAAAGGAGCAGCCGCGGGAAAAGGTAAAACCGTTGGAAAAAGAGGAAAAGAACATTATCGAATTACGCCGGGAACGGGAAGAACAAAAATTGCTGGAGAAGCAAAAAACCCGCGGTAAAGCCAAAAAAGGAAACAAACAGCAAAGGGCGAGCAATGAAAATCAGGAAGTTATTGGGCCTATCATTATGGGAGCTTCCATTTCTGTACAGGAGCTGGCTAATCGTTTAAAGAAACCAGCCGCTGAATTGATTAAAAAGTTAATCGGCCTGGGCATTATGGCTACCATCAACCAGGAAATCGACGCAGAAGTCGCTGAAATTATCTGCGCTGATTACGGGGTGGAAGTTCAGGTCAAAATCGAGGACCCGGAAAAAGAAATTCTGGAGCTGTTGGAGCAGGAAGATAGTCCTGAGGATCTGGTAGCCCGTCCTTGTGTGGTTACGGTAATGGGGCATGTTGACCATGGGAAAACTTCCTTGCTCGACGCTATCCGTCAGACTAATGTTACTGCTTCAGAAGCTGGTGGAATTACCCAGCATATTGGCGCTTATCAAGTCGAGCACAATGGGCAGAAAATTACCTTCCTGGATACTCCCGGTCACGAAGCTTTTACAGCAATGCGAGCCCGGGGGGCAAAGGTTACTGATATCGCTATCCTGGTGGTAGCGGCTGATGATGGGGTAATGCCCCAGACTGTTGAGGCTATCAACCACGCAAAAGCTGCCAATGTACCGATCATAGTTGCCATTAACAAAATGGATAAACCAGGAGCTAACCCTGATCGGGTAAAACAGGAACTGACTGAACACGGTCTGCTGCCGGAAGAATGGGGCGGAGATACCATTTGTGTAAATGTTTCTGCCAAAACCAAGCAAGGAATTAGTGACTTGCTGGAAATGATTCTGCTGGTGGCTGAAATGCTGGAGCTGAAAGCTAATCCCAAACGCCTGGCCAAAGGTACAGTGATTGAGGCTAAACTGGATAAAGGCCGCGGACCGGTGGCTACTGTGCTGGTGCAAAATGGTACCCTGCAAATTGGTGATGCCATCGTTGCCGGTACTGCCTTTGGTAGGGTCAGAGCCATGACCGATGATAAGGGAAGACAGGTCAAGAAAGCACCACCCTCGATGCCGGTTGAGGTCCTGGGGTTGTCAGAAGTACCAGAAGCTGGGGATGTTTTCTATGCTTTTGATGATGAGAAAAAGGCCAAGCAACTGGTGCAAATCAGGCTGGATCGCAAGCGGGAAGAGGAACTGAAGGCTAACAGCAAGGTTAGTCTGGAGGACCTCTTTGCCCGTATTAAAGAAGGGGAAATCAAGGAACTAAATGTCATTGTTAAAGCGGATGTGCAAGGTTCAGTAGAGGCCTTGAAGCAGTCCCTGGAAAATCTGAGCAATGATGAAGTAAGAGTTAAACCCATTCACGGCGGGGTTGGAGCTATAACTGAAACCGATATTATGCTGGCTTCAGCCTCTAATGCTATTATAATTGGCTTTAATGTCCGGCCGGACAGCAATGCACGTAAGGCGGCTGAAAAGGAAAAAATCGATATCAGACTGTATCGGGTTATCTATGATGCTATCGAAGATGTAAAAGCCGCTATGAGTGGCTTGCTGGAGCCGGAAATCAAGGAAGTAGTCCTGGGGCGGGCGGAAGTGCGTCAGACTTTCAAGGCCTCCAAAATCGGTACCATCGCAGGTTGCTATGTGCTGGAAGGCAAAATTACCCGGGATAGCCATTTACGGTTAATCCGCAATGGAATCGTCGTGCACGAGGGTAAACTGGAATCTCTCAAGCGGTTTAAAGATGATGTACGTGAAGTTAACCAGGGATATGAGTGCGGTTTGACCATTGAAAAGTATAATGATATCAAAGAAGGAGATATTCTTGAGTTCTTTACCTTTGAAAAAATAAAAAGAGAAATTTAGGGCAGGTGAACTAAAATGGGAGGTCACAGACCGCAACGTGTAGCTGAAGAAATTAAAAAGGAACTGGCTAAAATCCTGCGCGAAGATGTTAAAGAAGAAGTTTTACGACTGGTCACTGTTACAGCGGTCAATGTCTCTTCTGACCTGCGGTATGTCAAAATTTATTTCACCCTGCTGGGTGGCAAGGGTGATAAAGGAGCAGTTGCTGAGCTGCTGGAAAAGTCCAGCGGCTGGCTCAGAGGGGAGCTGGGTCGACGCCTGCGCCTGCGGTTTGCTCCGGAACTGCAATTCGTCTATGATGAGTCGATAGAGCATGGTGCCAGGATAATGGAGCTTTTAAACAAGGTGAACCAGAATGAAGAATCAAGAGATTAAAAATTTCCTGGCTAAGCTACAAGAGCTGGATGATTTTGCTATCATCGGCCATATCAATCCTGATGGTGATACTATCGGTTCTGCTCTGGCCCTGGCCTTTATGCTGGAGAGTCTGGGGAAAAAGGTTGAACTCTGGAATCTGGACCCAGTACCGGAGCTTTATCATTTCCTGCCGGGGGTGCAACGTTTCTCTTGCCCCCAGGCAGGAGACTGGCAGGGGAAAAACCTGATCTTTGTCGACTGTTCTGAACCGAAACGCTGTGGGGATGAAATTTTGCCTTATTACCGTCAGGCTAGCACCCTCTTCAATATTGACCATCATATCAGTAACAAGCTTTTTGCTGATTTTAACCTGGTAGTTCCTGAACGGGCTGCTTCCGGTGAAATCATATATGAGCTGGTGAAAATGTCTGGGGTGCCATTATCAAGGGAAATAGCCACCTGTCTGTATGTTACCATTGTGACCGATACCGGTTCTTTTCGTTTTCCTAATACCACCGCCAGCACTTTCCGGATTGCAGCAGAATTGAAAGAGGCCGGTGCCGATACTGAAACAATCAATCACCAGATCTATGAAGAAATACCGCCAGAAACCCTGGCGGTGCTTGGGTATGCCTTTGCCCACTTTCAATATTCACCCCAGCGCAAAGTCTGCTGGCTGGTACTGGATAAGCAAACTTTGACCCGTTTACAGGCCCGGGATGAGCATCTGGAAGGTATAGTTAATTATGCCAAAGCCCAGAAGGGCGTAGAGGTTGGGATTCTGCTCAGAGAAGCTGAGCCAGATCTAGTTAAGGTCAGCTTCCGCTCCAAGAAGGCTGTTGATGTCAATGCGCTGGCCCAGATATTTGGGGGAGGCGGCCATCAGAGAGCCGCTGGCTGTCGTTACCGTGGTCCCTTAACAGAGGCTGAACAGAAAATAATTGAACAGGCCATATTAATAACTGAGGGCGCGGGGGCATAAATATGCATTTTGGTTTTCTTAATGTACTAAAACCAGCTGGACTAACATCTCAACAAGTAGTACAAAGGGTTAAGAAAAAAACCGGTAAAATAAAAATCGGCCATACTGGTACCTTGGACCCGCTGGCAACGGGGGTACTTCCTCTATGTTTAGGACCAGCTACCCGATTGGCTGAGTATGTGAGCAACATGGGTAAAAAATACCGGGCCCAGCTGCAACTGGGGATTGAGACCGATACTTATGACCGGGAAGGCAGTGTGATAGCCGAAACCACGGCCAGTCACATTACCGGGGAGATGATTGTATTAGCTTTACAAACGTTCGAAGGCCAAATAATGCAGGTACCTCCTATGTTCTCTGCTATTAAAAGGCAGGGTAAGCCCTTATATGAGCTGGCCCGGCAGGGAATTGTAGTGGAACGGGAGGCTCGTCCTGTCGAGATCTATCAGATAAAACTTGCAAAAATAGAACAGCTGGGCAGTGACCACCCATTAGTAGAAATAGAGGTCCATTGTTCAAAAGGAACATATATCAGGAGCCTGGTGCACGACCTGGGGCAGAAACTGGGAACAGGGGCAGTCATGACAGCACTGGAACGGACAGAAGTCGGGATTTTTAACCTGAAGAATGGCTTAGCACTGGAAGAGTTAGAAGAGATGGACGGAGACCAAATAAAGGATTATCTTTTTTCTGTTGAGCAGGTTTTTCCGGATTGGCCGGTAGTTATTGTTTCCGCAGAAGAAGCAAGAAAAGTGGAAAACGGGAACAGGATCAATTTGCCTTATACTAAAACATTTCCAGACCAGGCGGAAAGAATCTTGCTGTGCAATCAACAGGGCAGGTTATTAGCTGTGGCCAAAAGCATAGAGAATGGTCATCTGCAACCTGTGATTGTTTTCCGGGAGGGGTAAGGAATGTTGATATTAAGAGACCTGTCTGATCTTGGGCGGGACCTGAGAGGAAGGCTGGTTCTGGCTCTGGGGAATTTTGACGGGGTACACCGCGGCCATCAAGCTTTGTTGATGAAAACTTTACAACTGGCGGCACAGCTGGACGCTATTCCGGGTGTCATGACCTTCGATCCCCATCCCTTGCAATTACTTGCCCCTCAAAAATTACCTCCTATGATTCTCGATCAGAAGGCAAAACTCCAATTGTTGGCCAGTAAAGGGATAGAAGTCGTTCTGGTGGTGCCCTTTACCCGGATTTTTGCTGAACTTTTGCCCCGGGCTTTTTTTACAGAAGTGTTACTGGAACAAGTAGGAGTTAGGGGTCTGGTGGTAGGGTATAATTATACCTTTGGCCAGGGCGGAAAAGGTACTGCAGAAACTTTGCAGGAACTGGGGAATGTCTATAATGTACCGGTAGAAATAGTGCCTCCTGTAACTGTTGACGGGCAGCGGGTAAGCAGTTCCCTGATTCGTCACTATATCCAGCAGGGCAATATGGAAGCAGCGGCAACCTGTTTGGGCTATTATCCCTATCTTGCCGGTGAAGTAAAGCATGGTGATGCGCGGGGGAGGGAACTAGGGTTTCCTACTGCTAATGTAGCAGTTGACAGGAAACTGGTCATTCCGGCGCAAGGAGTTTATGCTGTCAAAGTTAGGTGGCAGGAACAGCAGTGGCCGGGAGTAGCCAATCTAGGACATAGGCCTACTTTTTATGAACAAGGCCAGCTGGGTTTGGAAGTTTTTATTTTAAATGATAATGTGCCCGAGCTTTATGGCGAGACTATCGAAGTGGAATTTCTTAAAAAATTAAGGGATGAAAAAAAATTTACCAGTGTGGCAGAATTGAAAGAGCAAATAAAGCTGGATATTGCCAAAGCTAGAGGCCTTTTTTACTCACCTTGCATATAATCTAAGCAGGATACTTTACAAAGCGGGGCCGATATGGTATATTTTATAAGTGTCCTGCTTGACTCAGGGTGAGTAAAGGTGAATGTGATTATCAGCGATCATGCCCGGAGGCGCTTGCAGGAAGAGAGACAGCAACTGATTCGGGTTGAAGATGTTCTGGCAGCAGCCAGCAGTATTCCTGGACGGATTCAGGTTGCCACCAGATTTAGAAATTTTCTCGCTGGTTCAGGAAGATGGTTTGATGTTGTTGTTAAAGACAGTGATAATTTGCGGATAGTGATCACTGTCATTGGAAAATGAGTTAACAAAGGAATCCCTTTGTTATAAAGAACCACTGGCTCGGAGGGAGGAGGCTCCGCCCTTCTTCTTGGCTTGTGGGGATATTAGGAATAGGAGGTGAAAACCATGGCACTCACTACAGAACAGAAGCAAGCTATTATCGCCAAGTACAAACTGCATGACATGGACACTGGTTCTCCTGAAGTGCAGATTGCTATCCTGACCGAGAGAATCAATTACCTGACTGAACACCTGAAGGTTCATAAGAAGGACCATCATTCTCGTCGGGGTCTGCTCAAAATGGTAGGCCAGAGAAGAGGCTTGCTCAACTATTTGAAGGAAAAGGATTTCAATCGTTACCGTAATATTGTTGAGCAACTGGGTCTGAGAAGATAGACAATAAGCGGGGTATAGACCCCGCTTGTTTTATATCAATCATTTTGTATGATGGGAAAATAATGTATTTTTTGCTAGATAAGCAGGAAATACTATAGGTAATGTGGAAATAATTATAGGTTATTCTTAAATGGCGAAATTGAGAGGAGGAAAATATAGCAATGGAACGAACCTTCCAGTTAGAGGTAGGCGGCAGGACCATGTCTTTTTTGACCGGGAAACTGGCAAAACAGGCCAATGGTGCTGTGATGGCAGCATATGGCGATACTCGGGTCCTGGTTACGGCTACCTGTTCCAAGGAACCCCGGGAAGGGATTGATTTCTTTCCTTTGACAGTAGATTATGAAGAAAGATTATATGCCGCTGGTAAGATCCCAGGCGGTTTCATCAAACGGGAAGGCAGGCCGGGGGAAAAAGCCATTCTGGCTGCCCGTTTGATTGACAGACCCATACGTCCCTTATTTCCTGAAGGTTTTCGCAATGATGTACATATAGTAGCTACTGTAATGTCCGTTGACCAGGATCATGACCCGCGGGTTGTGGCTTTGTGTGGTGCATCCGTTGCTCTAACCATTTCTGACATACCTTTTAACGGACCTATTGGGGCTGTTATCGTTGGCCGCGTTGATGGGAAGCTTATCATTAATCCTAATCTAGAACAATCTGAAAAGAGCGACATGCACATCGTCGTAGCGGGAACCAAAGATGCAGTAATGATGGTGGAAGCTGCTGCCAATGAGGTTCCGGAAGATGAAATTCTGGAAGCCATCATGTTTGCCCATGAAGAAATCAAGAAGATAGTAGAATTTCAGATTCAGGTTCAAACTGAACTGGCAGTGGTTAAACGGGAAATTCCATTGGCCCAGCCAGATCCTGAAATGGACCAGGCAGTCAGGGCATTTATTGCCGAAGAGATCAACCAGGCAGTGCGAATTTTTGACAAACAGCAACGGCAGGATACATTAGAAGAACTGAGGAAAAAAGTGCTAGAACATTTCCAGGAACAATATCCGGAACGGGAAAAAGAGCTGGAAAAAGTATTTCATAACATCTTGAAAGAAACTGTACGGCAGATGATTATCACTGAAGGAATCCGTCCTGATGGCCGGAAACTGGATGAAATTCGTCCTATCTGGTGTGAAGTCGGAGTTTTGCCCAGAACCCATGGTTCTGCTATCTTTACCAGAGGACAGACCCAGGTACTGACCGTTACTACTCTGGGGGCGATTGGGGATGAACAGATTCTGGATGACCTGGGAGTAGACGAATCAAAACGCTATATGCATCATTACAATTTTCCGCCTTATAGCACAGGAGAAGCCAGACCGCTCCGGGCTCCATCCCGACGGGAAATCGGTCACGGCGCTCTGGCAGAAAGAGCTCTCGAACCTATGATACCTGATGAAAAGGTCTTCCCCTATACTATCCGCCTGGTTTCCGAAGTCCTGGAATCCAATGGTTCCAGTTCCATGGCCAGCGTTTGCGGCAGCACCTTGTCCTTAATGGATGCAGGTGTACCTATCAAGCGCCCCGTTTCCGGTGTAGCTATGGGTCTGGTTAAGGAAGGAGATATTGTCCGGGTCCTGACCGATATCCAGGGTATGGAAGACGCTCTGGGGGATATGGATTTCAAAGTTGCAGGTACTGAAATCGGGGTAACAGCCATTCAAATGGATATCAAGATCGCTGGGATTGACCGGCAGATCCTCAAGATGGCTCTGGAACAGGCCCGACAGGGACGGCTGTATATTCTTCAGAAGATGCTGGAGACTTTACCGGCACCCCGTAAGGAGTTGTCACCATGGGCTCCGCGCCTGATTTTCCTGACCATTCATCCGGATAAAATCAGGACGGTGATTGGCCCTGGTGGTAAAACCATCAAGAAAATCATTGATGAAACCGGAGTAAAGATTGATATTGAAGATGATGGCCGAGTCTTCATATATGCAATTGACCAATCTGCTGGTAGAAAAGCACAGGAAATGATCGAGGAACTCACCGAGGAGGTGGAAGTAGGCAAAACTTATCTCGGTAAAGTAGTTCGGATTGTAGAATTTGGCGCCTTTGTCGAAGTTCTGCCCGGTAAGGAAGGCTTAGTGCATATCAGTCAGCTTTCCGAACAGAGAGTCAATAAAGTAGAAGATGTAGTCAGTGTTGGCGATCAGATTCCTGTTAAGGTAATCAAGATTGATGATTTGGGGCGGATCAATCTTTCCCGCAAGCAAGCTATCCAGGAAGAAAAGCAAAAGGGTTAAGCTCAGGAATTACCTGAGCTTTTTTTGTTTATCTGGGCATAATAAAAGGGGAAGGAGGATAAAAATGATTAGAAAAGTCATGTTTAGTTTGTGTTTAATATTGTTCTTAGCGGTGGAAAGTGCTCATGCTGCTCAATCCCTCCAGCTCAAAGCTGCCCAGGCCGTTCTCTATGACATGGATACAGGCTTGATAATCTGGGAAAAAAAGATGAATAAGCAAGCTCATCCCGCCAGCTTGACTAAGATAGCAACTGTCCTGACAGGATTGAGATTTGGCGACCATAAGAAAGTGGTGATTGTATCACAGAAAGCTGGAAATTTAAATACTGGCTCTATCATTGGGCTAAAGAGTGAAGATGAAATCAAATTTGAAGATTTATTGAAAGCGGCCATGATCGTTTCTGCCAATGATGCTACCATAGCGATTGCAGAAGCTACAGCCGGTGACCTGGAGCTGTTTTTACAACTAATGAATGGCACTGCTTATGGTTTTGGGCTTGCTAGTACCAGTTTTACCAACACTCATGGCTTGTCAGTAGCTAATCATCGCATATCCCCTTATGATCTGGCGGTTTGGTCAGCGATGGCAATGCGTAATCCTGAATTTAAAGCCCTGGCAGGAATGAAAGAGGCAGAAATCATGATAAAGCGTAAAGGAGAGGAAAAAAAGCTGACCTTACGCAATACCAACCGCTTACTTTTTAGTGACCAGGGAATTTATGGTATAAAAACCGGTACCACTAGCCTGGCTGGCAAATGTCTGGCTGGGGCGTGGGACGCCCATGGTCATCATTTTATTGGGATCGTGCTAAATAGTTCTGAACGCTGGGGTGACATGTTGAAACTAAAGAGATTTACTGAAGAAAGGTGTACAAAGGAGATTATTGTAGATTTTGACCAAGACTGGCAAAGAGTGCGCCTGGGCGGCAATAGGCCGCTAGAATTTGATGTAATCAGTAAAAAAAGAATAGAAGTGGTGCTGCCTGCCTCCGAAAAAAATCAGATTATAAAAAGAGTATATATCAATCCTAATATTAAGTTACCGGTTAAGGCTCAACAACCAGTAGGAAAAGCGGAGTTCTGGTTTGGAAACCAGTTCATTGGCCGGATTGAGCTTTATCCTGATCGCGATATAATTACGAACTTCTGGCATCGTAAACAGTAAAGAATAATAAAATAGAATGGAGGGAGGCGAAAACTGGGAATGAAAAAAAAACTATTCTTTTTTTCACTGATTTTGCTTATCTTTTTGGTAACTATATTTTATAACAGAGAAGCGGCGCAACCAGTAATTGCCAAAGGGCTGGTTGAATCAGGACCAAGTGATAAAAAGGCGGTAGCTATAATGTGTAATGTAGCCTGGGGGGAGGAATATTTACCGCCTTTATTAAAGGTACTTAAAGACAAAAATGTTAAGATTACTTTTTTTGTGGAAGGGCAATGGGCCCAGAAAAATGGCGACCTGGTAAGAGAAATTGTGGCCTATGGCCATGAGGTGGAAAACCATGGTTTTCGTCATGTTTATCCTACCCGTTTGGGTCGGAGACAACTAATTGAAGATATAACCCGGACTGCGGAAATCCTTCGGGGACTGACGGGAAAACCAACGGTTTATTACCACCCCCCTTATCGTGACTTTAATGATTTTGTTATCAGCACTGCCTATGAAACAGGCCATATTACTGTAATCAATAACATCGATACCATCGACTGGCAAAAACCGGCACCAGAAATAATTTTACAACGGGTAAAGCGTAAACTGCGTAATGGTGGAATAATACTCATTCACCCTACAGCTCCAACAGTTTTAGCGTTACCTTCCTT
The DNA here is from genome assembly GCA_003054495.1 of Carboxydocella thermautotrophica. Taxonomy (GTDB): domain Bacteria; phylum Bacillota; order Carboxydocellales; family Carboxydocellaceae; genus Carboxydocella; species Carboxydocella sporoproducens. The sequence continues at coordinate 1,526,085 of CP028514.1, read as the reverse complement.
AATTAACCAGATCCGACAGGAAGGTTATGAGATTGAATCAATTGGAAAATTATTAACAAATATGTCGTCATAAGCAGGAATTTGCTCGATCGTGTTGAATTTTTTAGAGGTAATTTTGTGGGTTCAGGGAGGATATAGAATGATCGAAAAAATTGTTTTGCCCAATGGTGTACGGATTGTTTATGAACACTTACCCTGGGTAAAATCCGTCTCCATTGGCATTTGGGTTAAAGCTGGTTCTGTATCAGAAAATGAACAAAATAACGGTATTTCTCATTTTATTGAACACATGATGTTTAAAGGAACAACCCAGCGTAGTGCTAAAGCATTGGCAGAAGCTCTTGATGCTGTTGGCGGACAACTAAATGCCTTTACTTCCAAGGAATATACCTGCTATTATGCTAAAGTACTGGATGAATACATTGATATCGCAATTGATGTTCTGACCGATATGTTTTTCAATTCCCTTTTTGCCACAGATGCTATTGATAAAGAACGGAATGTAATTCTGGAAGAAATTAAAATGTATGAAGATACTCCCGATGATATTGTGCATGACTTGCTTTCCCGAGCGCTTTTCAGCGGACATGCTTTGGGTCGTCCGATCATTGGTACAACAGAAATCATAAATAACATCAGACGGGAAGATATTTTGACCTATTTAGAACAAACCTATCGTCCTGAAAACACTGTGATAGCTATTGCCGGTTCTTTTGAGCCAGAATATGTAAAGAATCGTTTTACCCAGTTGTTTGTTAACTGGCAGCGGGAAAATGCCCTAACCGTTACCAGCCAAAACACTTTTGAACAGCAACCTGTACTGGTTAAAACCAAGGATATTGAACAGGTACATATCTGCCTGGGCAGTTATGGTCTGGCAGCAGGAGATCCCGATATTTATGGGCTGCACTGTCTTAATAGTTTACTAGGGGGTGGGATCAGTTCCCGCTTGTTTCAGAGCATAAGGGAAGAACGAGGCTTGGCTTATTCGGTATATTCCTATACCAGTAATTATATGGATACGGGCATACTGGGGATTTATGCCGGCTTGACCATGAATAATATCCCTCAAGTCTTAACTTTAATTAAAGAGAATTTCGAGCAAATGTTAAATGATTTAAATGAGGAGGAGCTCCATCGGACCAAACAGCAAATTAAAGGAAATTTTGTCCTCGGTCTGGAGTCAGCCAGCAGTCGCATGTCCAGGCTGGGTAAGCTGGAACTTACCCTGGGGAGGATTACACCAATAGAGGAAGTACTGGCCAAAATAGATCAGGTTACTGTGGAACAGGTAAAACAGCTGGGTACAAAATTCTGGTACCAGCAGGGGTGGTCATTGGCAGCAATCGGACCGAAAGGTACCCAAGAGGTGATTGAATCTTGGCACAAATAAAAGTCCCCCTGAAAAAAGTTACGGATTTACCACTAGATGTGGTCCCGGTTTATATGACAGAAGGGAGCGCCGGGGCTGATTTAATTGCAGCTATTCCGGCACCTGTTATTTTGGAACCGGGCCAGTACAGGTTAATAGATACCGGGATTGCCATTGCTTTACCCCCCGGTTATGAAGCTCAGGTCCGGCCCAGGAGTGGCCTGGCTGCCAAACATGGTATCACCTGCTTAAATACCCCTGGTACCATCGATGCTGATTATCGAGGTGAGATAAAAGTTATTTTGATCAATCACGGCCAACAGCCTTTTACCATCCAGCCGGGAGAGCGAATAGCCCAGCTGGTAATTGCCCCAGTAGTTCAAGGCCAATGGGTTATAACCGATGAATTGCCTCAAACGGAGCGAGGCACGGGAGGATTTGGTCATACCGGCAGATAAAGCATAATTTTGTCCCCTGTTGGATATATTTAATTCCAAAGGGGGAGTGATTATGCGCTTGAGTGAGTTAATTGGCAAAGAAGTAATAAATATCCTGGATGGCGCCAGATTGGGCACCATCGGCGAGTCTGATGTGGTCATCGACCCCAGAACCGGGCAGATAGAATCCATTATTTTACCTAATCGGGGTGGTATGCTGGGGTTTTGGATGGACAAACAATATCTGATTATACCATGGCCGGCGATAAAAAAAATAGGCAGTGAAGTGGTAATTGTAGAACTGGATAATACTTATCCCAACTATCAGAAATACGCCTATTAACCAGCCTTGCCAGAGGAGAAAAATTATGCTAATATATAAATTAAAAAATATCATCCTCATCTCGACGAGGGATGAGTCAGAGGTCGCGGGATTCATGAGTAACCTGACGGAGAGGGCAGAACTCGAGGAGGTCAGGGGAAAGGGGAGACCGCCGAAGTGACAATAGATCTGCGCTATTGTTGCTGGGACCGGGCAGAAGATGTCCGGGACTGTCATTAGGAAATCCCCGTTTCCTAATGGAGCACTGACTCATTTGGGGGACAGAGGTGAGTATTTCTTTTAACTCTGCTCATCGGGAATTGGGCGACTACTGAGAGAAATACTCAGCAGTCGCTTTTTTATTAAGCAGGAGGAGGGATTAGATGATTAAGGTTATAGTTAATGGTGCATTAGGTAAAATGGGCCAGGAAGTCATCAAAGCTGTAAATAGTGCTTCGGACTTGCTTTTAGTGGGAGCAGTAGATGTACGCGGTAATAAGGAAAAAATTGCAATTACAGATTTATATGTAAGCAATGATTTGGCCGAAACTATTCGGTCCACTGGAGCTGATGTAGTGGTCGATTTTACCAGCCCGGAAAATGTGATGGGCAACATACATACCATTTTAGCCAATGGGGCTAAAGCAGTAGTAGGGACGACTGGTATTTCCCAGCAGGACCTGGAAGAGATTAAGCGCTGGTGTCAGCAATATCAAACTGCCTGCCTGGTAGCTCCGAATTTTGCCTTAGGTGCTATCCTGATGATGGAATTTGCCCGAAAAGCTGCCCAGTACTTTCCCGATGTAGAGATAATTGAATTACATCATGATCAAAAACTGGATGCTCCCTCGGGCACAGCCATCAAGACAGCGGAAGCCATTATGACTGTCAGGGGCGAAAAAGCTCAGGGTCACCCGGAGGAAAAAGAAACCATTCCTGCTAGCCGTGGTGGCAATTTTGGTGGGATTAGAATTCATTCCGTACGATTACCAGGGTATGTCGCTCATCAGGAAGTTATTTTTGGCGGTTTAGGCCAGACCCTCACCATTCGCCATGATTCCATCAGCCGGGAGTCCTTTATGCCCGGGGTATTGCTGGGTATTCGCCAGATTTATCATACCCAGGGCTTAATATACGGTTTGGATAACTTTTTGGAACTCTAACAGGCACGCCTTCTCCCTGAGCACCATATACTACAACTACCATGAGAGTATATTGGGATTTAGGCTCAGGGAGGGAGGGAAAAAATGACGCCTGTATTAAACGGGGTAACCATAGCCGTAGTTGGTGGGGACCAGAGGCAGATTATTCTGGTGAATGCCCTGGCGGAAATGGGGGCGATTTTAAAAGTCATCGGGGTTCCCAATCTTAAATCTGGACCTAAGATTATTCAAGCTGCCAGCATCCACGAGGCTCTGAAAGACGCAGATGTGCTGTTATTGCCGGTACCAGGAATTGGAGATGGCGGCAGAGTTTACGCTCCCCATTTATCTGTTCCTTTAATTTTAACGGAGGAGACGCTTGCCCATTTGCCATTACGGGCCCCAATCCTGGTGGGAGTGATTAAAAAGGCTTTAAAACAACTGGTAGCACGCACTGGTCACCGGGTTATCGAGTATATGGAACTAGATGATGTTGCTATTTACAATTCTATTCCTTCTGCTGAAGGGGCTATCCAGATGGCAATGGAAGCCTTACCGATCACTATCCATGGCTCTAATGCCCTGGTTATCGGTTTTGGCAGGACTGGCATTACTCTGGCTCGCATGCTCAAAGGCATTGGGGCGCATACCTATGTGGCAGCCAGAAAACAAAAAGACCTGGCAAGAATTTATGAATGCGGGTATGTTCCCGTAGCCTTTGCTGAGATCGACAGAGTATTACCTGGTATGAATATTATCTTCAACACAGTCCCAGCTCTGGTGCTGGACAGGGAAAAATTAAAAAAAGTTCGCCCGGACGCATATATTCTGGATTTGGCCTCCCATCCCGGCGGGGTTGATTTTGAAACTGCTGCCGGACTCGGCATAAAAGCCGTACTGGCTCCGGGGCTCCCCGGCAAGGTGGCACCGGTGACAGCGGCCCAAATCCTGGTTGAGGTGATTCCCAAAATCATTATGCAGGAACTTGGATTGACTAAAAAGGGGGATGCCTGATATGCGTCTCATGGGTAAAAAAATCGGGTTTGCTATCACCGGCTCCTTTTGCACCTTTGCTGCCGTAGAACCGGTACTGGACCAGCTAGCTCAGGAGGGTGCCGAGATCACTCTGATTATGTCCAAAGCGGCATACCAGACGGATACCAAGTTCGGCAAGGCAGAAGATTGGCTGAATCGCTTTTCTAAATATTGTAGCGGTCCTGTAATAAACGAAATAGTCACAGCAGAGCCCATCGGTCCTGGCAAGCTGTTAGACCTGATAGTGATCGCTCCCTGTACCGGCAATACTATCGCCAAGTTGGCCAATGGCATTACCGACGGCCCGGTATTGATGGCTACTAAAGCTCATTTGCGCAATGGCCGCCCGGTGGTCATTGCAGTTTCGACCAATGATGGACTGGGTATGAATGCTAAAAATATCGGATTACTATTAAACAGCAAAAATATCTATCTGGTGCCTTTCTGTCAGGATAACCCCTGGCAAAAACCCAACTCACTGGTGGCTAAAATGGAACTTATTCCTGATACCATTATAGAGGCATTAAACGGGCGCCAAATCCAGCCTGTTTTGTTAGGACCACCGAAATAACAGAGAGAGATGGAGGGATGAACGTGAAAAAATTGAATGTAGCTGTAGTAGGTGCCACTGGCGCAGTAGGACAGGAGATTCTAAAAGTGCTGGCGGAAAGAGAATTTCCCATCAATGGCCTGAAATTACTGGCATCCCAGCGTTCTGCAGGTAAGGAAATTCAATATCAGGGAAAAAGCTATATCGTAGAGGAGACTACCCATGAATCCTTTCAAGGGGTGGATATAGCGCTGTTTGCTGGCGGCTCTGCCAGTAAGGAATTTGCCCGTTCCGCGGCCAAAGCTGGTTGTGTAGTTATTGATAATTCCAGTGCCTTTCGGCTGGAACCTGATGTACCCCTGGTAGTGCCAGAGGTCAATCCCGAAGATGTAAAATGGCACAAAGGCATTATTGCTAACCCCAATTGTTCCACTATTCAAATGGTGGTGGCATTGAATCCGCTGCATCAAGCTGCTAAAATTAAGAGGGTTGTTGTTTCTACTTACCAGGCAGTTTCTGGTGCCGGAATTGAGGCCATTGAAGAACTAACCAAACAAACTCAGGCTGTACTGGCGGGGGAAGAGTATCCGCCCCAGGTGTTTCCCTATCCAATCGCATTTAACCTGATTCCTCACATCGATGTCTTTGAAGACATGGATTATACCAAAGAAGAGTGGAAAATGGTACGGGAAACCAAGAAAATTCTGCATGATGACAATATTGCTGTTACAGCTACGACTGTACGGGTTCCTGTTTATCGCAGCCATTCCGAATCAATTAATATTGAGACCGAGCGGAAGCTAACTGCGGCTGAAGCCAGGGAAATACTGCGCAATAGCCCTGGTATTATTGTGGTTGATAATGTCCAGGAAAAACAGTACCCGATGCCACTTTTCACTTCCAATAGGGATGAAGTTTTTGTCGGCAGGATCCGGGAGGATAATTCCCTTGCCAATGGTTTAAATCTCTGGGTAGTTGCCGACCAGCTGCGTAAAGGGGCAGCAACAAATGCGGTGCAAATAGCGGAACTCCTGGTCAAATATAATTGTATTTGACGAGGTGCGAATTTATGAAGATTATTGTCCAGAAGTTTGGTGGGACATCGGTAGCAAATGAGCAGACCAGAGAAAAAGTACTGGAAAAAATTATTGGTGCGGTGCGACAGGGATACCTGCCGGTAGTAGTCGTTTCGGCCATGGGCCGGCGGGGTGATCCTTATGCTACCGACACCCTTCTGGATCTGGTTCGTAAAACTAACCCTAAAGTGCCACGGCGGGAATTGGATTTACTGGCTGTCTGTGGAGAGATAATTTCCGGGGTTGTTTTAGTGGCAGGCTTATTGGAGCGAGGGCTGGCAGCTTCTTTTCTGACTGGCTGGCAGGCGGGGATAATTACCGATGACCATTTTGGTGATGCCCGCATTCTGCGGGTAGAACCCAAAAGAATTCGGCAGTTGCTGGAACGCAATATAATCCCTGTAGTAGCAGGTTTTCAAGGCATGACTGAAGCAGGTGAGATCACCACTCTGGGCCGGGGCGGCAGTGATACTACTGCTTCTGCCCTGGGGGTGGCCCTGAATGCCGAATATATTGACATTTATACTGATGTTGACGGCATTATGACTGCTGACCCGCGCATAGTAGATAAAGCCAAACTGCTGGATGTGGTTACATTCAATGAAATTTGCCAGCTGGCCCAGGAAGGAGCCAAAGTGATCCATCCCCGTGCCGTGGAAATTGCTATGCAAAAAAACATCCCAATCTGGGTTAAAAATACTTTTTCCGAACATCCGGGGACACTGGTAACTGGTAACCAGGAGGCTCAGGGCAATAATGGTGTTAAACGAGAGCGAATGATTACCGGGATAGCTCATATTGCTGGAATTACCCAGGTTAAAGTTGTCCTTGCTCAGGAAAACGGCATCACTGAACAATACAAAATCTTCCATGCCATGGCGGAAGCTGGCATCAGTGTGGATTTCATAAATGCTGATCCGCAAATGGTAGCTTTTACTGTAAAAGATGACCTGGCGGAAAAAGCATATAGCATCTTAGCTAATTTAGGTTATCAAGTTTATCTCACCCCTGGATGCGCTAAAGTAGCTGTGGTAGGTGCTGGTATGACTGGCATTCCCGGGGTAATGGCTGCAATTGCCCGCGCCCTTTATCGAGAACAGATCAATATCCTGCAATCCGCTGATTCCTATACCTCCATCTGGGTACTGGTCAAAAATCAGGATATGGAAAGGGCAATACGGGCCTTGCATACTGAGTTTTATTTGGACCAATAAGAAGGGAGGAAACATTAATGGATTTTGGCAGGTTAATAACCGCCATGATTACTCCTTTTACAGAAAATGATGAAGTAAACTACTCTGAGGCTCAGAAGATAGCCCAGTACCTGGTCGATAACGGCAGTGATGGAATAGTTGTGACTGGGACCACTGGTGAATCCCCTACGCTTACTAAAGAAGAAAAGATTAAGCTTTATGCGGCGGTAAAGGAGGCGGTGGGCAATAAAGCCCGGGTTATTGCTGGAACCGGTTCCTATAATACCAAAGAATCTATAGCTCTGACCAAAGAAGCAGAAAAACTGGGTGTAGATGGGGTAATGCTGGTAGTTCCCTACTATAATAAGCCCTGTCAAAACGGGTTAAAAGCTCACTTCCGGGCAGTAGCAGAATCCACTGGGTTACCCATTATGCTCTATAATATTCCGGGCAGAACAGGAATCAATCTATTGCCGGAGACGGTGGCAGAACTGGCTCAGGTGTCCAATATTGTGGCTATTAAAGAGGCTTCCGGCAACCTGGATCAGGTAAGTCAGTTGCTACGTCTGGTTCCGGCAAACTTCCGTGTCTATAGCGGTGATGATAGTCTGACTTTACCCATGTTAAGCCTGGGCTGTTATGGAGTAGTTAGTGTAGCGGCTCATATTGTAGGCCTGCAGATGAAAAAAATGATTGAAAGCTATCTTGCTGGCAATATCGAAACTGCTGCCAGCTTGCATCGGGAACTGATACCTGTTTTTAAGGGGTTGTTTATTACTACCAATCCAGTACCGGTAAAAACTGCGATGGCTCTTAAAGGTTTTCAGGTTGGCAGTGTACGCCTGCCTTTAGTCCCTGCTACTGAAGAAATAAAAGCAGCAATAGCAAAATTGCTATAACCGGGGTGCCCCGGATTTTTTTCTTTTCTTGGGGAATACTTGTAAATGAACTGGCTTTCCTGTATAATTGTTACGAAGTGGCAAGGGCGGCTTATATCCGGAATCACCTGAGGTAAAAGATTGCTTCTCCTGGCACAAAGATGGGCAGAGAAAGAAAAGTCAGGAGGTGTATCCATGGCTGCGGCCAAGGGTAAAATTACATTAATTCCCCTGGGTGGTCTGGGGGAAATTGGCAAAAACATGATGGTAGTAAAGTATGAGGATAACATTCTGGTTATTGATGCAGGTTTGATGTTTCCTGAAGATGATATGCCTGGTATTGATTTTGTGATTCCGGATATCACCTATCTGTTGGAAAATAAGGAAATGGTCAGGGGGATAGTCCTCACCCACGGACATGAGGACCATATCGGCGCTTTACCCTATGTCTTGAAACAACTGAATGTGCCGGTTTATGGGACCAGATTGACTTTAGGGCTTTTGCAGGGAAAGTTGAGAGAGGCGGGGATTTTAGGGCAGTGCAAGTTAGTGGCAGTAAAACCCAGAGACAGTGTGACCATCGGACCTTTTAAAGTGGAGTTTATCCGGGTCAGCCACAGCATACCTGATGCGGTAGCAATAGCGGTCAGAACTCCGTTAGGTGTGATTGTGCATACCGGGGACTTCAAGTTTGACCAAACTCCTGTTGATGGGGAAGTAACCGATTTTCATAAATTCGCTGAGCTTGGCGATCAGGGAGTTCTGGTTTTACTGGCAGATAGTACCAATGCGGAACGCCCTGGCTATACCATGTCTGAGCGGACAGTAGGTTTGACTTTCGATGAAACCTTTCAGAATGCCAAAAACCGGATAATTGTTGCCACTTTTGCTTCCAATGTTCATCGTCTGCAGCAAGTAATTAATGCGGCTCACAAATATGGCAGAAAAGTTGCTGTTTCAGGGCGGAGTATGGTCAATGTTGTTAATATTGCCACAGAGCTGGGGTATTTGACTTATCCGGAAGATATCATGATTGATCTGGATGATATCAACGACTATCCTGCCAATGAGGTTGTGATTTTGACCACTGGTAGCCAGGGTGAACCTATGTCTGCCCTTACCCGCATGGCTAATGCAGACCATCGTCAAGTGGAAATTTTACCAGGTGATACGGTAATTATTTCAGCTACTCCCATCCCTGGAAATGAGCGCATGGTTTCCCGTGTAATCAATAGCCTGTTTAAACAAGGGGCGGAAGTAATTTACGAAAAGTTCTCCGGTATCCACGTTTCCGGGCACCCTAGCCAGGAGGAGCTAAAACTGATGCTCAACCTGGTTAGGCCTAAGTTTTTCGTCCCGGTACATGGGGAATATCGCCATTTGATTAAACACGCCCAGCTGGCAAAAGAAATGGGAATGGATGAAGCCAATATCTTTGTGGCTGAAAATGGTCAGGTGCTGGAGTTTACACGCAAAAGTGGACGGGTGGCAGGTCGCACCACTGCCGGTAAAGTACTGGTTGACGGCCTGGGTGTAGGCGATGTGGGAAATATTGTATTGCGGGATAGAAAACAGTTGGCCCAGGATGGGATTTTGATTGTAGTGGTGACAATGAACAAAGAGACCGGTGCCATTGTAGCAGGTCCAGATATTGTTTCACGAGGTTTCGTCTATGTCCGTGAGGCGGAAAAGCTAATGGAAGAAGCCAAAGAGAAGGTGAAGATCGCGATTGAGAAGACCCAGGTCAGAGGGAATGCTGATTGGGCTTCGATCAAAGCCGGAATTAGAGACAGCATCGGTAAATATCTTTATGAAAAGACCAGGAGAAGACCCATGATTTTGCCCATCATCATGGAAGTATAAACAAAGCCGATTTTGCCTTTTTTAAGACAAGAAAAGAGGTCCTTTGCATGTAATGCAAGGGACCTCTTTTGATTTTTTTTCAATATGTCAATCTGCTCTTAATTCCTTCCAGTATACTGCCCTTAATCACCACTTTTATCACCGTGCGGGCCGAAAGGTTACCATTATCCCCCGCCCCGCCAGCGATAATGGTAACCGGATAAAGTCCATCCGGTAAATAGGGATCAGTGAAATGGATGCGAGCTTTGTTTTTCGACCGGGGATTAACAGGCAATTGCCAGGTGTTAGCCGGTGTCCCGGCCGGATTTGTCGGTTCCAGCAGCACCTGCTGTCCATCAGGAAAGCGGGCCTGTACATATTTTGCTCCCGGACAGGGCCGACTTCGTCTTACTTTCTTTTCTACAACACTGCCATCAGGCTGCTGTTCATAAACAGTTTCTTCCCAGGTATAAGGGGTGGTGGCCGTTTCCACCACCAGGGCAAATACCTGTCCGGCTTTGATCTGGGCCGGTTCCGCCCTGCCGCTGACGGTCAGCTGGCCCTGTTCTTCCCTCACTTCCTGACGAACCTGGATGGCCTTGCTCAAACTGTTGTCCTGATAGTTTTTCTCCTTAATCTGACGATCAGGATTAATCCGGGCTGTCAGGTTAAAGGAACCGGTAGTGTCCGGTGCCTTGATGGCAAAGCTGACTGCCTTCTTTTCCTTCGCTACCAGGGTTACAGGCAATAATGCTACCTGACGCTGGTTAAGGGTCAGTTTCAGTGTTGTCGATAACGGGCGGCTACCCTGATTTTCTACCTGTACTGTCCCCTGGTAGCTCTGTCCGGGACTGATGGGAGACGGGTAAGATAAGCTGAGCATTCTAAGGTTAACCAGGGAACCATTGAGCTTTAAGCTGGTGGTATTATCGGCATAGGTGGTTTCTACAAAAGGCTGGTTCTGGTTGAGCCAGTGGGCCTGACGGTCCCCGTTGACAATGGCGGTCAGGGTGTAGCTATCCTTTTCCGGCAGATTAGCCGGAGCCTGCCAGTGGATTTCCACCTCCACGGTCCGACCCCGTTCCTGCCAGGGCCTGCCATCACCGGGGCTTATGGTCAGGTTCTGGCTGGCCACCGTCTGACCGTCCAGCTTTAGTTCCAGTTTTGTTATCAGCGGCCGGCTAACATCGCGGGCACTGACCAGCAGCCGGGTCTGATTGGTCTTGCCTTTCTCTATCTCCTGGCTGCTGCTGGTTAAACCGGAGACCATCAGGTTTTGCAGGCCCTGGTTACCGAAAGCGTGTAACTTGCCATCCAGGGTGGCTACCAGCAAATATCCCCCTGCTAAAGCCATTTCCCCTGTAACCGGAGCTCCCAGGTTAACCCGGCTGACGGTCTTGCCCTGTTGCCGGTCATAATACCAGGGCCGCTCCTGGCCGGTTGTGAGATCCAGGCCATAGACAGTACCGCTATCATCTGCTACCAGCAGCAAATTGGCAGCTGACCAGATGATAGGCGAAACCCAGCTATCCGCCGCCAGGTCCCGCTGAAGCCAGCCGGCAAGGGGAAGGCCATTGGTGCTGTTGAGACAAACTACTCTGGCTTTTTGGCCGTTGTACTGGTTAATAACGAAATAGAGGCGGTTTTGATAAAGGGCGGGGGAGTTGTTGATGAAATTGGCCGGTTTAAAGAAACTTTCATTCATCCACTGCCTTTTGCCGGTACTAGCATTTAAGGCATAGAAGCGGCCTTTTTTATCGGAAAAGTAAAGATAGCTGCCATCGGTAGCAATGGAGGCCGGTACCCCGGTTTTGGTGTTATAGGTCCAGTGCAGCCGTCCCTGCAGGTCATAGGCCTGGACGGAGCCATTTAGAGCCGTTCCATCCACACCGATAGCAAAAGCATTGCCAAACAGGCAGGGGGAAGAGGTGATTTCCCCTTGCTGGGAAATAGGGGAATTGCCAGCCTGGGTACCCTGATGCTGATCCAGGATATAGGTGTGCTGGTCGGTGGCCCCGAGGATGACCAGGTTGTCCACCAGCAGGGGTGAGGAGGAAACTTTGCTCTCCAGGGGCAGATGCCAGAGGGTCTGGGCCAGATTGCTGCTAAGGGCATAGATGCCATTAGCTCTGGTGCCAAAGAAAAGGCGGCCCTGCCTGTAGGTGGGTGAGGAGATGGAAGGAAAGGTGGCTGTGGTTTCAATCTGCTTGCGCTGGAGGAGCTGGCCGCTGTTAAGGTCTAAGGCCAGGATTTCCTGACCCGCTTTGATGTAGATTTTTTGTTCCTGGCTGAGGATGACGGGCTGGCCTAAGATTGGCGGTTCACCGGATTTGCCCGCCGGGGCTAGCTGTACTTCCCACTGGGTGGTAATGGGCGGAAAGGTGGGGTCATTAAATATCCTATTTCTAGAAGGATAATTTCCGAACATATAAGAATTTTTATGTTCAACATTAGTATTTGCGTAAGAAAAATTACTTATAAAACTCAAAAAGATTAAAAACAGCACCAAAGCTATTTTTTTACTGTTCATTGCCGTAACCTCCGGGAACAAAATCAACATCAACATTGACTAACACCATTTTAGCGTTATTATCCCAGCTAACCTGATATCCAAACGCCTCACAGATATAACGAACTGGCGTCATGGTCCGCTTGTTAAGGATATAGGGTGAGATATCCATCTTTTTTTCAATTCCATTAATAAGCATAATATTTGAATTGATTTTAAAAACTATCATTGTATTGTCTTTCTGTATTTTAATGCTTTGATCTTGCTGGTTCCAAGAAACATTTGCACTTAATGCCTCAGCAAAAGCACGAAGTGGGACCATAACTCTGTTTTTATAAAAAACAGGTCGCTGATCTGGAAAATAGACAAATAGACCATTGGAAAATGCCACATTTATAGGCCTCGGCATAGTATCAATTGGGTCGGGCTTTTTCACCTTAGGATTAATTTTCCCCCCGTACTTCTTCCATGGTGTTTTGCTGATGGGCACTCCATCAATAGCCAGAATCTCTTCCACATTGCTGGCCTCATAGTAGAGAAACTTCAGCATTTGCTCCAGGGAATAGCCGGGAATGGTATGGGTGGTATCCACCTCCCCATCATAGGTACGACCCAGGATGATATGGTCCTCCCAGGCCCAGACCAGCGTCGCTGGCAATAAAAACACCACAAACAAAAAAGAGATAAGGACTTTTTTCACAAATAACTCCCCCTTGCTGGTTTTTTATGACATATTCCTCGCATCTCCCTGATTTCCTGCTGCCAAATCCTGTATACAAAGCGACAAAAATCTACATCTTTACTACCACCAAGCAGAAGGTGTATTTTTTTTGCTTTTATCGCAAACCATAGAGGAAGAAAGGAGGGCAATTTATGTCTAACTACCATTGGCAGTGGTGGGAGCCTGCCGTGGCTTTACAGACCTTTACCCAGGATAATGAACCGGAAGTACCGGTAAATCCTGAACCGGCAGCGCCTTTACCAGGAGCCAGCAGGAAAGAGACTTTTAATCCAATAAAAGAATATGGACAACCCCAGAATCCCGCCGTGAATAAAAGTTCTATCCACTGTATTACCATAGTAGGTCAGATCGAAGGACATATGATGCTGCCTCCACAAAATAAGACCACCAAGTATGAGCATATATTACCGCAGTTGGTGGCATTGGAGCAAAGCCCGGAAGTAGAGGGTATTCTGTTAATATTGAATACCATCGGTGGTGATGTGGAGGCCGGTCTGGCTATTGCTGAAATGGTGGAAAGTTTAAGTAAACCCACCGTATCCCTGGTTCTTGGGGGAGGCCACAGCATTGGGACCCCGATAGCGGTTGCGGCTAAATATTCCTTTATCGCAGAAACGGCATCGATGACCATTCATCCCATTCGTTTGAGCGGACTGGTGATAGGGGTTCCTCAGACCTATGAATATCTGGATAAAATGCAAGATAGGGTAGTTAAATTTGTGACAAAACATTCCAAGATTACTCCCGAGAAATTTCGCGAGCTCATGTTCCGAACAGGTGAACTGGCCCGGGATATTGGGACGGTATTAATAGGGGCTGAGGCAGTTGAAGTTGGTTTAATCGATGAGGTAGGCGGATTAAGTAAGGCCCTCGCTAAACTAAAAGATATGATCAAGGAGGCCAGAAGTTAAATGATATTATATACTCCTCTTGCTCCAGAGGCAATTTTTCCTGTTGACTATTCTTTTTTAAGCGATGTAAGTGAGTATAGATATGGAGATCTTATCCTGCAGGGTAGGCTACGGGATGGGAAAATTGAAGTCTATCGAATAATTAGTACTAACCTGGATGACTATCTTAACCCTAATTTTGCTCCCGGAAGGTTGGTTGATCCCCCTTTAGCTAATTGCTAAAGGGGGTGATTGTTGTTATAATAACAAAGTAATGTCATTATTAGACTGGGAGGCAGGAAAATGAGTTATATTGAGGCTATTATTCTAGGTATTATTCAAGGGTTAACAGAGTTTCTTCCCATATCATCCTCGGGACATCTGGTGCTAGTGCAAAAATTGATGGGTATTAAGGAAGCTGGCTTATTACTGGATACATTATTGCACCTGGGCACCCTTGTAGCCGTAGTTGTTTATTTTTGGGAAGATATTATTTCCTTATTACGACGACCTTGGCAACGGCTAACCTGGTTGCTCTTCTGGGGAACATTACCTACAGTAATAATCGCTTTGCTTTTCAAGGATCTTTTTGAAGAATTATTTGCCAGTGGCAGTACTCTGGGTTATGAGTTCATTGCCACCGGTCTGGTTATCTGGCTGGCTGAAAGATTTCGCGAGGGCTATAAACGCTTGGATGATATGACTATTTTTGACGCGATTGTAGTAGGTCTGTTACAGGGTGTTGCTATCCTTCCAGCTATTAGCCGCTCAGGACTTACTATTGCGGGAGCTCTATTTGTCGGTTTAAAACGAAATGCTGCTGCTCGCTACTCTTTCCTTTTATCTATTCCTGCCATTTTAGGAGCAGTAGTATTGCAGGTGAAGGATTTAGCTAAAACTGGGATAAATCAGGCGGGGATGGAAATAGGGCCGATGCTGGCCGGAACCTTGCTGGCAGCTATCTCAGGGTATCTAGCTGTGCGCTGGATGATAGCCTTGATCCAGAACCGGAGTCTAAAATATTTTTCCTACTACACCTGGTTTTTAGGGATCAGCATAGTGATTGCCCAGTGGTTTGGCAAATTTTAATCCCCCTCATTGGGGGTTTTTCTTTGCAGGAAAACCGCGGAGGGGTGTGGAATAAATAAACACCAGTTGGAGGTGATTGTGTGCCTAAGGTACAACCAAGCCAAACCAGTACGAGATTTAAAAACGAGCTTAAGGGGATAGGATGGATAGCCCTGGCTATTTTAACTTTTTTGATTATTTTAGAAAAATCCGCTGCCCAAATTGGCCTGCTGGGCATCTATATGCGCAAGTTTCTTTTTTCCTTGTTCGGTGAAGGTGTATGGTTTTTTCCCTTTTTTTTATTTTATATTGGTTTTTATCGCCTGTTTTACTGGGCTCAGGCGGCATGGCAGAAGAGGCTTACTGGCGCCGGGTTGGTATTGCTTAGCGTTTTAGCCTATTTGCATATGGATATTCCTGCGGAAGGGTTTTTTGCTTATGCCAGCGGTGGGCTTGGAGGAGGACTTCTGGGAGCAGCTTTTAGCTGGATTTTGCTGAAACTTTTTGGTAAGGCTGGTAGTTATGTTATTATCATTTCTTTATTTTTGACAGGGGTATTAATAATTTCAGAAGTTTCGGCCAGCAGCGGGCTACGCTGGCTCTATTCCAGGACAAAGGAAGTTTTAACAGGAATAATGACCAGATTAGTTTCATCCCGCCAGAAGCCCAGAGAAGAAGGAAAAGCCAGGACCAGAACGAGTACTAAAGTAAAGTCTGCAGAAAAAGAGCAGGTTCTGGTAAGAACAGAGGTTGTTAGCAATCCGCCTGAACCTATCATTACTGCAGAAATTGACACAGACAGCAAAAGAGCTGAAAGTGCGGCCTTGCCGGATATCGAATTGTTACGAGCACCAGCAAATAGCAATTTCACCCTGTCAGAGGATGAAATTAATAAAAATATTGCTTTGCTAGAACAAACCCTGGATAACTTCGGGGTAAAGGCAAAAGTTCAGCAGGTCAGCGTAGGCCCAACTATCACCCGTTACGAAATTCAACCTGCCCCTGGAATTAAAGTTAGCCGGATAGTCAACCTGGCTGATGATATTGCCCTTTCCCTGGCAGCAGCACAGGTGAGAATTGAAGCACCCATCCCCGGCAAGGCAGCAGTAGGAATTGAAGTGCCCAATAAAACTCCTGCCCCTGTGTTTTTAAAAGAAGTAATTGAAAGTCCTCAGTTTAAGAACAGTCCATCGCCTCTCACTGTGGCTCTGGGGAAGGACATTGCTGGTCAACCGGTGGTGGCTGACTTGATCAAGATGCCCCATCTTTTGGTAGCTGGTTCTACGGGCTCAGGAAAATCTGTCTGCATTAATAGTCTTATTACCAGTATTCTATATAAATCGGGGGCAGAAACAGTCAAGTTCATGCTGATTGATCCTAAAATGGTGGAATTATCCATCTATAATGGCATTCCGCATCTGCTGGCTCCAGTGGTTACGGATCCCAAAAAAGCTGCAGGTGCCTTGCGCTGGGCGGTAATGGAAATGGAAAAACGCTATACCAGTTTCGCTGAGGCCAAAGTAAAAAATATCGAAGGCTACAACAACTGGTTGCAAAAACAAAACCAGAAACCATTGCCCTATATCGTTGTAATTATTGATGAGCTGGCTGACTTGATGATGGTGGCGCCTGCCGATGTAGAGGATGCTATTTGTCGCCTCGCTCAGATGGCGCGGGCGGCTGGTATTCATCTCGTAATTGCTACCCAGCGGCCTTCTGTGGATGTTATTACCGGTTTAATCAAGGCGAATGTTCCTTCACGTATCGCCTTTGCTGTTTCATCCCAGATCGATTCCCGAACTATTCTGGATATGGCCGGGGCGGAAAAACTGCTGGGGCGAGGGGATATGCTGTATTATCCGATTGGAGCCAATAAGCCGATTAGGGTTCAGGGCGCCTATATTGGAGAAGAGGAGATAGAACTGATTGTTAGTCACCTGAAAACTCTGGGAGCTCCGATTTTTAATGAAGAGGTAATCAATTTACCGGAAGACACAACAGCGGGCCCGGAGAATATAGACGATGATCTGTTACCTCAGGCAGTCAGGGTGGTAGTTGAGCATGGTCAGGCCTCAGCATCTTTGCTACAACGGCGTCTGAGGGTGGGATATGCCCGGGCAGCCCGGTTAGTGGACTTACTGGAACAGATTGGTGTGGTAGGACCTCACGAGGGCAGTAAGCCGCGCACCGTCTTGCTTTCGAAAGAGCAGCTGGATAATTTTTTGGATTCTCTAAAAAAATAGTTTACAAATAGCCAAAGTCATATTAAAATAAAATCAGATGTCTGACCTCTAACGTCAGTCAGGCGGAACAGGGGGATAACATTATGCAGGTTAGACAGGATAATAGACCGCTATATTTGCTGGTCAAAGAAAGACTGGAAAAAATGATTGCTGATGGTAGCTACCAGGCAGGAGAACAGTTACCTCCTGAAGCGGAATTAGCCCGCTTATTCGGAGTGAGCAGGGCTACTCTAAGAGAAGCCTTGCGCGTTTTGGAAGAAGAAGGGGTATTAACCCGAAAACAGGGAATTGGGACTTTTGTTAATCAGCCCCGGGCCCTGGTAGAACGAGGGATTGAGGAGCTTTTCAGTGTCACAGAAAGCATTGAAAAATTAGGCCAGAAAGCAGGCTCTATTATAGTTGGACTGGAACAAGCTCAAGCCGATAAAAGCATGGCCGAAGCCCTCAATTTACCTGTGGGCGCAGAGCTACTCAAGCTTTCCCGCCTTAGAACAGCGGATAATAAGGTGGCAGTATATTGTATCGACTACATTCCCAAAATATATACAGAACGCTTGCCTGAGAATGCCAGCTGGGATGGTTCACTCTTTAGCTTGCTGGAATCTCAACTGGGTATCTACATAGAACAGGCGATAGCTCAAATTGTACCGATAAATGCTGACGAAAACATGGCCAAGCTCATGCACATTCGCAAAAACAGTCCCTTATTATTACTAAAACAAATTCACTTTGATCGTAGCGGGGTCCCGATATTTTACTGTGAAAACTATTTCCGCCCTGATTTCTTCAACTTTAAGGTTATCAGAAAAAGAAAATAATTATTTCTTTTCTTCAACTGTTTGAAGGGAGGCGAGAGGAGCGCAAACGATTGCATGTGTGGTTCCGGAATTACCTTAAAAATTTGGGAGGGATATGTGTGATTAAAATGTATCAGCTGTTCCGTAAGCACCGTTCCTTGCTGTTGCTGGCCATCATGATTATGGCAGTTTCTCTGGTCGGCGTTGGTTGTGCCAAGAAGACTGAAGAAAAAGCACCTACCGGAGAAGCTCCAAAAGCAAAAGGCATCAAAGTAGGGATCGTACTGTCTACTGGTGGTAAAGGTGATAAATCTTTTAACGACGCTGCTATTGCTGGTTTGGAAAGAGCCAAACAAGAACTGGGTATCGAATATAAATACATTGAACCCAAAGAAATGGCTTCTGATGAAGAAGCACTGCGCTTCCTGGCCGAAAACGGTTATGATCTGGTTATCGGTGTCGGCTTCTTGATGAAGACCTCTTTGGAAAAGGTCGCTACTGAATTTCCAGATGTAAAATTTGCTCTGATTGACGAAGTAGTAGACAAGCCCAATGTAGCTTCTTTGACTTTCAAGGAGCATGAAGGTTCCTTCCTGGCTGGCGTTCTGGCTGCTATGATGTCAAAGACCGGTAATGTCGGTTTTGTTGGTGGTGCTGACTTCCCCTTGATTCACAAGTTTGAAGAAGGCTACAGGCAAGGGGTAGAATATGTTAACAAAAACTTTGGCAAAAATGTAAAAGTACAATCCGCTTACGCTGGTACAACTGGTGAGGCTTTCAATGACCCTGTAAAAGGTAAAGCTCTGGCAACTACCCAGTTCAACAATGGTGCTGACATTATTTACCATGCGTCTGGTGGTACTGGTCAAGGGGTATTTGAGGCTGCGGCTGAAAAGGGCAAATTCGCTATTGGTGTAGACTCCAACCAGAACTGGATTAAACCTGGTACTATCCTGGCTTCTATGTTGAAGCGGGTAGACGTGGCTGTCTTCCAGGTAGTAAAAGACACTCTGGATGGCAAGTTCACCGCTGGTAATAAAGTTTTCGGTGTAAAAGAAGATGGCGTTGGCCTGACCGATCTGCGCAACGTTGAGCCCGTTGAAAAAGAAGGGGTTAAAAATGATGCCGCTGCTATCAAAAAAATCGAAGATATGAAGAAAGCTATTCCTGATGATGTTGTAAAAGCTGTAAATGATGCTAAAGAAAAGATTGCAAAAGGCGAAATCACTGTCAAAGACCCAACTGCCAAGTAAATGAATAGGAGAGAGGGTGCTGTTACCAAACAGCACCCTCTTTAGCGAAGGAGGCAGCTCTATGACCTATATTCTGGAAATGCGTAATATTACCAAGAAGTTCCCTGGAGTTATCGCTAACGATAATGTAAACCTGGCGATAAAAAAAGGGGAAATCCACGCTCTGGTTGGAGAAAATGGTGCAGGTAAGTCCACCCTGATGAGTATTCTCTATGGGTTATATCAACCGGATAGCGGAGAAATATTGCTCAATGGACAAAAAGTCACCATTGATAGCCCTACTACGGCTATTAAGCTGGGTATTGGTATGGTTCACCAGCACTTTATGCTGGTGCCAACCCTTACAGTTACGGAAAATATTGTCCTGGGTTCAGAACCCAAAAAAGGCATTATGCTGAACATGGAGAGAGCAATCCGCGAGGTTGAAGAAATCTCCAAACAATATAATTTGCTGGTAGATCCGCAGGCCAAAATACAGGATATCTCCGTAGGGATGCAACAGCGGGTTGAAATTATCAAGGCCCTTTATCGGGGAGCGGAAATACTGGTACTGGACGAACCGACAGCTGTTTTAACTCCCCAGGAAGTGCGGGAATTGTTCCGGATCATGAAAAACCTGACTGCTCAGGGTAAAACCATTATCTTTATTACTCATAAACTCAATGAAGTTATTGAAATTACCGATAATGTTACCGTTCTACGGGCTGGACGTACTGTTGGCTCGGTTGCCACTGCCCAGACCAATCAAAATGAATTAGCCCGCATGATGGTGGGCCGGGAAGTAATCCTGAAAGTGCCTAAAACTGAGGCAAAAGTTGGACAGACTATTCTCAGAGTTGAAAATCTGGAAGCGCTGAATGATAGGAAATTACCTGCCTTAAAAGGAATTTCTTTCGAGCTGAAAAAAGGCGAAGTACTGGGTATTGCTGGTGTTGCCGGTAATGGCCAGACTGAACTTATCGAAGTTATTACCGGTTTAAGAAAGGCTACCAATGGTAAAGTATTCTTTAAGGAGCAGGAGATTACCAATCAATCTCCCCGGGCAGTGAAAGATGCAGGTATATCCCACATACCTGAAGATAGGCATAAAAGAGGCTTGGAATTGGACTATACTATTGCCGATAACTTGATCCTGGGCTATCAGCACCGGGCTCCTTTTTCTGCCTGGTATGGTATAAATGAAAAAGCTGTTCAGGCCCATGCCGAAAACCTTATTCCAGCCTTTGATGTGCGGCCCCGTCTGCCACAGGCTATGGCCAGGTCTCTTTCCGGAGGAAACCAGCAAAAAGTAATTATTGCGCGGGAGTTTTATCAAAATCCCGAATTGTTGATTGCTGCCCAACCTACCCGTGGTGTGGATATCGGTGCGATTGAATTCATTCATAAGAGGATTATCGAAGCAAGGGATAATGGTGCTGCCGTTTTGCTGGTTTCTGCTGAACTGCAGGAGATTCTGGCCTTGAGTGACCGAATTGCAGTAATGTTTGAGGGTGAAATCATGGATATACTTGATGCCAAAGATGCCAGCGAAGAAAAACTTGGTCTCTTGATGGCAGGCGTAAAGGAGGGGCTACAATGAAGCGGTTTCTAGAGTGGCTGGTACCAGTTGGGGCAATCCTGCTAGCTGGACTGGTGGGCGCAGTAATTATGCTGGCAATTGGAGTAGACCCGCTGGAGGCCTATGGAGCTTTGATTCAGGGAGCGTTTGGGGATAAACACCGTTTCTTTAACACTCTGGCCCGTTCTACTCCGCTGATTTTTACCGGTTTAGCTGTAGCATTTGCGTTTCGTACCGGTTTGTTTAATATAGGTGTAGAAGGACAGATGTATATAGCTGCTGCAGCGGCGGCCTATGCTGGTTTTGCCATTTCTCTTCCGGGCCCTATTCATGCCATTGTTGCAATTCTAGCAGCGATGGCTGCTGCCGGTATCTGGGCGGCGATTCCCGGTTATTTGAAAGCGAAACTGGGTGTGCATGAAGTTATTAATACCATTATGATGAACTATATTGCTTACGGTATTGCTGCCTATTATGTAAAAATCTTTCAGGCCCCCGGACAGGTCCCCCGTACTCCTGATGTTGCCCCTTCGGCAGCGTTAGCTACAATCCAGGAGCTGACCAACAACTGGACTCGTTCTAAGATGAATGTGGGTTTCTTTTTAGCTCTGGTGGCTCTGGTGGTGGTATGGTATTTGCTCTGGAAGACTGTAACCGGTTATGAAATTAGAGCGGTAGGCTTGAACCCCCTGGCTGCTGAATATGGTGGTATCAATGTTAAGAAAATGATTATCCTTGCCATGACTATTTCTGGCGTGCTGGCTGGTTTAGCCGGAGCTGAACGGGTACTCGGTTTCCACCGGGCCTATATTTCCAATTTCTCGCCTGGCTATGGTTTCGAGGGGATTGCAGTAGCATTGCTGGGCAAGAATCACCCGGTAGGAGTATTGTTTTCTGCCCTGCTTTTCGGAGCTCTGGCGAATGGTGGCCAATACATGAATATGGCAACACGAGTACCTGCTGACCTGATCGTTGTAATTCAAGCCATTATAATCTTCTTTGTTGCTGCTGATCAGATTGTAAGAAGCTTCCTGCCGAAGCTGAAGGGAGGCGAAGCCTAATGGACTTGACTACCATTTGGGATATCATTAGAGCGACATTAATAGCGGCGACCCCTTTGTTGATTGCAGCTTTAGGAGGCCTTTACTCTGAGCGCTCCGGGGTTGTAAATATCGCCCTGGAAGGTATGATGCTCTCAGGTGCCTTTGCAGCAGTAGTGTTCTCTTATTTTACCGGTAGTGCCTGGATTGGTCTGTTCGGCGCTGTTCTGGTAGGGGCCATCATGGGCCTGATTCATGCTGTTGTTTCTATTAAATATAGGGCAAACCAGGTTGTTAGCGGTACAGCTATAAATTTGCTTGCGGTTGGGGCGACTCTATTTCTGCTCCAGGTAATTTTCAATGTAGCAGGGACAACTCCGCAGGTTAATAAGCTGCCCAGTTGGGGACCTTTTAACCCTGTCGTTTACTTCGGTTTAATTGTACTTGTAGTTACTCATTATTTGCTGTACTATACTCCTTTCGGTTTAAGATTGCGTTCGGTAGGGGAATATCCCAAAGCTGCTGATACACTGGGTATTAGTGTTCCTAAAATTCGCTATATCGCTGTTATTATCAGTGGTGCTCTGGCTGGATTGGCAGGAGCCAGCCTTTCCATCGGGGAGCTGAATGTTTTTGTTAAGAACATGACTGCTGGTCGTGGCTTTATAGCTCTGGCAGCCCTGATCTTCGGTAAATGGACACCCTTTGGTGCTTTTGGGGCCAGTTTATTGTTTGGCTTTACTGATACTTTGCAGCAACGCTTGCAAGGTTATTCTATCCCGACCGAATTGGTCCAGATTACACCTTATATCATCACTATGATTGCTCTAGCTGGAGTTATCGGCCGGGCCACCCCGCCTGCAGCTCTAGGGGAGCCTTTCGAAAGAAAAGGAAGATAAGCTTTTACCACCCGCAGTTCGGCGGGTGGTTTTTTTGTTAACTATATTTTGAAAACAGGTTGACATATCCGGTTTCACCCTTTAATATAACAGTAAAGAGAAAGGGAGGGTTCTTGGATGTTTAACCGGATTATTGAATTAGCCAAAAAGGTATTAGATGGTCAGGAAATTTCTTTTGAGGAAGCGATGGAACTTGCCCGGGCAGAAGGGGCAGACATTCAAGTACTGGCTGCCATGGCAGCCAAAATCAGGGAAAAGTTCGCCGGGGATAAGGTGGATCTCTGTTCTATCATCAGCGTAAAAACCGGAAGATGTTCAGAGGACTGTGCTTTTTGTGCTCAGTCTGCCCATCATCATACCAACATTACTCCGGTAGAGATGCTCAATGAAGAAGAGATAATTGCCAAAGCTAAAGCAATGGAAGCAGCTGGTGCTCACCACTTCGACTTGGTTACAGCTGGATTGGGAATGGATGAAAATGATCCGCTTTTCTTAAAGATACTGGATATTTATAGACGGTTGCGTCAAGAAATCAGTTTACAACTTTGTGCCTGCCTGGGTACATTAAGCGAAAAGGCGGCCCAGATGCTCAGGGAAGCTGGGGTTACCCGTTATAATCATAATCTGGAAACAGCTCGCAGTTTCTTCCCCCAAATTGTCACTACTCATACTTATGAAGAGAGAATCGCTACCATTAAAAATGTAAAAAAGGCGGGGATGGAAGTTTGTTGTGGAGGCATTATCGGTATGGGGGAATCGATGGCCCAGAGAATTGAATTTGCTTTTACATTAAAAGAACTGGATGTAGACGCTATACCCATTAATGTTCTCAATCCTATTAAAGGCACCAAACTGGAAGGACGACCCCTTATGTCACCCTTAGAGGTAATTAAAACTTTTGCCATTTTCCGCTTTATCTTACCGACCAAAAACATTAGATATGCCGGTGGCAGGGAAGTGAATTTGCGGGACATGCAAGCATTGGGGCTGATGGCGGGCTTGAACGGCATGCTGATTGGTCACTATCTGACAACCCAGGGCAGAGAAGTAGAAACAGATTTGCAGATGATCAAGGATTTAGGCCTGAAAATCTGAGGTGAACCTCTGATGAACTGGTATTCAATTCGTATGCGGGCAGCTGCTGGAGGGCCTCATGAAAAGGGCGGAAGGCACATATCCGGAGCTGAAGATCTGGTGCCAGAAACAGAAATTGAAGACCGCCTTTTTTACTTCTGGCAAAAAGCCAGTAACCATGAAAAAGGGAAATGGGACTTTCTTCAGATCACTGTTGAAAAAATTGATGAAAGAGTACAAGAAGTTTCGCTACTGCCAGTTAAGTTATTTTACCCTGCAACTACGGTTGATGCTCGAAAACTCGCAACTGAATTGCTGGGCCGAAACGGAATTACACAGCGACAGATTAACTCCGCCTTTCAGCTGCTGGAAAATCCTCCTCAGGATATACGGGGAGCCTGGGTGGTAGCACTGGACTCTAACCGGGTTGTAAGGGAAAATGTCAGGGCGACCAAATTTGGCTGGAACCAGACAACTTATCAGCAGTTACGGGAAATGCTCACCTGCGCTGGCCTGATTAACACGCGGTTAAGCGAGGCCCTGGCTCTGGCCAGTAAAGTAAATGCCTGTCCGGGGATAGTGGCGGAACTGTGCTGGTCTGATAACCCTGAATATACCACCGGCTATGTAGCTTCATCCAGATTGGGATATTGTCGTTTGCCTAACTTTAAGCCCATAGGAAAAGGAGGAGGCAGGGTATTCTGGATCGAGAAAGAGGAGCAGATAGAGTCAGTGCTACACTGGCTTCGAGAAGTACCCTGCTTGATTGGAGGCGTACCGATTTTGCAAAAGGAGGAGTAGTGCAATGACCTATTCCTATGATCAACTGGCTCAGTGGGATAAACAGTATGTCTGGCATCCTTTTACCCAAATGAAGGACTGGCTGGAAGAAGAGATTATAATAGTTGCCAGAGGGGAAGGAGTAAAGCTGTACGATACCGAAGGTCGGGAGTATTATGATGCTTTTTCCTCTATCTGGGTTAATATTCATGGACATAATGTAAAAGAGCTGAATGATGCTATTATTGATCAATTAGGGAAGATCGCCCATAGTAGTTACCTGGGTTATGGTAATATTCCAGCAACCCTGCTGGCTCGCGAACTGGTGGAAATTGCTCCTCCAGGTTTAGTCAAGGTTTTTTACTCCGATAATGGTTCTACTGCTGTCGAAGTTGCGGTGAAAATGGCCTTTCATTACTGGCGGCAGTGTCCAAATCCAAGACCGGAGAAAAACAAATTTCTAACCCTGATGAATGCTTATCATGGTGATACCATTGGAGCTGTTAGTGTGGGGGGAATTGATCTATACCATGGCACGTACAGGGACCTGTTATTTCCTACGATAAAGGTGGCTGCTCCTTATTGTTACCGTTGCCCCTTTGGAGCAAAGGCTGGTCAATGCGAGAAGGAATGTGAACAGGCTCTGGAAAAAGCTTTTGCCGAACATGCCCATGAACTGGCAGGTTGTGTAATTGAACCCGTAATTCAGGGAGCTGCTGGTATGATCACTCAGCCGCCCGGTTATGTGAAAAAAGTAAGGGAATTATGTGATCGATATGATGTTTTAATGATTTGCGATGAAGTTGCCACCGGATTTGGGCGTACCGGGGCACTGTGGGCAGTTAATCATGATGGTGTGTCCCCTGACTTGATGGCCATTTCCAAAGGCCTGACAGGTGGGTATATGCCTTTAGCTGTAACCCTGGCTACCCAAAAAGTCTATGACGCTTTTTATGGTGACTATGCTGAAATGAAAACCTTCTTCCATGGCCATTCCTATACAGGAAATCAGTTGGGGTGTGCTGTGGCCCTGGCCAGCCTGGAATTACTGAAAAAGCATAATTTGGTAACTGAAGCAGCAAGAAAAGCTGGAGTAGTTAAAAAGGTCTTGGCCGAATTCAATGAACTGCCCCATGTCGGGGATATCCGACAGGCGGGTCTGATGGTTGGGATTGAACTGGTTCGGGATAAACTGACGAAAGAACCCTATGATTGGCAGGAGAAGATGGGAATTAAAACCTGTTTGGCAGCACGAAAAAAGGGTCTGATTACTAGACCTTTAGGCAACAATATCGTTTTTATGCCGCCACTGGTCTCCAATGATGAACAGCTGCAGGAGATGTTAGAAATAATAAAGGCCAGTATCATTCAGGTTACTGAAGGCTAGGAGATGATGTGAATGGAATGGATAGAGCAAGAACTAGCCTTACTTAGAGAGAGGGAATTATACAGAGAGATTAAACCCCTTTATAGTGCTGCCCAACCGCATGTGCAGACTGCTGATGGCGAAAAACTGCTCTTTTGTTCTAATAACTATCTGGGTTTGACAACAGAGGAGAAAGTAGTCAATGCCTGTCAGGAGGCTGTACGCCAGTATGGTACTGGTACAGGTGGATCCCGGCTGCTTTATGGAGCCAATGCTTTGCAGGGACAACTAGAACAGGCTCTGGCTGAGTTAAAAAAGCAGGAGAATGCTTTGCTTTTTGGTACAGGTTATATGGCCAATATAGGGATTATTTCTACCATGGTAGGAAAAGAAGACTTGATTATAAGTGATGAACTCAATCATGCCAGTATAATTGATGGCTGCCGGTTGAGTAAGGCTAAGGTAGTTATTTATAAACACAATGACTATAAACACCTGGAGCAGCTGCTAAAAGAGAACTATAAGCTGTACAGACGGATACTGGTTGTTACTGATGGAGTTTTTAGTATGGACGGTGATTTAGCCCCTTTGCCTGAGATTGTCAAGAGCTGTCAGCGATATGGAGCCATGTTAATGGTAGATGACGCCCACGGTACCGGGGTCTTGGGGCCTGATGGTTCTGGAACGGTGGCAGAATATTCCCTTTCACCGGAAGAGGTTTTGTTACATATGGGTACTTTAAGCAAGGCCCTGGCTGCTGAGGGAGGATTTGTGGCTACAAGAAACATTGTAAAGGAATATCTAATCAATAAATGTCGCTCTTTCATTTTTTCCACTGCCTTACCTCCAGCCGTTGTAGGGGCGGCTTTGCAGGCTGTGAAACTAATTAAAGTCGAGGCCTGGCGCCGCAATCGATTACGGTATCTGGCGATAGAAGTCAGAGCCCAGATAAGGAAGCTGGGTTACGATGTCCCAGATGGCATTACACCGATTATACCTATTATTATCGGTTCCTCAGCCAAGACCATGCAGTTGGCCCGGGAACTGTTTAAGAGAGGTATTATTGCTCCAGGAGTGAGACCACCAACTGTACCAGATGGCAGCAGTCGGTTGCGCGTGACTTTGATGGCGACTCATAGTGACAGCGATATAGAGATGCTGTTGCAAGCCCTTTATGAGTCGGGGAAACAGATAGGGGTGATATAATGGGGAAAATGTTTTTTGTAACCGGGACAGATACCGAAGTCGGCAAAACTTTAATTACCGCTAGCCTGATTAGGGCAATGCGAAAAAGGGGGATGGAAGCAGGAGGATATAAACCATTGCAATCCGGGGTTGATGAGTGGTCAGCAAGTGATGCCGGCATACTCACTAGAATTTCCGGTTTGGAAGGGCAAGAAGTCCTAACTTACAGTTTTTTGGAAGCAATTGCTCCTGCTTTTGCTATCAATAAGCATGAAGCATTCATAGATAAAATGGAAATAATCAACGAAATCGACAAATTACGAGGTAAGTTTGATATATTATTTGTGGAAGGGGCAGGGGGATGGCTGGTACCTTATTTTCCCGGGCAACTGGTCGCTGATTGGGCCAGTGAGTTGAAAGCTCCAGTGATTGTTGTCGGAAGAGCAGCCCTTGGGACGATTAACCATACTCTCTTAACAGTGGAGGCGATACAAAATAGACAGCTAGAAGTAGCAGCGATCATACTTTCAGGAGCCACGCCTAGCAATCAAGAACTAGCTGAAATGAACAAACAATATATTAAAGAACATTTAAGCAATATACCCGTTTTCCTTGTGCCCTGGGTGGAGGGTGAAGACCAGTGGGAAAAAATTCAATCCCTTTCTGAGCAGCCCGAGATTCAACTGGCAATTCAATACCTTTGCTGCTAAAAATTACTGAAAGGAATCCCCTCCTTGATGAAGAATATATAAAACATACATTAAGGAGGGGTATTTTATGAAAAAAATTAGTAAATTAATCGTAGCAATCTTGATAAGCCTGCTTATGTTTTCCTCAGTAGCCTGGGCTAATGATTTGGAAATTTTAACGGCCAATGCACCTTATCGCATCTATCAAAATGCACCGGAAATAAAAGTTCTGGAACAATTATTAGTGGACAAAGGCTTTTTCACCAAAACCCCTGATGAATATTTTGACTTTACTACCTATCTTGCTGTAAAAGCAGTTCAAAAACAAATGGGAGTTTATCCTAATGGGGTTGCTGATAGCAGGGTTATTTCGTACTTAATTAATCAGAATAACGCTGCTGTTCCTGCACCTTCGATTGTGCAAAATACTGTTCCTAGTCCAGCAGTAACACAAGCAAATAACGGTTTTCTTGCACCAGCAGGGAGTAAGCTGGATGTATCCAGGGTACTTTATCCCCTAACCCAGGATGAACAAAAACTCCTGGAGTTAATTAATCAAGAACGGGTGAAAGTAGGGATTGCCCCGCTAAAATTCGATTATCGTCTGACGATTACCGCCCGGCTAAAAAGTCTCGATTTAATTAAAAACAACTATTTTGGCCATATCTCACCTGTATATGGCGCTCCATGGGCCATGATGGGGGCCGTTGGCGTGAAATATCTGGCAGCAGGGGAGAACATAGCAGGTACCTGGGCTACGGAGAGAGCCCATAATAATTTTATGAATAGTGCTGGCCACAGGGCCAATATTCTCAATCCTAAATATACTCACTATGGTGTAGGGATCATTAAAGGCGGTCCCTATGGCATGATGTTTACCGAGCATTTTGCCCAGGAATAAATGGGAACGGGGTGCATTTTTAACAGTGCTGCTGTTAGGCGGCACTTTTCTTTTTTTCCAGCATATTTTGGTATAGGAACGAGTGATTAGGCAAAAGGAGGTATATATAATGAGCGAACGTCAGGTTCCAGCTACTCAGTGTATCCCGGTCATTATGCGGAAAGTATGTGCCTGGGCCCGGGGATGTGAGTGTAATGAACATGATTTGACAACATTTAATGAAGGACAGCCAATTCCTGATGATGCCTGTCCAATTCACTGTGGAGTTGCCAATGTCAGCGTTACTGAAGCGACTTATGATGGGTTAGAGTTTTGTTTAAAAGTACAGTATACGGTTACAGTCGTGTTTACTTATTCTGGTGGAATTGGAATGGCAACTGGTACATTTAACGTTACTGTCTGCATACCAGCCAATGTTGTGCCAGGCGGCTGTATTGTTTGTACCCCACCAGAATTTAATGTATGTGGCATAATCGAAGATATACGTTGTTGTAAAGCTGTATTTACAGTAATTCAAATTAATAATGCTCCTGTCAATGCTATTCATGTCGAAGTTCAAAAGAAGATCTTTGCTGAAGCCGATGCAAATGCTATCGTTTGCCTGCCAGTATGTACTGAACAGTGCATTGAACTACCAGAGCCCACTCAGCCCGGTGGCTGTGCGGGCTTTAGCCAGCCCTGTGACTGTTGCCCTTAATTAGAAAAAGCGGCCTTGTAGCCGCTTTCTTTCATTAAGCAATATATTAAAAGCCCCTGCTTATCCGGCAGGGGTTTCGCAGTTTAGGTAAGAGGGAAGGGGTGGTGCCGGAGACCGGACTTGAACCGGTACGGGCTTTTGGCCCGCGGGATTTTAAGTCCCGTGCGTCTGCCTGTTCCGCCACTCCGGCATAAGATGGGGTGACCGATGGGAGTCGAACCCACGCATGCAGGGGCCACAACCCTGTGCCTTAACCACTTGGCGACGGTCACCATGTTGGTGCGGAAGGAGGGACTTGAACCCTCACGGGTTTCCCCACACGCCCCTCAAACGTGCGCGTCTGCCGGTTCCGCCACTTCCGCATGCTGGTAGCAGTGGTAGGATTCGAACCTACGACACATCGGGTATGAACCGATTGCTCTAGCCCCTGAGCTACACTGCCATATTAAAACTGGTGCCGAAGGCGAGACTCGAACTCGCACGTGGGGTAACCACGCCAGATTTTGAGTCTGGTGCGTCTGCCAATTCCGCCACTTCGGCAGGTGATAGAGTGGAGCCACTAACCGGGATTGAACCGGTGACCTCATCCTTACCAAGGATGCGCTCTACCTACTGAGCTATAGTGGCATGTTTTACACCCATACTATGGTGCGCCCGGTAGGAATCGAACCTACGCGCCAGGTTCCGGAGACCTGCGCTCTATCCACTGAGCTACGGGCGCTAGTGGCGGAGAGAGAGGGATTCGAACCCTCGATACGGGTTTTAGCCCGTATAGTCGCTTAGCAGGCGACCGCCTTCGACCTACTCGGCCATCTCTCCGCAAAGACTGGAGCGGAAGACGGGATTCGAACCCGCGACCCTCGCCTTGGCAAGGCGATGCTCTACCACTGAGCCACTTCCGCATGCTGGTGCCACGGGACGGAATCGAACCGCCGACACGAGGATTTTCAGTCCTCTGCTCTACCAACTGAGCTACCGTGGCATGATTTGAACCTGGCGGAGCCGACGGGATTCGAACCCGCGACCTCCTGCGTGACAGGCAGGCATCCTAGACCAGACTAGACCACGGCTCCATTTCACTGGAAAATATCTTAGCATCAATCTTTTATGTTGTCAAGACGCCATTTGAGTTCACCGCGTGGCGAGGACACTTGATAAGATACTACATGACAATGTAAATGTCAATAGGTTTTTCGAAAATTATCACTTGTTTTTAGACGGCAAACTCTGGTAGAATATAAAAAAATACAATTATGGGGGGAAGAATATGTTTAAGTGTTCGTCCTGCGAACTTTGTGGGAGAGAGGTAGATGCGGAGTTAATGTGTACCTTGACGCTGACTGAGGAAAACAAAGAGGACAGGGCTTGCTGGTGTGTTTGTGCCGATTGTAAGGAGAAGTTTCTCGAAAATATCGATCGCGTATATAAAGAATTAATTGAGGATATGAGGAAAAAATGATTTTAAGGCCGCCTGGCGGCCTTTTTTATGTATGGTAGCTGCAAAAGGGGGAATAATTAGTTATGAGGTGATATAAATGAAAAAGATAGCGTATATAATTGCATTTGTTATAGGCTTTACCGGGATAATTTGGTTTCTAAGCCAGAAAGCAACTCCTATTGCAAAAACTAAACCCATAACTAAATCGAATTCAGCTGAGAAGATGTCTCTGCCGGCAGTAAATCTTTCTAACAAACCTTTAGCCTGGGGTTTTAAAAAATCACAGAATGAGCAAGGGCCAGGGATTACGCTGGAACAAGAGGAAACTTTAAGAAAATATGGTGTATTATATCGGATTCCCACGGGAAAAAAAGAAGTAGTATTAACCTTTGATTTGGGTTATGAGAATGGTTATACCGACCACATCATCGAGGTTCTAAATCGTCATGGAGTTAAAGCTACATTTTTTGTTACAGGGCATTGGTTAAAGAACAATCATGATTTGGCCCAAAAGATGGTGGCCAATGGCCACATTGTTGGCAACCATACCATTAACCACCCAAGTTTACCCCAACTGAATCGAAAAAAGTTAAAAGAAGAAGTTGAACCTTTACAACTGGAAATTGAACGGGTCACAGGACAGAAAGCCATTTATCGCTATTTACGACCTCCAAAGGGAGAATATAGTGAACAAGTGCTGGATCAATTACAAAAAATGGGCTATACGACGGTATTGTGGAGTGTCGCCATTCCTGATTGGAAACCAATGCCAGGTGGTAGTCAGGCCGTAATCAAACAGGTTATGGCGCAGATACATCCAGGTGCTATCATTCTTTTGCATGGGGTCTCGGCGGATGTAGATCAAGGGCTGGACGAACTGTTAAATCAAATAGCTATTAAAGGTTATAAAGTTATTCCAATAGAAAAAACCAAAATCTGATATTGACAAAAATTCGATACTTTGCTATAAATATATTAGGTAAAAAACCATAATATTAACAGGGGAGTAGCTGGCTAACGCAAAGCGTTAGCTTTACAAGGTCGTCAATACGGCGCGAGCCCGGCCTTGTAAGACGTATGTCAAGCAAGACCTGCATTAATCCGGTGATTACTGGATAATGTTGGTCTTTTTCTGTTATTATTCATAATAAATAAATTTAAAAGGAGTGATTTGTTATATGTTTTTTTGGACACCCTATGATTGGCTGTTATTACCTGCAATTCTGCTGGCATTGTATGCACAATTGAAAGTTACAACGACTTTTTCACAGTATAAGAACAAACTAAACTCGCAAGGTTTAACAGGAGCTGTGGTGGCTCGTATTTTACTGGACAAAATGGGTTTATCCCATATACCTGTTCAGATCACGGAAGGTTTTCTAGGGGACCATTACGATCCAATCCATAAAGTTGTAAGATTGTCACCTGACATATATTACGGTAACTCGATAGCAAGTCTGGCTGTTGCAGCTCATGAAGTAGGGCATGCCGTGCAGCATAGTGAGGGATACTGGGCCTTAGTTGCCAGACACAGGATTTTTCCCCTCGTAAATATCGGGTCATTTCTGTCCTGGCCCCTGTTGCTCCTGGGCTTCTTCTTCCACGCTGCCAACCTGATTGAGTTGGGTATACTTGTGTTTTCCTTTACTGTGCTTTTCCAGGTCATTACTTTACCAGTAGAGTTTAATGCTAGTTCAAGAGCTGTAAATCTGCTAAGCAGTACTGGTCTAATAACTCGCAGTGAATCGCCGGCAGTAAGTGCTGTTTTGCGAGCTGCTGCCCTAACTTATGTGGCTGCAGCTGTAACGGCTGTTCTGGAGCTATTGCGTTTGATTTTGATTTTTGGAGGGATAAATCGAGATGAATAAAAATAAAAAGGAAACATTAATTATCTGTCCTATCTGCCAGAGCAGAGATATTGGTATACTTCGACAGAATCTGTGGTTTTGCCGTGCGTGTTTTTGTGAGTTAGTAGAAAAAAGCGGTAAAATTGTAGCATTTGGGATTGAGCAGGATGGAAGCCTGAAAAAGATCGAAAAAAGTGCTTAGGAGTGTTGTTTGTGGCTAAAGAAATTTGGTCCAGGGAAGAGGTTGTAAGAGGGAAGAAGATAATCTTCTCCTGGTTGCACAGTAAAGATGCCGTAGTGATACTGGCTAAACGAGCGGATAATAAAATCGCATTTGTTCAGCAAAGAAGGCCGGCTATTGATAAAATTTTGTTAGAACTGCCTGCTGGTGGAATCGAAAAAGGCGAAGACCCTCTCCTGGCTGCTCAGCGAGAATTGAAGGAGGAAACGGGCTGGACTGGTAGTGACTGGATGTTATTAACCTCTTATTTCCCCAGTCCCGGAATTACTGATGAGAAAATGTATGTTTTTTCATGTAAGCTGAAAGATCAAGCAGATCAGGAGTTAGATGAAGGTGAGGAAATAGATGTACTTTATTTTACGCCTGAAGAAGCTTTAAACATGATTAAGCGAAAAGAAATTATCGATGGCAAGACAATTATAGCATTATTATTGTCCTCATTGTAATTTTAACCAATCCTCTGCAGTCATTTTTATTTTTATGAGGTGCCTGCGGAGGATTTCATAATTTTTTATATCACAGTGAGGTCCGTTAATAATATAAATGGGAATTTTGCGGGGATTTTGCTTTATCCCAAGCAACAACAACATTTTTATATCATAGTCGGTTGCAGGAAGGGAATAGCCTATGATAACAATGCGGTCTGATTTTTTAATAGCATTTATGGCATAATTATAAAAGGGAATTAAGGGGCTATAATGTTCAGCGATTGTAATTTGTGGAGGGACTATCAAAGGCAATAAGGGATAGTGGCATTTAGGGCAAATCATTCCTGTTTGCCAAGAGCTATGAAAAGTATAATACTTACATCTGCTACACCACGACCAGCTGATACTCCCATGTAACTTTAGCAAATTTCTTGTCTTGCCTTTGATTCCGCTTCGTTCCAAAATGGTATCATAATTTAATGTGATCACTGTGTCTCGCGGTTTGAGACGCTCAATGAAATTCCGGTAGATTGCAAAATCAGCTTTATCCAGTTGACAATTCACGGAGTTGGCCAGTTCCTTGATGATTACATTTAATAATTCCGAAGTATGTTGGCATTGATTGTTATAATAACAGTGGAGAGTAAGTCGGCTAATTAATTCATCTATTTCACAATTGCTAATCCAATCTTTTTTCGTGGGGAAAATGTGTTTATAGATCCAGTGTTTCATTTTATTAATGTTAGGTTTATCGTGTTGGTCAAAGATCTTCTCCATTAACTCACGACCCAGTGGGGCTCCGGCTGCTTTAGAAAATCCTGAGCCCAGCAAATATACAGTTTTATGGGTTTTCATAATTATCCCTCCCGTTATAGAGTGAAAAAAATCAGGAGACAATATTCCGGGAGGGATCGCGATGCATAAAAACATTAAACGGATTAGAATACGTGCCGTAAGAAAGCAAAACTTCGTCAGAAGGGAAATTGATGAAAATTATTATGTTACGGATGACTATTTTGCTGATGGGAGGGGAGAATTTTAATCCTGCTCCCTTTTTACTTGCAGATAGCGTATTTGCATGATACACTTAATTTGGAAAAGTATATAGAAGGAGAACTGTAAATGGTTAAGGAAATAGAAATAGCAGAGGCACTTAAACTAACTAATGCTATTTTTGTAGATATAAGGGCACCGAAAGAGTTTCAAGAAGCAACCATACCTGGTGCTATCAATATACCACTTTTTAATGATGAAGAAAGAGCTGAAATTGGTACTATTTACAAACAAATTTCCCCTGAACAAGCTAAATTGCGGGGTTTGGAAATCGCTGGACCCAAAATTTATTCGCTGGTAAAAGAGGTAAAGGAAAAAGCAGGCGATAAAATTCCTGTAATTTTTTGCTGGCGTGGAGGTCATAGGTCAAAGTTCTTTGCTTATATCTTGAATTTTATGGACATAAATTGTTTGCGTTTGATTGGTGGATATAAAGCATTCCGTCGCTTAGTCCACAGATATTTTAGCAGTGCAGATTTACCTGGGGCAATTGTGCTTTATGGAAATACGGGCACAGGCAAAACTGAAATAATTAATAAATTATTAATAGAAAGAAATCTGCCGGCTATTGATTTGGAAAAACTAGCCAATAACCGGGGCTCGGTATTTGGTGCCATTGGTCTAGGAGAACAACCAACCCAGAAAAACTTTGAAGGCCTATTGTTTCAACACTTAATGAAAGTGGAACAATCCCATAACTTCTTTATTGTAGAAGGGGAGAGCAAACGGATTGGCCGTTTATTATTACCGGAAAAATTTTTCACCACTATGCAGACTGGACACAAAGTGTTAATTTACGCTAGCATAGAAACCAGAACCAAAAGAATTGTAGAAACATACTTAAAAAATTACTGGAATGACCCTGAACAGAGAATGGAATTATCTGCAGCTGTAAATAGATTAAGACAACGCCTTGGCAATGAAAAAGTAAAAACTCTTTTGGAAATGTTATTTGAAGGTAACTTAGATGAATTCGCAAGAATATTAATTGAAGAATATTATGATCAGGTCTATGGATTCCCCAATCATCCTGATCCTGAATTTGATGTATGTATATCCAGTGACAATATCAATGAGTGTGTAGAGGAATTAGAGAAATACTTTAGGAGAATAGCTCATGTCTAAAAAGTATTTTGAGTATTTGAATTTAGATAATCGCCCAGGACTGTTAGGAGATATTGCTACTTTAATAGGTTTATATAAAATAAATATATTACAAGTTAGTGGTGTCAGTGGTAACTGGAGATGTTTTCTCCTGGAAGGAGAGGACCAGGCTCTGGAAGCTTTTTTTCAAGCGGCTGCACGCATTCCTTCAATTCAAGTGCTGGCCTGGAGAAAGCCACTGTTTTTGGATTATCTTGCTGTGAAGCATGGTCAAAAAATCCAGCCTGTAAAATCTGAACCGGCCACTTATCAATTTACTCGTAATGATATTGGAGTAATGATAGATTTTCTTGGCGAGATAATCGAAAAACAATCACCAATATTAATTGGTTTACGGGGAAAACCCAGAGTCGGGAAAACAGAATCGGCTATTGCTGCTTGTGTTTATGCCAATAAACGCTGGACGCTGGTATCGTCTTCACTGTTACGGCAAACTATCCGGGAATCGCTGGGAAATATTGATAATGAGCATATTTACTTAATTGATGGTATTATCACCTATACAAGAGGTGGCTATAAGCATAAAGAATTAGTTTTAGAATTAGTGAGAAATTACACTTGTGTAGTTGAACATCCTGATTTTTTAGTCAATCATGGACTTTTAACATGGTCAGATTTTGCTTATTTAGTAGAACTAAGAGCAACTCCTACGGAAGAAATAAATTATGAAGATATCGCACTTAGTATTAATGCCTTTGATTTAAGTTAACGGAGGGATAAGTGTTGGGCGGAATTGGTGAAGAACTCAGACAAGCTCGGGAGCGTATGAATTTAACCTTACAAAAAGTAGAAGAAGAAACTAATATGCGCTGGCGTTATTTAGAGGCTCTTGAAAAAGAAGAATGGGACAAGATTCCTGGTGAGGCTTATGTTAAAGGATTTTTACGTAATTATGCAACTTATCTTGGTTTAGACCCCGATGAGATTCTTTTGCGTTACAAAACCCAGCGTTTTCAGAATGTTAAAATAGGGGAAGAAGAGGTAATAAAAGTTCACAGAGCCAATATCAAAGCGGAGAGGAAAAAAGAGAAAAAAATTTTTAGCAAGTTATTTGTAGTAGCTGTAGGAGTCCTGGCGGTAATTTTAGTCTTTTATATTTTTAACAAACCGCAAAACATAAATATTAGTCAAAAACATCCTCAAATAGCTGAAAAAAAGTCAGAAAGCCCTAAACAGCAATTACCAGTACAACAACCCCAGCAACCGCAAGAAAAACCGTCAGAAACAACGCAGCCTCCACCGACCGTTGAAAAGAAAAAAATTGCGATAACAGTAGAGATTGTTCAAGAGACATCCTGGTTGCAGATTGAAACGGAAAAAGGGATTGTCTGGCAGGGAATAGCAGGTAAAGGGCAGAAATTATCATTTGAAAGTGATAAAATGATTAAATTATGGGTGGGTAATGCTGCAGCAGTTAAATTAAAAGTTAACGGCCAGGATCTTGGTACAATGGGCAAGAAAGGTGAAGTTATTAAAAAAACATTATATCCACAGTAAAAAAAACTGAAAGAAAATTAGGCACAACTCATAGTTGTGTCTATTTTTTTTACATAAGTACTTATGGGGATTATTAAGGTTTAGAAGGAATTTTCTTATTATTGTCGAAATTATGGGCAAATGACTGGGGTGATGTTTCTATGACGGCAGAGAAAAAGTTAACCAGAGCAGAATTCTTCAACTGGTTCATCAAAAAATCAATGGAAAAAGCTGTGGAAGTTGGTGACGAGTTGATAAAAAAAGCTTCTACGTTAGGGCTAGAGGTTAACGAGGGGGTAGTTCTCTGCGGTCTAGAAGATGTATCATCAACACCTAAAAAAATCTTTTATCGAAATAATACTTATTTTTTATGGGCTTGGAACCATAGTTTTGCTCTGACTTACTCAATTTGTCCACATGACCGGTTTCCACTAATGCTGCGGCGGGAGTACCAGGAATTTTTTTGTCCTTTATGCCAGAAAAGCTGGTCCTGGGAAAATACGGCCTGGCAGGAGATCGGTAATATCCCAGTTGAGGTTATTGACAGCAAGGTGTTGCTAAGTTCTGAGGCCCAGTCATTACTAGCTCAATAAAATCAACCAGGAGGTGCAAGTATATGGATTTGATGGAAAGATTGATTTCCCGAGGGATCTCTCGAAGAGACTTTGTAAAACTATGCGCTACCACTGCGGCGGCCATCGGCCTGGGGGAGGGGGCTGCACCACAGGTGGCAGCTGCAGTTGAGAGCGCTGCCAAAAAACCAGCAGTAATCTGGCTGGAAGGGCAGGATTGTGCTGGATGCAGTGAATCTTTTTTGGCTACCATTAAACCCAGTGCAGCTGAAGTTGTACTGGATATGATTTCTTTGCGCTACCACGAAACGGTAATGGGATCTTCCGGGACCATTGCCGAAGAAGTTCTGGAAGAAACCATTAAAGAGGGTGGCTATGTATTAGTTGTTGAAGGCTCTGTACCAACTGAAAATGATAAGTTTTGTTATGTTGCTGGAAAACCATGGCGTGAAACACTGATTAAAGCAGCGCAAAATGCTAGTGTTGTTCTGGCTGCTGGAGCTTGTTCTGCCTACGGTGGTATTCCAGCTGCTGGACCAACGGGAGCAAAAGGTGTGGCAGATGTGGTTGATGAACAAACCAAGCAAAAGGTGATCAACTTGCCACATTGCCCAGTGAAACCATCAGTACTGCTGGCAACGATTATTTATTACCTTACTTACAAGTCTGCTCCGGAACTGGATGCCTACAGACGCCCAAAACTATTCTACAGTAACCTCTTACATGACAATTGTCCGCGCCGTGGTCATTTTGAAAATGGCGAGTTTGTTACCGACTGGAATGATCCGAAACAAAAGGATTATTGTTTGTTACTGATGGGGTGCAAGGGACCAAAAACCTATACCAACTGTGCTCAGGTCTGGTGGAATGATGGTGCCAACTTCTGTATTAATGCAGGTTCTCCCTGCGCTGGTTGTTCACAACCAGAGTTTTATCATAAATTTACTCCCTTATATGACAAACAGGAAATTATTCAGAAGGAACTGCCTGGTATTGGAGCAACTAATGTTGATACCATCGGAAAAGTAATCGGTGGTGCTGCTGCTGTTGCTGCAGCTGTCCATTTTGCAGGAAGCAAACTTACCAAGAAAGAAGAATAAGGGGGTAATAATCCATGGCTGAAAAAATTGTGATTGATCCCGTTACTAGAATAGAAGGTCATTTGAGTATAACAGTAGAAGTTGAAAATGGTGTTGTTAAAGATGCCTGGTCTGCTGGTACAATGTTCCGTGGCTTTGAAGTGCTGTTGCAGGGTAAAGACCCACGGGATGCAGTATATGTAACAGACAGGGTTTGCGGTGTCTGTACTGGTTCTCATGGTTGGGCTTCTGCATTGGCATTAGATGAGGCCTTTGGCGCCACTGTTCCCGAAGCAGGAGTTTTGATGCGTAACCTGATGATGGGGGCAATCTGGTTGCACGACCATCCGCTGCATTTCTATCACTTAAGTGCTTTGGATTACATTGATGTTACTGCTGTTGCCCAGTATAAAGGAAATGATCCCAAGCTTAACGCTGTGAAAGACAAAATTGTTGCCCTGGTGCAGGCTGGTGATGCTCATCCGCTGGTACCCAGATATCAGCCTGATGAGTTTTCTGTAAAGGATCCTGAGCTGGTAACAACTGCTGTTTATCACTATCTATTTGCTCTGGATATGCAGGCTAAGGCCAAGCGTATGGCAGCTTTACTGGGCGGAAAGATTCCTCACAACTCTGCCATGGTAGTAGGTGGATTTACCAATTTCCCATCAGTAGAAACACTGAACAATTATCGTAGCTTGTTACTGGAACAAATTGATTTCCTGGAAAATGTCTATCTGAAGGATGTGCTGATCTTTGGTACAGGGCCTCTACTGCCGCTGGCACAGGCTGGTATTGGAGGCGGTTATGGTAACTTCATGGCTTATGGTGGTTTCCATGATGATGTCGAGAAAAAGAATTTGTTCTTTAAGCCCGGTGTAATTGTTAATGGAAATATTGACCAGGTATTAGAATTTACTCCGGATAAAATAACCGAAAAATTCTCGGCAAGGGACCCCATTAAGGGTCCCTTGTTTGTGATATAATAGCTAATGATAAAAACTATCGTCAGTTGTAGAGGAGTTTGTGAAAAAGATGCAACAACCAGAGTTTGTACCGATGTCAAAAGAGGAAATGAGGAATTTAGGCTGGCATTATCTTGACTTTATTCTGATCACAGGTGATGCCTATGTTGACCATCCCAGTTTTGGCTCTGCTATTATTAGCAGAGTATTAATTGAAAATGGCTTTAAAGTAGGGATTATCGCCCAACCCAACTGGAAGAAAAAGGATGATTTTAAAAAGTTAGGAGCACCTCGTTTTGGCTTCCTGGTAACAGCCGGTAATTTGGACTCCATGGTAAATCATTATACAGCGGCCAAAAAAAGAAGAAAAAGAGATGCCTATTCCCCTGGCGGGAAAATGGGATTAAGACCTGATTATCCGACTCTAGTTTATACCCAGGTTATTAAAGAAATTTTTCCGGATAAAAAGGTGATTCTTGGCGGCATTGAAGCAAGTCTGCGGCGTTTTGCCCACTATGACTTCTGGCAGGACAAAATTTTACCTTCTTTTTTAATCCTTTCAGGAGCTGATCTGTTGTTATACGGGATGGCGGAAAAAAGTATTGTAGAGCTAGCATTAGAATTAAAGAAAGGTAGTAAGGGTAATTATAAAAATATTCGTGGTTTATGTTATGTTGCTTCAAAAGAAGAAATTGGTACTTTAGATCCAAAGAATGTGATATTTTTGCCTGATTATGAGAGTATTTGTCGGGATAAGCTGGTATATGCTGAAGCATTTCGAAAACAATATCTTGAACAGGATCCTTTTTGGGGTAAAATTTTAATTCAACCTTATCGAGACAAGGGATTTCTAGTTCAAAATCCGCCAGCTTTTCCCCTTAAGGAAACTGAATTTGATCAGATTTATGAATTGCCTTTTCAAAGAAAATGGCATCCAATCTATGACAAGGATGGAGGAGTGCCGGCTCTTTCCGAGGTGATATTTTCCATAACTGCTAATCGTGGTTGCTATGGCGGTTGCAACTTTTGCGCTTTAACAATGCATCAAGGGCGAATCGTTCAAAGCAGAAGCAAAGAATCAATTGTAGAGGAAGCAAAAAAATTAGTTAACCAGCCAGAGTTTAAAGGCTATATTCATGATATTGGTGGACCAACTGCTAATTTTTTAGGACCTGCCTGTTCTAAACAGGCAGTGGCCGGAGCGTGTAAAAACAGACAGTGTTTATTTCCTGAACCCTGTGAACATTTAAAACCCAGACATGATAAATTTCTGGAAATATTACGAAGTGTACGTAACCTAAAAGGGATAAAAAAAGTCTTTGTTCGATCTGGTATTAGATATGATTATTTACTGGCAGATAGAGAAAAGGAGAAAATAGTTGAGGAATTATGTAAACATCACATTAGTGGGCAGTTGAAAGTGGCACCTGAGCACATTTCAAA
This sequence comes from Carboxydocella thermautotrophica, assembly GCA_003054495.1. GTDB lineage: Bacteria > Bacillota > Carboxydocellales > Carboxydocellaceae > Carboxydocella > Carboxydocella sporoproducens. The sequence goes on along the minus strand of CP028514.1, from coordinate 1,484,841 downwards.
GGTTGTCCTTTACTGTATGGGGAAACCAGCAATAGAACAATTCGAAGAGTTTAAACAGCTTTATGAGCTAACTAATAGAAGGTTAGGACTTAAACAGTATCTGGTACCCTACTTAATGTCTTCCCATCCGGGTAGTACACTGGAAGATGCGGTAAAATTAGCGGTATATTTAAAGAAAAATAAAATGAAGGTAGAACAGGTGCAGGATTTTATTCCTACCCCTGGCAGTTTATCTACGACTATGTATTATTCCGGCATTAACCCTCTAACAGGCAAAAAGGTGTATGTTCCGAAAAGTATGCATGATAAAGCTTTACAAAGAGCTTTAATTCAGTACTGGTTACCACAAAATTATCATCTGGTAAAAGAGGCTTTGATTAAGACAGGGCATAGTGAATTGATTGGCAACGGCCCAGGCTGTTTGATTCCCGCTAAGCCTCCGAAGATTGACATTCAACAGCGAAGTTAATATAATTTATTAAGATAGACATGATGGTGGTGGGATTGTGTCTAAAACTATTGAAGAGATTTGCCAGCTTTTAGCAGAGAAAGATTATAAATTAACACCCCAGCGTAGGATTATCATGGAAACCTTTCTTGAGCATGGTGAAAGACATTTATCGGCCGAGGATATCTACAGTTTGGTCAAATCCAAACATCCTGAAATTGGAATGGCAACTGTATATCGTACACTAGATTTACTGGCGGATTTAGGTGTTTTACAAAAAATGAATTTTGGTGATGGGAGAAGTAGATATGAATTTAGTGAACAAGATGAACATCATCATCATCATTTAATTTGTTTATCCTGTGGAGAAGTATTGGAGTTTGCTGATGATTTACTGGATTCCCTGGAGAAAGCAATAGCTGAGGCAACTCAGTTCAAAATAACAGATCATCAGCTTAAGTTTTATGGTTACTGCAAGAAATGTCAGTAATGACATTTCTTTTTTTGCTCACGGAAGGAGTAGAAAAATGGTTAGAGTAGGACTTGTATCATTGGGATGCGCAAAAAACCGGGTTGATTCAGAAGTAATGTTGGGACATTTGTTTAATAAAGGATATACTATAACCGATAATGCCGAGGAAGCTGATGTGTTGATTATAAACACCTGTGGCTTTATTCAGTCTGCAAAAGAGGAATCTATAGAAACTATTCTTGAAATGGCACAATATAAAGAAAAGGGTAAATGTCAGGCTCTTGTGGTTACTGGGTGTTTGAGTAAGAAATATCATGATGAATTAGAAAAAGAACTTCCTGAAGTAGATGGTTTTCTGGGTACTAATGAAATCGATAAAATCGGTGATGTAGTTGAACAGATACTGGCTGGTAAAAAAATCGCCGAAGTTAATAAAAAAGATGATTACCTTTATGACTCGTCTAAACCACGTATCTTAACAACCCCTAATTTTTATGCGTATGTAAAAGTAGCAGAGGGTTGTAATAACCGCTGCCATTATTGTACAATCCCGGTAATCAGAGGAGCGTTTCGCAGTCGTAAGAAAGAAGATATTTTAAATGAAATTAATTTATTAGGAGAACGGGGAGTAAAGGAAATCCTATTAATAGCGCAAGATACTACCAGTTATGGTCTTGACCTGTATGGTAAGCCAGAGTTAGTTGATTTATTACAAGAAATCAATAATAATAACAATATAAATTGGATTAGAGTATTATACAGCTATCCTATATTTTTTTCCGATGAATTAATCAAAACCATTAAGAATTTGCCGAAAGTCTGTCATTACCTTGATATTCCTTTACAACATTGTAGTGATAAAATTTTAACCACTATGAACCGAAAAGGTAATAAACAGTTCATAAAAGATTTAGTTTATAAGCTGCGGACTGAGATACCAGATATAGTTTTGCGTACCAGTTTTATAGTAGGTTTGCCTGGCGAAACCGAAGATGACTTTAATGAGTTATTGGAGTTCATGCAAGAAATGCAATTTGACCGGGTTGGAATTTTTACTTATTCCCGGGAAGACGGAACCGTTGCTTACAATATGGAGAACCAAGTGCCTGAAAACCTTAAAAAACAACGTTGGGAAAGAGCTATGCAGGTACAACAAGAAATATCCTATGCCAAAAACCAGCAACGAGTAGGGAAAACCTTTTTAGTTTTAGTTGAAGGGACAACTTCTGAAGGATTATATTTTGGTCGGAGCCAGTATGAGGCTCCCGAAGTGGATGGCAAAATCTTTTTCTCATCAAATCAGAGTTTAGCCTCAGGTAATTTTGTTAATATAAGGATTACTGAAGCTTACGAGTATGATTTGTTAGGGGAGATTGTGCATGAATCTAGCTAATAAATTAACATTGATCCGGATCTTTTTAGTACCAATATTTATGATAATACTCGTAAGCAAATTGCCTTACGGAAAGTGGATTGCCTTTGCAGTTTTTCTTCTGGCAGCATCAACTGATGGACTTGATGGTTATATTGCCCGTTCTCGAAAACAGATTACACGACTAGGTAAATTTCTGGATCCTTTAGCTGATAAATTACTGATTTCAGCGGCTCTTGTTTCACTTGTTGAGCTACGGGAAATTCCAGCCTGGGTTGCAATAATTATTATAGGACGTGAGTTTGCCATTACAGGGTTACGGTCTATTGTTGCTGCAGAAGGTGTTGTTGTAAGCGCAAGCATATTAGGTAAGTTAAAAACTATCATGCAAATAGTTGCGATTAGTGCCTATTTGATTAATTTCCCTTTTGCTTCGGTTTTTATGGGTTTGGCAGTGATAATGACAATTTGGTCTGGAGTTGACTATTATTTAAAACTAAGGCCGTGGCTTAAAAATAAGTAAAGACTATTTTTGTCGTTTTCGACAAAAATAGTCTTTTTTTTATCTTTTTCATCAAAGGATTGAATTAGAGTTTGTAGAAAATAAAATACAAGTTTTTTGGGGAGGTGATATTAGCTTGTTCTATAATCAAATTATTAAGTTAATAAAAACTGCCGTATATTTATTGCCGGTTATAATATTATTTATCAGCCATTATATTACAATTAATCCAATATTACATATATTAATTTGGGAAATGTTCGCATTACCTGTTTATTTTCTTTTGTGTGAAAATAAAAGTACCCTGGCTATTTATTTGATAATATTATCAACAGCGGGTATAATAATAGAAATCATTAATTATTATAAGTCTTTAGATATATTCTCTCTTTGTTTAATTTTATTAATACATATCCTTGTTGTTTTAATTAATAGTATTGCTGCCTTAAATTATAATCAGGTATTACAGAATCAGATTAAACTACAGGAGCGTTTAAAACGATTAGCTATTATTGATCCATTAACGCATTTAATAAATGGGAAATATTTTTTAATGAAATTGGATGAGGAAATATCGCGTGCTAAAAGAGAGAATAAAAAATTTACTGTTGCAGTATATAAAATAGTTAATTTAAACAAACTGGAATCGGGTGTTAGAAATGGTTGTCTGGAATGGAATCTAACTAGGATTGCTGAAATTTTAAGACAAACCATCAGAAATTTTGATACTGTTGCGCGTTTGAAAGATGATGTTTTTGCAGTTTTATTAACCAATTCTGATTTGGAACAAGCCCACGAGATAAAAGAAAGATTTGAAAAAAAGTTGCAGGAAAATGTAAATACAAGAAAATGGAAATTTAGTGGGTATTCACAACATGATAACCTGTATGTTCTAGCTGGTTATGCTGTTTATCCTAAAGATCATAACGAGGGACAAGGATTATTAGAAGTAGCTGAACAAAATCTTGAAGTGAGCGAAAAAAACTATAAATACAAAGTAACTCAGGATTGGTTGAAATCGGAAAGATATGCATTAATGGAGCAGATGTCTGCCAGCTTGGCCCATGAAATCAAAAACCCATTAACCTCTGTACGAGGTTTCATTCAATTACTACAGAACCGGGAACAAGACTTTCATGAAAAAGAACACTTGCGAATTATCCTAGACGAACTGGATCGTATGAACAAGTTAATTCATGAATTTTTATCTTTTTCAACAAAAAAAAATACACGAAAATTTTTTGATATTAATCAGCTTATTGATGATATAATATTTATTATGTCTAGTTTAGTCCATGACAAAAATATTAAAATTGAAAAAAGGAGTGAGTTAAAGAATTCATTATTGTATGGACAACCCGAGAAAATTAAGCAGGTGTTTATTAACTTAATAAGGAATTCCATTGAAGCAATCAATTGCAATGGCAAGATAACAATTATTTTACAGGAAGATGGGAACTATCTTCTAATGTCCGTTAAAGACAATGGTTGTGGAATAGATAGAGAAACAATAAAAAATATTTTTAAACCATTTTATACGACTAAAGAAACTGGAACAGGATTAGGACTGAGTATATCAGCTCAAATTATAAAAGAACATCAAGGAGAAATTTGGGTAGACAGCGAAAGAGGAATAGGTACTACCTTTAAAATAAAACTGCCCAGAAATTAAATATTATATTTATTTATAAGCATGGTCTCGGCTCTTTTAATCATTGCTTTTACTATCTTTCCTCCAATTTCACCACCAACTTTACCACATTCTTCAGCGGTAACATCACCCCAGTAACCATTTTCAATTTTAGGTAAGATACCTATTTCTTTCGCAATTTCATACTTGAACTGATCTAGTGTGGATTTAGGCAATAACTGTTCTACAAATTTAGGCATTAGAATCACTCCTTTTTTAGTTTCTGATCTTATTTTCTGTACCATAAAATAAAAATATAATAGTATTGTGATGGTGAGTTTGGATGTTCTTTGTAAATTTAGTGTTTAATTTTATTCTTTTTTTTCTATTTTTTTTGTTATTAAAAAGAAGAAATATTTTGTTACCTTTGATATTGGCCTTGTTGGTTACATTCATTGATCAGATGCGATTTCTTATTTTAAATAAAATAATTCTCTTGATAATTTCGATTGTTTTATTATTTTATTTTTTAAGGAAAAAGAAATAATTATTAAGTCGATTTAACCATTCATAGGGTAAAATCTTAAAAATAATTAATAAAGTAGCATATGTAATTATTGCTGAGCCTACTGAAGTTATTAAACTTAAAGTAGGTGAATTTATTATTACAAAAATCAGCAGATAAATTTTCATGGCAACAAATCCCATAAATAAAATTACCGGAATCAAATAGATAGTCTTGGTTTCTATAACACTCCAGAAACCTAAATCTTTTGTAATAAATACTATATTAAGGATTGCAGTTATAAAAAAACTAACATTAATAGCCCAACAAGCCGTTTTAAAAGGATCAACAGCAATAGGCACCAGGGTTATTAATAATATTATTTCAACTAAGCTGCCCCAAAGCATATTTTCTAATGGTCGTTTAGTTTGTCCTAACCCTTGTAAAATACCTGTTGTAGTTTGTTGTAGGTAATAAAAAATTCCTCCAAACGCAAGAATGCGTAGCGCCTCACCGGCATTTATTTGTTTAAACAGTAAATAACAAATCTGGGCAGAAAACAAGTAAAAAATTACTACAGCAGGGAGTCCGAATAAGAGTGTAAAAAATAACGAGGTTTTTATCCTGTCTCTTAGTAAGGGTATATTTCCGGCTGAATTTGCTTCAGATATTGCCGGGACTAATGTTGTTGCTAAGGCGGATGTTAAAACACTGGGAATTACCAGAATTGGAATTGCCATACCGCTTAATTGACCGAAAAGTGAAGTTGCTTCATTTAAATTAATGCCGGCTTTAACCAGCTGGCGCGGAATTAAAGTAGCCTCAAAGGACAATAGTACAGTAGCAACAATTTTACTTAAAGCTACTGGCCAGGAAAAAAGAATAAGTTCTTTTGTAGTCACGGTGTTTTTCCTTAATGATAAAGCTAAACGTTTGTTTTTCTTCCACCATTTTAAGAAAAAGTAAAGTAGAACAAGAAAACCGATGGTTTCTCCGGCAATAACTCCAATGGAGGAACCGATAGCTCCCCAAACTATGCTTTTGGAGACCAAAATATATGCAAAAACAAGACCGCAAGTAACTCTAACTACTTGCTCCACAAACTGGCTAATCGCTGGTGCATTCATCATGAGAAGACCTTGAAAAAAACCTCTAAAACCAGAACACACACTAATTACTGGGACAGATAATAAAAGGCTTTTTAAAATTGGTAAAGCGTTTTGGTTGGTTAAGAAAAGCGGTGCAATTCTATCAAGAGATAAATACAAAGCACCGGTGATTATGGTTGAAAAAATAAGCAGAATCAATATTGATTTTCTTAATATATAAACTGAATAAGCGGGATCTTTTTGATTATTTTCGGCCACAAATTTTGCTATCGCCAGTGGCAATCCAAAACTAGAAATAACCAGAACAAGTATATATATTGGGTAAACCATATTAAACAACCCAATACCCTGTGAGCCAATTAAACTTACAATCATTATCTGGTAGATAAACCCCAGGATTCGATTAACAAGATTTGAAGAAAATAAGACTAGTGTCCCTCCAAGTAAACTCTGTTTGCGCAAGATACCCCTCCTTATAGGGTAATTTTTTCTAAGTAATTTTATTTTTTTGTCCTGCTGAATATGATGTTGTGACCGACTATACAGAAAAATATAATGTATGTAGAACTTGAAAAGGGAGGCAGAGTCTATGACCATTCGTATTGCTTTATTAATGGGTGGGTTGTCGTCTGAAAGGGAAATATCATTGAAAAGCGGGGAAGCAGTTTATAAGGCATTGCTAGAAGCCGGTTATGAAGTTGATAAGATAGACGTTGACAAGCAAGTTGCCAAAAAACTTCTTGAAAAAAGGTATGACCTAGCTTTTATTATGTTACATGGCGCTTATGGGGAAGATGGAACAATCCAGGGGCTGCTGGAAATACTGGGCATACCCTATACCGGATCAGGAGTTCTGGCTAGCGCTATTGCTATGGATAAAATAATGAGTAAAAAGGTATTAATGCAGGCCGGGTTACCTACAGCTCCTTTTGTTTCAGTGTCCCGTTACCATTGGGAAAAAAATAGACAGGAAGTTTTAGGGAAAATAAAAAATGAAATTAGTTTACCGCTTGTAGTTAAGGCTCCTAACCAAGGCTCCACCATTGGCATATATTTCGTCTGGCAGGAAGATGAGCTTGAAAATGCGTTAGAGGAAGCTTTTAAGTTCCCTGAAAGGGAGATATTAATTGAAAAATTTATTAAGGGTAAGGAAGTAACAGCGCCTGTGCTGGGTAATAATGAGGTGACTTCTTTGCCATTGATCCAAATTATTTCTAAAACCGGGGTTGTTTATGATTACCAGGCCAAATATACTGCCGGGCTTAGTGAACATGTCATTCCGCCAGAATTACCTAAATCAGTGATTGAAAAAGTGCAGGACTTAGCCTGTCAGGCTCATTTAGCTATTGGTTGTAGCGGACTTTCTCGGGTTGATTTCATTATAGATGATAATTTTCAGCCCTATATTCTGGAAGTGAACACAATTCCGGGTATGACTGAAACTAGTCTATTTCCAGATTCCGCTCGAGCAATAGGGTGGTCTTATAAGGATTTATGCTGTAAAATTATTGAATATGCAGGTGAAAGATTTAATAAAAAATTTACTCTTTGACTTGTATCCCAACTATAAGATAAAATAGAGATATATAAACAAAGGGAGTGGGAGAAATTATGAAAATTGCTGTAGCAGGAAAAGGCGGAGTCGGGAAAACTACTTTTACAGCCCTACTCATTAAACAACTGGTAGAAGCAAATAAAGGTGCAATCCTGGCTGTTGATGCCGACCCTAATTCCAATTTAAATGAAGCACTCGGTATTGAAGTGCATGCATCAATCGCAGATATTCTGGATGAAGTAAAAGGTGGTAAAGCTATTCCCGAGGGAATGCCGAAAGATGTCTATGTAGAGTATCGCCTTAGCCAGGTATTGAATGAAACCGATTATGTGGATTTGGTGGTTATGGGGGTACCTCAGGGGAGTGGGTGCTACTGTTATCCCAATGACTTAATGCGTAAATATCTTGAAAACCTGAGACAGAATTATGACTATGTGGTAATTGATAATGAAGCAGGTATGGAACATTTAGCCAGAAGAGTGGTTACAGATATTGATTATCTTTTTGTTGTCAGTGATGCATCAGCTAGGGGCATCCGTTCAGCGGGCCGTGTATTTGATATTGTTAAAACAGTAGGTATTAATGTAAAAAATATCTATCTGGTTATTACAAAAGTTTTACCAACTGGAATCGAGGAATTAAAGCCGGAAATTGAGGCTACCGGACTAGAGGTTGTAGGAACCATTCCTTATGATGAAGTAGTGGCCCGTTATGATCTGGCAGGTAAGCCACTGGTTGAATTGCCAGCAGATTCTCCTTCAGTATTGGCAGTAAAGAATATCTTCAGTAAACTGGCCCTTTAAGGGCCAGTTTTACTAGCGAGGTAAGGTGTTATCCTGTGGAAGCGGGAAGAAGGCTTAAACAAGCAATAATAATGATATTTGTCAGTATTTTTTTAGGAACCATCGGATATATGTTAATTGAGGATTATTCCCTGCGAGATGCCCTTTGGATGACTACAATTACATTAACTACAGTGGGATATGGTTTGGTTAAACCATTATCAGTGCCGGGTACATACTTTACCATTTTTCTTTCATATGCTGGGCTGGCACTAATCCTTTATGCCCTGGGGCTTATCGGGGCGCTTATTGTTGAAGGGGATTTATTTGATTTATTGGGGAGAAGAAAAATGAAACAAGAAATAGCCAAATTACGTGACCATATCATCGTATGCGGTGCAGGTAGAGTAGGGAAACAAGTAATCGAAAGGCTCAAAAAAGAAAGGACACCTTTTGTCGTTATTGAACAGGAAGAACATCTGTTCAATAGTTTGCTGGAGGAAGGGGTTCTGGCGATTCTTGGGGATGCCAGTATGGAAGAGGTTTTGCGAAAAGCAGGGATTGAGCGGGCCAAAGGACTAGTTAGTGCCATACCCGGGGACGCAAACAATGTTTTTGTTACTCTCACTGCAAAAGAAATCAATCCTGGCATTACGATTGTTGCCAGAGCAGAGAGAAAGGAGTCGGAAGCAAAATTATATAGAGCAGGTGCAGATAAGGTAGTTTCACCGGCGATAATTGGCGGACAACGGATGGCCATTTCCATTATAAAACCGGCTTCTGTGGATTTCGTAGATACTCTGGTCTGTGTAGAAGATGTTGAATTGGAAATAGAGCAGTTATTAATTGCAGATGGCTCAGTTCTGGTGAATAAGGATTTAAAAAATAGTGGAATCAGAGAAAAAACGGGGACCATGGTTGTTGCAATCCAGCGGGAAGGCAAACTAAAACCGAACCCTGGCCCTGAAGAATTACTGCAATCAGGAGATATTTTGATTGCCATTGGAACCAGACAACAGTTACAAAAGCTTGAGGAACTGGCTTGTGGTAGGTGTAAAATATGAAACCTTTGACTGCTAAACAAATAATGGCAATGATAAGTGCCGGTGAAAATAATCACGTGGATTTTAAACGGGGGTTATTTTTGCCAGAGGCAGACAAGCCCAGAATTACCCAGCATTTTGAGCTGGCGAAAGACCTGGCAGCCTTTGTCAATTCAGATGGAGGTTACTTACTGGTTGGAGTCGATGATGATGGACAGGTAGTAGGTTTTAAGAGCAATGATCTATTGGAGCAAAGAATTATTAATTTGTGCAGGGATATTATTTCACCTCCATTAAAGCCTGATATCTATAAAGCAAAGGTAAAAGATAAAGAGGTTCTAGTAATAAGAGTCGAACGGGGTCAAGGTTACTTGCATTTAGTCAGGGATAAGGTCTACATCAGAGTTCACAATGAAGTACGGGTTGCATCCAGTGAAGAAATTACCGAAATTGTACTGGAAAGAAACCACCAGAAGTTGCGTTCCTTGTTACAGGAAAAAGAAAATCTATCTTTATTAATTATCAAAGTTAGCAAATTGAGTAGCGAATTATTTCGAGCCAAAACATTAATCACTGAGATTGAGGCTAATGATTTTTGTCAGGCACAAATTGACCTTTCTGATTATAATGATGGCATTAATGTCTATAAGTTAATAAAACAGGCAGAAAATCATTTGACAAACCTGGATATGGTTGAGCTGGGGAACTTATTGGAGTTTTTACTTCGGCTAGATCAAGCTATACAGCAATTAGAACAAATTAACCAGGAGCTTGAAACATTGCTGGATACATATTATTGTCAAATCGAGGGGAAATAAAAAACAGATAGATACACCTATACATAATGTGTCTTATGTATAGGTGTATAAAGAAAATGGAGGGTTTACTTTGTTAACGGCTACAATATCCGATCTAGATAATTTGCTGGAATCTTTTTCTGTTCATTTACGTTTAGGTCAAACCGGTGTTAGCCGCAAAAAATCGCCAGCAACAGTAAATGCTTATATGAGTGATATTCAAATGTTCTTTCGCTGGGTTTTTGAAACCAAGCAAATCTCTAAAATTGAGGAAATCAATTCTGAACTTATTCTAGAATATATCCTCTACTTAACTGATAATCTTTGCGTTAAGGAAAGTACCTTGGCTCGTAAGATCGCTTCCCTCAAAGCATTTTTTAGATACCTAGAATTTAAAGGGTTTATTCCCCTGGATCCTACCTTGCGTATCAAGGGCTACACGGAACGCAGACGCCGGGAATTGCCTAAGTTTTTATCCACAGTCAAAAGCCAGAAAATACTGGCCAGTGCTGAAGAAACTAAATACATAAAAAGAAATAAAGCTATCTTATATGTATTTCTCACGTGTGGATTGCGAATTTCGGAATTAATTAACCTAAAGCTGGAAAATGTCAACCTTGAAGCCGGAGAAATAACGGTTTATGGTAAGGGCGGGAAATATCGGATTGTACCATTAATAGGGCCAGCATTGCAGTTAGTGCAGGAGTATATTAGCGAAAGAGGTCCCCAGAGCACCAATTACCTCTTTTTAACGAAATACAACAAACCTTTTACACGTATAGGAATGTATAATTTAATTAAAACTCTGGCACGAAAAGCAGGACTTGGTTCTGAAGTGACTCCTCATACCTTGCGCCACACCTGTGCAACGTTACTCCATTCCATGGGGGTACCCTTACGGGATATTCAAGAGCTTCTTGGTCATGCTGATCTATCTACAACACAAATTTATACCCATGTTGTTAAAGAAAAACTAAAACAATCAGCTGCTTTAAACCCATTATTAACAAACCCGGAAAGTGAATTTAGCGAAAAACAATAATCTCTTCGTTTAATACTGTTGCCGTTTGAAAGGCTTGGGCAAGTGCATGCCATTCTAACGGCAATAAATTTTTTTCCTTGGCTAGCTGCCAGAAATCAGCCAAAACTGATAAAACATTATCACTGGTTGTATAGGGTAAAACTATATCCCAAAAAAGTTCTGGATTAATCTCTTGTTCGTAAAAGTTAAAAATCTCCCATAGCAGCTGAGGTTTACGCATATCCGTAACTAGTTTTATTAATCTTCGACAATCGATACTATTTTTAATCCATCCACAGCATCCAGCAGTACAATAGGAAAAATTAGCTCCGCATTCTTGACAATAGCTTTCCCATTCATCTATAAATTCAGGTTTAGTTCGGGCGACTTCGAAAAAATGATCCCCTAAAACAAGCTTCAACTCACAGGGTCTATTAATGAGAAAATATAATAACATTAATTAATACCTCCGATTTTTGCAATAGCATTTAGGCAATCTTTATAAAACTTGCTGGCTTTTTTATACATATTAAAAGCCTGGGTACTTTTCACTTCTTCTTCAGCATAATCAGCTAGCATACGCCAAAAAAGAACTTTTTTAAAATCCTGTAAGCTGCTTTCAGGAAGTAAATTTCTTTCTTTAATTAATTTAAGCTCGATCATTTCAATTATTTCTTCATGGGACTCCATGGAACGCAGGCTTTTCCCTTTCCAGGGCTTGACGTGACCTATAGTTGATAATAAAGCTCTAGCGCAGCGCAACATAGCGTAATAACACCTGTTCACAGTTGAATTATAATATCCATGTTCATAGCAGAGCAAGGCTGTTTGCAAAAATTCTTTACTTTTCTGCAAGCTAACAACTTTTATAATTAATGGTTGAAGGTTTAGAGGCTCTTGCTTTTCAATCGCCATTTTGGCTTGCTGTATTAGGGCTTCTTCGATGATCTTATTTAATTGGCTCGAAGTTGATTCATTAATGAAGATATTAGAAATAACATTAGATATAAATTGTTCTTGTTCTAATGAGAAATGCCTGAAATCATCTTCAAAAATCGGTATATATTCGATACTTTCTCCATGTTTAAGCCAAATTTGGTTGATAAAAACCAGCCTTTTTTCCATCTCATGTAAAAAATAGTTAAGGAATCCCCCTATTCTGTCTGGTTTAGATTCATAATAGTTGATATAATTGTAAAGAGAGAACATGAAAGCGATCTTTATCTGTAATAATAGTTTTCGCTCTTCGCCTTCTGGTAATGGGTATAGCTCCCAGTTAAAGTTTAGCTGGGGAAAATATTTATTTATTAAGGGACAGGTATGTTCATCCAGTATTTTTCCCAGACAGTATCTGATAAAGAGTTTTTCAATTTCGTATTTTTTTTCCTCAATTATCATCCAACCATTAGCCCAATAAACGCCACATAGGTTCTCTATACTGTTAGCAGACAATGTATTTTTTCTGGGCTTGAAACTAAAGAGTTTTTTTATTAACAGATAATAGTCTTTTTCTGTTAGATCCTTGCCTTTAATCCATTTATCGATAATCCCTACTATGTATTTGGGGGCAGCCTTATAGTAATAGGCTTGAAACACATCAACGGGATAATTTAACTGTTTATCTTCCACTGATATTATACAATTACTGATTGGCCAGAATTGCCGAGTCATCAAAACCCCTTCCTTTGGAGGTATTTTTATGGCTTTAATTGAATGGACTATTGATATTGATTTAAAAAATTTATACCGGGAAAATAAAGGTATTGCGATTCTTTTTGGTGATTTACATGCTAAACGTGTTACTAATTATTTGTGGGCAGAGCTAAAGTCGACAATTCATGGACAAGCCATGATTCCGGCTGAAGAATGGAAAAAAATTTTAGCCTTCAGTCATGAAAATAAGGTGGAAGTCTTGGGCTGGGTAAAATTATCTGGCTCAGAATATGAGGCTGTTGATATTACTAAATACATAAATGTTCCAACTGTGATTGTACTTTCTTTAAAAGAAGATGGAAATTATACCCTAACACAACAAATCAATCAAGTTAACAGTAAACCGCACAGGCAAGGCCCTGTTCCATTGAGCCATTCACCTGAAGATAGTAATTTTGCCTTTTATTACAAGTATTTATTAATGGTTGCTCTTTTCTTTACTATAATTTTTGCCTTTTTATACCCAGTTATGCGAAAAATAGAACAACCGGTCACAGAAAGGCCTGTTTCATTGCCAGGAGAAGAAATTAATAAAGAAGAAATTGGGGATCCTTTTCCTATAGAAAAAAAGGCTAACAGTTCAGAAATAAAACAGGAACAGGAATCTAAAACTATTCAATCTGAAATTCAACCAGAATATTTTTTATACACAGTAAAAAGTGGTGATTCCTTATGGGAAATTAGCAAGAAGTTTTATGGCTCTGGATTTGAATTTGTTCAGATAATGCAGGACAATCAAATCATAAATCCTGCTAAAGTTAGTATTGGTACTCAACTTAAAATCAGGAAAAAATAAGAACAGGGGTATTTCCCCTGTTTTACTTATTTTCGATTCTTTATTTTTTCAACTAGCATTTTGCAGTTTTCTGCTACTTGTTGAGGATCTACAGTTATTCTTGCAACACCTGACTGCATAGCGGCTTGGGCAACAGCAGCAGCTACTGCAGGTGCAACTCTGGGATCAAAAGGTTTAGGTATAATATATTCAGGTGAAAGCTCAGCTTCAGCAATCAGATTAGCTATAGCATAAGCAGCAGCTAGCTTCATTTCTTCATTAATATCTGTTGCCCGCACATCTAATGCTCCGCGGAAGATACCAGGAAATGCCAGAACATTGTTCACCTGGTTAGGATAGTCAGAACGGCCAGTTCCTATCACTGCTGCTCCTGCGGCTTTGGCCAGTTCCGGCATGATTTCAGGCTCGGGGTTAGCCATTGCCAGGATAATCGGATTGGGGGCCATGGATTTTACCATCTCTACATCAACCTGTTTTGCTTTGGAAAGGCCCATAAAGACATCTGCGCCTTTTAAAGCATCACGGAGGGACGTTGTCACCATTTCCTGATTGGTCTTTTCAGCTATGGCCTCTTTATAGGGATTCATCCCCTCTTTTCTACCTTTGTAAATGGGACCTTTACTGTCGCACATAATAATATTCTTCACACCTAAACTCATTAACAGTTTAGTACAAGCGATGGCAGAGGCACCGGCACCATTGACTACTAGTTTTATTTCTTCAATCTTTTTATTTACAACTTTTAATGCATTGATAATCGCGGCAGCTGCTACAATGGCTGTACCATGCTGGTCATCGTGGAAAATAGGAATGTTTGTTTCCTTTTTTAGCCGTTCTTCTATGATAAAGCAATTTGGAGCTGCGATATCCTCCAGATTTACTCCACCGAAAGTAGGTTCCAGTAATTTTACTGTTTCCACGATTTTATCAGGGTCCTTGGTATTTAAACAAATTGGGAAAGCATCTACGCCGGCAAATTCTTTAAACAATACAGCTTTTCCTTCCATTACAGGCATTGCTCCAAGAGGCCCAATATCTCCCAAACCTAACACTGCGGTCCCGTCGGAAACTACTGCAACTAGATTGCCTTTAGCAGTATATTCATAGATCTTCTCCGGTTCTTTACTGATTTCGCGACATGGTTCTGCTACACCGGGTGAATAAGCCAGGCTCAGCTCTTCAGCATTATTGACTGGCACTTTAGAAATAACTTCAATCTTTCCTATGTGTTTACGGTGCAACTCTAATGCTTTTTCATAGATGTTCATGAATTATGCCTCCTTTAGCTTGTTGCATATTTTTCTTTTCCTAATTCATAAAGGTCACTACCATAGCAGTCATTAACGACGATTACAGGAAAGTTTTCTACATAAAGAGAATAAATTGCCTCAGCCCCCAGTTCAGGATAAGCTATTACTTCCGCTTTTTTAATGCATTTTGCCAGCAAGGCTCCTGCGCCCCCAATGGCAGCAAAATATACCGCTTTATTTTTGATAATTGACTCTTTCACGGCAGAGGACCTGAGTCCTTTGCCGATCATGCCTTTCAGACCCTTTTCAAGGAGTTTTGGTGTATAAGCGTCCATTCTTCCACTGGTAGTAGGCCCAGCAGATCCGATTACCTGTCCGGGTTTTGCAGGTGTAGGACCGACATAATAAATAATCTGACCTTTCAGCTCGATGGGCAGGGGTTCGTTTTTATCGATTAATTCAACCAACTTTTTGTGAGCTGCGTCCCGCGCGGTATAGATATAACCTGTAATTAATACTTGTTGACCTGCTTTCAGGCTTTCAACCATTTCGTCGGTAAGTGGTGGTGTAATTATAATCTCAGCCATAATTTACCTCCTCGTATCATATATTTAGAGATTTAACCTGAACGGTAATATTAACCGTTCATTTTTTGTACCAAATTTGTTCTTTAAAAACTGGAAATTAGACTTCCATTTTGCTGCTGTTCCAGGCACAATGTAATCGTGAGATTGCTTTCTGGGTAGGTATTCGTCCTCCTTGAGGCTTGACCTTTTGAAAAGAGTGACCCCCAGCTCATGGTCTGCACTTTTTACGCGTAGGTTGCACAGACCTATTGTTTCCCCGCCCGTGTGCAGCAGAACGGACGGAAGCAGGTTCTTTAGGTTTAGTGCTCATTCCCGGCGAGGTTGCTGACCGGCCATGATGCCTGGGTCCCAGCAGCAATTTTCATTATACTTTCTTTATGAAAGCGAGGTGATACTGTGAGAAACCTTTTTGTCGGCATTGATGTCAGTATGAAAGATTTTAAGGTTCAATTTATGGACCACCTGGGAGAAACAATCACTAAACGCCAGCGTTTCTCAAATGATAATCCGGGCATGGAATCTCTGGTTCAACTTATCCTCGAAATTTGCCAGGCTAATGATATAGGCTGTGTTATGGTCGGGTTGGAAGCAACTTCAGTGTATAGCTGGCATCTGCAAATGGGGTTAACCTCTGACACCCGGCTAACTCCTTATAACTGTCAGGTATATTCCTTTAATCCTAAAGTAGTAGCTAATTTTAAAAAGGCTTATCCTGACCTTCCCAAGAATGACTGGACAGATGCCTGGGTAATTGCTGACCGGATTCGTTTTGGCCGTCTCCCGGAAAATAGCCAGGTCGATTTTCGTTATCTCCCTTTACAGCGGTTAACCAGGTTCCGTTATCATCTGATGCAGACTATTAGCAGGGAGAAAAACTATTTTCTCACTAATCTTTTTCTCAAGTTTAATACCCTGCAACAAAATGAGGTCTTCAGTAACCTGTTTGGCGCAACTTCAGAGGCAATTTTAACCGAGTTCCTTTCTCCTGAAGAAATTGCGGCTCGACCGCTTGAGGATTTAATTGATTTTCTGATGGAGAAAGGTAACAAGCACTTTTCAGATCCCAAAGCTACTGCTGAAGCGCTTAAAAAGGCTGCTCGTAATGCTCACAGGTTAAGGGGAGATCTTCTGGAACCGGTTAACTTGATCCTGGCTACAAGCCTTGAAACCATTAGATGCCTGGAAAAGCAGGTCAAAACCATTGATAAAGCCATTGCCAGGGAATTGGCTAACTTTAAGCACACGCTTGATTCTGTCCCAGGTCTTGGTCCTGTAATGTGTGCAGGTTTAATTGCTGAAATCGGTAATATTCACCGTTTTAATAACGATTCAGCATTGGCGAAATTCGCCGGTTTAACCTGGCGTAGCCATCAATCAGGTGAATTTGAAGCAGATGAAACGCCGCTAACCAGGACGGGTAATGCTTATTTGCGCTATTACTTTGTACAAGCGGCCAATCTGGTTCGGCAACATGAGCCTGAATATCGGGATTTCTATGCCCGAAAGTACCGGGAAAGCAAAACCCATCATCATCGCCGCGCCTTGGTTCTCACAGCACGCAAGTTAGTGCGTATGGTTGATGCTCTGCTGCGCAGCAACCAACTTTACATGCCCCAGGGGCAAAGGAGGGATTCAAACTAAGGACAACCCAAAATCTGTTTTACATTTTTGTAACTTGTTTCCAAATATATTAGGAAACAGGGTGGTTTTTTGTTGCCTTTTTTAAAAAACTAAACTAGAAAATATTGACCTTATGGTCTTGACATATTACCGTAGGTCTCATAGAACAATTTCTTTATGGCGGGCAGCATGACAGTTAATATTAACTGCTACCGGTAAACTAGCAATATGGGCAGCATATAGTTCGATATGAACTGCTAGAGCAGTAATTTTGCCCCCCAGTCCCTGTGGACCAATGCCACTTGAGTTAATTTCCTGTAATAATTGTTCTTCTAATTCTGCGGCAATTTTATCGGGGTTTTTGCTACCAACAGGTCTCAATAAAGCTTTTTTGGCCAATAAGGCGCATTTTTCAAAGGTGCCACCAATTCCAACTCCGACAATAATCGGAGGGCAAGGATTTGGACCTGCATTTTTTACAGTTTCCAGGACAAATTTCTTTACTCCAGTTATACCATCTGCTGGTTTTAACATCTTTAAGGCACTCATGTTTTCACTACCGCCACCCTTAGGAGCGACCACTATTTTAAGCTGGCTTCCTGGTACAATCTCAAGATGGATGACTGCCGGAGTGTTATCTTTAGTATTAACCCGTTCAAGAGGATGACCGACTATAGATTTCCGTAGATAACCTTCAACATATCCCGATCTTACTCCTTCATTGATGGCAGTAATCAGGTCACCACCTGTGATATGAACATCCTGACCTAACTCTACAAAGATAACAGCAAATCCGGTATCCTGACAGATAGGCATTTGTTCTTCTCGTGCAATCTGTGCATTTTGTAATAATAAATTCAAGATTTCTTTTCCGTTTGGAGATTGTTCTGTTTCTGTAGCTTTTTTTATGGCATTCTCTACATCCTCAGGCAAAAAATAATTTGCCTCTTTTACCAGGTTTGCTACTGCAAGCCTAATTTCATCCACATGGATTTCTCTGATTGTCATTTAGGATTTTACCTCCTTTTGTTTTCTTTTTGTTTATTGCAAAAATGATGCCAATTGCAAAATAAATTTGTTGACGTATACAACACACATTTTGTTCTAAAATAAAGAAAATTACGGGTTTGATCTTTTTTAAATTTTAAAAAGAAGAAAACCCGCATATACGGGTTATAACTGGTATTTTTTCAATTTGTTATATAAGGTAGCTAAAGAAATATTTAAGGCTTTTGCCGCCATTTTTTTGCCCTCAACTGAATTACCAAATCGCTCTAAGGCTTTCTTTAACAGTATTTTCTCCATTTCATCAAAAGGTATAAGATCTTCAACAATTGGCAGAGTTGCAGTGGTAGAAACAGGTTCTAAGTACTGGACGAGATGTTTGGGAGTAATTAAATCTTCATCAGCTATTACCATGGCCCGTTCAATCACGTTTTCAAGTTCCCGTACATTTCCAGGCCAATCATAGGATTCCAGGATTATCTCTGCCTGTTTAGAAAGGCCTTTTATTTTTTTGCCCAGCTTACGGTTAAACTTGACTATTAATGAATTTGCAATCAGGATGATATCATCTTTTCTTTGGCGTAATGGCGGAATAGTTATTTCCACTACATTCAGGCGATAATAAAGATCTTCCCGAAAGGTACCTTTGCGAACCAGTTCCTTTAAATCTCGATTGGTTGCTGCAATTATTCTAACATCAACCTGGATAGTTTGAGTGCCACCAACTCTTTCGAATTCCATTTCCTGTATAACTCTTAAGAGTTTCGCTTGCAAATATAAATTCATATCACCAATTTCATCTAGAAAAATTGTTCCTCCATTAGCCAGTTCAAATTTACCCAGTTTTGTCTTAACTGCACCGGTAAAAGCTCCTTTTTCGTGGCCAAAAAACTCACTTTCCAGCAAGCTATCTGGTATAGCAGCACAGTTGACTTTAATAAAGGGTTTGTCTCTCCGAAGACTATATTGATGGATAGCGTGAGCGAATAACTCTTTACCAGTTCCGCTTTCTCCTAACAATAAAATTGTAGAATTACTCAGGGCAGCTTTTTTTGCTATATTTATTACTTTTCTCAATTCCTCATTATTGCCTATAATTGTATCAAAAGTATATTTAGAGCCTGTAATTTGACCTAAGCGATCATACAGGTTTTCAATTATTGATGTGCTTCTTTTTAATTCTTCCATCACTTTCATGAAGTCTGTTAAGTGGTTAAATACCACAACTGCACCAACCATTTGTCCATCTATTATAATGGGCGAAGCATTGGATACAACCTCGACATTGGTACCTCCTACTTTGGTACGCCAGCCATAAATATTTTTCCTGGTTCGCAAACATTCAGCCAGGGCACCATCGGGTGAGGCGGAAAAAATGTTCTGGCCGATTCTTTCTTCTGCGGTAATACCTGTGATTTTAGTAAAAGCAGGGTTGACATATTTGATATATCCATTGATATCTGCTACCTCAATAGCTTCCTGAACACTGGCCAGAATAGCATCCATTTCCCCTTTAATTCTTTTTATTTCCAGCAATTGTTTCTTTTCTTCCAGCAGTTTTTGTTTTGCTTTAACTACAAGCATCATTAGATCAGCTGCTTGAGCATCCATAACCGCCATACTAGGTGGTTTAAGTTTACGAATGGTTTCCTGGACCAATGGTTTGCCAGTAGCTTCGATTAAAACATCAATATTAATGGTATCCAAAAAATCATAGAAATTGTTGGTAATAGGAACCCCATCTGCTCGAGCCAATTTCAGACCCGGAGCATCTTCATTTATGTCACAGACACCTACAATGACACAATCTTCAATGGTTTTTAACACTTGATAAATAGCGCTTCCACCCTGCCCCATTCCTACTATTGCCACTCTTACTCCTGACATACTCCTCACCCCACCTTTTTAATTCTACAATAGTTGCCATAATCCTTTCTAAGATTTAAAAAAGTTTTTCTTTTTTGCGAACTATTGTTTGCAATCTATTCAAATTGCTGTATAATAGTTTAAAAGAGAGATGGAGGTGCATTATGGATAATAAGCTTAATGCTAAACAGCAAGCTGTCCTGGATTTTATTAAACAGGAGATAAAAAGAAAAGGTTATCCGCCATCTGTTCGGGAAATTGGTAAAGCAGTTGGGTTCAGTTCCAGCTCCACGGTTCATAATTATTTGAATCAACTGGAAAAACTGGGTTATATTCGCCGCGATCCAGCCTTGCCTAGAGCGATTGTTGTTAACGAACCGGATAACGATTATTATTTTGAGAAGGATATGGTTGAGGTTCCTTTGCTAGGTAAGGTTACTGCGGGTTTGCCGATTCTGGCTGTAGAGAACATTGAAGAGAGGCTTCGTTTTCCCCGGGGATTATTGCCGGTAGGCGGAAATATATTTATGTTGCGGGTAATTGGTGATTCCATGATCAATGCAGGTATTTATCCTAACGATTATGTCTTTGTAAAGCAACAGCCTTTTGCACACAACGGGGAAATCGTAGTGGCATTAATCGATGAAGAAGCGACTATAAAAAGATTCTTTATTGAAGGAGAAAAAATTGTTTTAAGACCTGAGAATGAAAAGTATAAGCCTATTATTTTGGATGAAGTCTCTATCCTGGGTAAAGTCATTGGTTTATATAGAAAAATGTGAGTCTCAACTATCCAGTTGAGACTCACATTTTTTATGTTAGCCAGAGGAACGTTCCAATCATGCTTAAGGCAATTATCAGTTTTAGCAGAAATCCAATAATAAAACCCCGGGCGGCTCCTTTTAGAGTAATGAGAATTTGTTTAAGTTCTTTTCCACTTAGTATCTCACCTATTAGTAACCCCAGAACAGGCCCTATTAAAAAACCAACTGGAGCCCAGAAAAAACCCAGGATTCCTCCTATGAGCAATCCCCACATACCATAGCGGGAAACGCCGGCCTGTTTCGAGCCAATTATGCCGGCAAAATATTCGATTAGCCAGCTAAGGACAGTTAAAGCTGCAAACAATAAGAGCCAGGCAATATTAATGACAGTAAAATTAGTATTCCAGGCATAAATGAAAATAGCAATGAAGATCAATGGTATGCCCGGAATAACTGGTAAAAATGTTCCTAGTAAACCAAGTATCATAACCAAAACATAGGCCCAGTAATAATCAACCATAATTTGCCTCCTCTATCTGGTACGGCGATCTTTTACATAGACAGAGCCTTCTTGTGACTTAGCGTATTTTTTTAGCTCAGAAGCAATTTCGGAGACCTGCCAGTGGTTTTCAATATTGCGATGTTCATTGCTTACTACGGCAATAGAAACGGAAACCAGACTAAACTTGCACTCTTTACCCTGTCTATCTTTTGTAACAATGTAACCTCTTTTTCGGTCATCGGCATTGTATAATAAAGGCACGGTAGCATCAAAACGGGTGATAATTTGCTGACATATTTCATCTACCTTGTCAGGGGTTGTGATGGCGATAAAATCATCGCCCCCGATGTGACCGATAAAATCATCGACATTACCCAGGTTTCTTACACACTGGGTTAAGATATGAGCTAGAAGTTTGATTACTTCATCACCTTTAAGGAAACCATAGACATCATTATAAGCTTTGAAGTTATCCAGATCTAAATACATTACCGCGAATTTCCGGCTCTTGTCATTTATTCGCCGTTTAATTTCTTCTTCTATCATAATATTTCCGGGCAGGCCTGTTAGGGGATTAAAAGATTTTTCCTGCTTGGCCCGGCGCAAATGGGTTTTTATTCTGGCTACGAGTTCATCCAGATCGAAGGGTTTGGTTACATAATCATCAGCACCAGCTTCCAACCCAGCTACCACGTCCTGTGTTTGCTTGCGGGAAGTCATCATAATGATAGGAACGTGGCTTGTCCGCGTATCATTTCTGAGGATACGGCACATTTCCACACCTGTTTTACCGCCTGGAAGAATTACATCTAACAAAATCAGATCCGGTGCTTCTTGATATACCGCTGCCAGACCAGAAACACTATCCATTGCAGCAGTCACCTGAAAGCCTTCTTTTGTTAGGCGATCCTGCACCATGGCTACTATTAATTTATCATCATCAATTATTAATATTTTACTCTTAGAGGTTACATACTTATCCACTAATTTAGACCCCCTATATTATACAAAGGTCAATAAATATTTTAGCATAGTTCAATATATGAATACAATCAATTCCTGGCAATAATTTCGGCAAGAGCATTTTGAACAGCCAGGAAAATATGATGGCGATTTAAACCACCCTGGAAATAGATTATGTAAGGGGGAACTAAGGGGCCATCGGCGCTGAGTTCAGCAGTTGAACCGGCTATAAAGGTCCCGCCCGCCATTATGACTGGGACATCATAGCCAGGCATTACCCATGGTTCAGGGGTCAGGTGACTATCAATGGGGGAAAAACGTTGTATACCACGGCAAAATGCTTTCATATTCTCGGCGGAGTTAAGTTTTATTGCCTGAATAATGTCACTGCGAGGCTCTTCTATTGTAGGAGATACTTCAAACCCGGCCAGGGAGAATAAAGCAGCGGCATAGATTGCACCAATCAGGGCCTCAGCAACCATCCTGGGGGCAAGGTACAGACCATGAAAGGTGGAACGCAAAAAATCACCCGTGGCACCCAGTTCGCCTTCGGTACCGGGAACTGTTAAACGTTCGGCTGCCAGATTTACTAAATCCTTGTTTCCTACGATATAACCACCGGTGGGGGCTAAACCTCCACCTAGATTTTTAATTAAAGAACCAGCTACCAGGTCAGCGCCGTACTGGGTTGGTTCAAATCCTTCTACCAGTTCCCCGTAACAATTATCTACAAATATAATCACATCGGGTCTAATTTTTTTTGTCAGAGCAAAGGCTTCAGTTAAATCTGGTTGAAGTAAGGATTTGCGCCAGGCATACCCCCTGGATCGCTGAAAAGCTACAACTCTTATGGACTTATCTTCTTCTAAAAGTTTTTGTAAGGTAAATATGTCAATTTTATCATCAGAGGTAAGGTCGATTTGGCGGTAGTTAATACCCCAGTCCCTAAGGCTTCCGGGCTCGTTTTTAAAACCTATTACTTTTTCCAGGGTATCGTAGGGTTTTCCTGTAGCAAATAGGATGGTATCCCCCGGTCTTAAAATGGCAAATAATGCAGTAGCGATAGCGTGGGTACCGGAAACAAATTGTGGTCGTACTAAAGCTGCTTCTGCCCCAAAGAGGGTTGCAAAAACGTGTTCCAGGGCTTCTCTTCCGATGTCCCCATATCCATACCCATTAGTACCGTTTAAGTGATGCTGGTAAACCTGAGCGTGTCGAAAAGCTTCCAAAACCTTTGCCGTTTGGTAAAAAGTTTTGTTTTCTATTTCAGCCACTATTGGTTTGATCATTTCCAGTGCTTGAGTGTGTAAACGGTTGATGTCCTTCATGGTTAATTCCTCATTCCCTTTCTATTTCTCATAAATTTCCAGTTGAGCACTATATCTATTTTCCACTCTGCCCTTAATTAATATACCTGAATCTGTGTATTTCTCCTCAACGATATGACCATGCTTTCTAATTAAACTAATAAGGGAGGCCTGGTTATAAGGGAAAAACCAAAGGGTGTCTTTGTAAACATTTTCTGTGTTTAAAATTGTATCTATTTTGATTAATAACTCATCAATACCGGTTTTTTTCAAGGCTGAAATGCAAACATAATCTGACGGAAGATCGTGAAGTAATATGTTTAATCTATCCAGGTCGTTAAGTAAGTCTATTTTATTAAAAACTATTAATTGTTTAATTGTTTCTAAATTTAAATCTTTAATAATAGCTTCAACGACCTTGATATGTTGTCTGGCAAATGGATTACTGGCATCTACTACATGTAAAATCAAATCGGAACGCAAATGCTCTTCCAATGTAGCACGAAAAGCTGCAATCAGGCCTGGAGGTAAATTGCGAATAAAACCTACTGTGTCGGTTAGTACAGCCCATCTACCCGAAGGGAGTTGGAGACGGCGCGTCGTTGTATCAAGGGTGGCAAACAATTTGTCCTCAGCCAGGACATTGGCATTGGCTAGCAGATTAAGTAAAGTCGATTTTCCGGCATTGGTATAACCGGTTAAGCATATGTGCGGAATATTATTAGTTGCCCTCTGTTTGTGTTGATTTTGACGGTGTTTTTGTATTTCGGCCAGCTCCTGTGTTAATAATACTATTTTCTTTTTAATTTTTCGCCTATCTTGTTCCAGTTTAGTTTCACCAGGGCCCCGGGTACCTACGCCTCCGCCTAAGCGGGAAAGGTTATTACCCTGACCGGTTAGACGAGGTAACAGATGTTTAAGTTGTGCCAGTTCAACCTGAAGTTTGCCCTCTCGTGACTGGGCCCTTTGTGCAAAAATGTCAAGAATCAAAGTAGTACGGTCTACTACTTTCTGCCCGGTAATTTCCTCGATATTTCGTAATTGAACTGGTGAGAGCTCGTGATCAAAGACCAGAAGATTTGCTTGTAATACCTGGGACTTATTCTTTATTTCAACGATTTTACCTTTGCCAACAAAGAGCCCGGTATGAATCTTTCTTAGCTTTATAATTTCACAATCCAGAACCTGAATACCGGCTGTTTTGCATAATTCCTCCAGTTCAAGGGCACCCTCTTCATCAAAAGCTATCAATAATGCTTTTTCTGTTAAGTCAATATCCTCTATTTTGTTTTTCCTTGAACCTTCTACCCCGATGATATCCAGGCTCTTCTGGGCTAAGTCCTGCAAAGTATATTTTTCAACAGTAAGCCCATGGCTGTCATCGATTTTTGCGATTTGAATTGTATCTGAAAAAGACCCAATAGCCATGATTGCCTGGGTTTGACCGGAATGGATTAAAGAAAGATCCAGCTCACTTAATTCACTGGTTGCTTGTGGATGGGTATGGATGATTAAATAAGAGTTTCGAGGTACTGGTACTTGCTGGCTATTACCTATACTGATAAACTCCACTTTGCCTTTTTTATTAATACCTATAGCAATTTCCCTGTTTAGCTGTTCAGATATTGATAATAGTTGCTGATACATTTCATATGGTAATAGTTTATCAAATTGATATCCTCTTATCTGAGAGAGTTTGTCTAAAAGATGTTTGCGAATACCATCTGTATTACCATAAATAAATTTCATGCAATAATCACCTTATTCTAAATGAAATTCTCATTGTCAGTATAAAGGCAAAAAAAAATATTTACAAGTAGTTGCCGGTGGCGGAATAAATGTCATCTTCAGTGATCAGGATCAAATCGTCCCGGGTAACAATTTCTTTCTTCACCAGGCGAACTGCCTGACAGCGAATCAATTTCTCGATGTAGTTTCTTACTAACCGGGCATTACCGTTAACAATGGTTGTAGGGGGGAGGTTTTTTAATTGCTCCTTGAAACGCTCTTTTGCCTGAGGAGTAAAATCATACTGGCGCTGTTTTAACATTTGTTCTGCGATTAACATTAATTCATCTATACTGTAATCCGGAAAAGATATATGTATGGGAAACCGACTTCTCAAACCAGGATTGGTGCGCAGAAACCACTCCATCTCACTTGGATAGCCAGCAAGAATTATAACCAGATTATCTTTATGATCTTCCATGGCTTTTACCATAGTGTCAATGGCTTCTTTACCAAAATCCTTTTCTCCTCCCCGGGCCAAACTATATGCTTCATCGATAAACAGTATACCTCCGAGAGCGCGCTTGATTTGCTCTCTGGTCTTTATAGCCGTATGACCGATATACTCGCCGACCAGGTCAGCCCTTTCAATTTCAATCAAATGGCCTTTTTGTAAAAGGCCAAGCTCGCGAAAAAGTTTACCTGCAATGCGAGCCACCGTTGTTTTTCCAGTGCCTGGGTTACCTTTAAATACCATATGTAAAACCATTGGTTCATTATATAGCTTTTCTTTTTGGCGTTTTTTTTGAATCCTGGCAAAAGCATAGATTTCATGGAAGATATATTTAACTTTTTCTAATCCGATCAATTCATTAAGTTCTTTTAATATTTCTTCAACGAAGCTACTATTAGTTTGTTCAGTGATGTTATTAATTGATTGAGGTTTATGAGGAGTAAGATTCAGAGGCTCTAAACGGTTTTGTTGACGTTTAAATTGAATTAACATTGATTACTCCCCCAATCTCAATCATCTACTGTTTATTAATTATGCCCGATTGTCCAGTCTTATGAAAAAAGAGGCTTGGCCTTCAGGCCAGCCCCTTGCTAACTTACTGGTTTTGGTTAACATTGCGGTTATCAGAAAAAGAAAAATGAACAGGCTTAATGGGAGCTACTGTTGAAATTGCGTGTTTATAAACCATTTGTTGTTTACCTTCTTGTTCTAAGATAACAGTAAAATTATCAAAGCCTCTTACCAGTCCCTTAAGTTGAAAACCATTAACAAGATAAACAGTTACCGGGATATTTTCCTTCCGGACCTGATTTAAAAAAGCATCCTGTAAATTAATAGTGGATTTAGTTGTTGTCATCTCTCTATACCTCCATCTAAATTTATAAATAAGGGCAAACGCTTTGCTGGAAAGATATTTCTACATTTTTGCCCATAGTCCTGCTGCCTCTTGAGCAATTTTTTTACTGATATCATGGATTGATTGTTCAGTTACATCCAGCCAGTTGATATTTTCTTCCTGGCGTAACCAGGTTAATTGCCTTTTGGCATAACGGCGGGTAGCTGTCTTGATATCCTCCACCATTTGCAGATAAGTAATTTCTCCGCGTAAATATGAGAAAATCTGTTTGTAGCCTATTGCCTGGCTGGCTGTATTGCTTAAATTGTATTTGTCCAGTAAATGTTGGGCTTCTTCAATCCAGCCACTTGCCAGCATTTGTTCCACTCTTAAATTTATCCGCTCATATAATTTTTCCCTGCTGGCAGTTAATGCATACATCAAATACTTTCTTTTTAAGCCCTTTTGCCGGGATTTTTCCTGATAGTAACTGATAGGCTTTCCTGTAAAATGATATACCTCTAAAGCTCTGATTATTCTTTTGAGATCATTGGGATGTAATTTGTTAGCTGTTACTGGGTCGATAGCTGCCAGTTCCTGCCAAAGTGCTTCGGTCCCTCGCAAGGTAGCTTCTTTTTCTTTGCTCTTGCGCCACTGCCAGTCCACAGCGAAAGGTGTAAAATCATAGGTATGAGTTAAAGCTTTTATGTATAAACCTGTACCGCCAACAATGATAGGTTTTTTATTTCTGGCATAGATATCTTTAATCTTTGCTTCTGCCAGGGTTTCAAACAAGGCTACACTAAATTCCTCTTCCGGACTGATAATATCCAGAAGATGATGGGGAATTCCCTGGCGCTGTTCAACAGGTACTTTAGCTGTTCCTATATCCATGTCTTTATACACTTGCATAGAATCTCCGGATATTATTTCCCCGTCAATGAGTTTGGCTAATTCAATGCCTACTGCTGATTTACCTACGGCGGTGGGTCCTACAATAATTAAAACTGGTTGATAATCCATCACTATCCCTCTTGCTTACTAGAATAATAGATACCGAAGCCAAGATTAGAACTGGTTTTAATTAATTGGTCTGGCCTGAAGTTCTTAAAGAAGTCACTATTCAGGTTCTCTTTAACTACAACCTGCCGACGGCACTTGCTTAACGCTAACTGGACATCGGCGGCCATAAGGGGAGTCGGGTTACCAATTAATCGTAGTATATTAATACCCGTTGACTTGCTTTTGGTTATTTGAAACATGGGATCAAAATAAATGACATCAAAAGATTGTCCGGGAGTTCTATTTAAAAAATGGTGAAAGGAACTGTTGATAATCTCAATTCGCTGTGTTAATGGTTTTAAAATAGTGTCATTCAATTTCGCAAAACCATTTTCGGCCAAAACAGCAACAAGCTTTTCCGATTCCAGGGCAGTGATTTTTCCTGTTGGTCCTACACTATAGGCCAGAACCAAACTATCTGCTCCCAGGCCCATGGTACAATCCAGGATGTGATCCCCTGGTTGAGGGTCTACTGCCGTGATCAGGGGGTCCTGACCGTTTCTCATCAAATTTAATATTCTCAGTTTTGCCATATTGGGATGCCAGGATAAATTTTTGTTCTGATACCTAATGAAGATATCTTCCAAACTAACAATAATTAATACTTGCTCCGGATTATTCCTTACTTTAGAACGATGAACAAAGGGTAACTGTAAGCGCTGTGCCAAGGATATGGCTTTTTTTATACTCTCTTCCGAGGCTTTATTTGAAGTGGTAACAACAAACTGCAATTTATTCACCTCATGTGCGTTTAAAAAGCTGTTCTAGCTCCTTTAGTTGCCATTCAATTTTTGTTGGTCGCCCGTGGGGGCAGGTTACTGGTAAAGTGCATTGATGTAATTGTTCTATTAGAGCTTCCATTTCTGGTAGAGATAGTTTCTGGTTTGCTTTGATTGCTGTTTTGCAGGCCCTTAAGATTAACCATTTTTCCTGTAAACGCTGAATGTTTTCATACTGTTTGTCAACCATCAGTTCAAGTAAATCATGGAATAGTTCAGTAGCAGTAGCATTATCCAATCCCAGGGGAACTGCTCTCAATAATATAGTATTTTGCCCAAAATGTTCAACTAAATAACCAAAGTCCTGAAAGAGAAAGATTTTATCGATTAGGGTTTGAAAAAGCAATGGGTTCAAAGTAATGGTTTCAGGATATAACAGGGGTTGCACTGCTGTGCGGAAATCCTTTTCATTAAGCAATTTTTCATAGAGTATTCGCTCATGGGCAGCATGCTGATCAACCAGGGAGAAACACTGATTATCCTCCAACAGAATAAAGGAGTCAAAAATCTGCCCGATTACCCGCCAGCCTGGGAGCGAAAGCGGATAATCAGGAGCGGATTCTTTTATTTCCTGAATTTGTGGTGTAATATCTGGTTTGGCAGGTTGACTAAATAGCTCTACAAACAAGGGACGTGCTTGTGGAAGCTCCTTGCTGATTTTCTTATCTGCCAAAGTCATACTATTTATGATAGTTTTGGCTGATTGCTGTGGGAAAAACTGCTCTTTGACAGCACTTTCGATTACTTTAGTTATTAGATCTTCTTCACTAAAACGGATTTCCATTTTAGTTGGATGAACATTTACATCAATTATTTCAGGCTTAATTTCAATGAACAGGCAAAATATTGGATAGCGGTTTATGGCTAACAGGGTATTTAAAGTTTTTTCCACAATACTGGAAATTAAGCGAGAGCGAACCAGGCGGCGATTTACAAAAATAATTTGTTGCAGCCGGGTTGTCCGGCTAAAAGCTGGCGGAGCCAGAAAACCATGGATTTTTATACTGGCATCAGCACTTTCGCCTTTGACTTCAAGCATTTTGCTGGCGATTTCCTCACCAAAATTCAAAACCAGGGGATAAAAATAATCTCCCTTTCCATCGGTTTGCCACTGACGGCTACTGGCAGCAGTAAATTTGAAAGCGATTTCCGGATAGGCCAGGGCGAATCTTAAGAGAATATCTTTAATATGACCCAGTTCGGTTGACTCTGATTTGACATGTTTTTTGCGTGCGGGGGTGTTAAAAAACAGGTTGCGTACAATGATATCAGTGCCAACAGGCATGCCTACCGCCTCTTCAGCTACCAGATGGCCCCCGGAAAATCTGAATTTCCAGCCATTGATGGAATCAGCAGTCCGGCTGGAGATTTCCAGTTCTGATACGGAAGCAATACTGGGCAAGGCTTCACCCCGAAAACCCAGGGTTAAAAGCTGATTTAGATCATTGATGGACGTTATTTTACTTGTAGCATGTCTTTGAAAAGCCAGAGGAAGGTCTTCTTTGCTAATCCCCATTCCATTATCAAAGACACGAAGATAGGATAATACCGATTCGCCTACTTCAATTTCTATTTTGCTGGCCCTGGCATCAATGGAGTTCTCTACCAGTTCTTTGATTACTGAGGCAGGTCTTTCTACCACCTCTCCGGCGGCGATTTGGTTGGCGGTTATCGGGTCTAAGATTTTTATCCTGTTAGACAATCAGACCTCCTCCTCATCGTTTGAGATATTCCTGGGCCTTTTTCTGCAAGTTAAACAGGATATTCAATGCATCCAGGGGGGTTGTAGTAATAAGATTTAAATTTAACAATTCATCCAGAATAGGATTGGAATCATTAAATAAGGTCAGCTGCTGTACGGGGGTTGAATAGGGTATTTCCTGCCTGATGCTAATATCTTTCCGCTCATTTTCCAGCTGCTCCAGAATCTCTTTGGCACGCAGGATTGTTTCGGCCGGTAGACCAGCCAGTTTGGCTACATGAATACCATAACTGCGGTCACTGCTGCCTGGGACAATCTGGCGCAAAAATACTATGTCTTCCCCCTCTTCCTTAACGGCAACACAATAATTCTTTATTTCCGGATGCCTTTCAGCCAGTTTGGTCAGCTCATGATAGTGGGTTGCAAAAAGGGTTTTGGCGCCAATTTTTTGAGGATCATTCAAGTACTCGGCAACAGCCCAGGCAATGGACAAACCATCAAAAGTGCTGGTGCCCCGACCAATTTCGTCCATGATAATAAGGCTTTTTGCAGTGGCATTATGCAGGATATTAGCCACTTCTTGCATTTCTACCATAAATGTAGACTGACCCCGGGCCAAATCGTCAGATGCCCCTACTCTGGTAAAAATCCGATCTACCAGTCCGATTTCAGCCTGTTCTGCCGGGACAAAGGAGCCTATCTGGGCCATGAGTACAATCAGTGCTACCTGGCGCATATAGGTGGATTTGCCGCCCATATTGGGCCCGGTAATGATTAACAAGCGATTTTGCTGATTGTCTAAATAAGTATCATTGGGGATAAACCATTGGCCGTTGAGACTTTTTTCTACTACAGGATGTCGGCCTTTCTTGATGTCGATTATATTACTTAAATTGAGTACTGGCTTCACATAATTATTTTGTACTGCTGCTACTGCCAAACTGAGTAGAGCATCCAGTTCCCCCAGGAGCTTTGCTGTTTTTTGCAGCTGGGGGATTTCCTGAGCAATGGTCTCGCGGATTTGGCAGAAGATCTGGTATTCCAGTTCAATCCCCTTCTCTTCCGCTCCCAGTATAATTTCCTCTAACTCTTTCAATCTTTCTGTAACATATCTTTCTCCTGTTGAAAGAGTTTGTTTGCGAATGAAATGGGATGGGACCAGATGCAAGTTGGCTTTGGTAACTTCAAGATAATAACCGAAAACCTTGTTATAACCAATCTTTAAACTCTTTATTCCTGTTTTTTCTTTTTCCTCCGCTTCCAAACGAGCCAGCCAGGTCTTGCCTTCAGTAGCTGCAGTCCGTAACTTGTCCAGTTCCGCATTAAAGCCAGGTTTAATTATATTGCCATCCTTACTGGAAATGGGTGGCTCAGGCATGATAGCTGCCTCGATTAAAGCGGCAATGCTTTCATGCAAGCACAAATTATCAAAAATGTACCGAAGCTGACCAGCTTTTTTCTCCTCCAGAAGTTTCTTTATTTCTGGCAGCACTTTTAAGGTTGAACCTAAGGCTACCAGGTCTCTGGGGTTTACAGTTTTATATACTATCTTTCCCGCCAATCTTTCCAGATCATAGACATTCGCTAAAAGCTGTTTAATTTTAAGTCTCCAGCGACTATCAAATACCATTTGTTCAATGGCAGTAAGTCGATTATTTATTTCCTGCAAATTAAGAAGTGGGTTTTCAATCCACTGCTTTAAGGTTCTGCCGCCAAGGGCTGTAACGGTATTATCCAGAACTGAAAGCAAGGTATGTTCCCTGCTACCATCCCTTAAATTTTGTGTTAGTTCTAGATGCCTCCGGGTTATTGCATCTAAATACATTATTTTGTCAATATTATATAATTCAAGTTTGTTAATATGGGACAAGCAATTTTTTTGCGTTGCCAGAAGATAATCCAGCAATGCAGCAGCAGCTTTGGCGGCTGAATTCCAGTGGTCAAGTCCCAAACTTTTCAAATCATTGACATGAAAGTGCTTGGTTAAAGTCCTATTGGTAAAGTCCCAGGCAAAAGCCCAGGAGTGATATTCGGTCACAATCCTCTTACCCTGATTATCGAACCAGTTTGGGCGGGGGTTACCGATAAAATTAGCCAGAGACTCTGAGATTAAAATTTCGGCTGGATTCAATCTGGCTAGTTCATCTATCAATTTTTGTTTGTGAGGATCACACTTAAACTGGGTTACCTGGAAGAGGCCGGTGGAGACATCACTGGCAGCCAGGCCGATTAAATTATCTTCGTAATGTAAAGCCATGATAAAGTTATTGCTTTTCTCATCTAATACAGTTGTATCAATAATTGTCCCCGGAGTGATTATTCTAATTACTTCTCTTCTTACTATCCCCTTGGCCTGTTTAGGATCTTCTACTTGCTCACAGATGGCAACTTTGTAACCTTTGTTAATCAGCCGGGCTATATAGGAATCAGCGGAATGATAGGGCACACCGCACATTGGCACCCGCTCTTCCAATCCGCCATCCCGACCGGTTAAGGTAATTTCTAATTCCCTGGCAGCAATTTCAGCATCTTCAAAAAAGAGTTCGTAAAAATCTCCTAATCTAAAAAACAACAAACAGTCTTTGTGTTTATCTTTCATCTCCAGGTATTGTTTCATCATCGGGGTTAAGTTGTTATTCAAGCCATTACACGCTCCCTGGTTTAATCTCGGTATACTAAATAAATTATAACATGATTATTTTTGTAGTACAGACTATAACGGCTTTAATCAATAAAAATGTGTAGAAATAGAGGCTGGAAAAATATAAGGCATTTTTCCAGTTAAAAACTTTACGGTTTAGTTTAATACCCTCTAAGTGTAAGATAGATAAAGTGAAAACAAATATTAAATACGAGATTAAAAAAATAGTTTCAGTTGAAATATTAGTAATGGTAATGGCTTGAAATTTGTTCACCACAAAATAGAACAAAAGAATAGGAAAAAAAGCTGAAAAAGCAATCAAGATAAAAGTAAAACAAAAAGTCAAATCATTTAAATCATTAGAGTGGTTGTTTTGTTGCATAAAATTTCCCCCCAATCAGGCTAACCCCGAAAAACGCCTGACAGGCCGGATGTCTCCATTAAAAATATATTTCACAAACAATGGCAATGAAAGTCATTAAGCTCCAAAAGCAGAATAATCCCCTTCAAGTGTTGAACTTGAAGGGGATTTGGTTATTAACCACAGGTGCTGCCACAGGAGGCACAGCCACCGCTGCCGCAAGCGCTGTCACCACTGAGGGCCTGACCTATGACTGTATTAACGGTTTGCAGGAGTTTTTCCAGCTGGTGCTGGGCTTCTAAATACCTGCGAATGGAAGGATTGTTTTCCATTTTGCTTTCGATGGCTGCTCTGACCAGTTCTTGTTCAGGTGTGAGCTCTCTGCCGGCAAAAAAGGCTTCCTGAAATTCCTGTTGTTTTTCCTGGAATTCGGCGATTATTTCCAGAGCCTCAGGGTCTTTATTCATGGCGATTTCGGCTTCTCTTACTTCTTTTAACTCTGGACATTCACTGAGAGCAAAAGCCAGCTCTCTTGCCTTTTCAATTACTTTGGACATTAGTGTCCACCTCCAAATACTTTATTTTAGATGATTTCCCCTTCAAGATGCCAGGTTTTAGCATTGGCAATGCGAACGGGAATCAATCTGCCAATGAGATCACTATTTCCGCGAAATACCACGATTTTATTGGTTCTGGTTCTACCTGAGAAGAATTCTGGATTGGTTTTACTGGGGCCTTCTACCAGAACTTCTAAGGTTTTGCCGATATCCTTAAGATTTTCTTCCAGAGTAATCTGGTTCTGACGGTCAATTAAGTGCTGGATACGCTGACTTTTTACATCTTCAGGTACCTGATCATTATATTCTGCTGCCGGAGTTCCAGAGCGCTTGTTGTAGATAAAAGTATAGGCTGCACTGAATCTCACCTTTTCCACTAAATCCATGGTTTCAGCGAAATCGGCTTCTGTTTCACCGGGAAAGCCAACTATGATATCGGTAGTAATTGCTATATCAGGTACAGCATTTTTCAGTTTTTCGACTAAACGCAAATAGTCTTCCTTGCTATAACGGCGGTTCATTTTCTTCAATATGGCAGTTGAACCGGATTGGACGGGTAAATGGATATGTTCACATACTTTTTCCAGAGATGCAATGGCTTCAATTAGTCGATCGC
The DNA here is from genome assembly GCA_003054495.1 of Carboxydocella thermautotrophica. Classification (GTDB taxonomy): domain Bacteria; phylum Bacillota; order Carboxydocellales; family Carboxydocellaceae; genus Carboxydocella; species Carboxydocella sporoproducens. Next base: position 1,450,437 of record CP028514.1, on the reverse strand, counting down.
TTAAATCTTTGGGATGAGAGGTGGTGAAACGAATGCGCTCAATCCCATTTACTCTGTTTAATTGCTGAAGCAAACCGGCAAAATCAATTTCAACCTCCAGGTCTTTACCATAGCTATTGACGTTCTGACCCAGTAAGGTGATTTCCTTATAGCCTTTGGCAGCCAGATCTTCCACTTCGCGTATAATATCTTCGGGCATACGGCTTCTTTCCCGACCCCTGGTATATGGTACGATGCAGTAAGTGCAAAAATTATTACAACCATACATGATAGTAACAAAAGCTTTAAGATTGTCAGCACGTCTGGATGGCAGGTTTTCGATGATTACACCAGGGTTATTATGCAATACTTCCACCACCATTTTCCGGGCTGCTTGCGCTTTGGCCAGCAATTCCGGTAATTGATGGAGATTGTGGGTGCCGAAGACCAGGTCCATGTGGGGATAACTTTGTTTAATTTTCTGGATAGTAACTTCCTGTTGTGGCATGCAGCCGCAAATTCCCAGGATTACATCGGGATTTTTCTGTTTAATTTTTTTTAGCTCCCCCATTTTGGCCCAGATCTTGTTTTCCGCTGATTCGCGTACTGAACAAGTATTGAGTAAAATAATGCTTGCGTCTTCTTCTTTTTCAACCGGCACATATCCAAGGCTTTCCAAAATGCCAGCCATGGTTTCGGTGTCGCGTTCATTCATTTGACAGCCATAGGTTTCTATAAGATATGTGCGCAGGGGCAAATCCATTACTGTCACTCCTCCACTAATACTATCTAAATCATTATAGACTATTATGGTGTAGATTACAAATTAACGAAACATGGTTTTGATGGCACGCAGTTCTTTTTTGGCCAGATTGGTAATTTCATCAGCAGTAGAACAGGCTAATGCCTTGTTGGCCAGGCGCTGGCAATGAGTAAAGGTTAGCTGTCTTAATAGGCCTTTTATTTTCAATAGACTAGCCGGGTTCATGGAGAGTTCATCCACACCAAGCCCAAGCAATATCGGGGCAGCTAACAGGTCACCACCTAATTCGCCGCAAACTGCTACCCATTTGTGGTGATGGTGAGCCAAGTCTACGACAGTTTTAATCAAGCGCAGCACTGCTGGGTTTAAGCTTTCATACAAATGGGATACCTGGGCATTGGTGCGGTCAACGGCAATAGTGTACTGGGTTAAGTCATTGGTACCTATACTGAAAAAATCCACTTCCGGGGCCAGGATATCCGTAAGGATAGCGGCAGCAGGAGTCTCTACCATGATTCCTACTTCAATCTCACCAATAGGGTGGCCGGCGGCAATGGTTTGTTCGCGGGCCTGGACTAAAAACTGCTTGGCAGCTCTAAGCTCATCAATACTGCTCACCATCGGGAACATCACCCGGACTTTACCAAAAGCGCTGGCGCGCCATATGGCCCTGAGCTGGGGTAAAAACAGTTCCGGGGTATCCAGACACAAGCGAAGGGCCCGCCAGCCCAGAAATGGATTGGCTTCTGCCGGCAGTTTCAAGTAGGGCAAATACTTGTCCCCACCGATATCCAGGGTACGGATGGTGACCGGTTGATTATTAAAGGCTTTAACTACTTCCACATAGGCCCGAAATTGCTCTTCCTCTCCAGGCATATCATCCCTGTCCATATAAAGGAATTCAGTACGAAATAGACCAATACCACTGGCACCGTAACGTTTGGCACTTTCAGTATCTCTGGGTGTACCAATATTGGCGACTAAATGGATAGCATGTCCATCCAGAGTTTCTGCCGGTAAATCCCGTAATCTGTCCAGCTCCCTTAATTGCTGTTCATATAGTCGTTGCCGTTTTTTATAGTATTCCTGAATACGGGCTGAAGGGTTACAAATAATCAATCCTTTGAAACCATCCACGATTACAGTGGTACCATTAGCTATTTTTCTAAGGTCGTTACCAACGCCGACGACAGCAGGTATCTCCAGGGCCCGGGCCATAATGGCGGAATGAGAAGTTTTACCCCCTACTTCAGTGACAAAAGCCAGTACATTTGCTTTGTTCAACTGGGCTGTATCAGAGGGGGTTAAATCATGGGCAAAAACGATTTTGGGTTCAACTAATTCCAGACGGGTTTCAGGCTGGCCGGTGACAATCCGGACTAACCTTTTACCCACATCACGAATATCCGAAGCCCGTTCCTGTAAGTAAGGATCGGGATTGGTAGCAAAAAAAGAGGCAAAAACTTCTACGGCATCGATGATAGCCGCAGAAACAGGCAATAGTTTAACGGTAATGTTTTCTTTTATGGCATCAATGAGGAGTGGATCCTTTAATAAAAACAAATGGGCATCAAATATTCTGGCCTCCTGGTACCCCAATTCCCGGGCTGTCTTTTCCCGCAACTGGTTGAGTTCCGATTCAGCCTGCAGCAGGGCGTGCTCAAAACGCTCTAAATGCTCATTTACTTGCTGGCTGCTGATTTTCTCTTTATTTACTCCTACTTCCCAGGCAATTAGCCACTGGACCTGACCTATAGCAATACCTGGTGAAGCGCCAATACCTTTCCACATAATGTCCATCCCCTTACCCACGTTTACTTCAATTATACTCTTCTCCCGGGGAAGAAAAAAGGGGGCTCTAAGCCCCACCGTGATTTTTCTTCTAATATACTTCTTTTGCGTGTACCTTTTTCATAAATTCGTTAACATCAGCCGGCACCTGACCATCCCAGAGGCTAACCAGCCAGACGGAGAGGAATCCCAGAGGAACAGTAACAAGACCAGGAATCTTGAACTGTAGCCAGGTCGGTAAGGTTTCGGGCAGGAAAATCATCCACAGGGAGGAGATTAAACCTACCAGCAGACCAGCAATGGCACCTTTTTCTGTCATTCCACGCCACCAGATACCAAGAACGAAAATAGGAGCAAAAGTACTGGCTGCCACATTAAAGGCCAATCCCACCAGATGACCGATAGAGGCTTTTTCCACCATTAACCCAAGGATGCCGTAGAAGATACCGCATATTACTGCTGCCCATTTTCCGGCTAGAACTTTCTGTCTCTCAGTAGCATTGGGGTTAATGAAATTGGTATAGAGATCATGGCCAAGGGCACCGGAACTGGCAATAAAGATACCGGAAAGGTTGGAGAAAATAGCAGCAAAGGCGCCGGCAATAACAAATCCTAATAGCCATTGACCGCCCAGGGATTCAGAAAGTGCAGGGATAATCATATTGTTTCCACCTTGAATCATGGCTTTCATGGTTTCTGGATTTAAGGTTCCTTTAGTTACACCATCGAGGAAAACATAGCGGCCAACGGTGCCGAGATATAAGGCAAGACCGAAGAAGGCAGAAGCGATTGCGATAGCGAAAAGTGCGGAATAGCGAGCATCTTTGGCAGAGGGATTGGTGTAGAAACGCAAAAGGATATGGGGTAATCCCATGGTTCCAAAAGCTAAACCGATTAGCATGGAGATAGTACCTGTTAAATCCTTGAACATGGTACCAGTATATTCCCACTTGGCTCCATTAAAGACCAGATCCTTACCATCGGGAGCATACTGACCAGTTCCCGGTAATGTTCCGTTGAATTGAGTGATAAAATCCAGGATTTTGCCGTAATTCATTCCCATGTAAATAGCCATAGCGAATAATACCAGGAAAGCACCGAAACGGATCCAGATTTCCAGGGCCTGGTTAATAGTAGTGCCTTTCATACCTCCGACCCCAACATAGAACACCATTACTGTTGTGGTAAAGACAATCCCGAAGGCATAACTGGTCCCGAAAAACAGTTTTAAAATCTGGGCAGCACCCAGTAGTTGTGGGGCAGCATAAAAACCGGAAATGGCTAACACTACTATAACTGCAACCAGACGGGCTGTTTTACTATGAAAACGCTGGCCAAGGAAATCGGGAACGGTAAAGGCGCCGAATCTACGCAAGGGGCCTGCGATAAACATAGCCAATAATGTTAAACCGATTGAGAAACAAAAAGTATAAAAAAGTCCGTCATAACCTAGTGAAAAAGTCAGACCTGCCAATCCTAAAAAAGTAGCAGCACTGAGATAATCCCCAGCAATAGCTGAACCATTAACCAGCCAGCCAAAACTCCGACCAGCGACCCAGTAGTCAACGGTGGTGGTAGCATATTTACGGGTTGCGTTAGTAATCCAGACAATGGTACCCAATAGAATAATTGTAAATAAATATTTGGGATCAGTTAACCAATTCATTAATGAAATACCTCCCTTCTTGTCCGGGTTTCCTCAATATCGGCACCGAACTTATTCTGGTAGAAATAAACATGAACTGCTGCGATCAGGAAAGCCAGAATCATAGCAAAAATTGATGTTAAAAACCAGGTTAATGACATGCCTCCCCAGATTCTGGTTTTCATTAGTGCCGGTGCGGTCCAGTTTAGTACAGGAACGGCGAAGAGAAAGATAAAATAAATTACTGATAGCCAAAAAGCCAAATTGAATTCTGATTTCATTACATTCTTAACTTCAACGTCTAAAGGAGGCAAGTTGTTTACATTTACTTTATTACTCACGTTTAACACCTCCATCTTTTGATCTTTAACGGGCTAAACAGCTACCCTCCTTTCCAGCCCATCGTTGTTTATTAAAATATTAGAAATTATCCTGGTTTTTCACAACAAAAAATCGTTAATTGTCATTTCTAAAGGTTAACCATAACTGGAATGGAAGAATTGAGAGGTGAAAATTCATTATAATAAACAAAAAAGAGCCAACGGCCAAAAACTCTCAAAAATTGACCGTTGGCTCAAATTTTCAGTTAATTAGACCGGTATAACACCATGACGGCGATCACTGAAATGCCTTTGTTTATTACGGGCAAAATCCAAGCGGTTAACAATTTCAGAACGTAAATTTTCGGGGGCAATAATACCGTCTACCACTAACTCAGATGCCAAACGATATATATCTATATCCTCTTGATATTCCTGGCGCTTGCTCTCGATAAATTTGCGCTTTTCTTCACCTTCTAGCTGGGCAATTTTATTGCCATATACTGCATTTACTGCTGCTTCCGGGCCCATGACTGCAATTTGAGCTGAGGGCAGTGCCAGACAGGCATCAGGTTCGAAAGCAGGTCCGCACATGGCATATAGCCCAGCGCCATAGGCTTTACGTACTACCACGGAAAATTTGGGCACAGTCGCTTCAGAAATAGCATAAATTAGTTTGGCTCCATGCCGAATTATTCCAGCCCTTTCCACTTTGGTACCGATCATAAAGCCTGGAACGTCCATTAAAAACAGTAGTGGTATGTTAAAGGCATCGCACAACCAAACAAATTTTGCTACTTTGTCAGCTGAATCAACGAAGAGAACACCACCTTTCACTTTAGGCTGGTTGGCGATAATGCCAAAGACATGGCCTTCAATGCGGGCAAGTCCAGTAATCACTTCCTGAGCAAAAAGGCTTTTAATCTCAAGAAAACTGTCTTCATCAACTATCCCCTTGATGAATTCGTACATATCAAAGGGTATATTCTGATGGGCCGGGATAATATTTGCCAGTGGCTTGCCAGCTGCAGGCTTTTTCCCTTCCAGGCTCGGAGGAGAGCATTGATTATTGGCTGGCATGTAAGACAAATAGCGTTTGGCCCAGGCAATGGCCTCTGCCTCGCTTTTTACCAGTACATCACCACAGCCACTGACACTGCAGTGCATCATGGCTCCTCCCATTTCTTCCAGGGTCACCTTTTCCCCGATAACCATTTCAGCCATCCTGGGGGAACCCAAATACATACTGGCATTACCCTCTACCATGATTACTACATCACAAAAGGCAGGTATATAAGCTCCTCCGGCAGCAGAAGGTCCGAAAAGCAAACAGATTTGTGGTATTACCCCGGACATTTTAACCTGGTTATAAAAGATTTTACCTGCACCGCGTCTGCCGGGGAACATTTCCACCTGGTCGGTGATTCTGGCTCCGGCTGAATCAACCAGGTAAATCATTGGCAAACGCAGTTTATAAGCCATTTCCTGAATGCGGATAATCTTTTCTACTGTGCGCCAGCCCCACGATCCAGCTTTTACGGTGGAGTCATTAGCCATAAAACATACCGGTTGCCCATTAATTTTTCCATATCCCGTCACTACCCCATCGGCAGGTAGGTCGGGCTGCTGGCAGTTAGCAAACAAGCCGTCTTCCTGCATGCTACCTGGATCTAAAAGCATTTCCAGACGATGGCGTACGAACATCTTTCCCTGGGCTTGTGCCTGCTGATGATATTTTTCGGCGCCGCCCTTTTTGATCTGGTTGGCTATCTCATGAAATTTATCCAATCCTAACATGCTCCCTACCCCCTATTTGCCTTGGAATTGTGGTAGTCTCTTTTCTTTAAAAGCAGTCAGCCCCTCGCGACGGTCAGCGGTATTGATAAGCTGGCGGTAACAGCTGGTTTCCCAGTATAGTGCATCATCCAAACTCATATTAAGACCTCGGTTTATTGCTGTTTTTGCCTGTCTAACAGCTAATGGTCCATGTTGGGCAATCCTTTCGGCTAGACCCAAGGCATTTGGTAACAAATCTTCAGGTTTATAAACATGATTGATTAAGCCAATCTTTTCCCCTTCCCTGGCTGTGAATCTGGCAGCGGTAAAAATTAATTCTTTGGCCCTGGCGGGACCGATAATACGCGCCAGCCTTTGCGTACCTCCTGCTCCTGGTATGATGCCAAGAGCAACTTCAGTTAATCCCAGCATGGCCTGTTCTGAAGCCAAGCGCAGGTCACAGGCAAGGGCCAGTTCAAGACCACCTCCAAAAGCCACTCCATTTATTGCTGCAATTACAGGAAAGGGCAAATTGGCAATCAACTGAAAAGTGTCTCGGATAGTATCAATGAATTGCAAGACCTGATCATCATTCATTGAATCTCTTTCCTTCAGGTCTGCACCGGAACAGAAGGCTTTTGTACCAGCTCCGGTGATAATCATTATCCGCAAATTTGAATGGTATAATTGGAAAACCAGTTCTTTTAATTCAGTTAAAAGGGGATAACAGAGGGCATTATATACTTCGGGGCGATTTATAGTGAGGAGAAGACCATTGCCCTCTATAATCTCCTGTTGAATTAAAAAGCTCATTCTATTCCCCCCTGGTACGGCGATAGATTTGCAGAATTTTACTGGGTAGCCGCTTACCCAGAATAGCCTGGGCCCGGGTTGATACTAACACCAGACGGTCCAAATCTATCCCGGTTTGACAGCCCATAGCATGCAGCATATTAACCAGATCTTCAGTTGCTACATTACCACTGGCTCCAGGAGCATAAGGACAGCCACCGAGACCACCAAAAGAAGAATCAAATGTGGTAATTCCGTATTCCAGACCAATGATGGTATTGGCCAGGGCCATGCCCCGGGTATCATGTAAATGTAAGGCCAATTTACCGGGAGGAATTCGTCGAGTAATCAGGCTAAGACTTTCCTGTAACTGTTTGGGATGGGCTATCCCGATAGTATCGCCAAGGGAGACCTGGTAAGCTCCTGCCCCTAGTAATTTTTCACTGATCTCCATTACTCTTTCTATTTTTACTGGACCATCATAAGGGCAACCAAAGGCGGTGGAAAGGTAGGCCCTCACTCTGAGCCCCGCCACATTGGCTTTGTAGATTAGATGCAATGCCTCCCGAATGGCTTCATCTGCTGTTTTATTTAAATTTTTTAGGTTATGGCCTTCACTGGCGGATACAACTACGGCGATTTCATTTAATCTAGCTGCCAGGGCTTTTTCCAGGCCTTTTTCATTGGGAACAAGGGCACTAATGTTACATTCTGAGGGTCTCTCCATTTTTGCCAGTAATTCACTGGCATCTTTCATTTGCGGAACCCATTTTGGGCTTACAAAAGCTGTTACCTCCAGGTTTTTAACCCCACTTTGAATTAAACCATTTATCAATTCCAGTTTTTCCTCAACAGAAATATACCTTGTTTCATTTTGCAGGCCATCTCTGAGGCCCACCTCCCAAATTGTAACCTGTTTTGGCAAATTGGCTAACATGGGCCCCATCCCCTTTCATTGTAAAATCTGTTTATTCCAGTTTTAAAATACAATCTCCTTCGTTAATAAAATCGCCAACCTGAGCGGAGATTTCTACCACAGTGCCGCCATATTCGCTGGTCAATGGGATTTCCATTTTCATGGATTCAAGCACTGCGATCTCCTGGCCTGGTGCAACCACATCTCCCACATTCACCCTGAGTGCCAGTATAATTCCAGCCATTTGAGCTGTAATTTCTTTCATGTTTATCCTCTCCTTCTAGTATGATTTAAGAAATTCTGTTAAAAATTGCGTATTATATTTACCTGATTGAAAAGACTGACTTGTTAGAATAGCAACCAGTAAATTGCGATTGGTTTTTATACCTGTAATTTCTAGATTGGTTAAAGTTTGTATTAACTTTAAACGTGCTTCATCTCTGGTTTCCCCATGAGCAATAATTTTGGCTAACAAGGGGTCATAATATGGGGTTACTTTGAGACCGGATTCTATCCAGGTCTCAATTCTTATACCAGGTATTTCAGGCCAGATGACAGTTTCTATTTTTCCTGGGGCAGGCAAACAGGTTTTATCATCTTCAGCATAAAGTCGTGCTTCTATAGCCCATCCCTTACTAATGGGACGTGTTGTAGGCAAAGCTGCACCTGCTGCCAGTTGAAATTGCCAGGCCACCAGATTCCAGCCGGTTACTTCTTCCGTGACAGGATGTTCTACCTGTATTCTTGTATTCATTTCAAGAAAGTACAGGTTATAATTTTCATCTACAAGAAATTCAAATGTTCCTGCCCCTACATAGCCCAGACTGGTACCTGCTCTTTCTGCAAGGTCGAAAAGTTGCTCACGCACTTCTTGCGGCAAGTTGGGAGCCGGTGCTTCTTCAATCACTTTTTGATGTCTCCTCTGAATGGAACAATCTCTTTCCCCGATAGCCAGGCAATGCCCATGTTCATCCCCTAATATCTGTACTTCAATATGCCGGGGATTAGGCAGATATTTCTCTACATAGATAACGGGATTGCCGAAATAAGCCTGGGCCCGTTGGCGCACCGATGACCACATTTGCTCTAACTCAGCCTGGGAATTAATAATGGCCATACCAATTCCGCCACCGCCACTGGCTGCTTTTAGTATTACCGGGAAACCGATGTTCTCGGCCATTTTTTTGGCTTCTTCAAGATGTTCAATCTCATCACTGCCCGGGAGTAAAGGAATCCCAATCTCAGCCATCGTTTTACGCGCAGCTACCTTATCTCCCATGGCAGCTATGATCTCAGGACTGGGGCCAATAAAAACCAGGTTATTTTCCCTCACCTTTTCAGCGAATTTGGCATTTTCCGATAATAAGCCATAGCCAGGATGAATACAATCACAACCAGTTTGCAGAGCGACTTCGAGGATTTTATCCATTTGCAGGTAACTCTGGGCCACGGGTGGTGGGCCAATACAAATGGCTTCATCGGCCAGCCGGGTGGGTAAAGTGTTTTCATCAGCAGTTGAATAAACAACTACTGTTTTTATGTCTAATGTTTTGGCGGCTTTAATGATACGGCAGGCGATTTCCCCTCGATTGGCGATCAAAACTTTTTTAAACATCTTCTCTCCCTCCCCTCCTTTACTCCTGTTGTAATTCAGGTATATCTTTGAAATAATTCAGGGCTTCCGGGTTAGCCAGTGCTTCTCTATTGGTAACTGGTTCATTATGAATGACATTGCGCACAGCCAGCTCAACTTTTTTGCCATTGATGGTATATGGAATATCAGGTACAGCAATGATCTTAGCTGGCACATGGCGGGGAGTAGCGTTTTTTCTTATAACTGTTTTGATCTGGTTTACCAGCTGTTCATTTAAAGTAAAACCAGGTTTTAATTTAACAAATAGTATTACTCTCACATCGTCGTGCCAGTTCTGTCCAACTACCAGGCTATCCAGGATTTCAGGGATAGTTTCCACCTGCCTGTAGATCTCGGCTGTACCTATCCTGACCCCACCGGGATTGAGGGTAGCATCAGAACGACCGTAGATGATCACTCCGCCCCGGTCAGTTATTTCGATAAAATCACCATGGCACCAGACATTGGAATAAACATTGAAATAAGCCTGATAATATTTCTGGCGTTCGGGATCATTCCAGAATTCCAGCGGCATTGACGGAAAAGGAGCGGTACAGACCAATTCTCCTTTCTGGTTAATCAGGGGCTTACCTTCAGGATCATAACTTTCTACTTTCATTCCCAGACCGCGGCATTGTAATTCACCGGCATAAACAGGACCCAGGGGATTGCCTAGAGCAAAGCAGGATATAATATCTGTTCCACCGGAAATAGAGCTGAGCTGAACGTCGGATTTAATCTTTTGGTATACATAATAAAAATTTTCTTTAGTTAATGGGGAGCCTGTGGATAAAATCGTTTTGATTCTGGATAAATCATATTCTTTACCAGGTTCTATTCCGGTTTTCTCTAATGAAGAGATATATTTTGCGCTGGTACCAAAAATGGTAATACCAGTCTTTTCAGCCAGTTCCCATAAAATACCCGGATGAGGGTGAAAGGGAGAACCGTCAAATAAAACTATGGTTGCTCCCGTAGCCAGTGAGGAAACTAGCCAGTTCCACATCATCCAGCCACAGGTGGTATAGTAAAAAATAATGTCATCCTGTTTTAAATCCGTGTGCAAAATCAGTTCCTTCATGTGTTGTAACAGAGTTCCGCCGGCACCATGAACAATACATTTTGGTTTTCCTGTGGTTCCAGAAGAATATAGTATATAAACTGGATGGTCAAAAGGTAACTGGGTATAAATAATGGGCTGGGCAGAAAATTGTTTTTGAATATCCGAGAAAGCTATAGCTGACAAACTGAGCTGAGGTAACGGAATTTCCTGAACATATTGGACCAGCACAACTGATTCAATGCTGGTAATGGCGCCAGTAATTTGTATAATTTTTTCCGTACAATCAAAAAGTTTGCCATTATAGAAATAGCCATTGGTAGTGAAAAGAACTTTCGGCTCTATTTGCCCAAAGCGGTCTATTACCCCATTGACGCCGAAATCAGGTGAACAAGAAGACCAGATGGCACCAATGCTGGTAGCAGCTAGCATTGCGATAACCGTTTCCGGTATGTTGGCCATATATCCTGCTACCCTGTCCCCAGGTTTTACTCCGAGCTGTTGCAAATATGCAGCAGTACGGGCCACTGCTGCATATAACTCAGGATAAGATAGAGATTTAATCTCCGCTTGTTCATTTATACTGATAATTGCCGGTTTGTTCAGGTTATAATGTCGTAGCAGATTTTCGGCAAAATTTAAACTCGCTCCTTCGAACCACTTGCTGTTAAACATGTCCGAGCTGTTTTTCAGTACAGTATGATAGGGCTGGGAAAAGATTATTTTACTGAAATTCCAAACTGATACCCAGAACTGCTCTATATCGTTAATAGACCACTGATACAATCCGTCATAATCTTCAAGCTTTTGATTGTACCTTTCATTAACATAGTTAATGAAATTATACATGTTAGTTTTTTGTATTCTTTCCGGGCCAGGTTCCCACAGCTTTTCCGCCATACCTATCCCCCTCTCTTTTCAGGCAGGGCCAACCTGAGGGCCCTGCCTTTATGCCGTTTCTATATTAGCGGCTGCTTCAAGGCCATATTCCTTGATCGCCATTTCCCTTAACTTGAATTTTTGCACTTTTCCGGAGGCAGTGCAGGGATAAAGGTCAACAAACTTGATATAACGGGGTATCTTATGACGGGCGATTTTGCCAGTGCAGAATTCCCGTACCTCTTCCTCTGTTAATACTTCACCTTCTTTCAAGCGAATAAAAGCAGCTACTTCTTCACCATATTTTATGTCCGGGACACCGACCACCTGAACATCCAGGATTTTAGGATGGGTATAGAGGAATTCTTCAATTTCCCTGGGATAGATATTTTCACCACCGCGAATAATCATATCTTTGAGGCGGCCAGTGATTTTACAATATCCGTTTTCATCCATAGTTGCTAAATCCCCGGTATGTAGCCACCCTTCATTATCGATAGCAGCCTGGGTTGCTTCGGGCATTTTATAGTAGCCTTTCATGATACCAAAGCCTCTGGCACACAATTCTCCTTGCTGGCCTGGGCCCAGGGTCTCACCAGTTTCGGGATTGACGATCTTGACTTCAACATGAGGAATAGCACGCCCCACAGTTGTGACCCGCAATTCAATGGGATCATCTGTCCTGGTTTGAGTGATCACGGGCGAGAACTCGGTTTGACCATAAGCGATGGTTACTTCCCGCATATTCATCTTTTCCACAACCTGTTTCATCACTTCAATAGGACAGGGCGCTCCGGCCATAATTCCTGTACGCAGGGAAGAGAGATCAAAGGAACGCTGATTCAGAACTTCCAGTTCAGCTATAAACATTGTTGGCACACCATAAAGGGCTGTGCATCTTTCCTTTTCTACAGCTTCCAGGACTTTAACAGGATCAAAATATTCAATGGGAACCATGGTAGCACCATAGACTATGCAGGTTAAGGTGCTCATCACACAGCCAAAACAATGGAAGAGCGGTACTGGGAAGCAGAGTTTATCTTCAGAAGAGAATTTTTGGCATTCACCTACAAACTTAGCATTATTTAAGATGCTATAATGGGTCAGCATTACACCTTTGGGGAAACCGGTTGTACCTGAGGTATACTGCATATTTATGACTTCATCGGGCTTAAGGGAAGCCTGGCGAGCAGCTAAGTCGGCATCACTAACCCGACTGGCGAACTGGAGAAATTCTGACCAGGAATAGATTCCAGGGTATTTGCGGTCAGAGATTACAATAATGTTTTTTAATAAAGGCAAGTTGGATGAGTTGATTTGACCTGGTTGACTGTTTGCCAGTTCGGGAAGTACAGTGTTTATCATTTCAATGTAATTATTGTTCCGGTAATTTTCAATCATGATTAAAGTAGTAACATCAGATTGCTTGAGGAGATACTCCAATTCAAAAGCACGATAGTTGGTATTAACTGTTACCAGAACAGCTCCCATTTTGCCGGTAGCGAACTGAGTATAAATCCATTCCGGATAATTGGTGGCCCAGATGGCAATGTGTTCACCTTTCTGGATTCCAAGACCCATAAGGGCTTTTGCTACTTCGTTTACCTTTTCCTGTAATTGACGATAGCTTAAGCGCAAGTCACGGTCTACATATACGAGTGCATCTTTGTCCGGGAATTTTTCCACCGTCTGGTCAAACAAATCGCCAATGGTTACATTTAGCAGTTCGCTCATTCAATAAAACCCCCCTTGTTTTTAACAGCCCAGATGACGGGCTATTACTAACCTCTGGATTTCTGAAGTTCCCTCCCCGATTTCCAAAAGTTTTACATCTCGATAATATCTCTCAACCGGGTATTCTTTCATATAGCCATAACCACCATGAATCTGGATGGCTTGAGAGGCTGCCTGTGTAGCCATTTCAGAAGCAAAAAGTTTGGCGATAGCGGCTTCATAGGAAAAAGGTTTACCCTGGTCCTTAAGCCAGGCAGCTCGATAAACCATGGTACGTGCCAGTTCGATCTGGGCCGCCATATCAGCAAGCTTAAACTGAATTGCCTGGAATTTACTTATGGTTTGCCCGAATTGTTTTCGAGTTTTAGCATATTCCAGAGAGGCATCGAGACAGGCCTGGGCGATTCCAACAGCCATAGCAGCAATGCTGATCCGTCCCCCATCTAGTACTTGCAGAAACTGTTTAAAACCTTCGCCTTCTTTACCTAGCAGATAGTCTTCCGGAACCTCTACATTATCGAAATAAAGAGGGACAGTGTTGGACCCCCGTAACCCGAGTTTGTCAAATTCCTTCCCAATGGAAAAACCTTTTGTTCCTCTGGGGATGATAAAGGAAGAAATGCCTTTTTTACCTTTACTGCGATCGGTAACTGCAGTAATAACAACAGTCCCGGCATAACCAGCATTAGTGATAAAAATTTTACTGCCATTAATAACCCAGCGTCCATCTTTTTTCAAGGCATTGGTTTCTGTACCGCCAGCATCGGAACCAGCATTGGGCTCAGTTAATCCAAACGCTCCCAGATAGTGGCCCTGGGCCAGAGGAGTTAAAAACTTTACTTTTTGCTCTTCTGTACCAAAAAGATAAAAAGGGGCTGAACCCAGGGAAATATGAGCAGCATAAGTTATTCCAGTGCTGGCACAAGCGCGAGAGATCTCCTCGACTGCAATTGCATACATAATATAGTCTCCGCCAGCACCACCATATTTTTCAGGAAATGGCAATCCCATTAGTTCCAGCTCAGCCAGTTGTTTTAAAATGGCTTCAGGAATTTTTCCATTTTCATCAATGTTCTTAGCTTGGGGTTTAATAACTTCCTGGGCAAATTCGCGGACAGTTTTTTGTAACAAGGCCTGTTCAGAAGACAAATCAAAATTCATCCCAATCCCTCCCGGCAGTTGTTCATTATATTCTGATGCAAATAACATACCGGAAACAGGGATTTGTAGCTAAAGGTTAGGTAAAGGTGGTTAATGGCATGATTTTCTCCTCGAATGGTAATCAGGCTTTGGACTTAATCTTCTCTACTGTTACTTTTCTTTACATCTGCTATTTAAAGAAATAACCCACTGTGTAAAAGCGGGTTACTTTTCCAAACCGTATTTAATCAGTTTTTTATAGAGACAGGGTCGGGAAATACCCAGTAGTTCCGCAGTTTTTACTTTATTTCCCTGACAAATCTGTAAAGCGTACACTATATAGTTTTTTTCAATATTATCCAGGATATCATTGAGTGATGCGGTACCGAACAGAGTACGAAGGCTGCTAGGATTTTGAGAGGAAGGCCACTGGAGGGACTGAGGTAGGTCATTTACAGTAATTAGCTCTCCATCGGCAAAATTAAAGGCTGTTTCAATTACGTTGGCTAGCTCTCTAATATTACCTGGCCAGGTATAATGCATAAAAATATCTAAGACTTCTTTGGTAATACCCTTTATTTGCATGCCATATTCTCGGTTAAATTTTTTAATAAAATAATTTATTAAGAGAGGTAAATCCTCTTTACGTTCTCGTAAAGCAGGAAGATGAATAGCAACAACATTTAAACGGTAATATAGATCAGCACGAAATTTGCCATATTTGACCAGATCGGAAAGGTTAGCATTAGTAGCAGCAATAATTCGGGTATCTATGGAGATTGATTTAGTACTTCCTAAAGGTTCAATGGTTTTTTCCTGCAATACTCGTAGTAATTTGGCCTGCAAGGGCAAAGGCAGCTCACCGATTTCGTCTAAAAAAAATGTTCCCTGATGGGATAATAGGAACTTGCCTGGATAGCCATTCTTTTTAGCACCAGTAAAGGCTCCTTCTTCATAGCCAAAAAGTTCTGCCTCAAAGAGGCTTTCTGGAATGGCAGCACAGTTTACTTTAATTAATGGCCCAAATCGCCGATTGCTTAGATAATGAATAGCCTGGGCTACCAGCTCTTTTCCTGTGCCGGATTCTCCAAGGATTAATACATTAGCTTTCCGTGGGGCAATTTTGATAATAGTTTCTTTTATATCGACCATTTGAGGACTGATGCCTACCAGGTCGGATAAAGAAAAATGCCCCAGGTTCTGGCTATGATTTTCCCGGGAGGGATCTAAAAAACAATACATTAACAGATCCCTGCCTTTCTGCCTACTATCCTAATATATATTGTAAACTTTTATCTTGCTAATAATCTATTTTTTTCAGCCAAGTAACAAAAAAAGCCGTCTTAGCGGCTAATAAAGCTACTGAACGGCTATCAAGCGTTTGGCGGCATATATTATCACTATACCTGTTAGTAAACTTGCGGTTGTCTGGGCAATTGTGATTTGCTCAGCATAAAACAAATAAGGATGGGTTTGCCAGAAATAATCGATAAAGTCGTTGAGAATTAGCCACCCGGACGCTATGAAGTAATCGCTGAATGCAAATCGAATTTTTCTTAGAAAAAGTATACCCTGAAGGGCCATGACAGCATGGGAAAGGGTTAAATGCAGATTTTCCCAGGCAAAGGAATGTCCGCTCCAGTAGACATCTAAATTAATTATCACAGCCCAGAGCCCATATTTTATCATCATTAAATTAGCTAGCAAAAATAACCAGGGCAGATTAATTTTCCAGATTAGAAAAATAAGAAATAAGGTAAACAAACTGGCTGACAAAGGGCTATCAGGTATAACTGGCCATAAGTACCAGGGAGAAACTGCCAGTTGATGATGATACCAGTAGTAACCATAAATTGACCCCAGGCCATTGGCAAGCGCCAGTATAAGTAGTACTTCCTTGCGCCATAAGAAACTGATCATTATTTTTGAGCCTCCGACTAGAGATAAAATATTACATCATCCAGTGCTGTCAGTTTTTCGCCACCCTGTTCTGTTACGAGATAAGTATTTTCAATACCTACTACTCCCAGTTCCGGGAAAATAAATTTGGGCTCTAAGGCGATGGTTTGATTTGCCAGCAAAGCGTTTTTGACTCCCAGGGCGATTACCGGCAGTTCATCTAATTCTAATCCTACCCCATGACCGACAAAACGGGCCTGTTCTTCTTTATAGCCCATGAAATTATCCTGCAGTCCGTATTTTTCAGCAATAGAGCAGGCCTGATCAAACAATTGACCGCTTACTGCCCCTGGTTTTAAATTTTGGACCAGAGTATTCTGGATTTCCAAAGCTGCATTGAAAGCTTGTTTTAACTTGTTATCAAGATCACCTAGACAAAAAATCCTGGTCATGTCTACCATATATCCTTCATAAACACAGACGAAATCAAAAACAATCGGCACATTTAGTTGAACGACATCACGGGAAGGGCCCTGGGGGTAGGGAGCGGAAAGGCCTTTTCCGCCTACTGGTCCATCAAAAAACGATGGGAAGGCTGCATTCTTCCCGGCAAGTACATGTCCGGAATGCAATTCCTGGTTAAATGCTCTTAGACGGATTAAACCCTCGTGTCCAGCTTTGCGGGCACGATATTCAAACTCTGCGGCGAGATCAATTTCCCTGACTCCCGGTCGCAGGAAATCAGGCACTTCTTTAAAAACCTGACAAAGAATGCTGGCGCTTTTTCGCATTATTTCCAATTCAGCGGATGACTTTATTGAACGCTGTTCCCGAACCAGGGTGGAGATATCTTGAAAAATACACTCAGGCAGAAGTTTTTGATAATAGAAGTAGGTTTGGGCTGGTAATACGTCCAGGGTTAAACCGATTTTTTTAGCCTGACCTATATACTTTTGTAGCTCTTTCAGAGATTTTAGAGGTTCGACATTAGCTAAAAAGGACTCTTGAAAAGCACGACTAAAGCTTTTTTTAACCAAAAGATAAGGATCCCCGCTGGCAGGTACCCAGAGTAAAGCATTCTGACGGGTACCACTGTAATAATATACATCGATAGCAGAGACTATGAGGGCACCATCAATTTCATTAGACTGTAAATTTTGTTGTAGTATTTGGATTCTATCCATCATATCCAGAACCCCATTCATTATAATATGCGATTTCCTGCAGAGATTTGCGGGGACGGGGGTTAGGAGCTTGGGCGGGATAACCTAAAGGAGTAACCCCGACAATTTTATATTCATCTGGAATATTTAAAGATTGCTTTAAAGTTTTTTCATCAAACCAGCCCATCCAGCAAGTTCCCAGCCCCAGAGCTGTAGCGCTGAGGCAGATATGCTCAAAAGCAATGGCTGCATCGGCCAGGTAGTATTCCTTTCCCTCTTCAATACCAGATTCCCTGGGATTGGCACAGACAACAATCACTACAGGAGCTTGAGCTAAAGCCTTCTTACCTGGATTGTCATCAGGAAAAGCGGATAACATCAGTTGCTTATTTTCAGCTTTATCAATCACCAGGAAGCGCCAGCATTGCATATTTTTCCAGGAAGGTGCAAGGCGAGCCATCTCCAAAATCAGATCTATTTTTTCTTTTTCAACCGGACGTTCTTCATATTTTCTGATACTTCTCCTTTCTCTAATTGCCTGAAACAGATCCATTTTAATCCCTCCCATAACCTTGTCAATACTTTTTAAATCAGGTTATATTTCCGGGCAGCTTCTCTCAATTCAGCCCGAAAATCAGGATGAGCTATATTAATCAGCTCTAATGCTCTTTCCCGAGCTGTTTTGCCTCTTAATTTGGCAACGCCGTATTCGGTTACAACGTAATCCACATCATTTTTACTGGTGGTTACAACAGCTCCGGGTTTAAGCTCGGGGACGATTCGACTTACTGTACCATTTTTGGCAGTAGAAGCTAGAGTAACGAACCCCTTGCCACCAGGGGAAATGTTGGCACCTCTGAAGAAATCCGCCTGACCGCCTGTAGCACTCCATTGATAATGGCCCATGGATTCAGAGCAACATTGTCCCAAAAGGTCAACTTCAATCGAGGCATTGATTGCTACCAGTTGATTGTTTCGACCGATGATATATGGGTCATTGGTATAGTCCACTGGATGCATTTCGACCATCGGGTTATTATCCAGGAAGTCATAAAGCCGCTGAGTACCTATAGCAAAAGTGCCGATGACTTTGCCAGGATGTAATGTTTTACGGCTATTATCTACCACACCCCACTCAACAAGGTTGACCATACCATCGGTAATCATTTCAGTATGAATGCCTAAATTCTTTTTATTTTTTAAGGCGGCAGTAACTGCATTGGGGATACCACCAAAACCTATTTGTAGAGTGGAGCCATCTTCGATTAAATCTGCAATGTATTCTCCAATTTTCTGTTCAACCTCTGTTATTGGCGGGATATTCAGGATAGGTACTGGAGCATTGCTCTCAACAATATAGTCCACCTGAGATATGTGAACAAAACAATTACCAAGGGTACGAGGATAATTGGGGTTAACTTCCAGGATAATCATTTTGGCTTTTTTAATTGCTTCAAACGTGTAATCTACACTTAAGCTTAAACTGAAGTATCCATGTTTATCCATGGGAGATACGCTTGCCATCACTATATCTACTGGCCAGTAAAGGCGTAGTAGTTTAGGAACCTCGTGGAAATTGTTGGCGGTGAAATCGGCCCAGCCTTCATTGACGGCTGTACGATTAATGTCACTGGTAAACCATGAGTTATAGCGAATGTGAGGTGCCATTTCTTTTTTGGCAAAAAAGGGTTTTAAGGGCAGAATTTGATTGACTGTTACATTGAAAAGGGATTTATAATTACTGGCAATTGTTGCAAAAATAGTCTGGGGTTCGCCCGCGCCCACAGGGGCCCAGATTTGGTCGCCGTTTTTTACCAGAGAAACTACTTCCTCTGCGCTAATTAACTTTCTTCGATACTGTTCCTGATGCTGCGACATCTCTTACTCCCCCTACTGCCAAATATAAGGTTTGTAGTTTTAATTCCCGATACGATTGTTAATCCATGCAACTATGTCCTCAAGCGGGGTGCCGGGTGTAAAGATCTCTTCAGCTGCATTCATTTCTTTTAATTGTTGAACATCATCTTCAGGGATAGTTCCTCCACCTATTAAGACTATATCATCTGCTCCTTGTTCTTTCAACAATTCTTTGACCCGCGGGAAAAGGGTCATATGGGCACCGGATAGTATACTCAAGCCAATTACATCAACATCTTCCTGGATGGCAGCATGTACGATCTGTTCCGGAGTCTGATGAAGGCCGGTATAGATGACTTCCATACCGGCATCACGCAAGGCCCGGGCAATCACTTTTGCTCCCCGATCATGTCCATCCAGGCCAGGTTTGGCTACTAAAACTCTAATTTTTTTCTTCTGTTCCATGACTATCCTCCCCCAGTGATTAAAATAAAGGTTGTTCTTTGTATTCGCCAAATTCGTCGCGCATTACCTGGATAATTTCCCCTAAAGTACTATAGCATCTGACACAGTTGAGAATATATGGGATGAGGTTATCGGAAGTATTGGCCGCCTTTCTCAGCTCAGCCAAACACTCTTGAACCCGCAGATTATCCCGCTCTTCTCTTAGTTTTTGCAGGCGAGCAACTTGTTCCTGTTCGATTCGGGGGTCAATCTTGAGAATTTCAATATCCAGTTTTTCATTTTCATCGACATACTGATTGACTCCAACCACAATTCGCCGTTTGCTATCAATAGCTTTTTGATATTCATAAGCAGCATCAGCAATTTCCTTCTGGAAGAAACCTTTTTCAATGGCCTTTAACACCCCACCCAGTTCCTCAATCTTGGCAAAATATTTTTCAGCCTCTTCTTCCATTTTATTGGTTAAGGCTTCAACAAAGTATGAACCTGCCAGCGGGTCAATGGTGTTAGTTACCCCAATTTCATGGGCGATTATTTGCTGAGTGCGTAAGGCTATGGTTACAGCTTTTTCCGTAGGCAATGCCAGAACTTCATCCATAGAGTTAGTATGCAGGGATTGCGTTCCCCCCAGAACGGCGGCTAGTGCTTCATAAGCGGTACGAATAATGTTGTTCTCCGGTTGTTGGGCTGTCAGTGAGCAGCCTGCAGTTTGGGTATGGAAGCGAAGTAACCAGGAACGGGGATCTTTGGCTTTATATTTTTCTTTCATTCTCCGGGCCCAGATTCTACGGGCAGCACGATACTTGGCAATTTCTTCGAAAAAGTCGAGATGGGCATTGAAGAAGAAACTGAGACGAGGAGCAAAGTCATCAACATCTAAGCCAGCTGCGATGCCAGCTTCTACATAGGCAAAACCGTCAGCCAGGGTGAATGCTAATTCTTGAACGGCAGTAGAACCAGCTTCACGAATGTGGTAACCACTAATACTAATAGTATTCCATTTTGGCACATGATCTTTAGCAAACTTAAAGATATCGGTAATCAGGCGCATAGAAGGTTCCGGGGGGAAGATCCAGGATTTCTGAGCTATATATTCTTTTAAGATATCATTTTGGATGGTACCGGTTAGTTTATGGGATGGTACTCCCTGTTTCTCGGCAGTTGCTATATACATTGACCAGATTACAGAAGCTGGAGCATTAATAGTCATTGAAGTGCTTACTTTATCTAAAGGAATTCCATCAAATAAGATCTCCATATCCTGGAGAGAATCAATGGCTACCCCAACCCGGCCAACTTCTCCATAGGCTCTGGGATGGTCGGAATCATATCCCATTATGGTGGGCATGTCAAATGCCACACTTAAGCCAGTTTGGCCTTGAGAAAGAAGAAATTTATAGCGCTGATTGGATTCTTTTGCTGTCGCAAAACCGGCAAACTGGCGCATAGTCCATAATCTACCCAAATACATGGTGGTTTGTACACCACGAGTATAAGGAAATTCACCAGGGTAACCCAAATCTTTTTCATAATCAAAATTAGCTACATCGGCTGGGGTATAAAGAGGATTGATAGGCAGACCTGATACAGTAGTAAAAGAAGAATCTCGTTTTGCAGCGTTAGTAAATTTTTCTTGCCACTTATTAAAATTTTCTTTATTCATGCAACGCCAACTCCCTTCTAACCTTTATATTTTCAAATTTAACCCTTGACGAATAATACTGATCGCTGCATTGTAAGGAGCAAGTTTTCTTTCAAGTACTTGTTGTAAAATTTCATGCATTAATGGGGTATCTACCACTTTTTTGTGAATTGTTTTCCGCAGTTCCAGTTCCACAATCTCTAATACCTCTTGTTCAAACCTTTTTTTTCTGTTTTCTTCCCATAACCCATTAGCTATTAAGAATTGTTTATGTTTATTGATAGCTTCCCAAAGTTCGTTTATTCCTTGCTGTTTTAAGTTTGAAGTTTTGATGACTGGAGGGCGCCAGCTAGTATGACAGCCTAAATCCAGCATTGCTTCTACTTCAGTCACGACTTTATCTGCTCCGGGTAAGTCTCCCTTGTTAACGGCGAAAACATCGGCAATTTCCATGATTCCGGCTTTTATTGTCTGGATGTGGTCCCCTGCTCCAGGGGTGAGGACTACGACGGTGGTGTCAGCCACGTTCATAATATCCAGTTCTGATTGGCCTACTCCCACAGTTTCTATTAAGATAACATCGATCCCCATAGCATCCAAAACTCGCAGAGCATCTCTGGTAGTATGGGCTAAACCTCCTAAACTGCCGCGGGTGCCCATGCTGCGGATAAAAACTCCTGGATCTAAAGCGTGCTCTTGCATGCGTATGCGGTCTCCTAACAGAGCTCCACCTGTAAAGGGACTGGATGGGTCCACAGCGATAATACCTACGGTTTTATTTTCGGAGCGGATAGTTCGAATCAAGGAGTCTACCAGAGAGCTTTTGCCTGCTCCAGGTGAGCCAGTAATGCCAATAATAAAAGCATTACCGGTATGAGGAAAGATTTGGGCTAACATTTCTTCTTTTTGCGGCTCTTGGTTTTCAATGATAGTGATCAATTTTGCCGCACTGCGTTTATTACCCTGCAACAACCCTTCAACTAACGAATGCATTTTTTCACCGCCTAACTGGGCTAGAATTCAATTCCCGCCTGGGCCATAAGCCCCTGTTCATAGTGGTGTTTTCCATTGGTTATAATACTCACTGTATCACTAATTGCCAGAATTTCCTGGGGTGCATTTCTACCCGTAAGAATAATGCTAACGGTGGCAGGTCTAGTAGTTAAGGTTTTTATAACGTCTTCTATCGCTAAAAGACCATAATCAAGGGCGACATTAATCTCATCGAGAATGACCAGATTATAGGATGTTTCAATCAGAGACCGGGCCAGGAACCAACCCCGGAGTACCAAATCTTGATCGATCTGGTCAGCAATGTTTTTGCGCACAAAGGTCGGCAAACCAACCTGTTTTATCAGTAGCTGCTTATTTGCTAATTGCTGAAGAAACCTGTATTCACCATAGATATTACTACCCTTAAGAAATTGAATAATTGCAACCGCTTGGTTATGCCCTAGTGCTCTGAGAGCCTGACCGAAAGCAGCTGTAGTTTTGCCTTTGCCGTCTCCGGTAATGGTCCAGATTATTCCGCGCTGATTGCACACAAGGGTACAATCTCCTTTCAATGGGAAAAGGGGTTGAAGGCAAACCTCCAACCCTATTCCTTTAAAATATTAGCACTAATAACTACCCGTTGAATTTCATTTGTACCTTCATAGATCTGGGTTATTTTAGCATCCCGCATCATGCGTTCTACCGGGAATTCACGGGTATAGCCATAACCGCCAAAGATTTGTACAGCATTGGTTGTTACTTTCATTGCTACATCTGAGGCATACATTTTGGCCATGGCAGCCTCTTTGCTGATTCTTACCCCCTGACTGGCCAGATATGCAGCACGGTAAACTAATAATCTGGCAGCCTCAATTTCAGTAGCCATATCTGCTAGCATAAATTGAATCGCCTGGAAATTGGCAATAGGCTGACCGAATTGTTTTCTTTCTTTAGCATAATTTAAGGCTGCTTCATATGCACCCTGGGCAATGCCTAAAGCCTGAGCAGCAATACCAATTCTTCCATAATCCAGGGTTACCATGGCTATTTTAAACCCTTCACCCAGTTGTCCCAGAAGATTTTCTTTTGGGATACGACAGTTGTCAAAAACCAGCTCCATGGTCGGTGATGAACGAATACCCAGTTTGTGTTCTTTTTTACCGAAAGTGAAACCAGGTGTGCCTTTTTCCACGATAAAAGCACTTATGCCTTTGTGTTTGGGTTTAGCTTCTTTATCGGTCATGGCAAAGACAACATATATTTCAGCTTCTCCGCCATTGGTAATAAAGATTTTCGTACCATTCAGAACCCATTCATCACCATCAAGTACGGCGGTAGTTCTGGTACCTCCAGCATCAGAACCAGCGAAGGGTTCAGTTAAACCAAAAGCGCCCATTTTCTTGCCCTCGGCTAAGGGTACCAGGTATTTTTGTTTCTGTTCTTCAGTCCCAAATTTGTAAATGGGGTTGGAGCCTAAGGAAGTATGGGCGGACAGAGTGACACCAACTGAAGCGTCTACCCGGGAAAGTTCCTCGACGGCGATAGCATAACTTATATAATCAGCACCAGCACCACCATATTCTTCGGGGAACACAATCCCGGTAAGTCCCAGTTCGGCCATTTTATCAAAAATAGACCGATCAAAAGTTTCTTTTTCATCCCTTTCGGCTGCAGTAGGTCCACATTCCTTTTCTGCAAAATCCCGGACCATATTGCGTAACATTTCCTGTTCTTCTGTGAGCTTGAAAATCAAAATCCTCTACCCCCTTGTTACTTTAATATATTTTTCGCAATTACCAGACGCTGGATCTGGTTTGTACCCTCATAGATTTGCGTAATTTTGGCATCACGGAAATACCGCTCTACCGGGTATTCCCTGATATACCCGTAGCCACCAAGAATTTGTACTGCTTCTGTTGCTACCCACATTGCAGTATCGGTTCCATACATTTTGGCCATACTGGCCTGTTTGCTATGAGGCAGTTTTTGATCCCGCAAATAGGCAGCCTGATAAACTAGAAGTCGGGCAGCATCAATTCTGGTTGCCATATCAGCCAGCTTAAATTGAATAGCTTGAAAATTACTGATGGGTTGGCCAAATTGTTTGCGTTCTTTTGTGTAAGCTAAAGCATAATCATATGCTCCCTGGGCAATCCCTATTCCCTGGGCTCCGATCCCAATTCTGCCACCATCTAAAAGGGACATGGCGATCTTGAACCCTTCACCTTCTTGGCCCAGTAAATTTTCTTTTGGAACTATAGCATTTTCAAATATCAACTCACCGGTTTTGGAACCATTAAGACCCATTTTCTTTTCGATCTTTCCTACTTTAAAACCAGGAGTATTTTTTTCTATAAGTAAACAACTAATACCATGATGGCCCTTGGTTTTGTCTGTAACAACAAAAGTGCAGTAAACATCGGCTTCACCGGCATTAGTAATGAAAATCTTGGTACCATTTACAAGGTAGTGATCCCCTTTGTCTTCAGCAGAACATTTGATTTTGGTGGCATCAGAGCCGGCAGTTGGTTCGGTGAGGGCAAAAGCTCCCAGGTATTCGCCACGGCAAAGTTTTGTTAAATATTTTTCCTTCTGCTGTTGATTACCGAAAAGGTAAATCGGCATAGTCCCTACTGAAGTGTGAACGGCTAGTATTACTGCTGTTGTTGGGCAAACTCTAGCGATTTCTTCTAATACTAGGACATAATCCAGTACGGACATTCCCGCTCCGCCTACCGTTTCGGGAAAAGGCATGCCCATTAAATCAAGTTCAGCCATTTTTTTGAGATTTTCCCGGGGGAAGGTTCCGGTTTCATCCCAGTATGCGGCTTTGGGTGCGAGTTCGTTTTCAGCGAATTCTCTGACCATTCTTTTTAGCAATAGTTGTTCTTCCGTGAGATCAAAATTCATATGAATCCCCTACTCCCCACGTGATTTATTTGCCTTGAAACTGTGGTGGTCTTTTTGCCAAAAAGGCGGCCATCCCTTCTTTTTGATCATTTGTTGCAAAGCACAAGCCAAAGTAATTAGCTTCATGATAGTTTGCCTGTTCTAAAGGCATTTCCAAACCTTCATTGATAGCCCTTTTTGCCAGTTGAACCGCTACTAGAGCTTTGCTAGCAATTTTTAGTCCCATTTTTTTTGTTTGGTCCATTAGCTGATCATGAGGGACGATTTGATTAATTAAGCCAATCTGATAAGCCTCCTGGGCATCGATCATATCCCCTGTAAAGATCAGTTCTTTAGCTTTACCTTTACCAACCAACCGAGCCAAACGCTGGGTGCCAGCAAAACCAGGAATGACTCCCAGATTGACTTCCGGTTGGCCAAATTTGGCTTTTTCACTGGCTATTCTGATATCACAGGCCATTGCCAGCTCACAGCCGCCTCCTAAGGCGTAACCATTAATAGCAGCAATCACAGGTTTAGGACAGGATTCAATCTGATTAAATACCATTTGGCCGGTTAAGGCAAACTGCCTTGCCGCAATGGGGTCCAGTTGCTGCATAAAAGCAATATCAGCGCCTGCTACAAAAGCCTTCTCTCCTGCCCCGGTCAAGATAATGACTTTAACTTCCTGGTCTTCAGTTAACATTTGAATTGCTTGCCCCAGCTCATGGAGGGTGTCCGCATTAAGGGCATTTAAAGCAGCAGGGCGGTTAATGGTTAGAATAGCCAGATTATTTTCTTTTTGAACCAGTAAATTATTGAATTGCATCTTTTACCACCCCTACTACATTAGTTGGAATAATCATAGAAACCTTTGCATGTTTTACGGCCCAGCCAACCGGCTTTAACCATTTTCCGCAGCAAGGGACAGGGGCGATATTTGGAATCTTTAAAGCCTTCATAAAGAACTTCCATAATGGATAAGCAGGTATCTAAACCGATTAAATCTGCCAGAGCCAGGGGTCCCATGGGATGATTCATACCAAGTTTCATCACCTGGTCGACAGCTTCCGGAGTAGCTACTCCTTCGTACACACAGTAAATTGCTTCATTGATCATTGGCAACAAGACCCGGTTAGAAACAAAACCCGGTGAATCATTAACTTCCACAGGAACTTTTCCCATTTTAATACTCATGTTTTCCACAATTTTATAGACTTCCTGGTCGGTCGCCAAACCTTTAATGATTTCCACCAGCTTCATTACAGGAACTGGATTCATAAAGTGCATGCCTATAACCTTCTCCGGTCGTCTTGTGCAGGCAGCGATTTCAGTAATTGGTAATGAAGAGGTGTTGGTTGCCAAAATAGCATGGGCTGGTGTAATTTCGTCCAGTTTACGGAAAATATCAGCTTTAATTTCCATTTTTTCTACTGCAGCTTCAATCACAATATCTACGTCATGAGCGTCTTCTAAGGAAATGGATCTGGTTAGTCTACCAAGGATTTCATTTTTCTCATCTTCAGTAATTTTACCTTTTTCCACATTTCTGGCTAAGTTTTTTGTAATTACAGAAAGGCCTCTTTCAACAAATTCCGGTTTAATATCATTCAAAATTACCTGGTAGCCTGCCTGAGCAGCTACCTGAGCTATTCCGCTGCCCATCTGTCCGGCTCCAACAACCATTACCTTTTTAATCTCCATGTCCCTCTACCCCCAATCAATTAATTAATCTACTTTTATTAAAACAGCATCACCTTGAGCAGCACCGGAACAGATAGCGGCAATACCGTAGCCGCCACCACGCCGTCTCAGTTCATAAATTAGAGTCATAATTATCCTTGCTCCGGAGGCGCCTATGGGATGACCTAAGGCTACTGCTCCTCCGTTTACATTAACTAATTCAGGATTCCAGTTTGCAATTTTCTGGCTAACCAAGGGAACTGCCGCAAATGCTTCATTGATTTCCAATAGGTTTATATCAGATATTTTAAGATTATTTTTTTGCAGTAATTTATTAACAGCGTGTCCCGGGGCAGTAGCAATGTACTGGGCTTCTAGAGCAACAAAAGCGTGCCCGATTATTTTAGCCAGAGGTTGAACACCCAGTTCTTTGGCTTTGTCGGAACTCATCAACACCATAGCTCCAGCACCATCATTAACACCTGGAGCATTGCCGGCTGTAACAGTACCGTTTTTGTCAAAAACGGGCGGTAATTTTGCCAGTTGTTCAAGAGAGGTATCTCGCCTTGGCCCTTCATCTGTAATTATTACTTTGGGATCACCTTTTTTTTGCGGAATAGTAACGGGAATAATCTCTTGTGCCATTATCCCGGAATCAATAGCTTTAATTGCCAGATTATGACTTCGAAGCGCCCATTCATCCTGTTCAGCCCGGCTGATACCATATTCTGCAGCTACAACACTTCCGTGTACTGCCATATGCCGGTTATGGAAAGCACACCATAAACCATCATGTACCATTAGATCTATTAATTCATCATGACCCATGCGATAACCCCAGCGGGCTTTTTTAAGGAAATAGGGGGCATTGGACATACTTTCCATGCCACCAGCAACGATAATGCTGGCGTCACCGCTGCGAATTTGTTGATCTGCCATAGTAACAGCCCTTAAACCACTGGCACAGACTTTATTGATAGTTTCTGATGGGGTTTCCCAGGGTAATCCAGCTTTGTTCGTTGCCTGTCTACTGGGGATTTGACCAGCTCCCCCCTGTAAAACCATGCCCATGATTACATTATCAATATGATCGGCTGGGATACCAGCCCGTTTTACTGCCTCAGCAATGGCAATTCCACCCAAGTCTGTAGCAGACAGGGGGGCAAGCCCGCCACCAAGCTTACCAAAAGGGGTTCGGGCTGCACTAACTATTACTGTTTCTGCCAATTCACTCACCTCCTAGTTGTTTTCATTAAGCTCCAACAATTCAGGATTAGCTGCTTGCACCCGGATTCTTCCAGCTTTTATCAGCTCACTAACAAGGACAGCAACTAAAACAGTCGACATTTCAAAATGTTCAGCTATTTCTGTAACTGTATGGGGGGCTTTCGAAATTAGCCACTCTATTGCTTTTTTGGCCGATTCTCTCTGACCGTCGGTTAGTTCCTCGATGTTTGTACTGGATGGTGGTATATAATTGGATTTGGTTTTGCGGGATGACAGAATGCTCCAGGTAAGCTGGGATAAGCTTTTATATGCTGCCATCTTACCGCCTCCTTACAGCTTAAACCTTCTCAATAATCATGGCAATACCTTGACCACCGCCAATACACAGTGTAGCTAAACCATATTTTGTATTGCGACGCAGTAATTCGTATACTAATGTAACCAGTATTCTAGCCCCCGACGCCCCTATAGGATGACCTAAAGCAATAGCTCCCCCGTTTACATTGGTAAGATTGGGATCCAATTCCAATTCCTTCATTACTGCTAAAGCCTGAGCGGCAAAAGCTTCATTGGCTTCAGCGAGCCCAATATCCTGAATGCTTAGACCTGCTTTCTTTAAGGCTTTAAGTGTGGCAGGAACCGGACCAATTCCCATAATAGCAGGATCTACACCAGCTGATGCATAGGAACGAATCATTGCTAGTGGTTTGAAACCTAATGCCTGCGCTTTTTCCGCTGACATTAAAACGAATGCTGCTGCTCCATCATTTATTCCAGAAGCATTACCAGCAGTCACAGTACCATCTTTCTTGAAAGCTGGTTTTAAGTTAGCCAGAGCTTCCGGAGTGGTATTGGGACGAGGGTGTTCATCTTGACTGAAAATAATCGGTTCGCCCTTTTTTTGTGGGATGTTAACGGGAACAATTTCAGCCTGGAATTTGCCGGCTTGAATGGCAGCAGCAGCTTTCTGCTGGCTTTGCAAAGCAAAGTTGTCCTGTTCTTCTCTGGTGATTCCATACTTTGCCGCAATATTTTCGGCTGTAATGCCCATATGGACATCGGTAAATGCACACCACAAGCCATCTTTGATCATGCTATCTACTACCTGGCTGTTCCCCATTCGCACACCATTTCTAATATTAGGCAAAAGATATGGAGCGCTGCTCATATTCTCCATGCCGCCAGCGATTACGATTTCGTTATCTCCTGTCATAATGCTTTGGGCAGCTAAGGCAACGGCTTTTAAACCTGAGCCACAGACCTTGTTGATGGTAATTGCCGGAGTTTCCAGCGGTAAGCCAGCCGAAATCGTTGCCTGGCGCGCAGGATTTTGACCCAGGCCAGCTTGCAGAACATTACCCATAATAACTTCATCTACTTGTGAAAACTCGAGATTAATTCTTCTAATGGCTTCAGCTATTACAGTTGCTCCTAGCTGTACGGCCGGAATGCCGGCTAAACTGCCTCCAAAAGTGCCAATCGGAGTACGTACAGCGCTTACAATGGCTACTTCTTTCATTTCCCTACCCCCCAATGTATTTAATTTAAACTTTCCCATAATAACTCAGCTAAATCTTTTGTCTTGATGGTTTCATTTACATTTTTCATTTTGGTACCATCTTCTAACATTGTTAAACAGAAGGGACAAGCGGTTACAATGGTATTGGCTCCAGTCGTTAAAGCCTGTTCTGTTCTTTCCAAGTTAATTCTTTTACCAATATGTTCTTCAAGCCACATCCTGCCGCCGCCGGCACCGCAACAAAAGCCCTTTTCCCTGTTACGTTCCATTTCCAATACGGCTAGACCGGTGATAGTATCAAGGATAGCTCTAGGCTCTGTATAGATATCGTTGTAACGCCCAAGATAGCAGGAGTCATGGTAGGTACATTGTAAATCCAATTTTTTCTGAGGTTTGAGTCTTCCTTCTTTGAGCAATTGAGCCAAAAATTCTGAATGGTGGTAAACTTGATAATTTCCGCCAAAATGGGGGTATTCATTTTTAATCGTGTTATAACAGTGGGGACAAGAAGTTATGATTTTCCTTACTCCATAACCATTCATAGTCTCAATATTTTCTTGAGCCAGGTTTTGAAAGAGATACTCATTGCCAAGACGTCGGGCTGAATCACCGCAACATTTTTCTTCGGTCCCTAAAATACCAAAAGATACGCCAGCCTTTTGCAATAATTTAACTACTGCTATGGCAACCTTTTTATTTCGGTTATCAAAAGCACCACTACAACCTGGCCAGTATAGATATTCCACCTCACTATCTTCAACCAGAAGAGGAACACTTAATTCCTGAGCCCAATCAGCCCGGGATTTCCAGCCGATGTTCCAGGGATTGCCATTATTTTCCATGCCCCTAAAGGCCAGCTGGGCTTCTGAAGGGAAATTGCTCTCCATCATTACCAAATTTCGGCGCAAGTCAACGATTTTGGGTACATGCTCAACAAAAACAGGACACTGTTCTTCACAGGAACGGCAAGTGGTGCAAGACCAAACTACATCTTCTTCGATAACCTCAGGGACCAGTGCCAGTCCACCAATCTCTTCATTGGTTTGTCTGAATTTTTCTACCCTCTCATAGAGGTGATTTTTTAGGTCCTGAGTGAATTTCTTCGGAGAAAGGGGTTTTTGGGTTAAATGGGCAGGACAGTTATCCTGACAGCGGCCACAGCGAATACAGGCATCTCCGTCCATTAACTGTTTCCAGGTAAACTGCTGGATTTCGGCAATGCCAAATTGTTCAATATTTTCATCTTCCAGGTTCAATGGTACAAGGGCCTGTGCTGCTTTATCTTTAGCCAGATACTGATTAAGTGAGCCAGTAATGATATGAAACAACTTGGAGTGCGGAATATAGGCGATAAAACCAAAGGTTAGTAACAAATGTATCCACCAGATTACTTGATGCAAATTTCTCTGGGCTGTTTCAGCCATTTGAGAAAAAGACTTTGCAAGCATGAATCCAACTGGCGTCCATCCAGCCCAGGGATCTTTAGTGAAACTGATACGAAGTCCTTCTAATATAAAACCGGTGACAATAATACCAAGTATTAACAGTAAGGTAACACCATCATCTGGGTTTGAGTCCAACCTTGGAGGTCTAATTACATACCTTCTCCATAAAGCCATGAGCAAGCCAACGATGGCACCGGCACCAAAGATATCCAGTAAGAAGGATAAGACAAGATAATACGAGCCACGATAAATCGGAATTTTAAAATCTTCTTCTAACATGACAGATAAGGTACCGATCGCAAAAACCACAAATCCCCAGAAAATCAGCCAGTGCATTATACCAGGATATTTATCCCTTAATAGGCGCAAGTGACCAAAACTATTGGATAAAAAACGTTTCCAGCTGGCATGCTCACTTTGCCATCTCTTTTCAGGCTGCCCAACCTGCCAAACTTTGTATCTTTCGTAAATTCCTTTAGCAAAGACAATTAATGTTAATACCAAGAGGGACCACATAACGATATATTGTTCATGATACATGCCAAGTTGTCTGCTTGGAACCACGTAGAACGCCCTCCTTTCCAGAAAATATACCCCCTATCTTTCGGCTGGCCTTCTTTCTCTTTTTTATTCTGCCAGAGCTTTTTTGAATTCTTCGGTTAATACTGGCACAACTTCGAAAAGATCGGCTACAATACCATAGTCGGCAACTTTAAAAATCTCTGCTTCAGGATCTTTATTAATGGCTACAATATATTTGGAACTGCTCATCCCGGCCAGATGCTGAATTGCACCGGAAATACCGCAGGCTATATAGAGGGTAGGTGATACTACCTTACCTGTTTGCCCTACCTGATACTGGGGCTCGCGCCAACCTTCATCAACTGCAGCGCGGGAAGCACCAACAGCAGCACCGAGCACATCAGCCAGTTCCTCCAGAATCTTGAAATTTTCTGCTGATTTCATACCACGTCCACCGGACACCACAATATCTGCTTCGGTGAGCTCGACGCGTCCTGATGCTTTTCTGACTACATCTTTAACTATTTGCCTTAAACTGCTGGCATCTAGCTCACTGGCATAACGCACAATTGCTGGCTGTTTGCCGGGCTGAGGTGTAGCAGCTTCAAAAGCTTTGGGCCGAATGGTAACAATCATGGTTCTATTAGATGTAAAACTAACATGGGCAAAAGCCTTGCCTGCATAAATAGGCCGCTTAAAGCGTAATCCATTATCATATTCGATAGCAATTACATCGGAAGCTTGACCGGCATTTAATTTTTGAGCCACCGCTGGAGCCAAATCCTTACCAACAGCATTATTAGGGAACAGAACTATAGATGGATTTTCTGTTGAAATCAGTTTAACCAGGGCGTTTGCAAATCCGTCGGTGGTATAGTTGGCTAAGAGAGGGTCATCAATCACAAAAACTTTATCTGCTCCTGCTTCCCCTAAAACGGTAGCGTATTCTTCAACGTTTTGCCCCATTAAAACAGCCTGTAATTCTTCACCTAGGTGGTCAGCCAGTTTACGGCCTTCACCCAGCATTTCAAAAATTACTTTTCTAAATTTACCTTCTTTTTGGTCGGCAAAAATCAGTACTCCTGCCATTACCTTACCCTCCCCGTTATATCACTTTTGCTTCAGTTCTTAATAATTTAACGAGTTCTACTGCAGCTTCCCTGGGATCGCCACCAATAATTTTTCCGGCTTGCCGTGGAGCTGGCAAAGAAAATTCTTCAACTTTTACTCTGGCGCCACTGGCGCCCACTTCGTCAGGGGATACGCCGATATCTTGCAAAGTCAATACCTGCAAAGGCTTTTTCTTGGCTTGCATAATTCCCTTCATGGAAGGATACCTTGGTTCAGCCAGGCCTTGTTGCGCGGTAAAGAGGGCTGGCAAAGGTACTTCGATGATTTCAACACCGTCATCGATTTCTCTGGTTACTACGGCTTTTTTATCTTCTATTTCTATCTTGGTAACAATAGTAACCTGCGGTATATCTAAAAGCTGTGCAACTCTTGGTCCAACTTGAGCGGAACCATCATCTACAGCCTGAAATCCGGCCAGTACTAGATCATACTCCATGGTTTGTAATGCCTTTGCTAAAGCAAGAGCGTAAGTATACTCATCTCCATTTTCCAGGGCGGGATCATTAATCAGCACACCCCGGTCAGCTCCCATTGCCAGGCATTGTCTGATTGCACTTTCGACTCGATCAGGACCAGCGGATAAGATAATTACCTCTCCTTCACCCAAACGCTCTTTAATTCTTAGTGCTTCCTCAACAGCAAACTCACAGTATGGGTTAACAACATAATTGACGCCAGTACTATCGATTTTACCATTTGCATCTAGAGAGATTCTTGTTTCTGTGTCAAAAGTCTGTTTCATCAATACAACGATTTTCAATGGTAATACCTCCCTCTTGGTTTATTA
Organism: Carboxydocella thermautotrophica; assembly: GCA_003054495.1. GTDB lineage: Bacteria > Bacillota > Carboxydocellales > Carboxydocellaceae > Carboxydocella > Carboxydocella sporoproducens. The sequence continues at coordinate 1,416,787 of CP028514.1, read as the reverse complement.
CACCTGATTATTAAGCAAAAGACATGCCACAAAAGTCTAAAAAGAGTGAAATGTCAAAATTTTGTCCCGAAATGCATTATTTGAAGATGAATGGTAACAGTTTGAGTTTAAACTGGATTTTTATAATATGGCGAAGATGTAAACAATGGTGACATTAGCTGACAATATAAAAAGGCATATCCCTTATTAGAATTGGGATATGCCTTGCGTCAATAGTTCTATACAGTTGAATAACGCTTTAGATTAAGCCATGTTTTTGTAACTTTTTATAAAGACCAGGCCGGCTTAAACCTAGTAGTTCAGCGGCTTTAGCTTTGTTCCCTGTACATTTAATCAATGCTTGTTGGATTAATTCCTTTTCAAAATCATCCACGATTTCTGTCAACGATCGTTGACCAATTTGGCTGAAATAATTATTTGAGGTAATGGCAGTATTCGTGTTAGCTAAAATATACTTGGGCAAATGTTTAGTTTTTATAATATTACCATCTACTATATTATAAGCATATTCCAGTGTATTCTTTAGCTCCCTGATATTACCTGGCCAATCGTAGTTCAAAAAAATGTGTTTTACCTTGTTATCGATTCCATTTATGGATACGTTAAATTTTTCATTAAACTCAGTAATGAAACTAGTTGTAAGTGGTAGAATATCCTCTTTTCGCTCCCGTAATGGAGGAATATAAATACTTACGACATTCAGGCGATAAAAGAGATCATCACGAAATTTACCTTCCTTGACCATTATTTCTAAATTGGCGTTAGTTGCTGCTATTATTCTTACATCAAGCTTAATGCTGCTCTCGCTCCCGATGGGAATGATCTCTTTTTCCTGAATTACCCGCAATAATTTAGCCTGAGTCGAAAAACTCAAATCACCAATCTCATCTAGAAAGATTGTACCTTTATGGGCTTGGGCGAATTTGCCAACAGCTCCTCCTTTTTTGGCCCCGGTGAAAGCACCTTCACTATATCCAAATAACTCGGCTTCCAACAAATGTTCAGGTATAGCTGCACAGTTAATCTTAACTAAAGAATTAAAGCGACGGTAACTAAAATGATGGATCAAATTAGCTACCAGTTCCTTTCCTGTACCTGACTCTCCTCTGATTAAAACAGTGGAACCTTTTGTCGCAATCTGAGTAATTAGGTGATTTATTTCTTTAATCGCCGGACTGGTGCCAATTAATTGCTTCATTTTAGGTGCCTCCTCTGCAATAACTTTATTTTTTCGACACTGAGCAGGAAAATGGCTATTTTGCTCGAATAGTCAATTGTTGTAGGAAGGAGGTTAAACCAAAATGTATGAAGGTGTCAGTATCAAGGGAACCAAAAATGGTCTTGTAATATTAATAGATGAAAACCTGGATAAAAAAATATTACTGAAAGATATCGAACGAAAAATGCAACAAGCTCGGGGATTTTTTAAAGGAGCTACTTTTGCTGTAGCGACTAGATCTGGTAGTGTGATTGATGATGGAATTAAAGAAGATATTGAAAAAATTTGTCTTAATCATGGCTTGATTCCGCAATCCGAATCGCAGGTTATCTGGCATAATTTCTCCCAAAGGACTTTAGCTGCACAAGCAACTGATATAAAGAATGAAACTGGTGTTGAATACATTAAAGGTACTTTGCGCTCTGGATGTCGTGTTGAAAGCAACGGAGACATCGTTTTGATCGGGGATGTAAATCCTAATGCTGAATTAGTTTCTGCCGGCAATATATGTGTTTTTGGTACAATCAAAGGAATTGTCCATGCTGGTGCAACCGGTAATGCCAATGCCACGATCATGGCCTATTCCTTTCGACCTCAGCAAATTAGAATCGGTTCAGTTTTCAGTCGCAACCCTGAACAGGATTTACCTGGCCAGACTGGTAATGAAACATTAATCCCTGAAATCGCATATATATACAATAATACCATTTTAATTGAAAAGTATAAAGACTACAGCGCCCGCAGAAAATAATGCTGAAAGGGGTGCTGTAGTATGCCGAATAAAAAAAATAAATTCAGAAACAAAATTGATTTTGGCAGGGAAGAATTTTCTACAGAGTTGTACAAGCGCACAGGGATTCCTCGGCCCAGGGAAGCCAGGTTTATTCCTGCTGGGGTTCGCAAAGATCTGAAAATAAAAATGCGGCATAAAATTAATTAGGCTGTCTCTTCTGAGACAGCCTTGAATTTTTAACCTGCTGAATTTGCGGTTTCCAGTTGCTCAAATTGTTCTCGATTAGCCAGTATCTTTATTTTATTGATATACTGGTCTTCTGTGCCTTGCAAACTACAATGTTCATTTTTAAGCAGCCGTACGTATTCAATTATTTCTCTAGTAATTCTCTCCCCCGGGCAAATAATGGGGATACCCGGCGGGTAAGCCATGATCATTTCGGCCGCTATCTCGCCTTCTGCCTCATCCAGCTCTACATGGTAAGTCGGGCTATGGAAAGCAGTCTGAGGGGAGACAACAAATTCTGGTGTTTTCGGCAAATTTAAACCAAACTTGGTTACTTTTTGAACTGGTCTACTCTTAACCAGTTCTGTCATTGCTTCAATTAACATATTAATGGTTTCATCAGTATCGCCAACTGAGACCAAGAAGAGTACATTGTACAAATCGGCCAGTTCTACTTGAATCCGATATTTATGGCGCAAAATATGTTCTACTTCAAACCCTGAGAGTCCAAGGGCCCGGACATTGACAGCGACTTTAGTAGGGTCCCAGCCATAACAACCTGGATTGCCCAGCATTTCTTCCCCGATCAATGTTAGGCCGGGTAGTTTGGACAGCTCAGTTCGCAAGTGGTTTGCCAGCAAAAGGGTTTTGTCCAACAACTGTTTGCCATATAAAGCCATTTGTTTCCTGGCCACATCAATTGATGCCAGGAGAATATAGCTGGGGCTGGTCGTCTGAGTCAAGTTTAAAACTGCTTTAACGCGTTTATTGTCGATCAACCCTTCTCGTACTAGCAACAATGAGCTTTGGGTTAAGCTACCCGCCATTTTATGGGTTGAGGCTGCACTCATATCTGCTCCCAATGACATGGCAGAAGGAGGCAACTCGGGATGGAAAGGAAGATGAGCTCCATGAGCTTCATCTACTAGAACAGGAATATCATAACTATGAGCAATTTCTATAATTTCGGCTAGATTAGAGGTAAAACCATAGTAAGTGGGGTTTACCAGAAAAACAGCTTTTGCGTCGGGATGAAGGGCCAAAGCTTCACGGATTTTTTCCGGGGTCACACCCAGGGCAATCCCATGTTCCTTGCTGATTTCCGGTTGAACATAAATTGGTTGGGCCCCGGAAAGGATTAAACCTCCAATTGCTGATTTATGAGCATTTCTTGGTAAAATAATTTTATCTCCAGGCTGGCAGACGGTCATTATCATGGCTTGGATGCCAGAGGTAGTGCCATTTACAAGAAAGTGGGCATAATCAGCACCATAAGCTTCTGCCGCCAGGGTTTCAGCTTCTTTAATAGTATCAAGAGGATTGCATATATTATCAGTGCCTTCAAAGCACGTTAAATCAATTTTCATTACATTAGGACCAACATATTCGGTAAACTCTTTTAGACCTCTACCCTGTTTATGACCAGGTACATGAAATGGGATGGTGCCTTCGTTGACATATTGTTGAACTGCTGTAAAAATGGGTGTACGATGTTGAGTCAAAGCCATGTTGTTCACTCCCTTCTTTACAATGAATATATTACAACATATTGCGAGTAAAATTGCAACCCCTAAAATAAAAAAATGCGGTAAAAACTCACCGCATTTTTTTTACTTCGGTCAGAATCTCAGACCAGGAATTTTTCCTTAGAATTTGCAGGTTGTCCGGAAAATGGCCTTGATTATAAGGGGCATTATACAAAAAGACTTTAATACCTCTAGAGGCTATGGCCATGGCATTATCCAATGAGTCATCGATGAATACTTTTAATTGCAACTCCTGACAATAATCAGCCTTACACTGAAAATCTGTCATGATTAACTGATCGTATTCTACCTGGTGTTCTTTCAACCATTTTGTGGTTAAATGCTGGTATTGCCTGGGACGGGCTGTAACTAAATAAATTTTGTGTCCCCAGATTTTGAGCTTTTTAACAGCTGACACAGAGTTGGGTATAGGAGACAGATTTGACAGAAGGATTTCCTGATTAGTGCGAAAAAAGCGATCCATTTCTTCCCAGGTTACATTATATACTTTTTCAAATCTGTATGTATATAGTTCTTCATACTTTTTGTTTTGGCCAAAATATTTGTTCATGACATTTAACCACTGGGTAACAGAATCTGCGAGGACACCATCAATATCAATGCCAATATTCATGGAGCCACCTCAGCAATAAATTCATTTATAATTTTCCCTAACTGCTTGTATTCAATTAAAAAAGCATCATGACCATGCGGACTGGTTATTTCGCGATAGTATGCCGGCCTGTAATATTTGACCATGTTTTTTACTATCTCTTGTTGTTGATAAGTGGGAAATAAAATGTCTGTATCGATTCCAATCACAAGAGTTTTAGCCTTAATGTCGGCAAATATTTCTTCATATTTGCCTCGGTTAAAGGAGATATCATGGTAATCCATTGCTTTGGTCAGATAAAGATAGGAATTAGCATCAAAACGCTGTACCAACGCCTGGCCGTGATAATGTAAATAGGTCTCCACTTCAAATTTCTGGTCAAAACTGTAATAGCCATTGGGTGGTAATGGAGCTGATTTGCGGCCAAAACGCAGATTCATAGATAAATCACTTCTATAAGTAATGGTTCCAAGCATCCTGGCAATCGCCAGACCATTAACAGGTCCTTTGCCGGGATAATAATTGCCCTGTCTCCACTCTGGATCTGACATTATTGCTTGTCTGCCTACCTCATTAAAAGCAATTGCCTGTGGATAAAGACGGGCAGGTGCTGCTATACAAATCAGGTTTTCTACCATATCCGGGTAGAGCAAGGCCCATTCTAAAGCTTGCATTCCGCCAAGAGAGCCGCCGATTACCAGTCTGATTTTCTCAATTCCCAGATGTTTAATAACTTGAAAATGGGCTCTGACCATATCTCGTATGGTAATTACGGGGAACCGCATTGCATAGGGTGTTCCATCATCAGGATGTGGTGATGCGGGCCCGGTACTACCATAACAGCTACCTAAGATATTCAAACAGATTATAAAAAAGCGATTCGTATCCAGTACTTTGCCAGGGCCAATTAGCGGATCCCACCAACCAGGCATTTTTTCCTGAGGAGAGTGATAACCGGCTGCATGGGCACTGCCGGTCAGGGCATGGCAAACAATGACAACATTATCCTTGGCCCTTGACAGTGTTCCATATGTTTCATATACTATATCAACTAATGGCAAATTTGCCCCTGATTCCAGTCGAAAATTGCTAAAACTATATTTTTGCGGTATCACCAGCACCATTTATCCCTCCCCTACCCAAATATATCAAAATAGTAGCATGTTAAAAAAGTAATGTCAACGAGAGAGGAGGTTATAGAGTGAGTTTAGGATATTTTGATATTACATTAAGAATGGTAGTAGCTTTGATTGCTGGAGCAATCCTTGGTTATGAACGAACCAAAGCCGGGAAGCCGGCTGGCATCAGGACTCATGCCCTGGTTTGTATTAGCTCAGCCATGTTGACTATTATTTCTGCATATGGATTGGCTGAAGAGTTTCAAGGTCGCAACACAGACCCACTGCGCTTAGCAGCACAAATTGTATCCGGTATTGGCTTTTTAGGTGCTGGGGTAATATGGAAACAGGGTTTTGGTGAAATCAGGGGATTAACTACAGCTACAAATATTTGGGCTGCAGCAGGTCTAGGAATAGCTGCTGGACTTGGACAATATTATTTAATTTTTATCACCATCGTCTTACTTAGGATTGCCTTAAAAATTGCCTATATCTTACAAAAGCTTGGGATTATTAAATATGAAGATAACAACAATAAGGAGCGTTCCCAGAAAGATGATTCCGGGGTTTAAATACCTTTAAGCTGCCAGATTGCTGAGCTAGCCAGAACGACACAATCTTCGGTGGGAAGATAGTACGGAAAATTGCTGGAAAAAAGGATATTGGCATTGGCAGGGAACTCTTCGTCTCCCTGCCAGTATATATATGCTAAATATAGCTCAGGGAAAGGGTTTAAAATAATTGATATATCCCCAAAGGTACCTTCTTCGCCGTTTAGCTTTTCTTTAAGTTTAATTAATTTGGATGGTTCATCATTTATTAGCTTCAGTAAAGGAAAGATAGTGCGTTTTTGAAAGGGTATATTATATATTTCACCATCAGGCAATTCCTTGAAACTTAACCATTGCCCATCCCAGGGCATGCTACTTTTACTGCCAAGATAATGGCAGACAAGGATTTTGCTTACAGTATCTATTTCAGGCTGAAAGTTTCCGTTAGCAAGATCAACTGTAATATTTTTGTCCCATAGTCTTGTCTCGAGTTTTTTTGCGTTATGAAATGCAGCTTTTAAATTTTCAAAAGCAAGAGTAAAAGTTTGGTCTATATTTGCATAGCTCATTTCAGGCTCCTCCTACTTAACGATTAGGACTGGACGTTTACAGATATGAGCTACGCGGTCTGAAACACTTCCCAGAAGTATTCCCTTTATTTCTCCCAACCCTCTGCTTCCAATTACAACCAGATCGAAATTTTCTGTAGCTGCGACCTGGGCAATAACTTCAGCGGGATTGCCTACCTTGTTTACATATTCTGTCTTTATTTCTGTATCTTCAAAAACACCGGCAACACTCTTAAAAGCTTGCTCCTTTTTTTCATTGATAATCTCTTCAATTAAAGTGGGTTCTATAATTGATTCCATCATATAACTATGAGGCATTAATTCTTTGGGTAAATCTGAAACGTGTAAAAAAGTAACTGATACATTTTTGAAATCCTTAAAAAAATTCTTTACCCATAGTGCGGCTTTCTGAGCATGTTCTGAACCATCAATAGGGATTAGTATTTTTTTCATTAAAATTCTCCTCTCTCAAATGTTTTTTATAGATTTCATAGGTTTTCCAGGCAATATTTTTCCAGCTATAATTCTGAAGAACATTAGATTTGGCATTCTCCCCACATCGAGCGGCAAAGTCAGGGTTGTTTAAAAAAGTTCGTAGCTGGGCTATTAAATCTTCAACATTACCTGGAACAAACAATAAGCCATTAACTCCATGATCTATTATTTCGCTAAGACCTCCTGTTTTTCCTGCTATCACTGGCTTGCCGCTAGCCATGGCTTCTAAAGCCACTATTCCGAAAGGCTCATAGAGACTGGGAAAACAAACTATATCTGCTCTGTCTAATAGAAAGTCACGGGTCTGATTATCTAAAAACCCAAGGAAAATGATTTTTCCACTGGCCTTTGAATTGCCGGCTTTACTTTTTAGAGTTTCCTCATAATAGCCTTTACCTCCGATCAAAAGATAATAGTCAGGATATTCAGCTTGAATTTGTGCAAAAGCATCTATTAAGGTTTGAACTCCTTTTTCCGGGACCAAGCGACCGAAGAAAAGGATGAATTTTTTCGGCACTGACCTTTGCTCTCTATTCAAACCTACGGTCATAACTTCAATACCATTTGGAATGACATTAATTTTCGCCTCGTTTCCAAACAGGGTAGTAATTTCCTGTTTCATGTAATTACTGCAGGCAATAACCTCGGAAGCATTTTTTACCAGAGAGGCTTCCTGATGATGAATTAATGCCTGAACCTCATTATAAATACCTCCCTGCCTGCCATGTTCGGTAGCATGAATAGTAGCAATCAAACGACCTACTTGTCTTTCCTGGAGGGTAATTCCAGTTAAGCCTACAAGCCAGTCATGAGCGTGTATTATAACCTGACTAGTATTGAATAAAAAATTGTTTATAATATATTTAGTGAATTCAAGGTTTAGCAATAAAATCCAGTTGATAAAATCCTGGCCCTCATATGAAGGTAAGGCAATACGATGAATGATGACATTGCCATTTTTTTCTATTGTATTTTTGCTTCCGCGAGTGATGACGTGCACATCCAAAAAATCCTGTAAATATTTTGATAAATAAAAGACATGAGTAGCAAGTCCGCCGACAGTCATAGGAGGAAACTCCCAGGCCAATAATAATACTGTGGGACGGGAAATTACAAATTTAGAACCTTGCCAAAGATTTATCAAGCTAATACCAGGCAAAAACGATAAGATTTCTTTTTGATCGGTAGTTAAAGATTTATTTTCAAGTAATGAATGAATGTCATTTTTGTAGGTATTGTAACGGTAATGGGCATAATCTTTGGCGGAATTATAGTAAACCATGAAAGGCCAATCACTTGCCTGTAATAACAATATAAGTCTAAGTAAAAGTTCTTTCTCATCTGAGGAAAGATAGTCTATTTGTCTTTCTACTATATGGCTGATACTAATCAAATCTTGATACATCCACTCATTTTTTTCATTTACCCAAACATCAAAATACCCTTTTTCACCCCAGGAACAGGAACAGACTTTATCTGTGACTTCAATTTTTTCAACAAAATTACTATGATATGCTTCCGGGGCTGTAAAATCGATAGATTCTGAAAGGGATAGAATCTTAGCTAACCATTCAGGGCCTTCAAACCACCAATGGCCAAAGAGTTCGGCGTCATAAACACAAACAATATTATCTTTGGGATATTGGTTTAGAAAGTTTATAAACTCTAAAGCTTGTTGATTTGTAATAGCCAAAGCTCTATCGTATTTATAAATCTCTTTCCTTGGGTTGTTTTTATCTGTGATACTAAAATACTTAAAACCAGTAAATCGGTGGAATTCCCATGGTCTTAGATATTCGCGAATTTGTTCTAATGGCATATCCCAGCCTATGTCCCGATAATACTCCCTATAAAAAGGGTGACCGGGGTATCCACATTCTCTGCTCCAAACCCGTTCTGCCGTAGCCATGTCTCGTAGAAAAATATTGACTTTACCTTTACGGAAAATTGAACTTGCAGGATTATTAGCAGCATGTTCAGAAATAAAAATGTTCTCAATTCCGTTATCTTCCAAAATTGGCAATAATTCTTCGCTTACTGCACATTCTGGTAACCAGAAGGACTTTGGGTCAAAACTAAACACCCGAGAAAATAATTCTTTTGCTGCTTTTATTTGAAGATTAATCCACTGGTTTGATGGTAGTAAAGGCAGGATGGGATGAGAGGCTGCAGAGGTTAGGAGTTCAATTCTACCATTGTGTTTCAGATACAGGAGAGCTTGAACAATATCCCTGTCAATTTTTTGCCAGAAATTATATCTGTTTTGCCAGAACTCCAGATAAAACGCACTAACATTATCATAATCAGTACCTTTATTTCTCTTGTATTCTTGTTCAGCTATGTAAATTTGCTTTAGTAAATAATCGTTAAATTCGTTTTTAAAATAATCACTTAGCCACATGGATAACAAAGGTGGACTTACGGAGTAGGAAACTTTTCCCCTATTTACCCATTGTAAAATTTCAATTAACCGCAAATGGCATTCCGCAGTAATTTCAAAAACCCAGGTTTTTTCATAATTTTTATTGTGAAAATGTAAAACCCAGGGTAAATGACCATGTAAAACAAAAAAAGCTTTCTTCAATTTCCCTCACCTACCATTCTACTTATCCAGCCTCCACTCGAAAAATAAATTTTATCATCTGTTAATTTACTATCAATTTTTGAGCTTATCGATAACAACCTTTTATTGTTATAATAATACTCAATCTTCAGTTCCTCGGAGTTTTTATAATTAAAAAAAAAGAGGCCGGTTGGATTATGTAAACTTTTTTCCAGGAGTAAGTTGTCTGTTGCAGTTGAAATTTTGAGCCTTATCTCCTGCAGGGTAAAATCAATATTGTAAAATAATTTCCACATTGAGAGAGTCCAATTAGGCAGGTAGTAATAGAAAAAGCCTTTCTCAGGATTAATTTTTCCTAAGCGAATTTGCATCAACACTCACCTCCACTAATACTCAATACCGCGACGGGAGGGTATCCCCTGTCGAAAAGGATGTTTTATTTCGATTAACTCGTATACCTCAACAGAAACATCCAGTATTTCTTGCGGGAATACCCGTCCAGTCAAAATAATAATTAAATGAGCTGGCCAAGTTGAAATCTCAGTTAAAAAACTGGTTGTATCTAAAAAATTATATTTCAATACATATGCAAATTCGTCTAGTATTAGAATATCCGTTTTGTTATCATTAGCTATTTTTTTTGTGAAACTCCAAGCCTTATAAACAAACCCAGGTTCTTGTCGATTAATTCTGAAACACTTTCCGCAGCTTTTACAGTGACCTTCTCCGCTACGTATTAAGTTGCTTTGTGAACAGCCATATCCAAAAGAATAAAAATACAAATTATCCAGTTTGCTTCCTAAATTTTGCTCAGCAGCATAATTGCTGCCTTTTAAAAATTGAACAATTTTTATTGTCTTTTGATTAACATATGGCAGGACATAGCCTAATGCACCAGTTGTTTTCCCTTTGCCTGTTCCAGTAAAAATAATTATTCTGGGTTTTGTTTTCACTTTACCCTTCTCCTCTGCCAATTTAAACAGCTGGATAAAAAGTTATAGGCAATATCAGGCTGGCCACCCCAGTGAATATGTAGATAAGAAGCAAAAATATTGTTTTGAGCATAGCCATCCAGGACTGCAGTGGAATGCCGATTGGGTTTATGGAGGGAGGCTGCCCAGGGATATTGTTTATCCAAGGGAATTAGTTCAGAATAATGGAATTGATGTCCCTTGACTAATGTATTAACTGGACCAATAATACTATCATTAAGGGTTATACCCTGATAATATCCCAAAGCTACTAGTCTCTCTTGCATTACAACACTAGCAGGAATAATATTCACCATGGCCAGGTACATATAACCGCCGCACTCAGCGTAAATAGGCATTCCAGCCTGATGATGAGCGATTAAAGATGCAATATAATTCCTATTTTCTTTTAATAATTCGATAAAGAGTTCTGGAAATCCTCCTCCGATAATTAAACCATCAATATTTTCTGGTAAATGTTCATCATGTAACGGGCTGGTTTTTACCAGCTTTACTCCCCATTTGGTCAACAAATCCAGGGCATCCTGATAATAAAAATTAAAAGCTTCATCGAAAGCATACGCAATGATTAAATCGGAAAAATCGATACCGGCCTCGGGAAATTTGAGCACTTCTTCATTACATTTCCCAAAAACACTAAAAAGAGTTTCCCAATCCAGATGTTTTCGCAAATATTCTCCTACCTTTGCGGTCCTTGCAAGATAATCCTGATTTTCTACAGCAGGAACCAAACCTAAATGGCGTTCATTTAGCTGGAATTCCTTTTTTTTCCCGATACTTCCGATAACTTTAATCCTGGTTTCAGCTTCAATTAACTCTTTCATTTGTTGAAAATGCTGTTCCGAATTTACCTGGTTTAATATTATTCCTGCAATATTTAATTCAGGATCGTAGCTGCTAAGACCTTTTAACAGTGGGATAATTGTATGGGCCAATCCTCGACATGGCCAAACGAGCAGGACCGGAATGGATAATATTCTGGCAATATGAGCTGTTGAACCAAAATCGCTGTAGCTCATGCCGTCAAAAAGCCCCATCACACCTTCAATTATACTAAAATCTGCACCACGGGAATTATGAAAAAAAGAAGCCTTAACCGCTTCTTCGTTCATTAAAAACAAATCAAGGTTACGACAGGGTCGGCCAGTTATTAAAGAATGGTAACTGGGATCAATATAGTCTGGGCCAACTTTAAAAGATTGTACCTGATACCCCTGTTGTACAAGGGCATGAAGGAGACCGGCAACCAAAGTAGTTTTTCCACTTCCACTATATGGTGCTCCGATCATCAATGCCCTAACCATTATATCTACCACCTTAACAGGGTTAATAAAGCATTTATTGCTGCGGCAGCCATGGGACTGCCACCTTTAGTCCCTCGAACAGTTATAAAGGGAACTTGCCCCTGAGCAATCAATGCTTCTTTCGATTCAGCAGCACCGACAAAACCAACGGGAATTCCAATGATTAAGGCAGGGGCCGGAGCTCCTTTAGCTATTAAATCCAGCAAATGGAAAAGAGCAGTGGGCGCATTGCCAATAGCCACAATTTCTCCTGCCCACTCTGTTTTGGTAAGTTCAATTGCTGCCATGGCCCGAGTGATCCTTTTTTCTCTGGCCAACTGATGCACGTTGTTATCATGAATTAATGTTTTTACTTCAATATCATAGCGAGACAATTTTGCAGGGCTAATGCCTGATTTTACCATAGCTACATCAGTAATAATCCGTGTTTTTCTGGCAAAGCAAGCTTTTGCTGTAGTTATGGCTTGCGGATGGATAACAATTTCAGAGGCAATACCGAGGTCACCGGTTGCATGGATTAAGCGTCGGGCTATTACTTTTTCCTGCTCATTAAAATTGGATAAATCAACACTATTCTCAATGATTTCCATACTTTTTTGCTCAATTAATTCCGGTTGTTGTAAAAAAAAGTTATTATTCATTCTGCTTCAGCAATCCTTTCTGCCAGTACTTCCACTAAACGCCGATCTAACCCTAATGGTTTAGCCAATTTTATGGTTAGAAAGGGATATCTGCTTTGAGCATGTTTAATTTCTTCGGGAATATCTTCTTTAATATGCAGACCGTTAGTTAAAAACCAGGGGGCAATGACGATAGAAGTTACACCTTTTTCTACCAGGTGGTCAATGGCCTGCTGCAGACCTGTTAAGCCAGATTCACGATTCATCCAGGCCGGGACTACCAATTCTTTACCGGAAATCTTCTTAAATAAATCAACTACGTCGTACAAAAGCATGTTGGCATCATTAGCCACTGCTCTACTGCCATGTCCTAAAACTATTACTCCTTGCATGGGTTAATATCTCCTTTCTCAATTACACTTTTTAGTTCATTTAAATCAGTTATTATAGTTAAATTAAGTTGTGGCTTTTTTATAAGGATAAGGTGAATGCCAGCTTCTGTCACAGCCTGAATTTTATTTTGCAAACCGCCATTATAACCACTTTCCTTAGTTACCATTACATCAATTTTATAGCTCCTGATTATACTCAAATCTATTGCTGCCGGGACAGGGCCATACATAGCGAAGAGATTTTGCGGAGAAAAACCTGCATCCAGAGCTGTACTTATCGATTCAGGTACAGGGAGTACCCTGGCGTAAAGTTTCTTCGTTTGTAATAAGGGATGATTGACCCACTCATTCAGTCTCTTGACACCGATAGTCAGGAGAATGCAATTAAATTTACTGGCTTGTTTGATGGCTTCTTCCCAGTTATGGCAAACAATAATATATGGATTATTGTTGTTCAGCTCCACATCTTGGCGCTGGTAACGCAAGTAAGGAAGGTTCATTTTTCTTGCGATGTCTATTGCCAATTGATGGATTTGTTCTGCAAAGGGGTGGGTTGCATCCAGGATCATGTTGACTTTAAGTTTGTGAATTAGCTCCGTAAAGGTTATTTCATTTAATTTAGTTACGAGAATATTTTCAATACCTTCAGAAAGCAATTGTTTTCTTCCTAGCTCGGTAGTAGTAGTAACAACAAAAGGTACCGTATTTTTTTTTAGCCAAACGGCGGCTTCTTTAGCCTCAGTAGTTCCACCTAAAATTAAAATCACAGGTCATACCCCCGTGGGGTGATGATTTTGCCATCTTTTATAAAACTTTGGCTATTTCCCACTATTACAACGGACAACATATCAATTTCACAATTTGTAAATTCTTCTAAATTAGAAACAGTAATGTGTTGATCAGTACGGAAAGCATTTTTAACAATTCCTACGGGAGTGCTTGGGGGGCGGTATTTTAAAAGAATTTCTCTGGCTTTTTCAATGTGTTCTGTTCTCTCTCTACTCCTGGGGTTATAGAAGGCGATAACAAAATCAGCCTGAGCAGCAGCCTCAATTCGTTTAGTTATAACTTCCCAGGGTGTTAAAAGGTCACTTAAACTTATACTGCAGTGATCATGCATTAATGGAGCACCCAGAAGGGAAGCAGCAGCTATGGAAGCTGTAATACCTGGTATTACTGTAACTTGCAAAGATATATTGTCCTGAAATAAAAGCTGATAAATTAAACCTGCCATACCATAAACTCCGGCATCTCCACTGGAAATAACTGCCACTATTTCACCAGCCCGCGCCAGCCGAATCGCTGTCTGGCAGCGTTCTACTTCACCTCTCATACCGGTAGAAACCACTTTTTGCTGGTCTGTAAGCATATCTTTAATTAAATTAATATATGTTTTATATCCGACAATGTAGTTAGCCTTTTTTATCGCTTCCCAGGCAGAAAAGGTCATTTGTTCCTTATTACCTGGTCCAATTCCGATAATATAGATATGTCCGCTGCCAGAGCGAAGGTTGTTTGGGGATAACTGGTTTTGGGAATTATTAGTTTCGGCTTTTGACATGCCTTCATTGCTGCCGGTTCGCATATACAACCAACTCCTGTTGTTTTTTTGACAAAGGCAGAAAAATTTTGCTCTGACTCATAAGTTTTCAGTTCCTCAGCCTCAAAAAAATAAAGGGGTAAATTTAATTTTTGACTCAGTTCCCAAATAGCTGGTTCATTCTTTTTTAACGTAATTGAACAGAGAGCTTTAATTGCAGAAATGGCAATATTGCCGGAGGAAAGAAAACTTTGCAAATTGCGCCAGAGTTGATGAAAAGAAATATTTTTACGACAACCTATACCTAATGCAAAATAGGGTATACGCAATAACAATTGTTTGTCTGGATCAATTTCAGTTAGCTGGGAATTGGAAAAGATTAGATCTGCATTTATAAGATTGTCAGTATACTCATATCGTTCTGGAAGAGGTAGTGGTGTAGTTAGTAAACTTTTATTATCCCAGAAAACTTTTAAAGTTCCAGAGTTGGCAAGCGTTGAATTTAATTTCTTAGCCGGTTTTAAACTTTCAGGGTTCGCTTTAAGGAGCTTGATTAAATCTTCAATTGATGTGATGCCTTGAACATCAGTTGAGGTAGTTATAACCGGTGTAGCATTACTTAAACGAGCCAATTCTTTGGTAAGCCAATTAGCATTACCCCAGTGGCCACTCAGTAAACTAACTAGATATTGTCCTTTTTCATCCCCAACAATAACTGCCGGGTCATGCAGTTTAGACTTTAAACAGGGTGCTATACAGCGTACGACAATACCAGATGCCATAATAAAAACATGGGCATCCCATCTATCAAATTCCAGTTTGATTTTTTCTTTTAATGATGGCTGCATTACTTCTGGAAAAAAAGTAGCAACCTCAGTCTGCGGATAAGCTTTTTGCCAAAGTTGGGCCAGTAAAGAAGCTGTCTCCTGTCCACCTTTAGTCAGAGCCCAAAAAGAAATTTTTTTCATTGTCAAGATCCCTCTCTGAATGCGTGGGAGAAATTGGGGTGATAAAGCAAAGAACGATCAAACTCAGCATTAAGGAATTTTCCTACAAGGACTAAAGCTGTTTTGGTGATTTTTGCTTCTTTTACTAAAGCTGCAATATTAGATAAATTGCCTTTGACAATTTTTTCATCGGGCCAGGTTACGCGTTGTACGACTGCAACCGGAGTATCAGGGGGTAGATTAGCCTCTAAAAGTTCTGTTACGATTTGGTCGATGAGATGAACACTTAAAAAGATAGCGAGACTGGCACCATGACTGGCAAGGTTTGCCAGGCGTTCCTTTTCCGGTACGGGTGTTTTACCCCCTACCCTGGTTAAAATCAAAGTCTGGGTAACACCGGGTTTAGTAAATTCCTCTTTTAAAGCAGCAGCGGCTGCAAATACAGAGCTAACTCCTGGTACGATTTCAACTTCTAAACCTTTTTCTTCCCAGGCTTTAATCTGTTCCTGAATAGCTCCATACATCGAGGGGTCTCCGGTATGCAAGCGGACTACCAGCTGATCTGCAGAAGCTGATTGGAACACAACTTTGTTAATTTCTTCTAATGTCATACCGGCACTATCGTAGATTTTTACATTTTCTTTGCAATAATTTAACAGTTCCGGGTTCACCAGAGAACCGGCGTAAATCACTACATCTGCCCTTTTCAATAATTCCAGTCCTCGGATTGTAATCAAATCAACCGCACCGGGTCCGGCTCCTACGATATATACTTTCATAAGATTACTCCTTTGCCAGTAATATAACAGTCATGTATGGTAATGCCGAAATTTCCTCCAGTTCCGAAAGGGGATGAATTTTTTCATTTGCCTGTCCACAATAACTGATTATCCAACCCTGCCATGGCCCTGTTGCTTTTAATGCCTGTTTTATCCTGGGCAAATATTTTCCTACCTTCATTAATACAGCCCGGGATTGATTCACCAGCATTTCTGTTAAGTGTATTTCTTTATTCATGGGTATGATTATAAGTGGATGGTTTTTATCCGCCAGGCACCACTGAGTGCGTGAGGCAGCAGCAGCAAAGGATGTTATCCCTGGTATTATCTCTACTTTTAAATGAGGAATTAAAGTTTTTAATTCATAGTATAAATAGTAAAACGTACTGTATAAATTAACGTCACCCAGGGTAATAAACGCTACGTCCTCTCCTTGTTGTAGATAACTAGCTATCATCCGGGCATTTTCTTGCCAGGATTTAATTAAAACATCCTGTTGATTTAACATTGGCATAGTAAGTTCAATTACATTATGTTCTTTTGTCAGGTAAGGAGTAATTATTTCGCGGGCGACACTCTTATATTCCTCAGTAGCTTTGGGAGCAAAAATCACTTTGACTTTTTTAAGAGTATTCATTGCCTTAACGGTTATCAATTCCGGGTCACCAGGGCCAACACCTATTCCATATAAAACTGGAGTCATTTCAATCACTCTCCGATTTTTTTCTGCCTGATATGATAAAGCATGGATTTTGAACATCCCATAACTGGGAGCAGCCAGGTCCGGAACGCATTCTATTCACCTGTAGTTGAATCGCCTCAATTTCCTGATATTGATTACCATGGAAAAAATCCCAGGCCGTTGCTGCAGTTTTTAACTGAGTAGCGGAGATAACCAGCCTACCTGCAGGCAGTAGTCTCTCATGAACATACTCCAGGATTTTGTCCAGCTTGCCACCGTGTCCACCTATAATAACCCGATGAGGAGATGGCCAGGAATGGCATATCTCTGGCGCAAACCCTTGATAAAAATGAATATTATTACAATTAAAGCGCTGTTGATTGGCTTTTAGCAGCTGTTCACTCTCCGGGCGGGGATCTGCGGTATATACTTGACTACCTGGAGAGAATAGAGCTGCTTCGATGGTAATACTGCCTGTTCCTGTGCCAATTTCCCAAATTGTTAAACCGGGTTCCAGGTAGGACTTGGATATTATGAGCGCCCTGGTTTCGGCTTTGGTAATTGGTGGTTTACCAGTAATAAAAAGATGTTCAGGAATACCTGGAGACTGGTATGGCCAAAATTTTGAATTCTTTTGTGGAAGGTATGCTAACAAGATATCATTCTTAAAATCATCCAGATTAGCCAATTCTTCCAGATGAAAAATAACCAGCTCTTCATCTGGCAAAGTCAAGTTACGAGCCAGGATAAAATCAGCTTCTGACCAGCCGCGGAATTTAAGCTCGGTTGCCAGTTGCTGAGGTTTAATGCGTGGGTCTGTTAAAATCCCAATTTTACCTGATGAGGGTAAGGATTGCATAGCAGTGTGCAATTCCCGTCCATGAATACTAAACCACTTTACTTCTTCCCAGCTCCAGCCTAATTTAGCCAGGGCCCATTGGGCACTACTGATATTGGGGTAAACTTCAAGCTCAAATTCTGAACAATACTTTTTAATCGTGTTAAGAATACCAAAAAAACCAGGGTCGCCGGAAGCAACAATAACGATGTTTTGGTGTTGCAGATTTTTTAATTTGTTCAATACCTCTCTAAAATTCCTGTCAATTAACCATAAATCTGTTTTTTTCTCGAGGAAAGGCAATATCAAATCCAGCTGGCGCTTTCCTCCCAGAATGATGTCGGCAGTTTTAATTAAGTCTTTATATGCTGGGAAAATAAAAGCGGGATTACCAGGGCCCAAGCCCACTAACTTTATTGATGATTTTTGCTTTGTCATGTTGCTTCCCCCAATAGTAAACCGGCTTGTGAACTCCAGGCTACAGGTATGCCAGCCATATTTGTAATAATAACTTCTACCTGGGCCTCATTAAAAATATAATCTTCAGCTCTTTTTTTAGCTTCTGCTGCTATCTGCCATAAGACCTTTTCCCCGTTATGGGTTTTAAGCAGATCTATTATTTCTTCAGTGGTATTAGCAAGAAAGACTTTTCTAACTAATTCAGACGAAAACCCCAGAAGGGCAGTGTGACAGGCCAAAATCTCTTGTCTTGCATCAGCAATTTTTGAATGAGTGTAAAAAATTCCTCCTGCTAACTTAACCAATTTACCCAGGCTACCAAAAATAATAACTTTTTTAAAACCCATTCCAATGGCATGTTCCAGCATAAAACCAATAAAGTTACTGCTCAATATTATGGCATCCTCAGGAAAAGCTAAAAATTTCTCAGCGGCCTTTTGGCCTGCTCTGCCCGGCGTCAGGATTATTTCTTTGTACCCAGCTGCCCGGGCAATTTCCAGCTGAGGCAACAAGGATAGCTTAAATCGCTCTTCAGACATGGGCTCAACAATCCCGGTTGTTCCCAGTATGCTAATTCCACCAATAATCCCCAGTTTAGAATTCAATGTTTTCTCTGCCAGTTTTTCCCCTTCCGGTACATAAATAGTGATTTCTACCCCCTGCTTAATGCCAAGGGAGACCAGGGTCTTTTTAATATTATCCAGGATCATTTGTTTTGGTACAGGGTTTATGGCTGGCTCCCCTACGGCAACTTTCAATCCCGGTTTTGTTACGACGCCAACCCCTTTACCACCTTTGATAACAATATGACCCGACTCAATCAATCGTACACAAGCACCAATTATATGACCATGGGTAACATCAGGGTCATCACCTGCATCCTTAATTACTTCAGCCCAGCCAAAGTCAGTGCCAATACCACAGCTGGCAACAGGAATGTCAATCGTCTTTTGGTCTGGTAGAATTATTTTTATTTGCTGGGGATGTTTACCCGCTAGTGCCAGCAAGGCAGATACTGCAGCTGCCGTTGCGCAACTACCGGTAGTATAGCCTTTTTTCCCCGAAAAAAAGGACATATTTTTCTTCATAGTCCCTAAATCCCCTTATTATTTAGATAAGCAATTACATCATCTATTTTATTAAAAGCGTTTTCCTCTTGCTTAGATAAAACTATTAATGGTAAGCCTAACTCAAAAGCAGCTTTGGCCTTATTCTTTATCTCAGCATTATTTTCCTTAGCGACAATTACATCGGCTTTATAGGCTTGAAATAAAGCCTTGTTAAGTTTGGCAGAAAAAGGTCCCATCATGGCGATCAGGTTTTTGGGACTAATACCGTTTTTGAGGCACTTGTCAACCACTTTACTGTCGGGGATTACGCGAACAATAAATTGTTTTTCTTTTAGCGATGGGTGTTTTAATAAAAATTCCAGGTTATTGCTACCGGTTGTCAAAAAGATGTTACGACCAAAATTATTCAAGCTTGCCGCCAGTTGTTCCCAGGAATTAACTCGATGAAGCAGTTTATTATCTGGCAACAATGGCAGAGCATCACGATATTTAATGATCTCATAACCATTTCGCTGAAACCATTCCAGCAGAAAAAAAGGTGATTGAGAGAGCATAGGTCCGGAGTGATCGATAACTAACTTAATTTGATAGTTTGTCTTTAACCAGGGTAAATGCTCAAACATTTCCATTGCAGTAAAAGCATAATCGCTTCCATTAGCTAATGCCTGTTTTACTCCCAGGTCAGTAGCCGTTATTGTACAAAGGCAGTAACCGTGTTCCTTAAGTGGACGAATAAGTTTTTCCCCTGCTTTGGGCCCGGCAAAGATTACGATCATATCTCTCACGGCTCCGTTTATGAAAGATAAAAACAAAAACCCTGCCCGCTATAGGCAGGGTTAGCCTTCTTACCAACAACCTGCCTTTCCCTATCCTCCGTAGGTGAAGGCAAGTAGCAAGCAGGTCTCCTGGCTCAAGATCATCATCTGGTACGCCTTCCCGGTAATTGCCAGTGGCTAATTTGTACCAGACTCCCTTTCACAGTGGCGGGACCGCGTCAGATTTTCACTGACTTCCCTAAACTTGCTACACTTTTTTGTTGGCTTTATTATAACATTAGTCCTTTTCAATTGTCTATAAGGCAACAATAATTTTCTGAAAAATTAACACTCTCCGGCCGGAACGCCAAGATATTGGCTTACCACTTTCATGGCACAATAATCTCCGCACATAGTACAAACATCATCGCTTGAATTTAAAGGTGCTCGTTCCGAACGTATTTTTTCCGCTCTCTCCCGGTCGATTGCTACAACCATCTGTTCTTCCCAGTTTAATGATTTACGAGCCCTGGCCATGGCTAAATCCCATTCAGCCGCCCCTTTGACGCCTTTAGCCAGATCCCCTGCATGGGCGGCAATTCTGGCAGCGATTACTCCTTCCCGGACATCAGCGGCAGTGGGCAAGCGCAAATGTTCAGCAGGTGTAACATAGCATATAAAGTCAGCTCCTGCCGCCGAAGCCAGTGCGCCTCCTATAGCTGAAGTAATATGATCATAACCAGGCGCAATATCTGTAACCAGGGTTCCCAGGACAAAGTATGGGGCCTGATTGCTCAATTCTTTCTGTAACTGAATCGTAGAGTGGATATGATGTACTGGCACATGCCCGGGTCCTTCAATCATAACTTGAACCCCATACTCCCGGGCCCGGTCAACCAGTTCTCCAGCAATGATTAGGCCCTGAACCTGGGCACGATCTAAAGAATCATCTATACATCCAGGCCTAATGGCGTCACCAATACTGAGGACAACATCGTATTTTTTAGCTATTTCTAAAAGCCGATCAAACTGGGTATAGAGAGGATTTTCCGCCTGGTTGTGCAGCATCCAACCAGTTAAAAAGGCACCACCGCGACTAACTATATCCATTGTCCTTCCCTGTTTTTTCAGCCGGTTGACCACATCAAAATTCAGGGCACAATGGATAGCCATAAAATCTATCCCATCAGCAGCATGAGCCTCAATAGTAGCAAAGATATCTTCAGCTTTCATTTCGACAATACTACCGTATTTGGCGATTGCTTCTATTGCTGTTTGATAAATGGGCACAGAGCCAACAGGTAATTTGGTTTTAGCCAGGATTTCTTTCCGAATTCCATTGATATCCCCGCCAGTGCTCAAATCCATAATCGTGTCTGCACCGGCCTTTTCTGCAACCTGAAGTTTTTCCAGTTCCAGTTCCAGACTGGTGCTATCAGGGCTGGTTCCGACACTGGCATTCACCTTTGTTCTTAACCCTTTGCCGATGGCAACCGGATTACTATCTTTGCGGTTTTTGTTTTTCAATATAACAATCGTCCCTTCTGCTACTCCCTGGCGAATAAATTCAGGTGATACTTTTTCCTTTGCCGCAACATACTCCATTTCTTTGCTAATGATCCCCTGACGGGCCATTTCCAGTTGAGTCACTTCCCCTTCCTCCCTTTCTGAAGTCTATAATGATCGCCAAATCTAGCTGCTTTTTTTGCCGCTTCCACCCCTGCGTAAACGTGTTCTACAGTGGGAAAAGCAACATGTTCTGCTGGTGTAACATAACAGATAAAGTCGGCACCGGCAGCGACAGCCAATGCTCCCCCAATGGCACTGGTTAGATGATCATAACCAGGTGCAATATCAGTTACAATGGGGCCAAAAACGAAGTATGGACTATTGGAGGTCAATTTCTTCATTAAGTTAATTGTAGGATGGATATCCTGAATAGGAGTGTGACCAGGGCCTTTAACCTGGACTTGCACTCCAAAATCTCTTGCTCTTTTTACTAGATAACCTATTACAGCTAGTTCTGCTGTTTGAACTGTATCTAACGAATCATGGACACTGCCGGGACGAAAAGCATCAGCCAGGCTTAAAACTATGTCGTGTTTTTTCAGGATCTTCAATAGCTTATCATAGTGTTCGTATAATGGATTTTCCTTTTTATGCTCTAACATCCAGGCAGTTAGAAAAGTACCGCCATAACTTACAATCGGCTCTTGACGGTTTTGTTTCAAGTAAAGATCCAGGGTGAATTGATTTAAAGAACAATGAAAACCCATGAAAGAGATACCGTCTTCAGCCTGCTTTTCTATAGTTTCAAATAACTGACTCGCCGACATTTTCAGACAGGATCCATATTTTTCTCTCGCTTCGATTAATGCCTGGTAAAGAGGGAGAGTTCCGACAGGTAAAGATGTTTCCCGGATTAGATTTCGGCGAAACTCATCGCTTTGCTGAGAGGTTCCTCCACTGGACAAATCCATAATGGTATCGGCACCAGCTGCTTCTGCGCTTTTAAGTTTCTCAATTTCTTCTGTATGATTGATAAAATGTTTTAAGGTGCCTATACTAGCGTTTACTTTGGCTGATAAAGGATAGCCTACACCAACTGGTTTGATATTTTTATGATTACGATTATTCAGGATAACAATTTCTCCCCGGGCTATTCCCCGGGCTAGTTCTTCTTTTGTAATGTTTTCTTGGCTGGCAACAAACTCCATGGTTGACGTGATTTGGCCCTGTGAAGCATTTTCCAGAACGGACGTCATGGGCCAGTCACTCCAGCATCTGCGAAGGTAGCCATTTCATTAATGATTTTACAAGCGCCTTCAACAATATGCATTGCTAAAGCAGCACCTGTACCTTCACCCAGGCGCATATTTAGCAAGAGCATGGGTTTCAATCCCAATAATTCAAGGATCATTTTATGACCAGGTTCCTCTGAGGCATGGGAAGGAATCATATATTCAACACTCAGCGGAGCAATCCGTTGTGCTATTAGTGCTGCTGCGGAGGAGATAAACCCATCTATAATAATGGGTGTTTTATTGGCAGCAGCACCCAGGATCAAACCGGCCAATCCAGCAATTTCGTAACCACCTACTTTAGCTAAAACATCAATAGGATCATTTACATTGGGCTGGTTTACTTCGATTGCTTTCCTTATAGCATTTTGTTTATTTTTTAGGCCGGCCTCATCGATTCCTGTACCACGGCCACAAACATCTTCAACCTTTAGACCCCCAAATACAGCTAACAGCGCTGAACTTGGAGTAGTATTAGCAATGCCCATTTCTCCAGTTGCCAGCAGAGTATAACCCTGATTTTTTATTAGATCTTTTGCTATTTCAACCCCGGCTTCTAACGCCTTTACTGCTTGTTCATAAGTCATCGCCGGTTCGATGACCATATTACGGGTACCGTAATCTATTTTTCTGTTTATTACACCTGGCAGGTCTATATCTACTGCCACTCCCATATCCACTACAAACACATCTGCATTAGAATGGCGCGCTAAAACATTGATTCCTGCTCCACCCCGGATAAAATTGGCTACCATCTGGTATGTAACTTCAGAAGGGAAAGCACTTACTCCCTCGCTAGCTACACCATGGTCACCCGCCATAACAACCACACATTTTTTAGATATTTGGGGACGCGGATTTCCTGTAATGCCAGCTAGCTGTTTAGCTATACTTTCTAATCTTCCTAAACTCCCCAGTGGCTTGGTCAGAATATCCAGTCTTACCTGGGCTTGCTGCATCGCTTCAGTATTAAGGGGGACTATTGAACTGATGGTGCGCTTTAACAAATCCATTTTAACTACCTCCCTCAAATTTTATAAGATAAAATTAAAAATCCGCAGCATGAAACATGCCGCGGACTTTACCATCATCCACAGTTATCTGCTATAACAACAGGCAGGTCTCCTGGCTCTCGGATCATAACAATGCTACCGCCTTCCCAGCAATAGTAGCCAGTGGCATATTGGTAGTTGCTCCCCGATTACAGTGGCGGGACCGCTCAGGATTTGCACCTGATTCCCTATTCTCCTCTCAAAAGAGGCACCTGTTGTCATAATATTCAGCTATATTAATTACATTTATTCTACACCTTTTCAGGTTTTCCTGCTTTCATGAACAAAAATATTTAATAATATCCTTTTTCTTCTGTTGGTTTATTTATAATAATATGAAAATGTCCAATCCCATCCTGTAAATGATACTCGCGGCCACATTCAGGGCAAACTTCAGAATGTTCAAAGTCCAGGGCATGCAAACGCAAACCGCAAGTGCAAAAAATCTCTACATCCTTTATTAGTTTTCTAACTTCATCTTTTTTTAAGCTATCTACATTAAGACATACTTTTAGATTCACAATAATCCCACCTTGTTGTTTAGTTACTTATATTATAGCAAAAAACTTATGATTTTTTCCAGCTGATTGATATTTCGACACTCGAAAAAATAATGAAATAATGGCATAAAATCTTTTACCTGTGAGTCATCTTGATTCCAGCGCTCAATGGGTTCAGGATTTAAAAATATTGTTTTATTAAATTTACTGCATAGACCTCGCCAGTATTGGATACCAGCAGGCTGGTAATTGGTGCGACAATCACCAATTACTATTAATATACTATGGAAATAATGGTGATCAGATAGAAGATTACAAATTTGCTGTCCGACTAAAGCGTAATTACTAAACCCGCTAATAGACGCCTGACTATTGAAAAGTTCGGTAATTAATTCTTTAGACATTCTTTCCTGTGCAAGCAAATGGGAAATTTCTGCTACCTGATCCACAAACACAAAGGCTTTAACATTTTTAAAAACATTATAAATCCCTTGAACAAGCTGTAGTAAAAACAAGGCGTATGGACTAACTGAGCCAGAAATATCGCAAAGAACGTATAGATTTGTCTTAGTAATTTTGGGCTTTTTATAATATAAATGATAGGGGAGAAAATTGTGTCTTATTGAAGTCGAAAAAGTTTTTTTAAAGTCAAAAAGTCCTGACTTGGCACGTATCCAGCGCCTGCTTTTTTTCATTGCCAGGTATCTTGTAAGTTTTTGAATGTGTTGCTCAATTACCATTTGTTCTTTTGTATCAAGTGATCCCAGGTCCTTGTTCACTAACATGTTTTCTTTTATAAAATCTTTTTTATTTTCTATACTTAGTTTGTTATACCAAAATTTTTTTACCTCGTTCTCAAAAATCTCTCGTGCACTTTCTAAATTAATTATTAATTGGGGATCTTCAGTTTTTAAGAGCTTGTTCTCAGTAATTTTCCATTCCAAAAAAACTTTTATCTTTTTATTAAATTCTTCGTAGCTAAGATTAAGATTTTTTTCTGAAATATAGTCCAATGACTTACTTATAATCCGCTTTAAACTATTCATATCTCCGAGAACAATATACTGAAATAGCTTTTCTTTAAAAGCTTCGGGTTGACCATATTCACTACTTGTAAATTCTCTATCACCGACAATATTTCCAACTGGAAGTTCTGAAGATTTATAAAATAGTATAGTTTCAAGCATCTTGGCCTGTATATCATCTTTAACCAGCGTAATGTAAAGTAAATCTTTCAAATTCCATTCTGTAGATGGGATAATTGTTAGTGCCTGTAAGAAATCACAAACTTCATCAGTACAAACTGGATAACCGTATTCGCGCAACTCATTAATTATTTGGAGTATTTTCCTCACTATCATAGGAGTGAGGCCACCTTTGGCATGATTGTCTTGATATCTTCTTCATATTTTAGTAATACGCATAATGATTGCTGAACCCAGTCTATGTTAAGGTCTTTTTGGCCGCTTACAAGGGCAGATTGGGCCCACTCTATTACTTCAGCTATACTAGGTGATTTCTTGATCTTTTGTTTTCTGATATTACTGGTAAAAGTGATAATTTTTTCAGCCAATATTTTATCCAGATCAGGCAATTTTTTTAGAATTATTTCTAACTCTCTTTCCTTGTCAGGATAATCAATGTAAAGATGGAGACAACGTCGTTTTAATGCTTCACTGAATGCTCTTGTGTTATTGCTGGTTAACAAAACAAAAGGAATATGTTTGGCTTTGATAGTACCGATTTCGGGAATGGTAACTTGATATTCAGCCAGTGCTTCTAGCAGGAAACTTTCGAATTCCTGGTCGCTTTTATCAATCTCATCAATTAACAGAACTACTGGCTTTTCAGCAGTTAATGCCTGCAAAATTGGGCGGGCTAGATAAAATTCTTCACTAAAAATATTCTTCTTAATATCCTGCCAGTTAGAACCCTGATTCACCAATGTCTGAATGTATAAAAGTTGTTTTTGATAATTCCATTCAAATAATGCTTTGCTTTCATCTAGCCCTTCATAGCACTGGAGGCGAATGAGAGGCCTGTTTAAACTTTTAGAGATAACTTTGGCCAATTCAGTTTTGCCTACCCCTGCAGGGCCCTCAACCAATAATGGTTTTTTTAACTTTAAAGCCAGAAAAACTGCCATTACTGTACGGTCATCAGGACAGTAGTTATTTTCAATAAATAACTGTTTGAGTTGGTCTAAACTGTTTACCATTTTCTCCCCTCTTCCCTTTATCTCTATAAATAAAATTTGGTAAACATTACTCTTAAAAAAGCATCAATAAAAATAGTTAAGATGGTTGTGGCAGCAGGCCAGTAAGGGCGCCATTTCCAGTAAAGCATATGCAATACTGCAGCATTAAATAAAATATCCACAATCGAGACCAGCATAATATTTTCCCAAAAAACTTTTTCAGTAGTCAGGTTATAGAAACCAGTAAATAATATGCTTAAAATTGAAAATAGAAGTCCTAACATGGTAAGGTTTTTAAGAGAAGGTACCATTTCTGTAGTAGTCATTTGACCAGTTAAAAACTTAAATCCCTGAAAGGCTGCAAATATATACCACATAATGGCCAGAGCTGTTACAGCTAACTGGGAATAAAATAGCAATTCTTGCAAGAACATTCGCCTCCACAATTATAATCTCAACATAATATAATTCTCGATAAAACCAGCAAAATCCTGCTGGTAATGTTAAGAGGTCTGGAACAAACTCCAGACCTCTATTGTTTACAAACTATAATTAGGTGCCTCTTTTGTAATAATCACATCATGGGGATGACTTTCTCTCAAACCAGCACTAGTAATTCGTATAAATTTTGTTTTAGTCTTCAGTTCTTGTATATTACGTACTCCACAGTAGCCCATACCAGCTCGCAAACCGCCTATTAATTGATAAACGGTTTCAGCAAGGGGACCTTTATAGGGTACACGGCCTTCAATTCCTTCTGGAACCAGTTTTTGCTCATTCTCTTGAAAATATCTATCTTTGGAGCCATCTTTCATAGCTCCGATTGAGCCCATGCCACGATAAACCTTAAAACTGCGTCCCTGATAAATTTCCATTTCCCCAGGACTTTCTTCCGTACCAGCAAACAGACTGCCTATCATGACTACATCAGCACCAGCAGCAATGGCTTTTGTGATATCTCCAGAGTACTTTATCCCACCATCTGCGATAATGGGAATATTATATTTAGCTGCCTCTCTAGCACAATCATAAATGGCGGTAATTTGCGGAACGCCAATGCCTGCTACAACCCTGGTAGTACAAATGGAACCGGGACCAATACCCACCTTAATGGCATCAGCACCAGCTTCAATTAGGTCTCTTGTAGCCTCGGCAGTTGCCACATTACCTGCGATAATATTTAGTTCGGGGTATTTTTGTCTTATCCGTTTTACTGTTTCTATAACACCTCGAGAATGACCATGAGCAGTATCAACTACAATGGCATCTACCTTTGCAGCTACTAAAGCTTCTACCCGCTCATCAGTATCCTTGGCTACACCTACCGCAGCTGCAACTAAGAGCCGTCCCCTTTGATCCTTTGCAGCATTGGGATACTGTCTGGCTTTTTCAATATCCTTTATAGTTATTAAACCCTTTAACATAAAGTTTTCATCAACAATAGGGAGTTTTTCTACCTTGTGTTTTTGTAATATTTCTTTCGCTTCTTCTAAGGTTGTACCTATCGGAGCGGTAACAAGATTTTCTTTTGTCATAACGTCCTCAATAGGTAAAGTATAATCTTTTACAAACCGTAAATCTCGGTTAGTCAAAATACCGACAAGTTTGCCCTGCAAAGTAATAGGAACTCCTGAAATTCTATATCTCTCCATCAATTCCAGGGCATCTCTGATGGGATGTTGAGGTGACAAATAGATTGGATCAGTAATTACTCCGTGTTCCGAACGTTTAACCCGATCTACCTCCAGGGCCTGACGCTCAATTGACATGTTTTTATGAATTACACCAATGCCTCCTTCACGGGCAATGGCGATGGCCAGGCGGGCTTCAGTAACTGTGTCCATGCCAGCACTCATCAGAGGAATATTTAGTTTGATATTTTTTGTCAGGTATGTAGAGGTATCTACATCCCTGGGTAATACTTCGGACTTAGCTGGTATTAATAATACATCATCAAAGGTAAGTCCTTCCTTAAGGAATTTGTCTTCCATATCTAATTCTCCTTTCTTTAGTTTATAATTCGATTCGACCTAAATATTTCCCATTATTATAGCACAATCATAATAGTACGCCAAGAAAAAAATGCCCAATTCGGGCATTAAATTTGTTCCAGGTGACTGGTGTCATTTACCAGGCTAATTATATAACGGTCATTATATGCATCGATAATATTAAGAGCGGTGTTGTCCTGTCGGATATTCCAGAACAGATTAAGATTCATTTGTAAAGCACGGGCTAAGATTAAACGAATGGTACCACCATGGGAGGCAATTAGAATCATATCATCGTCCCTGTGCTGACACAGGATTTGTTGTAAAGCCTTCCATGCCCTGTCTGCTACTTGTGAAACACTTTCACCTTGCGGTATAACGACATTAACAGGGTCCCGTTGCCATGCATTCCAAACGTCAGGAAATTGTGCTGCTATCTCCTTATAGGTTAATCCTTCCCAAGCGCCAAACTTCGTTTCTCTAAATCCATTACATAACACTACAGGTTTTTGATGATACCTGGCAATAATCTGGGCTGTTTCTTGCGCTCGGGACAAATCACTGGCATAAAAGGCAGTTATCGGCCAGTTTTTTAGTCGTAATGCTAATCTTTCTGCTTGCTGGCGTCCAATTTCACTCAACGGGATGTCAGTATGTCCCTGGTAGCGTAATTGATTGTTCCAGATTGTTTCACCATGTCTTACCAGTAAGACTTTCGGCACTTTTTTTCACCTCAGTAATTATTTCTTGCATAGTTAAAATTAATGCCCGATTTTCCGCTTCTGTTCTTATAGCAACACGACAATAATATTCATTTAGTCCACGAAAGTTCTGGCAGTTGCGAATTAGAAAACCGGCATCTCTAATTTTTTGTTCTACATCTGAGACAGGTACTGGCAACTCCAGGAGAACATAGTTGGCCTGTGGTAACCAAAAATTTACACCCGCTGGTACCAGATAGTCCTCTATTAATTCAATCATTGCTTCACGCCTTTTTTTGGCTAGTTTTCTACTAATAGCCTCGTAAGCAGAATCCTGTAAAGCTGCTGCTCCTGCTACCTGGGCCAATAAGTTAACATTCCAGGGGTCCTTATGAAATTTCAAAGAGGATATCATCTCTTTATTAGCCAGTAAAATTCCCAGTCTTAGACCTGGTATGGCATAAAATTTTGTAAGTGAATAGCTTATAAATAGATTAGGCCATTGATAGAAATCTTGTATAAAAGATGATTTTTCAGGTTCATCGACAAAGTCAATAAAGGCCTCATCAATCAAGACATTTACATTTTTAGAATAAGCACGATCAATCACTGGTAAAAGTCTCTGCTTCTCCCAGAGAAATCCTGTAGGGTTGTTAGGATTGGTAATTACTAACAGGTCTCCAGGGTTTGCTTCAGCTATTATCTCAAGCCAGTCTATATCCCAGTTATTTTCTTTTGCAAATGACCAGAACCGTATTTCCGCATCAGCTGCTAAAGCAGCACCTTCATACTCACAAAAAGAAGGAATAGGAAGATGAATGGTGCCTGGTTTTAGATATTTGAACAATAAATAAAAAAGTTCAGCGGCGCCATTTCCCCACAAACAGTAACCCGGATCCAGGTTGTTTTTTTTACAAAAAATTTGAGTTAATTCTGTGCATTCAGGATCAGGGTAATGAACTAATAAATTAAGATTGTCTTTAATTGCTGCTACTACGTTTGGAGATAACCCTTCGGGGTTTATATTGGCAGAAAAATCGATAACTTTTCTGAATCGCCAAATGTTACCGCCATGGTGACGTATAAATTTTTCTTTCAACCTACTACCCCCACCCAATATTATTTTAAAAGAAAATAGCCAGCTACTAGTATCAATATTTCTGTGATTTCATTAAGTGCTCCATAGAGATCACCTGTTAACCCACCAAAAAGTTTTGTAAACTTCTTTCCCCATAAAAGAGCAGTAATTATTGAAATTAAAAAAAGAAAAATATCAGCAAACTCTAACCAATAAGACATAATGATAAGGCTCAATATTGTAAAAAATGAGGCTAACATGAATTCCTTTTTTCCAGTATAGTTTTTAAACAAACTTCCCAATCCTTGTGGTCTAATATAAGGAAAAAAATAAATTACTACGACTTGATTGAATCTCGCCAGAACAGGCGCTAGTACGATCAATACCAGTTGCTTATTTTTAATAATTTCAATTAAAAAGCTGTATTTTAACAAATACAGACAAAAAGCACCGATTACTGCATTGCTGCCAACATGGCTATCCTTCATAATTTCTAACATCCGTTCAGGAGATCTGTTACTGAAAACTGCATCAATTGTATCTAGCAAGCCATCAATATGCATGGCACCTGTTAAAATAGTGTGAGCCCAAATTAGTAATGCAGCTAAAATAACACTACTTGCAAATGGTGCCAGAAAAACGGCAATTAGTAGATAAATTCCCCCCAGTAACAATCCGATTACTGGAAAATATGCGGTTGCTTTACCGAATGCTTTTTCATCCCATTTAACTTCAAACAGCGAAATTCTTGTTAAAGCATGTAAGGCAAAGATAGCTGACTTCATTTTAATTTACCCCTAACTTTAGTACTAGAGCTATACCTAAAAATCCAATGAAGGTTATAGTTAATAAGCCTGCAGTGAAAACAATTTTTTGGGTATTAATTATATCTCGCAACTCAAACTTCTTATTTTTATCTCCTAAGGTAGCCCGCCACTGTGGCTGACCATGGTAATAGTTTAATCCTCCCAGCTGAACTCCTAATAAACCAGCTATTACTGCTTCTGGATGACCTGAATTTGGGCTGGGATGTTTATGGGCGTCCCGCAACCATATAATGAAACTTTGTTTTAGATTGAATCCTAATATTCCACCTGTGATTAATAAGCCCAATCCTCCTAATCTAGCGGGTAGCCAGTTAACCACATCGTCAAGGCGGGCTGCCCACCTCCCAAAATAAAGATAACGAGAATTTTTATATCCCCACATAGAATCTAAAGTATTTATGGCACGATAAATTATCGCTGCGCCAGGGCCTCCAAGAAGAGCCCAAAAAATGGGCGCAAAAAAACCATCGATGAAATTTTCCGCTACAGATTCAACAGTTGCTCTAATTATTTCTTCTTCATTCATATGTTCAGTGTCTCTGCCGACAATTTCAGCTACTTTTTTCTGGGCTAAAGCTATATTCCCTCTAGATAAAGGTTTTAATATTTTTGTTGCTGCCTTTAATAAACTCTTTAGAGCTAAGGAAAAATAGATGAGAATTGAGCCAGTGAAGACATATAAAATTTCATTATAGGCATAAGTTACGCTCAAAATTATTAAGCAAATTAGAGAAACTGCCAGTAAATAAACAATTAGCGCAATTATGCCCGATACTAATGCTTTTTTAAAATCGTTATGATTATGGTTCAGTCTTGCATCAATGTAAGCAGCCAGTTTTCCCATTCCTACTACGGGATGGGGTAACCATCTAGGGTCAGCTAGAAGCAAATCTAAAAAAAATGCAATAAAAATCATTATAATATTATTAATAATCCAATGCTCCATTTTTATCCCTCAATACCATTTTCTATCAATTTCATTAAATACTCCATATTTAAATTTTCTTTAATTAAATTGCCTAGCTGGGTTAAATTGTACTCTCTCCATTCTTTATAGTTACGCAAAGTAGTAATAGGTAAAAGTTTTTTTCGTTGACGCAAATAATTTAACCAGTTTCGACGGAATTGGTCATTATCAAAAATGCCATGAAAATACGTCCCCCAAATTTGTCCATGTGCAGTAATTGCTCCATCAGTTCGATTGTCATCCAGCTTAATAAACGGGGTTTCGGAAGGATCAAGAATGGTTTGACCCATGTGAATTTCATACCCTTTTACATCAAGTCCTGACTCTTCCAAATTAAAAAATTTATTAGTTAAAATACCATTACTAATTGTAGTTGTTTTTTCAGGCCAAAACTCTGTTTTCATTTTGATAAAGCCTAAGCCAGTTTCGAACCTTTTTGTACCTTCCACACCATGGGGATCGTAGATTTTTTCCCCTAGCATTTGATAGCCACCGCATATTCCCACTATTGGAATCCCTTGGGTTTGAGCGCTTTTTAAATAACTTTCCCAACCGGAAGTTCGTAAAAAGTTCAAATCGCTGATGGTATTTTTACTGCCAGGAATAATGATAGCATCAGGGTTGCCTGCAGCAGAAGGGTCAGATTCAAAACGCACACCTACATCTGGCTCAAATTTTAATGCATCAAAATCTGTGAAATTAGATATCTGAGGCAAGCGTATCACTACAATATCCAATCCGTTTGGTGGCAGAGGCTTAGATTGAATAGACATAGAGTCCTCTTCTTCCAGTGCCAGCTTTTGATAGGGCAGAACTCCTAAAACAGGAACCAGCGTTTTTCTTTCCAATATCTCAATCGCTGGTAAAAACAGATTGACATCGCCTCTAAATTTATTGATAATAAACCCTTTAATCAGTTGCCGTTCTTCTGGTTCTAATAATTCCATAGTTCCAACTAGTGATGCCAAAACGCCCCCGCGGTCGATATCTCCAACAAGTAAGACGGGCGACCTGGCATATTTAGCAACTCGCATATTTACAATTTCAGTATCTTTTAGGTTTATTTCCGCTGGACTGCCGGCACCTTCGATAACAATAACATCGTATTGATTTGCTAATCTGTGAAAAGCATCAGTTACAATTTTCCATGCCTGCAGCGACCAAGTGTTATGATACTCTCGAGCAGACATGTTACCGAGAGGCTTCCCCAATACTACAACCTGGCTTTGCATATTACCGGCAGGTTTTAATAAGATGGGATTCATATCAACACTGGGTAATATACCAGCAGCTTCTGCCTGTAATGCCTGGGCCCTGCCTATTTCCCCACCCTCATATGTAATGTAGCTATTCAGGGCCATATTTTGCGCTTTGAAGGGAGCTACTTTTAGCCCCTGTTCTTTCAAAATCCGGCACAAGCCAGCAACAATTAATGATTTACCGACATTAGAGCCAGTTCCCTGGACCATAATAGTCTTTGCCGCCATTATATCCTCTCCCCGTGCTTTTTTATATCTATTGCTATACCACACCAGACAAAATAAACTTTATTGCAAATTTCACCTAATAGCTGGTGTAAAGTTCCCAGTGCATCACCAAAGGTCCGGGTTAACTGGTTGCTGGCTATTCCTCCTAACCCAACTTCATTACTAACCAAAATAACTTTTCCTTGATATGTTTTTATTGTTTGCACCAAATCAGCAAACTCTTTTTCCAAATTCATTTCACTCAGCAATAAATTAGTTACCCACAATGTTAGACAATCAATTAACACCGTTGGTTGGACATCCCACTGATTTAGTTCATTTAGAATACAAGCTATTTTCTGTGGTTCCTCAACTGTTTGCCAGTGTGACGGGCGGCGTATTTTATGTTCATTTACTCTTCTGGCCATTTCTTCATCCCAGACCTGTGCAGTAGCAATATACACTACTTGCCTATCCGATGAAGCTAATTTTTCTGCCCACTTACTTTTCCCACTGCGGATGCCACCAACTACCAAAATTTTTTCCCCCGGCAAGTTTGTTACCCCTTTCTCCCCTGAATATTTTTTGCTATACTATGTCATAGATTTCTTGGATTGGAGGCAATATATGTTAAGACGGTTCAAGCAGTTTTTTGGGGCTATATTTTCGAAGATGACTGATAAAGATCGAGAATATGTTAACTCATATTTAAACTTGATGGAACAAACCCTTTTTTATCATTTGGATCCCATAACCCAAAAGCATTGTGTCCGGGTTGCCAGAACCTGCGAAAAATTATTTGATCGACTAGATTCTGAGCAACAAAGCCGTCTTAATCGAGAAGCATTGATTAAAGGAGCTCTATTACATGATATCGGTAAGGTAAGTTTCCAAATATCCTTGCTGGAAAGAGTTATCATGGTAATGGTAAATGCCCTTTTCCCAGGATTAGTTAAAAAATATGCATATCTTGATTATCGCAGTCCGTTATCCTGGTGGCATCGCATGTG
Organism: Carboxydocella thermautotrophica; assembly: GCA_003054495.1. Lineage (GTDB taxonomy): Bacteria > Bacillota > Carboxydocellales > Carboxydocellaceae > Carboxydocella > Carboxydocella sporoproducens. The sequence continues at coordinate 1,382,207 of CP028514.1, read as the reverse complement.
TCATTCCTATCTTTATCACGGGGAAATTGGCTGGAATGTAGCCAGGACCATTAATACCATTGATTCTATTACCTTACAACTAATTAGGCATCACCATTCTCAGGAACACAAAATTCCCGCAGAGATCGAGATTTTAAGATTGGCCGATAATCTCAATTGAGATCATCGGCCAGTTTGTTTCTTATCACATCCACCAGTTCATTGATTAAATGAGGTAATGGCTCATTGCTATTGCTTATTAGCTTGATTTGATCACGACAAATAGGTAAAAGATATTTTTCTTTATCTATACTAGCTATAGCCGTAGCTATAGCAGGAGTTATTTCCCCTAACATTGAATTCGGAATAACTATACCTAGCGGTCCCACAATTATGTCTACGTTTTTAATGCTGTAACAAATAGCATTTTCTCCTGAGGCAGCCTCATTGGCTCCTGCTTTCAACATATTAGCGGCCGCCCAGGCATTGGTAGCCAGGGCTATTATCTCGATTTTTTCCCCAAAAACTTTACGCAGTTTTTCAGTAATATGTTTTCCAATACCTCCGCCTTGACCATCAATCACAGCAATACGCATAAAACCTCTCCCTAACAAATCCTGGGCAACTGATCGCCGGCCAGCATGTCGAGAATCCTTTTTCCGCCCAAGGCTGTTTTAAGGTAAACTTTATTATTTGAGTTTTCTTTAGGTTTGTCTACTACTTTACCGATAATCGCCGCGTCACGGCCAAGAGGATGGTTCTTGATTGTAGCTAATGCTATATCAGCAAATTCTTCCGGTAAAATGGCGATAAATTTACCTTCATTAGCAATATATAAAGGATCTAGCCCAAGAATTTCACAGGCACTAAAAACCTCATCCTTTACTGGAAGCTTTTCCTCCCATAATTCTATCATTACATTACTCTGGTAGGCTATTTCGTTGAGGGTAGTTGCCAAACCGCCACGTGTGGGATCGCGCAAAACATTTACCCGGGGTACATTTTCCAGCAACAGGGCAATTATTTCATTTAAAGGAGCACAGTCACTGAAGATAGGTACGGAAAATTCCAGTCCATGTCGTTCAGCCATTACTGCTACCCCATGGTCTCCTAAAGTTCCATTTACGATTATTACATCACCTGGCTGAGCGTTGCGTCCGCTAATATTTCTGCCTTCTGGAATTAATCCAAAACCTGTTGTGTTAATGAAAATGCCATCGGCTTGTCCCTTTCCAACTATTTTGGTATCGCCTGCTATTATTTTCACACCAGCCGATGCGGCCGTCTCAGCCATACTCTGGACGATTCTTTCCAGTTCTGCCAGGGGGAACCCTTCCTCAATTATGAAAGCTGCTGTCAAGTATAATGGTATTCCACCGGACATGGCGACATCATTTACAGTTCCACAGACAGATAATTTCCCTATGTTTCCACCGGGGAAAAAGATCGGATTAATAACGAAAGAATCAGTCGAAATAGCCCAGTTCATACTGCTGCCTGGTACGATAGCCATATCATCCTGTTTTATGAGAATTTCGTTTTGAAAATACTTCAAAAACAGTTCAGAAATTAGGCGATGAGATAATTTGCCACCACTGCCATGGCCGAGTGTAATAAATTCCATGGTTCACACCCCATATCTGTAATATGCTGCGCATGTTCCTTCAATAGAAACCATACATGCACCTACTGGTGTTTCAGGAGTACATTTTCTACTAAACAATGGACATTCAGGTGGTGTAACTAGGCCCCTTAAAACTTCCCCACAACGACAACCCTTAGGTTCATGAGCAGAAAAATCGGGAATGTTAAACTTTTCCTTTGCATCAAAAGTTTTGTATTGATCTTTTAATTCAAGGCCTGTTTCGGGAATAAGACCGATACCACGCCAGTAGGCATCGGCAGGTTGAAAAATTCGATTGACTATTTCTCTGGCCACTGGATTGCCTTCTGTTTTAACAATTCTAGGATAAGCATTTAATATTTGAGCCTGGCCGTTTATAAGCATTTGCAGGATTTCATAAATTCCCATTAGAATATCCACGCCTTCAAAACCAGCTATTACGCCAGGCAAGTTATATTCGTTAGCAAGGAAAACATAAGGCTCAAGGCCGATAATAGCAGAAACGTGTCCTGGTAATAAAAATGCGTCTATTCCTATTTCTTTGTTTTCAGCTAAAGCCCTTAATGCGGCAGGGATCGTTTTATGGCTTCCTATAATTGAAAAGTTATTCAGTCCCTGCTCTGCTGCCAGCAAAACCGCACTGGCTACGGTTGGAGTTGTTGTCTCAAAACCTATACCCAGAAATACAACTTCTCTTTCAGGATTTTCCTGTGCTATTTTCAGTGCATCTAACGTACTGTATACAACGCGAATATCAGCACCCAATGATTTGGCCTGGGCCAGGGAATACTTACTACCAGGAACTTTTAACATATCGCCGAAACTGGTTAAGATTACACCTTTTTCTAGGGCCAGCCAAATGCTCTGGTCAATGTAGTTATTAGGTGTAACACAAACCGGGCAACCGGGCCCGGATAGCAATTTCACATTTTCAGGCAACAGAGAACGAATGCCCGATTTAAAGATTGAAACTGTATGGGTACCACACACTTCCATTATTTTTACTTGGGGCAATTGTAAGGCTAGCTTGGTGATTTCCTGAACTAGATTTTTTGCTAGTTGCGGGTTTTTAATTTGCGAAATGGTGTTCAGCATTTTTTTCCTCCAGCTCCTGTAATAATTTAATAGTTGCTAAAGCAGCTTCCTCATCTACAACATCAATAACAAAACCAGCATGAACAAGCACATAATCATTAACTGAAGCGGACGGACATAGTATTAAACTAACTTCCCGTTTAACTCCCATCAGTTCCACAACTCCAGTGTTTTCTTTCTTTTCAATCAGTTTACCAGGTACAGCTAAACACATTATTTTTCACTCCTTAAATATGCTAAATAAATTTGACCGGCAGCTATGCCACCATCATTACAGGGAATTGTCTGATGCCAGTAAACTTCGAAATTGTCCTGTTCCAACCTTGAAACACTTTCTCTTAAAAGAATTTGATTCATGAACACCCCACCACTCAGACAGACCTTATTTATTCCGTACTGGTTTCTTATTAAGAGGCAGATTTCATTGATTGCATTTGCTATGGCTAAATGGAAGCCAAAAGCAAGGGTTGAAATAGCCTCACCTTTGCGGAGATGGGCGGAAATTTGTTGTATTAGCGGTCGCCAGTCAAAAAACCATTTTTTCTCCTGCTGGATTATATCTAATTTTAAAGGAATTGATTTAGTGCTATGATAAGCTATATTTTCCAGCTCAATGGCAGCCTGTCCATCATACGTAATTTTTTCACGTAAATTTAGTATTGCTGCTACACCATCAAATAGCCGTCCCATGCCGGTGGATAGAAAAACGTTAAGATGATTGGATAGCATTTTCTTGAAAATACTAATTTCGGGCCTATTGTTAAAGTTGGCATTCTTTTCTTTTATACCGGCTAGCTCCTGTAAAACATATCCTAAACGCCAGACTTCCCTAATAGCTTTTTCGCCACCAATTAACGGTATGGGAAGTAAGTGAGCTACTCGCCGAAAATCTTTACCATCACCGATAAAAACTTCACTGCCCCAGAGAGTTCCGTCGTAACCATAACCAGTGCCATCAAAGGCAATACCGATAACGGGCTCTGCCAGTTGATGCTCTAGCATGCAAGCTCCAATATGTGCCTCATGGTGCTGTATAGCCAGTTTAGCAACCGGTTGTTCCAGAGCCCATTTAGTGGCTAAATATTCAGGGTGTAAGTCGTGTACGATTAGGCGCGGTTTTAAATCCAAAAAACTTGTCAGGTCATTTATACATTCTTCAAAGGCTCGATAGGCTTCCTCATTTTCCAGGTCGCCCAGGTGATGACTGAGAATAATATCTTTACCTTTAGCTATTGCGATAACATTTTTTTGTTCTGCTCCCGTTGCAATAATATGGCTAAATTCCTCAGGCAGTTTGATGGCTAGAGGAGCAAAACCACGAGAGCGTCTTATCATAAAGAGTTTGTCCCTAAAAACGGTTGCAACTGAATCATCACAGCGGCGTTTAATTTCTCGATCGTGTAACAGAAAGTAATCTGCAATCTGATTAAGATTTGATACCGCCTCATCATTTTTGTATTCTATAGGTTCATCCGTTTTGTTGGCGGAAGTCATAACCAGATACGGTGGTGAAAACTCAAATAATACCCGATGCAGAGGAGTGTATGGTAACATCACCCCATAATTAGGATTTACAGGGGCAATCTCATCAGCCAGAAGCTGAGTATCCTTTTTGGGCAGCAGGAGAATTGGTTTTTCAGGACCTTGAAGGATTTTTTCACTATAAATGCTAGTTTGCACTATCGCCTTTAGTGTATTGATGTCTTTGCACATAACAGCAAGAGCTTTTTCTTCCCGGTTTTTTCTCCGTCGTAAAGTTTTTACCACGTCAGAGTTCCGGGCATCGCAGGCGAGATGAAAACCCCCCAAGCCTTTGATAGCAATAATCTTGCCAGCAGATAAAAATTCTCCCGCTTGTTTTATAGCTTCAATACCTCTGGCGATAATGTTTTTTTGTCTATCGAGCAGACTGACCTGTGGGCCACAGTGCCAGCATGCATTAGGCTGGGCATGAAAACGCCGATTTGTGGGGTCGTTATATTCCGCCGCACACTCCGGGCACATTTGAAAAGTTTTCATTGTAGTATTAAAACGATCGTAGGGTAAAGCTTCGATAATTGTATAACGAGGGCCACAATTTGTACAATTTATAAAAGGGTATAAATAACGTCTATCTTCCGGAGTTAACAATTCTTTTTCACAGTCAGAACATAAAGCTGTATCTACAGGTACAGATATTTGTTTGTCACCTGCTCCCTGGCTTTTGACAATGATAAAACCTGATTGCATTGATATAGGTAACTCAGTATTAATTATCTCAATCTTGTCAATTACAGCCATAGGAGGAGCTACAATTGGTATCTGTTGAACAAATGCGTTTAACACTTCCTCTGACCCTTCTATCTCTAAAAAAACCCCTTGGGTATCATTGCCAACCAATCCGCTGAGTTGATATTTGCTGGCAAGATTGTAGATAAACGGCCTGAACCCTACTCCCTGTACTACACCATAAATGCGGACTAGCCAACGTTTAATCATAATCCAGCAGCCTTTCTCACCATTCTTTGATGATCAGGATCAGTTATAGAAACACCCGATTTAGTATAACTGGAACCGTGGGTACGGCTGTTAAGAAAATGAACGCAAAAATGTCCGGGAAAGTTGTTAATTGCAGGAGCTCCTTCTCCATGGGGCATACCATTGATTGAGGCCGCCCAGTATTGTCCGTTATAACAAACAATAACCGCTCTTCTGTCCCAGCTCCACCTTCCATAAAGAGATCTAAGGACTTCAGTATCAGCAGCTGTTAAAGGAATAACATCGGCATGGTTATGCCCGTAAATCCGCTTGACATTAAACTGTTTCCCGGTTTCCAGATCGATAATTTGGGCAATTGTACCTACTTCCCAAAGCTGATTGACTAGCGACCAGTCTATCAGCTGTCCATACCCTGGTTTACGGAGGTCTCCACTGCGGCTAACAGTTTTTGTTCTACTTTCGTTCTGCTTTTTTAATGTTGCCCATGTAGCTGGGCCTACTTTACCATACGCCGGTAGACCCATGCGTTTTTGCCATTTAACAACTGCAGCATGGGTACGATTATCAAAAATGCCGTTAATAGGCCCATTATAGACTTTTTTCTGTTTTAGCAAAACTTGCAATTCTTTAACCAAAGGACCCTTATCACCGTTTTGCAAATATTTTGTTGCCCCCAGGGCACTTGGTATGAACATCGAATGGAACAAAATAATACATAGCATATAAATAGCTAATTTACGCAAAAGAACGGCTCCTTTCTTAAAATATTATGACAAAACTATTATAACAAGAAAAAACAGCCGAAACAATTCCGAAAGCTGACGGAAATTGTCGTGAATTGTCTGATAATTTATCAACAGAATTATCCACAGTTGTGGATAATTTTTTTTATAGCTTACATTCAGGTAGCATTATTGTGGGATTATTTTTAATTGCCGAATTGAGTTCTTCCACATAGCGCGTAGACAGGCGTACTTTCCCCATCAATCCTCTTTTTTTGCCCCGCGGTCCATGACAGTCAGAACCACCAGTAATTAATAAATCGAGCTTTCTGGCAATTTTTAAATAAATTTGAATCTGGCGTGCGTTATGGTCGGGATGAAATACTTCCACTCCCATTAACCCGTGTTTTAATAAATAATAAATAATATCGTCTCTAGCAAGAACCCCTGGATGAGCAAGAACAGGTACCCCGCCAGCTTGAATAATGATTGAAATAGCTTGCTCTGGACTAAGTTTAAAACGAGGTACGTAGGCGGGTGCTTCTGGCCCAATATACAATTCAAAAGCTTCGCGTTGGGTGCTGGCATAACCCTTCTTGATTAATGCTCTTGCTATATGAGGACGTCCTAAACAGCGGCCTCCAGCTTCTGCCAGTATATCAGAAATATCAATGTCGATACCGTTACGCTGCAACTTTTCAATTGTTTTAATTACCCTTTCCCTTCTTGCTGCTTGCAAGGTTAGCAACATATCCGCAAATTGGGGATGAAACATGTCGGGATAATAACCAAGAATGTGTACCTCCAGTCCCTTCCATTCAGTGTTTATCTCGATTCCCGGGATGACTTTAACATTATGTTTTTTACCTGCAATTAGTGCCGAATTAATGCCATCCATAGTATCATGGTCAGTTATAGCAATAGTTGTCAACCCCAGGGCAGCTGCCTCAGCCACAATTTCTTCCGGGGATAGGGTGCCATCAGATGCCGTTGAATGGAGATGGAGGTCAGCGGGCATATCAATTCCTTCTTTCAGGCAAATTTGAATTAATAATGCGTAACCAATTAAGACCGATGATTTTATGCACTAATTCGTCTGAATATCTTTGATAAAGGCTTTCAATTATTTTCATCCAGCTTTCAGGGCCAGTAATTCCAAGTGGTAGGCTGTCAGTGCCGGCAAAATCACTGCCGAAACCGACATTGTTTTCTCCTCCTAAAGCTAGAACATGGTCGAGATGTCGAATAATATCATCCATTGTAGCCTGTGTCTTGCCGCTCAAAAACTCTGGGACGAAAGTTATGCCAATTAGACCTTGGTTAGCAATGAGGGCCTTGATTTGACAATCAGTAAGATTACGCTGATGTGGGCAAAGTTGATAACAGTTAGCGTGGCTAACTACTATCGGTTTTGTAGCTACTGCCATTACATCCCAAAAACCTTTTTCGGCAAGATGAGCTAAATCTAAAATAACCCCTTTATCCAAACACCATTTTACCACAAGTTTGCCTATTTGGGTAAGTCCCTTTGCTGAACTGCCAGCACCAACCCCATCTGCAACCAGGTTAGATCTGTTCCAGGTTAAGCCAATTAACCGATATCCTAAAACAAAGAGAGCTTCCAACTCAGCCATATTTCCGGAAAACAGATCTAACCCCTCAATCCCTAGAATTATTCCATACTGGGTAGAAAATGGCCGTTCCGTTAAAATTGGTAGATTTAGCCTCCTGGCAATTCTTCTAGAGATATCCCACAATGAGAACAAGGTTGACCATTTTGATTCCTTTACCAGCATTGAATCTGAGAAAAAAGTATTTAACACCTGAATATACCGGCCTTCCACAGGTCTAGAATCTATTGCTGGTTTTTGCCCTTGAAATTCGGCCCAGGGGGCATCACAATGGCCATCAAACAGTAAAACCTTTGAATAGTCCAACGCTTCACGCCTCCTTCCCATAAAATAGAAAAACCTGTTTGTGGAGACAAACAGGTCAAATATCTTGAAAAAAATATTTTATCTGGGCTCTACTATTAACTTTATGGCTGTTCTTTCTTCACCGTCGATAATAATATCGGTGAAAGCTGGAATGCAAATAAGATCCATACCGCTTGGAGCAACAAAACCCCGGGCAATAGCAACCGCTTTTACAGCCTGGTTGATCGCTCCAGCTCCTATGGCTTGAATTTCGGCACCGCCCCTCTCACGCAAGACCCCCGCTAATGCACCTGCTACAGAATTTGGATTAGACTTTGCTGAAACCTTGAGGACTTCCATTTACACAACCTCCTTACAAAATAGGGATGTAATTTTTTTCTTTTGTTCCCAATTATAAATATTCGCCAACAATGAAAAAATTCCTTTTTGTAGCTCGAAGATTTCAGAAATTTTTTACAACATTTTTTCTATTTCATTTAAAGTAGTTATTGCAAGAGCATTACCAGTCCCCTCATCTATCTCCAAGATTGCACCATTAATTTGCCAGGGACCACTGGCGACCTCAAATTTTTGTGGCAGCTGGGTAATAAATTTGCGGATAACAATTTCGGGTTTTACTCCGAGGACAGAATAGTATGGTCCGGTCATTCCCAAATCAGTAATGTAGGCTGTTCCTCTGGGGAAAATTCTGGCGTCACAGGTAAGTACATGGGTGTGCGTACCGCATATTGCCGAGACCCGCCCATCAAAATACCAGGCCAGGGCCTGTTTTTCCGAAGTTGCTTCAGCATGAAAGTCTATGATGATTATTTTGGTCTCTTTTGTTAAACTTGATATAACATTCTCAAGGGTTCGGAAGGGACAGTCAAGTTGCTCCCCCATGAAAACTCTTCCTGCTAGTGAAACTACCCCTATTTTGAGATTATTTTTTAAACGAAAGATGCCCCAGCCTGTACCTGGAGTACCAGGGGGATAATTAGCAGGTCTTAATATTCTGGCCTCTTTATCAATAAAATTATAAATTTCTTTTTTATCCCAGACATGATTACCCATTGTTAATACATCAATACCAGCGAGGAATAGTTCATCAGCTATTTCCCTGGTTATACCATTACCACCAGCTGCATTTTCTCCATTGGCAATAACGAAATCTATCTCGTTAGTTTTTATTATATCCTGTAACCTTTCACTGATCGCTCTTCTTCCAGGCCTGGAGGTAATATCCCCCAGCATTAAGATGCGCATTCCATTCACCTCAACTAATTTTTATTAAAAACAAATACTCTCCCATTTTCACGGAAAGCTACTAAAGGGACATCATTGCTAGCAGCTCCACCCAGATTCAGTAAAAAATTATTAATAATCTCTTCATGTAGCCAGAGTACATCTTCTTCAACACTTCCCATATCCTCTACCAGTAACTTTTCCTCATACTCTCTTTTTAGAAGTTCAATCAACACATTGAGTTCATTTTTTTCAAAAGTAGTTAAGTCCCTTTTAAATTCCACCAAGCTGATTCCATGCATAGACGTTATAGAGAGATCCTGGATTTTAGCAGTCTGATTATTTAGATACAGTACGGTATTAATATAATCCGATACTTTATTTTTAAATTTATTAAATTGCTTATCCTCTAAGGGTGTTCGGATGCCAAAGGCAAAGGTAATGACCATTTGTTTTGGCTCATATATAATCTTCAGTATCTCGGGATAGCGGATCAAGAAAGAAATCAGTAAACCAGCATTGTCGTTTTCCATTGTTAGATTTTGTTTCAACTGTGTCACCCTTCCCAATAAATAACCCTAAAATCATATTATCATATATAACCAAGGAGAACAACACAAGCAAAAAGGAGAAGGAACAACCTTCTCCTTTAAAGTTACTTGGCATAATCGATTGCTCGCGTTTCTCGAATAACAACAACCTTAATTTGACCCGGATATTCAAGCTCCGATTCGATCTTCTTGACAATATCACGTGCCAATCGAACAGCTGTTAAATCATCGATTTTTTCTGGTTTGACCATTATTCTTATTTCGCGGCCCGCTTGAATAGCAAAGGATTTTTCTACTCCATCGAATTCATTGGCTATCTGTTCTAATTTTTCCAAACGTTTAATATATGCTTCCAGTGTCTCGCGGCGGGCGCCAGGACGAGCAGCTGAAATGGCATCAGCTGCAGCAACAAGAACTGATTCGATAGTAGTTGCCTCAATATCCCCGTGATGTGATGCAATCGCATTAATAACTTCTTTGGATTCTTTATATTTTTTGGCGAGATCAGCACCAATTTCTGTATGGGAGCCTTCTGTTTCATGGTCAACAGCTTTACCAATGTCATGTAGCAAACCGCAGCGTTTCGCTAATGTAACATCCACACCTAGCTCACTGGCCATCATTCCGGCCAGGTGTGCCACTTCAATAGAATGCTTTAGTACATTCTGGCCATAACTTGTACGATATTTCAAGCGACCAAGCAGTTTGATCAATTCTGGGTGCAAATTATGAACTCCGACTTCAAACGCCGCCTGTTCGCCAGCTTCTCTGATCTGCCCCTCAACTTCTTTCTTGGCTTTTTCTACCATTTCTTCTATACGGGCAGGATGTATTCTACCATCCAAAATTAGTTTCTCTAAAGCGATTCTGGCAATTTCACGGCGGATAGGGTCAAACCCTGACAGAATTACTGCTTCTGGTGTATCATCAATAATAAGATCTATTCCGGTAAGGGTCTCCAGGGTCCGGATATTCCTACCCTCCCGACCAATGATTCTCCCTTTCATTTCATCATTAGGCAAAGATACTACTGAAACAGTAATTTCTGCTACATGATCAGCAGCACAACGTTGAATTGCCTGAGCAATAATGTTTCTGGCCCTTTTCTCAGCCTCTTCTTTGGCATTGGTTTCAATTTCTTTTATCAAGACTGCTGCATCATGTTTTACTTCCTCCTCAATTTGGCTGAGAAGTAGGTTTTTGGCTTCTTCCGAAGTTAAACCCGAGATTCTTTCCAGTTCTTGCTTTTGGGTTAACAGAATATTTTCCAGTTCGCTTCTTAAATTGTTTATTTCTTCCTCTTTTTTGCTCAGTAGTTCTTCTTTTTTTTCTATGTTCTCCAGTTTTCGATCAAGGGTTTCTTCTTTTTGGGTTAAACGCCGTTCCATCCGTTGGATTTCTGCCCGGCGTTCCTTGTTTTCTCTCTCGACTTCCTGTTTCATTTTCAGGATTTCTTCTTTGGCTTCAACAAGAGCCTCTCTCTTTTTAGCTTCGGCGGCCTTTTCAGCCTCTTCGAGGATTTGTTTGGCTTCCGATTCAGCTTCCCCTATTTTTTTCTCAACGACATTCTGTCGGTATTTATAACCTCCCCAAAAAGCCAGAATAGCGCTGATAATGGCTAGTCCAATCCATAGTTCTATCACTTCGTCACCTCCAATGGATAAAAAAATAAACACCGAGCATTTCTCGGTCAATGTTATGCCTTTTCCTGTGGATAGAGTATGCCACTCTTAAAAGATTGTAAATTATTCCTGCTGATTTGTCAAGTTATACCCTAACTCAGCAAAGGCTCTGTTGATTAGTGAGTAAGAAAAACCCTGATTTAATAAATAACGATATATTCTTAGCTTTGCTTTATTATCTCCTTGTTTCATGCGTTTTTTTATAATATTTTTAACTTTTGTTTTTAGCTCTTCTTCAGTTAGATTATTTATCATTGCTTTAATAAATTCTTGATCCAATCCTTTCTCTTTGCTTTTGTTTAATATTTTTGTTGGACCAGCATTACTATAATTCCACAGCTCGTTGAAATAGGTTTGGCTCACTTTACAATCATTTACCAGGCCTTCTTCCTCCAGCTGGCTAACAACCTGATTTGCTAAATCGGAAGAAAAACCCTTTCTTTTTAATTTTTCGGTTATTTCCTTGCGCGTACGATCTTTTAAGGCTAATAATTTCAGGGCCGCCTGGTAAGCAGCCCTGAAACTTTTATTTTCTATGTTATTCATTTAGGATAACCTCCGCTGGGCTTGTTATATCAGCCCCTGCCAGAAGTTTTTGTTTAATTTTCTCTTCGATTTCCTGTAACAGCTCGGGATGCTCCTTTAAATATTCTTTAACATTTTCCCGGCCCTGGCCTAAACGCTCTCCTTCGTAGGAATACCAGGCCCCGGACTTTTTGATAATATCTATTTCCGTTGCAAGGTCAATTACGTTCCCTTCTCTGCTAATACCTTCACCATACATAATATCAAAATCCGCTTGTTTAAAGGGAGGAGCAACTTTGTTCTTTACTACTTTTACCCTTGTTCTGCTACCTACAACATCATTACCCTGTTTAATGGCCTCAACTTTTCTAACTTCCAGGCGGACGGAAGCATAAAACTTTAAAGCCCGACCACCGGGGGTGGTTTCCGGGTTCCCAAACATGACCCCAACCTTTTCACGGATTTGGTTGATAAAGATAGCAGTGCATCTGGATTTACTGATGGCTCCAGTTAATTTCCTTAAAGCCTGACTCATTAGTCGGGCCTGTAAACCTACATGGGAGTCTCCCATTTCCCCTTCAATCTCAGCGCGGGGGACTAAAGCTGCAACTGAGTCAACTACCAGCACATCAATAGCACCGCTTCTTACTAATGATTCAGCGATTTCCAGGGCCTGTTCCCCAGTATCAGGCTGTGATACTAACAGGTTATCTACATCAACCCCTAGCTTTCTCGCATAAACCGGATCTAAAGCATGTTCAGCATCGATAAAAGCTGCAATACCGCCGTTCTTTTGTGCTTCTGCAATTATATGCAGAGCAACAGTGGTTTTGCCGGATGATTCCGGGCCATAGATTTCTACCACCCGACCGCGGGGAACTCCGCCTACCCCTAATGCAATATCAAGGGAGAGGGCACCAGTAGGTATTACTTCAATATTCATTTTATTACTGGCTTCACCCAACCGCATAACCGCTCCCTTGCCAAATTGCTTCTCAATTTGACTCAGTGCAATTTCCAGTGCTTTTTGTTTATCCATTTATTTTTTCCTCCCATCCCCTGAACGGATGTTTGTTTTTATTTTATCAGTTCCCATTTCCCTGGTCAAGCTTTTTATTTCTGGCGATTCCGAGCAGGTTCGACATTGATTCGGCGTCCTCTTAAATAAGTTTTTTGCAAACAGTAATAGACTTTTTCAGCAATATCCTGCTGTATTTCGACAAAACTAAAGCGGCCCAGCAAACGAATGTTACCAATTTGTTTTTCTTCAATGCCAGCTTCTTCAACAATAAAAGAAATTAAATCCTTAACAGTAATTTCATCTTCTTTACCAACATTGATAAAGAATCGAACCATGCCTGGACCCGCTCCGGTGTTCTGGAACAAGGAATCGTCATCATTGTCCTCGATTTCATTGACTACAGTTTCTGCAGGCTCAATCCACCCAAATAATAGAGCAGCCGCAATATCCCTTAGCTCATATCTGGTTGTTAGCTCTTCAATGATCGGATAGTAATCTTCGAGTTTCAAATTGGACACAATTTGTTCAATTCGAGCAATTACATTTTCTTTTCTTCTTTCAGCTATGTCAGCCAGAGTAGGCAGCTTTTCCTTGCGAATCGAAGTATTGGCAAGTTTTTCAATCAGTCTTAGCTGTTTATATTCGCGGGGAACTACCAGGGTTATAGCAGTGCCTTGCCTGCCAGCCCGACCGGTACGACCAATTCTATGCACATAGGATTCAGGATCTTGTGGTACTTCATAATTGATAACATGACTGACATTGTCCACATCGATCCCGCGGGCAGCCACATCAGTAGCTACCAAAAACTCCAGTTTTCCTAGACGAAAAGAGTTCATAACCTTATCCCTTTGGCTCTGAGTTAAATCACCATGCAATCCGTCTACCGCATAGCCTCGGGCTTGTAAACTACCTACTAAGTCATCTACTCCTTTTTTAGTCCGACAAAAAATAATAGCCTGTGTAATTTGAGAGGCATCTAAGATCCGGCATAAAGCTGCAAGGCGTTCGTTTTCTCTTACCTCATAGTAGATTTGTTCAATTAATGGTACTGTGAGTTCATCTTTGCTAACAGTAATCCATTCTGGTTCATTAAGGTATTTTTTAGCCAAACTCAATATCGGTACGGGCATAGTTGCTGAAAACAATAATGTTTGTCTTGTTTCGGGCAAAAATTCAAAAATGGTCTGGATATCATCAATAAAACCCATATCCAGCATTTCATCAGCTTCATCCAGAACCACCATCTTGACATTGTTAAGAATTAGAGTCTTACGATTTAAATGGTCTAATATCCTGCCAGGAGTTCCAATGACAATCTGTACCCCTTTTTTCAAGGCATGAATTTGTCTCTCAATAGGTTGTCCACCATAAATCGGCAAAGTTTTTACTTCTTTAAACTTGCCAATCTTACTAATTTCTTCAGCAACCTGGATGGCCAATTCCCGGGTAGGAGTTAAAACCAATGCCTGTACTCCTTTATAGCGAGGATTGATTTTCTCCACAATCGGAATACCGAAGGCAGCAGTTTTCCCTGTTCCAGTCTGAGCTTGACCAATAACATCTTTATTGGCTAATAAGGGGGGAATTGCCTGGGTCTGAATTGGCGAAGGCTCTTCGAACCCCATTTCTTTGATAGCGCGATATACGTTTTTGCTTAATTGTAAATTTCCAAAAAAGTATTTTTCCTGTGACATTTACTAACTCCTTTCATTAAGGTATCTATTTGTTATGATCTGGTAAAGCAATTTCAAACCGTGAGCAGCTGCTTTTTTACGTATTTCTGCCCGGTCGCCTTTAAAGAACTGCTTTTCCACATAGGTGAACTCTGCAATTGCAATACCAAAATAAACTAGTCCCACTGGTTTATCAGGGGTAGCTCCACCCGGTCCTGCTATGCCTGTTATAGCAATTCCGCAATCAGCTCCAAGTCGTTCCTTTACTCCCTTTGCCATTTCCCGGGCACAAGGGGAACTGACAGCACCATACTTTTCGATAGTTTCTGTTTTAACGCCTAATAAATTTACTTTAACATCATTGGCATAAGCCACTATACCGCCCGAGAAATATTCAGAACTGCCGGGAAGATCGGTAATCTTGGCAGCTAATAATCCACCTGTACAGGATTCAGCAACCGCTAATCTCATGCTATATTGATTTAAAATTTGCGCAACTTTTTTATTGATAACCTCTACAGAACGCGACATCTTTTACCCTCCAGCCTGATATGTAATAATTTTATCATAATCCGCAGATATGGAAAAGCCTTCTTTCAGCGTTACTTGCCGAAAGAAGGCAGCAGGTTGTAAAATTCATCGCCCGTTAGAGTTTCTTTTTCTAAAAGAATATTGCTTAATTGAACTAAATCATTTTGATAATTACTAAAAATCTCCAAAACTATTTGTGATTCCATTTCCGCAATATCATTAATCTTTTCAGTTATGATTTCTTCCGGAATCCTTTCAGGATCGACCAGCTTTAAGCCACTCATTCCACAGTAAATGAGTTCCTTGATGTACAATAGAGCCTGTTGATAGTCCCCTTTGCTGCCCGTACTCTTTTCACCGAGAATAGTTTCTTCCGCCAACCCCCCGGCTAATAACACCCTGATTTTCTTTCTAATTTCACTTTCAGTTTTGATTGGCTCATCCTTTTCTGGTATTTGTCTGATAAAGCCTAATGCTTTGCCTCTGGGGACAATCGTAATCTGAGCTATGCTTTTGGGGAAATAAAATTCAGAAATAAAAGCATGACCTATCTCATGGACTGCGATTCTGAATTTTTCAGCATCACTTAATAGTGTGTCTCTGTGTTCACCTAAAAGAATTTTGTCAATCGCTTTTAAGAACTCCTCCTGCCCAATATGTTCTTTTCCGGAACGCAAAGCATAGATAGCCGCTTCATTAGCTACACTGGCCAATTGCGCTCCAGAAAAACCATAAGTTTGTTTAGCAATTGCATATAGATCCAGGTCAGGGCTGACAGGCTTGTTGCGTAAATGTATTTTTAAAATTGCTTCCCGCCCTTTAATGTCAGGTAAGCTTACTTCCACATGGCGATCAAAACGGCCAGGCCTTAATAGAGCATCGTCTAAAAGGTCAGGGCGGTTGGTTGCACCAATAACCAGAATGTGAACACTATCCTCCGGTTGGCAGCCATCCATTTCTACTAATAACTGATTCAATGTTTGGTCATACTCAACCTGATTGGCAACTCTGCCTCGTTTGCCCCCCACAACTTCCATTTCATCAATAAAAATAACCGCATGTCTTTTCTTTTCTTTCCTCGCTAGTTTACGGGCATCATTAAATAGGCGACGTACCTTTTTGGCACCATTACCGGCGAAAATTTCAACGAACTCAGATCCTGCAACAGAAAGAAAAACCGAATCAGTATAAGTTGCTGCCGCCTTGGCTAACAATGTTTTTCCGGTACCTGGAGGACCAGTTAACAAAATACCTTTGATTGGCCGGATACCCAGTCTTTGTACTTCTTGAGAAAGGTTAAGAAAATCCAGAGCTTCTTGTAGTTCTTTAATAGCGCGTTCCTGACCGCCAATATCGCTGAATTGTACCAGCTCATACTTTTTTTGGTTACTGAAAGGTAACCCGGGTATCAAATTTTTCATTAACAAGTACTGATAACCCAGCGCAAATATAGCTAACAGTAAAATCAAACCAAAATATTCCCGGACATATAACCAGGTGTAAAGTCCTATTGCCAGTATTGGTCCGTTTATATATAGAATCAATCTGTTCATGATATCCCCCTTCACCATAGAAATTAGCTGCTTGATAGTAAATTTACCGGTATCAATTCCACCAGGAAATTTTTATTTTGTTTCAAAATTAGCAAGGTTCCCTTATCGGTAACAACAATTTGCCCCTGTATGCGCTGTTGTGATAAATGCTGAACCAGCTCTTCAGCAGCAGTTAATTTCCTGTTTATTAATAATTCCAATATTTTATTCTTGTGTTTTTGCCAAAAAGTATCAATTTGCTTATTGCTTTCGGAAATAAAATAAATTTTATAATCAGGCGGTGTATTTTCTAAAATATTAACCAGGTTTTCAGAAAGGGTTGAAGAGAAGTTAAGCTTAATGTTAATTTGCTGGTCATTTACTTTTACTTGCATTACAGAAGGATTGTCCTTAAAAAGCTTTTCAATATTATTTTGGTTATATAAAAACAAGAGTCCAAAAATCATTACTCCCGTGAGCAAATTCACCAGGATAACCTTTTTCATAATATCACCTCAAAATTATTATAAAGAAAGATTTATTTATTTTCTTTATGATTTTAGAGGTAATAAAGGTAAAAAAAATAACCCCTGTTTTTTTCAGGGGTTAATGCCAATTTATTTCAGCGACAAATCCCAGCCATCTACTTCCTGGATGATTTTATAATTGGTTAAATCAAAGTGTATTGGTGTAACAGCAACATATCCTGCTTCAATCGCCCAGATATCTGTGTCTTGACTGGCATCTAGATCTATCGGTTCCCCGCCAATCCAGTAATAAACCCTGCCGCGCGGATCTCTTCGCTCGTGAAAAGCATTTTGATATCTTCTTTGACCCAGTCTGGTTACTTTTATTCCTTTCAGTTTATCCAGCGGCAGTGGCGGTACATTTACATTGAGAATAGTATCTTCTGAAATCCCATGTTCCAATAATTTTTCAACCATGTAGGCAGCGACTTTTCCAGTAGCTGCAAAGTTGAAGTCTTGATAGCTGGCCAATGAGACAGCAATTCCCGGGACTTCGTTTATAATAGCCTCAATGGCTGCAGAAACTGTGCCAGAATACAGAACATCCGTGCCCAGATTAGGGCCCTTGTTGATCCCGGATACAACTACATCAGGACGACTACCCGCAGTCAAAACCTCAATTCCTAGCTTTACACAATCGGCGGGTGTACCTTCAACTGACCAGGCTTGCACCCCGGTAATGCCAAAATCAACCTGTTCTACTTTCAGGGGCCAGTGAACAGTGATACCATGTCCTGTTGCACTTCTTTCCCGATCAGGGGCGACAACAAAAATTTCACCAAGGGGCTTTAGTGCTTCTACCAGGGCCCTGAGACCAGGGGCCCAGATCCCATCATCGTTGCTGATCAGGATACGCATTTATTTTCCCCCTATAACAAATATCTGAGATAAATATATGCTGAGCTGATAATTATCGAGACTATCATCAGGGGAAAAGCAATTCGCATAAAGCCAACAAATGTCATAGGATAGCCCTGACGTTCAGCCATCCCTGCCACAATAACATTGGCTGATGCACCGATAATGGTACCATTTCCCCCCAGACATGCTCCTAAAGACAAAGCCCACCATAAAGGTTCAATATTGCCCATGTTCCCCAGCTGGCCCATGGTTTTGATGAGCGGAATCATGGTAGCAACAAAGGGAATATTATCTACAAAGGCGGAAGCAATGGCAGAAACCCATAAAATTAACATTGCAGCAAAGGTGAGATTACCTTCAGTTATTTCCAGAGATTTTTCAGCCATGGCTTTGATTATTCCTACTTCTACCAACCCCCCTACCAGGATAAATAGTCCAATAAAGAAGAAGAGGGTTGGCCATTCTACCTCATGGAAGATTTTTTCCATATCAACTTTGCTAATTAACATCAAGAGGGTTGCACCAGCCATGGCAATTGTTGCAGATTCCAGGTGGAAGATTTGATGGGTAGCAAATCCAGCAATGGTTAAAGCCAAAACCAGCAGGGATTTTTTCAGAAGTAAAGGGTCTTTAATCTCTTTATAGGGATCAAAAGCCATTAAACGGGACTTTAGCTCAGGAGCAACATTTAAGTCTTTACGGTAAATCCATTTTAATAAGTAAATTGTTACAATAAAAATAATAATTATTACTGGTGCTAAATTCCAGATAAAGGCATTGAAAGTTAGCTCTTTAACCTGGCTGCCAATCATAATATTAGGAGGGTCACCAATTAAAGTAGCTGTACCACCGATATTAGACGCCAACACCTGGGATATTAAAAAAGGAATTGGATTAATTTTCAGTTCTCGAGTTATAGAAAAGGTGACTGGCACGATTAATAATACCGTAGTTACATTATCCAGAAAAGCAGACAGTACAGCAGTGATCGTCGCTAATGCCACCATGATAGCCATAGGTTCTCCTTTTGCCCAACGCGCTGCCACAATTGCCAAATATTGAAAAACCCCGGAGTGACGGGTTATACCGACAATGATCATCATCCCAGTCAACAGTCCTAAGGTGTTGAAATCAATATGATGCAAAGCTGTTTCTTGAGAGAGTGTGCCCATGATAAGTAAAACTGCCGCACCCAGGAGGGCCACAACCGTCCTATGTAACTTTTCCGAGATAATCACAGCATAGGTTAACAGAAAAACAATCCCGGCTACCCAAACCTGATTCATACCCATTCTCTCCTTTATACCTCATAGATAGACAAGGTCATAGTTTTTTCTTCTTTATTTAATGTTAGACCAAACATCACCTTTTTGTGTTTAAGGTTTTTATTAAGAAAATCAACTATATAGATCATTTCAGGATTAGCAGGTACTGTCTTAGTTGCCAGTAAAATGAGTTTATCCTTTTCCATTTCACTCATTTTCTCTTCTCCTTACTTTTGTTAATTGCTGTTAATCAGACTAAATGCTTCCGCACGGGTAGCATTATTAGTTTTAAAAATTCCTCTTACAGCTGAAGTGGTTGTATATGAGCCAGGTTTTTTAACTCCCCGCATGGTCATGCACATATGCTCTGCTTCCACAACTACCAGGACGCCCCGGGGCTGAAGGCATTCCATAATAGCATCTGCGATTTGACTGGTCAAACGTTCCTGAAGCTGAGGACGTTTAGCATACCCTTCGACAACCCTGGCTAATTTCGACAGTCCAGTTATTTTCCCTTTAGCTGGTATATAGGCTACATGAGCTTTGCCAAAGAAAGGCAAAAAATGATGTTCGCACATGGAATAAAATGGTATATCCTTGACTAAAACCATTTCATCATGGTCTTCAGTAAATAAAACCTGCAAATGTTCCCTGGGGTCATTTTCCAGTCCATGAAAAATCTCTTCGTACATGCGAGCTACTCTCTTGGGGGTATCCCTTAATCCTTCTCTTTCTGGATCCTCCCCTATTGCCTCCAGGATCATTCGCATAGCTGTTTCAATTTTTCTGATATCCATACTTCCACCCTTTCTATAATACCCCCAGAATCTTGTGAGTCTGAGGAATTATTCTTACCTCCCGATAAAATGGCTTTAAAATTTCTTGCCATTCTATCCATCGATTGGCCGGCGGTAATTCTGAACCAGTTTGGGGTTGTAATACTATATCAATTGCTATGGTACGTTCAGGCCCTAGCTGGGCAACTTGACCGATTTCTCGCCTGTCCGTCCTGCTATTAACTACTACTTTAATAAAACAGGATTTATTCATCGCTAATTCTAAAAATTTTTGGTGCTCTTCCCAGGGGGTCGGAGCTCCAGTAGCTGATTCCAGTTTAATATCCATAGCAATAATGTCAATGTAATCTAGAACTTGTTTAAGGTTATGTACCAGTATACCATTAGTTTCTAAATAGATTTTCCACCCCATTTGTTTTATTTTAGGTAAAAATTCTTGCAGAAAATCCGAGTGTAATAGGGGTTCACCACCCGTCAAACTCAAAGAATGATGTTTATCCGGATTAAATTTTTTTATTTGTTCTAGCAACTGTTCTACAGTAACTGGATTTGTTAATATGTTCCAACAACCCGTACCTGGAGGGAATTCAACTTTCCAGGTTTCTTGCGCATGCAAGGAATAACGGGTATCACAATATGCACAAGCAAGGTTACAACCGGCAAAACGAAGAAATAACTGGCGTAAGCCTACGACAGTACCCTCCCCTTGAAAGGATGACATCATTTCGATCAGAAAAGCTGCTTGCATTAATTAACTCCCCTTACTTTACAGCGGGCCAGCTTAATCGATTCAACTTCATTTGCCAGAGCGATCATTACCTGCTCTGCAAATTCTTCAGTATTTTCAATCCCTAATTCTCTCAGGCCGACAGTAGCGACTGGAGTTCCTTCTGTTTCTAGATTCAATCCAGTATGAATCAGGCATGATACCGGACTTAGAGTAGCTATTGACACCGAAAGTTTCTTATTTTCTAAATACAAGTCATCTCCTTTACGTTTTATTCCTTTCACGCCGTAATACTCCAGTTGTTCTTTAATAATAGCAATGAATAAGCGTTGAATAATTACCATTTTCTCCAGATCTAGATGAAAAATTTCAATAATAAAATGTAACATCCTGGGGCTATATATCCAGTCCTGAGCCAAAACGTCTTCTAAATCCACCATTTCAGATAATTCAACACGACAGGGACCGATAAAAGCTACGATACTATCGCCTTGAACTCTAAAATTGCGATATGCAAACAGCGATGAGAGCTGTTCTCCATTATATGTAAGCTCATGTTTAACCAGATATGTTTTCATTTTTACCCCTCCGATAAATAGCCCATGCTGTAGGGGATTCCCAAACTTTAACCCATCCTAATGCAATTTTTTTATCGGGCCATTCCTTTTTTATAACCTGATTTATTTGATGATACAAATAGAAAGCTAGGTTCTCTGCGGTAGGATTAAGCTCTCCTTCCCGAAACTCTGGTAAATCATTTATTAATTGATGATCAAGTTTTTTCAAATAACTGCGAACAATCTGTTTCAGTTTGCTGAAATCTATTAGCATCCCCAGGTCATCCAGTTCTTCGCCATAAATACCTACTTCTACAAACCAGGTATGACCATGTAATCTTGCGCAATCCCCGGGATAATTTCTAATGAGATGGGCCGCTGCAAAACTTTCCTTAATTGCTACTTCAAACACTTTTTTTCCTCCTTGTCCTGAGCGCCAACTTTACCACCCCTATATAGTATAACTACATTTACCCCTCCTTTTGCAAGTAAAAAATAAAACTTTGGAGGAAAATATCGTTTAATGTAGAATTTTTTCTTTGTAAAGGAGGCTTACTATGAGTAACCAAATATTCAGCGTAAAAAAAACTTGCCCGATATGTCATACAGTAGTTGAAGTTTATCGGGTAAAAAGCAGCAGTTATAGCCTTATTGGAAGAGACTCTGACTTTTGTCCCCAGTATAGTGGTATTAATCCCCTTCTTTATCAAGTAGCTGTTTGTCCCCAATGCCATTATGCTGCTCCCAGCAAAACTTTTGGAACCGATCACCCTTCCGAGGAAAAGGAAAGACTAAAAACTTTACTGCCTATATTAAAAGCTAAGGACCCTGAATTTAAGTTTGAGCCGAACTGGACATATGCTGCTATGGCTTTTGAGTTATTAATTCGCACTATGCAAATATGCAAAAAACCGCCCCATAAATTGGCTCCGCTATTTCTAAGAACAGCCTGGTGTTATCGTTTTTTGGGAAATCAAGAGAAAGAAATATTTTTTCTGGAACTAGCCTGTAAGCATTATGAAGAAAACTATTTAAATAGTTATACTCAGAATGAAATGTCGGAAGTAAGACAGCTCTATTTAATCGGTGAGTTAAAACGCAGACTGGGTAAATTTGATGAAGCCATTTTCTGGTTTAGTAAAGTTGTTTCCCATCCCCAAATTAAAAACGAACCTGAGGTAGAACGACTTGCGCGAGAGCAATGGTATATTACTAAAGAACAAAAACAGGAAAAAGATAACAAGAACTCGGCCCAACAACAAGCAAACGGCAATATTATGCCAAAAGAAATTAATTTAAACATAAAATTATATGAAAATCAGTACATTTGGCTAAAGTCATTTTTGCAAGAAATACCTTTACCTCCCCATCAAGCTATATCTGAATTTCTTAGTTTCTTGATCACTAGACTTCAAAAATCAGAAAATCTCAAGGACATCTATGATGAATTCAAAAACACCCTCTCCAGTTTTTAACTGGAAGAGGGTGTATTAATAATATGAATTGCACGTTTGATTGTTCTTTTTAACTCTGGAGAAACGTTAGGATCGTCAAGCATCTTCTGGAAGCTTTTAAGGGCCGGGGTGAATTTCAATTCAGCCAGAGTATATACTACTTTCTCCTGCACAATATAACTGCCGTTCTTTAACAGAGCGCTAAGGGCAAAGCCGCAACTTCGATCACCTATCATAGCCAGGGTTTCACAAATTGCCAGAATGATGGAAGCATCATCAGCTTGCAGTGCAGTGATTAAAAATGGTAATGCCTTTTGTTTGCCTAAATGTCCAATTGCATCAATTAGATAAATTTTTATCTCTTTGTCTGCCCTCGCATACCAGCTTTCCAGCAAAGGTAACCATCCTTGCCGATTACGATCTACAATTAAATCTAGTAAATACTTTATTTGTTCAGGATATAATCTGGCTAGAACCCCCATAGCTGAGTTGATGCCATGAGTTGGTCCACCTAATAACATACGGTCTTCGACTGTATTTATTATATCTTCTACAATCCAGGGGGTTATTATTTTACTCCCGGTTTTGTTCAGTTCTACTTGGCCATCTGCTTTTAGGTTTAACCAATTAGATGGAATCAAGTCAAGATCATATGAATCTTCTAGACTGTTTAGCAAACCTATACGGCATTTTTCCAGTTGTATAAGCTGGCTAAGATAAAAGTCCCAATCAGAATTGATGCCAACTAACCACAACTCTGTTCTAAATTGCCAGGTTAGCTGAAAGTCTTTATTGTCCTGCCATAATCTAATAAAATCGAGGATTTGTGGTTGCCACCTGGTGAGGAAATTGTACTGTTGCCGCCAGGCCATTTTAAATTTTGCCCAGATTTCCTCTGGCAAAGGAAAAGTTTCTGTCAAATAATGCATCGGCTGATCAAGCGCAATAGGAGATAACAAAAGAAACAAGAGGTCCTTTTCTTCGCCCTGTTCTGTCTGCCAGGGTGATATTTCAACCAATATTTCCTCAGCCATCCCCTGGCCTAGAACATTGGGGAAACCATGCTGGATCACAAACTTATCCTTTAGTAGCTCCTGGGCTAATACTGTATGCCACCAGGGCTCAAGCCGATGCAAAAACCAGAGGATATCTGGTAGCATGGTTTGCTCCAAATAGCCAACAGCTAACGGGCTTCTTGGTCCCCCCCAGCGATGGAAGCAGACATCCCGTACACTATTGGCTATTCTGTTCCAGTCTGGTGAAGGTCTGGGATTGCGCATATGCTTGCACTCCCTGTTTATAACCTAAGTTATAGGCATTAAGATTTATATCAAGCAAGTGGCTGGGAATTCTTTGCTGTAAAGCCTCTAAAATCGACGTGGAATCAAGCTCTTTTGTTAAGGCGGCAATCGCGCCTAGGGCTACAATGTTAGTTACAATTTCTTTACCGATATTTTCTTTAGCCAAACGGGTAAATGGAATCTTGAACAGCTGGCAATTAGTATTAACTGTATGGGGGACCAGGTCCTCATCGACTATTATGATTCCTCGCTCTTGGACGGAATTATGATATTTATCATAGGCCTCCTGAGACAAAGCCAATAATAATTCCGGCATTTCAACTTTGGGATAATCAATGGGCTCATCACTTATTTTAACTTCTGCCTTGGACGCTCCACCCCGTGCTTCCGGTCCATAGGACTGGGTCTGAACTACGTTTAGTCCCTGCCGGGTTGCGCCTTCAGCCAGCAAGATAGCTGCCAGAATTATCCCCTGTCCACCAGTACCTGATAAACGAAATTCTTTTAACATACTAGTTGTCCCCCTTTTGCCATCTGGCCTTTTGTGAAGCAATAAGCTCACCAAGTTCAGGCCGCTCCTCCTGATGTAAAATACCGATTAGGAACTTTCCTTCCGGTTTTACCCCCAGGTTTTTGGCTACATCAATATTCAATGCTCTTTCTTTTTGCCATTTCAGCATATCCGCCGGGTTGCCCATTCCATTTCTTCTGCCAAAGGCAACAGGACACTGAGTAATCACTTCTGTAACCGCAAATCCTTTGTGTTTTATTCCCTCGGCAATAAACTTTGCGGTTAACTGAGTATGATATGCTGTTGAACGCGCGACAAAGGTAGCACCAGCTCCTTTAGCCAGTTCAACCGTGTCAAAAGGCTGCTCAAGTTGTCCATAAGGTGCAGTGGTTGCTTTGCTTGTAGCTGGTGTCATAGGGCTTGCCTGCCCACCGGTCATTCCGTAGATCTGGTTATTAAATATTATGACATTCAAATCCAAATTGCGTCGGGCGGCATGGATAAAATGATTGCCGCCAATTGCTAATGCATCACCATCTCCCATTAAAACAAAGACTGATAAATGGGGCTTGGCCAGTTTAATACCGGTGGCAAAGGTTAAGGCCCGGCCATGGGTAGTATGAACAGTATTAAAGTCAAGGTAACCGCTGGCTCGAGCAGAACAGCCAATGCCGGAAACAATCACTACCTCATCCTGATTCAAGCCAGCCCTTTTAATGGCCCTGATAATGCCTGCCATGACCAAGCCATTGCCACACCCAGGGCACCAGATATGGGGTAAACGATCCAGCCGCAAAAATGGCTTCAGTTCAGTTAACATAAAGATCCCACCACCTTTTCCAAAATTTCATTAGGTGTGATCAGCTCCCCATCAATCCGGTGAATGCCCTGTACCTTACAAAGGCCGGCAACAACTCTTCCTATTTCCCTGGTAATCTGGCCCTGGTTCATCTCGACAACAAAAACTCTTTTTTTATTCTTGACAATGTTCCTAAGTGAATTATCCGGTAATGGCCAGAGGGTAATCAAACGCACAAGTCCTACTTTTAAACCATTAGCTCTTAGCTTGCGCATTGTAGCAAACGCGGATCTGGCAGAACAACCATAGCTAACCAGTAGATAATCTGCATCATCAGCATAATAGGTTTCATAAAGCTCAATTTCTTGTCGGTTTAGTTCAACCTTCCGCTGAATTCTTACGAGCTGTTCCTCAATAAGTTTGGGGTTATTCGTAGGAAAACCTTTAACATCATGGACTAAACCCGTTATGTGATAACGATACCCATGCCCAAAAGGTGCCAGCTGAATTCGCCCTTTTTCATCGGCCCGATAGGGCTGATATTCTTGAGGTGAAAGAGCAGGAAGTGCTCGCTCTGCCTTTTGAGCGAAATTTAATTCTTCGGCTATATTTATGCTTTCCCGCATATGTCCAATAACTTCATCCATAAGTAAGATAACTGGCATAGATAGTAGTTCGCTGAGCTCTACCGCCTTTTTAGTCAGGGTATAACATTCTTCTACACTCCAGGGGGTAAGTACAAGGGCTGGATGATCTCCATGAGTGCCCCAGCGTGCCTGTTGTACATCAGCCTGACCAGGGGCCGTCGGGACGCCTGTACTTGGCCCCATGCGCTGCACGTTTACTATCAGACAAGGGACTTCTGCCATATAACCATAGCCAATATTTTCTTGCATCAAGGAAAAGCCTGGGCCGCTGGTCGCAGTCATGGCTTTTACTCCAGCCATACTCGCACCTAATACCGCCCCCATACTGGCAATTTCATCTTCCATCTGGATGTATGTGCCTTGATATTTTGGCAGTTCAGTTGCCATCATTTCTGCAATCTCGGTAGACGGGGTTATCGGGTACCCCGCATAAAATCTAACTCCCGCAGCCAGTGCCCCATAGACACAGGCTTCGTTGCCTTGTACCAGTTTTCTCCCGCTCACCCCTCATTCCTCCTTGAACACTTCAATAGCATAATCAGGGCAATGTTCACTGCACATTTTACAGTTAATGCATTTTTCAGGACTTACAGCCACTGCCTTTCCCAAAAGAGATAGTTCCAGGACCTTTTGTGGGCAAAAAGCTACACAAATACCGCAACCTTTGCACCAGCGACTGTTAATTTCAATTTTAACCACTTTTTCCCCTCCCCGTTCTCTTTCTATACTTAATTATAATGTCTTTATTAGCAGAACAACAAGATAATTTTGTATTTTTTGAAAACTTTTTTTACATACTTTATATTTGACACCTATTTTTTGTATGGCGCATATATTGTCATTACCAGGGCAACAATAGTTAGTGGTGATGTTTATGGCCAAAGTTGTTGCCCTACTCCTGTTCCTGGCAGGAGTTGGCGCCACCCTCTACATTTTATACCGCTCCCTCTTGTCCCTCCTCAAAAACTAAGCCGGAGCCCCAGGCTCCGGCCTTTTTTCTAACTGGAATTTGACTTTTTACTAGCTCTTTGATAACCTTTTTGACGTAGTCTCTGTCTAACTACTTCAGCAGTTAATGGCGACCAGCTACTTCGGGCTTGTCGATCAACCTGACTTTCACAGCGGTCACAAATCGAACGGTCTTTAGGACGTTCTAGAGGTTCTTCACAAATTCTACACCACTGGCTCATAGACCTCATCCTTTCGCTCTCTTCTTACCAACAATATAGCTAGATAATATGGAATTTTCATTATTTTTTTCGCTAAGAGTTTTTTTTACCTGTCCAGATGTCAGTACATTCGTTAGTAAACATATATAACCATTTAGACTGTAGATAATACCGTTTAGCGTGCAATTAGACAGCTAGCCTTAAATTGTCCTGTTTGATAAAAAGGAGCGATACATGAATGAACCAATTCCCTCCTCTCCCTGAAGAGTATACAACCAAAATGCAGTCCTGGCTTGGCAATGAGTTCACCGCTTTTCTTAACTCCTACTCAACAACCGCCCGGAAAGGGTTAAGGGTAAACCTATTAAAGATCCAAACACATACTTTGAAGCAAGAGCTCCACTTTTTAGAAGAACCGGTCCCCTGGTGTAAGGAAGGTTATTATATATCCCGGTCAGCGAAAGCCGGGAATCACCCCTATCACCAGGCAGGCCTGTATTATTTGCAGGAGCCAAGTGCCATGGCCGTTGTAAGTGCTTTAGACCCCCGGCCTGGTGAATGGATCCTGGATTTATGCGCTGCTCCTGGCGGAAAATCTACCCAAATAGCTGCCCGCCTGGGCGGTCAGGGATTGCTATGGTCTAATGAACCATCTGCAACCAGACTAAAAGTGCTGGCAGAAAATATAGAACGACTGGGAGTTGGTAACTGTATAATCAGCAACGAACTGCCTGCCAAACTAGCTCAAAAATTACCTCAGGTTTTTGATAAAATTGTTGTTGATGCTCCTTGTTCAGGGGAAGGAATGTTCCGCAAAAATCCTAGTTTGCGAGCTCAGTGGACCTGGCGCGGGGTGGAATTCTGTGCTGAACGCCAGAAAGAAATACTCTCTGCCGCTGTGACAATGCTCAAACCAGGAGGTACCCTGGTTTACTCAACTTGCACCTTTAACCCTGTTGAAAATGAAGGGGTAATTGACTGGCTTTTGACTCATTTTCCCGAATTAAGTCTAATTTCCCATCCAGATCCCTTACCTGTTTTTGATGGCGGACATCCCGAATGGCTTCTCTTAAATAATCGCGAGCTGGAAAAATGCACTAGATTGTGGCCTCATAAACTGGAAGGCGAAGGCCATTTCATTGCTCTTTTGAGAAAAACAGAAACGGGTATCTCTTCAAAGATCCAACGAGCTAATGTTAATATAACAAATTCAGCTTTGAAAACGTGGCAAGCATTCGCAAAAGATTTTTTGGATAGCTGCCCAGAAGGATTTTATTTTGAAAGAAACCAGCATCTTTTCTGGCTCCCCTTACAGCCCCCTGATTTTAATGGGCTTAAAATTTTGCGTCCTGGACTGCTTTTAGGAGCATTCAAGAAAAATCGGTTTGAGCCTGCTCATAGTGCCGCTCTAGCCTGGCCGTTAATTAAAACAATTAATAATGTTGAATTTGGACCTGATGATCAACAATTATTCCAATACTTTGCTGGCCATCCTCTACCTGCTTCAGGCAATAAAGGCTGGCTAACTATAACAGTAAATGGTTTTCCAGTAGGCTGGGGTAAAGATGATGGACATTTAATTAAAAATCATTATCCAAAGGGATTAAGATGAAGCCCCGGCATTTTGCCGGGGCTTCTTTTACACTTCTGCACCAATACCGGTATTGGCCCGTACGTAGAGTTCTTCGAATTTCTCTTCGGCTTCCGGTTCACGATAGAACAAGCTGCCCAGATAGGCACCCAGGAATCCTAACGGAACAGAAACAATAGCCGGATTCTTCAGTGGAAAGATTGCAGTCTTTGGATCCATCACATTGGGGCCTAGCAGGAGGAAAATGATACAGGAAGCCAGGCCAACCAGGATACCGGTTACAGCACCACCAGTATTGAACTTCTTCCAGAATACCGAGAAGACAATAACCGGCACATTGGCAGAGGATGCAACTGCGAAGGCCAGAGCTACCAGATGGGCGACGTTTTGGCCTTTAGCTAGAAGCCCCAAAATTATTGCTACAATACCAACAGCTACAGTTGTTCTCTTCGCGACTTTAACCTGAGTAGCTTCATCCACATTGCCACCCTTAATTACATTAGTGTAAAAATCATAGGCAAAGGCACTGGATGCAGCCAGAGTCAAACCGGCAACTACTGCTAAGATTGTAGCGAAAGCAACCGCAGAAACGAAAGCTAAACCAGCTTCACCACCAATTGTATTAGGTCCACCGAATAGATATTGGGCCAGCATTGGAGCTGCCATATTACCGCCTTTTTCAGCAGCTTTGACCGCATCTGCTCCAACAAAGTATGCTGCTCCGAATCCAAGGAAAGTTGTCATAATGTAGAATGAACCGATTAAAATCATTGCCCAAACAACGGATTTCCGGGCCTCTTTTGCAGTAGGTACAGTATAGAAGCGCATGAGAATATGAGGCATTCCCGCAGTACCTAAAACTAGCGCTAATCCTAATGAGATTAATTCAATGGGATTCTTATATAATTTCCCTGGCTCCAGGAATGATTGGCCGTACTTCTGGCTTAAACCGCCAAAAAAGTCCACGAAATTGAAGTTAAATTTTACTAAAACCGCAAAGCTTAAAACAATTGCACAAGCCATTAATAATCCCGCTTTTATGATTTGTACCCAGGTGGTTGCCAGCATACCACCGAAGGCAACATATAAGATCATCATTATACCGATTATAATAATGGAGGTTTCATAGGATAAGCCGATTAGCATTTTAATTAAGCTACCTGCACCCACCATTTGGGCTAATAGATAAAAGGTGGAGATAACTAGAGTAGAAAGGGCTGCTGCAGTCCGCACCGGCTTGGGTTTTAAGCGGTAAGCCAGCATATCGGCCATGGTATATTTACCGCTATTTCGTAAGGGTTCGGCTACGACCAGTAGAACAGTAATATATGCTACCAGCCAACCTACAGAATACATAAAACCATCATAGCCATTTAAAGCAATGAGTCCAGCAATCCCCAGAAATGAAGCGGCACTCATATAGTCACCGGCTATAGCAAAACCGTTCTGAATACCACTTAAGCTGCGGCCAGCAGCATAGAATTCGGCAGTAGTTTTAGTACGTCGTGCTGCCCAGTAAGTAATAATCAGGGTAGCAAGAACAACAAGAGCAAATAGACCAAAAGTAATAATCTTCATCTACCCTTCCCCCCCTGTTGTTGCTTAATTTTTTCTGCCAGCGGATCAAAGGTATTATTAGATACTGAGCTATAAAGTCCGGCAATTATCCAGGCTACGAAAAACTGGGAAAGTGCAAATAAATAGCCAAAATTAATAGCACCAACAATCTTTGTTTTCATTAAGCCAGGGGCATAACCAGCTAAAATAGGAAGTGCAAAGTAATAAACAAAAGAAAATATGATGGTAGGAATCAAAAATTTTCCTTTGGCGTTAATAAGAGTTTTAAAATCAGGACTATCAGCGATTTTTTTCCATTCAGCCTGGGAACGTTTTGGATGTTCAATTACGTTCTGACCCATTCCGACCTCAGTATTAATGCTCATACTGCCACTCCTTTCTTAAATTAATTGAGGTTAGTTATTGTCTGCTACGGGCTCCTGGCCTCAAATTACCTCCTTTCCGAATACTGAATTGTTTAGTCATATTATAAGCCAGCCCCTAAAATTCGACGAGAAAAATCCCGGGAAAAAACAGAGATAGTCACTAAACTGCTCAAAAACATGAATATTTGTTAACTAAAACATTTAGCTACATTTTAGTTTTGCACTGAATTGCTATTCATATAAAACTTTTTGCCTTTCGCTCTACCATTTAGGGTAAAAAAAAGACCTATCCTATGTCTGGATAGATCTTAACATTCTCTTATATTGAGCAGGATTAACAGATTTAAAAAAAACTCTTCTCCCGCATATTTTACAAACTGGGCGTACCTGATTTGTGATTGGATCGCGTCGTTTAATGATTTTGGATTCATCATAATGTTCATATCCGCATTTGCATACTATGGACATTTGCTGATGTAACCTCCTTGGCATTAAAATGCAGGAATTAAGGTCAGCAAAAAGAGCAACCCTCCCAGACTACTCATAACCGCTCCAAAAGCTTTATAACCAAAGGAAGTTTTTCCACTTAATCCAAAGAAAAAATATATACCTGCAGCAAACATAACTCCGCTAATAACTGTTCCATACATATGGGCCATTAAAGTTGACCAATCCATGCTATTTCCCCCTTTTATTTCTCTTATTTCAATTATAGTGACAATTCTGGCAGTTCTACCATCCTCTGATTGTGCCAAAAAAAGACTACCCCGGAGGGTAATCTTTTTGCTCCAGATGAACTAAATATTCTATATGCTGAGATTTTCGTGAACAGAAGGATATAGAAATTTAAGGCAGAAAAATGCCAGGATTACGAATAAGAAACTGATAATAGCCAACCAGGCTGATTTTGTGCCACGCCAGTTTTGCGTTCTCCATAAATGTAAGTACAATGCGTACACAAGCCAGGAGATCAAAGCCCAGGTCTCGATGGGATCCCAGCCCCAGAAACGCCCCCAGGCTTTATATGCCCAAACTGCTCCTGAAGCAATCATTACAGCAAGGTTAAAGAATCCTATACCTGCAAGCCGATATTGCCATTTCTCGAAAATCTCTTTTCTTTCACGCAGATATAGAGCAGCAGCTACAGCCGAAAGCAAACAGGAACCATAGGACAGTTTAGCAAAGAGCACATGTATGGTCAGCCAGTAAGTAGCATATGAAGGTGGAAGTTCTGTTTGCTGGGGGGTTTGGAAGACAGCATAAGCTATAACTACCATAGCCAAAGGATATACGATAAGGGCGCCGTTTTTTAGTTCAGGTAACTTATAGCTTAAAATACCGAAAAACAATAAGGCTACCCACATGTCAGAAATTAATACTTCATAAAAATTATGATAGGGGCCATGATTAACCTCTATCCAGCGTAGAATTAACGCTATAGTATGAAAAACAAAGCCGATTATACCTGAATAATTACTAAACCTAAGCAGAATGGGTTTATACCAGTAGCTGTGAACAACCCAAAAAACAAAGGCGACACCATAGAAACTAACGCTTGTCCATAAATTTATTACTTGAAGTTTAAACATGTTATCCCTTCTTCCAAAGCAGTGGTAGATAATGATAGGCGCTACCAATAATCAGCAAGAGAGTTCCTGGCCAGATTATACTATTGCCTGGCTGGTATTTAACAGAAAAGGCCAGCCAGTATGAGGTTTCAAGCCATTTAATTTGTTGTCCATTAATGAATACTGTTTGTCCTTGACTTAAAACTTTCTCTTTTGTTTCTTTTCCTTGTTGATAGATTAAAATCAATTTTTGCTCTTTCAGCTGGCCTTTCAGGTCTAAATCACCAGTTTTTAAATTTCCTTCGTACACTTCCTGGTTATTTAATTTTTTAGTTTGTAGACTCCAGTGAATCAGTTCATCCGTTAACTCTAATACAGGAGCATAGCCTCTTTCCAAAGGCCAGAAATAAAGGCCGTTTGACTGAAATGAATTTACATAATCAAAAGGTATCTGAGCTATGGCGTTGTTTTTCCTGTTTACTACCAGTAAATTTCCATACTTAACTTTAGGTTTACCCTGATCCATTTCTATTTTTATATCTTGGAGCGTGATTTCTAAATCCCCTTCCCACGGGGAAGCAAATTTGCCCTCCCGATAATTTAATAAATTGCTTTTATCAACAATCCTGGTTTGTCCAATCCCCAGTTGTAAAATACCTTCTTTTCCCCAGAAAAAATTGATACCATTTCCCAAAAGGACTAATACTAGTCCAATATGAAAGAGCGCTAAGCCAATTTTGTTTTTACGATAATTAACCAATTGTTTAAGGGTACAGGCTGTAAGATTGAAAAAAAACAATATCCCTAAAATAAAAAACCAAATAGAATCCAGCAGCTTCTTTTCAGGTTTAAGCATAGCGATAATCAAGAAAATACAATAAACTAATATGATTAAATTAGCTAATCGGATACTGGATAATACTCTTAACATACTAATTACTCTCCATTAATTTGAATGTGCACTGCAAAGATTAGTATCATTAACCCGGCAGTTATTTGCACTATAGTTACCACTACTTTCTTGATAGTAAGTAATTTTGGCAATACTACTTTTGTAGGGATTGGATTCCAAACTGGTGTTCAGAATCAGGTGTTTATTGCTATTAAGACCGTGTACTACCGCAGAATGACAATACTGGCAGCGAATGCTGTTTAATTTGTCCGTGTGATAAGCATGCAGATTGCCTCTATTACTATTATAAAATCCTGTGAGATTTGAATCTCTGTAAGGATCTCTTTGGGCATAAGCGTTATAATTATGACAGCGAAAACATAAATGCTGGCTGTTTCCAGTTCCTGTATTATTATCATAAAGTCCTTTTAAAATCTTAACATTTGTAGAGCCATGAGGTCCTCTGGCTGCACCTGAAACCGGAGAGCCATGACAATCAGTACAGAAGATCCTGGTACTTGCGGAATAGCCGGAAACAAAAATTCCCTTTGTGTTGGGACTATCTGCTTCTACTGGATGAAAAGCCTTATTATTAGGATTAAATTCCCTGGCAATATCCCGTAAAGTTAAAGCAGCATGGGTTGGGTTGGCTGGATCCCAGGTTGAGTGACAGCGATAACATAGTTCGTATTGATACGAAATACTTATTTTATAATTCCAGTCCCCTTCTGCGACCTGACTCCAGGCTGGCCGCGCAGGTGGTGCAACTCCGCGGCTATAAGACAAAGCACCTGAAGCAGCTGGCGCAAGGGGACGGTTATCATTAACATTATGAGGGTTATGGCAATCAACACATCTCAGTTTATCAGAATTACCAGCCAAAGATATGCCTGCCACCGGGTGAAAGGAAATGGTGCCAGCTGCAAAAAGTGATTTAATATTATAATTGCTGGCAGATCCATCATGACAAGTAAAGCAAAGAGTTGAAGTAGAACTGTTACGCACCAGTCGATACTCCGGTGCCTGGTGCAGTTGGTGACATATTCCACATTTTGCAGTACTGGTAGAATAATTGCGATGAGGCACAAAATAATCCGAAGTTCCTGTCGCAAAAGACCATTGAAAATTTCCTGGAAGTGGATTATTATTGCTATCTTTAATCCCAGAAACTCCGCCAATAACAAAAACAGTATAGACTTGATTAGTATTCAATTTTGTTGATGCAGGATTTAATGTCAGGGTAGCCACCCTGGTATTACTATCATAAGTGACAGTTGTATTTAGTAAATTATTATTACTATCCTTGAGATAAAAAGTACTTGTATTAATTGTAGCAGCATTCATAGGCCGGTCAAAGGTAATAGTAATAGGGGATTTAACGGTATCAATGCCTGCCCCTTGATCTCCTGCCAGGGGCCTGTAATTTATAATTAATGGATAGTCAGGGGCTGCCATAACCGGAGTTATGGGTAAAAATGAGAAAAAAAACATAAAGATAATCTGAAAAAATTTTTTCATTTTCTATCGACCTCAATCCTCTGTACTATCCGGTTATTTTCTTTGTCTGCAATTAGTACTTCGTTACCGAAAACCCTTACGCTATTTGGGATATATAAGAACTGGCCAGTTGACAGCTCATTAATTTGTTCAACAATTTTATATTCCTTATTTAAGATTAAAACAGAATGATTAAAAATGTCGACGGCCCAAAGCAATTCGCGGCGCTCATCCCATGCCAGACCGCGTATTTGCTTGCCTCTTAAGGTGGGGATATCCCCTAGCCAACTGCCATTTATATCGAAAATATCTACTTCCTGGTTGCCAAAATCGCTGACATAAATTCGTTTGTTCCCTTGATCATAAGCGATACCGTAAGGATAATAGACCTGGCCTTTTTCATGGCCCGGCTTAGCGATTTTCTGAATGATATTACCCAGGTTATCCAAAACAATTACCTGATGGTAAAAAACATCAGCCACAAATAATCGCTCTTGGTTGTCTCCTGTAATAAAAACAGGTTTAACAATAGCCCCATTTGTTGATAAAAATAGACGATTGATCAAATTTCCATTTTTATCTAATATCATTATTTGATTACTATTTAAATCACAAACATAAAGATGGTTGTTTTGCCACCAAATACTCCCAGGGGCGAAATTTCCCTCTAAGTTTATAACTTTTACTATTGTGCCGTTATTATTGACGGCACTAAGCCGCTGGTTTGTACTTTCAGCAATCCAGTATAAATCGTTACCTGTCTTAGCTACATCCAATGGTTGATTAAGCATTCTATTATTACCAGATGGCCAAAAATGATAAATCGTTTTTCTTGCAGGACTAGAATAAGATAATGAATAACCGTGAGAGAAATAATATGCTCCAATTCCTAGAAAAAAAACAACAGCAAATAAGAAACAACTAATTTTTCTGGCCATTTTCCCACCCCAGAAGAAGGTCGAGCGGGGAATCATGCTAGATTCCCCGCGCCTAATTATTTAGTGAAAGTTACAATATTATTCGTATCTGCCGGGTTTACCTCATTAAAGTTCAGGTCTTTAATATTGGTAGCACCAATCGCTTGCAGTTCGACTTTAATCTGGTTACCAGGAGTAAGACTAGAGCCGAGAGTTAACAGTACAGTACGTCCATCGGGCTGCAGAGTAGCAGATGTTACAGAAATATTCTGGCTAGCTGTCATGTCTGTCACCTTGTAATGTCCAGTGTTTTCAACACTACCAGCAACACCAGTCGGATCGGTTTTATCCCTCCACATGTACTGGTCGAAGCGGATTAGAATGGTATTAGCAGTGGGTGAAACAGCTTTACCAGGTAGCAACGAACCAGTCTGACCATATTCTTTTGAACCATCTTGAGCAGGATCTAAAACCTGCACCAGTACCGGTTTTACTGTACTCTTTGTTCTGTTGTGACAGTTCTGGC
The DNA here is from genome assembly GCA_003054495.1 of Carboxydocella thermautotrophica. Classification (GTDB taxonomy): domain Bacteria; phylum Bacillota; order Carboxydocellales; family Carboxydocellaceae; genus Carboxydocella; species Carboxydocella sporoproducens. Next base: position 1,346,081 of record CP028514.1, on the reverse strand, counting down.
AGACTCCCCTGTTATCCATCCGCAGGTTTTTGGGAGATTCATAGCCATTAACTGTATTTAGATTAGTATTACTATTAAGCTGGATCTGGTCATAAGTCTTTATTCCAGTTACCTGCACAAAGGTCCCATGGGCGTAATGACAGGTCAAACATATAACAGTATTGGCAGCTCCGGTGCTAGTACCATCATTTCCGATGCTGGCCAGCGGTAAAACCAATTTACTGGAATTATAACCAAAAGTACCATCATTTGTGTTAATGTCATTTAAACCTGAATTGGGTCCCATTTTCATCTTGTGGCGATAATAATTGGGCATATAATATCCACTTTTCTGTGAAGCATTGCTGGAAAGATAGTCATAGTGGCACGCGCCGCAGAAAGTAGCAATTTCTTCGTTGTATTCTGTTTTTTCATCACTAAAAGGGTTATTTACCTTAATTACTACTTTAGTTCCAGAAGTAGATGTATCACGCCAGATGGGGTTCCCACTGGTATCTGCTGTTTGTATTCTGGTTACCAGCAGACGGCTGTTAGAAGTTCCGTGGGGCTGATGACAACTTGAACAACGCAATTCCACGTGACCGTTTGTTTCCTGGTAACCTCCAGGGGCATTAAACTTTACATAAGAAATTGAGCCATCGGTATTTATAGTTGCTTGTTCATTTACTCGGTGTTTAGCCGATACTTTTACTACAGTAGCTACTTGTGCCGGCCCCTCAACCACCAGCATGCGTTCAAAACCACCACCATTAGTAGCATAGCGATAGCCATTGTTGGTATCCCAGATCATACCATCTTTAACATCATAGGTACTTTGCCCATTAAAACTATGGCAATAAGTACAAACTCCATAAATTGGGTTTTGAGCTGCAGCTGTATCAAACCTGATTAATCTTATACTTTTAGCTTGGTGTAATTGATGGCAGCGTCCACAACCATTGGTATTGGTGGTATAACGACCGTGAGGCCCACTGGTGACCGGTAAATTGTTATTAAAATTAGGATCCATCACCCCTTGGAAATTATCAGGATCTCCCGGATCGTGTTCATAAGTAGTAGCAGGAGTATTGGGATTGGCATTGGTCAAACCAACAGTATCAATTTCTACTACAGTAGCACCACTATTATGACTGTACTGTAACTTGTAACCATTACTTGCTCCGGCTATGGTTATAGTAGTTCCAGCTATACCAGCTACTCGCACCCGTTCTTCCTTGCCAATTACGCCTTGGTCAAGGACCAGTACATCGCCAACATCAATATTAGTGGTACTGGTAACAGTGATCGTAGTTCCTCCAGCACTGGCCGCGCTGCTAAGGGTAGTACTGGCCAATGGTGGAGTTGTTGGTAAAGCGTAAGCTGCTTGAGCGCTGAATAAAAGCAGAGATCCAATTAATGATATTTGGGTCAACCAGCGCCCTTTCAATATAGGTCCTCCTCTCTTTTTTAAAATAGACATTTAACCCATCACCCCTTTATTTTTATATTGTAAGGCATCTGCCTTACAGGCTCATTTAATACTTAAATACACTTACCCGCTTATTGGCATATTCTGTTACATAGACTTTACGTCCTGAGTAGGCGATTCCACTGGGCAAGCCTAAAGTATCACCATTAGCGGTCTCGTTAAAATTAAATCTAAATTTTCCATTTTTATCAAAAACATAAACTCTGTTTTCCAGACCGGAGACGACATAGATATTACCCTGTTCGTCCTGGGTGATGCCTCTTGGGGTCAATATTTCTCCTTTATTGCTTTCATTCTCACCAAGAATTTTGATAAATTTCCCTTTGTTATCAAAAATCTGCACTCTATTATTGTTACTATCAGCCACAATAAATTCTCCCCGCTCATTAATTACAAAGCCGTGGGGTTTATTTAAGAAGCCTTTTTCTGTACCTTTGCCGCCAAAAGCTAATTTCAGGTTACCTTGATGATCAAAAACATATATACCGCTGCGAACCAAATCGCTGATTACTATTCTATTGTCATCTACATATATCGTCGCAGGCACATTAATTCGATTCTCCTCCTTGGGAAGCCAGTACCCCTTGAAATCTCCCTGGACAGTAAAGATAGCGATTCTTGCCAGTCCTCCGTCAGCCACATAAAGCTTTCCAGCGTGAATTGCCAGACCATAAGGATTTCTAAGCTTTTTGTCTTTTTCTCCAATAATCCTCAATAACTTACCATTCTGATCAAAGACCAACACTCTACCTGCGTCCGAGTCAGAGACAAAAACCTCATTGTCATAAACTGTTATACCTAAAGGTTGTTCTAAAGAATACTTTTTGTCCCCATACATAGACAAAACATATTTGGGAGGTTCACTTATATCGCCTACAGGTATGGTTTCCAGGGGGTCTGTTTTTTGCCAGTAAAAATAGGCAAAGACCAGCAATAAAATTATTAGACTTGCCAGCGATAATTGCTTAAATTTTTTCTTGTCCATAATAGTGCCCCCTATTTTTTGGCCTTCAACTTTTCCAGGGCTTCCTTAGCTGGTTGAAAATCAGGCACATATCGCAAAGCCAGCTCATATTGCTGGATTGCTTCTTTTATTTTGCCTTTACCCTCTAACGCTTGACCTATCAAATAGATATAGTCTACTGTGCCAGGGTTAGCCTTTAGCACAAAATGAAAATGCTTTAAAGCATCATCATACTTTTTAGTCTGCAGGTAGTATTCGCCCAGTGTAAGTCTGGCTTCTGTAAAGGCTGGCCTTTCCTTGATAAGTTCTTCGAGTAATTTAACCGCTTTTTGATCTTGATTTTTTTGCAGATAAATCAAGGCCATATTATATTTAGCTGCAACGTTCTTCTTATCAATTTTTAAAGCATTCTGGTATTCTTCCAGGGCCCGATCATAATTACCGGCCTGTGCAAAGGCCCAGCCCAGTTCAACCCGTAATAGCGCGTTTTGCGGATATTTTTTTACATTTTCCATGGCAACTGCGAGATCATATTCGGTTTTGGACTGGAATTCTGGTTTGTTCCAGAACAGAAATTTACCAATAGAATAGAATACTAACAGACCGGTTATTATGAGAATGGTCAAATAGATGATTGCGCGGTTTAGCGGAATAATGTTTTCTTGAGGCTGTAAGTCCATATTTTTCACCTCATCGGCTCCATTTTATTGCGATGACATCCAAAACACAGGTAATTTCCAGGTCGTCGCCACATCCTGGGATTACCAGTACCATGGGGATGATGGCAACTTAAACAAGTGACGCTACCTCCTTCAGCGCGATCTGGAAACTTCTCGCCATAAGGATGCATTTTTTTATACCAGCCGATTTGCCTTTCATTATCGTGACAATTCAAGCACAGGTATGGGATGGGCTTTCTTAACATTCGCATATTATCCGAAGCATGGGGATGATGACACTCAATGCAGCGTCCATCCCGAAAAGGAGGATGTTTAACAAGTGCGTATTGGCCCGGCAATGTAGCAAAGTGACAGGTGTTACAGAGCCCGTTTACTGGAGCTCTGAGGTTTTTGGGATAAGGTGAGCTGTGAGGATAATGACAACCGAGACACTGGTTAGTTGCAAACGGCGGATGCTGAACTTTGTATTTACCATATCTAATCCCCATATTATGACAGGTATTGCACAATAACTGCGGTACCAGGCGCAGATTATATTGATTTGGAGAACCATGGGGATCATGACAATCCGCACATTTGCCCAGCTCAAAAGGTCTGTGTTGATATTGATTTTGTTTATCCCAGATCCGATTATGGCAGGTAAAACATAATTCATTTAAAGGTAAAGTGTACTGAGCACTGGCTCCAGGATGGCCAGTTACAACATGACAAACTCCGCATTGACCCATTACTGCCGGAAGATGAATGTTTTTTTCCTGCAGTTTTTGCACAAGCGTATCGTGGCAGTCCAGGCACACCTTAAACTCTCGTGGAATGCGATTAATTAAGTTTTTTTTGCTTTCTACTTCCGCATATTTATTTGGTGACACCAGTCCCAATAAGCTTTCGAGGAAAAATTCTTTCAGGTCAAGCTGATAAATATTAACAAATATTCCCACAATTATCAGCCCGATCAGAACAACTATTAGCAGTTCTTTTACGGCCATTAACCTCTAGTCCTTTCCTTTCGGAAGGGAGGAGGGGGAAGGGATTTATTCCCCTCCCGTCTACCTGCCGATCTTTCAGTTAATTTGATGAATGTTATAGGCCCTATGACATTTAGCACAATGGTTACTTGCATGACAATTAAAACATTTACCTTCCACGATCCCAATTGACTTAACTACATTTGGATGAAGTTTTCGCCAGTTGGTTGGGTGATTGGTAATATTCCCCTGTATCCCATCCCTTGGTTTGTGGCACTTGAAACAATAAATTCTCTGGGTAATTCGTTCCGACGGATCAGGTTTATTTTCATTATGACAAACCAGACAGGCTGCCCGGTTAGGTATTGCCTGTTGCTTATGCACAATTGGCCAAATTTCGGTATGGCTGGGTGGTTTATTTATGTGACATCCTGAACAGAAAGCATTGCTACGAGCGAACTCAGCAGGTTTGTTATTATTGCCCATATTTACAGCTCTGTCTTTGGTATAAGCATGGCACATCTCGCAGACCCCCACGTCTTTCTGAGCCATCAAGCCATGCTCCCCTTTCCAGACCCATTTATTTCTATCTTGATGGGACTGGGGTTTTAAATCCTGTAGATGACACCATGAGCAGTTAGTAGGTACTCCTCTTTCGAGGTGACACTTGATACAAGTTGGCATTGCAGGGCCTTTAAAAGTGACAACTCCTGCACCGCGAGATGGTCTTTGTCCATGAACAACTCCAATATGACATTGCACACACTGAATACCTTTAGCCAGGTGCTCCTTATGTGGCACCTTAATAGGTATTCGTGGTGTAACCTGACGGTTTTCAATTGCGTGACACTCAAGGCAAATTTCTTTATCAACTGGAATTTTACCCTGCACACTATCCGGTATGATGTTTGTTTTGGGAATCAAACTGATACCAATGCCTGTCTCGCGGTGGCACTGTTCACACTTGAAGCGGGCATGATTACCCTTCTGCATTGCTTGAGCCACTGATAACCCCTCGTGGCAGCTGCTGCAGAGTTTTGGCGCTACCAATTTTTGCAATTCATAGGTGGTAGCGAAGGATAATACCAGCGTAATCACCAGAATCAGAATAAAATGTTTCCAATGCTCATGGCTCCAGGCTTTTATTTCCTTCCACAGCATCTGCTCCACCTACTTCAAACTGGCAAGATAAGAAGCCACTGCATTGATCTCTTCTTTAGAGAGGGGTACTGTGGGCATCTGTGTATTGGGATTAACAGCCTTGGGATTTGTGAGGAATTTAACAATATAATCCTTGTCACGATAGCTGCCGACTTTGGATAAATCGGGTGCAAAACTTCCTCCATCCCCTTTGATTTTGTGGCAAGACTTACAGCTATTAGCTTCGATGGTCTTTATGGCAAACTCAAAAGTTTTTTCCTGACTCAATGGTTGCGCATTGCCACTTGGGATATTGTTTGATGGCTGCGCAGTATCAGTTTTATTTGTTCCTTTCAGACTCATTAAATAGGTAACGATATTGTTGAGATCTTCTTCAGCAAGCGGCAACTTGGGCATTGGCGTACCAGGTTTAACAGCTGATGGATTATTCAGGAATTCCTTGAGCTTGTTTTCGTCATAATTAGCTACTACCTTGGCCAAATCCGGACCTGCTGTGCCACCTTTGCCATTGACAGCATGACAACCAATACAGTTGGTTTCAACAGCTGATTTACCTTTGTCAGCATTGCCTCCACCACCATTATTAGGGGAGCCGGACGTTTCAACTGCCGCTCCAGAACTGCTACCTGCATCAGCTCCCTGTAAACTGGCCAGAAAATCAGCTAATTGCTTAATTTCATCGTCAGTCAATTGTTGTTTAGGCATACCCGAGCCTACCGAAGCAGGATCTTTAAGGAACTTAGCTATTTCTTCACTGCCTTTATATTTCTTGGGACCTTTACTTAAATCAGGGGCAAAATCAGCACCCTGTCCCTCAAATTTATGACAGGATGTACACTTTGCCAGCAACACATCTTTACCGGGGTTGCCTTCTCCGGCAGCAGCCTTAACCTGGTTCGGCTCCAAGGCCGAAAAAACTACTACGGTTGAGATTGCTATAATACTTAATACTGCCAGTACAGAAGCGGTAATAGCTTTAGCTGCCGAATCTTTGACTGGTGAATTTTTGCTTACCAGCATCCAGGTAACAATGTAGTTAATAAAGATAATGGCGATAATAACACCATATTTCCATTTTTCAAAGAAGGTTATGGTATGCTGGGTATTTTTACTTCCATCATCCATCCCCAGTATAGTCAGAACTATAATTCCTACCATTGTTACTATTGCCGATGAAGTAGCCAGTGGCCGTTTTTTAGGATGACGGGCCGGATTCTTGTCCAGGAAAGGCAGGAATAATAACAAACCAATGAAAGCAGCCGGGAAAAGAACGGCAGCAACAACTTCCATACTACCCGGGAAATACTTCAAAAATTGAAAGAGAAAAAGGAAATACCACTCTGGACGAGGGATGTAAGACGTATCTGTGGGGTCAGCTACAGATTCATTGGGCAAATCAATGGTTACAGCCAGAAACATTACAATAATTATCGTTAATAACATAACCACGGCTTCTTTGAGGATATGGCCAGGAAAAAAGGGCTCCCCTTTCCCGTGTTGTTTTAGATCAGCCATTCTTCTGCCTCCTTAAACTGGAATCTTATAGGGGACCGGAAATCCCTTGTTTTCTAATCATAAAGAAATGAGCCCCCAGTAATGCAAAGAGAACCCCGGGCAAGAACCAGATATGCAGTGAATAAAAGCGTGTCAGAGTTACCGCTCCCAGGTCATTGCCGCCTCTCAGCGCCTTCAGAACAAATTCGCCAATAACTGGAACTGAACCAGCCATTTTAGTTCCAACCACAGTAGCCCAGTAAGCTTTCTGGTCCCAGGGCAACAGGTAACCTGTAAACCCAAAAGTTAGGACGATGAGCAGTAACCCAACACCCACCATCCAGTTCAGTTCCCGCGGCTTTTTGTAAGCCCCGTGGAAATAAACTCGCAAGAGATGTACAACTACCATTATGACAACTCCAGAACTACCAATACGATGCATTCCTCGAATTAGCCGGCCGAAAGCCACTTCCTTACTTATATACTCAACACTAGCATAGGCGTGGTCAGGAGATGGTACATAATACATAGTCAGGAAAATACCGGTGATCACCTGCAACATAATTAAAACAAAGGTTATTCCTCCAAAACAGTATAAAAAGTTCACGTGTGGAGGAACAGGATGGTCCAGTATTTCCTTGATTTGATCTTTGATTTGTAGCCTTTCGTCTATCCAGTTATATATTCTTTCTGTCATCACCTGTTTTAAGCCTCCTCAGCCTGGATTAGCTTCCCAATTAGCAATTTACCATCAGCAATTTTAGTTTCATAGCGATCTAATGGGCGTGGGGGAGGTCCCGCAACTATTTCACCATCCATACTGAATACTGCCCCATGGCAAGGACACTTGAATTGTTTGCTGGCTGCGTCCCAGTTGTATCCGCATCCCAGGTGGGTACAGTTAGGCGAAAATACAGTTATATTATTTTCATCTTTTTTTACTACCCACACCGAGCGTTTTTGTTTGGTTTCTACCCAGCCATCCTTCTTTGTGAATTCGAAATCCACTTTAATTGGTTCCCCTGTCTTGAAATTTGCGATACTCCCTATCTCGATAAATTCCACTTTCTCTTTCTTCATCGCCGGAGCTAATGCATATCCGGCTAATGGGGTGGCCAGACTCAAAGCAATTGCTGACCCTGTTAAACCGAGCATGGTTGTTAAAAACTTACGGCGACTGATTTCGTCCATTTCGTCACTTGCTTCAGCATGAAAAATTTCCTTTTGTTCTTCCATTACAATCCTCCTCATTTCAGTGTATGGTATTGCAATAAATTAATAAGAGCTATTGCTCCAGCAAAGATAGCACCATTAGCAACACCATAGCCAATAGCCAGAAATAAATATTTCTTCATTGATCCGGCTTCAGGTTCCTTACGTCCAACTAAAATCCAGCTAATCAGGATAGATATGGCTAACATTAATATCAACAATAATGTCTCCATTCACCCACTCCTTCCCTTTGATGGTACGTAATATTCTGAATTTTTATGTCTCTAAAAAAATTTTAACAATAGTGGTCGAAAAACTACATGGCCGAAATAGACTAATTTACGACCAAAATAATACTATTCAGAAAATTGACATTCGTCCAAAAAAACCAAAAGACCAGCTTCTCGCTGGTCTGGTTGGACTAAATTAAATTAACCCTTCCCTGGTAGCAAAGGCTGCAGCTTGTACTCTATTTTCCAGGTGTAACTTTTCCAGGATATTTCTCAAATGATTGCGGACTGTATTCTCTGAGATACATAGAGCAGCACCTATTTCTTTATTTGTATAACCTTGTGCCACCATTCTTAAAACCTCTTTTTCCCTTAAAGATAACTCTTTCTTGGGCTCGGTAGATTCATTATCCCCTTTATGCTCCTGTCTGTACTGGGATAAGCGCGCAAATTCATGTATAATCTTGGTTGCCAGGTGTGGAGATATAGGCACAATTCCGTTGCTTGTCTCTAATAAATAATTTATTAACTGTTCAGGTTCAAGATTTTTTAGCAAATATCCACTAGCACCATGTTTTATCGCATCAAAGAGAATTTCATCTTCTTCCTCGACAGTAAGGATTATTATTTTTGCAGCAACATTTTGAGCAATAAGAACTTTTGTGGCTTCAAGACCATTCATTTCTGGCATATTAATATCCATCAATATCAGATCCGGTTTTAGTTCATGGGCTTTTTTAATTGCATCCTTACCATTACTTGCCTCTCCAATTACCTTTAAAGCGGGATGGGATTCAATAATACTTTTGATTCCTCTGCGGAAAAGGTTGTGATCATCAACCAGCAGTATTTTCAAAATTTTTTCCATCAAAGTCGCCCTCCTGGCTTAGTTTAGGTATGATCAACTTTATAGTGGTTCCCTGCTCTCCTGAATAAATTTGAAAATCAGCCTTAATGATCTTAGCTCTGTCTATCATATTATTTAGTCCAAAATGCTTATCTCGATCCACTTTTTCTATCTCAAAACCACAACCATTATCATATATTTCTAAGAGCCAGTGGCCATCATTTTCTTCTAATAGTATCTTTACTTCCGTTGCACCGGAATGCTTACGGATATTGTTTAATGCTTCTTGAACAATTCTTAATATATGCATTTCCGTTTCAGCATTATTAATTATTCCTGAGGAAACCCACTTATAGTCTACCATAATATTTTGCTGTCTGGCAAAATTGGAAAGATAACTTTCAATATATGAATTAAGTCCGTTAGTTATTAGTTTTGTGCTATGTAAATTTCTGATTGCAAGCCTGGTTTCCTGATATAGATCACTGATTATAGCAATCAATTCTTCCATCTCACTCAGTATAGAATTATATCCTTGTTTTCTACAAGTCTCAATTAATGTTCTCATTTTCAAATTCAAATATCCTAATCCTTGCGCCAAACCATCATGAATTTCTCGGGCAAGACGATAGCGCTCTTCAGCAATGGCTTTTTCACTAATTCGCTGTTTTTCTAAGGCCTCTTTGCGTTTTCGATCTCTCATGTCTCTAATAATAAAAACACAACCATTAAATACTTTATCTTCTTTCAGTTTAGCACAGCTTACTTCCACTGGAATATTTATTCCATTTGAGTCGCTAATATATATCTCTTTTCTACATATGCGATTTTCACTGTTCTTCGTACAGTTAAAAGGACATTCCTCTGAGTTACACAACTTCTCTTTTTTCTCATTTTGACAGTTTAAAATATTCGAACAATGAATTTTTAGCTGCACCTGCTTATTATCATCAATCCCAAGCATTTTTAACGCAGCTGGATTTAACATATCTATTTTCTGGTTACCGTCAATAAAAATAATGGCATCAGGTGAAGTCTGAACGATTTTGCTCAAACTTTCACTTACCTTTTTTAATTTTACGAAAATATGGTTGGATAATAACATTACTCCAATCATTAAGAATAGTACAGAAAAAAAAGTTTTCCTGCCACCCGGGAAATATTTCTTCCAATGTTTCATGTAAAGGGTAATGACGGATATATTCAAAAGCTCCGACAAATATAGCTGTTACTGACACAAACCAGATCCGCATTTTACGTAACTCCTGCATCCTTTCCCTCCTCTCAGCTTTATACAAATTTTTATTCGACATATGATTTACAATTCCTTTAAAAAAATTAAAACCTGTCAACGACAGGTTCAGTTAGCTATATGATTACTAAATCTTCTAACGGGGCATCAGCGAAAAACTTTTTGTCACTATCTTCAGCCTCAAGAATAGCAATGCGCTCATATTGGCAAATATGAATAACCCGAAAAACCACATCCATCCCATAGGATTTTCTCTTGACTTTAAAACCAGTTCGCATTTACCTTCACCCCCTGATATTATATGCAGGTGATAAAGGTAAATGCCATAATCTTCAGTTATTTTCGTTTAAAATTCTATACTGTAATGCTATTGCCATATGCTCTTCCTTGATTAGTAAGCTATCTGCCAAATCTGCAATAGTCCGGGCTACTCGAAAAACACGCCAATAACTGCGCATTGTCATCTTAAATTTTTCATAAGCGTAATCCAGCAACTCCAGAGCTGATTCAGAAATCTCCGCTTTTTCACGAAAAATGCTTAGAGAAACATTAGCATTATTAAGATGTCTAACACCATATCTTTTCATTTGTATTTCCTTCGCATGGACAATTTGCTGTTTTACTTTACCTTTATTAAAAACTGATGTTGATTTTATTTCTTTATAGGTTGGACGAAAAAGCTCAACCTTTAGATCAATTCTATCTAGAATGGGACCTGATAATTTATATCGATATCTTTCGACCTGAGCTGGCGAACACTTACACTCGGTCTTATCTTTTCCACATGGACATTGGTTCATTGCCGCTACTAGCTGAAAAACCGACGGAAATTCCAGTTTCTGCTGAACCAGACCAAGGCTAATTTTTCCTTCTTCTAGCGGTTGCCGTAAAGATTCCAGCACATCTCTAGAGAATTCAGCAATTTCATCCAAAAATAATACTCCTCGATGAGCTAAAGTAATTTCTCCAGGCATCTGCCTTCTGGGACTACCAATAATTATTGCTTTACTGGCGGTATGATGAGGAGCTCGAAAAGGACGGCAATTATCTAAGAAAGTTCTTTCAATACCGGCAAGACTATAAATACGATTAACTTCCTTTTGTTCATGAGTAGTCAGTGGTGGTAACAATTGCGCTAATAATCTGGCTAGCATAGTTTTACCAACTCCTGGTGGTCCCTGTAGAAGTAAATGATGGCCTCCCGCAGCAGCAATTTGAACAGCATATTTTGCCTGCTCCTGACCATAGATCTCTTCAAATAAACCGTTGTCCGGATTATTTAGAGATGTTGAAAATGACGGCAAAATTTTCTTTGGCCTCAATTTATTTTCGCTTAGGTCTATTAGATCTTTTAGAGTGGTTAAACCATAAAAAATAATTCCCGCAGCACTGGCTTCAACAGCACTCTTCACAGCTGAGCATAAATAGCAATTATTTTCCAGTTCAGACAACATGAGAGCGGCAGCATAAATTCCTTTCACCTGTCTTATTTCTCCATTCAGGGACAATTCCCCCATAAAATAGGTCTGCTCTAGAACTTTTTCTGGCAAGCAAAGCTGTTGTGAAGCCAGTAAAATTCCTATTGCTATGGGTAAATCATAAAAGGGCCCAGCTTTTTTTATACTGGCTGGTGATAGGTTAACTGTAATTCTTGCCAATGGGAACTGCCAACCACAATTTTTAATGGCACTTCGCACTCTCTCCCTGGCTTCTTTTACTGCTTTATCTGGCAGACCTACAATTTCAAAACTTGGCAATCCCCGTTGAACATCCACCTCCACCAATAACGGATAAATATCCAAACCATATATACCGACACTTTTAACTTTAACGAACATTTTTTCTTCCCCTCCCAAGAACTTATGTTCTACACTAGCTTGAAATTTCCTGCTTGAGAAACAAAAAAGGTTCGAAAAAAAAATTCGAACCTACGGGAGAGGAATTTCTGCATTACCATCAATCTCTGCAATTAGCAGTTCGACTTGCTCAGACTTCAAATTTAAAAGCTGCAAAGATGTCTCATTTATAGAATAATATAGTCCATCTATGCCCAAACCTATCCCTAACATCAGACACAGAGCATCAGCCAAATGAACTATATGAACCAATTTATTAGTATGATCCTTAGGCTGATGGTGATAGGCAATGGTCTCAACAATATTCTGAGGCAGTTTCCACTTCTCGCCTAAAAGCGCCCCAGCTTCTGCGTGGCTATAACCCAATATTTCCTTTTCTACTTCCACAAAAGGCTTTTGTTCCGTTTCTACTTTTTGTAGAACTTGTTGGTAATCTTCAAAAATAAATTCATTTAATACTACTTTTCCTATATCATGTATAAGCCCTGCAACAAATGCCTCTTCTGGTTGTGGATATTTAATTTTCTTGGCAATGTGCCGTGAAATATTGCCACAGTATAATGCATGTTTCCATATTTCTCCCTGGGGCATAGCATAGCCTTTTATTTCACGATTTAATGTCTTGGAAAGGGCAAAACTCATTAAAAGGGATCTAATTGCGGCAAACCCCATAATTACTATCGCTTCATTAATAGTACTTACGCGTCTTGATAGACCATAAAATGCTGAGTTGGCATACTTTAGCAGTGTTACTGTCATTGCCTGGTCTGAGCCAATGATATTTGCTAAGTCCCTTGGACCGGAATTAGGATTATCTATAACCTGAAGAGCTTTTGTAACGGTAAGAGGTAACGGCGGTATATCCTCTACTGCTTTTATAAACTGCTCTAAACTGATTTTTGCCAACTTCTTCTCCTCCTGTATGTAATTCCTCGCAAATCATCGGTTAATTTTTTTATTCGACATAATTCTCTGAAATCCTTTCTTAATCAAGGATATACGCCATTATATTAGTCTCATGCCCCTCATAGTATATTGCAATGGCCATTATATATCCATTATCACAATTATAAATGCTGGTCAATTCTTGCCATAGACGACGTAATCTATTTTTTTTAACCCTAGTTATATTTTCAATAGCGGGTACAGGCGAAAATTTTGAACAAGTTTTTACTTCAACCAGGACTAAGTTGTTTTCGGAATCTTTGCATAATATATCGACCTCTCCCTTTTTTAGTTTTAGGTTTCTAGCAATTATCTTGTACCCTTGCTGTGCTAAATATTGAGCCGCTATTTCTTCGCCTAAGTTACCTAGCTCCTTTTTTTTCATATTCTCACCTAAAATAGCCGGCCTCAACTGAGGCCGGCTAAATTTTAAAGCTTATGGTATTAAAGCCTTAGCTGCAAGATCAGCTAAATTGGCCAGCGGTGTTGGATATACACCCAGAAGCAGGGTTATGACCATACTTACGATCAAAATTAGCTTCATATTGCCTGGCACAGCGATGGGCGTGTTATCTTGTGCTTCGCCTAGATACATTGCTTTGGTAACGTTCAGATAGTAATATACCGAAACCATTGACATTACCAGGCCCACTAACGCCAACCACAACTTCCCTTCAGCTACAACTGAAGCAAACAAGTATAGTTTACCTGCAAAACCAGCTAGAGGAGGTATCCCAGCCATAGAAAGCAAGCAGGTAGTTAAAACAGCAGCTAGAAGAGGGCTCCTTTGACTTAAACCTGACATATCCTTTATTTCTGTGCTGCCAACATTCATACTCATTACCATGGCAACAGTGAAAGCTCCGACTGTTGCAAAAAGATAGATCATCAGATAAAATGCCATGCCTTTAATACCAGCAGTTGTGCCTGCAACCAAACCGGTTAAGATATATCCAGCCTGGGCAACACCAGAATAAGCTAGCATTCTTTTTAGGTTAGTTTGCGGAATAGCCACAACGTTACCTATGACCATAGAGAGAGCAGACAGTCCCGCTAAAAGCCCTATCCAGCTCATCTTATATGGTGCGAGAGCAAAGTACAGTATCCTGGCAAAAGCTGCAAAGGCAGCAGCCTTGGACCCGACGGCCAAATAAGCGGTTACCGGACTCGGAGCCCCTTGGTAGATATCAGGTGACCACATATGGAAAGGTACAGCAGAGATTTTAAAACCGAAACCTGCAACCAGGAAAACCAAACCTAACAGCAAAGCAGGTTCCAATCCTTGCTTTTGAGCAATGGCCACTATTTCCTGCAAACTAGTAGTTCTAGTCACACCATATACCATGCTTAAGCCATAAAGAATTATTGCCGATGACATGCCGCCTAGGAGTACATACTTTACACCAGCTTCGGCAGAGGCACTGTCTCCCCTTTTCATACCTGCCAAGGCATAAAAACTGATAGTCATCAATTCCAGGCCTAAATAGAGAGCAATTAATTCCCCGGCAGAAACCAAGGTCATCATGCCCAGGCAGGCAAAGACTAGAAGGGAATAAAACTCTGCCCGATAGACAGGTAACTTTTCAGAATATCTGGCAGCTGCAAGAGCAATTAAAGCTCCTGTAAGCAAGGCAAGCTGTTTAAAAAACAGACCGTAATCATCAAAAAGGTAAAATCCATTCAGGACAGATGTTTTGGTTCCATACAGGCTAAAACTATTAGCAAATACTATCAGCAAGCCAATGCCGGTTACATAGCCAAAACCCTTAGTTTGCGCTTTAGGAACCAGGATAGCTAAAACCATTAGTCCCAAAGCTATTAAAGCTGTTTGTAATTCTAACGAAAATAGTGACAGATCCAAATTCATTTAAAAGTTCCCCCCCATCTTTGTTGCTGCGCCGATGACATCACTAATTTGGGCAACCAGCGGAGCAACACCGTTATTAACCATATCCATTAACAAGAAGGGGAACAACCCACCAATGATCAATACTGAACCTAATACATACAGGGGAACCAGTTCCGGGCCCTTAGCATCTGGTAGCCAATCATATTCACTGCGCCGCGGTCCAAACAGGGTATTGGCCAATAAGCGTAGACTGTAGAGTGCAGTGATTATAACCCCGGCAATAGCAATAACAGCACCTGCCATCACAGTACTATTTCCCTGAGCTGCTTTCCAGACACCAATAAAGATAGTAAACTCAGGAACAAAGCTGACTAAACCGGGTAACCCTAAGGAAGCCATACCAGCCATCATAAAACCAGTGGCAATCTTGGGAATTTGATGGGCCAACCCACCCAGATCTGGCATTGTGCGCACATGGGTTTTGTCATATACATAACCGATCATGGAGAAGAACAATGCCGACATAACACCGTGGGCGAACATATTGGCAATGGCCCCATTGATACCAATAATGTTCAGGCTGGCTACACCTAAAAGCACATAACCCATGTGACTGACAGAGCTATAACCAACAACATACTTCAAGTCCTTTTGTGCCAGAGCAATTAGGGCAGCATAAGCCACGTTCACCACTGCTAGCGCTATAATCACCGGCGCCCAGTATTTAGCTCCTTCCGGCATTATGAAGAGCCCAATCCGGATCAAACCGTAGCCACCGATTTTTTTCAATACGCCTGCATGGATCATGGATACAGCAGTTGGTGCACCTGCGTAACCATCAGGTGACCAGGAATGGAAGGGCCACATCGATAACAGAGAAGTAAATCCTAATGCCATCAACAGGAATGCTACTCTCTGGAATTCAGGAGTAAAGTTAAGTTTGGCCAGCTCGCTGATTTCAAATACCCACTTGCCTCCAGTCAGATTATGGGCTTCAACCAGCATATAGATTAAGCCACCAAGTAAAAATGCACTACCTATAAGCAGGTATATGGTCAATTTCATACCGGCATATTCTTTAGTAACCCGCTTGGTGCTACCCCAGATGATAACCATGATATAAATTGGGATAACAACAACTTCGTAAAACAGGAAGAATATGAACAAATCCTGGGTTACAAAGGTACCCATAACACCTGCGATAAGGATCAACAGCAAGATGAAAAATTCTTTTGGTCTCTTTTCATAGTTCCAAGAAGCATAGACAGCACTAAAGCCAATCAATGCTGTTAACAATACCATTGGCAAACTAATTCCATCTACACCGAGTGAATAATTAACGCCGAAATCAGGTATCCAGGGAATAAATTCTCTGAACTGCAGTCCACCAGCCTGCTTATCATAGCTAAAATACACATAAAGGGAAAGGGCCAGAGATACAAAGGTTGCTACAGCAGCAACTGATTTGATTAGCTTATGTTCATCTTTCGGTAAGAAAACGATAACCAGTGCTCCGATTATAGGAGCTAAAAACAATGCTGTTAGCAAGCCCATCAGTTGCCACCCCCTAACATAGCCAGCATTTCTTTGGCTGGGCTACCCATGGCTAGATAGATGGCAATGATGACGATCGCCAGGAAAAGTACCAGCGCATAATTTTGCAAGCGTCCGGTTTGAGCATATCTTAATCCGCCACCCAGTTCTCTGGTAAAGAAGCCCAGACCATTTACAATTCCGTCAATTACATAGATATCGAACCAGTACAACAGCTTTCCTAGACCATCAACAATAGTATGGTTAAACCAGAGGTAGATTTCATCAATAAAATATTTGTTGTAGGAAAGCTTATACAACAAACCAGCCCGTTCAGCCACTTTTTCGTAAGAAATTACTCGCTTCAAGTACATCAAGTAAGCTAAGCCGATTCCGGCCAGAGCCAGTATAGTTGATACTATCATGATGCCATAATTGGCTTCGGCATGATGATATTCTCCGGAACGGACCCAATAAGCCCAGCCATGTTCCGGTCCCCAGGGAGTGCCAACCCATCCTCCCACAACGGAAAGAAATGCCAGAACAAACAGGGGCAATAACATGCTGAAAGGAGATTCATGAGGGTGATTTTCCGGCTTTTCGGGACCAAAAAAGGTCAGGAAAATCATTCGCCACATATAGAATGCAGTCATAGCAGCGGTTATACTTGCCAGCCAGTAAAGAGCAGTATGACCGCTTTCCAGTGTCACTAACAAAATCTCATCCTTACTGAAGAAACCGGCAAATGGGAATATACCGGCAATAGCCAGACCGCCAATGACAAAAGTCCAGGCCGTGTAAGGCATTTTTTTCCTTAAACCACCCATATCCCAGACGTGAACTTTACCATGCATTGCATGTAATACACTACCTGCTCCCAGGAACATCAGAGCCTTGAAGAAAGCATGAGTAAAAAGATGGAAGAAGGAAGCAGTCAAACTACCTACTCCGAGTGCCATCATCATATACCCTAGCTGGGATACAGTCGAATATGCCAGGATCCGTTTAAGCTCTGTTTGAGTCAGGGCGATAGTTGCGGCAAAGAAGGCTGTAAAACCACCAACCCAGGCTACTACTTCACCAGCTACTTCTGCCGTCTGATACAGGAATAACATTCTTCCTACCAGATATACCCCTGCCACCACCATGGTAGCTGCGTGAATCAGAGCTGAAACAGGAGTAGGACCTTCCATCGCATCTGGCAACCATACATGCAGGGGAAATTGACCAGATTTACCAATAGGCCCGATAAACAGCAGGATTGCTATTACATTCAGCAACGCCAGAGAAATTCCATATTGCTGGTAGTTCGGCACCGCCTCTGCCAGCTGTGAAAAATCCAGGGTTCCAAAAACAATTTGCAGGAACAAGATCCCCAGAAGCATGCCAAAGTCGCCAATTCTTGTTGTAATAAATGCTTTTTTGGCTGCTTCTCGAGCAGAAATTTTATAATAGTAATATCCGATCAATAGGTAGGAACACAATCCCACTAGCTCCCAGAAGACAAACATTTGCAGTAAGTTAGTGGATATCACTAACCCTAGCATTGAAGCTGCAAACAGAGACAAATAGGCATAAAATCTACTAAAACCTGGATCTCCATGCATATAGCCAAGGGAATAAATTTGAACTAAAGAAGCAACCAGAGTAACTACAAAAAGCATCATCGCTGATATGGGGTCAATCCGTACCCCCATATTAATATTCAATCCTTCCATGCTGAACCAGGTAACATTCATTTCTAAAGGTTTTTCAATCAATTCTGGATTATTCAAGACCCCTATACCCACACTGACAGCTAAAACAAAGGATGTCAGAATGGCAGCGATCGCTACCAGCGCACTCAACTTTTGCCATCTCAGGGTTAACAACCCGATAATAGCAAATGCCAATGCTGGTAGCAGCGGAATAAGCCAGGCTTTTTCCATTGCAAACTGCACCATGCGCTCTTCGCACCACCTTTATTACCATTTCAGCCAGTCAATATCATTCAGATCAACAGAAAGCCGATCACGATAGATAGCTATTACCAGGGCCAGACCAACCGCAACCTCCGCAGCAGCTACGATTATAGTAAAAAGTGCAAACAGCTGGCCGTCAAGAAATTCAGGCTTTAAGAATCGGGAAAAGGCAACGAGGTTGATGTTAACGGAGTTTAACATCAGCTCTATACCCATCAAAACTGCAATAGCATTGCGTTTTGCCAGGGCACCATATAAGCCAATGCAAAATAGCAGGGCTGCCAACATCAAATAATGCTGTAAGGTAATCATTTCTGATTTTTCACCTCTTTCGCGATTACGATGGCCCCTAACATGGCAACAAGCAATAATACCGCCGCAATTTCAAAAGGTACCACGTAATCGGTTAACATCAGCTCTGCCAGCTGACCGACTGTTTCTTTAGGTCCTTCTGCAGCTTGATTTCCCCAGCTAGTAGCATTTAACAACCAGGCAAGAACGCTAAATACCCCCAGTGAAACAATCAATGCTGTCCACTTTTGATTATTAAACAAATTGGAACGATTTATGTCACCCCGTCTGGTAAGCATAACACCAAAAGCAAAGAGTATCGCTACTGCACCTACATAGACCATTAGCTGCACGAAGGCGATAAAATCAGCATTCAATGTGAGGTAAATACCTACCACTCCGGCAAAAGTTAAGATGAGAAACAGGGCGCTGTGTACCAGGTTGCGTTTTAAAACTACTCCCAGCGCTGCCCCTAATGTAATAAAGGACAGTAGATAGAAAAACAGTGCCTGCATTAATCAATTTCACCCCTTATTTCCCGTTTGCTCGGGATTGCCTCCGTTCTTACTGAAATACTCAGCATACATGTCCCGATTAACGTCTTCCCTGCTGTAGGCAGCAAGCTCAAAATTCTGGGTCCAGCGCAGAGCATTGGTCGGACAGGCCTCTACACAAAAACCACAGAAAAGGCAGCGCTCAACCATCATGGTATAGCCCACCAGTTTACGCTTGTTGTTTTCGTCCTTTTCAGATTTAACTGAAATTACATGGTTGGGACAGGCATTGGCACAGAGACCACAGGATATGCATTTGGGTACATCCAGATAAAAATCCCCATGAAAACGGGGTGCCAGCTGTGGCATCACATCAGGATATAGTTCGGTAACTGCTCCACCACGAAAATGTTTTAAAAAGTGTTTTAGTGTTACACCCATGCCTGTCATAATACCTTTGCCAAACATCTAATCACCATCCCATCCACTGGAAGAGCTTTATACCAACACCGGTTACCAATATATTGGCTAAAGATAGCGGAATCAAGACTTTCCAGCTAAAGCTCATCAAATGATCTATCCGGATCCGAGGTAAGGTCCAACGGGTCCACATAAAGAGTAAAATCATAAAGTACACTTTCAAAATGAACCAGACATAGGACGGGATAAAGTTCAAAAAGTCAAAGGGAGCTTGCCAACCGCCCAGGAAAAGGGTAGTAGCAATGGAGCTCACCGCAACCAGGTTGGCATATTCCGCCAGGAAAAACAAGGCCCAGCGCATACCGCTATATTCCGTATAAAGACCTGCTACTAGTTCCTGCTCACCTTCAGGCAAGTCAAAAGGAGCGCGGTTCAATTCAGCAGTTCCTGCAATGAAATAGATGAAGAAACCAATAAATTGCGGCACAATAAACCACATATTCTTTTGCGCAGCAACAATATCAGACATTTTTAAGGAGCCAGTCAACATCACAACACCCACCAGTGAAAATACCAGCGGGATTTCATAACTAACCATCTGAGCTACACTGCGCATACCACCCAAAAGGGAGTATTTATTGTTGGAGCCCCAACCCGCCATTAAAAAGGCGATAGTTGAGACAGAAGCTACTGAAACAAAGTAAAACAAGCCAATATTCAAGTCAGCGATAATCATTTCGTCACCAAAGGGAATTACTGCAAAAACCATAGTTGCTGGCACAAAAATCAACAAAGAAGCGATCCGGAACACCCATTTATCAACAGCTTCAGGAATAATATCCTCTTTTGTTAAAAGCTTGAGAGTATCAGCCAGGGTTTGAAACAGCCCTTTGGGCCCAAGTCGGTTCGGGCCGTAACGTTGTTGGATAAAACTTGAGATCTTCCGCTCTAAATACACCAGGACCAGTGCGTTTAACAAGCAGAAGATGATAACGCCCAGACCGCCAACAACATCCATTAAAACTTCAACAGCTGCGGGAGAAAAATTAAGGCTGGCAAACCACTGACGAAGCCATTCGGCAAAGACAACAAAAAAACTTTTTTCCATGCATCTTCTCCCCTATACAATCCAGATTTCCCCTAGCGGTCAATTTCCCCTAAAACGATATCGATGGAAGCTAGCACAACAATGGCATCCTGAATATTGCAGCCTTTAACAATTTCAGGGAATACACCGAGATTGACGAACGAAGGTGAATGAATATGGAGTCGATAAGGCTTAGGTGAGCCATCACTGACAATGTAAAAGCCTAATTGACCTTTGGAAATTTCCATGCGATGATAAACTTCTCCTGCCGGAGGTTTAATCACTTTCGGTACTTTGGCCATTATCGGTCCATCTGGGATTTGATCTAAAGCTTGCTCAATAATTTTAAGGCTTTGCTCCATTTCCAGTAGTCTGATCATATAGCGGTCATAACTATCACCGTTGTACAGAACAGGTACTTCAAAATCAAATCGATCATATACACTATAAGGTTCTACTTTCCTGAGGTCATAGGGTACACCACTAGCTCTCAAATTAGGGCCTGTCACCCCATAAGCCAGTGCCAGCTCTTTGGAAAGCACCCCTACGTTCTTGGAACGAGCAATCAAAATCTCGTTTCCAGAAATAACTTTATGATACTCTTCGATAGCTTTAGGAAATTCAGCAATAAATTTTTTTACAGCCGGGAAAAACTCATCTGGAAGGTCTTCAGCCACCCCACCGATCCGCATATAGCTAAATGTCATTCGGGACCCGCTTACCATTTCCAGTAAGTCGAGTACGGTTTCTCTGTCCCGGAAGCAATACATCCAGCCGGTAAATGCCGCCAGGTCAAGAGCATAACTTCCAACAAAAACCAGGTGACTGGCAATACGGCTCAATTCACCAACGATTACTCTGATATATTCCGCCCGTTCTGGAACTTCTATGCCCATGAGTTTTTCCACAGTAGCAACATAGGCCCAGTTATTCAACATACCGGAAAGGTAGTCTAAGCGGTCAGTATAGGGTATAAACTGTGTATATGTTCTGCTTTCGGCAAGTTTTTCCAATCCTCGATGCAGATAACCGGTATGATTTTCAGCTTTAGTAATGTACTCACCATCAAGGGTTAAGACACAGCGATAAACGCCGTGGGTACTAGGGTGCTGGGGACCCAGATTCAATGTGATTTCCTGTGTCCTAATCATCGTCACACCTCACAGTTTGTAATCCTTCCTCAAAGGATGACCTTCCCAATCATCGGGTAGTAGTATTCGTTTGAGGTTAGGATGCCCTTTGAAAATTATCCCAATCAAATCATAGGCCTCTCTTTCCTGCACGTTAGCAGCAGGATACACACTGGTTATTGAGGCGATTTCAGGTTTCACCTTATCTATTACTGCTTTTACGTTGATTTTATCAGGGGACTTTACCGATGTGACCTGATAAGCCATTATAAAGTTGGATTCATACTCCGTTGCAGTTAAATTAACGAGCAAAGGTAACTCAAACTTGTCCCTGAGCTCCTTCATTACGTCAACTATGATCCCAGCGGAAACTTCAATAGTGTCTCCTGAAATGTCTTCAACAGCCTTGACTTTATCCCCAAACTTTTTGTTGAGTTCAGCCAGGACTTTATCCCTAAAGTTATTTGCCATATTTCTTCAACCTCACCTTATTAGGGTTCTCCACCTTTTCTTTGAGCTGGAGAAACCCATAAATCAATGCCTCCGGTCGTGGCGGGCAACCAGGAACATAAACATCTACAGGCAAGAAGGTATCTGCGCCTTTTACAACACTATAGGAGTCAACAAACGGCCCACCACTAATGGCACAACTTCCCATTGCCATTACCCATTTGGGTTCAGGCATTTGGTCGTAGAGCACCTCGATCAAAGGTTGCATTTTTTTTGTTATCGTACCAGCTACAATCATTAAATCACTTTGACGCGGTGATGGCCTAAATACCTCATAACCAAAACGGGCCAGATCAAAACGAGGCCCACCTGCTGACATCATCTCAATAGCGCAGCAGGCCAAACCGAAAGTCATTGGCCATAAAGAGCGTGCCCTGGCCCAATTGAAAACGGCCTCAACTGTTGTCAGAATAACGCCTTTTTCAACCAGTGCCTGAGGGTTTTGGATTTCATTTTTTACATCCATTCCAATGCTCCTTCCTTCCAGGCGTACCAGAATCCCAGAATCAGAATCGCAATAAAGATAAACATTTCAACAAAAGCAAAGGTTCCTAGCACTTTGAATTTTACTGCCCAGGGATATAGAAAAACTGTTTCAACATCAAAGGCAACAAACAGCAAGGCGTACATGAAGTAACTTGTCTTAAACTGAATCCAGGTATCTCCCTGGGTTTCGAGACCGCATTCATAAGTGGTGTACTTGTATTTTGCTGATCTTTTTGGCGAAAGCAATCTGGATACAAACAAAATAATTACAGGGAAAGCCATTGCGACCAGCAAAATAGCACCTATACCCGCAAACTGTAAACTCATAATCTCCCCCCTTTCTTTAGCCCATTTATCATTAGCTCGGAGACAGATAAATTATGCCACCGAGCCCAAGCCAGCGTCAATAAAATTCGACAAACTTGATACTGTTCTTCTTTTCACTAAATTAATTCCACATTTTTGAATTGCAAGACTTTTTTAACAAAAACTGTCGGTTCTTTCATTAAGTCAATTATTTCGCCCCGCAATACTGTATTTCCATACTGATCAGATATAATTTTTACTACCGGACGATAAGGTATACCACGGTTAATGTTAATTACCGTTGCCAGCCGTCCATCAAGCAATTCGACAATACTGCCGATGGGGTAAATCGCCAGGTTCTGTACAAATGCTTTGACTATCTCAGCATCATAAGAATGATATGATGATGCGATTAAGACTTCAATTGCCTCATAAGGTAAGACCATATTTTTATATACTCTGTCAGCAGTCAAGGCATCGTAGGCATCTACCACAGCCACGATCTTGGCAAAAATATGTATCTGTTTCTCGGAAAGCCCCTGGGGGTAACCTGTGCCATTAACTCGCTCATGATGTTGTCGTGCTACATTGGCAGCCAGAGTACTAATCTCGGGATGCATACGTAAAATTTGAAATCCCCTTTCCGTATGAGTTCTGACAATTTTCATTTCCTCATTAGTCAAAGGTCCAGGTTTATTCAATATGGATTCAGGTATAAAACATTTTCCCACATCATGCAGAAGAGCACCCATCGCAAGTTCATACAAGGCGCTCTTCTCCAATCCCATAACATGTCCTACAGCAATAGCCAGGGTACAGACATTCACACTATGGGCAAACGTATAATCATCTAATATCCTGATATCCGAGAGTTTTGTAAGTATTTTAGGATATGAAATAATTTGTGCAATCATTTCATTAATAACCGCTCTGGCTTTCTTCACATTAAATAACTGTCCAGCCTTAATATCACTCATGAACTCTGCAACCAGCTTCTCTGCCTCCAAACGAGTTTCAAAAGAGATAACGTCAGGAAGTTCCTTAACTTTTTCGTAAGCCGTCTGGATATTTATCTCTTCCCAGGGTTTAGGTTGAACTATATATACTGTTGGTATAGCATAATCAAATAAACTTTTAATAAGTTTTTCAGTAAGTTTTTTTCCTGCTTTTATAAGAAGAACTCCATCACGACTATATACCGGTCGCGCTAAAATCATCCCGGGTTTTGCATCGTAAATTAGTATGCGTTTCATCTTGTACCTCCACAAAAAAGATATATTCGCCGTCTTAAGGTAAAATCCCTGCTAGTAGCCGAAATTTTCTTAAATTTTCTCACAATCGGTTTTGCAAGCGGTAGACATAGGCAAGTATTTCTGCTACTGCCTGGTATAGTTCTGCTGGAATCATTTCCCCAGGCTCCTGATTGACTAGAATTCTGGCCAGATAAGGTTGGCTAACTACTGGAATTTCCGCTTCCTCCGCCAGAGCAATTATCTTTTCAGCTATTGGACCACGCCCTGTAGCCAAGATTCGTGGAGCTGCGTCCCGACCGCTATCATAACCTAATGCTATCGCAATCTTCTTTTTTTTATCATTCAATTCCATCACTACCCTTTTAAATCTATCCCACAAGAAAAACCGGTTTCTTCGATCATTTCATCCACAGCCGAGAGCACTGCCCAGCGTTTTATATTCCAACCTAAAGCGTTGAGCTTATTTTTTAGTTCTTCTGTTATAGTTCCTTTTATATTGAAAAAATTAACCCACATCTCTTTGTCTGATGTGGCAGTAATGCTCACAAAAGCAGGGTTGTTAGCCTGCTCAATCCGCACTAAAAAACGCCAAATTTTCATCTGTTGAGCTAAGGCTTTTTCTGCTTCCCCTTCCCAAACCAATGCCTGCAACTCTGTGTCATTACTTTCGGCTAAGGGTTTCCACACCCAATAAGAGACTCCAGGTTCGGGTTCATCCTTTTTCTGCCAATTCTGCATATTAAACAAATCCCCTAATTCAGGTTTGAAATCAGAATTGTTTGCTGACGAAAAAAGCCAATGAGCAAGGAAATTCAACAATTTTTTCTTAAGGGGCAAACCTTCTCGTGCTGCGAAAACAGCAGCTTTTAATGTTTCAGCAGAACTGCCATGCAACTTAATCGCCAGTTGTAACCATTTGATCCAGCGCTCAGTTTGGGGGATATTATGTTTGGAAATATAATCTAATATCAACATTTCGCTCTGGTTTAACTCAACAAGAGTCTGAAAGAAAACCCTGTTTTCTCTAATATCATTGACCTTAAGTAGTACATTTTGTCCTGGCTTTAAATTGAGCTCACTTTGCGCAAAAATAATTATATCACCAATGGCAATCTTGAGCTCAACGCCTTTGACATCTATAACTTTAGCCCAAATTTGCCTTCCAATATTTAACTTCAAGTTTTTTAAGATATTATCAATAGCTTTTGTCTGTATTTCCAACAAGCGGTCGAGCTTCAATCCGCTCACTCTCCAGCAAAAATTTTCTTACAAAGGACCAGCGATGCTGCGGGCATGGGCCATATTTTTTTAAAGCAGCAATATGTGCTGCTGTACCATATCCTTTATGTTGCTCGAAACCATATTCCGGAAACAATTTCCCTATTTCTGCCATCATTTGATCCCTTGTAACTTTGGCGATAACCGAAGCAGCAGCAATACACGCATGCAACGCATCACCATCAATTATCCTTTCTTGATGACCAGGCCAGTCCGCTAAAGTTAAAGCATCTATTAGCAAAACTTTTGGCTCTACTTTTAGTCCTTTTACTGCCCTTAGCATGGCCAGTTTAGTGGCATTTAGAATATTAAGTTGTTCAATTTCAGCCACATCGGAAATTCCGACCGCCCAGGCGATCGCATCCTGTTTTATTTGTTCATATAACTGATTACGTTTAGATTCAGTTAGTTTTTTCGAGTCATCCAAAACAGGATAATAACAATCTTCAGGTAAAATAACAGCAGCGGCTACTACTGGACCGGCCAGCGGACCTCGCCCGGCTTCGTCCACTCCTGCAACCAACAATCCTTGCTGGCGGTATCGTTTTTCTAACGCCCTAAAATCATGCCAGCGTTTTTGTAATAAATAGTTTTTTTCTCTGTTTTTCATATATCTGAGCAATAGCTTTTTTACTGCTGGTCGGTGATCGGCTTTCAGCAGTTCTAACATGTCTAGCGGTATTTCCTGATTACGGCTAAGTAATTCTTTTAAATATTGCTGTATATCTTTAATTGTTTTCATATACTTCGCCCCTTTAAACTTTTAAAATTCGACGTTTGATATGTTTTTCCTGCAAAAATAAAAATAGAAAATAAAGGCCTGAAATGAAAATGAAAATATTTTGTTTTTTTTGAAAATTAACATTATTGGAACCCCAAATAACCATAAGTTATTGAGGATTCCAAGAATGTTAATTTTATAATTTGCCTGCTTTTAGATTTATATATTAAAAATCTTTTTTAAAAGTTTTGATTTGCCTCTACTTGCAGGGATTTCTGTACTATCTTTGTCCTTCATAATCAGCGTGTAGCAACCGTGGAAACTAGGACGGATTTCTTTTACGTAATTAATATTGACAATATAACATCGGTGAGGGCGAAAAAACATAGCCGGATTCAATCTTTGCTCAAGTTCTTTAATGGTAAATCGTGTTATTAAATCTTCACCTTGTTTAACTCTTAAATAGACAAACTCTTTTTCAGAGTAAAAGAAAATTATATCTTCTATCTTAACAGGATAGATAGTTCCTCTTAATTTCCCTGTAACTATTTGGAAATAATTTGATTTCCCAGAAGGAAATCCTTCCTTGCTGAACTCTGTAAATAATCGATTTATAACCTCCTCAACTTTGGATTTTTCAATAGGTTTTAAAAGATAGTCAAAAGCTTTAACTTTAATAGCTTCGATAGCATGATCTTCATAGGCCGTAACAAAAATAATTTTGGGGGCGCTATCCATGTTTTGCAATATATGAACTAGTTCAATGCCACTCATATCTGGCATTCTTATGTCTAAAAAGACGGCATCATAATTTAGAGCGGTAATCAGTTGATAAGCCTCATTGGCATTACTGGCTTCGCCAACTATGGAAATATTGTTAAACATGCTCAAATGATATCGTAACTCCTTGCGGGCGGGGTACTCATCATCAACGATTAGTACTCGTAACTTTTTCATTTTAAATCTTCCTTTCAAATCATACTAATTCTTCTAAATATTCCTCTGTACCCATTGGCATAATATGAACTCCATCAGAAATACTTTTTAATTCATTAATGGTGTCTTGTGCAATTCTTAATCCCTCTTTTATAGGATTTTTAGATTTTTCAAGAATATCAATGAATTTCTCCGGAACCTTAATTCCGGGAATGTTTTTGTTCATATACCTGGCCATAGCAGCTGATTTTAAAGGAATAATACCTACCAAAAACCGTATGTTAAATCTTTTAGCATCTTCAATAAAATCAGCAACTTCCCGAACAGAATATACCGCCTGTGTTTGTACAAACCTGATACCAGCGGCCACTTTCCTCTCTAATTTCCACATTTGGGCTTCTCTGCACTGAAGTGAGGGATTTACTACACCACCATAGATTAAATTAGGTTTTCCGGTCAAAACCTTGCCGTTTAAAGTATAGCCATTGTTAAGTTGAGCAGCGGTAGCCATGAGCTGTACTGAGTCCAGGTCAAACACAGATTTAGACTTGGGGTCTTCACCGATTAATGTATGATCACCTGTCATAAAAAGGAAATATTCTACCCCTAAAGCCGCTGCTCCCAAAATCTCAGATTGTAAGGCCATCCGGTTTCTGTCTCTACAGGTCAGTTGACATATGGGAGTAATGCCTTCCTTTAGTAATATGGCACATACAGCCACTGGAGAAATCTTAATACTTGCCCTTTGATTATCGGTGATATTAATTGCATCAACTTTCCCCCAAATTTTTTTAGCCGTTGTGAGTAATTTTGAACAATCTATCCCTCTCGGAGGACATAATTCAACGGTTGTTATGAATTGCCCTGATAATAATTTTCTTCTAAAATCCATTAGTCCTCACCACCGAATAGTCTTTAATCTGATTCAGGATCTGCGTTATCGATATCCTTCTATTTTGAACTTTGGGAATAACCATGCACCATACACAGTCTTTAACTCCATCAATTTCACATTTGCCATTTTGAGCCCCTCCACAAGGGCCATTAATTAATCCTTTAGCACAGTGCATGATAGGACAAGTCCCTGCCATCGGAATCATACAATTTCGACATTTTACACATACTCCGCGCATCATTGACACCACCTAAAGGTATTTTAATTAATACCATCGTTCCACGATGTTCCTGGCTTTTGATTTTCAACCGGTATTTTGGTCCATACAAACTTATTAATCGTTGGTCAATATTGCTTAAAGCCAAACCGTTATTAGTATCTTGAGTAGGAATCAGTATTTTAGCTTGCCGGTCTCTAGGAATTCCTTTACCGTTGTCACGAACCAGCACATATAAAGTTTTATTCTTTTCTTTACAAGTTATTGTAACTTCTCCACCATTGGTAAGGGGTGAAACTCCATGTAAGATGGCATTTTCAACCAAGGGCTGAATAATTAGTCCAGGTATTAAAATATTTAATAGATGCGACTCCACATTAAAGGCAACTTTAAGTCTATCACCAAATCTAGCTTGTTCTAACGTTATATAAGTTTTGATATATTCAATTTCCTCGCTGAGGGTGATAAAATCTTGGTCACTTTTTAATGTTTTGCGGAAGAACTTTGAGAACTCAATTAGCAACTCCCGAGCCTTATCCGGGTCATTTCTACTACAATAGATAATCGTGTTGATAACGTTAAACAGAAAATGAGGTCTAATCTGAGCCTGCAGGGCTTCTAGCTTGGCTTTGGCCGCCAATTGTTTTTGATGTTCTTTTTCCGCAAGTTCAATCTGAATACTAAGGATCTGGCCGATACCTTTGGCTAAGTTCAGTAGATAATCATCAATGCGAGTCCTATTAACCTGGTATAATTTCAGGGTACCAACAACCTTGCTGTCACAAAAAAGAGGTACAATTACCGCTGCTTTAAGGGGACAGGAACAATCTTTAATTGAACAATTAAATTCACCGTTATTTATTACCATCACCTTACCTGCATTAATGGCTTCCTTGGTTACGTTAGTAATAATACTTTTCCCTAAACGATGATGATTGCAGCCTGCTCCGGCAAATCCTATAATTTGCTGGGTATCAGTAATCGCTACAGCATCTACCGGAATAATTCTTTTAATAATTTCAACAACCTTTTGAGCTGTTTCCGGAGTCAGGCCTTGCCTTAAATAGTGTAACGTTTCATAGGCTAAATAAATTTCAGGTTTGTATAAAGAATAACTCGGAGCTGTAGCTTCCCTGTTTGTTTTCCACTGAAGCTTTCCCAGCCAAACCCCTGCTAAGAAACCAAATATTGCAAGACTAATAGCCGATAGCATCTCTAAGCACATCCTCAATAAATTCTATTGGGTCAATTTCCTTCACTCCATGAATTTCCCTGACCACCATAAACTTTTGACAATTGTTATCACAAACACTTTTATGTTTTTCTAAACATTCTATAGAGTCAAAAATATAAACATTGATACCAATTTCAGACGCCATTTGTACCAGCCCATCTATTCTGGCATCTCCAACGCTACCACCTACAATAGCTAATGAAGGTTTAAAATTCCAAACTTCATAAAGATATTCCAGATCTTCTTTTAATGTCAATAATTTTCTTCCCATTTTGCATCTACTCCTTATGAATTTTTCAAAATTATTTTCGCCTAATAAAAACCATAATTTTGAAGAAACATCCAACTTAAAACCCTTTTTCAGCATAAATCGAATTAGCAATATAATTGATTTGATTAAATATTTTTGTTGGTCATAACTTGCTATAACTTTTTTAGGATAATAATCATATAGAAAGTTTTTTAAGTATTTGTAGTTTAGCTTCCATATTGGAACCCCTACCTCACAGGCAAGATAGTCAATAAGTAATAGACAATGTTCTAAATGATAGGCTCTGATTGTTTTGTTTTTGATAATACGGCCAAGCCAGGCATCAAATGGTTTATAAACCATTTTTTCGGCCATATCCATTAAAACAACAGCATAATCAACATTCTGGGGAAGCCAATGTACGATTATAAGTTGATCATTGTTAGATTCTTTTGCCATTACCGTTGCATGTACCATTTTTGTTACCTCCCTCAATAACTGATCTATATAATTCTTGGTAAAAGTATAATTCAATACAAAAAATCATGCATTAAAATCACCGTCAAATGGCAAAATTAATTAAATAATTATCACAAGATACCGTTGAAATGCATAAATAATCACTATATTGCTAGGACTAGCATAAAAACAAAAAAAGGTGACTCTTAAGCGTCACCTTCAGAAAATAAAGTCAAATGTAACTTTTGCGATTTTGCCTTTCTGGAATTCATCTAGAATAACTGCCGCAGTCCTTTGCGTTTCTACCTTTCCGCCGGCCAGCAAAAATCCACGTTTACGGCCAATTGCCAGTAATATCTCATAAGGATCATAACTCAGTTCAGTTAGTTTATAACGTTCTTTTAATGCTTCCGGTTTATGGACGAGAAACCATTGGATTATCCATAAGACAACATCCTCTATTGGCAGGATTTCTTCTTTAATCGCACCTGTCGCTGCTAGCTTAATACCAACTTCGGGATCAGCAAATTTAGGCCAGAGTAGGCCCGGGGTATCCAGTAGTTCAATATCCTTATGTATTCTGATCCATTGTTGTCCTCTGGTCACTCCTGGCCTATCACCTGTTTTTGCTATAGTTTTACCGACCAGTTTATTGATAAAAGAGGACTTGCCTACATTTGGTATACCAACCACCATCACTCTGATCGGGCGATGGCGATAGCCTTTGGCTTTTAATGCTTCTAATTTTTCAGCAGCCAGGTCTTTTAAAGCCGGCACTATTTCGTTATAACCCTCTTTGTTCATTGTATTTATAGCAATTGCCCGCTGTTTTTTTTCTCTCGATTTATTTAGATATTCCAACCATCTTCTTGTTTGTACATCATCAGCTAAATCTTTTTTGTTAAGAAGCATAAGTCGAGGTTTTGTACCAAATAGAATATCGAAATCCGGGTTGCGACTGCTTGACGGGATCCTGGCATCTACTAATTCAATTATGACATCAATTATTTTTAATGTTTCTTTTAATAAATTTTTAGCCTTGGCCATATGGCCCGGATACCAGTGGATAGTCATGCTTCCTCATCCTATTCTTAATCGTGGTAATCGTCGATTATACCGATTCTGCTCAGGGGCCAGTAGATGACCATCGCCTTACCGACTATATTATCTTGGGGTAAAAAGCCCCAGAATCTGCTGTCATCCGAGTGGTTCCGATTATCGCCCATCATAAAATAGTGGTCATCTGGCACTTTTACCGGCCCAAAATCCTGAAAACGCAATCCCGGTGGCAAATATGGTTCTTTAATTTGTTTACCGTTTATATATAGATTACTATCCTTAATCTCAACAATATCCCCTGGTAAACCGATTACGCGCTTAATAAAATCCCGCTTTGGATCAAGTGGAAACTTAAATACCATTATATCTCCGCGCTGGGGCTTGGTAAACCGGTAAATGAATTTATTAACAATGATTCGGTCTCCAGGTTTCAGGGTTGGTTCCATAGACCCGGAAGGTATATAAAAAGGCTGTACGACAAAAAAGCGTATAATAGCCGCAAGAACGACTGCAATTGCCAGTGCCTCTAGTAGCTCCCAGAGCCCTTCCTTTTTTTCAGTATTTTCTACCAACCTTTTCCGCCCCTTTCTGTGCAAAAAGGGACCGGCTACCCAGTCCCTTTTTGTAACACTATTTCAGCTCTTTAATCCGAGCAGCCTTACCGCTCAATTTCCGCAGGTAGTACAACTTAGCGCGGCGAACCTTACCACGCCGGACAACTTCAATTTTTTCCAGGTTAGGAGAGTGAACAGGGAAAATTCTTTCCACACCAACCCCGGAAGCTACCCGTCTTACAGTAAAGGTCTCGCGCAGTCCAGCTCCTTGACGTCTGATCACAACCCCTTCAAAAAGCTGGATTCTTTCCCGGTTACCTTCCTTAACTTTTACATAGCACTTAACTGTATCACCAGGGCGGAAGTCGGGAAGATCTTTACGCAGTTGTTCTTTTTCCAGCATAGTCAACAAATCCATTTTTGCTAACCTCCCTCCTGCCTAGACGCTCATATCCCCTGGTCAGGACAGCGGAACGCCCGTACTACCACAAGGCACATTATAACACATGCAATATGATTTGACAAGCACTATTTTCCCCACCAGGGCTCTCCCAGAAGTCTATCTAAAATAATCGATACCGCACTTCTGACACAAAGGTGATTATATTCTCCTCCACCATAAATGGGCTCTAGAATATAATCAGCCCCTTCCATTACTTCTTTGATTATGCCATATCCGGTGCCAAATAATAAGAGATAAGGTTTTTCACCCTTATGGATCTCTTCTCGCAATTTTATATAAGAGATAGTGTTAGGATAGACTCGAGCATCGGTAGTTATGGTTACCGGTTTTTGACCAGTTTTTTTCTCTATATCCTGGATTACATCTTCGAGAGTATCGATCAGTTGTAATCTCTGAAATGCCTCTTGACGGTCAGGATTGTAAACTGCTCCGTAACCACTGCGCCAGTACTCCAGCATATGATTGATTAACTCCTGCTGAGCTGGAACCGGATGCACAATATAGTATGTCTCCACGTTATAGGTCCGCGCACTTCTGGCAATATCGTGAACATCAAGATTAGTGATACTGGTTGTAACCACTTCCATGTGTTTGTTATAAATTGGATAGTGTAGCAACGCGATAAAAACTCTTGGCTTCGCCATGCCAATCCTCCTAGTCTTTAATTTGCCGGGGATCAACAGTGATTTCTTCTTCCATTAGTTTGTAGTCCTCTTCTTTTAATGTTACCGCTTCCAATAAATCAGGTCGCCAGGCTAAGGTCCGTTTCAATGCCTGTTGCCGGCGCCAGCGGGCAATTTTACCGTGATCGCCTGACAAAAGTATATCAGGTACTTTTAAACCCCGGTATTCACGAGGACGAGTATACTGGGGATATTCCAGCAACCCCTGGGAAAACGTCTCATCAGCTGCTGACATTTCTTCCCCTAAAACCCCCGGAATCAGCCGTGCAACCGCATCGACAATAACCATAGCAGCTAATTCGCCACCGGTCAAAATAAAATCACCAATGGAAATCTGATCTGTTACCAGTCCTTCTCTGACTCGTTCATCAATACCTTCATAATGGCCACAAATAAAAACCAGATGTTCTTTTAGCGCAAGTTCGCGGGCTATATTCTGGGAAAATTTTCTCCCTTGTGGGCTTAAAAGTATAATATTCTCTGGTACCCGACCATCTCTCTCTGCGATAAAATCCACTGCCCGGAAAATTGGTTCCGGTTTCATGACCATACCGGCTCCACCGCCATAAGGATAATCGTCAACAATTCTGTGTTTATCGGTTGTAAAATCGCGGATGTTTATGGTATTTATTTCTAACAAACCCTTTTCAAGCGCCCTTTTTATAATGGAATGGGCAAAAGGTCCCCAGAACATATCGGGAAATAAGGTCAGTATGTCAAATTTCATCTTCATCCACCAATCCCGGCATCAAGTAGACCGTCATTGTTTTAGTAACAGTATCAACTGAGAGTATGACATCTTTTATAGCTGGTAGCAAAATGTCTTTTCCGCCATCTGCAGGCTTGACTACATATACATCATTTGCCCCTGTAGAAAAGACATCAACCAGCGTACCAATTTTTTCCCCTGTATCAGTAATAACCGTCATTCCCAGCAAATCATGGATATACCAGGTATCAGGAGGTAGTTCTTTCAATTGGTCCCTGGTAATGACAATATAAGCATCTTTTAGCCGTTCAGCTGCGTTCATATCAACGATCTCTCGAAATTTAACTATAATAAATTGTTTATGCGGACGGGCAGAGTCAATATGGAATGCCCGGGTTTTTCCATTTTGTTGTACTAAAACCTCTTCCATTTCATAAAACCGTTCCGGAAAATCCGTCATAGGAATTACGCGAACTTCACCACGATGTCCTTGGGTATTGACTATTTTCCCAATGGCAATAAATTCATTATTCATTGGAGTCCCTCCGCCATTCATGCTGTCTAATGGCTATCACCTGATCATCTTCCAGTACAACTTCTACCCCATAAAGGGAGCTAAAAGATTGGCCAATTTGCAGAGTGGCCAGAGATTCAACTGTACCTTGATAGATTTCTTCACCTACAGTCCAATTGCTAATCTCTTTAAGTTTTTGAATGAGGTTTTGTTTCTGATCCAGTAATTTTTGTTTTTCCAATTCATATCTTTTTTGCTGCTGAGGGTTCCTTTTGACCAGAAAATCCAGCTGCTGCAATTCCAAATCCAACCTATTAAGATTTTCTCTTACTTCCGAAGCCATTCGCTGGCGAAAGTCCTCGGTTACTTTGACTTTCAGCACTACCGGCCGGCGGATCAATATTTCATTCAGGTACTGCAAATCAATCCCTCCTGATGTTGAACAAGGGGCCCACGGGCCCCCTGCTCTACAGGATATCCAAGTTTACCTTTTTGCCTTCCCTGGTAGCAGCTGCTTTAACAACAGTCCGCAATGCCTTAGCAATTCGGCCTTGCTTACCGATAATTTTCCCCATATCATCAGGGGCTACACTAAGGCTGATGTTGATTTCATCACCATCTTCCTTGAGAAGCACAGTAACCTGATCGGGCTGTTCTACCAGGGCCTTGGCCAGGGTTTCCACCAGTTCTTTCATGGTGGCACCTCCTATTTCTGAACACCAGCCTTTTTAAACAAGGACTTAACAGTATCGGTGGGTTGAGCCCCTTTGTTCAACCAGGCATTAGCTTTTTCTACATCAATCTTGATTTGTGCCGGTTGGGTAGTCGGGTTATAATAACCCAGCTCATCGATAAAACGGCCATCCCGGGGAGAACGGGAATCAGCCACGATTACCCGATAAAAGGGATTTTTCTTGGAACCCATCCGCTTTAAGCGAATTTTTACAGCCACTAGTCTCACCTCCTTGTCAGAATATCGATTTCTCTATTTAAAGAACGGCAATTTAATACCGCCTTTTTTCTTCATTTTCTTCTCCAGCTGAGCGAATTGTTTCATCATCGCTTTCGCCTGTTTAAATTGCTCCAAAAGTTTATTTACATCTTGTACACGAGTGCCTGAACCTCTGGCAATACGCTTCTTACGACTGGAGTCAATAATTTCCGGTTTTGCTCTTTCCTGAGGGGTCATGGATAGGATGATGGCTTCTACACGCGCCATTTCTTTGGGATTAATCTGCTTTTGTAATTCTTTCAGCTCTTTACCTCCAATGCCAGGCAGCATGCTTAGAATATTCTCCAGCGGCCCCAGTTTTTTCATCTGCTGCATCTGGTTCAGGAAATCTTCCAGGGTGAATTCTGCTTTTCGCATCTTTTCCTGCAGTTTTTCCGCTTCCGCCTGGTCAAAAGCAGCCTGTGCCTTTTCGATTAGAGACAGCACATCTCCCATACCCAGGATCCGTGATGCCAGTCGATCCGGGTAAAAAGGTTCCAGAGCATCCAGTTTTTCGCCCATGCCAGCAAATTTTATTGGTTTACCGGTAACAGCCCGAACTGAAAGAGCTGCTCCCCCTTTGGCATCACCATCCAATTTGGTCATAATAACACCATCGATACCCAGCTGGGCATTAAAGGTCTCAGCCACTTCTACAGCTGTCTGACCGGTCATCGCATCAACAACCAGCAATATCTCATGGGGTTTGATAGCGGCTTTGATATCCTGAAGCTCCTGCATCAATTCCTCGTTAATATGCAATCTTCCCGCCGTATCGATTATCACCATATCTCGACCATGAGATGCCGCATATTCAAGGGCCCCTTTTGCTATATTGACTGCGCTAACTGAGGTCCCCATAGCGAACACAGGTATTTGTAGTTGCTCTCCTAAAACCTGCAACTGTTTAACAGCAGCAGGTCGATAAATATCAGCAGCAACCAGCAGGGGCTTTTTGCCTTGTTTACGCAATAAATTGGCCAGCTTGCCAGCACTTGTGGTTTTCCCTGCCCCCTGTAAACCAACCAGCATGATAACTGTAGGGGGCTTGGGAGCAGTAGTTAACCGGCTTTGTATACCACCTAGAAGTTCTATCAGTTCTTCATGGACTATTTTAATCACTTGCTGAGCCGGTGTTAAACTGGCTAAAACTTCTTGTCCAACAGCGCGTTCCTTTACTTTTTTTATAAAATCTTTAACTACTTTATAACTTACGTCTGCTTCTAAAAGTGCCACCCGGATTTCGCGCATCACTTCAGAAACATCTTCTTCAGTAACCTTGCCTTTACCGCGCAGCCGCTTAAATGCTGCCTGCAAACGTTCACTGAGATTTTCAAAAATAGCCATGGTTTTACACCTGCCTTTAAAAAAACGCCAGTAATTTTTTCACCAATGTGCGAGCCTCATCGATTTGACCAGCAGCCAGTTGTTGATCAATTTTTTCAACCATTGTTTTTACTTGATTATATCTGGCAACCAAACCCAGCTTCTGTTCCAGTTCTTCCAATTGTTTGAGGGAGCGTTTTAAAAGATCATGTACACCCTGCCGGGAAACAGCCAATTGTTCTGCGATTTCCGTTAGTGTTAAATCCTCATCATAGTATAACTCCATGACCAGTTTTTGTTTGTCCGTCAGAAAGTCACTATAAAAGGACAAAAGCAGACTGATATAGTCCCTTTGTTCAAACGGTATCACCATTAGGCTCCCCACCTTTGTTCCTTACTAATTCTACACAAAAAAGATCAGGGTGTCAAGCAATTTTACTTGACACCCTCTTTTTTATAAGATTCTCCAGTTTTTGATGTGCAGAGTTGAAAATAGTCCCCATGATTGCCTTTCAATTATAACTGGCTTCCTTGGCAGCTCCTGATGGTAATAAATTTCAATGTTATTACTGACAAAACACAAATAGTCTTCTTGTTTCCCTATCGGAGCACCTAGCCTGATCCCCGGTTCGAAACAGAACTCCCCACAACAGGAGTGAACAGAATTGGGGGCTTCAATAGTAATGGCCTTTACTCCCTTTCTGTTTAGATATTTTACTACCTCAGGTTCTAGTGTTACCATTACGGCTGCCCCCCTTGCAGAATAAAGTTATTGCAGTAATGATGATCTTTCACCGGTTTTGATGATCTGGAACCAGCGCCGGAAGGAATCCAGCAAAATAACAGCAGCCAGTGA
Organism: Carboxydocella thermautotrophica; assembly: GCA_003054495.1. GTDB lineage: Bacteria > Bacillota > Carboxydocellales > Carboxydocellaceae > Carboxydocella > Carboxydocella sporoproducens. Next base: position 1,308,542 of record CP028514.1, on the reverse strand, counting down.
AATCATCAAGATACTTAGCCCGGTATTCAAGTACATCCCTTTCGGTAGATAGACGTTGATCATTGTAGTTAGTCCAGCAGTAATTGTTGTAATGGCCAGGAAAACCATCGGCACGAAAGTAATCAAAGCGTATGATATTTTTCCGCTTTTCTTAAGAATGATAGTAGTGCCGATTGCCAGAGCCAGAGTTGCTAATAACTGGTTGGAAACCCCGAAGATTGGCCAGATGGTCTTAATTTCACCACCGTAAATCAAGTATCCCCAGGCAAAGGAAACGATAGCACTGGTGATGATGACGTTCCAGGGGGCATTGGGGTTTTTGACTCTGGCAAAATCTTGCAAAATATAACGGGCTACCCTGGTACCGGCATCAATGGTTGTTAAAATAAAGAGTGCTTCGAACATGATGGCGAACTGATACCAGTAAGCCATCAGATGTTTTAATCCAGGTATGCTGGAGAAAATATAGGCCATACCTACAGCCAGTGATACAGCACCGCCGGGCCGACCCGCCACTTCTTCGCCAACCAATCTGGATAGCTCCGGCAGGTTAACAATTTGCATCCCCAGTTTGGCAAAAACTTCAGGTTTGGTGTTGATGGCAAAATAATCGCCAGGCAGAAGAACTGTGGCAGCAATTAAAGCCATTACACCAACAAAAGCTTCAACCAGCATACTGCCAAAACCGACCAGTTGAATGTCCTTTTCGTTATTAATCATTTTAGGAGTAGTACCTGAGGAAATCAGAGCATGAAAACCCGAAATAGCTCCACAGGCGATGGTGATGAAAACAAAAGGCCAAACCTTACCGGGAATGATCGGACCGCCTCCAGCAACGAACTTGGTGGTTGCCGGCATATGAATTTCCGGATTGACAATAATGATCCCCAGCGCCAGGGCCAAGATGGTGCCGATCTTAAGGTAAGAGCTTAAATAATCCCGGGGGGCCAGCAACAGCCAAACTGGAAGCGCAGCTGCCAGGAACCCATATGTTGGCAGCAAGATCTTTAAAGCGTTCTCAGAAAAGATAAACCAGCTGGCGAAACCAGAATTTTTAATATAGGGACCAGTTATTACCGCCAGCATGATCAAAGCCGTACCGATCAGGGAAGCCTCACCAATTTTTCCAGGACGCCATTTATGCATATATAAACCAATGAAAATTGCAATGGGAATTGTCATGCCTACGGTATATACCCCCCAGGCATTCTGGAACAGGGCATTTACTACAACAATCCCCAATCCGGCCATCGCAATAAGGATAATCAACAAAATGGCAATCCCGGTTGCAAAGCCAGTAACTGGTCCTACTTCAGCGCGAGCAATGTCTGACAGGGATTTTCCATCATGACGAACAGAGGCGAATAAGATTACCATGTCGTGAACCGCCCCTGCCAGCACAGCACCGATCAGAATCCAGAGGAAACCGGGCAAATAGCCAAATTGTGCTGCCAGCACCGGGCCAACCAGTGGTCCAGCCCCGGCAATCGCCGCAAAATGATGGCCAAAGACAACCCATTTATTGGTGGGAACATAGTCTTTACCATCATTAAAGCGATGGGCGGGCGTGGTGCGTTCACCGTCAAAGGCCAGAACTTTGGCAGCAATGAAAGCACCATAAAACCGATACGCTAAAATTAAAACCAGAGCTGCCGTCAAAACAAGAGTTAGTGCGTGCATATCAGTACACCTCCTGCAAAAAGACTTATAATTGCATTTTCAGTGTACTGCCATACCGCCTTTTCGACAGCATTTTCGACATAAAATGTCCTAAAATCGACACGAAATGGTCTAAACAAGCCCTAGTTTTTCTCTAAATTCATTGACGTAGGATCGGCTGACAGGAACTACTTCTGCCTCTTTATCTCTAAAGATCAGATTGTAAGTACCTTTAAACCAGGGGACGATTTCCACGATAGCTTCCAGATTAACTATATAACTGCGATGAACCTTTAGAAAACTATCCTGGTTGAGTTTCTGGGCAATTTCATATAGTGAGAAATTCGTTGGAAAATCGTGGCCCTCAACCCTGACAACGGCATTCCTGCCCTCTGCTTTGATATAGAGAATATCTTCCTGGTTAATCAACAAAATCCTTCCATCTTTTATTGCAGGGATTTTTGTCTTTTTCCCTTTTTGTAGATGTTCTATTGTTTCTTTTAAAATTTGATAATGCTCATTAACGGCTTTGATATTTTTCCATTCCTGGATAGTTTTTTGTAATCTTATTTTATTCACCGGTTTCAGCAAATAATCCAGGGCATGAAGTTCAAAAGCCTCGATCGCATACTGGTCATATGCTGTAACAAAAATTACTCTGGTCCGGGGTACTAGCCTTGCCAGAAATTTTGCTACTTCAAGTCCGGACATGTCATGTAACTGAATATCCAAAAAAACCAGTTCTGGCTCCAGTTGTTGTGCCAGTTCAAGGGCTTCCTGTCCACTATCAGCTTCCCCTGCTACTTCAATTTCGGGATAATCTTTTAGCAGGAATTTTAACTCTTGTCTAGCTGGCAGTTCATCATCGACTATTAGTACCCTGATTTTCATTTTTGTACTCCTTCCGGTATAACAAACTCCACCCTGGTTCCATAAGTCTGACCTGGCAATGGACTAATTATCTTTAACCCCGCTTCCGGGCCAAACCAGCTACGCAGACGGGCATCCACATTTTTCAGCCCCATTCCACTCCCATCTGATTCTTTTTTTGTTTGATTGAACCCTACGCCATCATCTTCTATCCAGACCAGTGCCTGGTTCCGCTCTTGTTTAATACCTATTTGCAAATTGCCAAAACCCCGTTTGGGCAACAATCCATGACGCAGGGCATTTTCAACTAATGGTTGTAGAGTTAACGGGGGAATCTTTACCGGTCTCAATTCAGGATCAATCTGCCAGGTTATAGCAATGCGATGGCCAAAACGGGCCTCCTCAATCGCTAAATAGGCTTTTACGTGTTCGATTTCCTCTCTGATATCCACCAGTCGTTTGTTGTCCTGAAGATTTTTGCGAAAATAGTCGCCTAACTGCGCCAATAGACCTCTCGCTTTTTCTGGATCGGTACGACAAAATAACATAATAGTATTAAGGGCATTAAATAAAAAATGAGGGTTAATCTGGGCCTGTAACGCTCTTATTTCAGCATCAGCCAGTAATTGAGAACGCCGTTCCAGTTCCGCCAGCTCCAGCTGGGTGGAAAACAGGTGGGCTAGACCATTGGCAAATTCTATTTCCACTTCTGTTACAGGTTTGTTGGTACGATGGTAGATTTTCAAAGTACCTACTACCTGTTGATTTTGCCTTAATGGAACTATTACCGCTGTATTTAAAGGACAGGTCGGATGGGAACAGTCGATTTCCTGCCTGCTACCAGCAATTTTGGTTTGACCAGTTTCAATTACTATCCGGGTTGCCTCTGTCTGGATAGGCTGACCGGGTAGATGATGGTCACTGCCGGCACCTACATGTGCCAGAATGTTTTCCCGGTCAGTTATCGCTACCGCTGCTGAACCGGTTTCTCTTAAAATTATCTGAGCAACTTCCCCGGCAGATTGGATAGTCAGTCCATGGCGTAAAATAGGCAAAGTATAATTAGCAATCTTCAGGGCCAGTTGTGCCATAAAGGCAGCTATTCGTTCCTGTTCCTGAAAACTCTGGCGGACTATCATAATAAAAATAGCAATCCCAGCTGCGTTGACAATAGTCATTGGTGCTGCTATTACTTTCACCAGATCAAGAGCTGAAACAAAAGGACGGGCTAAAGCAAGAATGATCAGCATCTGTAAAGATTCAGCAATGAAGCCGGTAACAAAACCTACTCGCCAGTCCATCGCTTGTTTGGGCCAGTATTTATTGACCAGGCCTCCTAACAGTCCCTCTATTGTAGTGGAAACAGCACAGGCAAAACCCGTAAATCCTCCCAGAGACCAGCGGTGAATTCCTCCGATAAGGCCAGTTATAGCTCCTACTGCTGGTCCCCCTAGCAAACCGGCCACTATGGCTCCTACTGCGCGGGAGTTGGCGATGGCACCTTTGACTGGAATACCATAATAAGTGCCCAGAATGGTGATTATCCCAAAAATAATCACCATCCCCCCTTTTTCTCGCCAGGTCAAATCCTGGCGTAACAATCTCCGAAACAAGGGGGTACGTGAAAAAAGGTAAGCTATCGTTACTACTACTGTTAACCTCTCAAACAGGGTTAGCAATAAGCTCATAATATCAGCTCCCTACAACTTGCCAGCTTTTCTTAAAAATACACAAAGGGTATGTAAAATTTGAGCTTCCAGGCTACTTTCCTTTAATATTAATTGTCTTCCCGACATTAGAGTCGGTACATTCGTTTTGGGATCTGAAAGATACATAGCCAGTAACCCCGTAATCACCAGCTCATGAAAACTATTATACTGGAGCTTGTTAATTGAATCTTTAGCATTTTTATAAAACAGAATCAAGCGTTTTTCCCTTTCCGCATCAGTCGCATAATAAAAATGAAAATTCAGATCTCCCTCTTTTTTGTCTTCCTCCTGGTCAATATAGTAATCTAAAAGTATATGTAAACCCGTAATCCAGGGAAAATAATAACTCGCTTCTTGTGGCTCCAAGCCTGCTACCAGAGCAAACACTCCCAGGGTAGAACCTGTAGCAGCCGCAAATTCCATGGGATATAGATTCCAGTAACTCTTTCCAGCTTCTCTAGCCCATGTCTCTAACTTTTTTTCCCGCACTGACCAATCCAGGTGTTTATAGATCTGAAGTTCACTGTATAAGGTAACCCACTCTGCTGCTAGGTGAGCTTTGGATTCATCCCAGCCCAAACTCTTTAATGCCTTTTGACAGGTCGTAACCAGCTGGTTTAAATAACCGCCATCATTCTTTACAGGATAATTAAGATAATAATCACGGCTGGCTGCTGCCGGCCTAATTGCATCCAGCATGGCATAATGCAACTGCCGAAAAGCTTGCTCTTCAATTACCTGGGCCCGATCACAGAGATTATCCAGATAATCACTGATTGTCTGAAAGGCAACTATAAAATCAAGCACTTCCTGCTGCCTGGCCCCTGGATAAAGGGCAAAAACTGCCCCTCCAATACAGTGGAACTTTTTATGTTCAATGCTTGCTAGAGCTTGAGTTTTTAATAAATTTTCGGGCATTCTTTCCGCTAGCTCTTTCCAGTTAGCAAGCCTTTGTTCTACCTGAGGCATAACTTCCACGATATACCTGTACAGCCATTTTGTCCATTGAACCGCTTTTTTCATGAGCTACCTCCTGTCAATGAATCACTATGATTATATCACTCCTTTTATAAAACGGCAAAAGCCTGCCCCAACGGGACAGGCTACTTTTCCCTATTTTTCGCTGGCAGCCCGGGCCAGTAGTTCCTTCGTCCGGGCTTCTGCTCTCTCAATAACTTCCTTTTCATCAACAAAAAGAAGTTTGCGTTCGGTCATGATGACTCGACCGTTAACAATCACCGTATCTACGTCTGCTGCAGTAGCCGAATAGACCAGATTGGCTATCAGGTCATGGCGCGGGTATAAATGGGGCTTCTCCAGATCGATTAAGATGATATCAGCCAGGTATCCTGGTTGCAACTGCCCCAGATTATCGTAGCCAAGGGCCTGAGCCCCTTTAACCGTAGCCATCTCCAGAGCTGTGTAAGCAGGCAACACCGTAGGGTTCATGGTAAAAACTTTATGTAGTAGAGCTGCGCTTCTCATTTCCTGCATTAGATCCAGGTTATTGTTAGAGGAAGGCCCATCTGTCCCCAGGCCAACCACAGCCCCTAACTCCAGGAGGCGGGGAACTGGGGCCACTCCAGAAGCAAGCTTCATGTTGCTCTCCGGATTATGCGCAATTCCAACTTTATGGTTGGCCAGTATTTCCATCTCTTCATCAGTTAAATGGACACAGTGCGCGGCCAGAACCTGCCGTCCCTTAAAGAGACCAATCTGGTCCATCAATTTAACAGGAGTGGTGCCGTATTTTTCTTTAATTTCTTCCACTTCGGCTTTAGTTTCTGCCAGGTGAATATGGATACCTACTTTTAGATCATCAGCCAGTTTCATTACCCGTTCCAGATACTCGGGTGGGCAGGTATAAGGTGCATGGGGTCCAAGCATAACCTTGACCATGCCATCTGCCTTGCAATGCCAGCATTCTACCAGCTCTACTGATTCATTAATGGCCCGCTCTGCATTCGGTCCAAAGCCGATCATGCCCCGGGCCAAATTAGCTCTGATTCCTACTACCTGAGCAGCTTCAGCCACTCTGCCCATTTCAAAATACATATCAGCAAAGAGGGTAGTTCCACTCTTAACCATTTCAGCACAGGCCAGCAATGAACCCCAGTATACATCTTCACTATTTAGATGGGCCTCGATTGGCCAGATTTTTTTCTGTAGCCATTCCATTAATGGTAAATCATCAGCATAACTCCTCAGCAGCGTCATTGCGGCATGGTTGTGACAGTTAACCAGACCCGGCATAACGACCTTGCCTCTGGCATCTATTACTGTATCGGGTTGAAATTCAGCGGGCACGTTTCCGACATACTTGATTTCCTTGCCTTCAATGGCCAGATCAGCATTGTACAAAATCTGATCCGGCCCAGTCATTGGCAATATAGCAGTTGCGTTTTTAATTAATAAACTGCCCATAAAGCACCCTCCTTTTCTACCACTGGGCCAGCTGCTTCGTTTTAGCTTTCGGATTCTCCCTTTCTTTTAATAAGCGAGTGTAATAAGCTATCTTACAGCTGTGTTCCAGACTGGCAGTTAATTGATAGGCTTCTTCCAGCAATTGACCAATAGCAAAACTGCCATGGCCGCGAACCATCACAATCTTGTATTCCTTCAATAAGTCAGGGAGTTTTTGTTCAACTTCCTGTGAGCCCACTGTATGTTCCACACTCAATACTGGTATTTTATGCAACAAATAGGCTCCTTCTGAGTCCACAGGTATAATCTCATCTTCCAAAAGTGACAGGGTTGTTGCAAACACCGGATGGGCATGGACAATAGCCAGGGCCGCTGTATTGCGGTAAATGGCCCGGTGGACCCGAATTTCTGTTGACGCCAGGGTAATATGGCAATCATTTTTCTCCAGCCCAGTTTCAATTAGGTCCCGCTCTGTTAAATGTCCCAGCATTGCTCCGCGACGGGTAATAATTATCCGGTCTCCCTGCCTGATACTTAAGTTTCCACTATGGGAATTGTTTAATCCCGATTGAAAAAGGTCCCGGCCTACCAACTGGAACATATTAAGCACTATGGTCTTCCTCCAGTCCTAACTGTCTTAATTTGGCGGGAGTGGGCACTCCTTGCTTGTCCCAGCCCCGATAATGGTAATATTCCCTTACCATGGTTTCCAACTGTACCACCATACCGGCAGCAGGTCCCGATTGAACTGGTTCTTTTAAAAGTCTTGGGGGAAGAGTATCATCAGCTGCGCTAAAGCCGGCTTTAAGATTAAATAGCCTTTCCAGGTTCCAGATGCGTTCCCCGATGATATGCAAATCCTGAGGCTGATAATTGATACCTGTCACTGCAGTCAGCAAGCGGGCAAAGTATTCTTCTGAAACCGCCAGTCCAATAAAGCGGCAGAGTACCAGGGTGTCCATAGCGGCATTGATGTTCTGGAAATTAATTGTTAACCCCGCCTTCCCTGCCGGGCTATAAGGATCTACCAGTTTCGGTACCCCCAGCACTTCCGGTCCTACCATATAGGCTCGTAAATGACAGGCACCGCGGTTGGATGTAGCCAGCGCCAGTCCCATTCCCTGGGTGCCCCTGGGATCATAGGCCGGCATCTCCAGGCCTTTTACTTGCATAGCCAGTTCGGGAGCTCCATATTTTTCTGCCAGTCTTTTGCTGCCTTCCGCCAGGTCATTTCCAATTGACCGTCGATAAGCGATAAATTCAATCAGTTCCAGTATTTTCTCCCGGGAACCAAAAGCCAGATCCTCGGTCAGATGCCCTTTTTCTGCCAGTTCCATTGCACAGCCAATGGTGCTACCTGTAGAGATAGTGTCCAAACCCAGCAAATTACAGAGATAATTTGCCCGGGTTATGAGCTCCAGGTCAGCTATCCCACACTGAGCGCCAAAAGACCAGATGGTCTCATACTCCGGTCCTTCCCCTGATTGTTCACCTACTTTAGTAACCCGGGAACACTGGATAGGACAGGCATAACAGCCACTTCTCTTAATAGTCAGGGTTTCTGCTAGCCGTTCTCCCGAAATATCTTCCGCCCTTTCGAACTGTGACTGCTGAAAATTACGAGTGGGTAAAATGCCCAGTTCATTAAAAAGATTGACCAGCACTGCAGTGCCAAATTCCGGGAGTCCCTGGGAAGTAATAGGATTAGCCTTTAGCCATTTATTAGTTTCATAAACCACAAAATCCAGGCGCTCAGGATCTGCTACAGGAACCTTCTTCTCTCCATCAACTACTATGGCTTTGAGATTTTTGGCTCCCATAACTGCTCCCACACCACCGCGCCCCAAAGCCCGGCTATAGTCGTTAATGATAGCTGCATATTTTACCAGGTTTTCTCCAGCAGGGCCAATACAGGCTACACTTACCTGACTGCCTTCCTTTTGTTTTAGCAATTCAGTAGTTTCCCTGGTATCTCTTCCCCAGAGCTCAGCAGCAGCTTTTATTTGAATCTGGTCATTCTTGATTACTATATATACCGGCTCTGCTGCCTTCCCTTTGATATACAGGGCATCGAAGCCACAGCGTTTGAACTTAACCCCCCAGACCCCACCAGCATTGGAATCAAAAATGGTTCCAGTCAATGGCGACTTAGTGGATAGACTAAATCTACCGGAAGTTGGTACTTTCGTTCCGGTCAGGGGCCCAACGGTAAAAATTAAAGGGTTCTGGGGACTTAAGGGATCCAAACCGGGATCCGTTTCCCGGTAAAGGAGATAAGTTCCCAGTCCCCTGCCCCCGATATATTGCCGGTAAATTGTTTCAACAATTGTGTCTACCTTTACTTCATAATTGTCTAGATCGATACGAATAATTTTGCCCATCCAGCCAAACATAAATGTGCTCCTTCCAGTGTTTACTCACCATGTTGCCAGCCATAAAGATAGGCTTCCTGTTCCGGTGTCAATTTATCTATGGTAATTCCGAGAGACTGCAGTTTTAATTCTGCTACTCTCCTATCAATCTCCGGACTAACCAGGTATACTTTTTTCTCCAGTTTGGTGCCATTTTCCACTAGATAACGGGCTGACAGAGCTTGCAAGGCAAAGGAAGTATCCATAATTTCGGCAGGATGGCCATCACCCGCTGCCAGATTAACCAGTCGTCCTTCTGCTAGTAGATATAACTTCCGACCATCTGCCAGCGTAAATTCTTCAATATCTTTGCGTACTACCCGTTTGCTTATTGCCAGTTCATTCAACTCCGGTTTATTGATTTCCACATCAAAGTGTCCGGCATTGGCCAGCAGTACCCCGTTTTTCATTTTTTCATAATGCCAGCGCCGGATTACATCCTTGCAACCGGTAACTGTAATAAACACATCTCCTAAAGCCGCTGCCTCATCCATGGTCATTACCTGGAACCCATCCATATGGGCTTCAATGGCTTTGATGGGGTCAACCTCACAAATAATAATTTTGGCCCCCAGGCCTTTAGCTCGCATCGCTACCCCTTTCCCACACCAGCCATAACCAATAACGACCACTGTCTTACCTGCAACTATCAGATTAGTAGTTCGCATAATCCCTGTCCAGACTGACTCCCCGGTCCCATAACGATTGTCAAACAAATATTTACTATAGGCGTCATTAACAGCGATCATAGGAAAGGGCAGGCGGTTTTCCTTTTCCAGGGCCCGCAGGCGCAAGACACCGGTAGTAGTTTCTTCACAACCACCGATAATGGAGCTAGCCAATTCCGGCCTTTCTGTGTGAATTAAATGCATTAAATCGCCACCATCATCTATAATAATATCCGGCCGGGTGTCCAGTACCATCAATAAATGCTGTTTGTATTCCTCAGGAGTAGCATTATACCAGGAGAATACCTGTAAACCTTGTGCCGCCAGTGCTGCTGCTACATCATCCTGAGTGGAGAGGGGATTAGAGCCTGTGATGCTAACATTTGCGCCCCCGGCTTGCAAAACCAGAGCCAGGTAAGCAGTTTTGGCTTCTAAATGCATGGAAATGGCAACTCTTTTTCCATTAAAAGGTTTATCCCGTTCAAATTCCTTACGGATTTCATTTAATACCGGCATGTGTTCTTTAACCCAGGCAATTTTTTTTGCGCCATTTTCCGCCAGGTTGATATCTCTGACTAGATAATTCATTTTGCTCCCTCCCCATATGTTTTTTGCAAATTGACTTTATAGGGCTTTCTGATAATTCCTTTTTCGGTAATAATGGCATCAATCAAATAATTGGGAGTAATATCAAAGGCTGGATTAAAGACTTTTACCCCTTCGGGAGCAATCCGCTGGCCGCATATATGAGTTATTTCCCGGGGATCTCTTTCTTCGATAGGTATATCGTCTCCGGAAGCCAAAGTCAAGTCCACTGTGGAATATGGTGCCGCCACATAAAATGGAATCTTATTTTCTTTGGCTAAAACAGCTAAGCCATAAGTACCAATCTTATTGGCCACATCGCCATTGGCAGTAATGCGGTCTGCACCAACTATGACCAGATCAACCATTCCCCGCCGCATCAGATAACCGGCCATATTATCGGTAATTAAGGTAACCGGAATCCCATCCTGCATAAGTTCAAAGGCAGTTAAGCGAGCCCCCTGCAGCAAAGGTCTGGTTTCATCAGCATAAACCTGTACCTGTTTGCCAGCAGCATGGGCAGCTCTGATTACCCCCAGGGCAGTACCAAACCCTGCTGTTGCCAGGGCCCCTGCATTACAGTGGGTAAGAATACGGGCTCCGGAGGGAATCAGCTGTTGTCCATATTCACCCATACGGCGATTCAACTCCAGATCTTCCTGGTGTATAGCTTTAGCCTCCTCCAGAAGAATGTCGGCTATTTCTGCAGGCTGCAAGTGGGATACCTCTAGCAGTTTCTTCTCCATACGATCTAAGGCCCAGAACAGGTTAACAGCTGTAGGCCTGGTGCTGGCCAGGACCTGTTTCACCTCTTGCATTTCCGCCAGAAATTGCTCTCTGGGCAGGTTTTGATGTTCCCGGGCCCCCATGGCATAGCCAAAGGCAGCCGCCGCTCCTATAGCCGGCGCACCGCGCACTTGCATAGATTTAATGGCATTGGCTACCGCCAGATAGTCCGAGGATTGTACATATTCGATGGTTAATGGAAGCCTGGTTTGATCCAGTATCTCCAATATCCCTTCTCGCCAGCGTAAGCTCTCCACAACAATTGCCTCCTTTACAAACTGCCCAGATCCGAAATAGCCCGGCCACAGCTACAATTCCGTTCCTGGGGTAGATTATCCATAACCTCCAGTAATAGGGTTTGCAACTTGCTTGCATTCTGGGCCATCGTTTCCAGTACTTCCGTATGAGTTAAAGGAGTGGGCGATATTCCAGCTGCAAAGTTAGTCACCATGGCAATTGTAGCATAGCAAATTTCCGCTTCTCGCGCCAAAACCACTTCCGGAACGGAAGTCATGCCAACCAGATCTCCACCTAAGCTACGGTACATGCGTATTTCCGCCGGGGTTTCAAAGCGAGGCCCTTCAGTACAAACATACACCCCGCCTTTGGCTATTTCGATGCCTTTTCTGCTTGCAGCCTGAGCGATGATTTCTCGCAAGTGGGGACAATAGGGTTCAGTCATATCAATATGAATAACCCCTTTTTCGCCCCCGGTAAAAAAGGTGGATTCCCGCTGTTTGGTAAAATCCAGGAATTGATCTACCAGGACAAAAGCACCGGGAGGGAATTCCTGTTTCAGGGAACCCACTGCAGCTGTTGCAAAAATCCTCTGAACTCCCAGATCCTTTAAAGCCTTAATATTTGCCCGGTAATTTACCAGATGGGGGGGCACAGAATGTCCAGCCCCATGGCGATTCAGGAATGCTATTTCCTTGCCTTTGTAAAGTCCTATTTTTACACTGGTAGTGCCATATTCATTTTCCAGCAACTCATCTCGTAAATCGCTAAACAGGCGGGGATCATAAACTCCCGTTCCCCCAATTATCGCTACTTCAATCGCCATTTTTCTACATCTCCTTTGCATCACTTCGGTCAAAGAGGGCAGAGGCAAATTCCTGGGGGGCAAAGGGCCTCAAGTCCTCCATCTTCTCCCCGATGCCAATGAATTTCACCGGCACTTTTAACTCGTTTTTAATGGAAATTATCACTCCACCCTTGGCAGTGCCGTCCAGCTTGGTAAGGACAATCCCTGTTACTCCGGCAGCCTCACCAAAGATCTTGGCCTGGTTTACTGCATTCTGTCCTGTAGTAGCGTCCAGTACCAGCAAAACCTCGTGGGGGGCATCCGGAACTTCTCGTTGAATCACTCGTTTAATTTTCTTCAATTCTTCCATCAAATTAACTTTGTTATGCAGCCGCCCGGCTGTATCAATAATGATAACATCAGCTTTTCTAGCTCTAGCAGCTTGCATAGCATCAAAGGCTACTGCCGCCGGATCACTGCCTTCCTGGTGCTTGATCACTTCTACTCCGGCTCTGTTTCCCCAGATTTCCAGCTGGTCAATCGCAGCGGCGCGGAAAGTATCCCCTGCTGCTAGAATGACTTTTTTGCCCTGGCTTTTTAAAAACCAGGCTAGTTTACCAATGGTTGTGGTTTTCCCTACCCCATTTACTCCAACTACGAGAATTACTGAAAACGGCTGCCCTTTCAGATTAAGCTCAATATCCTCTTCTCCTAAAATTCGGGCAACTTCTTCAGCAAGCACATCTTTTAATAGTGATGCATCTTCAATGCGCCTTTCTTTGCATATCTTCTGCAGTTTTTCTACGAGCTGCATGGAAGTAGTCACACCCACGTCTGCCTGAATCAGAGCTTCTTCCAGCTCTTCGAAAAACTCCTCATCGGGTTTACGGTATCCCGTTAATAAAGTCTCAATTTTTTCTACGAAAACCTGCCTGGTTTTGGCCAGACTTTCTTTTAACTTGCTAAAAAAGCCCATGTAATACCCTCCCTCGCAAAAAATGGTTAAGGAGGATGCCTCCTTAACCACTGGCATCATTTTTTAATTTTAGCATAAAGTCTAGACGAGCTCAATTGCTTTACATAAAGCGGTAAATTCCTGGGCAATCCCGAATTTGCGGTTACGGATTTCCGCTTCTGCTTCCGGAGTCTCAGCCTGGAAAAACTCCTGACTGATTTTCTCATCTTCATCTGCCAGCCGGAAAATTTCCTCTCGGACTTCAATTACTGTAGCCCCTTTTATGTTGCCATCCTGGTCGTGACCAATGGCGATAATCGGTCTACCCCAGGTCCCAGGTCCAGCCATAGCGTCTCCCATATGCATGACCCCGGTTCCACCAGGATGGGTATGCACAAAAACGGCATTTTCCGGAACCAGTTTAGCATAAATTTCTTTTAGGCTCCTCCCACTAATGTCCACAGCGCTGGAAGCAATTAGCCGGGAAGGGATATAGCCCATACCACCCACTACCGGTTTTCCCATGCCGGTAACATGCCCCTTTTCATCCACAATGCCGATTACCGCTACCTCCCGGCCTTGTCCCACCTCTGTAGACTTTACTACCAGCTCCTGAGCCAGCTCTTTGGCAATAGTATTTACCTCAAACCGCTGGAGCTGCCAGTTTTGCTGGCAAAAGGGCCCTGGCCAGGGTTTTAGCTCTGTCTCTACAACCGAGACAGGCTCTGATAGGTAGAGAAATCTCTGGGCTAATTCATTACTGGCTTGCAATACTCTTCTCTCCTCATCCATATTATCAGCGGCCAGTATATCTAGATCCACTCGCTCGGCTTTAGTTCCCAGGTCGAAATAATCTGGCCTGACATCAATATAACCGATGCCAGCCACACGCTTATGTTTAATACCAATTGCCACAACAGAACAGCCAAAAAAATTAATCCCACTGACATCAGTAATCAAGCCGCTTTTCCCTGGCCGTGTAATAATGAAGACGGCGTTGTCTGGCAAACTCATCAAACCTTCGATCACAGGTCTGCCTTCCATGTTACAGATGTATTTTAAAAGCTGGCGCAGGGGCAAACCTGAAATCCCCCCCTCAACCAGGGGAGTGATACAATCGATAATACCCTGTTCATTGACCAGACCGAACACACCACAATTGCGGCCCTGGCCCAGACGGTTACTGGTTTCCAGAAGCTTATCCACTATCGCTTTGGCAATTCCTTGAACTTTCATCCCTAACCCTCCTGCAGCTTTTGTTTTTAGTTTGGCAAAGCAGGAGGTGTTTCATGCTAAACCTGTTTTAACAAGAACTCATAAAACTTTTGGGCAATTGGCGGAAGAAACACCTGCCGGTGGCGCAATAGATAGAAGGTGCGGCTCAAGTCCAGACCTTTGACCCGTACAGCTGCAATTTTCCCTTCAGCAAGCATATCGGCAACTGCTAAATTGCTTACCCAGCCTGCACCTAAACCGGAAGCAACAGCAGTCACTACTGCCCGGCTGGATCCTAATTCCATCAAAACCGGCAACTGGGATAACTCAATATTTAAAGTTTGTAATCTGGTTTCCACAACCTTTCTGGTTCCAGACCCCTGTTCACGTAAAATCCAGGGAGATTCCCACAAACGCCCTGGCTCAATTTCCTGCACCCCAAACCAGGGGTGTTCAGGCCCTACGATTAGCAAAATCTCATCTGACCGCCAGGGCTGACATTCTAGCAAAGGATCTTTCAAAGCTACACCTGTTACCCCTAAATGCACAGCCCGCTCCAGTAAAAGCTGTCCTACTGCTTCACTATCCGTAATATTAAGCCCCAGGGACACTCCTGGAATGTGATTGCGAAAAGTAGCCAGCAATACAGGCAATAAATACTCCCCGGGAATAGTAGAAGCTGCCAGCCGGATTGTACCGGTCTGGGAAGCTTTCAGTTGCTCCAGCCCATCCTGTAAAATATTCCATTCACTGAGAATGCGTTTGGCCTGTCGGTAAAGCAAATGACCGCCGTCTGTAATAATTAGCTGTTTTTCTCCGCGCTCGATCAAGGGCAGCCCCAGTTCTTCTTCCAGATTTTTGATTTGCAAGCTAACCGCCGGCTGGGTCATATGCAGAACCCGGGCAGCTCTAGTGAATGACCCCAGTTCAACCACCAGACAAAAGGTCTCAAGTTGTCGTAAGTTCATTAAAATTTCACCCTCAAATCCCCAATTCTCCTGGTCACTCGCTGCCGATCAAAATACTCCATTAAGGGAACCATGTATTTGCGCGATGAGTTCAAAGCATCCCGAAACTGGGCCAGTGTTATTTCCTGATGTTTTTCCAGAAGTTCCAGTAAAATATCCTTTGCTTCCTTTAGGGCCCGGCTGTGAAAATATAAATCGTCACTTATTTTTATCAGTCTGCCTTGTTGTTGTAAAAACAGTAGCACTTCCTCCTGCTGCTGGGGTGAAACTGGTAATTTCTCCGCCACTTCAGCCCAGGACGGAGGCTGAAATTTTCCTTTCAGAAAAGCTGTTTCTGCCTGGGCTACTGCCTCGGCTAATTTACCCTTTGCTTCTGGTTGAAAATCTTTTAAGGCGACATCTTGTTCTAAGATTTGCAGCTCCCCATCCTGCTGCCACATATTTAGCAAAGCAGTAAACTCTTTGTTGCTTAAATTTAGATTCAGTTTACCCCTTAGTTCTTCTTTAGAAAAACCGCGCCGCAGCGGATACTGTTGATGATATTTTTGTAAAATCTGTTTGACCGTATCCAACCATAGTAGATAAATGTCCCGGGCTATTCCATACTTTTGCTTTTCCACACTGATTTCCAGAGCATCTCCTCTGCCTAGAAGAACTTGTTGAGCAGCCTGGCCCTCCTCTTGTGAGAGCTGTGCCTTTTTAATCAGTTCCTCCCACGTAAGCAGGGCGGATGAAGTGGATTTCATTACATTCAACAATAGTTCATCCGGCTCTCCTTTAAGTTTTTGCAGCAATTGCTCGTTTAGTCCTTCCTGGTATCTCCTGTGACGGGGCGGATTGGCGTCGATAATCTGACCTCCCGCCACAGTATGCATTGGACTGTAAGTACGTACTATAAACCGGTCTCTTTTGGCTGCTACCACAGGTTGTTCTAGTACCAGCTGTACCGGGGCTCTGGTTCCAGCTTCCAATTCTTCTCGATCCAGTAAGCGCAAACGGCAAAAAACCTCACTGGTTCCAAGATAGAAACGCAATCTTTGACCATGTTGTAATGCCTTTTCAACAGTCGGCAATACTTCCAGTTCCACATCCAGACGATAAGTGGGGACGAAGGCGCCAGGAACGGTTAAAACTTCTCCTTTATCCACCTCGTTTATTTCCAGGCCGTGCAAATTAACGGCTACTCTCTGGCCCGCTCTCGCCTCTTCCACCCTTTTACCATGCACCTGTAAACTGCGAATTCGACTTTGTTTGCCAGAAGGTAACAGTACAACTTCCTGTCCCATCTGAAGGCGGCCACTAATCAGAGTCCCGGTAACCACAGTGCCAAAGCCTGTTATCGTAAAGACCCGGTCAATCGGCAAACGCGCCTGGCCGGTCGCAGGTCTCTCCTCAATATCACTAACCAGTTTTTCAAGAACAGCAATTAACTCGGGAATTCCCTGTCCAGTCATTGCTGAAACAGCAATAACCGGGGCGCCAGCTAACACTGAATCTTTTAAAACTCCTTCTACCTCTTCGCGGATAAGATCCAGCCATTCAGTTTCTACCAGGTCCGCCTTGGTTATCACCACAACGCCGCCCTTAACCTGAAGTAAATTAATAATATCCAGGTGTTCTCTGGTTTGCGGCATAATTCCTTCATCGGCAGCGATAACCAGCATTACCAGGTCAATGCCACCAACTCCGGCTAACATATTCTTAATAAAGCGCTCATGGCCCGGTACATCCACCAGGCCGATTCTTTGTCCAGAAGGTAAGGTAAAAGGAGCAAATCCCAGTTCAATCGAAATGCCCCGTACTTTTTCCTCTTTCAGCCGGTCAGTATCATGCCCGGTTAGGGCCTTGACCAGGGTAGTTTTGCCATGGTCAACATGGCCAGCAGTGCCGATAATAACCCGCTTCATCGGCTCTCTCCCTCCATCAAACTGGTAAAAGCTGATAAAATCATCTTTTCCTCTCCAGGTAAAACAGTGCGCAAATCCAGCAGGATCCCCTCATCCTTGATACGTACCAATATCGGCCTATCCTGTTGCCGCAAACGCTCTGCCATCAGTTGACAGTCTCGTTGTACAAACTTTATTCTGACTGCATAAGTAGGCAAACTAGTTAAGGGCATTGCGCCTCCTCCTACCTCACTGACCTCAGCTACTACCTGAACCTCAGCCTTATCATGCAATACAGTACGAAGAGAAGTTGCCAGACTTTCTGCTCTGTCCTGTATCTGGTCAGCAGTTAAGGTCAGCAGGCGCAAAGTAGGTATTTCCTGCCATACTCCTTCCGGCTCAAGATAAGCCAGCAATGTTGCCTGCAGGGCAGCAACAGTCATTTTATCGATTCGCAAAGCCCGGTTTAAAGGATGTTTTTTCATTTTGTCCAGAAGACTTTTCTTGCCGACGATAATACCAGCCTGCGGTCCTCCTAAAAGCTTGTCCCCTGAAAAAGTGACGACATCCGCCCCGGCGGCAATTGATGCCTGAACAGTAGGCTCATCACCGATACCTCTAGCAGCCAGGTCTACCAAAAATCCGGATCCCAGATCCTCCATTACCGGCAATTGATAACGTTTACCCAGTTCTACCAAATCAGCCAGGCCAACTTCCTGAGTGAAACCTACTATCCGGTAATTACTGGTGTGTACTTTCAATAACAAGCCCGTATTAGGACCTATAGCTTGTTCATAATCACTGAGCTTAGTTTTATTGGTAGCCCCCACTTCTTTTAAAATACAACCTGACTGGGCCATTACCTCAGGAACACGAAATGAACCGCCGATTTCTACAAGTTGACTGCGGGAAATAATCACTTCCTTGCCTGCCCCGAGAACGGATAAAGCCAGCAAAACTGCAGCTGCATTATTATTGACAACCAGTGCCGCTTCCGCCCCGGTAATCTGACAGAGCAGCTCCTCAACATGACTGTAACGGGAACCCCGTTTCCCGGTGGACAAATCCATTTCCAGATTACAATACCCCCGAGCCACAGCTGTCACTGCCGCCACTGCCCGGTCAGACAGAGGAGCTCTGCCTAAATTGGTATGCAAAACAACCCCGGTAGCATTTACTACCGGTTTTAGTTGCGGGGTGGATAGACGTAATAGGGCCTTTTCCACCTCAGCGCAGATCTCCCTTATCGCCGGTACCGCTTTTAATTCCTCATTCCTGATTCGCTGGCGATAGGCCTCTATCACCGCCTGAATTTTTTTTACCAGAATTTCCCGCGGAAATCTTGCTTTGACCGCCGGTTTAATTGCCTGCATAACTTTTTCTACTGCCGGCAAATGCCGCATTTTTTCATTTACAGACATCGGAGTTAAACTCCTTTCCTGGAATATTAGTGAAAAGCGCAATAAGCTCAGGGCTTATTGCACTTCTTCTTCCTCAAAACGATTTATCGGTTTTACGATCCGGGCCAACCAGATGCTGATTTCATAGAGGATAATCATTGGCGCTGCCATCAAAAGCTGGGAGATAATATCCGGACCGGGAGTTAAAAAAGCAGCAATAACAAAAATCAGCAAAATGGCAAATTTTCTGTTCTTTTTTAGAAATTCCGGAGTAACTAATCCCAGTTTGGCCAAAATAGACACCACTATCGGCAGCTCGAACACCAGGCCAAAGGGCAAGAGGAATGCCAATGTGAAATTCCAGTATTCCTGCATACCATACATAGGTGCAACTGCTTCCCCACCAAAACCCCAGAAAAATACTGTACCGATTTTAAATACAGTAAAATAAGCAAAAATCAGGCCGGTGAAAAAGAGCAGTACGGCCGCAGGAAGAATTCTGCCTACGATCTTTTTCTCATGAGGCTTCAGAGCTGGTTCAATAAACGACCAGATCTGATAGATAATATAAGGGCTGGCCAGAACGATCCCAGTTACAAAAGCAATCTTGACATAGACGAAAAAAACATCTGTCGGTTTCAGAACAATCGGTTTAAAATTCGGATTAATATCCAGTAGTGGTTTTAAAAGAATTTGCATAATAGTTTCCCGGTAATACCAACCAATAGCAAAACCAGGAATTAGAGAGAGAAGGCTCTTGATAATAACCCAGCGTAACTCCTCTAAATGGCCCAGCAGGGACATTTCCTTTTCAGACATGGGGCTCACCCCTATTGTTCCTTTTTCTCGGTGCCATTGTCTGTATCTGTTTCACTGGCGCTTTTTCTGAAATTGCGCACAGTTTCTCCCAGTGCCTTGCCGATACTGGGCAACTTACCGGGCCCAAAAATGATCAGAACAATCACCAGAATAATTATTGCTTCCTGCCAGCCAATTACAAATCCAAACATGTTTGCCCCTCCTTGCCTTAATCAAAGTAGCGGATAATGCGATATAAGGTATCTCTCTGGGCAGGACGATGACCTGCATCCTTAATGCATCTTATTATCTCGTCCATCGGCACTCTGTTGGTTACTCCTGCCGCTCTGACCACATTTTCCTCCAGCATGGTGCCTCCGAAATCATTGGCTCCAAAGCGCAAGGAAATTTGCGCCATTTTGGACCCCTGGGTTACCCAGGAAGCCTGGATATTAGGGAAATTATCCAGCATTATACGACTGACTGCCAGGGTTTTCAAATACTCAAAACCACCAGCGGTAGTGCCTCCCAGTTCGGTATTGAGAGGTTGAAAACTCCAGGGTATAAAAGCCGTAAAACCGCCGGTTTGGTCCTGAACCTCCCGCAACCGTACCATATGGGCCACCCGCTCTTCAGGACTTTCCACACTGCCAAACATCATAGTCGCTGTTGTTTTCATGCCCAGCTGATGGGCAATAATCATCACTTCCATCCATTGCTCCCAGGTAATTTTTCTGGGACTGATATAATGTCTGACCCGGTTGTCCAGAATCTCAGCTCCACCGCCAGGAATGGAATCCAGGCCAGCCTCCCGTAAAGCAGCAATCGTTTCCTTTAGACTCAGCCCACTGATTTCAGCCAGATGTACGATTTCCGGAGGCGAAAAAGAGTGGATATGCACATTATATCGTTCCTTTATGCCTTTGAGCAAATCCAGGTACCATTCAAAAGGCAAACTGGGGTTAATACCGCCCTGCATCAAAATTTGCGTACCACCAACAGCTAGTGTTTCCTCAATTTTGCGGTAGATTTCTTCATAGGACAAAACATAAGCATCAGCATCATCTTCCGAACGGTAAAAGGCGCAAAAACGGCATTTTACTTTACAAATATTAGTATAATTGATGTTACGATCAATTACAAAAGTCACCAGGTTTTCTGGGTGTTTGCGTAAACGGATCTGATGAGCAACCTGGCCAATCGCCACCAGATCGTTGGATTGGAGTAAGGCAACGCCTTCAGTCATAGACAGGCGTTCACCGTCCAATGCCTTTTTTAAAATCGGTTCAACGCCCATCTTTTTCCCTCCAGATCTCTATTTTCACTCTTTCTTCCAGTATCCCTGTTTTATAAGCATAATCAAAGAAGGCATTCATTGCCCTAATATCTTTCTCTGTTAAAGAATGGGTGATGGTATGAAAATACCTTCTCAGATAGTCTTCAGTAAACCAGGGACTGCGGTCCTGGGCCAGGGCAATCAGCTGGTCTTCATGCTCCCGCCCCCAGCGCAAGCTAGCCTGCAGGGCACTGGCCAGCCGGGCAATTTCCTGGGGGTGTTCTCCAGCAAAATCCTTTTTTACCACCCAGACAGCATACACCATACTTTCCCCGGTCATCTCTTTCCAAACAGCTCCAACATCGGTAACTATTATGCCCTCATAATAGCCGCTGTTCACTTTTAGCTGTTCAATCATGGCGATGTCGCCAATTAACAGAGCCGCCTCGGCCCGGGATAACATAGCTGTTAAATCCGGTTCCATGGTGACGAAGTCACAGCTGATATGGTAATAGTGCTCCAGTAATATTTTTAATAAGGCTATCGTAGTAGCTGATGTGTTAGGCAAGGCGATGACTTTGTGATCAAGTTCAGTAACAGGTATCCGGGAAAAAAGCAATAAGCTCATTACTTCCCCATCCGCCCCAATGGATAGATCAGGTAAAACCAGACACTGGTCAGCATGCCGGGCATATTCAATGGATGAAATGGGTGTAACATCCAGTTCTCCCTGTAAAAACATGCGATTCAACTGGGCCGGTGGGCCGGGAACGATTTCCGCCTCCAGGGTAATAATCTCCTGGTTTATTGCCGTATAGACAGGCAGGCAATTGATAAAATCCACCTGCCCCAAACGCAAACTGGCCAACCTTAACCCTCCCTGACTACATTATAGAGCGTATCTCTTTCCACCGGAACAAAGCCGGCATCCCTGATCAGCTTGACTATTTCCGCCCGTGTCATGGACTGACTGGTATCCGCTCCTGCATCATGAGTAATTCTTTCTTCTACCACAGTTCCATCCAAATCGTCCACACCAAAGGCCAGTGAAACCTGGGCAACTTTCGGGCCGATCATAATCCAGAAAGCCTTGATATGGTCAAAGTTATCCAGCAATAACCGGCCGATAGCCAGTGTTTTAAGGTCATCAAAACCGGTGGTACGGGTAGTAATAACATTTTCCATCTGAGTATGTTTGGGATGAAAAGCCAGGGGAATAAAGGTCATGAAACCGCCGGTTTGGTCTTGAACTTCCCGCAGGCGCAGCATATGATCTACCCGTTCTTCAATGGTTTCGATGTGGCCATAGAGCATAGTAGCATTTGACCTCATCCCAATTTTATGGGCGGTAGCATGGACTTCTAGCCAGCGTTCCCCACTGATTTTTTTCTCACAAACCTTTTCTCTAACCCTGGGAGAAAAGATTTCCGCTCCACCTCCAGGCAAAGAGCCCAGTCCAGCCGCCTGCAGGCGACGCAGGACCTCTTCAACCGTTATCCCTTCCTGTTCAGCAAAATGGTCAATTTCAACGGCGGTAAAAGCCTGAAGATGAACACCCGGTAAAATCCGGTGCACTCTCCGCAGCATTTCTTCGGCATACTCCAGACGCAGATCGGGATGGCAACCGCCAACAATATGGACCTCAGTTACTCCCATGTCTACTACTTCCCTGGCTTTAGCCTCAATAACCTCCAGGGGCAGTAAGTAGGCTTTAGGATCATCCTTGTCTCTGCCAAAGGCACAGAATTTGCAACGTACTTTGCAGATATTGGTGTGATTAATATGACGGTTGACAATAAAATAGGCCCTGTTACCATTTTTCCTTTTCCTGACCAGGTCAGCCATGTAGCCAATGGTTAACAGGTCATTCGATTGATAAAGCCGTATCCCATCTTCCCGGCTTAATCTTTCTCCTTTTACTACTTTTTCAACGATATCATAGAGGTCACTATCACGAAACAATTCCTGCATCAGTTTCCCCTCCAATTTGTCCAGACCAGCGTCTGTACAGCTGATGTTCTATTCCCAGAATATCCAGCACACGTCCGACCACAAAATTCACCATATCATCAATTGTCTGTGGGCGTTGATAAAAAGCTGGCATTGCCGGTACTATTTTCACTCCCATTTGGGACAATTTCAGCATATTTTCTAGATGAATTTGATTCAATGGCGTCTCCCTTGGCACTAATACCAGTGGTCTTCCTTCCTTTAACATTACATCTGCCGCCCGTTCTACCAGATTGCTGGAACGGCCAGTAGCAATTCCTGACAAGGTGGACATGGTACAGGGGATGATAATCATGCCCTGGGTACGATATGAACCACTGGCCAGGCGACCACTGATATCCTGCCAGTGATAGTAGGTAAGACGCCTGCTTTGAGGCCAGTTTAAATATGCCTTTATTGCTCCCTCGAGCTGGGGACTGTCAGCATCTAGCTGCCAGCCCAGTTCATCTTGTAGTACCAGAAAACCCGGACCGGTAATAGTCAAATCCACATCCCAGCCCAGTTCAGCCAAAGCCTGGAGCAACCTTACCCCATAAGGAGCTCCACTGGCCCCCGTAATTGCGACTACGAATGAGCCCATAAAATCCTCCTTACCTGAGAAACAGGTCCAGTAATGTAAAAACAAACATTAGAACAGCGATAATACCATTCATATTGAAAAAAGCGATATCCAGTTTAGAAAGATCCCGGGGAGATACCAGAGAGTGTTCCTTAATTAGTATGCCAACAGTAATAAGTACCCCCAAGTAATATATCCATCCGGCTGCCACCAGTACCCCGGTCAACACCAGCAATACAACCGTTAAAGCATGCATGACACGGGCGACTAACAGCGCTTTAGCAAGGCCAAACCGGGCAGGAATGGAGTAAATGCCATGGGTACGGTCAAATTCATAATCCTGACAGGCGTAGATAATATCAAAACCAGCGATCCAGGTGGCAACCGCCAGGCCAAGTACAACCCCTGGTAACTCAATAGCAGCTCTAATAGCAACCCAGGCTCCCAGCGGTGCCAGGCCAATGGCTATACCCAGTACCAAATGACAAAGCCAGGTAAACCGTTTCGTATAAGAATAAATGACCAGAAAGAAAATAGCAATCGGCATAAGCTTAAAACACAACTCATTCAGCTGAGCTGCAGCGTACCCCATTAGCAAAAAAGAAAGGAGCGTATAAACCCAGACTTCACCAACCGATAACAGACCTCTAGGAATCGCCCGGGTAGCTGTGCGGGGATTACGGGCATCTATGTGTCGATCTATGATACGGTTTAAAGACATGGCGGCGGTGCGGGCACCGACCATGGCCAGGGTTATCCAGAGAAACTGACTCAAGGTCGGTGCTCCACCGACTGCCAGAAAGGCTCCTAGATAGGCAAAGGGTAAAGCGAAAATAGTATGTTCAAATTTAATCATTTCAGCAAAAATTTTTACTTTAGCCATCAGATTAGTCGATGCCATAACTCTTCCACTTCCTGTCGACCAGTTCCTTGATTTCCGGGCTCATTTCAATATCATCCGGCCATTCCCTGGTATGACCTTCACTGGGCCACTTCTTGGTTGCATCGATCCCCATTTTAGTTCCGTAATTTGGAAGAGGCGAAGCGTGGTCCAGGATATCAAGGGGTCCTTCGACCATTACTACATCCCTTTTGGCATCGATATTATTGAAAACCTTCCACATGACTTCGGAAACATTGTGTGGGTTAACATGTTCATCCACAACGATTATGAGTTTGGTAAACATCATTTGTCCCATGCCCCAGAGAGCATGCATTACCTTTTTGGCATGGCCAGGATAGCTTTTGCGAATGGAAACAATGGCACAGTTATGGAAAACCCCTTCTAAAGGCAAGTTCATATCCACTATTTCCGGCAACTGAAGTTTCAAGAGGGGCAAAAAGATTCTTTCTGTTGCTTTCCCCAGATAACAATCTTCCATCGGTGGTTTACCAACGATAGTAGTAGGATAAATGGGTTTCTTTCTCATTGTAACACAATTAATATGGAAGACCGGATAATAGTCAGCCAGAGAATAGTAACCGGTATGATCCCCAAAGGGTCCTTCCCAGCGCAATTCATCCAGATCAACATAACCTTCCAGCACAATTTCAGCATGGGCAGGTACTTCCAGGTCAACGGTTTCGCATTTCACCAGTTCTACTGGCTCTTTACGCAGGAACCCGGCAAAAAACATCTCATCCACCCCGGCTGGCAGCGGAGCGGTAGCAGCATAAATAGTAGCCGGGTCAGCCCCCAGTGCCACTGCTACTTCCATTTTCCGATCCCCACGGCGCTTGTGGGCCCGATAATGCTCAGCACCATGCTTATGTAGATGCCAGTGCATACCGGTAGTCCGACCGTCATATACTTGCATTCGGTACATGCCTACATTGCGTTTCCCTGTTTCCGGATCTTTGGTGAAGACGAGGGGCAAAGTAATAAACCGCCCCCCATCCCCCGGCCAGCATTTGAGAATGGGGAATTTGGTAATATCGATTTCGTCCCCTTTAAGAATCACTTCTTTAACCGGACCAGTCTTAACAATTTTAGGCATAAAATTCGCGATTTGAGCAACTTTCGGCAATGCTTTCAATTTGTCGAAAAAGCTAGTTGGAACTTCCGGCGGTTGCAAAAAAGTAAGAATTTCCTGTCCTATTTCATCCAGATTGTTTACTTCTAAAGCCAGGTTCATTCTTTCAAAAGTTCCGAAAGCATTAATCAGAACCGGCATGTCCGAACCTTTGACATTTTCAAACAAAAGAGCAGGTCCATAGGCTTTAGAAACTCGATCTGTAATTTCGGTAATTTCCAGAATGGGATCCACTTCTGTGGTAATCCTCTTTAGCCAGCCTTTTTGTTCTAATGCCTCAATGAAATGTCGCAAATCCCGATAACCCATTGATTATCTCCTTTCCATCAATAATTGGTTTTCTGCATTACAATACCAGTTGATCAACCAGGTTAAATCCTGTTTTTCCTGGCACTCCGGCCAGCTGGCAATAATCTTAAGAGCCTGCCACTCATCTTTTCGGGCCAGAGCCAACCCCAGCTGATAGGCTTCCTCTTCCCGGCTGGAATCAACCCGGGCCAGCCTGGATGCCAGTCGGCAGCCCCCGGCCAGTAGCTCCTTTTCTTCTTCCGGCCAGTCCAGCTGGTGGCCCTGTAATCGAAGCACAGCCGCCTCGTTTATTTTCCGAATAATGTCTGCCAACGGCCCTAGAAATTCCAGCAAATCAGCCTCACAAAGGGTAGTAAAAAAGCGTCCATAGAGGTAGTCCCCTACTAAAACCGGCAGCTGGGTACCATCCCGGGGATCTATCTCCTCTCCCGCAGGATGAGTATCAGGTACCTGTCGATGAATCCTTGCTGCCAGATAAATCAATTGAACAACTGCTGCCAAAGCGGGAGCTTTCTGCCCTTTATACCCGAAAATACGGCTTATCAACAAAACCGCTGCAGGCCGGAGCCAGCGTTCATACCCATCGGCTTCCAGGTGGGCAAAATCAGTTAGATGGCCGGAACGAACCTTAAGATATCGTCCAATAATCTTTTCCACCTCTTCTAAATCACCTGCAACAGCTTCCAGTACCTCAGCGGCCATCGACAAACCTCCTCAGTAAAATTTGTAACCTTTAATATATTCGTGGCCAAATCCACTTTTCCTGCCTGAAGGCAGGAATCTAAAAACAAAGGAAAAAGCCCTGCAACGGGCTTTTGTAATGTTTGCGTATATTATAACCTTTCTTAAAGGTGCTATGCAAGTAAGTTGTATCTTTGCAACAAAGGCAGTGGATCTATAAAATGCTTTTCCAGTCCGAGCTCATTGCTTTTACAACCCAGAGCCAGCCCTACCAGCTCGGTTAAATAAAATACTGGAATGTCCGGTAAATCACCATATTTTTTGCTTTCCTTTTGCCGCATATCCAGGTTCGACATACAGAGAGGGCATGCGGTAACAATCGCCTCTGCCCCCGCATCCCAGGCAATACGGAGAATATCATAAATTAACTTTTCGTGTACCCCTTCCTGATAAAAAGGCAGTGAACCGCCGCAGCATTCTGTTTTATAAGGGTAAGGCAGAACCTGGGCACCGATTGAAGCCAGTATGTTATCCATAGACATTGGATTTTCCGGATGATCATATCCTGTGATACCAGGGGGTTTTACCAGCAAACAGCCGTAATAGCAAACAACCTTCAATCCGGCCAGATTGCGGACTAACTGACCTTTCTCAATATTTTCACTCACAGCCTCGATTATATTTTTTACTTTGATGGTCGGATCATAGGAATAGCCCATAATTTCTTCCATTTTTTCTCTTGCCTTTTCAGAATGCTGTAGCTCATGTCTGGCCGTCTGCAACCGCTGATAACAGGCAGCACAAGGGACAACAATATCCCCAGCCACTTTTTGGGCTAGAAAAAGATTCCGGCCTGGAATAGCTGCTGCCAGAAAATGACCTCTATTATGAGCAGATGAAGCTCCACAGCAATTCCAGTCGGGAATGTCGATTAACCTCATATTCAGTTTTTGAGCCACAGCTTTTGTGGAAAGGTCAAAATCCCTGGCAGTCGCGTGTAAGCTGCAACCAGGATAGTATGCATAATTGGCCATTAGATATCATCTCCCATCTCGCGTGCAGCCTGATAGATTTTATTGATCTGGTTCAGACCATTGATCGATTCAGGGAAAAGTTTCAGTTTTCCTTTACTGAACATAGGCCAGCCGTATTGGGCATCCTTAAACAGGTTGCCTGTTTTTAAATTTAGCTGGATGGCCAGCCCCAGTTCATACAACCTGCCAAAACGCCGTACTGAGCCCAGAAAGACATCGTGGAATATATTGGCATTGCGCCCAAACCGATTTGCCATACCTCTTTTTAATGATAGCCTCCTCAATTCATCCATGGTGGCAGCGATATCAATGCCCCGCAAACAACGGGTGGTACAGGTATTACAGCTGGCACAAACCCAGATGGATTTGGCAGTGAGAACTTCATCCACCAGGCCTCTCTGCAACAAACGCATAACCTGGTTGGGTGGTATGTCCATGGCAAATTGAACCGGACAGCCCGCACTGCATTTTCCACATTGATAACACTGTCTTGCGACCTGAATCAGTTTATCCATCTTCTCCCCTCCCATCTCTATCAAAAAAGTAATTCTACATTGTCAGAATAATTCCTCTTTTTTGAAAACAGAAAAGCAAAAAAATATAAGCCTTGCAACCTCTTCCAGGCTGTCAAGGCTTATACTAACCTTTTTGACGTCGTCGGTCAGTACTAATAAATATCCCTCCTACAGATTGGCAGCGGCCTTCTGCGGAAGAATGGAATCGATGATCCCTCGTTTGGTTTCTTTGGCTTCCACTTGCTCTGCGCCGAATTGCTCAGCCAGATAATTGCAAGCATCCCAGGGATCAACTTTTTCTCCGCAGGTAAAGACATCTACTGCCGCATACCCCAGTTCAGGCCAGGTATGAATGGCTAAATGGGATTCAGAAATCACAACAACTCCACTAACACCCTGGGGGCTGAATTTATGGAACACAAACTCCCGTACTTCGGCACCTGCTTCAAGAGCAGCTTGAACCATAATTTGCTCAACTTTCTTTACATCGTTCAGAATATCAAATTTGCATCCATAAATTTCAGCCAAGATGTGACGACCCAAAGCGTTCATTTAACATCTCATCCTCCTTTAAACATTTTTTTGGAAACCGATCCCACCTCCAGGCGCTTTTCGGAATCCAATCAAATTAAATAATAGCACATTTTCCCCGGATGTCAATAAAAATTTTTTATTCAACTTTGTTTATTAATATACCAAGCCCTTCTATCTCTACTGAAACCTCATCCCCCCTCAGCATCGGCCCTACCCCCTCAGGAGTACCGGTCAGGATTACATCCCCGGGATAAAGAGTCATAACCTGTGATACGTATGACACCAGGGCTTCAACGCTATGAATTAACATATCCGTTTTCGCTTCCTGTTTAATCTGTCCATTCAGGGTTGTCCTGATGGTACGGTCCCGCCAGTCGATATCCTTTATAATATACGGTCCTAAGGGCAAAAATGTGTCGAAAGACTTGGCCCGGGTCCACTGGCCGTCTTTTTGTTGTAAATCTCTGGCGGTAACATCATTAGCACAGGTGTAACCAAAAATATACCGGGAGGCGGCTTTAGTATCGATTTTCTTACACTCATGCCCGATAACTACTGCCAGTTCCCCCTCATAATCTACCCGTTGACTTTGCTCAGGATATCGTATAATATCACCAGGTCCAATCACTGCTGACGGCGGTTTTAAGAAAATAACAGGCTCCGGCGGTAATTGCATATCCAGCTCAGCTGCATGCTGGCGATAATTAAGCCCAACACAAATGATTTTGCTCGGGTTACAGGGAGCCAGCAAATGGATATCTCCTGTATCCGGTATTACCTCGATTATCTTGTTGTCATTGACCCAGGGCGGTTCAGACAACAATCCGATCTGCCCATCCTTTAACCAGACAGCATAACTCACTTTACCATTTGTCAACCTGATTTTTCCATACTTTTTCATAACCCCCGCCTCCCATTTAGTTCATTTAGCACTAGATAAAGTAAGGGTGATGACAAATAAATCATGGCCGTAGCGGCTGCAACGATCCCGGAATCATTTACTATCAGTACCAGCAGCACCGCTACCATCGCCCCGCTTAAACCGCGGAACAATACAGGGTATGTCTGCCTGATTCTCTTCATCACCCCAACCGGCCGATAAAATAGAATGGTCAGAACCAGGAGTGCCCCTAAAAAGACCCGGGCCCAGACTGTGACGCCAACGATCAATTTATAATTCATGGCCAGTTTGCGCTGGAATATATCAAAGAGGGCCTTCCAGCCCTGGTCAACAACAAGAGCCATCGTTCGCCCCATATGCGTCTGCAATTCCGGGGGCCGCTGCCAGTCCCAGTAAAAGAACAGGACTAGAAGCAAGATGGTAGCCAGACCAATACCGAATATTTGCCGCCATCTTATCTGCTTGCCCTGTAAGAGTAACCAGGTCCAGATGAAGCCCCCTACGGCTGCAATAGCTCCACCCACATCACTACCCAGGCCGGGAGCTGCCAGTAAATACGTTATACCAGCAAAAACAACTGCAATCACCCAGCCCAGTAGTCGCTGCTGTTTTGACCAGATTTCGGCCAGAATAGCAACCCCAACTATGCTTGCCCCCAAAATTACACCTTCATACTCGTTGCCAATCCCATAATAACGGGCACCTACCAGAAAGTCATACCCCAGCACACTCTGTTTCATCAGCGGATTACCCATGACAGTATCGATTACAATCACAGAAACGGTAAATAGAAAAAGCATAGCAAAAGGTAACAAGATATGGACTTTGCGCAGGGGCAACAAAACCACAGTTAAGACAAAGGTGGCCAGAATAGTAACACCTAATAAAACCGGAAGACTCTGGACCGGTAACAGAGGTAAGAGGAGAAAAACAGCCGGAACCGCCGCAAAGGCCAGCAGAATTTGCCCCATCGTTTTAGGACGTGGCCGATGCAAAAATACCGAAACCAGTGCTAGCAACAAAACAACCAGTTCCCAGAAGGCATAGCCACGGGCCAGGGGTGGCCGAGCCTGGAACACCGCAACCATCCTTTCCTCCTGCCGGATTAAATCCTCCGGCTTCTTGCCATTGCCTGTTGCTTTAAAAGCCTGTCCCAGCATCACTTCCGGCTTGTCCAGATGCAAGAGTTGTAAAATAGCAGGAGCCACATCTATATTGGCTACCAGCCCCTCGCGCTTGGTTGTAGGGCTGAAAAGCCAGCCCTGCTTTATCCCCGGCCCAACTAGCAGCAAAGGGGCAGCTGTCCGGTCTTCTTCCAGGGCCTTGGCTGATGGTGTAGGACTTATTATTAGCAAATAAGCTTTTTCTTCTGCACACAGCTGATATAATTGACCAAGGAAGCTATCAGCTTCTTGTAGTACTTGTTTGCGCTGGGCCTGCCACCATTCAGGCAGCATCATGTTTCTGGCAGCTTCAAGCCGACCTAAATCCCCCCAGTCAATTATGATTAAATCCGCTACATTCCAAACTTGTTTTAAAACTTTTTTAGTTTTAGCAACATCAATTTTTTTAGAAAAAGGCCGTTCCGGATCAATGGTAGTAATCCGGCTCCCCACAGCCCCAAAATCTATTTGCCCTTTTGCATCCATGGCAAATAAAGCCGCCGGTCGAAAAGGCAAATCCCGATCCCGATCACCGATTAAGGCTGTCCGCAATTGTTGACGGTGTATAGTTTCTCCCAGGGCTCCCGGTTGATTGAGATAAGGTAATTTAGCAGCCAAATTCAGTAACTGGGGAACTGATAATACGGATATCTGTCCCGTAGGGTGATAGCCCATTCGTTGCCGGTACAAATCAAAAGCTCGCTCATTCAGCCAGGTTTCATTACTATCCAGGGCCAGCTCTGTAGTCAGATCCGTACCCAGTCGGGTTCCCGCCCCTATTGTCAACATGGTGCTGTTAGCTGAACGTGGATAACCCTGGGCCACCGGAGTATTCATCAATCCCAGCGCTCCTTGCGCCATCAGCTTCTGCAGATTGGGCAAATTTTCGCTTTGCCAGTCCTGCAGGCTCAGGTGATCCAGAATCAATACCACCACTTTGGGCCTCTCCGCAGATACAGCCAATGTCGGATTTAGAACCAGGCCCAAACAAAGCAAAAGAAAAAGCCAAATCCGCTTGCTCAATTTCTTTTCCCCTCACTTATAATTTTTTGATAAACTGATTCTGTTGCCTTTATCATTCCAGCTAGTGAAAACTGAGTTTCAATCTTTTGTTTAGCTGCTAATGCTATCTGCTGGGCCAGATTTAAATTATCCAGCACCCAGCCTACTTTTGCTGCCAGCGCCCTGCTATCTGCCACCGGTACCAGCCAGCCCTCCCGGCCATCGGTAATTACTTCCGGTATCCCGCCAGCGTTAGTTGCCACCATCGGTAAGCCAGCCGCTGCCGCCTCCAGCAGGGATATTCCCATCCCCTCCGAAAGCGAAGGTAAGACAAAAACATCGATTGCCCTTAAATAGGGCCGGATATCTTCAACATGTCCTGTAAACACAAATCTTTTTGACAAGCCGCTTATTTTTACTTGTTCCTCCAGCTGGGGTTTTAATGGCCCGTCCCCTACCAGCAAAAATAACAAGTCTTCCCTTTCTCTGGCCATAAGTTCTGCCATTTCAACAAAATAATTTAATCCTTTTTGAGGAGCAAACCGCGCTACCGAACCAATTATTTTTGCCTCCTGAGAAATACCCAGTGCTGCTCGGGCTTGAGATGGAGTGAAAGGAAACCGGGAAAAAAAACTGGTATCTATACCGTTATAAATTATATGAATTTGCTCCCGCCTGGCGCCAAGCTGCTCTAATTCCCTGGCAATAGCCCGGGAAACGGCAATATACGCAGTTGTCCTGCCAGCCAGAACACGCTCCAGCACTTTATAAACCATGCCTTTCCAGCCTTTCACAGAGCCTGCCAGTATCAGATTGTGGGCCGTGATCAGCACCGGTGTTTTTGATCCCATCGCTGCCAGCCGACTGATCAGACCGGCTTTAGCTCCATGAGCATGGATAAGATCAAATTTTTTCTCCTGTAAATACCGGCGCAGTTGATAAACCGCCGGCCAATCAGCCCAGGGATTAAGGCTGGCGGAGATTTTCAGGGGCAAATAAGTAATTGTTTTTCCTTCTATTTTTAGCTGTGGTGGACCCGCCAGGACTATCTCCCATTTTGTATCTAGCCCTTGAATTAGGGAGCGGATGTGTTCAGCCATCCCGCCTGCTACCGGCCGTACCACATAGAGAATCCTGTTCATTCCTATTACACTCCATTCCATTTTCTTGCCCTAAATCATACCACAAAAAGAAAGCAGAAAAAAGAGGGACTAGAGCCGGTTCACATATCCGGCTATTCCCTCCAGCATAGCTAAGCAGTTTTCTTTTGTTTTTTTACTTAATATAGGGTTTAATAATGGTGCCAGTGCCGGAACCCCCAGTTCAAAATCCACAGTTAGACTGACCAGGGAGCCGCCATCTTTGTCTTCAATAACCCAGCTGCCTTCAAACTTTTTTAAATCCCCACTGATGAGCTTATAATCAATCTGCCCCTGTTCCGGATAAAAACGATCTTCTTCCAGCCAGCAAATCATTCTGCCATCTACTTCTGTTTTCCAGGCGGAAATGGCATAGTTATGCTCCCGGTTGATAATCCTAACTTCTTTTACATTGCGCATAAACTTGGGATAATCCTCCATCGCCGCAGCTAACGGAAAAACAACAGCTTTAGGAGCAGCCACCCATTTGGAAACTCTTATCTTAGGCATCTTCTTCCACCTCCTTTACCACCTCATTGAGGCTTTCCTCCAATATCTGCAAGAAGAGATTAATTTCTTCATTGGATATAATTAATGGCGGTTCCAGCCTGATAACCCTGGTGTTATTTAAAGTAGTACCTACCAGTACTCCCCTGTTGAGCAGGGCCTGGATCAGATACCCCCCAAACCCTTCATCTACCAGCTCCAGTCCCAGCATTAGCCCCAAGCCCCTTACCTCTTTAATGATCTGTGCAAATCCTGCTGTCAACTGTAACAAGTTTGTTTTTAACCTTTGACCTAATACTGCCGCGCTCTCTACCAGTCCTTCTTCTTCAATAACCTGCAGAGTGGCTATCCCTGCAACACAGGCCAGAGGATTCCCCCCGAAAGTCGAAGTATGAATTAAAGGATTTTCCTCAAATATCTGCCAGATTTCTTCCCGGGCCAGAATGGCTCCTGCTGGTAATACCCCACCCCCCAGGGCTTTGGCACTGGTGATCAAATCCGGCAGGACACCAGCCTGCTCAAATGCCCAGAAGGTTCCAGTTCTTCCCAATCCAGTCTGTACCTCATCTATGATTAAAAGGGCTCCCTGGCTCCGACAGTGACTTGCCAGTTCCCGCAAATACCAGAAGTCTGCTACCCTCATTCCCCCTTCGCCCTGGACTATCTCCAGCACTACCGCCGCTGTTTTTCTGTCAATGACCTCAACGGCTCTGGCCAGGTCATTAAATGGTATATGGTAAACTTCCGGCAGTAAAGGCATACAGGGCTCCCGGTAGATATCCCGCCCGGTTACACTTAAGGCCCCCAGGGTCTTACCATGAAATCCATTTTGCATCGCCACAATCTTCTTTCTACCTGTTGCCAGCCGGGCTATTTTCAAAGCTCCCTCAATAGCTTCAGCCCCGGAATTACAAAAGAAGACTTTGTTCAGGACCGGCGGAAGAGTGGCACAGATTTTTTCTGCCAATAAAGCTGCTGGTTCGTGACAGAACATTTTGCTTCCCAGCGGCAAACGCTCCATCTGTTCTTTAACAGCTGCTATTACCCTGGGATGACAGTGACCAAGAGAAAAAACTCCATATCCGCCGAGAAAATCCAGAAAGGCCCGGTTATCCTCGGTAAAAATCCAACAGCCCCTGGCTGCCTTTTCTACCAGATCCAAACCTAGCAAGCGCTGTAAGCGGGTTAAGGATGGATTCAAATGTTTTTCATAAAGCTCAATAACTCTGGACATAAAAAATACCCCCCTGTCTCTGTTAACAGCTATATGAGACAGGGGAGTGATAAATTCCTAATCTATATGCCATTTGCGAATTTCACATTTTACATCATAATAGGGAATCCCGCCCCCTAAATCAGGAGCGAAAGCGGGGGTAAGCCAGTTTACTCCTCCCCCATCCTTGAGCCACCAGCCTTCGGGCAAAAGGGCTATACCGGTCGGAACCCTTTCCGTCAGGGAAACCCTGGCTACCAGTTGACCATAACCGGTCTCAATAATAACCTGATCGTAATTGCGCACATACCGTTTTTGGGCTTCAGCAGGATTAATCTCTACCAGTGGCAGAGATGCCTCCTGAGCATCCTCTCTTTCCCGAAAGAACTGGGAGTGTAACTGCCCTTTGGGATGGGGAGTAAGCAGGACCAGTGGAAATTCCTCCGGATCCTGATAATACCGGGGAGATTGCCATTCTTCGTTAATCAGATTCATCTTGCCATTTGCGGTAGCGAATTTCCGCTCCGCCCAGGCTACCTGCGGCATAACCGGACATATACAGGCACCTTCGGAAATCAATTTATCCCAGGTAATTCCATAAGGCCGGAGTGGCTCCAGTAACCAGTGAATCCACTCCATTGCTGTTCTTTCACCAAAAACAGAGAGTTTGTTCAGCCGACGGGCCAGTTCTGTCCAGATTTCCACCTCATCTTTTACAGTATCAGGAGGTGAGATAAGAGCCGGCACTGCGCCGATATAATCCCCCCAGGAAGTGGCGATCACATCAGGCGTTTCTAGAAATCCGGCTACCGGTAAAACCAGGTCAGCTTGCTCTGCTGTATCGGTTAATTGCAAATCCATTACTACTTTAAAAGGAACCTGCCGCCAGGCCCTCAGCACTTCACTGGTATTGGGCAGCTGGCAAACCGGATTGGTCCTGGCTACTGATATAACCTGAATAGGGGGCTGAG
Organism: Carboxydocella thermautotrophica; assembly: GCA_003054495.1. Classification (GTDB taxonomy): domain Bacteria; phylum Bacillota; order Carboxydocellales; family Carboxydocellaceae; genus Carboxydocella; species Carboxydocella sporoproducens. Next base: position 1,273,337 of record CP028514.1, on the reverse strand, counting down.
CAGATAATATCTCCTGGGCCAGGGTAGGGAAGGAAAACTCCCGCACTTCTGCAAAGATATTTTCCCCTTTAATGTCATTCAGCAACCCCTGCCAGTACTGATGGGCATAATTAGCCCCTCCACCACTGATACCGATATTGCCAGACAAACCACAGAGAGCATCAATATAGCGAACCGTCTGACCGCCATTGGCATAACGCTGTAAACCATAACCAAAAAAAGTGGCTACCGGTCGGCCTCTACCATAAATACGAGCCAGTTCCCGCACCAGCTCCGCCGGTACCCCTGTTACTTCCTGGGTACGCTCTGGTGTCCAGTTGACTGCTACCTTTGCCAGTCCTTCAAAACCATTAACGCGTTGAGCCACAAATTCAGCATCATACCAGCCTTCAGACAGTAAAACATGGAGTGCCCCTAATGCCAGAGCGCCATCGGTTCCAGGCCTGGGTTGAAGTAATAGGTCAGCCAGATCGGCAGTTAAAGTTTTGACAGGATTAATAACAACAATCCTGGCTCCACCTTGCTGAGCCTCTTTTAAAATCGGAATCAGGTGAATGTTGGTAAAAGCCGGGTCCCGACCCCAGAGCACAATATGTCTACTCTGGCAGCAATCCAGCCAGGGGTGGGAATAAAGGGCTCCAAAATCCTCCTTCTGGGCCTGATAACCACTGCCCCAGCACATACTACCAGTGGGTACAGTATAACCTCCTAAGGCCCGAAAAAATCTGTGTTCCAGATTTTTCAGGCGCCCATTGTGGCCATAATCATTTATATGCAACAAAGAAGTAGGCCCATAATCGGATTGAGCCTGCTCGATTTTTTCTGCCCAGAGGGCAAGAGCGGACTCCCAGTCGATTTTCTCGAAACCTTTTTTTGATTTTATTAATGGGTACAAAAGGCGGTCCGGGCTAAAATGCCTTTTAATAGCCTTTTGCCCTTTGCTACAGATAAATCCCCTGGTAATAGGATGAGCCGGATCCCCTTTAAAATTATTGATTTTGCCATCAATTATCTCCACCAGTATCCCGCAACTGTCAAAACAGTTGAGCGGACAGGTAGTACGATACCATGCCATCTTAATCCTCCTAAGGCCGTCGCTGCTGACGCAGCAGTTCTTCCTGTTGACTGACAAAATAGTCCATCAGTATGCGATAAATTTTTTCTGCCACTTCCGGGGAAAACTGCTGTAAGCTGGCCTGTAACTTGACCCGTTCCAGCACCCGCTGCTCCCGGCGCAAGTCACGAATTTTTCGATTGTGCCCTTTTATCAGACCAATCTCCCGGGCCAGTTTCAATCTGCGCCCAAGCAACTCAATGATAGCTTCATCCACTTTATCAATTTCTCTGCGCAATTCCTCCAGACGGCGCTCATTCATCTTCTCCACCCCCTGGAGCAGCCGGATAGCAGCCAAGCATTTTCACCCAGGCTGCTCGACCCATTAATTCTATTAGCCCCTGGGAAACCGGGCCTGGTTCCAGACTACAGCCTTCAATATCCACCAGAAAAATATATTCCCCCAGTTTGCGCTTGGCCGGCCGGGACTCAATTTTGCACAAATTCAAACCCTGCCTGGCCAACGGCTCAAGAGCTCGATATAATGCCCCTGGTTCATGCGGGGTCCCGAAAGCTATGGAAGTTTTCCACTTTTCCCCCGGCTGAGGTCTTAAACTCTGACTTCCTTTTCCCAGCACCAGGAAGCGGGTAGCGTTATTCTTATTATCCTGGAGATCTTCCGCCAGTGCTTCCAGACCATAGGCAGCCCCTGCTACCGGCGCCGCAATAGCTGCCAGACTTTCTTCTGATTTTGCCACTTTCGCACAGGCTTCACTGGTACTGGTAGTTAGCACCTTAATCGCCTGGGGAAGGCGGCGATTAAGCCAGCCCTGACATTGGGCCAGGGCCTGATGATGAGAAAGCACAGCGGAAATTTGGTCTAGTCTGGTGCCAGGCTTACCCCAGAGCCAGTGCCGGACAGCCAGAACTTCTTCATCCTGGATTTGCACTCCATCCTGCCATAAAAGAAAATCCAGGGTAGTAGATAAAGAACCTTCCTGGGAATTTTCCACCGGTACAATCGCCAGTTCCACCTGATCCTGTACCAGAGCTTTCATTACCCGGGCAAGGTCTGGAAAATAAAAGAATTGAAAATTCAGATGCCGGCGCCTGGCGTATTGTTCGGCAGCCATTTGTGAAAATGTACCTTCTGGACCTAGAACCCCTACTCGCATTTTTTCTCCTCCTAACCTACCGTCCTGCCAACCTGCAGACTGAATAATGATAAGAAAAAGCTTCTCACCAAAAGTGGCGAGAAGCTATTTAATTAGTATATATTTTATCAACAGTTTTTTTCAGCTGTCAAGCTAATTACATCATATCATCCATGCCGCCAGGCATTGCCGGGGTATCCTTTTTCTCCGGCTTTTCCGCAACTACAGCTTCAGTGGTCAGCAACAGAGCGGAAATGGAAGCAGCATTTTGTAACGCGCTTCTGGTAACCTTTGCCGGGTCAACAATACCCGCCGCAATCATATCCATGTATTCCAGGGTAGCAGCGTTGAAGCCGATACCAACTTCGCTGGCCTTGACTTTTTCTACAACTACAGAACCTTCTACCCCGGCATTATTGGCAATCTGACGGAGCGGTTCCTCCAGAGCCCGCTTGATGATTTGAACTCCGGTGTATTCATCCCCTTCTGCCTGAACAGCATCCAGGGCCGGAATGATATTGATGAAGCAGGTACCGCCACCAGGAACGATCCCTTCTTCCACAGCGGCCCGGGTAGCATTGAGAGCATCTTCAATACGCAGTTTCTTCTCCTTCATTTCGGTTTCAGTAGCAGCACCGACTTTGATAACTGCTACGCCGCCAGCCAGTTTGGCCAGACGCTCTTGCAGCTTTTCCTTATCATATTCGGAAGTAGCCTCTTCATACTGCTTCTTAATCTGGGCAATCCGGCCTTTGATTGCATCAGCAGAGCCAGCACCATCAACAATGATGGTTTCTTCCTTCTTGACCCGTACCTGACGAGCCCGGCCCAGCATATCCAGGGTAACGCTATCCAGCTTGCGGCCCAGCTCTTCAGAAATCACCTGGCCACCAGTCAGGATAGCAATATCTTCCAGCATGGCCTTGCGCCGATCGCCAAAAGCAGGAGCCTTAACAGCTACACAGTTGAGAACACCGCGCAGCTTGTTGACCACAATCGTTGCCAGGGCTTCCCCTTCCATATCCTCAGCCACAATCAACAGCGGTTTGCCGGTACGGATAACAGCTTCCAGCACAGGCAAAATATCCTTAATCGCAGAAATCTTCTTATCGGTAATCAGGATATAAGGATCTTCCAGCACGGCTTCCATTTTCTCTGTGTCGGTTACCATGTAGGCAGAGATGTAACCTCTGTCAAAGTTCATCCCTTCGACAACTTCCAGAGAAGTGCCCATGCTCTTGGATTCTTCAACGGTAATAACTCCGTCTTTACCTACTTTTTCCATAGCATCAGCGATGAGGCGACCAATTTCTTCATCAGCAGAAGAAATGGTTGCTACTTGAGCGATGGCTTCCTTGCCTTCAATTGGCTTAGCCAGTTTCTTGATTTCTGCAACAGCGGCATCAACAGCTTTTTCAATTCCCCGCTTCAACAGGATAGGGTTAGCGCCAGCAGCAACGTTTTTCATCCCTTCCCGGATAATGGCTTGAGCCAATACGGTAGCAGTGGTAGTACCGTCGCCAGCTACATCATTGGTTTTGCTGGCTACTTCTTTTACCAGCTGGGCCCCCATGTTTTCAAAGGGATCCTTCAATTCGATTTCCTTGGCAATGGTTACGCCATCGTTAGTGATCAAGGGAGAACCAAATTTCCGTTCCAGCACCACATTACGGCCCCGTGGACCGAGAGTGACTTTTACAGCATCAGCCAGGGTGTTCACGCCTCTTTCCAGAGCTTTTCTGGCATCAGAATTGAAAACGATCATTTTTGCTGCCATCTGATTATCCCCTCCTCGTAAATATTAGAGAATAGCCAGAATATCTCTTTCATTGACAATCAAGTATTCTTCGCCATCAACTTTGACTTCAGTACCAGCGTATTTGGAGAAGATTACCTTGTCCCCAACTTTAACCTCCAGTTCTACTCGCTGGCCGTTATCCAAAATCCGACCACTGCCAACAGCCACCACTTCTCCCTGTTGCGGCTTCTCTTTAGCGGTGTCCGGCAACACAATCCCGCTTTCTGTTCTTTGTTCTTGTTCAATCAGTTTCAGAACAACCCGATCACCTAAGGGTTTCAGCATATATGTTACCCCTCCTTATGTATTATTTTTGTTAGCACTCATCAACATCGAGTGCTAACACACAGCTATATTATAGCACTACAGGAAAAAAATAATGCAAGATTGGAAATTTTTCATTATCCGTTTTTGTTTTTCAATATATTAAAATATCTCGCTCAATCTATTATTTTCTATAAATTACAGGCCAGTTCTAATGCTGACAAAAAATAAAGCCCGGTAACAATTTACCGGGTTAGGTTTCACTGTACTGGTCGGAGCGACTGGACTTGAACCAGCGACCTCCACCACCCCAAGATGGCGCTCTACCAAACTGAGCTACGCCCCGACTGACAAACCCTATTTTACTCAAGGAATAATTCGCTGTCAATCTTATTTCTTTAAAAATTTTCTTTTCTTATTTTGTCCCACTCATTTATTAGAATTTGTACCAAATTTTGATATACCTGAGCCAGGCCAAAATTTAATTTTTTACCGGCTTTTTTGGCTCTGGTCAAAAAACGGTCTTGCCATTTTTCGATTTCCCTTTCCCACTCCTGCCATTCTATTTCCAGTTGCTGAAAGTAATCATCATGATCAGAGCTTTTTCTGCTCTCCACTCGCTGCTGGGCCTTTAAAATTCTTCTGGTTAATTTATAAATATCTTCAAAAACCTCTTTTAGCTCTAGTACTCTGCTATAGTCTCCTGCCGCCCGATTCAATTCACCCTGGAGGCCATGATTGAGTTTTTCGGGAATTATCTTTAGCTGTTGTAAGGCCCTTTCCAGCTTCTCCAGCCTTTCCTGTTGATAGCTGTGATATTTTCGCTTTAATTCAGTATACTGAGCCGTTTCGTTTTTGAGAAAAGTTAGCAGATCCTCCGCCCTGATTCTAACTTCTTGCCCCGGCAAAACCATTGCAGGCAAGCGGCCACTGGCGATTAATTTTTCCACCTTTTCCCGATCAGTTTTTAAAACCTGGGCCACTTCCTGAACTGTTAATACCTTCAGCGGAGCCTGCTCTTGCATTGTCTATCCCCGCTTTCCCAGTACTCTCCTGTATACTTCCATGGTTTCCAGCGCAGTTTTATTCCAGCTGAATTCCCCTGCTCGCATTAATCCTTTCCTACCCAGCTCCTGGCGAAGATCTGCATCTGTTAACAATTTATACATTTTTTCTGCCAGTTCCATGGAATCAAAGGGATTAAACAACCATGCTCCTTCTCCCACTACTTCAGGAATTGAGGATGTATTAGCAGCAATAGTTGGTGTTCCGCAGGCCATTGCTTCTAAGGGTGGGAGACCAAAACCTTCATAGAATGAAGGATAGACAAACAGATTAGCCGCTGCATAAAGATAAGGCAAATCCTCTACCGGAGCAAATCCTGTCCAAATAACATCCTCTTCCAGACCAAGGGCCTCGATTAATACTACCAGATCCCCATACTCCCTTACCTGTTTACCGACCAGTACTAGTTTGATTGGATAACCTACATCTTTTCGAATTTCTTTAAAAGCATTGATTAACCCTTTAACATTTTTCCGGGGGCTAAACCCACCGATATAAAGAATGTACTGATCCTGTATGCCGTAGTGCTCACCGACAAAGGCACGCGCTTTTTTTTGCGATACAGGCCGATAGATTGGCTCCGGTGCCTCGTAGGTAACTGTTATTTTTTCAGCTGGAACCTTCAAGATCCTGACCAAGTCCTGTTTTGAACACTCAGAAACAGTAATTATGTGGGCAGCTCTGGCTACAATCCCAGGCATTTCCTGCAAAAATACTTTTAGATAGCCTTTGCCAACCGTTTCCGGATAAATGTATGGTATCAGGTCATGGATGGTTACCACCATGGGACAACTATTGCCTTTAGGCAATCCAATTCCATTCTGCGGCACATGATATAAATCTATTTTTTCATCGGTAATACGTGCCGGAATATGCACTTCTTCCCAGAATTTATCCTTGTTTTTTTCAATGGAGTTAAAAATGGAATCACTGGCTATGTCCAGGTCCCGATATTCGTCCCCGGGCCAGAAAAAACGCCAGTTGAATTCCTGCCGATTTATTAAATATAGAGAGCGCAAGAGCTGGTAAGTATAAGTACCAATTCCCGTTCCCCGGTACCAGATGGCCGCACGGGCATCGATTCCGATCTTCACGGCTGTCACCTACCTCCTGGTTTTAGACAAATTTAGAGAGGATAACGGGCTGCCCTGGCAGCCCGTTAACTGCTATGATGTTTATGTTTTTTCATGCCATAGTGGAGTGGACAATGATGCATGGTCATCATCTGCATCATCATATACATATACATCATCTGCATCATACACATCATTGGGCACATCGAATGACCGTGCATCATCGGATGCATCATTGCATGGGACATCATGGGATGGTACATCATTGGATGATGCATCATAGGCATCATCGGCATCATCGGCATGCATTTATATTCGTCAGCCATACCCTGGCGACACATAGGCCTTCCTCCTCTCAACATGCTGGTGTTGTAATATATGACAACAGCGGTGTTAAGGTGAAATTCTGGCGAATAAATTTATAGTAACCAGCAGGGGGAGGCGATGTTATGTCCATCCGCTTTGGTACAGATGGTTGGCGCGGTGAAATCGGAATAGATTTTATCCTTGCCAATGTGCACCAGGCCATTATTGCTGTCGGAAACTTTTTTTTTCAAAAATACCGGCAAGGTGTGCTCTTGCTAATCGGTTATGATACCCGCTTCCAGGCCCAGCGTTTTGCACGCTATTGTGCAGAACAGCTCTCCTGGCTTGGCCATCGGGTTTTATTAGCAAATAAGCCCATAACTACTCCTGTCCTTTCCCATGCTATCCGCCATCTACAGGCGGCAGGAGGGATTATGCTTACCGCCAGCCATAATCCACCCCAGTGGCTGGGAATAAAAATCAAGAATGAGTATGGCTCCTCAGCTCCAGCTAGCGACACAGCCTGGATTGAAACATTGATCGGAAAGGAAACCAAACCTTTTGCCAAAGGTTGCTGGCAAATAAAGGATTTTGATGAAGTATATCTGCAGGCTATACACAACAGGGTCGGAGCAGTTTTTATGAATCAGCCCGGACAAAAAGTGATTGTGGACTGTCTTTATGGTTCCGGCCAGGGCTATTTTCCCCGTTTGCTGGCAAATTATGGCTGGCAGGTAAAAGAAATTCATGCTGAAATTAATCCTGCTTTCGGTGGCTTGAATCCTGAACCCATTGCCGCCAACTTACGTGACTTACAAAAAGCTGTGCTACAGCAACAAACTGTGGGCCTTGCTCTTGATGGAGATGGCGATCGTCTCGGTGTTGTCATCGAAAGCGGAGAAATAATAACCGCTCAGGATATTTTTCTGCTGCTTCTCTATCATCTGGTAGAAAATAAACAAAAGTGCGGCAAAGTGATTAAAACTTTTTCTACTACTGCCAAGGTAGACCTGCTGGCCCGGCTATATAACCTGGAATTAATAGTAACACCTATTGGTTTTAAACACATTGCACCTCTATTGATTCAAGAGGAAAAAGTGGTGATTGGTGGCGAAGAAAGCGGCGGCTTTGGTTTTCCCGATTTCTTACCTGAACGGGATGGAATTTTTTCCGGTCTCAACCTGCTGGAATTGCAACTAATCAGCAGGGAAAGCTTACCTAATCTGCTAAACCAGTTAAAGCAAAAGCTTGGCCCCTGGCACTACCAGCGGCTTGATCTGGTTTGCAGTCCCGAACAACTGGAATGCTGGCATCATAAACTCAATACTATCCCCGCTAAAATCGGGGAAAAAATTAAGCGCCAGGAAAAAATGGATGGCATTAAGGTCCATTTTTCCAGCGGCGCCTGGCTGCTTTTTCGCTTCTCAGGTACTGAACCAGTTTTACGCCTCTATTGTGAAGGGGAAAACCCTGCCGAAGTCGATTATCTGCTTTCAGCAGCTCAGGATTGGCTTAACGATTAAGAAATACTATCTGGTTAGTCTTAGGATTCCAATACATCAACCAGTAGCCCCAGCCATTTTTACCAGCTTCCCCCAGAGCAGGTTCAAAGGTACGATAAGGTGAAAATGCCCCCGTTTGGCTTAACGGGGGCTGTTCTCTTTTGCCCCAGATACCATGAGCCAGGTATTTGACTTCCCCCCGTTCATCCCAGATTACCCCAATTATTTGCCGGGGATGAGCCGCAGGATCAGGCAAAGGTAGCCAGACCGGCGGACTGGGCATTTTCCGGCTATAGGCAATGATTTTTCCTGGTCGTTTTGGTTTACTGCTCCTGTCCTCCTGACTGATAATAATTTGCTTAATCCTGGCTGGCCGGTCAAGATTAAGGTTGCCGATAATAAAATAACCACTCCAGCCCCACTCCTGCATGCGCTCTAGCCTGATTATCTTATCCTCATCTGTGATCACCCAGGCCCAGTAGCTATTTTTGTTGTTTCCCTGCTGGGCAGGATGACTCCATAACTGTATTTGATACCAGGACTGGTTTTCCATTTCCGACCACAAGGCCATACCCCATTGTTGATTTTCCTCGTGATAAAGCAAAAACTGTTGCATGTTTATCTATCCCCTCGGCACCCAGAGAACTGACCCGGCCAAGAGCTGACAACCAGGGTTGCGCTGTTTCAGAATTTCCTCCCCTACTCCGTAATGGCGGGCAATGGTTTCCCAGCTGTCTCCTTCTTTCACAAAATACATAGTCACTTTTGCTCTCCCTTTTGCCATCGCAATGGGTTTAGGTGCCTGCTTATTAGGAGTATAAATCTTGTTGACACTTATCTCTTTGTTTTCTTTAACTTCTTCTTTAACTTCCCAGATAGGAATCGTCCCTGTTCCTATTTGCTCACTGCATACCGGTTTTACTTCAACCCAATCCTTTAGCCAGGGAGCCATTTCGGTTAATTCCTCAACCCCTGTCTCTATGGATTCCTCGGCTGCAATCTGTTCTTCCGGCCATTTTAATTCCAGTGCCAGTTCAACCGACCACTCGATTCCTTCAGCTGCCAACCAGGCTTCATGGCTTTTTAACTCCATTTCCACATCCGGCTCTTTTTCATTTTCAGGCAAATCAAACTGAACTTGCCATGAGCCTGCTGTTTGTATACTGACAGTAAAAGGTTTTACCTCTGTCTCCTTGTCAAACATGAGGCCATCAGTATCATCGATTTCATCATTTTTTTCCCGTGGGCATTCCCCTTCTATTACAACCTCGACAATCCCGGCTACTGTCCATTTGTCTTCATCCCGGAAAATCTCTTTTATCTCCGGTTTTACCGCCATGGCCGTAATCCGTTCTAATGGAGTAGCATCTTCCGATAATTGATAAATCCCCTGACAAACTACCTTCTCCATATCAACCCTCCTCAAATTTGTGCAGCTTTTTTCATTTCCTTCAGGAAATTAAGCCGCTCTTTTTCCTGTTTCAAAACCGTTTTTAGTCTTTTAATAAATTCTCTTTCCGTCCTGGGCAGTTGCTCAATATAGTAAGAAAACCCTAGCTGCCAGAAATCCTGCGGATATTGCCAGAAAGCCACCAGAATTTTTTGTTCTGCTTCTGTAAGGCCATTTAGTTCAGCATAATAGTTGAGAATTTTTTCAGCCGATCTGATTTTCCAGTGATTTTTCTTCATTACTCTGATAACCAAACTCCCAAAATCATGTAAGTGAAGATCATACAGGCAATAGTCAAAATCTATAATATGAGCTTTTCCCTGGTACAAGAGCAAATTATGATGAGCAAAATCATGATGGCAAAAAGTTCCTTTTGTTTTTTCCTTCTGACAATAAAGATAGTAGTCCGTTTCTTCCAGGCGGGAAATGGCCTCTTCCCCCTGAGCGATATAATATGCCAGATAATGCTTATACAACCGGTCAAACTCACTAAGTCTGTCTTTTTTTTGTAACTGTTGCTGAAAGTTCCTTAAATCATGTAATCGATTTTTAAAATAAGCTGGCCAGCGTCCCAAGTGAATCCGGCCAGGATAAGGATTATGAGGGTAAAAACCCTGTCCTGCCAAACGCAATGCAACCAAGAGATCGACAGCGGCCTTAATATGTTCCCATTTTTCATAACTTGCTTTTTTACCATTTAACCAGGGAACTGCAAACCAAATCCCACGCTGGTGGTCAGGTACCCAGCCCTTTCCCTCGTTGGTCTGCTGAATAGGGGGGAAATATTCAAATCCTTTTTTCCTCAAGTGTTCACTGACCTGCCAGATAAAGCTAAACTCTTCTGGTGGATATTCAACCCATTTTATGCCCCAGATACCATGACGCTCGGTATGACAGCGCCAGATTCGCCGTATTTTTTCTACTCTGGTAACTTTGAAGCCATAGGCTTGAATTACATACTCAGGAATCACTGGCAATCCCCCCATTTAACAGCCACCACCTCTGATGCACCGCCGGGATTTTGACCGGCTGGGCTGGTAATACTGGGATATAATAAGAATTGCCAAAGAAATTGAATTTCTTAGTACCATCCTTTAAAATCAAACTGATTTGAAAAGTTGAAAAGGGCTGAAGAGATGTCGTACCTGCTGCATAATTAGAGGCCAGTGGTTTAACCCTTTCAGTATTAATTTTTAGTTCCTGAACAGACCAGGTAGAGGGCCATTCCGCCTGCCAGCCGTCCTGGTAAAAAATTAGCTGGAGTTTCTCTGATTTTCTTCCCCAGAAGATTACAGACCAGTACATAATGACCACCTCAAAAATAACGCCTGTATTCCGAATTTCTAACCAGTTTTACCATTTCTTTTACTTCCTGGTCTTTATCTTTGGGGCATATTAAAATCACATCATTTGTTGCAATCACGATCAGGTCTTTGATACCGATAGTGGCCAGCAGCTGGTTTTCTGTAACTAGAATACAGTTACTGGTATCAAGACCCAGGTGTTGCCCCATTACCACATTTCCTTCATCACTAACGGGTAAAACACGGCCTAGAACACTCCAGCTCCCCAGGTCATCCCAGCCAAAATCAGCGGTTAAAACCAGCAAGTTATCAGTTTTTTCCATCACCCCGTAATCAATTGATACTTTAGGCAGAGGTCGATAAACTTTTTTAATAATCTCTGTCTGCTGAGGAGTACCCCAATATGGAATTACCTGATTGAGAGCTTGATGTACCTGAGGCAGGTAGCGTTCCAGGGACCGCCACATAACCTCTGCTCGAAAAATAAATATTCCAGCATTCCAGAAAAAATTTCCCTGTTCCAGATATTTAATGGCAGTATCTAAGTCCGGTTTTTCCCGAAAACTCTTTACCTGCCAGACCCCCTCTCTCTGTTCCTGCCCCAGTTCTATATAGCCATAAGCAGTTTTCGGTTCACTGGGTTTTATGCCGATAGTGATTATCCAGTCGCCTTTTCGAGCCCACTCTATACCTTCCTGGACAGTTTGAAGAAACTTTTCCTCATCCGCTACAAAGTGATCAGATGGCAGCACCACCATTACTGCCTCAGGATTCACCCGGTAAATATAACTTACCGCCAGGCCTATACAGGATGCTGTATCCCGCCGAACTGGTTCCACCAGCAAATTGCTGAACAGGCACTGGGGCAATTGATTGATTACTGTTTGTACATAGTGTTTGTTGGTAACTACCAGAATCTGATTGCGATTAAGAATTCGGTTGACGCGATTAAAGGTAGTTTGCAATAGACTGTTATTGCCGAACAGGGGCAAAAATTGTTTAGGAAATCGCGAACGGCTTTTGGGCCAAAACCTTGTACCCGTCCCGCCAGCCATTATCACAGCATAAGTATCCATTTCTCTCCTCCTCCTTAGCCGAGGTATTCCATTATATGCCTTCCTCGGGCCAGGAGTGACAAAAGCCCAGGTACTCAGGATAGAACTAAACCGATTTCCCTTTCCCTGATAATTTGCTGTAAAAACTCCCGCTTGAGCCGGTCCAGTTCAGCTTCTTCCTGTAACTTAAGCATAAAATTGCTTTCATCCAGCACTACTTCGGTCTGATATTTCCGGAAAAGCCGGTACTTACGCATGGGAAAAGCCAGATATGCTACCAGTACTTTCCATTCCTCTCCTTGTAAGGGACGATAGGCATCATAAATATCCAGTAACAATTTTCCAACATACAGATCCCATTTATATTTGGGTAAATAACGGCTTAACAATCGTGCTAAATCAAAAACCTGCAATTCTCTTTTGATGGGCTCCTCTTTGACAATAAACATGCCTGTTTCCTTGACGCGTAAAAGGGCACTTTCCCCATAAGCACCATGGGCGAAAACTCCCTCTTTTTGCGCATTATCCCTCAGACTTTCCAGATTAATCTGTTCCCACAGTTGAGAACAAACTTGCAAGTCCCCGAGAAATTCCCCGCTATTACGGACTGCTCCCCAGTCCTGAAGTCTTTTCCCCCGTTGAACTAGCTGGTCTTTAAATTCTCCCCAGAAAATGCCTTCATCTTCAGTACAAGTTAAGCCACACGCTGCCTGGTGAAACTGGGCCAGGGTTTTTACTGCCAGATCCAGCTGAGGTAGCTTGTCAAAATCACACTCTCTGCCATCACGCCAATCGGTTAGATACCAGTAGTCTTTTCCCCACTGGACATAGGGCTCTCCATATTTAGTCAAAATAAAACGATTTATTCGCCTAAAGCCCTGTTTAGCCAGATGTTCAGTGGCCCTGCGCACAAACTTAATTCCCGCCAGTTCCCCGTTATATTTTTTTAAATGTTTTGGTCCTTTTTCGGTCATTATCTTATACCCTGTTTCGGATTTTTTAATTTTCTTAAGCTGACGCAAATTGTATTCATGTAAGACTTCATGAACAATCAGTTCTTCATCCTTTTCCTCCCAGTACATCCGATCACCCCCAAAGTCCATTAACCAATTTTTCAATAAATATTTCTCTTTTTTCCTCAAAATGAGCCAGCGATTCATAGCGAGCAAAACCCAGAGCTATTTTCCTTGGAATAATCAATGCTGCCTGCAACAATGAAATCTCTTCATCTCGTATATTTCTGCATTCTATGTAGTCAGACCAGATCTCCAGCAGCACTTCATCCTGCCACTGCCACATCCAGCCATTCAATTCCAGCCAGCGGGCAATCTCCAGTGGCGGGATACAGCAACATATCCCGGCATAGTTGTTAAATATAGCTCCTCTGTCGCCAATACTCCAGGAAATTTGACGATAATCATCTATTCCAGGACAATTTTGGGCCAGCAGTTTTTGCCAGTAATTTTTAATTTCCTGCCTGTTAGCAATTTCCGCAGCCCTGGCTGCCTTTTCAGCCAGAGCTATAACTCCTTTAGCTTTCTCCCACCAGGGCTGAGGTATTTTTAACTTTTCCTGACAAGTCCCCTCGGCAGCATGCATAACTTTTTCATGCCACTCAGCCAGAGTCTTCGTCATTTTTCTGCGCTGCTCTGCTTTTTGCCAGTCAGCCGGAACAATTTCTTGCCAGTCGGTTAAAAAAAATATATCCCCACTCTCACTTTTTCCCCAAAAACTGCCAAAACGATCCTGCCAGGGCTTAATGAGCCAGTTCGGCCTTAAGGTACCGGTAGACTCCAATATTTTGAGCAAGTCATACTGGTTAACCAGTAAATATTTTTTACCCTTATCTGTCAGCAACTTATAACCTGCTTCTCTCTTTTCCCAATCGACTATTTCCAGATCATAATCGCTCCCGATTGCTGACAATTCCTTTTCCAGCACTGGCTGTCCCTCCCTTTACCCTCATACCTGTCCCTTTTCTCATGTTTATGCCAAAGGCAAAAAAAATAGCCCTGATTCCGCAGAATCAAGGCTTTTCCAGTTGAAATTTGTTATGCAAGGCCAGTACCGCCAGTTTGACATCACTGGCTCTAATAATGCAGGAAATTTTTATCTCAGAAGTGGCAATCATTTCTATATTAATGCCTTCCTCAGCCAGTGCTTCAAACATTTTGGCTGCCACCCCGGGATTGGAAACCATTCCTGCTCCGACTATGGATACTTTTGCTACATCTTCATCGTAAGTGTAGCCTTTAGCGCCTAGCAAGGAACAGGCCTGCTCCACTGCAGCCAGGGCCCGGGACAAGTCATCATGGGCACAGGTAAAGGAAATGTCATTGGTGTCATTCCTGGTCGCACTCTGGATGATCATATCTACATTGACATTTTGTTCTGCCAGTAACTGAAATAGAGTTCTGGCAACCCCCGGCCGGTCTGGCACATCAAAAATAGCTATTTTGGCTACATTTAAATCATGGGCTATACCGCTTACAACCCTTTCCTTTTCCATGGTACTCTCCCTCCTGACTATTGTCCCGGGCTCATGATTAAAGCTGGAACGGACATGAATTGGCACATCATAGTTTTTAGCAAACTCCACTGCCCGAGGCTGCAATACTACCGCCCCCAAACTGGCCAGTTCCAGCATTTCATCGTAGGAAATATCCGCCAGCTTTTTGGCCTGGGGTACAACTCTGGGGTCAGCAGTATAAACCCCGTCAACATCAGTAAAAATTTCGCAGACATCTGCTTTTAAAGCAGCCGCTAGAGCCACCGCGGTCGTATCTGAACCACCCCGGCCAAGAGTGGTTATCTCGCCATCCTCATTTAACCCTTGAAAACCAGCAACCACTACAATTTTGTTATTAGCCAGTTCTTCCCGAATTCTCTGGGTCAAAACCTTTTTAATTCTGGCTTTATTAAAAACATTATCAGTTCTAATCCCTGCCTGGGGACCAGTTAAAGAGATAGCTGCTACCCCTTCCGCCTGAATTGCCATGGCCAGCAGGGCAATGCTGATTTGTTCCCCGGTGCTCAGCAGCATATCCTGTTCCCTGGGATCTGGGTCCAGGGTAATTTGTTTCATCAGGTTCAATAATTCATCGGTTGTATCTCCCATCGCCGATACAACTACAACCACCTGATTACCTTCCCGGAAACATTCCACGGCCCGGCGGGCTACTCTTTTAATTCTTTCTGCATTCGCTACAGAACTTCCGCCAAATTTCTGGACGACCAACGCCACCCCGAACACCTCTCCTATCTAAATTTCTAAGTTTCAATCCATACCCCTCTGTTTGCAGGACTTAACAAATAAGCATCTGAACTAATCCCCTTCTTTTTTAATGCTTCCTTCACCGCTTCTGCCACTTGCTGCTTGCGTTCCGGCGCAACCAGGGCCAGAATTGTGGGCCCTGCCCCACTCAAGGCTGTACCATAAGCTCCAGCTTCCTGGGCAGCGGCCAGGGCTTCATTCAGCCCCGGGATTAATGGCATGCGGTAGGGCTGATGCAACCGGTCGGTCATAGCCACCGCCAGTTTATCCCAGGCTTTTTGAGCAAAAGCGCCCACCAGCAATGCTACCCGATTGACATTAAATACCGCATCCGCAAATGAAACCGTCCGCGGTAATACCTGTCTGCTCACTTTAGTCGCCAGCAAATATCTGGGGACAACTGCTATCGCTGCCAGTTCCTCAGCAGGCACTTCCCATCTCAACCATTCCACTCTATTTTCAGTTTTAACGGCGACTACGCAACCACCCAGTAACGCCGGTGCCACATTATCCGGATGCCCCTCCAGAGTCGTTGCAATTTCCAGCAAATCCTGCCTGGTAAAAGGTTCACCTAACAGCAAATTCCCCGCTACCAGACCAGCCACTAGCGCTGCTGCACTGCTTCCCAGTCCTGCCCCACCAGGTATCTTGTTCAAGAAAAAGACGTTCAAGCCTGGCATTTTCTGCTCGCATCTTACGAAGATTTCCTGACAGGCTTGCAAAAACAGATTATTTTCCGGTTTCTTTAATTCTTCCGCGCCCCAGCCTTCAATTTCCAGTCTAAATTCATTTTTCGCATTTAATTCAACCCTGATTTCATTGTATAAATTCAAAGCCAGGCCAATGCAATCAAAACCCGGTCCCAGATTAGCAGTCGTAGCCGGCACGCGGATTGTGAACACTAAACTTCCTCTCCTTCCACTCTGATAACATTGGCAATCTCTTCTACTGTAGTCATGGCACCTATAGTCCGCAAAGCCTGTCGCACATTCCCCTCTTTGGTATAATGGGTTACCAGTACCAGCTCAGCCTTATCACCGATGGTTTCTTTTTGAATGACTGTACGCAAGCTTACTTCTTCCTGGCCAAATACACTGGCGATAGCCGCTAGTACCCCTGGTTTATCCAGGACACGCAGCCGAATGTAATATTTCCCTTCCATCTCCTGGATCGGAATAATTTCCTTTTGTTCATAACAGGTGCAGGAGATCCTGCCGCGGTTGCCCAGATTGATATTGCGGGCTGCATCCATAATATCCGCAACTACCGCACTGGCCGTAGGCAACTCTCCCGCTCCCCGGCCATAGAACATGGTATCGCCTACTGCATCACCACGAACGAAAATAGCGTTAAAGGCATCATTAACCGCAGCTAAAGGATGATACTGGGGAACCAGGGCCGGATGTACCCTTACTTCTACCCGACCTTCATGCTCTTTGGCTACACCCAGCAATTTTATCACATACCCCATTTCCCGCGCGTAGGTAATATCCTTGGCAGAAATCCGGGTAATACCCTCGACATATACCTGGTCAAAGGTAATTCTGGTATGGAAGGCTATAGAAGCAAGTATCGCCAATTTACGGGCTGCATCAAATCCCCCTACATCAGCAGTGGGATCAGCCTCAGCATATCCCATCGCCTGGGCTTCTCGTAATACTTCTTCATAATCTGAGCCTTCCTGGGTCATCTTGGTCAACATATAGTTGGTAGTACCATTGATAATTCCCATAACTTGACTGATATTATTGGCAGCCAGGCACTGTTTTAGTGGTCTAATAATGGGTATACCACCACCAACACTGGCTTCAAACAACAAATCAACCCTGGCAGCATCGGCTTCAGCAAAAAGTTCCTGACCATGCTGAGCAATTAAATCCTTATTGGCAGTTATTACACTTTTGCCGTTTCGCAATGCCTGTAATACCAGCTCTCTGGCTAGCTCAGTACCACCCATGACTTCAACAATAATATCAATCCCAGGATCATTTACCAGCTGCCAGGGATCAGCTGTAAATAAATCCTGAGGCGCCGATATTTGTCTGGGTTTCTTGAGATCACGCACGGCAATACCGGCAATTTCCAGGCCAATTCCTACCCGCTGTATCAGTTTTTCCTGGTTGGTTGTTAAAATCCGGTAGACTCCACGACCGACAGTGCCAAAGCCAATTATTCCGATTTTTACTGCTCTTTTTTGCAAAATAACCCCTCCCCTTAGTTCTGTCCTACCACTTCTACACTGCGGACACCTGCAATGTTTTCAATAGTGCGCACCAGGCCATCTACATCCTGCATCATTTCCGCCGTCTCAAGACTAATGGTTACATTGGCCATTCCCTGTAGTGGTAGATTCTGGTTTATGGTCAAAATGTTCCCTCTTACGCTGGCAATAGTGTTTAACACATTCGACAAAATACCAGCTTTGTGTTCCAGCAATAATGCCAGAGTGACAATTTTACCGCGACTGGCTTCATAGAATGGAAAAATCCCATCCTTATACTTGTAAAATGCACTTCGGCTCAGGCCAACCTTTTCTACAGCTTCATGAACAGTACTGGCCTCACCCCGGGCCAGAATCGCTTTCGCCTGGGCAGTTTTTCTAATCGCTTCCGGCAAAATGTCCTCATGAACTAGATAAAACTTTTTCTCTCTACCCACTCTCCTCGTCCTCCCTTTCTGTCTTTCTCTCACGGAATGATGAACCTATATGAAAGACATTATATACAAAGATATAAATTATGCCAACTAATTGAGTGATGGTTATAGAGAAATATCTTTACTCTATACTGTTTTTCAGCTTATTTCTCCGTTTTTTATACAGGAAAACTTTTTTTACGACTGGCATAGATTATTAATACCGCGGCAATGGGGTCGTTCGGTAAGATACCGGATGACTTTTTTATTTAGGGACAAGGAGGGAGTCGCATGTGTGGAATCTCTGGCTGGATTGACTGGGAGGCCGATTTAACCCAATCAGCAAATATATTGCAGCGTATGGGTAATACCCTGACTGCCCGTGGTCCGGATGAAGAAGGCTATTATTTCTCTTATTCTGCAGCACTGGTACACAAACGCCTGGTGGTAATCGACCCGACAGGTGGCAAACAGCCCATGCAACGCCTGGAAAAAGGTCAACACTTTGTGCTGGTCTATAATGGTGAATTGTATAATACTGAAGAAATTCGCTCAGAGTTGCTTGCTGCTGGTTATCGCTTTTTCTCCTATTCCGATACCGAGGTTCTTTTGCTGGCTTTTATTCACTGGGGTGCTGCCTGCCTTGACAAACTCAATGGTATTTTTGCCTTTGCAGTCTGGAATGAAACCACGCGAACTCTTTTTCTGGCCCGGGATCATCTGGGGGTAAAACCTTTATTCTACTACCCCCTCGCATCTGGATTGCTATTCGCTTCGGAACCCAAAAGTATCCTTGCTCACCCGGCAGTAAAACCAGTGCTTACAGCAGAAGGACTGGCGGAGATTTTTCTGATCGGCCCTGCCCGTACCCCGGGTTATGGTGTTTTCAAAGGTATGTATGAATTAAAACCAGGACATTATCTGGTTTATAGCCCTCAAGGTCTTGAAGTTCAACCTTACTGGCAGCTAACCAGCTTCCCCCATCAGGACAATCTGCTGGAAACTTCAGCACGGGTCCGTTCTTTATTTATCGATGCAGTACAAAGACAGTTGATTTCTGATGTACCAAGATGTACGCTTTTATCCGGGGGCCTGGATTCTACCGCTATCACAGCCATTGCCGCCCGTACTCTCACCCAGAAAGGGGAGGAATTGCAGACTTTTTCAATTGATTATTGTGGTAATGACCAGTATTTTCAACCTTCTAGCTTTGTTCCCGATGATGATAACCGCTGGATTAAAATTGCCAGTGAACACTATAATACCAGCCACCACCGGGTTTTACTGCACTCAGAAGATCTCTATAATGCTCTTATACCAGCATTAACAGCACGAGACTACCCCGGCATGGCAGATATTGATTCATCATTACTGCTGTTTTCCCAGGAAATTAAAAAGCGAGCCACTGTTGGTCTCTCAGGCGAATGCGCTGATGAAGTTTTCGGTGGCTACCCCTGGTTTCATCGCCCCGATGCTATCCAGGCTAATACATTTCCCTGGTCATTGAACCTGGATTTAAGAACAAAACTGCTAAAACCTGGCCTGCTCCCCAAACTAAAACCCTACCAGTATGTAAATGAGCGCTATCAAGCGGCCCTGGCTGAAGTTCCGCGTCTGGCAGGTGAAAGCCCTGAGGCTGCACGTTTGCGCGAGATAGCTTACTTGAGCCTGACCCGCTTTATGCCCACTTTACTGGACCGCAAAGACCGAATGACAATGGCTGCCAGTTTGGAAGTGCGGGTGCCCTTTTGTGATCATCGTCTGGTGCAGTATGCCTGGAATATACCCTGGGAGCTCAAAAATTATGGCGGTCAGGCCAAGGGTATTCTCCGTCTTGCTTTAAAAGATTTATTGCCTGAATCAATTTTAAACAGAAAGAAAAGTCCCTACCCCAAAACCCATAATCCCGGATACTATCAACTGGTCAGAACAGATCTCTCTCAGATCCTGGCCAGGAAAACAAGTCCACTCAGAGAAATTGTTGATCTGGATTATCTCTCCTTTTTACTGGAACAGGATCCGGGGCGTTTTAGTTACCCCTGGTTCGGTCAGTTAATGAATTTGCCCCAGCTGTTTGCCTATTTGATTCAAATTAACTACTGGCTGGAACATTACCGGATTCAGCTGGAAGTATGAAAAAACAGGGTCGGCCCAGCAAGCCGACCCTGTTTTTATACAATAATACAAATCAGGCCACCACTACCATCATTGACCACCCTCTGCAAAGTTTCCTGGAGTTTGACTCGGGCACTTTCCGGCATCCTTTGCACCTTATTTTGTATTCCCTCCCTGACTAGATCATGCAATGTCTTGCCAAAGATTTCTGATTGCCAGATTTTTCTGGGGTCAGTTTCATATTCTTTCATCATGGATTGTACCAGATCCTCACATTGTTTTTCGGTTCCTATAATGGGGGTTATTTCAGTGGCAATATCCGCTCTGATAATATGCAAGGAAGGAGCGCTGGCTTTCAGCTTGACGCCAAATCGATTGCCCTGCCTGATCAATTCCGGTTCCTGCAGATTCATTTCATCCAGACGCGGTGTAACCACACCATAACCAGTAGATCTTACTTCTGCTAAAGCTTCCGCTACTTTATCATATTCCCGTTTTGCCACTGCTAGATCCTGCATTAAACGTAAAATATCATGCTCTCCCTCAATTTCAAATCCAGTTACTTCCTTTAACACTTGCAGGAACAAGTCCTCCCGGGCTTCCATGTCCACTGTAGCAGCACCAGTTCCCATATCCATTTCCCTCAGCGCTACTCCAGCCACAAATTCATGTTCCCCCAGTGCCTCCACTGCCCGATCCACGTCTCGCAGGCGCTTTATATAACGCACTGCATCCCGAACAGCGCTTTCAAACTTTTCCCTTAACCAGTGATTGGGGGGTAATTCCTCAATCCAGCGGGGTAAATTAATATTTACTTCATTAACCGGGAACTCAAACAGTAACTCCTGCAGGATATTGATAATCTGCTCCTGATTCAGCTCTGCACAATCTACCGGTAAAACCGGAACATCAAATTTACTGGCAAGTTCCCGGGCCAAATCCTGGGCCTCGGCCCCATGGGGCCTGGTGCTATTTAATAGCACGACAAATGGTTTTCCCAGTTCTTTCAGTTCAGCAATAACCCTTTCCTCTGCCTCCTCGTAGGCATAGCGCGGCAAATCAGTGATAGTGCCATCAGTCGTTACCACTATCCCGATGGTGGAATGGTCAGTAATCACTTTGCGAGTACCGATTTCAGCTGCTTCCTGAAAGGGAATCGCTTCTTCCGACCAGGGAGTATGCACCATTCTGGGCCCTTCGTCCTCCTCATAGCCCAGGGCTCCTGGTACCGTGTAGCCCACACAGTCTACAACCCGCATTTTTACCTTAACACTGCCGCCAATGTTGATTTCGATTGCTTCATCAGGAATAAATTTGGGTTCAGTGGTCATAATTGTCCGTCCAGCCCCCGATTGAGGCAACTCATCCCGGGCCCTTTCCTTGTCATAGACATTTTTGATATTGGGGATGACCATAAGTTCCATGAATCTTTTAATAAAAGTGGATTTACCCGTACGGACAGGACCCACCACCCCCAGGTAAATATCGCCATTGGTTCTTTCGGCGATATCGTGAAAGATGTCTATCCTCTCCATAACCACGCCTCCCTCCTCCTGTTACAATTTTCCTGCCAGTTTAGACAGGCAGGTTTTAACACTAAAAATATATTTGATGTGGACAAAAAAAATGACGACATACAATGATTTAGTCGTCATTTTCCCAGAATCGCCTTGTGTTGCTTTTTTTGCTGGTACATTAATTCATCAGCTGTTCGCAGCATGTCCTCAGGAGTAAAATCATTTTGATATTCTACCAGTCCATAGCTCAGTCCAACTTTATAGTCCACTGCTTGCTTAAAAGCATTTTGCAAGCGCTCCATAATCTGCTCTCCTTCTTTTCTGCTTACTTCTGCCAGCAGCAGGGCAAATTCATCACCTCCATAGCGAAAAGCAAAATCCACATCAATGCGAAGCTGTTCCTGGCAAACAGAACCAAAAGTCTTAAGGACCTGGTCACCAGCCAGATGACCAAAGGTGTCATTGTATTGCTTGAAACAATCAAGATCGATCCAGGCCAGTACGAAAGGACGCCCATAGCGGCGAGCCCGCTGCACGAATTCTCGCAACTTCAAATGTAAGTATCTTACATTATAGACACCAGTTAAATCATCTATAATGGCTTTATGATACAATTCGCGATTTAACCTTAACAACTCTTCTTTTTTGTTTTTTTCCCGCCACCAGGCCCACTGGGCCAGTGCTGCCCAGATTGATAACGCCGGCACCAGCCAGACAACCCAACCTATTAATTCCATCACAACCAACCTCTCCTATTGTTTGAGCATATTTTCTCTATCTTAATAGATGGTATCATATAACAGTATCAGCTGGCAAGGGATTTTTCGCTACAATTTTCGACAAAAAGCAAAAAAAGTAAACGCCTGCATTATAATATGCAGGCGTCTTTACCTCAGTTACGGTTCCACCCTGGTGCGGAATTTGAGAGCACCATTATTATATTCCATGATTACCGCACTCTTAACCGGGTTATGTTGTGCATCTAAGGTAATGGTTCCGGTTACACCTTTAAAGTCTTTGGTAGCAGCCAGGGCATCCTTGATTTTGACAGGGTCAGGAGTCCCAGCAGTTTTGATAGCTTCAAACAACACTTTGGCAGCATCATAGGCCAGAGCAGCCAGAGCATCCGGTTCCTGACCATACTTGTCCTTGTATTTCTTGACAAACTCCTGTACCACCGGAGAAGTATCCATAGTGGTATAGTGGTTGGTAAAGAAGACATTGGTCAGTGCGCTTTTGCCAGCGATTTCTAACAGCTTGGGGGAATCAAAACCATCTCCGCCAACGATAGGTTGGGTAAGCCCCAGTTCCCGGGCCTGACGGATAATCTTACCTACTTCCTCATAATAAGCAGGGACATAGATTACATCAGGATTCTTAGCCTTAATTTTGGTCAGGGTAGCTTTAAAATCGGTATCCTTGGCGACAAAAGCCTCTTCGGAAACAATTTCACCACCCAGTTTGGTAAATCCACTCTTAAATGCTTCTGCCAGCCCCTTGGAATAGTCACTGGATTGGTCGACATAGATAGCTGCTTTTTTCGCCTTCAGGTCATTGAAAGAGAAGCGGGCTGCTACATCACCCTGGAATGGGTCAATAAAGCAGGTCCTGAAAATCCAGTCTCTGGTTTTGTTGGTTGCAGGGTCCACAGTTACCTTGGGGTTAGTCGCCGAGGAGGTAACCAGCGGAATCTGGTTCTGAGTTGCTACCGGTTCTGCTGCCAGCACATTGGAACTGGCAACCGGGCCCAACACTGCCACTACTTTGTCCTGGGTCACAAGTTTGGTCATGGCATTAGTGGCTTCAGCAGCATCGCTCTTGTTATCTGCTGTGACCAGTTCAATCTTTTTGCCATTCACACCCCCTGCCTGGTTAAATTCTTCCAGTGCCAGCTTAATCCCGTTTACACTGGAATTCCCGAAAGTGGCAATGCCTCCGGTCAGCTCATAGTTAGCTCCTACCTTAATTACATCTCCGCCCGCAGCACTGTTATCCTGGCTTTTGGCGGTCGGCTGGTTGCTACTGCCGCTGCCACAACCTGCTAAAAGCCCTACCCCCAGCAGAGCCGCCAGAGCAGCAGCCATTGTTTTGCGTACCTTCATTCCTGATCTCTCCTTCCGTACTGCTGTTGTAGATTATGATTTGCAATTCGCTATTATTCTACAACACTATTTGTCTCTCTGTCAAGAACAAAAAAAGAGGCATTTAAGCCTCTTAAGCTCTACTTTTACCAGTGCTGGTTTAAAACCACCTCTTCCATCTCATGGGTTTTACCCCTTTGCATCAGTCTGGCTACTCCTTCCCGGGGGTCTGCTCCAGCAAACAGCACCTGATAGGCCTGTTCCGTGATAGGCATAGAAACCCCAAGGTTCTGAGCCAGACTTCTAGCTACTTTACAGGTGCGCACCCCTTCAACTACCATTTTGATTTCAGCCAGAGCTTCCTCCAGTTTCTTGCCCTGCCCAATCAATATTCCGGCTCTTCTATTGCGGCTATGTAAACTGGTACAGGTGACAATCAAATCACCAACCCCTGCCAGACCAGCAAAGGTTAAAGGTTGAGCACCTAAAGAACTGCCCAGACGAGCTATCTCCGCCAGACCCCTTGTCATCAGTGCAGCCTTGGTGTTGTCCCCAAAACCCAGTCCATCCGAAATACCTGTACAGAGGGCAATGATGTTTTTCAAGGCCCCCCCCAGCTCCACGCCGACAACATCGGGATTGGTATAAACGCGAAAAGCAGGAGACATGAACAAATCCTGCGCAGCTTCAGCTGTTTCCCGTTTGGCTGCCGCTGCCACCACTGCTGTGGGTATTTCCCGCCCTACCTCTTCGGCATGACTGGGCCCTGATAAAACCACAATTTTATCCCGAAACACATCCGGCAATTCAGAAGCAATTACCTGACTTAAACGCAAGAAAGAGCCTTCTTCTAGACCTTTGGCGGTATTGACTATTAATCTATGTTGTTGTGGTTTTAAAAAACCGGCGACCCTTTTAATAGTTTCCCTGACCGCATGACTGGGCACGCCCAGGACAACCGCTTCCGCATCAGCCAGGGCCAGTTCTAAGTCCGCCGTCAACCGCAATTGAGGTGGCAAACTAACACCGGGCAGATAGCTGCGATTCTCCCGATATTCCAGCATCTCCTCTATTTGCTGCTGACGACGGGCCCACATAGTTACCTCTTTCCCATTCCGGCTTAATAGAACCGCCAGGGCTGTAGCCCAGCTGCCGGCCCCAATAACCGCTACCCTCATGGTGCTAATCCCTCCTCTTTCCACTGCGACCAATCCGGTTTTCTGTCCCTGTACGCAAACGCTGGATATTGCTCCTATGCCGCCAGATAACAATACTGGCGCCAATTATACCAAAGATGCGAACTGCCCAGGATGGCTCAAACATCAAGAGCAGGAACGGGGTACAGGCTGCTGCTATTAATGAGGCCAGTGAAACATAGCCACTTATGTAAAGAATAGCACCCCAGATCCCTAAAGCCAGCAAGGTAATAGACGGATTAAGGGCAAAAAGTACCCCACCACCTGTGGCTACAGCTTTACCTCCTTTGAACTGTAAAAACACCGGATAGGTATGGCCCAGAACTGCTGCAATCCCCAGTGCTACTCCCCAGGCCGGTCCTCCCCAGAGTTTGCCCAGCCAGGCAGCTACTGCCCCCTTGGCAAAATCACCTGCAAAAGCTATAAGCCCGGCTTTCCAGCCCAGTGTTCGCCAGGTATTGGTAGCTCCGACATTCCCACTGCCATAGTTGCGGATATCGATTCCGGCCACAGCTCTGGCCACCACATAGCCAAAAGCAACAGACCCTAGAACATATGAAGCGATAACCAGGATAATTCCTAACCACCAGTTCATTCTTTTTCCTCCTGCCGGTTACGGGGAATAATCCGTATGGGAGTACCCTCAAAGCCGAAAGTCTGACGTAACTGATTCTCAATATATCTCTGATAGGAGAAATGCAATAATTCACTGTCATTTACAAATAACACAAATGTAGGCGGTTTAACAGCTACCTGGGTAGCATAAAGGATTTTCAACCTTCTACCCCGGTCTGAAGGCGGTGGATTCAGATAAGTGGCTTCTCTGATCAGGTTATTCAAAATACTGGTAGCAATTCGCATATTTTGTTGATCTGCTACAAATTTTACCAGTTCCAAAATCTTGGCCACTCTTTTCTTGGTTCTGGCAGAAACATAGATGACCGGAGCATATTGCATAAAACCAAGACCTTCTCTCAATTTCTCCGTATAACGCAAAGCCGTTTTATCATCTTTTTCCACCAGGTCCCATTTGTTTACCACCAGGATGCAACCTTTGCCACTTTCATGGGCATAACCGGCAATTTTCTTGTCCTGCTCTGTCAATCCCTCTACCGCATCTATTACCATCAGGACTATATCACTTCGATCCACTGCCCGCAAGGATCGAATTACAGAATAGCGTTCCACTACATCTGCGATTTTGCCTTTGCGTCTCATACCGGCAGTATCGATGATAATGTATTTTTGGCCATCCCGTTCCAGGGCAGTATCAATAGCATCGCGAGTAGTCCCAGGCACATCGGAAACTATAACCCGTTCTGTCCCCAGCAAAGCATTAACCAGAGAAGATTTGCCCACATTGGGTCGGCCTATGACAGCTATTTTTATTACATCATCATCTTCTTCCTCCCCTTCTGTCGGTGGAAAGTGTTTCACCACTTCATCCAGTAAATCCCCAATATTATAGCCGTGGGCTGCCGAGATCAGAATAGGTTCCCCTAAACCAAGGGCATAAAACTCATTGTACTGTTCAGTGTGATCAAAATTGTCCACCTTGTTCACTACCAGTACCACTGGTTTATTGGCCCGGCGCAGCATATTGGCTACTTCTTCGTCATTGATGGTCAGACCTTCCTTTCCATCAACTACAAATAAAATAACGTCTGCCTCCTCCATGGCCAGCTGGGCCTGGTGTTTCATCTGATTGGCAATTTCATTTTCGATCCCGGAAAATTCAATACCACCAGTATCAATTACAGTAAAAGCATGGTCTAACCAAACCGCATCCCCATAAATCCTGTCTCGCGTAACTCCAGGTATATCTTCAACAATAGCCAACCGGCCACCCACCAGCCGGTTGAACAATGTGGATTTGCCTACATTTGGCCTCCCCACTATGGCTACAATTGGTTTACTCACCTGTCAACCACCTCTTTATCATAACTACTAAATCTTCCCCGTTACTACTGATAACTTCAACCTTCACTCCAGCTTTATCTGCAATTTCATCTACAGTCATTCCATCCAGGGTAACCATCTCTCCACGTCGAAAGATAATATCAGGCAGAAAAACCACATCCACATTTTGCGATTCAGATAAAGCTGCTAATATATCTTCCCCGGTTAACAATCCGGTAACCGTCACTGTTGGGCCAAAAAAACGGTTCGGGACAGCCAGAACCTCAAATTTTGCCCCGGTAATTGCCTCCGCCTCTGCGGCAACCTGCTGCAGTACCCTTGCAAAAGAAACCCCCGTGATCCACAAAGCTTTCCTGCTCTTACCCTGTTTTTTGGGCAGTTCCTCTTTTGAGTCCTCCCAGTTATCAAGAAATGTCCTGACCAGGCCAACCCCGTTTTCCAACTGGGGAAAATCCTCATAACGTTCATTCTCAGGAATGGATCGCCCTGCCATTAAATAAAACTCATCGGCTGCATATACTAGATAGCAATCAAACTCCTGCCGGTTCTTTTCCTGCCAGCGCTCTACCTGGTCAATTAAGTTTGCGGCCTCTTGAGAGGTAAAGGTTCTTAATTTTGCTAATCCATTGCGATGGGCTGTCAGCCCGACAGGAACAACCGCAATAGACTGAACCTGGGGATATAAACTTACCAGATCAGCAACAGTCTTGTCCAGCTCTTCCCTGTCATTGTAATCAGGTACACAAACAATCTGGGTATGAAGCTCGATTCCGGCAGCTGCTAATCGCTGCAATTGTTGTAATACCTGCCCCGCTTTCCTGTTACCCATCAATTCCTGTCGCAATTCCGGGTTAGTCGTGTGTACTGAAACATAAAGCGGACTTAAATGTAGTTTTTCAATGCGTTGTAAATCTTCTTCTCTTAAATTGGTTAAGGTAATAAAATTCCCATGCAATACCGAAAGACGGTAATCATCATCTTTAACATATAAACTTTCCCGCATCCCTGGCGGCATTTGCTCCACAAAACAAAATTTACAACGATTGGCGCAACGTCTAATCCCATCGAAAACTGCGCTTTCCAGCTCTATACCCAGGTCTTCATTCCATTGTTTTTGTACAGAAAGAGTAAAAATTGCCCCACTTCGTTCAATAGTTAAGCTCAACTTTTCCTCGGCCAGAGCGAATTGCATATCGATTAAATCCCTGACCGCCTCACCATTAACTGCTAAGATCCGATCGCCTGGTTTAAGCCCTATCCGTTCTCCAAAACTTTCAGTCTGGACACTGGCAATAACAGCTGCTTGTGTCATATTCCACCTCAACACTATAAATCACTCTATTCATTATTAACCATCGCAGCCAGGAAGTCAAGGGAAATGCCAGTTATGCCCCAGGCCAGCCAGAAACTTCTTACTACGCGGCAAGCTAAAACCCGGTCAACAGTAATATTTGCTCCGTTTTTTAGAACCCATTTTTTTGTTTCTGTAATCGGTACCAGCTTTTTTACCTGCTCAACCTTGTTGACAATTTGCCAGTAAAAAGTTTGTATCCCTCTTATAACTATTGGTCTACCCAATCTTTCCCAGTGCAATCTCCGGGAAGTATAACCACCTACTACCATTAACCAGTTGACATATGGTAAGGCATCCACCAGTAAATATTCCTCCCTGGTTATGCCTGCTGCCTGAGCAGCCAGATGGATTAAGTCATTCAATTGGTGGCCAAGATTGCGTTTGCCCAAAACATATATTTCCCTTTGTTTATCATCAATCCCAAAGAAAAAAAGGCGCCCGTGGTCATGTTCCCAGGTCCCATCAAATAAAGGCAGTTCCAGCAACTCCTTTTCTCCGGGGACCCTGGTGTTGTCCAGCAGCCCCAGATGCAGGGCAGCTGCTACAACTGATGAATGGGCGCCACCATAACAGTTATAGATTATCTTCACTCTCTTTTTTCCCCACCCTTATTCTCTTTCTTTTTTAACCCCAGGGCACTGGCCAGTTCCCGGGAAGCGAAGTTCCGCAATCTATCCCAGGTAGCTGCCCCAGAGCCGGTCGCTAACAGCAGAAAACCGATACCAGCTGCAATCACCAGTACAATCGCCAGAAAAGCCCCCGTCCAGGAGCCGCGGTTTTCATCACTCAAGCTTAGAGATTTATCAGGGGCAGCTGCACCCGGAGGCGCTGCTCCTGGACCGGTAGTAGTACTTACCCCAACGACCCGGGGTACAGCATCAGCAAACAATTTTACGCCTTCCTGAGCCTGAATTCGGCTATTAGTATGAGATCCAACTTCGATCAAGATTGCCCGTGGCGATAGGTCCTGGTTGTAGTTTCCTTTGGCAATAAAAATGCCTTCTACTAGACCGGGACGGTGTTTATCGAGATATGCTTTAATATTTTTGGCAAAGGTCAGGTTTTCCCCTTTGCGAGGATTTCTGCGTCCCACGACTAGCTTGATCTGCGTAACGTTTTTGCCGTTTATTTTAGCCTGATAAACATCGGGCGGAACAGCATCCCGATGCACATCCACCAGTGCGACAGGGTTTAGCTTTAACAATTCTGTAGCAGTTCTGCGCGAGCGATGATAGGCATTAGCATCATGGGGATCATGTTTGCGCAGACTTTGAACTACATTAAGGCCAATTTGTTTCATTGCAGCTGCATAGGCTTTCCCGACTTTGTAAATCCCGCCATTGCCATATATACTGGACCGACCATCGGTTGGTACATACGATTCATCACTATGACTGTGATAAATAGCTATCAACGGTTTTTTACCACCACCCGCTTGAGCTGGCAAGCTCATCGGTTCATCCCAGGCTGGATTATAAGCCAGCTTTTCCTGCCCAATGTATTTTAATTTAACAACATCACCCTCGATCTTCTCTACTCTGTAATGCTTATTGTCATCCGCAATGTATTCATCTCCGACAAAAACTGGCAGGGCAGTCATATGAATGGTTTTCCCCTGCTCATCTTTAAAGATGTAATATCCTGATTCCCGCTCTGTCTCATCACTGCCACTCAATAAATTTAATGGTTGAAAGACTGGAACTTTGCTGTTCATAGCTAGCCATTGTCCTAAAGTCCCATTGTCCCGGGCATAAATCAAACCTAAAGTCAGAAGAAGGGATACCAAACCACCAATTGCCAGCAGCCTATTATTTTTGTTGCTCATCTTTTTCTCCCCCTTTCTTCTGGTCAGCCCCCAGCATACTGGCCATTTCCGGGGTCTTAAGTCCTGCTATCAACTCAGGATCTCGGTTTTCCCGGGCCGGTCCTCCTTGCAGCCGTTCCCTGGTTTCACCTATCAATTCTGCCAGCAAAGCGGCCAGTACGCCGGCCAGTATATACGTATCAAAAGCACCTGCCCCACCAAAACTGACAAATCCGCTTCTACCCTTAGCATAATACCAGACCAGCTGGAAAACATCTGCCAGCATTAACCCCAGTATGGCAGAGATAAAAGCTGAACGCCGGGAGCGTCCTACAACATAGGCTAATACACCCGCTACCAGGGGATAAAAGTAAATAGGATCCATAAACATTGTCTCCGGCTCTGTACCCCCTAAAAATACCGTAGAGAAACTGATTGCAATGGCAACTGCCACAGCTGCTATTAAGGCTCTAAAGATTTCCTTGCCTGTACCCGCTTTTCCCAGTACATAAATTGACAACCCCAGTGGTACCAGCGCTCCACCTACATTCACATCTACTCCTACTAGTCCTCTTGCTACCGGAATTGTAATAAAACTACCAATGATCATTAAGCCGATGACCACCAGTGCCTGTCGGTCAGTGAGCCGCATTCTGTCCAGAATCCGGTGCGCCAGACCAAAATAAATTAACAAAGAAACAATTACTAGAACCAGGGTACCAATCGGCAATCTAGCCACAATATCATCTCCTTTCCTTACTCGTACCATAACATAATTTGCCCTTATTCAGCCTCAGTTATACAGCAATAAAAAAAGTGGGTACTATTACCCACCTAAAAACTTTTTATATCCACCAGCCAGACTCCTGGCTTCCTTATAGCCCTGCATCACCAGAAACATCACTGCATATATCGACTGAACCCCGCCATTACAATACACCACCAGTGGCCGCTCTCTATCCGGAAACAATTCCTGAAACCGATCTGGTAAATCCTTTAACAAGCATTGTTTAGAGCCCGGTAAACCGTTTTGGGCATGTTCTTCTGGTTGTCGTAAATCCAGAAAGTAGGCTTGTTTCAGCCATTCCTGGTTTTTTATTTTATCCGCCAGTACATCAGCTTTGATTAAATAAAAATCCTTAGGCATGGAACGAAGAAATTGCTTTGCATCCATACACATCACCAGCTCTTAACTTCTGCCACTCAGCGGTTTTTCCTGTAATCACTTTGGCGGCAGCTTTTAAATGGGCTGGGCTGGAAACGCCAGTTAGCAAACAGATTATTTTAAGCTGCCGCTGCCATTCCTTGATTTCATTTGCTAAACCTTCAAGACCATTATCCAGATATGTTTTCAAAAAATGCCCGGCTACTCCAACCGCTTCTGCTCCAAGAGCCAGGGCTTTGGCCCAGTCCAGGGGGGTTAGGATACCTCCACTGGCCCAAAGGTGACCCTGGTTCCCACAAACCGCCAAACACTCCAGCAGCGCCCATGCTGTAGGCAGCCCCCAGCTCAGCTGTAACCGAACAGGCAATTGGGCCCGTCTGGCTTCAATAGCAAGGAAGTCCGTTCCTCCGCTGCCGCCAACATCAAAATACTCCACTCCAACTTCCTTCAGTCTTAAAACCGTTTCCCGACTCAGCCCACAGCCTGTCTCTTTGACGATCACAGGCACCCATGATTTTTTTACCAGCTGCTCGATATTGTTTAGCCATTGGGTAAACTTCCTGTCCCCTTCTGGCATCATCAATTCCTGAGCAGCATTCAGATGGACTTGCACACCCTGGGCTCCAATCATCTCAATAGCCTTAAGGGCTAAATCCCAGGATACACCAGCCCCCACATTGGCAAAAACCAGTCCCTCTGGGTTTTCGGTTCTGATTACCTGATAGGTTTTGACCAGTTCCTCATTATATAGAGCGGCATGCTGACTGCCCACTGCCAGGCCGATACCTGTTTCAGCAGCAACCAGTGCTAAATCTCTATTTATTTTTTCACTAGCCGGATGACCGCCAGTAATAGCAGTTATAAACAATGGAGCCTTGCAAATTTTATCAAGAAAACACCAGGTAGTATCAATTTCATCCCAGTCATTAACCGGTAGAGCCTGATGAATCAGATGAACATCTTCAAAACCGGTATAATGCGGGTTATATTCTTCCTTAAACAACTGGATATGTTCCTGTTTGCGCTGTGAACGCTGGTTGTTCAAATCCCGGACCTCCATTGATTATATTTTCCAGAATGGTACGATCGGCAGGAGCAAGTTCCAAATCAAGCGCAGCTTTAGGACTAAACCAACCAATAGCCTGTCCTTCCATGCCTTGTGGCTCTCCTGCCTGCAACTGGCAATGATAGA
Source organism: Carboxydocella thermautotrophica (assembly GCA_003054495.1). GTDB lineage: Bacteria > Bacillota > Carboxydocellales > Carboxydocellaceae > Carboxydocella > Carboxydocella sporoproducens. The sequence goes on along the minus strand of CP028514.1, from coordinate 1,241,060 downwards.
CCAGTAGTAAAACAACCCTATCTTCATAACGGTGCCAGACTACCGTAGCCAGACCTAATATGTGAATATCAATATTCAGCTCTTCTTTAATCTCTCTTTTTAACCCTTCCTCCGGCGCCTCATCAATTTCCAGTTTACCGCCGGGAAATTCCCACATTCCAGCCAGGTGGCTGCCTGGCCGTCTCTGGGCCAGCAGAAGTTCGCCTTCCCGCCAGATAGCCGCTGCCGTTACCACTATTCTCTCCAACCCCCGTACCTCCTTATAAGTTCATGGCAAGATAAAGACCAGCAAATCCACAAATCAGTCCAAAGCTAAAAGAAAGGAAAATATATAAAAAGGCAATCGAATATTTACCTTGTTTTAATAAAGAAATAAATTCATAATTAAGAGTGGAATAAGTAGTAAAACTGCCTAAAAAACCAGTACCAAAAGCAAGCACCACAGTTAATGGCAAATAATTTTTATAACCCAGAACAAGCCCCAGGGCAAAAGAACCTGAGAGGTTAATAACCATCGTGCCCAGGGGCAAGTCTCCCTGCCACCAGCGATTAACCCACTTGCCCAGCCAGTAACGGGAAAGCGCCCCTAAGGCCCCGCCAATTGCTACTAACAGCCACATTTTCATTCCTTTACTCCTTCTCCCTTAAGGTCTGGCCCGTAGTAGTTTCTGCTATAAACCAGCCCAGAAAGCCAGCAGCTGCTGCCAGAAAAGCAGTCATCAAAAGATAAGAAAATGCTGTTAAGTAATTGTGCTTTAAAAGTAAAGCAACATTTTCCAGCATAAAAGTGGAAAAAGTAGTGAAAGCACCAAAAAAACCAGTTGCAATCCCAAGACGCCAGTGAGCAGCTAACCCCCAGCTAGTTAAAGATTTTTGCAAGAAGAACGCCAGGCCAAAGGAACCCAGCAGATTTACAATTAAAGTCGCTGTGGGTATACCGATGATAGAAAAGCCCTGTGCCAGCTGGTTAACACCATAGCGAGCAACAGCACCTAGTAGCCCTCCCAAAGCTATCGCCAGTAGGTCTTTCACAATTGCCACCTCCTAGCGAATAACGCTAACTGGACATGGTGCCTGATAAAGCAAGCGATGACTGACACTCCCCAGGACCATGCCTTTTATATTGCTCAATCCCCGGCCACCAACTACGATATGATCAAATCCCTCAGTTCGAGCATATTTGCTCAGCATTTCTGCCGCATCCCCTTCCAGGACACAGGTGGAAATTTTAATCCCCTTTTGGTTAGCCATGTTTTCTGCCTGGGCCAGGGTTTTGCTGGCTTTCTCTTTTAAAAAAGCATTATATTGTTCAGGGGAAAGGCCAGCAAACAAAGCCAGATCCCGACTAAATCCTACAACACAAACGGCAGTTAGTTTTATTTCTGGCTTTAGCACTGCTAATTCCAGGGCAAATTCCAGAGCCTTAAAACTATGGCTCGAACCATCCAAACCTACTAATATTTTCGACAACATCTCTATCCCCTCCCTGAAGTTATTGTATTATTATCTTTTCCCAAAGTCAAAAGGTCCGGCTTACTGGCCGGACCTTTGATTGCAACTGCCGCAGGCTCCACTGCAGCTACCAATCTGGATTAATACTTTGGCACAACGGGGACACTTCATTTCATTACCCTTTAGTTTAAAACCACACTGTGGACAGGTGTTAGAGATAATATTACATTCATGAGCCATAAATTACGCCTCCTCTCTCTGCGGGAGAAACTTTCCTAACAGAATGGCTAAAACCAGCATACTGCCGAAGAGCAGGTACCCTCCGGCCAGGCCCATTAGATTAAACAGCTGCGCCGTAAGACCTCCAATCAAAAAGGCAATAACTAGAACAGCCGGCCAGATAATCAAGCCTTCCTGTTTGCCCCTTTCCTTAAAAATAACCAGTGCAGAAGCAATACAGGGAACAAAAATTGTAATCGTAATTAAACCAGCTAACTTCTGTAGTGCGGTTAATTCCATGGAAGCAAAACCGGCAGCACCAAAATCTCGACGAACAAAGCCCATGATAAATGCTGTTGCCGCTTCCTTAGGCAAACTTAACCAGCCAACCGTTAAGGGACGCAACCAATCCTGCAACATTTCCAGTGCCCCGGTAATTTGCATAATGCTAATAATAAAGGCGCCAATTGCAAACAAAGGGGTAGCTTCTTTCAGAAAGTGACTGGACTTGGTTGCTGTCTTCTTTACTACATTACTCAGCCGCGGTAAGCGCATGGGAGGTGAGTCGATTAACAGATCAGTAGATCTACCCGGTAATAGCTTATTCAATAAAGTACCTACCAGAGCCAGAAGGGAAAAGATAGCCAGCACATATAATATTACAAATTTTGCACCTAATCCTGAAAGCAGTGCTACGATAACCCCCATCTGGGCAGAACAGGGAATAGCCATAGCAAGGAGGAAAGTCGCAATTCGTCTCTCCCGATCAGAACCAAGCACTCTGGTGACGATAGTGGCCATGGTGACACAGCCAAACCCCAGAATCATCGGGATAACCGCCCGTCCATTCAGACCAATGCTGGTCATAACCCGGTCGAGCAAAGTGGCGATCCGCGGTAGATAGCCACTGTCTTCAAAGATGGATAAGACCAGATAAAAGCCCACCACCAGTGGCAAAAGCAACCCAAAAATATAAGTGACTGTCATGGTCAAAATACCAAATTCACCGATTAAGATGGTACCCAGAGCTGAGTGTTCAGGGATAATACTACCAATTACCTGTCTAATCCAGGGTTCATAGAAACCCTGCATAATGGTTTCCTCTGTAACCCCTACAACATCCTGCGCAATAATTACACCGATAATTTCATACATTCCCCAGAGGGCCAATAGCAAAATGGGAATCCCTGTCAGCGGGCGGATACTCCATCGTCCCAATCTGGTTGACCAGCTAATACCCTGGCTTGTTTCCCGCTGTACTTTTTCCACCAGCCGGTTAACCCGTTCTCTTCTTCTCCGGTATATTTCCTCCTGCAAATCTCCCGGTGGCAGGCCATTTCTCTCCGCTACAATTGGGTCTCCTTCCAGAATTAAAAGAGCTTCTCCCTGGTGCCCCACTTTGGCTGTCATCCATTCCAGTTTATCCTGCAGCCAGGGGTCTATATATCCAGGTCTAGCCTGATTTAGTCCTTCCTGCAATTCTTTGAAGCCTTTTTTCTCAACAGCTACTGTAGGAAATACCGGGACGCCCAGCTCTCTGGATAATAGATCGATATCAATTTCCATACCATTTTTTCGGGCTTCATCAACCATATTCAAAGCCACAATCACCGGTACACCGGTATCTATGATTTGCTGGGTTAAAAACAGGTCTCTTTCCAGGTGAACAGCATCTACAACATTAATCACCAGATCTGCATCTAAAATAATGTCCCGCGCTATCCTTTCCTCATCATTAAAGGAGGAAATACCATAAACACCAGGAGTATCAATTACCACATCTTGACCATACCGACCATGGCTAATTTCCAGGGTTGTCCCCGGGTAATTAGAAACATCCACATACATTCCAGTAAAAGCATTGAAAAAAACCGATTTACCTACATTAGGATTTCCCGCCAGAACTATTTTCCTGGCTCCAGGCGGGATATCCAGTGCCAGGTTACAATGATGGCAATGCATAGAAATTCCCTCTTTCCTTAAAGAATCTCAACCAGAATTTTTTGCGCCAGTTGCCTGCCTACAGCTATCTCCTGTTTTTTGCGGCCGAGAATAATCGGTCCAGCCGGAATAATTTCTTCAACTGACACTATTTCCCCTTCACTAATCCCAAAGCGTAAAGCCTGGGCCCGAACTACCGGATTATTAATACTATGTATTCTTACCTTCTGTCCTTTTTTCACCATATCCAGTGGTGCCAAATGGGCCACCTCCATTCACCTCGTTGAGAATGATATTCATTTACTCTATAATTATGATAGTTCATTTGTACTAAATTGTCAAGAGGTCACTAAAAAAGCATTGCCTTTTATATAAGGCAATGCTTGCATCAATCAAATTATGCCTCAGGAACAACTCCCTGAGCCTCTTTTAAGGATAAACTGATACGCTTCTCATCAGATTTTACGTCAATAACCTTTACTAAGACTTCCTGACCTGGCTGTACCACTTCGTCAGCTTTGGCCACCCTCCTATCCGCCAGCTGAGAAAGGTGAATCAAACCATCTACTCCCGGTTCTAACTCTACAAAGGCCCCAAAAGGAACTAACCGCACCACTTTCCCTTTTACAATGGAGCCAACGGGGTATTTTTTCTCTACTGTTTCCCAGGGACTGGGTAAAACCTGACGCCGACTTAAAGATATCTTTTCATTGGCCTGATCTATATCCAGTATTTTTACCTCAATTTCTTCCCCTTCTCTGATCACTTCAGCAGGGTGATCTACATGATGCCAGGCTAATTCAGAAATATGCAGTAAACCATCTATTCCTCCCAGATCTACGAAAGCTCCAAAAGAAGTAATACGGCGTACCTTTCCTTTCACGATTTGTCCAGGAGCAAGAGTAGCCAGTGCATTCGTCTTCTTCTGCAGCTGTTCTTCCTCAATCACTGCTTTCCGGCTGACCACTACTCTGGCTTTCTGCCGGTTAAATTCAATTATTTTGACAGCAACTTCCTGACCAACATATTTTTCTAGATTTTCCACATAACGAACATCAACATGAGAGGCCGGCAAAAATGCTCTTACTCCCAGATCTACCAGTAACCCGCCTTTAATTACTTCAGCCACCCGACCGGTTACTTTTTGTCCGGTTTTGTAGGCTTCTTCCAGGGTATTCATAGCCTTCATGGCATCAGCTTTTTGTTTAGAACAGACGATCCGCCCTTCCATATCCTCAACCTTTAGTACTACTACCTCAATTTCATCCCCAGGTTTTACATATTCTCTGGCGGATTCCACCGGACAACAGGTCAGTTCCCTTAAGGGAACGACAGCTTCTGATTTGGCTCCTATATCCACCAGGACTTCATCGTCACTTACAGACACCACAGTGCCTTTTAACTTTTGCCCCCGGCTAACCCTTTGGAATTCCAGAGCCTCATTGAGCAGCTGCTCCATATCCTGGGGATTTTGTTCTGTCTGTTCGTTCTGACGTATATCGGTCATTTTCTTGACAACCTCCTCTATGATCCAGTCAGGTGTAGAAGCACCTGCAGTTATACCGACCTTATCTACACCTTTAAACCAGTCGGTTTGAATCTCAGCAGCAGTTTCAATCGCATAGGTGGTGGCGCCTGATTCCCGGCAGATGGCTGCTAGTTTTTGAGTATTGGCACTATGAGCACCACCTACAACCAGCATAACTTCCACCTGGCTTGCTAATTCCCGTGCCGCCTGTTGTCTTTCTTCCGTAGCGTGGCAGATGGTGTTAAAAACCCTTACTTCCCGGCCAAAAGTCAGCAATTCTTTAACTACCGCCTGCAATCTGGCTAAAGGCTGTGTGGTTTGAGCCAGAACGCCAATTTTTTTCCCTGGCTTAATCAGTTGAAGATCTTCCGGTTGCTGAACTACAATCCCTTTGCCTTCGGTCCAACCGATGATGCCCTTAACTTCCGGATGTTCGGCTTCTCCTACCACGATAACAGTATATCCATCTGCTTGTAAAGAACGAGCAATTTCCTGGGCCTTTTTGACAAAAGGGCAGGTAGCATCAACTAGCTTTATCTTCAACTCTTCAGCCTTATTTAGAATCTCCGGGCCCACTCCATGGGAACGGATAATCACCACTTCACCAGCAGCAGAATCCAAATTTTCGATAACTTTTATTCCCTGTTCTTCCAGTTTGGCAACAGCCTGCCGGTTATGAATTAACGGTCCATAAGTGTATATTTGACTGCCAGTTTCCCGGGCTGCTGCTTCAGCCACCTGGATGGCTCGTTTCACTCCGAAACAGTAACCGGCAGCGCGGGCTAAGATAATTTCCAACCTGTTCACCCCTGGTTCTGTAAGTATAATTGTTTGTCCATTACCTCAAATTATTCTATTTTCGTCAGAAAAGTCCTGCATTTGCTTAAAAAAAATGTTATTTTTCCCTTAACCTCTTAATTTCAGCCATTATCTGCTGGGCAAATGCCTCCAGTTCCTCTTTGCTTACCTTGCTGCCTGCTGGCCAGGGCGGTTTAATCACCTGACCCACGCGAACAGTAATGGGAGCCAGTAAACGCTGGGTGTTGATTAAGGCCACTGGCAATACAGGAGCCCCTGTCTTAGCAGCCAACATAGCCACTCCCAGTTTGGGCTGTTGTAAATTGCCATCTTTACTGCGCGTACCTTCCGGAAAAATGCCAAAACAGTCCCCCTTCTCCAGGACATCCAGAGCCGCTCTGATCGCTCCCCGGTCACCTGTACCTCTCTTTACAGGAAAAGCGCCCAGATGCCGAATAATCCAGCTAAGTACCGGGACCTGAAACAATTCTTCCTTGGCCAAATAGCTTACCTTCCGATCAAAGGCACAGCCTACTACGACCGGATCCAGATTGCTGACATGGTTAGCAGCAATAATTACTGGTCCCTCTACCGGTAGATTCTTTTCCCCTTCCACTTTCCAGCACCTAACAAACCGTAAATAAGACCGACAAAGCATTCGGGCAAATTGATAAAAATCCACCTTATGTATTCCCTCCCAAACGTTTTAACAATTCATTAACCACTTCTTCGATGGTCATTCCGGTAGTATCAATAATCTGGGCATCTTCTGCCGGTTTAAGGGGAGCAATCTCCCGTCCGCTATCCATTTTGTCCCTTAAAGCCATTTCCTCTAAGAGACTCTCAAAGCTCTGGGTATAACCTTTGCTTTTTAACTCCAAATAGCGGCGGCGGGCCCGCTCTTCCAGAGAGGCAGTCAGAAAGAACTTGTGCTCTGCCTCAGGCAATACCACCGTGCCGATATCCCGACCATCCATTACTACCGGCCACTTTTCTCCCAGTGCCCGTTGCCAAATCGTTAGCTTTTCCCGCACAGCCGGAATACGAGCAACCTGAGATACCGCCTGACTTACCTGAGGCGTTCGGATGGCGTCACTGACATCCTCCCCATCTAAAATCACCCGCAATCCTTCAGTTGCTGGGATCAGGTCCACCTCTGTTTCTGTTAGCATATCAGCGATTTCCTTTTCATCTCCCGGATCCAACCCCTGTTTTAAAACCTTCAGGGTAACTGCCCGGTACATTGCCCCTGTATCTACATATAGATAACCCAGTTGCCGGGCCAGCAAACGGGCAATGGTGCTCTTGCCGGCACCAGCAGGTCCATCAATGGCAATTTGTTGTAGTTTGCTCATCACTCAAACCCCTCTTTCTTCTCTCAGCTATTATAACAAAAACCTGCAGTCAAAGAAAAGAAAAAAGGGGCATTTTGCCCCTACCAGCGCCTTTCTGCTCCACCACCGCCCGATGAGCCGCCGCCAAATCCTCCTCCGCCCCGGCGACCTCCGCCAAAAATAGCCGCATAGAAAAACAAATCCATCAACAAGCGGGTAATCCGGGCGCGGTTGAACAGTACATCCAGTAACAACAAGCCAGCGATAATATAAGCGATAGTAATGTTCTTCCTACTCTCCTTTTGCTCCGGTTCAACAGGCTGTACCAGGTTTTTTACCTGATATTCACGAGCAACTTCCTCTACCAGACGACGGTAGCCATTTTCAATACCCCGATTATAATCGCCCTGCCGGAAGTATGGCAAAACTGATTCATCTAAAATGCGTCCCGCTTTCCCGTCGGGGATGGCCCCCTCCAGCCCATAACCAACTTCGATTCTGACTTCCCTTTCATTGGGAGCGATGAGGAACAGCACGCCATTATTGTGTTCCTTACTGCCAATCCCCAGTCTTCTGAATTCTTCGACTGCTATCTGGCTGATAGGTTTACCTTCCAGAGATGGCAGAGTCATCACAACTACTTGAGCCCCAGGAGTGGCCTGTTCTAAAGCAGCTCCTAGTTGATTGATGCGCCGGGCCACCTCTGGAGATAGAATCTCAGCCCGATCCTGAACATAAATGTCCGCCGACCAGGCAGTGTTAAATATTGCGATTAGAAAAGAAAAGAGTAATATCCAAACGGGGAGTACACGGCGCCAGCTTATCCGCATGCCATTTGCCCCCTTTAACTTTTACCAGAGCCAAAATCCACTTTAGGTGCCTGCTCAGCTCCTGGCTGAGCCTGGAAAAATTCTTTGGCATTAAAGCCAAATACTCCTGCTACCAAATTGGTTGGAAAACTTTTCAGATAGGTATTGTAGGCCTGGACAGCTTTATTATAATCCTGGCGGGCCACGGCGATACGATTTTCGGTACCTGCCAGCTCATCCATTAATTGCCGGAAGTTAGCATCTGCCTTAAGGTTAGGATAATTCTCAACTACCACCAGCAAACGGCTTAATGCGCTATCCAGCTGAGCATTAGCTGTTGCTGCTTCCGCCGGTGTTCTGGCCCCGGCCAGGCGGGATCTGGCCTCAGCAATATTGCCCAGTACCTCTTTTTCATGAGCAGCATAACCTTTAACTGTTTCTACCAGATTGGGAATCAGATCTGCCCGCCGCTGCAGCTGGTTTTGCACTTGAGCCCAGCTGCTTTCCACTTGCTGTTCCATCGTTACCAGGTTATTATAAGTACTGCTCAGACTCATACCCAGAACCAGTACAATCCCCAGTATTACCAGAACAGGAATCCACGCCTTTTTCATAAACAATCCCCCTTTTTAAAGTAAAATAAAGAGACCTTTACCCCTTGTGGAGCAAAGGTCTTGCTGCTAAGGCCAAAACCGGGGTCTAACCCGAGTTGACGATTCTGGCTCCCTGTAGTCAGGGCGCTACTCCCCATTTGCTAATTATATTATATTGATTTTTCTTCTCTCAGTCAAGATTGGCTCCTAATCTTTGCAAACTGGAAACAAAGTCAGGATAGGAAACTGGAATTGCTTCACAACCCGAAACAGTAGTAGTCCCATGCGCTACCAGACCAGCAATTAGCAAAGTCATTGCCATTCTATGATCATGGTAGCTTTCTACCCGGGCTCCCACTAGTTTAGCCCCACCTTCAATTATCAAGCCATCGGGCATTTCTTCGATGGTAGCTCCCAGTTTGCTCAGTTCCCGGCTTATAGCAGCCAGACGGTCCGATTCCTTGACCCTGAGCTCTGCGGCATCCCGGATTATGGTCCGACCACGGGCCACTGCTGCCGCCAGAGCCAGTACAGGAATTTCATCAATCAATCTGGGAATAAGCTCCCCTCCTATTTCTACACCCTGTAACTCCGCCGATTCTACCAGCAGGTCTGCCACCGGTTCATCGCCAAATCGGCGATAATTCATCAGTTGAATTCTGGCCCCCATTGCCTGTAAAACATCAAGAATACCGGTACGAGTAGGATTGACACCCACCTGTTTTAAATAAAGGCTGCTATTGGGAATGATACTGGCAGCTACCAGCCAGAAGGCTGCGGAAGAGATGTCACCCGGTACCTGTACTGGAACAGCCTGCAATTTCTGTCCGCCCTCAACCCAGAGCCGGTTTCCTTCCTGCCCTATTTCAACACCAAAAGTGCGTAACATTCTTTCCGTGTGATCCCGGCTGACAGCAGGCTCCTGTACCTCTGTTTTCCCTTCAGCCCGCAGCCCAGCCAGCAACAGAGCAGATTTCACCTGCGCACTGGCCACAGCGGAAAGGTGCTGACAGCCAACCAGTTTACCGCCCTGGATGGCCAGGGGAGCCAGCTTACCCTGACTTCGGCCCTGAATCCTGGCTCCCATCTTTTGTAATGGCTCAGTTACCCGGCCCATAGGTCGCCGCCGAATCGAAGCGTCTCCTGTCAGGACGCTGAAGAAATCCGTGCCGGCCAGAATGCCCAGCAGTAGCCGCATGGTAGTACCGCTATTGCCCACATCCAGTACATCAGACGGCTCTTTTAATCCCTGCCAGCCACGCCCATGAACCTTCAGGGCACCTGGTCCAGTTTCCTCGATCTCAACTCCCATCTGGCGCAAACAGGACACTGAGCTGAGACAGTCAGCCCCGGGCAAAAAGCCGCTGATTTCAACAGTGCCTTCTGTTAATGCTCCCAGCAACACTGCCCGATGGGAAATGGACTTATCTCCCGGAATCATCAACTCGCCTTTGATCCCTGCACTGGGTCCTTGAACTCGAATTTGCTCTACCATATCCTTCATCCTTATCCCATATTTTGCCGGTAAACCCTGGCTTGTTCCAGAAGCATACTCAACCGTGTCTCGTCGGTATTACTCAAGGCATCTTTAACTGTTGTTAAAAAAACCTGTAAATCATCAATAGCTGCCAGAATTTCTTCTCTATTGGTCAAAAATATATCCAGCCACATTGGCACCGGACTACCAGCAATTCTGGTCGTATCCCGTAATCCTGGCCCGGCCCATCGTAATGCCTCCTGCCCCAGAGCACATACTACATTGTACAATAATCCCCCTGCTACCAAATGGGGTAAGTGGCTTAGGCGGGCTGTGATGCGATCATGGTCCCTGGCGGTAATCAGGCGCTCTTTAGCGCCAACGGCCTGTACCATCTCCCTGACCAGCTCCAGGTGTTCCGGACCACAGTTCTCTCCTGGACAGAGAAACCAGGTTGCCCCCTGAAAAAGTCTGGCAGAAGCTGCTGCTATTCCCTGTTTTTCTGAACCGGCCATGGGATGACCGCCAATCCATGCTGTTCCCCGGGGTAAGCAAGCTGCAATCTTCCGTTCCAGTTCCCCTTTAGTAGAACAAAGGTCGGTTAACACCGCGCCCCGGGCCAGGCTGGCTGCCACCGATTCCACCAGTTGCATAGCTGTTCTGACTGGCACTGCCAAGACCACCAGATCAGCAACAGCTACAACTTCAGCCAGTTCCTCCCTAATCTCAATCCCAGGTATTAACCGGGCAGCTTTTTTTCTTACTTCCGGGTCAATATCCCAACCCCTGAGCTGCCAGCTGGTATTTTGACTTAAAGCACTGGCCAATGAGCCGCCCATTAGGCCCAGTCCAATAATGGCTATCTTGCGTTCTACTGTCATCGCCTTCACCCCAGCTCTTTTCCCAGTGCTATAGCCAGTTTTCTTACTTGTTCTACCAGATGGGCAAAATTTTCCGGAGTCAGGGACTGGGGTCCGTCGGAGACAGCCTCACTCGGATTAGGATGCATTTCAATCATTAACCCATCAGCACCTGCTGCCAGTCCTGCCAGCGCCATTGGTGTTACCAGTTTCCATTTACCTGTACCATGGCTGGGATCCACCAGAATGGGCAAATGGGAAAGTTGACGAGCAAGAGCTACCGCATTCAAATCCAGGGTATTACGGGTAGAAGTCTCAAAGGTACGGATACCGCGTTCACAGAGAATAACCTGGAAGTTGCCGGCAGATAAAATATATTCCGCTGCCAGCAGCCATTCTTCAACGGTAGCACTCATCCCCCGTTTTAATATAACCGGCTTACCAGCCCTGGCTACCTCCTTCAGAAGCAGGAAGTTTTGCATATTGCGGGCTCCGATCTGCAGAATATCGGCATATTCGGCCACCAGCTCCAGAGAGCGAGGATCCACCACTTCCGTAGCCACCGGCAGGCCGGTTTCCGCTCGCGCTCGGGCCAGTAATTTTAATCCCTCTTCTTCCATGCCCTGGAAGGAGTAGGGGCTAGTACGAGGTTTATAAGCTCCCCCGCGCAAAATACTGGCTCCGGCGGCTTTGGCCAGTCGAGCTGCCGTTAAAATCTGCTCCTCCCCTTCCACCGCACAGGGGCCGGCAATAATCTGCACTTTTCCTCCGCCAATCTGGACATCCCCTACCGTTACTACCGTATCCTGGGGATGAAAATCCCGGCTGGCCAGTTTATAAGGCCGTAAAATTGGTACAACTCGTTCTACCTGGGGTAAAGCCTCCAGAGCCAGACTGGCTGCCAGTTCCCGGTCCCCGATGATGCCCAGGATGGTTCGTTCAATCCCCTGGGACAGATGCACCCTTAGTCCTGCTCGTTCGATCATTTCAATAACCTGATTTTTTTCCTGCTCTCCTGCCTGGGCAGTTAACACAACGATCATCACTACCATCCTCCCATCCTGCTATTTAGTAACAATTAGCTATTAATTACTTCCCTTAAAGCCTGGATAAAGCCTTGATTTTCCTCCGGCAATCCTACTGTGACCCGCAACCAGGTTCCCAGCCCTACATCCCGCACTATATAGCCTTTGCGCAAGAGCTGCTGAAATACTTCAGCAGCCGGACGCTCTACATTAATCAGAACAAAATTGGTATAGGAAGGTACGTATTCCAATCCCAGCTTCTCCAGGGCCGTGTAGAAAAACTGTAATCCCTGGGCATTTAACTCCCGTACCCTTTCCAGGTGGACCTGATCTGCCAGAGCTGCCCGGGCAGCCGCCTGGGCCAGAGCATTCACATTAAAAGGCGGCCTAACCCGTTCCAGGTTTTGCACGATTTCCGGTTTGGTTAAAGCATAACCCACCCGCAATCCTGCCAGTCCATAGATTTTGGAGAAGGTGCGCAAAACAATCACATCCCTGCCCTGGCGCAAATAGTCCAGGCCATCGGGATACTCTTCATTATTGACATATTCATAATAAGCTTCATCGAAAACTACCAGCACTCCTGCCGGAACCCTGGCCATAAAGGCAGCTACTTCCTCTCTGGTCACCATAGTTCCGGTGGGATTATTGGGATTGCAGAGAAAAATCATCCTGGTTTTTTCAGTAATCGCCTGAGCCATAGCGGGTAGGTCATGTCGCCAATCAGCCGTCAAAGGTATTTCAACCGGCACTCCCTCCATCATCCTGACCACAGGCTCATAGCGGGGAAATGACGGTTTGGCCATAATCACTTCATCCCCTGCTTCCACATAAGCCAGAGCCAGCAGCTGAATCAGTTCATCGGAACCATTGCCTAAAGCGATCTGTTCAATGGATACCTGCCAGTGTTTAGCCAGGGCCTCCTTCAGATAATAACCATTTCCATCCGGATATAAATTGGTTTTGCCGGCTTGATCCACCATGGCTGCAATAGCCTTTGGTGAAGGCCCGACCGGATTTTCGTTGGAAGCCAGTTTGGCGACCCGGGTAAGTCCTAGCTCCCGCTGAACTTCTTCAATTGGTTTTCCCGGCACATAGACTTTAATTTTTTCTAGAGATTTCCTTGCCTGCACCACACTCTCTTCCCCCCTCTGTAGAAATTTGGCAAAAAGGGCACCCCTGATAGGAGTGCCCGCTGATGGACGGAATGTCCCCATCTGCGTTATTGTTTTCCTCCTACCTGCCTTCCTACCAGTTCTAGTAAAATCTTTACAGTCTACCATCCTACCCAGCAACTACATTGAAACTTACTTTGCTTCATCTTACCATAATCCCATAAATTTTGTAAAGACTAAATTGCTATTTCCCGTCCAATAGCCTGCGCAATCTTCTGCAAATCCTGCATCAGTTTATGAAAGTTAGCCGGAGTGAGAGACTGAGGACCATCACAGAGAGCTTCTGCTGGATTGGGGTGAACCTCAATCAGCAAACCATCTGCTCCCGCTGCAATCGCTCCTTTAGCCATAGCCGCTACCAGCTGCCAGCGGCCGGTAGCATGGCTGGGATCTACAATTACGGGTAAATGGGAAACTTCTTTTACTACCGCAACTGCACTTAGATCCAGCGTATTGCGGGTTGCTGTCTCAAAAGTGCGGATTCCCCGTTCACAGAGGATGATCTGGTCATTCCCCTGGCTCATAATATACTCGGCAGCCAGTAACCATTCTTCAATAGTAGCTGCCAGGCCTCGTTTCAATAAGATCGGCTTCCCAATTCTACCAGCTTCTTTTAAAAGGGCGAAATTTTGCATATTCCGGCTGCCAATTTGCAAAATATCCGCATATTCAGCTACCAACTCCAGATCCCGGGTGTCCATGACCTCGGTCACTACAGGCAAACCGGTCTCCCTTCTGGTTTCAGCCAGCAACTTCAGGCCTTCTTCCATCAAGCCCTGAAAAGCATAGGGAGATGTTCTTGGTTTAAAGGCACCGCCCCTTAAAACCCTGGCCCCGCCTTCTTTAACGGCATAAGCAGCAGCCAGCAGCTGTTCCTTGCTTTCCACGGCACAGGGCCCAGCCATCACTATTATTTCCCTATCCCCGACTTTCAGTTCCTCATTTATGGTTACAACGGTGGCCTGGTCCAAATGCTGTCTTGCCACCAATTTTAATGGAGTCATTTCAACTTCCCTCCTCATCTCCCAGGGCAGCCTTTAACTCACCAATATAAGCTGTCAATTCCCTGAGGGCCCGGGGAGATGTTCCATCTTCTATTAACTTTTTCATCACAGCACTACCAATAACAACCCCATCACAATAGGGCTGAATTTTTTTTATCTGTTCAGGTTTATTAAAACCAAAACCTACAACTACAGGCAGGCCAGAATTTTCCTTGGCGGCCACAAGAAAGTCCGTTAATCTATTCGACAAATGCGTTCGAATTCCTGTAGTGCCGGTTACAGAAATGCAGTAAAGAAAGGGTTCTTTCAGTTTCCGCATCTCCTGCATCCTGGCCACCGGCGTTGTGGGTGCTGCCATAGGAATCTGGGCTAGGCCGTAGGGCTTGAGTATGGGTTCCAACCAGTGGCGTTCTTCCAGAGGAATATCTGGCACAATCACACCACCAATCCCTGCTTCTACCAGCCTTTCTCCCGCCTGGTCTAACTGTAAAAGTGGATTGGCGTAAGTCATAAGCAAGAACGGCACTGTTCTTAGCTCCACTGGTAAGTTTTTTAAACAATCCAGTACTTTTTCCGCAGTTGTTCCAGCCTGTAATGACAGTTTGGCTGCTTCCTGAATAACCGGCCCATCAGCACTGGGATCGGAAAAAGGCAGCCCCACTTCGATCAAATCAGCGCCACCTTCCAGTACAGCTGCCAGAATTTCAGGAAAGAGCTCCATGCGGGGATAACCAGCCGTGAGATAGATGATTAAATTTTTCTTAGCTCTAAGCATCTACCTCACCTCCTAGTTGCTGGAGTGTATGGACATCTTTATCGCCTCGACCGGAAAGACAAATAACCATAATTCTATCAGGTCCAAGTTCCCGGGCCAACGGCAGTGCACCTGCAATAGCATGAGCACTTTCCAGTGCGGGTAAGATTCCTTCCGTCCGACATAGCAATTCCGCAGCCTGTAATGCTTCCTGATCGGTGACTGCCAGGTAGCGGGCCCGCCCGGTTTTATGCAGAAAAGCATGTTCTGGACCTACCCCCGGGTAATCCAATCCCGCTGATACAGAATGTGCTTCCAGAATTTGACCATGAGCATCCTGTAATAAAAAGGTCCTGGCTCCATGCAAAACTCCGGGACGACCACAATTTAGTGTTGCCGCATGTTGCCCCGTAGCCAAACCTTTGCCTGCAGCTTCCACTCCATATAAGGCTACCTGAGTGTCCTGTAGAAAAGGATAAAATATGCCCATAGCATTACTGCCCCCACCGACACAGGCCACAATAGCGTCAGGCAACCGCCCTTCTTTGTCCAGTATTTGTCTTTTTGTCTCCTCCCCGATAATTTTTTGAAATTCCCGAACCAGGGTTGGATATGGATGAGGGCCTACCACCGAACCGATGATATAGTGACAGTGTTCAATTCGGGTAACCCATTGCCGCAAAGCCTCATTGGTGGCATCTTTAAGAGTGCAGCTGCCACTTTGCACAGGCACCACTTCAGCCCCTAAGAGCTGCATCCGTAAAACATTCAGCTGCTGTCTTTCTACATCTTTTGCCCCCATATAAACTGTACATTTTAGATTCAACAGGGCCGCCGCAGTAGCTGTCGCTACTCCGTGCTGGCCTGCCCCTGTCTCGGCTATAACCTCTTTTTTCCCCAGTTTTCTGGCCAGCAACGCCTGACCCAGGGTATTATTGATTTTATGACTGCCTGTGTGGTTCAAATCTTCGCGTTTAAGATAAATTTTAGCCCCACCAGCCAGCTTCGTCAAGTTAGCAGCATAATACAGGGGAGACGGTCGCCCAACATAATCCCTTAACAAATAATTTAACTCTTCCCAAAAAGCCTTATCCTCTTTGATCGCAAAGAAAGCCTGTTCTAGTTCCTGTAAAGCAGGAATTGCCGTTTCAGCCACAAACCTGCCGCCAAAATTTCCGAAATACCCTGCTCTTGCCATTACCATAGCTAAAACCTCCTTATGATTGCGGCTACCCTAGCCATTTTTTCAGCATCTTTGATTCCAGGCTGGCTTTCCACCCCGGAATTTACATCCACCAAATCGGGTTGAAAGATTTCTAATAATTTAGGGATGTTTTCTGCATTTAAGCCTCCAGCAATCCAAACTGGTTTGGGCAACCGCAGGTTTTGTAAAACCGTCCAGTCAAAATTCTGGCCTGATCCTCCCCGGTTATTGTCCAGCAGTATAGCTTCCACTACCTGTAGAAAAGGTTCCAGTTCCTTTCGCAGTTGACTGCCATCGCGATAAACCACAGACCAGGCCTTGACTGCTGGCCACTTTAAGGCAGAGCAATAGGCCGGGCTCTCCCGCCCGTGAAGCTGCAACAAATCCAGATTCAAATCCCGAGCCAGATTGTAGGCCTCCGTAACAGGCACATCAGCCACTACCCCCACTTTCCAGCAAGAAGAAGGGACTTTTTCCAGAATGGCCCGGGCTTGTTCCAGGCTAACCCTTCTTTTGCTTTCAGCTCCAATGATGACTCCGATGGCGTTAGCACCGAGGTAAACTGCCTTTTCTGCGTCTTCTACCCTGGTAAGACCACAAACTTTGAATTTCAACAAAAAAATCCCTCCCCAAAGGAAAGAGAGGGTGAAAGACTGATTTAGTTCCCTCATCTCTCCTCAACTCTGCTCTCCTGAGCTATGCTAATACTTCCTGAACTCAAAATAGCGACTGCCAGCATGATAGCTAGCCCCCCACCGATTTGAGAGAGGCTGAGCCGCTCTCCCAGAAACCAGAAAGCGGTCAAGGCGGCAACCACCGGTTCCAACATGGAAATTATCACTGTCTCTGTTGCGGAAATACGTTTAAGGCCGGCAAAATAAAGGCCAAAAGGAATAATAGTAGCGAAAAGGGCAATGTAAATAAA
Source organism: Carboxydocella thermautotrophica (assembly GCA_003054495.1). Lineage (GTDB taxonomy): Bacteria > Bacillota > Carboxydocellales > Carboxydocellaceae > Carboxydocella > Carboxydocella sporoproducens. Next base: position 1,223,962 of record CP028514.1, on the reverse strand, counting down.
AAACGCCACTGTTTCTACAGAGTTTACCTGGGCCAGCAGCCGCCTGGGACTGTTGATTAGCCACCAGGGTAAGCCCCCAGCCAGCAAAGCCCATCCCAGGGTAGTCCAGGGGGTATATTTCTGTAAAACCTGTTTGCCGTAAACGGTATAGAACGCTGCTGTTACAGCAGATGCCAAACCGGTAAGTAATCCATCCAGAGGAATGCCCTCTAAACTTAGTTCCGGGCCCATTATCATTAGTGCGCTCCCGGTAATCGCCAGGATTAAAGCTAAAAGGCCCCGGAAATCCGGTAACTGTTTCTGCCAAACCCAGGCATACAGAGAAACCAGGACAGGGGAAAGATATTGCAGGAAAACGGCCAGGGCCACATTAACCCTGCTTACTGTATAGAGATAAGTGAACTGCACACCGGCCATCCCTAAAATCCCAAGAATAATGATTTTGCCATAATCCTGTCTCTCAATTTTAAGCAACTGTCTCTGCTTGATTGCCAGCCAGGCCAATAACAGCCAGGCCGACAAATTCAACCTAATCTGGACCAAAATCAGGGGATCTACCTGTTTATTAAAGAAATACTTGGCAACTGTTCCTGAAAAGCCCCATAAACCAGCAGCCAGTACTACCATGAAAGCCCCTTTTAAATGTTGATTCGTAATCATTCCCTCCTGCAATCCAGTATTTTTCTGATCACTTCCCCTGGTTCTTGACTGCGCATTAAACGGGTTCCGATTAATAATCCATCTGCACCAGCCGACAGCAATACCTTAGCATCTTCGGCCGTATTGATACCACTGGCGGCAATTACTTTTCTACCCTGGCAGAAAGGAAGCAAGTGCAGGCTACGTTTGAGATCCACCTCTAAAGTAAACAGATCCCGGTTATTAATCAAAATAATTTCTCCATCGGTCTGCTGAACCAGTCCCCAATCCCTTTCATCAAAAATTTCCAGGACCGGCTCAATTCCGACTTGACGACAGCAGGCAACCAGCCTTTGCAAGGTACTCAGATCCAGCAAACGAACTATCAGCAACAGTGCATCAGCTCCGGCCTTTCTGGCTGCATAAACCTGAGCCGGATAAAGGATAAAATCCTTGGCCAGAATCGGAAGCCTTACATGTTTTTTTATTTCAGTTAACAGCTCCAGGTCTCCTTGAAAGAATTCCGGTTCAGTGACAACGGAGATCGCTGCTGCTCCGTTTTGTTCATAAGCCTTTGCCCGTTCAACTGCCTCCTGGCGTAAACCAAGTGGGCCGGCACTGGGGGATGCCAGTTTAATTTCTGCCAGCAGAGCCGGTTTTGTAGCAAAAATTGCTGAGAAGGGGCGTGATTCAGGCAAATCCCTTATACCTTCTTGCCTATAAATGGCGCTTGCTTTTCCCCATCTGGCTTTCACATTGGTTAGGATCTTTTTTAAAAAAGGCGCCTGTTTCACATAGCCACCTCCCTGACCCCAATCTCAGCCAGATAGTTAGCCACTCTGCCTTGTAATATCGCCTCACGGGCTATCCTTACACCCTCTCTCAGGTCACTGATCGTTCCAGCAACCCAGAGGGCCAGCGCAGCATTGGCCACTGTAGCTTCCAGAAGCGGACCTGCCTGGGGTCGGAAAAAGAGGTCCAGTAACATTCTGGCATTTTGCCGCTGGTCCCCACCCTTCAAATCCTGCAACTGACAACCAGCTATTCCTATTTCCTCCGGCATCACGGACTTAATGGTTATTTGTCCATCCTGGACCAGAGCCAGCAAATTTTCCCCAGTGGGTGAGAATTCATCCAATCCGTCTGCTCCGTGGACAACCACTCCTCGCTTCCTTCCCAGCTCTACCATTACTTCAGCAAAGGGTTTAACCCAGCTGGTTGCAAAAACCCCAATCACCTGAGCCTGAGGATGTGCCGGGTTACAAAGAGGGCCCAGCAAGTTAAAAACTGTTCTTACCCCCATTTCCTTTCGCACAGGCATCACTGTCGCCAGAGCTGGATGATAAAAGGGAGCGAACAAAAAGACAAATCCCTGTTCTTCTAAAATCCTGGCTGCCCGTTCCGGTTGATTGGGCAAAGGCAAACCCAGTTCCTCTACCAGATCGGCACTGCCACAGCGACTACTTACGGAACGGTTACCGTGTTTGGCTACTGGTATCCCCAGGGCCGCTGCCACCAGCGCTGCTGCTGTCGATAAATTAAAGGTACCGGCTCCATCCCCGCCAGTGCCACAGGTATCAATGACCAGGGGTAAATTGTGTTTCACCGGGCGAGCAAAACGCAACATGGCCCTAGCCAGAGCCGCCACTTCCTCCGGCCGTTCCCCGCGCAAACGCAGCGCAGCCAGCACAGCCGCAATTTGAGCCGGCAAAGCCTGCCCGGTAAGAATCAAGCTCATAAGCTCTTCAGCTTCCAGTGCGGTCAATATCTGTCCCTGTAAAATTTTCTCCAATAAATCCTTGACTCTACTCAACTCTCCTCAACTCCTTATCCTAATAACTCATCTTCAGAAAATTGCGTAATAAGTCCTTGCCTACTTCGGTGAGAATGGATTCAGGATGAAACTGTACTCCTTCTACTAAAAACTCCTTATGTCTAATCCCCATGATCTCTCCCTGGGCTGTTTCTGCGGTAATCTCCAGACAATCAGGCAAAGTCTCTTTTTCCACAATCAGAGAATGATAACGGGTGGCTATAAACGGGTTGGGCAATCCGGCAAAAACCCCCTTGCCATCGTGATATATTTCAGAAGTCTTACCATGCATCAGTCGCTCTGCCCTGACCACCTTACCTCCAAAAACCTGGCCGATGGACTGATGTCCCAGACAGACTCCCAGGATGGGGATTTTACCAGCAAAATATTTAATCACATCCAGGGAAATTCCGGCTTCATTGGGAGTACATGGTCCAGGACTGATGACAATATGTTGCGGCGAGAGATCTTCTATTTCTTCAACCGTAATTGCATCATTGCGAAATACCCTGATTTCCTCCCCCAGTTCCCCCAGGTATTGAACCAGATTGTAAGTAAAAGAATCGTAATTATCAATCATTAAAATCATTCAATTTTTACCTCCCAGCCAAGTGCTTTAAACATTGCATTGCCTTTATGAATTGTTTCCCAGTATTCACGCTCGGGATCAGAATCAGCCACAATCCCTGCTCCTACACGAACCTGGGCCTGATTTTTCTGCATAACAATAGTTCTGATCGCAATACAGGTATCAATATCGCCGGCAGAACTAAAATAGCCAATTGCTCCAGCATAAAGCCCCCTGCCATCGGCTTCCAGCTCATTAATTATTTCCAGGGCTCTTACCTTTGGAGCACCACTTACTGTTCCTGCCGGAAAACAGGACCAGAAGGCATCCACACTATCATACTCATCCCCCAGTTCACCATGTACAGAAGAAACCAGGTGCATGACATGAGAATATTTTTCGATTTTATAAAAATCTTTCAACCTTACAGTCCCGGAACGGGCCACTTTGCCGATATCATTTCGACCCAGATCAACCAGCATTAAATGTTCTGCCCGTTCCTTCTCATCCCCTAATAATTCTGCTGCAATCTTGCTGTCTTCTACATCAGTCCGTCCACGAGGTCGCGTCCCGGCGATCGGGCGCGTTTCAATCCATCCATCTTTTACCCTTACCAGCATTTCCGGTGATGATCCTATAATCTGGTAATCACCCATTTGTAAATAATAGTGGTAAGGGGAAGGATTAAAATTGCGTAGATCTCTGTACACATCTAAAGGCTGACGAGTAGTTAACCCGTAAAAAGGCTGAGATAGAACTACTTGAAAGATATCTCCTGCGCTAATATAGTCTTTAGCTTTTTCCACCATATTTAGAAAATCCGCTTTTGCATATAAAGCTTTAGCTGGCTGGATTGTGGGATTCTGCTTGTCCTTAGACAGAGCAACTGCCTGAATCTGTTTAAGTTGTTTGATGATTTCCTCAACCTCGCGGTTTAAACCCGGGCTGTTAACAATTACTTTGCATTGTTTTTCCTGTCTATCAAGAATAATCACGTTTCTGGGTCTTAGCAAGATCGCGCCAGGAAATTGAAAAATGTCCTTTTTCCGCCCACACTCGTTCAGCCGGTGCTCTTTTTCCCGATAGGCCATATCGAAGGAAATACAGCCCACAAATCCATTATAAAATGGTTCAAGTTCTTTTAACAGGGGAAATTTATTCTTTTTTAATAATTTCGATAATTCTTCCCTATCATCTGCAAAGATATACTCTTCACCATCCCAGCCGATGATAGTATAACGTGCCAGTTTCTGGGGTCCTTCAGAACTCTCCAGCAAAAAACCAGTTCCTGAACCAACTAATTGTTCAAAAATGAGAGATGGGTCCTGTAACCAGTGATCTTGCGCCGCAATTATTCTGTAAGCAGGCAAATCCCACTGAGATTCCTGAACTGGGTACAAAAAAATCTCCTCCTTTCGAGGAGATGAAGATAGCCAAAAAAGCCCATACCAAAAAGGCTGGGCTTTCTTTCTAACCCTTTCCCTTCTCGGCTCTCCTCATCTCTCCTCAACTCATCCATGCTCAATGATATTTAGTTGTATATATATTACCATCGTACAAGTTTTTAAGTCAATATGCTTACGAAAAAATATAAAAATCACCCCTGAACATATCGTTCAGGGGTGAATCGTCCGGCAGCGACCTACTCTCCCAGGACCCTGCGGTCCAAGTACCATCGGCGCTGGTGGGCTTAACTGCCGTGTTCGGTATGGGTACGGGTGTTGCCCCACCGCCATTGCCACCGGACTGGCTCCCCGAGCAGGACTCGAACCTGCAACCTACCGGTTAACAGCCGGGCGCTCTACCATTGAGCTATCGGGGAACATTATTCAATTCAAGGGATTGCTCCCTCAAAACCGCACAGAGTTCTTTTGAGGTTAAGACCTCGACCTATTAGTACCGGTCCGCTCAAAGCCTTGCGGCTCTTACACTCCCGGCCTATCTACCTGGTCTTCTTCCAGGGGTCTTACCTGGTTTTCCCAGTGGGAAATCTTATCTTGAGGTGGACTTCGCGCTTAGATGCTTTCAGCGCTTATCCCGTCCAGACTTGGCTACCCAGCGATTGCTCCTGGCGGAACAACTGGTACACCAGCGGTCTGTCCATCCCGGTCCTCTCGTACTAGGGACAGCTCCTCTCAAATTTCCTCCGCCTGCGACGGATAGGGACCGAACTGTCTCACGACGTTCTGAACCCAGCTCGCGTACCGCTTTAATGGGCGAACAGCCCAACCCTTGGGACCTACTTCAGCCCCAGGATGCGATGAGCCGACATCGAGGTGCCAAACCTCCCCGTCGATGTGGACTCTTGGGGGAGATAAGCCTGTTATCCCCGGGGTAGCTTTTATCCGTTGAGCGATGGCCCTTCCACTCGGTACCACCGGATCACTAAGCCCGACTTTCGTCCCTGCTCGACCCGTCGGTCTCACAGTCAAGCTCCCTTCTGCCTTTGCACTCTCCGCGCGTTTTCCATTCGCGCTGAGGGAACCTTTGGGCGCCTCCGTTACTCTTTGGGAGGCGACCGCCCCAGTCAAACTGCCCACCTGACACTGTCCCCTACCCGGCTCTCGTGTACGGGTTAGAACTTCAATATCACAAGGGTGGTATCCCACCAGCGACTCCACTTAGGCTGGCGCCTAAGCTTCCCAGTCTCCCACCTATCCTGTACATGCAATACCAAAATCCAATGTCAGGCTACAGTAAAGCTCCACGGGGTCTTTCTGTCCTGTCGCAGGTAACACGCATCTTCACGTGTACTACAATTTCGCCGAGTCCCTCGTTGAGACAGCGCCCAAGTCGTTACGCCTTTCGTGCGGGTCGGAACTTACCCGACAAGGAATTTCGCTACCTTAGGACCGTTATAGTTACGGCCGCCGTTTACCGGGGCTTCGGTTCAAAGCTTCGCCTCTCAGCTAACCTTTCCCCTTAACCTTCCGGCACCGGGCAGGCGTCAGCCCCTATACGTCAGCTTTCGCTTTGGCAGGGACCTGTGTTTTTGGTAAACAGTCGCTTGGGCCTCTTCTCTGCGACCGCTCTATGCTCCAGGCGCAAGGCCCTTCACATCTAGCGGCACTCCTTCTCCCGAAGTTACGGAGTCATTTTGCCGAGTTCCTTAACGAGGGTTCTCTCGCTCGCCTTAGGATTCTCTCCTCACCTACCTGTGTCGGTTTCCGGTACGGGCACCATACCCCCTCCTTAGAGGCTTTTCTCGGCAGTTTGGCGTCAGAAGCTTCGCCCTTACGGGCTCCCCTTCACCTCTCAGGATTTCCGTGAGGCGGATTTGCCTGCCTCACTCCCTACTGGCTTGGACCGGTCCTTCCAATCACCGGCTCTCCCTAGCCTCCTGCGTCACCCCTTCGTAATATCGGTTGTATGGTGGTATCGGATTTTCAACCGATTGTCCATCACCTACGCCTCTTCGGCCTCGGCTTAGGTCCCGACTTAC
>CP028514.1:112500-1212500 GCA_003054495.1 Carboxydocella thermautotrophica | reverse complement strand
CCCAGTAAAAAATCTGCAATCGCTATACCATTTCTTTCTACTATTATTGCAGCTGATTGGCTAAAGTTTTCAGGTATGAGGCGCCAGTAATAATCTGCTTGATTTTGTTCGGTGCTAAAAACAGATATAGCTTCTTCAGAGTAATATATATGTCCCTTGGGGTCCTGATGATTTTCTAAAAAGGCTGAGACTTTAAAATACCCCTCCATTGGTATTGAATTGTCCCACAATTGATAAAAGCCTATGCTCAAAATTGTTAAGATGGCTACTGCCGTAATAGCTCGAAATACATAATCCCAGGCAGGCATAATAATCCCTCCCGCAATATCATATGCCTGCCTCCTGGTCTCTTATGTAAAAATTTGTTTGATTATCGATTGTTTAGACGTTTCTCCCATAATTCTTTGGTTCTCTTCAATTCAGTAAAAAGACGAAACAGCAGTCGTTCTATTTCCAACCTATCCATGACAAAGTCCGCAGGAGCAAGGATTTCAATCTTGCGAAACTCATCTCGCACAATAAAGGGCAAAATCTCCTCAAGGGTATCACAGCGGACAGTTATAATCAAGGGCGCAAAGGCCATTTCCCTGCCATCCACTTCATCAGTCACGGTATAGATGTCTAGACCCATGTCTATTTCTTCGACAATTACCCCTTGCCAGGGTACGTTCCGCAGCAATGCTGCCTGCTGATCCCGGATTTCTTCAGCCATTTTTTCTGGAGACTTACCTCCAAATAAAGCTTTCTTTCCAGTCCCTTTAAAATCCAGGCGAATTCTCGCCCGTACCGGTGATATTACAACTTGGTTATTTTCCAGAGATTTAACCATAGATAAACCTCCAAACTTTTTCTAATACTCAATACCCCTTCTCGCTGAAATTCCCTGTTGAAATGGGTGCTTTATCTCTTTCATTTCTGTAACCAGATGGGCCGCTGCAATGATTTCCGGCGGAGCATTACGCCCGGTTAGGACCAACTCCACCAGAGGAGGCTTATTATTGATCAGTTCTAGAACTTCTTTCGTGGAAATTAGCTCAAAATAAATTGCATTTAGTACTTCATCTAAAATAATAATATCAAATTCATCGGTAGCCATGATCTTTCTAGTTTTTTCTAAAGCCATGGCAGCTTGTCTTATATCTTCGGCTGTAGCTTCCCCTTTTTTGACAAAGCATTGACCACATCCCCGGCAAGAATCTTCCCCCTGGCGAATAAGGTGACTGTAGGGACAGCCACGACCGTACTGGCTGAATTGAATGTAAGGATAAAGGCGATGCCAGGTAGCTAGCTCCCCATAATAACCGCTACCTTTCATGAATTGAATAATATAAACTTTAAAACCATGACCAATAGCCCGTAAAGCCAGGCCAAAGGCAGCCGTAGATTTTCCTTTGCTATTCCCTGTATAAACCTGAATTAGCCCCTGTGTTAAGCGCTGACGCATTTTCTCCTTCTCCCTTCCCTGAAGCTAAAAAAATTATTCTCCCCTGTCTGGCACTTTTCCTGCCGGACAGGGGATTTTTTTCTACCAGGTCAGGTCTCTGGAGCCACATAACCCGCAAGTATCAAAGTACCGCCTGGGGTTTTCATAGGCCAGTTGCGCCGTGTCCAGATCTGCTCCCGTTGCCTCCATAGTACTGATAAAACCCTCATCGTCAAAGTTAGCATAAAGGCCAGTCGGGGGACCACAGGCCTCGGGGACAGGTGGAGGAATCAGGGAACTGGAGAAGTTCACTGTGTTTCCACAATTATTGCAGCGTGGCATTATTCTCCCTCCTTCGTTGTAGTAGTATTTACCAGTGAGACTGCTTCCATACATGAAAACTTATCAGAAAAGAAATGCTATTACTGGAGGTGTGATTATGAAAAGAGTAGTAACAGCTCTTTTTAACAATGCCGGTGATGCCATTAAAGCCGTTCAAGAAATCAGTCCGTTTCTCGGACCAGATCAGGTTTCCGTAGTTACTAAGCTAAAATCCGATAATGAAGAGGTATTAGGAGGCCCAAAAGGGATACTCCTATATACCAGTCATATTTATGGCCAGTCTGAACCATTGGCTCCGCTGCAGGGGCTGTATCCTGTTGAAATAGTGGAACTCGAAAAGCATGGTACCTTCGCAGCTGTTGGCCCCCTGGCGGATGCAATTATGCAACCAGACAAGAGCATTGCTGATGCTCTGTCCTACCTGGGAGTTCATACTGAGGAGGCTAACTATCTGGCTACAGAAGTGCTGGAAGGCAATACCCTGGTAGCGATTGAATCAGATAACAGCAAAATTAATGAGATCGGTAACCTCCTGGCCAATTATGGCGGTTATGCAGTCAAGAAATGGGACAGAGATCTTGACCATGCTCTTTACCCCTACGGTTAAATTGGGACTTGCCAAGTCCCGCCTCCCATTTTAAAATAGAATCAGGGAGGTGGGAAACCATGCCACGGGTAAAAAAGTTTGGTACTTTCCGGTTGAACAGCATGGGGAAGAGCATTGAAATCAACATGGATCATGGTTGTGGTATCTGTGATAGTGAAGAATTTCGGCATCTCAACACCCGTTTAGTGGATGAAAAGGGCTGGGTTTCAGAATTCAAGTGTAATGGTTGTGGTGATGTCATTCGTTTATCCCATCATCACCACAATGTTATCGACTAAAAATATAACCCCGTTCCACAGGGGGAACGGGGTGTCCTGTTTTATAGCCTTTTTAATAATTCCTGGCGTAATTGCTCATAACCAGGTTTACCCAGTAAAGCAAACATATTCTTTTTATATGCCTCTACACCAGGCTGGTTAAATGGATTTACCCCCAGTAAATAGCCACTTATTCCACAGGCCTTTTCAAAGAAATAGACTAACTGGCCAAAATAATATGGATTATTGGCAGGTATATTGACAACCAGTGCCGGTACCCCGCCATCAGCATGGGCCAAGAGAGTGCCGGCAAAAGCTTGCTTATTGACAAAATCCAGCGACTTCCCGCTAACAAAATTCAGGCCATCACTGTCATCGGGATCTTCGGGTATGAACAATTCTGCTGTAGATTGTTCAAACATGAGAACGGTTTCAAACAGATTGCGCAAACCTTCCTGTAAATACTGCCCCAGGGAATGCAGGTCAGTGGAAAACTCTACTGCCGCAGGAAAGATACCTTTGCCGTCTTTACCTTCGCTCTCTCCGTATAACTGTTTCCACCATTCGGCAAAGGAATGTAACTGGGGTTCATAGCTGACCAGTACTTCCAGAGTCTTGCCTTTGGCATACAAAAGATTACGTAGAGCTGCATACTGGTATGCCGGGTTCTGTTCCAGGTTTTGGTTAGCATACAACTCCATGGCCTCGCGCGCCCCGGCCATGATTTCCTCAATGTCAATCCCGGCCGCAGCTATTGGCAACATTCCCACTGCCGTAAGCACAGAATAACGGCCCCCGATTTCGTCTGGAATGACAAAGGTTTCATAGCCTTTTTCGGTAGCCAGGCGTTTTAAAGCTCCCCGGTTCCTGTCAGTGGTAACATATATCCGTTCCCGGGCCCCTTCAACCCCATATTTGCGTTCCAGCAGCTCCCGGAAGAAGCGGAAAGCAAGCGCCGGTTCGGTTGTGGTTCCTGATTTTGAAATAACGTTTAGTGCCAGCTCCTTACCTTCCAGTACTTCTAATAGATGTTTTAAATATACCGGACTCAGGTTATTACCGGCAAAATAAATTTCCGGTGCCTGTCTTTTCTCCGCCTTAAGTTGATTGCGGAAAGTGTGGCCAAGCAGTTCAATCGCAGCTCTGGCCCCCAGATAAGAACCCCCAATACCGATAACAATCAGGGCATCTGCCTGTTCCTTGATGCGGGCAGCAGCATTTTTTATTCTCTCAAACTCCTGGCGATCATAGGTTTGTGGCCATTCAACCCAGCCAGTGAATTCCTGGCCGGGTCCTTTCTTTTCATGTAGCAGCTGGTGAGCGAGCTTAACAGCCGGTGCCAGCTGGCTTAATTCCTCCTCACGAACAAAAGCTAGTGCTTTGCCATAGTCAAGGGTGATGTTTTTCATAAGCTACCTCCTCTGGATTTGATTTATAATGCATGCCCAGGCTGTTTAGCGATTAAGCCAGAAGGCCCGCCGTTCCATATAGGGAACAAATCCCTGACTGCTCCAGAAATTACGGGCGATTTCATTTTCCTGGGCATTAGCAATTTCCACCAGTTCCACGCCGTTTTTTTCAAACCACTCCAGAATAGCGCGTAAAAGGGCTTGTCCAATGCCCTGCCGTCTGCGACTGGCCCGGACTCCCAGTTCAGAAATAAATCCAAGGCGTGTAATAGTGAAAATTGGGGGCCGGGTCAACAACATACCATGGCAAAAACCCAGTACCTCACCATGTTCTTCTGCCAGAATCAAAAAATTGGTAGGATCTGCTAGTAGCGTATTGAGATAGCGAAAATAATTTTCCCTGGCTCCAGCCGCCAGCCGATATTGTTCCCCGTATTGTTCATGGAAAACAGCCAGTTCATACCATAAAGCTGTAATCCCGTACAAATCCTCACGGGTTGCCTCACGCACAATCATCCCGGTCTCCCCCATTTATTTCCTCTCAATCCTGGCTATTTGCCTGAGTTTCCTGATCTCTTCACTGTTTAGATAACGATATCCACCCTTCTTAAGACCTTTTAAATTTAAAAAAGCGAAGCTGGAACGTTTCAGAAATAGAACCGGATGACCTATGTACTGGCACATGCGTCTAACCTGGCGTTTCCTGCCTTCATGAATGGTAATCTCCAGCCAGGCTCTTCTGCCTTCCTTGCCTGCTAACCTGACCTGTGCCGGAGCCGTCATCCCGTCTTCCAGAGGGACCCCCTGGCGTAGTGCCTGCAATTTTTCCTCCTCCGGTACCCCTTCTACCAGAGCCAAATAGGTTTTGGGTACTTTATAGCGCGGGTGGGTAAGAGCATAGGTCAATTCACCGTCATTGGTCAATAAAAGTAGTCCTTCCGTGTCATAATCCAGGCGACCGACGGGAAAAACCCGGGTCTTTACATCCTTAAGCAATTGTAAGACCGTAGGGCGCCCTTGCGGGTCTCTGACGGTAGTGACATAACCTCGCGGTTTATATAATAAAATATAAATTTTCTCATCGTTAATTTTTATCTTGTTACCATTAACTTCGATCAGGTCGCGCTCGGGATCAGCCTTAAAACCCAGTTCTTTTATCACTTTGCCGTTTACTTTCACTTTTCCTGCCAAAATCAGTTCTTCTGCCCGTCTCCGGGAAGCAATCCCCGCTTTAGCCAGGATTTTTTGCAATCTCTCCAGCGGCATCTTTTTTCCTCCCCTGTTATTAAGCAAAAGCCTGTTTACAAATAACAATTGCTGCCAGAAATGCCACAGCATCAGCCACTAACCCTGCCCAGGGAGCATGCCGAAATTTCTTGATCCCCACTGACCCGAAATAAAGGGACAGAATATAAAAAGTAGTTTCTGTACTACCCTGCATAACTGCAGCAATCCTGCCAATTAAACTATCCGGGCCATATGTCTTCATTATATCACCACTCAAAGCCAATGCACCGCTACCGGATAGTGGGCGGAGTATCGCCAAAGCCAGCAAATCCGGTGGTATATCAAATAAACCAAGAACAGGAGCCAAAGCTCTGCCGATAAAGTCCAGGGCCCCGGAGGCCCGAAATACATTAATGGCTACCAGCATCGCCACTAAATATGGTATCACTTTTATTGCTGTTGTAAAAACCTTTTCTGCCCCTTCGATAAAAATCTCATAGGCTTTAATCCGTTTACCTGCCGCTACTAAGATCACCAGAACCAGAAAAAACGGCACCAGCCAGCGGGAAAGCTCTTGCAGTGCAGTGATCACCACCATCGCCTCCTCCGCCACCAGCGATCCAGCAGCAGGCCAGCTCCCAGCCCGAACAATGTAGCCAGCATCGTGGGTCCGATAATGTCAGTAGGTTGCTGAGCTCCCAGTTTGGCTCGCAAGGCAATGACTGTTGTTGGAATCAAGGTAAAACAAGCGGTATTTAGTACCAGAAATGTACACATAGCATTACTGGCTTCATCCCGGTAGCCATTCAGTTTTTGCAACTCCTGCATAGCCAGCAGGCCCAGAGGGGTGGCTGCATTGCCCAGGCCCAGTAAATTGGCAGCAATATTCATCAGCATTGCGCCCATGGCCGGATGCTGCACCGGAACGTCAGGAAAAAGTCTGATCAGGAGAGGACGCAAAAGCCTGGCCAGCCCATTTACCAGCCCAGCTTCCTCAGCTATTCGCAAAATGCCCAGCCAGAAGGCCATAATGCCTACCAAACCCAGGGCCAGCTCCACCGCCTGTTGCGCTCCCTGCCAGGCAGCCTGAAGAACCCGGTCTATTTGCCCATTAATAGCCCCAAAGAGGAAACCGCAAAGCAGTAAACCGCTCCACAGCCAGTTAAGCATAAAAAAACCTCCCGACTTTTGCTACCTTCAATATACGCTCTGAGCGGGAGGAAAAGAACTTTTTATAATTCATAAATAACAGCAAAACCAAATTCTCTGGCTATTTTTTCCGCTTCTGCAACATCTTCTTCACCCCAGATGGACCAACCACCTTTGCGCACTCCCTGAACCAGCAGTTCCACTTCTCCCGGCCTGATCACCATCACCCGTTCTGACTGATTGCGGGCACTGCGTTGCATCTGAGCTATTTGCCGCTCAATAGCAGCTTCCAGATCCACATCCATTACTTTCAGAGCAATAAACAAACAGGAAAGGGCATCTTCCAGCTCCTTGCGGGCGCTTTCTTCATCCCCCCGTAACAGAGCCTTGAGGCTTTCTGCCACTTCTTCATTAAGATGGCTGATCACCTGCCGTGGATCCAAAACCTTGTACTTACGATTAGCCCAAATTGCTTCCACAGCTGCTCGTAATTCCATGCGACCCTACCCCTTTAGTGGCATTAAATTTTACCAACAATTATACCGCAAAGAAAAAAGGGGGACAAGCCCCTATCACTATAATCCCGCCCCGATATCTGTCTTGTTCTCCTCTTTTTCCTTGCTTTTTTTCCCACTGACAATGTTCTGTATTTTTTCCAGAAGACCGGGAGCCATGTCCAGCAATCGATCCACCACCGCATTTCCATCAACCGGCAAGAGCCGTACCTGATTCTGACCTACTACTAAAAATCCAACCGGTTGTACTGATACTCCTGCACCACTACCACCCCCAAAGGGTATGGCCTGGCTGTTATCTTTCTTGTTGCCCCCACCTAAAAGCTCAAACTCCCCGCCGCCAGCAGCAAAACCACAGCATACTCTGGAAACGGGAATTATCACAGTCCCATCCGGTGTTTCTACCGGATCACCCACTATGGTATTTACATCCACCATTTCCTTGATGCTTTCCATTGCTGTTTTCATCAATGCCTCAATGGGATGCTGGTCTGCCATCAGCTTTTCCCCCTTTTTTACACTTCCATAACCGCCAGAGCGTTTTCCCGGCGGCATTAATAATATGACCACAGGAAAGGTTTACTATGCACAAAAAACCTATTTGCCATTCCGAGGCAAGGAAATCAGGCCGATAGGCAAATTCTGCTGTACGGGAAGATGGAGCGAAAAAGCGGGGGATCATCCGGTTAACCAGGGCTACCCCTATCCAGACCAGACCAGAAAAGAGGCCAGTTAAGTGAGGGGCAAAAGGCCACCCTCCTTCTAGTTCCAGGCGCAATCTCAATACGCGGGCATGACGGCGCAAACTGTTAAACCAGGGTTCAAATGTATAAAGGTAATTGTTCAGATTGGTACCCAGGTAGTCCCGCAACACTTCTGACCAGAAAAAACGCAATTGCTTTTTATGCCAGTGGAGTTCCTGAGCCGGCCATTCCGAATAAAGCACAGTCCATCCCTGCCTGGCCAGAGCTAAACGCCAGATTATTTTTTTCTCTGTTCCAGTGCGTTTTATTTTTAATTCCAGATATACAGGCAGGCGGTAAAGAGCCCAACCAGCTAAGCCTATGAAGGCCAGGATAAGAAACCAATACAGGCCCGACACCGCACTTCCCCCTTAAATTTCGATCCCTTGTTAATTTAACCGCAAAAAAACCGCCCTATTCTTCCAGGGCGGTAAGAAATTCCTCCAATGGGGGTAGATCAGCCAGACTTTGCAAACCAAAGTGGCTGAGAAACATTTCGGTTGTTCCATACAGGATAGGTTTACCCAGACCCTCCCGGCGGCCTACTTCCTTGATCAGGCCTCTTTCCAGCAGAGTATTGATGGCCTTCTCAGTTTTCACTCCCCGGATGAGCTCGATTTCGCTCCGGGTAATTGGCTGCCGGTAGGCAATAATGGCCAGGGTCTCCAGGGCTGCTTTTGATAAAAAATTGCTTTGCTGAGGGCGAAACAAGCGCTCAATATAATGAGCAAATACTGGTTTAGTCACCAGCCGCCAGCCCTCAGTTCCTTGCAGTAACGTTAATCCCCGTTCCGGCCGTTGCAAATCTTCCTGCAATTTTTGCAGCTGTTCCTGCACTTCTTCCTGGCTGATGCCCAGGATTGTGGCCAGTTTTTCCTCAGTCAATGACTCAGTAGCAGCAAATAAAACCGCTTCCAGGGCTGCCTGTAATTCCTCGGAAAAGAGGGTGGTCACTCCTGTTCCTCCTCAATCATAATGGTGTTGTTGCCTTTAATCTCAATTTCGCCAAACAGCTGCCTTTGAAAAAGGGCAATCTTGCCCTGCCGAAACAGCTCTAAAATAGCCAGAAAGGTAGTAACAACCTCGGTTCGACTGGATCGCCTGGTAAACAGGGAAGAAAAAGTTATTCCTTCGGGGTAGAGGACCAGGTGGCGCAAAATCTCCCGCATTTTATCCCGTATCGAAAATTGTTCCCGAGTATAGGAAACAGGTTTGGGATCTTCCTGGTCCTCAGCCCGTTCCAGCACTTGCTTTAAAGCTGCCAGCAGCTGTTCCAGCGTCACCCCGGCCAGTGGATTCCGGGGGCAAAAGAGATATTCATACAGCTCGCGACAGTTCTGGCGAAAATACATCTGGCCCTGTTCTCTTTCCCGTATTTCCAGAAGCTGGGCTACAGCCTTGAACTGTTTATATTCCAGAAGTTTTTCCACCAGCTCCTCGCGAGGGTCTTCCTCATAGACCAGCTCGTCCTCTTCCTCCCCTTCCAGGCGCGGCCGGGGCAGAAGCATTTTAGCTTTAATGGCCAGCAACTTGGCGGCCATGACCAGAAATTCGGAAGTAACCTCCAGATCCAGTTCCTGCATGGCTTGCAGGTAGTCCAGATACTGTTCCACCACAGTAGCAATGGGGATATCGTAAATATTCATCTGGTTTTTGTCAATTAAATGACATAATAAATCTAAAGGTCCAGAAAATGTTTCCAGCTGGATTTCGCAGGCCACCATCTTCTTCCTTTCTAAAACTTCAATGCCTCCCGGACCCGTTGCATTGTCGCCTCAGCTTTGCGGCTGGCCTTGTCCCTCCCGGCAGCCAGAACCTCTTCCACCAGACCCGCCTGTTCACTGTAATGTCTCCGCCTCTCCCTTAGAGGAGTCATTACTTCATTCAGACGTTCCGCCAGTTGCTTTTTGCAGTCAATACACCCAATACCAGCGGTACGGCAACCTTCGGCAATTTCCACAATAGCCGCAGGATTGTAGATTTTCTGATAGGTATAAACCACACATACGTCAGGATTGCCTGGATCCTGACGCCGAACACGGGCCGGATCTGTGACCATTTGTCGGATTTTTTGCCAGAGGCTTTCCGGCTCTTCTACCATGCTAATATCATTGCCATAGGATTTGCTCATTTTCCGTCCATCCAGACCCGGCAAAAGGGGAACCTCCCCCAAAATAGCCTGAGGCTCGGGAAAGAGCTGGGTCTGATAGAGATAGTTGAAGCGGCGCCCTACTTCCCGGGTCAACTCCAGGTGGGGTAACTGGTCCTGCCCGATCGGAACAGCATCGGCCAGATAGACGAGGATATCAGCCGCCTGCAGCAAAGGATAGCCCAGGAAACCATAAGTGTTGATATCCTTCCCCTGGTCACCAAACTGTTGAATTTGGTCTTTATAAGTAGGCACCCTTTCCAGCCAGGAAATAGGAGTGATCATGGAAAAAACCAGGTGTAGTTCCGCATGTTGCTGCACTTTGCTTTGCACAAAGATGGCCGCCTTTTCCGGGTCCAGACCAGCAGCCAGCCAATCCAGTACCAGTTCCCGGGTATTGGCCGCTATTTGTTCGGTATTTTCAAAGGCAGTGGTAATTGCATGCCAGTCAGCTACCATAAAGTAGCAATCATTTTCTTCCTGTAGTTTAACCCAGTTTTCCAGAACACTTAAATGACCGATATGCAAGCGCCCGGTCGGCCGCATGCCACTAAGTATGGTTTTTCTCTGCATTGACTGTGCTCCTTTCCCCATCTATGCTAGACTATTAAATTGGCTACAAATTGCAAGAAAGTAATTAATACATCCCGCAAGGGAACTAAAAGAACCCGATGAAAACCTGTTAGCAGCATCAAGAAAAGAATTGGATAGGAGTACTGTTCCAGCAGTTCCAGCCAGCGGGTATAGCGATAAGGCAACAGACCAAACAGGATTTTGGAGCCATCCAGAGGCGGAATGGGCAGAAGGTTGAAAACTGCCAAACCTACATTGATACTGAGAATTCCCTGCAAAATGATTTCAAGGACAGGAGATAGTTCAATTCCAAAACGGACCAACAACCCCCAGCTAATTACTGTCAGCAAGGCTATTAAGACATTAGTCAGCGGACCAGCCAGGCTTACCAGCATCATCCCTGTCCGCATATCTATTCGGCGGGTAAAGCGCACTGGATTGACAGGAACCGGTTTGGCCCAGCCAAAACCGGTAAAGATGAGCAACAATGTACCCACTGGATCCAGATGGGAAAGAGGATTTATATTTAACCGCCCTTCCCTTGCCGCTGTATCATCTCCCAGTT
The DNA here is from genome assembly GCA_003054495.1 of Carboxydocella thermautotrophica. GTDB lineage: Bacteria > Bacillota > Carboxydocellales > Carboxydocellaceae > Carboxydocella > Carboxydocella sporoproducens. Next base: position 1,201,541 of record CP028514.1, on the reverse strand, counting down.
TATAGGCGACCCAGGCATGGGCAAATTCATGGAAAGCAAAACCCAATAATAAACCTGGTATACTCGCAATTAAGGAATATAAATCATTAAACATTAAATCCCTCTCTCCTTGCTATTTCTCTGGCCAATTGTATTTCATCCTCTCGCGTCACCGCTTTCCCATCCAGTTTAGAACGGCGGATCTCGGCCAGGATTGTACGATATACAGGTCCTCTGGGAATGCCCAGCTGAATAAGATCATTGCCGCTGATATGCAGTTTTAATTCGCGCCTGCGGGCATAATAGGCCTGCAACATGCCGTGGGGACCCGGTTTTTGAGTGGCCGCCAGGAAAAAAGCTCCTGCCTCCCAGCCCAATTCATCCAGATGGGCAGCCAATCGGCCCAGGGTAATCTGGGGCCATTCCCGCAACAGCAGCTGTACCTGGGGCCAGGCTTTCATGGCAGCGAGGATAGTGTCCCGTTCTACCGCTGCCAGCCGCATTCTTTCCACTACCTCTTCCTGCTGGGCCACAGGCAAACGGTACAACAACCCCATCATATAAGCCAGCCAGGGCTGGAATGCCTCCTTGCCTACCGCTTGTTCCTTCAACCATAAAATCTCCCTGGGTAAGGCCTCCAATACCAGACAACATTGCTGGTCCAGATTAAGCTCCGGGATAATCAGGTCCCAGAGACCTAATTCCTGCATGCGGAAAATAGCCTTGGAAGGATTGTCCTCACTAAAAATATGTTTCAGTTCCTCCCTGATCCGGTCATAGGATAGTTTGGTCAACCACTGATCCTTAATAGCCTGTTGCGCCAGCCGCAAAGTGGTAGTCTCCATTAGGAAATTATATCTCTGTTCAAACCTGATGGCACGTAAAATTCTGGTGGGGTCTTCTACAAAGGAAAGATTATAGAGAACCCGGATCACCCCTTCTTCTAAATCCCGCCGACCGCCAAAATAATCCACCAGCTGACCAAAGTTGTCCCGGGACAAATCGATGGCCATGGCATTGATGGTAAAATCGCGGCGGTACAAATCCTCCCGTAAGGTAGATTTTTCCACCCTGGGCAGGGCAGCGGGGTATTCATAGTATTCCGTTCTGGCGGTGGCCACATCGATTTTAAAATCATTGGGGAGGATGACTATGGCCGTGCCGAATTTTTCGTGGGTACGGACACGGCCACAGAAAAACTCGGCCAGTTCCTGACCAAAAGCAATACCATCCCCCTCTACCACCAGATCAATATCAAAGTTTTCCACTCCCAGCAAAAGGTCCCGTACAAAACCGCCTACCACATAAACCTGACGGTGATTTTTGGCCGCTACATAACTGATTTTAGCCAGCAAATCAGTGATTTCCGCCGGCAAGCGCTCCTGCAAAAGCTGTTTTATGGTCTTGCGCTCCCCGCTGGCGTCCTCTTCCGGCAAATAAACGGCCTGAATGCGATGGGGCAATAAATCCCCGTGTAGAGTTCGCAGAACGTCGGTCCTGGAAACGATACCTACCAGCCGTCCCTGCTCAACCACCGGCAGGCGGCCAATATTATGTTCAATCAATAATCTTTGAATTTCCGGCAAAGGTACATGCGGTTCAATGGTAATCACCTTACGGCTCATATAGCCTTTGACCGGAGCATGCCCCAGATTGTGCAGCTGGGCTTTATCAATGTCCCGCCGGGAGATAATCCCCACCAAATCCAGGTTTTCATTGACAACAGGTAAGCCGGAATGGCCATAGCGTAACATGATTTTCCCGGCTTCGTCAATGGAGGTATGAGGAAAAACGGTCTTAACGGGAGCTGACATCAGATCCCGGGCAGTTAGCAAGGGCCGGATCCGTTCTTTCATGATTTGTTCCAGTTGCTTGAGAACTTCATCCAAAGTCATATCTTTCACACTGGCAGATGCTGCCTTGGCATGACCAGCCCCACCAAAGGGTTCCAGCAAGTCAGCCACATCCACCCCTTCGCAGCGGCTGCGAGCTACAATTTGCACCCGATCTTCCATTTCTACTGCCGCAATGATCACATCCACTGCTTCTATTTCCCCCAGCTTGTGCACCAGCAATGCCAGCCCGCTGATAAATTCCTCCCCGCTGGAACGGCTGAGCAACACCTTGACCCCATTGACCAGATGATGCTGGGCATTGATGATCAGGCGGTTAAGCAACTGTTTCTGGCTTTCCGTCAGGGGGCGTTCAATGAATTCCGCCAGGAGCTTCAGGTTAGCTCCCTGGCGAAGTAAATATGCCACTGCTGCCGCATCCCGGGCCGTGGTTGTGGTAAAGGTCAAGGAGCCGGTATCTTCATAAATACCGATGGCCAGCAAAGTGGCTTCCAATGGATGCAGAGGCAAGCCCGCCCTTTGGATTTCCTCCACCAGCAAGGTGGTGGTGGCCCCCACCTGGTCCACCACTTCCACCTGGCCTTTTACATCCTCTTCATTGCGGGGATGATGGTCATAGATAATCACTTCCAGGCCGGGTTTACCGATGATTTTAGCCACTGGTCCCAGGCGAGAAGCGGTTTTGGTATCAACAACAATCACTTTCTTGACTTTATTTAACGGAATTTCTTTTGCCTTTCTGATCTGAAAAGTATCTTTATAAAGGGCCATAAACTCTTCTACATTGCGGCACATTTTCCCAGCTGCCACCAGAACAGCTTCCGGATGCAGTTTTTTGGCAGCCACCATGGCTGCCAGCCCGTCGAAATCCGTATTGCTGTGGCTGATAATTATCTCCATCTCCGTCCTCCGCCATTGCTTACTTTACCCTTGTATTATAGCAGAAACAGGCCTGGATTGCTATTTTTTGCAGCAATCAGAGCAGTCCCCAGATTTCCCCGGCATATTCCCTGATGGTTCTGTCACTGGAAAAACGGCCCGAACAGGCGATATTGGTCAAGCTCATACGTTGCCAGCGCTGGAAATCCCGGTATAAATTGTCGATTTTAGCCTGGGCTTCGGCATAAGGCAAAAAGTCCTTGAGGACAAAAAACTCATCACTGTGGGTCAAACTGGAATAAATATTGCTGAATTCTTCCCTGGCAGCGGGCAAAAAGCCATTGATCAGGGAATCCACCACTCGTTTTAGCCGCGGCAGGGAATTATATAAATACCAGGAACTGTAACCGCCATGTTCATAATAGTGCATTACCCTGTCTGCAGTAAGCCCAAAGAAGACAATATTATCCTCTCCTACTGCTTCTCCAATTTCAATATTGGCACCATCCCGGGTTCCTATGGTAATAGCTCCATTCATCATGAATTTCATATTGCCTGTACCCGAAGCTTCTTTTCCTGCCGTTGAGATCTGTTCACTCACCTCAGCCGCAGGCATGACCAGCTCCGCCAGGGAAACCCGGTAGTTTTCCAGAAAACAAACCTGTAAACGGTCATTAAAGCGGCGGTCATTGTTGATTTTCTCGGCAACTGTATTGATAAGTTTAATAATACTTTTAGCCATATAATAGCTGGGTGCTGCTTTACCGCCAAAAATAAAGGTACGGGGTACCAGGTCCAGGTTGGGCTCATCCAGCAAGCGCAGGTACAAGTCCAGTACATGCAGAATATTTAAGAGTTGGCGCTTATATGCATGAATACGTTTCACCTGAACATCAAACAGAGAAGCCGGGTCTACTTTCAGACCACAATGCTGGTAAATAAACCGGGCCATCCTTTCCTTGTTCTGACGCTTGATAGATGCCGCCCTTTCCTGTAAATCCCGGTTATCAACCAGGGGTAACAGACGTTTCAGTTCTTCCGGTTCCCGGATCCAGCTATCCCCAATCACTTCTGTAAGCAGTTCCGCCAGCTGCGGATTAGCTTTTAACAACCAGCGGCGATGGGTAATACCATTGGTTTTGTTAGTGAATTTTTCGGGAAAATACTCGTAAAACTCCCGCATTTCCCTGGTTTTCAAGATCTCTGTATGAATTCTGGCCACTCCATTGACCCGGTAACTACCGGCTAGAGCCAAATGAGCCATTTTTACATAACCGTCTGCCACTACCGCCATCCGGTGGATACGCTCCCAATCACCGGGATATCTCCCCCAGAGAGCCCTGCAAAAACGTTCATTTATCTCCTCCACGATCATGTAAATCCTGGGCAAAAGCTGTTTGAACAGCTCAATAGGCCATTTTTCCAGGGCTTCAGCCAGAATGGTATGGTTGGTATAAGACACGGTTCTAGTGGTTATATCCCAGGCTTCATCCCAGCCCAGCCCTTCTTCATCCATAAGTATCCGCATTAACTCAGGAATTACCAGTACCGGATGGGTATCATTAACCTGGATAGCGATTTTTTCCGGCAGCAAATGCCACTGATTGGCGTAGCATTTTTTGAAATAGCGCAAGATACTCTGTATACCGGCAGAGACAAAGAAGTATTGCTGTTTTAAGCGCAGTTCCCGTCCTTTATATGTATTATCATCCGGGTACAGTACCTGGGAAATAGCCTCCACCGCATATTTATATTCTACTGCCTTCAGGTATTCCCCTCGGCTAAAACAGGCGAAATCGAATTCCGTCCTGGCCACTTCTGCACTCCATAAACGCAGGGTGTTAACACAATCATTGCGATAACCGATGATGGGAATGTCATAAGGCACTGCTATTATTTCCTCATAGTTTTCATGAATAAAATTCAACCGGCCCTGTTTTTCCTCCACCCTGACCTGACCGCCAAAGCGCACCTTAACTGCTTTATCCGCCCGCCGGGTTTCCCAGACATTCCCTTCTTTCAGCCAATTTTCCGGCAGCTCTACCTGATAGCCATTAACAAGTTTTTGTTCAAACAGCCCGTATTTATATCTGATACCACAACCGTGGCCAGCCAGTCCCAGCGATGCCAGGGAGTCGAGAAAACAGGCTGCCAGTCGGCCTAAACCGCCATTTCCCAGGCCTGCATCCGGTTCCACTTCTTCCAGCAGGGAATAGTCCACTCCCAGTTCCTGTAAAGCCGCTTGCCAGTTCTCCTGCCAGCCCAGGTTGATTAGATTATTGCTCAATAGACGCCCTAACATGAATTCCAGGGAAAAATAATAAACCTGTTTTGTCTGTTGCTGGGCATGTCGTCGTTTGGATTCCACCCAGCGCTGGTAAATGGCTTCCCGCACCAGATGTCCCAGCACCTGATATTTCTCCTGCTCTGTCGCTTCTTCCAGCGTTTTGCCGAACAAAGCTGCCAGTTTCTCGAGAAATGCCTGCTTAAAACTCTCCTTGTCTGCCAGCATGCCACACCCTCCTCTAATCTGTGCTCTTATATATCTATTCTCACATACTTTTGCAATAGTAGCAATCCTTCCCTTTATATTATATAATAATTTGCAAAAACAGGAGGGTGTAGAGATACGTGGTCAGCCACTTTCTGCTGTTATCGGGGTTTCTTAGCTGTGGTATGAATCAACCTGTGGAAACCCCGGTGGTTCTGGAAATAAAAAAAGGCAAACTCCAGCGGCTCATTCCCTGGCAGGCTTACCCTGCGGACTTACCTGCTCCCGATACAACCTATGCTGATTGTTATGCCCTCACCCCGCTGGCAGATGCCCATGTCCATCTGGCTCTAGACGGGGTGGATTTTGCAGCTGCCCGGGCCCGCTGGAACGACGAAACAGGTATGCACCATATGTGGCAAACTAATCTGGAATCGATGGCCAGAGCCGGTGTGCTGGCAGCCCGGGATGGCGGGGACCGCCAGGGCTGGGCCCATCGTCTCGCCGCCCAAATGGACAGCCTTTTTTATATACATACCACCCATCCCGCCTACTGTCGGGAAGGGGGATATGGTACTGCCTTTGCCCATCCCCTGGGGCGTAATGCCATGCCTCCCTGGGGCGAGCTGACGACACAAATTAGAGCCAATGGCTCCCGGCACCTGAAACTGATGCTATCAGGCATTATTTCCTTTACCGAATACGGCCAGGTCGGGCCCTGCCAGTTTACAGAGAAGGAATTGTCCGCTTTAGTAGCTCAGGCCAATGGGGCAGGATTACCCCTCATGGTACATGCCAGCGGTGCTGAAGCCAGTGCCTTAGCTGCCAGTTGCGGGGTACACAGTCTGGAACATGGTTACTTCCTCACCGAATCCACCCTGACCCAGCTAGCGCAAAAGGGCATTTACTGGGTCCCCACTCTGGCTCCGGTAGCCGCTCAGGCCCGGGCCTATCCGGTAGCAGCCCGCAGCCTGGATAGGCAAATGCAAATGGTAGAACTGGCCCGGCAATTGGGAGTGCCGGTAGTAGCAGGCAGTGATGCCGGGGCCACAGGAGTCAGACATGGTTTTGGCTTACTGAAGGAACTGGAGCTCCTGGGTCAGTGTGGCTACTCACCACTGGAACTGCTGACAAAGGTTTTGCGCCACACCTGGCAATCCCTGAATCCTGACCTGGATCCTGTCTGGCCTCTCCCGGCCTTGAACCTGTATCGCCAGCCGCCCTGGCAAAAGCTTTCTGCCCTTTCTGCCGATCTGATTACCATCCTCTGGTTGGGAGATGATGAAATTGCAAGAACAACACTGGCAAAAAGTCACCTTAAGTTTTCCCCGGCCTCGTCTGACTGACCCGACGGCAGTTTTACAGGCCGGACTGGAAAGGTTATGGCAGCAGCAGCCCCTGGCAGCCGGAGCTACCGTGGCCATACCGGTAGGCAGCCGGGGCATAGCCGTTTTACCCACCCTGCTCAAACAAATTCTGGATTTTTTGCGTCAGCGTCAGGTTACTCCCTATTTGATTGCCGCCATGGGCAGTCATGGCGGTAGTACCGCTGAAGGACAATTGCGGGTCCTGGCTGAACTGGGTATTAGTGCTGACACTATGGGCTGCCCGGTATATCCCGGGGTTGTTACCCGGGAAACTGACAGGCTGAAGAATGGCACCCCGATATTTACCCTGGAATTACCGCTGCCCACCAATGCTATTCTGTTAATTAACCGGGTTAAACCTCATACTTCTTTTACTGGTCCCTGGGAGAGCGGTCTGGTCAAAATGCTGGCTCTGGGTATGGGCGGTCCTGCTGGAGCAGCAGCCTTACATGCTGGCGGCCCCCAGAGCTTAAGCCAGCGTCTGGGTGAAGCCGCCCGGCTGCTGCTTACCCGCCTGCCGATCTGGGGAGGCATAGCCATTCTGGAAAACGCCTATCAGGAACTGGCCGACCTGGTGGCTCTTACTCCTGCAGAAATTCTGGCAGAAGAACCACAATTACTGGCCCGGGTTAAAGGCTGGCAACCCCGTCTGCCCTGGTCAGAGATCGATTTGCTGATGGTGGAGGAAATCGGGAAATGTTTTAGTGGCACTGGAATGGATACCCATGTTATCAATCGCCTGGGTATTCCCGGCCTACCTGCACCAGCTCCCTCTCCTCTGATCAAACTGATTCTGGTTTTGGACCTGGCCCCGGCATCCCAGGGCAATGCCTATGGAATCGGACTGGCTGATCTTACCACCCGGCAGCTGGTCAACAAGATTGACTGGACAGCCACCTATGCCAATGCCTTAACTACCGGATTTCTTGAGCGAGCCAAACTACCCCTCGTAGCTGCCGACGAAAAAGAGGCCCTGCACTGGGCCTCCAGAATACTGGGACATCGTCCCCGCTTAACTGTCAGAATTAAAAATACTCTGCAGCTGGATACCGTCTGGTTATGGGAAGAAACTGACTAGGGAACTGCCGGTCCAGGTTGCCAGCTGACCTCTACCACGGTCCCGGCTGCTTTTAGCATATTATATACCGGACAGCGTTTTTTGATTTGCTGGGCCAGGCGTTCCAGCTGTTCCTGATTGGCAGTGCTATCAATGCTAATCTCCTGTTTCACCCGGGTAAAATAGGGAGGTACATCTCCTTTACCCATAATACCATCGGTATTTAATTCCCCTTCTGCCCGCATCATCAGACCATTGACTTCAATGGCCATTTCTTTCGCAATCATTACCGCCATCACGGTGGTACAACCCAGTAACGAAGCCAGGACATATTCCATCGGGGTGGGAGCTGAATCCTGTCCGCCCAGATCTCCGGGCTCATCCATGGTTACGGGGGAAAACTCCCTGATGGTAATCTCGCTTTTCATTTGTTCTACCCAGTGGCTTTTAGCCTGCAATGTAATAATCATGGGCCTTACCTCCTGTCAGTTATTTCACTAACAGGATGGCGAAAGGGCCCTATTCTTATGCATGCCTTTCGGCATTAAAAAGGCGGTCCAGTAGTTCGGGCAGCACTTTTTCCGCTTCCGCATTTATTACCTCCACCCTGGCCCCGGCCAGGCGAGCTCGTTCGGTAACATAGCGGGCAGTGGAAGTATAAAAGGAAGTGCCAATAACCAGCAACAGTTCGGCATCAGCCACCAGATCCAGGGCCTGGGGCAACTGGGCCAGCCAGTCGCCATATAAGACGACATTGGGTTGCAGCACCTCCCGGCAGTCAGAACAAAAATGATTGTCTTTAACTACTGTAAAAGGATATTGGCGTTGACAGACCGGACAAAAAACATAGTCCAGATTGCCGTGAATTTCCACTAGCTCTTTGGTCCCGGCTTTACGGTGCAGGCCATCAATATTCATGGTTATTACCGGAATCTGATAGCGGGCCAGGGCCAGATGAGCAGGATTAGGTTCTGCCTGGCTTATTCTTTCATACATTTGCCACAGCTTCTGGTAGAACTCCTGCGGCTCCTCTTGAAAATAGTTCCGGGTCAGGTAGTCTCTGATTCCGGGCATTTCTTCAAAAGTAGGTATACCACTGGCTTTAGAAATGCCAGCTCCGGTGAAGGCGATTATTTTCATCCTTCTCACCTCTGCTCCTTAGAGATGAACATAATTTATCGGGTCCTGAAAACCTGCCCGGGAAAAACCCTGTAAACGCAAAAGACAGGCATCACAACGACCACAGGCCTTTTCTCCCCCCCGATAGCAGGTGGTTGTAAGGTGCAGGGGAGCCTTCAGCTCCATACCCAGTTTAATAATACCAGCCTTATCCAGATTGATTAAGGGGGTTACAATCTCGATTCTTTGAGCATCCCTGGTTGTCGCTTTAGTCGCATAATCCACTGTGGCCTGAAAGCGCTGGATAAACTCCGGTCGACAATCGGGATAGCCGGCATAGTCAAGGGCATTGACCCCGATATATATCCGTTCTGCTCCTACCACTTCAGCATAGCCGACGGCATAACTGAGGAAAATCAGATTGCGGGCTGGAACATAAGTAGGGGGAATGTCCTTGCGCTCTATATCCCCTTCCGGTACTTCCATTGTCCCCGTCAGGGCACTGCCCCCGATAGCATCCATGTTGGTAGTAATAATTAAATGCCGGGGACAGTGATAATATTCGGCAATCTGGCGGGCACTGTCCAGTTCCCGTTTGTGGCGCTGGTTATAATCAAAGGAAATGGGATATAGCTCATAACCATCCCGGTGCGCTAAAGCCAGACAGACGGTGGAATCTATGCCCCCGGATAATAAGACAACCGCTTTTTTCATGTTCTTTGCTCTACCTCCATTCTCATCCATAAGTATAACCTATTTTGATGCTTTTGCAACAGTTATAACGCCAAAAAACAGGCCACCCAAAACGGGTGGCCTGTTTTTTACTCCTCAATTTCAATGGCCCCTACCGGACAACCATCCGCCGCATCCCGGGCACTGGCCTCAGCCTCCGCTGGAACTGGATCCGCAATAACCAGGGACAATCCGTCCTCCCCTAGCTCAAACACCTGGGGACAAATGGCGGCGCAGGCTCCACAGCCAATACACAGATCCTTATTCACTCTGGCTCTCATTTTCCCTCACTCCTTTCTGTTCTTAATCCAATTATACCATCCCCTGCCAGCAACTCCTGTGACCGGGCTCACAATTGCTGTCTTTTTTTGTATAATCCTCAAGTAACGGCAAAAAATAAAATAAATCCACAGCAAGGAGGAGCAAACCATGACCGATACCTACTATCACGCCCTTTTAAGAAAAGGCTACACCCGGCGCGATTTTTTACGCCTGTGCACCATTCTCACTGCTACCATGGGTCTGGATGCCTCCTTTATTAGCCAGGTTGCTCATGCTCTGGAAACCAAACAGCGATTACCGGTTATTTATCTGGAATTGCAACTATGCACCTGTTGTTCCGAATCCTTTATCAGAACCGCCCATCCCCTCTTTTCAGACCTGATCCTCAACCTGATTTCTCTGGATTACATGGAAACCCTGATGGCCGCTGCCGGAGAACAAGCAGAAGCAGCTAAAGCTAAAACCATGCAGGACTATCGGGGCCGCTATTTGCTTGTTGTGGAAGGAAGTGTGCCTTTAAAAGATGATGGTATATACACTACTATTGCTGGCAAAACTGCCCGCCAGGTCCTGCTGGAAGCTGCAGAGGGCGCACTGGCAGTTATCGCCTATGGCTCCTGTGCCACCAACACCTGTGTTCAGGGGGCCAGCCCTAATCCTACCGGAGCTGTCGCCGTTAAGGATATAGTGCGGAACAAACCGGTTATTGATGTGCCTGGTTGCCCACCTATTGCAGAAGTAATCGCAGGGGTGGTTGCCCACTATGTTACCTTTGATCGTTTGCCGGAGCTGACTGGATTGGGCCGTCCCAGAGCCTTCTACAATCATCGTATCCATGATAACTGCAATCGCCGGGCCTTTTTCGATGCCGGTCTTTTTGTGGAGCAATTCGATGATGAGGGGGCCAAACAGGGCTGGTGCCTCTATAAAATGGGCTGCAAAGGTCCCACCACCTATAATGCCTGTGCCATTACCCAGTGGAATAATGGAGTCAGCTACCCTATCAAGTCCGGCCATCCCTGTCTGGGCTGTTCGGAGCCCAACTTTTTCGATAACTCGCCCTTTTATACCAGGCTGGCGCATATACCTGGTCAGGCTAAACCGGTTGACCCCGATGAACTGGGTAAAAAAGTGGTTGGTGTCACAGCTGCCGGAGTGGGGTTACATGCCCTGGCCACCGGAGTGTTAAAAACCAAAAAGAAAGAAGAAGGTGAAAAGCATGGCCCAAAGAATAGTGGTTGATCCTCTAACCAGAATTGAGGGACATTTACGCATCGAAGCTGATGTAGAAGGGAACGTGATCAAGGAAGCCTATAGTTCCGGCACTGCCTTTCGCGGGCTGGAACTTATCCTCAAGGATCGGGATCCCCGGGATGCCTGGGCCTTTGCCCAGCGTATCTGTGGGGTTTGTACCCATATCCATGCCATTGCCTCCGTACTGGCAGTAGAAGATGCCCTGAAAATTGAAGTGCCTAAAAACGCCACCTTGATCCGCAATATCATGAATGCTACCCAGTTTGTCCATGACCATGTAGTGCATTTCTACCACCTGCATGCCCTGGACTGGGTGGATATCACTTCTGCCTTGAAAGCAGACCCGGCTGCGACCAGCCGTCTGGCCCAATCTCTTTCTGACTGGCCCAAATCCTCCCCTGGCTATTTCCGGGATTTACAAAAACGCTTGCAAAGTTTTGTTGCCAGTGGTCAACTGGGTATTTTCACCAATGGCTACTGGGGGCACCCGGCCTATAAGTTACCACCGGAAGTCAACTTACTGGCAGTGGCCCACTATCTCGAAGCTCTGGAATGGCAAAAAGATATAGTCAGGATACATACCATTTTTGGTGGTAAAAATCCCCATCCCAATTATCTGGTTGGCGGTATGGCCTGCACCATTAATCTGGATAACGATAATACCATAAATATGGAACGTTTGAATCTGGTGGGCCGGGAAATCGATAAAGCGATTGAGTTTGTGGAAAAAGTCTACCTTCCCGATCTGCTGGCCATTGCGTCCTTTTATAAAGACTGGACCTATGGTGGTGGCGTAGGTAATTTTCTGGTCTATGGCCATCTAGCTGACCGGGGTAAAAAAGAAACCGGAGAAGAAATTTTTCCCGCCGGGGTAATCTTAAATCGCAATCTGAATGAGGTCCATGACATAGATGTAAAGGATCCAGAACAGATTCAGGAATTCGTTGACTATTCCTGGTATGAATATAGTGGAAGCAAAGGGCTGCATCCCTGGGAAGGACAGACCAATCCCAAATATACCGGCCCTCGTCCTCCTTATAAGCAACTGGATACAACCGGCAAATATAGCTGGCTCAAAGCTCCCCGCTGGCGGGGTAAACCTATGGAAGTGGGTCCACTGGCCCGTATACTGGTAGGTTATGCCCGGGGCCAGTCCCGGATTAAGGAAGAAGTAGATTCCGCCCTGGCTAAACTGGGATTGGGCAAGGAGGCTTTATTTAGCGCCCTGGGGCGTACCCTGGCCCGCGGCCTGGAAACCAGGATCCTGGTCCACTTCCTGAAGAAAACCTATGCTGAACTGCTGGCCAACCTCAAAGCCGGTGATACCCGGGTTTTTAATCCGGAAAAATGGGATCCTTCCACCTGGCCCAAAGAAGCCAGAGGTGCGGGCATTACTGAGGCTCCCCGCGGCGCTCTAGGGCACTGGGTAAAAATCAAAGATGGCAAAATCACTCTCTATCAAGCAGTAGTCCCCACTACCTGGAATGCCTCCCCCCGGGATGGTCTTGAGCAGCGCGGCCCTTATGAGGAAGCTCTGGTCGGAACACCTCTGGCCGATCCGGCAAAGCCTCTGGAAATTTTGCGAATTATTCATTCCTTTGATCCCTGTATTGCCTGTGCTGTCCATTTAACTGATCTCACTACCAGTCAACCCCTGACTGAAATAAGGTTTTACTAAGGAGGGTATGCGATGCTGCGCAAAGCCATCTATGTCTGGGAATGGCCGGTCCGCTTCTATCACTGGTTAAATGTCTTTTTGATCATTACCCTTTTTCTCACCGGCCTCTATATTGGCTTTCCCAAATACAGGCCGGCTGGAACCGAAGCCTACTCCTTTTTTCTGATGGGTAAAGCCCGCTACTGGCATGGCTGGGCCGCCTGGCTGTTTATAGCCAATTTCCTTTTCCGTTTTTACTGGGCTTTTGTCGGCAATGAGTATGCTCGCTTTCGTCCCTGGCGAAAAGGATTTTTTGCCGATGGCCTGGAGACGTTAAAGTACTATCTTTTTCTCAAAAAAGAACATACGGTACATACCGGCCACAATGTCCTGGCCCAGCTTACCTACTTTTTCATTATCTGGATCAACTCCGCCTTTATGATTGCCAGTGGACTAGCCTTGCAAGGAGAGATTCATCCCGGCGGCTGGCAGGAACGCTGGTTTGGCTGGCTAATCCCCTTCTTTGGCGGTAATTCACTGGTTCTGCGCAGTTATCATCACCTGGCGGCCTGGCTTTTTGCTGCCTTTGTCGTCTTGCATCTCTATACCGTAATACGTCAGGATATCCTGGATGATGATGGCACCGTTTCGTCTATTTTTAGCGGCTATAAATATGTTCCTGTCAGAGAGGACAGAGAAAATGGCTAAACCGGTTGTTCTCGGGCTGGGTAATCCTCTCTATCGTGATGAAGGAATAGGAATTCATCTACTGCAGAGATTACGTCAATCCGGTCTTGCTTCTCAGATAAAACTGGTGGACGGCGGCACCGGGGGTTTATCCTTATTGCCCGTAATTGAAACTGCTGCACAGCTTTTGATCATCGATGCCGTAAACTGGGACAAGCCCCCGGGTACCGTGGGTCTTTTTAGTTATGAGCAGTTAATCCAGCTGGCCCGGCCCCGGCTCTCCCCTCACCAGGTAGCCCTGGCTGATTTACTGGCCCTGGCCTGCTGGCGTGGTAAATTGCCCCCTGACCTGGTCCTGCTGGGAATTCAACCTGCTGACATCAGACCTGGTCTGGAATTGAGCCCACAGGTCAAAGCAGCCATACCCGTAGCTTTAGAACAAGTCTATGATATTATTGCCTTTTATTTCGGTGCAGGATGGCATTGTTGACACAGATTAGTTGCTGGACGATGGCAGGCAAGACAGTTATTCTTATCCCTTCGATATTCCCGCCCGTGGGTTATTGCCCATGCTGGCTCCTGATGGTTTCGGGGTTTAAGACTATTGGGATCCCGGTGGCATTTCAAGCATTCATCTACAGGTGCTTTACCAGCGCCTTTAACCCGATGGCAGGCCAGACAATCTTTCATTTTTAACCGGGCTCTGCTACCATGGGCTACCCCACTGTGGCATAAAGTACAATTATAGCCCCGGCTATGTTTTTCGTGATTGTAAATTATGCCAGGCATGTTTTTTAACTCAGCAGGCCATTGCTGATGACAGCTCTGGCAACGCTCATTTTTTACCGTAGCCTGCGGCCTGGGCTCCAGATTAAGTAAAGTTATCATCAGCTCCCTAACTCCGCTAATTTTGGCCTTTACCACGCCAGCGAAGCCGGGCTCAGCATGACAGGCATAACATTCTACATCTTTATGGGCAGATTGGGTCCAGCTTTGATAAATAGGCTCCATCAAGTGACAACTGGCACAAAACTGCGGTTTACTGGTATAGTAACTTGCCCCTGCCAGAATTACAATTAGCAAGAATCCTGAAACCAGTATAATTTTTTTAAGATTTTGGGCTGTTAACATCTCTCTCCCCCCTAGTTAGAAATATTAAATAAAATTATCCCTTTCCCTGCCATCTAGTCTATTTTTAGTGCATTTGTACTATAAATAAAACCCGGCTACAGCCGGGTTGTTGCCTATTTTTTCAATCTCTCAGGAATTACATCATTTTGTACCAGGTCAGCATAGCTTTCCCGGCGGATAATCAAATCTGCCTGCCCATCCTTGACCAGTACCGCAGCCGGTCTGGGTACCCGGTTATAATTCATGGCCATAGAGTAGTTATAAGCACCAGTGCAAAATACAGCCAGAATATCTCCGGGCTCAGTACGGGGAACTGCCAAATCCCAGATTAGCATGTCCCCGGATTCGCAGTATTTCCCGGCCACAGATACCACTATTTCTGCCGGTTGATCAGCTTTGTTGGCCAGCAGGGCCGAATACCTGGACTGATAGAGCGCCGGTCTGGGGTTATCACCCATGCCGCCATCAACGGCAATGTAAGTTCTTACTCCTGGTATCTCCTTCACTGAACCGACAGTATAAAGAGTAGTACCAGCCGGGCCAATGATAGAACGACCGGGCTCCACTACCAGGCGGGGTAAAGGCAAATCTCTTTCTTCACAGCCAGCAAGAACTGACTCCCGGACCAGTTGCCCATACGCAGCGATAGAGGCCGGTTCATCCCCTTCGGCGTAGTAAATACCAAAACCCCCACCCAGGTTCAGTATTTCTGCTGTAAAGCCCAGCCTGCTACGCAGCTCAGCCAGAAAATCCAGCATAACTTGCACTGTGTAACGGTAGCTTTCAAGTTCAAAAATCTGGGAACCAATATGGCAATGCAATCCCTTTAGGTCTATGTGAGGCAGCTGCAGGGCTTCCTCCACAATTGCCAAAGCCTGGCCGGTAGAAATAGCTGACCCGAACTTGGAATCAATTTGTCCGGTCTGGATGTATTCATGGGTATGAGCTTCTACCCCTGGGGTAATTCGCAAAAGGATGCTGGCCTTGACGCCCCGCTCCCCGGCCAGGCCATTGAGCAGATGCAGTTCGGTGAAATTATCCACTACAAAATAGCCGATACCGGCAGCTAACGCCATCTCGAGCTCGGCAGGGGATTTGTTATTGCCATGAAAATAAATCCGGGCAGGATCAAACCCTGCCTCCAGGGCAGTATATAACTCACCGCCAGAAACCACATCCAGGCCCAGTCCTTCTTCCTGAATAATGCGGGCCATGGCTTTGGTCATGAAGGCTTTCGAGGCATAAATTACTTCTCCCTGAATACGCTCATCCTGCATAAAAGCAGCCCGGTAGGCGCGGCAGTTTTGCCTGATCAGTTCCTCATCAAAAACATACAAGGGGGTACCAAACTCCGCTACCAGACCTGCTGTATCGCAACCGCCAATGGTTAAGCGCCCTTCGGCATTGATGCTCATAGTACCATGCAAACGCATATCATCATCTCCTATCACCAATAGATATTATGATTTTTTCTGAGAAACCGTTAACCTTCAATCACAAAAGTCCGGGAAAATTCTATCAATCACTATAACATGTTTTTTCCCTATTGACAATCTTTCTCACTGTCCTTTTGCCTATGTATACAATATATCTGCATAACAATGCAAAAAGCAGGAACACATTATCTGAGTGTTCCTGCTTGAGTAATTTATAATTCCACTTTAGGCAAGTTAGCCAGGGCTTCTTTAACCAGCCGTTCCGGATATTCATAATCCTGGATTTTACCGGTCAAGTAATCATCATAAGCACTTAAATCGAAGTGTCCATGGCCGCTTAAACAGAACACGATGGTTTTAGTTTCCCCGGCTTCCTTGCAACGCAGGGCCTCTACTATTGCCGCTTTAATGGCGTGGGAAGATTCGGGGGCTGGCAAAATCCCTTCAGTGCGGGCAAAGAGAACAGCCGCCTCAAAAACCTGAGTCTGGGGATAGGCCACTGCCTCAATCAAGCCGTCCTTTAAGAGCTGACTGACCAGCGGGGAATCCCCATGATAGCGTAACCCACCAGCATGAATGCCAGGAGGCATGAAATCATGGCCAAGAGTATACATAGGCATAATGGGAGTCAGCTTGGCCACATCACCATAGTCATAGGCATAGACCCCTTTGGTCAGGGTGGGACAGGCTGCCGGTTCTACGGCGATAATGCGAGTTTTCGTTCCCTTTAGAATTTTGTCCCGGACAAAGGGGAAGGAAATACCGGCAAAATTGCTGCCGCCTCCACAGCATCCGATTACAATATCAGCTGCTTCATCCACTTTGGCCAGTTGGGCCTGAACTTCTTGCCCGATTACCGTCTGGTGCAGACAGACATGATTGAGGACACTGCCCAGGGCATAATTGGTATCTTCCCGGCTGGCGGCATCCTCTACCGCCTCACTGATAGCAATGCCCAGACTGCCCGGTGAATCCGGGCTTTGTTCCAGCACTGCCCGCCCGGCCTGGGTCAGAGGCGAAGGACTGGGAATCACCTCAGCGCCAAACACCCGCATCAGTGAGCGCCGGTAGGGCTTTTGCTGGTAAGAAACCTTAACCATATACACAGTGCATTCCAGCCCGAAGAAACTGCAGGCCATGCTGAGAGCACTACCCCACTGCCCGGCCCCTGTTTCCGTTGCCAGCCTCTTAATGCCAGCCTGTTTATTGTAAAAGGCCTGGGGAATGGAGGTATTGACCTTATGGCTGCCTGCCGGGCTGGTCCCTTCATATTTATAGTAAATCCGGGCCGGAGTGTCCAGGGCTTTTTCCAGGCGATGGGCCCTGAATAAGGGCGTTGGTCTGAATAAGCGATAAAGCTGCTGAACTTCCTCAGGAATCTCGATATATGGTTCAGTGCTTACCTCCTGTTTGATCAGTTCCAGCGGAAATATAGGCAACAAATCTTCCGGAGTGACCGGTTGACCTGTTCGGGGATTGAGCGGGGGTGGCGGTAAATTGGGCATATGAGCCTGAATGTTATACCAGACGGTAGGCATTTCTTTTTCAGTGAGCAGGATTTTGGTATCCGCTCTCATCTCTCCTCAACTCCTTCTTGCCATGCTCTTCTCCCTCAAATGGAAAAAGAAGGCTCCATGCTTGTATTTTAGCATAGAGCCCACAACTGTTCAATAACAATTTTATTTTCCAGCCGCTGTTTCGCGGGCTGCTTCTGCTTGCGACCAGCGCCCGCAGCGGTCTCCCCAGCGGGCTACGGTTTCTCCGTTTTGTTTTAATTCAATAACCTCACAGAGATTGGGGCAATATTTGCACTCAAAACTGCCAGAGGCAAAATCTTGCTGACAGAGACTCCAGCCTTTAAACCTGGTAGTTTGTCCTTGCAGGACCGCTTCCCGGGCCAGGATGGCAGCTCCTACTGCTCCCATTACATTAAAGTGGGGCGGGACAATAATTTCCATCCCCAGGGCCTTTTCAAAAGCAGCCCGGATGCCGGCATTGGCGGCAACTCCCCCCTGAAAAACCACTGGTGCCAAAATCTCTTTGCCTTTACCTACATTATTGAGATAATTTCTGACCAGGGCTTCACATAAACCGGCGAGAATATCGGCCAGATCGTGACCCATCTGCTGTTTATGGATCATGTCCGATTCAGCAAAGACCGAGCAACGGCCAGCAATGCGTACCGGGTGGCGGGCAGCTAAGGCCCGGGGCCCGAACTCTTCAATGGGTATATTAAGACGCGCCGCCTGCTGGTCCAGGAAGGAGCCGGTACCGGCAGCACAAACAGTGTTCATGGCAAAGTCCGCCACAATCCCGTTTCTCAGAATAATAATTTTCGAATCCTGCCCACCTATTTCCAGCACTGTTTGTACCCCAGGCACCAGCGTAGAAGCAGCCACGGCATGGGCAGTGATTTCGTTTTTAACCGCATCCGCACCCACCAGTAAAGCCGCCAGCTGGCGCCCACTACCGGTAGTGCCCACCCCGCGGATAGTGGCTTTACCGGCCCAGCTTTCAGCAATTTGGGCAAGACCCTCCTGCACCGTAGGGATAGGCCGTCCCCGGGTTCTGAGATAAAGGGCTTCCTTAATCTCCCCTTTTTCATCCATCAAGACAATATTGGTACTGACTGAACCTACATCAATACCGAGAAATGCTTTCATTTCTCCTGTTAACCTCCTTTTGGCGAACCAGCAAATCCACAAAGGCCTCCAGTCTGGTCTGCAAGCCAGCCTCACCGGTATGCTGGTCAAAATAGAGCGTCATGGCAGGAATGCCCAGCTCATTGCTCACTTGAGGCAAAATACTCTGCGCTACAATTTCCGGCATACAGGTCAGAGGAGCAACCTGAATCAAGCCATCAAAACCTTTCTGAGCCCACAATACTGCATGGCCAATGGTATCCTGACCATGTCCGCCCACGAAATGATTTAAATAAGGACTGGCAGCCTGACAGGCCTGATGGCTATCCGGAATACCGGGGATCAATCCCCGAAAAAGATGTTCATTGATCCAATGGCTCAAATACAGACTCCGTTCCACCTCGACCCCCAGCGCTCCTAAGCGGCGTTCAATTTCCAGGTTGGCAAAGGGCTCCAGCAGGCAATAAATCTCTCCCGTTAAACCGATACGCACAACTTTTTTGGCCCAATCCACTGGCAAACTGTACAGCAGTTGCTGGGAATGCGTCACCGCCTGCTTAATTTCCGCCAGAGTCCGGGCCTGATCCAGGCAGACCTGGACCTGGCGCCAGGCTTTTTCCACTTCCTCCGGCTGGTAGGCCCGGGCCCTCAAGGTAGCCACCAGTCGTTCCAGTCGGTCCAGGGCCGCCAGTTTATGCCAGGCCAGGCGCAAAGCCTTCATCACCCGCCAGAGGGGCTGATTGCCGGTAATTCTCCGCAGGCGCTGTATAAACTGGGAAATGTGTTTCTCCGGCGGTTCCAGCACTACCATTTCCAGTTCATAACCCAGGTCTTTCAATATTTCCCGTTGAACCTGGGCATAATAGCCAAATCGGCAAGGCCCCATGCCGCCTGCCATTAAAATTGTATCTGCCCCTAGCTCGGCAGCTTCAATAAAGTTGCCCAGATTTATTTTCAGCGGCAAACAGGCGAACTCCGGGGAATGACGACACCCCAGTTCCAGAGTGCGTTTTGTAATGGGAGGTGGCACAATCGTTTCCACTCCCAGTTCCCTTAATAGTCCCTTTACCCCGATAGCCATCGTCCCCATGTGGGGAAAAGTTACTTTAGGCACCGCACTGTTTCCTCCTTCTCTGCAGCATATCGATAAAGGCTTCCACCCGCGTCACCAGCCCTGCCTCCCCGCTATGCTCATCAATAGTCAGGTTAAGAACCGACACCCGCCCTGCTCTTTGTAAACGCCGGGTAATAATTTCACCGGTAAATGAGTCAGGCCCACAGCCGAAGGCAGAGAGATGGATTAACCCGGATAATCCTTCTTGCTCAGCCAGGTGTAACGCGGTTCCCAGCAAATGGCGGTTCAGGGTCCAAAATAGCCTTTTGGGCATTTGGGCTGCTCCCGCTTCTGCTTCCTGGACGGGCACATCTTCCGGAGTAACCACTTCTACACCCAGCTGCTCCAAATGCTGGAGGAGCCCCAGATTAATGTAATTATCATACAGATTATAGGGATGAGCAATTACAGCTACTTTCAGTCCCCTGCGGCTGTTTTCGCCTCTCAGCGAACGGGTGTGCTGGCGCCACCAGCTGATCCCCCCGGCTTTCTGCCAGAACACCCAGGCTTTAAGCAGGGCTCGTCCCGCTTGTATCGGATGCACTCCCAGCTGTTCAGCCGTCTCCCGGGCCGCCAGCCAGAGCTGCCGTCGTCCGCCATTCAGATTGATAGTAGGCTTTAGCAAGGGTACAGGCAATTTTAAACAGGCCCGGGCCATATCCGGTAGCCCCAGGAATTTGGGACAAATATAAGCCCTTTTCTCCACGGCCACCAGCCGGGGAATGAAAAGATAGTCCACACCCAGATTAATCACGGCCTGAACATGCCCCAGAAACACCTTTACCGGCAAACAGGCTTCATCAACAGCCAGACGCACTCCGGCATCGAGGATTTCCTTGTTAGTCTCCGGTGATAAAATAGGCTCTGCCCCTATCTGACGAAAAAATTCGGTCCAGAAAGGATTATAGCTATAATAAAGGAGGGCCCGGGGAATCCCCACCCGCGGAGCCCGTTTCTCACTGATTTTAATCTTTCTCATTTTCCTCTTTCTCTCCTTTTCCAAACTGAGGTTTCCGTGAGGGAATAGGAATGGACTGCCCCGGTTGCCGGTCAGTATCTACTGGCTTCAGGATGCTGGGCCGGCTGTTCTGAATCGGTACTGGATAACGAATCAGAATGGCTTTCAAAGCTGTCCAGTTAAAAGGTATTAGCGGCCAGAGATAGGGTACTCCAAAAGACCTGGACCGGGCCAGGAAGACAAATAAGGCCAGCACGCCTAGCACCAGACCGGGCCAGCTTAAAGCGTAGACCAGTATAATCAAGAGATAGCGCCACAATCTTAATGCCATTCCTAGCTCATAACTGGGGGTAGCAAAAGTTCCAGTAGCAGCAATGGCCATATACATAATTACCTCTGGAGCAAACATCCCGATATTAATTGCTACCTCACCGATCATTAAAGCCGCGATCAAACCCAGGGAAGTGGTCAATGGGGATGGAGTATGGATAGCCGCCATCCTGACCACATCGATACTGACTTCAGCTATGAGAAACTGCAGGATCAGAGGAACATTCCCTATTTTTTTCGGCCCAATAAAACTCAGTGCTTTCGGCAACAATCCGGGATGCAGGGAGAAAAGCAACCATAAAGGAACAACTACCAGGGAAGCTACAATCGCCAGTAACCGTACCCAGCGGATATATGCACCCACGATTGGCGCCTGCCGGTATTCCTCAGCATGCTGGACGTGGTGAAAAAAGGTTGTAGGTGCAATCATAATACTGGGGGAAGTATCCACCATAATCAGCACATGCCCTTCCAGCAAGTGGGCTGCTGCCACATCCGGCCTTTCAGTATAGCGTACCTGGGGAAAAGGGTTCCAGGCATTATCCTCTTTAGTAATCATCTCTTCCACAGACTTTTCCGCCATAGGCAAACCGTCGATATTTAGTTTTTCCAGACGCCGTTTGATATCAGCTACCAGTTCCGGGCTGGCGATATCCTCGATATAAGCCAGACAAATATCGCTTTTAGACCTCTTCCCTCCCGATAGCATGATAAATCTCAATTTGGGGTCTCTGATCCGCCGCCTGATCAAGGCAGTGTTGAAAATAATGGTTTCCGTAAAGCCATCCCGGCTACCCCGAACTACCTTTTCCAGATCGGGCTCCTCCGGCCCCCGGGCCGGATAGCGCCGGGCCTCAACGATAATGGCTTCCTGTTCGCCTTCGACAATAAAAGCGGTGCGACCGGCCAGTACATGGGAAGCAATTTTGTCCAGGGCAGCTTCTGTGGTCACCTGGCCGTGACTGAGGTAGGTCTGTACCAGTTTGTGCAAAGTGGCTGGTACCAGGTCATTGCGCTCCACCATAGAGAGAATCCGGGTCATATCCAAAATGGAGGTCGAGTCAACCAGACCATCTACAAAATACATCTGTATTTTTTTCTGACCGAATTCCAGGGGGCGGCTATGTACATCAAAACTAATTCCAGCAGCCAGGATTTTATCCAGCTGGGCCACATTTTCCTGAAAATTACGGCCCAATTTGCCGCTCAGCATTTCCTCCCGTTCAGCCATGCTGGTTGCCTCCTTGTTCAATAATGTATCGTAAAGCCTTAGTCGTTAAAGGTGCGCCTTTCGCCCAGCTATCTGCCCCTTGCTGTTTGCCTATATCCCCGATACCAACAATTACTGGTACCCCCAGAGAACGCAACATATCTACCGTATCTCCCTCCAGATAAAGATGGCCTTCCGGCTCTGGTTGCCCTTCCTTGTCCACGGGACCGGATATTATTTTTCCATCAGCTGTTATGGAACAATCCACTCTGACCCCATCCGCTCCCTTGTCATTGGAAGCTACCGCTACTGCGCCAATAATTTCTACTTCCCGGCATTTAGCCAGGAAACGGGCCAGCTGCTCTCCTTTCCCCTGACCTTCCTTGCCGCGGTCATCCACCATGATTACTACCGGCTCACCCCGGGCTTCCCTGATTAACTGCAACAATTCCGGGCCACTTATTGGCGTTGGATTGCCGGCCGAAGCAGAAATACAGTGAGCCTTAATATTAGCCGCAGCTTTCTCTACAGCTTTACGGGCCACCTTGTCCCCGTCAGTAACCAGGATTACCCGCTTGCGTTGCCCCATTTCAATCACCCCGCGGATTGAACAGGGCAGCGATTAAATAACCAAAGACAATGGCAGCCGTAAGGCCAACAGCGGCGGCTTGCAAGCCTCCAGCAAAAGCGCCCAAAAGCCCTTTAGACTGTACCGCTTTAATGGCACCCTGCGCCAGCGCATGGCCAAACCCCGGTAAAGGTACAGTGGCTCCTGCCCCTGCCCAGTTGACCAGAGGCTGATAGACACCCAGGGCGCTTAGAAGGGCTCCCCCCGAAACAAATCCGACCAGTATATGAGCCGGGGTGATTTTATGACTGGTTAAATCCATCAAGAGCTGTCCCAGTAAACAGATTGCCCCCCCAACCAGAAATGCCTTAAAGTAAATCATGCCTTTCTCCTCCTAAAGCCTTTCTACGGCAATGGCATGGCCAATGCCCGGGATAGTCTCCCCTTGCTGTACTGAAATGGGACTATGTAAAGATCCGGAACCCACCAGTAAAACCCGTTTAAATCGCCCTTTCAACATTTCCTGATAAAGCCAGCTACCCCATACGATCGCTGAGCAGCCACAACCACTGCCACCGGCGTGCACATCCTGAATGGGGTCATATACTAATATTCCCGCATCGGTATACTTATTAGTCACATCAAAGCCAGCTTCTTTCAATATCCTTTCGCAAAGAGCCTTTCCAATACTGGCCAGGTCACCACTGATGATCAGGTCATAATCCGCCGGACTGCGGCCTGTATCGCCAAAATGGGTAAGGATGGTATCAGCTACTGCTGGCGCCATAGCTGAGCCCATATCATTGGGATTATCCTGCCCTAAATCCATCACCTTGCCGATAGTAGCATGGGTAATATACAGACCTTCCCCAACGGCTCCTAAAACCATGGCCCCTGCCCCGGTCACTGTCCATTGTGCCGTCATCGGTCGTTGAGTTCCTAATTCAGTGGGATAGCGATACTGCCTTTCGGCAGTATCATAATGACTGGAAGCTGCAACCACCAGGTGACGGGCAAAACCACCGTCTATAATCATCGCCCCCAGGGCCAGGCCTAAGGCCATGGTAGAACAGGCCCCATACAGACCAATCAATGGTATACCCAGATCCCTGGCCGCAAAATTGGCAGTGATAATCTGATTCAACAAATCACCCGCTAGCAGAAACTCGATATCCATAACCGTAAGGCGAGAATGGCTGATGGCCAGCTCCACCGCATCCTTCAACATCTTTCTTTCCGCCTGTTCCCAGGATTTCTGTCCAATCAGCTGGTCAGGATAGGTTAGACTGTAATAAGTGCCTAACGGTCCTTTGGCTTCCATAGGCCCAGCCGTGGTGGCAGTAGCGAGAATTACCGGCGGATTGGCAAACTGTATCGTCTGTTTGCCGATTTTTTTCCCTTTCATCTATTTCCCTCCCCCTACCAGGTAAAATAACAGTCCAACTAACCAGGCCGTTACCGTACCAAAAACAATCACAGGACCAGCAATGGTAAATAGCCGGGCGGCAACCCCAAAAACCATTCCTTCGCGTTTATACTCCAGTGCCGCTGCTACCATAGAGTTAGCAAAACCGGTAATTGGAACAATCGCTCCAGCACCGGCAATTCGCCCAAATGTATCCCAAACCCCTAGACCGGTGAGAAAGGCAGCTACAAAAACCAGTGTAGCTGCAGTTGCCGCTGTGCTATCCAGAAAACTCAATCCCTGTCTCTGATAAAAATTAATTAACAATTGCCCGACAGTGCAAATTAAACCTCCGAAAAAGAAAGCAAAAAAGGCATTTTTCAATACTGGCGGCCTGGGCGCTAACTCCTGAATCATTTGCTGATATGCCTTCTGTTTATTTTTTTTACCAGGATATTGTGCCAGAATACCCATGATATCCCCCCCACATTGAGAAAGGACACCTGCCGGTGTCCTTCCCGGTTATTTCAGTACTTCATCAGTGTAAGCGATCTTAACATTGGCTTTAAATTCTGTCAGTTTACCATCTTCAACGTTGGCGGTCATATTATATACTTCCACGCCGGTGATGTTCTGAACACTCCTGGATGCTTCCTCCACCGCCCTCTGCACTGCATCCTTCCAGCCAATGGGAGACTCGCCTACCAGTTCTACTACCTTGACAAACATGCCTTTCCCTCCTTTCATTCACTCTTTAGCCTCTCCCTGAAGAAAGAGAAATATACAAAAAAAATCCGCCCTTCGTTTCCAGGCGGATTATCCTCTAACCTGACAGTAAAGCTCGTAAATTTTGCAAAGCTTGCCGCTCCAGGCGAGAGACCTGAACCTGGGAAATGCCCAGAATCTCTGCCACCTGCATCTGGGTTTTATCTTCAAAAAAGCGCAAAATAAGAAGCTGCCGGTCCCGGGGTGGCAATTTATCTATTACTTCCTTAAGAGCCAGTTTCTCCAGCATTTTTTCTCCTGTACCCTCTTCAGTCAATCGGTCCTCCAGCAGAACCGGGTCACCATCATCCTGATACAAGGCTTCTTGCATGGAAACGGGAGCCTGCATGGCCTCCAGCGTAGCCAGCACTTCATCTGCTGCCATATCCAGAGCCCCTGCCAGCTCCTGGACCGTTGGTTCGCGGCCCAGTTCTTTCATTAAAGTCTCTCGCATTTTATGTACCTTCACTGCCCCCTCCTTAATTGAACGGGTCAGTTTTACCGGCTGATCATCCCGGAGATAGCGGCGAATTTCCCCTAAAACCATAGGTACAGCATAGGTGGAAAAACGCACATCAAAATCGGGATTAAAACGATCCACAGCCTTCATTAAACCTATGACACCGATTTGAAACAGGTCTTCCAGGTCATAACCCTTACCGGCAAAGCGCTGGACCAGATTAAATACCAGTCGCAGATTATGGTTGATCAGTTTTTCCCTGGCCTCCTGATCGCCCCTGACACTTTTTTGCAGCAAGTCTCTGGTCTCTTCCTCTGTTAATAGGGGATAATAGGGCAAATTCATATCTTTAAACAGGTTAGCCATGCCATCGCCCCCATCAGCTGGCCGGCTGATCTTCAGCGCCGCCGGTAAGTTTTTTAAACATAATCACAGTCGTGCCCTGACCGACAGCGGTCTCAACCAGTAAATTGTCCATAAAGGAGTTCATAAAAGTAAAGCCCAATCCCATCCGCTCCGGCATGCTGGAATAAGCTGGCTCCATGGCGCGGGCTAAATCTGCTATACCTTTACCCCTGTCTATGACCCGGATTTCTATCCCCTGATCATACAGGGTAGTTTCTAGCACTACTAATTGCCTGCCATCATTATCATAACCGTGGATTATAGCATTGGAAACTGCTTCTGAAACTGCCACCTTGATTTCATCAATATCTGCCAGAGTAAAATCCAGTTGAGCTGCTAGTGCTGCCACAGTCACCCGGGCAAGGGCTACATTTTCTGCCAGGGCAGGAAATTCAATTTTTAGCCAGTTCTTTTTCTCCACAGTGCGCTCCCCCTTACATTTGTGCCAGTTGTTCCAGTGAATCGTAGACAGGCATGATCCTCATTACCCCTGAGAGCTCTAAAATTCTTTTGACCGGAGGCCGGGGTGAACAAATGGACATCTTTAACCTGGTAGCTGACAGTTTTTTATAGCGTCCCAGAATCACCCCTAAACCCGAACTATCAATAAAGCTGACCGCTTCAAGATCCAGACACAAATCACAGCCTGGATGCTGTTCCAATAATTGGTCTACTCCTTGACGAAATGGCTCAGCCACAGACATATCCAGTTCTCCCTCCGGCCTAATCACCAGAGTATTCCCTATTTTTTTATGCAGCAGGCGCAAGGCTTGTCCTCCTCTCCCGTACATTTTTATTTAATAATATTCGTTGTCATTTTCAAAAATCCTGCCAAATAATTCCACTAATTTTGTCACTTGCTGTCGCTTATTAAAGTTCCGAAAAGAGCTTTACTGCCAGAGTTCGCGGCCAGCCTTTTCTTCTTTCCTGCAAATAACAGGATGTCAATGCTTCCGAAACTGGTAAAACCGAGCTAAAACAACAATCAGCATCAGCCAGCAGCTCTTCCCATTCCTGACGAGTTTTGCTGGCAAACAGCTCCACCAGGGTGATATATGCCGGGTGGTCCGCTGCTATAGGGACATTATAAAAATCCAGCAAGTCAGGCCTGGCCAGGCGCTCACAAAAACGCCGCCAGAAATGTCGTTCCAGTGCTGAAATGGCAACCTGACCATCATCTTTGGTCGCATAGATCCAGTTGTTCACCGTAGGACGAACATTTTTCTGCTCTGCTATAAGCCCCGACCACTCCAGCATTCCGGCTAAAATAGCAATATCAAGGAAAATTCCTTCCCCTGTTTTTTGCTGCTGATATAGTCCAGCCAGAACTGCAATCACGGCCCAGAGAGCACCACTTAAAGCACTTACTGGAAAATGAGGTCCGAACAGCAGGCCGCTCATCGCCTGGAAATTGAGATCATGAGCCCCCTGATTGCCATAGATGCTATTCTGACCAAAACCGGAAATCAGGCAACAAACCAAATCAGGCCGATATTTTTTCAATCCTTTATATTCAATGTTCAGCTTTTTGAGGCGCTCCGGACGAAAATTACAGAGCAAGACCTGAGCTTCTGAGACATAGTTAAAAAAAGATTGTCGTTGCTCAGGATCATTAAGGTCCAGAAAAACAGTTTCCTTGCCTTCGTTCAGGTTTCTGCCCAGATCTGTCCCCTGGAAATATTCCTGCCCGGCTGGCTCCACCACCCTGACCACCCGGGCTCCTAAGTCAGCCAGAATCCTGCCCGCATAGCGCCCCGGCAGGACTGCCGCCAGTTCAAGCACCGTAACCCCGTCAAGCATATTTTCCCCTCCCACCCTTGATTGTGAAAAATTGCACATTCCAAAAACTGATTCCTTTTTCATTTTGCTCCAATATCAATTATAGAACTGTTAACCAATAATTCCAAGGGGTTTTATGAAAAAAGCGGAGCATCCCTAGCCCCGCTTCTGTTTCAGAGTATCCAGCATTACAGCGCCCATGATAATAAAACCTTTAATAATATACTGATAGTTTGCTTCCACATTGAGAATGACCAGAACGTTATTGAGCAAGCCAATGATGAACGCTCCAATTACGGAGCCACCAACTGCCCCAGCCCCTCCGGCCAAACTAGTACCACCGATAACTACAGAAGCGATGGCATCCAGTTCCGCCATATTTCCGGCGGTCGGAACCCCGGCTGCCATGCGACTGGCCAGGACCAGGCCAGCCAGAGCTGCCAACCCCCCCATAATGACATAATCCCAGATCAGTAGTTTATCCACGTTTATCCCGGAAAGGCGGGTAGCCTGAACATTACCTCCATAAGCATAAAGATAACGGCCAAAGGTAGTTCTTTTCAGGACAAAGATCCCCAGAGCGGCCACAATGGCGAAAATAATAACCGGTAAAGGCAGGCCGCGGCTATTTAAAAGCACCCAGATGACAAATAAAGTGACCAATGCAGTAGCTATGCCATCCAGCCAATGTTTGTTCCTGATATTTCTAAACAGGATTAAACCACCAATAATGGCAGTCAAGACAACGGCTACCAGAGAAGGCAGCTGCCAGGTCGCCAGCATAGCAAAGGTATTGTTGACAGGAGCGATGGCACTACCTTTGGAGATAACCAGAGCCAGACCCCTGGCAATGGTCATACTGCCCAGCGTTACGATAAACGGAGGGAGTTTGAATTTGGTGATGAAAAAGCCATTCCAGAGACCAATCCCCAGACCCAGAGCCAGGGAAATTAATACAGAGGACCAGGTAGAAAAGTGGTAGGTTAACTGCAATTTGGCTACAACTACCCCGATAAGGGCCATAACCGACCCTACTCCCAGATCGATACCGCCAGTAAGAATGATCAGGGTCATACCCACAGCCAGTATGCCATTGACAACTACCTGTACCGCCAGATTCATAATATTTTCTGGCCGGGCAAAAGCACCATCAGTAATTACTGTTGAAATAATTCCCATTGCCAGTAGAACCAGCAAGATCGTGTATTTATGCAGATTCTTTTTCATTGCGTCTTCCTCCTGTTGCCAAGGCCATGATTTTTTCCTGAGTCACTTCTTCTTTTTCCAGAATGCCCGCCAGACTGCCATCAGCCATAACCGCTACCCGGTCACTCATACCAATGATTTCTGGCAATTCGGAAGAGATCATGATTATGCCTACTCCATTGGCAGCCAGACGGTTGATGATCTGATAGATCTCAGCCTTTGCCCCTACATCCACACCCCGGGTGGGTTCGTCCAAAATCAATATGCGGGGCTGGGTGGCCAGCATTTTGGCCAGTACCACTTTTTGTTGATTACCACCGCTAAGGTTGGCCACAGCCAGATCTTCATCAGCCGTTTTAATGCGCAATTCCTGAATGTAATTTTTGATTACAGTCCTTTCTCTTTCCTGGTTGATTATGCCCAGGGCGTTGCTCAACTGTTCTAAACAGGATAGAGTCAAATTTTCACCTACTGACATACCCAGGACCAGGCCGCTGACTTTTCTGTCCTCTGTCACCAGGGCTATCCCGTTATCCAGCGCTTGCCGTGGATTTTGAATGGTAAGTTTTTTACCATTGAGACGGATTTCTCCGGTCAATCTCTTCCCGTAAATTCCAAACAGGGCCAGGGCCAATTCTGTCCGACCAGAGCCCATCAAACCAGCTATACCAAGTACTTCCCCTTTTCTCACTTGCAGGGACAAAGTTTCTAATACCCCCGGCACCGTCAGGCTTTCGATTTCCAGAATCACTTCACCGGGTTTATTCTCCCGGCGTGGGTACAAATCAGTAAGGTCGCGACCAACCATCAAGCTGATAATTTTATCCCGACTCAGATCTGCTTTCATGCCTCCCCCTACTGATTCCCCGTCCCGTAAAACCTCCACCCGGTCTGCTATCACATCAATTTCATCCATCTTATGGGAAATATAGATAATCGCTTTATCCTGGCTTTTCAGCAGACGGATCAGGTTGAACAATTGCTCAACTTCACTATCAGTCAAGGCAGAAGTAGGTTCATCCATAATAATGATTTCGGCAGAAAAACTTAAGGCTTTGGCAATTTCAATCAGCTGTTGCTGGCCAATACTAAGGTTACCCACCAGTTCCTCCGGCTCCAGGGTTATCCCTACCCGTTCCAGCAGTTCCACAGTCAGTTGACGCATCTGTTGCCAGTCAATTAAGCCTGGTGCTGTTTTGGGCTCCCGTCCCAGAAAAATATTTTCCATAACACTTAAACCGGGGATAAGATTCAGTTCCTGATGGATAATGGAAACCCCGGCTTTAACTGCATCTCTGGTGCTGTTAAACTGGCAAATCTGGCCATTGATGACCAGCTCACCACTATAGCTACCATAAGGATAAACACCGCTGAGAATTTTCATTAAGGTGGATTTACCTGCCCCATTTTCCCCCATCAAAGCCAGTACTTCGCCCCGATAGGCAGTTAAATTAACTCCTTTCAGAACTTTCACTTTACCAAAACTTTTTTCGATCTGGCGCATTTCCAGGATTTTCTTCATTTTCTCACCACCTATTTTTCTCAAAAAAGACACCGCGGAAAGAAAGGCAGGCAGCCGGATTTTCTATCCGCGGTTCTTGGCCTTACAGATTGGGCCAGCGATATTTCATAGTATCGACATTATCCTTTTTAATAAGCTCAACAGGAGTCAGTTTCACAGGCACTTCAAAGTCACCGTTCTTAATTGTGGTATCACTGGCAGGAGTTTTCTTCTGAGCCAGTTCTACAGCAGCCAGGAAGGAGGCCTTCCCTAATTCATAGGGCTTTTTGTCCACATCAGCGGACAGCTCCCCGGCTTTAATCGCTTTACATGCGTCTTCATCAGCATCAGAACCGATAGTTACCACCTTGCCAGCCAGTCCTTTATTCTTCAAGGCCTGAACTGCACCCATAGCCATACCGGAGTTATTGGCCAGAATGCCTTGAATATTGTTATTGTACTGGGTCAGAGCAGTTTCTACAGTATTCATGGCCAGGTCCCGGGCCCAGCCTTTGTGAGCCTGATCCACTACGACTTTGATGTCGGGATACTTGGCCAGTACTTCCTTGTTACCGGCAGTAATGTCCCGGGCCACGCCATTGCCAGCTTCCCCTTCCAGGATGATAACATTCCCTTTACCACCCAGCTGTTCGGCCAGATACTGAGCCTGAATCCGACCAACCTGCCTGGAGTCAGCAGTTACATACAGGGCCACTTTGGCATTTTCCGGGAGACGGTCCATAGCCACTACAGGTACCCCGGCAGCCTCAGCCTTGGCTACCAGAGAAGCAGCAGCGCCAGTGTTAACAGCATGCAAAATCAAAACATCGATTCCCTGCGACAGCAAACTTTCGACATCAGATAATTGCTTTTCTTCCTTGTTATCTGCAGAAGTCCAGATGATTTCCGCATTGTTAGCAGCAGCATTGTCTTCCATGGCCTTTTTCATAAAGGTATAAACAGCTTCCTGCATGGTAGCGACAGAAACACCGATTTTAATTTTCTTCTTTTCTGGCTGGTTGTCCCCGCTGTTTCCAGCATTATTGGTATTACCACAACCGGCCAGGGCGCTGAAACCAATTAATAGTGCCAGCAGTAGAGCGATTCGCTTCATGAATTTGGACATCCAGGACCCTCCTTTTTTCTTCTGCTTGTTGTTGCCTGCCAGCCTAATATTAAGCAAGGAGCGTGCCAAAACAGAAAAAAGCCTGTCCCAGCGGCTTTTTTGTTCAGGGACAGGCTTTTTAACACACTTCATTTTAGTGTGTCAGACTGTTCAGCCTCAGTGTGTAATACTTTTGTTTCCCACAAGCGAAAAAACGGCCAATAAATCAATGCTGCCAGTAACAAATCCACTGCTTGTAACACAGTACCGCTAATATGCCCATTGCTCAAATACCCGCTGAATAAGACCGGTACAGTAAAAGGCAATTGATACAAAGGCCTGGCTACCCAGCCCCAGGCCATGGCCCAGTAATTCACAGTTACAATCATCGCTGGGGCCAGGATAAAAGGAATAATCATTACCGGGTTTAATGCCAACGGCACCCCAAAAGTTATCGGCTCATTGATATTGAACAGGGCCGGTAATAAGGCAACCCGTCCTACCTGACGTAAGGTCTTGCTTTTGCTTTTCAGCAAATATATTACCAGAGGCATCGTCGCCCCTGAACCACCCAGGTGGGCAAAAATATGATAGAAAGGCTCAGTTACAATATGTGGCAATACAGTGCCTGGCTGTGCCAGAGACCAGCTAAAATTCTCACTGAGATTGGCTGCCCAGAGGGGATAGGCAATGGCCGAAACCAGGTTCATACCGTGCAGGCCAACACTCCAGAGCAACATCATCACCAGAATCTGCAGTAAAGCAGACCAGTAAGTATCTGAGGCCCTAACCAGAGGGGTAATCAACTGACGCACAGCCGCTGACCAGGTTAAATCAGCCTGTCCTAATCCAACAGCCAGCAGCAACCTGCTTAACCAGATCAGGGTTAAAACAAATCCAGCCGGCAACAAAATGGCCAGGGTGCGGGCTATCCCGGCCGGAACCCCTTTGGGCAAACGCAGTAACCAGCCTTTTTGCTGAAACCAGCGAAATATTTCCACAGTCAAAATGGCACAGAGCACTGCAAACAGTAAACCCTGCGGACCAAGTTCAGTGAGCCAGTTCTCTACGGTAGCAACCACTGGCCGAGCTGGAAAACTGCCTGCCACAAAAACCGCTGTCGCTGTCAGGGCAATCCTCTCTCGGTCCAGACGATAATAGGCTGCTAAAGCGTTGGCCGTCCCCCAGGCAATCCAGAGACTGAGCAGACCGAACGTGGCATTGAAAATAACCAGTAGAGTAGTATTGAGCTGAAACCACTGCCGCGGCAGCCAGGCCGCCGGCAGGGGAGGATTGGCCAGCAGGAGAAAGAAAGAGCCCAGTAAAATCATGGGTAAACCGTAACCAATAAAAGCATCACGCACAGCCTGTAAATAGCGATTTTCCGCCAGTTTCACGGCAAAGGGCAGAAATTTTAGTTCCAGCCAGTTAACCATAGCCTATTCCTCGCTCTTCTGCTGCTGGATTAAGGATAAAGCCAAATCCAGGGCCGCTTTACCATCAGCCATAGCATAAGCTAGCGGGGGTATGACGGCCAGGGGCTTTCCCTTATCTGCCCAGGTTTTTTGCAGATAACCTACCTGTGGACCCAGCAGGATAACATCCGTCCTCTCCCAGTAGTCATGGATTTCATTACTGCCGATATAGTCGATTTTAGCAGTAAGTTTGCGCAGTTCAGCCTCAGTCTGCATGGCTTCCACCAGTAAGCTGGTTGACATACCAAAACTGCATACCAGTAAGATACGGACTGGTTTCATTTATTTTTCCTCCTTCTGCCGCAGGGCCTGTTCCAGCAAATGCAGCAAATTGGCTTTTTCCCTGGCCGTCAGCTTAACATCAAATTCAGCCAGTACCGGCTGAAACAACTGCAGAAACGGATGTTCCATCTGACTTCCCGAAACCTCGTCTTCTTGCAGGTTCAATCTGTTCTGGATTTTCCTTTCCAGCATGCAAACAATGTGCATTATCAAACCTACCCAGTTACCATCAGGTAACTGCCGCCCCATCTCCCGCTCATAGCGAGACAGGCAGTCAATGACCAGAGGTAAGGCCCGTAAGGGGTTAATAAAGCGTAAGTGCTTGGCCAGAGTCTCTTCCATTTTAGCCAGCAATTGCTGACGATCCTGAGAGTCTGCCTCCAGCCAGTTTAACTGCTCTCCGCCGTTGATTAACCAGCGCAACTGACTTAAACCTGCTGCTGTAAGAATGCGATCAATGGAAATAAAGGGCACCTGCAGTTCTGGCAGGGGAAAACTGCCTACCACAGCCAGAATCTGTTTACCCGCAGGAACCTGCAGATTATGAGGTCCTACCGGTAGCAAGTTGATATTTCTTTCCGCCAGTTCAGGCAACTTTTCTTCCAGTAAAGCCTTGATTTTAAGAGCACTGCCTTCACCAGTAGAACAGGTTACCAGAATCACCCCTTCCAATCTCTTATGTCCACTACCGGAAACAACAATTTTATTTGTCTGTCTCCCAGGCTGTTCTCTTTTGCGCAATCTGGCTGCCAGAGTGCGGGCAGTAAGCTTTTCCTTTTGTACCAGACGCAAAGCCTGCATGACCAGCATCGTATTTACTCCCTCTACTACTTCAGTAACTATACCGGTCCGCTCACTGATAATCTCTCCAAAAGCCAGAAAGGATCCCATATCTACCAGGAGTACCACTCCCAGGCCCTGGTCTGCTTTACGCACCAGTTCTGTCGCCTGTTCCAGGGCCTCTTCCGGACTCATGGTTAAAGGCATATCCAGGGTCAGAATTTCCTGAAATCCCAGCAATTCCGCTGCAACCTCTGCCATGCTGCTGGCTGTAGCCCGGCCATGACAGAGTACCACAATTCCAGGTTGCCCGCTCTGATTTTTTTCCTCCTGTTTACGTTCCGAAGCTAAAAATAGCGCCACCAGAGCGGCTTCTTCGTCTGGAAATTTTAATCCCATTTCCTGTTCCAGGGCAGCAATAATCTGTTCCGCTGCCTTCAACTCATCTGGATACTCTTCCACCCAGGTACCAATAGGTGTCCTGGGCATGGATTTGCCATTCTTTATATGTTCTATGGTTGTAGTCAAATGCATGGCTATTCCATAATAAACCCGGGCTGGCAAGGTGCGTCCTAAGGCCAGTTCCGCTTCGGCAACCAGAAAGGATATTTTTTCAAGATACTGGGATGGGATAATCTGATCAATCTTTTCCGGCAAACCGGCCAGTAAGCGCTGAAAATATCTTTCGATATCATTATACAGGATCTGTTGAATTTCCTGTTCTGACAGTTTACGGGCAGCCAGGCTTTTTACCCTTTTACTGATCAACTGGTAAAAATCCGGTTCCTGAATTGGTTCAGCCGGCAATACTCGGCCCTTTTGCCTGGACTCAGGCTCAAAAATCCAGGCAGGCTGGGCCAGTAACAAACTGCGCAGTTGTCTTCCCTGCTCACTTTTTTCCGCTAAACTTTGTCGTACAGTCACCGGCAAATCACCAATCTCCACTTTAACCCGCTCTTCCCCATCTGTGACGAAATGCAAAAAAGCCTTGGCACAGGCCAGCTGAATGTCGCTTTTTAATTGTCCGATATTTCCCCGGGGTTCATATAAAGCAAGGGCCATAACGGCTTCCTCGGTAATTTCCAGGGTCTGTCGCATCCTTCGGGCCTCGTCCTCAAGAAAGCTGCGAATCAGTGATAATCTTTCTTCCCTGGTTCTTTCCCCCAGTGGTGGCAACTCAATCAACATAGGAATCCGGCGGCAAAAAGTGGACAGTAGCTGGGACTGGGGATTTTCAGTGGTAGCCCCTAATAATAAAACCCTGGCTTCCCTGTACTCCCCCGTTTCCCCCAGCGGCCGATAGCGTCCCTTGTCCAGCAGATAGAACAGCATTTCCTGCCCTTCTGCCGGCAAGCGATGGATTTCATCAAGGAACAGAATCCCGCCGTGAGCTTTGGCTACCAGTCCTTCCTGATCCCTCTCCGCCCCGGTGTAGGCTCCTTTCTTCACCCCAAAAAGTACCCCCAGCAGTAGCTGAGGATTATGGGCATAATCAGCGCAATTAAAGGAAACAAAAGGCGCGGTGGGTGGTAATACTCCTTTTTCCAGGGCGAACCGGTACATTGTCTCAGCAAACTGGGTTTTACCCACACCGGTAGGCCCAATCAGAAGACAGTGTAGCCCCTGCGGGGGATACAAAATGGCAGCTTTAGCCTGCAAGACAGCCTGTTCCAGGCTTTGTTCCGCTCCGATCAATCTCTGGAAAGCATCGGTTGCACCCATCCTATTCTTTTGCTGTTCTGAAGCTGCCAGATAAAAATACCTGACTGGTCTGCCACTGCTTTTACCCAGTATGCCTTTTCTTACCGCCTCATTTAATTCCCGGCTGACATTGGCCCGCTCTAAACCCAGTGCTCCAGCAATTTCACCTGCACTTAGGCCCTGAGGAAATTGGCCAATCATCTCTTTCAGGTAATTCAAGATTAATTCCTGGCGTTTCATACTCCACACCTTTTCCTTTTTACTCTTAAAAATATTATAAGGGTTTTGCTGATTGACCACAACAAAACCCTTTTAAACCCAGTATTTATCTTATTTAATTCCTGTGGCTTTTTGCCAGATGGCACCAAAATGCTGATTTAAGGTAGCTGCCTCTACTTCCCTCGCAGCCACCAAATCCACAATTTTTACTGGTTGACCTTCAAACATTATGATTAGTTTACCAATTTTCTGCCCCTTCTTAATCGGAGCCTGAACTCGAGCAGGAATTTCTACCTTATAGGTTACTTTTTTCTCCTGGCCTTTTTCCACCACCATTACTACCGGTTCCTGGCTTACAGCTTTTACCTGTTTGACCTGGCCTTTACTTACCGGGATAACACCCTGAACCTGCCCAGCCTGACTGATATTAACGGCCTTATATCGGGCAAACCCATAATTATACAGCTTGATAGATTCCCGGAAATGGCTGCGAGGCTCGGGGGTTGCCATCACCACTGCAATCAGGCGCAAGCCATCCCGCTGGGCCGAAGAAGCCAGGCAGTATTTGGCTTCAGTGGTCCAGCCCGTTTTGCCTGTATCAGCACCATTATACCACCAGAGCAGCTTATTGGTATTATATAACTTAAATTCACCACCCCGGAGGTCATATTCCTTAATAGAGGTCAATTCCCGGAAGAGGGGATGTTTCATCCCTTCCCGGAGGATCATAGCCAGGTCATAAGCAGAAGCGACATGACCTTCAGCAGGCAAACCATAAGCATTGACAAACTTACTGTCCTTCAGACCCAGATCCTTAAGCTTCTGGTTCATCATTTCCACAAAAGCCTCATGGGAACCGGCAACATGCTCCGCCACTGCTACACAGGCATCATTGGCAGAACCAACAGCTATCGAAATCAGCAGGTCTTTTAGTGTCATTTCTTCCCCGGGTTCAAGATAGATCTGGGATCCACCCATGCCGGCAGCATTTTCGCTTGCCTTAATCCGGTCTTCCAGTTTTACTTTGCCCTGTTCCACAGCCTCTACAGCCACCAGCAAAGTCATGATTTTAGTTACACTGGCCGGCGGCAAGGCCTGATGCATATTTTTTTCATAGAGAATCTGTCCACTATTAGCTTCCATCAAAACGGCTGATTGTGCTGTAGTCTCCAGTTGAACCACCGGCTGTGCAGGCTGCTGACCAGTTTTTATCTTTGCAGCACCGGCTGCAGCCGGAAAAAGCAGTGTAAATGCTGTTATCCAGATAATCATTTTCTTCCACATAAAAAGAACCCCCTTTGCCACATGCTTGTACAACATTATTATGTGGCAGAAAGGGGGAAATATACCTTAGATTTTAACGAATTCTGGCATTAGGTACATCATGACCAGTTAGTTCTTTATAGGATTTTTGCAGAAGCTGTACTGCATAAACAGGGTTGTGAATCCCATAAGATCCTTCATCCTCAATAAAGAAGATATTGAAAAGAGCATTATAGATTTCTTTTGCTGCAGGGTTAGTCCAGTAAGGTTTGGTTGTATCCACTACCCATTTGTTATTTTCAAACTTATGTGTTAAAGAGTCAGTATGCTTCATATCAGTGTAGATAATGATTTGACCACCGGTACTGACAGCATGGGCTTCAGGATAACCCAGTTTCTCATTAATAGCTTCTTCCAGCACAGCGATCAAACCTTTGATTTCATCCTGAATCCCTTCGATTTTCCTGTCCCCGTCATAATCGCCCAGAGCCTGACGGTTAATAGTATTCAGGCCCGGATGACAGGCAGTACAGGCATTAAGATTTGATTTAATCAATTTACCGCTGGCATCTCTGGCTGCAACCTTAAATGTGTGACCACCCAGACCAGGTACATTGCTTTTTGCCATATGGCAGGTGACACAGGCATTAGGTATAGCAGCATGCGGGGAAGATTGATATTTTTCACCTGTTACTTCTGCTCCACCAAAACCTAGCAGCAATTCACTCTGGGCAGCGGCGTGAGGTCCACGGATGGCTACCCCAGGTGCATTCAAGTCCCTGGGGAAAGATGGAGCCTTGCGATAATCATGGCAGACAAAACAGGCGGCCGCTTTACCGGCATTAACCATCATAAATGGTTTATCAGCACCGGGTTGTCCTGGAACTGCCACAGTTTGCAATCCCACCATACCAGTAATCCGCAGCCCCTTGTTGTCATGGCAGGCATCACAAGCTGCTACCGCTTTGGCATTGGGATAAGGACCATAAGGTTTCAAGGTGATGCTGGCATTACCATATACCGCTTCAAAAGTAGCTGGATTGCTTTTTACATCAGTAATATAGGCTTTAAATCCTTCAGTAGTGTGGCACTTGGCACAGTTATAAGTCCCACCCCGGTTATTGGGCCAAATTGATTTATCGGGCCCTTCCTCTACCAGCTGGCTGTGCTTGCTGCTTGCCCAGGCCTGATAGTTGAAAGCTACCGGATCAAAAGCTGGTTTGGGCGGCGGTGTCGGTTTGATTGGTTGCGGTTTAGCTGGTTGTGGTTTAGCTGCAGTTTGTTTTACTGGTTGTTTTTTGCTTGATTTTTTGGTTGATTTTTTAGTTGTAGAGGTTGTTTTAGTTACTGTTGTCCTGGTTGTTGTAGTCTTTGTACTTTGCAAGAAAGAGAAACTTCTTCCAGCGCTCAGGAATTTCTTACCTGTCTCGTTCAATTGTGGTATATTTGTTGTATGACAGGTAGTACAGCTTTTTGGCAAACTGCTGGGTACTTTGCTCAGATAGGCAGTACTGGCCCAACCTGTACCGCTGCCTACTGCAAACGCAACTAACAGAGCAAATCCCATTATGCCTGCCTTTCTGTTTTTGAACATTTCGCTCCCTCCTCTACTGTTTTGAATTTTTGTCAACCTTTCGACAAAATTACACCTCTTTACTTCACCTCCTCTAATTTACTTTATACGACATTTTTTTCACAATTCCTGCTTAAAAAAAACAGACCGGTAAAACCGGCCTGGTTCATTCCTGCATTTGCTTCAACAAATTGGCCATTTCAATAGCAGTAACCGCAGCCTCATACCCCTTGTTTCCAGCTTTGGTGCCTGCCCGTTCAATGGCCTGTTCAATGGTATCAGTGGTCAGGACACCGAAAATCACAGGTTTGCCGGTATCCAGTCCCACTTTGGCCACCCCTTTGGCCACTTCAGCCGCTACATAATCAAAATGGGGAGTAGAACCGCGAATAACCGCCCCCAGACAGATGACTGCATCATATTGGCCACAGGCCGCCAGTTTTTGGGCTACCAGGGGAATCTCAAATGCTCCCGGCACCCAGGCTACTGTTACTTCTTCTTCTTTACCGCCATGGCGTTTAATGGCATCTAAAGCCCCGCCCAGCAGTTTGTTGGTGATGAACTCATTAAAGCGGCCTACTACAATGGCAAATTTAAGGTCCTGGGCCAGCAATTTACCTTCCAATAACTGATATGCCATGTTCTTGCTCCTTTCAAAAATTATTTAGAAGGACAACATGTGCCCTAATTTGGACTTTTTAGTGCTAAGGTAGCGCTCATTATAGTCACAGGGCTCGATCTCAATGGGCACCCTTTCTACAATCTCCAGACCATAACCCTCCAGGCCTTTGATTTTCCGGGGGTTATTGGTCATCAGGCGGATTTGCTTTAAACCCAGATCAGCCAGAATCTGAGCCCCTATACCATAATCCCGCAAATCAGCCGGAAAACCCAGGGCCTCATTGGCCTCAACGGTATCTGCCCCCTGTTCCTGTAATTTATAGGCCAGGATTTTGTTTTTCAAGCCAATGCCCCGCCCTTCCTGGCGCATATAGAGCAGCACGCCGCGGCCTTCCCGCTCAATCATGCGCATAGCTGCTGCCAGCTGGTCGCCGCAATCGCAACGGGCAGAGCCAAATACATCTCCTGTCAGGCATTCGGAATGAACCCTTACCAGCACCGGGCCAGGTGCGGTCAGGTCTCCTTTATGAATAGCCAGATGGGTCTGGCCATCAATCAAACTTTCATAGGCAGTGGCCTGGAATTCCCCAAAGCGGTTGGGCAATCTGATGGTCTCCACTCGCTGAATCAGCTTTTCCGTTTTACGACGATACTGAATCAGGTCAGCGATGGTGATTATTTTCAAACCATGTTCCCGGGCAAATTCCAGCAGCTCCGGCACCCGGGCCATAGTCCCGTCTTCTTTCATAATCTCACATATTACCCCTGCGGGATAAAGACCGGCCAGTCGGGCCAGGTCCACAGCAGCCTCGGTATGGCCCGCCCGCCGCAACACGCCACCTTCCCGATAGCGCAAGGGGAAAATATGACCGGGTCGCCGCAAATCCGCCGGTTTAGTGGCTGGATCCAGCAGGGCCTGAATAGTGCGAGCCCGTTCATGGGCGGAAATCCCGGTAGTAGTATCCTTAAAATCCACCGAAACGGTAAAGGCCGTGCCATGGGGGTCAGTGTTATGGGTAACCATAGGGGGCAAATCCAGTTCATCCAGCCGCTTGCCTTCCATCGGAACACAAATCAATCCCTTGCCATAAGTAGCCATGAAGTTAATGGCTTCCGGGGTGGCCTTTTCCGCCGCCATCAGCAGATCTCCTTCATTTTCCCGGTCTTCATCATCCACTACTATTATCATTTTTCCTGCCCGAATGTCAGCAATAGCTTCTTCAATACTGTGAAACTGTTTTTCCATTTTCCTCATCCCTTTCCCCTTCTATTCCAGGAAACCGTGCTGCGCCAAAAATTCCATACTTAACTGAGACTGCCGTTTTTCAGATGTCGGTGGAAATTTTAACAGGCGTTCAATATATTTACCAATGATGTCCCCTTCCAAATTGACCCGGTCGCCTACCTTTTTGAAGCCTAGAGTGGTGCGTTTAACTGTTTCCGGAATCAGGGATACTTGAAAACCATTATCTATCAAACTGACAACAGTCAGACTAATGCCATCTACTGCAATGGAGCCTTTTTCAATAGTATAGCGCAAAACCCCTGCAGGTGCGCTGATAGTGGTTAAGAGAGCGATATCCACCCGCTCCTGAGCGATAATGGTGCCTACACCATCCACATGGCCACTGACCAGATGGCCACCCAGGCGGGTATTTAAAGTCAGGGCCCGCTCCAGGTTAACCCGGCTGCCTGGTCCCAGTTCCCCCAGATTAGTGCGGTCCAGAGTTTCAGCCATCACATCAGCCATAAACCAGTCAGGTCCCAGTTCCGTTACAGTCAGGCAAGTCCCATTGACTGCAATGGAATCTCCCAGTCGGGTCCCTTCCAGAACCGTACGGGCTGCAATTTTTATCCTGGCCGAGCGGGCTCCTCTGTTAAGAGCCCTTACCTCTCCCAGCTCCTCTACAATCCCTGTAAACAATCTTATTTCACCTCCCGGGCGGGATAGCCAATGTAAAGGAAATCCGGCCCGATTTGTCGCCATTCTCCATGCTGCATGGTAATGGCTGCTGCCATGCGCTCAATCCCCGCACCTTGCAAAGGAGTTGGAGCCATTAACCCACCTGCCAGTTTAGGAGCAATAAAGGCATAGACCTTTTGAATCAGCCCTGCCGCCAGCATGGACCAGGCCAATTCACCGCCACTTTCCAGGAGCAAATTTACCAGCCCCCGCCGGGCCAGCTCCTGCAGCAAAGCGGTTAAATCAACCCGCCCGGCCTGTTCGGGCAGCACCAGGACCTCTACCCCGTCAGCCTGCATTTGCTGCCTCCAGGTAACAGAACTCTGTTCTGTGGTTGCAATCAGGGTAGGAGCAGCTGAGATTTGCGCCAGCCGGACGACCTGGGCCCCCGGAGGTGTGCGTCCGTGGCTGTCCACCACAATTCTAACTGCATCCCTGCCGCCCTCCGGTAAGCGGGTAGTAAGGGCAGGATCATCGGCCAGCACCGTCCCGCTGCCTACCAGAATACCATCTACCTCATTCCTGAGCTGATGTACCAGCAAACGGGACTGTTCACTGCTAATCCAGCGACTGTCCCCGGTGCGGGTAGCGGTTTTACCATCCAGAGTCATCGCATACTTCCAGATCACGAAAGGCATTTTCCGGCTAATATAGTATAACCAGCCCTCATTAAGCTTCCGGGCCTCTTTCTCCAGCAGACCTACTTCCACCTGAATACCCGCTTCCCTTAACCGGGCCAATCCCCGCCCGGCTACCAGGGGATTGGGGTCAGTCATGGCCGCAACTACTCTCCTCACTCCTGCAGCAATCAGGGCATCAGCACAGGGAGGAGTACGGCCATAATGGGAGCAGGGTTCCAGGGTTACATAGACATCGGCCCCAGCCGCCCGTTCCCCTGCTTCCCGCAGGGCATGCACTTCTGCATGGGGTGTGCCGGCCTTCTGATGATAACCCTCTCCGATGATTTCCCCATCCTTGACAATCACACAGCCCACCAGCGGGTTAGGACTGGTACGACCTCTGGCTCTCCCTGCCAGTTCTAAAGCCAATCGCATATATTCTTCATCGCGCATCCTCATCACCACTTCGGCCCACAAATAAAAAACCCCGGAGCGCTCCCGGGGCAAAAGGGCAAACTAAATAGTCAGCCAGTGCAGTAACTACTGGCTGTTTTGCTCGCCCTCCTTCTCCCATCCAGACTGTCACTGTCGGCTCCGGACTTGCCTTCTGGCGCACCGGATCTGCCGGCTGAGCCGGCTCGCGGGCTCGCAGCTTATGCTGCCTACCGCCGGTAAGGAATTTCACCTATCCCCGAAGGAGTTTACAATGATTATACCCTCTACAACAAAAGATTGTCAAGGGAATGGAGGAAATCCCTGGCTTTTTAAAGTCGCCAGTATTTTTTCTGGATCTGCCAGGCATCATCGATGCGCAAACGCTGGGTAGGCCGCACGGGAGCATAAGGAGGAGCCGCCGGGTCGGTGACAGCCACCGGTAACTCCCCCCAGACGGCCACTGTAGCAGCCACAGCGTGGCCAACTGTAGCCGGATCATAACCTCCCTCCAGCGCAGCCACCAGAGGCCAGGGCTTGATCATTTTCGCCAGCTGTCCAAATCCTTCACTGGTCAAGGCCAGACTGGAAAGGGGGTCAGCAAAATGGGCATCATATCCTGCCGCCACCAGCAGAAGCTGGGGCTGGAATTGCTCTAACACCGGCAAAATAATTTTATGCATGGCATAGTAGTAGCCCGTATCCCCTGTATCTTTCGGCAGAGGAATATTGATGTTAAAGCCTTTCCCCCGTTCGTCGCCTGTTTCTGTTGCCCAGCCAGTATAGGGATATAAGCCATCCTGGTGCAAAGAAATGTATAGCACTTCCGAATCAGAGTAAAAAAACGACTGTAAACCATTGCCATGATGAGCATCCCAGTCTAAAATGGCAATACGGTTTAGCCCATACTCCTGCCGGGCATAGTTGGCCCCTATGGCCAGGTTGTTAAGGACACAAAAGCCCCCTCCCCGCAAAGCGGCAGCATGGTGTCCCGGCGGCCGCACCAGAGCCAGCGCACGGTGATAGACACCCTTCATGACTGCATCGATCCCGTCCAGCACCGCACCCACTGCCCGCAGAGCAACATCATAAGTATCCCGGTCAACAACAGTATCTTCTGCCCAGACGCCTCCGCCAGCGGCACAGAATGCCTGCAATGCTTCCAGGTATTCATGGGGATGAGCCAGCAACACCTCACTCCGACTGGCCTGACGGGGCCGCCTGCGGGGTACTTTTTCCCACAATCCGTACTCCTTCAGCTCCCCGACAATAGCCTGCAAGCGGCTACCATGTTCCAGGGAATCGGTCTCGTGTTTCAGAAAAATCTCATCATAAAGCAAGAGTAGGGGTTCTGTCATTTTACCCGCACCTTTCCCGCAAACTGCGGATTGCTGTCGAGATGTCGGCAGCACCGAAAATATAGGACCCGGCCACCAGGATATCAGCTCCGGCTTTGACCACCAAGGGCGCAGTTTCCTGGTTAATGCCCCCGTCAACCTGAATGGTAAAATTCAGCTTTCTTTCGCGCCGCCAGGTATTAAGCCGTTCAATCTTTTCCACCATTTCCGGAATAAAACGCTGTCCGCCAAATCCCGGATTCACAGTCATCAGCAAGACCATGTCCAGATAAGGTAAAACATATTCAATCACTGTCAGAGGTGTAGCCGGATTCAAAGCGACAGCTGCCTTGATACCATGATTACGAATGGTTTGCAGGGTCCGATGTAAATGGGTACAGGCTTCCGCATGTACGGAAATAATATCGGCACCGGCCTTCACAAATTCTCCAATAAACTGGTCCGGGTTGGTGATCATCAGGTGAACATCGAAAGTCATCCGGCTTTTATCCCGCAAGGCCTGTACCACCAGCGGACCAATGGTAATGTTAGGGACAAAATGTCCATCCATGACATCGATATGCAGCATTTCCGCACCAGCAGCTTCTACCTGTGCCACGTGGGCCCAGAGGTTGGCAAAATTCGCTGACAATATGGATGGGGCGATCTGAACCAAGACTAGTACCTCCTCTCCTGTTCCAGCACTTCTTCCAGCAATTCCAGGTAATTATGGTAGCGCGTCTGGTCGATCAGCCCCTGCTCTACTGCCAGTCGCACTCCACAATCAGGTTCAGCCCGGTGCATGCAGCCGGGGAAACGGCATTGCATATAGGGCAAAAAATCGGGATAAAAATGGGCCAGTTCTTTACTATTAACATTATGAAGACTCAAAGAGCTAAAACCAGGCGTATCAGCCAGCCAGCCCTCCCCTACGGTCAGCAACTCCACATGCCTGGTAGTATGCCGCCCCCGTCCGATTTTATCACTAACTTCCCCGGTTTTCAGGGAAAGGCCGGGGGCCAGAGCATTGATCAGGCTGGATTTGCCCGCTCCAGATGGCCCGCAGATTACTGACACCCGGGTAGCCAGATGCTGTTTTAATTCCGGTAACCCCTGCCCGGTTACAGCACTGGTAATCAATGTCGTAAACCCGGCCGCCCGGTAGAGAGCAGTCAGCCGTTGTGCGCCCTCCGGATCCAAGTCCCCTTTATTAATTACCAGTAGGGGATGAATTCCTTCCGCACTGACCTGTACTAATAAGCGGTCGATCAATAAGCGGTTAGGGTCAGGGTTGGCGGCGGCAAAAACTAGCAAAGCCTGATCTACATTAGCGATAGGGGGCCTGA
This sequence comes from Carboxydocella thermautotrophica, assembly GCA_003054495.1. Taxonomy (GTDB): domain Bacteria; phylum Bacillota; order Carboxydocellales; family Carboxydocellaceae; genus Carboxydocella; species Carboxydocella sporoproducens. Next base: position 1,156,557 of record CP028514.1, on the reverse strand, counting down.
TGAGAGCGTTACGGCGGGGCAAAATTTCCTCAATTACCCCCTGTTCCCGGTTTAAAGAGGTTATCTTTACCTCATCCCCTACCAGAGCCGTTTGTTGCAGTTTGCGGAATTTGCCCCGCAGACGGCATTCGTAGACAGTATCTCCAACGCGGACATAGTAATAGCCGCCTATTCCTTTCAGCACTATTCCTGTCTCCATAACCGTCCTCCTATGGGGTTAGTTCCTGTTCTTCTGATTTTTGTCCATCAATGAAAATCAAAGCTTTAGCTTTACCGTAGTATCTGATCGGCACCACCAGAGTGGAACCCCCGGTGCCACTGCCAATAAACTCCTGTCTGCCTTCCGGGCTCTTGTTATCCACTACTTTGATGGAGACCTGGTGGGGCTCACCTGCCCCGGGGATGTTTACCGAAATAGAAATTTGCTGAGGCTGAGGTCCAGGACCGGCGCTTACTTTCAGTTTGACACTGCTACCCTTTTCCGTTTCTGTCCCCGGCTGAGGCTCCTGACTGATAACTGTCCCAGGGAAAAAGTCCGTACTGGCTTCCTGAGTAATATTTTCCTCCGGTACTTTCAGGCCCATGGCTTCCAGGGCTGCCCTGGCAGCAGTAAGGCTTAACCCGGTAACATTGGGCATTTTCAGCAACACCGGTTTTTTACCCTTGCTGACCACCAGATTTACTGCAGTCTGGCGGGGGACTTGTTCACCAGCAGCCGGGTTCTGGGAAATAACTGTATCCTTTTCATATTCATCACTGTACTGGTAATCAATCGTCCCCAGAGCTAACCCTGCCTTTTCCAGGGCCAGACGAGCATCTTCCTTATCCTGGCCTGAAAGATCAGGCACATTCACCTTTTCCACTCCTACACTGACAATTACACCAATAGCCTGCCCTTCCCGCACTTCAGTCCCGGGCTTTTCCCGTTGACTGATTATCCGGTTCTCCGCAATGGTGTCACTATATTCCCGCCCCAGCACTTCCAGTTGCAAATGAGCTGGCTTTAAGCGCTGTTCTGCCTCTTCTACTGTCAAATTGGTCAAATCCGGCACTTCCACCGTTTTGGGTAAAAGCAGAAAATAGCCAGCTCCCCCGAGAATTAACAGGGTAACCAGAATAGCCAGCCAAGCCCAGAGTTTACGTTTATTTTTCTTTTCCCTGGCAGCCTGCTGCTTACCCAGAGCCTGTTTCAGTTCATCCCGGGGCAAAACCATGGTTGGATTTTCATCCAGCATCAGTTTTTTCGTCTGTTCACTAATTTGGCCTATGAGGACTGTCCTCAGGTCCTCCAGCATCTCCTCCGCACTGGCATAGCGGCGCGCCCGGTCTTTGGCCATTGCCCGCCGAACCACCATCTCCAGCTCCGGGCTAACGGCAGGATTCAGCTTGGATAGAGAGGGAGGCTGATCCCCCATATGTTTCATGGCTACTGCAATTGGCGATTCTCCCTCATATGGCAGCCGCCCGGCCAGCATTTCAAACAGCACGACCCCCACCGAGTAAAGGTCAGACTGAAAAGAGGCCGGTTCTCCTCGAGCCTGTTCAGGGGAAATATAATGGACTGAGCCTACAATCGTCCCGGTTTGGGTCACAGTAACATCGGTTGTGGAGCGGGCGATGCCGAAATCAGTGACTTTTACCCTTCCATCTTTGGCAATGAGGATATTACCTGACTTGATATCCCGATGCACAATCCCACTGGCATGGGCATGGACCAAAGCCGCACAGATCTGCCGGGCTATATCTACCGCTTCCACCGGTGCCAGCGGGCCCTTTTCCCGGATATATCTTTTCAAGGTGATGCCATCAATATATTCCATTACGATATAGTGGATAATTCCGTCCTGACCTACATCAAAGACATTGACAATATTGGGGTGAGACAAACGGGCCACCGCCTGGGCTTCCCGCCGAAAGCGTTCTACAAAATCAGCATCATCAGAATACTGCGGGCGCAGGATTTTAATGGTAACATCCCGCTGCAAATAGCGACAATGAGCCCGATATACTACTGCCATGCCGCCGCCACCTAACAGCTCCTCTACATGATAACGGCCTGCTATTACTCTGCCTATCAGTTCCATGGTCCTCACCTCGGTTTTACCAGCACCAGCGTGATGTTATCCTTGCCACCCCGCTCAAGTGCCTCCTCTATCAGCCTGTTTGCCAGGGTAGGTAAGTCACTGTTATCTTCCTGCCATGTTTGCAGCAATTCCAGCATTTCCTCATCTCTAACCTGACCGCTTAAACCATCGGTGCAAAAAAGATACAGGTCATCAGGTTCTATGGTTAGTTCCGTTAAATCCACCACTACGGCCGGATCCATCCCCAGAGCTCTAGTCAGGATATTACGCTGGGGATGTTTAAAGGCTTCCTCCAAACTGATTCCGCCATTCTGGTAAAGCTGATAGACCAGGGAATGGTCATGGGTTAATAACTTCAGTTCTCCTCGCCGCCAGCGGTATGCCCGGCTATCACCCACATGAGCAATAACTAACAGGTTACTGTCCCCGGAGAAATAACCACAGGTCACGGTAGTACCCATGCCCAGGTTTTGATTTTCCAGCCGCCCGCGGTGATAAATTTCCTGGTTGGCTTTCTCCACTGCCTGGCGTAAAAGTCCCAGTATCCCAGGACCTATTAATTGCTCCCGATTCCGGGCCAACTCCTGGATTATTATCTCCCCGGCCATCTGGCTGGCAATCTCCCCTGCAGCATGACCGCCCATCCCATCAGCTACCCCGAATAAATTGAGATCAGGAGCCAAAATAAAAGCATCCTGATTGTTTTTTCTGACCAGACCAACATGGGTACCTACCGCAAACTGCAATTTTCCCACCTCACACATACTCTCCCTAGAGATAAAACTCTGCTTCCCAGGGTCCTATCTTAATCCTGTCCCCCGGGGAAAGCAGTACTTCTGTTACCGGTCGCCCGTTAACCAGAGTACCATTGGCACTGTCCAGGTCCTGCAGAACCCAGCCTCTGTCAGTCGGCAGAATCCTGGCATGGAGTCTCGATACCGTTGGATGATTAATAGTAATGGTGCAGTCCTCTCTTCGGCCTATGTACACCGTTTGCCGGGGCAGGGCAAGGCGCATGCCAGTATCCTCCCCGGATAATATTACTAACGCCGCAGCTGCGGCTGAACTTATTTCCTGACACTGGGCCGGTAAAGCAAACACAATGGTGCCATCCTGACCACTCATCAACTCTGTTTTACGCCGCCATAGCCTTCTCCACCAGCTCATCCTTTCCCGCTCCTCTCAGCCATTACCCTGCGGCGCAATTGACCGCAGGCGGCATCAATTTCCTGGCCCAGTTCCCGCCGGACGGAAACCTCCAGCCCGTATGTTTCGACTATTCTACGAAAACGGGCAATTTCCTGCTGTTCAGGCCGCTCCCAGTCATATTCAGGAACTGGATTGATGGGTATTAAATTCACATGAGCCAGGCGACCCCGCAATAAACTGCCCAGTTGCCGCGCCAGTTCTTCACTGTCATTTACTCCTTTGATCAGGGCATACTCATAGGTAATCCGGCGCCCGGTCTGCTCAGTGTAAAAATCACAGGCTGCCAGCAGCTTTTGCAAGGGATATTTGCGGTTGATCGGCAAAAGGTAACTGCGCAGCTGATCATTGGGCGCATGAAGGGATATGGCCAGGGTAATGGCCAGTCCTTCCCGGGCCAGGTCATAGATGCGAGGTACCAGACCACTGGTAGAAACTGTCAGGTGACGCTGACCAATATTTAGACCCTGGCGGTCACTGACCAGACGCAAAAACTTTACTACCTCATCATAGTTATCCAGAGGTTCGCCAGTCCCCATCACCACTACCCGGCCTACTCTGGATCCGCTCAGTTTTTGCATAGCCAGCACTTGATCATAAATCTCCCAGGCCTCCAGATTGCGCACCAGACCGCCAAGAGTGGAAGCGCAAAGGCGACAGCCCATACGACAACCCACCTGACTGGAAACGCAGACACTGGTGCCGTAATTATACACCATCAACACCGTTTCCACCGCCTGCCCATCGGGTAGGGCAAAGAGGGCCTTAATGGTCCCATCCCTGGCCTGCTGGCTGGTAACCAGCTGCAGACTCTCGATTTTTGCCTTTTCCCGCAGCTGTTGCCTCATTTCTTTACTCAAATTGGTCATAGCCTCAAAATCCGTAACCCCTTTTTGCCAGATCCACTGGTAAATTTGCTGGGCCCGGAAGGCGGGCTGCCCCAGTTCAGCGGTTAGCCAGCAGGTAAGCTCAGGCAAAGAAAGGGTTTTTAAATTGATCATCGTTCCTATTTATCCTCCTTCCGCCAGCGGGCCAGGAAAAAGCCATCACTATTTTCCCGGTGAGGCAAGAGCTGTATTTCTCCGGCAGGCGCTCCCTCCCAGGGCAAAAGTTGAAACTCGGGAAAATTTTCCCCAAACCAGCGAGCAACCTCCTGATTTTCCTGGCGGTTGATGGTACAGGTACTATAAACCAGGATTCCTCCTGGTGCTACACAGGCCGCAGCGGCCTGTAGGATCCGTTTTTGAAGCTCCGGGAGACTCTTTAAATCTGCCGCAGCTTTTTGCCAGCGTATTTCTGGCCTGCGCCTGATTACCCCCAGTCCGGAACAAGGGGCATCTACCAGCACCCGGTCAAACCGGTTATGCCAGGCAGATGGCAAAGCGGTAGCGTCCTGCAATACCGTGTGGATGGATTTTATCCCCAGACGCAAACAATTGTCCTCAATCAGCTTCAACTTATGGGGATGAATATCACAGGCTACGATTTCCCCCTGGTCAGACATCAGCTGGGCTAGATGGGTGGTTTTGCCTCCCGGTGCAGCACAGGTATCCAGTACCTTCATACCCGGAAGGGGTGCTACCACATGGGCCACCTGCATGGATGCCTGGTCCTGTACCAGCCACCAGCCCTCCGCAAAACCCGGTATACGGGTGAGCAAGTCAAAGTCCGTCAGTTCTACCCCTTCTGGTGGCCAGGACAGTTCTTTTACTCCAGTACCCGCCGCCTGCAGGCGTTCCACCAGTTCTGCCCGGGTCAGGCGCAGGGTATTGGTCCGTAAAGTCAAGGGGGGGATGTTATTTCCGGCAGCCAGCAGTTTTTCTGTGTCTTCTTCCCCCAGTTCCTTTAGCCACAATTGTACCAGCCAGCGAGGATAGCTGTAAAAAACACTGAGGTAGCCCACTAGATCCTGATTCCGATCTGGCCAGCTCCAGTTACCTTGGTTGCGCAACAGATTGCGCAATACCCCATTAACCAGGCCGGCAAGCCCGGTAAATTTGTTCTTTTTGGCAAGTTCCACACTGGTATGTACTGCTGCCGGGCCTGGTATCCTTTCACTTTTTACAATCTGGTAAGCACCTACCAGCAGGATAGCCTGTAATCTGTGGGGCATCTTTTCCAGGGGTTTACTTAAAAACTGATTTAATAGCCAGGCCAATGCTAAATAGTATTTTACAGTACCATAAACCAGTTCAGTTACCAGCTTGCGTTCCCTGCTATCCAGGGCACTGGCGGCTTTATTCAGAGTCAGGTTGGAATAGGCCTGTTGCCATAATACCTGTTCCACTATTTCTACTGCTATTTGACGTGGTTCTTTCAAAGTTATTCCACCAACTTTATTCCAGTTTAGTTCCAGCCTGCAGTTTGCGCCCCCTCAGGAAGTCTGCCCCGGTCATGGCCCTGCTTCCTGCTGGCTGCAACTGGGTTAGCACCAGGTGCCCATCTCCGGCTGCCACCACTGGTCCTTCTGCGCGCAATTCCACTACAGTTCCCGGATCAGCCAGCGGTGTGCCAGGTTCAAACCTGGCCTGCCAGATTTTCAGGGGATTCCCTTCCCAGAGGGTATAGGCCCCCGGCCAGGGGTTTAAGCCCCGGATCAGGTTGACAATCTGCTGGCCGCCAGCCCCCCAGTTAATCCGCTCTGTTTCCCGATTCAGCATTGGCGCATAGGTGGCCCGGCTATGGTCCTGGGGTTCCCGGGGCGCCTGGCCCTGCTCGATTTGGGTCAGGGTTTGCACCAGCAACTCTGCCCCCAGAGTGGCCAGCCGGTCATGCAAAGTTCCAAAGGTATCCGTATCCGTAATGGGCACTTTGGCTTTCAGAATCATATCCCCGGCATCCAGTTCCCTGCTCATGTACATGGTTGTAATACCGGTTTCCTGTTCACCATTAATGATTGCCCATTGGATAGGGGCAGCTCCCCGGTAGCGAGGCAGCAAAGAAGCATGGACATTGATACAACCCAGGGGCGGCAATTGCAGGATCTTTTCCGGCAATATCTGACCATAAGCTACTACCACAATGGCATCTGGCCGTAATTCTTCCAGCTCTGCCAGAAAGTTTTCATCTTTAACTTTCAAGGGCTGAAAAACCGGCCAGCCCCGGCTTAGAGCCGCTTCTTTAACAGGGGAGAAAGAAACTTTCTGTCCCCGCCCCCGCGGTCGGTCCGGCTGGGTTACTACACCTACCACCTGCCAGCCGGGCTGGTCCAATGCCAGCAAGCTGGGCACAGCAAAATCAGGGGTTCCCATAAAGACAATCCGCATGCTGTATCCCTCCTATTTGCTGGGGCGCAGATTTTCTGCTTTATCTACATATAAGATACCATCAAGATGGTCAATTTCATGCTGGAAGGCGCGGGCCAGCAAGCCTTCGGCCTCATATTCCACCAGTTCCCCCTGGCGGTTTAGACCGCGGACCTTGACTCTAGCCCATCTCTCCACATCCCCCTGTTTGCCGGGAACAGAAAGACAACCTTCCACCGCCACTTCCTTGCCTTCACAATGGATAATCTCTGGATTGATCAGTTCAATCAGTCCCTCACCCACATCAACTACTATCACCCGTTTGCTGATGCCAATCTGGGGAGCAGCCAGCCCTACCCCTTCCGCATCATACATAGTATCAGCCATGTTTTCCAGGAGCTTGATGATATTGGGGGTAATCTCTTTTACCGGTTTGGCAACTTGACGCAGAACAGGATCGCCAATCTCCACTATTTTAAATACTGCCATTAATTATCTCCCTCACTTTATAGCAAACTAACTGGTTCAATATCCAGAACCAGACGCACTTCCCCACTGCGTTGCTTGCTCCATTTCTGTAACACTTCCCGGCCCAGGCTGCGTAATCCCTCCAGCTCCGGGCCCTTGATGGCCAGATGCCAGCGATACTGGCCCCGCAAGCGGGACAGAGGCGCCGGGGCGGGCCCCAGCAGGGACTGATCCGCTTGCAATCCCGGTTGCAGCCAGTCACAGATCAGCTGACTGCCCCTGATTACTTCCTCTTCCCTGGGCCCGCTAAGCAGTAGACGGACCAGGTAGCTGAAAGGGGGATTGCCCAGCATTTCCCTCAGCTCCAGCTCCTCCCGGTAAAAACCCGGATAATCATGTTCTACTGCCCGTAAAATGCTGTAATGTTCCGGCGAATAGGTCTGAATAATCACCCTCCCCGGCAGGACATCCCGGCCAGCCCGACCGCCCACCTGAGTCAGGAGCTGAAAAGTCCTTTCCCCTGAACGGAAATCGGGAACATTCAGGGAAGTATCGGCAGAAATCACACCGACCAGAGTTACTTTAGGAAAATCCAGGCCCTTGGCAATCATCTGGGTGCCGATTAGAACCTGAATTTTTTCTTCCAGCATATTCTGAATGATAGTTTCATGGGCTCCCCGACGACTGGTAGTATCCACATCCATCCGCTGCCAGCTCACACCTGGAAACTCCCGGGCAAATTCCTCTGCCACCCGCTGGGTACCTGCCCCAAAATAACGGATATACCTGGAATTACACCGGGGACAAAGGGCCGGGGAAGGTTCTCTGTGTTCACAATAGTGACAGCGTACCGTCTGGTCCGAACTATGATAGGTCAAAGTCACATCACAGGCAGGACAGCGCAGCACATACCCGCAGCTGCGGCAGGATACAAAAGTACTGTAGCCCCGGCGATTCAAAAACAGAATCGCCTGTTCCCCCCGCTGCAGAGTATGTCGGAGAGCTTCCTGCAGTTCCCGGGAAAAAATGCTGCGATTGCCCTCTGCCAGTTCCTGTCGCATATCCACCACAGTCACCGGCGGCAGAGGCCGATCATCGATTCTTTCCGCCAGGGTCAAGAGGGTGAATTCCCCCTGCTGGGCGCGGTAAAAGGTCTCAACTGCCGGAGTGGCACTGCCCAGCACCAGGGTAGCCCCTGTTCGTCTGGCCCGTTCCTGGGCCACCTCCCGGGCATGATAACGGGGGGTAACATCCTGTTTGTAACTGGTTTCATGCTCCTCGTCGATTATGATTAGCCCCAGTTTTTGCAGAGGAGCGAAGATAGCAGAGCGGGCCCCGACTACTACTTTAATTTTGCCTTCTTTAATTCTTTGCCACTCCAGATGCCGTTCCCGCAAAGACAGGCGGCTGTGAAAAACAGCTACATCTGCTCCAAATCGTTCCTTAAAACGGGCTGCAATTTGCGGGGTCAGGGAAATTTCCGGGACCAGACAAATCGCTGTCTGGCCTCTTTCAAGACAGCTAGCAATGGCACGCAGGTAGACCTCGGTTTTGCCACTGCCTGTCACTCCGAAAAGCAGGAATTTTTTCCTTCTGCCCTTTACTATGCTCTCTTCTATAGCCTGAAAAGCAGCCTGCTGGGCCGGAGTTAACCGGGGCCAGACTACCTTGCGTTCTGGTTGCTCTGCTTGAAGTGAAATAGCTTTTTGACAGAGGAGCCCCTTGTCCAGCAAGCCTCTAATTACGCTCTCGGTTACTTCCGCCCGGGCCGCCAGCTCCTTTACCGTCAGGCCCGGTACAGCACATGCGACCGTTAAGGCCTGCCGGCTTTTGCTGGCCCGGGGTGAAAGACTGAGCAAATGTACTGCCAGCTCCTCCGGCGGAAAGGCTGGATAAATACCGAGCTTGCCGGTCCCTTTCTCGCCCACCATTTTAAATTGTTCCACCTGAACCAGGCCGGCTGCCTGCAACTTTTTTAGCACCTGTTGTCCCTGGCTCCGGAACATCGCCCGCAGGGAAGGAGCATCAGCCTCGCCGCCCCGGGCAGCCAGCCACTCCAGCATTTCCAGTCCAGCCTCTTCTTCCTCATCATCCTGCTGATTTAAATAGGCCCAGCCCCTGGGAGTAAGGGCCACCAGAGTACCACCAGAGTTCTTTTTACCCGGCGGAACCAGGGTATGAATTGCTGTTACCAGCGGACAAACATAATAGTCTGCCAGCCAGCGGGCCAAACCCAGCAGCTCCTCATCTATAATAGGCTCCCGGTCTATTAGTCCTATTATGTCCCGTACCTGTACCGGTGGGCGCTGGTCGGTGATGGCTGTTACAAAAGCCTGTACCCGCCCCTGTCTGCCCAGCGGAACCTGCACGCGCATGCCAGGACGCACCTGGCCCTGGAGCTGGTCCGGGATCCTGTAGGTCAGGGGACGGTCCAGTTCTTTTACAGGTCTATCTATATATACCTCGGCATAAACAGGATTTTTCCCCATTTTTCGCCCTCTCTCCGGACTCTCGTTTCCAGTTGTATTATATCATATCCGACCGATAAAGAAAAAACCAGGAGATTTCCTGGCTTGCTCATGACCGCTCGGATAGTCGCGGCCTTTTGTCCTCCTGGACTCTTTCCAAGCATTCATCTAAACTATTTTTGACTTCCTGCAACTGTTGATCCATGGAGCGCAGTAACCAGATAACGATAATGACCAGGATAAGTCCTGCTGCCCCCGCCAAAATCCATAGCATGTCTATCACCTTCCCCGGATATGCCCCCAACAAGTTATCACAAGCACTTATCTATCTATCAAATTTACTTTTCGACATAAAGTGACAAAATCCTGCATTAAAACAGGGAAAGCAGCAAATCTTTTTTATCTGTTTTTTCCCAGGGCAAGTCCAAATCCAGGCGTCCAAAGTGACCATAAGCAGCCAGCTGCTTATAAATAGGCCGACGCAAATTTAATTCCTGAATAATTTTTGCGGGCCGGAAATCAAAGACTTTTTTAACAGCAGCAACTAGCTCTGCTTCTGCAACTCGCCCGGTACCAAAAGTATTTATATCTATAGCCACAGGCTCGGCTCTGCCAATAGCATAGGCTACTTGTACCTCACAACGCCGGGCCAGTCCTGCTGCGACAATATTTTTGGCCACATAGCGGGCATAATAGGCAGCGGAGCGATCCACCTTGGTCGGATCCTTGCCGGAGAAAGCTCCACCTCCGTGCCGGGCCATTCCCCCATAGGTGTCAACAATAATTTTTCTTCCCGTCAGGCCACAATCCCCCTGGGGCCCACCTACCACAAAGCGGCCAGTAGGATTGACCAGTATCCTGGTATCAGCCAGCAGATGGGGGGGAATCGCCGGACGAATAACCTGCTGGATAATATCCTCCCGGATGGTTTCCTGGGATATGGAGGGCTTGTGTTGAGCTGAAACCACTATGGTATCAATTCTAACTACTTCATCATTATCATATTCCACTGTTACCTGGGTCTTGCCATCCGGTCTGAGATAGGGTACCAGCCGCTCCTTGCGTACCAGGGCCAAACGCCGTGCCAGCCGGTGGGCGAGGGCAATGGGGGCAGGCAGCAGTTCCGGAGTCTCATCACAGGCATAACCGAACATCATCCCCTGATCCCCGGCCCCACCGGGATCAACCCCCAGGGCAATGTCCGGCGATTGTTCATCAATAGCTGTGAGAACAGCACAGGTATCCCCATCAAAACCAAACTTGGCCCTGGTATAGCCAATATCTTTAATGGTTTCCCGAACGATCTTTGGGATATCAACATAGCACTCGGTAGTGATTTCACCCATCACCAGGACCAGCCCGGTGGTCACCATGGTCTCACAGGCCACCCTGGCGTCCGGGTCCCGGGCTAGAATGCTATCCAGAATGGCATCAGAAATCTGGTCAGCCATTTTATCAGGATGTCCTTCGGTCACTGACTCGGAAGTAAATAACCTTTTTGCCATTCTCTATTCCTCCTCTCCCAGGAGCTGAACTATCTGATCAAAAATCCGGGTTGCTACTTCCTGTTTACTTAATAAAGGCCAGGAAATGGTTGCGCCATCGGGAAAAATAAAAGTTACCTCATTGGTATCACTGCCAAAGCCACTGCCCGGGCGACTGACATCATTTGCAACTATAAAATCCGCCCCTTTTCGCCGTGCTTTTTCCGCTCCATTGGCCAGCAAATCATGGGTTTCGGCAGCAAAACCCACCAGCACCTGTCCTGGCCGTTTCCGGGCTCCCAGTATGGCCAGAATATCGGGGTTTTTCTGCAAATGCAGTACCCAGTCCCCGTCCCCCTTTTTCACTTTCTGCTCTGCTACCTGGACCGGACGAAAATCGGCTACTGCAGCGGCCTTGATAATTACATCCATCTCCGGGGCTCGACTTAATACGGCCTCAGCCATCTCTTCTGCCCGCTCCACCCGGATGAATTCCGCCAGTCCAGGAGGAGGAGCCAGCTCCACCGGTCCCGAAACCAGAACTACCTGGCCCCCCCGCCTGACCGCCTCTGTAGCCAGAGCGTAACCCATTTTGCCGGAACTGCGATTGGCGATAAAGCGAACGGGATCCAGCGGTTCCCTGGTGCCACCGGCGGTAATCAGGACTTTGCGCCCGGTCAGGTCTCTTTTGCCATCCAGGTCCCAGCAAATCAAGGCTGCCGCCTCGAGGATGGTATTTACCGCTGCCATCCGGCCTTTACCTTCATAGCCACAGGCCAGGCGACCACTTTCCGGTTCAACAATTCGTACCCCAACTGCCTGCAGCTTTTTTAGATTAGCCTGAACCAGCGGATTTTCCCACATGTGGACATTCATGGCCGGTGCCAGCAAAATGGGGGCCCTGGTTGCCATCAGCACCGCTGTCAGCAGGTTATCAGCCAGGCCATGGGCCAGCTTGCCAATGGTATTGGCCGTAGCTGGTGCCACAATCACCAGCTGGGCCCAGTCCGCCCAGGCGATATGCTGCACTTCCCAGGCTTTTGGCTCAGCAAACATATCCAACCCCACCGGCTGCCGGGACAGGGTCTGCAAGGTCAGGGGTGTAATAAATTTTTGAGCTGAAGGGGTCATAATAACCCTGACTTCAGCTCCTGCTTTCACTAACTGGCTGACCAGGTCCGCCGCCTTATAGGCTGCGATCCCGCCAGTGATGCCGACAATTATTCTTTTCCCCTGCCACATTACTTGATCCCACTCTTGGTCCGTTCATATTGTAACCTATCGGCTGCAATTTCCTCCAGTGCTCTGGAAACAGGCTTGGTGCCAGCAGAGCTCTCCGGGTTGGTCAGCATACGGGCCCGTTTGGCTGCAGCTACCACCAGGGTGTAACGGCTATCCACCTTTTTCAGCAGAATATCCAGCGAAGGTTTATTCATGATTCTCCACCTCCAGTCGGTAAGGTCAAGCGTTGTACGCGGCATTTTTCCGCTATGATAATGGCTTCCAGTTTTTCTACAGCTTTTTCCACCAGATCATTGACAATACAGTAGTCATATTTTTTGACATAACTTAGTTCCGTCGCAGCACAGGCCAGGCGTTTCGAAATACTTTCCGCCGACTCCGTGCCCCGGCCGGTAATGCGTTTTTTCAGTTCTTCCATTGACGGAGGAAGGATAAAAATAAAAATAGCTTCAGGAAACTTCTCCCTGATCTGTAACGCTCCCTGAACATCGATTTCCAAAATCACATCTCTACCGGCGGCCAGATTATCCAGCACGGCCTGGCGTGGAGTTCCATAGTAGTTGCCGCTTTCGTAAACCATGGCCCATTCCAGCAGTTCTCCGGCAGCGATCATTTCTTCGAAACGTTCCCTGGTGACAAAATAATAATGAACCCCGTCTATCTCTCCCGGCCGCGGTTTACGGGTAGTAGCCGAAACCGAATACGCTACTTCAGGATGTCGTGCCATCAGGGCCCGGCAAACGGTGCCCTTTCCGGCACCGGATGGACCGGATATCACCAGTAACAAGCCCTGTCCGGTCATCCTATTGTTCCTCCGTCTCATCATCTTCAAGATCAGCTATGGCTGCCGGGGCCTCCTTGGCCATCAGCCGATGAGCTACCGTTTCCGGCTGTACTGCTGATAAAACGACATGATCACTGTCAGTAATGATCACCGCCCGGGTACGCCGGCCATAAGTGGCATCAATCAGCATGCCCCGATCCCGGGCTTCCTGGATAATCCGCTTGATGGGTGCTGATTCCGGACTGACAATCGCTACAATCCGATTGGCAGAGACAATGTTACCAAAACCGATATTCACCAGTTTAATCTCCACGCCAACAGCCTCCTTACTCCAGGTTTTGCACCTGTTCTCTGATTTTTTCGATCTCGGTTTTCAATTCAACTACCAGTTTGCTTATAGTTAAATCCCCTGCTTTGGATCCAATGGTATTGGCTTCTCTGTTCATTTCCTGCACAAGAAAATCCAGTTTGCGCCCTACCGGCTCCCGGGCCTTTAAACACAACCGGGCCTCCTGGTAATGGCTGAATAAGCGCACCAGCTCTTCATCAATTGCTGCCCGTTCTGCCAGCAAAGCGATTTCCATAGCCAATCTGGCTTCATCAACTGGTACTTCGCCCAGCAGTTGCTGCACCCGCTGTTGCAGGCGTTGACGGTATTCCTCTACCACCAGGTGAGCCCGTTCCTTGATGCGATTGGTTATGTGTTCACAATCACTGAACTTTCCTTCCAGATCCTGTACCAGCTTGGCCCCTTCCTGTTCCCGCATCCTGACCAGATTGGTCAGAGCTATATTTACAGCCTGGGCCAGATAAGGCCAGAACTGTTCCAGATCCGCTTCCTCCTGGTCCAGAGTGATTACATCCGGCCAGCGGGCAATCTGGGTCCAATCGAATTCCAGAGGCTGCCCCAAAAGCCCAGCCAGCTCTCTCATTGCATTATAATACGCCAGGGCCAATCCTTTGTCAACTTTTACCCCTTTCGCCTCTTCCCCGGTATCTTCTATATTGATGAAGACATCGATCCGGCCCCGGGCCACTCCTGACTGGACCAGCGACCTGACTTTATCTTCGATCGCCGCCCAGCCCCTGGGATAGCGAACAACCACCTCACAGAATCTATGATTCACCGATTTCATTTCTACTGTAAATTTTTTGCCAGCTCCCAGTCCTTCCCCTCGGCCGTAGCCTGTCATGCTTTTGACCAAGCGCAGCACCGCCTTTTATACAATCTTAACCATAGTTTTGCCTACATAGTTCGACTTAAATCACTAAAATCCTTCACTGAATTAAGAAAAAAGTAGTGAGCACTCCCGCCGTTACTGCCAGCATCAGGTTTCCTCCCAGCCAGGCAGTGATGGCAGCGGCCAAAACCCCCAGAAATCCAGCAGCCGGTTGCTGGGGTATAGCCTGCCAGGCCCCCGGTGCCAGCAAGGCCCCAAGGGCAGCATATGGTAGATAGGATAAAAAACGTTGTAAAGATAGGGGCAACCTGATTCCAGTCAGGATGGTTAGCGGCAAGAGCCGGGGCAAATAAGTTACTGCTGCCATGCCTATAATCAACCAGAGGTAGTGGCTCGACATCTCTCTTCCTCCCTTCCTCTTTCCATTACCAGAGCAAAGGCTGCCGCTGCCACCATTGCGATAATCAAATTCCAGCCCCCCGGCAATCTGCCCAGATATGAAAGACCGGTATTGATTAGCCCCGCCAGGGCAGCTACCATCAGCAAGCGAGCAGATTTTTTCCCTTCCGGTACTAAAATGGCCGCAAACATGGCATAAAGACCAATAGCCAGACTGTTTTGCCAGGCCGGGGGCAAACCATCTCCCAGCAGATAGCCCGTTACCGTACCCAGTACCCAGGCCAGATAAGCCGTCCCTTCCAATCCCAGCAAAAAGGAAAAATTTAGCTTTCCCTCTCTAGTCATAGCCAGGGCAAAGGTTTCATCGGTGATACCAAAAGCCACCAGGGCCAGCCGCCAGAACCGGCGATCTTCCAATCGGGTAGAAAGGGCCGCACTCATCAAGAAATGGCGGAAATTCAACAGCAAGGTGGCCAGAATAATTTCTCCGGAAAAAACCCCGGCCTTAATCAGGTTAAGGGCCATAAACTGGCTGGCCCCGGCAAAAACCAGGAGGGAAAAAAGAGTTGCTTCCAGGCCGCTGACATTAATGGCTTTGGCCATGAGGCCAAAGGCCATCGCCACCGGAAAATAGCCCACCGCAATGGCCAGCCCCGCCTTACAACCGGCGCGCCAGGTCAGTAAGTTTGCCTTCATTCCTATCTCCCACTCTTTCTCTTTCTTTTTCTCCCTTCACCGCCTGCGGTACTGCTACCAGCATGCCAGCAGCTGATAAAGCAGCTGCCAGAAACATCACTCCTCTGTAACCCCAGAACTGGGCCACCAGACCTCCCAGAAAGGGACCGAGAGTGCCGCAGAGGTTAAGGGTTGCCGTGAACAGGCCACTGGCTGTTCCCCTTTCCTGCCCGGAGCTGAGTACCAGCAACAATGCTCCTACATACAGGCCTGACCAGGCTATACCCAGCAGAATCTGGACCAGAATCAATAACTCTAACCGCGTTACCAGCCCATAAGTTAAAAAAACGAAAATAGAAAGGATTTGACCAAAAGCAAAAATTTTGACAGGATCATAATGATTAAGATGCCGCATTACCAGAAATTGTACCGTAAAATTAATCCCCCACAAAATCCCGGTCCAGGTTGGTGACAAACCGAGGGAGTTGAAATAGAGAGGCAAGATGATCCAGACCGCCGCCGCCCCCAGCTGGCGTAAAAAAATAGCCAGATAGACCTTATATTCCCGCCGCAACACCTTGAGCCAGCCGGAAGAGTCCTTCTCTACCTTTTTCCCGATTTGCTGCTCACCCGGGGGCAGATACAGGCTGAGGAGCCAGGACAGGGCACAAAAAAAGGCTCCGCTAAGAAAAATCAGCTCAAATCTTTTTAATACCGCCGCTGTTGCAGCTCCGCCAATCCAGCCCAGGGAGCCATAAGAGCTGAACTTGCCCATATCGGCCCCTGCTTCAAAGGCATAGGCCACCAGCGCGGCTGTGGTAACTCCCAGAGCCAGCCCTACCCCGGCCCGAACCAGCAGCAAGACCAGATAGTGCTGGGCCAGTAGCTGGGCCAAAAACATCAAAGTGCTGAAAAACAGGCCCCAGCGCACAAAAATTAATTTGCCACGGCGGTCTGATTGCTGACCGGAGGCAAGGGAAGCAACAAGATAAGCGCCACCATACGCAGCCCCAATCAGGCCAACTTGAAAATCAGTAGCTCCCAGCTTTTGACCCAGCAAAGGGATAAAAATTACCGACCCCTGGATAGCCGTATTTAACAAGAAATTAAGGATACTAGTTAAGAATAGGATTTTTTTCTGCATTGCAATCGCCGCCCATTGCTTTTGATATCAGTCTAAATCTATCCGGGGTAATTGTCAACAAAAAAGACAGGAAATCCCTGTCTTTAATAATTGGCGTACTTCCCGGTAATCCCGCAGGCGAAAATGAGCTGCTGTTGGCCGGGACAGGTCCGCTACCAGAATACCCGTACCCCGCCGGGCCAGAACCTGGAAAGCTGATTCATCAGTGACATCATCTCCCAGGTAAACTGGCCAGAAATGGGGCCAGCGCTGAAGCAGGCGTAACAGGGCATTGCCTTTACTGGTACAGGCAGGTTTGAATTCCAGTACCTTTTTTCCTGATAATACTTCCCAGTCTGCCGGAAGCCACTGTCTGACCTGGCTGAGCAGCTGACGTATTTTCTCTGTAGCCAGTTGAGGCGGTGCCAGCCGGTAATGAACAGCCACCCCAGTTTGTTTGTACTCCAGCAAAAACCCGCATTCCCTGGACATAATTTTGTCTGCCATCTCCCCAATGCGGGCTGCCACCGCTGCGACGGCTGCAGAATCAAAGCAGTTTTCCACCTCTCCCCCGGGCCAGAGGATTTGCCCACCATGTCCACCGACCAGACAGAGACCAGGGATGGGAAAAAACTGCTTGAGCTGTTGCAAATCCCGGCCGCTAATGATGGCGATAATCTGCTCCTGTCTTTCTGTCAGTTCTGTGAGCAGGTCCAGAAGCTGCTGGTCCGGTACTGCCAGCTCTGGCTTTTCCCGCAAGGGAACCAGAGTGCCATCATAATCAGTCATTAGCAGCAACTTCCGGCTGCTCCGCATTGTTGCTCATTCCTTTCACCTGCTGCCACCACCACTCTAAATCCTGTTCTCTAATAATCCGCATCATGCTACTTAGTCGCTGCTGCTGTTCCGGCAGAGGCATTTCCAGACCGCGTTTGATTTGTTCTGCCATCTCCCGGGGATGATAGGGATTGGCCAGCAGAGCACCTTTTAGCTGCAAGGCAGCACCGGCAAAAGGACTGAGTAACAGTCCCCCGGTGCCTCGGGCTTTAGATGCTACATATTCTTTAGCCACCAGATTGAGCCCATCCCTGAGAGGAGTGACTAAAGCCAGATCTGCTGCCAGGTAGTGGGCCACCAGTTCCTGCCTGGTCAGAGAACGATAGAGATAGCGGACCGGCACCTGATAATCGGTGGTAAATAACCCATTGATTTCTCCCACCAGTTTCTCAATTTCCTGCCGCAGGCTCTGATAGGCTGCTGTCTCTACCCGGCTGGGAACAACCACCTGTAACAGAGCAACTTTACCCCTTAGCCAGGGGTAATTTGTCAGCAAATGAGAAAAGGCCTGCAATCGCTGGGGTATACCTTTGGTATAATCCAGTCGGTCTACACCCAGCAGTACATAGTCGCTTTGCAGAGCGAGGCGAATTTGCTCTGCCTTGCCTTTGATCTCCTCCCTGGCTGCCAGAGTCAGATATTCCCGCCAGTCAATCCCGATAGGGGCAGCAATAACCCTGATTTTCCGCCCTCCCCAGTGGATAGTGGAGTTAAGATAATCCACCCTTGCCCGGAGGATTTCCTCCACCGCCTGCAGAAAGTTGCGAACATAACTTTCAGTATGAAAGCCTATCTGGTCACAGGCCAGCAGGCCGCGCAGGATTTCCCCCGCCCAGGGTAATGTTGCAAATAATTCCACTGGTGGAAAAGGCACATGCCAGAAAAAGGAGATAGAAAGAACCGGCCGTTGCCTGCGTATCAGTGCAGGCAATAGGGTAAGATGATAATCATGTACCCAAACCCGATCGTTATGGCTGCTCATTTTGACCACAGTACGAGCAAATTTTTCATTGACCTGGCGGTAGAGCTGCCAGTAGTTTTCTTCAAACTGAACCTTTTCCAAAAAACCATGACAAAGAGGCCACATAATGCTATTGGAAAATCCATCATAGAAGCCTTTAATTTCTTCTGACGATAAAACTACTTCAGCAAAAAGATATTTACTCTCTCCTTCCGGCAGGGGTAACAGGTGGCCTGGCTCCTGGCCACAACGGCCACCCCAGGCTACCCAGATCCCCCCTTCCCGTCTTAATATCGGCTCCACTGCCGAAACCAGGCCACTAACCGCCGGGATTATCGCCAATCCGCCCGGGGTCTGACGCAGAGTACAGGCCCCCCGGTTGGAAACTACCAGCAACCGACCTCCCGTCTTACCACCAGAAAAAGACAGCTGAGCCATGGTTTCTCACCCCCTATGCAAAAATCACTTGCACCTGGCCAGTTGTACCGGTGACTCCACAATAGGTCTTACCATTTCTGCGGGTGAACTCCAGGTCTACTCTGCCTTCTCCTACTCTGATATTCTCCAGCCGCAGGGTTTTCAGAAAATCTGGTAACAGGGGTTGCCGGACAAAAATCTGGTTACCACGGCATTCTACCCCCAGTAAGGCCCTGAGGAGCAAAAAGATACTGCCCACCGCCCAGGCCTGCGGATCACAGGCAATGGGATATTTGACCGGGCCAGCATTGCCCCGGCGGGTAAAGCCGCAGAACAGTTCCGGCAGACGGGACTGGGGAAAATACTCGGCCGCAGCAAAGAGAGTTTCCGTCAGATAACACAGTCTTTCCAGTTGCCCGGCTTGCCGCAAGCCATAACCGATAATGGCATTATCATGGGGCCAGACTGAACCATTATGGTAACTCATAGGATTATAGGCCTTCTCCCGGTCACTCATAGTTCTAATTCCCCAGCCAGAAAAGAGGTCAGGGGCAAACAGGCGCCTTGCCACCTTGTCGGCATACTCCGGTGGCAGGATACCGGTAAACAGGCAATGGCCAGGATTGGAAACAATGGTTTTGAGCTTCCGTTTCTGGCCATCTAAAGCAAAGGCCAGAAATTCCTCCTCCAGCAACCAGAAATCCTGCAGGAATTTAGCTTGCAAACTCCGGGCTCTGGCCAGGAGCTGCTCTCCTAATGAAGGCACTCCCAGCTGCTGGTACAAAAAAGCTGCTTCCCGCAGGGCCAGGTAATAATAGCCCTGCACCTCCACCAGAGCAATGGGACCGGTGGGAAGCTGGCCATCAGAATCAATAACCCCATCCCAGGAATCCTTCCAGCCCTGGTTAATGAGGCCCCTTTCTGACTGACATTGATATTCGATATAGCCATCCTGGTCCCTGTCCCCGTAAACTTCACACCAGTGGATTGCCCGTTCCAGATTGGGCCGCAGTTTTTCCAGCAGCTCCCGCTCACCAGTCCAGCGGTAGTAAGCCGCCAGTAAGATGATAAACCAGAGGGTGGAATCCACTGAACCATAATAAGGAGTATGGGGAATTTCTCCAGCCCGGGCCATTTCCCCCAGACGCAATTCATGCAAAATCTTGCCAGGCTCTTCATCCCGCCAGGGGTCAATTTTTTCTCCCTGATAGCGGGCCAGGAAAAGCAAAGTTTCCCGGGCCAGCCAGGGATTGACCAGCAGTGTTTGCCAGGCAGTAATCAGGGAATCACGGCCAAAAGGTGCAGCATACCAGGGTATCCCCGCTTCCAGTACCGCCCCTTTGCCGGGATAATGGGTCGTCAGGGCCCGTAAATCTGTAATCCCTACTCTCAGCATCTGGTTGAAGCGCTGATTGTCAGTAATGATATTGATGCAATCCTGAATCCAGTCCCGGTAGGATTGGATTAAAAAACCGGCTGCCTTCTTAAACCCAAGATCCCGGGGTAAAGTCTCCTCCTGCTGGCGGCTTTCTTCCAGCCAGGGTTGGATTTTCAGGTAAAGGTAGTATTTTTTCTGGGGCTGTAGCACCAGCTTATACTCAGCCCAGGCCAAAGTACCCTCTTCCCCTATCCTGGAGGGAGCAGGAGCAAAATATATGCGCGTTTTACGCACTACCCCATCCTGGCCCTGATAACCAAGGCTGATTCCCTGGTGGGAAAACTCCGGTTTTAGTCTTTGCCCTCTAACCTGCCGCCTGGTTCCTCTGACCTCAAAGATATCGGCAAAATCCGCCCCCAGGCGAAAGCGCAAGGTTAGTTCCACAGGATACTGGTTGAAATTAATAAGACGTAACCGCTGGTAAAACCCATCTCTTACCAGCCGCAACAAGCGCAAATGGATAGTATGCAATGGTACCAGCTGACCCTTGCTGACAAAGTCCTTGTTGGTCAATTCCACCTGGGCAATATGGCTGTCCCGTACAGAGCGGGAAAGAAAAATTGGTTCTGTTCCGTTCAGTCGCAGCTCCAGACAGCTGAGAAAACGGGTATCAGCATAATAAAATCCCAGTCCGCCTGTATCCTGACAGGGGATTTCTCCCCCGGGCAGGGAGTTCATGAACATCTGCCCTTCCTTCAGTATTTCCACACTGCTGCGAATATCCTCCGGGGCAATCCGAAAATCATCCTGCCTGGTAAGGTTGCAACTGTTCATAATCTACCCCTTTGCCTCTGCTAACTTTTTTATATACGGCCAGTGTAGCTTCTGTCATCACTTCCCTGGTCCAGAACTTTTCCACCATCCTGCGCCCGGTCTTACCCATCTGCCGGCAGGCAATGGGATCAGCCAGCAAGCGGCAACAGCGTTCTGCCAGGGCGCGGGCATCTCCCATGGGCACGATATAGCCATTGATACCGTCTCTGACAATTTCCGGCATGCCCCCTGCCCGGCTCACGATGATGGGCCGCTCAGAAGCCATACTTTCCAGCATGACCAGACCGAAAGGTTCCTCAAAACAGGAGGGATAAATACAAAACTCAGCTGCCTGGTAAACCAGGGGCATTTCCGACCAGGCAAACAACTTCACAAAAACATGGTCCTGCAGCTGAAGCTCCTCAATTAAATCCATGATCTGACGCACATGTTTCTGCTGATGCGAGCCCCAGTCCACCGTTTTACTGGTGCCTGCCAGGACCAGTAAAACCCCGGGAAATTCCCTGCGGATTTCCGCCAGGGCCTGAACACTGATGTGGCAGCCTTTATCCAGACTCATGCGAGCAGGATGGAAAATCACCCGCCGCCCCTTAAACTGGGGATAAATCCGCTCAATTTCCGCCAGGTCCTTGCTACCAGGCGGAACAAAGCGGTTAAGGTCAATGCCATGATGAATGACTGTGATTTTTTTCTCTTCATAGCCAACACGAATCATTTCTCTTTTAATATAGTGACTGACAGCAATAATAGCATCCCAGGCCTGAGCCCGTTTGTTCATCTCCTGCCAGGTGGGATCGCTATCAGCCCAGACGTTGTGACTGGTCAAAATCAGGGGAATACCATATTCCTTTTTTAATTCAAAAAGAATATCAGCATGAACAGGGCTGAAGTAATGCATGTTATGGACATGCAGCATATCCGGTTTGAACTGTTCGATAAAGTTTTTGAACTCTGTCCGAATCTCTTCCGCCCTGGCGGCGATGATTTCAGGATTGAGGCTGTTTAAATCCAGTAAAGGGGTTCTTTTAACTGTCATCCCTTCATATTCAGCCATTTCAGGCTCTCCTGGAACAGCTCCGGTCAACAGGCTCACCTGACAGCCTTTTTCCACCAGAGCCGGGCCCAGCATGGCCAGATGGCTTTCCACCCCGCCGATAATGGGTGGAAAGGCCCAGTGAATTTGGGCAATTCGCATGTTTTCTCCCTCCCTTGCTCAAAAAAATCAGGCGGGAGATGTCTCCCGCCCTGTTTGCTGCTAATGAAACTAATGTCAATAACTGCCGACCCAAGAACCTGGGAGACATTTATCAACCATTAGTTACATTATTTCCTTATTTCCTCTTTTATGACTATTATAGACAGGATATTTTTTGCCTGTCAACACCTTAAAACTCAAAGGGACCCAGGTTTTTCTTGATTCGATCAAAAGCTTCCAGCATTCGTTCTTTCTCCACAGTCAAAGCGATACGGAAGAAGCCTTCTCCATGTTCACCATAGCCATTGCCAGGGGTAATAACCACACCTGTTTTCTCAAAGACGTGTTCCGCAAAGGACATGGAAGTAAAGCCTTTCGGTACCGGAGCCCAGACATAGATGGTGGATTTGGGTTTTTCCAGCTTCCAGCCGATAGCATTCAGACCTTCCACAGCAATGTCCCGCCGCTCCTGATAGACTTTACTCATGGCTTCGACACAATCCTGGGGGCCTGTTAAAGCGGTAATAGCCGCATACTGGATAGCCTGAAATACCCCGGAGTCGATGTTGGATTTCAGCCGTCCCAGAGCGTTGATGACATCCGCCCGACCTACAGCCCAGCCAATTCGCCAGCCCGTCATATTATAAGTCTTGGAACAGGAGCCGAATTCAACCCCCACTTCCATAGCCCCCGGCACTTCCAGAAAGCTGGGTGGCCGGTAACCATCGAAGGAAATCTCCTGATAAGCGGCATCATGGCAGACGATTATATCATACTTTTTGGCAAAGGCCACTACTTCCTCGAAAAATTCCAGGGGAGCTATAGCCCCGGTGGGGTTATTGGGATAGTTCAGCCACATTAACTTGGCTTTACGGGCAACCTCCTCAGGAATAGCCTTGAGATCAGGCAAAAAGTTGTTTTCCGCCTTCAAAGGCATGATGTACGGAGTACCCCCTGCCAGCAGGGTTCCGATACCATAGACCGGATAACCCGGGTCGGGCACCAGAGCAATATCGCCGGGATCCAGATAGCACCAGGCCATATGGGCAATCCCCTCTTTAGAGCCCAGCAGGGATACTACCTGGGTTTTGGGATCCAGGCTGACCTGGAAACGGCGCTGATAATAGTCGGCTACAGCCTGACGGAAAGACAGCATGCCCACGGAAGAGGGATATTGATGGTTGGCTGGATTATGGGCTTCCTTCACCAGTTCCTGAATGATATGGTCAGGGGTAGGCCGGTCAGGGTCACCAATCCCCAGACTGATGACATCCACTCCTTCTTCTTTCGCTTTAGCGATCTGAGCTTCGATGCGAGCAAACAAATAAGGGGGTAACTGGCGAATACGCTGAGCTTCCATTACCATTTTTTCATCCTCCTATCGAACCTGGTATTTCCCTGTAAAAACAATTGTCGCCGGTCCTGTCATAAAAACATGGTTGGTGCTGGCATCCCATTCGATCTCCAGATCACCACCAGCCAGGTGAATAGTCGCCTTTCGTTCTGTTAGGTCATTGAGAACCGCCGCTACCAGAGTAGCGCAAGCCCCGGTGCCACAGGCCAGAGTGGGCCCTGCTCCCCGCTCCCACACCCGCATGATCATTTCCTGGCGATTGACCACCTGGACAAATTCAGCATTTACTTTGCGGGGAAAAGCGGGATGGCTTTCCAGCAACGGTCCTACAGTTTGCCAGGGGAAATGGGAGAGATCCTCCACAAAAGTTACAGCATGAGGGTTGCCCATGGATACTGCTGTTATATGTAAAGCATATTCCCCAACCTGCAAAGGTTCATTCACCACTGTGCCAGCCGGACCTTGCATGGGGATGAGATTCCGTTCCAGGATGGGTTCACCCATATCCACCCGGATTCCCCGTACTTGTCCGTTTTCCCCCAGAATCACTTCCGGTACCATCACCCCGGCCAGGGTTTCTACCCGGATCACCGTATCCTTTACCAGACCATCCTCCCAGGCCAGGCGGGCAAAACAGCGGATGGCATTGCCGCACATTTCCGGTTCAGAACCATCGGGGTTGAAAATCCGCATGCGCAGATGATTTTCCGGGTTTTCAGCTGGCAAAAGCAAGACCAGTCCATCTGCTCCAATTCCGAAATGCCGGTCGCAGACTGCCCGGGCCAGAGCTGCCAGGTCAGCTGGTAAGGCTTCCTGAAAGGCATTAACTACCACAAAATCATTACCCAGTCCATGCACTTTGGTAAAATTCATCACAGATTACCTCCTCTACGGAAAATATGTTATAATACCATCAATGCTTTTGCAACCTCTACCTTTTTTGTATACAATATATATGGAATATACAAGGAGGTTTGTCTACATACCATGGACGGTTTCGCAATTGCTGCCATAGTATCGGAGTTGAATCAGGTACTGGCTGGCAGCCGCATTCAAAAAATCCAGCAGCCTACCCCCTGGGAAATCCACCTTTTGGTACGCAATCAAGGTCAAAATTACCGCCTCCTGCTTTCCGCCCATCCCAAATGGGCGCGTCTACATGTAAGCCGCTGGCAAAAAATCAATCCTCTCTCCCCTCCCATGTTCTGCATGGTTATGCGCAAACATCTGGAAGGGGGCAAAATTCTGCAATTTAATCAGGAAGGCTTTGAACGGGTGGTAGAGATATTAATCGAAAATACCGATGAACTGGGTCAGCTGGCCCAGCGCCGTTTGCTGGTAGAAATCATGGGCAAGCATAGCAACATCATCCTGGTAGACCCTGTCAGCAACCTGATCTATGATGGCATCAAACGCTATACCCACGCCGTCAGCCGTCACCGGGAAGTACTTCCCGGCCGTCCTTACCTTCCCCCGCCGCCCCAGGAAAAAGCAATTCCTGGCCATATCCTGGAAGAGGAATGGGGGCCCTTGCTTCTGGCTGCCGGGGAAAATCTGACTTTAAGCCAGGCGCTCCAGAAAACAGTCGCCGGTTTTAGCCCCAAACGGGCTGCCGATCTAGTAAAGAAAGCAGGTCTTGACCCTGATTTCCCTCTGGACCAGGTGGGCAACTATGAACTGACCAAAACCTGGTTAGCCCTGCAGGATTTGCTGGCTGAACTGGGCAAAGGCCCTCATCCCCTTTACTACAATTACCTGGCTGATGCGGAATATCAGCGATTAGAGGCGGAAGAAATTCTGCACTCTCAGCGTCAGAACTTGCTGCGCCTGGTCAAAGAGGAGATCAATCGCCTGCAAAAGCGGCGGGAATTTCAGGAAAAGGCCCTGGCCGAGGCGGCCTCAGGAGAAAAATATAAGCTCTTTGGAGACCTGCTGGCTGCCCATCTTTATCAGTGGCAGCCCGGCCTTACTGAACTGACGGTACCCAATTACTATGACCCGGAATTAAAACCGCTGACTATTCCTTTGCAGCCGGAACTGACAGCTTCTGAACAGGTAGAACACTTTTACAAAAAGTATGGCAAACTGCGTTCAGCTGAGCGCATGGCGACAGAGCAACTGGAAACTATAATCAGGGATTTGCAGTACTGGGAAAGTGTTGCCACTAATCTGGAAAATGCCGAGGATGCCAGAGTGCTGGCAGAAATCCGGGAGGAAATAGCGGCAGCCGGGCTTTTGAAACAAACCGGAAGACAGCGTAAGCCAGAAAAGGCGGAAGAAATCAGCCAGCCCACCCGTTTCAAAACCCGGGATGGCTACCTTTTCCTGGTCGGCCGTAATAACCGGCAAAATGATTACCTGACCTTGCGTCTGGCCCGGAGTGAAGATTACTGGTTTCATACCAGAGATATCCCTGGCTCCCATGTAATTTTAAAATGGAACAGTCCAGACCCCCCTCCGGCTGAATTGTTGCAAACCGGTGCCCTGCTGGCCGCCTGGTTCAGCAAGGCCCGCCATTCTTCCCAGGTCCCGGTTGATTATACCCAGCGCAAAAATGTTAAAAAACCCCGTGGTGCCAAACCGGGATTTGTTATCTATGAACAGCAAAAAACCCTGTACGTCAATCCGGGCCCGGAAATACTCACCCGCTTGACGACAACAAAGGAGGATGAAAATGAAAATTGATCCTATCGCTTTACAAATTGGCCCCCTCACCATCCGCTGGTATGGGGTGATCATGGCTATCGCTGTTATTATCGGGGTAACGCTGGCTTCCCGGGAAGCCCGGCGTCAGGGGATTGATCCGGAACGCATCCTGGATCTGGCCTTGATCGCCGCCCCCCTCAGCTGGTTAGGCGCTCGTCTCTATTATGTCATTTTCAACTGGGATTATTATAGTGCCAATCCCTCTGAAATCCCCAAAATCTGGCATGGTGGTCTGGCTATTCACGGCGGCATCTTAACTGCCATCCTGGTGGGACTCTGGTTTAGCCGCCATTACCGCCTGGATTTCTGGCAGCTGGCTGATATCTGCGCCCCCAGTTTGATTATGGGCCAGGCCATCGGACGGTGGGGCAATTTCTTCAACCAGGAAGCCTATGGCTATGAAACCGATTTACCCTGGGCCATGTATATCGATGGCGCCTATCGCCATCCCACTTTTCTTTATGAATCCCTCTGGGATTTAGGGGTTTTCTTTTTCCTGCTCTGGATTCGGCGCAAACCAGTCATTCGGAAGGGAGAAGTTTTTCTCCTCTATTTGATGGCCTATTCTGTGGGCCGTTTCATCGTGGAAAGTTTCCGCACCGACAGTTTGATGCTCGGACCTCTCCGCGCCGCCCAGGTGATGAGTGTGGTACTCTTTACCAGTGCAGGTTTGATAATTCTCTGGCGCAGAAAAAAAAGCGCAGCCCGCTAAGGGGTGCGCCTTTTATTTTTGCAGCTGAAAAATTTTGATTTTATAAGTATAGCCCCCCTGCTCCACTGGCCAGATTTGCTGCTCGACCTGCCAGCCCTGCTGCTCCAAAAACTGCAAAAATCGCAGGGCATCCACCCGGCCATATTCAGCAATAACCAGTTTCCCCCCTGGTAGCAAATTGTTATTAAAGATTTGCTCCAGATACGGATGATTTAGCGGCTGATAGATAAAATCGGAACCGGTAATTATATGGAACTTTTCCTGGATGTTAAATTGACGCCAGTCTGCCACTTGCTGAACCATATTAGCTGCCGCCCCGTTCTTGAGGGCATTCTGACGGGCCAGCTCCACGGCGGCAGGAATATAGTCAGTTTGGATAACCCATGCCCCTTTGAGAGCCGCCACAATTCCAGGCAACCCCAGGCCTGCCCCAAGCTCCAGTACCTTTTTACCGGTCAAATCCTCCCCCTGCCAGTACCAGCGGGCCAGGGCCAGGGCCGAAGGCCACAACTCCACCCAAACGGGAGATTCTCCATCCGGCAGGGTATGGGGTAAAATTTCTTCACTATTGGCCACTACAGTAAAATTAAGGACTTTGCCGCCCAGATCAATTTCCAGTTCCCGGGTTTTGATCACCGGCCCAATCTGAGTGCCAGGGTTGCTGTTCATATGGCACCTCCCATTCCTGTCGAACCGGTCCGGTCCAGACGTAGATATATACCTCCTGCTGATCCACTGTTCTGGTTTTTTGTCGGATATATAAGCCACTATGGGTATCTGGATCGTAATCTTCCAGTTCATCCAGTTCCCGCAGCAGCTCTTCATCAACCCAGTAGATCTCCCCTTTGATTTTGCCTGCTTCATCCGGTACTGCTCCCGGATAGGCTGGTGTTACCTGATAAAGGGCATAGCCCCATACCTCAGCCGCCACCGGACCAGCCAGTGCCCTGTGCAATAGCCTGTGATTGGACTGGCCTTTCAGCAATGTACCATAAACGAATACTTTAATTCCCTGGTTCAATTGTGACCCTCCTCATTCACTAAATAATCAGGATAAGGTATGCCAAAATATTTCAGTAGCCAGGGTACCAGATCAACCAGCCGGGGATGTTCCTTCTGCCATTCAGCGCCACAGACAATCAACGGTACCAGGGAATCGACGGCATGTAGAGAACCATGGCTGCCAAAGCCCAGATGCAAAGGTGACCCCAGGCCACCAAATTCATAACCCGGCGCAGCAGTAATGACCACATCCCCGGCATTGCGGGATCGCAGCAGGGCCGAAATACGGCGAAAAGCATCGGGATACTGGCCGAACTTCAGATACTGCCCTTCCACCCTGGCATCGATAGCGGACAGGTCTCCTTCCCAGTGCCAGCTATTACCGTAAAGATCTCGGCCAGTGCCTCCTTTAACAAACCAGAGAGCCCGATTACCATTTTTGATCCAGAATTTGGTCATCCCCTGCCATTCCTCTTTCCAGAGAATCAGATCAATGCGGCTATCCCCTTCCAGGAGCTCCAGCAGTTTTTGCATGACCCGGGCCCGTTTCAGGGGCTTACGACGCAGGATATAGATATGGGCCGCCCGTTCATTGGGAGCAATGGCAATATCCTTCCCAGGCAATGCCAGTTTGCGACCCAGGGGAACCTGTTTCAGAGGAGCCAGCAAAGCGGGCAAGTCAATAATAGCTTCCGGACTGTTTAATATCCTGCTTTGGCTGTGGTCTCCCGTTACGATAAATACCGTTTCAGCCAGAGCCTGTTCCCAGCTGGGATAGGCATCCAGAATTTTACAAATCTGCCGATCGGCCCGCATCAGGCTCTCATAGGCAGTCAGGGGATCATGGCGATGACAGTATCCATCATTATCGGGCAAATAGACCAGCATCAAGGGCGGCTGATGCCCATGGCTGATCAGATAGCTGGTCACTGTCCCGGAAAATTCATCATTAACACCGAATTTATTCAGCGGCCCGGCCGGAGCCCAGAATTCATCATCTTTAAACAACCTGGCCGGACGGCAGATTTCGCCCAGTACCAGCAGACTGGGCCCCATTAACCTGCCAGCCAGGCGAAATCTGGTCAGGAGGTTAATCAGCCAGGGAATTCTGGTTTCAAAAACCTGGCGGCCGCGAAAAATGTAGAAATTTATGGCCGCAGTCGTTAATCCCTGATCTTCCAGCAGCTCATACACAGTTTTTATTCTTCGGCTTAACTGCCGCCCATTGAGGTTAAAGATAAGGTCCTGCATCACTGTAGGCAGGCCCAATTTCCAGATAGCCGTAAAACTGGCGCCATAGTTAATCATCCGCTTCTCCCAGCGGCTGAACCAGACAAATCCGGGAACCTGGTGTAAATCCGGGTAGGTACCAGTAACAATGGAACTGGTACAGGTAGGGGTCATGGTGGGGAAAACACTGACACAATCGTAAAAAATCCGTCCCCGCCTGACCAGAAACTCCAGTCCTGGAACCATTCCCTGCTCCAGGCAATCCCTGACCACAGCCGGATTGAGGGAGTCAATAATAATCAATATCACCTTTTTCTGTTTACTGACAGAAACAGGTATGGATTGCATCTTCTTCTCCCCTATCCCTCCTGCATATATTTTAATTGTACACTGAAGCAGGAGGTAAGTGCATGGTTAAAAAAGAAAATTTTTCTACCTGGCAAATTGCCGCCACCTATATTGGTACCATGGTAGGTGCAGGATTTGCCTCCGGTCAGGAAACCCTGCAGTTTTTTTCTTCCTACGGCACCCAGGGCCTCTGGGGCATTTTACTGGCCACTTTCGGCTTTGGCTTTTTTGGTATGCTGGTCATGCGCTTTGCCTGGCAAATTAATGCCAGCAGCCACGCTGCTCTCTTTCGTCTGCTGTTTGGCCCCCTGCTGGGTAGTTTTCTCGACTGGCTGCTCAATGCCTTTCTTTTTTCCACCCTGCTAATCATGCTTGCAGCTTCCGGAGCTGTCTTTGAAGAACATCTGGGCCTGTCCCGTTGGTGGGGAATTCTTCTGGCTGCCTTGCTCGCCTTGCTGGTTCTCTTTTTTGGTGTTCGCGGCATCCTGGCCGCCAATGCCTGGCTGGTGCCCCTCTTGATCCTTATGGTTCTGGGGATCAGCCTTTATTCCCTCTTTTATCACGGCCTGAGCTGGGAAGTAATGGCCCAACCTCCCGCCAGCCCAGGAGTAGCGCCCCACTGGCTGCTGGCTTCCCTTTTATACCTCTCCTATAATCTGATTTTATCTGCCACTATTTTAGCCCCTTTGGGTGGCCAAAGTCAAAAAAGCAGCCCCCTTTATCTGGGAGCCTGGCTGGGTGCGCTCGGGATAGGCTTGCTTACTGTTTTGATTGCCCTGGTGGTGCTGGTTCATTTTCCCCAGATCCTGGACTTCGAAATCCCTATCCTGTATATTGTCAAGCCACACCCATTTTTTATCCGCCTGATTGTTATCCTGGTGCTGTGGACCGAAATCTTCACTACCATGATTGCCAATCTCTTTGGTCTGGCTGTCCGTTTACAGGATAAATGGGGTAAACCTCCCCTCTTCTGGTCTTTCATCCTGCTGGCCGCAGCCATTCTCTTTTCCCACTATCCTTTCAGCTTACTGGTAGAAACCCTCTATCCCCTGCTAGGGTATGCAGGACTTGCTTTTCTGCTGGCCCTATCCTATCATTTTCTGAAAAATTAAATTTTTTGCCAACCTCTTGCCAAAAGAGCAAATAAGTGTTATCATTACTGTGTCGAGGTTAAGTGAACACCTTCACTATCACTTGCCTCCGCAACGCTATTTCTCCCTTCTTACCTCCCATAACTCATATATTTTCTTGTAATGTTTTTAAAGGCAGGGTGATCGGAAATTGGCCCTGCCCCTTTTTTATCTCTTGCTTAATAAATCCAGATACTCCTTCCTGGTTCTACGGGTTAACCCGCTGCTGGTGGCGAGAATATGCCCACCCGGCAATGTGCGACCAGCAGCACAGACCTTCGCCAGCCTTTGTTCAAATTCCTTCGGGCTGATATTCCCTTCCAGCCAGCCTGGATCCAGATTACCCATCACCAGCAGGTTCCCTAGCAACTTGACCAGTTCCGCATCGCCCAGATCCTGGCCACAGGCCCACTCCAGTCCCTGTATGCCCCGTAAGCGGGTACGGGTCAGGGCTGGCAAGATGGAACGCAAGTCCCCATCACAATGCAATAATACCGGTATACCATCCTTTTCTAACTCCCGGGCCAGGAAATCATAAACAGGAAACAGAGCTACCGCCAGAATATGGCCTGGTACTACCGGGCCCAGCTGATTGGCAAAATCATCGGCGATTATTATCCCCTGGGCCCCGGCCTGAATGGCCAGCCGGGCCAGTTCCAGCTGGTATTCCCCCAGGGCCTGCCAGAACTGCCCCATCTTCTCCGTATTGTTTTCACAGGCATTGAGGAAAGCGGTATACTCCACCAGCGTACTGGCCAGCTGATATGGGCCATCCAGCAGGGCAAAGACAAACAGGTCACTCTCCTGCCGCCAGCGCCTGAAATAACCGTAATCGTATGCAGTCGCTTCCGGCCAGTTAATGGTAGTTTCCCAGCGCAAAAAATCCACCGCCGGTTCCACATAAAGGGGGCAATCTTCCCACCAGAAGAAAAAACGTCCCCATTCATCCAGCCAGATTCTTCTGCCTTCGATTTCCAGCCCGGTATCCTGAGGCGCTGGCCGCTCCGGCCCTTCCACGACCAGGAAAGCGCCGTACTGTTGCCAGAACTGACTTTTCTCTTCCCAGGTGGAACCGGTTAGGTCAGCAGGAGCCAGCAGTTCTCCCCAGGGAGTTACTTCTGGTTTGAGTCCTTGTAACACCTGGAAAACTATTTCCCTCTTTTCCATCCTCTCACCCCGTCTAGATGGCCAACCAGGAAAAATATCCGGCAATCAGCCCCAGTTTATTGGTAAAAATCAGGATCCCCAGGATGATCATAATCACCCCGGCCACCAGGGAAACCACGGGCAAAAACCTGGCCATCCTGTTTAATGCCGACTGAAATTTGTCAACAGCCAGGGCAGTAACCAGAAAAGGTAAACCCAGTCCCAGAGAATAAAGGGAAAGTAAATAAATGCCTTTATTGACAGTAGCCTCCGTACTGGCATAAAGCAAGATAGACGAAAGGATAGGCCCCACACAGGGAGTCCAGCCGGCCGCAAAGGCCAGGCCCAGCAAAAAAGCCCCTAATCCACCAGCCCGGGGAGTGGCCTGCCAGCGCACTTCCCGGTAGAACATCTCCAGTGGCAGCAGCCCTGTCATAAACAGGCCAAAAATGATAATCAATGCCCCGCTTATTCGGCGTAATATGTCTTTATATTGCAACAGTAGTTTGCCCACTGCACTGGCAGATGCTCCCAGCAAAATGAAAAGCAATGAAAAACCTAGAATAAACAAAAGCGCCCTGGTTAAAAGTCTGAGCCGTTTCCCCTCGGCAAGAGTGGCATTTTGGGTACTGCCAGCCAGATAAGCTACATAGGCGGGAATCAAAGGTAATACACAGGGTGAAGCAAAGGAAACTACACCAGCGGCAAAAGCCAGCCAACCCGATACATTGGTCAAGATTAACACCCCTTCGCTCAAGTTTTCTATCTAATTATACCAGAAAAATTGCAAAAAGGCATTGACTTTTTGACCATTCCTGATGTATATAGAATGATTGGAAAGGAGGAGTGAAGATGGAACGAAACCAGAAGTACCAGCAGCAAAAATCCATTATCCTTAAGCACCTGCAGGCCAGCGAGGCTGAGTGGCAGGATTGGCGCTGGCATCTGGCTAACCGCATCTCCAGTCCTCTTGACCTGGCTCATTTTCTCCCTTTAACTGAAAAGGAAATTTCTCTGCTTAGAAATGCTTCAGCCCATAGACGCTGGGCCATCACCCCTCATTACCTGGCAGCCATTGACTGGGAACAGCCTGATGACCCACTCAAATTGCAAGTTCTGCCCTGGCGGGACAAAACCGTGGCTGGCTGTCCTGTCGGGCTGGATAAAAAAGAGACCAGGTATCTGCTGACAGTAACCAATCAGTGTGCCATCTATTGCAGCTATTGTACCCTGACCTGTCAGCAGGGCTTGATTGAACGGCATCTGGCTCTAGATTTGTTGCAATCTACCCTTAATGCTCTGGCTCAGCAGAAGAAAATCCGGGAAATAGTACTGGTTGGCGGTGATGCCCTCTTGCTTTCTGATCGCCGCCTGGAATGGTTGTTAAGAGAAATCAGGAAAATAAGCCATATCCGCTCTGTCGGCATCGTTACTAGAACCCCGGCAGTCTTACCCCAGCGCATTACTGCTGGACTCTGCCAGGTCCTGAACCAGTCAGGCCCAATCAATATCTTTACCCGGATTAACCATCCGCGCGAGTTGACTCTGGCAACCCAGCAAGCGCTAAAAGATCTAGTAGCTGCAGGTGCTATTATAATCAATCAACCTGTAGCCATGACTATCGCTCAGCGGACAGACTTGTCTGTCGCCAACTAATTACATTGACAATTCACTTTGTTTAAGATATACTAATATTAAAAAATTGAATAGGATAACGCTGAATCTTCCTGATGGAAGAGCGGGGGAACCACTTTTTCGGGGTGAATCGCCTTTTGGCGTAGGGCTAGCTATCGGCCCGAATCCGTCAGCTAACTTCGTAAGCGTTGATAGAGGTTTTCAGCCACCGTCAGTACTGACAGGTGGTTTAGATAGCTTTTGTCTGCGCCAAAAACCCCGTTAATTACGGGGTTTTTTATTTTACATTTTTAGAAGAGGAGGGATAATTATGTTACAGCTGGATACCAGGTTGTCCATTTCCCTGTCCAGAGCCAGTGAGCTAAAGGATACCATCCAGGATTATCTGAAAATAAAAGACCATATTCCAACCGGGTTCACTACTTTTGAACAATTCCTTCAGCAAAAGGAACGTATCCTGACAGCATTTCAAGCTTCAGAACATAACTGGCAGGACTGGAAATGGCAAATCAGTAACCGTATTACTACAGCGGAGCAACTGGCGCAATTTATTCCTTTATCCGAAAAAAAGATAGCTGATTTAAACACCATTGGAAAAAGGTTTCGCTGGGCCATTTCACCATATTACCTGGCTGTAATGGACTGGAACAACCCCGATGATCCGGTGCGTCTGCAAGCCATCCCTCAAATCCAGGAACTGCAGGATGAAAAAGGAGAACTTGATCCCATGGGTGAAGAATACTCTTCCCCTGCTCCCGGCATTACCAGGCGTTATCCTGATCGATTAATTATCAATGTTACCAACCAGTGTGCCATGTACTGCCGGCATTGCCAGCGAAGACGCAATATCGGTACAATCGATCGCCATCTGGCCCTGGATCAGCTGGAACAGGCCCTGGATTACATTCGGAAAAACCCGGAAATCCGGGATGTGCTGATTACCGGCGGTGATGCCCTGTTGCTTTCCGATTCCCGTCTGGACTGGTTATTAACCGAGCTGGATCGGATTCCCCATGTGGAAATCAAGCGCATCGGCACCAGGGCACCGGTAACCCTGCCCCAGCGCATTACTCCAGAGCTGGCCGCTATATTAGAAAAGCATCCGCCTATATATATAAATACCCAGTTCAACCATCCCCGAGAGGTCACCCCTGAAGCTAAACAGGCCATTGACCGCCTGATTAAGGCCGGAGTGGTGCTGGGCAACCAGGCCGTGTTATTAAGGGGTATTAATGATAATCCTCATGTCATGAAAAAGCTGAACCAGGAGTTACTCAAGGTTCGAATCCGTCCCTATTATATCTTCCATCCCAAAAAAGTACTGGGTACAGCTCACTTCAGTGTCCCCATTACCACAGGAATAAAAATTATTGACCAATTGCGAGGCCAAACTTCTGGCCTGGCAGTTCCCCAGTATATCGTAAACGCACCAGGTGGTCTTGGTAAAATCCCCGTTAGTCCTGACTACGCTAAAGTAATAGCCAAAGATCATGCCATTTTACGTACCTGGGAAAATAAATTAATAAAAATTGAGTTTTAACTCTTGACACTTCCTGTAATACCTGATAATTTATTTATCGTTGGCTTACGATAAACGCATAGGGATAAGACTCTTATCCAGAGAGGTGGAGGGACTGGCCCGATGAAACCCGGCAACAGCCGTCTATGAGACGGAAATGTGCCAATTCCTGCAGGCAAACTGCCTGAGAGATAAGAGAGGTAACCTGTATAAAAAGGCACCTCTCGGGTGCCTTTAATTTTTAGCACAGGAGAGGTAGCAATGATCAGAATTACTGAACTAAGTAAAGTTTTTCAAGGCCCCAATGGACCGGTACAGGCCCTGAAAAATATTAACCTGTCTGTATCCAAAGGGGAAATCGCCGGCATCATCGGTTACAGCGGTGCCGGAAAAAGTACACTCATCCGCTGTGTCAACCTGCTGGAAACTCCGACTACAGGTACCATTGTCGTCGATGGACAGGAGATTACCAGCTTGCGGGGTGAACAGCTGCGCCAGGCCCGGCGCAAAATGGGCATGATTTTTCAGCATTTTAACTTACTTTCTTCTCGTACCGTGCGGGAAAATATCGCCTTCCCCCTGGAAATCGCCGGTGTACCCCGGGCGGAAATCAAAAAGCGCGTCGATGAATTGCTGGAGCTGGTTGGCTTGACCGATCGGGCCGACAACTATCCGGCCCAGCTCAGTGGAGGCCAAAAACAGCGGGTTGGCATCGCCAGGGCTCTGGCCAGCAATCCCAGTGTCCTGTTATGCGATGAGGCAACCTCAGCCTTAGACCCTGCCACCACCCGGTCTATCCTGCAATTATTGCTGGATATCAATCAGCGGCTGGGACTGACCATTTTACTTATCACCCATGAAATGGATGTGATCAAGGAAATCTGTGATACCGTCTATGTCATGGAAGCTGGAGAAATTATCGAATCCGGCCCGGTACTGGATGTGTTTGCCCACCCCACCCGGGAGACCACCAGAGCCTTTATCGAAAGCCTGTATCAGCTGGACCTGCCATCAGACTTCTACCGGCAGATTGTCCACCGGCCCGGTTTTCACCGCCTGGTTCGGCTTGTCTTTACCGGCGTCAATGCCGCTGAACCGATAGTGGCCACCCTGGGGCAAAAATTCGCTGTAACAGTAAATATCATGGCCGGCAATATCGACTATATCAAGGGACAACCCCTGGGCATCCTGACTCTGGACATCAGCGGTGACTCCCTGGAAGTGGAAAAGGCCCTTAGCTACTTACACACAACCGGGCTAAAGGTGGAGGTGCTGGAATATGAGTTCTAATGAATTGCAACTGCTCTGGGTAGGCCTGGGGGAAACCCTGTATATGACCGGCATCGCTCTGGTACTATCCTATATCTTTGGTTTGCCCTTGGGAGTAATCCTGGTAACAACTGAAAAAGGACACATCTGGGAAAGCCCTCTCCTCAACCGGACTCTGGGAGCTATCGTCAATGCCACCCGCTCCATCCCTTTTATTATCCTGCTGGTGGCAGTTATCCCTCTGACCCGGTTACTGGTGGGAACATCTATTGGCACTACTGCTGCCACAGTGCCCCTGGTCATTGGTGCTGTTCCTTTTGTCGGCCGGATGGTCGAAACATCTCTCAAAGAAGTGGACCGCGGCCTGGTGGAAGCAGCTTTAGCCATGGGAGCAACCCCGCTCCAGATAATTTTTAAAGTCCTGTTGCCAGAATCCATCCCTTCACTGATTCTGGGTGCCACCATTACAGCCATTACCCTCATCGGTTATTCAGCCATGGCTGGTTTTGTCGGCGGCGGCGGTCTGGGGGACCTGGCGGTCAAATACGGATATTATCGCTATAAGACCGAGATCATGCTGGCCACCATCGCGGTGCTGGTTATTCTGGTTCAAGTCATTCAAAGTTTTGGCAACTATCTTGCCAAGCTATACAATAAAAAACATAAATAAGACCTACGGTAATATGTCAAGACCATAAGGTCAATATTTTCTAGTTTAGTTTTTTAAAAAAGGCAACAAAAAAACCACCCTGTTCCCTAATATATTTGGAAACAAGTTACAAAAATGTAAAACAGATTTTGGGTTGTCCTTAGTTTGAATCCCTCCTTTGCCCCTGGGGCATGTAAAGTTGGTTGCTGCGCAGCAGAGCATCAACCATACGCACTAACTTGCGTGCTGTGAGAACCAAGGCGCGGCGATGATGATGGGTTTTGCTTTCCCGGTACTTTCGGGCATAGAAATCCCGATATTCAGGCTCATGTTGCCGAACCAGATTGGCCGCTTGTACAAAGTAATAGCGCAAATAAGCATTACCCGTCCTGGTTAGCGGCGTTTCATCTGCTTCAAATTCACCTGATTGATGGCTACGCCAGGTTAAACCGGCGAATTTCGCCAATGCTGAATCGTTATTAAAACGGTGAATATTACCGATTTCAGCAATTAAACCTGCACACATTACAGGACCAAGACCTGGGACAGAATCAAGCGTGTGCTTAAAGTTAGCCAATTCCCTGGCAATGGCTTTATCAATGGTTTTGACCTGCTTTTCCAGGCATCTAATGGTTTCAAGGCTTGTAGCCAGGATCAAGTTAACCGGTTCCAGAAGATCTCCCCTTAACCTGTGAGCATTACGAGCAGCCTTTTTAAGCGCTTCAGCAGTAGCTTTGGGATCTGAAAAGTGCTTGTTACCTTTCTCCATCAGAAAATCAATTAAATCCTCAAGCGGTCGAGCCGCAATTTCTTCAGGAGAAAGGAACTCGGTTAAAATTGCCTCTGAAGTTGCGCCAAACAGGTTACTGAAGACCTCATTTTGTTGCAGGGTATTAAACTTGAGAAAAAGATTAGTGAGAAAATAGTTTTTCTCCCTGCTAATAGTCTGCATCAGATGATAACGGAACCTGGTTAACCGCTGTAAAGGGAGATAACGAAAATCGACCTGGCTATTTTCCGGGAGACGGCCAAAACGAATCCGGTCAGCAATTACCCAGGCATCTGTCCAGTCATTCTTGGGAAGGTCAGGATAAGCCTTTTTAAAATTAGCTACTACTTTAGGATTAAAGGAATATACCTGACAGTTATAAGGAGTTAGCCGGGTGTCAGAGGTTAACCCCATTTGCAGATGCCAGCTATACACTGAAGTTGCTTCCAACCCGACCATAACACAGCCTATATCATTAGCCTGGCAAATTTCGAGGATAAGTTGAACCAGAGATTCCATGCCCGGATTATCATTTGAGAAACGCTGGCGTTTAGTGATTGTTTCTCCCAGGTGGTCCATAAATTGAACCTTAAAATCTTTCATACTGACATCAATGCCGACAAAAAGGTTTCTCACAGTATCACCTCGCTTTCATAAAGAAAGTATAATGAAAATTGCTGCTGGGACCCAGGCATCATGGCCGGTCAGCAACCTCGCCGGGAATGAGCACTAAACCTAAAGAACCTGCTTCCGTCCGTTCTGCTGCACACGGGCGGGGAAACAATAGGTCTGTGCAACCTACGCGTAAAAAGTGCAGACCATGAGCTGGGGGTCACTCTTTTCAAAAGGTCAAGCCTCAAGGAGGACGAATACCTACCCAGAAAGCAATCTCACGATTACATTGTGCCTGGAACAGCAGCAAAATGGAAGTCTAATTTCCAGTTTTTAAAGAACAAATTTGGTACAAAAAATGAACGGTTAATATTACCGTTCAGGTTAAATCTCTAAATATATGATACGAGGAGGTAACAAAAATGTTCAAACGCAAAGCTCTGACTCTCATCACCGGTCTGGCCCTGCTGGCAGGATTAATCAGCGGCTGTGGCGGCCAGCAGGAAAAGGCAGCTGAACAACCCGCTGCCAAAGAAACAGTAGTACTTAAAGTAGGTGCCACCCCCGTTCCCCACAAGGAAATTCTGGAAGCAGCCAAGCCGCTGCTGGAGAAAAAAGGCATCAAGCTGGAAATTGTGGAGTTTACTGACTACATCTTGCCTAACAAAGCCCTGGCTAATGGTGAATTGGATGCCAATTACTTCCAGCACGTCCCCTATCTGGAGGACTTCAGTAAGGAAAACAAGCTGGATCTGACTTATACCGTCAAAGTTCACTTCGAGCCGATGGGTATCTACCCCGGTAAAGTCAAAGACCTGGCTCAACTGCCGGAAAAGGCCAAAATCGCAGTGCCCAATGACCCCACCAATGAAGCCCGGGCTCTGCTCCTGCTGGAAAAGGCCGGTCTGATCAAAGTCAAGCCCGGAGTAGGCTTAAAGGCCACCAAACAGGACATTATCGAAAACCCCAAACAGCTGGAAATCCAGGAACTGGATGCCGCCCAGATTCCCCGTTCCCTGCCTGATGTGGATCTGGCAGTCATCAATGGTAACTATGCTGTCGAGGCCGGTTTGAACGCCGGTAAGGATGCCCTGGTTTCTGAAGACAAGAACAGTGAGGCTGCCCAAACCTTTGGCAATATTATCGCTGTTCGTAAAGGGGACGAGAACAAGGAAGCTATCAAGGCTCTGGGTGAAGTCCTGCTCAGCCCGGAAATCAAGAAATTCATTGAAGAGAAGTATCAGGGAGCAGTTCTGCCCCTGTAAAGGAAAAGAGGTCCCAAATCCGGGACCTCTCTCTCATTTTAAACCCCGCGAACCCGGTTTGACTGCCGGTTCCCCGGCCTGGCAAAGGGGACAGACTTCCGGTTCCCAGGCCACTGCTGCCACAGTTAGTGCCTTGTAGAGGGGTACGCCAAAATCAGCCCTGCCGTTACTGCGGTCCACCAGAACGGCTACCCCTACCACTTCTCCTCCTGCCGCTTTGACCACATCAATAACCTCTTGAACAGAACCGCCGGTGGTGATAACATCTTCTACCACCAGCACCCGTTCTCCCGGCCTGATGCTGAAATTGCGGCGCAACCGCATTTTCCCCTCTTCCCGTTCCGTGAACAGAGCCCGTTTGCCCAGCTGCCGTCCGATTTCATAAGCTACGATCACTCCACCCATAGCCGGTCCTACTACCACATCTATTTCCGGTTCTTCCCCCAGTTGTTCCACCAGACTGGCACAGATCATGCGGGTATATTCAGGGTATTGTAAAACCTGGGCGCATTGCAGGTAGCGGTCACTGTGTTTTCCTGAGGTCAGCAAAAAATGTCCCTGCAGTAAAGCACCACATTTCTCGAAAATGGCAATCACATCAGCCTGACTTAACATCTCATCTTACCTCCCTCTGCTAGAGCCTCAGCCATTTCCTCTGCCACCCGGCGTGCTGCCTCGCGAGGATCAGCACTGCCGGTAATCGGCCGTCCTACCACCAGATAATGGGCCCCTGCCCGCAGAGCCTGGGCCGGGGTCATGATGCGCTGCTGGTCCCCTGCTGCCGCCCAAAGAGGAC
Source organism: Carboxydocella thermautotrophica (assembly GCA_003054495.1). GTDB lineage: Bacteria > Bacillota > Carboxydocellales > Carboxydocellaceae > Carboxydocella > Carboxydocella sporoproducens. The sequence continues at coordinate 1,116,434 of CP028514.1, read as the reverse complement.
GGATGCCGGGGATAACAGTAACGAATTCAGGGCCACAGGCTTGCTGTATTAAAGGCAGTTCCCGGGAAGAAGCTACCACGCCATCCAGGCCGCATTGCCTGGCCAGGCGGGCCCAGGCCTGGACGCGCTGGCCGATTTCCTCTTTTTGCCCCAGAGTGGCTTCCCATTCGCTCTGGCTAAAACTGGTCAGGACGGTAACCGCCAGCAACAGTGGCCGCTTGCCTGCTACTGCACCGGCCTGAGCCCCGGCCAGAGCTGCTTTCAGCATGATTGGTCCCCCGGCGGCATGGACATTGAACATCTCCACCCCATAGCTGGCCAGAACCCGGCTGGCCTGTTCCACAGTATTGGGAATATCATGCAGTTTCAGGTCGAGAAAGACTCTGAGGTTATTCTGGCGAAACCAGCTGAGCAACTCAGGGCCACAGCTATAATAAAGCTGCATCCCCACTTTGTACATACCTACATAGTCGGCAGTGAGGCTGACCAGGCGCTGGGCTTCCGCCAGTGTATCTACATCCAGGGCCAGAATCAGTTTTTCCACGGCCATTATTCCTCCTTCCTGTGGGCGGCCCCGATGAGTTCACCCAAATCCCTGACCCCTTCCCGGCGGCAGAACTCCTCGATTTCCGCCAGGATCCGCCAGGGAGCCCGGGGGTCCACCAGGGTAGCAGTACCGATGCTGACCGCACTGGCACCGGCCAGGAAAAATTCGATGGCATCCTCCCCGCTCATAATACCTCCGCCACCGAGCAGAGGCATTTCCGGTAAAGCCTGATGAACCTGCCAGACACAGCGCAAAGCCACCGGCTTGATGGCCGGTCCGGCCAGACCCCCAAAAATATTGGCCAGTACCGGCCGTCGGCGCCGGATATCAATGGCCATTCCCTGCAAGGTATTGATCAGGGAAAGGGCATCAGCCCCTGCTTCAGCAGCAGCCCGGGCTAGAGCCACGATGTCCGTTACATTGGGGGTAAGTTTGATTATCACCGGTTTGGTGGTATGGGCTTTAACCGTTCTGGTTACCTCGGCCAGGGCTTCAGCCTGGGTGCCGAACATAATGCCCCCCTGTTTGACATTGGGACAACTGACATTGACTTCAATAGCTGCAATCACCGCTTCTCCCTCCAGGCGGGCAGCCAGCTCCCCGTACTCCTCTACTGTATTGCCGGAAATATTGGCCAGAAAAGAGCATTGAAAAGCAGTGAGCCGAGGCAGGACATCCCGGCACAATCCTTCTATCCCCGGGTTTTCCAGTCCGATAGCGTTGAGAACCCCGGCCGGTGTTTCTGCCAGACGGGGAGTTGGATTGCCTGCTCTGGGAGTAAGGGTAGTGCCTTTCAGGATTACTCCCCCCAGCTGGTTCAAATCTCCGAAAGGAGTGAGTTCCAGCCCGAAGCCGCAGGTACCGGAAGCTGTCAGTACCGGATTGGCCAGCTGCAAAGCCCCCAGGCTGGTAGTGAGGTTGGGCTCAGTCATTCAGCACCACCTCCTCGATGGCAAAGACCGGCCCTTCCTTACAGACCTTTTTGCCACCACAGTCACAGCCCAGGCAGATGCCAATGCCACAGGCCATAGTCTCTTCCAGGGAAACCTGTCCGGCCATACCATATTGCCGGGCTAGTTTAACTACCGCTTTAAGCATGGGCAAAGGACCACAGGCATAGAGATAGTCCGGCCTTTCCCGTTCTAGATAAACTGCCAGCTCCTCGGTAACCAGGCCCTGCCGACCGACGGAACCATCTTCAGTGCTAATATGTACCGGAATGCCCAGAGCAGCGATGGGTTCCACCCCTACCAGATGGGCCTCGCTTCTGGCGCCGGTGAAAAAGCGGCTTTCCAGCTCAAACTGGGCCAGCACCTGGGCAATGGGCAGCAATGGAGCATTGCCAATTCCTCCTCCCACCAGCACTGCCTTGTTAACCTCAGGAGGCAGACGAAAGCCCCGGCCTAGCGGGCCCAGCAGGCTTAAAGTTTCCCCGGGTCTACGCTGCCATAACCAGGTTGTTCCCTTACCCCGTAGCTGGTAGAGCAGCTGGATCTGCCCATCATCGGCGAGGATATTATGCAAGCTCAAGGGCCGGCGCAGCAGGGGATCCAGACTCCCCTGCTCCCGGCAAGCTACCATGACAAATTGTCCCGGTTTGGCATACATGGCGATTTCCGGTACTTCTATGGTTAAAAGACTGTAATAATCATTGAGATGGCGGTGTTCCAGGATTTTCCCGTTATATACTCCGGTCCCGGCCACTGGACTGACCTCCTTTCCTTAATACCACTGTCTTTCTCCTCGGCCCAGGCGCGGGTAATCCTGCAGGGCGACCAGTTGCCATTTCTGGCCCCGGGTAAGGTCAGCCAGCACTTTTAGCATCTCCCGGGCCGTATCCAGAGAAGTGGCACAGGGGACGCCATATTCGGCTGCTGCCCGGCGAATCTGGAAGCCATCCCGCTGGGGCACCTTGCCTCTGGTCATGGTATTGATTACCAGCTGGATTTTATCCTCCCGCAGGTAGTCCAGAATATGGGGGCTGCCTTCCCGGATTTTGTTGACCTTTTCTACCGGCAATCCAGCTTGTTGTAAGTATCGCCAGGTACCACCCGTAGCCAGCAATTTATACCCCAGATCCAGGAATGAGCGGGCCAGCTCCAGGGCTTCTTCCTTGTCCTTATCGGCAATTGTGAGCAGGACCGTGCCTTCCCGGGGAAGCTGCCAGCCTGCTGCCCGCAGGGCTTTGTAAAAGGCCATGGTATATTCATGGTCAACCCCCAGCACTTCCCCGGTGGACTTCATTTCCGGTCCCAGGGATGTTTCCACCTGGGTCAGTTTACCAAAGGAGAAAACCGGGGCCTTGACGGCATGAAAATCCCTGGCCGGTACCAGTCCGGTCCGGTAGCCCAGGTCGGCCAGTTTTTCTCCCAGGGCTACCCGGGTAGCCAGTTCCACCATTGGTACATCCGTTACCTTGCTCAGATAGGGCACCGTCCGGCTGGAACGGGGGTTAACCTCAATTACATACACTGTCTCTCCATCCAGGACAAACTGAATGTTTAATAAACCTTTCACTTCCAGATGGCGAGCCAGGCGGATGGTATAATCCTCAATGCGCCGAATGACTTCCGGTCCCAGATGCAGGGCAGGATAAACGGCAATGGAGTCACCGCTGTGTACCCCTGCCCGCTCGATATGTTCCATAATGCCGGGGATTACCACCGTTTCCCCGTCACTGATGGCATCCACCTCTACTTCCTTGCCCACCACATATTTATCCACCAGCACCGGGTGTTCCGGGTTGACTTCCACTGCCCATTCCATATAGGTCAGCAGCTCTTCCTGGTTGTAGACTATTTCCATTGCCCTGCCCCCCAGGACATAACTGGGACGCACCAGTACCGGATAACCGATTTCCTCAGCGGCCCTGACGGCAGCATCAACGGAGAAGACTGTGCGGCCCGGGGGCCGGGGAATGTCCAGGTCTTCCAGAACCTGATCGAACTTCTTCCGGTCTTCGGCCCGGTCAATGTTTTCCACCGTCGTTCCCAGGATTTTCACCCCTGCCCGGGCCAGGGGAGCGGCCAGGTTAATGGCCGTCTGCCCGCCAAACTGCACCAGCACGCCCAGGGGCTTTTCCTTTTCCAGCACATTGAGGACATCCTCTACCGTCAGGGGTTCAAAGTAGAGGGCGTCTCCAGTATCAAAATCGGTGGAAACCGTTTCCGGGTTGTTATTGATAATCACCGCCTCATAACCGGCTTTCTGCAAAGCCCAGACGGCATGTACGGAACAATAGTCAAACTCAATCCCCTGGCCGATACGGATAGGGCCAGAGCCAAGCACCGCCACTTTCGGCCGCGGGCTGCTCTCTACTTCATCTTCCTGGTCATAAGTGGAGTAATAATAGGGAGTTTCCGCCTCAAATTCCGCCGCACAGGTGTCCACCATTTTATAAACAGGGGCTACTTCCAGCAGTTTGCGCAAATCCCGCATCTTCTCCGGCTTTAGTCCCAGTAAGCGGGCCAGCCGGAAATCGCTGAACCCCCAGGCTTTAGCCTGTTGCAAGAGCCGGGCCAGACTGTCATCCAGAGGCTTGCCCCGCCAGGCGCTGATAGCAAATTCGAAATTGACAATATTGCGGATTTTGCGCAGGAACCAGCGGTCTATCCGGCTGCGCTGATGGAGCTCATCCACTTCCATCCCGCGGCGGATGAGCTCGGCTATAGCAAATAGCCGCTCATCATCGGGATTTTCTACTTTATGCCAGAGAGTGGCATCTGCTGCTGCCGCCAGCCGGGGGTGATAGAGGCCATCCAGCCCGATTTCGAGAGAGCGCACCGCTTTTTGCAGGGCCCCTTCAAAAGTACGGTCTATGGCCATCACCTCGCCGGTAGCCTTCATCTGAGTGCCCAGATGGCGGTCTGCTGTGGTGAATTTATCAAAAGGCCAGCGGGGAATCTTGATCACACAATAATCCAGGGCTGGTTCAAAGGCGGCTTTGGTTTTACCCGTTACCGCATTGGGAATTTCCGCCAGAGTCAATCCTACCGCAATTTTGGCTGCCACCTTGGCGATGGGATAGCCGGTAGCCTTGGAGGCCAGAGCGGAAGAACGGCTGACCCGGGGATTTACCTCAATCACCACATAGCGGAAACTATGGGGGTCCAGAGCAAACTGGACATTACAGCCTCCCTCAATACCCAGGGCCCGGATGATTTTCAAGGACGCAGACCGCAGCATCTGGTATTCCTTGTCACTGAGGGTCTGAGAGGGAGCCACCACTATGCTGTCCCCGGTGTGGATACCCACAGGGTCGATATTCTCCATATTACAGATGGTGATACAGTTATCGGCACTATCCCGCATCACCTCATATTCTATTTCTTTCCAGCCTGCCACACTCTGTTCCACCAGCACCTGGCCGATAGGACTCAGCTTCAGGCCCCGGCGGACAATTTCCTCCAGCTGTTCCCAGTTATGCGCAATCCCGCCACCGGTGCCGCCCAAAGTGTAAGCAGGCCGGATGATGAGGGGAAAACCAATCTTTTCGGCAAAGGCCCGGGCCTCTTCCCATTGCTCCACAATTTCACTGGCCGGAACCGGTTCCCCCAGCTCAGCCATCAAACTGCGGAATAATTCCCGGTCTTCCGCTTTTTCAATGGCCGCCAGGGGCGTTCCCAGCAATTCCACGCCCAGTTCCTCCAGCACCCCGGACTGGGCCAGACTGCGGGCCAGATTCAGCCCCACCTGTCCTCCCAGGGTAGGAAGCAGTCCCTGGGGCCGTTCCTTGCGCAATACTGCCTCCACAAACTCTGGAGTCAATGGCTCCAGATAGACCCGGTCGGCCATATTGCTATCTGTCATAATGGTGGCCGGGTTGGAGTTAATCAGGACCACCTCATAGCCTTCTTCCTTCAAGGCCCGGCAGGCCTGGGTGCCGGCATAGTCAAACTCCGCCGCCTGGCCGATGATGATGGGGCCGGAGCCAATCACCATGATTTTCTTGATATCTTTCCGTTTCGGCATCTTATCCCCTCCCCACCAGAGTCAAGAACTGTTCAAAAAGATAGAGGTTATCCCGCGGTCCGGGCGAAGCCTCCGGGTGATATTGCACACTGAAGGCCGGATATTGCAGGTGCCTGATCCCTTCCACTGTATCATCATTGAGGTTTTTCATGGTCACCCGCAGAGGTAAGCCAGCCAGGGAATCCTCTGCTACGGCATAGCCATGATTCTGGGACGTGATGTAAACCCGACCTGTTTCCAGATCCTGTACCGGGTGGTTAGCACCCCGATGGCCAAATTTCAGCTTGTAGGTTCTGGCCCCGCAGGCCAGGGCCAGAATCTGATGGCCCAGACAGATGCCGAAGAGGGGGACTTTCCCCAGCAATTCCTGTACGGTTTTGATCACATAAGGTACCCGTTCCGGATCGCCGGGACCATTGGAAATCAGCACCCCGTCCGGCTGATAGGCCAGGATGGTTTCCGCACCAGTACGGGCCGGCACTACTGTAATGCGGCAATCCCCCACTTCCCGCAAGGAGCGGATGATATTGCCTTTGGCTCCACAGTCAATAACCACGATATGCGGTCCTGCGCCTCCTTCCACCTGATAAGGCGCGGCACAGGTAACTGTAGGTACCGGCTCCTCCATGGAAAGGGTAGGAGCCTGTCGCACTGTCTGCAACCATTCTTCCAGTGGCGCCTTGCTGGTGGTAATCAAGCCCCGCATGGTGCCTTTCTGCCTTAGCATCCGGGTCAGGGCCCGGGTATCGATACCTTGCAGGGCTACAATCCCCCGTTCGGCCAGAAAGCGGTGCAAACTGGACTGGCTGCGCCAGTTACTGGGTTCATCACAGAGGTCGTGGACCACAAAGCCCCGGACAAAGGACTGTTTATGCTCAAAATCCTCGGCATTGATGCCATAATTACCCTGCAGGGGATAGGTCATAACTACAATTTCACCACAATAGGAGGCATCAGTCAAAATCTCCTGGTAACCGGTCATAGAAGTGTTGAACACCACTTCCCCGGTTTTCTCCCCCGGTGCGCCAAAAGCTTTGCCCTGAAATACCGCGCCATTTTCCAGTATCAAAAAGCCGTCCATGCTCCAGCTCCTTCCCTTGCTGAATTAGACCAAAAGTTTGCGCTCCTGCATGACCAGTTTGCCTCCGACAATAGTGGTAACCGGCCAGCCAGTCAGAGTCCAGCCCAGAAAAGGGGTATTCTTGCCTTTGCTGACCAGGCTTTCGGCAGTTACCGTCTCTACCCGTCGCGGGTCAAAGAGCACCAGGTCAGCCGCAGCTCCTTCCACCAGCCGCCCTCCCTCAATGCCCAGCAGGCGGGCCGGATTGACCGCCATTTTTTCTACCAGCTGGGCCGGGGTCAGGATGCCCTTTCCAACCAGCTCCTGCCAGCAGAGGGCCAGCGCCGTTTCCAGCCCCACCAGGCCAAAGGGAGCCAGATCATATTCCTGTTCCTTTTCCTCCCTGGTGTGGGGGGCGTGGTCAGTAGCGATAATATCTATAATCCCCTCGGCCAAAGCTTGTTTTAAAGCAGTCAGATCCTCTTCCCCCCTGAGGGGCGGATTGACTTTGGTACTGGTATCATAACCAGCTACCGCCGCTGCTGTTAAAGTCAGATGATGGGGAGTTACTTCCGCTGTTACCGGTATACCCCGGGCTTTGGCCCAGCGCAACAGCTCCACACTGCCAGCAGTGGAGAGATGGCAGAGATGGACAGGACACCCGGTCTCCCGGGCCAGCATTATCTCTCTGGCCACCATGATTTCCTCCGCCGCTGCCGGAATCCCCTTGAGCCCCAGGCGGGTAGACCAGTAACCTTCATGCATCACCCCACCCCGGGCCAGGGTCGGTTCCTCACAGTGGGAAAGAACGGGCCTGCCTACCATTTTAGCATACTCCAAAGCCCGCCGCATCACCGCCGCAGAAGGCACCGGCCGTCCATCATCGGAAAAGGCTACTGCTCCAGCAGCCGCCAGGTCGGCCATTTCTGTGATCTCCTCTCCGGCCTGCTCTTTGGTGATACAGGCAACGGGATAAACCCGTACCACCCCTTCCCGTTCCGCTTTGGCCCGCAGCCCTTCCACCAGAATGGCCCGGTCCACCGGGGGGCTGGTATTGGGCATGGTGGCTACAGCGGTAAAGCCACCGCGCGCCGCTGCCCGGGTTCCGCTGGCTATGGTCTCTTTGGCCTCCTGTCCCGGTTCCCGGAGATGGACATGGACATCAATCAAGCCGGGAAAGGCCAGCAATCCCCGTGCAGCCAGTACCGGCACCCCTTCCAGGTGAAGTTCCGGGCCAATGGCAGCTATTTTCCCCTCCTTAATCAGGATATCCCCTTTGCCGCTATAACTACCCGCCGGGTTAACTATTTCCGCTCCTTTAATGAGCAGCATCTGAATGCACCCCCTTGAGCAAATACAGAACCGCCATGCGGACAGCCACCCCATTGGTTACCTGTTCCTCAATGGCCGCCCAGGGCCCTTCCGCCACCTCCGGGCTGATTTCCACGCCCCGGTTCATCGGACCAGGATGCAAAACCAGCACATCCGGCCGGGCCAGGGCCAGTCGCTCCCGGTTGATACCATAGAGACAGGCATATTCCCTGAGGCTGGGGAACAAGCCGGCCTGTTGCCTTTCCCGCTGGATGCGCAGGACATTGATGACATCCGTCCCGGGCAGAGCATCTTCCAGGCTATGATAGACTTCTACCCCCAGTTTTTCGATCTCCCGGGGCAACAGAGTGGCCGGCCCTACCACCCGCACTCTGGCTCCCATTTTGGTCAAGCCCCAGATATTGCTGCGGGCCACCCGGCTGTGCAGGATATCCCCCACAATGGTCACTGTCAGTCCGGCGATAGTTCCTTTCCGCTGCTTGATTGTGAACATGTCCAGCAGGGCCTGGGTGGGATGTTCATGGGTACCATCTCCCCCATTAATAACCGAACACTTCACCCAGCTAGCCAGCTGAGCCGCCGAGCCAGCGGCACTGTGCCGCAAAACCACAATATCCGTACCCAGAGCCTCGATGGTCCGCACCGTGTCCTTGAGGGATTCCCCCTTGGTCACACTGCTGGTACTGGTAGCAATATTGACAGTATCCGCACTCAAATACTTGGCCGCCAGTTCAAAGGAAGTACGGGTGCGGGTACTGGGTTCATAAAACAGAGTCAGTACCACCGTCCCCCGCAGGGTTGGCACCTTTTTGATCGGGCGTAGAACAATATCCTTCATGGCGTCAGCGGTATCAAGAATCAGGTCGATTTCTTCCCTGCTCAGGTCCTCCAGACCCAGCAGGTCCTTGCGTTGCCAGGCCATAGTCCATCCTCCTTTCCGGTTATACAAAAAACGCCCTCCCCCAACAGGCCGGAGAAGGGCAGCAGCAAGCGCGCCTGTTTTGCCCTCCTTGCCAGCCTCACGGGACTGCCTTAAAGGAGTATTTCCTAATGCAGGCGTTTTGTTTCCTCTACAGTATCAGGTTCTAAGGTCAGAACCGCATCATCTTCTACTTTATCCTGGGGCAGAATCAGGTTGAGGATAATCCCCGCCAGGGTAGCATAGCTGACCCCATGGTCCTTCAGCCCTACCCCGAGGATGAGGATGATGGAGACAATAATCAGATTGCGGGTACTGGACAGGTCGGTTTTAGCTTCAATCATGGTGCGGATACCGGCAGCAGCGATCATCCCGAAAAGCAGGATGACAATTCCACCCATCACCGGCACCGGAATGGTACTGATCAGCACCCGTACCGGGTTGAAAAAGCTCAACAGGATGGCAATACCGGCTGCACACCAGATAACAAAGGAGCTGAACACCCGGGTAATGGCCAGTACCCCGATATTTTCCCCGTAAGTAGTGCTGGGCGGGCCACCGAACAGTGAGGCAATGGAGGTAGCCAGACCGTTCCCCAGCAAGACCCGGTCAAAACCAGGGTCCTTGATCAGATCCCGTTCTGTCACATTGCCAATTACCAGCACATGGCCCAGGTCCTCGATAATGGTAACCAGGGCTATAGGTGCAATGGCCCAGATTGCCGCCATCTTGAAACCGGGCAGAACAAACTGGGGCAGATGAAAATAACCCAGCAATGTATCAGGATTGAGCGACTGGACAAAGGGAGCAAAGTCCACCAGTTTCATGTTCTCACCGATAGTGGTGGGTTCCACCATGTTCCAAACGATAGCGAAGATATAGCCAGAGATAATGCCGAGCAGAATAGGGATTACTTTCATAAAACCGCGGCCGAAGATGCTGAAAATGATAGCCATGACACAGGTAAAGATGGCTGTCGGCCAGTGCAAGGAGGCCATGTTGTTGACAGCTACACCTGCCAGGCTTAAACCGATAATCATTACTACCGGACCCACCACCACACTGGGTACCAGCCGGTGAATGAATTCCGTACCGAAGGCACGGATCAAAAAGAACATCAGAACATAAACCAGACCGGCCACAAAAGCCCCACCCATAGCGCCAGGTAAGTCTTTCGCCCCTGTTACCCAGGCTGCCAGAGGAGCAATAAAGGCAAAGGAACTGCCAAGATAGGCAGGAACTTTGCCGCCGGTAAAGAGGTGAAAGATGATAGTCCCTACCCCGGAAGTAAAGAGGGCTACTGCTGGATCCAGACCGGTCAGGAAAGGCACCAGCACCGTCGCCCCGAACATGGCGAAAACATGCTGCAGGGCCAGGACCAGGGCCTGTCCTATTGGCGGTCTTTCGTGGACATCAAAGCGTTTCTTCATGTATGAGTCCTCCTCTTCTGATATGTAAAATAAAAGCCTTCCGGCCTGAAAGGGCAGGAAGGCAGACTAACCCGACATTAACGGTTAGTATATCCACCCTTGCCGGCCTCACAGGACCAGTTTTAAAGGGCTACTCCACTATTTCCTGTAAAACTACTTTATCTTCCCCGTCAATTTCCTGCAGATATACGGAAATGACCTCTTTGCGGGAGGTGGGAACATTCTTGCCGACGAAATCAGCCCGGATGGGAAGCTCCCGATGTCCCCGGTCCACCAGCACGGCCAGCTGAATAAAGCGGGGCCGGCCCAGATCAATGATGGCATCCAGCGCAGCCCGGGCCGTTCGACCGGTAAACAGGACATCATCCACCAGGATAATTTTTTTTCCTTCTACCTGAAAGGGTACCTGGGTTTTATGTACCACCGGCTGCTGGGCCAGGGTGGTCAGGTCGTCCCGGTAAAGGGTGATATCCAGCAATCCAACCGGCAAAGCTACTCCCTCGAATTCAGCAATTTTGGCTGCTAACCGTTCGGCCAGCGGCACACCCCGCCTGCGAATGCCAATCAGGGCCAGGTTTTCCACCCCTTTGTTTCTTTCCACTATTTCATGGGCAATGCGGGTAAGAGCGCGGCGGATGCTTTCCGGATCCATGAGCTGGGTCTTTTCCCTGAGTTCCACGAGGATTCCCTCCTCTCCAGCAAAAATGCCTGCTTGCCCAGTTCAGCAAGCAGGCACAGTTTACCCAGTACCAGTAAAGCTTATGTACTGTTAAACAGCTCCTTGCTAGCCTCCCGGGCTAACTTAAAGGATTTACTGTTAATAGTTTACCAGAACATTGTTTGTTTGGCAAGAACAAGTTTGGGGTAAATGTACATTTTCCCCGGTCAATCTGTCCACCTTATACTTTGATGAAGGAGGTCGAGAACATGAATCAGCGTCGTCGTCGCGTTCATCAGCCTTTTATCGCCATTACCCGCCATCCTTACGAAGGAGATGCTCTGATCCAGGCTCTGGAACTGTTGCCCCACACCCAGCTCTTCCGCCCTGGGGATACAGTAGTAGTAGTACCCAATCTGGTTAAAAACCAGCCTCCAGCCAGTGGCACCATCACCGGGCCCGGCACTCTACAGCGCTTGCTCCTGTATCTGCAGGATTTTCAACCTGCCCGCCTGGTAGTGGCGGCCGGTTCGGGCGGTGACCCTACTCCTCTGGTTTTGCAACAACAGGGATTTCTCAATGTCATTCAGGAAACTGGTGGGGAATTTGTTGATTTAAACTATGGGCCCTATCTAGAATTAAAATTGAACCATCCCCTTTTACCCGTTCTGCAGGTTAACCGCCTGCTGGCAGAGGCAGATGTCATCATCAGCCTGGCCCAAATCAAGGTTCACCAGGAGGCCACCGTCACCCTCGGCATCAAGAACATCGCCCTCAGCTGGCCCCCGGCCGAATTGCACGGCCCAGGTTGAAGCTGAGCGCCTTTTCAGCCAGGCCGCCTATGGTTATGAAATCGCCCTTGATGCGGCAGGCATCAAACCGCCCCATGTGAGGTGAGATCATTATGGACATAGCGCCCTCCTACCGGCAACTGCACGCCAGCGGCCAGCTGGCAGAGCGGGCCGAAAAGGCCTGGGCTGCCCTGGCCAGCTGCCATCTCTGTCCCCGCCACTGCGGGGTCAATCGACTGGAAGGCCAGAAAGGCTACTGCCGTTCCGGCGCCCGGGCCCTGGTCGCCTCCTATTCCCCCCATTTTGGCGAGGAAGAGGTACTGGTCGGCCAGGGCGGCTCCGGCACCATTTTTTTCAGTAACTGCAATTTGCGTTGTATTTTCTGCCAGAATTGTGACATCAGTCAAGCGGATGCGGGTGAAGAAGTCTCAAGTTCTGAGCTGGCGGAAATCATGCTTTATCTCCAAAAACAGGGTTGTGTCAATATCAATTTCGTTTCCCCGTCCCATTTCGTCGCTCCCATCCTGGAAGCAGTGGAGCTGGCCGCGGCCCGGGGCCTGACTATCCCGCTGGTTTACAACAGCGGCGGTTATGATGAGGTCAGCGCCCTCAGGCTGCTGGCAGGGGTAGTGGACATCTACCTGCCTGACCTGAAATTTGTCTCCCCCGCTGTCTCCCGGCGCCTGGCCGATGCCAAGGATTATTTCGCCGTTGCCCGTAAGGCCATCAAGGAGATGCACCGGCAGGTTGGCGACCTGGAGGTGGATGGGCAGGGCCTAGCCCGCCGGGGTCTCATCGTTCGCCACCTGGTACTGCCCGAGGATCTGGCCGGTACCAGGGCAGTGGTGGAATTCCTGGCTCAGGAAATCTCCCCCCATACTGCCATCAATATCATGGGACAATATTATCCTGCTTTTCAGGCCAGGCAGGAACCGGCCCTGCGCCGGCGCATCACCGGCACCGAACTGGCCCAGGCCCGCCAGTGGGCACTGGATTTGGGGTTATGTTTAATTGATTAAAAAAGAAAAAAGGCTGTGCAAACAGCCTTTTGCGGGAAAACACTTCCCTTGACAACATGTTTCCAAAGCGCATAACTATAATAACATAGTTCAAGAAAAATTTCAAGGTAGAAGAGGAAGGAAATGGCTGAAGTTGATTCAAACATAAAATAGTTTTAATTGAATTTGATATAAATCCCTGCAGGAGTTATGTTTATTGTCAAGGGAATTCCTGTTTTCAATATCGATAGCAACATGCTAGTCAATAACAGTATCAGAAGTATTTTCCCTTTAATATTTGTTTCTTTGCGCTTTGGAAACATCCTTTCACCCCCTCCCCAGGGAGATGATGCCATTTCCTTCCTCAAAAAAATTATAGCATACTCCAAATAAACACTCAAACATTTGTTTGTTATTATTTTATGACTTATTTTTTCTCAACTAACTCCTCCACCGCCTGTCTGCCTGCCACCCCGTTGGCCGCTACCCAGTAGTTGTACTTACCCTGTACCCAGTAATAATGTTCCTGACCCATACCCTCTACCCGAATCACCTGCTGGCCTTTGATTTTCAGCTCCTGCCGGCCGGTAAAGACCTGACTGGCCGGCATCTTTTCATCCATTTGCTGGAACAGTTTCAGCGCCTCTTCCTCGTTATTGGATACTGATAACCACAGCATAATCTCACTGTCCCCGCTCTGGTAGATGGCAATATAGCCCTCGGCCAGTTGCAGAGGTTTACCGTGCATCATGGCAATCTGCTGGATGGCCGGCGGCCCCGATACCAGTTTTACCCGGGGCAGCCACGCCAGTTGCGGTGGCACCAGCTCCGCCTGTTGTGACTCAGCGCTCTGGCCCGGCAGCCGCCAGATGATGGCTATGGCAGCCAGCAGGGCTAAAGCGATGGATAAAATTTTCCAGTGCTTTTTCATTCTTCTCCCCCTTTTCTTAGCTCCCGGGCCAGCCGGCAGCCGGTAGGAGTGGCCGCCAGACCGCCTAAAGCTGTTTCCTTGAGGCTAGCCGGCAGGGCCTGTCCTACCTGGTACATAGCCGAAATCACTTCATCGACCGGGATAACGCTCTTAACCCCAGCCAGAGCCAGATCGATGGCCACCAGGGCGTTGGCTGCACCGGCAGCATTGCGCTTTATGCAAGGAACTTCCACCAGCCCGGCCACCGGGTCGCAGACCAGACCGAGGATATTCTTGAGAGCGATGGCACAGGCGTGGGCGGCCTGGGCTGGTGAACCTCCCGCCATCTCCACTGCCGCTGCTGCTGCCATGGCCGAGGCGCTGCCGCATTCGGCCTGACAGCCCCCCGCAGCCCCTGATACGCCGGCGATGCGAGCGATGACCATGCCGATACCGGAAGCGGTAATCAGAGCTGCCACTTGCTCCTCTCGGCTCGAACCCAGCACATCGGCGGCAGTGAACAGCACCGCCGGCAAAATCCCGCAGGATCCGGCAGTCGGTGCGGCCACAATCCGGCCCATGGCCGCATTCACCTCAGCCACCGCCAGAGCTTTCATAATGGCCCCATCCAGCACCGGTCCCCCCAGCAGGCGCCCTGCTGCCAGCGCCCTTTTCACCTTGCCGGCATCCCGGCCGCTCAGACCGCTGACAGAGAGGTTGTCCCCATTCAAGCCCCGTGCAAGGGCTTCCCGCATCACTTCCAACCGCTGTTCCATTTCATTCCAGATCTCTGCCCTGGTTCGGCCCAGGACATGAACCTGGTCCTCAAGAATAACCTCCCACAGCTTCTGCCCTTTGGTTTCCGCTGCGTCCACCAATTCCTGAACCTTGTTGTAGCTGAACATTCCTGTTGCTCCTTTCCTTATAACGGCCTGACAGTGATAACGTCCCTGATATCCGGAATAGCGGCTAGCTGCTCCACTAACTCGGTTGGACAAGATTGGTCTGCTTCAATGATCATGATGGCCTCCGCCCCCCGTTGCTCCCGGGTCACCTTCATCTGGGCGATATTGATGCCCCTTTCGGCCAGCAGGCTGCTGACAGCAGCGATCAGTCCCGGCCGATCCCGGTGGGGGATGATGATGGTGTGAAACTGGCCGGAAAAGTCCACCGGGAAGCCCAGCAGCTCCACAACCCGGATATTGCCCCCGCCGATAGAAGAAGCTACCAGGTCGATGGTCTTGCCGCTTTTCCCTTTCACCATCGCTTTGACGGTATTGGGATGGACATCCCCCAGATCTGTGCGGTTAAAGGAGATGCTGATGCCAGCCGCCGCGGCCAGTTCCAGGGACTGGCGAATCCGCTCATCGGCTGTGTCAAAACCCAGCAGGCCGCCTACCAGGGCCCGGTCAGTGCCGTGGCCCTGATAAGTTTCGGCAAAAGAACCGTGCAGGTAAAAATCCGCTGCTGCCGGAGGCTCGCCCAGCACAATGCCAGCCAGCCGGCCGATGCGAGCGGCACCGGCTGTATGGGAACTGGAAGGCCCGATCATGACCGGGCCCAGTATATCCAAGATGTTCATTCCTGTGCCTCCTTCATGGTTACTTACAGTAGTAGTTTAACCGAAGTTTAGGTGGGAAGGCAAATCGAGTAGAAGGGGGTGATTAACCCCCGTCCTCTCACCCCACCGTACGTACCGTTCGGTATACGGCGGTTCACCAAGCTTGACGAATGCGATGATAACGTTCAGTCAAACTCTTCAAGCCCTGACTTTGCCAGTAGGCATTGTTCAGGGCGTTATTTAATTGTCGAGACATTCGCCAGTAGCCTTTACGGGCATTAGCCATTATATGGACTACTCGCTCCGGTAGGCCCAGGGCCCGCAGCTCACGGTATCGGGTTCGGACACGTTTCCATTGTTTCCAGACGCACATCCGCAATCTTCGCCTTAGCCACCCTTCGATTTCCTGGAATACGCCCGGCGTTTCCGCCAGCGCATAGTATCCTATCCAGCCTCCAAGGTAGGCATTGATGCTCTTGATGCGGTCCGAAATCTTCTCTGCCCTGCTTCGTGATGTCATTTCCCGAAGTCTATTCTTTACCCGTTTAACTGTTTCCGGGGCTAATCTGATTCCTACTCTGTCTTTCCCTCTGTACATGCTGAAGCCCAGAAACTTCCGCTTCCACGGCCTGTCTACCGCACTCTTTGTCTCATTTACTTTGAGTTTTAACTTGTCCTCCAGGAAGAATTTAATGCTCTCAAACACCCGCTCCCCAGCTCGCTGACTTCAGACGTAAATGTTACAGTCGTCCGCATAGCGCACGAATCTGTGTCCTCGTCTTTCCAGTTCCCGGTCCAGGTCATCCAGCATTATGTTAGCCAGCAATGGACTCAATGGCCCTCCCTGGGGAGTGCCTTCTTCAGTGTCCATTACTACTCCGTTGACCATTACTCCGGCCTGAAGATAGCGGCGGATAAGTCTTAGTACCCGCTTGTCTCTCACTTTGCGGGCAACACGGGCCATTAAGATGTCATGGTTTACCCGGTCGAAAAATTTCTCCAGGTCCATGTCTACCACCCAGGTGTATCCTTCCTCTGCGTACTTCCTTGCCTGTCTGACCGCATCATGTCCCCTGCGTCCGGGTCTAAACCCGTAGCTGTACGGGGAAAACTCCGGATCAAAGATGGGAGTAAGCACTTGCAGGAGGGCCTGCTGGATTAGGCGATCTATGACGGTTGGGATTCCTAATAACCTTGTTCCGCCGCCAGGTTTCGGGATTTCGACCCGGCGTACCGGTTGCGGTTTATAGGTTCCCGTGAGAAGTTCTTCCCTGATTCTGTCCCAGTGCTCCCTTACGTAGTCCCGGAGGTCTTTTACCGTGACCTGGTCGATTCCTGGGGCACCTTTGTTCTCCTCCACCCCCCCCATATGGGGTTTTCTGCTGTCTTTGTGTATCTCTCGAACGTGCCAAGTCCATCCCTCGCTTTGTGTTCGGCCCTTCACCAGTTTGACGTCTGTACTGGCTACTATGACCTCTGCTGACTTCTGCCGGTTCAGCCAGGCCTTACAACCTGGGTTATTGGCATTACCAACATCTCCGGCAGACCTCCCCGGGTAAGAGCGCTGTCTTTCCCTCCATCTACCCGCCACATTTACTCTCGGCAGCCTTCGGTAGCAAGGACTTCGCTTTGTTTCGCAAGCTCATCCAACTGCCGCTAGCCTCTTATGTGGTTCCTGTTCGTCGGGCCGGAGGTTTGCCGCCGACTTCCTTCAGATTCCACCTCACGGTGGACACCCTTGTCTTAAGCTACGGCTACTGCTACCTTCGCCGTTCGGGACTTTCACCCTATAGACAACGCCCATGCCGGGCGCACGAAAAAAGCCAGGAAACCCTGGCTAGCGAGTAAACTTCACATTGATCTGGGCAGAGGCCTTGTTACCAGCACTATCATAAGCCACTGCTTTCAGTGTAGCTTTCCCGCCGGGATATTTGCTCGTATCCAGCGTAAAGTCAAAAGGAGCTTCCAGTTTGACCCCGGCCAGCTGGTCCCTGACATACAACTCCACTTTGGCTACAGCCACATTATCCGTAGCACTAACCTTCACTACTACAGTCCCTTTCAGAGAACTATTGGCAGCAGGCGCCAGAAAACTTACTTTGGGCGGAGTGGTATCAGGTGCCGAAGCAGGAGCTTGCTGACTGTTTTGAATGTAGAAGGTAGTGGTTTTGCTCTCGCCAGAGGAAATGGCAGTATAAGGTTTGGCTTTCAAAGTATGAAGACCATTACTGTAACGGGTCGTATCCAGGTTGATAGTATAAGGAGTTCCGGTTGCTGTCCCAATCAACGCTCCATCCAGGTAGAATTCTACCCTGGTAATTGTCTGCTGACTGTCAGCATAGGCAGTTACTTGAATGGTCCCGGAAACAGTCTGCCCTTCAGCAGGGTGAATAACATTTGCTACCGGCTCACTGTCATGACAGGTATAGCACTCGGGGGTGCTATTGGCAGAACCATACCAGCTTCCCGGCGCTGGTACCCGGGGATTAACCGGCAGGTCATAAAATTCCGGCTCCCGTAAGAGCAGGTAGAACACACCTGTACCCCCCAGAAAATCTGCCCCGTATAAATTAGCTTTCGGCCAGCGGGAAAGCACTTCCCCCAGTCTGGTTCTGGCCTGGTTTACCAGTTCATCCCAAACCCCAAATGTGATGGCCCCGGTAGGACAGGCGGTGGCACAGGCCGGTTTCAGATTATTGGTAATGCGGTCATAACAGAGCCAGCAACTGTAACTCTTTTTATCGCTGCCGATTTTGGGCACGCCAAAGGGACATTTTACCACACAATAGGCACAACCGCGACAACCCCCCTGCCGGTAAACTGCGCCTTCAGGCATCTGCTTGCGCGCCTTATGGGGACACACCCGGACACAGGTGGGTTCACCACAATGCAGACATTGATGTTTACGAAAATGCCACTCCAGCTTGCCATTTTCTTCAATTTCTTTCATTTTTACAATGGTATAGGTGCGGGGCAAAGTATCCCGGTGAGTCTGATAGCTGCCACTAAAGCCCTCAATTTCCGCCGGCAAATTGTTCCATTGCTTGCAGGCAGTCTGGCAACCACGGCAACCCAGGCATTTGCTTAAATCGATGAATTTTCCCATTCTGGCCATGGTTACACCACCTTCCTGATGTTAACCAGAAATGCTTTATATTCCGGGATCATGGTGTTGGCATCACCTATATTCGGCGTGAGCACATTGGCCATTTCCCCGGTTACAACGCCCTGGTGCCCCCAGTGCCAGGGCAGGCCAATTTGTTCTATCAACTGACCATTTACCGGCAAGGGCTTGACCCTTTTTGTAACCAGCGCCCTGGCCTTGATCTCTCCCCTGGCGGAAGAGACAATCACCCAGTCTCCGTTAGCGATTCCCCTGGACGCTGCCAGAGTTTCACTGATTTCTACGAACATCTCCGGCATCAGCTCCGCCTGCCAGGGTAAGTTGCGGGTCATGGCCCCGGTTTGCCAGTGTTCCGACACCCGGTAAGTAGTGGCAACAAAGGGATAGGCACTGGATGTCCCCCTGGCATTTAAAGCAGTGGTCAGAGGTTTAAGTACCGGATTGGTTTGTACTGAAGAAAACTGGTTGGCTACCGGACTTTCATAGGGTTCATAATGCTCGGGGAATGGCCCGTCTTTCAGTTTGCCAAACAAAGCTCCTACCCCATCCGGTAACATGATAAAGGGCTTGTTGCCTCCTGCAGCTGTCGGGCTCAGACTGGCATTGAAGTCAGGCACGTCTTTGCCGGTCCAGCGCAGGCCATCCCACCAGATTACGGCTTTATCGGCATGCCAGGGCTGGCCCTGTGGATCCGCGGCTGCCCGGTTATACAAAATGCGCCGATTGGCAGGCCAGGCATAACCCCAGCCCGGGTAGCTGCCTATGCCGCTATCATCCACATTGTTTCTGTTCTGGCTCTTGTTTCCTGTTGCCGTATAGAAACCGGAATAAATCCAGATCCCGCAGGCGGTAGAGCCATCGGCCTGGAGCTGACTGAACCCGCTGACCGGCATTCCGTCCGCCACAGTATAGCCGTTCATTTCCAGCCGCACCTGATTCAGATCCGGTTCCCCGGCAGCACCATAAGGCCAGTATAGTTGTCGAATGGGCTCATCTTTAGCCTGCAGGCTGGTAGCATAGAGGCCTTTTAGTTTTAAACAGAGGTTATGCACGATCCAGGCATCATTTTGGGCCTGCCCCGGGGGATTTAAAGCTTGCCAGCGGTATTGCAGCCAGCGCCCGGAATTGGTGATGCAGCCTGATTTTTCAATCGCCGCTGCTACCGGCAAGATAAAGACTTCAGTATTGATTTCTGCTGGATTTACCCCCGGAGCTTTCCAGAAAGCAGCAGTTTCCGTTTCCCACAAATCCGCTACCACCAGCCATTGCAGTTTGGCCAGGGCTCTGGCAGTTTTCCCGGCATTAGGCCCTGATACCAGCGGATTCTGTCCAAAACAAAGCAGGCCTTTGATGGTGCCCTCATATATGTCTTCAAAGAGGTTGATATAGGAATAGTTTTTGGCTGCATTTCGCTTCGGCAAATAATGATAGGCAAAGTCCTTCTCCGCAACCGCTGCTGGGCCATACCAGGCTTTGAGCAAACTGACCATAAACCTGGGTTTATTCACCCAGTACCCCTGCGCCGGAGTTTCATTTTTGTTGTATTCAGTGAGGTTCTGGTGTTTAAGACTGCTGGTGGGGGAGGCCAGATAGCCCGGCAAACTGTCATAGAGCAAGCCCAGATCAGTAGAGCCCTGAACATTGGATTCACCCCGCAGAGCATTGATGCCTCCCCCCGGCTTACCGATATTCCCCAGCAACAGCTGTAAAATGGCATAGGAACGGACATTTTGTGAGCCTACACTGTGCTGGGTTGCCCCCATGGCATACAGAATGGTCCCCGTCTTATCCCGGGCCCCCGTGGCGGCAAAAAGGGAAGCCACCTGCAAAAATTCCTCCACCGTCATGCCACAAGTAGCCGCCACCCGTTCCGGAGTATAACGGGAATAATGCTGTTTTAAAAGCTGCCAGACGGTAGCCGGATTGGTCAGGGTAGGATCGGTAAGAATATTGCCAGCGGCATCCCGTTGAAAGCTCCAGCTGTCCTGGTTATAGCTGCGGTTCACCGGGTCATAGCCGCTAAACAGCCCATCCTCAAATTTAAAGCCAGGATTGACCAGATAAGCAGCATTGGTGTAAGCCAGCATATAGTCCCGGTCATAATAGCCTCCGGTAAGAACATAATTGATCAACCCGCCCATAAAGGCGATATCCGTCCCAGGCCGCAGTTTTATGTAAATATCAGCCTGGGCTGAAGTTCGGTTGAAACGAGGATCAACATGAATTATTTTAGCTCCCCGTTTTCTCCGGGCTTCATTTAGCCATTTGAAGGCGATCGGATGGTTTTCCGCTGCATTACTGCCGATTATCAGAGCACAGTCGGTATTTTGCAAATCAATCCAGTGATTGGTCATAGCCCCACGGCCATAAGTTGTTGCCAGACCGGCAACAGTTGAGCTATGTCAAACCCGGGCCTGATGTTCTAAATAAACTACCCCAAGCCCCCGCATGAATTTGGTGAGCAGATAGGCTTCTTCATTATCCAGGGCCGCTCCCCCCAGACAGGCAATGGCTTCAGTCCGGTTCACCGTCAGGCCATTTTCCATTTCTATAAAAGTCTCATCCCTCAGGGTTTTTATCCGACTGGCAATAGTGTCCAGCATCCAGTTCCAGTCTTTGGCCACCCAGGCATTGCTCCCCGGGGCCCGATAAAGGGGAGTGGTAATTCTGCGGCTATTTTCCCTGATTTGAAAAGAGGCTGCTCCTTTGCTGCAAACAGACCCCCGGTTAATGGGATGGTCAGGATCTCCTTCAATGTTAATCAGTGCTGGTACACCGTCTTTTATTTTGGTATGAACCAGCAGCCCGCAGCCAACTGAACAAAAGGAACAAATGGTTGGCGTAGCAACAGCATCAGTCAATTTGATGCTAATGGCGCTAGCGGTATCCGGTTGCAGAAACTCCAAACCGGAAATTAAAGTGGCCGCTGTCGAAACCCCGATTAGTTGCAAAAATCTCCTGCGGCTGATTAACATATTTTTCTCCCCTCCAAGCCGGTGATTTTCTCAGCCAGACCGGTATATCCCCTGGTTTGTGCCAGCACATCCAGATGGGACAACAGATGCCGCACTAACAACAGGTCTGGCAGTTCTTTCATAGCTGCACAGTGTCTTAAATCCAGGGTTTTTATATAAGTCTTACATTGCTGGCAATAGTGAATTTGTTGTTCTGGTGCATTATTGACAAAAAAATAGCCTAAATGTTGATGGTCGGTTGTGCCACAAGCGGGACATTTCAGCCTGGGAGCGGGCCAGCGCACCTCACAATAGCTGCAGGCCAGATATTTCTTCCCGTCGGCTGCCTCTAAAATGGCCAGATCAGCGCTGCAATTACAAACCGGGCACTTATGGTCTTTAGCAGTAGTTGTTTTTCTGCCTTTGGCCAGATACCAGGGCCGTAAAGTCCATTCGATCCAGTTGCCGATTAGCTCAGTCGGGATATGGTCAGGAGTCTCTGTCTTCAGAAGAGATCTATAGACTTCCTCACCCCTTTCCAGCAGATGTGCAATGATTTCAGCATGTTTTTTGTCCGTTTTTAGCAACAGCCGCCCCACTTTTTGCCAAAAAATGACAAATTCTTCCCCAAATAGCTGTTCACTTTGAATAACAGCAGCCTGCTTTGCCTGTAAAGCCACAAGCTCTTGCATGAACTCTTTTCCTGTATGTGAAATAAGGCTGAACAATTTTCTTCCCTCCCCTTTTCTAAGAGATTGATTTTCATTCTCATTATCTCTGGATTTTAAAGTTTTGTCAAGACAAAAATAAAACTGTCGTACGTCTATGATATTGTCATATTGTAACGCTTCTGATAAAATGTCACTATGGGACAGGAGAGAATCACTATGAGCAAAAAAGAATTGAAGCGTTACATGGTAATTATGAAACATATCCAAGGACTTATCACAGCTAACGAAGCTGCAATCGAACTGAATTTAAGTACTCGCCAGGTTTTTCGCCTTAAAAAAAGAATCTTGGAGGAGGGAGAAACCGGAATTATCCATAAAAACCGCGGGCGAAAACCGGCACATGCTTTATCAAATGAGCTGCGAAATACTATCCAGAACATTCTCAAAAGCGAACGCTACCGCAACTGCAATGATCATCATTTAGCCCAATTACTAGCCGAGCATGAGGGGATTACTGTCAGCCCCTCTACTATTCGCAGAATTCGTTGCGAATCCAATCTTCCACCTAAGAAAAAGACGTCCTCCTAAAGCTCATCGCCCAAGGAACAGAAAAACTCAGGCAGGTATGTTGGTCCAAATAGATGGTAGCTTTCATCCTTGGCTTGAAGACCGGTCTGCACCTTTCACTCTAATTGCAGCTATTGACGATGCTACTGGAGAAATTGTCTCAGCAGTTTTTCGCCCACGTGAGGATACGGAAGTGCAGGAATTGGTATAACCCATATTAAAGCCCTTTCTCCTCAAGCCAAGGGAAGAATCGAACGCCTCTTTGGCACACTACAAGATTGCTGGATGGTAGAATTGCGACTTCGTAATATCAACTCTATTGAAGAAGCAAACCAGGTTCTCCCAGAACTAATTAGGAGACATAACCAGCTTTTTACAGTCCAACCTGTGATCCGGAAAGTGCATTTGTTCCTTTAGGCGAAGGACAATCTCTTGAATATATCCTGTGCTACTGCGAAAGGCGCACTGTCCACCAAGGCGAAACAATATCATACAAAGGCAAAATTTATAAAATTGTAACGAATAGCTCAAAACAAACTATCCAGTTAAAACGCGAGTCGAAGTTCGCGAAACTCTAAGCGGAGAGCTTTTTGTCTTATGCAAAGGACAAAGATTCTTACTGGAAGAAGTTCAAAAGCCCATTCGTCAAGAAACTCCTTTAAAAATGCTTTTTGTGATGTACCCTTTTTCAGAATGAAAATTGCTAAAAATATTATAAATAAATTTTTTTAAACATTATCATTCAGTTGTTTAGCAAGGATAACGCTATCTCTCTTTTTTTAAATCCTAAAAAAGGGCGCACTAATCCCACTAGCCCTAAAATGACTTCTTAATCATCCGGCCTGTAACTTTTTGCCCATATTAGAGATGCTTTTCTTCTCCTTTTTAAGCTACTAGGCTCCGCATCTTCTCTGCCTGATTTTCCCGAATTCGCCCTATCGCCATTGCTAGCATAACACACAGGGCCAGTCCACACCGCAGCTTCATTTTGGCCATGCCCCGAATGGTATGCAGTTCGAATCCAAAGGATACATCGAGTCTGCTATTTACCCGTTCTACTGCTGTGCGTTTTTTATATTCTTTTTCCCACTTATAACTTGCCCGGTCGATCGGCGTGAAAATCCGTCGGTTTTCCGCTAGCGGTATACGTATTCCCTGACTAACTGAACACTGTTCCATTCCCTGACACTTGATTCCGTACCGCTTTGCCGGACATAACTTCTTTAGTGTCCCTCTGTCTTTTTCAAAACCACCATTACTCATTTCTCGTTGCGTTCCGGTTTCCGGACAATAGCAATATACATTGCCCTTGTAATTGTAGGCCACGTTCTTGTAATTGGTCAGTAGCCGCGTTCTATCCCCATCTCTCCACAAGTTACGTATGTCAATAACAGGCTTTATTCGGTATTTATCCCAGCACTTTGTTATTAGTTTTGTATCATCATACCCTCTATCTGCCACCATGGTTTCCGCCCTCTTGAGTATTTCTGCTTGCTTTTCCTCCATCCGTTCCAGCATTCGATGCCCCTCTTTTATGTCAGACTCCGACGCTTTCGTTAAACTGAATATTATCGGAAGTTCATAGGTCGCGTCAACTATCAGATGCAGTTTGTACCCAAACCATTTCACGATCTTCTCCCATGCCTTACCGTTCTCGTACACCCCTCTATATTCCTTCCTGCCATAGTCCGCATCTGTATCCCGGCGACCGTCTGTTTCTCCCTTTTTATTTTTGTGTTTGGCAAATGATGAAATTGCCTTACTGTCCATAGCCAGGTTCTTGCCAAAGTCCGGTAACATTTCAGACAATTGCTTCACCATTTTATCGAACATCTCGTCTATTAAATTCTCTTGTTTCATCAGCGCCTTTAAAAACCGGGTGTATGCCCAGGGCGACGGTACTTGTTCTGTCTACTCAAATAGCTTAATTTGTGGTATAATAGCCATAACAGGCATCCCTCCCTGTGTGGAATTGTTTGTCTTTCAACTTCAATTTTACCACAGGTGGATGCCTGTTGCTTATTTTTTACAACATTTGAGGCTGGGGTGAATTTTTCCCACAACCTCTTGTTTTGCGCTAAAAACCCTTTTCTATACACCTTTTTCTGGGGTAAATTTATTTTCGCCCTTTCGCTAATCCCTTGGATTGTCAGGATTTTCTGACAGCGCAATTAGCTCTTAAAAGAAAATGCGGGCATTGTGAAAACACCGCACAAGCCCGCTGCCAACCATCCGTGGCGACAACCAATAATCGCTAATAAGAAGATACCAAAACGAGCTTGATTTGTCCATAAGTATTTGAAATATCCTTTCACCCCTTGATTTTCTGTGCACCTGGGCCGTGAATGGGTCCGTCGCCACTTCTTTGCCATCAAGACCGGTTACAGCCACCCAGTAGTTGCTTTTCCCTTTTACCCATTAGTAGTGCTCCTGTCCCATACCTTCCACTCTGATCACTTTCTGGCCCCCGAGGTCCAGCTCCTGACGGCCGGTAAAAACCGGACTGGTCGGCATTTTCTCATCCATTTGCCTGAACAGAGCCGCCGCTGCTTCCGCACTGGCGGATACGGATACCCACAGAGTTACTTCCTTTTCACCATTACGGTAGCTGGCGATATATCCTTCCGCCAGGTCAATGGGTTTTCCGTGCATCATGGCAATCTGCCGTATTGCTTCCGGCCCGGTAACCAGCTCTACCCGGGGCAAGGAAGCGAGCTGCTGTGGCACGATTTCACCACTGCCCTGGCCCTGCTGCTTAGTATTCCAACCTGGCATTAGCCGCCAGAACACTGCCAGTATAGCCAGCAGGACAAAGATAATCAGAGTATACTTCCAGCTTTTTTTCATATTATCCCTCCTGACGCAGCTCCCGGGCCAGCCGGCAGCCGGTAGGAGTGGCCGCCAGACCGCCTAAAGCTGTTTCCTTGAGGCTAGCCGGCAGGGCCTGTCCTACCTGGTACATAGCCGAAATCACTTCATCGACCGGGATAACGCTCTTAACCCCAGCCAGAGCCAGATCGATGGCCACCAGGGCGTTGGCTGCACCGGCAGCATTGCGTTTGATACAGGGCACCTCCACCAGCCCGGCCACCGGGTCGCAGACCAGACCCAGAATATTTTTCAGAGCGATGGCACAGGCGTGAGCAGCCTGGGCCGGTGTACCCCCGGCCATTTCCACCACTGCCGCTGCCGCCATGGCTGAAGCACTGCCGCATTCAGCCTGGCAGCCTCCAGCTGCTCCCGATACGCCTGCTACTTTGGCAATCACCATCCCGATCCCGGCAGCGGTGAAAAGGGCTGCCACCTGTTCCTCTTCCGAAGCCTGCAATACCTCCGCTGCTGTTAACAGCACTCCAGGCAGTATGCCGCAGGAACCCGCTGTCGGAGCAGCCACGATCCTGCCCATCGCCGCATTCACCTCTGCGATAGCCAGGGCCTTCAGGATGGCTCCGTCCAGTACCGGTCCGCCCAGCAGGCGCCCTGCCGCCAGCGCCCTTTGCACCTTGCCCGCATCCCGCCCGCTCAGGCCGCTGACGGAGATATTATCCCCGCTCAGGCCTTTAGCCAGCGATTCCCGCATCACCTGCAGCCTGTGTTGCATCTCCTGCCATAGCTCCTCCTGGTCGCGCCCCAGTGCCTGAGCCTGATCGGTGAGAATCACCTGCCACAGTTTCTGGCCTGTCCGTTCCGCTGCTTCCACCAGCTCCTGTACTTTTAAATAGCTTAACATCTTATTTCCCTTCCTTTACAGTGGCTTAACGACAATTACATCCTGAATATTGGCTATCCCCTTGATTTGGCTAGCCAGGGATTCCGGACAGTTCTGGTCAGTTTCAATGATCATAATCGCCTCTGCTCCCCGCTGTTCCCGGGTCACTTTCATCTGGGCAATGTTAATTCCGCTTTCAGCCAGCAGGCCGCTGACCGCTGCAATCAGACCGGGACGGTCCCGGTGGGGAATGATGAGGGTATGGAACTGACCGGAAAAATCCACCGGGAAGCCCAGCAGATTGACCACCCGGATGTTGCCCCCGCCGATGGAGGAGGCGACCAGATCCACCACCTTACCGCTTTGTCCCCGCACTACCACCTTGACGGTATTGGGGTGCACATCCCCCAGATCGGTTTTGTGGAAGGCCAGCTTGATTTTTGCCTCTTCTGCAAGCTCCAGGGACTGGCGAATTCGCTCATCGGCAGTGTCAAAGCCCAGCAGGCCGCCCACCAGGGCCCGGTCGGTGCCATGGCCCAGATAGGTTTCGGCAAAGGAGCCGTGCAGGTAAAAATCCGCCTTAACGGGCGGTTCGCCCAGAACAATCCCGGCCAGGCGGCCAATCCGGGCCGCTCCGGCGGTATGAGAACTGGAAGGCCCGATCATGACCGGGCCCATTATATCGAAAATGTTCATCCTTGTTCCTCCTTCAGGGAAATCTTACACTTGTAGTTTACTGTAGAGAGAGGACGGAGGCAAGAAAAAAGGCCAGGAAACCCTGGCTATTAATCAGCGTTCAGCACTGAGGCTCTCTTTTCCGGCCAGCAAATGGCCCAGATAGCCCCTGGCCGGCTCCGTCAACTCTATCTATACCAGTGCTGATGTAATTAAACTTACTACCTTAGCCTTATCCGGTACCGAACCGGCATGAACCACCTTTTCATTGATCACCAGCCCCGGCGTGGCCATCACCCCGTAAGCCATGATCTGCGGCCAGTCCTGCACCTTGCTCACTTCCGCCTCTACTCCCAGCTCAGCAATAGCTTCCTTGACCAGGGCCTCCAGTTTGGTGCAGTTAGCACAACCAGAGCCCAAAACCTTGATACTCAACATTTCTCTCACCTCCTCCCTCTACCATAACCAGTTAAAGAGATAACCCACCAGCAAAATCCCGCTGCCCACAATTGCCACAAATAGCGCGATCAATCTGGGCTTCAGCACTTGTTTCAGGATAATCATCTCCGGCAAACTGAGAGCAGTTACTGCCATCATAAAAGCCAGTACCGTCCCTAAAGCCATCCCTTTTTCCAGGAAAACGCTAACCAGGGGAATAATCCCGGCGGCATTGGAATAGAGGGGAATCCCGACCAGCACCGCCAGCGGCACCGCATACCAGTGGCCGGGCCCGGCATAGCGCAGGAGAAAGTCCTGGGGTACATACCCGTGCATCCAGGCTCCGATGGCAATAGCCACCAGAATATAAAGCCAGACTTTGCGAATAATGTCTTTGACATACCCCAGCGCATACTGGTGCCTTTCCTGCTGGCTCATTTCCTTTATTTCCTGCTGCCCGACCCGAATCTGATAAACATAATCCTGCACCCAGCTTTCCAGGCCCAGCTTGCCGATAACTATCCCACTGATGATAGCGACCGTCAAACCTGCCGCCAGGTAAGTAAAAGCGATTTTCCAGCCAAACAGACCGAAGAGCAAAGCCAGTGCCACCTCATTCACCATGGGGGAAGCAATCAGGAATGAAAAAGTAACCCCCAGGGGAACCCCGGCTTCAACAAAGCCAATAAACATGGGTACTGCTGAACAGGAGCAAAAGGGAGTGACAATTCCCAGCAAAGCAGCCAGGATGTTGCCGCCAAAGAGGCGACTACCGCTTAAATATTTTTTCGTCCTTTCCGGCGGGAAATAGGAACGCAAATAGGAGATCAGGTAGATAACCACCGCCAGTAAAACAAAAATTTTGACAGTATCATAGATAAAAAAATGCACTGCTTGCCCCAGCGCGCTATCGGCTTTTAGGCCCATTTGCTGAAAAACCAGCCAGTCAACGAAATTTTTCCACAAGTTCCTCACCTTCTTATAAGTATATTACAATATAATTATATCATTAAGAGATAAAAAAATCCAGAGACTATCCTCTGGATTTTTTAGCCCTGGACCTTGACATAAACCTTGCGCTCCCGTGGCCCATCGAATTCCGCCAGATAAATTCCCTGCCAGGTGCCCAGCTGTAAACGCCCTTCTTCAATGATTACCGTAACAGATGAGCCCAACAGGGATGCTTTGACATGAGCTGCCGAATTGCCTTCCCCGTGGCGGTAGTTAGCCCGCCAGGGTACCAGCTTGTCAAGGACCGTCAGCATATCTGTCACTACATCGGGGTCGGCATTTTCATTGATGGTCACCCCGGCGGTAGTATGGGGAACAAATACTACGCACAGCCCTGACTTCACCCCCCTCTGACTTACTACCTGCTGCACCCGGTCAGTTATATCCACCAGTTGATCCCGGGCCCCAGTCCTTACCCGTAGCACTTCCATTTTTACCCCTCCCTGTTATTTCAGTAATCCCGTCTCTTCCACTGGAATTGCTTCCACATCTTTCAGTTTTCGTTCAATGGTGCGGGATTTGCGCGCTGCGGTTTCTATAGAATTGCTGGCTTCCTGCAGTTTCTTCTGGGTTTTTTCCAGCAGATCCCCGAATTTGCCAAACTCCGTTTTCACCGCCCCCAGTAACTGCCATACCTCTGCGGAACGCTTCTCGATGGCCAGGGTGCGAAAGCCCAGTTGCAGGCTGTTAAGCAAGGCTGCCAGGGTAGTGGGGCCCGTTATTACCACCCGGTATTCCCGCAAGAGGCAATCATACAGGCCCGGTCGCCGCAATACCTCGGCATAGAGGCCTTCTACCGGCAGATAGAGCAGGGCAAAATCGGTAGTGCGGGGCGGGTCCAGATATTTGTCCCGGATCGCCTTGGCCTCCGCTTTTAGCCGTAATTCCAGCTGTTTGCCTGCTTCCTGGGCCAGAGCGGCCTCCCCCCGTTCCTGGGCCTCCAGCAGCCGCTGGTAATCCTCCAGAGGAAACTTGGCATCTATGGGCAGCCAGATAAATTCATTGTCCCTCTCTCTGCCCGGCAGCCGGATGGCAAATTCCACCCGTTCATTGCTGCCCGCTTTGGTCACGATATTTTCGGCATATTGCTCCCGGGTCAGGAGCTGTTCCAGCACCTGGGCCAGCTGGACTTCGCCCCAGATCCCCCTGGTCTTGACATTGGTCAGCACCCGCTTCAGATCCCCGACCCCTGCCGCCAGGGCCAGCATTTCCCCCAGACCTTTCTGTACCTGCTCTAACCGTTCGCTGACCAGCTGGAAAGATTGGCCCAGACGCCTTTCCAGAGTGGCATGCAGCTGTTCATCCACCGTCTGGCGGATTTTTTCCAGCTGGCGGTGATTATCCTCCTGCAGCAGCCGCAGGCGTCCCTCAACCCCTTCCCGCAAGCGGTCAGCCTGCTGGCTGAAACTGTGAAAGGCCTGGATTAATTCTTCCCGGTTACGGGCCAGTTCTTCCCGCATCAGCCTTTCCTGGCGTTCCCCCTCCCGGCGCTGGTCCTGCTGACGCCAGAGCAGAAAAATTATCAAAAAAAGGTTGGCAAGGGAGACAATCATGGATAATAATAAAAGAGAATCCGCCATTACTTTTTCTCCTCCTTCCCAAACATTTATTCGCTCTTTTCCGTAAAAATCCTGCTGCTGCAGAGAAAAGGAGGCTTTTTTCATGCAAGAATTTAAACCCCAGGCCAGTCCCCGCATTATCTGGGGCTGGGCCTTAATCCTGCTGATCGTGGTCAGTGCTGCTGCTCCAGCTTATCTCACCTATAAGCAGGGCGAGTGGACCCTGGCCACAGCCGTGCCTTTCGTCGGTCTAATTCTACTGGCACTTGGGCTGGTCGGTTATTTTCTCTATGCTGCCTATACCCTTGCCTATGAAGTGGATGAGAAACAGCTGGTCATCCGCTGGGCCAATCGTCGGCTCACCATTCCCCTCAAGGAAATTAAGAAAGTCGAACTGAGCCAGGAAGGCAAAACCTTTGCCCGTCTCTGGGGAGCCAGCTGGCCGGGGCTACACATCGGCACCTTTGCTCACCGCGGGGAAAAATATAATCTTTACGCTACCGCTAGAAAAAATGTGGTCCTGCTGTATACGAAAAAAGGCCAGTTCGGCCTTACCCCTGCCAACCGGGAAGAGTTTCTGGCTGTCCTCCAGCCCAAAGCAGGCAAAAGCGGCAAAGGAGGCAAAAAGTGATGTATCCCCTGCCCCACCGCCCCCCTTTTATCCTGCTGGACCAGTGGGAGATAGTGGAACCTGGGTATAAAGCCCGGGGTCATAAACTGATTACGGCCTGTGAAGGCTGGCGGTACTGGTCTGGCCCTTTGCTCTGGGAAGCGCTGGGCCAGCTGGCGGCCCTGGCCCTGGGCCAGGCTACCATGTTAACAGGCATCGACACTGCTATTTTACACCGTCCTCTGCTAGCCGGGGAACAGCTGCACCTGGAGGCCGAAATCATCGCTTTTAAGCGCGGGTTTGGCAAAAGACAGGGCCGGGCCTGGGTGGAAGGGGAGCTGGTCGGAGAATTACAGGGAAGTTTTGTTAGTCTGGAAAGGGGGACGAAAGCATGAAAGTAGCACTGGTAACCGGAGCCAGTGGCACCATCGGTCGGGCCATCGCCCAGACCCTGGCCGCTGAGGGCTGGACGCTGGCTTTACATTATAACCGGGGCGAGGAAGCTGCCCGGGAATTGGCCCGCTCGCTGCAAACTCAGGGGCAGCGGGCCGAAATCTTTGCCGCTGATTTGCGGAACCAGGCAGCCATCCTGCAAATGGTACTGAATATCCGGGAACAGCTGGGACCCATCACCGCTCTCATCAACAATGCCGGGGTTGCCCGAGATGCCCTGCTGCACAAAATGGAGCTAGCCCAGTGGCAGGAGGTGCTGGATGTTCATCTCAACGCTGCTTATTTCCTTTGCCAGCAAGTACTGCCTGACATGTTTTCCGGCAACTTCGGTCGCATTATCAATATCGCTTCCATAGTCGGCCAGCAGGGTCGCAGAGGTCAGGCCAACTATGCTGCCGCCAAGGCTGCCCTTTTCGCTCTTACCAAATCCCTGGCCTTAGAAACAGCTCAATACCAAATCAGTGTCAATGCTATTTGTCCCCCTTTTGTGCTCAGTGAAATGAGTCAGGCTGCCTATGAGCGTTATAAAGAAAGAATTCTATCCTCCATTCCCAGGGGTTTCCCCGGTCAGGGCCAGGATGTAGCCAACCTGACCGCCTTTCTCTGCCGGCCGGAGAACGGCTATATTACCGGACAGATTTTCAATGCCGATTGCCGCCCTACCACCTGGTAGGGTATAATTATTGTAAACCATACTTCAGAAACGAGTGAACAAATTATGAGTATAGACGTAGTTGTTACAGGCATGGGAGCTATTTCTCCCCTCGGCACCAATTTAACCCAGCTCTGGGCTGCTCTCCAGACTGGCCGCAGTGGCATATCTTACTTGACCCGCTTTGATCCCGAGCCCTTCCCCACCAAAGTGGCCGCCCAGATTGACCCCTGGCCACAAGTGCCGGCCGAGCTGGAGCTGCCTCAGTTCGGTCAGCTGGCTCTGGTAGCAATGCAAGAGGCCCTGACAATGGCCGGCCTTAGCTCTGCTGACCTGACTAAAGGGGCGTTTCTGCTGGCTACCAGCCGGGGAGGGCTGGTGGAATGGGAACAGTTTACCTGGGCCTGGCTCCGGGGCGAGCCCTCCCCTGTCTCTAATCCCTGGCGCTGGTACCAGCCCCAGTTCACGGCAGTGAAGCTGGCCCAGCTGGCAGGTGTTCAGGGCCCGGTCAAAACCTATATGGCTGCCTGCGCCTCCGGCACTCTCACCATCGGCGAGGCCTACTGGCTGATCAAAAGCGGCCAGATACCAGTGGTTATCATAGGCGGTGCCGAAGCTCCCCTGGTTCCCTCATTATTTGCCGGCACCTGTGCCGCCAGAGCCATGTCCAGCCGGCCCTGCCCCCCGTCTGAGGCCTGCTGTCCCTTTGATGCCCGCCGGGATGGCTATGTCATGGGAGAAGGGGCCGCCTTTCTGGTCCTGGAGGCGGCCGAACATGCAAGGGCCCGGGGTGCCCGCCCCCTGGCCTTGCTCAGGGGTTTTGGCCAGACCTGTGATGCCTACCACCTGACCGCTCCCCGGCCGGATGGCTCCGCCCTGGCCCGGGCCATCAGCCTGGCCCTGCAAGAAGGGGGCATTACGCCGGCGGAACTGGGCTATATCAATGCCCATGGCACTTCCACACCCTTGAATGATAAAATCGAGACCCTGGCTTTGAAGCAGGCTTTAGGTTCGGCAGCCTACAAAACACCCGTTAGTTCCAGCAAAAGCATGACCGGCCATCTGTTAGGGGCTGCCGGAGCTGTGGAAGCGGTTATAACCATTTTAGCCTTGCGCCAGCAGTGGTTGCCTCCTACTATCAATCTTAAAGAACCTGACCCCGACTGCGATCTGGATTACATTCCCAACGTGGGACGCAAGGCTGAACTGGAATTTGCCCTCTCTCTTTCAGCCGGTTTCGGTGGACATAATGGTGTGGTTTTGTTTGAAAAGACAGTTTAACCCCGTCCATAGCGACGGGGTTTGCCAGTCTTTAAACCTTATTTCTCCGCCAGGGCAATAACATCGGCACCTCCTGCTGATAGCGGCGATATTCCTCACCAAACTCTGCTACCAGTTTCTGTTCTTCCAGCCTGATGCCCACCAGAATATAGAGAGTCATCACCCCTTTTGCTACTACCTCTGCCCAGGTAGAATCCATACTCCACAGGAAGATAATCGTTCCCAGGTAGACAGGATGGCGGACCCAGGCCAAAAGGCCCTGTTTTACGATCCTGGTATGGCGTGGCGCTGCCACTGTACCCGGCCTTTTAAAAGTCTGTGCCTGTTTAATCCCCAGAAACTCTTTTAAGTCATAGGTCAGAAAAGCGCCCAGCATCAGACCCAAAGCCAGCACTAACAGGCCGAACTGCAGCCAGCGCCAGCCACTAAAAGAATATGCCAGAGGAGTAGAAACGGATTTAGTATAAAGATAAGGTGGAATAAAGGTCAGCAAAGAAAAGATGTTATATCCCAGACGGTAGAAGGCATAATATCTCCCTAACCTGGCTTGCATAATCTTCATCATCCACCGCGAAATAAGAAAACTGTGCAAAAACCCAAAAGCAGTCCAGAGAAGGATAATATTGACGTAAACCATTATCTCTCTCCTCTCTTTCGTAGTATCTTCATTTTACTTTTAAATTCACAAAAAATAAAGGCTGCCGAAATGGCAACCTCTTACCAAGTTACAACCCGTATTTCTCCATACGATAGATTAAGGCCGAACGGGTTATTCCCAGTAAACGGGCAGCCTGAGTCTGATTGCCACCACTTCTGACCAGAGCCAGTCGGATTAACTCCCGTTCTACTTCTTCCAGATTGATACCCTCCGGGGGAAAATCCAGTAAAACTCCAGCTACCCGTTGCTTATCTCCGCTTATTTCCCGGGGCAGATTCTCCGGTGTGATTTCATGGCCCGTACAAAGGATTACCGCTCGCTCGATAGTGTTTTCCAGCTCCCTGATGTTGCCGGGCCAGTGGTATTGTTGCAATAAGGCCATCGCTTCCGGGGCAACCCCTTTTAGCCTTTTCCCGGGATCATACTTGCGCAAAAAGTGCTGTACCAGTAAAGGTATATCCTCCCGCCGTTCCCGTAAAGGGGGTAAGTGAATAGGAATAACCTGCAGACGATAGTACAAGTCTTCCCGGAATTTGCCTTCCTGAATAGCTTTACGCAAGTCACGGTTGGTAGCGGCAATAATGCGGGCTTCCAGTTTCAAGGGCTCTGTGCCACCTACCCGCTCATAAGTTCGTTCCTGCAGCACTCTTAACAGTTTGGCCTGCAGGGTCAGCGGCATTTCCCCGATTTCATCCAGAAACAGAGTACCCCCTCGTACCAGTTCCAGTTTCCCCTTCTTTCTGGCATTGGCTCCTGTAAAAGCCCCCCGTTCATGGCCAAACAGTTCGCTTTCCAGCAAATTTTCCGGAATGGCAGCACAGTTAATGGCTACAAAGGGTTTATTGGCACGACTGCTCTGCAGATGCAGCTGCCGGGCCACCACTTCCTTGCCTGTACCGCTTTCCCCCTGGATCAGCACCGTGGCTGCCGTATCGGCAATACGACCTATCAGCTCACGAATTTCCACCATAGAGGGACTTTGGCCAATTAGGCCCTCCCCCTGCCGTTCCCGCAGCTCTCCCCGCAAATAATCCACTTCCTGGCTTAGTTCCACCAGTGTCAGGGTGCGTTCAATTACAAGTTTTAGCTCATCCAGGTCAAAGGGCTTGGTCAGGTAATCAACAGCCCCGGTTTTCATAGCCTCGATGGCCGTTTCCACTGTCCCGTGGGCAGTGATGACAATGACTGGCAGCTGGGGCTGGTCTTTTTTAATGGTCTTTAAAATTGTTATCCCATCCAGGTCCGGTAAGCGCAAATCCAGTAATACCAGGTCAGGCATTTGTTCACTGACCAGCTTCAGGCCTTCCTGTCCGGTTGCGGCCGTCAGAACCCGGTAACCTGTTTTGTTCAATGCCTTGCTCAATATCCAGCGCAAATGCTCCTCATCATCGATAACCAGTATCGTCGCTGCCATCTCAGCACCCCCTTTGCCCGGCCAGAGGCAGCTTGACGCGAAAAATCGTTCCCGCTCCCCTGCTGCTTTTAACTTCAATCAGTCCCCTTTGCTGTTCTATCATTTTATAGGCCAGGGCCAACCCCAGCCCCATACCCCCGGGTTTGGTGGTATAGAAAGGCTCAAACACCCGGGTTAAATCCTCTTCGGCTATCCCCGGCCCGGTATCAGCAAATTGCACTATCACCCAGTTCTCTTCCTGATAACTACTAATATTCAATTCTCCGCCATCGGGCATGGCTTCAACTGCATTTAAAACCAGATTGAGAAAAACCTGTTTCAATTTCTCTCCATCACCGGCAACCCGAGGTAATTCTGGCTCCAGAGCAGTTTTTACCATGACCTGTTGTCTCTGGATATAGGGACCGGCCAGATACAAAACGGAATCAATGACACTATTTACATTAAGCGGCTGTATCACCGGTGGCACCGGTCTGGCATAAGCCAGAAACTCTTGCACGGTTTTATTTTGCCGTTCTACCTGTTCCTGCAATACCTGCAAATATTCCTGCAACTCCCCCTGGTCCGCAAATTCCTCCCGCATTACCTGTAAAGTGGTTTTCATTATGCCCAGGGGATTACGGATTTCATGGGCCACCCCGGCCACCAGGCGACCGAGAGCAGCCAGGCGGTCATTCTGGGCCAGCTGCTCCTCCAGCAACTTTTTCTCTTCCACTGCATTGGCCAGCTGATTGATGGCAGCTGCAATTTCCCCCAGCTCATCATTGCCCTTTACCGGCAGCCGATAGGAAGAATCCTGGGATAATTGCTCCAGGCCGGCGGTTATCTCCCGAACCCGTTGTTTCATACGGTTCAATAGCCAGAAGGTAGCCAGAACACCGATTAAAGCCGAAAGGGGAATCAGGATTGATACAATCCTGATTCCGGTTCTGACCAGGTTAAAACCCTCCTGAACCCTTTCTACCACCAGCAATGTTCCCTGCCGCTGGCCTCGGGCTGAAATCGGATAAGCACTGGCAATTAATACACCGCCTGGTCCATCTCTGACCACAGTGCGGGGTTGTTGCAGTTCTTCCGGCTTAATCCCGAAGAATCCAGGTTCTCCCGGGGGGCGGCCCGGGGGAGGAAAGAAAATATATTTTTCTCCCTGTACCGGCTGACTGAAAATCAGGTTTGATCCCAGCCGGGGCAGGGAAAGAGCCACTACTACCCGCGGATTGCTTTCTGTCAGCCGTCCGGCCTGTTCCTCAAAGTAAGTTTTGATCAGTTCAGCCGAGGTACCCTTTTCCAGTTGACTAACCAGCCCCCTCTGCAGGCTTTGGCCTGCTACCTCCAGCTTTTCCTTCTTATCCTGCAGAATTTCCTCATTGTAGCGACCCGCCACCACGTGCAGGGAAACCAGGGTAAAGATCAGCAGGGTCAATACACTGCCCAGAATGGTGCCCATCTGAAATACCAGGGATTGGTTAAACTTTCTGCGCAAGTTTGCCACCTCTTCTTACTGATAACGCAGGGCCTCGATGGGATTGAGTTTGGCCGCTTTGTTGGCCGGATAGATTCCAAAAATAACCCCTACCAGCAAGGCAAAACCAAAAGCGATACCGATTATCTGCCAGGAAATAGCAGCGCTAACACCAAGAAACTGATTAAGCAGTTTGGAACCAGCAACACCCAGCACTATTCCAAAGAGACCACCTGCTCCACTCACTACCAGGGCCTCAATTAGAAACTGCCGCAGAATATCCCGCCGTCTGGCTCCGATAGCTTTACGGATCCCGATTTCCCTGGTCCGCTCCGTCACGGTTACCAGCATAATGTTCATTATGCCGATACCCCCTACTAGCAGGGAGATTCCAGCTATTCCCCCCAGCATCAGGGTAAGCATTCCAGTAACCTGACTTACGGTGGAAAGCATTTCTGCCTGGCTAAAAACCCGATAAGCATCGGTATTTTTAAGCTTACGATAAAGTAAATTATCCAGCTGGGCCACTACCCCGTCTACATCTTCAGGGCTGGTAGCCTGAACATAAACAAAGCGAATTCCTCTGGTATTGAGCAGGCGTTCAGCCGTACTCAGAGGTATCATTACTTTATCGTCATTGGAACCAAAGGAAGCAGCCCCTTTTTCCTCCAGCAATCCGACTACAACAAAATTTTCGCCATTGATTTTGATGGTTTTACCAACCGGATTGGTTTGACCAAACAATTCTTTGGCCACCTCAGTACCAACCAGGGCCACCCGCTGGCGCAAGCTAACATCGGAGTCAAGCAGAAACCGTCCCCGCTGGGTGTGAAAGTTACGTACTTCTTCATATTCAGGAGTTACACCCTCCAGGGAAGTATCATATTTTTTATTGCCATATTTAACAGTAACGTTGCCATTGAGCACCGGGGCCACACCCTTAACTCCGGGACGTTCCTGCCACTTTAATACTTCTTCGTAGGTTAGCGTATCATCAATTTCACTGGACCGTAAGGAAACACTGACCAGGTTTGAACCCAGGCCCTGAATCCGGCCGGTAACCGACTGGCTGGTACCTTGAGCAATGGAAACCAGGATAATCACGGCTGCCACCCCGATAATAACTCCCAGCATGGTGAGGAAGGAGCGCAGCTTATTGGCCTTGATCCCTGCCCAGGCCAGTTTGATAATTTGCCAGTTACTCATCGCCTCCCCTCCTCTGCTAGCAGCATGCCATCCTGAATCCGGACCACCCGGGGCAGGCGGGCGGCAATATTCTGGTCATGGGTGATAATAATTATAGTCTTACCCTGCTGATGTAGCTGAGCGAGAATCTCCATCACTTCCCGACCGGAACGGCTGTCCAGGTTACCGGTCGGTTCATCGGCCAGAATCACCGGCGGATCCCCGGCCAGGGCCCGGGCAATGGCCACCCGCTGCTGCTGTCCCCCGGAGAGCTCCACCGGCTTATGGTCGATTCGATCACTCAGCCCTACTTTTTCCAGGGCCTCTAATGCCCGTTTGCGCCTTTCCGCTCCCCCAATCCCGCGATAGATCAGAGGTAATTCTACGTTTTCCAGAGCCGTCAGACTGGGAAGAAGATTGAAATTCTGAAACACAAAACCGATTTTCCGGTTGCGAATTTCCGCCAGCTCATCCTCATCCAGCTCACTGACTTCTTTGCCATCGAGAAAATACTTGCCTGATGTAGGCACATCAAGACAGCCCAGTATATTCATAAGGGTGGATTTGCCCGACCCGGAGGGCCCAACAATCCCTACCATCTCTCCGGCACTAATGGATAAACTGACATTATTCAATGCCTTGACCAGTACTTTTCCCATCTGGTAATGTTTGCTCAATTCCTCCAGCCGGATCATTATCTCATCCCTCCCGGAGGCCCACCAGCACCCGGGAAGCGGGGTTGCTGATTACTATTGTTCTTGCGTACTACCTCTGGCAAGACCACCCGGTCTCCTTCCTTCAGCCCGCTTTTGATTTCAATCATGGTTTCATTATACAGACCTGTTTCCACCGCTTGCAAGCTGCCAGCCTCAGTCCGGACAAACTTCCTGTCGCCCCGTTCGATGATAGCTTCAATTGGCAACATCAGGGCATCCTTTTTATCCTCAACCAGGATTTCCACATTGGCAGTCATCCCTGCTTTTAACCCGGTAGTATCATCCAGGACCAGAGTCACGTCAAAACTTGCCACTTTGTTCTGCACCGTACCCTGAGCGGCAATTTCCGTCACAGTGCCGGCAAATTTCCGCTCTGGATAGGCATCCACAGTGATTTCGGCTTTCTGACCGGTATAGATTTTGCCGATATCCGTTTCATCTACCGGTACTACCACCTGCAAGCTGGGGCTAAGCAGGGTAGCTAGGATTTGCCCGCTTTTCACCTCATCTCCAACCTGCAAGTTACCACTACCATTATTGCTGGCACTGGTTGTGGCAGAGCTGTTATTGCTGCTTCCACTTAAAGTGCTACTAGCCTGACTTAAATAAACAATTCCGTCCCAGGGAGCGTATATTTTCGTTTCCGCCTGTTGCTGTTCCACTTGTGCCAAAGCCAGGCGGGCTTGTTCTACCCGCAATTCCTGACTGGCGATCTGGGAAACCAGTGAGTCATTGCTGAGGCTGACCAAAAGCTGTCCTTTCCGCACATAGCTGTTTTCATCCACTAGCAGTTTAGTTACCGTCTCACCGGTTAAGGCCCTCACGGTAGTGGTATCAGCCCAGGCCAGTGTACCGGCAGACAATCCGGTTTCCGTTCCAGCCGCAGTCTGAACCGTTACCTGGGTTTTCATTCCAGGGGACAGAGAGCCTGGATTGGTAATTTCAACTGTAACATCATAGAGTTTGGCGCCATTGCTATCGGCCCGACCATTACGGTCGACTTCGGTTACGGTTCCTGTTAAAGTAGTAAATAGATCGGTAACTGTAACTTCAGCTTTTTGCCCCACCTTTATCTGGTTAATCTGAGCTTCATTAAAGGATATTTTTGTTTTCAGTTTACTGCGATCTTCAATAGTCAATAACGTCATGCCTTTTTGTATTTCCTGTCCAGTACTTACCTGAACTCCTGTCACATATCCGCTGACCGGAGCTGTGATCTGCAGCTGCCGTTGCTGGGTTTTCAGGTTGGCCAGTTCCAGCTCCGCCTGTTTTAGTTCCAGGCGGCTGCGGGCCAGGTCATACGCCAGACTATCGGCAGTGATGGTGAACAAAAGGTCCCCTGCTTTTACCTGCTGACCATTCTGGAAATTGATACTGCTGATTTTCCCGCTGACCGCCGTGGTAATACTCTTACTGGCTGCCGGTTGAATGGTGCCATTACCGCTGATGGTAACTTGTAACTCGCCTTTCCGGACAGCGATGCTTGCCTGCTGGCTGGTGGCAGCTGTTTTGTTGCGGCCCAGCCAGCCCCAGGCCGCTCCTGCCACTACCAGTAGACTGATACCGATGATTAAAGCCAACTTTCCTTTCTTCACTTATCTCTAAACCCCCTCGTTTATTTTTTCATTTCTTTATATTGCAATTTGCATGCCAGGGGTTGTACCTGGTTCGATTAGGCTCTTGTTGGGCTAGTGTATAAAAACAAACAAAATGACTGTCTGAAAACAGACAGTCATTTCTTTTCATTTCTCTTTAATTCTATAAAAGTTAAACAGTATAATATTTCTTTAACCGTTAATAAATAATCATATCAGCCTGAGCTAATCTAATGCGATAACCAGCCACAGGCTTAAATCAGCTTAATCAGGGCAATACTAAGTTTGTATATGTACCTGCAAAGTTGTATTCTTTTCCTGTAGTTCTTTAGTTTACAAAATTCGGAGGGGGATATATGTACCGTATTTTGAAAAAACTGCTGGTCGGTGACCCTATGCCTACTAGCCGACTCAGTCATGAAACCATGCCTAAAAGAAAAGCTCTGGCCGTATACGCCTCTGATGCTCTATCCTCTGTAGCCTATGCCACCGAAGAAATCACCCTGGTGCTGGCATTATTCGGCGCTCAGGCCATGGGTTATTTGACACCAATTTCCCTGGCCATTATCTTTTTACTTCTGATCGTCGTTTTATCTTACCGCCACGTAATCAGAGTTTACACCAGTGGCGGCGGTTCCTATGTGGTAGCTAAGGAAAACCTGGGTACAATCTATGGATTAATTGCCGGTGCCTCCCTATTAATTGACTATCTGCTCACTGTTTCCGTTAGCATCTCTTCAGGTACTGCAGCAATTACCTCTGCCTTCCCCAGATTATTGCCGTATACTGTCCATATTGCTATATTCTTTATATTTCTTCTTACTGTTATTAATCTAAGGGGTATTAGTGAAGCTTCAACTATTCTTGCCTACCCACCTTATTTATTTCTTTTCAGTATGGCTTTTATGATCCTCGCTGGACTGTGGCGCTACTACACCTATGGTGCCCCACCTGTAATGCCAGCAGCTCAGCTGCAACCAGTTTATGCTAATTTCG
This sequence comes from Carboxydocella thermautotrophica, assembly GCA_003054495.1. Lineage (GTDB taxonomy): Bacteria > Bacillota > Carboxydocellales > Carboxydocellaceae > Carboxydocella > Carboxydocella sporoproducens. The sequence continues at coordinate 1,075,527 of CP028514.1, read as the reverse complement.
GGCTACTGGCGATTTTGCGCGCCTTTTCCGGTGGTTGTACAGCCCTAACCGGGGTAGAGGCAGTTAGTAATGGTGTGCCTACCTTTAAAGAACCCAAAGCCAGAAATGCTATTATTGTTTTGTTCGCATTAGGCGGTATTGCCATTTTTCTTTTCGGTGGCACCAGCCTGTTAGCGGAGTTATTTGGGGTAGTACCTGTAAAAGGCGAGACCCTGGTTTCCCAAATCGCCGAAATTGCTTTCGGAGGGCGTAACTGGGCTTACTATCTCTTACAGGCCAGCACTGCTTTAATACTAATTCTGGCTGCAAACACAAGTTATAATGGCGCGCCTTTGTTAGCCTCCCGGCTGGCAGCCGATGGTTTTCTGCCTCATTTTCTGACCATTCGCGGAGACCGCCTGGTATATTCAAATGGAATCATTCTCTTAGGAGCAGCTGCCGCCTTTCTGGTCCTGATTTTTCATGGAGACACCCATTTGCTCATTCCCTTGTATGCTATTGGTGTTTTCCTTTCATTTACTCTCTCCCAGATTGGCATGGTAAAACACTGGTTAAAAAACCGGGATAGAGGCTGGCAATTTAATCTTTTAATCAATGCTATCGGTGCAATCATTACCGGTATTGTTACTATAGTAATCGCTACTACCAAATTTACTGCTGGTGCCTGGATAGTCATCATTTTAATACCTCTACTGGTTTATCTGTTCATTGCCATAAAAAGGCACTATGCCGATGTAGCAGAGGATTTATCCACAGCCTGTAATGTGGAAATAAGACACTTTCGAAAAAATACCGTTATCATTCCTGTCAGTACCTTTACCAAGGCTGTCATCAATACAGTACAGTATGCTCGCTCAATTAGTCAGCATATCATAGCAGTTACGGTAAATACCAATGAGCACAATCTGGAGAAATTGCAGCAAAAATGGCAATGTTTTGAATCGGATATTCCTTTAGTTATTCTAGATTCACCCTATCGGTCAATCACCCAGCCGCTGGTGGAATACCTAGAAAAACTGGAACAGGAAGCTGGTCCTGATGAAATCATCACAGTCCTCTTGCCAGAGTTTATTCCCCGCAAATGGTGGCACTTCTTCCTGCACAATCAGACCGGGTTAATTTTAAAAGCCTCGCTGACTCTGAAAAAAGATGTGGTTATTGGTTCTGTACCTTTCCATCTCTCTAAATAAGCGGCCAGAAGGAAAGGATTTTGCACCTATAACTATAGGCAGAAGTGGCCCAAAAGGAGCGCTTTTGGGCCACCCTTTCTGGCCATAAAAACACCCCCATCATCCCTAACAATTTCTTTAAGAAAGGAAGGAACAACAATGAAAGGGGATAAAAATTGCTTTAACCCCAAAACCCCGGATTTTGAAAACCAGGTTAGGTCAAGTTTTGCCAGACAAGCAGTAATGAAACTTATTGGCGCTGAACTGGCTAAAGTAGCACCTGGTGAAGTGGAAATTCAACTCCCTTTTAGAAATGACCTCACTCAACAACATGGTTTCCTGCACGCCGGGATTATTACTACTATTGTGGACAACGCCTGCGGTTATGCCGCTTTGAGTCTGATGCCAGACAATGCTACTGTTCTGACTATTGAATTTAAGGTAAATTTTCTTTCACCGGCAAAGGGAGAGTTGTTTTTGGCTAAAGGTAAGGTTGTAAAACCAGGGCATACAATCACCGTTTGCGCAGGAGAAGTTTTTTCCCTTGAGGGAGAAAAACAAAAGCTCATTGCTACTATGACAGCAACTATGATGATGCTCCAGGGACGTCCTGGAATCCCGCCCGGTTAATAAAGGTTTGACCCCACCCCCATTCTCAGCAAAAAATTTCCCCGGCTCTGCCAGGCCGGGGTACAAGGTGGGTAGAGGATTTAGATTTTATAGCCCTGAAAATCCAGGACTTTGGCAGCAATGGTACGGGTGAGACCCAGCCAGTCAACAAAAGGTGGACGGGCCAGTTTCTTGAGGGCACTGAGCTGGGTAGCCAGCACATCCCCTTTTTCGATAGCCAGCAGTACTTCCCGGGCATAGCCTTCCACCCGCCGGAAAGCATCGAAGCAATAGAAAGAAGTCATGGCCACAGCCAGATCGGCATACAGGTCTTTGGCCTGCACTTTCTTGATGGTGCGCAGTACCGCGCTTTCCATGGCAAAGATTTCGATGACCAGATCTGCGATGCGAGCCAGGACCTCCTGTTCATCCTGCAGTTTCTGCCCCAGTTTCTGCACAGCAGAACCAGCAGTCAGCAGGAAAATTTTCTTGGCCCGTTCCACCAGCTGGGCTTCCCGGGTTACCGGTTCATCGCTAACCGGAGTCAGAGGCTGTAACAGCTCTTTCTGCAGGGCCTGAGCCACTTGCAGGAAGGGCAATTCATTTTTCATCGCCTTGCGCATCAGCATGCCGGGAATGATCAGCCGGTTTATTTCATTGGTCCCTTCAAAAATCCGGTTGATCCGGGAGTCACGGTAAATGCGTTCGACTGGATATTCGGAAATATAACCATAACCGCCATGAATCTGAACAGCTTCATCAGCTACAAAGTCCAGGGCCTCGGAAGCAAAGACTTTGTTAATACTGCACTCCAGAGCATATTCTTCGATTGCCCGCCCGATTCTGGGTCCGGCATCTTCAGCATGGTGGTCGATTTCAGCCAGGGCAGCATCGATTAGGCCTCCGGTACGGTAGACCATACTTTCAGTGACATAGATGCTGGTAGCCATACGGGCCAGTTTTTCCCGAATCATACCAAAGGAGGCGATGGGCTTGCCGAACTGCTTACGCTCCAGGCTGTATTTGGCCGCCAGCTCGATGGCATGTTTTGCTGCTCCCAGACAACCTACCGCCAGCTTGTAACGGCCGATATTGAGGATGTTGAAGGCAATGACATGGCCTTTGCCGATTTCGCCCAGTACATTTTCCACCGGCACTTTGGCGTTTTCCAGAATAACCTGGCGAGTGGTAGAGCCTTTAATTCCCATTTTCTTTTCCTCGGGGCCCAGGCTGAGGCCTTCGGTCTCCCGGTCCACGATAAAAGCAGTAAACTTGTCACCATCCACTTTGGCATAAACCACGAAAACATCAGCCATACCGGCGTTGGTGATAAACTGCTTGGTACCGTTGAGGATGTAATATTTTCCATCAGCACTGAGGTCAGCCCGGGTTTTAGCTCCCAGCGCATCGGAACCGGAAGTTGGTTCAGTCAAGCAATAGGCGGCAATCTTTTCCCCACTGGCCAGGGCAGGCAGATAGCGTTTTTTCTGGTCGGCATTACCGAACAGCACAATGGGCAATGAGCCGATACCGGTATGAGCCCCATGGGCCAGCCCGAAGGATCCGCCCCGGGTCAGGTTTTCCGCAATCAACATGGAGCTGATTTTATCCAGACCAGCACCATCATATTCTTCCGGAATATCGGCCGCCAGCAGGCCCAGCTCCCCGGCCTGTTTCAGCAAGGAAGACATAAGTTCCGGGTTTAATTTTTCCAATTCTTCTACCCGCGGCTCTACCTCTTTGGCGGTAAAATCAAAGGCGGTTTTGGCAATCATCTTATGTTCTTCGGTAAATTCCTCCGGAGTAAAGACCTGTTCCGGACTGACAGGGCCCAGCAAAAATGCGCCCCCTTTTACTCTTTCTCCCATGCTCATTTCCTCCCTTCATAATTAGGCCAGTACTTCAAAGATTCCGGCAGCACCCATACCGCCACCGATACACATACTGACGATACCGTAACCACCGCCCCGCCGTCTCAGTTCATTAATCAGGCTGACGGTGAGTTTAGCTCCTGTACAACCCAGGGGATGACCCAGGGCAATGGCGCCACCATTGGGGTTGACCCTGGCAGGATCCAGCTCCAGTTTTTTTATGACATAGAGAGCCTGAGAAGCAAAGGCTTCATTCAGCTCAACCACTTTGATATCATCCAAAGTCAGCCCGGCAATTTTCAAGGCCTTGGGAATGGCTACTACCGGACCAATCCCCATTTCATCAGGGTGAACCCCACCCACAGCAAAGGCCTTGAATACCGCCAGGGGCTCTAGACCCAGCTCTTCTGCCTTCTCTCTGGCCATGACCATGACAAAAGCAGCTCCGTCACTGGTCTGGGAAGAGTTCCCGGCAGTTACAGTACCTTTTGCATGGAAGGCAGGCTTGAGTTTGGCCAGCGCTTCCAGAGAAGTGTCAGACCGCACCCCTTCATCAGTGTCGAAGATAATTTCCTTTTTGCCCTGTTTTACAGTCAGGGGAACGATTTCATCCTTAAACCGGCCTTCCCGAATAGCCGCTGCTGCTTTCTGGTGGCTGGCCAGAGCAAAGCGATCCTGTTCCTCCCGGGTAATACCATAGCGCTGGGCCACATTTTCCGCCGTCAGACCCATGCCCATATAGGCAGCAGGCATGTGTTCCATTAACCAGGGGTTGGGGGCAATCTTATTGCCACCCATCGGGACCATACTCATGGATTCCACGCCACCGGCCAGGATGATATCCGCCTGGCCGATCATAATTTGCTGGGCAGCCAGGGCAATGGCGTTTAAACCGGAGGAACAAAAACGGTTAATAGTAAACCCGGGTACAGTGATAGGCAATTCCGCCCGCAGGACCAGCACCCGGCCCATGTTGAAACCCTGTTCCCCTTCCGGGAAAGAGCAACCGACAATCACATCATCTATCATTTCAGGTTGAACCTGCGGTACCCGTTCCAGCACATTGCGGATCACCGCTGCCCCCATATCTTCCGGGCGAACATGCCGCAAGGTCCCTTTGGGTGCTTTCCCTACCGCAGTACGAGCACCGGCAACAATCACAGCTTCCCTCATTCTTTCCACCTCCTAGTTCCGCAAGGGTTTGCCCGTGGCCAGCATGTGTTGCATGCGGGCCTGGGTCTTGGGTTCACCGGCCAGACTCAGGAAGGCTTCCCGTTCCAGATCCAGCAGATACTGTTCAGTTACCAGAGTGCCAGCCGGCACCTTGCCACCGGAGAGGACATAGGCAACTTTTTTGGCCAGGTGTTCGTCATATTCGCTGATATAGCCCCCCATCTTCAGAGAATAGGCTCCTAAGGCCATGGTGGCATAACCCGACTCCCCGACCACCGGAATCTGTTTGGGCTCTGGTGGCATAAAGCCGGTACGATCCATGGCCAGAACCGCTTCCCTGGCTTCAGCAATCAGATAATCACTATTGAAGGTAATCCCATCGCTTGCCCGCAGGTAGCCCAGAGTTTTAGCCTCAGGACCACTGGTGGAAACTTTGGCCATGGCAATGGTTTCAAAGGCCTTGTTGACAAAGGGCTGCAGGTCAGTTCTGGTGCCAGCCGGGATACCTTCATACATACGCAATAACAGCTCCTTGCAGCCACCACCAGCCGGGATCAGGCCTACACCCAGCTCCACCAGACCCATATAAGTCTCAGCTGCTGCCTGAATCCTATGGGTATGGGCACAGACCTCATAGCCTCCGCCCAGGGTCATGCCGAAGGGCGCCGCCACGACCGGTCTGCGGCAGTATTTCAGGCTCATCACGGCGTTCTGGAAGGTGCGGACCATCAGCTCGATTTCATCCCAGTCCCCTGCCTGGGATTCAAACAGCATCCACATCAGGTTAGCACCAACACAGAAGTTTTTCCCTTGATTACCAACTACCAAACCCACAAAGTTTTTCTCCACTTCTTCCACCGCAACGCGAATAGCATCAGTGATATCCCCACCGATGGCATTGTTGGGGGAATGGAATTCCAGACAAGCGACGCCATCACCCAGATCCACCAGGCTGGCACCGGAGTTACGGTAAATCACGGCTCCAGGTTGCTCTTTCCGGTTTTTCAGGATAATTAACCCCGGTTTATCTTCCACCAGGACATAGTCCTCTTTGTTCCAGTCATACTGCCATAACTGGCCCTGTTCCTTCTTGTAGAAGGACTTGAAGCCTTTAGCCAGCATGTTTTTTACCCAGGCGGGTACTTCCTGACCTTCAGCCTCCATACGGGCCACAGTAGCTTCTACCCCCAGGGCATCAAAGGTGGCAAAGGGCCCCATTTGCCAGTTAAAGCCCCATTCCATGGCTTTATCTATGGCCAGAATGCTGTCGGCAATCTCCTGGGCTTTGCGGGCAGCGTACAACAGGGGACGGCTGACTGCAAGCCAGGCCATTTGACTGTACTTGTCCTTGCCATTAACCAGAGCCTTCATCTGACCGGCCAGCCCACCGGGAGCCTGTTTGGCCATCTCCACCTGGGGCAACTTCACCTTCTGCTGGGGCCGGTAAGTCAAGGTTTGCCAGTCAAGGGTCAAGACCTGCTTGCCTTCCGGAGTTTTTACCTTTTGATAAAACCCTTGTCCAGTTTTATCCCCCAGCCACTTGTTCTCCACCATTTTGGTCAAAAACTCGGGAATGCGGAAAGCCTCTTTTTCCCATTGTTCGGTGACATTATCCCGTACATTGGCCGCTACATGCAGGAAAGTGTCCAGTCCAACCATATCCAGAGTACGGAAGGAAGCGCTCTTGGGTCGCCCCAGAGCCGGTCCGGTGAGAGCATCCACTTCTTCCGGAGTCAGGCCCAGTTCTTCCATGGCCTGGGCCGTAGATACCATACCATAAACTCCAATGCGATTAGCAATAAAATTGGGAGTATCTTTGCACAAAACTATTCCTTTACCCAGGCGACGTTCCCCGAACCAGGACAAAAACTCCACAATTTCCGGCAGGGTATCTGTTCCCGGGATAATTTCCAGCAGCTTCATATAGCGGGGAGGGTTAAAGAAATGGGTTCCCAGAAAATGCTGTCTGAATTCCAGCGCCAGGCCCTCCACCATTTTATTGACGGAAATACCAGAAGTATTGGTGCTGACAATGGCTCCTGGCTTGCGATACTGAGCTACTCTGGCCAGTAATTGTTGCTTGATAGCCAGGTTTTCCACTACCACTTCGATAATCCAGTCAGCATCCTTGATTTTCGGCAAATCATCCTCAAAGTTCCCGATTTCAATACGTTGAGCTACTTCCGGCACAAACAGGGGAGCCGGTTTGCTCTTGAGTAAAAGTTCTTTGCCCCTGGCTGCAAATCGATTGCGGACCTGCGGGCTTTCCATCGTCAACCCCTTGGCCTGTTCTTCCGGAGTCAGTTCCCTGGGCACAATGTCCAGCAACAGAACCGGAATGCCCACATTGGCCAGATGGCCAGCAATGGTAGCACCCATCACCCCGGCACCAAGGACCGCAGCTGTGCGGATTTCCCTTTTCATTCCCTCTACCTCCCTTTTACCCACATCTTACTGAATGAGTATTCATTCTGATTTAATTTTAGCTGTCAATCCTTACCTGTGTCAAGATAATTTTTGCAAAATTCAAGCAAAAAATTTGGCAGCAATATATAGACACAATTGCAGCAAATGTGTCATACTTATTTAGCGAAAAAATATATTTTGTATGCAGGATTTTCTCTGTTTTCGGCGAATAGTGTTATGTGGCTTAACAATAAGGGGAGGTTTATGGTGAGATGAAGAAAATTAGAATCGGTATCAATGGTTTTGGTCGCATTGGCCGTCTGGTCATGCGGGCAGCGGCCCTGGATCCTGTTTTTGAGGTAGTGGCCATCAATGCATCCTACGCTCCATCCATACTGGCCCACTTGTTAAAATATGATACAATCCATCGGGTTTATAGTGCAGATGTTGCTGCCGGAGAGCAGGAAATCTATGTTAATGGCCAGAAAGTTCGTTGTCTATCCGACCGGGATCCCCGCAATTTGCCCTGGGGTGACCTGGGAATAGATATCGTCATCGAGGCCACCGGCAAATTTAAAGACCGGGACGGGGCCAGTCTACACCTGGCTTCCGGTGCCAAAAAAGTAATTATCACAGCTCCAGGCAAAAACGAAGATGTGACCATCGTAATGGGCGTAAACGAACAGACCTATGACCCGGCCAATCATCATATTATTTCCAATGCTTCCTGTACCACCAACTGCCTGGCCCCGGTGGCCAAGGTGCTGCATGAGAAATTCGGCATCATCAGCGGTATGATGACTACCGTTCATGCCTATACCAATGACCAGAAAAACCTGGATAATCCCCATAAGGATTTACGGCGGGCCCGGGCCTGTGCCCAGTCCATCATTCCCACCACTACCGGCGCTGCCAAAGCCGTAGGCAAGGTGTTGCCGGAGCTGAATGGCAAATTGAACGGCCTGGCCCTGCGGGTACCTACCCCCAATGTTTCAGTGGTAGACCTGGTCGCAGATTTTGAACAAGAAGTTTCAGTGGAAACCATCAATGCCGCCCTGAAGGAAGCGGCCAATGGTGCGCTGAAAGGCATTCTGGCCTATACCGAGGAACCCCTGGTGTCCTCTGATTTCATCGGCCACTCCGCTTCCTCGATTGTCGATGGCCTTTCTACCATGGCCATTAGCAAGCATCAGGCCAAGGTCCTGGCCTGGTATGACAATGAGTGGGGTTATTCCTGCCGGGTAGTAGATCTGGCCCGTTATGTCGGGGAAAGACTGGAATAAAAAAGTTAGACCGCTAATCATTCAGCCCCTGGCTTTATTGGGCCAGGGGCTGGTTATTATTAATAGGTAGTATCCTATACATAAAATAAAGTCTCTAAATATTTTACACACCAGGAGGTTGGTAAAATGCTCTCGGTATTATCAGGTACCATTTTTCTTGTCTCTGTGCTGCTAATTTCGTCAATACAAAAACAATTAGCCTCTGGTATTAAGATCATCGGAATAACAGGGTTAGTCTCTATAGGTCTGGCAGCAATTTTTTCCGGTATACTGGTTGGAGGCGACCGTATTCGAGCAAATTACTCATCAGAAAATCCAGAAGATTTTTTGCGGAGAAAAAAATATTTACTTTTCTCTTCTGGTTTGCCGTACCAAATCTGTTACTGGCTCTAGTTTACTATTACTCCCCCTTTTCCCGGCCCTAAATTAACCCCCCTGTAGTAGCATACAATTCTACCACAGGGGGTTTTGTGCCCTTTTCCGGGATTCAGTTTAGTTTACTTCCTTTCAAACTCCACGAGAAAAATGTCCTGGAACATGCCCCGGCGTATCTCATCGTCCCGCTTGATAATGTAGTGAAACGAATTCAGCTTTTCAAAGAGTTCGCGGGCGGCTTGCTCTTTTGCTATCACATTAGGGTGCGCCGTTTGGTCTGCCTGCTTCACTTCAACCACTGCCCACCCATTATTTTTGAGTTTAAGTATAAAGTCTGGATAATAGCGCCTCCAGCGTTCTTCCAGCTCATCGTAATATTCCACGTAAAACTCATTATGTCCGACGTCAGTAATGCCGCCAGTATAGTAAATTTCCTCTATATCCTTATGCTCCACGAAATATTCAAAAAGCCGTTTCTCTGACTCGTTATCAAATATGTAGGGCTCAATATGGAAACTATTTGGGTACCTCCCGTCATACATTTCCAAAGCTCTCTTGTCTTCTTCCACTACCCAATTTACGGGGAAATTCTTAGCAAGCTCAACTTCTTCCCATTCCACCTCATTAACTACCTCATACCGGAAAACTGCATCTAAGATACGGTAGACAATAACCTCTATGAGGCGGTTTTCGCAGTTTACCCAGGCAAGACAACCATCAATACCCATATCGCTGTTCCGTAAAATTTTTTCCACCTTGAGGCAGGGTAAATGAGTGTACCTGCTTATCTCTTCCACCAGGGTGTAGAGGGTATAGTCCTTTTGGCGGCGTTGTAGAGTCTGGCTGTCCTTGACGGCGAGTTTTATCTTTTTACCATTTGTTGCCATCTCTCGTTCCGTTACGAAAGCCACGAATTCGTTCTTATGATTGGTGTAATATTCATCCAGGGCCAGCTTAATTTGGCCGGTCTCCTCCTGATCCTGGCGCAGAACTTTTACACGCTGCTTAGCCAGTTTTATTTTGACGTCTTTACGCTTTTGAATGGTAACCTTGCGCTTGTTCTTGCGCCCTTCAAGTTCGGACATGGTGGTGCCCAGGTTCTTCTGAATTTCATTCTCCAGTATGGCCCGGTTCTCAGTAGAGAGGAAAATGGTTGCCGTCTGGGGCATGTCTCCAATGGCCCGGAGGCATCGTAAGGATGACTGGAGAAGGAATACCTTGCTGCGGGGCCTGCGATACATGGCAGTAGCAAACAGGCTGCGGCAGTTCCATCCTTCCGTACCCTTACCCACCAGAAGAATAAACTGGTCTTCGGATTCTGGAGTATCCAGGAGCCGGAAACGGCGGATATTCTCGTACTCAACGTCACTGTGGTTGACCAGGATTTTAGTCAGGGGAATGCTTTGTTCTGCCAGGACTTTTTCTAACAGGGGCCTGAACTCATCCTCCAGTTCGGAAATAGTAGTGCAGTAGAAAGCGATTTTAGGTAGCATCCCTTCACGCCGCTCTTCCCCGTATTGACGCCAGAACCGGTCTACCACGTCCCTGATAAACTCTTCCGTCTTGGTATTGGCGTAGTCAATGAATTTGACCTGCTTCAAGTGCCCGTCATCAATGGCCTGTTTGACGGAATAAAAGAAAACCACTTCAGGGAGCATCTTACCATCCACATATGGGGTACCGGTGAGATTGATACACCCAGCCAGAGGAGACTTGCGGTCAAGCCGGTTGATTGTCTCCCGCACACGCTTCAGGTCGTTGGTAATTGATGTCCCGAAAGCATGGTGGGCCTCATCCACAAATACAGCCAGGTTGTCCAGCTGTTCTAGTTTCCGCAAGCGGTCGTTGACTTTCCATTCACCCTCTATATCTTTAACCACCGGGAAGAGGGTCTGCTGTCCGTTGCTGTTGTTTCCCTGCTTCTTGAGGATAATCTTTTGCCCGTTCGAGACAATAATGTTGTACGCCGAACTGGACAGTACGGAAAGCTCGGTCTGGACATCGGAAAGGTAATGAAACTTTAGATTGCTGGACAGAAAAAGAGCATATTCCTGCGGAATTACCCTGGAATAGTCAAAATCCTGGATTTCCCGTAGAGAATCAAAGATAGTGGTGTCAGGAGCAAAGACCAGGGCATTCTTGGCGAAGCGCCCGTCCTCTGGATAATGCTCGGCCAGGATAAAATCATAAAAAATCATGGTTGCCATGAGGATGGTTTTACCAGTTCCCATACCCAGGGCAAAAAGCCAGTTGGGGTAGGCAAGCCCCTGCAATTCGCTATCCAGAGCCTCCAGGAGGGCTTTCTTTTGCTTAATTTCTTCCAGTTGCTCCGCTGTTAGCGCTAATACATCCAACTGTGTGCCTTCCGGTAACAAAAGCCGGCGGTATAATTCTTTGATGGTAGGGTTGCCTTGGATTTCTTTAAGGTAGACGTAAAGCTCAAAAGCGTCCACCTGCGGTGGGCGTAAAAAGCCAACCTCCCGGATGTGGCGCAAGATGTTCTGGGTCTCGGGGAAGACCTTTTTAAAAAAGTCTCCCTCGTAAAAGCGCTCGTTCTCTTCCTGCCGCAAGCGTTTCCCAGCAAATTCATCACTGGAATAGCCCCGGCACTGTTCAAAAGTCTGCCACAGTTGGTCTAAAAAAGAAATTGTGCTCATCATACCACCTCAACCTTTGCTTGCCGGGTAAGCAGCATAAAATCGTGCTTAGTGACCCGTCCCGTGCCTTGGACAAACCATGCCCATCTTTTAGAAGAGTCACGCCCCTGAAAGCATCCAGCTTCTCCCTTAATTCAGCACGCAAAACAACGGGATTTTCGGTATAGATACTGACGGAATCCACCTCGAAGACGTAAGAATACTTTTCGGGATGCTTTACCAGCGGGTGATGTTTCTGCACAGGGGATGATTTTACCCTGGCGTGGGCTACCACGCCCGTCGCGGTGGCATAAAAACAAATCCAGTCGCCCGGCTTAACTTTCCGGCCAAGAGAATTTTCGCTGACGGCGTAAATTCCTGCACCTAGGAGTTTTTTTATACGTTCTTCTGCGGTTTGAGTGTCATCAGACGCTACCGGAGCGAGGTAATACTGAACATCAGTACCTTCTGGCTCCGATGAAGGCTCATTAGTAGTTTCTTCCTGCGGCTGTTGTATGCCTTCGCCGGCAGTGCGGATTTCTTTCGCTACCAGACCGGCAATCAGTTCAACCAGAGAATCAACTACAGGACCCGTTGGCCGGAGCATAGTTAAAACAGCCTCGTGTTCCATTTCGTAATCGGCTAAAAGTTCAGCCAGGGTAAGCAGTTTATCAGCGGTAACAACCCGTAATTGGTGGATACGCTTTTCAGCAATAATGGAGTTTTCCAGTTGCTTCAGTTCAGCATCACTGCGCCCTACTACATAAAGACCCAGAGCATGGTCCCAGTCGGGTATCTTTTGTTCGGATATAAGCCGGTCTATGTAACCGAGGAGAGTAGCCGTTTTTATGGCATAAACATCAGTTGTTTTCACTTCTACGACGATATAAAGACCGGAAGGGGACTTCCACACGCCGTCAAACCCGATTTCCCCCTGGACGCCTTTATATCTACCAAAGGTTACGTCAAAACCCAAAAGGCGGCCTAAGTGGTTCACTAGGTCTTGTAAGGCCCGGTTGTACTGCTCCCCGGGCCTGCGCAGACACTCTTCCACGTAATCGCGCACAGCGCCAACGCTGGTCAAATTTTGGGACAAGAATCGGCGGAATCGTTCCCTTGGCGTTTTCTCGCCTGGAGCATCATCTAGGTCGCCAACCAGTTCTAACACCTGTTCCAGTGGCATCATTTTACTTCCGCCTCCAGGACCTCAAAAAAATCCTCCGACAGCACATCCACAATCTTAACGGCAATTTTCTGCCCGGGTCCAGTGAGAGGGAGTTCGTAGACCCCAGATACCATATCCTTCTTGCCGGGAATATCTTGAATAGCGGGCTTAAACACCTCACCATCATAGTTTGGGTCAATGAGGACTGCTTCTACTAATTGCCGCCAGTCCTCGATTTCTTCAGGATCATCCTCCAGTTGCAGTTTCTGCAGGAGCATGGGGGAGTAGAACTGTCGTATCTCTACCACTGCTTTGCCTCCCTCCAGCCTTAAAGCGATGTCCGCTTCAGGGGGACGTTTGAAGATAATATCCTTGCGGTCCGTAAGGATGTCGCGTATTTCAAAGGGAATGTTGACCACATTTAAGCGTTTGGCATAATCCAACACGTCGTACTCGTGGCCGCTGCATAGAATGAGCACGCCCCGCCTGTAGTTAGCTTCTATTTCATTTTCGCCTTTGGAGAGTATCTCATCAAAAACTGCCTGCACATCCTCCTTGGAGCAGACCCGGTTTAGTTCTACCACCTTAACCCATTTGCCGTTCAGGATACCATCAAAGAAAGAGCGCTTTACCGGTTCTACCCCGTAAAGTTTCATTACTATCTCTTTGGCCTCCAGGGCATTCTTGAAAATGTCATAGTGGTTAACGTTATAAACGGCAAAGGCAGGGTAAAACTTTTTCCCTTCGTCCAGTAGGGTTTGTTGCCGCATCTTTTCCTGCTGTTCTTTGATGATTTGCGAAACCCTTCGTGCTGTGGTATGAATAGCCCCTAAATTGATGTCACTGCCAATCCAGCGGCGGCCCAGCTTCTGGGCTACAGCCAGGGTAGTGCCGGACCCGCAGAAAAAGTCGGCTACAAGGTCGCCAGGGTTGGAAGCTACATTTAAAATTTCCTTAAGCAACGTCTCATTTTTTTCGGTTGGATACCCTGTCGTAAAAGCGGATGCAGTAATATCATCCCATAGGTTATCCCTGCCGATATATTCAGTAGCTGGTATGCGATATTCAGGTTTTCCGGTATTTGGATTAGGCCGTAAATCCCCTGCTTCAATCATTTTCTGTGCTTCTTCTTGTGATTTCAACCAGTGCCTGCCCGGCGGAGGCAATTGACCGAACAATTCATAGGTCAAGTTGGGACGAATATTGGGAGCATCGAACCCGTGCCACCGCTCTTCCTTCGGAGCATACTTCAAGGAGGGTCTTAATCTTGGGTTTTCGGATTTAGAATAGAGCAAGATATAATCACAGCCCTCGTTAAAAGAAAATATTCCAGATTCTTCAACATAACTTTTCTTAATACGCTTTACGATTAACTGATTCCGGTAGTTGGAATTACCATATATTTCATCAAGTATAATTTTTATATAATGTACTCGTTCATCATTCAAATGAATAAAAATAAAGCCTTCTTCCGATAGCAATTCCCGCATCAACTGCAATCTCTCAAACATGAATTGGAGGTAAAGGTCATTAGCCCAAATATCTGTATATTGCTTCTCCTCAATTACGGAGGTGTCACCCTCTAATTGCTTGCCTCTTAACCTAATGCGCTTCCGATAGTCCGCTTTAGAATCGAAGGGAGGGTCTATGTAGATGAGTTTAATCTTCCCTCTGAACTCTTTCATTAAATGGCTCATTACCTGCAGATTGTCACCCCAGTAGAGGCGGCTAACCCAGCCGTCTTCAATCGGCTCACCGTATTGCTCTTTAAGTTAAGCTTCATAATATTTCACGGCTCGCAAAGGCCGTTTCCCTAGCCAATGAAGCATAGGGCGGCCAGGAGCCTCCTTAATGTCAAACATCGTTAACTGCTTTTCATCCTGTGTCAAAAATACCCCTCCTCTTCTCTATTCTATATTGCTTGTCGTAGCTGACGTAATTAATGCTTTCTCTAAACAAGCTTCCCAGAAAGTCCAATCCGAAAAAGAATATGGTCATCCTCTTAAAAACCGATATAAGGACCAATTCGATACAGAATGAAAAGATCCTCCGTCTGCCGCACAGCAGCGGAGGTTTTATATTCTATCTTTTCATTCCTGCCAGAAATTCGGTCAAAAAAGAGTTATTAAACAGCACTTTCATGGATTTTTGCATATACCGTTTCTTGAAACTATCTTCAGCTTCCTGGCAATACTGGCGCATTTTTTCCCGGTAGAACACCTTGAAACAGCGAACCATGGCTTCCCGCAGCTCCTCCCGGCTCATAGCCCGGCTGGGCATGATGGGATGAACCAGGTCATACTTGCTGAAATCCCATTCCTCTACTCTTTCCGCTACCTCCTGCCACAGGTCGGCATAAGGCCATGGCGTCAGGAAGAGAAAATGGGCCAGATCCGGATTATACCGCAAGGCTTGCTGCAAAGTCTCTTCAATGGACCGGGGCGTTTCCTCCCAGTGTCCCAGGAGAAAAGAGCACTCGGTCAAAATTCCCTGCTCATTCAGCAGGCGGATGGCTGTTTCCGCCTCTTCCGCCTTTATATTCTTCTGCAAGGCATTCAGAGTAGCCTGGTTGGCCGATTCCACGCCGATATAGACATGGATAAACCCGGCGGCCCGGTATTTCCAGAGGATGTCCTGATCCCGTACAATATCGGGGGCCCTGGTTTCCATCGTCAGCATGACCCCCGGTTGAGCCTCAAGCAAAAGATCGAGGAACTTTTCCCAGCGTTCCCGGTTTTTAGTGGTATATTCATCAGCAAACAGTACCATCTCCACCCCAAAACGGTCCCGCAACTCCAGGATCTCCTGAACCAGAGATTTAGGACTGCGCTCCCGGTATTGTTTACGCCAGAAATGGTGCTGGGAACAAAAGCGACATTCCTGATCACAACCGCGGGAGCCACTGACAATTGCCAGCCGGGAATCGGTAATCCGGTAGCGGTATAAATCCCAGTCCAGCAAATCCCAGGCTGGTGCCAGGGTATCCAGATCTTCAATAAGAGGCCTTGGCTCGGTGGCGCAAGGCTCGCCTTGTTCCCGGTAGGCAATGCCCCTGACAGTCCGGAAACTGCGCCCATCCTGCCAGGCCTGCACCAGTTCCGGGAAAGTCTCTTCCCCTTCCCACCTGATGATCACATCAACCCAGGGAGAGCTGGTTAAAATTTCTTCCCAGCAGAAGGTGGCATGGATTCCTCCCATCACCAGCAAGGCAGTGGGTAACACCTCTCTGACCGCTTTCAGTGTGGCTATTGCCGCCGGTGCGCTGGCAGTGGTAGCCGTAATTCCTACTACTTGCGGCCTCACCTGAGCCAGTCTGGCTTGGATCTCAGCCACGCTATGATTTAAAGACATGGCATCATAAATTTCAACCTGTATGCCTTTATTCCGCAAAGCCCCTGCCAGATACACCAGATTTAAAGGCGGCCAGGTTCCGGTAATTTCAATAACCCCTGCATGATAGGGAGGAGTGAGCAAAACTACATGGGCGCTCACAACACCACCTCCGCCGCTTTTCTTGCACCATCCGTTACAAACCATTATATTATTCGTCACCGACAGGGTTATTTTCCTGCTTTTCCGCAAAATTTGTTGCAAATTTTTTTAGCAGCAACCAGCAGAGGAAAATCAGGGCCAGAAAAGCGGCCACATCCACCTTCAGAGCCTGCCAGCCCTGGCCCCGGTCCACCAGGGCCCGTAAACCATGGGTATAATAGGTCAGAGGCAAAATAAAGCTGAGGGGTTTTAAGGGATCAGGAATTGCTAACATAGGCCAGGTATAGCCTGACAGGAGAAAAGAGGGCATGGCAATCAGCATGGTTACCTGAGTGGCCTCCAGCTGGGTCCGGCTGAAAAGAGATGCTGTCAGCCCCACTGCGACTAAAGCCAGAATAAATAGCAAATTAAAGACCAGAAGCAAAAGACCATTGCCCTTGATGGGAACACCCCAAAGCCAATGTAAAAGGGCAAAGGTCAAGAGGGAATCCAGACAGCCGACCAGGAAATAAACCAATCCTTTACCCAGAAGCACCGTCTTGAGTCCCCCTGGGCTCTGCAGCAAACGAATCCAGGTTCCCTGCTCCTTTTCCCTGGTGATAGCTAAAGCGACCCCCAGCAATAGGACCTGCTGAATTACGGCTCCCAGCAACCCGGGCAAGAGAAAGTTAGTATAATTAAAAGTGGGATTGTAAAGGACCCGATAGCGGAACAACAAAGGTTGCAGGGTATGCCGGGCTTTTTCCGGATTTATGCCCGCTGCTTCCATGACTTTCAGACTGGCTCCGGCGCCAAAGGTGGCGACGATCTCATTGGCCGCCCTGGTGGCAGCATTGGCGATAATCATATTGCTGCCATTGATCAGGGTCATAATCGCCGGACTTTTTCCCTCTTTTAAGTCCCTGGTCAATCCCGCCGGAATTATCAGCACTATCTGCGCCCGACCTGCATCTATTTCCTTTTGCGCCTCTGTCTCATTCAGAGCAAAACCGCTTATGCGAAAGGTTTCCGACTGGTCATAGGCCCGTACCAGTTCCCGGCTCAGATAGGAATTTTCTTCATCCACCACCAGTGTGGGCAATTCCCTTACTTTTTGCGCCGAATAAAGATAACCAAAAATCAGCAGATAAAGTGCTGGTATTAAGAATAAAACCGCTGCCAGGCGTCGGTCCTTTTTAATATGCAGAAATTCCAGCCAGGCGATGTCACTGATTTTCATGCCGACACCCCTCCCTGCAAAGCCCGAGAGAGTTCTACCGGTGCCACCAGAACAGCTTCATTTCCTTTCAGCCACAGAACTTTATCTACTGGCAAATTTTCTGCCTCCTGCCAGAACGCAGTGGTCAATACTATCGTTTTGCCAGACTGCAAGGAAAGCTGCAAATTATCGAAAATCACTGTTCGTGTTCCAGGATCGGCTATTACCAGAGGTTCATCCCAGACAATCAAGGGAGCGTTCCCCGCGAGACTGACCGCAAGATTTATTCTCTGCCTGAGCGGCCCTTCCAGCTCTCCCACCGGTTTCCGCCAGGCTTCTTCCAGTTGCCAGTTATGTTTTAACTCCCTGGTTAATTGTTCATTATAGCCGGTAAAAAAGTTGATAGTTTCTTCCCCGGTCAAATCGGGCCATAGCCCCAGGCTCTGGGGCGCATAACCCACTCGGGTAATGGGCAAGGGCAATCCTCCCCGCACAGGTTGGCCAGCCAGTCTAACTTCCCCGGACGCTGCGATTCTAGCGCCGATCAGAACCTCCAGTAACTGGGTTTTGCCACTATTGCGAGCTCCATAGACCAGTAGTAACTCACCAGGTTGCAAGCGCCAGGATAGATTCTGAAAATAGTAACCTCGGCGGCGGGCAATACTGAGGTTGTTAACTTCCAACATTATTCCCACCCCTTTACAGGCGTATTTTTGCTGTCAAACCCGGCCGCAATTTGTGATCCCGGTTCACCAGTTTGATTTTAACGGCAAAAGAACGAATATCCGTCTGCCCCAGTTCACTGGTAGCTTTTTTCACCGCAAAATCAGCGGCAGCGCTGATATTTACGATTTTACCCTTATAGACGGCATTATTCAGGGCAGGAATTTCTACCGTCACTTCCTTGCCAGTGGACAGAGAGGCCAGTTTGTCCTCAGTAACATAGATCTTGATAAAGAGGTCATCCAAATCCACCAGGGTGGCAAAAGGCAAGCCAGCTGCCACCATCTCCCCTGCCTCCATATTGCGGGTTAATACTATCCCGCCAGCGGGAGCATAGAGCAGGCGATTTTCATACATGGCCTGAGCAGCATTGAGGGCCCCCCTGGCCTGTTCCACTGCGGCTTTGGCTGCCTGCACATCTTTTTCCCGCAAGTTGATTTGCTCCAGATTGGCCTGGGCCAAAGCCACATCATCGGCCGCAGCTTCTACTTCTTTCTGCCCGGCTGTTCCGCTGGCCAGATTATAGGTCTCTCTGGCTCTTGCCAGTTCTGCCTCGGCTTTGGCATACGCCATCTGGGCTTCTTCATATTTGCTTTTTGGCACTGCTCCCTCCCGGTACAGTTCCTGAACCCGTTGCCAGTTGGCTTTAGCAATGTCATTAGCGGTCTGGGCCGCATCCAGGGCAGCTTTGGCCATGGCTACATTCTTGCGGTTAGCATCAGCCTTGGCAGCATAGCCACTCTGGGCTTTGCTGAGCTGGGCCCAGGCTCCTTCTCTGGTCGCCTTAACCGCTGCCTCAGCCTGAGCTACTTTCGCCACAGCCGCCTGATAGGTACCGCGGGCCTGTTCCAGCTGGGCGGCCAGTTCTTTACTTTCCAGCTCTGCCAGGAGCTGACCTGGTTTTACCTGGTCTCCTTCTTCAATGTATACCTTCGCTAATTTGCCGGGGATCTTGAAGGCTACGTCTATTTCTGTACCCTCGATGGTAGCTGTGTAGGTGTTCCCGCCTGTCAGGATACTGCCACTACTACTGCCACCGCCCATGAGCCAGAAACCACTAAAAGCCAGGGCCAGTATTCCAGCGGCGGTAATTGTTAGCATCCTTTTTCTTGGCATTATAACTCCCCCTTTTTGTACTGACTGGTCAGTTTTTATTATAGTGCAACTTATTTCCTTGCGCAATCATTTTTTAATGGTAGGGATGTTTTGTCAAGGGATTTTTTTTGCAATTACAACCCAATCCGTTATAATATACAAGAAATTCTTCAGAAAGAAGGGGTAATATTGGGTAACTGGGTAGTACCGTACGTAACTTTCAATGGCAATTGCGAAGAAGCAGTTAAGTTCTATCAGCAAGCATTAGGTGGCGAGTTACACATCATGCGTTTCGGGGATGCCCCTCCAAACCCCGCTTTCCCTCCGCTTCCCGAAGAATACCTCTGTCAAAGCAAATAAAAGAGCCCCGGCCTGAAGATCAGGTCGGGGTTTTGGTTTCTGGTAAAGGAAATCGTTCAGTTTTACCATCAGGATAGGCCAGCACCCATTCTTTCCCTTCAATCCCCAGCCAGGCCCGGCCGCCACCGATTTCTGCCGGCAGGACCAACCGGATAGCCTGACGGGGACAGGCTTTGACACAGGCGGCGCAGTCCCAGCAGGACCGCCCGTCACGCAACTCTGCCTTACCATCTTTCCGGATTAACAAATCTCCCGGACAGACCCGCTGGCAACAGCTCTCTGCCGCCTGGCCGCAACCATTGCAGCGTTCACGGTTAATCAGAGGTGGCATGATAGGGCACCTCCTCTATGGCAAACATATCCTGCTCCCGGCGATAGCGGGAATTGATGAAACAGAGCCAGCGCCCGTCATCCCGGCGGGGATAGTCAAGAAACTCCTGATAGGCTGGCCAGCGGCTCTCCTTGCGATAGAGCATGTGTTCAACCAGGGCCCGGGCCAGCAACCAGCGCTCTTCCACTTCAATCGCCTGTAAAAGCTGGTAATTGTCGGTACAGGCTATTTGCTGCAAATCTTCGCCCAGCCAGGCCAGCTCCTGCCGGGCCCGTTTCAGCCCGGCTTCCGTATATTTATAGCCGGTGCTAATCCCGCCAGCATATTCATCCATGATTTTTTGCAATCTCTCCTCCAAACGCCAGGGGGTCAGATACCCTTGCTGTTTCTGCCATCGCTCAAACTGACTTTGTCGCTGCTTTAATAGAGTTTCGGCCGCAGCCATTGCCTTTTCAACATCATATTCCTGCAGCTCGGCTACAGCCGTATGAGCAGCAATTTCCCCTTCAGCCATGGACCCGGTTACATATTTTTTGGGGGCGCCACCAGCAATATCTCCAGCCGCATACAAGCCCGGTACAGTGGTTCGGCGACCGCTATCTATCCAGAATCCTGCCATACCATGACCGCCCACCAGATAGGGCTCAGTCCCGATTATCTCCACCGGCTGATTGGGCCTCAGATTCCGATCCGCCCAGTAAAGCACCGCACCAGGAGCCATGTTTAAATATGCCTCCTGTAGTTGCCGCTGCTGCTCCTCTCCCAGATGAGAGGTATCCAGATAACAGGGGCCCCGTCCTGCCGTCATTTCCGCCAGCAAGGCCGCCAGTCGGCCCGGAGTAGTGCGGTCAGCATAATGTTCCAGATAGTTTTCCCCCCGGGCATTTACTTCTTTGGCTTTTACTCCTTGCGCCAGCGTCCCGGTGGGAGCAATGGCATCCTTGGTCCTGAGGGCTATAAACCGCATTTCCAGAGAGGTTAAGGCTGCCCCAACCCGTAAGCCAGCAGCCAGCCCACCCCCCGTATTAAAGGGACAGTACCACATTTTATGGCGGGCTTCTCCCTGATTATTAGGACGATAGATACCTGCTGCTCCCCCGGTGGCCAGGATAACGGCTCTGGCCAGGACGGGGCGGAAACGGCCAGTTCTGGTCTCCCAGCCCAGGGCCCCCACCACACGGCCTTCCACCTGGACCAGATCCAGCAATACCGTGCGATTCCAGACTTCTATTCCTGCCCGTCTTACCGCCGCGGCCAGTACCGGCTTAATGCTCTCCCCTTCGATTTGTACCGAACGGGGCCCGCGGGGAAGAAAATTGCCCTCGGCATCCCGTTTGAAGGGCAACCCCCATTCGGCCAGACGGCGAGCCATGCTGTTAAACCGTTCGGCCATAGTCAGGACAAGATCGTCCCGAACCAGACCATAGTTATCTTTTTTCACATAAGCCAAAAAAGTTTCCGGGGTCTGGCCCGGGTTAAGATAGGCATTAATCGCATTGATTCCAGCTGCCAGGCAGCCACTGCGGCTGATTTCCGCTTTCTCCATTATTACTACCCTTAAAGCCGGGTCTATTTCCCGGGCGGCAATAGCAGCCATACATCCGGCTGCCCCGCCGCCAATGATCAAGAGGTCAACCTTTTCCATGCTTTCTCCAACTCCTCAACCAGGCTATAGGGAATACTTAAATTGCCATGACCGCGTCCCAGCTGGATTTCCGGTTTGTTGGTACCATGAAAATCCGTGCCCCCGGTCATCACCAGCCCCAGTTCTTCTGCAACTGCTCTGGCCTGAGCAGTATCAGCCTCGCTGTTTTCCGAATAATAGACTTCTATTCCGGCCAGCCCATAATCCCGCAATTCCCGGGCCAGATCAACCAGCTGGGACTGAGCTAAACCTAGATACCTGGGATGAGCCAGCACCGGAACCCCTCCAGCCTGACGAATCAAAGTTATTCCCTCCCGGGGGGTTAGCCTCTCTTTCGGAACATAAGCCAGTCCCCCCCGGGCCAGGTATTTATCAAAAGCTTCATTTACCGAACTTACTACCCCTTTTTCCAGTAATACAGCGGCAAAATGCGGGCGCCCCACCACCTGCCCCTGGGCTTTGGCTTCCACTTCTGCCATGGTTATCTCGATCCCGAGGGCTTGTAGCTTCTCCACCATTTTCGGGTTACGCTGGGCGCGAAACTCCCGGAGCTGGGCCAGATTTTGCAGTAATTGCGGATGCTGGTGATCGATATAGTAGCCCAGTATATGCATCTCCCGCCCCTGCCATTCAACACTGATTTCCACTCCGGAAATAACAGGCAGGCCCAGCTCACGGCCACGGGCGATGCCTTCTGCTAAACCATCTACTACATCATGATCGGTAATCGCCAGAGCAGCCAAACCCTGCTTATAAGCCAGCTCCACCAGTTCAGCCGGACGGAAGGTGCCATCAGAGGCTGTGGTATGGGTATGGAGGTCAATCATGGGCTGGTCCTCCTTTACAATCTCTATTTATAGATAGTTTAACTCCTCCAGCCGGCGAATAATAGTAGCTACTGACTCTTCATGGGTTTGCTCATGGGTTTTTACCACAATTTCCGGATTTAAAGGAGGCTCATAGGGATCAGAAACCCCGGTAAACTGGGGAATTTCTCCAGCCAGAGCCTTTTTGTACAGGCCCTTCACATCCCGCTCTATGCATTTTTCCAGGGGGCAATCCACAAATACCTCCACAAAATCAGGATAAGTGGAGCGGACATAGTCTCTGGTTTCCCGGTAGGGGGAAATTGCAGCGGTTATGGCCACTACCCCGTTACGGGCCAGCAGTTTGGCTACAAAGCCGATGCGCTTGATATTGGTATCCCGATCCTCCTTACTGAACCCCAGACCTTTGGACAGATTTTCCCTGACTTCATCTCCATCCAGGATCTCCACTTTTTTACCCCGCCGCCGCAGCTCCTCGGCTACCAGACCGGAAAGGGTGGATTTGCCAGCCCCGGATAGACCAGTGAACCAGAGTATAAAACCTTTTTCCTTATTGCTCATTTGCTTTCCCCTCCTGCTCTTTGCGTATAAGATAAGCGCCTATTCTTTCTTTGGTGCGGCCATGGGCAATCCAGTCAGCCTGTACCTCTTTAATTAAATCCACAATTTCCTCTGCCTGAGCCAGCTGACGCCAGAGCCGTCCCAACCGGGGATGCCGTCCCCCGTTTCCGCCAACCAGTGCCCTGTAGCCCCTGGCAGTCTCTATAATCGCTCCGGCCGGGCAGGCCCGCAGGCACATACCGCATTCCTGACAGTTGCTGTACTCAATTACTGCCCCCTCTGCGGTAATGGTAATAGCTTTTTCCTTACAGGCCCTGGCGCAAAGCCCACAGGCGGTACACTTTTCTTTTTCCACCCGAACCTGTTGTACCGCAATCAGGCCAAAATCATGGGCCTCAGCCCGGGCACAATTGTTGGGGCAGCCGGAAATGGCAATTTTGAACTTATGAGGATAACCCTGTTTACCGGCAAACTCCTGCTGTAACTGCTGCGCCAGTTCCCTCACTGCCGCCAGCCCGTTGGTACAGGTGGGCTGACCCGGACAGCAAACCACATTGCGCCCAGTGCCTCCCCGGGGTGCTGTTTTAAGCCCCAGGGCAGCTAATTCATCCTGGAGGTCCAGCACTTTTTCCCCCGGCACTCCGGGAATTTCCAGGCCCTGGCGAGTGGTCCAGTGCACTTCCCCCTGGCCATATTCTCTGGCCAGACGCCCTATTTCCGCCAGCTGATCCGCCTGCAGGAGGCCCAGAGGCAGGAGAATACGGACTATCCAGAGATTACCAACTGGCATTTTGATAAAATCCCGAAACAGGTCTCGTTTTCCCTCCGGTAAGATTTGAGCAGGCAGGCGATGAGTACGATAAAGCTCAAAAGTCCGGGGGGGCTGCCGGTACTCCTTGCCCTCCTCTGCCCCGCAGGCCGGGCAATACAGGTATAGTTCCGAACGGCGGTTGCCGCAGTAATGGCATTTCATCAACTATTCCTCCCTGTAACCCCGAATTAAGACTTCCGCCACTTCCGGCCGGGTGAATTCCGGTGGCGGCACTTCTCCCCGGGTGAGCATCTCTCGTACTTTGGTACCACTCAATACTACATGTTCTTCCCGACCATGGGGACAGGTTTTGCTTGATGCCATATTGCCACAGGCACGGCAGTAAAAGGTATGCTCAAAGAAAAGGGGAGTTATTCCCAGTTCTTCTGGTTTAAATTCCCGGAAAATCAGCTGGGCGTCATAAGTACCGTAATAATTGCCAACTCCAGCATGGTCTCGACCGACAATGAAATGGGTGCAGCCGTAATTTTTTCTAATCAGAGCATGAAAAACTGCTTCCCTGGGTCCGGCATAACGCATGGCTGCCGGCAGCACTGAAAGCAGCACCCGCTCCTGGGGATAGTACTTTTGCAGCAGCACCTGATAGCTCTCCATGCGAATATGGGCAGGAATATCATCTGCCTTGGTTTCTCCTACTAATGGGTGCAAGAGCAAGCCATCCACTATTTCCAGAGCGCATTTCTGGATGTACTCATGGGCCCGGTGGACCGGATTGCGGGTCTGGAAACCAACCACCGTTTGCCAGCCCCGGGAACGGATGATTGCCCGCACTTCCTCGGGATCCCGGTGAAAATCGGGAAACTGAGGTCTGGGCCGGTTTACCAGCCAGATAGGTCCCCCGACTAGATATTCTCCCTGCTCATACAGGCGCTTTACCCCGGGATGGGCCTCATCTTCGGTGCGGAAAACCTGCCGGGCTTCTTCTCGTTTATCATAGCTGTAAACTTCTTCCACCTGCAATGACCCATAGATAGTCTGGTCGGCACCCACCAGAGCCACTTCTTGCCCGGGTTTCAGGCTGGCCGCCTGTTCCGCTGAAACCGAAAGGGTGATGGGCATACTCCAGATTTGCCCGTCGGCCAGGCGCATTTCTGCCACCACCCGCCGATAATCCTCCTGAGTCATAAAGCCGGTTAGGGGTGAAAAAGCCCCTACTGCCAGCATTTCCAGATCCGATAACTCTTTGGCCCCCAGCAGAATCTTCTCGGCTTTCTCCAGCCGGGTCAAAGCCTCCTCCCTTTCCGGTCCTGTTAAAACTCGATTCACCAATGCCATGACCACTCCCCCTATTCCTATAATTCCGATTTGTTTAGTTTGTTTTATTGCTAAAAATATAACACCTCCAGCGGGAGGTGTCAAGCACTTTTATGACAAAATGTGATGCGAATCCATTCTTCTACCGTGTTCGTTGTCAGTTTGCGCGGCAAATCCTTTTCCAGCCCGTTGATTTGCTGGATAAAACACTCTACCAGATAGGGATCCAGCCGCTGGTAGGCCATCCTGTTTAATTCCCGTAAGGCCTCACTTAAGTTCTTGCTGGGCCGGTAAGGCCGTTCTTCCCGCAAGGCATCATAGACATCAGCCACAGCAATAATCCTGGCTACCAGAGGGATATTTTTCCCGGCCAAACCCTTAGGATACCCCTTCCCATCAAAATTCTCATGATGATAAAGTACCCCATATCGGATTTCATCGGGAATCCAGGAAGTGGTTTCAGTAATCAGCTGCCAGCCCAGTTGAGGGTGTTCCTTGATCTCCTGCCACTCTTTTTCCGTTAAATTCCCCGTTTTCAAAAACAGTTCCCTGCTCCAGCTGGTTTTGCCCAGATCGTGCAGTAAACCGGCCAGGCGTATACGATTGACCTCTGGAGCAGGTAATCCCAGCAAGCAGGCCAGAAAAGCGGCATACTGGGCGACATTGACCGAATGCCAGTATAGTTCTTCATCATAATCCTTAATCCGGTTGAGCAAAGTCTGAAGATGGCCTATATACCGGCGTGCTGACAAATTGGAACAGCAGTCCCCCAGTCCATGATAAACCTGGATGGCCCAGGGTTGATGCCCGGCATAGCTCAGGGCCAGATCAGCATAATCAATCAATTGAAAAACCGCATGGCCATGTTGAGGGTAGGAAGCCAGTCCCGCCTGGGCAAAGACATCTTCTTCGCCGAAAAAGAATTGGTGTTTTTCCCGCAGGTGTTGAAAAAATCTCTCTACCATGTTCCGGGCCTGCTGATAATCTCCTTCCACCAGCAAACCCAGGCGCTGATAACCGCATCGCCCCATTATACCCCAGCGCTGGCGTTGATTGTCCTGGATGATGGTGCGAAAAAATATCTCCGTCATAGCTACCCCGTAGCGGGCCGCAATTTCATCCAAACCGTGCAAATCGATATGAACCAGGCTCAGCTCTTCACCCGTTTTTTCCGCTTCCTGAATTTTATTTTCTGCCATTTGCATAAAAGATTTTCGGTTCAAAAAACCGGCATAATTATCCGCTTGATTCAGCAAACGCTCCGGCCACCAGGTGCGTCGAATCACCAGCAAAACTCCCAGGTAAAAGAAAGACACAACGATGATGGTGGCCCAGAACTCTTTACTCGCATAAAAGAGCAAGTTCCCTTCCCGCCACCAGTGGGCTGCCACAAAGGCCAGATGGCCTCCCAGCCCCAGTAAAACAAACTCCATCAGCCCCGGTTGGGCCATGGCCAGCTCCAGTAAGACGGCCATCAACAATGCCGCCTGTAAGTTTAACATGCCTGGCAGGACCGTCACATAACAGACCCAGAGTAACATGGTCAGGGAAATTAACAGCCGCATACCCCAGATAAGGCGAATGCGATAACATTGACGTAAGGCCAGGTAATAAAAAACATTTAACAACAACAACACCAGTAAAGCGCCAACTAGCGAAAAGCCATAGCCATTGGTATGCCACCAGCCCAGAACAGTTGTAATCCCTGCTACCATTCCCCTAAAGAGGAAACCATAACGATATTCATAATCGATCATATCCCCTTTATGTAAGGGCAGGGGGCTTAACCATGGTTCCATCCGGTTAAACATCGAGGCCACCTCTTTTGTACTTAACTGAACAATCTGATATAAGCTAATTCGCTATGTCAGGCCGATTTTCCTGCTAATATCAAAATAATTTTTCGCTATTCCTAATCATAGAGAAAAACCACAGGAAAGGGTAAGTTTTCCAGAACAGCGATTAAATTGTTTTTCAAGCTGCTGGTAGTATGCAGGGCCACAATCCCTTCCCGCCCATTTAAAGGTACCATAAACGCCAGATGCTCATATCCTTCAAGAATATTTTTCAGGTACCGAATACAACCTGGAGCTATTTTTATTTTTAAAAAAACTTCCTCCGGATGGCCTCCAGGCCTGACTGTACTGACTCCGCCCTGGCCGCGATAACGTTTTGCCATTAATTTAACCCCCAAAAATTTAAATTCTATCGTATAATATAAAGAAAAAGCCATAGAGGTGTAAAGATGGAGGAACTGGTACTCCGGGCCCAGCAAGGGGATCGTCAACTCAGGGAACAGCTCTTGCAGGAATATCAACCATTTATTGTTAAAATAGCCAGTCAGACAGTAGGGCGTTTTCTAAACTGGGGAGTAGATGAGGAACTAAATATTGCACTGACCGCCTTTGATGAAGCCATACTTCGCTTTCAACAGAAAAAGGGTACTCCCTTTCTTCCTTTTGCCGCTCTGGTAATCCGGAGCCGGCTGCTGGACTGGCTGCGGGCCGAACAGCGGCACCAGCATCTCAGTCTGGATATTGAAAACGAACAGGAAGAGGATTTCAGTCCCGCTGAACTGCAACTTTCTCTGGCCCAGTATCAAGCCCGTTCCCTGGCGGAAGAGCGCGGACTGGAACTGGCCCTGCTGGAAGAAAAACTTCGACCATTCGCCATTAGCTTTAATGACCTGGTGGACTCAGCCCCCAGGCACAGGGATACCAAACAGGCATTAGTCAAAGCTGCCCGCTACCTGGCCCAAAATCAATCCTTATTTCAGCAATTGCTGGAGAAAAAAACTGTGCCCGCGAAGCAGCTGGCTGAAGTGAGCGGTGTCAGCCTGAAGACCCTGGAAAAGGGGCGCAAATATCTGATTGCTGTGGCTTTGATTCTACATGACGCAACGGAGTTTGTTCACTTAATCTATTATCTCAAACCACTGTTACAACTGGAAGAGAGGGAGCAGGAATGAAAGCCAAAATTAAAGGCATGGTAGTCAAGCGCGATGGCAAATATTTGATTGTCCTAACCCCGGACGGAGATTTTCACCGGATACCGGCTAAAAATCACCAGGTTAATCCCGGTGAGGAAATCATTTTCACTCCTGCCTCTTCCCTGTCCTGGCCTAACTGGGCTCTAGGTACCCTGGCAGCTGCTGTCGCCCTTCTATTCCTGCTGGCTGGTCTAAAGCCACAGCAAAACCCTATCCAACAAACCGTGAGCCAGCCGCCAGCAGTAAAACCCGGGGAGAATATCCAGCTAGCTCAGGCTGAGCCTGTTGCCTTTCTGACGGTCGATATCAACCCCAGTATTGAGCTCGCCTTAACGGAAAATGGACATATTATCTCCGCCCGCGGTTTAAACTCTGATGGTCAGAGACTATTGGCTAAAGCTAAACTGGAAGGCCTGACCTGGGAAGAAGCTCTGGATCAAATCCTCGACCTGGCAGCAAAAAGTAATTACCTCCCCGGTAACAGGCAAAATTTGATTGTAACCACTCTGACGGTAGTAAAGAAAAATAAGGCAAAACCGGTATTAGTAAAAGAGCGGGTCAAGCTGGTTCTGGCTGAAAAAATCAAAGCGAAAGCTCTTCCTGCTCAAGCCATTGCTCTGGAAGCTGACCCCTCCGACAAGGAGGAAGCGGATAAACAACAGGTTTCCGTAGGAAAATATCTGACCTGGAAGCGCCTGAAAGCCAGAGGGAAAGAGCTGGATATCAAAGAAGTGAACAGGCGCAGTATCAGAGAGATCCAGGCTGATGAAGCTGAAGACCTGTTTAAGGATGACAAAGACGAACAGCCAGAGATCGGGAATAATAAAGAGCATTCGCAGAAACCAGAAAAACCAAAGCAAAAACAGAAGCCTGATAAACGCAAACTTCAACAACGGCCAGAGAAATTACAGGGCAAACTACCATCCCAGGATGAACTGCCATCCCAATCTGAACAACCTGAGCAAGCGGAGCCCGAGACAGAGCAAGACTCAGGAAAAGGACGTGGGAAGAATGAGGACGGCACCTGATAAGCCTCAATAGAATGGCCCTGTACAAAATGTACAGGGCCATTCTCTAGGCAAAGTATTCTTTAATTTTTGCCTCAATTTCCTGTAACACTTTTAGATACCGGTTATCAGCAGGCAATTTCCCCCTTGCATTTTCTACCAATTCCGGTACCCAGTCCAAATGCTCCCCCACAAAGGCTTTTGCTTCCTCCCCTTTTCCGTTTGCCAGCAAAAAGCCCAGAAATTCCAGCTCGATTATCAGGTGATCCGGGGTCTCCTGCATTTCTGGCGGTATTTCCAGTCCATACTGATTTAACAGCTCTCTCATATGCAGGGCCCGGTCTGATAAAAGATAGCCCTTTTGCCGGGCGAAGGGGAGTTCAGTTTTCTCCCCTTCGCTCCAGGGCCGAAACAGGGATTCCACGGGGATAATCCTGGTCTTAGGATGAACAAAGGCTTCCAGATAATCGTCCCGGTAATTCCAGTCTTCCGGCTCCTTCAGGGCATCGGCCAATTCAAACCATATTTCACTGTTCATTTTCATCCCCCTAACCGAGGAGATTAACCGGCAGGGCTGCGGCAAGAATCAGGTAGCGCAGAATAAATCCTCCAGACAGTACCATCACTTCACTTAAGACAGTCAAAGCTTTGTTTTCATGTTTAGCATTGCCCATTTCCCACCATTCAATGAGTAGAGGCAGTACCAGGCCCAGGCCGATAAGTCCACCCCAGAAGAGAGCAGCAAATTTGCCGGTCAACAGCAAATCTACCGATTGCCGGGCTACATCGGAAGAAGTGCCGGTTACATAAACCAGGAAAAACAGCAAAATCAACTCTCCAATCAGCAGACCCAGGTGCACTTTTTTCATACCCTGCAGCTGACCAATAATTCCACCATCCAGCCAGAGGGCAGTGAGAACGGCTGCTGCCATCCCCGTCGACAGCGCAGAAACCAGGAATAACACCGGTAAAACTGCCGTGTTCCAGAGAGGAACAGTGTTTACTACACCGATCAACAAGCCCGTATATCCAGCTGTACCAAGCGCCAGCAGGTTGCCGGTTGTTACCAGCCAGCGCGGCAATTCTTGCTTTTTCCATACCAGCCAGCCGCAGTAAAGCAGTACCAGCATATACAGGGAGATGATGATAGTACCGTTGGTCATCATTGAACCCGGGAAGTTCAAAAAGAGGTACAAAAAGCGCCAGGGCGCTTTCAAGCCCGCTTCAGCGTCAAATACTAGTAACAACAAACCAAGAGCCATTAAGGGTATTGCCAGTAAAATGCCGCTTTTAGTCAAAGCCTCCCACTTACCCCGCGGCCACAGGCGGGGAGCATTAACTGCCGTCAGAAACGCGCCGGCACTAACCCCGGCTAAAAAGAGGTAGGCTGCGATGATCGTTCCCCATGCCATAAAGTCCTCACCTCACGTAAAAGATTTTGGCCTTTGTACACAGATCAGGCCGGAGCGGTTTGGCTCCCCGTTTGATGATTTCCTTGTTGATTTCACTTTTGGGGTCATCCAGGTCCCCAAAGATCCGACAACCGGTAATGCAGGAAGTTACACAGTGGGGTTCACCGCCCGCTTCCACCAGTTCAATACAGAAACGGCACTTTTCCACCACCCCGGTTTTCTCATCCTGGATCCGGGCCTGGTAAGGACAGGCCACCATGCAGTATTTACAGCCGATACATTTGTCAGGGTCAACCAGGACAACACCGTCAGGCCGCCGGTAGCTGGCAGTGGTGGGACAAACTTTGACACAGGGAGCGTCTTCACAGTGCTGGCACTGGATAAAGACATTTTCCACCCGGACATCGGGATACACCCCGCTTTCTCTCTGCTCTAACCGGGTAAAAGCCTGACCCGGTTCCAGTTCATTTTGCATCTGACAGCCTACTTTGCATGAAAAGCAGGCTACACACTTCCTGGTATCGATTAACATCCCGTAACGTGCCATGTCTTACGCCTCCTTCCGGACTTTGACGACCACTTCCATCGCATTGACGGCTCCGGACATGGGTTCGATCATGTATTTGATAAAGTCGTTCATGCTGATGCCAAAGCCTTTGGAATAACGCATCTTTTTGGCAAAACTGCCATAATGGCCGGGCAGGTACACAACATCAGGATGCAAAAGTTCTGTCACTTTAGCCCTGATCCGTCCTTTGGCGCGATCGTTCTCGACAATAACCCAGTCACCATCTTTGATACCCAGCGCTTTGGCCCGTTTAGCCGGTATCCACAGCCTTTCCATGTCATACTGTTTGGTAATTTCCAGCAGTACAGGCAAGTTGGCAGTAGAGGTATGGGAGTGAATACCCTGCTTGCCGTGCAACAACCGGAATTCTCCCTGTTCAGGATTGGGTTTGACCAGAGGCTCGATCCAACGGGGCACCGCGCTGAAACCAGCCTTGGCAAAGGCCTGGGAAGCAAATTCCACTTTTTTGCTGGGGGTTTTCAGTTCTGTGAAACCTTCCGGCATCTCCTGGTCTTTGAAGCTGAAAACTCCTTTTTCCAGCAACTGTTCCAAAGTAACGCCTGCTCCGGCCAGCATAATCCGGTTAACTTCCTCCAGAGTGAAGTTGAAATACTGGCCAACTCCAGCCGCTTGGGCAATCCCGGTCACTATTTCATCAAAAGGCCTGGTTTCTTTGTGCAGTGGTTCCATAACTTTAGCTCTGATAGCCACAGCCGGGACCCAGCCTTTTTGCGGCTCCACTAGTTCTGTCCGTTCCAGATAAGTGGGTTCTGGCAACACATAGTGAGCCAGCTCTGCTGTTTCGCTCATGAACATGTCGATAACAACCAGCAATTCCAGATTCTTAAACCCTTCAATCATATGCTGGGGATCTGGCACATTGCGGATTGGGTTGAAGTGATAAACAATTCCTGCTTTGGCTTTGCCTTCTTTGGCTTTTTGCGCTACCAGTTGAATAATGCCTTTGGACGGCAAAGCTAATGGATAAGTGTCATTTTCACCAACTTCATCCAGACGTCTGACTTTCGGTTTTTCCGGTTCCGGGAATTTGGTATGATCTAATTTGCCCAGCTTCGGTTTGGCGCCAAAAACAAGACCGCCTTGCCGGTTGATATTGCCGATTAAGGCATTGACCAGGGCCACCATCCGGGCTGTTTCGGTGCTGTTCTGATAGCTGCAACCAAAGCCCCCTTTCCAGCTTGGCTCAATAAAAGCTTTGGGTTTGGCTTTGGCAAAATCGGTAGCGATTTCCTCAATGGTCTCAGCCTTGATGCCGGTGATTTTTTCCGCCCAGGCCGGTGTGTACTGAGCCATGGCTGCAGCAAATTCCGGGAAACCGACAGCATTCTTAGTGACAAATTCTTCATCATAAAGCTTATCCCGAATGATTACATGCGCCATAGCCAGCAGGAAAGCCAGGTCGGTACCAGGATTGATCGGCAGCCACTTGTCGGCCAGGGGCGCCGTGCTGTTGTAACGGGGGTCGATGACAATAATCTTGGCCCCTTTGCTCTTGGCCTTCAGCAGGGCAGAAATGGAAGAAGGTTTAATCCCGTCAGCATAACTACGGCCGATAAAAATCATATATTTGGCTTTGCTGACATCGGCCGAAGGAACTCCACCCAAAGTCCACTGCATGCCTACATCCCGGTTAAGGCTGCACATCACGTGATGAGAAAGGATAGTAGGAGTACCAAGGGCATAGGCCAGCCGTTCCCCGTAAAACTCACCGATTTCCTTGGGGTTGTGAGCATAGAAAATAGTTTCTCCACCGTATTTCTGCCGGATTTCCTGCAGCTTTTCGCCAATTTCTTTAAAGGCCTGTTCCCAGGAAATTGGTTCAAACTTGTTATCCCCGACCCGTTTCAACGGCTGTGTTAAACGGTCCGGATGATAAACCCAGCTGGCCACCCCCTGTCCGCGGGCGCATACCTTACCCTTGCTGGCCGGATGGTCAGGATTGCCGGTAATTTTCCAGATCCGGCCGTTTTTTAAATGCACCAGCACACCACAGCGGCTGGAACAGCCATTACACAGCGTCGGCTTAACAACCACTTCTGCTTTTTCCGCTGCTGTCAGCCAATCGCCGAAACTTAGCCACTGCGAAGCGGCCAGGGCGGCCCCGGTGACCGCCGTAGTTTTTAGAAACGAGCGGCGTGTCATGGCTTTTTGTAGCATAATCGCTCCTCCTCTCACTTGTTCAGAGAAACACAATCCGTTTTGGTTTCTATTAGTTCTTGTGTTCACTTTTATAATTCGCTCTACTATTTTTATTTCCTGCCTTGCTTTTATTCGTTATTTTGATAGAATTATAACCAAACGTTTATATATATTAGGAGGACATATTATGCTCAACTTACATCAAATTCAATTGTTCATCACCATTGTCAAAGAGGGCAGTTTTTCCGCCGCAGCCAAATTGTTGCATATGTCACAACCGGCAGTCAGCGCCCAGTTAAAAAAACTGGAGGAAACTCTTGGCGTCCAGCTCCTAAACCGTCAGGGCCGTCAGCTGATGCTAACACCCGCTGGTTTTCTCGTCTATGAACATGGTAAGGAGATCCTGGAAAAAGCAAAACAGCTGCTGCAGGAATTGAATGTTTACTCCCAAAAATGTGAGGAACAGATCTTACTGGGGGCCAGCACACTGGTAGCAGACTTTCCCTTGCCCTGTGCCTTATATGTTTTTAAAGAAAAATACCCACAATACTGTGTCAAAGTACGCCGGGAAAGAGCCGCAGAAATCGTGAAATTGCTTGCTGACGGCGAACTGGAACTGGCTTTGCTGGAAGGAGCCACTACCTATCCCGGCTGGACCAATTATGCCTGTGGCCAGGACGAACTGCTGGTAGCCGTACCGGCTGAACACCCTCTGGCCGGAACAGCTCAGGTAACCGCCCAGGACTTATTAAGAGCAGTTTTTCTTACTGGAGAGCGGAACTCCGGCCTGCGCTCTGCCATAGACTATTATCTGCAACAGCTGGGACTCAGTGTTGAAGCCTTGCCAAAAACCCTGGAATTAAACAGTATCGCCGCTATCAAATCAGCTCTGGAAGCAGGGATGGGTATCAGCATTTTGCCTCGTTCGGTCATGCGGCGGGAAATCCGCACGAAAACAGTAAAGGCCCTCCCGCTGGAAGGCCTCAACATGCCGCTCTATTTTTATCTGCTTACTAAGGAACAAACCAAATTGACACCTGGCGTTAAGCTGTTGCTGAATTTCTTATCTGATCCCGCCCAGCGGGTCTTCTGTTAAGCAAACCAGCGGCGCAACAGATAAGCTCCGACGGCGGCTCCTGCCGTTACGGCCAGCAGAAACAGGTAACAGTGCAAGGAAAAAGAGGGAATTCCGCTGGCCAGAGCCCCCACATTACATCCCGAAGCCAGGCGGGCACCCAGCCCCATCAGACCGCCGCCAATCAGGGCGAGAAGCGCCATAGTTCTATTGGCCATGGACCGCCATCGCCATTGACCCGCCAGAGTACTGGACAGAAAAGATCCCAGAACCATGCCGGCCACCAGCCAGGTACCAAAATAGCCGGCAACCCATTGACTGAGAGTAGGCTTCATCCCTTCAATCTGGTAGTAACTCCAGCTAATTGGCGAGAAACCTATGCTCTCTAAAATCGCTCCCCACCAGCCCGCCAGGGCAGTTGTAATGCGCCAGGGTTGTGCATAAACTGCCAGCATTAAGGTATTGGCTATAGCCAATACTATTGCGCCTGCCCAGTAGGGCCAATCCCGTTTGTACCAGGGACGGTGATGCGAATTTGCCATACGCCGCATTCCACTTCCTCCACTTCCAAAACCACTTGGTGCTTGCGAGCCCAGTTTTCAAAGGTGCGGGCTGTACAGCTGTGATCTGTTTCCAAAACCAGCGAATCTCCCGGCTTAAGCTGCTTCAATTCTTTTTCCGCTTTTAATAATGGCAGGGGACACATTTCCCCCCAGGCTTCCAAAAATATTTCCGCCATAGTTACTCCCCCCGTAGTTTATACCAGATCAGAGTCAAGATCGCAATTTGTGTGGTGGCCAGGCCCCAAAGAGGAAAACGGGTAGCCAAATCGACAGGAGCCCTCAAGGCCTGTTGCCACCAGGGAAAGAGCCAGACAGCCAGCCCGGTACCAAGCAGAAAGGCGATAAAGGCCAGCCATTGCATGGCATAACCCTCCCCCATGCGCATCAGCATACCGGAAGCACAGCCTCCAGCTAACACCATACCAAGGCCGAACAAAAGGCCGCCAATCACCGTGCCCCATCCCCAGGGCTCCCAGTAACCGACAATCGTATGTCCGGTCGCTTGCCGCCATACCCTCACAATAGTAAATCCGATTGTAGTGACTAGCATCAGCAAAAATAGCGCACGGGCAGGTTGCTTAAAACCGAACAGAAAATAATCCCTGAGCATGCTGGCCATGCAAAACCGGCTGCGCTGCAGCGTAAAACCAAAAATGATTCCAAACAGCCAGGCACCGGCCAGGCCCCCGGCCTGACGGGATAAGTACCAGGCAACTGAAATCATCACCAGGAGGCCTAAACTGAATAAAAACCACTGTTTTCTCATTTCCTCACCTCATGAATATTATAACAGAAAAGCGCCCCCGCAGGGGCGCTTTTTGCTATTTAGCCGTAGGTTTAATTCCCCGGTTATTAAGTTCAGTTACGATATAGGGATAGAAAATATATCCCGCCCATAAGGGTTCTTTATCAATTGCCACAATGGGCAAGGGGGTCTGGTTATCTTTTACCAGTTTTTCCACTTCCGGATATTCATCCAATTCGTCATCATCGACATCGATATATTTCACAATCACCCGGTTGTCATAGAGACGACGGAAATCACGATCCAGCGAGTAAGCTATCTCCTCCGGAGATATGGATGGCCCTCAACCACCGGAAAAACAGGCACTGGCAATGCGGGACCCAAAAATTTGTATAACAGTTTGCTCTGCCATGGTTATCTCCTCCTTAAACTTCAACAATCACCTTTTGCAATTTTTCAGTCACCTGGGTAGCTACCTCAAGTAAACCTTCGTTGTTCATGATCCCCATCATAGTCATGGGGTTGATAGCCGATACCAGAATGCCATCATCTTCTTCTGCCACAATCACATTACAGGGCAACATCAGACCGATGGCAGGCTCCAGGGATAGAGCTTTATAAGCCATAGGCGGATTACATGCCCCCAGAATTTTATAATTCCTGTAGTCCACATCTAACTTTTTCTTGAGAGTTTCTTTAACATCTATTTCGGTAATCACACCAAAACCATTGTTCTGTAAAGCTGTTCTGACTTTTTCCTCTACCTGGCTGAACTCCCCTGAAACCTTTTTGCTGATCCCTAAATCAATCATCATATTTCCTCCTCGCTATGGCCAGCCCATGGGCTGGCGGTAATTTTTCCCAGCACAACAACTCCCAACCGCTACCTTCTACCAGCTCATAAATAGCCTGAATGGTTAGCCGTTCAGAAAGGGGCGGCCCCCATTCCATAGGCTGGGGCAACCACTCAACAATAGCCAGCCAACCAGCAGTAGTCATTACAGCAGCTAACTGCTGTAAAAATTCTACCGGTTTCTCTATCTCATGCAGTACATTGGCCAGGAAAACCCCATCAGCTGGCTGTGGGAGGAGCAGATTTACCCCATCTGTCTGTACATATTCCACATTGAGCAAGCCTGCCTGATCACATCTCTCACGGGTCGCTGCCAGCATTTCCGGAGCCACATCTACTGCAAGAACTTTTCCATTCAAACCAACCTGTCGGGCCAGTGGTTCAGTAAAATAACCACTGCCACAGCCAAAATCAACAATAACCTGACCTGGCAGCAGCGGAAGTTTGCTGATTACCAGTTCCGGGGGTAAAATTTGCCGTCGTACCGGACTATCCAGCTTGGCCATTTGTTTTGGGTCAAAGCGATGGGTCATGCTCTATCTCTCCCTTTTTAGCTCTTCCAGCCTTTCCTCCAGCTCTTCCAGTTCTTGTACCATGGCAGGACGCAGAGAATGGGCTGGCCAGCGCTTCTTAAGGTCAGCTATTCTGGCTTCCAGTTCCTTTATCTCCTGTTCAGCATTATTAGTTTTCATATAACCACCCCCTATTATGTAGGGCCGCTTAGAAAGAACGGCGGGTTTGAACCCGCCGCCTCCCTGCTGGAGAACCACCGGTTCTCCTGGTTTAACCTCAACTGAATCCGCCAAAACCGCAGGAAGAGGAAGAAGAACAGGAGCCGCTGCCGCCTTTAACAGCAAAGCCAAAACTACCAAACAGCTGTTTCACATGTCCGCCACATTCAGGACAGCGAACATTATCCTTTTCCTGCAGAGGAACCAGTTTGGTAAATTTATGTCCACATTCCAGGCATTGAAAATCATAGTTTGGCATAGGTATCACCTCCAACTCTTACTTTAATTATACTAATCATCTCTTTCGCCGTCAATAAATACCTATGCCCCGTATCTCACATTTGTGCCAATCTGGCTTCAATAGCTTTCACCAGCTCCCGCAAACGGTTAACTTCTTCCTCATATTTCCTTACAGTACCACCGGACACGTGGAGACCGGTTTGAGAAAGAACAAACATCCGTTCTTCTTCCACTTCTTCCAGTTCCTCTTTGGCTTTAGCCAGCCGCTCCAGCAGTTCCTCTTTGCTCAGTTTTTCCCATTCCATCTCCCATTACCTCCCATCTTGATTATGCTGTCTGGGGCTTACCCAGCCATTGCCGTTTTTCCGCCATTTTGCCATACCAGGCAGCTCCCTGCACCTGCAGGATAAAGGCCAGGGTTACAATCAGGGCTGCCTTGGGACCAAAGGTAGTCACTGCTAATCCCAGGGAAAGAGACAGATTGCGCATTACCGTCCCATAGACCAGGGCTACTGCATCATTGCGTTTTAATAAGAGTTTGCCCACTACTGTACTGAGGAAGAAATTCAACAGGTAAAAGACTGCCAGTACCGTTAGAGCCTGCCCAATCAGCCCGGGGTTTTCTACAATCATTTTTGCCTTCATGCTAATGGAAGAGAAAATGACAAACAGCATAGCCCACACGCTGGCGCTGGGGAAAATGGGTTTAATTTTTTGCTGAAATTCCTGCTGAGTGTATTTTTTCATCAGCCAGCGATAGGTGATATTCCCCAGTAACATAGGCAAAAATACTACTAAAGCTATTGTAATGAAAGTCTGCTGGACATTAACGGGAATAAGTTTGCCTACCATCACCAGCAAGTACCAGGGCGCCAGCAGGCTACCTAAAATCAAACTGATAGCAGTTATTTTCACCGCCGCCGCCACATTGCCTTTAAACAACATGGTCCAGGAAATGGTCATACCGCTGGTGGGCAACAGGGAAGCCAGCACCAGGCCGGCAAACAGCAGCGGTTCATTGGTGAGCAGGGTTTTGCCAAGTATATATGCGATACCGGGAATTACAATAAAGTTGAGCAGTAAACTGGTCACTAGCACCTGCCAGTGGGACAGGTCAAAAGCTTCTTTAATTTTAAAGCCGATCATGGTGGGATAGATCATTAACACCGTTGCCACCAGGATATATTTTTTCAAAAAGGAAGTATCCCACTGGTATCCTACCATAAACCCGATCAGTAAAACAATCGGTATAGCTAAAACCAGGTTTTTACCCGGCCAGTGGAAATTTTTTTTCAGCATAGTCATCATCCTTTCACTGATGGAAACTGGGTCAGATCGGTATGGGGCAGGAACAAAGCTGAAACATACTCGTCCATAAAGGTATTGCCGGCAGAAAGTTCAATATAGGTCATCATTTCTCCGATCTGCCGAGCACGATGCCAGGCAGAGACCGACAACAAGGCCAATTGCGCCCCTTTCAAGGAAGTATTGCCGACATAAGCATACTTATCTCGTTCCACATCGGGCAACAAGCCGATTTCTACCGCTTCCGGAATGCTGAGATAATGGCCAAAACCGCCGGCAATGAAGATACGGTCGATGGCCTCAAGCGGCAGGTCCACCGCCCTTAACAGGCTGCGCACTCCGGCATAAACGGCTCCTTTAGAGCGGATCAGGTTTTTGATATCGCTTTCAGTTATTACAATATCTTTGCCGCTGCCACTATCCTTGGCCCAGGCCAATACGTATTCCTTTTCTCCGTCCCGCTCTCTCAGCCGGTCAGTTTGGACCTGGTCGGTGAACTTGCCGGTACGGTCAATCAGACCGGCCCGGCGCAGCTGGCCCAGCAACTCGATTAAGCCTGATCCGCAAATGCCAATCGGTTTGGCATCCTGCACCGTCTTGTACTCAATTTCTCCGGTAGAGGAGTCAATTTTCACCCGTTCGATGGCCCCTTCCATGGCCCGCATGCCAAAGGTGATACCGCCCCCTTCGAAAGCCGGACCGGCGGAACAGGCACAGGTCACCAGCCAGTCCCGATTGCCCAGCACCATTTCTCCATTGGTGCCGATGTCAATAAAAAGCGTGATTTCCTCCGCATCAGTCAAACGGGTAGCCAGTACCCCGGCAGTAATATCTCCCCCGACATAGGAAGCGACCGATGGAATCAAATAGACCATGCCCCGGGGATGAATTTTAACGCCGATCTCAGCGGCATCTACTGCCGCCACGCTGGATATAGTTGGAATGTAGGGTTCCAGACGAATGTATTTGGGCGAAATGCCAAGAAACAATTGGGACATGGTAGTGTTGCCCGCTGCTACCAGACCATAGATATCTTCCCGATTGATCTGGGTTTCTTTTTCAATTTGCCGGATCAAATCATTAATCGTCTTGACAACTGCCTGCTGCAGTTCTGTTAGTCCGTCTTTGTTTTCCGTAGCGTGAATCATTCTACTGATCACATCATCGCCATACTGGGCCTGCAGGTTATATGTGCCAGCCCTGGCCACTGTTTGGCCGTTAGCCAGATTATGCAGGCTGACTACCACTGTAGTGGTGCCGATATCCACCGCTAAACCAAAGCGTTCCTTGCCGGGGTTGTTTGGTTCCACCGCTATTACCTGCCAGCCGCAATCAGTAAGGGACATGATTACATCCACTTTCCACATCGCAGTCCGCAGATCTTCCGGCAAACGCTGCAGTAAACGCAAGGGCAAATGTACCGGCTGATATCCCTGTACGGCCAGAGCCGCCAGCAAACGCTGGCTGTCTACGGTGATATCATCTAAGGTTGGGGGAGTTAAATCCAGAGTTACTGTACGCAGTAAAGGTTCAAAGGGAAAATCCCCCAGATCAGGCTGTTCCAATTCTCCAATGAGTACCTGATGCCGGCGCAAACGGGAATCAGCCGGCACTTCTACTGTCACATCACTGATTGCAAAAGCTTGACACCCCAGGACCATCCCCTGTTTCTGCTGGGCCGGTGAAAGATTGCGGGTACTGTCCACCCGCACCTCTCCTTCCTTTACCTGAACCAGACATTTGCCACAGGTCCCGGCCCCGCCACAGGTACTTTTAATACTGATTCCCGCCACCGCAGCTGCTTTCAGAAGACTGGTTCCCTGTTCCACTTCCACTGTTACCTGGTCGGGTAAAAATAACACCTTCACTTTGCTCATCCTCATTCCTCTCCCTTCTATACTCTCTTAAGCGCCTTCCTTTTTTCCCATTCCCATCAATTTGGCCATCCGCAAGGGATGCCGCCGCAAACAGTATTCTAGTGAGACTTTTCCGTTAAGCATACTGGGCAAGAGGTGGCGGTTTTCCTTGATCAGAAAAGCGGCCAGGTGTGCTACAATTCCAAAAGCCAGCATACCAGTACCGATATTATGCAATGTTGCCAGCCACCACACAGTATCAGGACTCAAGTCCACTCCCGGCATGTTTTTGTAGACCTTCAAGGCACCAGTAATAATGATCAGGGCAAAACTTATGGCCATATAGCCATAAGCAACTCTCTGTTCTGCCAGGTATTTGTCATGCTCCGGTTCCGGTTGCCCGGTTAACATACATTTGATGATATGAATGGATTCCTTTAAATCGCCTCGCCGGGGCAGGATATCGTATTCTTTGAGAATAATCATCAAAGCCAGATGATAGAAAGCTGCAAAAATCAATACCGCTGCCGCCCAGTAATGGATTTTCAAGGTCAGAGCAAAATTGGCCGACCATTGCAGACCAGGGATAGAAGCTATCCCATAGCGTTTTGCCATTGGCATCTGCATTATGCCACTAAAAAACAGAGTAAAGGTAGAAAGAGCCACCAGCCAGTGAATTATGCGCGTCGCCAGTTTGTGACGAATAACTTTTCCTTCCTCATGCAAAATAGCCATTTTACTTCCCCTCCCTGGTTAAGGTTTTGTAGGCGGTAATACCGGCCGCTACCAAACCGGCCACAGGAGCAATGGCTATACTGGTCATAGCCTCTTTCGGATCATCGGAAGCATTTTTCACTTTTACCGGCATTGCAGGTTTGCCGGGTTTTTCGGGATCGGCTACCCCTTGTTCAATCAGGGCTTTATTGATTTCTTCAAAAGGTACGGCAGATACATAGAAAGTGGAAGTACCTCCGTTTTCCTTTTCACCATAGATGTAACCGCCAATTTCTTCAGCCCGTTGATGAGCCAATTTCCGCATTTCTTCCTTGGGCCCGAAACTGATAGCTCCGTGCGGGCAGGCTTCCACGCAGGCAGGCTGTTTGCCTTCTTTCACCCGGTCCAGGCAAAGATCACACTTATACATGACCCCGCCTCCAATCAGACCGGGCAGTACTTTCATATAAATCCCCACTCCGCCTTGCCGCTGAGGAATATGCCAGGGACAAACAGCCTGACACTTGGCACCGCCAAAGCAACCATTTTCATCAATCACTACCGCTCCTTCAGGGGTTTTGTTATTGACACCGAAGGGGCAGAGATTAGCACAGGGCGGGTTATCGCAATGCATACAGCGCCGCGGAATGCTAATCTCTACATCCTGCCCTTGATGTTTAACTTTTACTTTTTGAATATAAGTCCAGTTATACGGAGTTAAACGATCTTTAATACTTCTCTTTTTGGACCAGTCCTCAAATTTTCCGGTCGGCCAGTTTACCGGAATAGGGCCTTTCGGCTCAGGGAATTTATGCTGGTTCGCATTCCGGCAGGCGTCTACACAAACACCGCAACCGGTGCATTTAGTCAAATCTATGACAGTGCCATAACCCTGTTCTCCGCTCGCAGCATTGGCCTGCTGGGGGCCCTGACTCAAAACCATGGCTCCCGCCACGCCGGCAGTCAGGCTTCTTTTCAGGAATTCTCGTCTCGATACTTTCACCAAAATCTACCTCCTTTTCGTTATACCCTTACTGGGTATATGTATTTGTCGTAGTTTATTATATTCAACTCTTTTATCTATGTCAATACTTTTTGTATTTGTGATGGAAATAATTAACGTCAAACAAAAAACAGGTGCCAGCGCACCTGTTTGCCATCAACCAAGGGGTTCCCCTTCACTCAATATATCCTTTACTATTTCCCGTAACACACTGCGGACAGCCGGGCTTTTCAATAATTCCGGCAAATTGGCTCGCAGCCAGCTGCGAATGCGGGTCTGTTGTTCCGGTTTGCTGATATATTCTTCCGCTATTTTGCTCAACTGCTGTCTACCTTCCGGACTGTTCAAATATTGCTCAATGGCTTCTGTGATTTCAGGCAATGAAGGCGTGGGAGCAGGAGTGGGGTGCGGACAGACTGGCTGCTGATTGGGTTGTTTGTAACAGCAATATAGCCAATAATAGGGCCAGTAAAACATAAAAATATACCTCCCGCAGGGTAGGAGTTTTAATTCATCTTATGCTCTACCCCTGCGAGAGGAACTACTAAATTTTATTTTTCCTTCAATTTTTCAGCAATATAGGCTCTCAGGTAATCCATATCTTTGCCTTTTTCCGCCATTACTTCCTTTAGATGCTCGCCGGTCTCCGCCTCGGATAACCCCAATTCCCTTGCTAACTGATTTTTATCCAGTCCGAAAGCCCGGGCAACGTCTTCCAGTGTCATCCACCCTTTAATCTGAGCCGGATCATTAATTTGTTCTATTTCGGCAGCAACCGGAGTAGACTGCCATATCCCTGTCACCTGTGTAATCAGGGGTGGCAGGAAAAAAGCCAATAACCCCAGCACCAGAAATAAACCCTTGCTCTTTATGGTCAGTGTCTCCGGTACAGGACAGGCATCTACACATTTCAGACAGCTGACACAGGATGAATCTGTTATTTTTTCCCGTTCAGTTATTTTTACCGCTGTCGGACAAACCCGATCACAGCGATGGCAACTAATACAGGTCTCAGCCTTACGACCGGGTCGTAATGAACCCAGTTTGTTAAATAATCCCACCAGACCGCCCAGGGGGCACAGATAGCGGCACCAAAAGCGTGATATGGCCATACTGCCAGCTATAAACAGGCCAATTACCAGCACAGGTATATAATCCTCAAACTTGAAGTGAAAGAAGGCTTTGTAGGGATCGTAACTTTCAAAAACCAGTTCATTTGCGTAGTAGGTAGCAACCACAATTATTACCAACATCAGGTAACGTCCATAACTGAAAATATGATCCAGGTTTCTCCCGAGTTCCAGCTGCCGCCCAAATATTTTTTTGCTTGCCCAGGCAAAGAAATCCTGTAATGCTCCCAGCGGACAGAGCCAGCCGCAAAAAAAGCTACCGGCCAGGAAAGCAGATAAAACCAGGCCACCAAATAAAATCAGATTTGACCAGTTGGTTTTTTCTATAAAGGTGCCGCTGACTGCCAGTGTTGCAGCTGTTTCCACCGCCCCAAAAGGGCAAAACGAATCAAGGGGGGCCGCTCCCTTTGGTCCACCTCCTACTAACTGGTGCCTAAGGCCCAGCCAGGCTGCCAAAACTACCATGCTCGTGAGAATCAGTCTGCGCCATAATTGTGTTTTCTGCATTCAAACCACCTCCACCAGAATATAAGGCAAAAACCGTGCCAAACAAAAAACCGCCAACAAAGGCGGTTTTAGTGGATTTAAATTGCAAAAATTGCACTATTTAATGCAATAATTTTGCATTTTATAGTATAAAGTCCTGAGGCTGATCCCTAATAAAGCCGCTGCCTTTTTCCTGTTACCCCCGGCCAGGACCAGTGCCCGTTCTATGGCCTTACGTTCTAACCGGTAAAGATTTACTTCACTTTCACCAGTTTCAGGCAGG
Source organism: Carboxydocella thermautotrophica (assembly GCA_003054495.1). Classification (GTDB taxonomy): domain Bacteria; phylum Bacillota; order Carboxydocellales; family Carboxydocellaceae; genus Carboxydocella; species Carboxydocella sporoproducens. Next base: position 1,031,402 of record CP028514.1, on the reverse strand, counting down.
ACCGGCAAATCAAGATCAAAGGTTTCCTGACGCCCGTCCCAAAACAACATGGATCGTTCAGCCACATTCGCTAATTCCCGCACATTCCCCGGCCAGGAATATGCCAGCGCCCTGGCCTCTAATTCCTCATCAAATTCCGGCTTCGGCTTGCCCAGTTTGGCCGCCTGCCTGGCACAAAAATGCTGCAACAGAGGCAGAATATCCCCTTTCCGCTCCCTTAATGGTGGTATGGTGAGCTGAACCACATTCAAACGATAATACAAGTCGGCCCGAAAACGTCCAGCGGCTACTTCTTGCGCAAGATCCCGATTAGTGGCCGCCACCAGGCGCACATCAATCCTGATTTCCTTCACTCCTCCTACCGGCATTACAACCCGTTCCTGCAAAACCCGAAGCAGTTTGGCCTGCAACGATAAAGGCAATTCTCCGATTTCATCCAAAAACAGGGTTCCACCATCAGCCAGACGCAATAAACCGGGATAACTCTGCTGGGCACCGGTAAAAGCCCCTTTTTCATGCCCAAATAGCTGGCTTTCCAGTAAACTTTCCGTCAACGCCGCGCAGTTGACCGCCAGAAAGGGTTCATCCCTGCGTTGACTGAATGCATGTAAGAGGCGGGCCACTACTTCTTTGCCTGTTCCCGTTTCGCCAGTCAACAGAACGGTTGTGTCCACCTGGGCAACTACCTTGATTTTCTCTAAAAGATTCCTGCTCAAAGGGTCCACTCCTATAAACTCCGGAACCCCATCCCGGTATTTTTCCGCTTGCACCCGACGCAACAGTTTACGGCGTTCCAATGCTTTATTTAATACGGTCTGTAACTGCTCCGGACCAGACAGTGGTTTGGTCAGAAAGTCATCAGCTCCTGCCTGAATAGCCTGAACGGCAGTTTCAATTGTACCATAGGCCGTAATTACCAGAAGTGCACCGTCAAAACCCTGAGCTCGTAACTCCCGCACCACCTCAATACCGTTTTTATCCGGCAAACGCAAGTCGCAAAAAACAGCATCAAAATGTTGTTGCCGCCAGAGTGCAAAGGCTCTTTCTGCATTTTCTGCTGCTTCCGTTTCAAAGCCAAGCTTTTTTAACATCCCACCAAGCATCAAACGTACGGATTTCTCATCATCAATAACCAGTATCTTTTTCATCCTCCCACCTCCTCAGCTTGAGTGTAACCCGACCCCCGCCATTATAATTGGCCAGGATCAATTCGCCACCCATCAGCTCGGTTATTTTACGGGATAAAGCAAGGCCCAGCCCGTAACCGCCGGGTTTGTCCGATTCCATTAGTCCTTCCATTTGCAGTACTTTTTCGCCGAAACCCGGTCCGCGGTCAAAAATGTCTACCCACAACCAGTCTTTTTCTTCTCTAAATTTTACCACCAGCGCTTCCTCTTTTCTTCCCATGACCTGCCAGGCGTTCTGCAGCAGATTTAACAGGACATGACGCAAGGCTTCGCCGTTTGCTAATACCCTGGCCTCTTGCTTGTCCATTTCCACAATCAGGCGTTCCGGCCCGTACTTCCATGCCAGTTCCTCGAATATTTCCTTTATATAAATAGGCTCAACCGGCAAAATTCCGCTCCTGGTATAGGTCAGTAAAATAGCGGCAAACTCCTCAAGACGCCCGCTTTCTTCAACAATGCTCTGTAAATATTCCCTTTTTTCCGGATCAGACTCATCCATTAACAGCAGTTGTCCCAATCCTTTGACCGCAGCCACGGGATTTCGCACTTCATGGGCAATGCCCGCCATGAGCAAACCAATTTCAGCCAGTTTTTCTTTTTTTATATCCTCTTTTTCTTTTTGCAACAAATTCCAGGACATCAACACAAACCCCAGACTAATCCCCAGGCTGGCAATTAGCTGCCAGTAGGACACCCTGCGCAGGCTTTGGGCTGTAATAGGTTCAAACACAATCTGCAACCCTTTTACCCGCGGTCTGTGTTCGCCACTGTTTCCTTTCCCCTCGCCGTCAATCCCGGGCAAGTGAACAGGAACCCAGACCACAAGCCCCTGTTCACCTGGTTCCACATGGGGCAATTTCTCTAACTTTAATGGCCTGGGGTCAATACTGCCTGCTCGTGCCAGCGCCTTTAACTCCCGGTTATATACGACCAATCCGGCTATTTCCCGCTGGCCAACAATACTTAACAACACCTCATCGAGTTTAACTGGGCCGGATTGACGCAAGCGGTTTTCCACTTGCCAGGCCACTCCGGCTCCCCGTTCCAAATAAATAGACCGAATATGTTCCTCAGTTTGTGCAAATTGGCGCAAACCGAAGAAAAATAAAGTGGCAGCCATAATGGCGACCACCAGCAATAAATAACGTTGAACTTTCGTCATCATTTATCCCCCCAAAAGGGACATTGCCGTCCCAGACACTGGCGATTGCGGGAAAAATAACGACATTTCCAGTCAGCAGCCGCGGGCAGTTCCACCTGCAAAAAGCGGGCAATGGCTTCCCTCCCGGCTGCCAGGGCCAGCATGGTACAGCGTTTGCAACAACGGGGGCCGCCGGTATCCGCCATTTTCTCTAAAGCCATAGCAGTTGCCCGGTTCGCCCAGGACCACTCTTCCCTTTTCAACGGTGTCGCTCCTGTCAGCACGGAGACAGCAATGCCCACACCGACCCCGGCTCCACAAGCGCCAAAGTAGCCGCAATGTCCACCTGGTACCCTGCTACCCCGTTTGATAGCCTCTTTCACCAGGGCCTCCTTTTCCTCCAGGCCCAGTAAATTAGCCGTTACCGCTACCAGTACCGCTGGCACCAGGGCATGATGTTCCGGTCCATGCATAGCAACCGTGGGGTGTTGCATTAAAAATTCCGCCAGGACTTCAGGCACTGTTTCTGAGGATTTCAGAGTTGTTTCCCGGATCACCCCCAGGGCATCCAGGCCATGGCAACGGTTACAGAGATAGTGCCCGTTAGGACAAGTTATAGCATTCATTTCCTTTTCCCCACAGAAAACACAGGTCTGTTCAACTGTCTGGTCATTATATATCAAGGGCTGACCACAGACAAAACAGGCATCTCTTTGCACAGGTTATTTCCTCCTCTTTTTTTCATCCTGTTCCCTGGACCAGGGAACCTCACAGGCGCCCCCCGCTCAACCGCCGCCAGTACCGCTCTTGGGGAGCATCCATAAAATAAAGAGAACCAGCAAGATGCCCGGAATCAGTTCCAAAAATTTTTCCAAATCTACCCCTCCTTACGCCGACGACTGATGACAAAGCCGGCCGGGCTAGTGCTATTAGCTTCTTTTTCAAGAAAATAGGCCAGGTTTTGCAGTTCCAGGGTCAAATCGGCATAGGCAACCCTCACTGTAGGCGGCAATTGCAGGGCAATAGGAGCAAAGTTCAAAATCCCCCTCACCCCGGCCAGTACCAGTTTTTCAGCCGCCCGCTGGGCCTGATCCTTGGGAACCGCCAGTACCGCCAGCTCCACTCCCATGCCAGCAACTATCTCCTCCATCTTTTCCATGGGATAGATCGGAATTCCCTCTACCGATTGACCGATTTTCTCCGGATCAGTATCAAAATATGCCACCACCCGGTGATTATCCAGAAAATGCTGGTGATATTTGCCAATTCCTAGCCCCAGGTTGCCAGCGCCAACGATTACTAATGCTCGGGGTTTGTCCGCCCCCATCATTTTGCGGATGGAATGGCGCAACTGGCTGACATAGTAACCTACCCCTCGATGACCGAATTCCCCCAGATAGGACAAATCTTTCCGCACCAGCGTATCAGCAATGCCCAGGCGATCCCCTAGTTCCTTAGATGAAACAGTTAATACCCCCATTTCCTCCAGATAGCCCAGACAGCGGGCATAGAGATTGAGTCGTCGGACTACCAGTTCCGGAATCTCTTTATTTTTCATACCGCTCACCCTCCATTGTGAATAAAGGCGGGTGCAAGCACTCGCCTACCCCCTTAGGGTATATTATAGCAGATTGTACCGCTTCAATACAAGAGCCAGATCACAGAAACAGCGTAGCCAGACGGTTTACATTGCCGCCCAGGCTTTCTGTTTTTTCCGCCAGAATCTGCTGTTGGACTCTGTCCAAATTGAGTAAATCTTCCCGACAGTCTTTGCCTTTCAGGGCAAATTTGATCATACCAGGCATCATGCCATCATCCGGCTTAAAGGCATTTCCATACTGAATAGATGCAATTGTGATAAAAAGTACAATCCAGCGCATAATTAATACCGCCACAGTTTGGGCAATAATTTCTTTCACATTCGCGGCCTGCAGGTTTTCCTTTTTCAGAACCATAAAATTTGGGCCGCAGGTAATCACCCAGGATGGCGGCACAATCACTGCATTCCAGCACAGTGCTTCCCCCTTTACACCAACCGGATAGCCTGATAAGGGCAATTGGTAATACATTTGCCACAGCCTACACACATGGGATCGACAAAACGAAAATCGTCTTCATCTTCCCTTACAATAGCATAGGCCGGGCATTGTTCCGCGGGAGGGCAGCTCTGACAGTTTTTACAAATAGCAGGATCAAGAAAGGCCCTTTTTGTCGAAGACATCTTCTCCCTCCACCCTACCCTGATAGGGTATATTCTAATCAAATTATATTCTACAAGTTTTTCGCTGTCAATAAGAAAATTCATTCATCCAACCGTGATTTCCGATAGAGCTGAATGAAATTAAGAATAAAACGGATTTCTTTTTCTGTCATATGACAGATCTGGCGCAGGATAGCCTGCACATTTTCTTCCTGTAACAGTTCTCGCAATTGCGGGCTGAAGGTTGTGATAATTTCCTCCGGTTTCTCATTATCCATGACAAAATAACAGGGCGATACCCCCAGTACCTGGGCAATTCGCTCAATGGTGCGGAAAGAGGGCTGGACTTTTCCCTGTTCAATCTGGGCGATCATCCCAGCAGAAATCCCTGCCGCACCAGCCAGAGCCGCCTGGGTCAAGCCCTGTTCTTCCCGCAGCATGCGCACTTTCAGACCTAAAGCGGCATTTTCATTGAGAAGTGTAGGTACACTCACTTCCAGCACCTGGGCCAGACGCCGCATGGTACTCACTGCCGGTATTACTTTATCCTTTTCAACCTCGCTGATATAGGCCGGAGATAACCCCACCTTTAGCGCCAGTTCTGTTACCGTCCAGCCCTTATTCTTACGGGCCAGCCTTACCCGGTCCCCAAAAGTCAGGCCTTCATCATCCTGGGAAATGTCTACTATCTCCTCACGGGGTACATTCAAGGCACTGGCAATACGCCCCAGGGTTTTCAGTGAAGGCTTTTTCGCTCCCCGTTCTATTTCGCTCAAATAGGAAGGGGATAACCCGGCTTTTGCAGCAAAATCCACCAGGTTATAGCCGCGGGCTTCCCGTAATTCCCGAATTTTGTTGCCATTAATCTGCATCCTCTCTCCCACCCTTTTCGCCAACTTTATATATATTACGTAACTAGTTTACTACTGTTGCTGGTTGGCGTCAATAAAAAAGCTGCAGTTAAGCACTGCAGCTATCTTTCTTAACCTCTGGCTTTTTCCATCAGGTATTTCTCCGCCATGATACCGGCAATAGCTCCATCAGCAGCAGCTGTAATCACCTGGCGGAATTTTTTCACCCGTACATCCCCGGCAGCAAAAACTCCAGGCAGATTGGTCTCCATATCTTCATTGGCTTGAATATAACCCCATTCATTCATTTCTACCTGGCCTTTAAACCAGTGGGTCCGGGGCTGGGTGCCAATATAGACGAATACCCCATTGGCAGGAATATCAGTAAGCTCTCCAGTTTTTACATTTTCCACTGTAACTGAAGTGAGATGTCCTTCTCCGTTAACTTTCCGTACTTCTGAATCCCACACCACTTTAATCTGCGGGTGGTTAAGGGCCTCCTCCTGAGCAATTTTGGAAGCCTGGAAGTGATCAAACTGGTGCACAATAGTAACCTGTTTGGCAAAGCGGGTCAGAAATACCGCTTCTTCTACTGCTGAGTTTCCACCTCCGACAACAATTACATTATCCGCATCCTGATACATAGCCCCATCACAGGTAGCACAGTAGTGAACACCCCGGCCTCTGAATTCTTCTTCCCCTTCAGCCGGCAGTTTTCGCGGTTCCGCCCCGGTAGCGATAATCACTGTCTTGGCGTAATACTCGGTATCTTCTGTACGCACATATTTTCTTTCTCCAGTCAGATCCACCTGGAAAATCTCCTTGAGGTCATGAATTTCCACTCCAAAGGATTTGGCCTGGTTGACCATGTTTTGCATCAATTCGCTACCCCGCACCGTGCCAGGAGTACCGGGATAGTTGGCAATGTGGAAAGTGGTAGCCGCCTGGCCACCTGGCAATCCTTCGTCAACCAGCACAGTGTGCAGTTTGGCCCGGCCGGCATATATGGACGCTGAAAGTCCAGCAGGACCACCGCCCAGGATCAGAACATCACACTCTACCTTGGCCAAACCACCTTCCCTGACACGGGGCCCGGTGATTTCTTCCACAGCCAGACGCAATTGAGGTTTTGAGATATATCCCGTCAATCGCTTGCCTGCTTCTTCCCCGTTCTTGAAAAACAATACAGTCGGGCTGCCTTTCACTCCCAGCTGATTGGCCAGTTCCCGGTTGCCCTGGCGATAGATTTTCACAAATTTCATCATAGAACCATATTGTTCAGCGATCCGTTCATAACTGGGAGCCAGATAAGCACAGGGCGGACAATCTGTGGAATAAAAATCAACTGCTACCGGCAGTTCACTGTGCAATACCTCAGACTCAAATTCAGCTGCACTGATCTCTTTTACAAATTCACTCATTTTTCTTCCTCCTTATACCCCGTATAGGTATTTTCCTGACCTTATTCTACCATTCCGCTCAGCTTACTGTCAACAAAATTTTTGCTTCAAAAAAATTAAAGCCACCTGATCAGGTGGCCTGTTCCAGTTTTCCTAATGCCCGCTCTAATAAACTGCAATCTTCACAACCTGCAGCTGGCCCACCACCCCGGCATTTTTGCAAACAATAGCGGGCCGCCTGCACCAGAATACCCCGTTCCGCTTCCGTCAGCACTACCTGTGGCACAGGTCTCACCTCCGGACTTAGTTTACCCCAGTTTATCCCGGTAATATTCTAAACCAAGGGTATAAAGTTCTTTAATCGGTCTGCAGTCCGGTGCCTGAACCTTGCCAGTTCGACTCCAGGCTACCGCCCCGCATCCCCCGCCGCAAACATGGGCTACGGCACAATCCCGACACTCTGGGATTGTCAGCACATTCCGGGTTTGCCAGGGTCTGACGGCTTCCTGGTCATATATCACTTCCGGCCAGAAAGTGCCCAGCCGATGCTCCGCCCGACCGGCAGTGGCGGTACAACCATAAATATAGCCGTGCAGATCAAAAACCCATTCTTTTTTGGCTGCAGGACAGGTATCAAAAGCCGGTACCAGCATTTCTCCGTTTTCTATCAGGTAACGGATGCCTTTGAAATCCGGCTGATGGAATTTTTGCAAGAGGGGTTCTTTTTTAGCCAGAGCGGCATAAGCAGCCCACATTTCCAGACGGTTGAACAAATGCTGGGGCCTGGCGTAGCAATCATAAAGTTCATAATTTCTTCCCAGCTGAGTTTTAAACTGGCCAGGAGACAAATCCAACCAGCCCTGTTCCTCCAGATAACGCACCAGGGGCAAGAGGGAAGGTAAATTTTCTTTGTCTACTACTACCCGGAAATTGATGGGGAAACCAGCCGCTACCGCTGCCCTAATTCCTCTCATTATTTCAGCAAAAGTACCCCGACCATCAGCTGTACCCCGACGGGCATCGTGAACTTCCTGGGGCCCATCGATAGTCACCTGGATTTCTTTGATCCTTACCCCACTGGCCTGGAATAATGGAACAAACTGCTCCAGGTCGTACCCATTGGTTACGGCAGCCAGTTCGAAATCATTAGTCTTTGCCTGACGAGCAATATAATCAATAATTTCCAGTTGTCGGGGGCTGGCAATCAGCGGCTCACCGCCAAAGAGAGTAATAAAAGGCCTTGGTTGTTCCTGGCCAAATTTACTGCTGATATGTTGAAAAAAAGCATCCACAACTTCTTTAGTGACTAATTCTCCCTCTTTCATGCCCTGCTGAAAACAGTAGGTACAGGCCAGGTTACAGGCATAGGTAGGCACTAACAAAATATGGGTGGGAGAAGTGGCTAATTCCTGCTGAAATTCCCCATATTTATCAGCCAGCAACAGGCTTTCACTGGTGGCATCAGGCAGGATATAACCTCTGTCCTGCAGATAACTCAATAATTCCGGTCCTACCTCTTCCCAGCGACCAGCTGCCGCGGCTTCCAGCTGCGCTCCTTCCTCCGCTGTAGCAAAATCCACCAGCCCCATGAGCGCATTGACCAGGGCATATTCCTTGCCCTCGAACAAAGGCAAAATCAGGTTATATTTACTCCAGTACATGCTTGCCCTCCTTGACGGCAAGCAGCCGACAGGACAGCTTAGCTGTCACTGCCGGCTCCTGCCTTAAACTGGATTAGTCGTGGCAACCAGCCACCACTTTGGATTGTTTGGAACAGCACTGAGCCAGGTTCAGGGCTCCGCTGCAGCACTTTTTCTCCTGTTTTTTGGTTACAGGACGCATAATGTCACCTCCCTTCCCTGCCTTTACTGGCACGCAGGGTCAAACTAGCAAAAGGATACCCGTTCTTCAGGTATTCTCGCCGTTTGAGGATAACTATTTGCTGGAAACCAGCCGCCTCAATGGCTGCCAGATATTCCTCTTCCGTAATGGCTCCTCCCCAGCAATCGGCCCAGGCCTGTGGATCCTGTTTTACTTCCTCCGGCAGTGGTACCAGCGAGACAGCATCACTGATTACCATTCTGCCTCCCGGCTTCAGAACCCGGGCGATTTCCCGGTAGGCCCGAAATTTATCGTGGACATGGTTAATCACACAGTTGCTGAGCACACAGTCAAAAGTTGCCTCCGGAAAAGGCAGCCGGGTCAGGTCACCTTGAATAAATTCACATTCCTCTGCTTTCTCCTCCTGGCGGGCAGCTGCTCGCGCCTGTTCCAGCATGGCTGGAGTCAAATCCAGACCAACCGCTTTGCCTCCTGGCCTGACCAGGTCTACAGCCCGCAGCACATCAGCACCACGACCGCAACCAAGGTCCAGTACCCACTCACCTGGTTGTAAATCAGCCAGCTCCAGATTGGAACCACAGCTCAGATTGGAGCAAGCTGTTGCTTCTCTGGTATAACGCTGAATGATTTCTTTCTCCATACCGTTACCCCCTCCGGGTATCAACAGCTATATTATAACATTTTTTCGCTGAAAATGTCAAAAGCGATTTTAATTTTTGGACATACTAATAGTGTAAATCCGGACAAGGAGGTTAGTCCTATGCGCCAAATTCGTTTTATTATCTTAATTGTATTGCTGATGCCTGTACTTTTTGCCTGTACCCCCCAGCGCAAGCCCAAACCAGCCGAACCACCACCTCTGGCCCAGCTGCCCACGCCAGTAGAAGACTTGCCCCTGGATATTATGGGTACTGCTGATGCCTACGCACGGGCGATCGCCAAAAACCAGCTGGATAAAGCCAAAAAAATGAGCAGTCCCGCCAACCGCCGCTGGCTGGAGGTTAGTTATCCGGCTGCCCTGCAAAAAATAGCGCGCCAGTATAAAATAGGAACAATCCGCTTCAATCGCGCTGATTTTGAAGCGGCTTTACTGGAAGGAGATTCCTATGAGCGGCTGGTGGTAACCCACAGTCTCTTTTTCCCCATTGGACCAGCAGGCACAGGTCAAGTCTACCTTAAGTTTCGTATAACTAAAGTGGGTAAAAAATATCTAGTCCAGTCCACTGAGTTACTGAGCAAACTCCCCACCCCACCACCAGGTCAATAAGTTCAGGATTTGATCTGACTTAATTCACTGGCAAAGTCCGCTGCCATCCGTCCCTGACGAATGGCAGCAGCTATTTTTTGCAATCTGGCCCGGTTTTCCGGGCTACTGGTTATGATCACCTCTTGCCAGCCGGGTTCCTGTTCCTTGACTATCTTCCTGATTTTCTGCTCGCTTTCCGGCGTCAGTTCAGGAACAGCGATATAGATCCGGTTATGCCAGATAACTACCACCGGTTGTTCTATCCCCGGTTTTTTTGCCAGGAATTGTTCCCAGGCGGCAGCAGCCTGAGCCCCATCAGCCGGAGTGGCCGGAGCCTTCCCCGCGGTACCTGCTCTCCCCAGGGGATGAGGCGGCAGGGGCAGCTGAGGTGCCGGATTTTCCGGTCTCAATCCCACTTTTCGCTGAGGTTGCTGCAGCAGGTTTTCTGCCCCTCGCGGTAATCCCGCATCACGGTAGAGATAAAAAAAGGCAAGGCCAGTAAATAGAATTAGCGCTAAAAAGAGGGGTAAACCCTTTTTCATTGTCAGTCCTCCTTGTTCCTTTTGTGTTTTATTTTAACCGCAACTACCCACTGTCAACTCATACGAGTCTTTTCAGCATGCCCTAATAAATACAAAAAAACGTGGGCTGGGATTCGCATAATAGGTATTCTGGTAGGATGAGGCATCACGCCGAAATCCTTCGGCCTTTTGGTTACGACAATGGCAGCAACTATTTCGCCTTACTCATCGTCGTAATATTAATAATTTGAGATGAGTTAAAACACAGGTATAGGAACACTTTCTCCAGAACTGCCGCATTACGGATGTTAAATAGCGACGGAATGTCTCGCTTTAATACCTTATCCACTACATCTTCCCGTAGCATCCTCTGGGCATAATAATCGTCTTTCGACAAGGCAAGTTCAGGGAAACCGCCTACCGTCAGATAACTGAAAATGCTTCTGTATAATTTATGCAAATTATATAACTTGTATTTACTTTTTTATCTAAAAAACAAAACCGGAAACGCCCTCTGCGCTTCCGGTCTTGTTTTTTAGAACAGGATTTCCCGCTTTACATTTTTAACCGAGGCAGTTCCGGTCAAAAGCATAGTCTGAACCAGTTCGCCTTTCATTTTGTTGAGCAGGAAGGCAACTCCTTCCTGACCGCCCCCAAAAGCTCCCACTACCAGAGGACGGCCTACCAGAACGGCATCTGCCCCCAGGGCCAGCAGTTTCAGGACATCGGCCCCGCTGCGTACTCCCCCATCGGCAAAAATCAGCACTTTGCCCTTGACCCGGCTGGCGATTTCCGGCAATACTTCGGCAGCTCCCGGTGTGAAATCCAGTACCCTTCCACCATGATTGGAAACTACTATGGCTTTAGCTCCTGCCTCCACAGCCAGTTCTGCCTCTTCCGGAGTCATGATGCCCTTGAGAATGAAGGGCAATGTTGTAGCTTCTACCAGCTCTTTGATTTCCGCCAGGGTTTTGGGGCCTACCGGTTGCCCTTTGAGGGCCATGGTGATCAGGCCAGCGCCATCTATATCCACACCAACAGCCAGCGCCCCGGCTGCCTCTGCCTGGCGGATGCGCTTGATGATTTCCTCCTGGGCCCGCGGTTTGATAATGGCAATGCCTTTCCCCTGGTGTCTGGCAATGGCTTTCAGGCCGCTGTCATACATGGTCGGGTCAGCTCCATCACCGCTCATGCCCAGCGTACCGGCTTGCAAGGACCCGGCAATAATATACTCGATAAATTCTTCCTCGGTTAACTGGCCACCCATATTATAAGGAGTGCCGGTCATGGGTGCTGCCAGTACTGGTAGGGCCAGTTTTTCTCCCCATAGCTCCAGGGTAGTATCTGGCTCTTTAACTTCATGAATAGTCCGCATGTTGAAGCGATAGGCTGCCAGGGCCTCCAGATTGGCTCGAAAAGCACTACCAGTGCCCAGACCTCCCATCCCTGGTACTTCACCGGCACAGGCCCGCCCATCACAAACCGGACAAACCCGGCAATAGCCCTGTAATTTTTCCCTGGCGTTTTTTCTGATAGCTGCCAAGTCCATTTTTCTTCCCCTCCAGTCTAGCAATTATTCTTTGATCTTTTTGGCCAGTTCCGCCTCAGCAAAGAGGAGATGATCCAGCATGGCCCGCTCCGCCGCCTGGGGCTGTTTGTTCCGGATGGCATCATAAATGCGGCGGTGCTGTTCCATTAGCTTTTCCCCGTTTCCCGGAGTCAGGAACAACTGCTTGCGGGCCGCTACTATTGCACTGTGAAAGGAGTCGGAAATGGTACGCATCAATCGCACCAGCCAACCGTTATGGGTGGCTTCGGCAATGGCATAATGAAAGGCGGTATCACTAACTTCCCCTTTCTCGAAATCTGCCACATTATCTTCCATCTGTTTCAGCGCTTCTTCTATCTTCTGGATTTCCTCCGGTGTAGCCCGTTCCGCAGCCAAACGCGCTGCCGCCGTTTCGAATATTTTCCGCACTTCATAAATTTCAAAGAAATTGCCCCGCTCGATGGAGAGAAACATGGCCAGGGGCTGGATGATGGCGTCACTACAGGCTTCCCGCACAAAGGTGCCCTCACCGGTGCGTATTTCCACAAAACCCATCATTTCCAGGGCTCTGAGGGCTTCCCTCACCGAAGCCCGGCTGACTTGCAGTTTTTCCGCTAATTCCCGTTCGGACAGGAGTTTATCTCCCGGTTTCAAATCGCCTTCCGCCATCAAATCCCTGATCTGTTCGACAATTTCCTCATATATTTTTTTGGGCTTTATAGGCCGAAATTCCATAACTTTACCCCCTGCAAGAACAGAATATTAAAATATTTTCTACACAAGCGGGGCAAGTTCCTTCAGACGCAGGGGATTTTTTATTTTAATTTTTCCGCAAGAAGTTCAGCTGTATGCTTGACCCGAATCCCTTCCCCTTGTTTATCGAAACCGCCGGCAATCTGCATCACACAGCCAGGACAATCCATGGCCACGGTGGTAGCGCCGGTGTTCTTGATATTCTGCAATTTCCTTTGCAGAATGGGGGCAGAGATTTCCGGGAATTTAAGGGAATAAGACCCCCCCATACCGCAGCACATATCGGCTTCGAACATTTCCGCCAGCTGGTATCCAGCTTTTTGCAACAGTTCCCGTGGTTGCTGCCATACCTTCAGGGTTCGTTTTAAATGGCAGGAGTCGTGGTATGTCACCTTTTCCAGTGTCTCGCCTTCCAGCAGAGTCAGCCGTCCTTCATCCACCAATTTTTTCACCAGACTTGAGAAATCCACCGTTTTAGCTGCCAGTTCTCTGGCCCGGGACAACCATTCCTGCCGCCCCTGGGTTTCCAGGGTGCTGATGAATTCATGTTTTAAGGCCGCGGTACAGGTAGGACAGGCGGAAACCACATAACTTGCCTCGGTTGACAGCAGGGCTTTCAGGTTATCCACTGCATTCTGGGCCGCTACTTCGAAAGCCCCGTTGTAGCGGGCCGGCGCTCCGCAGCAGGTCTGCCCTTCCGGAAAAACTACTTCTATTCCTGCTTTGTTCAATACCTTGATGACCGCTTCTCCCATCTGCGGATAGGCGAAATCAATCAGGCAGCCAGCATAAAAAACTGCTTTTTCCCTAGCAGGGGTTTGTTTAATCTGCTTCACCCGGTCTCGCAACGGCGTTTCAGCAATGGTGGGTAAACTGCGAAACTCAGCCAGCCCGGAGAAAAACAGAGGTAAATGCCGGATAAAACCTCCCCTGGCAAAGGGTTTTTGCGCCAGGGATGCTGCCCGCAACAGGGAATGAAAGAGGCGGCGATTGCTTAATACCCCGGAAAAGATGGCCTTCTGAGTCAGGGATTGCCCCTCTTCCTTGACCAGCCGCCGCCGGATTTCCACAATCAATTCCGGGATATCGATTTTGCCCGGACAGACTTCCCGGCAGCGTCCACACATGATACAAAGGCCCTGAATTTCTTCCGATTTCTTCAGCTCATCAAACCAGGCTGTCAAGATGGTGCCAATGCCACCAGCATAAACATGCCCGAAAACGTGGCCCCCTACCAGCCGGTAAACAGGACAAACATTGAGACAGGAAGCGCAGCGGATACACTGCAGAGCTTCCTTGAATTTGGGATCCCGGGCCATTTCCGAGCGGCGATTATCCATGAGGATGATGTGCAGTTCTTTTCCCGACCCGTCGGGATTGGGGGTGGACCCGGTGATCATGGAAACATAGCTGGTCAGCAATTGCCCGGTAGCACTGCGGGGCAGCGCCTGCAGAATCGGAGCTATATCGGTAAAAGAGGGAACCAGTTTTTCCAGCCCTACTATGGCCACATGGATGCGGGGCAAAGTAGTGACCAGCCGGGCATTCCCTTCATTGGTCACCAGCACCAGGGTGCCCGTTTCCGCTACTGCTATATTGGCCCCGGAAATGCCCATATCCGCTGCCAGAAAATACTGGCGCAGTTCCTGGCGGGCCACCTTGACCAGGCGCGGAATATCACTGGTAAGGCGTTCCTGAACTTCTTTGCTGAACAAATCCGCCACTTCTTCTTTGGTCATGTGAATTGCTGGCATCACCATATGAGAGGGCTTTTGGCCAGCTAGCTGGATAATCCATTCCCCCAGGTCAGTCTCCTTCACTGTCAGTCCGGCCTGTTCCAGATAGGGATTGAGGTGAATCTCCTCAGAGGCCATGGACTTGGATTTGACCACCAGTTTGACTCCCTTTTCCCGGGCCAGGTTTAATATATATTCCTTTACCGCCTGGGGACTGCTGGTCCGAAAGACTTTTGCTCCCCTGGCTTCCGCCTCTCGCTGAAACTGCTGGGCCAGCTCTTCCAGCCGTTCAGCCGCTCCTCCCTTGATTTCGGCTATACGACTGCGCAAAGCTTCAAAATCAATCCCTTCATAGGCTTTGGCCCGGCTGATGACATAGGCCTCGGAAAACCGACCCAGCGCTCCGGTCAGATTGGGATTGTGCAGGGCCTGTTCAATCGACTGTTTAAATTGCTCGGTCATTAGTTGCCACCTCCCAGATCGTCCACCAGCACTATCACCAGTCGTCCAGGTCCATGCACCCCGATGGTCAGTACCCGCTCGATATCAGCGGTACGACTGGGACCGGTAATAAACGCCAGGTAGCTGGCTTCAGTAGGCTTAACCCGGGGCAGGAGAGTGCCCATGTCCGGCAGAATCTGCCGGGTCCCCAGAATAGCCAGGTGAATTTCCGGCAGAGTGGAAACCAGTCTTTGCTCCACCTGAGTAGCAACCTGTACCAGAGTACCAGTGTCCGCCAGACCCCAGTCCATTTGACTGATACCAATCCGCGCCTGGGCGGCCAGTTCCTTAGTGCAGGCGAATTTCAGGCCAGGAATTTTTTCCTCAAGAGCACTTAAGTCCATTCCCTGAATCAGGGGCGAATCTGCCCAGAACGCATAAGCCCCAGGTCTGTTTGCCACCCCCTCCTGTACCAGGAAAGTTAAAATGAAATCCAGAGCTTCTGTCTGACTGGCAAAACGATAAACTTCTGCCCCCACAGCTTCAGCCCGGGTCTTAAAAGCTTCCCACACAGCTATTTTCCTCCTTTTTCCTTCCGGTAGGACTCAGCCAGGAGCGAAATATAGTGGACTACCTCCTGACCCTTGCCAAACTGATTGATACCATCGGCAAGATGCATCATACAGGCCGGGCAGCCGGTAATCACTTCTTCTGCCCCGGTCTGACTGGCATCCGCAATTTTGCGCTGGTTAATTTCCATAGAAGTTTCATAATGGGTTAAGCTAAAAGAACCGCCACTACCACAACAGGCATCGGGCTTGTTCATCTCCTTCAGTTCCACCCCAGGAATCGCCCGCAGGATTTCCCTCGGTTCCTGATAAACCTTCATGGTCTTTTTCAAATGACAGGGGTCGTGATAGGTTACTGTTACATTTATTTCTCCCTGAGGTTTGCGGTAGTTGATAACTCTGGTTAAAAAGGTAGAAATATCATAAGTGCGGCTGCTCCAGTATTCGGCTTTAGGTCCATATATGGGGTCATCCCCCAGCAATTCCTTGAATTCATGCTGCCAGGAACCCCCGCAGGAGCCACAGGCAGTAATAATATAATCAGCACCACAATCGGCAAAAGCTTCCAGATTCTTGCGGGCCAGTTCCCTGGCTGTTGCCACATCCCCGTGCACAAAGGTTGCAATGCCGCAACAGCACTGGTCCCTGGTAATTACTACTTCCACCCCGTTTTCTTTCAGTACTTCTATAACATCATGACCGATCTGGGGGTAAATATAATTGATCGAACAACCGGTGAAGAAAGCCACCCGCAATGGCTTTTCCCCTTCTTTGCTGGCAGACACCAGAGCCGGAACCTGGCTGCGGAAAGGAACTGGAGCCAGAGCAGGCAAGATTCGCTTCATACTTAAACCCATGCGAAAACGGGGATAGTAGGCTTTCTTTTCCGGATGGCGGCGGAAAACCAGGCCCTGAAAACTGCCGCCCAGACGCATACCCAGATCAAATAAACCCTGTTTTTTCAAGGCTGCAAAAATGGCTTTTTTCAGCGGGTGTAACCCCTTCTGCCGGGCGATCTCTGCCCGCAAGGCCAGGATAATGCGGTCAAACTTTACACCACAGGGACAATTCTGCATACAGGATTTACAAACCAGACAGTTAAACAGTTTGTGGATTAAATCTTCATCCTGCAGGTCCAAATCTCCTGCCAGCAAAGCCTCCGCCAGGGTGATTTTCCCCCGGGCTACCCCGGCTTCCGTTTTCTCGGTGATATATATAGGACAGACTGCCATACAATTACCGCATTTCATGCATTTGGCCAGTTCCGGTTTAACCTGTTGCAAATCATCGTAAAGTGTAGCCATGGCAGTTACTCCCCTTTCAATGGGACCATTTTGCCGGGGTTGAGCAGATAATCAGGATCAAGGGCCTCTTTTACCCGACGCATTAAGGCCAACCCTGGCTGACCCAGTTCATTCTTCAGGTACTTCATTTTGGCTATACCGATCCCGTGCTCTCCCGATAAAGTTCCGCCCATGCTGAGGGCAGCAGCAAAAATCTCGTCCACCGCCTGATGGACTCTGATCATCTCCTCTTGATTGCTGGCATCCGCCAGAATGGTGGGATGCAAATTGCCATCACCGGCATGTCCAAAAGTACCGATATTCAGCCGGTACTTTTCGGCAATTTTTTGAATTGCCAGCAGCATGTCGGTAATTCGCGTCCGGGGAACAGTTGCATCTTCCAGCACTGTAGTCGGACTGAGCTGGGCTAGAGCTGGCAATGCTGCCCGCCGGGCTGCCCACAGTTGTTCCCGTTCCTGGTCAGTGGCAGCCATCCGCACCTTACCATTATTCTCCTGGATTACCCGCAGAACCACCTGAGCTTCTGCTTCTACCAATTCCGGTACCATCCCATCTACTTCTATCAGTAATAACGCCTCTACATCGGTTGGCAAACCGACTTTAGCGTAATTTTCTACAGTTTCAATCGTCTTTTTATCCATAATTTCCAGGGTTGCCGGAATCACATGATTTCTAATAATCCCGGAAACGGTGTTACCGGCGTCCTCCAGACGATCAAAGAGGGCTAACAGGGAACGACGATATTTGGGCGCCGGAATCAATTTTACCGTAATTTCAGTTATAATGCCCAGAGTACCCTCTGAACCTACAAACAGAGAGGCAAAATCATAGGCAGTCACATTTTTCACTGTTTTCCCACCAAATCGTACCACTTCACCACTGGCCAGTACTACTTCCATACCCATGACATAGTGTTTGGTCACCCCGTACTTTAAGCCACGTAATCCGCCAGAACACTCGGAAACCGAGCCGCCCATGGTGGCAGTAGCCACTGTCCCGGGATCGGGGGGATAAATCAGACCAAATTTAGCCACCGCATTGTTCAGATCCTGGATAATGACCCCCGGCTGAACGGTGGCCGTTAAGTTATCGGCATCCACTTCCAGAATAGCATTCATCCGCTGGAAGGAAAGAACTATCCCCCTTTTCAAGGGAATGGTGCCACCACTCAGGTTTGTCCCGGCTCCCCGGGGATAGATAGCCAGCTGGTTCGACCGGGCCAGTTCTACTATCCGCTTTACTTCCTCCGTAGTTGCCGGCAAGACCACCACATCAGGTAACTGGCGGGGCATATCAGCAGTAGCATCATAACTGTAAGTGATCAGGTCAGTTTTTTTGGTCAGGACATTCTGGGTACCGACTATTTCCTGCAATTGCTCCAGTATCTTATGCTCCAGCATGTTTTCTCCTCCTTGTTATTAAGGTCTGATGGTCTGACCACACTAAAGGGAAGAGACAGGGAGCTTTTCCTCCCTGTCCGCCATCACAACTTACGCTGTCTTTTTCCGGTTCATGACCAGAACCAGGATAAAAACGAGAGCAACCAGTGCCACTGTATACCCCAGGTAAGTCGCACCCAGAGTCGGGAATACTTTTTGAGCAGCTGCAGCAGCCGCTGCTTCTACCATTTTATACTTGGGAATCATCCAGGTCAGTACATATGCCTGCAAGGTTACAAAAACACCGATAATGGTGGCAAAAATCAAGGAATGTTTAACCGTAAAGCGGAAGAGATCGGCTTCATGTCCAACCAGACCAACGGCAGCAGTAGCAACTGCGATGGACTGGGGAGAAATCATCTTACCGGTAACCCCACCCGAAGTATTGGCGGCCACTGTGACCACCGGGTCAACGCCGATTTTATCGGCCGTAACTGCTTGCAGTTTGCCAAACAGAGCATTGGCCGAGGTATCGGAACCGGTAATGAATACACCCAGCCAGCCCAGGAAAGGTGCAAAGAAGGGGAAGAATTTACCGGTTGCTGCTAAAGCTGTACCCATGGTAATGGACATACCAGAGAAGTTGGCAATATAGGCAAAGCCCAGAACGGAAGCTATGGTCAAAATAGGATAACGCAGAGTCTTCAGGGTTTCAAAGAAGGTTTTGATCCCTTCGGAAATAGGCATGCCCAGCATAATGATGGAAACAAAAGCCGAAATCAGGATAGCCGTACCTGCTGCACTCAGATAATTGAGCTTAAAGATCGCTTCCATAGGTTTTTCGCCTTTGATGATCATATTATGCAGGCCAGGAATTTCAAACTTGACCAGACCGAAATAATCCAGAGCATCTTTAACCGGCTTCAAGCCCCAGGCTGTGATGAAGATGGTCAGAATGATAAAGGGAGCCCAGGCTTTCAAAACCTGCCCGGCACTATACTGCAATTTTTCTTTCCCCAGGCTGGGGGCTTCATCAGCAAAGCGCCAGGTTGTGGGCGGCTTCCAGACTTTGAGAAAAGCAGCCAGAGCGACAATGGATACCAGAGATGCGATAATATCCGGCAACATCGGGCTCAGGTAGTTAGCAGAATACCACTGGGCTATGGCAAAGGAAGCTCCGCTGACCAGCACCGCCGGCCAGACTTCCACCATCTTCTTCCATCCAGCCATCAGTATAATCAGGTAAAAAGGTACCATCACAGACAGGAACGGCAAAGTCCTGCCTACCATCTGGCTAATCGCCATCGCATCAATCCCGGTTACCTGTCCAGCTACGATTATAGGAATACCCACACCGCCAAAGGCTACTGGTGCAGTATTGGCGATCAAACAAATCCCGGCAGCATAGAGGGGGTTAAAGCCCAGACCGACCAGCATCGCACCGGAGATAGCCACCGGTGTACCGAAACCAGCTGCCCCTTCCAGGAAGGCACCAAAGGAAAAAGCAATCAATAAGGCCTGTAAACGCCGGTCATCGGTAATGGAGGCGATGGAGTTTTTAATGATTTCAAATTGACCGGTTTTAACAGTAATGTTGTAGAGATAAACAGCAGTAACAACTATCCAGGCAATGGGGAACAGACCATAAAGCATACCATAGCCAGTTGAGAGAAGGGCCAGTTTAGCAGGCATGCCGTAACCGAAAATCGCTACCAGTACCGCCAGAATAACTGTTGTGACCCCGGCGATATGCCCCTTCATCCGCTTGACAGCCAGAGCCCAGAACATATAGAGAATGGGCACAGCTGCCATCAATGCAGAGAGGCCGATGTTGTTTAAAGGATCAATCACCATTTTCCAGGTCATAATTTTTTACCTCTCCTTTCCAATTTTGTGCCAGCGTTTTCATTATAACTAGTTTGTCTTTTTCCCCCTTCATTTCACCCCCGGCTTAAAAATCGCTTATTGTCAGGCTTTCAGACCTGTCATCTTGTTTGATGGACTATTGGCCTGACCACTTTGCCATTAACATATTCGACAACTTTATCACAATTCCTGCTGAAAGAAGCAAATTTTTTGATAATTTCAAAAGTTATTTTTAGTACAAATTCAGTAAAAAATAAGAGGGCACTTGCCCCCTTATTTTTTCTCTAATTGCTGAAAGCGAACATAGATTATGTTTTCTTCCCGCCTGATTCTTTCTCCCAAAGTCGCATATAAACGGCCAAAATCCCGCGCAAATTCGATCCCGGCCCCACCCTGGGCGTATTTCTGAAAAAACTCCATAGCCAGCCGCGAAATCTCATCCATGTCTTTGGCGAATAACTCCAGAGTCTGGCGCAAAGAGATATCAACCTCTGCTGCTCGCCGTAGATGGGGATAAAGTTCCCTGTCTTCTCTCTGTAGATGGTGCAGTAGCAGGTTTTTGACTTCCAGAAGCTTATCCCGTCCTTCTTTACTGGATATGCCCACTTCCTTAATTTTGTTCAGGGTCGCCAGAATCACAGCATGATCACTTTTCAAAGCATCTACCAACCCGGCCATTTCAACCACCTCACAGCACTTTTTTATATTTTAACTAAAACTTCCCATCTTTTCTGTGAACCCGGTCACACCAGAAAAATAACCCCCTTGCCCCAAGATAGTCTCCGGGGAGGGAGACAAAAAGGGGCAAGAGGGTTATCAGCCTTTTAATCCTCCATTGTAGAAAGGTCACCGGTGGGCAGGCCCAGTTCCCAGGCTTTCAGTACCCGCCGCATGATTTTACCGGAACGGGTCTTGGGCAGTTTATCCCGTACTTCAATTTCTCTGGGCGCAGCATGAGCTGCCAGACCTTTTTTAACAAATTGCTTAATATCTTCTTCCAATTCCGGTGTCCAGGTATAGCCTTCCCGTAAAGAGATGAAGGCCTTGATGATTTCACCCCGCAGCGGATCGGGTTTACCGATAACCCCTGCTTCTGCCACAGCCGGATGTTCTACCAGTTTGCTCTCAACCTCAAAAGGACCAACCCGTTCACCGGAGGTGTTGATGACATCATCAACCCGGCCCTGGAACCAGAAATAGCCATCTTCGTCTTTGTAGGCGGAGTCGCCGGAAATATACCAGGGCTCCAGGCGGAAATACTCCTTGTATTTCTCTTCATTCTTCCAGATGGCCCGCATCATGGAAGGCCAGCCTTTACGAATGGCCAGGTTACCCATTCGATAGGGAGGCAATTCATTCCCCTGATCATCTACAATCGCCGCATAGACTCCCGGGAAAGGTCTGCCCATAGAACCGGGCTTGATGGGCATGCAAGGATAGTTACAGATCAATTGACCGCCAGTTTCAGTCATCCACCAGGTATCATGGATGCGGATACCGAAGACCTTCATCCCCCAGCGAACTACTTCGGGGTTAAGAGGTTCACCGACGGAAAGAATGTGACGCAGACTGGACAGGTCATATTTCTTGACCAGTTCATCACCCGCTGCCATCAACATCCGGAAAGCGGTAGGAGCACTGTACCAGACAGTTACCCCATATTTTTCGATAGTCGCATACCAGTCATCAGGACTGAACCGGCCACCCCGAATCACACTGGAAGCGCCATTGAGCCAGGGCCCAAAAATCCCGTAGGAAGTACCGGTTACCCAGCCAGGGTCAGCGGTACACCAGTAGATATCCTCTTCCTGCAGGTCCAGTACCCACTTGGCTGTCTGATAATGCTGAATCATGGCATTATGGACATGCAATACCCCTTTGGGCTTGCCGGTAGAACCTGAGGTATAGTGGATCATCATCGGGTCTTCCCGGTCTACCCAGACAATATCGAATTCCCGGGAAGCCTCTTCCATCAGCTTTTCGAAACTATGGAAACGGGGATCGGTTAAGTCCTCATCTTTGGCACCAACCAGGATTACATGCTTTAATGCTGGCAAATTGGGCAAGTCCACCCGTTCCAGCAGTTTAGGAGTAGTGAAGAGGGCAACCGCATCGCAATCCTGCATCCGGTCCCGTACTGCGTCCATCATAAAGGCTTCAAACAGCGGACCGCAAATGGCGCCGATCTTAAGAATGCCCAGTACAGCAAAATATAGTTCCGGACTACGCGGCATAAAGATAAAGACCCGATCTCCTTTTTCAATGCCCAGCTTCTTCAGAACATTGGCAACCTTATTGGACATGAATTTCATGTCCTGGAAGGTGTATTTTTCATCCCGTACCCCATCACTGTAGTAAAGAGCCACTTTATTTTTGCGCCAGGTCTCACAGTGGCGGTCAACACACTCATAGGCCATGTTTACTTTGCCGGTAGTATACCAGGAAAATTCCTTTTCAACATCTTCCCAGCGGAAATTTTTATAGGCCTCTTCATAGTTTTCCAGGTTGTGTTTACCCGGACTGGGTGCCAGAATTTCAGTTTTCTCCATCGATCCATCCCCCTGTTCTTTTTTATTTTGGTCCCTGCTTACCTCTCATCACTCACCGGAAAAGTTTGTACAACCCTCCTTCCCCTTCTCCCCTGCTGGTTCGATATTTCTTATAGGTATTGTAGCATCAATTTTAGAAAATCGAATGGGTTTGGCGGTGAATAACCAAAAATTGGCCTTTGCCCGCCAATTGTTCTTCTGACCGTTCACCTTCGTTTTTTGTCCCCACTGAGAAACCATTCAAACCAAAAAAGCAGCCATTCACCTGTGGAAATGACTGCTTTTTTAAAATCTTTGATTTTTCTTATTCATTGCAGTTCAGCCATTCAGCTTATTGAATGGCTGTTCAACGGGTCATTTCCAGGGCCAGAACTTTACTGCTGCCGGAATCATCCATAGTGACCCCATACAGAATGTCTGCCGCTTCCATTGTCCCTTTGCGGTGGCTAACCGCCAGAAACTGTACCCGGTCACTAAAGTTTTTGACATATTCAGCAAAACGGGCAACATTGGCCTCATCCAGGGCTGCCTCGATTTCATCCAGGACCACAAAGGGACTAGGCCGTACTTCCAGGATAGCAAAGAGCAAGCTGATGGCAGTCAGAGCCTTCTCTCCCCCGGAAAGCAGAGAAAGCTGCTGGGTTTTTTTGCCCGGTGGCTGAGCGATTATATCCACCCCGGTAGTCAGTAAATTCTCAGGATCAGTCAACTGCAAACGGGCTTGACCTCCCCCGAATAATTCCGTAAATACCCGGCTAAAATGTTCAGCTACCTGAGCAAACGTTTCGGCAAAACGCTGAGCCATTATAGCTTCCATTTCGGCAATCACATCATACAGGGCAGCCTTGGCTTCTTTCAAGTCCTGGGCCTGGTTTTGCAGGAAAGTATATCGTTCCTGAATGCGCTGGTATTCCTCGATCGCACCGATATTGACTTGTCCCAGTTCTGCCATCAGGGCCTTCAATTCCTTGATTCGGCGCATTGCTTGCTTCAAATCAAGACCTTGATAGGCGATAACCTGTTCCTGGTTAAACACCATGCCAAAGTCATCCCAGAGGCGCTGGGTAATATTTTCCCATTCGGCCTCCTGGCGGGTACGTTTCAGCTCCAGCTGATGGGCAGTCCGTTCCAGTTCTTGCAACCGCTCCTGGCTGGACTGCCACAGTTCCAGCAATTTTCTTTCCTCTATTTGCATGGTTTGCCGCTTTTGGCGCAGTTCCAGCAGTTTTTCTCTGACCCTTTCCGTCTCCTGCTGCAGTTTTGCCCAGTGTTCCGCCAGCTCGTTCTTTCTTTGTTCTAATGCTTCGCCTTCCTGTTCCAGTACGGCTAGATCCCGCTGGATTTGCTCCAGCTGCTGAAGGCGCCGTCTCCGTTCCAGACGCTGACGTACATCTATAGTTTTAAGACCGGTTAATTGTTGCTCTACCTGGGCCAATTCCACCTTCAGCTCAGTCTGACGCGCCATCAGATTCTGCAATGCTTTTTCCTGCTCTGCCAGCCGGATGTTTTCAGCTTCGATAGCATTACCCGTCTCCTGTCGGACTGTTTCCAGTTCGGCTGCCTTTCTGGCTAGAGAATCCAATTCACGCTCGACCTGAGTATATTCCCGCTGACAGCTCTCCAGATTCTGAAGCAGCTGCTCTCGCTGTTCTTCCAGCTCCTGGCATCTACTTCTCGCCTCCTGCCAGTCACGCTGGGCTTCAACCAGTTTGAGCCTTAGCTCTGCCGTCCTGGTTTCCAGTTCCTCCTTTTGCTTCTGATTTTCCCTGAGGCTGGAGCGGATTTTCTCAATCTGTTTTCTCAGTTCTTCCCGCTCTCCGTTGACCTGTTTAGCTGCCTGGTTTATTTCCTCCAGTTCCCGGGCCCGCCCCAGCAAATTGGCATTGCGACGCTGATAGGAACCACCAGTCAAAGAACCCCCGGGGTTTAACATATCCCCGGCTAGTGTCACAATCCGATAGCGAAAACCGGTGGCCCGGGCCAGCCCTAGAGCAGCATCCAGGTCCTGGCAGACAATAATACGGCCCAATAAATTATTGATCACCGGCCGGTATTTTTCCGCATAACTCACCAGGTCAGCCGCAATCCCAATTACCCCTGGCCGTTTGAGAAGTGTTGCCTTTTCCTCCTCTCGTAAAGTGGAAGCGGTAACAGTGTTTAAGGGCAGGAAAGTGGCTCTACCCAGGTTATGGCCCTTCAGATATTCAATGGCTTGCTTGGCTCCCTGATCCGTTTCTGTTACCAGATACTGCAAAGCACCGCCCAGTGCCACTTCAACAGCAATTTCGTATTCCTGGGGCACCTGTAACAGCTCAGCCACTACTCCGCAGATTTCCTGGCAGGCGGGTTCGCCTCTCTGGCGACGCAATAACAATTCTCTTACTGCCCGCTGGTAGCCTTCATAATCCTGTTGCATATCAGCTAAGACCCTGGCTTTAGAGGCGAGGAGTTGCCATTGTTGCTGTTTCTGGTTAAAAATCTCTTCCAGCTGGGCCAATTCTGCCTCCATCTCTTTCCTGCTCTGCGCAAGGCCAACCTGTCGACTTTCATGTTCTTGCCTTCCTCGTTCTAGCTCTTGCTGCCATTTTTGACTCTGTTTTTCCCGGGCCTGCCAGGTCGTTATAGCTCTATCAATTTCCTGTATCTGATTCCGCAAGTGCTCAATCTTCTCTCTGAGACCAGCCAGGCGAATTGCCCCGGCAGTTTGCTGTTGCTCCAGTCTGGTCAGCTCATTTAAAGCTTGAGCCGAGCTGTCCTTCTGGCTAACCAGGGCTTGCCTGATGGTATCCAATTCTTTTTGCAAACTCTCTGCCCGCTCATTTACGGCGGCCAGCTCAGATTGCAATTGCTGACGTTTTCCTTCCAGCTGCTGCACCAGCAGGGCATCAGCCGCTGCCGTTTCACCACTGTCTGCCAGCTCTGTCTCGATTTCTTCCAGCTGACGTCGTAACAGGGTAGCTTGTTCCCGCCGTCCCTGCTTCTGAGTAGAAAGGACCTGGAGCTGCCCCTGGGTGTGTTCTCCTTCCGAAAGCAAGCTGGTATATTTATCCTGAATAGCCTGTAATTCCGCCTCCAGGGGTTCTAATTCCCGCTGAAACTTTTGCCGGGACGCTTCCACCCTGGCCAGGGCAGCAGCGGCTTCCTCCCGGGCTGTTTCCAATTCCTGAACCTGGCATTGCAACTCAGCCAGTTTCTCTCTCACCTGCTGGCCCTGCCTTACCAGACAACCGATTTCCAGCTCCTGTTCTTCCCGCTGGTAGGCCAGATATTTTTCCGCCACTTCAGCCTGTCGGGCCAGCGGTTCCAGCTGTCCTTCCAGTTCGCTGATAATATCTTCCACCCTGACCAGGTCAACCTCAGTTTCCTGCAGCTTTTTTTCCGCTTCCAGTTTGCGCATGCGATAACGTACAATCCCGGCAGCTTCCTCGATGATTGACCTCCGGTCTTCCGGCCGGGCATTCAGTATTTCTTCCACCCGGCCTTGACCGATGATGGAATAGGCATCCCGTCCCAGCCCGGTATCCAGAAACAGCTCATGGATGTCTTTCAGGCGGCAGGGAGTCTTATTGATCAAAAACTCCGACTCGCCATTGCGATAGACCCGCCGGGTTACTGTAATTTCATTAAACTCCAGGGGAAAGCGGCCATTGCTGTTATCCAGAGTGAGGGAAACTTCCGCCATACCCACCGGTTTGCGCTTCACGGAACCGGAAAAAATCACATCTTCCAGGCGAGAGCCGCGCAGGTTTTTTACGCTTTGCTCTCCCAGCACCCAGCGGATGGCATCAGCTATATTGCTCTTACCACTGCCATTGGGACCAACAATCACTGTTAAACCACTGTTAAAAGCCAGTTCCACTCGATCAGCAAAGGACTTAAACCCCTGAATCTCCAAGCGCTTTAGCAACAAGGGCTTCATCACTCCAGTCTATCAACTTATCTCCCCACCGAATTTTTCCCCGCGGCAAAGAGCCATCTCCTAAAATTCGTGGTTTTATGTTAAATTTCCTGCTTAAATAACAAAGATTAACACCATGCTGACCCCGCAGGTTAGAAAAATCACGAGGATTGACAAATAGGGGCTGGTTAGGATCTACTCCCTGCTGAAGCAAGCTTTCCAGCAACCAGAGGAAAATCCGGCTATCGACAATTTGTCCTAATGCCGGATGATAACAGCCAGCCAGCACGCTACTACCAGGCACCAAATCCTGACCAGGCTGTAACCCTATCCGGATCACCGGAATGCCCCGGGATTGAAAAATAATTTTCAACCTGGCCGCTGTATCCACCGCCAGGGCAAAATCCCAGGGCTGAAAGGTGCCGGCCTCCAGCTCCCGGGCCAGCGGCGTCCCGGCCAGCACTACCAGAGGATAAATTCTGACCAGGTCAGGAGCTACCGCTGCCAGTCGTCTGGCTCCTGCCACTGCAGTTTGGGGTGTCTCTCCCGGCAGCCCCGGCAAAAGCTGGATACCGATTTTTAAACCAGCAACATGCCCGGCGAGAATGGCTGTAATAACATCGGCTGCCCTGTATCTCCTGCCTGCCCGGGCCAGCACCTGGTCATCCAGAGACTGCACTCCCAGCTCCACCGTGGTGACCCCGTAGCTCTTCAGCCATAGCATTTGCTCAAGGTTAATGGCATCCGGCCGGGTGGAGAGGCGGATAGTGCTGATTTTGCCCCGCTGCCGCCAGGGCTGAAGGCTCTCCAACCAGGCCACCTGCACTTTTAAAGGCAGGGCAGTGAAACTGCCACCATATAGAGCCAGTTCCACCGGTTCCGGTCCAGCGGGTAAAAGGCCGGGCAAATCCTCTGGTAAAAGAGGTTTGACCCGGCCAGTTATAGTGTGCTGGTTACAAAAACTGCAAGCCTGTCCACAGCCCAGCTGCGGAATAAAAAGGGGCAAAATATGTTGTTTCGCCATTTATTTCTTCAATCCTTTCCAGGCACCCTGATCCCGCAGCTTAATCAGGGCTTCATGGGCTGCTTCCTGTTCTGCTTCCTTCTTGGTCTTACCCTGGCCCACGCCCCAAACTTGCCCGCCGATACTCACACCTGCGGTAAAAACTTTATTATGGTCCGGTCCTTCTTCCTTTAGCAGAGTATAATGCAGTTCCTGCTGGGTGTATTGCTGAATCCATTCCTGCAACTCGGACTTAAAGTCCCCGTGCTGTCCACCCTGGGCTGCATAATGATCTATTGTATCCTTCAGCTGCTGCAACACGAAGGCCCGGGCCCGTGTAAAGCCTTGATCAAGATAGATCGCACCGGTCAAAGCTTCAAAGGCGTCGGCCAGAGCGGCAGGCCTTTCCCTGCCTCCACTCTTTTCTTCTCCCTTACCCATTGCCAGGCACTGTCCTAGATTCAAGCGCCGGGCCACAGCGGCCAGAGAAGGCTCACAGACCGAAGCAGCCCGGATTTTGGTCAGTACCCCTTCCGGGTAATCAGGATAGGTATTATACAGGTAATCGCTGACCACCAGTTCCAGCACCGCATCTCCCAGAAACTCCAGCCGCTGGTTGTGTTCCTGTCTCTGCTTGCGTTCATTGGCATAGGAAGTATGGGTTAAGGCAATGGTCAGCAATTCAGGTTTATTCCAGGTAAAGCCCAGTTGTTCTACCAGAGCCGCAAGAGCGCGTGGATCTCCCTGCATTGTTTCTACCCCCGGAACTTCTTTAGAATAATAGTCGCATTGTGCCCACCAAACCCGAGGGAATTGGAGAGAGCCGCTTCCACCGGCATTTGCCGTCCCTGATTGGGTACATAGTCCAGGTCACATTCCGGATCAGGCTTTTCCAGATTAATGGTGGGTGGGACAAAGTCTTCGGCAATAGCCAGAGCGCAGATAGCTGCCTCGATTCCCCCGGCTGCACCCAGCAAATGGCCAGTCATGGATTTAGTGGAACTGACCGCCAACCGATAGGCATGTTCGGCAAAAACTTGCTTAATCGCTATGGTCTCGCATTTATCATTTAGAGGCGTGGAAGTGCCATGGGCATTGATATAATTGATCTCCTCCGGTCGTAAGCCCGCATCCTGCAGCGCCTGGGCCATAGCCGCTGCTGCTCCAGCCCCTTCCGGGTCTGGAGCGGTAATATGACTGGCATCACAGGTACAACCATACCCGACCACTTCAGCATAAATCCGGGCTCCACGGGCCAGAGCATGTTCTAGAGTCTCCAGTACCAGAATCCCAGCTCCTTCGCCCATGACAAAGCCATCGCGCTCTATATCAAAGGGACGACTGGCTTTGCTCGGCTCTTCATTGCGGGTGGACATGGCCTTCATGGCACAAAAACCGGCAAAAGCCAGCGGAGTAATGGGAGCTTCTGTACCCCCGGTAATCACCACATCAGCATCACCCCGTTGCACAAGCTTGAAAGCATCGCCAACGGAGTTGGTAGAAGAAGCACAGGCAGTCACAGTAGTGATATTGGGTCCCTGAAAACCAAACTGGATAGCAATTTGACCGGCTGCCATATTGGCAATCATCATCGGCACGAAGAAAGGACTAACCCGATTGGGTCCCTTTTCCAGCAAGACCCGGGTCTGCTCTTCAAATGTTTCCATGCCGCCAATCCCGGAGCCCAGAATTACACCTACCCTTTTTTTATCCACCTGTTCTAAGTCCAGACCAGCATCCTGTATAGCCATAGCTGTGGCTGCAACAGCAAACTGGCTGAAGCGATCCATGCGCCGTGCCTCTTTCTTATCAATCCACTGCTGGGGATCAAAATTATCTACCTGTCCAGCAATACGGGTAGGCAAAGCGGATGCGTCAAAACGGGTAACCGCCTTGATGCCGGAGACGCCATTTTTGATATTGGTCCAGAATTCTTCCTTACCGAGGCCATTGGGGGCAATTATCCCCAGTCCTGTTATAACTACCCTTTTTTTCATGTCTTCACCTCTTCCTTTATTTCCGCCACTTCAGCCAGCAGCCGGCGGAAAATCTCCTTTACCGGCAAAATTTCTTTGATTTTTTCCACCATTTCTCCGGAGAAAACCAGGGCTTTACTAAAATCTCCACCTCTGGTAGCCTCGGTCAGAGCCGCCATAATGCAAAAACGGCGGGAACATTTTTTCAAGCAATTAACGCATTTTTCGATGGGAGCTCCGCCTTCGGCAGCCAGTTTCTGCGTAAAAGTGCTTTTCAAACCACGTCCCGGCAAGCCCACAGGGCTGTCGACCAGAATAACATCCTCATGCTGGGATTTTAAATATAATTGCTTGAACTCATCGGAAGCATTGGATTCCACACTGGCCGCAAACCTGGTTCCCATTTGCACCCCATCTGCGCCCAGGCGGAAAGCCTCCACTATATCTTTTCCATCCACAATCCCCCCAGCTGCAATCACCGGAATGTGGACGGCTTTTTTCACCTCCGGTAAGATTTCCCGAATGGAACGCTCGGTTCCCAGATGTCCCCCTGCTTCTTTTCCTTCGACAATCACAGCAGCGGCACCCATTTTTTCTGCCATCACAGCCAGCCGAGCAGAGGAGACAATGGGTACAATCGGTATTCCACTGCTTTTACCCCAGGCAAACATATCCCGGGAAAAGCCTGCACCAGAAACTATCAGGTCAATTCCTTCCTCTATGGCTGCCTTGACCAGACTGGCAAATTCTCTGGCTGCAAATAACACATTAACACCGATAATGCCCCGGGTCAAGTCCCGGGCCTTACGTATTTCAGCTTTCAGCTCTTCTATGCTCATACCTGTCCCGGCTATCAGGCCAATTCCGCCTTCATTAGCTACTGCAGCAGCTAAAGGAGCGGTGGATATGCGCACCGCCATGCCGCCCTGGACAATGGGCACAGGGGCGATTAGATGTCCAATTTTCAGCTCCGGCAGTTTCACGGTTGTCTGCGCCTCCAATCTTTTTTAAAAAAGTCCCGCAGCAGGCTACGGGACTTTTCCGCCTTGCACCACTACTGGCGCTCATTGATGTAGTTTACAGCATCACCAACAGTGCGGATTTTTTCCGCATCTTCATCAGGAATTTCCAGTCCGAATTCCTCTTCAAAGGCCATGACCAGCTCTACGATGTCCAGAGAGTCAGCTCCCAGGTCATCGATAAAAGCTGCTTCCATGGTTACTTCCTCTTCTTCGACACCCAGCTGTTCCACGATAATTTTCTTTACTCTGTCAAATACGCTTGCCATCGCTTCCATTCACCTCCTTCCCCAACTACATGACCATGCCGCCATCTACATTTATAACCTGACCGGTGATGTAACTGGCCGCCGGTCCAGCCAGGAATAAGGCTACAGCGGCTACATCTTCCGGTTGACCCAGCCGTTCCAGGGGTATCTGAGCCAGCAGCTCTTCCCTGACCTTTTCCCCCAGCACCCCGGTCATATCCGTCTGGATAAACCCAGGAGCAATAGCATTACAGGTAATTCCCCTGCTGCCCACTTCCCTGGCCACCGATTTGGTAAAGCCGATAATCCCTGCCTTGGCAGCTGCGTAATTGGCCTGGCCTGCATTACCTGTCAGGCCGATCACTGAAGTAATATTGATGATACGGCCAGAACGCTGTTTCATCATCGGCTTTAGAACCGCCTTGGTGCAGAGGAAGACCCCGGTCAGGTTGATATCAATTACCCGCTGCCAGTCTTCTCGTTTCATCCGCAAAAGCAGACCATCTCTGGTTATCCCGGCATTATTGACCAGGATATCGATGCGTCCAAAATCTGAAAGCACCTGGTTCACCATGTTTTCTACCTGTTCAGGCTGGGAGACATCGGCCTGTACCGCCCGGGCCCGACGGCCCATGGCCTTGATTTCATCCACTACTGCTTGCGCAGCATCTGCACTGCCGGAATAATTCACCACCACATCAGCTCCGGCCTGGGCAAAAGCCAGAGCAATGGCGCGCCCAATGCCCCGGGAGGCACCGGTTACCAGGGCAACTTTGTTTTCCAGCACCATTTTATCCAACCTCCCGCAACTCTGCAAGGGTGCGCTGGAAAGATTCTGCATCTTCCACGGCAAACACCCTGACCCCTTTATTTATTTTCTTAATCAATCCGCTTAAAACTTTTCCAGCTCCTACCTCAACGAATATATCCACTCCAGCTGCCACCATGGTCTGGATGCAATCTTCCCAGAGTACGGATTTTTGCACCTGTAACAATAAGGATTGTTTCAGCATTTTGGGATCTGTCAAGATCCGCCCGGAAACGTTGACCACTACCGGCACCTGCGGTGGATAAAACTCTACCTCATCCAGAGCAGGAGCCAGGCCCCTGGCAGCCGGTAACATCAGGCTGGAGTGAAAAGGTCCGCTGACATTTAAAGTCACCACCCGTTTGGCCCCTCTGGCTTTGGCCAGCTCCATAGCCTTTTCTAGAGCCGCCTTTTCCCCGGCAATTACAATCTGCCCGGGGCAATTGAAGTTAGCAGGTTCAACTACTCCCAGGGTTTCAGCTTCCCGGCAGACAGCTACTACCTGTTCCCTCTCCAGGCCCAGGATCGCTGCCATTCCGGCGGTTCCCGGAGGTGCTGCTTCCTGCATCAGTTCCCCGCGCCGCCGCACCAGCCGTAGAGCATCAGCAAAGGACAGCACTTCTGCTGCTACTAGAGCTGAATATTCTCCCAGACTGTGTCCAGCTACCATTGCTGGTTGAATCCCTGCATTGGCCAGTACCCTTAATGCTGCTACACTGACTGTGAGCAAAGCCGGCTGGGTGTTAGCTGTTCTTACCAGTTCCGTTTCCGGACCGTTAAAGCAGAGTTCGGAAAGCTTAAAGCCCAGGACTGCATCAGCTTCCTGAAAGACAGCTGCTGCTTCCGGATAAGTCTCAGCCAGGTTTTTGCCCATTCCTACATACTGGGAACCCTGGCCCGGGAAGACAAAAGCTAGTTTCATCCTCCCAACCCCCTCAGCCGGCTGTGGACAGCTTCAGCTTCCTGCACAATCTCCCGGATGATTTCAGCAGCAGGTTGAATTTTCTTGACCATCGCTGCTACTTGCCCGGCCATCAGGGAGCCAAATTCCACATCTCCGTCAATCATGGCCGCCCGCATTTTGCCTACTCCCAGTTTTTCAATCTCTTCCGGCGGGGCACAGCGCTTTTCCATTTCCTCAAACTGACGAGCCAGCTTATTCTTGATTACCCGGACCGGATGCCCGGTGCTACGCCCGGTAACTACTGTATCCCGGTCTTTAGCCTTGAGGATTTGTTCTTTAACTGCGGGATGGATGGTACACTCACTGGCACACATAAATCTGGTTCCCATTTGTACCCCGACAGCTCCTAAGGCCAGAGCGGCCAGAAATTGCCGTCCATCAGCAATACCGCCAGCAGCTATTACCGGTACCCTGACTGCATCTACCACCTGGGGTACCAGAGCCATGGTCGTCAATTCTCCCACATGTCCGCCGGACTCCGTACCTTCGGCGATGATGGCATCCACCCCCTGGCGTTCCAGGCGCTGGGCCAGGGCCACTGAGGCCACCACCGGAATTACTCTGATCCCGGCTTCTTTCAGAGCTGGCATGTAAACCCCGGGATTTCCCGCTCCGGTAGTCACCACTGCCACTTTTTCCCGGACAATAACCTCCATCACCTCTTTGACATGAGGGGACATGAGCATCACATTGACACCAAAAGGTTTACTGGTTCTTTCTTTAACCTGGCGAATCTGGTCCTGAACCCACTCCGCCGGAGCATGGCCGGAGCCGATAATTCCCAGTCCACCGGCTTCGGAAACAGCGGCTGCCAGTTCGGCAGTAGCCACCCAGGCCATACCTCCCTGGAAAATGGGATATTCAATTCCCAGTAAATCACATAAGGGAGTTTTGAATAACATTCTTTTCCCTCCTCTCCCGTTTTAACCCCAGCGCAGGGTGATCGCTCCCCAGGTCAGTCCAGCGCCAAAACCGACCAGAACCACATAGTCGCCTGAAGAAATTTTCCCTGCTGCTACCGCCTCTTGCAGTGCCAGGCCAATGGAAGCTGCTGATGTGTTACCATAGCGATCAACATTAACATGAACTTTTTCCATAGGTAATTCCAGGCGTTTAGCAGCAGCTTCAATAATGCGGATATTGGCCTGATGGGGTATAAAATAATCTATATCGGCATAAGTTAGGCCTGCTTTGCGAATAGCCGCATCTGCTGCATCTCCCATAATGCGCACTGCAAATTTAAAAACTTCCCGGCCATTCATATAAATCTTGTTGAGTCGCTGAGCCAGTACCTCCGGAGTAATGGGCTGGCGGCTTCCGCCTGCCGGCATATACAGCAATTCAGCCCCGCCGCCATCAGCCCCCAGTTCGAAGGATAAGAACCCATAACCGGGCTGTGCAGGGGTCAGCACTGCCGCTCCGGCCCCATCACCAAACAACACACAGGTATTGCGGTCAGTCCAATCTATGATCCGGGACAGTACTTCTGCCCCAATCACCAGCACATTCCGGTAAAGACCGGTCTCAATAAACTGGGCTCCTACCGTTAAAGCGTAGATAAAGCCGGTACATCCCGCCGATAAGTCCATGGCTGCTGCACGGCTGGCCCCCAGGGCAGCTTGCACCAAACAAGCTGTAGCTGGAAAGGGATAGTCAGGGGTCACAGTGGCCACCAGAATAAGGTCCAGTTCATCCGGGGAAAGCCGGGCCTGGGCCAGGGCCTCCCGGGCTGCCTCGATGGCCAGATGGGAAGTGGCCATCTGCTCAGGGGCAATCCGCCGTTCCTTTATCCCTGTTCGGGTCTGAATCCATTCATCATTAGTATCCACCATTTTCTCCAGATCGAAATTGGTCAAGATCTGTTCCGGCACAGCAGCACCGATGCCGGCAATGGTAGCTCTCAGTTTATTTTCCCTCATCGTACTCATCTCCTAAACGGCTAATAATTTCTGTTACTTGTTGCTCAACACAACGCGCTGCTACTTTGATAGCATTTTTAATCGCCCGGGCATCAGAACTGCCGTGACTGATGATAGTTATTCCCTGTAATCCCAGTAATGGGGCACCACCATATTCCCGGTAATCCATTTTTTCCTTCAGGGCAGTAAAAGCTGGCTTCATCAGTAATCCACCCACCTGGGCCAGGATGGACTGCGCAGCTGCTTCTTTAATCATACCCAGCAAAGCTCTGGCTAATCCCTCTGCTAGTTTCAATACTACGTTACCGGTAAAACCATCACAGACAACGACATCAGCCACTCCCATGGGCAGGTCGCGCCCTTCCACATTGCCTATAAAATTTAGTCCTGACTGCTGTTTCAGTAACTGGTAGGCTTCCTGCACTACCGGAGTCCCTTTGCTCTCTTCCTCCCCGATATTCAACAAACCCACTCTGGGATTAGGGATGGCCAGGATTTTTTCTGCATATATACTGCCCATCCAGGCAAACTGCAACAGATTACTGGCATCTACTTCGGCGTTAGCCCCTACATCCAGCACCAGACAGCGGCCCGTCAGGGTCGGCATGACTGTGGCAATAGCCGGCCGGTTAATCCCCTTAATACGACCATAGCCCAGCAAACTAGCAGCCATGGCGGCACCGGTATTACCGGCAGATACAAAGGCTGCCCCCTTTCCTTCTTTCACCAGTTTCACGCCAACAACCAGTGAGGAATTGCGTTTTTTCCGGACTGCCTGGCCGGGATGTTCATCCATCCCGATTACCTCCGGTGCATCCACAATTTCAATCATCAGTCCATCCCCACCGGCAGCCGTTATTTCCTCCCGCAGCTGTTCAGCCGGACCTACCAGAATTATACCCAGATTGAGCTCCCGGCACGCAGCCACTGCCCCTTTTACTATTTCCCGGGGAGCATGATCCCCGCCCATTGCATCAACTACGATTTTCATTAGCATCATCCTCCAGGGCAAATACAACAAACAGGCCTTTTAAAACATCCTGGCCTTTAACCGAAGATGTTACCTGAATATAATAGCGGTTTTGCTTGATTTTTACTACTTCGGCCCGGGCGATAACCCGCTCGCCCAGCCGGACAGGGCGCAGGAAAGAAACCCGGACAGTCCCGGTTAGAGCCAGCGGCGCATCCACCAGCGCTACGGCCAGGGAGTTAGCCTGGGCGAAGAGCAGATGGCCCCGGGCAATCCCGGTACGGCTGAAAACCATGTTGCTCTCAATAGTCAGGAGGGATAGTCCCTTTTTACCCAGTTCCAGCTCGATCAGCTCCCCGACTAGATCCGTGTCTGCCAGCGCCTTGAGTTTGCTCCATTGTCCTTCTGCCAGTTGTTTCATGCGTTCCCTTACTTCCGGGATACCCAGTTCCAGCCGATCCAGGCGGATGGTCTGAACCGACACCCCAAAGAGCTGGGCCAGTTCCTCATCGGTACTGAAGGGTGAATGCCGAATATGTTCTGCCAGTAACTGCTGACGTTCATCTTTTTTCAAAGGTCTTTCCATCAATAAGCACCTTCTCTTATTACCTGGTACTAATAGTAGTATATATAATCTTCTCAAAATATGCAAGTCATTATAAAAAACAAGAGACCAATCCACTCCGGATTGGTCTCTAAGTTTCATTTTGGATTGCGAGTAAACCTGTAAGCCGAGTTCTGTCGAGGATGGTCATCTATCTGGGACGACTGTTGCCAGCCGCCTCTAGCAACCTACCCGGGAGCAGGCCGGGCCAGCCTTCACGCTCCCCTATTCGGTCTTGCTCCGAGTGGGGTTTACCGAGCCGGTTAGTCGCCTAACCGCTGGTGAGCTCTTACCTCACCTTTCCACCCTTACCTGGCTCATGGGCTCCGGCCTCGAGGACTCCGGCCTCTATTCAGCCAGGCGGTTTGTTTCTGTGGCACTATCCTTGGAGTCGCCTCCACCGGACGTTATCCGGCACTCTGCCCTATGGAGCTCGGACTTTCCTCAGGAATCCGCCTTTCGGCCTTTATTCCCGCGACCATCCGGTTTACTCGCATAAGAAATAATACCATGAACGATAGTTCTTTGACAAGAAAAACTATTAACCATTAGTGGTAAAAACAGCATCCACCGATAAATTCCCGCAAAACACTATTGTTTGGGACCACATCTGCCGGTGCTGCCAGGAAATAACGTAACAGTTCCAGCAAACGTACTGCCTCACTGTATTCAGCCTGATCAGGAGTGATTTGCTGCAAAAGAGGTTCAGCCAGATTCTTCAGCACTGCCAGCTCATACACCAGACCGGAATTGAAAACGAAATCTGCTTCTTCCTGAAAAGGGAAAATATTGCGCTCTTCCCCCCGCCGTACCGCTGGCCACATGGCAATGGTGCTGGCAGCCGAATTACCCCGGAACTGGGCATCGCGGCAAATGCGGCGCAGCAAGCGGATATCCGAGGAATGGATTTGATTGGTTTTGTCAATATTGACATGGGTTAAAGCACTCACATAGATCTTAATTTTCTGAGAGAATGGCACCTGAGCCGTCAGCCGCTCATTCAAACCATGAATACCTTCGATGATTAGAACCTGACGGGGTTTTAGCTGCAGTTTGTTCCCGGTCCACTCTCTGCGGCCTGTAACAAAATTGAATCTGGGAATTTCCACTTCCTCACCAGCCAGCAGCTGGACCAGATGCTGATTAAAGAGGGGCAAATCCAGGGCATCTATGCTCTCGAAATCATAATTTCCATTTTCGTCCTTCGGTGTATCTTCTCTATTGACAAAATAATCATCCAGGGAGATGGCCAGGGGTTTGATGCCACTGGCCAGCAACTGAATACGCAGGCGCTGGGTAAAGGTGGTCTTGCCTGAAGAAGAGGGCCCGGCCACCAGTACCAGCTGGGCCTGTTCACAGCAGGCACTAATAGCCTCCGCAATTTCGCTGATTTTCTTTTCATGTCTGGCTTCTGCCACCAGAACGAGGTCGGCAAACTGCCCGGAACCAATGATTTTATTGATATCTTCCACATTATGTAAGTCCAGGTTGCGAATCCAGTCTTTGCT
The DNA here is from genome assembly GCA_003054495.1 of Carboxydocella thermautotrophica. Lineage (GTDB taxonomy): Bacteria > Bacillota > Carboxydocellales > Carboxydocellaceae > Carboxydocella > Carboxydocella sporoproducens. The sequence continues at coordinate 993,951 of CP028514.1, read as the reverse complement.
TTCATCATAAACCAGAGCCAGTTTTTTCTGTTCGTAAAAGGGCACCACCTGGAAGGGGTTTTGTTTATCAGGTAACTGTAAGACAAACCCCTCCAGATAGGGTCTGAGGCCAAAAACGGTTAAATAGCCGGTGCTGGGCACCAGAAAACCGGTAAAATAATCATAGATCTCTCCAAACCTGGCTAATTCCACCTCACCTCTAACACGATTCCGTAAAATCCGGGCTTTATCAGTGTGCCCCTGCTGTAATAAAATCTGATAAGCGTCTTTTTTACTGCCTTTCCAGGTGGTAAAAGGCAAGTCGGCAGCGACCAGTTCCCGCATTCTTTTTTCCAGAGCCAGCGCTGCATCTTCGAGGTCAAGGGGGCAGGCGGGCCGGAATTCACAATAGACCCCGGCACCCAGGGAATGTTCGATGCTGATCTGGCACTCGGGAAATAACTGTTTGGCAGCAATGGTTAACAAAAAATAAAGACTGCGGCGGTAAATGCGCAAACCTTCATCAGAAGTTAAATCTACGAATTCGATTTTATCCTGCTCCGGGTCAATTTCCGCTGTCAGGGGTTTTAGTAAATTATTGACTTTGGCTGCTACAATAGGGGAACGAGGGATAATATGCTGTTGTTTTAGATAATCAGCAACTGTGATAGTTGTTGCCAGCCCCTGTTTTAATTCCGCTTGTGCCATTGGTTTTCCTCCCCCGGTTTCTCTGGTTTCTCAAGCTTCAAAACTCGCCTGCCTGTCCATGGCCTGGTTGGCCAGAGCATCGGCCCGCTGGTTCTGTTCTCTCGGTATGTGCTGGTAAGTGACCTGGCGAAAATTTCGGGCCAGCTCCTTAACCCGGGCAAAGAGAGGTTTTAAACCCTCATTTTTAACCTTATAGATTCCTTTCAGCTGACGAATCATCAGTTCACTATCAGCCTTCACCACCAGCTCAGTCACCCCCAGGGCCTGAGCTGCTGCCAGTCCCTTGATCAAAGCCGTATATTCAGCTACATTATTGGTTGCCAGCCCGAGAAAATGACAGCCTTCGGTCAGCACCTCTCCCTCCGGGTTTAGCAGTACCCAGCCGCAACCCGCTGGACCGGGATTGCCCCGGGAGCCACCATCGGTAAACAGAATTGCCTTCATGACTAAGCCTCCTATATTTCCTGCCAGGGTTCCTTTTCCCTGGTGGACTGAATGATTTCTACAATCGCCCCGGCGCCGGCGGCCTTCTGCTGTAATTCCCGTACCCAGTAGGGTAGATAGAAGGCTTCAGTGGCAAAATGCCCGGCATCGATAAAACTCAACCCCATCTGCAGCATGTCCTGAGCCTCATGGTACTTGACATCTCCAGTGAGTAAAACATCAGCTCCCTGCATTTTTGCCCGGGCTGCCAGAGAAGCCCCTGAGCCGCTGCAGAGGGCGACTTTTTTCACGGTTTGCTCTGGACTACCACCTAACCGCAGGCGGGCAACCGACACAATTTCCTTGATTCTGGCTGCCAGCTGAGCCAGGGTCAGGGGCTGGGGTAAAAGTCCAATTCGCCCCAGTCCCAGAGCCGGGCCCTCATTGAGGAGAGGATAAAGATCATAGGCCACTTCCTCATAGGGATGAACCTTCAGCATGGCCTGCAAAACCCGTTTCAGTTTGCTTTTGGGACAAATGGTTTCCAGCCGGTATTCCTCTGCCCGTTCCAGTTGCCCTACCTGTCCCAGATAAGGATTTGTGCCAGTTAATGGTAAAAAAGTTCCGGTACCCTGGGTTTGAAAAGTGCAATGGGAATAGTTGCCGATATGACCAGCTCCGGCTTCTGCCATCGCCAGCCGCACTGCTTCCTCATGGCCAGCCGGTACAAACACCACAATTTTAATATACTCTTCCCTCCAGCCGGGTTCCAGCACCTGAATATCCTGCAAGTTCAGGGCCCGGGCCAAAGTGGCATTTATCCCCTTTTCAGCACTATCCAGGTTGGTATGGGCACTATAAACAGCAATGTTATTTTGAATCAAACGAGCCAGCAACCGGCCAGTCGCCGTATCAAAGCGAAGATTTTTCAAAGGTTTGAAAATCAAAGGGTGATGGGTTACCAGTAACCCGGCTCCTTGCTCAATAGCCTCTTCTGCTACGGCCGGTGTGCAATCAAGGGCCACCAGCACTTTATCTGTTTCAGCCCCTGGATCCCCTAACATTAAGCCCACATTATCCCATTCCGCCGCCAATTTGCGGGGAGCCAGTTCTTCTATCCAGCTGATGATTTGCCCGATTTTAGCCATGCTTCCACCTCCCCCAATTGTTCGAGGAATTTTTCCATTTCCCTGCTTCTGGCCAGCACCTTTGGACTGTGAGTTTGTCCCAGGGCAGTCAGTACCTTGCGGGTCTCATTTTTCAGCTTCTCCAGATAAGGGAGTAAAAGGGGATGTTTGCGGGCCAAGAGCGCCGGCCCAAAGACTCTGGTAATCCGGGATGAAAAAGGCTGCGGCCAGTGTTTTTCCTGGCGCCCATATTTAATAATTTGATAAAACTTGCCCTCTTCCTGCAACAACTCTTCATCCAGAACAAACCAGCCCCAGGCTGCCAGTTGTTCCCGTACCAGGGGAATATCCGTCATCGGCTGCAAAATCAGGTAACTACAGGCTTCCCGCACCATCGCACCGGCAGTCAAAATCTGAATCATCGTCTGGCCGCCCATGCCAGCGATAATAATCCCATCTGCTTCACCCGGACGGAGAATGGTTAAACCATCGCCCAAACGCACAGAGATACGGTCCTGTAAGCCAGCCTTAATCACTCTCTCCATTGCCAGTTGATATGGTCCCCGGTGTACATCACCGGCTATTGCCCGGGGGCAATGATCCGCTGCCACCAGCGCGATGGGTAAATAGGCATGATCGGTACCGATGTCGGCCGGAACCGACCCAGCCGGTACCATTCTGGCAATGGCCTCTAACCGTCGGGAAAGCTCCATTTTGCTACCTCCGCCGTTGTTTTTTCTGCCATAAATACAAGAGCGCTATTACCAGCAGGGCTGTACCTAAAAGGAAATAATTGGCGGTATGAAGATAAGCTGTCAGCTTATCCCAGTTTTCTCCCAGCAGATAGCCCAGATAAGCTAAAAAATAGGACCAGGGCAAAACTCCTAGCAGAGAATAAAGAGTAAAGCGCAGAAAATCCATCCTGGCTATCCCTGCCGGCAATGAAATAAAAGTCCGAATACCAGGCAATAAACGGGTAACAAACACCGTTATTTCTCCCTTTTCCTCAAACCAGCGATCAGCCAGTTGCAAATGATGGCGGGAAATCAGCAGATATTTGCCGTATTTCTCGATAAACGCACGGCCCCCAAAACGTCCTGCCAGATAGGCCAGCCAGGAGCCAACCACATTGGCCAGTGCCCCCAGTAGCCCTACCCACCAGAAGTTGAGTTGTCCCCGGGCCGCCAGTAAGCCCCCAAAGGGCATGATAATCTCACTGGGTATGGGTATACAGGCACTCTCCAGCACCATTCCAATGAATACTGCCAGATAGCCATAACGGGCCACTTCCTCCATAACCCAGTTAGTAAACGTTTGCCACACTTCCTCTCACACCCTTTCTCATACCAAGTATATCACACTCTCCGGCGAGAGGCCAATCACAGCAGCAACTGGCGTAACTCCGTCACCGAAGCAGCCAGAAAGTCAGGCCTAGCCGCTGTCAGCTCTGCCACACTACCATAACCGTATGTAACTGCAATGACTTTAATACCATTTTCCCGGGCCCCAATCACATCATGCTCCCGATCCCCCACCATCAACACCTGGTCCCGTTCAACTGCAAACAGTCCCAGCGCGTCACGAATCACTTCACCCTTATTGACCCGGCTGCCATCCAGATGACTGCCTACAATCGCAGCAAAATACTGGTCTAGCTGAAAATGAGCCAGTATTTTTTCTGCAAAAAGGGTAGGCTTGGAAGTGGCTACTGCCAGGCGACGGCCACTCCTGGTTAACCCGGCCAGTAATTCCGGCACACCGGCATAAACCCGGTTTTCATACATACCCCGTTCCCGGAAATATTCCCTGTAAAACGTCACCGCCTGGTCTGCTTCCGCTTCACTTAAGCCGTAGAATTTCTGAAAAGATTGTCGCAAAGGCGGCCCTACAAAGGCTACCAGCCGCTCCGGCTCTTTTTCTTCTATCCCCAGTTTGGCTAAAGCATATTGAACTGAGTTAATGATTCCCGGATGGGATTCCGTCAAAGTCCCATCCAGATCAAACAAAACTAACTTCACTTCGTTCTCCTCCCTGATAATAGCAAAAGAGCCAGGCCTTAGCCTGGCTTGTAATCTATGCTGGTGGGCGATACAGGACTCGAACCTGTGACCTCTTGCATGTGAGGCAAGCGCTCTAACCAACTGAGCTAATCGCCCTCTCCTGACTGGATAGTGGTGGGCCCAGCTGGACTCGAACCAGCGACCGACCGGTTATGAGCCGGTTGCTCTACCAACTGAGCTATAGGCCCAGCAATGGCTCCCCGAGCAGGACTCGAACCTGCAACCTACCGGTTAACAGCCGGGCGCTCTACCATTGAGCTATCGGGGAATGCCGCGACATTAGATATTATAAGGCAAATGCCGCTTCTGGTCAAGGCCTTTTTTGCCGAGATTTTATTCCAAAAAGTCTTTCAACTTTTTACTGCGGCTGGGATGGCGCAGTTTGCGCAAAGCCTTGGCCTCAATCTGGCGAATCCGTTCCCTGGTCACCCCGAATTCCTGACCCACTTCCTCTAAAGTCCTGGCCCGACCGTCTTCCAGGCCAAAACGCAAGCGCAGGACCTTTTCTTCCCGGGGGGTAAGAGTGCTCAGCACTTCCTCCAGCTGCTCCTTCAGCAGATGATAACTGGCTGCTTCCGCCGGTGCCGGAGCATCTTCATCTTCGATGAAATCTCCCAGATGGCTGTCTTCTTCTTCCCCGATAGGGGTTTCCAGGGACACCGGTTCCTGGGCGATTTTCATAATTTCCCGCACTTTTTCTACCGGTACATCCATAGCCTCGGCAATCTCTTCAGGTGAAGGCTCGCGCCCCAGTTCCTGCAAGAGCTGGCGGGAAACGCGAATCAGCTTGTTGATAGTTTCCACCATATGCACCGGAATCCGGATGGTACGAGCCTGATCTGCAATGGCCCGGGTGATAGCCTGACGAATCCACCAGGTGGCATAGGTACTGAATTTGTAGCCTTTGCGGTAGTCAAATTTTTCTACCGCCTTGATCAAACCCAGATTCCCCTCCTGGATCAGATCCAGGAACAGCATGCCTCGCCCCACATAGCGTTTGGCAATACTGACCACCAGGCGCAAGTTGGCTTCCGCCAGCCGGCGTTTAGCCTCTTCATCTCCCTGTTCCATGCGTTTAGCCAGCTCAATTTCCTCTTCCGGGGTCAACAAGGGCACCCGCCCGATTTCCTTCAAGTACATGCGAACCGGATCATCAATCCCGATACCTTCCGGTATATCCAGGTTCAGTTCATCTTCCAGGTTTTCGGTGAGAGGAAATTCATCATCTACAGGGGGCAAATCATCAGCCGGCAGCATGTCCACTTCCCCGGTTTCCGGCACCACTTCAATGCTCATCCCTGCCAGTGTTTCATAGACTTCATCGATCTGCTCCGGGGTTAATTCCACACCCTGGAGGGTGTCCATGATTTCGCCATAGGTCAAGAGGCCCCGTTTTTTGCCTTTGTCGATCAGTTTCTTGAGTTCTTCCTTGAGGGCGTTCATGTCTTTGCTATTTTGTTGTTCTTCGTTTTTTGCCATCAAGCTCCCCCCCTTTCCAGGGTGCTAGAATTATTCTGCAACCGGGTCAAACGGCTGGCCAGCTCCTTTACAGTCTGAAAATCCCGCCGTTCTTCCGCAGCCTTAATCTGTTTCAAAATCTCTTCCCGCTCTCTTTGTAGCCTTCCCTTCACCAGGGTTTGTATGCAATCCTGCAAGGTGGCTTCAGCCTGTTCCAGGGGCACTGGCAGAGTCAACAGTCGAGCAGTTACCGGGCCCAGTTCCACATCACTTTGCGGCAGGGCTCCTGTCTCCTGCCAGACCTGCATTGCCCTGGTCAGCTGTTCATCCCGCCAGGGTTTCTCCCCCAGACTGGCTTGCACTCGCGGCCACCAGTGGGGATATTCCACCACCAGGCGGGCCAGCCACCATTCTGCTTTGGTTAACCCATCCAGAATCGGATGGTTTGGCGAATTCTGGCTTACATTATCAATAGTATGCCTATTTTTTACAATTTTATCCCTCTGGCGCAAGAAAAGTCGCAATTCGCTTTCAATGGTCTCCCAGGACAGGTTGAGTTCCTGGCCCAGGCGTCGGATATATTCTTCCCGGCGCAAATGGTCACGAGTTGCGGCCAGACTGGGTATAATCAGCTGCAAGGTCTGCCTTTTGCCCGTAAGTGTGCTAAGGTCATAGCTCTCAGCACAGAGTTTGAGCTTAAAGTCCAGCAAATCCAGAGTTGTAGCCAGTAATTCCCTGAATTCTTCCACTGTATGTTTTTGCAAATATTCATCCGGGTCTTTCCCATCCGGCAAAACCAGTACCCGCACTTCCAGCCCCAGGCCCAGCAACAGGTCCAGGGAACGCAGAGCTGCCTTCTGTCCGGCCGGGTCAGCATCAAAGGCGATCACCACCCGGTCGGTATAGCGGCGCAACAGCTTGCCATGGGCTTCTGTCAAAGCTGTCCCCAGGGGAGCAACCACATTGGTAATACCTCGCTGATGGAGAGAAAGCACATCCAGATAACCTTCCACAACAATAGCCAGATTCTGGTCCCGGATTGCTTGCTGGGCTTGAAAGAGCCCATAGAGATTACTGCTCTTATCAAAAACAGGAGTTTCCGGAGTATTGAGGTATTTCGGCTGCCCCTCACCCAGGATGCGGCCACCAAAGGCAATAATTCTACCCCGGGTGTCGAAAATGGGAAATATAAGGCGGTGGCGAAAAAGGTCCAGATACTGGCCGGTATAACTGCCAGTGCGGCTCAACCCCCATTTCACCAGCACCCTGGGATCATAACCCCTTTTGCGGAAGGCTCTGGTCAGGTGGTCCCACTCCGGGCCGGCATAGCCCAGGGCAAATTTCTGTACAGTTTCCTGGTTTAAACCGCGCCGGACAATGTACTGTCTGGCCTCCTGACCTTCCGGCCTTTCCAGGCGCCAGCTAAAATATCTTGCTGCCAGCTGGTTGAGCTCATACCCTTCTGTCTTCTGACCCAGTTCCCTGGTCTCTCCCTCCATCACGGGCAGAGGCAATCCCGCCCGTTCTGCCAGCCGTTCCACCGCTTCCGGGAAAGTCAGGCGCTGGCTATCCATCAAAAAACGGATTACATCTCCTCCAGCCTGACAGCCAAAACAATAAAACATCTGCTTTTCCGGTGAAACGAAGAAAGAAGGAGTCTTTTCCTGATGAAAAGGGCAAAGTCCCACATATTCCCGCCCCTGGCGTTTCAGCAGGACATGTTCACTGATGACCTCTACTATATCATTGGCTGAGCGCACTTGCTCTATGAATTGGGGTGAAAGGAATCCTCCCACCAGCCTCACCTGCTTTAAAATTAGGATAAAAATAGAGTTCGCCATTAATAACAGATTTCCTGCTGCTTGTCAAGAGGCAATTTTAAGAGGTCAGACAATTTACTGTATATTCGCCTTAACAAGACAAATTCCTGCTTTATTCGAAAAAATTTATTGAAAAAGGGGAAACCCCCTGGGAACAAACAAGTCGGTATATTTTTTGATGGCATAACGATCGGTCATGCCGGCCACATAATCTACCACAGCCCGGGCCCGGTTCTCCTCCTCACTGCGACCCTGACTTTCCCCTTCCTGCCGGGCGATGGTCAAAAATTCAGCCGGAACCTGCTCCGGATGCTCGACATAATAACTGTAAAGCTCCTGCACTATGTTTTTGGCCTTCTCCTCTTCGGCTTTAGCCTGAGAACCCACATAAACCCGTTCAAAAAGAAAAGACCGCAAAGCCATGGTCGCTTCCCAGATTTCCGGACTCATCCTGATGCGCGGCTGCTGCCGGCTGGCTTCAATCATGTCCCTGACCATGATGTTTATACGCTCGGAGTGTTTTCGACCCAGCACTGTCAGCAAATCCCGGGGCAAATCATCCAGTTCCAGAACCCCGCCCCGGATGGCATCATCAATATCATGGTTGATATAGGCAATTCTGTCTGCAATTTTAACAATTTGCCCCTCGAGGGTAGCAGGATCCTGGTCACCGGTATGGTGGAGAATACCATCCCGCACTTCCCAGGTCAAATTCAGACCCGCTCCTCCGCCTTCTATTTTGTCCACGATCCGCAAACTTTGTTCATTATGGGCAAACCCGGGCAGGTAGACTTCCTGCAAAGCCTCTTCCCCAGCATGACCAAAAGCAGTATGGCCCAGGTCATGGCCCAGGGCAATAGCTTCCGTCAGATCTTCGTTCAAGCGCAGGGCCCGGGCAATAGTGCGGGCGATTTGCGCTACTTCCAGGGTATGGGTCAACCGGGTACGGTAATGATCTCCTTCAGGAGCAATAAACACCTGGGTTTTATGTTTTAAACGGCGAAAAGCCTTGGAATGCAAGATCCTGTCCCGGTCCCGCTGAAAGGCGGTGCGGACATCACACTCTTTTTCCTCCCGCTGCCGGCCACGGCTAAGGCTGCTGCGAGCAGCAAACGGGGAAAGGTGTTCTTCCTCCCATAGTTCTGTTTCTCTTCTGATCATATTCTCACCTCAAAAAGTTAGCGACGACGAATAGCTGCCGTGGCCAGAGCAACCTGGGCCACCCGTTTCCCCAGCATTTCTGCCCGGCGGACCGCATCCTGATCCTGGTCAGCGGGTTTTTGCGCCCCTACCCCCTGGTGACCGCAATCGAGTTCGGCATAACCGTCACCGACAATGATCATCCCATGGACCAGCATCATATCATGCATGGCAGCTACTGCCGTCTCCTGGCCCCCAAACCGGGATGCTCCACAGGCCATAGCCGCTCCTACCACATTCAGTAAATGTTTGTCCCGCCGCAAATATCGGGTTTTATCCCAGAATGCTTTCAATTGTCCACTGACAGTACCAAAATAGACAGGGCTGGCCATAATAACCCCATCGGCCTTTTTCAGCAGTTCATAGGTTTCGCCCAGTTTATTGTTATGGGCACAGACCCCGGCACAGGGATTGGTACAGACCGTACAAAAGGGTACCTTTACATCTGCCAGAATTTCTGCGGCCTGGATAATTTCCGTCTGCGCTCCTAAGGTTGCTGCCCCCTTTAAGGCCTGTTCCAGCAAAAAACCGCTATTGCCATCCTGGCGGGGACTGCCATTGATACCTATTATCAGCATCTATTTCTTCACCTCTTACTCTTAATTTCCTAATAATATATTCGCTCAGCCCTTTTTTTCTTCCTGCCCCGACAAAGAAAATTCACAAAGGTTTCGATAAATTGGCCCCTGAGCGGTTAAGGTACTGGCAATCAGGGCAAATCCGGTTACCGGCCAGGGTGGCAATAGGATATTTTGCTGCGGCGGCCAGTAAACCCTGGCCCCTTCTTTTACCCGGGCCAGGGTAATATGGGGTCGCCAGCCCCTGGCTTCCGGTGCCATTCCCCAGCGGCTCAAGGCTTCATCCACCTCTGTCTTTAACTGAAATAGCCGCTGACTATCCCTCTCCGTCCTGCCTCTTACCCCCCACCAGAGCACCCGGGGAGCCAACCGATCGGGGAAAGCCCCTGGCCCGGAAGACTGCAGAGTAAAAGGCGATAGTGAAATCGAAGCCAGATGTTTTTGCAGGCTGGGAAGGCTTTTTTCATCTACTTCTCCCAGAAAGCGCAGGGTCAGATGCAAGTTCTCCTTTTCTACCCATTTGACCCCGGGACAGGGCACCTCCAGGCCTGCTAAGCGCTCCCGCCACTGCCCAGGCAACCATAAACCAAGAAACAGACGCACGTCAATTCCTCCTTCGCATAGGAAAAAGGCTGTTAAAAACCAGCGGTAGCGGTCTTTAACAGCCCTCATCCCCATCAGACCCAGTCCTTATTCCGGAAGTACCAGAGCATGATCACGGTTAACCCCAGCATCCCCAGCAATATAATATACAGGGTATAGGGGCTGTGGGCCCCCGGCAAGGGTACATTCATCCCGAACAAACCGGTGATAAAAGTCAACGGCATCATAATGGTAGAGATAATGGTGAGATAGCGCATTACCTCGTTGGTGCGGTTGGAAACAATGGAATAATAGGTGTCCATAGCGCCATTGACCAGATCCCGGTAGGTATCGGTAGTGTCAATAATGCGTTCAATATTGTCCACCAGGTCCATATAATAAGGTTTATTCTCTTCCTGAATTTGAAAGGAATAACGCCCATTGACATTGGCAAAAATCCGCCGCTGAGGCATGATTACTTTTCGCAATAACAGGATGGTCCGCTTTAAGGCCAGGAACTCATCGGTTACTTCCTGAATGGGATTGACATATAGCTCATCTTCCAGTTCGTCAATCCGGACGCCAATCCGCTCCAGAATGGGGAAATATTCATCGATAATACCGTCCACCAGGTTATATAGCAAATAATCTGGCCCCCGCTGCATCAAGCGGCTGGTGTACCAGCACTGTTTCACTACCCGGGCCACACTGGACAGGGCATCCTTGTGAATGGTTACCAGGTAATTACTGCCCAGGAAAACATCCAGTTCCACAGTGGTAATCTCTTCATCGCTTTCCTCATCATAACGCAGGGAGTGGAAAACGAAGAAATAGTAATCATCATAGCGGTCAACCTTGGCCCGGGGACTTTCCTGCAAAACATCCTCTAAAGCCATTGGGTGAAACTGGAAGGCATTGGCCAGTAATTCCAGGTCCTTGGCGGTACAATCATAAATATCAATCCAGAGTAAATTGCGGGGGTCCTTGAGGTACTCATCCTTGCGGGATAGGTCGGCATCAAAGTAGATTTTGTTGGTGGCATGATCATAGAAATAAATGCAGAGCATGGCTACCCCCCTTTTCAGGCAGGGCCAACCACCTTTCCGGAGCGGGAAAAGGCAGTTGCCCACCGTTTATTCATTTGTTGCCAGTAACCCTCTCGACTGGGGCCTCCGTCCATTTTCCCCTCACCTCCGGTCTCTGCGGATTTCCTAACATTTAAACTATACTCCTGTATTATATGATTGTCAACAAAAAAGAGCTCTGCCACAAGGCAGAGCTCTAGATTTTTTTATTTATTATTTATCCCGCGTTACATCCCCTAGAGCTGCCTGGGCCGCAGCCAACCTGGCGATAGGAACCCGGTAAGGTGAACAGGAGACATAATCCAGACCGGCTTCCTGGCAGAAGAAGATGGATTTGGGCTCACCGCCGTGCTCACCACAGATACCCACCTTCAGTGCAGGGTTAGCCTGCCGTCCCAGCTGGGTAGCCATTTTCATCAATTTGCCAACTCCCCTGGTGTCCAGAACTATGAAGGGATTTTCAGCAAAGATCTTTTGATCCAGGTAGTCTTGCATGAACTTGCCTTCAGCATCATCACGGCTAAAGCCCAGGGTAGTCTGGGTCAGGTCATTGGTACCGAAGGAGAAGTAATCGGCATGGGGAGCGATTTCATCAGCGGTGACACAGGCCCGCGGCAGCTCGATCATGGTACCGACACTGATCGGCACCTCTACGCCATACTCAGCCATCACCTCTTTGGCAACCTGAACGCTCAGCTCCCGCAGTTTGCGCAATTCTTCCGCTTCAATTACCAGCGGAATCATCACTTCCGGTCGAGCGTCAACCCCCTCTTTGATCAGCTGGGCGGTTGCCTGATAGATAGCCCGTACTTGCATAGCATAGATTTCCGGCCAGGTGATGGCCAGGCGGCAACCGCGATGACCCAGCATGGGGTTAAACTCATGCAAGGCCCGGACTTTCTTGAGCAACTGTTCTTTAGCCTTAATCACCGCCGGGTCTCCACCGGTCAATTTCAGCGTAGTTATTTCCACTACCAGTTCTTCCTGATTGGGGAGGAACTCATGCAAAGGCGGATCCAGCAGACGGATATAGACTGGATAGCCAGCCATAGCTTTCAGGATGCCATAGAAGTCTTCCCTCTGCATGGGCAGCAGTTTGGCCAGGGCAGCTTCCCGTTCTTCTTTGTTCTCGGCCAGAATCATTTCCTGCACGATTGGCAACCGATCCTGGGCCATAAACATATGCTCAGTGCGGCAAAGGCCAATCCCTTCTGCCCCAAACTGGCGGGCCTTGGCAGCATCTTCCGGAGTATCCGCATTGGCCCGCACTTTCATGGTCCGGATTTCATCAGCCCAGCTCAGCAGCAGCTCAAATTCCGCGGAAATTTCCGGATCGATCATGGGTACCTGACCAGCGATAACCTGACCGGTAGCACCATCAATGGAAATGATATCTCCCTTGCGGAATACCCGCTCTCCAACCTGGAATTGCTCATTTTCATAATCGATCTTAATGGCCTCACAGCCACAAACACAGGGTTTGCCCATGCCGCGGGCCACCACAGCCGCATGACTGGTCATACCACCGCGGGAAGTCAAAATCCCTTGAGCCTGGATTATACCATGGATGTCATCAGGAGTGGTTTCCATTCTGACCAGGATAACCTTTTCCCCATTCAGTCCCAGCTTCTCAGCTTCATCAGCATCAAATACCACCTGGCCGGATGCAGCGCCCGGAGATGCCGGCAAGCCTTTGGCCACAACATCCAGTTTGGCATTGGGGTCAATACGGCGATGCAGCAACTGGTTCAGGGATGCGGGTTCAATCCGCTGGATAGCAGTTTTCCTGTCAATCAGCCCTTCATTGACCATATCAACAGCAATTTTCAGAGCTGCTGCTGCAGTCCGCTTACCAGTCCGGGTTTGCAGAATATAGAGTTTGCCCCGTTCAATGGTGAACTCGATATCCTGCATATCTTTATAATGGTTTTCCAGGATTTTGCATACTGCCACAAATTGCTGATAAACTTCCGGCATTTCTGCCTGCAAGGTAGAAATGGGTTGAGGTGTTCTGATTCCGGCTACCACATCCTCACCCTGGGCATTAATCAGATACTCACCATAGAGAACAGGTTCCCCGGTGCTGGGGTTACGGGTAAAAGCAACCCCGGTACCGCAGTCATTGCCCATATTACCAAAGACCATGGTCTGAACATTCACTGCTGTACCCAGATGGTCAGGAATGCCATTTATCTTGCGGTAAACAATGGCCCGCTGGTTATTCCAGGAGCGGAATACTGCCTTAACAGCCAGCAGCAACTGTTCCATGGGATCCTGGGGGAAATCCACCCCGGCTTCCCGCCGGGTAATGGCCTTGTACTCCTTTACCACTTCCCGCAAGGTAGCGACATCCAGTTCGTGGTCATAGTGGACGCCCAGCCGCTCTTTGTGTTTTTCCAGAACGGTTTCAAACTGGTAATGAGGTACTTCCAGCACCACATCACTGAACATTTGAATGAACCGGCGATAGCAGTCCAGGGCAAACCGTTCGTTACTGGTGGCCCGGGCCAGCCCTTCCACCGTCTGGTCATTCAGACCCAGGTTAAGGATAGTATCCATCATCCCGGGCATGGAAAACTTGGCACCGGAGCGCACGGATACCAGCAAGGGGTTGTTTTCATCCCCAAACTTCTTACCGATTTGCTTTTCCACCTGGGCCAGAGCTTCCTTGATCTGGTCAACCAGGCCGGCGGGGAACTGCTGACCATTGGCATAGTACTCATTACAGGCCTCAGTGGTAATGGTCAAACCAGGAGGTACCGGTAGACCAATATTGGTCATTTCCGCCAGGTTGGCTCCTTTCCCTCCCAACAAGTCCCGCATGTCCGCTTTTCCTTCCTGGAAAAGGTATACCCACTTCTTAGACATACTTGTTTCTCTCCCCCTTGTAGAAAATTTCCAAAACGCGGCTGGCTGTTTCCTCCACCGCCTTATTGGTCACATCAATAATCGGACAGCCGATTTTTTTCATAATACTCTCAGCATAGTCCAGTTCCAGTAAAATCCGCTCCATGGAAGCATATTCGGCACTGGATGTCAGGCCCAGGGTTTTAAGGCGCTCCTGCCGGATGATATTGAGCTGTTCCGGCTTGATGGTCAAACCGATCACCTTGCGCGGTGGCAATTTGAACAGCTCTTCCGGGGGAGGCACTTCCGGTACCAGTGGCACATTGGCCGCCTTGATGCGCTTATGAGCCAGATACATACAGAGCGGAGTTTTGGAAGTACGACTAACCCCGATTATAACAATATCGGCGTGAGTAATACCCCTGGGATCCTTGCCATCATCATACTTGACAGCGAATTCGATAGCCTCCACCTTGCGGAAGTATTCTTCATCTATGCGGTGAACCAGACCGGGTTTGAGCTTAGGCTCTGTTGCCATCACCAGACTGAGGGCATCCATCATCGGCCCCATAATATCCACCTGGGGCAGATCTCTGGCTTCCTCCTGTAAAATCCGGCGTAATTCCGGCAATACCAGGGTATAGGCCAAAGCCGCTCCATCAGCCCGGGCCTGATCGATGACCTCCCGCAAATATTCAGCATCATGCACATAGGGAACCCGCTTGATGATCAGACTTTCCCCTTCTGAGTTAAACTGGCTCAGGGCTGCCTTCACTACAAACTCAGCGGTTTCCCCGATGGAGTCTGAAAGTACATAAACTACCGGCTTAGAGTTTTCCCGGGATATGGAAATCCCCTCCTCCTTGCACCAGCTCTACAAATAGCCTGGTGATATTGGTTTTGGTTAGTCTACCTACTACTTGCCAGCTTTCAGTCCCATCTTCTTCATTCATGGGTTTGACTACTGGCAATGCATCCACCTCATGAGCGATCAGCTTCTGGGCAGCCTTGAAAACACTTTCCTCCGGTGTAGTGGTAATGATATTGGGCATCCTGGTCATAACAATCCCAATCGGCAGTTTATGCAAATCACTGCCACCGATAGCTACCTTGAGCAAATCCTTGCGGGAAACAACTCCTTCCAGCCGTCCCTCACTGGTAACCACAAACAGGGTGCCCACGTCTTCCGTAAACATGGTGACTACCGCATCATAAGCCGTGGCGGTATCCACCACTACCTTGGGCAGGGAATGAACATCCCCTACCTTGATGGACATCAGCTTTTCAGTAAAAGGATTTGGCACTGAACGTCCGGAATAGAAATAGCCTACCCGGGGTCTGGCTTCCAAAAGACCCGCCATAGTCAATATGGCCAGATCAGGCCTTAAGGTGGCCCTGGTCAAATTCAGCCGTTCGGCTATCTGCTCCCCTGTAATTGGCCCTTCTTCCTTAACAATCCGGATGATCTCAGCCTGGCGTTTGGTCAGTTCTATAGTCCTCACCGCCTTCGCTAATAAGGAAATGTGTCATACTATTTCCTGTTGCTCTGATAAATATTATATACTATATTTCTTTTTGTTTTCCTGCTATTTGTTAAAAAAAATTATTGAGCTCCGGCAAATGCCTCCTGTATCACCTGTTCTATCCGGTGACTTACTTCTGCTTCACTCCATCCAGTTTCTATTTTGCCCAGCCAGAGGAGATATTCAATATTTCCTTCCGGACCCTTAATAGGCGAATAGTCCAGCCCCAGGATACTAAACCCCTGCTCCCGGGCCATGGCCGTTACCTTCTCCAGCACTTCCTTATGTACACCGGGGTCCCGTACTACCCCTTTTTTACCCACTTTCTCCCGGCCTGCCTCAAACTGGGGCTTGACCAGGGCGATTACCTGGGCATCAGCGCTGCTGAGCTCCCAGGCCCTGGGCAATACCAGCCCCAGGGAGATAAAACTGGTATCAATCACCACCCTTTCCGGCACCAGGGGTAGTTCCTCTTTGGTCAAGTAGCGGATATTGGTGCGCTCCAGATTCAGCACCCGCGGGTTCTGACGCAGTTTCCAGGCCAGCTGCCCATAGCCGACATCGACGGCAATCACCTGGCGAGCTCCATAGTGCAGGCAGACATCGGTAAATCCACCGGTACTGGCCCCGATATCCAGCACCACCCGGTCTTTTACAGAAAAGGC
Source organism: Carboxydocella thermautotrophica (assembly GCA_003054495.1). Classification (GTDB taxonomy): domain Bacteria; phylum Bacillota; order Carboxydocellales; family Carboxydocellaceae; genus Carboxydocella; species Carboxydocella sporoproducens. The sequence goes on along the minus strand of CP028514.1, from coordinate 977,896 downwards.
AAAGACCCGCAGGGCCTTTTCCAGTTTCAGTCCCCCCCGGCTGACCCAGGGAAAGTCCTCCCCTTTAATTTTGATTTCCACTTCCTCAGCCACCATTTCCCCGGCTTTATCCACTTTTCTGCCTTGCACAAAAACGAGACCGGCCATAATGGCCGCCTTAGCCCTTTCCCTGCTGGAAAAAAAGCCCTTCTCAACCAGAAGGGCATCCAATCGCTTTTTGCTCATTATTCTGTTCACCTCTATTTCCCTGCAACCAGAATGGTTTTTTGCTGGCGCTTTGCCAGCATTTCCAGACAACTGGCCTTGATGCCGTCCTGATTCAGGCAATAGATAGCTTTCAGCTCTTCCACCCGGCCGTGTTCAATGAATTGGTCGGGCAAACCCAGCATGGTCACTTCCTGTCGTTGATAACCATTTTGATGGAGGAACTCCAGAATGGCTGAACCAAAACCGCCGGCCAGGACATGGTTTTCCACCGTTAACCAGGGCGTATTGGTAGCTACCAATCGATGCAGCAGATCCTCATCCAGGGGTTTTACAAACCGCATATTAACAACCCCGATATCCAGCCCCTCTCCTGCCAGCTCTTCTGCCGCTGCCAGCGCATCATAAACCAGAGAGCCCAGAGCCAGAATCCAGCCCTGACTGCCTTCCCGCAGCACTTCCGCCTTACCCAGGGGCAGCTGGCGTAGCTGCTGTTCCAGCGGCACTCCGATGCCGTTCCCCCGGGGATAGCGCAGGGCAATAGGGCCATCATGCTGGATAGCAGTATAAAGCATATGGCGTAATTCATTTTCATCTTTAGGTTCCATCAAAACCAGATTGGGGATGGAACGCAGATAGGCAATATCAAAAACACCGTGATGGGTGGGACCATCTTCCCCCACCAGGCCAGCCCTGTCCATGGCCAGCACCACCGGCAGCTTTTGTAAACAGACATCATGTAGCACCTGGTCATAGGCTCTTTGCAAAAAAGTACTATAAATAGCCACCACCGGCTTTAATCCCTGGGTAGCCATTCCGGCCGCCAGGGTAACGGCATGTTGTTCTGCAATCCCTACATCAAAAAAACGATGGGGAATTTCCCTGGCAAAATGGTACAGTCCAGTCCCGGTAGGCATCGCTGCCGTAATAGCCACAATCCGGGCATCCTGCTGTCCCAGTGCCACCAGCTCCCGGCCAAAGGCTTCGGTGTAAGAGATGGGCCCCGTGCCGCCAGCACTCTGTCCGGTAGCTATATCAAAAGGACCGGTGCCATGAAACTTGTCAGGATTCTCCTCTGCCGGCAAATAGCCTTTGCCTTTTTTGGTAATCACATGCACCAGCACCGGCCCTGTCAAAGCTTTGGCATCATGCAGCACCTTTTTCAGTGCCGCTAGATCATGACCGGGGATGGGACCAAGATAGGTAAAGCCCAGCTCCTCGAAGAGCATACCAGGCACTACCAGGTGTTTGACACTATCCTTGAGACGGTTAGCCAGTTGCAACATCTTGGGACCGATATTGGGGATACGCTTTAATATGTATTCAATTTCCTCTTTTCCCTTATAATACTTGGGGTCAGTGCGCATGCGGGTCAGGTAGGAAGAAAGGGCCCCTACATTTTCAGCAATGGACATTTCATTATCATTCAAGATCACAATCAAATCGGTTTTGGTGTGTCCGGCATGGTTTAACGCCTCAAAAGCCATACCTCCGGTAAGAGCCCCATCACCGATTACAGCCACCACTTTAAAATCCTCTTTTTTCATATCCCGGGCCAGGGCAATGCCCAGAGCAGCGGAAATAGAAGTGGAACTGTGCCCGGTAGCGAAAATGTCATGGGGGCTTTCCTCCCGCTTGGGAAAGCCGGAAATTCCCCCCAGCTGACGCAAAGTAGCAAACCGATCCCGCCGGCCCGTTAGCAGTTTATGAACATAAGCCTGGTGGCCCACATCCCAGATAATTTTATCTGCAGGGGAATTGAACACACGGTGCAAGGCGATGGTCAGCTCCACAACCCCCAGATTGGGCGCCAGATGTCCTCCCGTTCTGGAGGTAACTTCAATCAGTTCCCGGCGAATTTCTTCCGCCAGCTGTTTTAGCTGGTTCAAGGTTAATCCCTGCAAATCTTCCGGTCCATTGATCTGACTAAGAATTGAAGTGGTCATTCCTCTTTCTCCCGCCCTTGCTATTTTTCTTGTCCGGCCACAGCGTCCAGCCTGTTTGCCTTTCAATCCAGGCCAGGCACCGGCCGACCAGGAAGATGATTTCTTCTGCATGGTCAATGGCCAGCTTTTTCCCACCAGCCTTGCCTCCGACGGTAACAGCAGCAATTAAACCGGTCATGATGGTGCCCAACCAGGCTTTATTCCAGTCCGGATGACTGCTGACTAATAAAAAAACGATAGTTGCTCCCAGTCCACCACTGACTGTACCGCAAATATCACCAATCACATCATTACAAAAAGAGGCCACTTTATCAGCATGATTGAGGAGAGAAATCGCCTGTTTTGCGCCTGGAATTTTTCGCGCTGCTTTGGCATGAAACGGAGCTACTGCAGCAGCCGTGGCTGCCACTCCGATCATATCAAAAATAATGCCTACAGCGATGATAATTAACAGAAAGGGCAAAGCCGCCAGTGCCGAGGGAAATCGGTTTACAACCGCTTCCGTCCCACTGCTGATAGCCATAGCTGTAAAGAAAGTCAATAAACCTACAACTAAAACCTGGCGCCGCACCTGTGCCCTCAATTTATGATTATTATTACCCAATCCGGTCACCTCTTAAATGATAAAAAAAAATATATGTAACAGCTACTACTGGCAGGTGGTAGTCTGCTGAGTAAACGTTGTGGCTTCAGGTCCAGTAGGTTTTCCCAGACGATGCTCCTCTGCGTCGCCGCATGAGGCGGTTTCCCCTTTCCCATCGTTTTGCCGCGTCACCGCCGGCAAGACTGGATTACCACTTAGTCCACACTTTAATCCCCAGCAAACTCCATCTCTGGTGGGCAGCCTAGGAAATTTCTTCGGCGACCGCCGGCGTCTTCTAGCCTCTTTTGCAGATGCAGTTTCAGGCGACAGGTCCCTTAACCTCGGCGCCATCGGTTAAAAGGCCTGATAGCTCGCCATCCTCTACACCCGCTCAAGGCAGGCTACACTGCACCCACCATCCTGCCGTAACAGGATAATGAATTGCAGGTTCAACCCCAAGCCATAGCTTCCTACTCGCCATAGGTCACCACGCACTTGGGCCTCCGCGGAAGCGGGGTCAACGCCCACATGCCCTTGTGGATCGCCCCATCTTCCTTAACTCCCAGCACCAACCCCCGACGGGGCGTCGAAAGCCGACACCAGGAACTTCATCGATGTGCCCTTTGACGGATTTTTAGGCCCGCCTTCAAAAACGCTGCGGCCGACTAGGATACTGCACCACCTGCCACCGTAGCGGCCAGGCTGATGAATCATTGCTCAATAAATATTATATGCTATTTTGCTGTTCTTAGCAATTCGCCCTGTCAGCTGCTACAGTCTATCATAATCCATCTAAGCATGCAACAGCTAATTAATGCCAGACCAGTAGCTATTGCTCTCGTTTTAATAAAAATAAAGCTGTTTCCTTCAAAAATTCAGCCTTTGCGCCGAAAATCCCTAAAGCCGTAATGGCAGCGGTTACAGCCTTTTCCGCCATGATCCGGGCCTGTTCCAGTCCATATAGTGAAGGATAGGTGGCCTTGCAGTTTTTCAGGTCTGAATTTTTATCCTTGCCCATTTTGGCCGGGTCTCCGGTAATGTCCAGGATATCATCGGTGATTTGAAAAGCCAGGCCCAGTTGTTCAGCATAGTGGGATAAAGCTGCTAGTTGTTCAGGGGTAGCACCACCTATCAGGCCTCCCACCCTGACAGCTGCCCGGAAAAGGGCCCCCGTTTTGCGGCGATGGATTTTTTCCAGCTGTTCCCCATTAACTTGTTGCCCCTGGGCCTCCATATCCGCCATTTGCCCACCAATCATGCCCTGAGTACCTGCAGCCTCGGCAATTTCCCTGATTACCCGTAATGCGATTTCCGGACTTACACCAGCCCCCGGTAAATGCGCGGCCAGCAATTCAAAGGCCAGGGTCAACAGGGCATCTCCTGCCAGAATGGCTGTTGCTTCACCAAAGACTTTATGATTGGTAGGTTTACCCCGGCGGTAATCATCATTATCCATAGCCGGCAAATCATCATGAATCAGGGAATAGGTGTGGATCATTTCCAGTGCTGCTGCTGCCGGCAGAGCAGCCTGAACTTCTCCCCCTACTGCTTCCACAGCCCCCAAAACCAGGGCTGGGCGTAAACGTTTGCCCCCGGCAAAAAGACTATAGAGCATAGCCTCATGTAGGCGCCCTGGCTCCAGTTCTGGTCCGGGTAACACCTCTTCGAGCCAGTCCTCTACCAGTCTGTTTTTTGCCAGTAATTGCTCCTGCCACTTTTGCAAATCCATCTCCACCCTCTATTCCAGTGTCGCTTCCTGTAACTCAATTTTAGCATTAGACTGAGCCTGTAACAATAACAGTTTCCCTTCAGCAGCCTGCAGCTTTTCCTGGCAAAGACGGACCAGTTTTACCCCTTCTTCAAAGGCACGCAAGGCATCTTCCAGGGGCAACTGCCCTCGTTCCAGCTGGCTGACAATGCGTTCGAGCTTTTGCATTGCCTCTTCATAGCTCAGTTGCTTATCCATTCATTTTCCTCCTAACCGCCTGAACTTGACAATCTACTTCCCCATCCTTCATATGCAGGGTCAGTCCTTGTCCAGTCTGAACCTGTTCTACTGAAGTCACTACTTCCTGTTCCCTTCGGCAGAAGGCGTAACCTCGCTCCAGCACCTTTAAAGGACTTAAGGCATTTAGAGCTGCTACTGTCTTCTCCAGGCGATGCTGTTTTTGCAGATATACATTTTCGGCAGCAGTCTGCAATTTTCCTGCTATCCTTTCAACCTCCTGCCATTTCCGCTCAAAATAGAGCTGAGGTTGCTGCAATATAGGCCGGGAAGCCAGTTGTTCCAGCCGCTGTCGTTCCCAGCGAAAACGATTGCTGATAGCAGCCCTTAAGCGCTGGGCCATTTCTGCCGTACGGCCCAGCAGTTCCTGTAAGACTGGAACCGCCAGTTCCGCCGCATTGGAAGGGGTGGAAGCGCGGACATCAGCCACCAGATCAGCCAGGGTAACATCACTTTCATGCCCGATAGCAGCAATCACCGGCAGGGGACAGGCAGCAATGGCCCGTACTACTATTTCCGAATTGAAGGCAGCCAGATCTTCAGTGGCTCCTCCGCCTCGACCTACAATCACCAGGTCTGCCCCCGTGTGAGCTGCTGCCAGTTCTAATCCAGCTTTGATGGAGGCAGGCGCCTCTTCACCCTGTACCTGCACATCCACAATCACGATCTCAATAATGGGAAAACGCTGGCGCAGTATTTTTACCATATCCCGTACTGCTGCTCCCTGCCGGGAAGTAACCAGGGCTATCCGACGAGGTAAAGGCGGCAAAGGCCTTTTGCGGGCAGTGCTGAACAGCCCCTCTGCCTCCAGTTTACGCTTCAGCTGTTCCAGCTGCAACTGGCTGCTGCCAATGCCATAGGGCTGGATATCTTCGGCGTAGAGCTGATAGATCCCATTCGGCAGAAAAACATTGATACTGCCCAGGACCAGCACCTCCATACCGGCCCGGGGTTGAAAACGTAGATTGGCTGCCTGTTGCCGGAACATAACGCATTTAAGCTGGCTTTCCTGGTCTTTCAGGGTAAAATAGCAGTGACCGGAAAGGCGATGGCGGGTAAATTCCGCTATCTCCCCTTTAATCCAGACTCTTTTAAGCAGATAATTGGTCTCCAGGCTCTGTTTGATCAGGCTGTTCAGTTCTGTCACTGTCCAGAAAGTTTTTCCCGTCATCTTTTGCCCTCCGCAGATAAAATAGAAGGCAGCCGCTGGCTGCCTTACTTGTTCATAAGATATTCGTGAATGGCAGTAGCCGCTACCCGGCCTGCACCCATAGCCTTAATAACAGTAGCTGCACCGGTCACCACATCACCACCGGCATAGACTCCTGGCTTAGAAGTAGCTCCTGTTTCTTCACTGGCCATAATATTGCCTTTCCGGTTGGTTTCCAAACCTTTGGTAGTGCGCGGTACCAAAGGATTGGGACCCTGACCGATCGCCACTACTACTGTATCCACTTCCATGATGAAATTGGAGCCTTCGATAGGCACAGGGCTGCGGCGCCCGGACGCATCGGGTTCACCCAGCTCATAACGCAGGCATTCCATGGCTGTCACCCAGCCCTGCTCATTGCCCAGCAGGCGAATGGGATTGGTCAACAGCTGGAACTTGATGCCTTCTTCTTCCGCATGATGGATTTCTTCCAAACGAGCCGGCATTTCTTCCCGGGAACGGCGATAGACAATATATACTTCCTCTGCCCCCAGCCGCTTGGCAGTTCTGGCAGCATCCATGGCTACGTTCCCGGCACCCAGAATGGCCGCCCGCTTACCAACCTTAATAGGAGTGGCATACTCGGGGAAGAGATAGCCCTTCATCAGGTTGGTTCTGGTCAGGAATTCATTGGCTGAATAGACGCCGTTCAGGTTTTCCCCGGGAATACCCAGGAAGTAGGGCAAACCTGCACCGGTGCCGATGAACACCGCATCAAAGCCTTCCTGCTCCATCAGCTCATCCACAGTGATGCTCTTGCCGACCACGGCATTAACGATGATTTCTACCCCCATTTTGCGCAGATTATCAATTTCCTGCTGCACAATCCGCTTGGGCAAACGGAACTCAGGGATACCATACATCAACACCCCACCGGGGACATGCAGAGCTTCAAATATAGTTACCTTATGGCCCAGCTTGGCCAGGTCAGCTGCTGCTGTCAGGCCCGCCGGCCCGGAACCGATAATAGCCACTTTCTTACCAGTGGGAGGAGCAACCTCTGGTACTTCCACCCCATGGGCCATTTCCCAGTCAGCGGCAAAACGCTCCAGCCGGCCAATCCCTACCGGCTCGCCTTTCTTGGCCATTACACAGTTCTTTTCACACTGGTTTTCCTGAGGACATACCCGGCCACAAACAGCAGGCAACAGGTTTTTCGTCTTAATGGTCCGAATGGCCCCGGCAAAATCCTTTTCCTTGATTTTAGCGATAAACTGAGGAATAGGCACTTGTACAGGACAGCCCTTGACACAGGGTTCATTTTTACAGCTGAGACAGCGATTAGCTTCCTGAACCGCCAGTTCTTCCGTATAACCCAGTGCTACTTCATCGAAGTTTCTGGCCCGTACTGCCGGGTCCTGTTCCGGGATCGGAGTTTTCTTCAGGACCAGCTCCTTTTTGCCTTTTTCTAGTGACATCCGCAACCACCCCCGCAACTGCCAGCTGCCCTGGCCCGTGCTTCTTCATCCTTGAAAATCTGGGCCCGCCGCATTTGTTCAGCAAAATCCACCAGATGGCCGTCAAATTCCGGACCATCCACACAGGTGAATTTAGTTTCTCCGCCCACGGTGACCCGGCAGGCACCGCACATGCCTGTGCCATCCACCATGATGGAGTTCAAGCTGACAATAGTCTTGATACCATAGGGTCTGGTTACTTCTGCCACTGCCCGCATCATGGGCAAGGGACCGATAGCATATACCAGATCGATTTTTTCGCCCTGGTCGATCATTTCCTGCAAGACCTGGGTTACAAATCCATGGCGGCCATAAGAACCGTCATCAGTGGTAACATGCAGGGTCTGAGAAACTGCCCGCATCTCCTCTTCCCAGAACAAAAGATCCTTGCAACGGGCTCCGATAATGGAAGTCACCCGGTTGCCAGCCTTGTACAATTCCCGGGTAATGGGAAACATGGGGGCGATACCCACGCCACCGCCGATACAGACCACATGACCAAAATTGTCGATTTCCGACTCATGGCCTAAAGGTCCAACAAAATCCAGAACAGCATCTCCCTCATTGAGACAGCCCAATTTCTGGGTAGTATAGCCAACCTCGGCAAAAATAATGGTAATAGTGCCTTTTTCTTTATTAAAGTCGGCAATGGTCAAGGGAATCCGTTCCCCTTTTTCGTCTACCCGCAGGATAATGAACTGTCCCGCCTTGGCATTGCGAGCAACCAGTGGCGCTTCAATTTCCATCAGCTTGATATTTTCCGACAGCGCCTGTTTGCGTAAAATCCGGTACACTCCTTCTTCCCCTCCCTCATAAAATATAATTGTCTTCAATTTTTTATTTATTCTCGCCAATTGGACTAATTCCTGCCGTCAGCGGTAATTTTTTTAACAAATTATAACGGGCCAGTAGAGCCGGACCCAGGGCATTGTCCCCGCTGTATCTCGCCTCTGCAAAAAATAGCCTTATACCCAGGGCAGGATGTTCCAGCCGCTTTCTTAATTTCTGCCTTAAAAACTGGTTGGCCGCTACACCGCCCACCAGCAGCACATCCTTAAGACCAGTCTGCTCCCGCCCATACAGAATCAGCTTTTCCAGGCCTTTAGCCAGACAGCTTTCCACCGCTCTGGCTACCGCTGCCGCCGGTTCCCCAGCTGCGATGGCCTTGTAGGCCTGGGTCTCAGCCCCGCTTAAATGCAACCAGCCCTGCTGGCAGGGGATGGATAAAGGTTTAATAGGGCCAGACCAGGTGCGAGCCAGCTGCTCTAAGGCCGGGCCCGCGGGAAAGGTAAGCCCAAGGGCCACACCTATCCGGTCCACCAGCTGCCCGGCATGGAGGTCTTTGCTACCCCCCAGCTGCTTAATCCGATAAAAACTTCCTTGCTCCTCAACCCGGCGCACTTCCAGCAGGTCAGTAGTGCCTCCTGACAGGTGAATAGCCAAAAAAGCAGAAGCTTCGGGCCCACCGGCAGATGCCAGCCCTGCGGCTAGATGGCCTTCCTGATGGGAAACCTCCACTACCGCCGCTCCACAAAAAGCAGCCAGAGCCCGGGCCAGGGTTTCTCCTGCCTTAAAAACCGGCATATAGCTGTCCTCCCGGGGCCGGGGCCTAACGCTTACCCCAATGGCTGCCACCCGGGCGGGGTCCGCCTGGCCCAGCACTTCTCCGGCCAGTTCCTGCAGCTGCCCTAAATGCAAAAACAGGGCCTCACTTTGTCTCAGGCCCCGTTCACCTTGCTTTACGGGCAAGAGCTTTCTCCTTTCCGCCAGCAGCTTCCCCTCTGCATCTACCAGTGCCAGTGAAGTACAATAATTGCTGGTATCAATGCCGAGAAAGAGATCTCTCATCCTTTTTCAGCTCCTTGAGCATCCGGCCCAGAATACCGTTAATAAAGCGGCTGGAATCTTTATCCCCATATCGTTTGGCCAGTTCCACCGCTTCATTGACAGCCACTGCCGGGGGTATGTCCTCCCGGTGCAGGAGTTCAAAAGCCCCCAGCCGCAAAATGTTGCGGTCCACGACACCCATGCGCCGTACAGGCCAACCTTCACTTCGTTGTTCGATTTCCTCATCCAGCTGGGACCTGCAGGATAACACTCCTGTGACCAGTTCGCGGGCAAAAGTGACTGCTTCCTGGGGCAAGGCAAACTCTTCTGTCAGGTGTACCAGAGTATCCTGCCAATCGCTTTCACTTAAATCCAGCTGATAAAGGGTTTGTAATGCTGCTTCTCGGCCCTGTCTACGTATCACTGTTTTGCCTCCTTATCAAGCGCTCGGTCCAGAATCTGCCTTCACCGCGTTCCCAGCGGCTACCCAAATAAAAACCGCCAGCAACACAGGCCAACAGAAAAACAGCTTTAAACAGCCCATAATGGATAGTAAGCCAGCCAAAAACCAATCCTATAAGTGCACCGGCTGTTTTACCCGGATGTTCTACTATTAATGTTTCCATGATTTCTCTCCACATTCCTCTCACCTGACCTTTCCGCTGCTGGTAGTGGTTTCAGGCTGCAGGGAGGTGACCAGTATCCGAATCTGATTGACTTCCAGCCCCACCACTTGCGCCAGCCGCTGCTTGATCTCCTCCTGCAGGGAGGTCAGCAGTTCAGGCAGATTTAACTCACCGCTGACGGTTAGGCGAATCAGAATCTGCAACCCGGCCGGAGTCATGGCCAGCTGAGCCCGGCATTCCCGCACTCCGGGCAACTGGAAGGCAGTCCTGGAAACCAGTCCGGTAATGGCTTCCACACTGATATGTACTTGACCCAGTGGATTGTCTTTAATCAAAATATGGGGGATAACCCGGCGTTCAAAAACGGAAATGAGAAAGCGTACACTCAATAAAAACAGAATAACAGCCAGAACAAACATAGCATAGCGAAAATTGCTAGAACCCATGCTTTCTTCCAGTAAAAAAGCAGGCAAATTCCAGCCCAGGCTGTAAAGAGCCAGTATTACCATTCCTAAACCAACGATAAAAGAATACACTGCCAGGAGAAAACGGTCAAGAGCGCGCATGTTTTTATCTCCTTTCTATCTATATGTACAATTGTAATTTATTCGCTTTTATTACCTTATTTCCTGCCGGGAACCAGGGATTTTTACCTTTGTTAATTTAATGTTAATCTTCTGTAAATTGTCTTGTCGAAAGAGCACGATAAGGATAAAATCAGAGTGGCGATTTAAAGTTAATACATAGTAGCAGGAGGTATTCAGTTCATGCTTAATTTAAAGCCCAGTAAACCCATTTATTTTGAACTGTTCTCCAAAAACGGCCAGGCTATTTCCCAGGCCGCCCGGATCCTGAAGGAAACAGTCAATGACATGAGCAAACTGGAAACCAATATGGCTACCCTGAAAAGAATTGAAAGCGAAGGAGACGAAATTACCCGTCAATTGCTGGATGAATTAAACTCCGCGTTAATCACCCCTTTTGATCGAGAAGATGTTTTCCGACTGGCCCAGTTCCTGGATGATATCCTGGATTACATCTATGGCACTGCCGACCGTATGATCCTTTACCGGGCCACTGAGCCCACTCAGTGCGTGAAAGAACTGGCAGAGGTATTAGCTGATGTCTGCGCCCGGGTAGAAAAAGCTGTCTGCCTGCTCAATAAAGTATCCGCCAATCAAGAGGAAATCGTCAAGCTCTGCCGGGAAATCAACAGCCTGGAAAGCCGTGGAGATGCAATTTTCCGTGCCGGTATCCAGAGTCTTTTCGATACCGCTAAAGATCCTATGGATTTTATCCGCTGGAAAGAAATTTATGAGCACATGGAACATCTGCTGGACCTCTGTGAAGATGTAGGCGATGTGCTTAAAGGAGTAGTGCTGAAGTATGCTTAGTATAACAGCACTGCTGATAATCGTGATTGTACTAGCACTCGCTTTTGATTTTATCAATGGTTTTCATGATACTGCCAATGCTATCGCTACTTCTGTCTCAACCCGGGCCTTAAAGCCTCAAACTGCTGTAATGCTTGCTGCCGTTCTCAATTTCGCCGGGGCTATGGCTGGTACAGCGGTAGCCAAAACCATCGGTAAAGGGATCGTTGAGACTTCCCTGGTCAACATGCATACTCTAACCGCTGCCATGCTTGGGGCTATTTTCTGGAACCTGCTCACCTGGTATTACGGTTTTCCCAGCAGTTCCTCCCATGCCCTCATCGGCGGCCTGGTAGGTGCTGCCATCGCCTCGGGCGGCTGGCAAGCAGTTATTATTAAAGGCTTTACAGAAAAAGTTCTGTTACCACTGGTATTATCCCCCATTATCGGTTATTTAATCGGCTTTACCTTGATGACCGTTTTTTACTGGATATTCGGCTGGTTCGCTCCTGGCAAAGTCAATAATGTCTTTCGGCGTTTGCAGATTTTGTCCGCTATGTCCGCAGCATTTTCCCATGGTTCCAATGATGCGCAAAAAACGATGGGTATTATCGCCCTCGCCCTCTATAGTGCCCAGGTCATTCCCGAATTCACCGTACCAACCTGGGTTAAAGCAGCCTGCGCCCTGGCCATGGGGCTGGGCACAGCTGCCGGTGGCTGGCGCATTATCAAAACCATGGGCAGCAAAATCTTCAAGATGGAACCCATTCATGGCTTTGCCGCTGATGTCACTTCCTCTACAGTTATTTACGGTGCCTCCTTACTGGGGGTTCCGGTCAGTACCACCCATGTGGTCTCCTCCTCCATTCTGGGGGTAGGTTCGGCCAAACGCTTTTCTGCTGTGAACTGGCAGGTAGCCATCAATATCATTACCGCCTGGTTTTTAACCATTCCTGCCTCCGGTTTGGTAGCTTATCTGACTTACTGGTTAATCAAAGGAGTATAGGATTTATGGCACTTTGATTGCGAACAGCGCAATTTAAAGTGCCTTATTTTTTAAATTATTTTAATTAAAAACCCGTGACCAAACGGCCACGGGTTAAAGCTAGCGCACTCTAGGAGGCTGGGGTTCTTCATTCCGGGTTTCAGCCTGCGGGAAAACAACACCTTGAACATGGACGTTTACTTCCACTACCGTCATTCCGGTCATGCTTTCCACTGCATTCTTGACAGCAGCCTGTACCTGGCCGGCTACATCGGGAATACGCACCCCGTACTCTACCACCAGGAAAATATCAATGGCCACTTCGCGCTCCCCTACTTCCGCCTTGACGCCTTTACTGGGGTTTTTCTTGAAGATCTCGGCAATTCCCCCCATCAGACTGCCGCTCATTCCGGCGACCCCGGGTACATCACTGGCTGCCAGGCCGGCGATGATGCTGATCACTTCCGGAACAATCCGAACTGCCCCCAGGTCTCCCTGATGCTCCACTATAGTACTGGTATCCATGGGCGCCACCTCCTGTACTTATTAGCTTTATTATACAAAATCAGCTTTCATCATTCAACAGGCGGCGCTGGATAAAGTTAGTATAAACTTCTCCCCTCTGGAAGAAGGCATTTTCCAGAATGCGCAAATGGAAGGGAATGGTGGTATGAATGCCTTCAATAACAAACTCCTGTAAAGCCCGTTGCATGCGGGCGATGGCTTCCTGCCGGTCCCGCCCCCAGACGATCAGCTTGCCCACCATGGAGTCATAATAGGGGGGTATGACATAGCCCTGATAAACAGCACTATCCAGCCGAACCCAGGGCCCCGCCGGGGGATGGTAGAAGGTGATCTGTCCTGGACTGGGCAGAAAATTGCGGGCTGGGTCCTCGGCATTGATCCGGCATTCAATGGCATGGCCATGGATGCGGATATCCTCTTGAGTATAACCCAGCTCCTCTCCGGCAGCAATCCGAATTTGTTCTTTGATCAGATCGATTCCGGTAATCAGTTCGGTTACCGGATGCTCTACCTGAATCCGGGTATTCATTTCCATAAAATAAAAATCGCCGTGTTTATCCAGCAAAAACTCAATGGTACCTGCATTGTAGTAACCCACAGCCCGGGCTGCCCGGATGGCCGCTTCTCCCATGCGTTGCCGCAATTCCGGGGTCAAGGCCGGGGAAGGTGCTTCCTCCAGCAATTTCTGGTTACGGCGCTGGATAGAGCAATCCCTTTCTCCCAGGTGAACTATGTTACCGTACTTGTCGCCCAGAATCTGAAATTCGATATGACGGGGTTCTTCCACATATTTTTCGATGTAAACCGCTTCATTGCCAAAGGCAGCCTTGGCCTCAGCCTGGGCGGTCTGCAGCTGTTTCAGCAATTCCCGCTCACTCTGAGCCACCCGCATACCCCGGCCGCCGCCACCGGCTGCAGCCTTGATCATCACTGGATAGCCGATTTCCCCGGCCACTCGCAGTGCTTCTTCCTCAGAAAGGACAACCCCTTCTGTCCCGGGCACCACTGGTACCCCTGCCTTAATCATAGTTTCCCGGGCTACCGCCTTGTCCCCCATTTTCCGGATGGCATCCACCGGGGGACCAATAAAGGTAATGCCGCAGCTCTGACAGATTTCAGCGAAATCTGCGTTTTCCGAAAGAAAACCAAAACCGGGATGGATGGCCTCTGCCCCTGAAACCTCCGCCGCTGCAATGATGTTGGTAATATTGAGATAACTCTTGGCCGAAGGAGCAGGGCCGATACAATAGGCTTCATCAGCAATTCTGGCATGCAAACTGTCCCGGTCTGCCTCGGAATAGACTGCTACAGTAGCAATCCCCAGTTCCCGGCAGGCCCGGATAATGCGCAACGCAATTTCTCCCCGGTTGGCGATCAGGATTTTTTTAAACATCTGTCCACCTCCAGGGCCCATTACATTTTTTCAATCAGGAACAACGGCTGACCATATTCCACCGGTTGTCCGTTCTCTACCAGTACCGCCACTACCTTGCCGCTGACTTCGGCCTCAATCTCATTCATCAGCTTCATGGCTTCGATAATACAAACTGTCTGACCTTCAGTTACCATGCTGCCCACTTCCACAAAGGGGGGTGCATCCGGAGCCGGAGACCGGTAGAAAGTACCTACCATTGGGGATACGATTTCTACTGTATTGGCCTTGCAGACCTCAGGAGCAGGTGACACTGCCGGAGCCGGGGCTGCTGCAGGCTGTTCCGCCGCTACAGCCGGAGCCGGGGCCGGAGCTGCCTCTGTTACCACCTGGGTAATCACCGGGGTAGGAGCCATCATTACCGGAGCTGCTCCTCCCTTGCGAATGGCTACTTTAACTCCATCGCTTTCCAGGTGGACTTCGGTAATATCGGTATCCTGTATAACCTTAATCAATTCCTTGATTTCCTTCAGGTTCAGCATATTCTCCTCCTCAGCTGCTGTCCCGCCTGTAACCTCTTGCTGTACAGGGGGCTGATTTTCTTTTTTGGGCGGCCGGCCAACGGCTTCTGCTGCCGCTTCCGCCTGTTTTTGCCGTCTGAACTCAAAAAACTTGCGAGCGACCTGGGGAAAGAGAGCATAAGACAGCACGTCTTCAGGACTGGTCGCCAGATCTTTGATTTCTTCCGCACACCTGGCCAGTCTGGGCTCTAGCAGGTCAGCCGGACGGCAAGCAATTGGTTCCTCATTCCCCAGAATCCGGCGTGCTATTTCCTCTTTGATAGGAGCCGGCGGTCTGCCATAATAGCCGCGGACATAGGCTTTGACTTCACCGGGTACCAGCTTATAGCGTTCCCCGGCCAGCACATTTAATACCGCCTGGGTACCTACAATCTGACTGGTGGGAGTTACCAGCGGCGGATAGCCCAGATCCTCCCGCACCCGTGGTATTTCGGCCAAAACCTCCTGGATCCGGTGCAGGGCCCGTTGTTCTTCCAGCTGGGAAACCAGGTTGGAAATCATGCCTCCCGGTACCTGATGTTCAAAGACCTTCATATCAGTAATCCTGGTCACGCCCCGCTCGTACCCGTTTTTACGCCGCAATTCTTCAAAATAATGGGCAATCTCGAACAGCAGGTGGATGTCCAGTCCGGTGTCAAACTCCGTCCCTTCAAAAGCCCGGACCACTGTTTCTACCGGGGGCTGAGAAGCGCCAAAAGCCAGGGGCACAGCAGCTGTATCTACGATATCGACACCGGCATCAGCAGCCTTAAGATATGCCCCTACCGCCATACCCCCGATGTAATGGCTGTGCAACTCTACTGTCACCTTCAGTTCCTCTTTCAGAGCTTTTACCAGCTCATATGCCCGGTAGGGCGCCAGCAGACCAGCCATATCCTTGATGCAGATGGAATCAGTGCCCAGGCCAATCAGCTGCCGGGCCGTTTCCAGATAATGTTCCAGGGTATGCACCGGGCTGATGGTATAAACCACAGCGGCCTGAACATGAGCTCCTGCTTTTTTCGCCGCTTCAATGGGTTTGGCCAGGTTGCGCACATCATTTAAGGCATCGAAAATGCGGATGATATCGATTCCGTTCTCCACCGCTTTTTTTACGAACTCTTCAACGATATCATCAGGATAATGCTGATATCCCACCAGGGATTGGCCCCTTAACAACATCTGCAAGGGGGTGCGGTGAACATGCCGTTTGATGGTGCGCAGGCGTTCCCAGGGGTCTTCATTCAGGTAACGGAGACAAACATCAAAGGTTGCTCCCCCCCAGACCTCTAAAGCATTATATCCTACTTTATCCAATTTGTCCAGAATGGGCACCATTTCCTCCGTTCGCATCCTGGTAGCCCACAGGCTCTGGTGTCCATCCCTTAAAGTAGTATCAGTAATGCGCACACGCTTTTTCACCATGACTTTCCCCCTTACTTCTTCATAAGCAAAGACCCAGGCCTAAAGTGCCTGGGCAATTTTCACCTTTCTGTCTGTTATTATACTGTGCAAAAGTTCAGTTGGGAACTAATCCACAACAAGTATACAATATATCTACTTTTTAGGAATTATAATTATATCCGCAGGATTTCTGCCACTGACTTTGGCTACCAGATCCGTCAAACGGGCCAGTCCATCCCCATCCAGAGCCTGTTCCTTCACTACCACCGTAGCCCCTTTTTCCTGTAGAAAAACTACTACATCTTGAAAATTTTTGGCTTTGAGCAAATTCTCCACTTCCACCTCTTTGGCGGCACTGGCGGTCAGGTTAAGTAACTGTTCCTGTGCCTTGCGCTTGATTTCGGCTGCCCCATCCCCCGCTACAATCTCCTTCAGTGTCTCAATTTGCTGACTCCTGATCCGATCCCGTTCCAGACGGTAGTCCTCAAAAAAACCATTGCTTTCCCGGGTCTCCGGCTGCAGTACCGGAGTAGCCGGCAATTTAGGCTGTTCCTCTTTTCCGGTAGGCAGTGGTGCCGGCTTCTCGCTTAACTGATGAGCAGTACTTTTAGCCTGCCTGAGGCTATTAACAAAATCGATAAAATCATCATTAACCGAAAGTCCTGCCAGTAAAATCAAACCGCCAACAATCGCCACCATTCCCCAGTCTTTAAACTTTCTCTCCATCTGTAAAACCTCCTCCATGATTTTTTACTGCGCAGCAATCACCGTTACCCGATGCACAGGAATATGGAACAGAGTTGCCACAGTGTTAGCCAGCTGGGCCTTAATAACCGGATCGCGGGCCCCGGTAGCAGCCACCACTACCCCCTCAATGGGCGGACGCACCGCCTGCACCATCACCGGTACCTCCTGTGAGCCATTACGGGTTAGAACCAGCTGGTTCTGTTCCGTTACTTCCGTTATGGTCCGGTTGCCACCCCGCTCATCCTTTTCCTGGGTTGTGCGCCGGGTGATATTGGAGTTCACCGCAAAGTTACGGTTTTCCGTGGCCTTTAACACTACCCGCACCTTGATTTCTCCAGCTCCAGCTACCTGGCGCAGAATATCTGTTGCCTTGGTTTCCAGTTCCCGTTCCGCACTGGCGATGTCACTATCCCGCTGGGACGTAGCCGGTGCGGAAACCGGCACTTCCTGGTTTTGTCCGCCCCCAGGTAATAAACCATAAACCAGCAAACCTAAACCAATTAAACCCCAGAGGCCATATTTTTTTAAGTAAGCCAGAGCTTTTTCGCTTACCGGTGTTTCATTGAACATATTCCTACCTGGTTCAAAAAACTTGACTGTTTTTATCTCCAGCCAAGTTGGCCCCCAGACCAGGATTTCGCCTCCTTTCCGAATACTTGATTTGCCCCCGCGGGGCAGGGCGACAGGGGACCTCGGCCCGGGAGTTCCACCCGGACGGGAGTACTGCACCGGTTTATGCTGACCTCCCGGTGGGAGTATAACTCCGCCTCCCGCGTCCTGTTAGGACGCCTACCGGTTTCTCCGACACCGGCTAAACGGGGTCACCGTACGGACAGGGCCAATAACTTCAGGTCAGGCCAGACGGAGTTATACGCCTCCTGCTGACACGGAGCAAGCCCGTTATGCACAGAAAGCCTCTCCCCCAGCCGCCTCAAGCAGGCCCTGACCCCACGGGTCATCCCTTTTCCTTCCCCAGGTCTATCAGGATTAACCTTCCGGGTCAGGTTTTGCTTGATTTGCGATACCAGTTGCCTGAGTTCTTCAGTCACCCGTTCCCTGAACCCCATTGCCCGACGACCTATAACCAGTGCCGCCGCGCAATGCACCGGAACGGCGTAACGTTTCATATACTTCCAGTTTCATATACTTCCAGTAACCTATGGTTGAAGTATGCCGGGGTGATACTAACTTGTTATTAGTGTCCAGTCTGTCTTTGCCAAAGTTCAGGTTTTCTAAAACAATGGGTTTGCCTGAAAAGAATGCTATATCTACCACTACTTTGGCTAAAACGCCTATCAGGTAGCTACGCCGGAAGCTGGAAGTATGGGCTAAGTCTGGTATTCTGATATAAAGAAAGCCGTTCGGGTAAGGGATAACCTGAAACTCTCCTTCGTACTTGCCCAGGTTGCCGGGATAAGGAACGCTGAAGCCCTCCGGCCACGGCTCCGGCTGGCCGGAAGCGCTAACGTTACACAGGGCTACCCCATCAGGGTTTGTGTCTATAGCCAGACAACCTTTAGCAAAGTCCGGTTCCTGCACCCTGACCACTTCAAATGTCAAATGTACCAAATAGCGTCCTTCCAGGGTACGGATCAGTTCTACCGCATAGGGTAACTTCATGGTCAGCCATATCTGCACCAGTTCCCGGTGTTTTTCCGGCAGCCACAACTTACCCTCAACCCTGGGGGCCTGGCTCATCCTGGGGCGACCAAGTTTATCTATGCCTGTCTGTTCAGAAAGGTGGGAGAGGGAAACCGCCAGGCGGAAGTCCTGTCCGTCATAAAATATCTTAATGTTGGGGTTGCCTCCCTTGCTCTCGTCTCCCCGGGAGTAGAGGCGATTCCTGCGGGCGTGCCGCCATTTTTCACGGGCGGCCCGGCCCTGGCAGACCTTTTCCCATAGCCTTCTGCCCCCAAAGACTACCTCTGGTATTGTACCCTTCTCCTGGTAATCCTTCAGTTCAGCCAGCCTTTTTGCCAGTGAAACCACCCGCTTGTTCCGCCCCTTGACTGCCAGGCGGAGCTTTTCAATAACTTCTGAAGCAGCCCCCTTTTCCTCTGCCTTCGCCAGTTTCCTCATAGCCAGGCTGAGTTTCTTCCTGGCCCGGCCCAGTTTCTTTTCTGTTTCTTCATTTTCTAACTTCAGCAGTTCTGTTTGGGAGTCCAGCAGGGCCTGTGCTTTAAGTCTGGCATCATCCGTATAGCGGGAGTTCAGCCCGAAAAGTTCTTGTCCTGACTTCTTGATTTCACGGCGGGAAGCACCTTCCAGGAGCCGGTTAAAGGCCCACCGCATACAGGCACAGAAGAGACGCATCTCCGTAGTCAGCGGGTCTTCTTCGCCCCTGCTCCACTTCGAAGACCGGTAAGTCGGGTAAATCTCCGGAAAAAACTCCCCGCACACAGTCATGCTAAATTTGTTCTTCTCGTGTTTCTCTGGCATTCCTGATCAGCTCCCCGAAACCCTGCCGGACTTTGCTGCTTCTCCAATGGATAATAGTTCCATTTTTTTATTGTAGCAAAACAGTTAAATACAATCAATTATAGTCTAGTTTTCTGAAGCTGCTGCTTACCTCCCCACCGTTATTTTTATTAGCCCGGGGTCAAGTCCATACAGCCGGGCCAGAGTTTTCGCCAGGCGTCGGGTATCCACCCCTGCCCCGCTCTCACCCCGGGCCATTACATCCACACTCTGATGCTCGGCCAGCCCCTGTGCTTCCAGCTGGACAGTCAGCTCCTGTAATTGAACTTTTCCCCCGCTGGTATCCAACCGGACATCGATTTTATCCACCCTGGCACCGGTTATGCTTTCGGCTACTGCACTAACCTGCTGAGACAGTTGTTCCTTCAGCCTGTTTTCACTTTCAGCCAGAGCTTCCTGACGTAATCGCTCCCCTTCCCGCAGGGCTGTCTCAATTTGTGGCAGGCCGCCTCCGCTAAAAGCCTGTAAGCGGCTGCTCCAGTCTTCCTTGACTAGTCCCAGAATTGGTTCTAGCACTGTAACCAGCAAGAAGAGGCCGATTACCAGACGTACAGTCCCTTTCAGGCCACTGCGGGGCAAGAGCAGCTCCAGCAGCAAGGCCAGCAAGGACAAAACCAGAAGTTGTCCTACAATCTGTCGCAAGAGCTCCATATTTCCCCTCCTTAGCGCAAGGCAGTAGCCAGATTGCTGGCAGCGATCAAGCCGGAAATCATCAAGAAGAACATTAAACCGGTAATAGCAACCGCCCCGAACATCAGGGTCAGGCTTGTGTCTACCTGCTCTAAGGCATCCGCCAGTTTACCGGCACTCAAAGGTTGCAGGAGAGCTGCCGCCAGTTTCAGGGTAAAAGTAACTGCCAGGATTTTTAAGGCGGGCAGTACGGCCAGGAGAGCAATAATAACCAGGCCGGTTAAACCCACTGCACTTTTCATCAGAACCGCCCCGCTCACCACCGTTTCCACAGCATCACTGAGCATGCCACCTACCACCGGGACCAGAGCATCGGTGGCAAATTTGGCCGTTCGCAAAGCTACCCCGTCAGCTACACCACTGCCTACCCCCTGGACGGATATAATGCCCAGTACCACCGTCATCAAAAGGCCGATAGCAAAAACTGCACCGGTACGCAGTAACCCGGCCAGTTTGCTGACTTGAACTTTGCCGGTTACCTCATTAACCAGTCCCAGTAAAGCAGCCAGACCAATGAGAGGTATTACCACAAATTCCATCAAAGTAGCGGTAAGGGTTGCCGCTCCCACCAGCATAGTACTGAAAAAGGAGGAACCGAGAAAGGAGCCGGTTAATACCACCAGGGTTAACAGTACAGGTGCCAGAATCTGAATAAACCGGGTCATTTCCTTAACTCCATCAATTGCAACTCCAGCCGTAACGGCAAAGGTTTTCAAAACAATCGTGAACACTACTAAATAGATGATAGCCGCCGCTGTTTCCGCCACTCCCTTGTTTTCCAGGGAATCAGCTACCGTCCGCGTTAACCCCAGCAGGACCCCTAGCACCAGCAATTGACCCAGCAGTTTCAGGTTGGCCAGAAGCTGGCGGGAGAAAAAACTAAGCAATCCACTCAATACTTGTCCCACACCGAGAGACCACTCGCCCCGTTTCAAACTCTCCAGCAGATTCCGAAAATTGATCTGGGGCATATAGGGGGCCAGCTCCCGGTCTATGCGAGCCAGGTATTCCTGCAAGCCACTGAGATCCACCTGATTTTCCGGGCTGGCGGCCAGTACCGGCTGGATTCCAGCCGCCAGAACCAGGCTGACTAATAACAGAATTATTAACAGTTTTCTTTTCATATTCTTCACCTCATGGCATCAGCCCCAGGACCGACTGGATGATGGCCAGAATGACCGGCACCGCCAGGATCAGAATCAGGATTTTGGCTACCAGCTCTACCTTGCCAGCAATGGCTCCTTCTCCCGCATCCCGGCAAACCTGGGCCCCGAATTCAGCTATATAAGCGATGCCGATTATTTTCAGCACCATCCCCAGGTAAGCCTGGTTGACATTGGCTTTACTGGCCAGCTGTTGCAGAATATCAAAAATTGCTCCCACCTTGGTAAGAACCAGGCCAAACAAGCCCGCTGCTACAACCAGAGTGACAAACAGGGCCAGTTCCGGCCGAATCTGTTTTAACACCAGAATCAGCAAACTGGCCAGCAGGGCCACTCCTACTACCTGTATGATTTCCATCGCCCTCACCCCGTCAGTAGAGCATAAAGACGCTTTTGACTTCCTGGAAGAGGTCCCCCAGCAGCTTGACTACTACCACCAGCACCATTACTATCCCGGCCAGTACCGCCATTTTGCCGATCTCCTCATTTTTAGCCTCTTTCAATACAGCCATAATCACCATCAGTAACACGCCCAGGCCAGCAATTTGAAACAAGAGCTGTAAATTGACGATTTTCATGTTTATACCTCCCGTCAGAGCAATAATATGGTAAGAGCCAGGCCCCCCAGTAAGCCCAGATAACTGACCGGCCGGCAATAGCGCCGGGCTGCTGCCCTGGCTACTTCCTCCTGCTGGGCTAATTGCTGGCGAACCAGGGCCAGATGTTTGGCCTGGTCCAGGCGGTCAGAATTGCCCAGACTGCCTCCCAGACTGGCCAGCACCTCCCGGTCAACAGGGGTTAAAGGCTGGTTCCGCCACCAGTCTTCTACAGCCTCTTGCCAGACTTCGCCACCGGTTTTACCTTTGTTTCCCTGCATTTTGGCGGCAGCCAGCAAAAACAGCTCTCCTACTGCCCCCTGATTCACTGCTCCGCAATGCAAAAAAGCATCCGCTAATGGCACCGCCCCGAAAACGATCTGGGTTTCCAGGACCTGTAAACCGTTCTGCAAGGCCGCCAGCAGCTGGGGTCTTTTTCGCAGCTGTCCAGCTATAGTCAATCCGGCTGCTGAGGATGACCCCACTACCAGCAGCATCCCGGCCAGTTTCAGCCACATAATTTCACCTCCTCAGCGCAGGTAAACTTTTTCCACTGTCCCCGGCCCTTCCCGGCGGCTTAACACTACGATTCTCTGGAAAAGGCGCAGGGCCAGCAATTCCCGTCCAAACGGCCGGCGGGCCAGATCGTTGATCCCGGCCCCATGGATACTGGCCAGCAAAATTGCCCCGCTATTGGCTGCTTCCAGCAACGCCTGCTGATCAGCAGCAGTTCCGATTTCATCACAGACTACCAGTTCCGGCCCCATGGTGCGAATTAACATAGACAGCCCTTCCGCTTTAGGACAGCCATCCAGCACATCGGTGCGGGGGCCAACTTCCAGCTGAGGTATCCCTTGATAACAGCCGGCAATTTCCGACCGCTCGTCCACCAGGCCCACAGTCAGAGGGGCCAGTCCGGCTGCCGGCCAGCCGCTACTAGCCAGTCTGACTAAATCTCTGAGCAAAGTGGTTTTCCCACAGCGCGGTGGCGAGATAATCAGGGTGCTATGAAGTCTGCCTGTTACTTTATCCAGCAGCTGGGGCAATAGCTTTTCTCCTACCCCTGGATACTGCCGGGCCAGGCGGATATTGAGGGAACCGAAATGCTGAAAACCCCGGATTTTGTTGCCGTCCCTTAGCACCTTGCCGGCAATACCCACCCGGTGTCCACCGGGTAGGGTAAGATATCCCTTGCTCAATTCCGCCTCATAGGCATAAATGGAAGCAGCCGTCATTATATTCAGGGTCCGGGCAATATCCTCAGCGGTAACCAGTACCGGCTCTCCTTCCAGTCGCGGCCACATCTCCTCATCTCCCAGCCGCAGCTGCAGCGGTCGCCCAGCCCGCAACCGGATTTCCTCCACCAGGGGCCAGCGCTCAGGCGGTACTGTCAGCACCGCTGCAGCCAGGTTAGGAGCCAGCCAGGCTGCTATCTTTTCCAACCCCCTCACCCCCCTTTCTGTACCCATGTATATGCGAACTTGTCTACTTTATGCCAGCATGAAAAAAACCTGAAGGCAAATCGCCTCCAGGTTTTCCGTTGCAGCATATTAAATTTAAATGTCTTCTTCTTCAGCTCTGGCTTGTTGGCCAGCTTTTTCCACTTCTGACCAGTCTACATCCTGGTCATTAACAAACACTACTGTGTCACAATTGGGGCAGGTTACTTCAATCAAATCCTCATCATCAATGATATCCCGTTCAAAGGCCACTATTTCATGGCAGTTGGGGCATTCCACATCGACAAATTCATCTTCATCCAGATCTTCAAACTCATCATGGTCATGGCCACAGTCGCAGACAGTATCCAGCTCCTCTTCCAGCTCTTCCAGATCCTCATCAATGGACTCTACATAATCAGCCAGTTCTTCATAGGCTTCATCCAGTTCATCGATCTTCTCGGCCATATGCTTGAGCACATCGATGACTTCTACCAGCAAACGCCCTTCCCTGGTTTCACTATTGATATTCAGCCCATCTGCCAGTCCTTTGAGATAGCTTACCCGTTGTTTCAGGGTTTTCATATTTTCATCCCCTTTCTCTTTCAATCCTGCCCCTTAGGTTTTCCCGCCAGGTCAACAATTATACCCGTTTGATATAGGTGCCGGTCCGGGTATCGATTTGCAGGACATCACCGGTTTCCACAAAGAAGGGCACCTGTACCACCGCTCCGGTTTCCAGAGTGGCCGGTTTGGAACCGCCGGAAGCAGTATCACCCTTGATTCCCGGCGGAGTATCCACTACTTTCAGTTCTACAAAATTGGGCACTTCTACCCCGATGGTCTGTCCCTGGAACATCAACACATGGATATTCATATTGTCTTTAAGCCACTTGATGGCATCTCCCAGTTGCTCTTTGGACAACATGACCTGGTCATAGGTTTCCATATCCATAAAGTTGTAGTTTTCGCCATCATTATAGAGATACTGCATTTCTTTCCGTTCCACATGGGCTTTGGGCACTTTCTCTCCGGCATTGAAAGTTCTCTCAATGACAGCACCGGTACGCACATTTTTCAGCTTGGTGCGCACAAAAGCAGCACCCTTACCCGGTTTGACGTGCTGAAATTCCACGATCTGATAAACATCTCCTTCGACCTCAATGGTCATGCCATTACGAAAATCGTTGGAAGAAATCATCTGTTAACTCAACCTCCTGTTTTATCTCTAGAGTTCTATTTCCAAAAGGGTCTTCGGAGCTTTGGTCAACACCCGGCAACCCTCAGGAGTAACAACAACCACATCCTCAATCCTTACCCCACCCCAGCCGGGCAGGTAAATTCCCGGTTCAACAGTCAATACCATCCCGGGAGCAAGGGTCACATCTCCCTGGGGAGAAAGGCGTGGTTCTTCATGGATCACCAGACCCAGACTGTGGCCCAGACCATGGCCAAAATTCCGGCCATAACCGGCAGCGCTGATCAGATCCCGGGCCACTTTGTCCACTTCCCGTCCTGTTAATCCCGGCCGGATGACAGCCAGAGCCTGTAGCTGCGCCGCCAGCACGGTTTCATAAACTTTTTTCTGTTCTGCCGTGGCTTTCCCCAGCACCACTGTTCGGGTCATATCCGAATGATAACCCTGCCAGACTGCCCCAAAATCCAGTTTGAGGAAATCCCCGGCCTGCAGCTGCCGTTGGCTGGGAGTAGCATGAGGCAAGGAAGAACGGGGCCCGGAGGCCACGATAGAAGGAAAAGCCAGTCCTTCACTGCCCAGCCGCCGCAGAATAAATTCCAATTCCAGAGCCAGTTCCAGTTCCGAAATCCCGGGTTTAATTACAGGTAGCAAGCGCTCAAAGGCCTGGTCGGCAATATGTACTGCTTTTTCGATCAGAGCCAGCTCCTGTTCATCTTTGAGCCAGCGCAGCCGTTCCACCAGCCCTTC
Source organism: Carboxydocella thermautotrophica (assembly GCA_003054495.1). Classification (GTDB taxonomy): domain Bacteria; phylum Bacillota; order Carboxydocellales; family Carboxydocellaceae; genus Carboxydocella; species Carboxydocella sporoproducens. The sequence continues at coordinate 952,761 of CP028514.1, read as the reverse complement.
CCGGGCCACCAGTTCCAGGGGCTTAAGTTTTTCCTGCAGGGTTTGTCCCTGTTTATAGGGCAGAAAATCCGCTTCAAAACCTACATTACTGATACCGGTCTCCCTGATGGTCTGCACCAGTTTTTCCATGGGCTGATTGCCCAGGTCGATTACCTGCCAGCCATCCGCCTGGGCTGCAGCCTGTTCTAGATAGCGAAAATCCGTCAACAGCAGGGTATCCTTTTCCGTAATCAACAACCAGCCATTACTGCCGGTAAAACCGCTGAGGTAGCGGCGGTTCTCCGGCCGGTTGACCAGATAGCCCTCCAGTTTTTCCTGTTGCAAATATTGTCTCAACTTATGTACTCTTGAATTCATTGATTTTCCTCCTTGGCCAGTAAAGCCGCAACTGCCTGCACTGCCAGCATGTAGCTTTCCGGCCCGAACCCGCATATGGTTCCAGCTGCTACATCGGCAATAACCGAAAGCTGCCGGAAATGTTCCCGGGCATGGATATTGGTCAGGTGCACCTCCACTACCGGCAGATTCACCGCTTTCAGGGCATCCCGCAGGGCAAAACTGTAATGAGTCAGGGCCCCGGGATTGATAATAATAGCCTGACAGCGGCCATAGGCCTGGTGAATGCGGTCAATCAAACTGCCCTCGTGATTGGACTGAAAAAACTCCAGCTCCAGGCCAAACTGGCGCCCCAGTTTTTCCATCATACGGTTGATCTCCACCAGGGTAGTTTCCCCGTAAACCCCTGGTTCTCTGATCCCCAGCAAATTTAGATTTGGTCCATTTAAAACCAGAACTTTTTTCATCCTTTTCACCACCTGTCTTAAACCCATCAGTACAATATTTTACCACAAGTAGTCAAGGGAATAAAGAAGCATGCCGGAAAAAATCCGACATGCCAGACTGCTACTTGCCACTGACGGGCATGGCTTGAATGCGCACAGTTGGTGAGCCTTTGCCGCCAAAAAAGGTCAGGTCATCAGCAATGGCATCGATTTTTTGCAGTAGCTCAGCCAGATTGCCGGCCAGTGCCACTCCCCGTACCGGTTTGGTTAACTGGCCTTTCTCAATCAGGAAACCGGCTGCTCCAACGGAAAAATCCCCGGAAATGGGGTTGGCTGTATGCATGCCCATTACTTCCGTGACATAGAAACCATATTCAATCTCTGCCAGCAGCTGCTCAGGACTGACGGGTCCAGGTGCGAGAAAGAAATTGGTAGTACCGATTTCAGGAGTGCCTTTAAACCCACTGGGCCGCTGACCATTTCCAGTAGACTGTTTGCCTTCCTTGCGGGCTGCATAAGTGTTGTATAAAAAGCTGTCCAATCGCCCGGCCTGAATCAGGATGGTCTCCTGGGAAGGCACTCCTTCCCCGTCAAAGGGAGCGGACATAATCGCTCCTGGCCGTCGTCCGTCATCAATAAGAGTAACCAGCGGTGCCGCTACATTGCTGCCGATTTTGCCGGCAAAGAGGGACTTGCCTTTTTGAACGGCCTCTGCGGACAAAGCCGGAGCCAGCACGCCCAGGAAAGCGGTAGCAATGCGGGGAGCAAATACCACTGGCATGGTCGCAGTGGTAAGAGGTTCTGCTCCCAGCATGCGGGCTGCCTGCAAACCCGCTTCCCGCCCGATTTCTTCCGGGTTCAGGCTGTTAAAATCCAGAGCATAATTAAAGTGATATCCAGTCTGGGCTTCCCCCTTATCTTCAGCCACTACAAAGGCATAAGCCCCACAGTAGCCTCCCTCATAACTGGCCTTCAGACCTCTGGTATTGACAATGGCGATGGTGTACTGGCTTTCGGAATACCCGCAGGACTCAGTGATTTTTACCCGCGGATCAGCGGCATGGGCTTGCGCCTCCACCCTTTTAGCCAGCTCGATTTTGGTTTCAACCGGCGTCTGCGCCAGCAGGGGGTCTAGTAATTGAAGCTCAGGATAGTCCTTAGCGTTTTCCGGCAGGCCATAGGCCGGGTCAGCCGCAGTATGTACGGCATTAGCCAGCGCCTGCTCCACTGCCCTTTGCACAGCAGCAGGCGAAAAGTCACTGGTATAGGCAAACCCCAGTTTGCCTTCCCGAAACACTCTAATTCCCAAACCCTGTTCCTCCGCCATTTTCAGGGTTTCCACCTGGCTATTCGCCACATCTACTGACAATTCCCGGGAAGAGGAGAGATAAATTTCCCCTTCCACCGTTCCCGCTTTTTTCAAATACGCCAGAGCCTGTTCCCCTATACGCAGGAGTTCTTCCTGTTTCATCCGGCCAACTCCTTTCTTTATCTTCTGCTTAGTATAATTCATCATCCTGGCCCGTATTCCTGCCTGAAAGAAAAAACGGCCCGAAAGGGGCCAAACCGAAAAGATAGGGGGTAGGTATATGCTAACGGCCACAAAGACCGTGTAGCAGCATTTGGAAAACCTGTGGTACCTGGGCCGCCAGACTGTAATGGCGACGGCTCCAGACCCAGCGAGTAACAATATCATCCAGGGTGCCAAAGATCATTTGCCGGGCCAGATATTTATTCAGATCAGGGGCAAAAACCCCCTGGGCCTTCCCTTCTTCAATCAGCTCTTCGATCAAACGGAAATAACCGCGCAGGGTTTCCCCTAGAGCCAGGCGCAAGCGCGGGTCGGACTGGCGCAATTCCACCTGGGTGACTGTGGCCAGATCCGGACTGGCTTCCAGCTTGGTCAGATGAGCCTCCACCAGTTTACGCAGTTTGCTAACCACATCCGGCATTGCTGCGATTTCCTGGCGCACTTCTTCAATAAACTGGCCCATAAACTCATTGAACAAATCAATGAGAATTTCCTCTTTGCTGTCGAAATAGAGATAAATGGTTCCATCGGCTACCCCGGCTTCCCGGGCAATCTTGCTGACCTGGGAGTTGGCATAGCCATTGGCAGCAATCACTTTTACCGCAGCATCGAGGATGGCCTCATACTTCTCTCCCTTTTTCTTTGCCATCTCTCTGCCCCCACCCAATCATTTTTCTGGTTCTCTATCATGTTAGCCAAGGAAAGGCCATTTGTCAAGCCCCGAGCTGCTCTTTCAACACCCGCCGCAAAATTTTGCCAGTGCTGTTTTTGGGAAGCTCCGGCGTAATAATTATTTTGGCCGGCACTTTATATTTAGCCAAATGCTGGCGACAATGCTCTAAAACCTCTTCCTCAGTTAAAGTTTGACCAGCTTTAGTAGCGACAAAGGCCACTACCGCTTCACCATAATCCGGATCTGGCACACCGATTACCGCCGCTTCTAGCACCTGGGGTATCTGATATAAGACCTCTTCCACTTCCCGGGGATAAACATTGTAGCCACCAACGATGACCATGTCCTTTTTGCGGTCTACAATATAGAGATAACCCTCTTCATCCCGCCGGGCTAAATCGCCGGTATGCAGCCAGCCGTTCCGCAGGGCTTCCGCCGTAGCTGCTGGATTATTGAAATAACCGGCCATGACATTCGGTCCCTTTACAACCAGTTCTCCTACTTCTCCTGCCGGTAGTTCGCGGTCATTGTCATCCACAATTTTTACCTCCACCCCTGGAATGGTCAAACCAATGGACCCAGGTTTGCGGGCCCCATCAATGGGGTTGAAGGACACTACCGGACTTGCTTCAGAGAGCCCATAACCTTCCAGAATAATAGTCCGGAATTTGGCTTCGAAATTGCGCAACAGCTCTACCGGCAAAGAAGCTCCCCCGGAAATGGCCAGCCGCAAACTGCGAAAATCTTCCGGACGAGCGTTAGGAATTTGCATAATAAAATTGTACATCGTCGGCACCCCGGCAAAGACTGTTGCCTGCCAGTCCCTGATCACATTTACCACTTCAGCTGGTGAGAATTTGGGCAGGATATACATCGGACTTCCTACCAGTACGGCCATATTCATGCAGACAGTCATGCAAAACACATGGAACATAGGCAAAACAACTACAAAACGATCATCTGCAGTAGCCCGGACATAATGCCGTAATGACTCTGCATTGGAACAAAGATTTTTATGAGTGAGCATAGCTCCCTTCGGCTTCCCGGTGGTGCCAGAGGTGTAGAGGATTACCGCTACATCATCTTCATGTAGCTCCTGCCAGCTGGTTAAAGGCACTGCCTCTAAAGCCTCAGCCCAGCTAATGGCCCCCTCTACCTTTTCTCCACAGGCAATTATCCAGCTCAAATGCGGCAAGTAAGCTCTATACTCCAGCAAAGCTGCAGCAATCTGTGGTAAAGTCACAACCCCGATAGACTGACTGTCCATCAGAATATAGCCGATCTCATCTCTGGTATAAAGGGGATTAATGGGAATCACACGGGCACCCAGGCTAACCACAGCATAATAGGTGATGAGAAATTCCGCCGAATTGGGCAAAATCAAAGCTACAGAACAATCTTCCTTAACCCCGAGTTCTCGCAATTTACCCGCCAGCCTGGCTACCTGCTGTCCCAGTTCCGTGTAGGAGCAGGTTTTACCAAGATAAGTATAGGCCTCCGCCTCTCCCCTTTGCTGTACACTATTAAATAAATTCTCCCGCAAGTTCATTGTCTCTTACCTCCCTATGAATGAACGCTCATTCCCCTCCTTTGATTGTAAAGTATTATTTTCTGAAAATATATTCATTTCGCCGAAAGGTCGAAAATCGTCCATGAAATGCCAAAAACAGCCCCCTAACGGAGGTTGTAATAGTGAACATTATCTTTAGCGGTTACTGTCACTTTTCCTTCCTGTTCTAGCAGGTCCAGATGCCCCCAGACCTTGGAGATGCCCAGGAAAACATCCAGGGCCTTCATGTCGGGATACACCTGGCAAGCTATTTGGTAGGGAGTTTGGGGCGTGATATCCAGGGCTGCCATTACCGTTTGCTCCCGCTGTTGATGATAGTCACGGAACCGCTCCAGAACCGCGGCCAGATCAGTAAAGGGCTGGCCATGTCCCGGATAGACCAGCTTTACCGGCAATGCTGCTACCATTTCCACGCTCTGCAAGTACTCCAGCATTGACCGCCGCCGCTGGCCATCCTTACCCTTGTCCAGAATAGGATTGGGGGAAATATCGCTTAAAATGTGGTCCCCGGAATAGAGAATTCCATGCTGACGCAGATAAAAACAACAATGTCCCGCTGAGTGTCCGGGAGTAAACAGGGTTTCCAGCGGGCCCTGTACCGTTTCAAAAACATCTCCGGCTTTTAATGCCCTTACTTCTACATCCTGCAAAGGCACTACATAGGATTGCCGCGACTTCTGGTAAACTTCCGTCAATTCCGCCAGCATCTCCCCTGGCACGCCGCCCTGGATCAGCAGCTCCGCCCTGGCCAGAGCCTGGCTTCCGGGCTCCTTTAATCGTTGAAACTCATCTTCATTTAAGTAGACCGGACAATTATGCTCACGGGCTATTTCCGCTGCCAGCCCCAGATGGTCGGGATGGCCATGGGTAACCAGTATACCCTGCAAAGGAGCAGGCAGCCAGTCCTTAATCAGCTGCCGGGCTTCAGGGGTCGCCACCCCGGCATCAATTAAATAAAAACCCTTTTCCCCCTGTAAGGCATATAAGTTAACCGGCCCCACCGGAAAAGGTGTAGGAACTGTCAGTTGCATCTACATTGCCCCCTTAATGAATAACTGTTCATGGAAAAAAGTATATACTATTCCACCATAATCTGCAAGACAAAAAGCAAACTCCCTGCTTTTATTGAGCAGGGAGCAGTTTGAATTAACCTAATTCTGGGCAGGTTTGTTCTTTAATACCCAGATTAATGCTATTACAGCAGCTGCCAGCAATAGGCCCTGGGCTGCCAGGGATTCCATGGAAGGATACAGGCCAATCCCTTGCACTTTGGGAATCCAGGGAATGATCGTTTCACCAACAACCTTTCCTTCCTGCAATTCGTGAATCCCCACTCCGGTAAATTTAAAGGCCAGATAATAGAGCAAGACCCCGGTAATGGTGAAGAAAGGTTTAATGGGAACCTTCATCCCGAAGACGAAAATGGCAACGGCAACAGCCGCCAGAGCGGCAGTGGCAATAACCATACCGGTACCAGCACTGGCCCAGCCAATCTGAGGGATCAGGGCAGCGTAAAACAGAACTGTTTCAAATCCTTCCCGGAATACCGCCAGAAAGGCTACAAAAGCCAGGGACAGGACATTATTTTGCGCCAGGGACGCCTGCGTCTGACCGGAAATATATTTTTGCCACTGTTCAGCATTGGCTTTGCTGATTAACCAGTAACTTACATAGAACAACATGCCAGCTGCGATAAGAGAAATTACCCCTTCAGCGATTTCCCGGTTAGCCACATTGGCAGTAAAGGCTGCACCAAAGACCCACGCCACCAGGAAAGAGGCCACAACACCGAGGATAGCGCCAGCATAAAGATATTTCACTTTGTCATTTTGTCCAGCCTTGCGCAAAAAAGCCAGTAAAGCTGCAAACACCAGCAAGGCCTCGAAACCTTCCCGCAGTAGAATAGTGGCGGAATCGATTATGCCACTCATATTGCCTTTTTGGACCTGAGCTTCTTCCCCTGGGGCTTTTTCTTCTTTCAGTTGCTTGACCAGGGCCTCAAGGGCTTCTATCTTTTCCTTGATTTTTCCCTGTTCAGGAGCAGAAGTTGCTAAAAGTTTCTTGGCTTCATCCAGGGTATTTTCAATTTGTTCGTGCAAGCCTTTCTGACTGGCTTTGACTTCTGCCTCAATTACTTCATATTTCTCATAGAATTCTGCCAGTTCAGCTTTGGCTTTCTCCCAGTTTTGTTCTTCCACAGCTTTCAAAGCTGCTTCCAGTTTTTCCTGCAACTCAGCCAGCACTTTAACTTTGCCTTCAGCTTTCTGCTCAGCCGGTGCGATGGCAACCAGTCCGGATTCGATTTTTTCCAGGGCCTCTTTTACCTTCTCTGCGGAAACCGGATTCTGGGCCAACAGGGATTTAATCTCATCTACTCCTGCTTCAATAGCTTCATGGGCTTCCCGGTTAGATACCTCTACCTGTTTCTCAATGGTTTCATAGCCCAGATAAAATTCCCCGATTTCCTCTTTTACTTTATTCCAATCTCCTGCCTTTGCGGCTGCTTCCGCTTTTTCGAAGATTTCCTTTAACTCTTTTTGTTTGGCAGCCACATCTACTGTCTTACCTTCAGCAGCATCTTCCTGGCCGGACAGTTCTTTTAATTCACCGGCAATCGCTTCAAGATGTTGCTCTACCTCTTCACTTTTCACCTGCTTGGCAGCCAGCAGTTTTTTAACCTCATCCACATGTTCCTCAATTTTCTCATGTTCTTTAGCAGCTACTGCCTTGACCTGGGTTTCAATTCCTTCGTATAGCTCATAAAATTCCTTGATTTCCTTTAAAGCCTCGGTATTTTCACCCTTTTTTACCGCCTCTTCCGTTTCCTCCAGGACACGCAATAAAGCCGGGATTTTGGCAGTAGCTTCTGCTGGCATTTTTGTTGCAGCCCAGACGGAGCTGGTTGTAAGCAAAATGGTGGACACCCCTAATGCCGCTAGCCATTGTTTGACTTTCATTGTTGTTCCTCCTTATGATAATGATTTTCAATTGCATTATACTGCTAATGAAAGTCATTGTCAATGGCTATAGTCCTTTTTTAGTCCATTTGTACTATAACAAAATAAAGTAGGTAAACGTCATATTGGAGTATGGCTTACTGGACTACCCTGTCTCTTACAGTAGGTATCCAAAGCGGACGTTTGTCCCGTCCGCTTTCGGAATTTCTACTCGCAATACAGGTTGGGTTCATATGTGCCGGTTTTGATTTCGTGATGAAGGTGACACAGCTCCTCCTGCAGATTCTGTCCGAAAGCTACTCCAACTGAGCGGACTCACTCTCCAACAGTTTCGTCACCTCGATAGCCGTTCCTTTTGGCCTTCCAGCCGCAGTTTTCTCTTTCCCACTTTATTCAAGGTTACTCACATGACGAGCCAACCCCGGTTCGCTTGCGCTATGTTTTAGAGTCCCCCTTCGGCGCACCAATAGATCCTACTGTTGGCTAGTAACGCCCTTGCTTACGGGTTTTCTTCCCGCTGGTTAGGTGACAGGGTTTCTTTCAAGCCATCGGCTCAATAAACATGCCAGACCAACATAAAACTCGCTGCTATCAGAGCAGGGAGTTAGAAGTTATCGGCAATAGCTTTAGTTTTGTGCTTGTTTGTTTTTCCAGGACCAGACCAGAGCTACTACTGCCGCTGCCAGCAATACTCCCTGAGCTGCCAGGAGATATTTCCCCTTGTCACTTTGACCGGCCTTGCGCAAAAATGCGATTAATGCTGCGAAAACCAGCAACGCTTCAAAGCCTTCCCGCGGGAGAATGGTTGCTGAATCAATAATGTGTCCTTCAGCTCTTTTTTTAGCATCCATCTACCGTTTTGCCTTCTGCATTGCTTTCCTGACCTGACTAGTTCGTTTAAGGCCTCGGCATTCTCTCCCTTTTCGACAGCTTCTTTTGTGAAATTGTTGAAAATTCAAACACAGAAAAGCAAAATGACTGCCGACATCTTGCCGACAGTCTGTTTATTTAGTCAGCTTTACAGAAATAAAGGTACCACCTGAGCAATTGGCAATTGTTAACTTTTTACAATATTTTAACACAAACGGCAACCCTAATCCAACTGATTTTAGTGTATTTGTGGTACAAAAACCACTGATTAACAAACTTTGTGGCAGCTTTTCCAGCAAAAACCCGGGACCATAATCATTAACAGTCAAAACCAAATCATCAAAATTGTCAATCCCCCATTCTACCATACCGCGTTCAGCATGTTTTAAAATATTGTTTACCAGTTCTGAAAAAACAAGAATGTAAATACGCTGTTTTTCTTTGTTAATATCTAATTGATCCAGAAATTCATTAAAAAGCTTTCTGGCCTCAATCAGGTCCCGATAGTATAAAACTGGCATTTCACCGTAAACTTTATAATCTTCTTTGTACTTTTCAATATCGCTTTCATCTAAAAGAATAACCTTGCCTTCTGTTGCATCATTTAAAAAATCCTTGTATATAGTTCTTACGTATTTTAGTTTCCAGTCATGTTTACCTTGAGGATTATACATTTTTTCCCACCAGCGGACAAATACGTCCACAATTTCAGGATCCCATTGTTGACCGGCACCTTTGATTAAGTTATCTATTGCTTCATCCTGCTTCATTCCCTTTCTATATACCCGATCAGTAATCATGGCATCAAAGGCATCTGCAACCGCAATAATTCTTGCCCCTAGATCTATCGATTCCCCAATCAAGCCAAAGGGATATCCACTACCGTTCCACTGTTCATGATGTTGCTCAATTGCAGGTAAAATATCCTTAAAAATATCAAAGCTTTCCAAAATACGACAGGCTATTCGAGGATGCTCCTTGATAAACATTAATTCTTCATCGTTTAATTTCCCCGGCTTATTCAGTATATAATCTGGAATCCCTATCTTACCTATATCATGAAATAATCCCGCCAAATAAATCTTTTCGATTTCATCCTGAGAAAGTCTTAGCTCATTAGCAATTATCTTAGCATATGCTGCTACATTCTCTGAATGTTTTCTCGTATACCGATCTCTTTCCCCGATTGCCTGTACTATCGACTTGATAGTAGCTAATAAAATTTCCTTAATATTCATGTTCGAATCAATATCATAAATTTTCTCAAATAACTCATATCTCATAGCGTTACCACCTTAAAATCTTCTTATAGCCTCCTATATTTTTTTATAAACAATAGAGTTATTAATTTCATATCTGATAAAATTATGTTTTATGTTGTATATTGACTCAGAGGAACCTAAAATAAGATAACTATTTCTTTCCATAAAATTATATATATTATCCAAAACAATTTTTTTATTATCGGAATCAAAATAAAATAATACATTTTTCAAAAAGACTATATTAAATTTAATATTGCCAATTTTTGTTTCTAGATCACTTAAATTTATTAAATTAGCTACATGAAAAATTACATGGTTCTTTATACTATCTTTAACTATAAGAATATCATGGTTATCCGGGTGCCTACTAAAATATTTTTTTATTAATTTTTCATTTTTTACTTGTCTGAAAGTAAAACTATTTTTATTGTAACAGCCTTGACGAGCTTTTTCGATATTTAACGGGTTTATATCTGTACCAACTATTTGCCAGTTGGTATTCGGCAATATTAACCCAGACTCTAAAATTTTTATTGCTATACTATATGCTTCCTCACCAGTAGACGCCGCAGCACTCCAAATAAAAATATCTTTATAAAAAGGAGACTTTTTCAACAAATATATCATGGTATCCAACAAATGCTCTTCTCTAAAAAAATAAGTTTCATTTATTGTAGCTAAATCGATTAATATTTTTCTAAACTCTGAGGTTTTTAAATTCGAAGTAATAAATTCATTTAATTCAGTTGTCTTTAGATTGTATATTTTTACTAATTGATTTTCGATACGATCTATTTTGCTATTACTTAATACATTACCAGTTAGTTGATAAATTGTATCTCTTAGCAAACTTTTCATTCGTCGCCCCCCATCTCGAAAAGGACTAGCAATGCTAAAAAAGCATTGCTAGTCCTTCATTCCTTATATTCTATTGTAGTTTAGCATTAATTTCATAGACTTTTCTTTTACTTCATTAACCACCTTTAGCAATTCTTCTATTTTTTTATCCATTTGATAAACTGGGTTAACAGTATCTTTATTGACATCCATAGTCAAATCTTTTAAGACCTTGTCAATCTCTTTCAAGCTTTCTACCACCTTACCCTGTTCTTCACCCATTTTCTGCATTGCACCAGCCACTTGCACGGTCTGATTTGCTATATCTTCAATTGCAACAGTAATCTGTTCCGCTGCTTTTGCCTGTTCACGGCTGGCTACAGATATCTGTTCTCCCATCTGTTTTACATGGGCTACCCGTTCTACTACTTTATCACTTTCTTCTCCCATCTTCTGCATTGCACCAGCCACTTGTACGGTCTGATTTGCTATGTCTTCAATTGCAACAGTAATCTGTTCCGCTGCTTTTGCCTGTTCACGGCTGGCTACAGATATCTGTTCTCCCATCTGTTTTACATGGGCTACCCGTTCTACTACTTTATCACTTTCTTCTCCCATCTTCTGCATTGCACCAGCCACTTGTACGGTCTGATTTGCTATGTCTTCAATTGCAACAGTAATCTGTTCCGCTGCTTTTGCCTGTTCACGGCTGGCTACAGATATCTGTTCTCCCATCTGTCTTACATGTGCTACCCGTTCCACAATAATTTTACTATCATTTGCCATTTGTTTTGCCATTTCTGCGAGAACCGCTGCACGATCATTAATTTGTTTGACTGAAGCAGTAATTTGAGTTGCACCTTTAGCCTGGTCTTCAATAGCGGTTTTTATATCCTCAACATGTCCAAGGGATTTGTTTAAAGTGTCTACTATTTGTTTTTCCATTTCATTACTTTTTTCCCCGGATTCGCGTGCCATCTCATACAACTTCTCAGTTTTGTTTGCTACACTATCTATAGCGTTCATTATTTGAGCTGCACCCTGAGACTGTTCATTCAATCCCTTAACGACTTGTTCACTCTGTTGTTGAATATTTATAACTGCATCACTGACCTGGCTAATAGCTTTTGATGTTTCTGACACTGCATTTACAATTTGTCCCATAAAATCTGCCGTTTGTTCCATATTCTTTTCTACCGAAATAATCACATCTCTTGTCATCGCCGCTTGATTTATACCTTCATCAACGGTTTTGACTCCCTCATTTATTGCTTTAACAGCATTACTTGATTCAGTTTGAATGTTTTTAATTAGTAAGACAATCTCTTTAGCGGCTTTAGCAGACCTTTCCGCAAGATTTCTCACTTCATCTGCTACAACCGCAAACCCTCTTCCATATTCACCGGCTCTTGCAGCTTCAATTGCAGCATTTAGGGCCAGTAAGTTGGTTTGTTCTGCGATGTCAGTAATCATATCAACAATTGTACCAATTTCATCACTTCTTTTACTTAATACACTCATAACTTGCGCTGCATTCATAACAACATTTTTTACCTGTTCATATCCTTCCAAGTTGCTGTTTACCGCATCTACTCCCTTTCTGCATAACTCAAGAGTTTGTTCTGCAAATTGATAAGTTTTCTGAGCATTGTTTTCTATATCGTAATTTGTAGCATTAACTTCTTCAAGAGCCGCAGACACTTCTTCAGTAGCTGCAGCAATAGTACTCATTGAAGCAGAAATATTATTTATAGCATTGTTCATCTGAATAATAGAAGTGCTAATGTTTCCGTTTTCTTGTTTTAAGTCCCCTGTAAGATCTATGACACTGTTCGATACCTCAATCACATCTTTAATTACTGACTCAATGTTACTTTTTGAATCAGTTAAATTTTTGTCCAACTCATTTGCCAAATAAATATTTTCTTCAAATGATTGCTCCATTTTTTCGATGTTAATCCTGATATTATCTGTGCTGGAATAAAGAGTATCTGTTTCGCTGGCAATATTGCTTGCAATTCTTGCTAAATTATTATTTAATGAGTCAATCTCATTTATGGAATCAGTCAAAGTCTGAATATCACTGGCAACTCCTTCAACTGAGGCACTCATCTCGTTGATGGCGCTGGTGATTTCTTCTGCTCCTGAGGCCAGCTCTGTTGCATTCTGAGCTACACCTTTTATCCCTTCTGCCATGCTGCTGTTAAGTTCCACTATCTCCTTGATGGCTTCTGCCAGGCTTTCAGTATCCCCTGATACATTCTTTATCGAGGCACTCATTTCGTTGATGGTGCTGGTGATTTCTTCTGCTCCTGAGGCCAACTCTGTTGCATTCTGAGCTACACCTTTTATCCCTTCTGCCATGCTGCTGTTAAGTTCCACTATCTCCTTGATGGCTTCTGCCAGGCTTTCAGTATCCCCTGATACATTCTTTATCGAGGCACTCATCTCGTTGATGGTGCTGGTGATTTCTTCTGCTCCTGAGGCCAGCTCTGTTACATTCTGAGCTACACCTTTTATCCCTTCTGCCATGCTGCTGTTAAGTTCCACTATCTCCTTGATGGCTTCTGCCAGGCTTTCAGTATCCCCTGATACATTCTTTATCGAGGCACTCATCTCGTTGATGGTGCTGGTGATTTCTTCTGCTCCTGAGGCCAGCTGAGTGGTGTTATTATTAATATTTTTTGTTTCAATGAAAATATTGTTAATCACATTATTTATATTCAATATAATTGTTTTCAAATCATCTAAATATCGGTTATTGTTGATATCAAGGTCTAGATTGTTTTTCAGCTTATTAGATTCATCTAATAATGCATTTCCTTGCTCAGCGATTTTTTCTAAAAAATTAACTAATGAGTCCAGTAGCGTTGCATTAATTTTATGAATGGTAGTCAACTATGTTTTGGTCATTACGCATTATGGTATATATGACATTTATGTAATTATATGTAATTAAGGACTCCAGTTCTTTGGCCAAAAGGGCTAGTGGTAATAGAGGGTAGTCCTATTCCACATTTTGTCAGCCATTTTGCTTTACAATATAATTGGGTCATAACTCACTTCATTCAGAAAATTTGTTTCTCCGTCCATTACTTGCCTTACTGTTAACTCATATATTGCTTCGTAATTTAGTCTTCGTCGTCCTTTGGACGTTCGCTTTTTCTGTTTACATAGTTTTTTCCTAAATACCTCGTAGGGCTCATAAAGACAGGCGCAAACAAGCCTTTTTACAGTCAGCAGTGAGCCTTCACACCCTGTCCTTATTTGGATCATCTTCAATAAACAGTATGTTGCCAATGCGATATATAACTGATTTTCTACTGCCTGCTGACCAAGACCATATAAATGTTTGACGTGCAGGTGTTGCTTGAGCCACTTGAAGAAAATTTCAATCTGCCAGCGGTAGCGATATAACTGCCCGATTTCTTCGGCAGTCTTTTCAAAGACATTCGTTACAATTGTAATTTGATTCCCTTCTGTATCCGTTGTTTCAATCAGACGTACAGGGTGCTTCATTCTTGATGAACCCCAGCCCAGGATAGCTATGTAATCCCTGCTAATTTCGCTTTCCGGCGAAAGTGGCAATTCTTTTTGCACATACACCACAGCATTTGACTTGAGACGAGTTACAAAACCTATTCCTTTTTCACAGTAGTGATCGAATTTCTTGTAATCAACATAGCCGCGGTCAAAAATATTAATTGCATCCTTCTCTTCAACTATCAGATTGTCCATTTCTGTCTTATCACTATGTTTTGCTGTGGTAATTGTTGCGCAATCCGGCAGGACCCCTTGCCCAAACAAATTAAGCCTGAGATGAAGTTTTATACCGCCTTTCTCTTTACGGAATTCTGCCCAGCGATAACGGCTTAGACACAAGCTAATAACCGAGGCATCAATTAGATAAATACGTCCCAATGAATTACGGATTTTCTGGAAACCAACTTTCTCTCCAATTTGCCGCGTAAGATCTTGAAAGATTGCTTTAAAAATGCTTACTGGCAATGCGTTCAGCCTACGTGATATCTGAGAATGGCTTATAGAGTCAAGAGCAATGCATATACTTTGAAGATCGTTATTTAAGCTATTGCTAATATCCCGTAGACCTTTTAATTGTTCTAACTGGGCATAGGCCAGAAGATAGAATAGCTTAAGTGCTGTCAGTTTTTTAACGTATTTGTCAACACCTGCGTTATTAATAAGCTGAAAAATTTTTTCGTGAAAAATTGGCTGAAACAATTGAAAAAATGTGGATTTTGTGATATCCTTGCCTTGCATTATAGCTTCTCCTTTATATTAGAGATTTGGGCAAGGACTACCCTTAATCTCTATTATAAAGGAGATTTTTATATTTCTCAGCTAAAAAACGCATAATTCGTCCTATTTTGTGTTAAATCGAATTAATTCCCAGCTTGACAAATTTTAAAAAATTTTATGCAACACTACTGCTAATGAGTCATTATTATTTATATCAAAACAATCATTTAACAATAAGCATATTCTATTTTTGTACGAATCAAAATTAACCTTTAAATTCTCATATTCAGTTTTACATACTTTATAGTCGGAATTAAGTTTATTAATAACCTCTACGACTTCAAATGCCAATTTTTTTAATTCATTTGTTTTTACTTTAATTAGACTATTTTGTAAGTCGACAAATTTCTCATTTTCACGCATAGAATCCAGTAGCTGTTGAATTGCCATACAGTCATGTGTTAAAGTTTGTTTTGAAACAAACATTTATACCCCTCCCAAATTTTATAATTCCTAAGACATCTCCCTTATTCATAAATTCTTTTCAACATTTTACATCTTTTATGACTTCCCCCTTTTTTTGATTTTTTTACCTTACAAAAGCAAAAACTACCTAAATTATTCTTACTTCTCCTTTCGGGATTCCAGTAAGAATAATTAGGTAGCCTGTAGCTTTTACAAACCCATGGGCAAAATATTAAAACTGCTATTTATTATATAAAGATTATTCTACAAACGTCGTTGAAATCCTTTCTGTTTCTAAAAGAAATAATATTCTGCACTATTTAAATTATTTTGTAACTCGAGTAATTTTGCCTTATCTTACTTACGGCCCAATAAATGTAAAATGTTCATTAAATATCTTTTCACAATGTATTTATAAAATCACGAATTCAGATACTAATACTACTTCTTAATCAATAGCTTCTTCGTAAAATAAAACTATTTTACATATATCATTTTCCATGTCAATTTTCTTAGTAAGTTCTTCAACTTTAACTTTATATAACTCTTCAACTTCTTCTATAAACTCTTTTAAAACACAATCATTAATAATAATTTCTAAAAATTTTTTTGTAATAAAATTAAAATCAGTTTTTTTTTTTATTAGCTCTTTTTGGGTACCATTTAGCAGTCCTTTAAGCTTTATTATTATCACCCCATGATCAAAAAAAATAAATGTTTCTTCAGGTCCCTTATTCAAGATTTTTTTCACCTTCTTGGCCAGAGAAAATTCAAGAACATTTGTGTTGTTATCCATTTTGTAAATCCCCCTTTTTTTGTTTTTTTTACCTTATCAAAACAAAAAGCTACCTAATAACTCTTACTTCTCCTTTCGGGATTCAGTAAGAATAATTAGGTAGCCATGTAGCTTTGCTAAACCCATGGGCTAAAAATATAAATTTAATTTGTCTATACTACAAATATACTACAAATAACAATAAAATCCCTTGTTTCTCGTGATTTTTTAATATTTTACATTGTTTAATATATTTAGTAAAGTCCTAGCCAAAAAAACTCAACCAGCATCGAGCTACCTATAAGAGAATAAGTTTAGTAAACGTTACCAGATGCTTTAAGACCGCACCTAGCAAATACCTTCTTCTTTGCTATAATATAATGGCCACCTTTACTATATGAAGTTTTAAAGGTTCTAATATGGGTATGGGTGTTTTTTCTCCATCAAAGGCGGACAAAAATCTAATACCTTTCTCAAGATAGCTATAGTGAAAATTGGCACAATCAATAAAAAGGTGACCGTTAGCAAATCTGTCTCTTCTAACTCTTTAAACTTATCTTTACTAAATTTTCAACATAAAAAGGCCCCTAATAATTCCTACTCTTCCTTACGGGATCCAGTAAGAATAATTAGGTAGCCCTGTAGTTATCCCACACTCATCTACTACAGAATATAATTATTATAAAATTTTTTCAAGGAACAAATTTAACGCTTTTTACTCTTTATTTTTTTAATTCTGTAAACATCGACAAAATTCTCTTTATTTCATTTTAAAACATACAATTCATAAGCCTAACAGTATGATTGAAATCGCATGAATAAGCTGACGGATGCCAGGCTGAATAAGTTGGTGATTATCTCAAAATGTCCATAAATGAAGGTTTGCCCACAGTAGGAGCCGTAATATCGGCGGATTAAAATTCGATATCCGCAATCACCTTCCAAGCTAGCAAACTACGGTTATATTGGAGGTGCTGCCCCCAACCCCCCGGGATTTTACGCTTTTTATTCTCCCAAGGGGTAAATCCAATAGAAGGGAATGCTTAACCCCTCTTCCTCTCACACCACCATACGTACCGTTCGGTATACAGCGGTTCACCAAGCTTGACGAATGCGAGGATAACGTTCAGTTAAACTCTTTAAGCCCTGACTTTGTCAATAGGCATTGCTCAGGGCTTGTTCAATAGTTGAGACATACGCCAGTAGCCTTTACGGGCGTTGGCCATCATATGGACAAGCCTCTCAGGCAAGTTCAAGGCCCGCAGTTCACAGCATCTGGTTCGGACACACTTCCACTGTTTCCAAACATACATCCGCAATCTTTGTCTTAGCCATCCTCGATTTCCTAGAATATACTTGGCGTTTCTGACAGCGCATAGTTGTTTTCGGTAAAATAAAAATCAAGCAAATGGAAATTTAAAAATCAAGCACAAAACTGAAAAAAACATTACCGGCAGCCCTCAAAAACTGTACCCTTTAGTTGACTAGGCTAAAGGGGGTAAAGAAAGGATACTAGCAATGGATCAAATCTATGATATCAGATTCAGGCAATTAGGAAAAGAAAATCTCTAAGAAGTATCGCCAGAGATACTGGGCATGATTTTGCTACAGTTAAGAGAAATACGTCGGTAAAGAGGATTTTAATGAGGTAAAACAAAGACGGCAAAGGGAAAGCAAGCTTGAACCATATAAATATCTTATTGATGAATAGTTACAAGAAAATTTAAAGGCAAAGCCCAAACAGAGACATACTGCCCAACGGGTATATGATAGGCTTAAAGAAAAATTCGGTGAAGAGTTTGAAATCTCGAGCCGCATTGTTAGGTTCTACGTTGCTCAAAAGAAATTGGAACTTTTCGGGCAGAAAGAAGGGTATTAACCACTAGAACAACCGCTCGGAGAAGCCCAGGTAGATTTTGGACAGGCGGAATTTATAAAAATGCCTGTTTTGATGTGATCAAAACTTTTGAGAACTACTCTTTTGATGATATACAAATCCCTAACAGTATCGATATTGAAACAATTAAGACGACCGCCTTCATAAACAAGAAGGAAAACTTGATATTATATGGGCCGGTCGGGACTGGCAAAACACACTTGGCAACAGCCATAGGTGTAGAGGCATGTAGTAGAGCTAAGAAAGTTAAATTTTACAGAACTGCAGCTCTGGTTAATCAGCTGCTGGAAACCAAAAGATCCGGGGAACTGAAGAAATTTCTTAAACAACTCGAGAATTTAGATCTGCTCATTTGCGATGAATGGGGCTATATTCCTTTAGAAAAAGAAGGCTCATAATTATTACTATGCCAGCTGCGCCACTATTCGCTTTTACTCTGCGGTATGCCTCCAGTACTACTTGTTTGTAGATTTCGTAAGGCATTGTTTTGTTCATTGGTTCCCCCCTCGCGGTTGACCGCTGTTCAAAACTGAATAACACGCCCACTTTGCTCCCCTCCCATTAAAGGGTGAAGGGCTGAAAGAAGTGAAGAACTTCTCACGAGAACCTATAAACCGCAACCGGTACGCCGGGTCGAAATTCCGAAACCTGGTGGCGGAATAAGGTTACTGGGAATCCCAACCGTCATAGACCGTATAATCCAGCTAGGGAGCAGTAGCCATGCTACACAGAAGATAAGGGTAGACCCTTTGTGGGAACCTACGACTTCGATGTTAAGGGAGAAATCCAAGTGGAAGCCCCACAAGGAGCTTCATCACTACGGTCATTCCGTCCCCATACTTAGCATCGGTACTCTCATCCCAGTCTGACGTCAGTACTGCCTACTATGGCCTCTGCTAACTTCTGCCGGTTCTGACATGTCTTGCAACCTGGGTTATCGGGTTCCCCGACATTACCAGCAGACCTCCCCGGGTAAGAGCGCTGTCTTTCCCTCCATCTACCCGCCATATTCACTCTCGGCAGCCTTCGGTAGCAAGGACTTCGCTTTGTTTCGCAAGCTCATCCAACTGCCGCTAGCCTCTTATGTGGTTTCTGTTCGTCGGGCCGGAGGTTTGCCGCCGACTTCCTTCAGATTCCACCTCACGGTGGACACCCTTGTCTTAAGCTACGGCTACTGCTGTCTACACCGTTCGGGACTTTCACCCTATAGACAGTACCTATGCCGAGCGCACGTAAAAAGCCGTCGACCTTCAATCGACGGCTTTGACTATTTCTGCTTTCTGTTGCGCTTCCCGACTCAAAATTCCTTTTACCTGATCTAAAATCGCAAAAACCTCAGGATGAACTATTTTATAATGTACCCAGCTCCCTTCCCGTCGGCTGCTCACCAGGCCCTGCCGCCGCAGGATCGCCAGATGCTGGGAGATATTGGCCTGGTCCGCCTGTAAATCCGCAATAAGCTGACAGACACACACTTCCCCCTGGCGCAATTTCTCCAGTATCTGCAAACGCAACGGATGGGCCAGGGCTTTTAGTATGTCTGCTTGAAGTCGCCATACTTTATCCTCCATGTTAAGCTTGCCTGGTTCAAAAAACTTGACTATTTTTATTTTCAGTCAAGTCGGCCCCCAGACCAGGCTTTCGCCTCCTTTCCGAATACTTGATTTGCCCCCGCGGGGCAGGGCGACAGGGGACCTCGGCCCGGGAGTTCCACCCGGACGGGAGTACTGCACCGGTTTATGCTGACCTCCCGGTGGGAGTATAACTCCGCCTCCCGCGTCCTGTTAGGACGCCTACCGGTTTCTCCGACACCGGCTAAACGGGGTCACCGTACGGACAGGGCCAATAACTTCAGGTCAGGCCAGACGGAGTTATACGCCTCCTGCTCACTCTGGGCAAGCCCGTTATGCACAGAAAGCCTCTCCTCCAGCCGCCTCAAGCAGGCCCTGACCCCACGGGTCATCCCTTTTCCTTCCCCAGGTCTATCAGGATTAACCTTCCGGGTCAGGTTTTGCTTGATTTGCGATACCAGTTGCCTGAGTTCTTCAGTCACCCGTTCCCTGAACCCCATTGCCCGGCGTCCTGTAACCAGTGCCGCCGCGCAATGCACCGGAACGGCGTAACGTTTCATATACTTCCAGTAACCTATGGTTGAAGTATGCCGGGGTGATACTAACTTGAAAGGCACCCCTTCTTTTGTCGCTCTCCGATACATTGCCCCTACCATTTTCGCAAATGGAAAATTGGAGGCCATGCGGTTAAACTTTTTATTAGTGTCCAGTCTGTCTTTGCCAAAGTTCAGGTTTTCTAAAACAATGGGTTTGCCTGAAAAGAAAGCTATATCTACCACTACTTTGGCTAAAACGCCTATCAGGTAGCTACGCCGGAAGCTGGAAGCATGGGTTAAGTCTGGTATTCTGATATAAAGAAAGCCGTTCGGGTAAGGGATAACCTGAAACTCTCCTTCATACTTGCCCAGGTTGCCGGGATAAGGAACACTGAAGCCCTCCGGCCACGGCTCCGGTTGGCCGGAAGCGCTAACGTTACACAGGGCTACCCCATCAGGGTTTGTGTCTATAGCCAGACAACCTTTAGCAAAGTCCGGTTCCTGCACCCTGACCAGTTCAAATGTCAAATGTACCAAATAGCGTCCTTCCAGGGTGCGGATCAGTTCTACCGCATAGGGTAACTTCATGGCCAGCCATATCTGCACCAGTTCCCGGTGTTTTTCCGGCAGCCACAACTTACCCTCAACCCTGGGGGCCTGGCTCATCCTGGGGCGACCAAGTTTATCTATGCCTGTCTGTTCAGAAAGGTGGGAGAGGGAAACCGCCAGGCGGAAGTCCTGTCCGCCATAAAATATCTTAATGTTGGGGTTGCCTCCCTTGCTCTCGTCTCCCCGGGAGTAGAGGCGGTTCCTGCGGGCGTGCCGCCATTTTTCACGGGCGGCCCGGCCCTGGCAGACCTTTTCCCATAGCCTTCTGCCCCCAAAGACTACCTCTGGTATTGTACCCTTCTCCTGGTAATCCTTCAGTTCAGCCAGCCTTTTTGCCAGTGAAACCACCCGCTTGTTCCGCCCCTTGACTGCCAGGCGGAGCTTTTCAATAACTTCTGAAGCAGCCCCCTTTTCCTCTGCCTTCGCCAGTTTCCTCATAGCCAGGCTGAGTTTCTTCCTGGCCCGGCCCAGTTTCTTTTCTGTTTCTTCATTTTCTAACTTCAGCAGTTCTGTTTGGGAGTCCAGCAGGGCCTGTGCTTTAAGTCTGGCATCATCCGCATAGCGGGAGTTCAGCCCGAAAAGTTCTTGTCCTGATTTCTTGATTTCATGGCGGGAAGCACCTTCCAGGAGCCGGTTAAAGGCCCACCGCATACAGGCACAGAAGAGACGCATCTCCGTAGTCAGCGGGTCTTCTTCGCCCCGGCTCCACTTCGAAGACCGGTGAGCCGGGTAAATCTCCGGAAAAAACTCCCCGCACACAGTTATGCTAAATTTGTTCTTCTCGTGTTTCTTTGGCATTCCTGATCAGCTCCCCGAAACCCTGCCGGACTTTGCTGCTTCTCCAATGGATAATAGTCCCATAATTATAGTCTAGTTTTCTGAAGCTGCTGCATACCTTCTTCGCAATTGTGCCAGTACGTCCTCCATCTCTGCCGGAAGTGGAGCAGTAAATTCCAGATATTCCCCTGTTCGCGGATGTTTAAACCCCAGCAGGTAAGCATGGAGCATTTGCCCTGCCAGGCCAAAATGGGCTTTTTGGGGGCCATACTTGGGGTCCCCTACTACCGGAAAGCCCAGATAGGCCATGTGTACCCGAATTTGGTGGGTGCGACCTGTTTCCAGTTTACATTCCAACAGGGTATAGTCACCAAAGCGCTCTTTCACCCAGTACCGGGTAAGTGCAGGTTTCCCGTTTTTGACGTTAACTGCCATGCGTTGCCGGTCTTTAGGATCCCGGCCGATAGGTGCATCCACTATTCCCGCTGGCTCTGTGATATTACCATGAACTAAAGCCAGATAGCGGCGGTTGACTGAACGTTCCTTGATCTGAAGGGCCAACTGCTGGTGGGCCCAGTCATTTTTGGCCACCATCAGAAGGCCGGAAGTATCCCGGTCCAGACGGTGGACAATCCCCGGCCGCAGCTGGCCATTGATACCTGACAGGTCCTTGCAATGCCAGAGCAAGGCATTGACCAGTGTCCCCGTCCAGTGACCTACCGCCGGATGTACCACCAGGCCCCTGGGTTTATTGATAACAATTACATCCTGGTCCTCATAGACCACCTCCAGGGGAATGGGCTCCGGCTCTACCGTCAGGGGCCGAGGAGCAGGAACCTGCAGATTGACTTCATCTCCAGCTTTTAATTTATAGTTGGCTTTTGTTTTTTGACCATTAACCTGAACCTGACCTTCATCAATGAGAGTTTGTACGCGACTGCGACTCAAATCATCATATTTTCTGGCCAATGCTAAATCCAGCCTGGTGCCCGCCCACTCTCGCTCTACCTGCCAGCTTCGTTCTTCCACCTCAGCTGTTTCAGCCTCAGATTCCAGATCCTCTTCATCTTCAGGCCAGAATTCATTAACCTTCATGCTCTGATACTTCCTCCTTTTTCTCCTGTTGCCACAAATGCCAGATCAGCATCCCCACTCCTACTGTAATGCCGATATCCGCCACATTGAACACAGGCCAAACCTGAAAGTCCAGAAAATCCACTACATAACCAAATCTAAGGCGGTCAATGGCATTGCCAATAGCACCAGCTGCCTGCAAGGCCAGCGCAGTCCGCAGCCAGAGCTGTTCCCGTCCAATCCGGGGCAGGTAAAATAAGACAACAGCCACTACCACCAGAGCCACCAGCAAAAACAGGCCCGTCTTAAAGGGCATCAAACCGAAGGCCGCCCCCGGATTAGAAACATGGGTAAGGTGAAACACCCCCGGCCAGATTGGGATGGAATTGCCTTCCGGCAGATAATTTAAAACCAGATATTTGGTCAGCTGGTCCAAGGCCAGCCAGCCCGCTAAAAGCCTCCAGAACATTCTCTTCCCTCCAAAAAATTTCGCTCTCCTCATTTTATCATAGCTTTTACAACTCCGCTACTTGATAGTATAATAGAGAGGAAGGGAGTGTGAATTCAATGGCGAGCAACTGGGACATTCGCCGCATTTATCTATATCTGGTCGCTTTTGCTACCCTGATGATGATGGTGATCGGTGCCATCCGGGTTGTGGATGCAGTGGTCAATATCGTTTACCCCGAACCTCCTCCGGTAGTTTACAAAGATCCTATCAGTACCCAGGCCAGCAAGGAGGAACTGCAACTCGAACAGGAACGGCAGCGCTACTATCGAATTAGAGAATTAATCAGCTCCCTGGCTATATTCGGTGTTGCCACTCCGGTTTACCTCTATCACTGGCATAAAATTCAGCGCTCGGAAGCATAAAATGGGCCCTCCGCAAATTCTGCAAGCGGAGGGCTGGCTTGTTTTATGCTTCTGTCCAGATCACCCGGTTGCGCCCTTGTTGTTTGGCCAGATAGAGGCGGCGATCAGCACTGGCCAGCAAGTCCTCAGCTGATTTGTCTGCCCGACTGAAAGCCAGACCGATACTGACAGTAACCCGGACCTGGCGGTCACAGAACTGAAACTCCTCGGCTGCAATCTGGTTACGCATCCTTTCGGCAATGCGCACTGCTACTTCCGCCGGCACATCGTAAAGAATAACGACAAATTCTTCCCCACCATAACGCACTGCCGCATCCCGGCCGCGAATCCCCTGTTGTAAAATCTGTCCCACCCGTTCTAAGACCCGGTCGCCGAAGTTATGACCATATGTATCATTAATTTGTTTAAAATGATCAATATCCACCATCAAAACGGCAACCTGTTTCCCCATTAGACCGGCCTTTTTCAGGGTCTCAGGAAATTTTTCCTCCAGGTAGCGGCGGTTCCACAGGCCCGTCAGGCTATCCACATAAGCCTGGCGAGCCAGCACCTCCAGCTGTTCCCGCAGCTGTTCACAGCGCTGGATGATCTCATTTCTGGCACCGATCAGATGGGAAATGTCCTTGATGATTTCCAGCACATACTCGCCTCCGGCCAGGGGCATAGCAACGACCAGGAAGATTTTATCTTCATAGATTTCCACCTTTTCCTCCTGCCCACAGGAATGTTTGGACCGCTGGCCGACGCAATTCTGGCAGGGGTGAGGGCGTTGCCAGAATTCATGACAGCTGATTTCCTGCTTTTTCAGTTCCCCATCAGCAGTCAATATATACTGGTCATGGCTGGCACAACAAACTATGCGCACTGCATCATACATACCGGCTAAAATTTCATTGATTGAGCTTTTTATCACATTCAGCAATACTTCCTGCACAAATTTTCCCCCTAAAATTATTCTTAGTCAATATCTTAAGGGGGAAAATCCACTGGCGTCAAGAGCAATTTATTCTTCATCTCCGGGAGTTTGACCCCAGATCACCCCATCTTCCCGGTCATAGGGAATATGGTCTACATCTTCGGTATAGCCAGCATTTTCGTCAAAATCCAGACCGCCGGTATAGGAGCCTGCCCCGGCAGCATCACTGTGTTCATTCCAGCGATAGAGAGCCTGCATGGCATCTTCCCCGTCAAACATCTGCTCATCTTCGGCATCGCCCAGTTCCCGGAAATTGGTATCATGGCTCTGCATGGCCAGGGGCGGTACCACTACATCCTCTTCAATGGGGCGGGGATGGCGTTTGGTGCCCAGCTGTTCCTGATGGCGCTGGCAGCGTAAACAGGCAGTAGCCCAGGGCATGGCTTCCAGCCGCTCGCGCGGAATGGTTGCTCCACAGAATTCGCAGATGCCGTAGTTGCCTGCTGCAATTGCCTGTAAGGCTCTTTCTCCTTTGGACAGCAGGACTTCGAAATTGTCCTGGATTCCCAGTTCCTTTTCCCGTTCATACAGCTCACTGGCCACATCAGCAGGATGATTATCGTAGAGGGAGAGTTCGGAAGTAGTTTCCTGGAAGGAACGTCCCAGGCCATCCTCCCGTAAATCCCGCAGGCTTTCCTGCCATTCTGCCATCGCTTGCTTGATTCTTTCTGCTTGCTGTTGCATAAACTGCTGGTCCATCATACTGCCTCCTCAGTCCAGGATGACCACACAATCATTGAGGGAGCGCCGGGCCGGTTTGGCAGATTCCTCCGCAGCATATCCCAGAGGAATAATGGCCACCGGAAGCTCATCCTCCCCTGCCCCGATTATACGCCTGACTTCCTTCTCCAGAAAGGCCCCTACCCAGCAACTGCCCAGGCCGACGGCATGGGCAGCCAGCAACAGGTTCATGATGGCGGCTGCTGTGTCCTGAATGACATAAAGGTCCCGTCCCCGGGGCCCATAATGGGCAGCGACCAGTTCCGGCAGTGCTGAGACCACTATCACTACCGGGGCAGAAGCGATAAACTCCTGTTGCCAGGCTGCCTCTCCCAGGGCCTTTTTGCTCTCCTCCTTTTTGACCACGTAAAATTTCCAGGGCTGCAGATTGCCGGCACTGGGGGCCTGCAGAGCTGCCTCCAGAATGCGGGTAATGGTGGCATCAGCCACTGCTTCCCCGCTGAAACGGCGTACACTCCGCCGTTCTGCTATAGCAGCAAAGACATCCTTGGTCATACCGCTTCCTCCTATGGGCGAATTTGTAACTGGGTCTGGACAATTTTCACCAGTTCAGCAATAAAGGAGCCGATCAGGGGCAGGTTTAAGATGGCCAGGCGCCGCAGGATATAAATCAGCAGCGCTCCTAGCAGGGCAAAGCCAATGGCCATACCAAACCCCCGGGCAATACCGGCCAGGAAATTGAGATAAAGCAAGCGGGTTGGCTTGCGCAGTAGTTCTACATACTCGGCCAGTTTCATCTTTTCCATCGCCAGGCCCAGTTCCTCGATTTTTCTCTCCAACCGGGCCCAGGTTTCACGCTCCGTCATGCCCATCCCCCGTTTCTGCCCTCAGTTTACCCCCGTGTACCGGGAAAAATTCATGGAAGCAGTTCCTGCAAAGCCTCCTGGTAAGTCGCTAAATCCCGTGATTTGAATAAGACAAACCGCACTTCCTTAAGGGTAGTGGCTTTTTCCAGAAAAGTGATTACCGTGCCCAGCGCGACTCGTGCCGCCTCCGCCACAGGATAGCCATAGGCCCCGGTGCTGATGGAAGGAAAAGCGATAGTGCTGACCCCCCTTTCTTCGGCCAAACGCAAACTGCTCTGATACGCCTTTGCCAGCAATTGGGCTTCGCCGGCCTTTCCTCCCTGCCAGATGGGTCCAACGGTGTGGATCACATACCTGGCTGGCAGCTTGCCCCCGGTGGTAATCACCGCCTCCCCGGTGGGCAGAGGTCCCCTTTGGGTACGAATGGCCTGGCATTCAGCCATAATTTGTGGCCCTCCGGCCCGATGAATAGCACCATCTACTCCGCCACCCCCGGCCAGGGCGTTATTGGCGGCATTGACGATAGCATCCACATGCTGCTGGGTTATATCCCCCTGAATTAGCCGTAACCTAATTCCGTTGATTATTCTTTCCACAAAACATCACCCCCGGTTACCATTTTATCCTGGCCTTAAAATTAATGACAATATATCAAAAAATCCTCCCTGCCAGAGGGAGGATTTGCAATTAATTTTTCAAGCTATTGATCGGTGCAGGAATCCGGCCACCGCGGGCCACAAAGGCAGCGCTGCTCTCCCGGTGTACCGGCATGATGGGAGCCCTGCCCAGGAGACCGCCAAACTCCACCACTTCCCCTACCTGTTTACCTGGCACAGGTATAACCCGTACAGCAGTAGTCTTCTGGTTAATCATGCCGATAGCCGCTTCATCAGCAATAATGGCACTGATGGTTTCCGCCGGTGTATCTCCTGGAATAGCTATCATGTCCAGTCCGACAGAACAGACACAGGTCATGGCCTCCAGTTTGTCGATGGTCAGGGTCCCGGCTTCTGCCGCCCTGATCATGCCGGCATCCTCACTGACCGGGATGAATGCTCCGCTCAGTCCACCAACATAGGAAGAAGCCATGGCACCGCCTTTTTTGACGGCATCATTGAGCAATGCCAGGGCCGCCGTGGTCCCATGGGTACCTGTCCTTTCCAGCCCCATGGCTTCCAGGATATCAGCCACACTGTCCCCGATGGCCGGTGTAGGGGCCAGAGACAGATCCACAATGCCAAAAGGCACTCCCAGCCGGCGGGATGCTTCCCGGCCGATCAACTCACCCATGCGGGTAATTTTGAAAGCAGTTTTCTTGATGGTCTCGGCCAGGGTGCCGAAATCAGCATCAGGCATTTTGCTGACCACATTGCGGACCACCCCTGGACCACTGACTCCCATATTGATAACCGTTTCCGGTTCCCCTATCCCGTGGAAGGCGCCGGCCATAAAAGGATTGTCCTCAGTAGCATTGCAAAAAACCACCAGCTTGGCACAGCCAAGACCATCCCGGTCAGCGGTTAGCTGAGCGGTTTCTTTGATGATTTGCCCCATCCAGGCAACAGCATCCATGTTGATCCCTGCCCGGGTAGTCCCGACATTGACGGAAGAGCAAACCAGTTCCGTCTGGGCCAGTGCCCGGGGAATGGACTTGATCAAGTTAATATCCCCTTTGGTAAAACCTTTATGAACCAGGGCGGAAAAGCCACCGATAAAATTGACCCCAACCTCTCTGGCTGCTTCATCCAGCGCCAGGGCCAGTTCCGTATAATCATCGGCCCGGCAGGCTTCTCCCACCAGAGCGATGGGCGTAACGGAAATACGTTTGTTAACAATGGGAATACCATATTCCCTTTCCAGCTCTTCCCCCACCGCCACCAGCCGGGCCGCCCTGGTCGTGATTTTGTCATAAATACGCCGCCGTACTTCCTTTATGTCTTCATGAGCACAATCCCGCAAACTGATGCCCATAGTAATGGTCCGAATATCCAGGTTTTCTTCCTGCACCATCCGGATGGTCTCCAGAATTTCTCTGTTGGTTAGCATGTTCGCCGTCCCCCTTCTTAAATCCGGTGCATATAGCGGAAAATATCTTCCTGCTGAATGCGAACCTGCACTCCCAGTTCCTGGCCTTTGGCATCCAGGGCCGCCGCCAGGGCAGAAAAATCTATAGTGGCCTCTTCCAGGTCTACCAGCATCATCATGGTAAAGAATTCCTGCATAATGGTTTGCCGAATGTCCAGAATATTGACATTATAGCCAGCCAGAACTCCCGTTACCCCGGCAATGATACCTACCCGGTCCTGTCCTAATACCGTTACAATAGCGCGATTGGATTTTTTCATTTTTACCACCCCTGTTTCTGCACAGACTTTAGCTTATAGTTACTATGTTATAACAAGTACATACCTGCTGACAAGTCTTTTTTAGATGTATGCAAGATACTTGCGCGGTTAAACCTAACAATGGAGGAGGTGTATCCCTTGGTGAGAGAAGAAATTTTGCCAGCTGAAATAGCCGCCCCTGTTTTCATCTCTCCTTATCTGGAGCCCTATCCCGAGCCCTGGCCGGTACCGGTCGGTATCTCTGCCCGCCATATCCATTTAACCCAGCGCGACCTGGAGGAACTGTTTGGCCCCGGCTATCAGCTCACTCCGGCCAAACCCCTCAGTCAACCGGGCCAGTATGCCGCCCAGGAAACCCTCACTCTGGTCGGCCCTAAGGGTGTCCTGGAGGAAGTGCGGATTTTAGGTCCCTGCCGCCCTTATAACCAGGTGGAACTCTCCGGCACCGATGCTTATCAGCTGGGACTGGATCCACCCATTCGGGATTCCGGGGATCTGGATGGTACTCCCGGCATCGTTCTGGTGGGACCCCGGGGTTCTGTCGACCTGCCTTTTGGGGTTATCAAGGCCGCACCCCACCTGCATCTGGACCCGGCTACCGCCCGGCAGCATGGCCTGGAAGACGGGGATCGCCTGCAGATATTAGCAGAAGGGGAAAAAGAAGTGGTATTCAATAACGTCCTGGTCAGGGTTTCCAGGGATTATCTGCCCGACTTTCATCTCGATACCGATGAGGCCAATGCTGCCGGGATTAGACAGGGACAACAGGTTCTAGTGATCGCAAAAAGACTATTGCCTGCTTAATGGATTCTGGTATATAATGAAAAAAAGCAATAGTGATACTACCTGGGGGTGCTCGTTGAGCCGGGCTGAGAAGGACGGGCGATGAACCGTTCTAACCCTTTGAACCTGAGACGGATAATACCGGCGGAGGGAAGGTAGGTGAAAAGATCAGCGCTTTTTGCTTACACTGCACCTGACCGACCCGGTCAGGTGCTTATTTCTTAGGGGAGGAGGATGTGCATGAAAAAACTGGATTTATCCCTGTATGTAATCAGCGGCCAGCATCTGGCTCAGGGCAGGGAATTGCTGGCAGTGATGGAAGCTGCCCTGGTCGGTGGAGCCACCGTGATACAGCTGCGGGAAAAGAATCTGTCCGGCCGCGAGCTGGTAGCTGCTGGTCTGGCCCTCAAGGAACTGGCCCACCGCTATGGAGCCACCTTTATCGTCAACGACAGGGTGGATATTGCTCTGGCCGTTGATGCCGATGGTGTGCATTTAGGCCAGGATGACCTGCCGGTTACCATGGCCCGGCAAATCATGGGACCAGATAAGATCATCGGCCTTTCCACCCATTCCTGGGAACAGGCCCTGGCTGCCAGTAAACTGCCGGTAGACTATATCGGGGTTGGACCCGTTTTCCCCACCAGTTCCAAACCCGATGCGGAAAAACCTGTAGGCCTGAGCCTGGTACAGCGTGTAGCCCGGGAATTATCTGTCCCCTTTGTTGCCATCGGGGGTATTAATGCCGGTAATATCCAGCAAGTACTGGCTGCCGGTGCCCGCAATGTAGCTGTCATATCCGCTGTGGTAGCCGCCCCTGATGTAACAGCTGCCGCCCGGGAGCTGAAAAATTTCGTGGCCGGAGGTAGAAAGGCATGAATAGCTCACGTTTTGAACGCCAGCTGGTGATGCCGGAAATCGGCCCGGAAGGGCAGGCCAAATTAAAACAGGGTCGGGTGCTGGTTATCGGTTGCGGGGGCCTGGGCTCGGCCGTTACCTATTACCTGGCTGCTGCCGGTGTCGGCACCCTGGGGCTGGCCGATAATGATCGGGTTGAAGACTCCAACCTCAATCGTCAGATTTTACATGGCAGTCACCGCCTGGGTTGGCCCAAGACCACCTCGGCCGCCCGCACTCTGCAGGACTTTTATCCCGATTTACAGGTTAACCTGCACCAGGAGCGCATTACCGCTGATAATCTGTTGACCCTGGTCCGGGAGTACCAATATGATTTTGTTATTGATGCCAGTGATAACTTCGATACCAAATTCCTGATCAATGACCTCTGTGTTCAGGCGGGAATCCCCTTTTCCCACGCCGGTGTCCTGGCCTGGGAAGGGCAAACTCTGACCTGGGTGCCAGGCGGCCAGACTCCTTGTCTGCGTTGCTTCTTCCAGGCGGCTCCCCCGCCGGAAATTACTCCCACCAGCAAAACGGTGGGAATTCTGGGTGCCGTCGCCGGTACCCTGGGAACCATCCAGGCCCAGGAAGCGATAAAGTTTTTGCTGGGTGCCGGCCAGCTCTTGACCGGACGTTTGTTCATTTTTGATGGCCTCGACATGACGGCCCGCACCCTGCCCTTTGCCGTTAAGCCTGAATGCATCTGTCAAAGGAGGTAGGTTTTATGGTGGAAATTCTCCTGAACGGCCAACCGACTTCGATTGAAGCGGGCACTACTATCGCCGCCTTACTGGCCAGCAAAAACCTCAATCCCCAGCTGGTGGTTGTGGAAGTAAATCGGGAAATTATCGACCGCAACCGCTTCGCAGAAGTGGCATTAAATCCGGGCGATCAGGTGGAAATCGTGAAATTTTTAGGAGGAGGTTAAGACTATGGCTGATCAGTTGCAAATCGGTCGCTATACTCTCAATAGCCGGCTCTTTATCGGCAGTGGCAAATTGCCCCATACCCTCATGCCGGAAGTAATTGCCGCTGCCGGGGCTCAGGTTGTTACCGTAGCTCTGCGGCGGGTGGACTTTACCCACCCGGAAGATAATATCCTGGATTATCTTCCCAAAGACATTATCCTTATGCCCAATACTTCCGGAGCCCGTAATGCCGAGGAAGCGGTGCGCCTGGCCCGTCTGGCCCGTGCAGCTGGTTGCGGTGACTGGATTAAAATTGAAGTAATCCCCGACCAGAAATATTTGTTGCCTGATAATTACGAAACTTTAAAAGCGACGGAAATTCTGGCCAAAGAAGGCTTTACCGTTCTGCCCTATATGTCTCCTGACCTGATGATGGCCAAAGCCATGGAAGCAGCCGGAGCTGCCGCTGTCATGCCCCTGGGTGCCCCTATTGGTACTAACCGGGGCCTGAAAACCAGAGAGCTGATTGGCATTATGATCGAGGAGTGCCAGGTTCCAGTGATTGTGGATGCCGGGATCGGCCGTCCCTCCCATGCTGCTGAAGCCCTGGAAATGGGCGCCGCTGCCGTCCTGCTCAATACTGCCATAGCCACTGCCCGGGACCCGGTGGCAATGGCTGCTGCCTTCCGGCAGGCGGTAGAAGCGGGACGAACAGCTTATCTGGCCGGACTGGGTCCGGAATCCAGCCTGGCCCGGGCCAGCTCCCCCCTGACCGGTTTCCTGGATTGAGGTGAATAAAAATGAGTTTTTTCGATTATGCTCAAACCTATACCGCCGCCAATCTGGAAGAACGGCTGACAACTGCCCGTCCGGAACAAATCAGGGCCTTGCTGGGCAAAAACTCCCTCCATCCCCTGGAGTTTTTGCTCCTGCTCTCCCCCGCTGCCGGCGGACTACTGGAAGAAATGGCCCAGCGGGCCCATGCCCTGACCATGAAACATTTTGGTCGTAATATCCTTTTATATACACCCCTCTATCTCAGCAATTACTGTGTTAACAAATGCACTTATTGCCATTTTCATGCCGGTCAATCCCTGCCCCGACGTACTCTGACCAGGGAAGAGGTCTGGCAAGAGGGGCAAACTCTGGCTGCCGCCGGATTTCGCCATCTCCTGCTGCTAACCGGCGAATCGCGCCGTCATGCCAGTCTGGAGTATCTGGCTGAATGTATTAACATACTAAAACCCTATTTCTCCTCTCTGGGACTGGAAGTTTACCCTCTGACCGAGGCGGAATACCGGCAGATGGTAACAGCCGGGGCAGACAGTTTGACCATCTATCAGGAAGTATATGATCCTGAGCTTTATGCCCGCTATCATCTGGCCGGGCCCAAAAAGGATTACCATTTCCGGCTGGACGCACCGGAACGAGCTTGCCGGGCGGGCATGCGCCGGGTCAACCTGGGTGCTCTGCTGGGCCTGGGACCATGGCGGATGGAAGCCTTTCTGGCTGGACTGCATGCCTATTACTTGCAAAAAAAATACCCGGAAGTGGAAATCGCTCTTTCAGTTCCCAGGTTAAGACCACTGCCAGGCAGTCAGCCCCCCTATCCGGTCAGTGACCGGGAATTAGTCCAAATAATCCTGGCTTTTCGTCTTTTTCTGCCCCAGGCTGGCCTAACCCTCTCCACCCGAGAGCGAGCAGAATTGCGGGATCACCTGGTGCCTCTAGGTATCACTTCTATGTCCGCCGGTTCCAAAACCACTGTTGGGGGTTATGCCGTTGAAGCCGATGCCAGCGCTGGACAGTTCAGTGTTGCTGATGAAAGACCTGTAGAAGAAATAAAAAGGATGTTGTTAAGTAAAGGCTATCAGCCGGTCTTCAAGGACTGGCCCCGTTTTTGTTAAAAATATACTTGCCAAATAGGAATAGTGGGGTTATAATTGTTAGCAACAACTAATGCAAGTACACACTTTCACATATCGGAAAGGAGTCTGGCAATGACTATGCAAACAAAACCCCGTATTCTGATTTTGGGCGCAGGCTATGCAGGCATGATTTGCGCCAAAAAGCTCTCCAAAAAACTGCCCCCCGAACAGGCGGAAATAATCCTGGTCAATAAACACTCTTACCATCAGTTTCTGGCGCAAATCCATGAACCCGCCGCCGGACGCAATGATTTTGAAGATGTGCGGGTAGAAATCGCAGAAGTGCTGGATTTAAACCGGGTCCGGTTTCACAAGGGGATTGTCTCCAGCATAGATCGGGAACGCCAGCAAGTACACCTGAGTGATGGCACTGTCCTCAGCTATGATTATCTGATTATCGCTCTGGGCAGTGAGCCAGAGTATTTCGGCATTCCCGGCCTGGCTGACCATGCCCTGACCTTGCACAGTTTAAATGGGGCCCGCTTGATCCATACTCACATTGCCAACGCCCTGGCCCGCTACAAAGCTGAGCCAGAACAAAAACACCTGCTGACCTTCGTCATCGGTGGCGCCGGGTTTACCGGGGTAGAACTGGCTACTGAGCTGGCCGACTGGTTGCCGGAACTGGCCCGTCGCTATGATATCCCGGTCGAAAAAACCAAAATCATTAATATCGAAGCTGCTCCCTGTGTTTTGCCGGGCAATGATGCCTTCCTCTGTGAACAGGCAGCTCAAATTATGGCCGCCAAAGGCATCGAACTTATAACCCAGGACCCCATTCATCACGTGGAATCCGAGCTGGTTTGTCTTAAATCAGGCCGGCAAATCCACACCGGTACCATCATCTGGACCGGCGGCGTCCGGGGCAATCGTGTCGTCGAAGCGAGCGGCTTCCCTGTTCAGCGAGGCCGTACCCCTGTGGATGCATTTAACCGGGCCCAGGGCTGGGAAAACATTTTCGTCATCGGTGACTGTTCTTTGCCATTCGGTCCGGAAGGAAAACCTCTCCCCCCTACTGCTCAGGTCGCTTTACAGCAAGCTGAGCATGTAGGGGAAAACCTGGTTAACTTGCTGACAGGGCAACCCCTTACTCCCTTCCGATTTATTCATCGGGGAGTGGTAGCGTCCCTGGGACGCCGTTATGCTGTGGGTAAGGTCAAAAAATACCGGGCCACTGGCCTGATCGGTCATATTCTGAAAGAAGCAGTAGCTATCCGCTACCTCTATAAACTGGGAGGACTGCCCCTGGTCATCAAAAAAGGCTTGCTCGCCTAACGGAGCAAGCCTTTTTTATTTCTGAAAGGATAGCTGCAAAACCACAATTTCCGGCTGATTGCCTATGCGGAAAGGTGGCCCCCAGGTACCATAGCCAGAAGACACTACCACCTGCAACGAACCTTTGCGATAATAGCCCCAGTCCACCTCATAGATACGACTGGTTAAATAATTATTAGGCCAGAGCTGACCGCGATGGGTATGTCCGGAGACCTGCAGGTCTATACCTGCCATTAAACTTTCCTCCAGTTGCCGGGGTTGATGGTCCATCAGCAGCATGGGTTTATGGCGGTCCAGGTTCTTGATTATTTCCGCTAAGGGTTTTCTTTTTTTACCGGTAAATCGTTCCTTTACCTGATCTTCCCGGCCAATCAGGTAGAGACTGTTTGCTACGAATACAGCCTCATCCCTTAATACGGTAATGCCTGCTTCCCTTAAGGCTGCCACTGCTCTTTCCGCTTCACCTCCGATATATTCATGATTACCGGTGACAGCATAAACCCCATAGCGGGAATGAAGCTGGCGAAAGGCGTCCGCCATCTTTTGTTCGATAAAAGGAGCGGTATCTTCATCAATAATATCTCCTACTAGTAACACCAGGTCCGGCTTGATGGTATTGATTTGCCGGACAGCCTGTTCCAGACGCTGTTTGTGATTGATCCGTCCCAGGTGCAGGTCGCTGAGCATAACGACCTTCAAGCTGTCCAGTTGCCCGCCTGGCTTATTGATATTGACCGCATAGGTACGCACCACTGGCTGGCGGGCATTGTAAAAACCGTAGACTAACAGCCCGACAATAAACAGAAAAAGCCCCAGGCCTAGAATAGGTGTCAGCGAATTCGGCCATAAACCCATCCGTCCCAGTACAAATTTAATCAGATCAAAAATAATTAAGCTCAGGAGTAAATAATAAAATGCTCCCATCCACCAGGATCCCAGCATAGTAAATCCCCAGCTGTCCAGCCAGGGTAAAAACCTTTTGCCCAGTCTTCCAATTAGATATGCAAGCGCCAGTAACCAGAAAACAACCCAGTAAAACTTTCTGTCCAGCCAGGGGAACCAGTAACTGAACAGCAGCCAGCCCCGCCGGCCAACGTAATAATTAAGCAAAACATAGATGCTTAAAAAAATGGCAAGAAAGATATAGAAACCATTATGGCGCACCAACTGCCACTCCTTGTAACAACATTTTCGCATCTAGCCCCTATATTGTGCCATAAATTTTAAAGAGATACAAGAGGAGGAAGGGATATGAATGGTATCTATATCTCCCTCTCTGTCCGCAAACTTTATCTCCTGCAAAATGGCAAGCCCCTGGCCATCTACCCTATTGCCATCGGCAAACCCCAGACTCCGACCCCGCAGGGGAATTTTCGTATACTGGAGAAAATAATCAATCCCGGGGGCATCCTGGGCAGCCGCTGGCTAACCTTTCATTTCGTCCCCCGGGGTAAATACGGTATTCATGGTACTAACAATCCCGCTTCAATCGGCCTGGCCGTTTCCAATGGCTGTGTGCGCCTCCACAATCAGCATATCGAAGAGCTTTTTTCCCGGGTTAGCATCTGGACCCCGGTCTGGATTCGTTCTGAGCCCTGGTCGGAACTGGCAAAATAAGCGGCGATTTTTTCCTGAGTCAGGGAATTTTTTAAAAAAGCCATGAAGCTAGCTGCTGCTGCAAATTCCCTTTCCGGATAATTTGCCCAGAGCTGGTATTCCCCCTGAAAGCCTATAACCTTAAGCTCTTGCAGCAGCATATTAGCCTGGTAATAAGCCAGAGTCACCCTTTTCGGCACCAGGGCTACGCCCTGTCCTGTTCTGGCAGCTGTTAAAACAGCATCCAGACTGTCCAGAGTGATGACCTGACTGCAATTAATGTTATGTTTACCCGCAACCATAGCAAAAGGATAACTTGCTTTTAGCGTAAAAATCCGTTGGCGGGCAAGTTCATAAAAATTAATGGTTTTTAGACTGGCAAGGGGATGTTTTTTAGCTGTCAGCAGAACTAGTTTATCTCGATAAACTGCTTCGCCTGTGTACTCCGGGATCTTCAGTCTTTCAGCACTGATAACCAGAATATCTTTACTGGCGGTTAGAAAATCCAGGGATCCCTCCACCTGTTCAACAGGGACCCGTGGATAAATCTTCTTAAAATTTTCCAGTAACCAGGTCAGAAAAGGGCCTTTAATCATGCTGGCAATCCTTAGCCTCTGTTTTGCCTGCTGGCAGCTGAGTTTACACAAATCCAGCTGGGCCTTCTCCCAGAGCTGAAGCAACTCCCGTCCATAAAGTTCCAGCAAAATACCGGCTTCTGTTAATTCCAGATTTTTTTTGCCCCTGATCAGCAGTCTGGTATTCAGCCTTTCCTCTAGCACCTTAATCTGTTTGGTAACTGCTGGCTGGGAAACTCCCAATCTCTCAGCTGCTTCCGTTAAATTCCTGCATTCAGCCACTACTACCAGCGTTTTTAAATAATCCAAATTCATCGAATTTCACCTCAATCGTCGATTGGGGCCTAGCAGTTTAATCTCTTCTACCATTTCCCGGGTAGTAGAAGCGAATTTTTGCCCTTCCGCTCCTGATATCCAGCGGGCTCTCAACCGACCCGGTTCATAGCCTACATATTCCAGTAATCGCTTGAAAATCAAAAATCTTCTGCGCGTGAAATAGTTACCAGTAGCATAATGACAATCACCCGGATGACAGCCAGCCACCAGTACCCCATCGGCCCCATGCTGAAAAGCTTTAAGAATAAATTGCGGATTTACCCTGCCGGAACAGGGCACCCGGATGACCCTGACATTAGGCGGTTGTTGCAAGCGGCTAATCCCTGCCAGGTCTGCCCCGGCATAACTACACCAGTTACAGCAAAATCCAATGATTTTAGGCTGCCATTCCTTTACTGACATGCCCAGACCACCTCCGCCAGCAATTGCTCATTGGTGTAACCACTGAGATTCAACGCCCCGGAACGACAGGCAACGGTACAGGCACCACAGCCCTGACAGAGCCCTTTATTTACCATAGTCACCCATCGCCCCTGGCTTTCCTTGAACTCTAAAGCATGATAGGGACATATGCTTTGACAATGCATACATCCTGAACAAAGCTGCTCATTTACTTCTGCAACCATCGGATTGGTTACCAGATGTTGCTGGGCAAAGAGGGCTGTTACTTTGCTGGCCGCTGCACTGGCCTGCGCCACTGTGTCCGGGATATCTTTGGGCCCCTGACAGCAACCGGCTAAAAATATGCCAGCAGTATTGGTTTCAACTGGCCTCAATTTGGGGTGAGCTTCCATGTAAAAGCCATTGCTGTCCGCAGCGAAGCTGCAAATCTGGGCCAGCTGTTCCGCACCGGCAGCCGGTACCATTCCGGTAGCCAGAACCACCAGATCAGCCGCGATTTCTACCTTCTGCCCGCTGAGGGTATCTTCACCCCAGACGATCAATCTGTTATCTCGTTCATAAATTTTGGCGACTCTGCCACGCAGGTAATTAACCCCATATTCCTCTACTGCCCTCAGGTAAAATTCCTCATACATCTTACCGGCAGTTCGCACATCCATATAAAAGACATAGACCTCCGCTGACGGGATTTTTTCCTTGATTTGCATTGCATGTTTGGCAGTATACATGCAACAGGCTCTGGAACAATAACTCTTGCCTTTCCGGTAGTCCCGGGAACCGACGCATTTGACCAGAACCACACTCCGGGGAACTTTACCGTCAGAAGGCCGCAGGATTTTGCCGCCGGTAGGTCCGGATGCATTTAACAGGCGTTCCAGTTGTAAACCGCTGATGACATCCCGGTATCTACCCCCGCCATATTCCTCATATCTGGTCCAGTCAAAAAGCTCATAACCGGTAGCTACCACAATCGCTCCTACCTGTTCCTGGATCAATTCCTCCTGTTGAGTGTAATCAATAGCTCCATTGGGACAAATTTTAGCACAGAGACCACATTTATTTTCCTGAATTTTACGGCAATTTCTAGCATCGATAACCGGTTTATTGGGTACAGCCTGGGGAAAAGGTCTATAAATGGCTGGTCGCATGCTCAGGCCCTGTTCAAATTCACTGGCTACCTTGCTCGGGCACTTACTTTCACAAATGCCGCACCCGGAACATCTGGCCAGATCTATATACCGTGGTTTCTGGTGAACGGTAACAGTAAAATTGCCCAGATAGCCCTCAACCTTAGCTACTTCCGCCAGAGTATAAATTTTTATCTTTGGATGCTGGGCTGCCTCCACCATTTTTGGTGTACATATACAGGCTGAACAGTCCAGGGTAGGAAAAGTTTTATCCAGAGCTGCCATTTTACCACCAATGGTTGGCTCTTTTTCTACCAGTACCACTTCATAGCCATGTTCAGCAATATCCAGAGCAGCTTGCAACCCGGCTATTCCGCCCCCTATCACCAGTGCTCTTTTATTTATAGGCAAAAAATCTTCAAACAACGGTTTGGCCCGACTAACTTTGGCAATGGCTTTTTTGACCAGGGCAATAGCCTTTTCTGTGGCCAGCTGGGGTAGATGAGAATGAATCCAGGAACAATGTTCGCGCAAATTAGCCATTTCCAGCATATATGGATTCAAACCAGCTCGCTTCAGGGTTTTACGGAAGGTAAGCTCGTGCATGCGTGGAGAGCAGGAAGCAACTACCACCCGTTCCAAACCATGCTCCTGGATAGCCGAAATGATCATCTGTTGCCCTGGTTCAGAGCAAGTATACTTGTGATCTGTTGCCAGCACTACTCCTGGCAATGAACGTACAGCTTCCACCACTTGCGGTACATTCACAACACCACCGATATTGGACCCACACCAGCAGACAAACACTCCAGTTTTCCCCATTATTCCATCCCCTTATCAACAATGCTCTGTTAAATTATACAATAACTTATTATTATCTGGCTAATAACTTTTTGTTATAATCAAGTTAAAAAAAATACCGGTAACAGTACCGGTATGGAGGGGAGAGTTGGAATCGAACCAACCCCCGGACGGGTTACGTCCAGGCCGAGCGGATTTGCAGTCCGTGGAGGGACCCAGCCCCCTTCTCCCCGCTCATATTATACCCAATTATTACTTATGATAAAAATAAAAATTAGTTATCGTAAATTGTTCCAGC
The DNA here is from genome assembly GCA_003054495.1 of Carboxydocella thermautotrophica. Taxonomy (GTDB): domain Bacteria; phylum Bacillota; order Carboxydocellales; family Carboxydocellaceae; genus Carboxydocella; species Carboxydocella sporoproducens. The sequence continues at coordinate 913,642 of CP028514.1, read as the reverse complement.
TTTCCTGGCTGTATTTTTCCGCTACCAGCATTGCTGCCTGTGCCTTTTCCTGCTCTGTAAGCAAACCCGTTTGCAGTTCTATACCCAGGCCCTGGCTAAAGCCAGCTGTAAAGGCAGTTACCAGTTCCTCATATTCCGGTTCCCGTCCCAGAATCGCACCAATAGTGATAGCCCGCTGGTGAAAATTACTGAGCAGCCGCCTCCGCATTTCTTCGCTGGGAAAGCGGAGACAGGCGAAAAGTTTCTCCGTCTCCAGCCGCACCAGGATGGAACCGTGCTGCAAAACCACTCCCTGTTTGCGGGTCTGGGCACTGCCCACTAATTTTTTGCCCTCTACCGTCAGTTCATACCGGGAAGGAGCATCAAAACAGGCTGAAGAAGCCGGTTCTGTTCCGCTTTTACCTTCTGCCAGACATGCATCGATCCCCAGATTTTTTAAACCTGTCAGCAGACCCCGGGAAATCTTTAAATATGATTCCAGCACTGAACCGCTAACCGCCGGATGGTCCTGCGGGGCTATCAGGCTATAGGTCAGCTCATGTTCATGAAGAACCGCTCTGCCTCCAGTCAGGCGGCGCACTACTTTTACTCCCAGCCGCTGACAGGCAACCAGGTCCACTTCCTGTTGCAGCCGCTGAAAATACCCCAGGGACAGCCCGGGAGGCTGCCAGGCATAAAAGCGCAGGGTAGGAGGAACCTGGCCAGCAGCTACTGCTTCCAGAATGGCTTCATCCACGGCCATATTCCAGTAAGGGTCCATGCTGCCACTATCAATCAAGCGCCACTGCACTGTTCCTCCTCCTTCGGCTCAGTTTTCAGACTGCTGAAAAGGAAAGCCAGTTCCTGCTCTCTCTCTGCTTCAGTCAGCGGCCGGGGATAATTATACATAATACCCCCTGGTTTCTCATTATAATAGGGCCGGTTGCAATCTGGACAGCCACTGGTCTGGAATGCCCTGCCACAGGCCAGCCATTGCCGTAACTGCTCCCTGGCTCCCAGATAAACCAGGCGACCACTGGCAGTAAAAATCATTTGTTCTACCCTGACCAGTTTGTTTTTGATTAACCAGTGGGCAGCCTGGATGCGGCGATACTGGGCCAGCGGTGGTGGCGGCCGGTCTGCCAGAGCTGTACCCGGCACAGGGGTAAAGGCAAAAAGAGCCACTGTTATTCCCTGGTCGGTAAAACGCTGCAGCAGCTGGCAAATTTCTTCTTCCCGCTCTCCCAGGCCAACGATGAGATGAGTGCTAATTCGCCCCGGAAAAGTTCGGGCGGCAGCTTCGATAAAAGCCAGCTGTTCACTCCAGGAACCGCCCTTGATCTGGCTATATAGTTCAGGATTAGCTACATCCAGAGGTAATCCAATCCGTTCTACACCCGCAGCCAGCATTTCCTCCAGCCGAGCCATATCCATGCGAGTGCAGGAAAGGCAAATGGGCACATCGGTTTGCCGTGTCAGTTCTGCAATCATCTCCCGGGTATGTAGCCAGGCCTCCCGGCTGTTAACCACTTGCAAACAGGTGCGTTTGATCTCCCCGGACTGAAAAGCTGCAGCAATCCGGGGCACCACTTCCTGCATCTGAAAACCCGGCCAGGTCACCCGGGAGAGGAGATCAGAACGGCTCTGGCTGTCCCGGCCTTGAGGACAGAAGCCACAGGAACGACTGCACTTTTCCCCCGCCATCAAATAGGCGGTGGTGGGAGGGGCATCGGTTTTAAGCTGTTTTAGCCCCAGTACATGGGCTGTACCCGCTGAAACCTTGATCATAGTACACAACACTCCTCCCCGTAGACTATCTCCAGTCCCAGGGTTTGCGCCAGCTGAACAGCTCCCGGGGTGGGCTGCACCAGCCGGTTGATCCCGGCCCTGATGGCCAGTTCGTCCAGCCGGGCCCGATATTTGCCTTTGGGCCGCATACACCCCAGGTGAATGGGCAAATTAGGAAAACGCAAACGGGCCTCGCTCAGCAAATCCACCACTCGTTCTAAGGGCGGCGGCTGACGATCGGCATAGCGGGTGCCGGGAGTCGGGGTAAAGACTATAAAAACCAGTCCCTCGGTCCCCAGCTCGGCCAGCAAATCCAGCGCTCTTTCTTCCCCGCTTTCCTCTCCTCCGCGCAAACCGATACAAATATGGGGCAAAACTCTGACCTTTTGCCTGAGAGCCTGATAGACCCGGACATAATCTTCCACCGTTTTTTCCAGGCCCAGGGCTTCGCGGATGGTAGCATCATCAGCAACAAAATCAAAGGAAACCACATCAGCAATCCGGGCCAGAGCTGGAATTTCCTCCTCATTCACCAATCCCACATGCATGTTGTAGCGGCTCTTTCCTTTGGCCTGGAGCAGTAGATCCAGCTGGCGGAACCAGGGGACCCGGCCCTGACCATCACAGCCGCCGCTAATCAGATAGCTTTTAGCTTGCCCTAAGATTTCTGGTTTCAAAGCAGCCATCTTTTCCAGATAATGCCCACCGCAATGACTGCAATTCAGGGCACATTCCTTGCCGGTCACACTTACCCCTTTGGTTGCATGGGGGCGGTCAAAATAAATTCTGGGGGGAAAATGGGCCTGGCGCACTTGCCAGGCCGTTTGTAATTTCTTTTCCATTATTGACCATCCCATTTCAATACAGGCTGTCTGGCCGCCCGGGCTTCATCTACCCGACCAATGGGGGTAGTATGGGGAGCTGATGTCAGCAGCTCCGGATTTTCCTCCGCTTCCCGGGCGATTTTGATCATACTGGCAATAAATTCATCCAGAGTCTGTTTGGACTCCGTTTCTGTGGGTTCGATCATCAGGGCTTCCTCCACGATCAGCGGGAAGTAGACCGTAGGCGGATGATAGCCATAGTCCAGTAACCGTTTGGCTATATCCATAGTTCTGACACCATAAGGTTTTTGCTTTTTGGAATTGAGCACAAATTCGTGTTTGCAAATCCTGTCAACAGGAAGATAATAATGCTGTTTCAACTGACTGAGCAAGTAGTTGGCATTAAGTACAGCATTTTCGCTGACAGCCTTCAGGCCTTCTCCGCCCAGAGCCCGCATGTAAGTATAGGCCTTAACTGCCACCCCGAAGTTGCCATAGAAGGAACGCACCTTACCAATGGACTGGGGTCGGTCATAATCCAGGCGGTAACCATCCTCGCCTTTCACTACAACCGGTACAGGCAGGAAAGGTGCCAGGAAATCCCGCACTGCTACCGGACCGGAACCAGGGCCGCCGCCCCCGTGGGGAGTGGAAAAGGTCTTATGCAGGTTAAAGTGCATTACATCAAAGCCCATATCTCCCGGCCGAGCAATTCCCATAATGGCATTGGCATTGGCCCCATCATAGTAGAGCAAACCGCCTTTGCTATGCACGATTTCCGCAATTTCCCGGATGTTTTCTTCAAACAAACCCAGAGTGTTGGGGTTGGTCAGCATTAAGGCAGCGACATGCTCATCCATCACCTTTTTCAGGGCTTCCACATCCACACAGCCCCGCTCATCGGATTTCACCGCTACCACTGAATAGCCGCAAATGGCGGCAGTAGCCGGGTTGGTGCCATGGGCGGAGTCAGGAACAATCACCCTGGTGCGTTTATCCCCCCGGCTCTCATGGTAGGCCCGGATGATCATCATCCCGGTATATTCCCCGTGCGCCCCCGCTGCCGGTTGCAGGGTCACTGCCGGCAAACCGGCGATTTCCGCCAGATACTCCTGGGTCTGGTACAGCAACTCCAGAGCCCCCTGGATCGACTCCTCCGGCTGATAGGGATGCAGCCAGGCAAAACCGGGTAAGCGAGCGGTATTTTCATTGATTTTAGGATTATATTTCATCGTACAGGAGCCCAGGGGATAAAAACCGGAATCCACCCCGTGATTGAGACGGGAAAGCTCGGTGAAATGGCGAATGACTTCCACTTCACTCACTTCCGGCAAGCCCTTTACTTCTTCTCTTAATTCCACTCCCGGTAACAGTTCAGCCAGCTCCCGGGCAGGTACATCACAATCCGGCAGGGGATGACCAACACAACCAGGGCGGCTGAGCTCAAAAATGAGTTTGGCCATCTTACTTCACCTCCCCCAGCACTGCGATCAGACGTTCTATTTCCTGCCTGGTTCGTTTTTCAGTGGCTGTCCACAGCTGGGTACTGGTCAGTTCTGGATAAACCCGCTCCAGATCCAAACCGCCAATAAATTTGTGGGCCAGCAACTTTTCATTGATCCGCCGGGGCGATTGAGGAGTCTTGATAGCAAATTCCCGGAAAAAGGGTGCTGTAAAGGCTGGTGCAAAGCCGGGAAGTTTTTTCATTTCCTCAAAGAGATAGTGGGCCTTTTGCACATTCAATTCGGCAACTTTCCTAACCCCCTGCTTGCCCAGCAAACTCAGGTGAATAGTGGCAGCCAGCGCACAGAGAGCCTGGTTGGAACAAATGTTGGAGGTAGCTTTTTCCCGGCGAATATGTTGTTCCCGGGCCTGCAGGGTGAGAACAAAAGCCCGCTGGCCCCGATTGTCAACGGTCTGTCCGACAATTCGGCCCGGCATCCGTCTTACCATCTCCTCTTTCACAGCCATAAAGCCAAAAGAAGGTCCGCCAAAACTGGGAGGATTGCCCCAGGGCTGGCCATCACCAACCACGATATCCGCACCATATTCACCAGGAGGAGTCAAAAGTCCCAGGGAAATGGGGTCAGCGATAACCACAAATTTGGCCCCAGCCTGTTTGGCCATCTCACCAATCCTCTCGCCCTGCTCCAGACAGCCAAAGAAGTTAGGTTGCTGGATAATCACCACCCCAGCCAATGTATCCAGTTGTTCCTGTAACGCAGCTTCAGAGGTTACTCCGTCTTCATAGGGGATTTCCACCACTTCCAGCCCCTGGCCCCGGGCATAGGTCTTCACCACGGCCCGGTATTCAGGATGAACGGCAGTGGAAATCAGAATCCGCGGCCGGCGGGTGGCTGCACAGCCCATCAGGGCCGCTTCCGCCGTGGCTGTAGCCCCATCATACATAGAAGCATTGGCCACATCCATGCCAGTCAACTGGCAGATCAGGGTCTGGAATTCAAAAATCGCAGTCAGCGTCCCCTGGCTTATTTCCGGCTGATAGGGAGTATAGGCTGTGTAAAACTCGGAACGCAGGAGAATATGATCTACGGCACTGGGAATATGATGGTCATAAACCCCTGCCCCCAGGAAGGATACATATTCCTGCAGGCTGGCGTTTTTGGCAGCCAGTTCCCGCAAATGGGCAGCTACTTCCATCTCGTTCTTAAACCCGGGAATCTGTAATGGCCGCTGCATTTTCACTTCCGCCGGAATGTCAGCAAACAAGTCCTCAATACTGTTCACTCCCATAGCGGCCAGCATTTCCCGCCGCTCAGCCTCGGTATGCGGTATATACATGCGGTTATGCCCCCTCGCTCTTATTCGTTGGCCAGCAATTCTTCGTATTCGTCAGCAGTCAGCAATTCCGCCGGTTCTTCGCTGATTTCCACCTTGACCATCCAGGCAGCATAGGCATCTTCATTGATTTTTTCAGGGGCGTCGATAAGCTCCTGGTTTACTTCTATCACTTTGCCTGTTACAGGAGCATAAATATCTGAAACGGCTTTTACTGATTCCACAGTACCGAAGCTTTCTCCAGCACTGATTTCTGTACCTACCGGCGGCAAATCTACAAAAACTACGTCGCCAAGGGCTTCCTGAGCGTGATCTGTAATGCCGATAGTAGCAATATTGCCTTCGATTTTTACCCATTCATGTTCTTTGGTATACTTTAAGTCTGCCAGTACCTTACTCATACTCAATTACCTCCCTCTTTTATAAAAAGGCAAATTAGTTATTTTTGCCTTTACTTCCTTGTTACGAATTAATACAGCCACTTCCTGGCCAGGCTGAGCTACTTCTATAGCCACCAGAGCCATGGCCAGATTCTTGCCCAGGGTAGGTGCCATGGTTCCAGAGGTTACTACCCCGATTTCCTGTCCCTGGTTGACTACCAGGTAACCCTGCCGGGCAATGCCCCGCTCTACCATTTCCAGACCTACCAGCTTGCGCTTCAGTCCTGCTTCAGCCTGGGCCGTAAGAGCAGTCTTGCCGATGAAATCTTCCGGTTTATCAAGGGCGATGAATCTCTTCAGGCCAGCTTCCAGGGGTGTAATATCTTCGCTCAGTTCATGGCCATATAGAGGCATAGCAGCCTCAAAGCGCAGGGTATCCCGGGCCCCCAAACCGATAGGCTTAATACCCTTATCCTGTCCAGCCGTAAGCAGGGTTTGCCAGAGCTGCCTGGCCTGGTCCGGTGAACAATAAAGTTCCCAGCCATCCTCCCCGGTGTAGCCGGTGCGGGAGATAATACAGGGTATGCCCGCAACCTCACCTCGGGTGAACCAGTAGTAGCGAATAGCATCTAACTGAACGGGAGTAAGGGGCTTAAGGATCGCAGTAGCCTGAGGTCCCTGAATGGCCAGCTGGGCCACAGTATGGGAAATGTTTTCCACCTCCACTCCTGCCGGGGCCAGCTGCTTGATCCATTCATAATCCTTATCAGTATTGCCGGCATTGACTACAAGGAGATATTCCTCCTCATCCTCCTTGTATACCAGCAGGTCATCCACCGTGCCACCGTGTTCATAGCACATGGGAGAATAGAGGATTTGCCCTTTTGCTAACCTGGCCACCTGGTTGGGCAGCAACTTTTCCAGAAAGGCCAGGGCCCCGGGGCCTTTAACGGTAATTTCCCCCATGTGGGAGACATCAAAGAGACCTGCTGCCTGGCGGACGGTCTGGTGTTCATCGATAAAGCCACTGTACTGAACCGGCATTTCCCAGCCCCCAAAATCCACCATCTTCGCTCCGGCGGCTATATGCAACTCATAAAGGGGAGTGCGTTTCAATTCTGCCAACAGGAACACCTCCTTAACATTAGTATGTGCCAATGGGGACAAATAAAAAGGACAGAGACAAGCCTTTTTGGCTTTTCTCTGTCCTGGTTACCTGAGAGATTACCCGCAATAGTTACGGGCTTCCCCTTGGGTGTTTCGGGCAGCCTGGCAGTCTACCCGAAAGCTCTCCAGAGTGGGGTCTGAAGTCAGTTCTTTTGCCTGAGAGTTTTGATCTGCGGCCGCCAACCGCCCATCTTGCTCCTTCGGCGCCCTTTAAGGGTCTCTCCCGACCTCTTCCTCCCCCGTATATTCAGTTTCAAGGCAGGTCTCCATTTATAATATATTCGCCAACTAACCCGGAAGTCCTTCTTGATCTGACAAAAAATTTAGGCTATTCCGGGTTTCAATATAATGTAACTGTTTTTTATTGATTACTGCCCAGGCCTGTTCCCCTAATTGCAGCCGCAGCTGGTTATCTGCCCAGCCCCAAACTTCCAGTCCTTCACAAAGGAGACAATAGTAAACCCCATCCCAGTGTTCTTCCACATATTTTACCTTCCCAGGCCAAAGCCAGCTCTCACCGGCTACAGCCGGTTTGGCGCCGAGGATTCGCACGCACCGGGCCGGAATAGCCCCCAGACCGGGCGGCAGTTCCTTTAAACCCGGCAGACTTCCTCCGGTAGGCCAGAGATTTTCCACCCCAAAAAAACGAGCTATCGCCTCACTAGCCGGCCGTTCGGCCAGTTCCCGCACCGTTCCCACCTGAGCCATTTGCCCCTGCAACAGTACCAGCCCCCGGTCAGCCAGTAACGGCAATTCCCGAAAGTCATGGGTAATGAACAGGGTGGTGATGCCCGTTTCTTTCAATAACAGACGCAATTCCCGCAGGAGACGGCTACGGGTAGGTGCATCCACAGCGGCAAAAGGTTCATCCAGCAAGAGCACCTGGGGCTTAAGAACCAGGGCACGGGCCAGGGCTACCCGCTGAGCTTCCCCTCCACTTAAATCTTGAACTCGGCGCCGGGCCAGCTCCGTCAAGCCCAGCCGTTCCAGCCAGGGCCCGGCCAGCTGTTCCCGCTCCCGGGCAGATAGGCCACGAAATTTCAGCCCCAGGGTGACATTATCCAGTACGGTTCCACTGACCAGCAATGCCTCCTGAAAAACCAGGGTTACCGCCTGGCGCCATTGATAAGGGTCCCGGCCCGGGCCCCAGACCATTTCCCCGGCGCGAATGCTGCCCTGGCTGGGACAGAGGATCCCGGCCACTGTCAGCAGCAATGTACTTTTGCCTGCCCCATTGGGACCCAGCACCGCCATGATTTCCCCGGCTCCAAGCTCTAAGCGCGGCACGGCAAGTACCAGCTTACCCCCGCGCTTTACCTGTAGATTTTCCAGTAACAGCGGCCAGCCCATTTCAACCTCTCCTTTGCTGCAACAGGGTGAGCAGATAGGTTACTCCATAACTTAAAAATAGCAGAACAAAACTCAAAGCCATGGCCAGGCCAAAATTGCCTTTACTTACTTCCATTACTGTTGCTGTGGTTAAAACCCGGGTTTCCCCCTGGATATTGCCCCCTACCATCATGGAAGCACCTACTTCCGAAACCACTGCCCCAAATCCTGCCATCACTGCTGCCAGCAGGGAATAACGGGCCTCCTTTAACAGGATCCCGATAATATGTAAAGGACTCGCCCCTAAAGATTGCAGCTGCCAGACCAATTTGGGGTTAATCTGTTGAATGGCGGCCATAGTCAACCCCACAATGATAGGAGCAGCAATCAAAGTCTGAGCGATAATCATGGCGGCAGGGGTATAGAGAAGATGAAAGAAACCCAGGGGCCCATTACGCCAGAGCAAAATGGTCACCAGCAGACCAGCTACCACCGGCGGCATACCCATACCGCTGTTAACCAGAGTCACCAGCAAGCGCCGCCCCCGAAAATCCCCTAAAGCCAGGTACACACCCAGGGGAATCCCTATGACAAGACTTAAGATAGTAGCTGTACCTGAAACCCGCAAAGAAAGGGCAATAATGGCCCAGGTTTCCCGGTCCCCCTGGAACAATAATTTCAGCGCCTGAACCATCCCTTCCCAGATCAATTCCATCCCTTGCACCTACTTTGTTACTGTTTTATAGCATCAGGATAAAACAGGGGCTGGCCATATTTATCCACCCCAAACTGGCCGATCAACTTCTGGGTGTCCGGTTTAAGTAAAAAGGCGATAAAAGCTCGAGCTCCTTTAGCATTAACTTTGGGATATTTGTCAGGATTTACTGCCATGACATGGTAGATATTCTTTAACTCATTACTGCCCTGGACCAAAATCTCCAAATTCAACTTGTCTTTTAAGGCCAGGTAAGTGCCCCGGTCTGTAATTGTATAACCCCGTTTTTCTGCAGCCACACTCAGGGTTTGTCCCATCCCGCTGCCAGTAGACTGATACCATTTGCCGGCAGGTTTTATTCCTACCTTTTCCCATATTTTTTGTTCAAACTTGTGGGTACCGGAATTATCCCCCCGGGATAAGAATAGAGCCTGCTGCTGAGAGATAGCTTTGAGTGCCTCTTTTATTTCTTTTCCTTTAACTCTGGCTGGGTCCTCTGCTGGGCCAACCAGGATAAAGTCATTGTGCATTACCAGAGAGTAGTCAGTCACAATCCCTTTATCCACCAGCTTTTGTTCAGATGCCGGTGCGTGAGTCAACAGGACATCAGCTTCTCCTCTTTCTCCCATAGCCAGAGCCTGACCAGTTCCTACCGCAATTGTTTTGACATTATATCCAGTTTCTTTTTCAAAAGCAGGTATCAACACATCCAGCAAACCTGAATCCTGGGTGCTGGTGGTAGTAGCCAGGATCACATCTTTGTTACTTTTTTCTGCTATTGTATTTTTAGCCTTTTCCTGCTGGGAACCGCAACCAGTTAAACTGGCGATAAAAAGCATGATAACTGTAAATAAGATAGCAGTTCTTTTCATAAAACAACTTCCTCCCTCGTTCTGTTAAAATGTACATAACGCAGATAAAAAAATTAAAATGGCTTTCTTTGTTGCCAGTAACTGACAACCGCATTTATCTCTGCTGTCATTTGTTCAAAAAACAGTAAAAGTCGCTCCCCATCTCCAGTCAGACTCATTCCCCCTCCATTTTCTCCTCCAGTTTGCTTGTAAACCAGTTCCCGCTGTAAAACAGCTTCAGCTTTGCGCAGCCGGCCCCAGGCCTGGCGGTATGATATACCCAATTTCTGTGCAGCCTGGTTCAGAGAACCATACTGCTGTATAGCTTTAAGCAGTGCACACAATCCGCTCCCACCCACTGCCTTATCATCATATACCAGCCACGCTTTCCAACGAACCTCCATCTTCTCGCCTCCACTGTTGGATAAAAATATATTCGGCAGGAAAAGGAAAATTCCTGCCGTCATTGAGCTAAATTAACATTATTTTTTTCAATTTTTTGACCGGCCCAGGCCAGGATCAAACATCCGCCCAGAAGAGACAGCAACCCTCCCAGCACTAATCCACCGGCAGCTCCAACATACGAGAGAATTGACAGAATCAGGATGGTAACCCCTAAACCCAGATGCCAGCGGGGGAAAAACAGAGCCAGTAATGATAAGGCCAGCAATCCCAGCCCCAGAACCATTCCGGCCCAGTAAAGCCCGCTCCCTGGCAAAAAAAGGACCGGAGCAATATCAATCCCAAACCAGATAACTAAAATGCTCCCTAAAAGAGTTAATACTGCCCCCAAAACAGGACGTTTCCGATTTTGCACCAGGATAAAGCCCCAGGAGGTAGTAGCAAGAATAGCCACAGGCCATGCCAGCCAGGGGTTAAAAGCAATTTCCGTTATCATTACACTTATTGCAGCCAGCAAGGGACGCCAGAGCATTTTTCCAGGCAACTCCATATACCAGCCTTTCAATTGCATCCTGTTAAGCCAGCAGGAAAAAATTCCGCTGTATAGCCAGCTGCCAGCTGTCATACCAAGAGCTATCCCTGCATATATATAATTTTGGGGCATCAAAGCCCCTCCGATCAACCCCAGGGTAATGGCCCCTTCGACACCGTAGGCAATCTGTTTATGAGGAAAATACCTGACCAGAATCATCATTGTTCCTATTCCAGCCATGGCACCAATGAGGGCCGAAACCAGGCCCAATTGCCACCACACCCCGCCTGCAAAAGCCCCAAGCAAGCCGCCCAGTATAATTGCCTGCATTTTAATTTTCATTTTCATCCCTCCAGGAAAAAAATAAGGAAGCCGGGCCTTCCTTAAATCAGTTATTCCAGGGGCTGCTATGCATGATATTGGCTGGCGCTACTTCCCTGTTATTGCTGTCGTAGAGATGCAAAGTCAGCTTCATGCCGGGAATGCTCATGGTTTTGGTGGACATATAGTGGGCATTGATTTTAGCCCTGGTCAGGGTAACAGAACTGGCTTTCATACCTATATCAGCTTTTTGGTCATCTCCGGTCACCAGGTTGGGGTAGTCAGTCCTCATATTCTCGTCCATCTGCAGATCTCCGAAATCAATTTGTTCCGCTTCAATATAATCGGCATTCATCAACAGCTGGGTACCGCTGACATATTTACTTTCAGTTGTATTGGCTTCCACTAACACCTGGACATAATTGGCCACCGGAAAACCCAGATGCGACAAATCTATATTCTTGTAAAGGCGCAGGCCCCAGATACTCACAGTATCCATGGTAGTCTGGGACTGGGGAAAAGCTGTCCAGCTTTCCTGTTCCTTATTGGACAAATTGGTATCGGCAACTGAAGGAATCAGTTCAAAATTGGTACCCGTGATTTTATCAGCTTCAATTACAAACCCACCCACTCCTGCCAGTGGCATGGCAGCAAAGAGATTACCTGTATTGGCCAGAGTTACCAGTACGGAAAACAGACTGCCCAGTGTCAGTCCCAGGGACCAGAAAAATAATTTTTTGTTTAAATTCAGTACGCTTAACATCTTCTCAACCTCCCTAACGCTATTTCTCCCGGCTTCCTCGGAATGAATCTTCATTCATATATATCTAAGAACAATTATACTTATCTGAATTTTTTACACTATATTTTTTTTCCAAAAGGATAAATCTTCTGACTGAATGGTCATTTAAGTACACCGAACAGTAACACCGCTGGTCAGACAAAAAGAAACCACCCCGGTAATCCGCCTGGGGTAATTCAAAAAAAAGACCATGGCTAACACCATGGTCCCTAATCCAACTTCAATCTTCCAACCTCGAACCTCAACTAAACTACTTCCCCATAGATCAAGGTCGCCGGTGCCGGCTGCTGATAGCTGATGGTAAAAGCGGCTTTTACTTTAGCCATTACTTCCGCCAGCCGCCGTTCCTCGTTGACATGGAGCCAAACCAGTGGTTCGCCAGCCGCCACCGCCTCTCCTACTTTCTTGTTAACTACTAAACCAACGGCCAGATCCACTTTTGATTCCTTGGTCTCCCGGCCAGCCCCCAGCAGGGTGGCTGCAATCCCTAGCTCCTCGGCTTCGATTCGCGCCACATAGCCATCCTGTTCTGCCAGAAGAGGAATTACCTTTTGAGCCTGAGGCAGGAGCTCTGGCTGGTCGATAACCCGGGGGTCACCACCCTGGGCAGCTACCATTTCTTTAAATTTGGCCAGAGCCTGCCCATTCTGCAGCAGTTCCTCCAGTCTGGCCCGGGCCTCTGCCGGGCTAGCAGCCTTGCCGGCCAGGGTGACCATGTGACTGCCCAGGGTCAGGCAAAGTTCCCTCAAATCGGAGGGACCGCCGCCTCTTAAAGTTTCAATAGCCTCTTTAACCTCAAGGGCATTGCCAATCGCCCGACCCAGAGGCTGGTCCATATCGGTAATTACCGCTACTGTTTTTCGCCCTACCTCCTGGCCGATGGCCACCATGGCCCGGGCCAGGGCGAAAGAATCCTCCAGGGTTTTCATAAAGGCCCCGCTGCCGGTTTTAACATCCAGTACGATGGCATCTGCTCCAGCAGCAATTTTTTTACTCATAATAGAGCTGGCAATCAAGGGAATAGAATCCACAGTTGCTGTGACATCCCGCAGGGCATACAGCTTTTTGTCAGCCGGGGCCAGATTGCCTGTTTGCCCGACAACAGCCGCCCCAACTGTGTTGACATTGCGGATAAACTCCTCTTTTTTCAGCTCTACACGGAAACCGGGAATGGACTCGAACTTATCCAGAGTACCACCGGTATGTCCCAGACCGCGGCCGCTCATCTTGGCTACCGGTGCCCCGGCTGCTGCTACCAGAGGAGCCAGCACCAGGGTGGTGGTATCCCCGACGCCACCGGTGGAATGCTTATCTACCTTGATCCCGGCAATGCCACTTAGGTCCACCTGATCGCCGGAACGGACCATGGCCATGGTCAAATCCGCTGTTTCCCTGGCATTCATCCCCCGCAGGAAGACAGCCATGGCCCAGGCGGCCATCTGGTAATCGGGAATTTCATTGCTGGTATAGCCCTGAACCATGAATTCTATTTCCGCCTGGCTCAATTCGCCGCCATCCCGTTTTTTGCGGATAATATCATATGCGCGCATGCCCTTTCCTCCTTACATCGCTGCCAGAATTCCCTTGATCAATTGAATGAAACGGGGCCGGGCCTGTTCCGCCACCGCAACTACCTGCTCATGCTCCAGCTTTTCCAGGTGTTCTCCAATCGCCATATCGGTGACACAGGCTATTCCCAGTACCTCCATGCCCCCATGGTTAGCAACAATCACTTCCGGGACTGTGGACATCCCCACCGCGTCGCCGCCGATCTGGCGCAGGAAAATCAGTTCTGCCGGGGTACAGTAGTTAGGCCCGCTGACCGGCACATATACTCCTTCCTGCAGTTTTACTCCCTGTTCCCCGGCCACCTGGCGGGCAAGGGCACGCAAACGGCGGCTGTAGGCTTCACTCATATCAGGGAACCGGAGCCCAAATTCCTCCAGATTGGGGCCAATCAAGGGATTGCTGCCAATGAAATTAATATGGTCAGAAATTAACATCAAGTCCCCGGGAGCAAAAGTGGGATTCATCCCTCCGCAGGCATTGGTAACTATCAGCTCTTTTATCCCCAGGGCCTGCATCACGCGAATGGGAAAGGTTACTTCCTGCAAGCTATAACCTTCATAGTAGTGAAAGCGTCCCTGCATGGCCATAACCCGTTTGCCAGAGAGCAAGCCGATAACCAGGCGGCCAGCATGGCCTGCCACAGTGGAAACCGGGAAATGGGGGATTTCGGCATAATCCAGAATTACCGTTTCCTCAATCTCCTCTGCCAGTGAGCCCAGACCGGACCCCAGCACCAGACCGATTTGGGGCAGCTCCCGGCCAGCCAGTGCTTTTTTAATATAGCTTGCTGCATCCTTAATTTTTTCCCTTAATTCTAACATAACTCCACTATCCCCTTTACCAGCGCTAAAAATTGCTTTTTAATTCTTTCAGCAGTTTCCATTACTTCACTGTGGTCCAGTTTATCTGGCAAAATTCCGGCCGCCATATTGGTGATACAGGAAATACCCAGCACTTCCATGCCGCTGTGATTGGCTACAATAACTTCAGGCACAGTGGACATCCCCACCGCATCAGCACCGATTTTAGCCAGATAACGGATTTCGGCCGGGGTTTCATAAGAAGGCCCGGTCATGGCGGCATAAACCCCTCGCTGCAGCTTAAAACCCTGGCTGGCTGCTACCCGGTCTGCGATTTCCTGGAGACGGGCACTGTAAGCAGCACTCATGTCCGGAAAACGGGGGCCAAAATCATCCCAGTTAGGTCCAATCAGAGGGTTGCTGCCCATCAAATTAATATGGTCGGTTATCAACATCAGGTCTCCCGGTTTAAACTCCCGGTTGATACCACCGGCCGCGTTGGTAACGAACAGCTGGCGTGCCCCCAGTAGCTTCATGACCCGTACAGGGAAGGTGACTTCTCCCATGCTGTAACCTTCATAGTAATGAAATCTACCCTGCATAGCCACTACCGTTTTGCCTTTCAGCTTGCCCAGCACCAGACGACCGGCATGACCTTCCACAGTGGATACCGGGAAATGAGGGAGCTCCCGGTAGGGAATGGTCACTGCCTCCTCGATTTCCTCCGCCAGAGCCCCCAGTCCGGATCCCAGGATCAAGGCAATTTCCGGCAGGTAATCGGTGTGACGGCGAATGTACTCCACAGCTTCAGTCAATTTGACTTTCCAGGCTCGTTCCATGCTTTAACCTCCCCTATTTTAGTTCTGCCAGAAAAGAGGTGCCGACTTCGATTTCCGTGCCCAGGGCCCGGGCAATGGTTTGCCCGATATCGGCAAAAGTTGACCTGGTCCCCAGGTTTACGCCCCCCTGATAGCGGGGGCTATAAACCAGGAGGGGAGTATACTCCCTGGAGTGATCTGTACTGGCATCAGTAGGATCACAGCCGTGATCTGCCGTAATAATTAACAGGTCATCATTGCCCATCCGTCCCATGATTTCCGGCAAGCGCTGGTCAAATTCGCTTAAAGCCCGGGCATAACCTTCTACATCATTGCGATGGCCATAGAGGGAGTCAAAATCCACCAGGTTGGCAAAAATCAAGCCCTGGTCGCCCTGGTCCATGAATTCCAGCGTTTTGTCCACAGCATCCATATTGGATTTGGTGAGTTTATGCTGGGTCACACCCCGGCCATCATAGATATCTTTAATTTTTCCCACTGCCATTACTTCCAAACCCAGTGCCTTGATTTTATCCAGCAACATGGTTTTGGGGGGCTGCAGGGAATAGTCATGACGCCGCTCAGTCCGCTTAAAGGCTCCCGGTTGCCCGATAAAGGGCCGTGCTATTACCCGCCCTACGGCATGATCGCCAACCAGTAGTTCCCGGGCGATTTGGCACATGCGGTAAAGCTCCTCGATAGGTATAACCTCTTCGTGAGCGGCAATCTGGAAAACGCTATCAGCCGAAGTATATACAATAGGATAGCCGGTACGCATGTGTTCTTCGCCCAGCTGTTCAATAATCACTGTCCCGGAAGCAACCACATTGCCCAGGGTCTTGCGGCCGATCCGCCGTTCAAATTCAGCAATAATTTCCGGTGGGAATCCCTGGGGATAAGTGCGAAAAGCCTTCTCCAGAATGATGCCAGCCATCTCCCAGTGGCCAGTGGTGGTATCCTTGCCATTGGACATCTCGGCACAGCGACCATAAGCTCCCCTGGGATTGCTGATCGGTTGCAGGTGGGGAAAAGGCCGGATATTGGCTAGCCCTAGCTGAATCAGGTTGGGGACTTTCAATCCTCCTACCCTTTCGGAAATATGGCCCAGGGTATCAGCCCCGGCATCGCCATACCTGTCGGCATCCGGCAGGGCGCCAATACCCGCACTGTCCAGTACGATCAGGATTGCCCGTTTAAATATTGCCATTTTAGCTTCCTCCTCTGTGCAAACGTTTCTCCACCAATAATGTTAGTCGTCTGACCTTTTAGTAATTATTCTATTCCACACCGAAAAAGAAAATCCTGCCTGGTCAGCAGGATTTATCAAAAAATATTTTTCTTAATTCAACAACCGCCAGATCTGTTTCATCAACACCGGGGTAAAGTAAGTTTCTGTTAATGCCCCCAGAAATAATAACCCGCCATAAAGCAGAAAAACCAGAAAATAGGCCAGCAGCACATCCCTGCCATCCCCCTGCCGTCGCCCCAGTCTGCTTTTAAGCCAGTACAGTGCAAAACGCTGGGAACTGACCGCAGCGGCCCAGTACATAGACAGGAAGAAGAGATTTTGCGGTAAAAGGGCAACCAGGGCCAGAACTGCCCCGGCAGCAGCTTTTTCCGCAGTCAGGAAGGCTGCTGTAAAACCCAGGGCAAACCCCCGCAAGAAGACCACAACCCAGACTAACGGCAGGGTCAGGACAAACAGGCCACCCAGAAAAAGCAAAAACAGGCTGCGTCCCTGTTCCAGGACCAGGGACCAGAAATACCTGCCCCGATCCACATCCAGACTGGACAGGTTTTGCCAGAAATGGTCCACCAGCAGGGTCAGCTGCTGTTTCTGACCAGCATCAAGAGCCCCTGGCCCCAGGGCCCCCAGAATATAGCCGCTGAAATAAAGGAGGAGCACCCAGAGATAACTCATCCAGCGCTCCCGCAAATACTGGCTCAATATCTTCTTCAGTCTCCGCATTTTCATCCTCCTCCCTGTCCTATATTTATGGGACAAGAGAGGAAAATATCCCAGGTCAGGATGAAAAATCAAGGACTTTCCAGCAACAGACGCCCAATATACTCGGCAGCCAGCACGTCTTCCAGGGAATTGCCACTGGCCGCCACTACCGCCACCCCGGTGCCCAGTTCCCGGGCCTTTAGTCTGGCCCGCTCCGCCCCCAGCCGGGCTGGCTCTGTCCCCCGGCGCCCGATGGTGCGGGCAATGGTAGCCGTTAGCACCGCTGGAGCTCCTGCTGTGACAGCAGCATCATAGGCAACCCCGCCGGTATCACTGACCAGTAGAATAACCTTTCCTGCAAAATCCGCCATTTTCGCCGTTTCCGCCCCCAGGTTGGGCAGGACCAGCTCGGGTGTTAATCCCGTTTCCGCCAGCCCGGCCAGAGCCTTCTGGCAGCGCGCCCTCCGTTCCTCTTCCTGGCCATACCTGGGTTCACTGACCAGAATCACTCCCGTCCCCAGCTCCCGGGCCTTTTGGCCCGCCTCCATTCCCCGCTGTCGAGGCTGAACAGCCACCGGGGCCCTGGTTTGATCGGGACTGGCCCCGATCACAGCTGCCGCCCCTGCCTCCAGCAGGCCTTCCGCAGTGGTGGACATATCAATTACATCCACTATTACTACCACCAGCCCCTGGCGGGCAGCAGCCGCAGCCCCGGAAGCATTAACAGTGACCGTTACCAGTGGGACAGGGTGACTAACCTTGCAGGATTCGCCCATAAGTACCGCCTCCTCCGGCCTGAATTTTCACCTGGCCCTGGCGACAGGCCAGAATCAGAGCGGCTATTTTCTCCCCGGCAGTCCGAATGAGATCTTCTGCTGGCACCTGATGTAAAATAGCCATTTCCGTCCCAAATTGGCTCAACAAACGTTCCAGGGTTTTCTTACCGATACCAGGCAGAAATTGCAAGGGCACTTGATAGTAATAGGGAGGATGCTTACCCCCGACCGCCGGCTCGGTGGTAATCGCCACCAGCCGGTCCAGCACCCCGGTAATCAGTTGCTTGCTGCCACAGGCAGGGCAAAATGTCACCGGCGGCTTCTCCTCTCCGGCAGTCCAGCCACAATCTGCACAGGCACTGCGGTGATATTTGCCCAGCCGCGGATCGAGCCCCCAGTTGGCTATGATTCTCCTGCCATCCTGATGGTAGAAGGCTTTCAGCATTTCCCTCCAGTTGAGCTCTGCCAGCAACAGTTCATTATATTCCCGCCCGATTTTCTCCAGGGAGTGCGCATCAGAATTGCTCAAAAAAGCTACCCGTGCCAGTTCGGCCAGCCGCTCCGCCATGGCAGTATCAGCGCTCAAGCCCAGTTCCAGCACCCGGATTTCTTGCTGTTCCGCCGGAGTGAGCAGTTCCCCGAGACTGGCACAAGCACAGCCGTATAGCCCCTTATGCGGGGTAAAAGCATGAGCCGGTGCCAGCAAACCTCCCAGTTCCAGGGTTTGCTGCAAAATCTGGCTCAAACTGAGGTGGGCCCGCTGACTGGAAAGGTGCAAATTGCGCATAAAACCGGCCAACCAGGTACTAAACTGCTCCATTTCTTCCAGTCCGGGAAAATAGGCCAGGAAATGGGCCCCTTCCCTGCTCTCCACCTCCGCCCCCGGAACCAGCAAAGTCCGCTGACGGTACAGCAGCCCTCCTTCTGGCAGTGGCTGCAAATCCCCTGCTGCTATCATTTCCTTCAAATCAGCCAGTACTCCAGGGGCCTGGGCATCGATAATTCCCACAATATCCAGCCCCTTGCGGTAAGCTGCTTCTGCCAGCACTGCCGGCAGGGTAAGCCGCCGGGAAGCGGTGATTTTTACCGGCCGCCCGGCTGTGGTAGCCCCTAAATGTATATGCAAATCAGCATAAAAACTGCGCATCCTTTTCCTCCCGTCTCCAAATTACCAGACAATCTGCCGGGCAGCCAGCCGCCCGGCAGCCGCTGCGGCGGCGAAAAATTCCCTGTCTTCCGCCGGCGAGCGGCCCATGGTAGTAACTTGTAGCTGATATTCCTCTACCATGGCCTTGACCAGGTCATCAGCCTCCAGTTCATACAATCGATGTTTGGTCAGAATCCCTGCCCCGGTTAGCTGGCGCCTGACCAGGTGGGCTTTGGCTGGCTCCAGCCGGGGTAATGCCAGCTGACAGGGGGCCAGGGCCACTTCGGCCAGGGCAGTCAGGGTGTGATGGCTTACCCCCTGATGCCTGGGACGAGGGTCGGCAAAACTGAGGCGGGGAACGGCGATAGCCTTGCCCCCCATGGTATGGACGGCATTGATAGCCTGTCCCTGCTCCACCCCGGTATATCCCCACTTGCTACCAGTACCCACAATTCCTGGCCCCATGGCGATGACAATTACATCCGCCCGGGCAGCAACTTTAGCAACTGCCAGCGCAGAATAAAGGTTAACTGCTTCCAGGTCTCCGCCAAATGCGTGGCCGCAGGTAACAGTAGCAGAAATTAGCCCCTTTTCCTTCAGTTCCCGAACCAGCCGGGAAAAGGCAAGGGGCAGAGCTGCCCCATCAGTCATTACATATACCACCCGCAACCGATGACGGCATTCCCGCTGAATACCTACACATACTGCCGGCAACTGGCTATGCAGGGTGGCACAAACCACCGGCGTCTTTTTTAGACCGGTAAAGTTTTTCAATTCTTGATGCCAGGGGCTGGCCTCCTCTTCCGCAGCCAGCACCTTTAACTGCATAGGGGTATAGCGCAGTTTCATGATATGACCCTGGCCCTGCAGTTCTTCCCGGGGGCGGGAGAAATTGGCCATGACATAGTGAAAACCTCCCGTGCCCAGGCCCAGCTCTACTGCAGTGGTGTTGAGCAAAACCCGGTCCCCTGGTTGACAGGGCCCGGTCAAGGGGGGATAATTGACCGCCCGGGCTTTCTCCCCTCCCATTTCCACTTCCAGTTCCTGATAATCTCCTAAATCCCGCTTTACCGTCAGGACTATCCCTTCTTTTCTGGCAATCACGCCCTCTACCTCCAGTCATGGGCAGTTTTAACGATAGCCAGTACTACCTCCGTCAGTTTAACCAGATCGCTGATAGCCATTTTTTCTTCTACTGAATGGACATTTTGCATGCCAATCCCCAGGTTGGCCGTCGGCAAGCCCAGTCCAATGAAGATATTGGCATCACTGCCACCCCCGGTACTGTCCAGACTGGGGGTGAGACCACAGGCCTGGATAGCCTGGCGGGCAATCTGAACCACCGGTTCCTCTGGTTTCAGGTTTATCTCAGGATAGAGATCTTCTACAGTCAGCTGTACATAGGCGCCAAACTCCTGGGCTGTCTGTTCCAGAATGGTGGTCATTTGCTTGGTCTGGGCATGCAGTTTACGCGGATCCAGAGAACGGGCTTCCCCTTTCAGGTTAACCATATCGGGGATGATATTGGTAGCCTTACCCCCTTCGATTACCCCAATATTGGCTGTGGTCTCGGCATCAATGCGGCCCAGGGGCATGCGGTCAATGGCCCGGGCTGCCACTTGAATGGCACTGATACCTTTTTCCGGCTCCACCCCGGCATGGGCGGCCTTACCGCGAATAGTAGCCTCAATTTTGGTTTGGGCCGGCCCCCTGACCACAATGGAGCCCACCGGTCCACCAGCATCGAGAACAAACCCAGCTATACTCTGCAATTGCTGGCGATGCAACTGTTTGGCCCCCAGCAAGCCACATTCTTCTGCTACTGTGATTACCAGTTCAATCTCCCCATGGGGCAGGTTGTTTTCCTTGATTATACGGATGGCTTCCAGAATGACCGCCAGTCCAGCTTTGTCATCCCCACCCAGGATGGTATCACCCGCACTTCGGATGATATCTCCTTCGATTAAAGGCCTGATACCCCGGCCTGGTTCCACTGTATCCAGGTGGGCGCTGAAAAAAATGGGCATGCCCTGCCCATCCCCGGGAAGCCGGGCAATCAAGTTACCGGCAGTGCCATTAATAGCTTTACCTGCCTCATCTTCTTCCACTGTCAAGCCCAGTTCAATCAGGCGAGCTTTATACCAATCCGCCATGGCCCGTTCCTGGCGGGAAGGGGAATCGATTTGCACCATTGTCAAAAATTCGTGTACCAAGCGTGAAGTATTTACCATGAAACTACCTCCGTCCTTTCCAATAATAGTTGCCATAGTAGTGCCTCCGGCTTTTTTATCTATTTTATCATAAGCGGGAAGAAAAGAAAAAAGGCCCAGCAGGCCTAAATTAAAATTGAAAAGATTTAACTAACAGCGGTTTGCAGCTGCTGGCTCACATAAGTGGCCCCGCGCTCCAAAGCCTGCATGTTAAGCGGAATTAACTTGTGCCGGTACTCGGGCAGCACCTTTTTCAGGGCCTCTTCCAGGGACTTGAAACTGACCATACTGGTTAATGCCACCAGCGCACCCAGAATGACCATACCTGCTACCCGGGGATTGCCCAGCTCTTCAGCGATTTCATTGGCAGGAATATAGAAAGCTTTAATATCAGTTCGTTTTACCTGGCGGTCCACAAGGGAGCTGTTGACCAGAATCAACCCACCTGGCTTGACCGCTGGTTCAAACTTATCCAGGGAGGGGATATTCATGATAATGGCAGCGGTAGGGTTAAAAACTACCGGCGAACTGATGGGACGGTCACTGACAGTCACACCGCAGTTGGCTGTTCCTCCCCGCATTTCCGGACCGTAGGAAGGAATCCAGGCCACATGTTTACCTTCAAACATCCCGGCATAGGTCAGAAGCTGGCCCATGGACATAATTCCCTGGCCCCCGAAGCCGGCCATGATAATTTCATGTAACATCCTATTTCACCTCCGCCGGGGTTTTAAATTCCCCCAAGGGATAATAGGGAATCATCTTTTCTTCCAACCATTTGGTTGCTTCAATGGGAGTCATACCCCAGTTGGTAGGACAGGTGGACAGCACTTCTACCAGTGTAAAGCCTTTCCCGGCCATCTGGGTTTCAAAGGCTTTGCGAATAGCTTTTTTAGCCTGCATAATATATCTGGGATTGATGACTGTTGTCCGGGCAATATAGGCTGCGCCATCTAAGGTTGAAAGCATTTCCGCTACCCGGACCGGGAATCCCTGGGTTTCAGTGTTACGACCAAAAGGTGAGGTGGTAGTCTCCATACCCGGTAGAGTAGTGGGGGCCATTTGGCCTCCAGTCATGCCATAGATTGCATTATTAACGAAAATTACAGTAATCTTTTCCCCACGGGCAGCAGCATGAACGATTTCCCCGGTTCCAATCGCAGCCAGGTCGCCATCCCCTTGATAGGTAAACACCGCTGCATCAGGATGAACCCGTTTGATGCCAGTAGCCACAGCAGGAGCCCGGCCGTGGGCAGCCTGAAACATATCACAGTTAAAGTACTCATAGGCAAAAACAGAACAACCTACCGGGGCCACACCAATAGCCCGGTCCAGCAAATTCATCTCTTCCAGCACTTCCGCCACCAGACGGTGAATAACCCCATGGGTACAGCCAGGGCAATAATGGAAGGGCTTTTCCGTTAACCCCCTGGTTCTGGTAAAAACTTTTTTCATTTCTGCCATCAGAGAGCCCCTCCTTCCGCCAGGCCCTTAATACCAGCCACAATCTCATCCAGCATTGGCAGAATACCGCCCATTCGACCGTAGAAATATACCGGTTTTTTCCCGTTAACCGCCAGCTTGACATCTTCTACCATCTGGCCGGCACTCATCTCTACGGACAGAAAAGCTTTAGCCTGTTCAGCCCGACGATTGATGATCTCAGCAGGGAAAGGCCAGAGGGTAATCGGTCTGATCAGTCCAGCCTTGATGCCTTCTTCCCTGACCAGGTCCACCGCACCCTTGCAAATCCGGGCTGAGGTGCCATAGGCCACCAGGATGATCTCTGCGTCATCCGTGCAGTATTCTTCATAGCGAACTTCCCTGGCCGCGATTTCCGCATACTTCTTCTGCAAATGCCGGTTGAATTCCTCATTGTCCTTATCCACGATATGCAGGGAGTTAATGATATTGTTGCTGGCGCGTCCCCGCTTGCCCGTTGCTGCCCAGGGCTTTTCCGGCAGCCGGGGCTGGTAATTATCATCTATTTCTACCGGTTCCATCATCTGGCCCAGCACTCCATCACCCAGTACCATCACCGGGTTACGATACTGGTCAGCCAGGTCGAAAGCCAGAATAACCAGATCCACGATCTCCTGCACAGAGGAAGGCGCCAGGACGATCATGCGGCCATCACCATGGCCAGGCGCTTTGGTAGCCTGGAAATAGTCGGCCTGGGAAGGCTGGATATTGCCCAGTCCCGGTCCGCCCCGCATGATATTGACAATCACCGCTGGAACCTCAGCACCGATCAAGTAGGAAATTCCCTCTTGTTTCAAACTGATACCAGGACTGGATGATGAAGTCATGACTCTGGCCCCGGCACCCCCAGCCCCAAAAACCATGTTGATGGCAGCCACTTCACTTTCGGCCTGCAAAAAAACTCCGCCCACTTCCGGCAGCCTTTTGACCATGTAGTGGGGCAACTCGCTCTGGGGAGTAATGGGATAGCCGAAAAAATATTTGCATCCGGCCAGGACAGCCGCTTCCCCGATCGCTTCGTTGCCTTTCATCAGCAGTTTGGCCATCTTACTCCCCCTCCTTGCTTTCCTTTTCTACTTCTATAACTACATCCGGACACATGCGGGCACACATAGCACATCCGATGCACTTTTCCATCTCCTTAACGGTGGCCGGATGAAAGCCCATGGCATTAAAATGCTCCGCCAGGGTGATAATTTGCTGGGGACAAACGTGCAAACACAGTTCACAGCCTTTGCAGCGTTCTTCCCTGAATGTTACTCTGGGCATTGCTTCTTACCTCCTCACTTACCTGTTACCGGGCTTAAACATAGTGCGGGGATCAGTGTTGAAAGTCTGCTGGTCCCGTTGCCAGGGTGTTAGCATGAAACGTTCCAGGGTAAGGAAATTGCGGCCCGGCAAAAGTTCACTGACTTCTGGCAGTAACCCTGGTAATACCCCTACCCAGGCCAGAGGTATACCGGCCTGTATCGCCGCCTCCTCCACCAGGAGGGTACCTTCAAAGACCTGCTGGACTGTAGTAGCTTCCCCTAAATTGGGATTAGCGACAAAATGGGTAATCTTCAGCCTGGCAGCCCTTTCAATCTCCTCTTTTACCTTCAGGATTTCGGCGGGCTTTCTGGTAAAGGGACGGAAGGTGTTAACCACCAGGTACAGCTGATAGCTGCTGGCCTCAATCTGTGCGGCAAAACGGCCCAGAGCCGTAGCCCCCACCTCATCACCGCCTACATCCCAAATCACTGGCAGTTGTGGTTGGCTCAGGACCCCGTAAATAGCCGGTGTGAGAGCCGGTAAATCAGCCAGAGCCAGCTTGCCTTCTGATACGATCACATCAATTCCGTCCTCTGCCAGTTTTTCCTTCAGTTCCCGCGAGCGGAAGTAGAGATTGACAATATCCAGATCCACCAGAGCCACCCGTTGTTCTGCTTGTTTTCTGGCATAAGCGAAATTAACCGCCATTTCGGTTTTACCACTGCCATAATAGCCAACAAAAACATAATTTTTCACTAAAATTCCTCCCCGGCAGGCAACACCCTGACCAGTAGCTGTCGAGCTTGAGCCCAGTTCTGAATGGGCTCAAGTACTTGCTGATCCAGCAAAAGTTCCCCGGCCAGCACCAGCCGTCTGGCCTGCCCCTGGCTCAATGTCCATAAACTGCCCAGCCCTTTTAAACTCTGATATACCACCGTGCTGGCCAGCTCAGGGGGCAATTTTTCTCCGGGCTGCCATTCCCTCCCCAGATAGGCGGCTATTCCGCCCTTACTCCGCACCAGTTCTTGCGCTTTCGCTCCGGATAGCTTTTGCTGACAGAGCCATTCCAGCCAGGCCAGGGTCGGCAGTTGTCCAGTGGATAATGGTCCCAGCGGCCCCTCTCCTTCCCAATAGCTTAACACATCTACCAGCTTTTTGCCAACCCCCAGAGAGACAAAGGGATACTGTCCCAGATAGAGATAAAGCCAGGGCTCATCCGCAGCCGGTATCTGTTTTTGCCAGAGGGCCAGGGGAAACAGGGGCTGGCGTCTTACGGAAGCATGCCCGCTCAGTTCCAGTTCTGCTGGTAACTGAATCGTCCCCAGCAGATACTGCATCTCTACCGGTACCCCTGTTTCCAGTAAAATCTCCGGTATATTCTGTTCAGTGTCAGTAGCCAGCAGGATGATGCGCTGAGGCGGATAAGTGCTAAGCAAGGACCCGTGCAGCCGTGCCCTTGCTTCAGCTCTGGACAGCCAGAGATCTCCCACCTGTTTTCGCTCTGCTCTGACGATTATTCTCTGCCAGTCCCGTCGTTCTTGCCAGTACCACAGGTAGGTGTTCACAGACATCCTCCTCACTTGCGCAAAAAGTTATTGCGCACCTGCCCGATTGTCCGGATCCGTTCCTCAGCCATGACTTCTGCTGCTTTATAGGTGGGAATATTGTCCCGTTTAGCAATGGCAAATACCCGCAAGATATTATCATAAATACCTGCGATTTTCTGGATTGCTCGTTCCCGATTGTATCCTTCCAGCTCATCAGCCACATTGATCAAACCGCCGGCGTTGATGACAAAGTCAGGGGCATAGAGGATGCCTTTTGCTTCCAGCTCATCCCCGTGCCGTTCTTCCTTCAGGACATTGTTGGCAGCACCGGCGATAATCTGGAATTTGAACTGGGGCAGAGTCTCATCATTTACTACTGCCCCTAACGCACAGGGGGCAAATATCTCCGCTTCCACGCCATAGATGGCTTCCGGTTCTACTGCCCGGGCACCAAATTCCTGAACCACTTTTTCAACCCGTTCGGGGAAGATATCGGTTACAACCAGTTTGGCTCCTTCATCAGCAAGATACTTACACAGGTAATAACCTACGTGGCCCAGGCCCTGAACAGCTACAGTCATACCGGAGAGGGAGTCAGTGCCAAATTTTTCTTTGACCGCTGCTTTCATCCCTTTCCAGACACCAAAAGCGGTCATGGGAGACGGGTCACCCGAACCACTGGCTACCCCGGTTACCCAGCGGGTTTCCATGCGTACATATTCCATATCCTGTACCGAAGTGCCTACATCCTCAGCGGTAATATAGCGGCCATTGAGGCTTTCCACATAGCGACCAAAAGCCCGGAACAGCGCCTCACTCTTATCTTTTCTGGGGTCACCGATAATAACCGTTTTGCCTCCGCCCAGGTTGAGGCCGGCAGCAGCTGCCTTATAGGTCATACCCCGGGACAGCCGCAGGGCATCAAGGATGGCATCATCTTCACTGGCATAAGTCCACATCCGGGTACCACCCAGAGCCGGGCCCAGGGTAGTATCATGGATGGCAATAATAGCTTTCAGCCCTGAAGCCTTGTCGTAACAGAGAACGACTTGTTCATAATCATATTTTTTCATGTACTCAAATACTTCCAGACTCATTTCTCCTTACCTCCTTTGATTTTGCCAGGCCAGCACCTGGGCGAGAGCAATGGAATAGAACTTGGCATAGTGGCTATCCGCCCGGGATGTGAGAATAATAGGAGCACTGGCCCCTGTGATGGTTCCAGCTGTCTTAACACCACCAAAAGCTACCGCTGTCTTGTACAACACATTTCCCACTTCCAGATTGGGTACCAGCAGGATGTGAGCATCCCCCTGAATTTCCCCTTTCACCCCCTTGTGTAGAGCCGCTTCTCTGGAAAGAGCCACATCTAAGGCCAGTGGCCCATCCACTATGGCATGAGGAATTTGTCCTCTTTCACCCATTTTGGCCAGTACAGCCGCATCCAGGGTAGCAGGCATATCGGGATTAACCAGTTCCAGCCCGGCTATTACTGCCACTTTGGGCTGCTGGTAGCCCAGCGCCCTGGCTACCCCGACGGCATTATTGATCATCTCAACCTTCTGCTGTAAATTGGGATTGATCACCATGCCCCCATCAGTCATGAAGGTGATGCGGTCAGGTCCTGGTCCCTCCAGCAAGGCCACATGACTCAGCACCTTGCTTTTGCGTAGCCCGGTATCCTTGTCCAGAATTTGTTTCATAATTACAGCACTGTGAACCAGACCTTTCATCAGCATATCCGCCTGTCCGGTTTTTACTGCCACCACTGCCATCTGGCTGGCTTTGACAGGATCCCTTTCATGGATAACTTCAATCTCAGCCCTGTTCAGGTCCAGCCCTGCTTTGACAGCAGCCTTCTTGATTTCCTCCTCATCCCCAAATAGGCGGGCGGTAATCAGGTTTTCTTCGATGGCTTCCCTGACGGCTGCCAGTACTTCACAGTCCTGAGCCACCGCTACCGCCAGGCGCTGGGAGGGATAACTGCGGGCAGTTTCCACCAGCTGGTCAAAATTGGTAATCACTCACCGCTCACTCCTTCAGGATAAATTCGCACAGATTCTTCCCCGGCCAGGACACGAAAAACCCCCTCAGCCAGGGCTGGCAGTTCCTCTTCTCCCGGGTAGACAGTTATCGGCGCCAGCCAGTTTAAAGCTGAAGTCAATTGCTCCATTAACCAGTGGGAAAAAGCCATGCCTCCGGTAAACAGCAAAAACCGCGGTAATGTATCTAAAATGGCGGCCATCGCCCCGATTTCCTTAATCAATTGCTTTACCATGGCCTGTAAAGCCAGGCGGGCTTTCTCATCTCCTGCCTCTGCCCGCTTTTCCGCTTCCACCAAACTGTTGGTTTCCAGGTAGGAAACCAGTCCTCCACCCCCGACTAGCCTTTTGGCCAGGGGTGGATAGTGATAGTCCGTCTCTTCCGGCCAGTAAGCCAGTGCCGCTGAAGGCAGGGCCCCGGCCCGTTCCGGACTCATGGGTCCGCCCTGGTTGGCATTGCTGACATCAATGATTCTACCCTGCCGTACAGCCGCTACGGTGATGCCCCCACCCAGGTGAACAGCTACCCCGGTTAACTCCCGCGGGGAACAGGATTGTTCCTTTTGCCAGCGCAACAGGGCCCGTCGGATATTAAGGGCATGTAAATGGGAAAAACGCCTGATTTCCGGCAATCCAGTTCTCCGAGCTTCCGGAATCATTTCATCTACAGAAACAGGATCGACTATATATGCTTCCACCCCATAACGGTCAGCCAGCATTCTGGCCAGTATCCCGCCCAGATTGGAGGGATGCTGGCCTCCCCAGCCCTGTCTTAAATCTGCAAGCATGGCCTCATTGACCAGATAAGTGCCACTGTGCAAGGGGCGCAGTAACCCACCGCGTCCAACCACACCTACCAGTTTTCCGCCTCCCAGACCTTTCTCCGCCAGCAGACGCTCCAGGTCAGAAAGACGAAGGGGAAGCTGTTCCACAACATTTTCTCTATATGCTAGTTCAGCCACCGAATAGCGCAAGGTTTCCTGCCAGATCACTGTACCGTCTTCTGCAATAACCGCCACTTTTGTTGAAGTTGAACCCGGGTTAATCGCCAGTACTACCTGTTTTGCCATCATACTTCCCCCTTCAGCTATTAGTTTTAGCAAAAGCCATGCCAAAAAAGTGTTGTCTGAAAATTTTAGTTTTATGCTGTATAACTCCCGTTTTGACCGGATTGGACTTATACCCACAAGCACAAATTCGGCCAGGTCTTTTCTTTTGCAAAAAAAATCCTGCAATAAATTGCAGGATTTCTGGTCATCTGCATTTTTTTGCAGGTTAACGCAAGCCATAACGATCCATTTTATAGTAAAGGCTGCGCACAGCGATATTCAGTTTGCGGGCAGCCAGGGTTTTGTTGCCACCGCATTGAGCCAGCACATCACAGATTACCTGTCTTTCCACCCTGGCCAGAATTTCATCCAGGGTTTCTCCCTGCCAGCCACTATCCGGTAGCCGGTGTTCTCCCTCAACCTGAGGGCGGACCAGGCCCAGGGACGGCAAATGCCGGACGGCAATTACCGTATCTCCCGGGCGCATATTGATAATGGCCCGGCCGATCACATTTTCCAGTTCCCGAACATTTCCCGGCCAATCGTAGTTTTCCAGCACTTTCAGGGCTTCCGGTTCGATCCGTTCCACCTGCCGTCCAAATTCCCGGTTGAACTTACCGATCAGAAAACGGACCAGCAGGGGTAAATCCTGTTTCCGCCTCCGCAGCGGGGGAATGAAAATGGGAAAAACATTAAGCCGGTAATAAAGGTCCTCCCGGAAACTGCCTTCCCGGATTTTTTCCTCCAGATTGGCATTGGTGGCAGCGATTACACGGACATCCACAGGAACAGCCTTGGTGCCCCCGACCCGCCGCACTTCCTTTTCCTGCAAGACCCTGAGCAGTTTGGCCTGTAAGGTCAAGGAAATCTCCCCGATTTCATCCAGGAAAATGGTGCCCCCGTTGGCTTCCTCAAACAGCCCCCGTTTTCCGCCTTTTACCGCTCCGGTAAAGGCCCCTTCCTCATATCCGAAAAGCTCGCTTTCCAGCAGGGTATCAGTAAGGGAGGCGCAATTGACCCGGATAAACTTCTGGCTGCTGCGGGTACTGGCATTATGAATGGCATGGGCAAACAACTCCTTGCCTGTGCCGCTTTCCCCCCTGAGCAAAACGGTAGCAGGAGTAGCTGCCGCCCTTTCCGCCTGTTCCACAGCCAGTTTCAGTTCCTCACTCTGACCGATAATATCATCAAAGGTATATTTGGCTTCGAGATGGCGAATCAGACGGCGGGCATGCTCCAGTTCTTCTGTCAGTTTTTTGATTTCAGATAAATCGTGAATAACCCCAACACTGCCTTTTAATTCATTATTGACGATAATCGGGGCCACATTCACCATAACTTCCTTCTTGTTGGGTCCAATTTTCATGCGCACGCCCCGTACCGGCTGCCGGGTGCGCAGCACTTTATAATGCATGCTTTCCCCTTCCACAATATCCACTGTGGCCGGTTTATACAGGACATCCGCCTCTGTCAAACCGGTCAAACGGGTGTAAGCCGGGTTGATCAGAATTTGCATGCCGTTCTCATCCACTACCGAAAT
This sequence comes from Carboxydocella thermautotrophica, assembly GCA_003054495.1. Lineage (GTDB taxonomy): Bacteria > Bacillota > Carboxydocellales > Carboxydocellaceae > Carboxydocella > Carboxydocella sporoproducens. The sequence continues at coordinate 883,574 of CP028514.1, read as the reverse complement.
CGCATCATTGGTGGCATTGATAATGGCTTCCAGCATCGTCTTGATTTGCCGTACATTGGTCAACTCTTCTGCCAGAGCTTCAAAATCCCCCACATCGCGGAAAACCGCCACCGCCCCCACTACCCGTCCCTCTTCATCTTTCACAGGGACCCGGTTGGTTATGATGGTGGTTTTACCAAGATGCTGCTGTTGATTGAGCTCCGGCACGCCTGTCTCCAGCACAATATGCAGTCTGGTATTGGGAATAGCTTCCTGGGCTTTGCGGCCAATTACCTCTTCCCGCTTCAGTCCGGTCAAACGCTCTGCCGCTGCATTGAAGAGGGTAACAGCTCCCTCCCTGTTTACAGCGATCATGCCATCATGGGTGGAATCCAGGATCACTGCCAGTTCCCTGCTGCTAATTTCCATATCGCCCAGTCCTCCCCCTCTTGCTGCCTCCCGTTACTCCCGGCCCCATCTATCTATATAATCCAACCAGGGCGTGCGGGCAATAAGCTCAGTCAAAGAATATTTTTCCGTCAAAAAATGAAAGCCGATCAGAAAGAGAAGCCAGCCCAGCTGTCCCCAGGCAGGCAAGGCCCAGAGGGCTGATAATCCCAGAATCACCCCGAGTGGATTGGCTCCTGTATCCCCCAGCATACAGCGGGCTTTTAAATCAGCAGGCAGATAGGCAACCAGCATGCCGGCCGTTACCAGCCAAAAGCCCGCCGCCGCTGCCAGACCGGAAAGCAAAACCAGTAAACCGCCAAAAAGCAAAAAACCCTTGCCCGCCCGGCCTGGTCGCAAATCCAGCAGATTGATAGCGTTGATAGAAAGGGCTACCATCAGGCCGGCCAGCACTGTTTGAATCCACCCAATCCCGGTTCGGGGCTGGAATTCCAGCCAGGCCAGTACCAGACCCAGCCAGCCTCCCATGACTGCTTTTAAAGCTCCTGTTGTCATCCTGCCCCTGAACAGACTGCCCAGATGACCTTTTAACCCACTTACCCGGCGGGACCCCAGCACATCATCCAGCATACCCAGCAAGGTAAGAAAGGTTACCGCCAGAAGTAGTTGCAGGCCATGGTCCCGCTGCTCAGGAACCAGCCAAACTACCCCTGGCAATAGTATCAGCCAGACCAGAGGCAGAAAAACCCCAACCCCCAGCGGAATTTGTTCACCGCGAAAATTGGGACGCAAAAAACCCGCTTGCTGCCAGATGGCAAACAGGGACGGCAGGATCAACCTGGTCAGACCTGCACCAGCAAGAGCCAGTATCCACCAAACCATTATCTATACCTCCTGTGCAAATAGCAGAGGGTGCGCGCTACGTGATAGAACTGCCGTCCCCGGTGCCAAAAACCGGCCAAATCACGACCGGTCTCATCATGGGTCATGGCGCATTCTACCTCCAGAATGGGCAGTCCCGCCCGGGCTACCGCCACCGTCAAAGCTACCTCCACACCATAACCTTCAGCGAAACCGCCTGCCGTCTCCATCGCCTTCCGGGTTAGCCCGCGCTGTCCGGATAATGGGGCCTGGGGCAGGTAGCCACTTAAACGCTGGATCCCCCAGCGGGCCAGGCCTTTGACCAGCCCAAAGCCCCCTTTTTTGCTGGCCCTGGGAAAACGGGCAATGGTCATCTCCGCCCGTCCCTCCAGTAAAGGAGTCAGCAATTTAACCCCTTCAGCCGCTGTTTCCCCCAGATCGCCATCAAGTAGCAAAAGCAAATCTTCCCGGAATTCTTTCAATCCGCGGTTAAGAGCTCCTCCTTTTCCCAGATTGCGGGAGAGGCGAATCACCTCTGCTCCAGCCGCCTCGGCCAGTTCAGCTGTGCGATCAGTAGAAGCATCATCCACCACCACTACCCGGGTCACTCCCGGAATGGTCAAAGCGCTTTTAACCGTAGCAGCTATCTTTTTTTCCTCATTGTGGGCTGGTACTAACACCAGCACCTGGTACCGATCCTGGCAAGACAATCCTTTTAACCTCCCTGTTCAAATCCGGCAACAGCCGGCCGGCAGTTGCCTTGATACCATAATCCCCGGGCCGTCCTTCCATGGCTGCTACCAGTGCTACCTGGCCCATGGGAGTATCGATATTATCAATAGTGGAAATCTTATAACGCTGATAATTTTTCATGTAGGAAACTGCCACCCTGGAATATTCGGTTCCGAAAATTTCGATCCCTTTTTGCTGCAGGGCTTCAATCAGGGGCAAATCAATATTCTCTACCCGGAACTGAGCGGTCTGGGGTTGCTGACTGCCTCCGATAATAATCACCCCTTGCAGCGGCTGCCCGTAGGCTCCTGTAATTTTAAGCAGTTTCTTATCGGTCAGAAACTTGATGACCGCCAGATTATCTCCAACTACCAGACCCCGGGTTACCTGCCAGGTCATTTCCTTAACTATGGCCGCCTGGCTGTTGGGGTCTACTCCCAGAAAAGCCGCTACTTCCTTTTGTAATTGCGGATCAGCCAGCACGAAATCCCGGCTTAGCACCGAAGTGCTGGTTACCACCGCCCCTGCCTTTTTCAAAATATCCAGCAAGTCATCATTAAAGCCATAATCACCGGTATCGATTATGGCCACCCGGTAGCCAGTCAGGCGATTTTTAATCAAAACCGGCAGAACTTCTTTCACAAATTCCTCTTGTTGTGCCGATTCCTTTTGCTCTTTGGCCAGTTTTTCCATGGCCTCCTTGTTTTCACCCCGCAGTTTTTCCAGATCAGCCGCCAGGCGATCGGTCAATACCTTTTGTTGCTGGATCAGGGTATTATCCGTTTCCATGGCAGAGCCAATCAGAATCCCTATCCCCAGGGCCAAAAAGACAGCTACCAGGGAAACTATATGGTAGCGCAAATCAAACATTGCCTTAAGACTCCTCTCCAGTTAAATCCCCAGCAGTAATTTAAGCTGCAAATACATCAAGCGCGCCAGCTCGCGGGTAGCGGGTGCCGTGACGATAATAATAAAGATGGGAATAAGGGCCGCCACCACGATTTCCACCACATGCCTGGGTTTGAGCCGGTGCCGATAAAGCCGATTTACACCCCGCGCATCTACCAGAATGGACCCCACTTTCAGACGCACCAGAAAAGTGCTGGCCATCCCTTTTCTGCCTTTTTCCAGAAAATCGATGAAATTGGAATGGGTACCCACCGCTACCAGCAATTCAGCACCTTTTTCATAGGCCAGTAGCATGGCTATATCCTCACTGGTGCCAGGAGCGGGAAAAGTTCTGGCCTCAAGACCCAGTCGCTGCACTCGGGCCAGCCCAGGCGCCCGACCGTCAGGATAGGCATGAACGATCAACTCTGCCCCACAGGCCAGGGTTTCATCAGAAATGGAGTCCATGTCCCCTACAATCACATCAGGGCAATAACCAAACTCCACCAGGGCATCAGCACCACCGTCCACACCGATTAGCACCGGTTTAACTTCATCGATATAGCTTTTAATAGCCAGCAAATCTTCCCGGTAATTCTGCCCCCGCACTACGATCAGGGCATGCCGACCAGCAAACTGAGTCCTGGTTTCCGGAATAGCCACTTCCCCCAGAATCAATCCCTGTTCCTTCTCGGCATACTGCAGGGTATTTTCCAGGAAATCCTTGAGAACCCCGGCGATATTGGCCTTGGCATTGGCCAGCTGCCGTTCCACCTCATCAATAGTCAGCCATTGCCCAAAACCGGCCAATTTATCGCCCACCCAAATTTCCCCGTTCTCTTTTATCAGCACCTGTTGCCCTTCCCGCAGGGTTTCCATGATACTTTCCCCGGCCAGGTCAATCAGGGGGATTCCGTTTTGCAAAAGGGCCCTGGGCCCCAGGTTGGGATAACGGCCGGAGATACTGGCTGCAGCATTGACCACCGCTTTTACCCGGGCTTTAACCAGGCTCATGGCTGCCACTTCGTCCAGATCCTGGTGATTGATAACCGCAATTTCTCCTGGTTTGATTCTTTTGGCCAGGTTCTTGGTTTTTTTATCCACACGGGCAATGCCCTTGATTTCCATGGTTTTTTCACCTCAAAAAGATTTTACCCTATTTACTACCTCTATGCAACTCCTTGCAAAAAAGAGCAGCGAGGGCAAGCCTCGCTGTCTTAGCTAACTTTGGCAGTTATACGCAGTTTATCGGCTATCATAGCGATAAACTCACTATTTGTGGGTTTGCCCCTTTCATTATTAACTGTGTAACCGAAGAACTTGTTCATCATCTCCACATTGCCCCGGTCCCAGGCCAGCTCAATAGCATGGCGAATGGCTCTTTCCACCCGGCTAGGAGTGGTATTGTATTTCTCAGCAATGGCAGGATAGAGTTCCTTGGTAATCGCTCCTAACAAATGGACATGGTCCACCACCATCAAAATAGCTTCCCGTAAATATTGATATCCCTTGATATGGGCAGGTACTCCCATTTCATGGATGATGTTGGTCACCAGCACATCCAGGTTTTTGGTTTTGGCGACAGGAGTATAGGCAGGAATGGTATAGCCGGTGTCCACCATTTGCCTGATGCGATGGCTTAAAACATTGAAATCAAAGGGTTTCAACAGGTAATAATCTGCCCCCAGCTGCATTGCCTTCTGGGTCACGGTTTCCTGACCAAAAGCGGTAAGCATTAAAATTTTTGGCCGCTTCGGCAGATCCAGGGTCTGCATTCTTTCCAGTACCCCAATCCCATCCAAATGAGGCATAATTAAATCCAGAATGATTAAATCTGGTTGCTCCGATTGGATTAGTTCCAGAGCTTCCAGTCCATTATGAGCTACTCCGACCAGAATGAAATCCTCATCCCGGGTCAGGTGTTTGCTCAACATATCACAAAATTCCCGGTTATCATCAACTAAGAGGATTTTCACATCTTTGTACATCATCTTTTCGCCCCCTGTACACCACTTCTTTTTCTTTTTATTGTCTATAATTCCATTCGACGCTAGACTGGTTATTCCTGCTTTTATTGCATAAACAATTTCTACAAAAAAATTTACCGCCTAACTGGCGGCTTTTTTCCAGGTTTCGACAAGGCCCGCTTCTTCTAACATTTTTTCGATATAACATCCATAACCCAGACGGGGATTATTGACTAAAACATGAGTAACCGCTCCCACAATTCGACCTTTTTGGATTATGGGGCTACCAGACATACCCTGAATGATTCCGCCTGTTTCTTTTAAAAGCCTGGGATCGGTAATTTCCACCACCATTCCCTTACCATCCGGTCGATCAGGGGGCAACAATTTTTTTATTTTGATGGTAAAGGCTTCTACTTTTTCGCCATTTATAACTGTTAAAATTTGGGCCGGTCCTGTTTCTACCTGGTTATTGCTTACTACTGGCAGAGGCCGGCTGGCAGGAAACTTGCCATAAATCCTGCCAAAAATACCCACCTGAGTGTTATGGGTAATTTCACCCCACCAGCTGCCATCGTCCACAAAAACTCCCAATTTTTCTCCAGGAAATCCTTCTTTGCCTTTATGAATGGCCTGTACTACTGCTCGTACAATCTTGCCTTCCCGGATGTCAATGGGTTCACTGGTATCACTATCGGCTATTATATGACCCAGGGCACCAAAATAAGCTTTTTTGGGTTCAATAAAAGTAAGAGTGCCAACTCCAGAAGCACTATCCCGAATGTATAAACCAATCCGATAACTCTGGGTTTCGGGACAAAAACGCGGAGTTACGGCCACCTGTAACCGGGTACCGCGCCGTTCAATAGTAAGGATAGCTTTTTCTCCTTTTTGCCCAATTTGTGTAATTATCTCTGCCATTTCCTTCTCATTGTTAATATTTTTCCCATTGATAGCCAGAATGGTATCTCCAATTAACACCCCGGCATCCCGGCCCGGATATATTTTTTCTTCCCCCTCACTGGTAATAGGTGCATAACCTACTACCATTACACCCCTGGATTTTAATAATACTCCGATAGACTGTCCCCCGGGTATCAAATGCATCTCCGGCAGAACCCTGACAGTAAAGCGATGCAACGGTAAAAACCCAAACAATTTTACCGCCAGTTCGGCTTCTCCCGGTTCTCTGGCAACCGGTTGACCCTGTTGCAAGGAAATAGCCGGTGAGTAATTAACATTAACGATTTGCAAAAAGCGCTGCCAGGTTTTAGGCCAGTTGATGGCGAGGGTAAGTTTTTCTCCCACCACTGCTTGCTGGGCGGTAGGCAAAGCGGAAAAATAATGGACTGGAGCCTGAATGAAGGCGGAAATCAGCAGGAAAACCAGCAAAATACCTTTCCTCACCCTATTTCCCTCCTTTATGACCTGATTGCTTTAAATGACACCTCCTTTAAGCGATTTTTGCGGCTAATCATAACTTGTCCTGTTCCTTATTTTCTTATACTGCCGCTTTAAAACAGGGAAAGAAAAACAAATGCAGGCTAAAAAGCCTGCAGCAAATTTTTACATGGTCAGTGAACCAAATTGTGTCTCAATCACCTTTAAAACCTTTTCGACACTACCATTTTTTACATTAAAATATTCATAATACAATTCGCCTGCCAGTTTGCCTTTCACTTCCCAGCAGAGAATTTCATTGCGACTGGGAGTGGGAATCAAAGCCAGCTTAATATGTTCCACTTTCAGCTCCGGAGGCAGTTTTTTCTTGATAGCTTCCGGTTTAACCAGGACAGGGGGCAACTGGCGCTGAATATGGGACATCAGATAACCAGTAGCCTCAAAGCCGAGGATTTGTCCATTGTCCAGGGCTACCTTGATCTTTACCAGATCAGGATAAAGCAACACCCCGTCCTGAACCGCCACCAGGGCCACCGTGGCAATTCCGTCTTCCCGTAAAACATAAGTGGGTGCCAGGTTATCATAACCCCGCAAGCGGGCAAAAGCTACTGCCCGTTTTTCCGCCTCCTCAGCCGAGAGTACGGGTTCAGCCAATTTGCGCCGGTGTAGCATCCAGATAACTTTACCGCCTTTTTTGCTAATGTCCATAATTATCCGTTCTTCTGAGGTTTTCCCGGCCGGCACCAGTTCTAGACTGAAGGCGGGGATTTTCCCCCTGACATCCCCTTTAGTCCGCACTTCCCAGACCTTGCCCTGACCATCAATAAAACTGCGAGCAATATCCATAGCGCGGGCCAGGGTGATATTTTCCCCGCTTAAGCCCCGCGGCAAGGCCCGTTCTAAATGTTCGGAAAAAGGCCCATCGTAGATTAATGCAGGTGTATCCTGCATTGCCTTGGCAACTGGCTTCATATCCAGCGGCTGCGGTTTACGGGCCTGACGCCCCAGGGTACTGCCGCTTTCCCGGCGCACCTCGGCCAGATAAACCCGCCCATCCTGCACATCCTGGACTGCCACCTGCAATTCGGCATTCAGCTTCTGGGCCTGGCGATAGAGTTTTTGCAGCTGCTCTCTTTCCTTCTTCCCCGGTAACTTGCCTTCAGCATTGCGTTTATTGAGAAAATAGGCATAATCCCCTAGCTGGTTTAGAAATTTGGCTGTTTTAACTGTGGTGGAATTGCTCAATGGCAGCTGACCCAGATTTTCCTGGGCAGTGATCGCCTCATACCAGAGGTCAGCCAGTATAGCCGCATTGGCCTTAGGATCCATTGCCACCAGGCTTTTGCCCAGTAGCATCTCGGCATTGCCTACATGGTCGGCTAAATTATAAAAGGAACGCTGATAGTGATTACTTAACAGTTTTTCCAGATCCTCTTTCATCATTTTTTGCTGCCAGCCCCACCAGCCTACTCCTAGTAAGCCCAAACTGAGCAAAAAAATCGCTATTCTCTGTCCACGCATACCATCATCTCCTCTCAGCGCGCAAACACATGGTCTCCAATCCGGCGAATAATCGGACGGGACCAGATCCAGCTGCTTACCGGTTTACTGGGATTCCAGAAGAAGAGAGCTCCCTGGGTAGGATCATAGCCATTCAAGGCATCCCGGGCTGCCTGCAGGGCTGTAGCTGAAGGCGGCCTATTAATCAGTCCATTGGACACACTCTCAAAGGCCAGAGGCTGAAAAATCACATCAGCTATAGTGTTGGGAAACAGGGGGCTGGCCACCCGGTTTAAAACCACTGCCGCTACAGCTACCTGTCCTTCATAGGGTTCCCCACCAGCTTCAGCCTGTACCAGGCGAGCCAGTAAAGTCAGGTCATTGCGCCGCATCAGCCCCCGGCTGATTGTTGTGGTGGTCCGCACTGCCCTGGCTGGAGAAGTCCAGAGGCCCATAGCTTTCAGAGTGGCAGGCCCGACTACTCCATCAGGAGTCAATCCATTAGCCCGCTGGAATTTTCTCACCGCCGTCCAGGTCGATGACCCGTAGATCCCGTCAATTGGCCCCGTGTAATACCCCCAGGCCTTGAGTTTGGCTTGAACAGACCTTACATCTGCCCCGGAGCTCCCCCAGAACAGAGTGCGGGAGATGGCTGGCAAACTTTGTTCTGCCCAGTGCCAGCCCCAGCCCAGAAGTAAGAGGAAGATCATCAGCATCCCTAGCAGGGTTTTGCGTTCCATTTTTTTCATCCTTTCCCGCCAATTCTTTTCCGACCATAGTTTGCCTGCTCAGGGACTTAAATATGCAAAAGCGCAGAGCCTTAGCCCTGCGCTTTCAGAAGTTCTCCCGTATGTTCGCCACCTACCATGCGGGCCAGTTCTGTCAGCCTTTCCTCCGCTGCCAGAGTTTTGACCCGGGTAAAAGTTCTTTCCCCAACTACTTCTTTATAAATGTAGAAATGTTGATCAGCCAGACCTGCTACCGCCGGAGAGTGGGTGATGCTCAGGACCTGATACTGCTGGCCCAGCTGGGCCAGCTTTTCTCCTACCTTGCGGGCTGCTGCCCCGCTCAAGCCAGCATCCACTTCATCAAAAACCAGGGTGATTCCCGGTTCCTCAGTTAGCAAAACAGTGCGTAAAGCCAGTAAAATCCGGGATAATTCCCCACCAGAAGCGATTTTGGCCAGGGGCTTCAGAGGTTCTCCCGGGTTGGGGCTGAGGAAAAATTCCGCATCGCTGCCACCGTTCTGGCTCCAGTGTTCCGTTGGAGACAGCTGGACAGAGAAACGGGAACCGGCCATGGCCAGATCCGCTAATTGATTTTCAATCGCTCTGGCCAGGAGAATAGCGGCCTGTCTTCTTTGCCCATTGACCACCTCTGCCAGCTCTTTCCCCTCTTGTTCCAGCTGTTCCAGTTGTAGCTGGATTTCCTCCAGATTCTCTTCCGCCTGTTCCAGTTTGTTCAGCTCCAGTTTGATCTGTTCCCGGTAAGCCAGCACATCCGTCACCGTACTGCCATATTTCTTACAGAGCTGTTTAATCAAATCCAGTCGCTCCTGAGCCAGTTCCAGCCCTTCCGGGTCAAACTCGATTTTTTCCTGATAACGGCTCAGCTCCCGGGCCAGCTCTTCCAGGCGATAATAGCACTCCTCCACCTCAGTAGCCAGCGGAGTTGCTCCCTGATGCAGGCGAGCCAGCTGTTTCACTTCCTCCATCACCTGGGCCAGCAGGTCCAAAGCAGCCGGCTGACGGCCACTTCCTGCCGCCAGCAGTTCATAGGCCCTGCCACAGGACTGGGCCAACCTCTCCGCCTGACCCAGTAATTGTACCCTTTCCAGCAGTTCTTCCTCTTCCCCTGGTTGTAACTGGGCCTTATCGATTTCCTGCAGCTGGTAACGGAGTAAATCTATTTCCCGCCAGCGCTGCCGGCCGCTGGCCTGCAGTTCCTCCTTTGTTGCCAGCAGCTGGCGATAACGCCGGGCCAATTGGGCAAGCTGCCTGACCTGCTGGCAATGGTCCCGCCCGGCATAACGGTCCAGCAGTTCTAAGTGCCGTTCCGGTCTGAGCAAAAACTGCTGCTGGTGCTGAGCATGAATCTCGGCCAGGCCACCTATCAGCTCCCGATACTGGTTCAAAGGCAATAAACGGCCATTAATGCGGCACTGGCTGCGGCCATTCAGGTTCAATACCCTCTCCAGAAAAATAGTGCCGTCTTCCTCCGGTTCAATCCCCTGTTGCTGCAGTTTTACCACCCAGCCTTCCCGGTCAGCTGGCAAAAAAACCCCGCTTACTCTGGTTTCCTGGGCCCCATGGCGGATAAATTCAGTAGCCCCTCTAGCCCCGGTCAAAAGGGCAAGGGCATCCATGATAATGGACTTACCAGCCCCGGTCTCCCCGGTAAAAACAGTGAAGCCTTCTGCCAGCTCCAGTTCCAGCCTCTCAATCAGGGCAAAATTTTCGATACACAAGGTGAGGAGCATCATCGCTACCCCCTATCCCAGCATCATCTCTTTAAAACGGGTTACCACCTGTTCAGTTGCCTCTTTGGGTTTAACAATAACCAGAATAGTATCATCACCGGCTACCGTCCCCATGATTTCCTCCCACTGAGCCCCATCAATGGTGGAGGCCACCGCCTGGGCGGTTCCCGGCAAGGTTTTGATGACAATCAGGTTATCACAGTGGTCTATATGAGCTACGGAATCAAGAAAAATACGGCGCATTCGCTCTTCACTGTGCTCAATTACCGAATCCCGGGGCAAACCATAGCGATAGGTCCCATCTCCGGTGGGAATCTTGACCAGGCGCAATTCCTTGATATCCCGGGACACAGTGGCCTGAGTTACTTCAATGCCACGGGCCCGCAATTCCTCCGCTAGTTCCTCCTGGGTTTCAATAACTTTCTCCTCAATGATATCTAAAATCAGGCGCTGGCGCATTGCCTTCATCGCCAATTATCCTCCTTTTTCCACCAGTAATAAATAGGGCGCTGTCTGAGAGCGGTTCAACAGCCGCTGTGACCAAACATTATAACATCTGGGTAAAGCCGCTGCCCAGCTCTCCACCTCCCGGGCTTCCTCCTCACCGCCAGCGTGACCTGTATAGATAGCAATGGCAATTATTCCTCCCGGTAAAAGCAGTTCCACTGCCTGTTGCAGGGCGTTAAGGGTGGTCTCGGCCAGGGTAATCACCCTTTTGTCACTGCCTGGCAAATAACCCAGATTAAAAACCACTGCCTTGACCGGCTCTGAAACATACCGCTTAAGATGCTGGTGCCCATCCGGAATCAGTTCTACCCGGGCAGCCAGTCCGGCTGCCTCTAGCCGCTCTTTGGTATTGCTAATAGCTGTCTCCTGAACATCAAAGGCCCAGACCTTGCCGTTTTCCCCCACCAGTTCAGCCAGATACTGCGTATCATGGCCATTGCCACAGGTCGCGTCCACCGCCCGGTCGCCTGGCCGTACTACCTGAGCCAACCAGAAGTGGCTGAGAGCCACCGCTCCTGCCAATGGACTAGACATTGCACCGGTCACCCGCTTTCAGTTTCTGGCGCAAGACCTGGAAGAAAGTGCGGTCCGTTAACTTGATAAACCGCGCTCTTACCCCAGCCCGTTGCACACAGATCAAATCATCCGGTTCCAGCACTACTCCATGCTGTCCATCCACGGTCAACATAGCCTGTCCCTCATAATGACCCACTCTGATCATGACTTCGGCTTCAGGCCCCACTACCATGGGCCGGGAAGTAAGAGAATGAGGACAGATCGGGGTAATCAGCAGCACTTCCAGATGGGGTGGGACAATGGCCCCGCCTGCGGACAGGGAATAGGCAGTAGAACCAGTAGGAGAAGCCACGATAATCCCATCAGCGGGTATGGTGGAGACATGTTCCCGGTTGACGAAAATATCCAGTGGCAGCAGGCGGGCAAAAGCCCCCTTGGTCACTACCACGTCATTTAAGGCAATAGCGGTTTCCAGCAGCCTTCCCTGTCGCTGTACCCGGGTCTCCAGCATCATCCTTTCCTCGATCCGGTAGGCAGCTGCTGCCAGCCGCTCCAGGGCCCAGTCCAGGTCATGTACCTCGATTTCCGTTAAAAAACCGAGCTGGCCGAAATTGATACCAAGAACAGGGATACCCCGGGGTGCCAGGTCCCTTGCGGCCTGCAGGAGGGTACCATCCCCTCCTAACACCAGGACAAAATCTGCCTCCTCCTGGTCGATTTGCCAGCCCAGCTCCTTGAGACGAGTGCGGAGATAGTTTCCTGTTTCCACTGCTCCCATTTTTTGTTGGTTAATAATTAAACCAACGGTTTTGTTTTTCATCAGTTTCCTCCTTGCTCCAGGCCCAGGGAAAATTTCAGACCTGCCTCGATTTTGGGCACCAGCCGCCCGGGCAGTCTCCCGATTATCTCCAGTAAACGCTTGCGTTCGATGGTGAGAATAACGTTAAGCAAGACCGAACTGTTTTTCAAACCCGTTTCTGCCGCATTCTCTGCCCCCAGTGGTACTTGCAGGGGATCATCCAGACAATCCCCCGGTTTACAGGGTACAATGGGAGCCACAATTACCAGCGGGCTGACCCGGTTGCCCCAGTTATTCTGAATCACCAGTACCGGCCCTGTCCGCTCCCGGTCGTTAAAAAAATACCGGGCCAGCACGATATCTCCTCTTTTGATCTCCAGTCCATTCATAAATTATTGTCCCCTTTCCGGGCAAATAAAATTGACCCTGCTTCTGTTTAATTATAATATAGTAAAAAACAGCAACGCAAGGAGGCTTTCACATGAGTTTAGCTACCCTCTTTTCTCCCTGGGCCAGTTTCTACCGACCTCCTCTTTTCGCCCTCCTGCCCGTTGACGATCCCGGGCTAGGAGAGCTTTATCATCATCTACCCTATCACCTTCAACCCGTAGATTTGCTGGCTTCAGCCCGGACTATTCTCATTTATTTTCTACCTTTCCCGCCAGAAGTGATTGCTGCCAATCGCCAGCAACCTGATACCGCTCCCCTCTGGGCAGAATATTATGTTCGGACCAATCAGGTAATCGGCCAATTTAACCAGGCCATTGCTCACTGGCTGGAACAGGCAGGTTATCATGCTGCCTGGCAACCGGCTACCCATAATTTTGATGAAAAGACCTTGACTGCTCCCTGGTCCCACAAAAGCCTGGCAGTTGCCGCCGGTCTGGCTGTCTTTGGCCGCCACCAGCAGGCCATCACGGCAGCTGGCTGTGCCGGGCGCTTTGGCAGTCTGGTGACTGATGCCCCTCCCGACTGGCTGTCAACCCAGCTGCCCCCGGCACCGCCACCAGAGCCCTGTCTTGATTGTGGCTATTGCTGGCGGGTCTGTCCAGTCGGTGCCTTGACCGCAACGGGGCTGGACAAGCAAAAATGCTATAGTCGTCTACTGGAGGTAGCAGCCCGGTTCACTCACCTTGGCATCTGTGATGTCTGTGGCAAATGTTCCGTTGGCCCCTGTGCCGCCTGGGAAAAGGAATAAAAGAACGGGAAAAAGGGCAGGATATCCCTGACTTATCCGCATAAGGAGGCCAAACCATGTATTTACGCCACCTGAAACGGCTGGGATTACTGCCTTTTTACTTTTCCCTGCTCCCCGAACACAAGCAACTGCTGCTAAGTTATGGCTTTGCCGACCCTGTCTACACCCAAACCCTGCGCCGCCCCTGCCAGTTTCTCTGGGTTACAGCAGCCAATGCTCTGCCCCATGGACACTGGGATTTCTGTGAGTTCATCCTGCACTTTGCCTGGCAGCTGGCGGAAAAGCAGGGCTTACAGGCAGATCTGGCCCACATTCATGCCAATCTGGCCCAGCTCTATTCTGACCAGGTTTTGACAAAACAGAAGGCAGTGGAAAAATGCCTTTTCCACTGCCAGCAAGTGCTGAAAACCGGCTATTTTACCCGCTGGGCCCAGCAGCTGCTGGAGGAAATGTCCCAGCTCTATTGACCTAGGCCAGACGGCTCTGTACCACTGCCACCGCTTTTTCCTTCAGTTCCCGGGCCCGGGCCACCAGCTGATCCCGTTCGGCTTTGGCCTGGGCAACATAGGCCTCATCCTTGATCATGGGCAAATTGATGTCCACGCTGAGTAAAACAGCATTTAAAGCCGCTTCCGCCACATAAGCCCCTACTCCCACATCGCTGATAGCTCCCTTGTTGCCAATTCCACTCAAACGGTCGGCCAGCTCCAGGGCCTTTAAGCAAACCCGGGCGATTTCCAGCGGCGTGTCAGTAGCGCTTTTGAGAGCTTCCTGCATTTTGGCTGCCCGCAGGGCTTTTTCTTCTTCAGTGTTTTTGGGCATTTTCAATACTTCCATGAAGTTGCCGAATTCCTTAATATCCTGAGCAGTCAGTTGTTCCAGGCGAGCCATTACTGCTTGAATTTCCTGCAGAATTTCTTTAACTTCCGGCTCTACATCCTTGTATTTTTCCTTGCCTACCGTCAAATTGGCCACCATTGAAACCATGGATGCTGCCAGACTGCCTACCAGGGCTGAGACACTGCCACCCCCTGGGGTTGGGCTGTCAGAAGCAGCTACTTTCAAAAATTCGCGCACAGAAAGGTCAAAAACGTGACTCATCCAACCAGTACCCCCTTTATTGTTGCTGGCGCTGCAGGCGAATGCCTTTCAGCACATTCCGGTAAATCAGAGCTGTGGTAAGGCTACCCACGCCACCGGGTACGGGTGTAATCCAGCCAGCTACTTCTTTTGCTGCTTCAAAGTCCACATCCCCGCAGATGCCACCATCGATTTCATTGATCCCGGCATCTACTACCACTGCTCCTGGCTTGATCATATCAGCCTTGATCATTTTGGCCTTACCCACAGCGGCGATGAGAATGTCCGCCTGGCGGGTGTGATAGGCCAGATCAGGGGTACGGCTATGGCATACAGTAACCGTAGCATTTTCCTTCAGAATCATGAACACCAGGGGTTTACCCACTGTTTCACCCCGACCCACGATTACAGCATGTTTACCGGCAATCGGCAGGCCAGAGCGCTTAATCACCTCAATACAGCTTTCCGGAGTGGCAGGAAAGAGGCCCTCCTCCCCGCTCAGTATGTAGCCCCGGTTGATGGGATGTACCCCATCTACATCCTTTAAAGGAGAAACGGTTTTCATCACCCGCTCCTTGCTGATGTGTTTGGGCAAGGGCAGTTCCACCATGATACCGTGGACCGTTTCATCCCCGTTGAGTTTTTCAATCAGCGCGATAACCTCTTCTTCCTGGGTGGAGCCGGGCAGATGGAAAAGTTCAAATTCAAATCCCAGTTTGGTCCCGGCATTTTTCTTGGAGTTGGCATAGACCACCGATGCCGGATCATCTCCCACCAGCACCACTGCCAGTTTGGGGTTGATCCCCTCTTCTTTCAATTTGCTGACCTCCGCCGCCACTTCCTCCCTGATGGTAGCGGCAATGGCTTTGCCATCGATTAAATTGGCAGCCACTCAAATCACTCCCCTCCCAATGATTTCAACCGTATATATTCTACGGGAAGGGAATTTTTCCTGCTGAGTTGTCAAACTATTCTATAATTTAAATTTGGTCGTTAAGCTCTGTAACTGACTGGCCAGTTGAGCTAGATTTTGAGCTGCATTGCTGATCTGTTCGGAAGTAGCATTCAGCTCTTCTGTAGAAGCGCTGATTTCTTCACTATTGCTGGAGCTGATTTCACAGCTACTCAGTACCTGACCGATGGCATCCCGCACCTGTTCACTGGAAGCCGCCATTTCCTCAGCAGCGGCGCTGTTTTCTTCGGTAATTGCAGCCACGCTGTCTACCGCTTTCAACACTTCCCCTGTCCCGGCCGAAATCTGTTCAATTACGGCAGACAGATTTTGCATTTGTTCATTGGCCTGCTCAATCATGGTGATAATTTCCTTGAGGGCTTTCTCAGCGGCATCAGCCAGCTGCACGCCATTTTCCACTTCTTCGGTTCCACTTTCCATAGCTGTTACAGCCTGGGCAGTGCCCCTCTGAATAGTATTGACCAGATTGGCGATTTCCTTGGTAGCTTTGCTGGATCGTTCCGCCAGCTTCCGCACCTCATCTGCCACCACAGCAAAGCCTTTGCCGTGTTCCCCGGCCCGCGCTGCCTCAATGGCTGCATTTAATGCCAGCAAGTTGGTCTGTTCAGCAATCTCGTCGATCACCTGGATAATCTGGCCGATTTGCTCGGAGTAATGCCCCAGCTCCCGGATTTTTTCTGCCGATTCCAGCACCACATTGCGAATCCGGTGCATCCCCCGGATGGTTTCTTCTACCGCCCTTCCCCCGGCTTCTGCCACTTCGGTCGTGCGGGTAGCTACCTGGGCCACCTGGGCCGTGTTCTGACTGGCCTCTTCTACCCCCTTGACCATCTGATTAATCATTTCCGCCATTTGCGTAACGTTCAGTGCCTGTTCCTGAGCCCCCCGGGCAATCTGGTCGATAGCATTGTTCAGCTGTTCCATCATTACCGCTGCGTTTCCGGCAGTAGCACACTGCTGATTGTTAGCTGCTGCCAGCTCCGTTATGGAGCGGGCAACCTGGGTGGAAACCGACACTCCCGCTTCTGCTGCTGCATTCAGTTGCTGGGCAGTTGCTGCTACCTGCTGGGCTGAATCTTGCAAATTGCCCAGCAATCGCCGCAGGTTTTCTACCATTGTGGTGAAACTGCCGGACAGAATCTTGATTTCATCTTCAGTTTGCACTTCCGGAATTTTAACTGCCAGGTCCCCTTGAGCTACTAGCTCGGTAGTGGCAGCCAGTTCAACCACAGGCCGGGAGAGTTTATTAGCCATGCGCCAGGCAGTCAGCAGACCCAGGACCAGACCGACCAGGGTAATAAAAATATTGATAAGATTGGCCTGAATTGAAGTTTGCTGAGCTGAGTCCACTGCCCTCTTCACTTCTTGCTCAATCAGCCCAATCAATTCACTGCTAATCTGATCATAGGCTTTGGCGTAGAGTAAAGACTTTTGGGCCAGTTCCATACCCTTCTGTTTATTGCCATTGCGAAAAGCACTGATGATTTCCTGACAGATCGTCACATAGGCTTTATGTTCAGCTCTCAACTGCTCGAGTTTCTGAATTTCCGCTTGAGAAACAAGCGCTTTTTCCAATCTACCAGCTGTTACATCCCATTCCTTTTGCATCTCCGTAAACTGACTGGCATAATCCTCGTTCCCATAGAGCATGTAGGCTCTGACCAGTCCGCGCAAATTTAATTCATCCCCCCGAAGTTCCGCGACAGTTAGCGCAGCTGGCATATCCTGTCTAATTATTTCACCATAGATCTCATGCATTTTACGCATATTGATAAAGCTGCTTATACTGAGTATGATCGCTACCGCTAATAAGCTAAAGAATGTGACAAGCAATTTTCTTTTGATTGTCCAGTAACTCACTTCCATTCTCTCCTCTCTGGATTTCCATACCCGCTGCCTTTCCGCCAGCCAAATTTGTTCAATAAGTTGCAATCTTATTTTATATATTCTTCACCGCTAAACTTTTTCCTGCAAATTTATGGTTTTTTCGACAACTTTTGTTCAGTGACAACATAGTGGTAAAAAAGCAAGCCCTCATTCCAGTTGAACGAGGGCTAAATTGTAGTCTTTATTTAATTTTCATCCAGTATCCGCTTTTCACCGCTAATGGCCTGCAAAGGCTTGATATTCTGGGTTACTTCCAGGGTACCAGCATATTCGCCCTTCTCATTGCGCACTGCAAAATAGGTAATGTAAACATACATGCCATTGAAAGGCAACCAGAACTCGGCTTTATTGCGCCGACCGTGCTTGAAATCGTCCAGGATTTTCTCCACTATATGCACACTGTCAGGCGGATGGCAGTTCTGCACCCTGCGCCCGATAATAGCGGGAGTACGGGCAAAAATGCGTTCCGGGCCCTGGGAGAAGTAACGCACTACATCATCTCTATCTACGAAGGTAATATCCACCGGCAGGTGGTTGAATATGAGGGTAATTTCTTCTAAAGTCAACTCCCCCACACCGACTTTTAACTTCCCTGTCGCCGCAACCTGGCCTTCCGCCTGAGTTGCCGCGACATCAAGCCCCGCTGCCCGCCATTTTTGTGCTGGCTCAATCAGAGTATAACCGATTTCATCGCTCTGGTCATAAATGGCCTGCCACTGAGCCGGAGTAAATTTGTCCAGACACATAGGAAAGAGGATATTTTCTTCTTTAAAAATCATGCTGGTTACTGCTTCCAGAGCGGGTAAGGCTACCTTCCGGGCAAAAGCTACTATTTCTTCCCTTTCTGCCGGTGGGCTGGCCAAAAACTGACGGACTTGTTTGAGCAGAGCCCGGATATCATCATGGACAGCCCACATTACCTTGGAAGGCCCGGAAATTCCATGTTGCTCCAAATAGGGGAAAACTATGTTTTCCTTGCGGCTGTAATGCTTTTCGATCTCCATTAAACTGCTGTGAACCTGTCGCCACTCTGCCAGCAGTTCCTTCAGCTCTTCGGGCTCTGCTGTAGCCAGGCGGTCAATAATTTTTCGCTCTTCAGCCACAACCTGTTCAATGGCCCGGTTTTCCAGCTTGAAGGTGTGTACCGGGTGGCCCGGTTCCTCCTCCGGCCGCCCTTGCTTCTCCAATCCCTCCTGGAACAGGGCAGCATGGACATCACATAACCGCTTCACTTCCTGTTCACTCAATTCGCCGGAGGCGATCAGTTCCTGTTCCAGGGCCCCTACTTCGCTGGCTCCTACTTTCTCCAGGAGATGTTTAAACTCCCTTTTCAATACCTCCGGGTCTTTGCCAGCATGCAGGGCCAGGATAATTTCCTTGAGCTGCTGGCGTTTTTCTTTGCCATTATCGATCAGTTCACTCATCTTGCTCTCTCCTTTCGTCCCTGATTCTGTTTATAGTTTACCGTTTTAGTCGGAATTAGGCTGTGGCCGCTGACGAAAGGAAATGTGTTTTTCATCACAGCAGGTAAATTATATGTCTAGTCTGCCTCATCATATTCGGCTTGAAACGGGTCGCAAATTTGCAAATCTGGAATCTGATTAAAATCTTTAACATTGTGGGTAATCAGTACCGCTCCCGTAACTTTTGCTGTCATAGCAATAACAGCATCAGGTAATTTCGGTACCTTTCGACCCTGTTGATACATTTCTGCACGCAAAACCCCGGTCAGCAGCGCCAGCTCCTGATTCAAATCTATTACCGTACCTAAAGCTAAAAATTCATTAACAGCTGCTTTGATTTTTTCAGAAATTGGTCTGGAAAAGATTTCAGTAACTGTGATAACCGAAAATATTAGCTCATTGTTTTCATCCTGTAAAATAGTTTCAAAAAAATTTATAACTTCCTTCTCGCCTTTCATTAAGTAAATTATTATATTTGTATCTATTAAAAACTTACTCAAGGACCGTTCCCTCCCGGTCTGATTCCAGCTCCCTGATCTCTAATAAATCCTGAACCAGTTCTTCTTGGTCTGCCAGACAACCAGCAATTCGACGAATAACCTCAATCTTGTTTTTTTTGACTATCGGTGTAAGTATTACCTGGTCCTGTTGCCATTTAAATAAAATTTGGTCTCCTACTTTAAGATTCAGTAACTTAATAACTTGTTTTGGAATTGAAATAACATAGCTGTTCCCTGCTTTATATATTTTTCTTACTTCCATTTGAAAACCGTCCTTTCATCAATTGTATATACATATTATATGATGCGTATTGACATAAAACAAGAGACACCTCAGCTCTCGCCCATGCCATGCCTGTACAAAAAAATCCCTGCCCCAATAGGACAGGGATTGCCTTTTAAGCCAGTTTGCTCAAATCCGCAGCCGCACTTAAATCAGCGGCCAGTTCCCGTAACAGGGCCAGCCGGGCCCGGCGCAAATCCTCCTCTTTGGCCATGACCATCACCTCGGTAAAGAAGCGGTCAATCACCGGCCGCAGCTGGGAAGCCTGTTTGAACCACTCTTCATAGCGTCCAGCCCGCAGGAGCTCCTCGCTTTCCTCCCGGAAAGCCTGCCAGGCAGCCAGTAGCGCTTGCTCCGCCGGTTCCTGCAACAACTCTTTTACTATTTGTCCGCCTTCATCCTTTTTGGCCAGATTGACCACTCGGGTGAAAGCCGTCTGCACATCAGCAAAATCCGCCTCCTGCCGGACTTTGGCCAGAGCGCGGGCCCGTTCAGCCACAGCGGTCAGGTCAGCATAACCGGCCGCCAGGACAGCATCCACTGTATCATAGGCCAGGCCTTCATCTTCCATCAGGATATAACGGAGGCGAAGGCGGAAAAACTCCATTACTTCCACAACGGTTTTTTCCCGGTCCAGCTTGAGACCAGGTTTATCAGCAATACCTGCATAAGCCTGACTGATAGCTGCCGGTAAGTCCAGATGCCAGCCTCGCTGGAGCAGGATATGGCAGATACCCAGGGCCTGCCGTCTCAATGCATAGGGGTCCTGGGAACCGGTAGGCTGAATACCTACTGCAAAACAGCCCACGATGGTATCCAGTTTGTCAGCGATGCTAACCAGGGCCCCGGCTATGCTGGCAGGCAGCATATCCCCGGCAAAACGGGGCAAATAATGCTCGAAAATGGCCTGCGCCACTTCTTCCCGTTCGCCTGACAGGCGGGCATAATAGCGGCCCATAATCCCCTGCAGTTCGGGGAACTCATAAACCATGCTGGTGACCAGGTCTGCCTTGGCCAGCCGGGCAGTGCGAGCGGCAATTTCCTTTTCCTCCGCCACTACCTGCAAGGTCTCCGCCAGGTAGGAGGTCAGGTTCTGAATGCGCTGCACCTTTTCCCCCAGTGTCCCCAGGTTTTCCTGGAACACGATTTTATCCAGTCTGGGCAAATAGGCAGCCAGGGGTTGTTTCTGGTCCTCTTCATAGAAGAAACGGGCATCAGCCAGACGGGCCCGCAACACCTTTTCATTGCCCTCCCGCACGATCTCGATGTAATCAGCAGTGCCATTGCGGACAGTGATGAATTTGTTCATCAGTTTGCCCTGCCGGTCCCGGACCGGGAAATAGCGCTGATGTTCTTTCATGGGAGTGATGATGACTTCATCGGGCAGTTGCAAAAATTCCGGTTCAAAGCTGCCGCAAAGAGCAGTGGGATATTCCAGCAGGTGAATGATTTCTTCCAGCAAGTCCACATCCTCTTCCACCTGTCCCCCTTCCCGGGCGGCCAGCTCCTGAATCTGCTGCCAGAC
The DNA here is from genome assembly GCA_003054495.1 of Carboxydocella thermautotrophica. Lineage (GTDB taxonomy): Bacteria > Bacillota > Carboxydocellales > Carboxydocellaceae > Carboxydocella > Carboxydocella sporoproducens. Next base: position 862,628 of record CP028514.1, on the reverse strand, counting down.
CTGGCGCCGCCGTTCCTCCTGATCCACCATAACATAGCCTTTCTCCAGCAATAGCTGCCGGTATTCAGAAGCATGGTTGACAGTGAAGGGGCCTGGACCCAGCACCCGGTGGCCATAAGTCAGGCGGCCACTCACCAGGTTTTCCAGCTTAAATTCCAGCACCTGGTCATCCAGCAGACAGAGCAGCCAGCGGATAGGCCGGGCAAAACGAAAATCATAATGGGCCCAGCGCATGGGCTTGGGGAAAGAAAGGCCACTGATGAAGGTAGGGGCAAGTTCAGTCATCACCTCAGCGGTACTGCGCCCTTTGATTTCCTTGCGGGCAAAAACATACTCCACCCCGTTCACTTCTTTGAACAGCAGATCAGCCAGGGCTACTCCCTGACTGCGGGCAAAACCTTCCACTGCTTTCGTGGGCTTGCCCTCAGCATCAAAAGCCGCTTTTTTTGCCGGCCCTTTCACTTCTTCGGTCACATCGGCCTGTTTTTCCGGCAGACCGGTGATATTCAACACCAGCCGACGCGGTGTGGCCCAGACCCGGATTTGCTCATAAGTTAATTTCTCTTTATCCAGGGCCTTCTGGGCCAGTTCTTCCAGCTGTTTGATGGCTCCGGGCAAGAATTTAGCCGGTATTTCTTCTGTGCCTATTTCCAGCAAAAACTCCCTGGTCATTCCCTTATCCCTCCTGTTTCGCCTGTTTTAACAAAGGATAGCCCAGCCGCTCTCTCTGTTCAATATAGGCCTGAGCGCTGAGACGGGCCAGGTTGCGCACCCGGGCGATGTAACCGGTCCGCTCGGTAACACTGATAGCCCCCCGGGCATCCAGCAGGTTAAAGGTATGAGAACACTTGAGGACATAGTCATAGGCAGGCAGGACAAACCCGGCCTCCAGCACCCGTTTGGCTTCCTGTTCATACATATCGAAAAGGCGGAAGAGCATGTCGGTATCTGCGATTTCAAAGTTATAATGGGAATGTTCCACTTCGCCCTGATGATGGACATCGCCGTAGGTGATGCCATTTACCCATTCGATGTCAAAGACATTGTCCTTTTTCTGAATAAACATAGCCAGGCGTTCCAAACCATAAGTAATCTCTGCGCAAACTGGACGGCAATCAATCCCGCCACACTGCTGGAAGTAGGTAAACTGGGTTACTTCCATGCCATCCAGCCAGACTTCCCAGCCCAGACCCCAGGCTCCCAGGGTGGGACTTTCCCAGTTGTCCTCCACAAAGCGGATATCATGCTGGGCTGGATCAATGCCAATAGCCCGCAAACTGTCCAGATAGATATCCAGCACATTATCAGGGCTGGGTTTGAGGATCACCTGATACTGATAATAATGTTGCAGACGATTGGGGTTTTCCCCATAGCGACCGTCCGTGGGCCGCCGGGAAGGTTCCACATAAGCCACATTCCAGGGTTCAGGTCCTAATGCCCGCAAAAAAGTAGCAGGATTCATAGTACCAGCACCCTTTTCCACATCATAGGGCTGCTGAATGATGCAGTTCTGTTCGGCCCAGAACTTATTGAGGGCCAGGATCATGTCCTGAAAATTCATAGCATCAACCTCCTTGTCAATCTAAAAAGCCCGTCCCCGGCCCATCAGGCCAGGGACGGGCTTGCTACCCGCGGTTCCACCCTGGTTGACCGCTAATGCGGTCCACCTCTTTAACTGCAGCTCCCAGGCGCCCTTCACCATCCCCCCTGACCGGGCTTCCACCCTCCCCGGTTCGCTTGGCAGGCTTAAAATGGTTACTCCTCCTGTTCCTCGCTGCGCAAATATGGAATGGTTGTACTTGAAGATTATTAAACAAAAAAATTGTTTTTTTGTCAAGTAGCCCCCTAAAATACCTCTTTTTATCCGTATTATTTGATGACAAATAGAGAAGCGGAGGGATGAAATATGAAAAACTCTGGAAAATTGCTCAGTATCGCTTTATCGACAGCCCTGGCAGTTACCACCCCTGGATTGACCTGGGCCGCCGAGACTGTGTCCAGTCCCCCGGTAATTCAACAATCTGCTGAGGCCGGTGTTACTCCTGACAGCTGGCTCTACCCTCTCGAGAGATTCCTGGAACAACTGCAATTAGCAATTACCTTTTCTGAACAGGCTAAAGCAGAATTATTAGCCACTCTGGCCCAGGAGCGTATGGCTGAAGCTAAAACGATGCAGGCAGCAGGGAAATATGATTTAGCAGTAAAAGCAACCGCTGACCTTGTAACAACTGTACAGACCCTGGAAAATATGCAAACTCAACTGCCGGCAGAAGTAGCAACAACAATTTCGCCCAAAATCCAAGAGGTAAAACAACAGAGTGTAGATACTCTCAACCAGGTATTAGCAAAAGCCCCAGATGAAGCCAGTGATAATCTCGAAGATGTTAAAGACCGTCTGGAATTAATTAAAGAATTTGTCAGTTCACACAAAGAATTACAACAAGCTAAACAGGAAGTTAAAGCAGCTGAAAAAGCTTTAAATGAAGCTATTAACACCAGTAATCCTGAAGCTATAGAAAAAGCACAAGAAAACCTGCAAGAGACTCAGGACAAGCTGAATGAAGCTATTGAAAAACAAGCAGAAGCAAAAGAAGAAATGAAAGAGAAAACCAAAAAAGAAACTGAAAAAGAAAAGAAAAAAGAAAAAGATAGTCTTAATGATGAAGATGAGAATAAACTTGAAACAGATACAACCATAGAAACGAAAACAGAAATATTAACAGAAACGGCGAACCAAAAAGATGACAAAGAGGAAAAAAACGGTGAAAATAATAATGATGACACTCAAAAGGAATATAATGAAGAAGAGTCCAATCGCTAACCAGCCAAAAACGGAGCCGCTCCTTTTGAGGAGACCGGCTCCGTCTGTTATTCCAGGCTGTTATCTTTCATTATTTAATTCCATTTCCAGTCGATAACCTCGATTCAGTAAAGCAGAAATTCCCAGGGCCCCGATAAATGCCGCCCTGGCACTGGTTAAAGTTAAACCCAAAGCGGCTATTCCTGCTGCCGCCGGAAGTTCAGCCAGCACTTTGCCCTCTTTGCTAATCCGGATTTTGGTTTCCGCAGACCACTGCAGTACACTGCGCAAACGCTTCAAAGCCGGTTTTTTCCGCAGCTGTGGCCGACGTTCTTCCAGCCAGATCAAGGCTTCTGCCAGGTCCCCTTTAGTCGCCTCCAGGGCCCGCCGGGCCTCCCGATAAGTCACCCCTGTTTTCTGCCGCAGAATATCCATTTTTTCGTACAGTTCCATTGCCATCCTGATTCCCCCTTTCATCCCCTAGTATAACCGGAGCCGAAAGGTCTATCAGGGGTCGCTGCAGTTTTATACCTTCCAAATGCTGGCTGGCATGTTCGGCCAGCAGCTGATGAATAGCCTCCAGTTCCGCGGCAGATACCTCCAGAGCAGCCAATTCCGCTGGCTGCAGATAAAAGAAACACCGCAAAAGCCTTTTCAACCGGGGTGAAAGCAAAACTGCTCCTGGATAGGGTGGGCCACAGCATTCCCCGCGCAGTCCTCCCGCAGCCAGGGCCCACCAGGATTTACCCGCCCCTAGTGGCCGCCGGCATTGGACACAGTGGTTAACCTCTGGCCTTAGTCCCAGCACCTGCAAAAACTGGGCTTCTACATAGGTTAAAACCAGGCTGGTATCTAAAGGAGCCAGCAAATGCAGAGCTGCCCCCAGCAATCGATACAGACGCGGGGCCGGTTGACGCAGGGGCAGGACCCGTTCCCATAACCCCAGCAAATACTGGGCGGAAAGGAGCTTTTCCAGGTCCTGTCTGAGCTCCGGAAAGGCAGAAATCAGCTCGCCCTGGTTCAAATGCAGATAATTTGAGCCTTCATAAAGTAAATAGCGGGCATGGATCAGAGGCTGAGCCAGGGCCCGGCGGCGGCTGGCTGCCTTCCTTACCCCTTTGGCTGCTACCTGCACTTTTCCTAGCTCGCGGCTAAACAGGGTCACCAGTAAATCCGCCTCGGACTGGGGTTTGACTGCCAGTACCAGTCCTTCTGTTTGAATCAGTGCCATTATCCTTCTCTCCGTTTCTTATCTTATTTTATATTTTAACAAAGAGAGCAGGATTATAAAACCCGGTGTTGAACTTTAAGATAAAGAAAAGGGAGGAGGAGAGAGAAATGGCGGAATTTTCCCGTACCATGCAGGCAGATTTCAAAAAAATCAGTTCTGAGGTTATCCAGGCTGAACTGAGCATCTGTGACCGCTACCATGACATCAGATTACTGTTATTCATTGGCTTACCGGACTATGAAATCACCAGGGTAGAGGCCAGCTTCCACCGTACCCCCAGCCCCTACTGCCCCCTGATTGAAACCAAACTAAAACAGCTGGTGGGAGTGCGGGTAGCTCGCGGCCTGAACCGCACCCTTAACCAGCTGTTCAGTGGTAGTGAAGGCTGTATTAACATGAAAAATCTGCTGGCAGCTTTTCTGCCGCTGGTCATCAATACTCACCTGGTCAGCGGTGCCAGCAGCGAGGAAGAAGCCCTGGAGACAGTGGCCAGGGAACTGGCCGGAACCTGTGTCGGCTATCCGCCCCGTCCCAGTGATTAGTAGCCACCGTTTACAGTCAATCCGGCCATAATGGCTACTCCGTTACTGGTACCGATGCGATTGGCTCCAGCAGCGATCATGGCCCGGGCCTGTTCTAAGTTGCGCACCCCGCCGGATGCCTTAACTCCGATGGTCGGTCCTACCGTCTTGCGCATCAATTCCACATCAGCCACAGTAGCCCCGCCACCGGCAAATCCAGTGGAAGTTTTGACAAAGTCTGCCCCGGCGTTTACCGCCGCCTGGCAGGCTTTTACTTTTTCCTCATCAGTGAGCAGGCAGGTTTCAATGATTACCTTGACGATAATCTGCCCCGCTTCCTTTTCCAGATTCCGGGCAGCAGCCACCACAGCCCGGATATCCTCCTCTACCAGCTGCCAGTCCCCGGCCTTAGCCGCCCCGATATTGATAACCATATCCACTTCCCTGGCCCCTTCCCGGATAGCCAGTTCTGTTTCCTGGGCCTTGATTTGAGGACGGTTGGCTCCTAACGGAAAACCAATCACAGTACAGACTTTGACCGGACTATCAGCCAGCTCTCTGGCTGCCAGAGCCACATAGGCGGGATTGACGCAAACCGAGGCAAACTCATGCTCCCGGGCCTCCTGACAGAGCTTAATAATCTGTTCCGGTGTGGTTTCCGGTTTCAATAAAGTGTGGTCAATCATAGCAGCGATTTCTCTGGTGTTCATTTCGATACTCCTCCTTTGTAAGATGACAGATGTCTGACTTTTACACCCATAAAAGAATTAGACAAAAACTTGTCTAATCCTCCTCCCGGTAGCCAAATTGCCGTAAAATTTGTTCCCGGTTGCGCCAGTCCTTTTTCACTTTAACCCATAAATCCAGATAAAGTTTGGAACCCAGCAAATTTTCCAGATCCTGACGGGCCAGCTGTCCTACCTGTTTTAACATCCGGCCCTGATGGCCGACAATAATGCCTTTCTGGGATTCCCGTTCCACATAGATATTGGCCCGCACATACACCAGATTGCTGGACCGTTCCTTCATTTCCTCCACTTCAACAGCTACGGAATGGGGTACTTCATCCCGGGTCAGATGCAGGATTTTTTCCCGAATTATTTCTGCCACAATAAAACGTTCCGGGTGATCAGTTACCATATCCGGAGGATAATACATCGGCCCTTCCGGTAAATAGTTGAACAGGACTTCTACCAGCCGGTCCAGATTGTCCCGGTAAAGAGCTGATACAGGGACGATTTCAGCAAAAGGCAGCAAATCACGGTAGGCTTCGATTATCGGCAAAACCGCCTGCTTATCAGGCAACTGATCGATTTTGTTAACTACCAGCAACACCGGAGTATTAACTTTCACCAGGTGCTCGATAATGAATTCATCCCCTGGTCCGGGCTGGGCAGTAGCTTCCACTACAAAGAGAATGGCATCCACTTCCTTTAAGGTTGAGAGGGCAGCTTGGTTCAATACTTCCCCCAGCCGGTGTTTGGGCTTGTGGATTCCGGGAGTGTCAACAAAAATGACCTGAGCGCTATCTGTAGTATAAATACAGCGAATTTTATTGCGGGTAGTCTGAGGCTTATCGGACATGATGGCCACTTTTTCCCCAACCACACTGTTCATCAAAGTGGATTTACCTACATTGGGTCGTCCGACAATGGCTACAAAACCGGAACGAAAAGCCATCTTACTCCTCCTTTCCTGCGGGCAATGCCCGGGGGCTGAAAAATCCCGGCAATAACTGGGCAGCCGTGGTTAGGCGGTAACTTCCGTCCGGTGCTGCCATTATCACCTGCAGGTCAGGGTTAAATTCCACCATCACCTGGCGGCAAGCGCCACAGGGGGAGCAGGGTTCAGCTATATCTCCCACCAAAGCCAGCGCCACAAAATCCCTTTCTCCTTCCGCAACAGCCCTGAAAATAGCAGTCCGCTCAGCACAATTGGTCAAACCATAAGAGGCATTTTCCACATTGCAGCCCTGATATATGCGGCCAGATTTACCCAGCAGCGCTGCCCCTACCCGAAAGTGGGAATAGGGTGCATAGGCCTTTTGCTGGGCTGCAATGGCTTCACTGATCAGCTGCTGGATTTGCTGTTCCGTTAGTTTCATGTCAATCCTGGTTCAAAAAACTTGACTGTTTTTATCTCCAGCCAAGTTGGCCCCCAGACCAGGATTTCGCCTCCTTTCCGAATACTTGATTTGCCCCCGCGGGGCAGGGCGACAGGGGACCTCGGCCCGGGAGTTCCACCCGGACGGGAGTACTGCACCGGTTTATGCTGACCTCCCGGTGGGAGTATAACTCCGCCTCCCGCGTCCTGTTAGGACGCCTACCGGTTTCTCCGATACCGGCTAAACGGGGTCACCGTACGGACAGGGCCAATAACTTCAGGTCAGGCCAGACGGAATTATACGCCTCCTGCTCACTCTGGGCAAGCCCGTTATGCACAGAAAGCCTCTCCCCCAGCCGCCTCAAGCAGGCCCTGACCCCACGGGTCATCCCTTTTCCTTCCCCAGGTCTATCAGGATTAACCTTCCGGGTCAGGTTTTGCTTGATTTGCGATACCAGTTGCCTGAGTTCTTCAGTCACCCGTTCCCTGAACCCCATTGCCCGACGACCTATAACCAGTGCCGCCGCACAATGCACTGAAACGGCGTAACGTTTCATATACTTCCAGTAACCTATGGTGGACGTGTGCCGGGGTGATACTAACTTGAAAGGCACCCCTTCTTTTACCGCTCTCCGATACATTGCTCCTACCATTTTCGCAAATGGAAAATTGGAAGCCATGCGGTTAAACCTTTTATTAGTGTCCAGCCTGTCTTTGCTAAAGTTCAGATTTTCTAAAACAATGGGTTTGCCTGAAAAGAAAGCTATATCTACCACTACTCTGGCTAAAACGCCTATCAGGTAGCTACGCCGGAAGCTGGAAGCATAGGCTAAGTCTGGTATTCTGATATAAAGAAAGCCGTTCGGGTAAGGGATAACCTGAAACTCTCCTTCGTATTTGCCCAGATTGCCGGGATAAGGAATATTTAAACCCTCCGGCCACGGCTCCGGCTGGCCGGAAGCGCTAACGTTACACAGGGCTACCCCATCAGGGTTTGTGTCTATAGCCAGACAACCTTTAGCAAAGTCCGGTTCCTGCACCCTGACCACTTCAAATGTCAAATGTACCAAATAGCGTCCTTCCAGGGTGCGGATCAGTTCTACCGCATAGGGTAACTTCATGGCCAGCCATATCTGCACCAGTTTCCGGTGTTTTTCCGGCAGCCACAACTTGCCCTCAACCCTGGGGGCCTGGCTCATCCTGGGGCGACCAAGTTTATCTATGCCTGTCTGTTCAGAAAGGTGGGAGAGGGAAACAGCCAGGCGGAAGTCCTGTCCGTCATAAAATATCTTAATGTTGGGGTTGCCTCCCTTGCTCTCGTCTCCCCGGGAGTAGAGGCGATTCCTGCGGGCGTGCCGCCATTTTTCACGGGCGGCCCGGCCCTGGCAGACCTTTTCCCACAGCCTTCTGCCCCCAAAGACTACCTCTGGTATTGTACCCTTCTCCCGGTAATCCTTCAGTTCAGCCAGCCTTTTTGCCAGTGAAACCACCCGCTTGTTCCGCCCCTTGACTGCCAGGCGGAGCTTTTCAATAACTTCTGAAGCAGCCCCCTTTTCCTCTGCCTTCGCCAGTTTCCTCATAGCCAGGCTGAGCTTCTTTCTGGCCCGGCCCAGTTTCTTTTCTGTTTCTTCATTTTCTAACTCCAGCAGTTCTGTTTGGGAGTCCAGCAGGGCCTGTGCTTTAAGTCTGGCATCATCCGCATAGCGGGAGTTCAGCCCGAAAAGTTCTTGTCCTGCCTTCTTGATTTCATGGCGGGAAGCACCTTCCAGGAGCCGGTTAAAGGCCCACCGCATACAGGCACAGAAGAGACGCATCTCCGTAGTCAACGGGTCTTCTTCGCCCCGGCTCCACTTCGAAGACCGGTGAGCCGGGTAAATCTCCGGAAAAAACTCCCCGCACACAGTTATGCTAAATTTGTTCTTCTCGTGTTTCTCTGGCATTCCTGATCAACTCCCCGAAACCCTGCCAGACTTTGCTGCTTCACCAATGGATAATAGTTCCATTTTTTTATTGTAGCAAAACAGTTAAATACAATCAATTATAGTCTAGTTTTCTGAAGCTGCTGCACCTCCTCTATCTGCTGAATAAAGCCAGTAGGCGGGGGCCAAATACCAGTAAGCCGACAAACATAGCGTGAATAGCTGCCAGCAACACCGCCCCGGCGGCCACGTCTTTGGCAATAGCTGCCAGACGGTGCCATTCCTGCCCGGCTGCCAGGTCTACCACCGCTTCTAAAGCGGTATTGACCAGTTCCAGGCAAATTACCATGGTAGCTGCCAGCCAGATCCATAAAAATTCTCCCCGGCTCAGGTGCAGGATAAAGCTAAAGGCAATCACCAGAATGAAAGCCAGCAGATGAATGCGCATATTGCGCTGGGTTTTAAGGGCATATAACAGCCCCTGCCAGGCACAGGCAAAACTCTGTAAAAGATTGCGGTTTCTCATACCCAATGCTCCTAACGGTGGATACCCAGGGCATTCAGTACTTCCCTCTGTGTTTCCAGCATCTCCGCTTCCTCGGCTTCAGTCTGGTGGTCATAGCCCAGGAGATGCAAGACTCCATGCACAGTCAAAAAAGCCAGTTCCCGCTTCAGGCTGTGACCATAATCCCGGGCCTGTTCTTCGGCCCTTTCCACCGAGATAATCACATCGCCCAGCACTTCTGTTTCCAGAGGGGAGGTAAACTCCGGCTCTTCTTCCAGCCGTTCGCGCTGGGCAAAAGACAGCACATCCGTAGGCATATCCTTGCCGCGGTAGTCCCGGTTGAGGCGGCGGATTTCCTCATCGTCCACCAGCACCAGGCTGACCTCTGCTCCTTCTGTACCTTCATGGATTTGCAAGGTGTATTCCGCCACCTGGCGGATTGTATCAAGCATTTCCGCTGTTATTTCCCGCTGGCTCTGGAGATTCTCGATCTGAATCGGCATTGGCACTGCCCCTTTCCAATCCTTTCAATTCTTCAGGATATTCAATGCGGGCATGGACTATCCCTTTTAATACCTTCATAAAGGCCTGAGCGATTTTTTCCAGATCCCGCAGGGTTAAATCACTCTCATCCAGCTGGCCATCAGTCAGTTTTTCCTTGATAATCTTGCGCACAAACCCTTCCAGAGGGCCCAGGCCTGCCAGCTGGCCAGCCTGCATTTTGGCTCTGACCGCTGCTTCAACGGAATCCGCCAGCATGACTATGGCAGCCTCCCGTGTCTGGGGTTTGGGCCCTGGATAGCGGTAGTCTTCTTCCTGTACCGTTTCCAGGCGGTCAGCCTCCTTGGCCCGGTGGTAGAAATAGCTGACCAAACAGGTGCCGTGGTGCTGGGCGATTATATCCAGTACTGCCTGGGGCAGGCGATATTTCCGGCCTAGTTCCACCCCATCCTTAACGTGGGAAGTAATGATCAGGGTGGATAGAGACGGTGCAATCCGTTCATGGGGGTTAGTTCCACTCATCTGGTTTTCGATAAAAAAGCCCGGTCGCTGAATTTTCCCCACATCGTGATAATAGGCACCGGCCCGGCAGACCAGAGAATCAGCCCCAATAGCATCGGCCGCTGCTTCAGCCAGATTACCGACGATAATGGCATGATGATAGGTGCCCGGTGCTTCCATCAAGAGCTCCTTCAACAAAGGGGCATTGGGATTGGTAATTTCCAGCAATCGCATGGGTGAAGTCAGGTCAAAAGCCGATTCCAGCAAAGGCAAAAAGCCTCCTGCCAGTACGGCACTGAGCACCCCGTTCACCACTCCATAGGCAATGGCCACTCCGGTCAGGGTAGGACTGACATCCGTTACCAGACAGACGGAGATAATCATCGCCACCGCTGATAGTGCCACATGCATCAGTCCTGTTTTCACCAGATCGGAACGCTGGGTCACCCGCCGCAGGCCATAGATGGCAAAAATGCCACTGACCAATCCCACCAGGGCAAAGCGCAGTTGAAATCCTGACAGCACTCCCAGCCACCAGTTCAGCAAAAGGGTAATTAACAGGGCCAGCTGGCTGTCCAAAAGGACTGTTATCAGCATGGAAGCCGCAGCTACTGGAACCATATAGGCACTCAGGACATTGATTTCAGGTCGGTCACTGAAATTGAGGGCCAAAAAGCCCCGAATAATCAGGAGGCTGATCAACCCTATCAGTGCCAGCAGGGAAAGCTGTTTCTCATTGTGATACAGATCAGGGCGAAAATAAATCAAATAGGCCAGAGTCAGGGCAAAATTGAGAGCCAGCATCAAGGCAATGCCCAGCAAAACCGGCCAGGTGGACTTAGGCCGCATCAATCCCACTGCCTGTAGTTTCTCCAGGGTTTCCTGGGTTACTCTTTCCCCCTTGGAAATGATCAGCTCATTTTGCAATACCGACTTGGTTACCGGCGGCACAGCCTGTCGGGCCTCATTGATGCGCCGTTTGGTTTCCTCCTGGTTGATAATCAGATTGGGCCGCAGGATATTGGCCGTCAGCCGCACCAGTAAGTCCCGGTATGGTTTTTTCAGTCCCAGGTCGCCTATTTGGCGGCGAAGCCGCTCTTTTTCCGTTTCCAGCTTGTCTTCTGGCACGCCCTGGGTCATGGCCTGGCGCAATAGCTGCAGAGCCTGTTGCTCCAGACTGTCAATAGTCCGGTCATCGGCCGTTAACAGCATTTCGATTTCCTGGTCCTGAACCTGGATGGTCAGGGTTTTTTCCACCAGCAGACGCTTGTCCGTCAAATTCAGCTGGGTCTGTTGCCGGGCCTGGCGAATCTGGTCAAAGAACCCGGTTACTTCTTCCTCCAGTTTACTGGCTACCGTTACATTCTGGTCATAAACCGGCACGATAGTGGCAGCCGCTGCCTGCCGCCTGGCTTCGGTGGCTTTCTCATCCACATAAACCACACTGCTTGGTGAAAAAATGTTTTTTGGTGCTACCTGCCCTACTTTCAAATTAATGTTATCAGGCAGAAAATTAACACTGAGGACGACAAAATAGGCCAGGAAAAAAAATCCGGCCAGCAGTGCCCGGCGCACTTCTTTTTGTTCCCACAGCTTCCTGACATATCCCCGTAACAAGAGGTTGCGTAACTGTTCTTGCCAGTTCATTGCTATTCACTCCGTTCGTTACGCCGCCGATATGCCTCCACAATTCGCTGCACCAGCGGATGCCGTACTACATCTGCTTCTGAGAGATAACAAAAACTTATCCCTTCGATTCCGCGCAAAATCTGCTGAACCTCCACCAGGCCGGAAAACTGGCCCCGGGGCAAATCGATCTGGGTGATATCCCCGGTGATCACTGCCCGGGAGCCTAAGCCCAATCGGGTCAGAAACATTTTCATTTGTTCCGGTGTAGTATTTTGCGCCTCATCGAGTATGATAAAACTGTCTTCCAGGGTTCTTCCCCGCATATAAGCCAGAGGTGCCACTTCAATAATGCCCTTCTCCAGATAACGCTGGGTAATTTCTTGCCCCAGTAGATCATAAAGGGCATCATAGAGAGGCCGCAGATACGGGTCCACTTTTTCCTGTAAATCACCGGGCAAAAAGCCCAGTTTTTCCCCCGCTTCCACCGCCGGGCGAGTGAGGATAAGCCGGCTGACCTCCCGCCGCCGTAAAGCCAGGACTGCCATCACCACCGCCAGGTAAGTCTTGCCCGTGCCGGCAGGCCCGATACCAAAAACCACATCATGCTGCTGGATCGCCTGTAAATAGGCCTTCTGGCCATTGGTTCTGGGCCGCACCGCCTTGCCCCTGGCATTGTGCAAGATTACTTCTTGACTCAAGAGGGCACTCTCTTCCGCCCTGCCCTTTTTCACCATGCCGATAACCTGCAACACATCCTGGCTGGTTAAAACCTCCTGTTGTCGCGCCAGCTGGGTTAACTGGCCAAAAACCTGCCGTACCTGGCTGACTGTCTCCTCTTCCCCGCGGATGGTGACAGTATTGCCCCGGGCTGCCAGCTGGACTGGAAATTCGCGCTCCATCAGGGTCAGATGACCATCCAGCTGGCCAAAAATCCGGGCTGCCTCACCGTTATCGCCGAATATCACTTTTTCTTCTACTGTCCTGACCAATTATTCAATCCTCCTCAACTCTCCTATGGGTTCTCTGGTCTCCACAATCATTCTGCCTTTTACGGTACTATTATTGCCGGAATCCAGCAAGGTAAACGATTTCTGCAACACCTCGGCTCCGGCCGGCAGCTGGCTGGCAATTTGCTGCCAGGCTTTTTCCCGCACCAGAGTTTCTGCCTCTGCTGCTGTCAGCTGTTTGCGCCTGGTCAGCAGCTGTTTTTGTTCAACAGTAATTAATTCGACACCGGGCAGCGGATTCCTTCTCTTTTCCGCGGTAACCCTGGGGCCAGAACTGCGATTATTTTCCCACTGCCATAAAGTATAGCTGTGCCCGCGCAGATTTACAATCACTTTCCGTCCGATTACTTCCCCCGGTTCCTGCCAGCTCAGCTCCCGTTCTGTTTCCACAATAGCCTCATACCAGACCCGGGCCCGCACAATCCCCTGAGCCTGTACCTTTTTCGGTTCCGGCGGGGGACTATCGGGAGTAGTGGGCACCGGGGGAGTTAATACCCCATCAATCAGGATATCTCCTGGTTTGACAGTATCCCCTTCCTTCACCCGGCCTTCCCCGCTGAAGACCAGGATTTCACAGATAACCCCTTCTTTATTAGCCACCAGTGAAGCCGGTCCCTCGATAGCTACCTCCTTTTCCGGTGGCAGTTTTTTTTCGGCCACCCGAATCAGGGCCCGGGTTCCTTCAAAATCGATTTCCAGCCAGGCCAGCTGGGGAAACTGCAGTAACAGCTGTTTTTCCAGCCGTTCCAAAGGCAGCTGTTTCTTCCACACCCCGGGCTTTAAGCCCTGGGCCTCTGCCGCGCGCAATAATTGTTCCCGACTCAGGTTTTTGTTACCCACCACATCAACCTGCCAGACAAAACTCGCCCCCAGATAGAGGACAAAAACAAATAATAACGCCCCATAGAGCAGCATTTGTCTTTTTTTCAAGGCACTCCACCAGAAGGGCAGGCCCCGGCGAGCTGCTATGCCCAGTTGCAGATTAAGTCTTCGGCGCAAATGGCGCAGCGCCAAAAACCCGGGGAGAGAGACCTTGGCCAGGGCAGACCCATCCTTTAAGCGGACAATATCCCATAAATAAATACCCCGGCTCACAGCCATATTCAGCAGCCGTTCCAGCCGAGGCCCGCGAATGCGAATAATCACATATCCCCTTAACCAGGCCAGTATTCTCTGTACCAGCATCTCTTTTCCCCCCTACTCCAGAAACTCGATACCGGTAATCCAGCCTTCCACTACCGCTTCTTCCGGCAATATTCCCCTTAATACCAGATCCTTGCCTTTCAGCAGCAATTGTCCCTTCTCCAGCTGAAAGCGAACTCTTTCCGGACTGTATTCCACTACCCCCCGATGGTTTTCCAGAATGGCCTGTACCTGGCCAGAGACAATGATTTTGGGCAAATTCAAAGTCACATCCCGGGGTAAATCCAGAATCTGGTTCAAATTCTGCCGCCAGTTCTTCCAGGACATAAAAATCCCCTCCTTTGTCCTCATCCATATTTATGAGGACAGGAGGGGTTATATGCCTGCCTGTTACCTGCCAAAAAACCATTTCCTGCCTTTACAGGGTCCCAGAATCTCCCGGGCCAGAATCGCCTGGCGCCAGTCCTCCCGTTGCCATTCCCGGGGCTCCAGCTCTTGCTCCCGCCTGGTTTCCCGCTGGCTTTGCTTTTCTTTTTTCCTTTTCTCCATCCAGACCTACTCCTTTCCCGCTTCCGGCTGGCGGGGTCCAGCGATACTATCCCGCATGCGGGTATCAGCCAGCAGGTTCTGCAGGGCATAATAGTCCATCGCCCCCAGCCTTCCTTCCCGTAAAGCCTGGGCCAGGGCCCGCGGTACTTCCGCCTCCGCCTCTACCACTTTGGCCCGCATCTCCTGCACCATCGCCTTCATTTCCTGTTCCCGGGCCACCGCCATCGCCCGCCGCTCTTCCGCCTTGGCCTGGGCAATCCGTTTATCCGCCTCAGCCTGGTCTGTCTGCAACTGTGCCCCCACGTTGCGCCCCACATCCACATCGGCAATGTCGATGGACAATATCTCAAAAGCTGTCCCGGCATCCAAACCTTTGGCCAGTACCGTTCGGGAAATCAGATCAGGGTTTTCCAGCACCGCCTTGTGGGATTCACTGCTGCCCACCGTGGTTACTACCCCTTCTCCCACCCGGGCGATGATGGTCTCTTCCCCGGCACCGCCCACCAGGCGGTCGATATTGGCCCTTACTGTCACCCGGGCGATGGCTTTTACCTCGATGCCGTCCTTGGCCACCGCTGAAATCAGGGGTGTTTCAATTACTTTAGGGTTCACGCTCATCTGTACAGCCTGCAGGACATTGCGACCGGCCAGATCAATGGCCGCAGCTCGCTCAAAAGCCAGAGGAATATTGGCCCGTTCCGCTGCAATCAGGGCATCCACAACCCGGTCCACATTGCCTCCGGCCAGAAAATGGGCCTCCAGCTGGTTGACACTGAGGTCCAGCCCGGCTTTACGAGCCTTGATCAGAGGGTTGACAATCTGGGCCGGCGGTACCCGGCGCAGCCGCATCCCGATCAGGGTGACAATTCCCACCGGCACTCCAGAAGCCAGGGCACTAATCCACAAACCCAGGGGAATAAAACTAAAAACAACGATGATGATAAAAAAGAGCAAAACAAAACTCAATCCCAGCCCAAGACCGGCTATTTGGGGTAAATACATGCTTCCATCCTCTCCTTTCCTTGCTCTCTTTACAATTATATCCGATTTGTTAAGCATATAACAACCATTTTTTGTCTTGCGCAGAGAACAGCACTGGTATATAATAAAATCAAACAGAAAGATCATTCGGTGGAGGTCATCAGATTGAAGAAAACGACGCCCGATACGGAGATCAAAAACAAAATTTACAATGTAGCGCGAAAACTGTTTGTGGAAAAAGGCTATCATCGGACCAGTATTCCCGATCTGGTCAAGGCGAGCGGCGTCAGTATCGGAGCTATCTACCACCACTTTCCCTCCAAGGAAGAACTGGCCCGAACCATCCATGAAGATGCGGTAAACCTGTTTCTGAACAAATATGACTGCTATGTCCGCCCCCGGCAATCAGGGCGCGAAAAGGTGAGATATTTTGTCAAAATGATGTTTGAATGGGCGGACACGGATTTGATCACCGTAAATTATCTATTACACGCCCGTCCCCCGGAAGTGCTAAACTGTAATTTTACTATCTGTACCGCTGAAGGTTTGGAAGCGGTCAAAGAAATTATCAGCTGTGGTCAGGCTTGCGGTGAGTTCAAACCTGTTAATCCCATATTGCTGGCCGCCATGGTTTCCGGCCCCATTATGAGAATGATCGAACTGAAAACTGACGGTGTCATTACCGAACCGTTGAGCAACCTGATAGATGAGACAGCGGAACTTATTTTCTCTGCCCTTAGAGCTTAAAATATTTTTCACATATACAGAAAGATTATTCTTTCTGTATATGTGATTAAATACACAATCAATATAAGCGGAGGAGGTAGAATTATGCAAACCCTAAAAGACATTTTTGGTAACCGTTTTCGGGACAATCAACTGGAACGGCTTTTGTACAGCCATGACGTCGGAGTGCTGCCAGCAGCAGTGAAAAAAACCTTCAATTCCATGCCTTCTGCAGTAGTGCAGCCGGAAAACAAACAGGAATTAATCGATTTAATGAAGTGGGCCAATGAAACCAGAACTCCGTTAATCCCCCGCGGTGCCGCTACATCAGGCTTCGGCGGAGCCATTCCCACCAAAGGCGGCGTAGTAGTGGACCTGATCCGCATGAAAAATATCATCGCTTTTGATCCGGAGCAACAAACTGTTACTGTCGAGCCAGGTATTGTCTGGGAAGAGCTGGATAGTTTTCTTGCCTCCCGCGGATATACCCTCAGGCTATATCCCTCCAGTTATCCCGGTTCCACTGTTGGCGGTTGGACAGCTCAAGGAGGAACAGGACTGGGCAGCTATCGCTACGGCAGTTTTAAAGATAATCTGGTGGAGGTAAAAGCTATCCTTGGCGATGGTACAGAAAGAACATTCTCTCTGCAAGACCTGGATTTGATTTACGGCCTGGAAGGTATCACCGGAATTATTTACGAAATTACTTTGAAAGTAATGAAGCAAAAAAATGATTTTCCCCTTGCCGCAGTATTTAACAATCTTTTGCCCTTACCCGAGCTTGTCAAAGAACTGGAAAACCATAATCTTCCTGTCTGGAACATAACGGTGCTGACACCAGAATTTATCGCCTTACATCAAAGCACTACCCGGGAAAAGGTGTTACCAGAGGATAAATACCTGGTCAATATTGTTTTATCCTCTCCTGATGAAAAACAGGTCGATATAGCGCAAACACTGATTGCCCGGGCCGGTGGTCAGCTGCTTTCTTCCGAAGCTGCTCACCATGAATGGAATAACCGTTTCTATACCATGCGCCTGAAAAGACTGGGGCCTTCCCTGATTGCGTCAGAAGTAATAGTACCCCTGGCAAAAGCCGCTGAATTTATTGGTGAAGTGGAACACAAATTCAAAGGAGAATTTGCTTTCGAGGGTACTTTCGTCGGGCAAGACGCCATTACCTTTTTAGGTCTGATGCCGGCTGATGAACGCAAACTCAATTTCCCTCTGCTCTATGCCAATTCCCTGATAATCAATGACATTGCCACCAAACTGGGGGGTAAAATTTTCGCCCTGGGCATGTACTTTACCGATTACGCCGAACAGCTACTGGGAAATAACCTGTTAAAACAGATAGTGAAGTTCAAGCAAGAAACCGATCCCCAGGGCATCCTTAATCCTGGAAAAATTCTTCCCCCCGGTCTGGATAAAAATTCACCCCTTAAGATGTTAAATACCGCCATAAAAGGTGCTACCATGGGTAAATCCCTATTAGGCGGGTTAACCAGCCTGCTCGGCGGAAATTCAGCTAAAGATCATATCGAGGAAAAAGCCAAAGGTCCCTTTTCCGGTGCTGTGTTGGCCGAAAGTTACATTTGCGCCCAATGCGGTTTCTGCCGTACTAACTGTACCGTATTTATGCCCGACCCCTGGGAATCCAATTCACCTAGAGGAAAGTGGTATATCCTGAACGAATATGCCAAAGGCAATATCGATCTGGATGAGACAGCAGTGACCGCCCTGTTTAACTGTACTACCTGTAAAAAATGCGATCTGGTCTGTCAGACCCTGTTACCCAATGCCCACCGGTGGCTGGAAATGCGACCTGCCGTCAATCAGGCCGGTTTTATCAACACCGGGCTTGAGTTAGTAAAAGATAATGTAGTTAACAGCGGTAACTTCTGGGGCGTGCCGGCAGAAACCAAAAGCTGGATTACCCCTGAAATCAAGTACGAGGAAGAAGGGGAAATAGCCTACTGGCCAGGCTGCTGGGCTTCCATTATCATGAAAAACATGCCGCAGAATATTGCGCGCATTATGAACAAAGCAGGAGTGCCTTTCGTCTATCTTGGTGCTGATGAAGGATGTTGCGGACTTTATCATGCTTTAGGTGGGTATATGGAAGAGTTCGGGGCCAAAGTTAAGGCCAACTATGAAAATCTGAAAAAACGAGGGGTTAAAAAATTACTCCTGTCCTGTCCCGGCTGTTTTGCCACCTTTACGGAAAATTATCCGGAGATGGCTCACCATCTGGGAATTGACTGGGATATTGAAACAGAACACGTGACGGTTTTCCTTAACCGCTTGTTGCAGGAAGGAAAATTGCGCTTCACCAAACCCATCAACGCTAAAGTTACTTACCATGATTCCTGCCACTGCGGGCGCTGGTTTAATATTTATGAAGAACCACGGGCAATCTTGAAAGCCATTCCCGGGATTGAACTGATTGAAATGGAGCATAACCGCGAAAAAGGCCTTTGTTGCGGTCTGGTCGCTTCCTTCCAATCCATTCCCACTGTCGGCTATTCCGGACAAAAACGGATTAATGAGGCCACAGCCACCGGAGCCGAGTACATTGTAACCAACTGTGCCGGTTGTGGCTCACAAATGAACTTTACTTCCAATATGCTCAACGCCAACGTCAAGCAAAAAGATATCACCGATTTGGTAGCTGAAGCCATGGGAATTGAAGAAATCTATGACCCAACAGCTGCGATTGCAAGCTATATGGAAGCCGCCATCAAACTGTTAACCCCAGCCTGCATAATGCTGAAACAGAAATACCATAAATAAAAAAGGCTATGAGAAAACCCGAGCCTTTATGGCCCGGGTTTTTCTTTCCTCACTACAATCCTTTGTCCCTCGACCTTGATTACTGTCACCTTTACACCTCCGGGGAGGTACTCCCCTTCTGAGACTACATCCACCACCTGGCCAGCTATTTCCACCTTGCCCGCCGGACGCAAAGGCGTCAGCGTCAGCCCGCTTTTTCCCACCAGTTTCTGCCAGGAAGGATCAGGGGCCAGATAACCGGCTTTGCTTTCCTGGTTATCGGTGAGAATGAGCTGATTCAGCAATCTTTTTTCTTCCATCCGCCGCCAGGCCCAGTAGAGAACAACGGCAGCAACCAGAATAGCCAGAGCCAGAGCAGCCAGCACCGCTCCCGGGGCATGCAGGGCCAGATAAAGGGCAAAGAGCATGAACAGGATACCCGCCAGTCCTACCAGCCCAAAACCAGGGATAACCAGGATTTCCACCAGTAAGGCCAGGAACCCGATCATGAAGATCAATAGCGCTTCCCAGCCGTTAAGATAAAACGCAGGATAAGGCAATTCCCTCTCCCTCCCTCTAGGTGAGCAATCGACTGAAATAGCCAATGAATTTTTTAATATCATCAAGATTTTCAGTAATTATCTGATATAGCTCTTCCGGTGTTATATCAATGTAACCATGAGCCATACGATTGCGATATCCGGCCAGCCCTTTAACTCTTTCTGCAAAATCCGCCGGAATTACCCCCAGCTTACCCAGTTCATCAATAATTTCCCGATAGGTACCCGGCCTTTTCTGTCCATTTTTGACAATAATATGTGAGCCAGCATCCAGAATTATATTTAAAGCAATATATAGATTGGCAAACACGATATCGCTATTGCGTTTGTCTGCTAAAAATTCCTCTTTACTCAGCTTTGCCATTTCAGCAAGATTAAAATATCTTTCCTTTAAATTTTCTAAATAGGCAAACAGGCGCGTTGAATTATAGACCACTTTCACCACCTCCGAACTCTTCCTTCAGGTTTTCCAGTAAATCCCTGGTCATTTGTTGCCAGACTGGTTCAAAATCCAGCCAGCGACGAACCACCATTTCCTCGAAATCAGTCCGGAAGTCCCAGTCAGTTTCAAAAATGACTTTACCATCATATACTATTTCCTTCTGCAAAACCAGAGGGGCATCATGTAAAAAAACAATGTCAACTTTATCAGTTTTAAGGATACCCGTAACATCAGCAATTAAGCTCATTTTTTCCTGCAACCCTGGATATGGTTGCTTAAATAAAAGAGCCAGGTCCCAGTCGCTATCCTCTCTGGCCTCACCGCGCGCCCGTGACCCAAACAGCCAGACCGCCACTACTTTATTTTTTTTCCACAATGGATGTAATAAAGCCAGTTCTTCCATCCTTCTCACCGCCTTTGCTACCATTATACCTGAAACAGGGGAAAAATGCCATTTTTTCAAACTTTCCATTGAATAATCATTCAAGCCCGTTCACCCAAATTTTCAAATTGTTTGTCAATTCTACTATATACCATTTATATGCTCATAACTTCCATTCAGGATTTATTTTTTATTATTACCGGAAATTGTACCGCTTTTTTTCTCTTTATGGCTTACAATTGATAACAGGAAATAACAAATTCAGGAGAGCTCTCCGGAAGGCAGGGGCCCGCCTTCCTCAAAACAGGAGGTGTGTGAAATGGCTAATTCATCCCGCGGCTGGGTTGTGACCCTGGCCGGGACGGGTATCAATCTGGCCCTGGGCGTGCTATATGCCTGGAGCGTCTTTGCCAAAGCTTTAACTGAACAGTGGAACTGGAGCAAAACCCAATCCTCTTTACCTTATACCCTGGCCATTCTGGTTTTTGCCCTGATGATGATTCCCGCCGGGCGCTGGCAGGATAAAGCCGGCCCCCGAATTGTAGCTACGGTCGGTGGCATCTTGACTGGTAGCGGCCTGATTCTGGCCAGCTTTTTCGATTCAGTAATGGGGATCACCATTTCTTTCGGCCTGTTAGCCGGGGCCGGCATAGGCCTAGGTTATGCCGCCGCCACCCCCGCTGCCGTCAAATGGTTTCCCCCGGAAAAGAAAGGCTTGATCACCGGGATTGTGGTCAGCGGTTTTGGCCTTGCTTCCGTCTATATCGCCCCATTGACCAACTACCTGTTAAAAGTATATGGAATCAATGATTCTTTCCGGATCCTGGGCATCGCCTTTCTGCTGGTCGCCACCCTGCTGGCCCAGCTGTTGACTAACCCGCCCGCTGATTACAAAGCTCCCGTGGCCAGCCCTGCGGGCAAACCCCAGAATACTGCTCCTGCTGTTAATGACTACAGTTGGCAGGAAATGCTGAAAACCCGGCAGTTCTATTTGCTCTGGCTCATGTTTGCCTGCGGCTCCCTTGCCGGGTTAATGATTATCGGCCATCTTTCCAAAATCGCCAAGGTTCAGCTCAATATCCAGTGGGGTTTTGCCCTGGTGGCTCTGCTGGCCATTTTCAATGCCGGAGGGCGAATAATTGCCGGGATCCTCTCTGATATTATCGGCCGTACCCGCACCATGCTGCTGGTCTTCGTGCTGCAGGCAATTGTCATGAGCCTGTTCGCCAAACTGAACACTCTGTCCCTGCTGGCCGCCGGCGCTGCCCTGGTTGGCTTCAATTACGGGGCCTGTCTCTCCCTCTTCCCCTCTGCTACCGCTGACTATTTCGGCACCAGAAACCTGGGGCTGAACTACGGGATTGTTTTCACCGCCTGGGGAGTAGGCGGTATGGTGGGACCGTTACTGGCAGGCTGGGTAGCCGATACCACCGGCACTTATACTTATGCCTATTATATCGCTGCCCTGCTCTGCGTCCTGGCCGCCGGCCTGTCTCTGGTGACGCGGGCTCCCCGCTCTGTCGCCCTTTTAGGCCAGGAAGAAAAACATGTGGCTTAGGGTGCTTAAGCTCAGAGATTAAAAAGGAAAAGGGGCTGAAAAAGCCCCTTTTTAACATTGATTAAGGTTCTTGTCCAGGCAGAAAGCTAAATTCTTCACCGGTTATTTTCCACTTACCATTTTCTTTAACCAGGCTAAATACATAATGTCCGCCATTTTCTGGCCTGAATTTTTTACCATTTGCCTCGATAAATTCTGACCAGGTGGTAATATCAGCCTGGGCAGTGGCTGAATCTCCATTGATAGTAATCTGAACGTTTTCGACTTTAGAGTAGCCGCCACCCCTGGCTCTGAACTTTTCCAGCTCTTGTTTGTCAACAGCTTGTTGTAAGGCGCTAATACGTTGTATAAGTAAGGGAGATTTGGAGCTGTAGATTTCCATCAAGCTGGATGTAATCTTATCATACATTATTCTTTTTACTTGATCAGGAATTTTTTCCTGGGGGGTTGATGCCTGAGGTTCAGGGAGTACTGGAAGAGACTGGCTTAATTCAACAGATTTTAAAATTGTCTGGCGAATCTCTGCCTGGTCATCGGCTGTATTTTTATCAACAAAGCCCAGACCTCCCCATATTATGACTAAGGCGGATAAGACAATAAGAGTACTGATAAATAAACTTTTCTTTGTAACTTGCATTATCTATTTGCCCCCTTTTCAAAAAGGTCTCATATCATAAATTACGGTGGTAGTCCATTTGGAATTGTAAGGGCGTAAGTGCCAAATGGCATAATATCTGTCAGTAGTATGCTGGTCTTGTAAATTACCAACATAACCGGAAGTAGGATCAGTCCCGTATCCTACCACAATAGCTGCATGGTCTTTAGAACCATCGTTATTCCAATCATAGAAAAGTATGTCACCTTCCTTCATATCAGAAGGTGTGGTAGGTTGCGGAGGATTCCATGAGTTAATCCAGGAGCCAGCTGGATTTTCTCTTAGGTAATTATAAAAGTGACTTGCTACTGACCAGGTTGTGGTATAATCCCATCCCCACCACCGTTTATATATATACCACATAAAATACTGGGATGATCCTGACTCATCAAAGGGTTTACCAGCACCCGTAGGGTCATGGATAGCCTGAGAAACAAAGTTTGTACAATCGTTATCAAATGATGGATAGTTAGAGTTTCGACTTTTTGCCCACTTTTCAGCATATGAAACAGCGCCTGTACTGTTGTATGCATGAACATGAGGGCTTAAAGTAAATATAAAAATTAAAACGACCAAAGTAATAGCCCAAATATAGGATTTACTTAAAATGCCACCTTTCAAATATAATCTCCCCCAATTCTTTGAAGTTTTTTGGGGCCCCGTAAGTAATAATAAAAAAAAACATTGTCAACTAATATTTTCCAAAAAGTTTCGTCAAATAACTTGTTTATCTACTACAATTCGACTTACGAACACTGGAACAGGCATTATGGAAGCGAAAACTACTTGAGGGAGAAATTAAACCTGTTATCAGAACAGATAATGGTCCACAAATCAAATTTCGTATTTTCCAGGAAAAACATTCTAGAAGCAGAATGCTTAAGCTTGTATGAGTTCCAAACATATGCCGAAGCCTACAAAGTAGTAAGTGATTTTATGAAATTTTATTAGATTGAGAGAAAAATCAACGAAAACTTGAGAATTTAAAAGTATGTATCCAAAATTAGGGGGTTAGCCCGTCCATTACTACCCCATTGACCATTACACCGGCCTGAAGATAACAGCGGATGAGCTTTAGCCCCGCTTCTTAAGCTACGGCTACTGCTACCTTTGCCGTTCGGGACTTCCACCCTATAGACAACGCCCATGCCGGGCGCACATCAAAAGCCCGGGATCTTCGATCCCGGGCCTGTTTTTATCCCAGATATTCCTTAACCAGATGATTGACCAGTTTGCCATCGGCCCGGCCTTTAATTTTCGGCATCAGATAGCCCATGACCTTGCCCATTTCCTTAGGCCCCTGGGCCCCGGTAGCTGCGATGGCTTCCTGGATCAGTTGCCGTAACTGGTTTTCATCCAGCTGTTCTGGCAGGTAAGGCAGCAGGACTGCCACCTCTGCTTCCAGCTGCTGGACGATATCCTCACGGCCAGCCTTGCGGTACTCCTCCATGGCATCCCGCCGCTGTTTGACTTCACGGGCAATGACTTCGATGATTTCCTCTTCCGTCAATTCCCGCTTTTTTTCAATTTCTGCGTTCTTGATAGCTGATTTGGCCATGCGAATGGTGGAGAGGCGGACTTTCCCGGCTTCCTTGGCTTTCATGGCCTCTTTCATATCAGCTGTCAACCGCTCTAACAGGGACATAAGGTAACCCCCTTAATTAGCGGAACTTACGCTTTCTGGCAGCTTCGGACTTCTTCTTCCGTTTAACACTGGGTTTTTCATAGTGTTCCCGTTTTCTCACTTCAGAAAGAACCCCGGCCCGCTGGCAGGATTTCTTGAACCGCCGCAGGGCGCTGTCCAGGGATTCGTTTTTACCCACGCGAACTTCAGACATCTGTTTCCCTCCCCTCCACTGGCACCCTAGCGCTAATTAAGCGCCTTGCCTATTATATCCTACAATACAAAGGGGTGTCAATAACCCCATTTAACCCGGCGGCCAGCCAAAGGGACGCCCGGCTAACAGGTGGTAGTGGAGGTGGAAAACAACCTGACCCGCATCCTTCAAATTATTGGTTACGAGTCGAAAACCCTTTTCCTCCAAACCCAGGTCCTTGGCAACCCGTCCGGCGACAAGCTGAAGGTGTCCCAACAGTGCTTCGTCAACTTCATCCGCAGCCAGCAAATGAGGGATGTGCTGCTTGGGAATAAGCAAAAGATGAATGGGTGCCACCGGGTTAATATCGTGGAAAACCAGCACTTTTTCATCTTCATATACTACTTTGGCCGGGATTTCCCTGTTGACGATCTTGCAAAAAATGCAGTCCTGCATAGTACACCTCCTTCCGCCGAATACTGGTTGCAACACTATATAATTCGCTATTTACCACAACAAATCCTGCTTATTGTCGCAAAAAATTTACAATCTTTCCCCAACCAGATAATCTCCACGCCATCCGATGAGGCGAACAGAAATTAGCTGTCCTCTTTCCTCTGGCCGGGCTGGTAACAAAACCCGTAAATAATTGGCGGTCAGGCCTTCCCAGAAACCATCTTTATATTCCTGTTCCACCAGCACTGCCTGGATTGTTTCAAGAAAACGCTGTCCATAATTGCGGGCCAGCTGTCGTCCCAGCTGGTTTAGCTCTTTCACCCGCTTTTCCTTCACCGCTGCCGGAACCTGGTCTGTCCGTTCTGCAGCAGGAGTTCCCTGACGTGGTGAGTAAGGGAAAACATGCAAGCGGGCAAAACCCATCTGGCTGATAAAGTCTTTAGTTGCGGCAAAGTGTTCCCCTGATTCCCCGGGAAATCCCACAATCACATCGGTAGTTATAGCCGCCTGGGGCAAAAATTCCCGCACCACTCCCAGCAGGCGGGCATACTCATAGGTGCTGTAATGGCGGTTCATTTCCCTTAAGGTTACATCACAGCCGCTTTGCAGGGGGATATGTAGATGGGGACAAACCTGTGGATAATCTGCCATTATCTCTAACAAGGCCGGTGTCAGGTCAGTGGGCTCAATAGAGCCCAGGCGTAAACGGCATATGCCTGTTTCCCGGCAGATTTTTTCCACCAGCCAGGCCAGGTCGCCCTCGCCGCCTTCCCGGCCATAGGCCCCGATACAGATACCGGTCAGAACCACTTCCTGATAACCCCGTTCCACCAGGGCCTGGATTTCCGCCAGCACCCGGGCTGGCTCCCGGCTGCGCTGGGGTCCCCGGGCATAGGGGATAATACAATAACTGCAGAAATTATTGCAGCCTTCCTGGATTTTGACAAAAGCCCGGGCCCGCCCCTCCTCTAGAACGGGAGCGATTTCCTCAAAAGCCGCTGCTTCCATGATATTCTCCACCCGGGCCAGAGGTTCCGTACCGGCGCGGGCTTCTTCCACCAGCTGCACCAGCTGCTGGCGGTCGCGGGTGCCCACTACCAGGTCTACACCCTCGATGGCCAGCACTTCCCCCGGAGCCGTCTGGGCATAACAGCCAGTCACCACCACCAGCCCACCCCGGCGGGCAGCCCGCCGGATCAACTGGCGGCTTTTGCGGTTGCTGAGATGGGTAACAGAACAGGTATTGATGATATAGACATCTGCCGGTTGTTCAAAATCCACTACCTGGTAGCCGGCCTGACGAAAGAGGGAGGCCATGGCTTCACTTTCATACTGATTGGTCTTGCAGCCCAGAGTAGCAAAAGCTA
This sequence comes from Carboxydocella thermautotrophica, assembly GCA_003054495.1. Lineage (GTDB taxonomy): Bacteria > Bacillota > Carboxydocellales > Carboxydocellaceae > Carboxydocella > Carboxydocella sporoproducens. Next base: position 836,503 of record CP028514.1, on the reverse strand, counting down.
CTGTTCGTTCAGCCATTAGGCTCACCTCCCAGGTCGCCCCAGAGATACTGGATCAGACTGATTGCAGTGATAGCCGCCGTTTCTGTGCGCAAAATCCGAGGCCCCAGGCTGATGCTGATGGCCCCCTTTTCCAGGGCCGCTGCTGCTTCCTCCGGGGTTATCCCTCCTTCAGGGCCAATGATGACAAAGACGCGGCGGGGGCCAGGAACCGGCAGAGTAGCAGCCAGCTGCCTTAACCCCCGGCTTTGCTCTTCTTCCCAGGGCAGAAGTAGCAGGTCCCCTGCCTGGATTTGCGGCCAGAGCTGTTCCCAGGTTGCAACTGGGTCCACTTCCGGCACCAGCCCACGGCGGCATTGTTTGGCCGCTTCCCGTACGATCTTGCGCCAGCGTTCCACTCGTTCGGCGGCTTTATTGCCTTCCAGCCTTACTACCGTCCTGGCCATAACCAGGGGGATAAAGCGCTTGACCCCCAGCTCTGTACCTTTCTGCAGTACCAGCTCCATTTTTTCCCCTTTGGGTAGCCCCTGAACCAGACAGATTTCCAGAGGGGATTCGGATAGGTCAGGCTGACGCTCCTGCCTGCGGGCAAACACCCTATCTTTAGCAATTTCCACAATTTCCCCGGAATATACATAACCATCACCGCAGACGGCCTCCAGCAGCTCTCCCGGTTTGGCCCGCAGCACCCGGGCCAAATGGTAGGCATCGTCCCCGGTGATGGTAATATACTGTTCACCGATTTGCTCTGGTTGGACAAAAAAGCGGGTCATCTCCTATCTCCTTTCGGCCAGCATAGCTACCCAGCCGCTATCCCGCCAGGTTTCCACTATAGTCAGGCCACTGACCTCCAGGGCAGCCCTGACCTCCTGTTCCCTTTCCTCGATAATGCCGGAACAGAGGAACCGGCCACCAGGCAGCAGGTGTTCCTTTACTGCCGGTGTAACCATGATGATGATATCAGCGATAATGTTGGCGATAATCAAATCCGCGGGCTCGGCCACTGTATCCAGCAAATTGCCTTCTTCCACCCGGACAATATGGGTGACATCATTCTGGTCGGCATTTTCCCAGGCCACCTTGACCGCCGTTTCATCCAGATCGATGGCCAGGACATCTTCTGCCCCCAGTTTAGCGGCCACGATGGCCAGCACGCCAGAACCGGTGCCCACATCATAGACAACTCTGGGACCGGGGAAAAGTTTTTCCAGGGCCCGGATACACATGGCAGTAGTGGGATGGGTTCCAGTGCCAAAGGCCATCCCCGGATCCAGTTCTACCACGATCTCCCCATCCTGAGCCTGATAATCCTCCCAGGTGGGTTTGATCACTATCTTCTCTCCTATTTTTTCCGTTTTAAAATATTTTTTCCAGGAGGTCGCCCAGTCCTGATCATCAACCAGGGAAAAGGCCAGTTCACAATAGAGTCCGGGCAAATGATAATGTTTCAGGTCATTGACCGCCCGCTTCACATCTTCCACCTGGGCGGCCAGCTTTGTTCCTTCGGGCAGGTAAGCCTTGACCACCACCAGATCGGGATCACCCGCCTCTTCCTCGGGAAATTCATAATAATCCCAGCGTTTCTCCTCAATGTATTGCCATTTCAACTGCGGGTCTTCGATGATTACTCCATTGGCTCCAGTCTCATGTAGAATATTGGCTACCGCTTCCACTCCATCCCGGTGGACAGTCACCTGAATTTCCTGCCACTTCATTTGCCCAACCTGGTTCAAAAAACTTGACTGTTTTTATCTCCAGCCAAGTTGGCCCCCAGACCAGGATTTCGCCTCCTTTCCGAATACTTGATTTACCCCCGCGGGGCAGGGCGACAGGGGACCTCGGCCCGGGAGTTCCACCCGGACGGGAGTACTGCACCGGTTTATGCTGACCTCCCGGTGGGAGTATAACTCCGCCTCCCGCGTCCTGTTAGGACGCCTACCGGTTTCTCCGACACCGGCTAAACGGGGTCACCGTACGGACAGGGCCAATAACTTCAGGTCAGGCCAGACGGAGTTATACGCCTCCTGTTCACTCTGGGCAAGCCCGTTATGCACAGAAAGCCTCTCCTCCAGCCGCCTCAAGCAGGCCCTGACCCCACGGGTCATCCCTTTTCCTTCCCCAGGTCTATCAGGATTATCCTTCCGGGTCAGGTTTTGCTTGATTTGCGATACCAGTTGCCTGAGTTCTATAGTCACCCGTTCCCTGAAGCCCATTGCCCGGCGTCCTGTAACCAGTGCCGCCGCGCAATGCACCGGAACGGCGTAACGTTTCATATACTTCCAGTAACCTATGGTTGAAGTATGCCGGGGTGATACTAACTTGAAAGGCACCCCTTCTTTTACCGCTCTCCGATACATTGCTCCTACCATTTTCGCAAATGGAAAATTGGAAGCCATGCGGTTAAACTTTTTATTAGTGTCCAGCCTGTCTTTGCCAAAGTTCAGGTTTTCTAAAACAATGGGTTTGCCTAAAAAGAAAGCTATATCTACCACTACTTTGGCTAAAACGCCTATCAGGTAGCTACGCCGGAAGCTGGAAGCATGGGCTAAGTCTGGTATTCTGATGTACATGAATCCGTTCGGGTAAGGAATAACCTGAAACTCTCCTTCGTACTTACCCAGGTTGCCGGGATAAGGAATATTAAAACCCTCCGGCCACGGTTCCGGCTGGCCGGAAGCGCTAACGTTACACAGGGCTACCCCATCAGGGTTTGTGTCTATAGCCAGACAACCTTTAGCAAAGTCCGGTTCCTGCACCCTGACCACTTCAAATGTCAAATGTACCAAATAGCGTCCTTCCAGGGTGCGGATCAGTTCTACCGCATAGGGTAACTTCATGGTCAGCCATATCTGCACCAGTTCCCGGTGTTTTTCCGGCAGCCACAACTTGCCCTCAACCCTGGGGGCCTGGCTCATCCTGGGGCGACCAAGTTTATCTATGCCTGTCTGTTCAGAAAGGTGGGAGAGGGAAACCGCCAGGCGGAAGTCCTGTCCGTCATAAAATATCTTAATGTTGGGGTTGCCTCCCTTGCTCTCGTCTCCCCGGGAGTAGAGGCGATTCCTGCGGGCGTGCCGCCATTTTTCACGGGCGGCCCGGCCCTGGCAGACCTTTTCCCATAGCCTTCTGCCCCCAAAGACTACCTCTGGTATTGTACCCTTCTCCTGGTAATCCTTCAGTTCAGCCAGCCTTTTTGCCAGTGAAACCACCCGCTTGTTCCGCCCCTTGACTGCCAGGCGGAGCTTTTCAATAACTTCTGAAGCAGCCCCCTTTTCCTCTGCCTTCGCCAGTTTCCTCATAGCCAGGCTGAGTTTCTTCCTGGCCCGGCCCAGTTTCTTTTCTGTTTCTTCATTTTCTAACTTCAGCAGTTCTGTTTGGGAGTCCAGCAGGGCCTGTGCTTTAAGTCTGGCATCATCCGCATAGCGGGAGTTCAGCCCGAAAAGTTCTTGTCCTGACTTCTTGATTTCATGGCGGGAAGCACCTTCCAGGAGCCGGTTAAAGGCCCACCGCATACAGGCACAGAAGAGACGCATCTCCGTAGTCAGCGGGTCTTCTTCGCCCCGGCTCCACTTCGAAGACCGGTGAGCCGGGTAAATCTCCGGAAAAAACTCCCCGCACACAGTTATGCTAAATTTGTTCTTCTCGTGTTTCTTTGGCATTCCTGATCAGCTCCCCGAAACCCTGCCGGACTTTGCTGCTTCTCCAATGGATAATAGTTCCATACCTTTAATGTAGCAAAACAGTTAAATACAATCAATTATAGTCTAGTTTTCTGAAGCTGCTGCATACCACCATCATTTAGCCCATAAAGGCATCCTTCACTTTATCAAAAAAACTCTTTTCCTGGTGAACTCCTGCCGGCTTCTGTCCCATGGTTTCCGCCAGTTCCTCCAGCAGCTGTTTTTGCCGTTCCGTCAATTTGGTCGGCACTTCCACCTGGATTTCGATGCGCTGGTCACCCCGCCCCCGGCCATGGACATCTACGATGCCTTTGCCGCGCAAGCGAATGACTGTGCCATTCTGGGTGCCGGGACTGATCTTGATTTTCTCCTTCCCTTCCAGGGTGGGTACTTCCACTTCATCTCCCAGCGCTGCTTGCGGGAAGGAAATATTCAATTTCATCACCACATCATTGTGCTCACGGCGAAAAATCTTATGGGGTTTAACCCGTACAATCAAATAGAGATCTCCCGGCGGCCCACCTCTGAGGCCGGCTTCCCCTTCCCCCGCCTTGCGCACCCGGGTGCCGCTATCCACCCCGGCAGGGATGTTGACGGTGATTTTGCGCAATTTCCTTACCCTGCCTTTGCCATGACAGTGTTGACAGGGCTGCTCAATAATTTTACCCTGTCCAGCACAGGTTTGGCAAGGGCGGCTCTGGATAAAGCGGCCAAAAGGCGTATTTTGCACAATCTGCTGCTGTCCCGTACCATTACAGGTGGGACAGGTACGCTGCCCGGTGCCCGGCTTCGCCCCGGTACCATGGCAGATTTCACAGGTTTCGGTGCGGGGAATTTCGATGGTTTTGGTGGTGCCAAAAGCCGCCTCCTCAAAAGTCAGCTCAATTTCCGCACTCAGGTCAGAACCCCGCTGCGGGCCCTGGCGCTTACGGCTACCACCGCCAAAAAACATATCGAAAATATCGCCGAAGATTTCCTCGGCCCCAAAACCACCGAAGCCGCCCTGGAAATCACCAAAGCCCCCCTGGCCGCCAAAGCCCTGGGCCCCGGCATGGCCAAACTGGTCATAGGCAGCCCGCTTTTGGGGGTCAGACAGCACCTCGTAGGCTTCATTGATTTCCTTGAATTTTTCCTCGGCGCTTTTATCTCCAGGGTTGAGGTCCGGGTGATACTTTTTGCTCAATTTGCGGTACGCCTTCTTGATTTCCTCTTCGGTGGCGTTACGGCCAACCCCTAACACCTCATAGTAATCCCGTTTGCTCATCAGCTACCACCTCAAACTTTTTGCGGCAATTAGGAAAAGGGGGAGTCTCCTCCCCCGCCAGTTTACACATCTACCACATTGGGATCCTGACCGTCTTTACTGTCATTCTGAGGCGGCTGCTGCTGGGCCTGCTGCTGGTACATGGCCGCCGTCAGGTCATAGAGGGGTGCGGTCAGGGCTTCGGTCTTGGCCTTGATCTCATCAATATTATTGCCAGCCAGGGCAGTTTTCAGTTCTTCTACCGCCTTTTTCACTGCTTCCACCTTGGCCGGATCCGCCTTATCCCCGAAATCCTTGATGGTTTTTTCCGCCTGATAAACCATGGAATCGGCATTATTACGGATTTCTACCTCTTCCTTGCGCTTGCGGTCTTCTTCCGCATGGGCTTCTGCTTCCTTGACCATGCGCTGGATTTCTTCCTCACTCAAACCGGAAGAGGACTGGATGGTAATGCTCTGGGCCCGCCCGGTCGCCTTGTCTTTGGCGGAAACATGCACAATCCCGTTGGCATCAATGTCAAAAGTAACCTCAATTTGCGGTACACCCCGCGGTGCCGGCGGAATGCCATCCAGGATGAACCGGCCCAGGGTCTTGTTGTAAGCTGCCATTTCCCGCTCACCCTGCAGGACATGGATCTCCACCTGGGTCTGGTTATCCGCCGCAGTGGAGAAAATCTGGCTCTTGGAAGTAGGAATAGTGGTGTTGCGCGGAATAATCCGGGTAAACACTCCACCCAGGGTTTCAATCCCCAGGGAGAGGGGCGTAACATCCAGCAAGACTACATCCTTGACTTCCCCGGACAACACTGCCCCCTGGATGGCAGCACCAATTGCTACGCATTCATCGGGGTTAATACCCTTGTGAGGTTCTTTGCCCAGGAAACGGCGAATAGCTTCCTGAACGGCCGGAATCCGGGTAGAACCGCCTACCAGCAAGACCTTGTCGATATCCTTGGGCTCCAGACCCGCATCTTTCAGAGCCTGCCGGGTGGGACCCATAGTGGCTTCAACCAGATCAGCGGTCATCTCTTCAAACCTGGCCCGGGTCAGAGTCATTTCCAGGTGTTTGGGCCCGTTCTGGTCCGCAGTGATAAAGGGCAAGCTGATAGTGGTCACCGTGGTGCTGGACAGTTCTTTTTTAGCTTTTTCTGCTGCTTCTTTCAATCGCTGCATAGCCATTTTGTCCTGGGACAGATCGATGCCGTTTTCTTTTTTGAATTCGGCCACCAGCCAGTCGATGATGCGCTGGTCGAAATCATCACCACCCAGGCGGTTATTACCGGCAGTAGCCTTGACTTCAAATACCCCATCCCCCAGTTCCAGGATGGAGACATCGAAGGTACCGCCACCCAGGTCATAAACCAGAATGGTCTGGTCTTCTTCCTTATCCAGACCATAGGCCAGGGCCGCAGCGGTAGGCTCATTGATGATCCGCATTACTTCCAGTCCGGCAATGCGCCCGGCATCCTTGGTAGCCTGGCGCTGGCTGTCGGTAAAGTAAGCCGGTACAGTGATTACCGCCTTGGTCACCGGTTCGCCCAGATAGGCTTCCGCATCAGCTTTCAATTTCTGCAGAATCATAGCACTGATTTCCTGGGGAGTATATTGCTTGCCATCGATGTTTACTTTATAATCTGTGCCCATGTGGCGCTTGATGGAAATCACAGTCCGTTCCGGGTTGGTTACCGCCTGGCGCTTGGCTACCTCGCCCACCAGCCGTTCCCCGGTTTTGGAAAAGCCCACAACAGAAGGAGTGGTTCTGCCCCCTTCCGCATTGGGAATAACCGTCACTTCGCCACCTTCCATTACTGCTACACAGGAGTTGGTTGTACCCAGGTCGATGCCGATAATCTTGCTCATAGCTGTCCTTCACCCTCCTAAAGATTATATGTTGCTCAGTTCCTGACGGCCACTGTGACCATGGCCGGGCGAATTACCTTATCCTTGAGATAATATCCTTTTTGATACACATCCACAATGGTGTTTTCCGGCTGTTCTTCAGTTGGGACCTGCATAACAGCCTGATGCAGGTGAGGATCAAATTCCTGGCCCTGACATTCCATCGGAATCAGCCCCGCTCTGGTCAGGACTTCCATCAACTGGCGGTAAATCATTTCCACCCCTTGCCGTAACTGGCCTTCTTCTCCGGTAGCCGCCAGAGCCCGTTCAAAATTGTCAATAACCGGCAAGAGGGCTGTAATCAGGCCTTCTGCCTCATATTTCAACAGTTCTTCCCGTTCCTGCCGGGCCCGCCGTCGGAAGTTTTCCAGATCAGCCAGGGCCCGCAAGCGGGCATTCTTTTCCTCGGCCAGCTGCTGTTCCAGCTGATTTATTCGCTGTTGCAGCTGTTCCAGCTGACCGGGTTCCTGCGTCTGTTCCTGAGCAGCTCCGGCCCCGGCCGGTTCCTGTTCATTGGCTTCCATTTTTTTATCCTCTTCCATCTGGGTCATGTCTCCCTATTCCTCCATTTCTGGCTCCAGCTTGCTGCTTTTCTCCTCTTTTTTCCGGATGATGGTATCAATCCGCAGAATAGCTTCAGCGACTTCCCCGGCAGCGCGCAAAGCATGCAGTTTCACCAGGGCCGGATCAACCACGCCTAGTTCCCACATATCCACTACCTGACCGCTGTCACAATCTATGGCCAGGGCGTTATTGCCTTTTTCCGCCTGAGCAGCTACCACATCCCCCAGTTTCTCCAGAGAATTGAAGCCGGCATTTTCCACGATTTGGGCCAGGGGCCGTTTGAGGGCAGCCACCACGCAATCAATACCATAGGCAGCCATACCCCGGGTGTTTTCCCGCAGTTTTTCCACCTGGCGAGCAGCAGCCAGCTCAAGGGAACCGCCTCCGGCCACTACCCCGCCACAAACAGCAGCCTGAACGGAGGAAGCGGCATCCTTGGCAATCCGCTCCCGTTCACCGACTACTTCTTCAGTGGCGGCTCCCACCAGCACGGTAGCCATAGGTTTACCAGCACCACCGAGAATCCGCACATGTTCCAGGCGCTCATCAGCCAGCACCCATTTGGCCTGGCCCAGATAGCGAACCAGTTCTTCCGGGGAGCGCTTGAGACCGGTGCGTTTAATGGGTCGGGCTCCTGTATGTTCCGCTGCCTTGCGCAGTTCCTTGTTGGAAACCCGCTGTAACACCATCACTCCGGCGTCAGTCAGAGTTTCTTCCGCCCAGGCCTCTACCCCGCGGTCAACGATAACCAGTCCTACACCCAGATCCACGATTTTGCGCACATTATCCTTGAATTCCTGCTGTAATTCCATATAGCGGTTGAAACCGGCCTCAGTAGCCAGGGCCTCATCTTCCAGCTCCTCCGGTTCCAGGGCATCATCAATGATCAGGACTTTTGCATCCCGCAGGTCCCGGGGCATCTCGTCATTCATAGGTTCCTTGTTGATGATCACCCCGGAAAAGACCTGGTTATCGGCCCCTTCCTCGGCCACAATCGTATCTGCCAGCTTAAAGCCCGGTTCCTTCAATTTCTTGATTCCCACCAGGCGGGCTGCATCCACTACCAGGCGGGCAATATCTTCGTTTTCCCGTCCGGCTATGTAGGCAATGCGATAGAGCAGGGGATCTTTGAGGCTGCGTACAGGGCGGGCCTGTTGTTCGATAAACTCCAGGGCTCCCCTGACTCCTATCCGGATGCCCTCGATCACCCTGGTGACCGGCACCCCCCGTACTACCTGGTTAACCCCTTCTGCAACCAGGGCCCCGGCCATCACAGTGGCAGTGGTAGTACCATCACCGATTTCCGCCTGCTGGGCTTTTGCCACATTGATCAGCAATCGGGCGGCCGGATGATTGGCTTCCATCAGCGTTAAAATGGTGACGCCGTCATTGGTGATGACCACGTCACCGAATTTATCCACCAGCATGGTATCCAGACCTTTAGGACCCAGAGTGCCTTCCACAGCAGCGGCAATGGCCCTGATGGCATTGGCATTGGTCATCAGAGCTGCCAGTTTCTCATCCACCTCGGTGGCCTGGACAGCTTGCTGTTTTAAGCTCATTGCCTTCCCTCCTTCAGCCGCTCTAGGTGCGGCGGTAAAAATCGGTCAGCATCTGGGAGAGGTTTTCGGTAATATATTCCACCAGGGCCATCACCCGGGCATACTCCATCCGGGTGGGGCCCAGTACCCCGATGGCTCCCACCACCTGACCATCGACCGTATAGGTAGCAGTGACCATGGAACAATCCCGCATCACCTGAATGGGGTTCTCTGCCCCGATTCGCACCAGCAAGCCTTCATCCTCGGGCTGAACCAGGTGGCGCAGCTGTTCCTCCTGTTCCAGCAGGGACAACAGAGTCTTGATTTTCTCGATATTGCGAAATTCCGGCTGGTTAAGAATATTGAGGATCCCGGCCAGATAGACCTTTTCCTCCCCGCTCAGAAGCTCCTCCTGGCTGAGTAAATCCAGTACCAGTTCCGCCACCGCCCGTTGCCGGGCCAGTTCAGAATAAATCTCCTGCAACAGGGTGCGGCGAATATCGGCTATGGTTTTGCCATGGAGCTTGGCATTCAATACCTGGCTAATCTGCCATAAATCCTCGGCTGACAAATTTTCCGGAATCTCGATGAGCCGGTTCTGTACCAGACCGGAAAGGCTGACCATGACCAGCAAGGCCTTGCCTGGTTCTACCGGTACCAGTTGCACATGCTTAATCCCCGTTTTGCCCAGCTGTGGTCCCAGCACTATTGTGGTATAATTGGTCATCTGGGACAGCAACTGGCCAGTCCGCTGAATCACCTGGGCCACTTCCATCCGTCTGGTTTCAAACCCCTGGCGGATGTATTCCCGGTCTTCATCAGCCAGGCGGTATTTCTCCATCAAAAAGTCCACATAATAGCGATAGCCCAGGTCTGAGGGAATCCGCCCCGCTGAAGTATGAGGCTGTTCGATATAGCCCATTTCTTCCAGGTCGGCCATTTCATTGCGTATAGTAGCCGGGCTCACCCCCAGCTCATACTTTTTGGCAATGGTTCGGGAGCCTACCGGTTCAGCGGTAGCAATATAGTCCTGAATAATCGCCAGTAAAATGCGCTTTTTCCGCTCATCCAATTGCATCCCTCATCACCTTCCGCCAGGCCCGTTGTTAGCACTCTCACCAGACGAGTGCTAAAGGCCACTACTTAAAAAATACCACCTGGGGCAGGGAATGTCAAGGTACTAGATAAACTCTGCCATCACTTCATTGGCAATATACCAGGCCTGCCGCGTGAGTTTAAGCCTGTTTCCCGAAACCTGGACCAGACCCCGCTGCTTCAGAGAAGCTATAACTGTTGACCATTCTGCCTCAATTTCCGGGGTCAGAACCACTCCTTCGGCCAGGCGCAGGCCGAGAATAACCTGTTCAGCCAGGATTTCTTTCTCGCTCAGCCTTTCCACCAGCTGCCCGCTCCAGCCCCGAGCCCGAACTTCTGCTTCCCACTCCTCCAGGCTGGCGGGATTGGCCCAGCGTACATTCCCCCAGCAGGAATGGGCTGCCGGCCCCAGTCCCAGATAAGGCTGGCGGCGCCAGTATTTGAGATTATGCCGGCATTCAAATCCTGGCCGGGCGAAGTTACTCAGTTCATAATTCAGGTAACCTGCTGTCTCCAGTTTTTCCCTGGCCCACCAGTACATTTCCGCCCATTCCTCTTCTTCCGGCAGGGTTATCCTGCCCTCCCTTTCCCAGCGGTCAAAGGGGGTATTTTCTTCCACTTTCAGGGCATAAAGGGAGAGATGGGGCACTTCCAGCGCCAGGGCAGCTGCTACTGTTTCCTGCCAGTCCGCCAGGGATTGTCCCGGCAATCCGTACATCAGGTCGAGATTGAGGTTGGTTAAGCCAGCCCGGCGAACTGCCTGCACCGTGTTCTGGACTTCCTGCCAGGTATGGCAGCGGCCTAAAACCCGTAACAGTCGCTCCTGGGCCGCCTGAGCACCCAGACTCACCCGGTTGATGCCTGCTGCTGCCATTAGCGGCCATATATCTCTATTTGCTCCGGGGTTTGTCTCCATAGTTATTTCAACGGTATTGATGATATGAAAATTCCCGGCAATAGCCTGCAGAATTTTTTTTATGCCCTCTGGACCCAGCAGCCCCGGAGTACCGCCCCCCAGGAAAATGGTATCCACTTCTCGTTCCGGCACCTGCCGGACAGCCGCTTCCGTTTCCTGGCAAACAAGGTCAAGATAGCGCTCCCTTTCTTCCCCGCTGGCCGGCCGGGAATAAAAATCACAATAATGGCATTTTCGCAAACAAAAGGGAACATGAACATAGACCCCCAGCATATTTTTCCCCCTTTCGGGCAAACTGTAGGCGAAGGAGGTTGAGACCATGAAAGTCAAGGTAGATCCTGATTTGTGCATCAGCTGTGGCGCCTGCGTCAGCACCTGCCCCGATGTCTATGACTGGGATGATGAAGGCAAAGCCAAAGCCATTGTGGATGAGGTGCCAGATGACCTGGAGGATGAGGCCAGGGAAGCTCTGGAAAATTGCCCCACTGATGCCATTGCCGAAGTATAAAGAGGCCGGAAACCCGGCCTCTTTTATTTCTGGTCAATACTGAGCACTGCCATAAAGGCTTCCTGGGGAATTTCCACATTTCCCACCTGCTTCATCCGCTTTTTCCCTTCTTTTTGTTTTTCCAGCAGCTTTTTCTTCCGGGTAATATCCCCGCCATAACACTTGGCCAGTACATTTTTGCGCAAAGCCTTGACCGTCTCCCGGGCGATGACTTTATTGCCGATGGCCGCCTGGATAGGGATTTCAAACTGATGGCGGGGGATGAGATCCCGCAGTTTTTCCACCATCTGCCGCCCGCGCTGGTAGGCTTTGTCCTTGTGGACAATAAAGGAAAGGGCATCCACCACTTCCCCGTGGATGAGTATATCCAGTTTGACCAGTTTGGATGGCTTGTAGCCAATGAATTCATAATCAAAAGAAGCATAACCCTTGGTCCTGGATTTAAGCTGATCAAAGAAATCATAAACGATTTCCGCCAGGGGCAGTTCATAATGCAACATGACCCGGCTTTCACTCAGGTATTCCATGTTGAGGAAATTGCCCCGCTTTTCCTGAGCCAGATCCATAATTGCCCCGACAAAATTGTTGGGCACCATGATGGTGGCTTTGACATAGGGTTCCTCCAGGTGTTCGATCTGAGTAGGCGGCGGCAATTTGGTAGGGTTATCGATATCGATTACTTCCCCGTTGGTCAGATAAACCCGGTAGACCACACTGGGGGCAGTAGTGATCAAAGTCAGGCCGTATTCCCGCTCCAGGCGCTCCTGGATAATCTCCATGTGTAACAGCCCCAGGAACCCACAGCGAAAACCAAAACCCAGCGCCACCGATGTCTCCGGCTCATAGATTAAGGCCGCATCATTGAGATTGAGCTTTTCCAGAGCATCCCGCAGATCATCATAATCCCCGCTATCCACTGGATAGAGGCCACAGAAGACCATGGGCGTGGCCTTGCGGTAACCGGGCAAAGGCTCAGCAGCCGGCCGCTCCGCTTCGGTAATAGTATCCCCAACAGTAGTATCTTTCACATTTTTGATACTGGCCGCCAGATAGCCCACCTCACCCACCGACAGCTGCACTGTCGGCACCGGGAAAGGCCGGAAAGTCCCCACTTCGGTGACTTCAAACTCCTTGCCCGTGGCCATGAAGCGAATCTTCATACCTTTTTTGATGGTGCCCTGCACTACCCGGAAGTAGACGATTACCCCCTTGTAGGGGTCAAAGTGACTGTCAAAAATCAAGGCCTGCAGGGGAGCCTCAGGCTCCCCCTTGGGAGCCGGAATTTTGGCTACAATGGCTTCCAGAATCTCTTCCACCCCAATACCGGCTTTGGCTGAAGCCAGGATGGCTTCAGAAGCATCCAGACCGATTACATCTTCAATCTCCTGCCGCACCCGCTCCGGCTCGGCACTGGGCAGGTCGATTTTATTGATTACCGGGATGATTTCCAGATCATGCTCTAAGGCCATATAGACATTGGCCAGAGTCTGGGCCTCAATCCCCTGGGAGGCATCCACCACCAGCAGCGCTCCTTCACAGGCGGCCAGACTTCGGGATACCTCATAGGTAAAGTCCACATGGCCAGGTGTGTCAATCAGGTTGAGGATGTATTCCCTGCCATCCCTGGCCTTATAATTGAGGCGCACAGCCTGCAGCTTGATGGTAATACCCCGTTCCTTTTCCAGTTCCATCAAGTCCAGCACCTGTTCCGTCATTTCCCGTTCACTTAAGGTGCCGGTATATTCCAACAGCCGGTCGGCCAGAGTGGATTTGCCGTGGTCAATATGAGCGATAATGCAGAAATTGCGAATATGGTCATGGACCATGCTGTTCTGTCCTCCTTCAGGGCATCAGTTACCAAAATATTATAGCATTTTCTGCCCTGAGGAGCAATCCTATTTGGTCAATCCAGTGCGGGCAATATCCACCTGAACCTTGACCTGAAACTTTACCCGGGGAAATTCCTGCCTCCAGTCCATTTTTTGCCATTCCCGCGGGAACTCTGCCCGTATCCGCTGGCCCACACCCAGGACATCAGCAGGCACTTTCTGTACAAACCGCAACATATTCATTATTTCCCTCTGAGCTTCCTGACTTAAAAAACTCTGTATTTTCTTGACAGTTTTTTTATCACTTAAATCTAAATCCCAGGGAACTTCCTCCAGGGACGTCCTGGTTTTTAGATTTATTTCCACTTTCCACCCCTCTCCTTTATGCACCTTGAAGTCCCGATCCTCGGCAAAATAACAGACCGAAAGGAAGTCATCAGGTGTTTCCAGTTCATCCTTGCGCCAGCGCATAGTAAGTTTTATTCTGCTGGTATCGCCGTTAACCAGGGAGAGCCAGGCGCTTTCCCGTGGCGGCAGGACTGTTTGGAATTTGTCCTCTATAAACAAGGCAGTGCCAGCCAGGCTAACTTCCTTGGACCCCCGGCGAAAATAGGGCAAAAAGGTATCCTGGCCTTCATCATACATCATGGTGCGCAGGCGCTGCACTGTAACAGGTATCACCTTTCCTTCCCCCTTACCGTGTTTGACCAGGCTGGCCAGGTAAAGGGAAATGCGGGGCTTATCAGGATATTCCTGCATAAAGAGCTCCTGGGCCTTGCCCTCCACTACTCCCACATAGGCAGTAGAAGGATTGCCAGGATCCCGGAAAAACACATCCATGATACCCCGGATACCATTTCGGGCTTGTTCCTCACCGATCAAAATAAATTGGAGTTTACCACCACTGATCGGATTTGGTAACATCCGGTCCAGATTCATGCGAGCCTGGCGGGGAGTATGGGCCAGAGTGGAGACAACCAGTACCTTCTTTTTCGCATCTTCCTCCAGCACTGGAGCCACGGTGGTCATGAGCAACCGTCCCCGTTCATCCCGGTCAATCCCCACACTCAGGGTGATGGTACTTTCTTCCAGGGGTCTGGCATCCCAGCAACCACTGGTGATTAATAGAATCAAGCCCAGAGCCAGGGTTTTAATTCCTTTCATTCCTCATCCCTCCCCTGGGCAGCAAACTGGCCAGCAACCAGCTTAGTCCTGGCAGGAGGATCCCCAGCCCTAAACCGGCATAACCCAGATAATCTCCCAGTTTACTCAATTTATCAGCATCAGGTAAAAATATGTCGACAACCCCTGCCAGCAGGACCAGAAGCAAAGTTAGATAACGATGATCCTCACGCTTCAGCAAATGCGCTGTTCCTAAACCGGCACCATAAAACATCCCAATCACAGTCAAAAGGACTACCGGCACCCAAAGAGCTAAAATCACATATTCCATCCGCTCAATAAAAGAAAACTGAATCACCTTGAGTAGGCCTAGAGTCGGCCAGCGCCAGCTTTCAATCTCCTCCGGGCTATAAAAAGCAAAAGCAATTACTGTTACTGCCATGTAGAGAATAGTAACCAGGCCGTTGGCAGCCAGGGCCCAGAAGAGCAAGCGCCGCCGTGGACTGGTATAGGGATAGGCCAGCCAGTAAAACTCAAACCCCAGCATAGCCAGAGCTGCTTTAAAACTCCCCAGCAGGATGGCTTTCAGGCCTGCCGTACCGATGGGTTTGAGATAATACCAGTGAGCCTCCCGCAGAGGGAAATAAAGAAGGATCACAATCCAGGCACTGATGAGAAACAGCATTTCCGCAAAACGTCCCAGTACAGTCAACCCATTGAATACCAGGTAAAAAACTGGTAACATCAAAAGGATAATCAGGACCCAGCGCGGTGTCAGGGGCAGCATCCAGATTTGCAGGATTTCCAAATATATACGGAAAATTACCGCCCCTGTAGCCCAGAAATAGATAATAAACAATCCAGTCCAGAATTTACCCAGATATTTCCCCCAAACGCTGTCCAGAATATCATAAAGGGCCTGTCCGGGAAAGCGGCGGCAAACCAGATGGATAAACACCAGTCCCAGGGCAGCCATTAAACCCGCAATAAAGGCGGAAATCCAGCCATCCTGGCGGGCAACCTTGTGCAAACCAGCTGGCAAGGAAAGTATACCCACCCCGATCTGGATCCCGGAAATAAGGAAAAACAGCTGTTGTCGGGTAAGTTTGCCTGCTGGTGCCGTTTTACTCATGCTTTTTCTCCCCCTTTCCCGTCTGCTGTCTGGTCCGGTTCAAGGGATGACCGATGGTAGGCCGCTGATTCAGAAACCAGCTAGGCGCGCGAATAGCTGAATCCAGCCAGTCCTTAAGGCGCAAGGGGCTGATACCCAGGGCATAAGGAGTACCTACCGACTCCAGAATAGCCAGATGGGCCAGCAACATGGTCAAACCCACTGCAATCCCCACCAGCCCAAAGGCTGAGGCCAGAAACATAAGGGGGAAACGCAAAAGCCGTACCGAAAAGCCCACATCATAGGTAGGCACCACAAAAGATGCAATGGCTGTCACCGCTACTACAATTACCATAACATTGGAGACCAGGCCAGCCTGCACGGCCGCCTGGCCCACCACCAGACCGCCCACGATACCGATAGTTTGTCCGATAGGGCTGGGCAGGCGAATCCCCGCTTCCCGCAACAGCTCAATGGTTATTTCCATCAGCATTGCCTCAACTATGGGCGGAAAAGGCACCCGGGAACGGCTTTCCGCCAGAGGTATCAATAAACGCAGAGGTATCATCTCATAATTGAAAGAAATCAAGGCAATATAAATTGCCGGCAGAGTCAGAGCCACTATGAACCCGCCCAGCCTCATCAGGCGCACAAAAGTGGCCATTAGCCAGCGGGAACCGTAATCCTCTGGACTCTGGTAAAACTGGCTGAAAACCGACGGGGCAATCAGCACCTGGGGGCTACCATCCACCACCAAAACCACCCGGCCCTCCAGTAAATTGGCCACTGCTTTGTCCGGTCGCTCGGTGGACTGAATCTGGGGAAAAGGAGAATAGGGATTATCTTCGATCAGTTGTTCCAGTTGGCCACTGCTTTGCAAAGCATCCAGATCCAGCTGTTCGATCCGTTTCTCCAGCTCCTCGATTACCTGGGGATTGGCGATACCATCCAGGTAAAGCAAAGCCACATCAGTCTTGCTATATCTCCCCACCTGATAACGTTTGGCTTTGAGCCGGGTGGTTTTCAGCCGCCGCCGAATTTGGGACAGGTTAGTGACCAGGGTTTCCGTAAAGCCATCATGAGGACCACGAATAACCGGCTCCGAGGAGGGTTCCGTTATGCCCCGTTTTTCCCAGCCCCGGGTATTGATGGCATAAATCAGGTCCAGCCCATCCAGCAACAAGAGGGTATCCCCGCGCAACAGGGACTGTACCCCCTCCTCTATGTTTCCCAGTTCCTTGATTTGCCCTACCGATAACAACAAAGATTCTGTTGCCTGCCAGTCCACGCTCTCCGTCTGCCGCCCCCAGATCAGCAAAGGCCGCAGAATATCGGCATGGACCATGGTGCGATCAACAATGCCTTTCAAGAAAACAATGGCGCCTTCCTGTTCCAGGCTTTTGCCAATGCGAAAATAGCGAATAGTAAAATCAGGGGCCTGTTGAAACCGTCCCTGCAGGTACTGAACCCGTGCTTTCAGCGAATTGCTCTTTTTACCCCCGAACCAGCGCATACTCTCACCTCGTTCAGCCAAACTCTGCCTGCTGAGGTTAGTATTTCTCCGAGGTGAAAAAAAATACAGGCAAGAGCTAAGCCGCTCGTTGCCTGTTCAAACGCCGCACCACCAGCTGGCGCACCTGTTCCGCTTCCTGCATTTTGAAGAGGCGAGCCAGCAACCAGTACAGGGCAGCTCCACTTGTCACAGTGAGCAGTACTTCCAGCAACTGCCCTCCCTTCTGGCTGACCGGGACCACCTGCACCAGCCCCTGGTCCAGGAAATAAACCGCTATCCCCATCACCAGAGCAGCTGTACTGCCCTTGCCCCAGGAACGCACCAGCTGGGACAGTCCGAGAGGCCCGGTCTTGCGCCGCAAAAGATAAAGCAAAGCCAGGAAATTGATAATACCGGTAACCGAATAACCAAAAGCCAGCCCGGGCGCTGCAAAGCGCTCCACCATAGCTACATTCAGTAGATAGTTGATTAAGATTGTTACCACTGCCACACTTACAGGAGTAGTGGTATCCTGCAAAGCATAAAAAGCCCGGGTTACCACCAGCACCGCTCCCTGGGCAAAAAGGCCGAGACAATACCAGAACAGGGCCAGGGCTGTCAGCCGGGTATCAGCAGCAGAAAACTTGCCCTGCTGAAACAGCAGGCGCACAATGGGTTCTGCTAATGCCATCAGACCTGCGGCTGCCGGCAGGGTAATGAAAAAAACCGAACGCAGGCCATCCAGCAGAGTGTTTTTGAATTCCGACATTTTGCCCACAGCCGCCAGTGAGGTAAGGGTGGGAAAAACCGCAGCCCCAATCGCAAAGGCAAAAACCCCCAGAGGTACCGCCATCAGGCGGTTGGCTACCCGTAGGGCTGTGATACTGCCTGCATCCAGTCCGGAAGCCAGATTCTGATTGATAATCAGATTGATCTGATTGGCCGCCAGCCCCAGTAAAGCCGGTAACATCAGCCACAGCATTTTTTGCAGGCCAGGATGCCGGAGCTCCAGTACCGGCCGGTAACGAAAGCCTATTTTTTTCACCCGGGGCAACTGCCAGAGGAAATTGGCCATTACTCCCAGCAAGACCCCCACCGGAAAGGCTGCAATCCCCAGCCAGGGGGCGAGAAACCAACCAGCCAGGATGATGGCCACATTATACCAGAGTGCCCCTACCGCCGGAGCGGTAAAATGCTTGTAGGAATTGAGAATGCCCATCATCAGCCCGTTAAGGGCGGTAAATAGCACCGAAGGCAACATAATGCGGGTCAGATAAATGGTTATTTCCCTGGTCTCAGCAGGAAACTTGTAAGCTACCAGGGGCATCAGAGCGGGGGTAAATATCATGGCCAGCACTGTCCCCAGACTGAGAAGCAGCATAACCAGATTGATAGCTGTAGAGGCAACAGTAAAGGCCTCTTTCTCTTCCCCCCGGGCCAGGTAGGAGGAAAAAACCGGAATAAAGGCGGCGCTCAGGGCGCCACCCACCAGCAAGTTATATAGCAAATCGGGTATGGTAAAAGCCGCCAGATAAGCATCAGTTAAATGGCTGCTGCCAAAGCGGGCAGTAAGCACCTGATCCCTTACCAGTCCCAGGATGCGGCTTAATATCATGGTCACCATTAAAATACCGGCCGCCCGGGCCACTCCACCGCTTTTGCTACTCATGTCCGTCTTCCTTTCGCCAGTATTTCAGCAAAGCCCTGCGGGCCGCCAGTTCCACGGTCAGTCGCTTTTCCACCTTTTTGAAGCTTCGCTCCAGCCCCTGTACCGTTCGTTGCCAGGGGTCAGCAGGCGGCTTCACCCAGTGGACAAATACAGAGTAGGCTGTTGCCACTCCCCAGAAAGTCACCGTCAGTGCCAGTACCAGCACCAGTTTTTGCACAGGGGTCCATCCTTTCAACCAGGCTTTTACTTTTTAGTGTGCCCGGCCAGGCTGGACTTTAGCCATGGAGGTCAGATAAACCCCACCCAGCACCAGGGCTGCTCCCAGCAGCTGTACCCAGGTCAACTTTTCCCCCTGCAGGGCTGACATCAGCATCACTGAAATGGGCACCAGATTGATGAAAATGGCAGCCCGGGATGCCCCGATAGCCTGCACTCCCTGGTACCACCAGACAAACCCCAGCACAGAAGCAAAAATTGCCAAAAAGATAATGGCCAGCCAGGGCTGGGCCTGTCCCAGCCAGCTCCATCCCTGTTGCCCCCCCTGCCAGAGGGCAAAAGGCAAGAGTAATAAGGCCCCGAACGTACAGGCAAAAGCCGTGGCCGCCAGGGGAGTAAAGTTGTTCATGACCTCTTTGCCTTTGATGGAATAAAGGGCCCAGCACAAAGTAGCGCCCACCAGCAGAATATCGCCAAAATTAAAGCGCAAATTGGCCAGCAGCTCCAGATCTCCCCGGCAGATGACCAGAGTAACCCCGGTAAAGGACAGCAGAATCCCCAGCCAGCGCCGTGGACCCAGTCTTTCACCATGCCAGAAGCGATTGATTAAAGCCGTAACTCCGGGATTGGCCGCCACAATCAGGGAACCATTGACAGGAGAAGTATGTTTGAGAGCCTCAAAAAATAGCAGATTATAGCCAAACACCCCGGTTAGACCTAAAAAGAAAAGACCAGAGAAATTTTCTTTCTTCCGCCAGTCCGGCCAACCCTCCCGACGCCTCAGTAGCAACAAAAGTAAAATACCAGCTATCAGAAAACGTAAAAAAGCCACGACAAAAGGGGGTGTCGTCTTTACTGCCACTTTTCCAGCAATAAAGGCCCCACCCCAGAAAAAAGCTGTCAATACCAGTAATAAATATTGCACCTGTCCCCATCCCCTATCTCTCTATACTTAACAACGATTATACTCCTGATTTTATTTCTTGACAACATCTGCTACCATTTTAGCCAGCAGGCGGGCAGTGTATTCTGCCTCAGCTGTAGAATTGCTTGTACTCCCAATTTCAATCAAAACAGCCCGGGGATGGAGATGCTGGTTATAGCGGCCTGGTTTAGTCATCACCTTTCGCACCAGGCCTGGATATTGTTGCTCAATCTGCTTTGCCAGCTGCTGGGCAAAAGCCAGGTTTTTTTGCCAGCTGGGGTGATTGCCCCTGCTGTTGGTGCCCACCACCAGCATAATCCGGGCGGCCTCCCGGCCCTGGATTTTTACCACACTGTTCTCCCGGGGCACTTCTGCATCCCGGTGAATATCGATAAGAAGCTGCAAGTCCGGATACTTTTCCAGCATCTGCCGGGCCGTCACAGCCGAATTGGCATAGGGATTATGCAGAAGCCAGTTTTCATCATGAATAGCCTGGCTCTGCACTACGCCAATGCCATAGCGGCTGCTCAGCTCTTCCGCCAGGGCGGAAGCAGCGGCAAAAACCCCGCCTTTTTCCCCGGGTACCTTGTCGGTTTTATCAGTAAGGCGATAGGTTTCGGAAGTATGGGTATTATAAATCCCAACCAGAGGAACCTTCTGTCCCGCTGGCAACCAGAGGCGAAACTGACCTAAACCCGGCACCTGTTCCGGTTTGACCTCTTCATGCGGATCAGCCTGGGGCTGATAGACACTATCCACCACCCTATCGGTCCGGGCCACTGGTTTATCACTGTCATTCCATTCCTCCTCTTCGGCCATCACTCGCAAGAAGGGAATCCCCTGGGCCAGATATACCTGGGGTTTGCCTACCGGCAGCCATTCCGGGCTTGTCCACATCATTTCCGTTCCCAGCAAAGGCAATTCCCGCTGTAACATCTGACGGGCATCCATTTTGGGTGCTATTTGCCCCACCTTATCTACCGCCTCCACCTGGGCCCGGGTGGGAATATTCCACCAGGCCGCCAGCAAAGTAGTCAAACCCAGGGCTAACCAGCCCGCTGTCCTGCCTTTGAACCGCATTTTGTCCACCTCCTGCCTGCAGAATATATCTATGCAGGCCTTCAGGCAAATAGAACAAAAAAACTGCCGGCACTTTTGCCGACAGTCCTTTTATTTTAACTTTTCCTGTTAGCGAATCATGGTCGGTACCACTGCATCGATCAAACCGATGACAAAAGCGGCAATCAATGCTCCCAGAATGGAAGCGCTGATCTGGGCCGGAACGATAAACTGGGCCAGATAGATAACCACCGCTGCGGTAATAAAGCCGACCAGACCCCGGCTACGCGGTGAGACTTTGTCTCCCAGTACCAGCTCAGCCACATAACCCAGAATCGCAATAACTGCTGCTGCTATCAGGGCGCCGACGAAACCGGCAACCTTAAAGCCGGGTACCAGGAAACTGACAACCATAAGTACTATGGCAGAGACTATAAAACGCACAATCGCTCCCAGCATTATTTTCACCCCCTTGTTTTTACGTTCAACGTTAGGATACCCAATTGACCATATCCTATTCTTAATTTATACTCTTGCTTTTTTGGGTTACTCATGTTAAAATTACTTTTGTTGACTGCAACCCCGAAGGAGGTGAAATCTGTGGCCAACATCAAGTCCGCAGCCAAAAGAGCTATCAAAGCCAGAAAGCGTGCTCTGCGCAATGCTGCCATCAAATCCACCGTAAAAACTGCCATCCGGCGTTTCCATGAAGCTCTGGCCACCACTGATGTGGATACCGCCAAAGCTGCTTTAGTTAAGGCTTGCCGCCTGTTGGACAAGGCAGTTACCAAAGGTGTTCTACATAAGAACGCCGCTGCTCGGCGCAAATCCCGTTTAACCAGGAAATTCAATCAAATCGCCGGCTAATTTGTCGACAGATTAGTCATTAAAAAAACAGCAGGCTCACAGTCCTGCTGTTTTTATTTTTTTCCGCACAACCGTAAAATTGTCAGCTCCAGCACCAGCTGCTGGTCCTGGCGACTGGTTTTGAGGGCCAGATCTGCCTCCAGCAGTATGTCCCAGATGGTGTAGAAATCCCCCTCAGAAAACCGGCGGCTCTGGCGCAGTAATTTGGGAACAGCAAAAGGGGGGGCATTGATCTGGGCAGCTATTTGCTTATCCCCGTAGCCCCGTGCTGCCAGCAAACTGGCCTGCCAGAGCAAGCGAAACTGGCGGGTAAGCATATACAGGATGCGTGCCGGTGGTTCCCCGTGAAAAAGAAGTTCTTTCAACAGCGGTAAGGCTGCGGTAAAGCGCCCTTCAGCCACCGCATCCACCAGCTGAAAGATGGTTGCTTCTGGACTAGGGGCCACCAGCTCCTGAATCTGGTCCTTGTTCAGCATCTCCCCCTGGGCATACAGGGCCAGTTTTTGCAGCTCCTGGTGGAGCAAAGGCAGGTTACTACCTGCCATCAGGGCCAGCTCCCGGATCGCCTCCTCTTCCAGTCTCAAGCCCAGCTGCCTGGCCTGGTTGCGGATAAACTCCAGCAATTCACTGCCTTTGGGTTGGGTACACTGCACCACCTGGGCTGCTTTTTCCAGGGCCTTCACCGCTTTCCGCCCTTTATCCGGCTTGCCTTCCTGGACCAGCACCAGGGTCGTGGCCGGGTTGGGATCAGACAGGTAGCTCAAAAAGACTTCTTCCCCCTGCCCGCCTTCTCCCGCGAGCAGGGCCTGCCAGTTTTCCACGATTACTACCCGCCGTTCAGCCAGAAAGGGAATGGTGCGGGCGCTGTTTACCAGCTGCTCCCAGGAAGTGTTCTTCCCATCCAGTACCTGTAAATTAAAATCCCGCAGCGCGGGAGCCAGCAACTCCCGAAAAGCCCGTACCAGCTCCCGAATCTGCCAGGTTTCCTCACCATAGATAAAATAAAGGGGACTGACTACCCCTCTTTTAATGCTCTGTAAAACTCCGTCTGCTGCCAGCATTAAGGTTCCTCCTGCCTGAAAAAGCTAATCTGCGGATCCTCTCCCTCCGGCCAACTAAGGCTTACCGCTCCCTGGCGGTCAGTGCGCAATACGGCTATCCCCTGCCTTTGCAGCCTGAGCAGGGTTTCCTGATGGGGGTGACCATAGCGATTAGGGCCTACAGGAATCACCGCCAGCCGGGGTTGCCAGCGCTGCAGCCAGTAGCCACTAGCACCATCCCGGCTGCCATGATGGGGCATAGTTACTGCCAGCAGGTCCTGGGGCCGGTAGGCACTGGCCAGCTGGTCCAGCCCCTGACGATCGGCATCTCCGGTAAACAAGAGGGAGTAATTATCCTTTTTCAATTCTATCACAAGGGAGCGCTGATTCCAATCCTCTCCTGCTGTTCTGGCCATTAATACCCTGAGGCGCATACCAGGGGCCAGCTGTCTGTCTTCCCCCTGCTGCCAGGTGAGTAGTCGGGTTCCCTCCCTCTGCCAGCTCTGCCCCAGGGCAGCCAGCGCCGGTTCCTGCCAGGCTCCCGGCCCCGCTGCCAGCCAGTCGATGCTCACCTTCCCCATAAGCTCCTCCAGACCCCCATAATGGTCAGCATGAGGGTGGGTAATGATGACTCCCCGCAGATGATCAATTCCCGCCTGGGCCAGATAGGCCCCTACTACCCGCTTGCCGGCTGGGCCGGCATCCAGCAAATAGGTTTCCCCGGTCCGGGTAGTGATTACCGCAGCAAACCCTTCCCCTACAGCCAGCCAGGTAACCTGTAAAGCCGGTTGGGACCAGCGCCAGTAAAGGCTAAAACAGCCTATTACCAGCCCTACCGCCAGTCCGTAGCGCCAGCGACCAGGCAATAGCCGCCAGGCCCAACCCCGCAGCCAGAGGCCACTGCTGCCCGCCCAGCCGCCCCGTAAAAACCAGGCCAGCACCAGCAAAAACAGGACGGTAGCAGCCGCCGACCAGCCCCGAAAAGCCAACCGGGCCCCTGGCAACTGCTGGATCAGGTCAGCAGCTGCAAGCAACAGCAGGGCCGGCAACGCTGCTGCCGGATAAAGGGCCTGTCCCCAGAGGGGCCAGAACCAGCCCAGACTCCCGGCCAGAAACCCCAGCCAGAGAGCCAGAGTAGCCACCGGGGTTAGCAGCAGATTGGCCAGCAGGGACCAGGGATTAAAGTAGTGGAAGTGGTAAATCAGTGCTGGTAAAGTGAAGGCCTGTACCAGCAGGGGCAAAGACAGCCAGGCCCAGCGCCCCCTCAACTGCCGCCCAGGCACCAGCAAGGCCCAGGTGGCAAGAAAGGTCAGCTGGTAACCAGCTTCCGTAATCAGCAAGGGCTGGGTAAAGGAAGTCAGAAACAGGGCCAGGGCTAATCCGGCTTCATCATCTTTGCCCTGCCCTAGCTCCCGGCCCAGCATGGCCAGAGCCAGCATAATCAGCGCCCTGAGTACAGGTGGCTCAAAACCGGAAAGAGCGCCATAAAAAAGGGCCAGGGTCAGAGCTGCCCCCAGCCGCCACCAGGGCGAGCCCCCCAGCCGGCGGCTCCAGAGCCAGACCGGCACCGCCAGCAGGGAGACATGGAAGCCGGAAACAGAAAGGAGATGGGCCAGCCCCGCCCGGTTCAGTCCATCTCTGGTCTCTGACTCCAGGTACTGCTCCTGACCCCAGACCATGGCTGCCAGCAAGGTGCCACTGCGGCCCGGCGCATTGTTTAGTGCCTGCTGGCTGATTTGTCCCCTCAGCCCTGCCAGAGCCAGGCGCCAACTGCTGCCTGGCCCCAGGTCACTCACCCTGTCCGCCTTGATTTGCCAGCTGATCTTCCGGTGCCAGAGATAGCGCCGGTAATCGAACTGGCCGGGATTGAGGGCCAGGGGCGGCTGTTCCGCCTTACCACTAACCCGGGCCCGGCGCCCTGCCCCGATCTCCGTCCCGGTATAGACCAGCACTTTGCCAGCATCAGTACGCAGGATGCCTTTCCAGCCATAAGCTGTCGGACTGGTTTCCAGCCATTCCCCTTCCACAGTCACCTTTTGCCCCTCCTGCCAGGGCAAGCGAGGAAAGGAATATTGCCAGAGAGCCAGCACCAGCCCCGCCAGCACTATCCCTGCCCCGATGGGCAGTAGAATCTTCCGGGGCCGCCAGCTAAAAAGGGCCAGCAGGGCCAACAGGCAAGCAAACCAGAACAGCCATCCCCCCTGTTCCCAGCTGAGCAGCACCAGAGCGTAGCTGAGGGCAGTTCCAACCAGGGGATTCATATCCTGACCCGGGGCCGGAGTTCCACCATCTTTTTCGGCCCGATGCCCGGCACAGCCAGTAACTGCTCTTTATCAGTAAAAAGACCATGCTGATTGCGATATTCCACTATTCGCCGGGCCAGGGCCGGACCGATACCAGGCAGATTCTCCAGTTCCTCAGCGGTAGCCTGATTAATGTTCACCACCTGCTGCGTTTGCTGGTTATTTTTAATTTTTGTTCTGGTCTGTACCTTTTTCGGCGCCTCCTTTTTTACCTCCGTCAGGGATTGCTCTTGCTTTTCTTCCTCCACCAGGGGCTGAGCTGCGGGCACCAGGCTGGCATCAACCGGCAGTTTAACCTGGTTCAAGAGCTTGTCCGCCTTTAGCACCATGGCTGCCGGCTCTTTTTCCACCAGCCGCCCGGTTTGCCAGCCCAGTAAAAAGCAGGCCAAACCGGCACAGAGACCAATGATGACTTTCCTGACCAATTTTCTCACCTCTCTCCCATTGTAAAAAAGAAAAGCCCCGGGAACAAGGGGGCTTTTTTGGGAGATTTTGTCGTTTATTTGTACCAGAGGACGCGATCCGGTTTGCGGGGTGGTACCGGTGGTTGCTGATCCGGCCAGCCCAGAGTTACGGCAGCCACCAGTTCCTTATCCTTGATACCCAGCAAGGCGTTGATTTCCTCCTGCACGAACAGAGGCCCATTGAGCCAGCAGGAACCCAGCCCTTCGGCATGAGCCAGCAGCAACAGGTTCTGAATCAGGGCTGAAGCGCTCTGGACCGCGCCCATGCGATCATGTTCGGCAGCATGGCGCTCATTAAGATTCATGTCAGGCGAAATCTTTATCTGTTCCCTGGGTACATAGACCAGCACGATGGCCTGGGCATTGCCGCCAGTGCGAAAGAACTGCATAGTCAGATTGACCATTTTGGGGGGGAAGAGCTGTTCCAGCCGTTCCCGTAAATATTCTCCCCCTTCGCCAAACAGGCGAATCAGCTCCTGTTTTTTCTCGCCGGTTACCACTACCACCAGCCAGTCCTGTTTGTTCATCCCCGAGGGGGCCCAGAGGGCCCCGGCAATGATCCGTTCCAGCGTCTCCTGAGGAATAGGGTCGGGCTTGTAAAGCCGGATACTGCGCCGGCTGCGCATCAGTTCATAAATCTGTTCTTTCTCCATCTTTTTTACCTCCCCTGTAAATCCCGCCAGTGGCCATAGCTAACGCCCAGCTCAGCCATTATTTCCTGCCAGCCCGGCCAGCGCAAAATCTCCAGTTCCCGCCCCCGGTTTTCGGTATATGAGCTGATGGCCAGCAGTTGCCAGTCCGGTACCGCCGGATGGGTCATCACTTCTGTAAAACCAGCAGCCATCCCCTGTAAGATTTTTTCAAAATTCTCCCTGGTCACCCCGGCACCAAAAAAATGCTCCACAAAAAAGTCGGGAGTTGCTACTCCCTGCTGCCGGAAAAAGGCTTTAGCCTCCTCCTGGGGAGCCCGCAGGGGTAAATCAAAGAGCCGGGCCAGGTGCAGTGCTACCGGCCGTAACCAGGGCCAACCGTGGACATGATGATGGGAATCCAGGTGACTCAGTTCCAGGCCCCAGCTGCGGGCCGTTTGAATCTGGGCCAGCCATTCTGCTTCCGCCCATTCCTGGAAACGAGCGATCTCTTCGGCACTGGCCCGCTGCAGGCGTTCATACAAAACGGGATAGGGTTCAAACTGGCGGCCGTCAGTCAGGGCCTTGCCCACTGTCAAATTGAGATGCACACCCATTTCCAGGGCCGGACATTCCCGGCTGAGGTCCACCGCCTCCCGGGCCCAGGGCTGGTTGACCAGGATGGTAGTGCTGGTCAAAATCCCTTCCCGGTGGCAGCGCCGTACCCCTTCGTTGATGCCGGGAGATAATCCGAAATCATCGCCATTGACAATTAGCCACTTGCTCATACCCCTTCCTCCTTCAATGGCCGGCCAAAAAAGAGATAAAACCAGCCGGTACCTACCAGATATAACAAACCGACACCCCAGAAGACGGCTTGGTAACCTCCCCAGTGCAGCAAATAACCGGTCAGCGGCCCTCCCACGGCCCAGCCCGCCTGGTAGAGAGTGCCGTTCAGGGAAGAAGCCAGCCCGCGTTTATCTGCGGCCACTGCCGTCAGGGTAATATTTTGCACCAGCGGATGGGCAGCATTCATCAGGGCCATCCAGAATGTGCAAAGTCCTCCGCCCCCGCCGGTCCCCCAGCCGGCCGGCCAGGGGCATCATCACGGCTGTAACCGCAGCTGACAGTCCAATCACCTGTCCGGCAAAGGCCATAGTATATCCGTATTTTAATAATAGCAGATTATAGAGAACTTCAAACATCCCGCGGCCCATTTGTCCAAAAAACTGGGCCAGCAGCAAAAAACCACAACTCAAATCCCCTCCACCCTCTATACTTCTCCCTCGGCCGATTTTTTCCTGCAAAAAAGAGGAGACTGTCCCGCCAGACAGTCCCGCTCTGGTTATTTTATCACGATATTCACCAGTTTATTGGGTACCGGAATGACTTTGACCACCGTCTTGCCTTCCAGCCAGCTTTTAACTTTGGGCAGGGCCAGTACCGCCTCCTGCTGTTCCTGGACACTGAGGCCAGCGGGCACATTCACCCGATCCCGCACCTTGCCATTGATTTGCACCACCAGGGTAATTTCCTCAGCCACCAGGGCCTGCTCATCCACCCGGGGCCAGCTCTGGCGATGGACACTGTCAGTGTGGCCGAGAGCCTGCCACAATTCCTCAGTAATATGCGGGGCAAAGGGAGCCAGCATGATGACCAGCAACTCCAGCGCCTCCTTGACTACCGCCAGATTGGGCTCAGTTACCTTGTCCTTGTAGCTATAGAGGCCATTGACCAGTTCCATGATGGCACTGATGGCGGTGTTGAAATTGAAGCGCTGGGAGATATCATCGGTAACCTTTTTCAGGGTGGCATGCAGCTGCCGCCGCAACTCCTTGTCCTCAGCTCTCAGTTCCCCACCCTGGTAGGCGCTGACTCCGGCCAGATTCTGATGGTAATGGTGAACCAGGCGCCAGACCCGGTTCAGGAAACGATAAGCCCCTTCTACCCCCTGGTCACTCCACTCCAGATCCCGTTCCGGGGGAGCAGCAAAAAGGATGAAGAGCCGGGCGGTATCAGCCCCGTATTTGGCCATAATCTCTTCCGGACTGACCACATTGCCCCTGGACTTGGACATCTTGGCCCCATCCTTCAGCACCATGCCCTGAGTGAGCAAATTGGTAAAGGGCTCATCCACACTGACCAAACCCAGATCATACAAAACCTTGGTGAAGAAACGGCTATAGAGCAAATGCAAAATAGCATGTTCTACCCCGCCGATATACTGGTCCACCGGCATCCAGAAGTCTACCAGCTCTTTGGCGAAGGGCACATCTGTAGCCCGTGGGGTAGTGTAGCGCAGGAAATACCAGGATGAGCAGATAAAAGTATCCATGGTATCGGTTTCCCGCCGGGCGGCTCCGCCGCACTGCGGACAGGTGGTGTGGACAAATTCCTCGCATTCCGCCAGAGGTGACTGACCCCCGGGCTTGAAATCCACATTTTCCGGCAACAGCACCGGCAGCTGTTCTTCCGGTACCGGCACAATCCCGCAACTATCGCAGTAGACAATGGGAATAGGCGCACCCCAGTAACGCTGGCGGGAAATCAGCCAGTCCCGCAAGCGGTAATTAACCCGCTTGCGCCCCAGTCCTCTGGCCTCAATGGTTTCGGCGATTCTATCCCAGGCTTCTTCATTGGGCAGGCCATTGAATTCCCCGGAGTTGACCAGCTTGCCTTCCCCGGCATAGGCCGCGGTCATGCTGGCACCATCCAGTTCTTCCCCTTCCGGCTGGATTACCACAACCACCGGCAGCTTGTATTTGCGGGCAAATTCAAAGTCCCGCTGATCATGGGCTGGAACCCCCATTACCGCCCCGGTACCATAATCCAGTAAGACGTAATTGGCAATCAGGATGGGTACTTCCTTGCCTGTCAGGGGATTGACGGCATAGGCCCCGGTGAAAACCCCTTCCTTTTCCGCTTCCGTGGATGTGCGGGCGATTTCGCTCAGGGTTTTCATTCTTTCCCGGAAAGCCATAACCTCAGCTTCCTGGGGCTGGCCTTTTACCAGTTCCGGCACCAGGGGATGTTCGGGGGCCAGCACCATATAGGTTACCCCGAAAATGGTATCCGGTCGGGTAGTATAGACGGTAATGGTTTCCTCCCGCCCCTTGATGCCAAAGGTGATTTCCACCCCTTCACTGCGGCCGATCCAGTTTTCCTGCATAATCTTGACCTTTTCCGGCCAGCCGGTCAGTTTTTCCAGGTCATTCAGCAAACGTTCCGCATAATCGGTAATGCGCAAGAACCACTGTTCCAGGTCCTTTTTGGTAACCTGGGAATCACAGCGTTCACAGTGCCCGTCCACCACCTGCTCATTGGCCAGCACGGTGGCACAGGAAGGACACCAGTTAACCGCCGATTTTTTCTTATAAGCCAGACCTTTTTTGAAGAATTGCAGGAACAGCCACTGGGTCCAGCGATAATAGCCGGGATGACAGGTAGCTACCTCCCGGTCCCAGTCATAACTGATCCCCATGCCCTTTAATTGCCGCCGCATATTGTCAATATTGGACCAGGTCCAGGTCGCCGGATGAATCCCATGCTTAATTGCCGCATTTTCTGCCGGCAAGCCAAAAGCATCCCAGCCCATGGGATGCAGTACCTGGTAACCCTGCATGGTTTTAAAGCGGGCCACCACATCCCCGATGGAATAATTGCGCACATGCCCCATATGCAAATTGCCGGAGGGATAAGGGAACATCTCCAGACAATAATACTTGGGCTTGTCCTGACTTTCTTCTACCCGGTAGAGCTTTTCCTCCGCCCAGCGGGCCTGCCACTTCGGTTCGATCTCAGCAAAATTATAGCGCTGCTCCATCCAGTCCACTCCTCCTTATTTTTGCCAAATAGAAAAGCCTTTCCTCCCCCTTGGGACGAAAGGCCTTGCTTCCGCGGTACCACCCAAATTGACCGGACTCAAAAAGCCCGATCCCCTTGCTGCCGGTAACGGCGGCGGCCGGGAAAGACTACTGCCAGCGGGTTCGCCTTTCCAGCTCCGGGGCCAGTTCCCCTATGGCGGTTACCGCTTTCCACCAGCCAGCGGCTCTCTGTCAACCGGCTAATAAGGTACTCTTCCCCTTCATCGCCATTAAATTACCATTTTGTCCGATATTATACTGAAAAGCGGCTTAACTGTCAAGGCGCTTAGCCTCGCCCCAGAGACGTTCCAGGTTATAATACTGGCGCTCTTCCTCCAGAAAGACATGCACCACCGCCTGACCATAATCCAGCAAAATCCAGCGGCCAGAACGCAGGCCTTCCCGCCGCAGGGGAATTACCCCCAGGCCTTCCTTGACCTTCTCTTCAATCCCATCGGCGATAGCCCGCACCTGGGTAGTGGAATTACCGCTCATGATGACAAAATAATCGGTCATAATTGAGAGTTCACCCAGTTCCAGAATAGTGATATTGCGGGCTTTCTTGTCTTCGGCACCGGCTTTAATCAAATCCAGTAACTTTCTGGTCTCTTGCTCAGACACTTATTTTACCTCCCTTGCCTTAAGTCTTAGTAACTGGGCATTGCGGGCCCTAACCGCCAGCGGATGGATGTATTGCTGGCGCTCCAGCAAATAGCGGAGAGTATGATCCAGCCCGGCCAGATAGGCCCCTTCCAGATCCCTGGCTGCCAGCAGTCTTAATTCCTCCACTCCAGGGTAATCCCGTCCCGGTTCGATCATATCGGCCACAAACAACAGCTTGTCCAGGGCTGTCGCCTCCGGATGGCCCAGGGTATGACGGGCAATGGCCTGCAAAACTTCCTTGTCCCTTACCCCCTGTTCAGCCGCCAGCTGCGCTCCCACCGGCCCATGTAAAAGCATGGGTACAGCCAGCCAGTCGGCATCCAGTTCCAGCCCCTGCTGCCGGGCCAGTTCCAGCAACCGCTCCGGAGGATAATCGCGGGCGACATCATGCCAGACGGCCGCCTGTTCCGCCTTTTCCGGCTCCAGTCCGTGGGTAAGGGCCAAACGGCGGGCCTGCTGGCGTACCCCTTCAATATGCTGCCAGCGTTCTCCTTTTACTTGTTGTTGAATAAAGGTAACTGCTTCCATCCCGGTTAACCCCTGTTGACAGTTTTCTCCGCCCATTATAGCATAAACAGGCAAAAATGGCGAGTGCCTTGCATTTTCTCCCATTTTTCTTTATACTGACTCTAAAAAAGGAGATGAGGGGGAGACAATGGTGGTACAAACCCTGCAAAATCCAGTTCATCAACGGATTCAGGAATTTCTGGATCAATTCCAGCTGGGAATAAAGGTAATCGAGTTTGAGGTCAGTACCGAAACCAGTGAGCTGGCTGCCAGGGCGCTAGGGGTGACACCGGCCCAAATCGCTAAAAGCCTGGTATTCCTGGCTGATGAGAAGCCCCTGCTGGTAGTTACCTGTGGAGATCTCAGGGTGGATACCAAAAAATTAAAGGCCCTGACCGGAGCCCGCAAAATCCGTTTTGCTAATCCCGAACAGGCCCTGCACTATACCGGCTATCCCGCTGGCGGAGTTTGTCCCTTTGCTCTCTCCCAGCCCCTGCCGGTATATCTGGATATCAGTATGCAGAGATTTCCGCTGGTCTATGCTGCTGCCGGTACTCCCAATTCAGCTGTGCCAGTAACCCTGGAGCAACTGCAGGTTATTACCGGTGGTCAAGTGGTGGATGTATGTTAAAATATTCTTTATCCAGTATTGACATTTTTAGTTTAATTGTAATAAATTATTTAGTAGATTAAATTTGTGCTATACAATAAAATGCAAAACAGTCGATAAAGGCAAACCCATCGAAAGATGGGGGCGCAAAGCCATGGGTCTAAGGCCCCTCCAGGGCTATGATTGCCAGGTTGCCGAAGCTGGAAAGCAGCGAGCATATGGTTGCTCTGCCTTTCCATGGGCTTCCCTGGAAAGGCTTTTTCTATTATTAAGGATGTTTAAGAATCTAGTCCGGAAAAATGGTACCGCTGGCTTTAATTTAATGTGCTATTTCATGGTTAATAACATAGGGAAGGGGATACAAATTCAATGGACATCAAATACATCAGCCTGTTCGCTGCCAAATACTCGGAAATACCAACTAATGAAGTCATGATTGCAGCGATTAATACAATCATCCAGGCTGTTGAAGCAAAAGACAGTTATACAAAACATCACTCCCAGAAAGTAGCAGAGTATGCCAGAATCATTGCCCTGGAAATGGATCTCCCACAAGAACAGGTGGAGCAAATCTATCTGGCCGCACTATTCCACGATATCGGTAAAATCGGAGTACCCGACCAAATATTAAGAAAGCCAGATAAGTTAACAGAAGAAGAAATGACCCTGCTTAAACAGCATCCTTTAATAGCATGTCGTATTCTGGAAGGATTTGAAAGTTTTCGGGAACTATTGCCTGCCATTGCTCAGCACCATGAATACTGGAATGGAAGCGGTTACCCCTATGGCCTGGTTGGTGAAACCATTGATTTAGGCGCCAGAATATTAGCAGTGGCAGATGCTTTTGATGCAATGACCAGTGACAGAGTATACCGTCCAGGTATGTCCCAGGAACAGGCAATCGGGATATTAATTCAAGAGGCAGGTAAACAATGGGACCCGCAGGTAGTAAATGTCTTCATTAATTGGTGGGAAAAAACTTTTAACCCTGAAGGACACCATGATTGGCAGTATAAACATATAGTAGCACTTTATAAAAATTTTTTGGAGGATGTCACAAACGGAAAGGTAAAGTTAATCAGCGATGAAGAAATTAAACACCACGAACTCGATTACACCTATTTTACTAAAGTTTCTATTAAAAGCGTTTTTGATATATCCCAGGCCAGACAAATGTTTAGCAACTGGCTGGAAAAAATTTTAGTACCCCAGCATAAGCAAAGGATCTATTCCGTGGTTTTTTCTGAGTTAATCACAAATATTGTAAAACATGCTGGCCGGGGGCACGTACAATGGGGGTTAGATAAAAGCTATAACATCATTATTACCCTTAGAGACGAGGGAAAAGGGTTTGTGCTGGAAAAATTGCCACAATTCATCCTAATTAATGGTTTTTCCACCCGGAACTCCCTGGGAAGAGGTCTGCCGCTGGTTTTTAATCAATGTGAACAATTGCTTATCTCCTATACTGGAAAGGGTACCTTTATTTCAGTAAAACTGGCCTGTGAAAAGATTGCTGAAAAAGAATTTTAAAAGAAGACTGCCGACGTAAAGGTCGACAGTCTTCTTTTACTTACTGTAATTCCCTGGGTTTAGCCTCATTTACAGTAATTGTACGTCCCTGTAGCTCCGCCCCGTTCATCGCCTGAATCATGCGATCGGCATCGGCATCGTTGACTTCCACAAAACCGAAACCGCGACTGCGCCCGGTTTCCCGGTCAGTAATAATCCTGGCCCCCAGCACTTCCCCATGCTGGGAAAAGGCCCGGATTAAGTCATCCTGTTTAATGGCCCAGGGCAAATTGCCTACATACAATGTTGTCACCATGGTAACCCACCTCTCCAAAAATAAGTCTGCCTTTCAGGCAAGTTTAGTATTTGAATGGTGGGCGCAAAGTATGTGAGCAAATTAAAACCGGTACAGGTTATTATTAACAATAAATTTTTCTACCTCGGGATGAACCAGATACTTGATGCTTTTCCCCCGGGCCACCCGGGCCCGTATGTCCGAGGAGGAAATAGCCAGAGAGGGCACTGTAAAGGGCCGGATTCGCTGTCCCAGCTGCGTTCCCAGCCGTCCCTGCACCTCCCGCAATTGCTCCAGCTCAAAACCCGGCCTTGTAACAGCAATAAAATGACATAAGGCCAGCAATTCCCGCACCCGGTGCCAGGTCAGAATCTCCAGCACCGCATCGGCCCCGGTGATGAAATAGAGCTCCTGGTAATTCCCCTGGTCCAGCAGCTGCCGAACCGTATCGTATGTATATGAAGGCCCTGGCCTTTCCAGCTCCAGCAGGCAAAGCTGAAAACGGGGATTGTCCGCTATGGCCAGCCTGACCATTTCCGCCCTTAGCTCCGCCGCTGTCACTTTTGCCCCCTGTTTATGGGGGGGCTGGCCGGAGGGAACGAACAGCACCCGATCCAGCCCCAGTTCATCCGCAACTTCCTGAGCCACCACCAGGTGGCCTAGATGGATGGGATCAAAAGTCCCACCCATCACCGCAACCCGCTTATCCATGGTCCACTCCTTGCCTCACATTCCCAGCAATTCCCGATAAACACTCCAGACCCGATCTTCTAGATGCTGGCGACAATCTTTGCACACACACCAGCAGGCTTCTGTTACTTCCCCATCTGCCAGAATCCAGCTACAGACCAGGTCAGCCTGCCCTTCCCTGCCACACAGTTGACAGCTCTTGCACACCATGGCCTTTCACCCCTTTGTCGCCGATTTGTAATAACAGCATAAGCGACAAAGGGCTGTCCGGACCAGTTCTTTTCCGGCAACCGCCAAAAATACCCCCTGAGCAGCAGAAAAGAGACTTGTTCTGTCATGTACTATCAAAAAACAAAAATATCTCCCGTTTACTCCCTGATTTGACCTTCACCATAAACAATATACTTGATGGTTGTCAATTCCGTCAATCCCATCGGCCCCCTGGCATGCAATTTCTGGGTACTGATCCCAATTTCCGCCCCGAAACCGAACTGGAAACCATCAGTAAAACGGGTAGAGGCATTTACATAGACGGCAGCCGCATCCACTTCCTGCAGGAAGCGCCGGGCAGTAAAATAGTTGCTGGTCACAATCGCTTCTGAATGTTTGGTACCATACAGGTAGATATGCTCCAGAGCCTCATCCAGGGAATCCACTACCCGGATGGCCAGAATCAGATCAAGAAATTCCGTGGCCCAATCGTCCTCAGTAGCGGGTTGAATCCCCGGCACCAGACTCCGGGTGACAGGACAGCCCCTCAGCTCTACCCCCAGCTCCGTCAGCCTTTCTGCCAGGCCGGGCAAAAATTCGGCGGCTACCTCCCGGTGGACCAGCAGAGTCTCCATGGCATTGCAAACCGCCGGCCGCTGGGTTTTGGCGTTGATCACAATTTCCTCCGCCATGGCCAGATCGGCTTCCGCATCCACATAAACATGACAGTTGCCCACCCCGGTTTCAATTACCGGCACGCTGGCATTTTCCACCACCGTGCGAATCAGCCCGGCACCCCCCCGGGGAATGAGGACATCCAGATAGCCATTTAAACGCAACATAACATTGACCGCTTCCCGGTCAGTGATTTCTATCAGCTGAATAGCCCCTTCCGGCAGACCCACCTCCCGGGCCGCCCGGGAAATAATCCGGGCAATGGCGGTATTGGAATGAATGGCTTCCGAGCCGCCACGCAAAAGCACAGCATTGCCGGTTTTCAGGCAGAGAGCAGCCGCATCCACCGTGACATTGGGCCGGGCCTCATAGATTATGCCCACTACACCCAGCGGCACCCGCATTTGTCCGATCTGTAACCCATTGGGGCGGGTCCACATTTTTACCACTTCCCCAACCGGATCCGGCAAAGCGGCTACCTGGCGTAACCCTTCTGCCATGTCGGCAATGCGCTTTTCCGTCAACAACAACCGATCCAGCAGGGCCTGGGAGAGCCCCTTCTGCCGTCCTGCCTCCATATCCTGGGCATTGGCCCGCAATATCTCATCTGACCGCTGTTGCAAAGCCTCGGCCATGGCCAGTAAGGCTGCATTCTTGACATCAGTGCTGGCAGCTGCCAGCTGCCGGGCCGCCTTCTGGGCCAGTTTGGCTTTTTCCACTACATACTGCCGTACATCCATCCTATACCCTCCCTATAAAACCACCAGATTATCCCGGTGAATCACTTCATCATAGTTTTTATGACCTAATAGCCGTTCAATCGCCTCGGTTTTCAGACCCTTGATCTGCTCCAGCTCAGTAGCACTGTAGTTGACCAGTCCCCGGGCGATCTCCCGTCCTTCCCGGTCCACCACCGTTACCACCTGTCCCTCGCTGAAGCTGCCCTCTACCGCTAGCAAGCCGCTGGCTAACAGACTCTTGCGCCCCTTAACCAGAGCGCGGACAGCACCGTCATCCACTACCAGCCGCCCTTTCACACCAGGGCTGAAGGCAATCCAGCGCTTACGGGCCTGCAGGGGATGGTCCTGGGGTTTAAACCAGGTGCCAACCTCCTCTCCGGCCAGGATATCCTGAATCACTCCGGGCCGGGAACCATCAGCAATTACCATAGCCGTTCCGGAAGAAACAGCGATTTTGGCTGCCTGGATTTTAGTCGCCATTCCTCCGGTACCCAGCTGGGTCCCCGCTCCCCCGGCCATAGCCTCAATTTCCGGGGTAATCTCCGCCACCCAGTTGAGCAAACGGGCATCAGGCTGGCTGCGCGGATCAGCCTCATACAGGCCAGCGATATCGGAAAGCAAAATAAGCAGATCAGCTTCCACCAGACTGGCCACCAGGGCGGAAAGGGTATCATTGTCCCCGAACTTGATTTCCTCCACCGCCACCGCATCATTTTCATTTATGATTGGAATTACTTCCAGCTTCAGCAGGGTAAACAGGGCATTGCGAGCATTCAGAAACCGGGAACGATGGGCCACATCCTCCCGGGTCAGGAGAATCTGGGCCACCGTCTGACC
This sequence comes from Carboxydocella thermautotrophica, assembly GCA_003054495.1. Lineage (GTDB taxonomy): Bacteria > Bacillota > Carboxydocellales > Carboxydocellaceae > Carboxydocella > Carboxydocella sporoproducens. Next base: position 799,715 of record CP028514.1, on the reverse strand, counting down.
ATATTCGGCGAACAATTTTTCATACATATGCAATAATATCCCCTGTCCCACCGCAGCCGCGGCCTGCTTTTCCGGGATGGTGCGAGGCCGTCGTTTCAAACCCAGCTTGCCGATCCCGGCCCCTACTGCTCCGGAAGTAACCAGAATCACCTGTAAACCCCGGTTATGTAAATCAGCCAGCTGGTGCACCAGCGCCTCCATGTGCTGCAGGTTGAGCCGCCCGCTACTGTGGGTCAGGGTAGATGAACCAACCTTGACAACTACCCTTTTTACCTGCTTCAGATATCTCTTTCTCTCCTCAACCATCTTGCTCCCCTCCACACCGTAAATCGCTTATCCGGGTAATTGAATTTGCGGCTTTTGGGCCGGTCGATAGAAGAGGAGATTGTGCCCGATCATCTGTACCAGCTCGGCCCCGGTACCTTCTGCCAGCCGGCGAGCAATGTCTTCCTTTTCTTCGAGACAGTTTTTCAGCACCCGGACCTTGACCAGCTCGCGGGCCTCCAGAGTTTCATCCAGCTGCTGAATGACAGTGGGAGTGACCCCACCTTTACCAATCTGAACGGTGACGGGTTCTAAACTGCCCAATCCCCGGAGATAGCGTTTCTGTTTCCCTGTCAATACCATGAATTTTGCACCTCATTCGTTTAAGTTTGGCTTATATTATACCATAAAAAAAAGGGTCTCTCCACCCCGGTAGTTATCATCTGCATACATCGTTTCCAATCCCAGCTTATATTATTTTATGGAAGGAGGTAAGTCCAATGATAAAAAACGGTTTTTTCGGATTTATCCTGGCTGTTGTGACTGTTGTCTGGCACCTACTCCATTGCGCTCTCCCGGTAATTTTACCTCTCCTGGTCAGCCTTGGTATACTAGTACCGCAGCACTGGCATTTAATCAGTATTCCATGGCCTGTTACCGCTCTGGCCTCCATCTGGATTATATATTATTTATTACGTCAGCGGATAATTATTTTTTACGTTAGAAAATAAAAAGGCAGGCTTTACTCCTGCCATTCAAATTCCATATCCATAATCCTGACAGTATCCCCTTCCTGGATGCCAGCTTCCCGCAAAGCCCGATCCACGCCTAGCACCTCCAGGATTTTCTGGAAGCGGCGTACTGCTGCCTCATTGTTGAAATCAGTGCGATGGAAATGCTTCTCTACTTCCTGGCCACCGATTACCCAAACGCCCTCCTCATCCCGCTTCAGGGTAAAGGGCTCCGTCTCTTCCACCCGGGTGACCTTGACCTCCTCCGGTTCTACCGCCTCCACCGCTTCTTCCGGCGGCAATTCCGGCAAACGCCGGGCCAGATATTTTACCAGTTCATCCAGGCCCTGTCCGGTCGCAGCGGATACGGGGAATACAGGGTACTGCTCCCCCAGTTCCTGGCGCAGGCGGGCCAGGTTTTCCTCGGCTCCCGGTAAGTCCATCTTGTTGGCCGCAATCACCTGGGGACGCCGGGCCAGCCGCTCACTGTACAGGGCCAGCTCCCGGTTGATGACGGCAAAATCCTGCAAGGGGTCCCGTCCCTCCGACCCGGCGATATCCAGCACGTGTACCAGCAGGCGGGTTCGCTCCGTATGGCGCAGGAATTCGTGGCCCAGACCAGCACCGGTATGGGCCCCTTCAATCAGACCGGGAATATCGGCCATGACAAAACTTTCCTCTCCCACCTTGACCACCCCCAGATTGGGGACAATGGTGGTAAAGTGGTAATTGGCAATTTCCGGTTTGGCGGCGGAAACCCGGGAAATGATGGTAGATTTGCCCACATTGGGATACCCGATCAGCCCCACATCAGCCAGCAGTTTCAGCTCCAGCAACAGCCAGCGCTCTTCGCCCGGATCGCCTTTTTCCGCATAGGCTGGGCACTTGTCTTTGTTGCTGGCAAAACGGGTATTGCCCCGGCCACCCCGGCCGCCTCTGGCTACTACCACCCGCTGGCCGTGTTCGGTAAGGTCAGCCAGCAAGGCTCCGGTGTCAGCATCCCGGACCACGGTTCCAGGGGGTACGCGGATAAGCAGGTCTTCACCCTTGCGGCCATGCATGTTCTTGGTACCGCCGTTTTCGCCCCGTTCCGCCTTGTAATGCTTCTGGTAGCGAAAATCGATGAGGGTACGCAACCCCTCATCCACTACCAGGATAACATCTCCGCCTTTGCCACCATCACCACCCCAGGGACCACCCATGGGGACATATTTTTCCCGCCGGTAGGCAACAGCCCCATTGCCGCCATCGCCACCTTTGACGTAGATTCTTGCTTTATCCAGAAACACTTTTATCCCTCCCTGGATATTCCCAGATTAGGGCTCCATCCTCTGCTATGTAATATGCCCCTGCCAGCCCCGTTTCCATTCCCACCGGGGCTGGTTGCCAGCTGAGGCGCAGACTGGGCCCGGATGCTTGCAGGAAAAGCATGCTGTCTTCCCCTGTTGGCAGCCGCCCCTGCTGGCACAAACCCTCCAGAAAGGCAACCAGAGCCAGGGCTGCCCGGGGCTGCGGCTGCCCTGCACAGACTATTTCCAGCTCATGCTCCTGAGCCTGGGCCCACTGCTTCAGCTCCAGCAAGGCCAGCACCAGGTCTGGCTGGCCCAGACGGCAGAGATGGCTTTCTTCCTCCAGAGTTCGCTGTAGATTTGACAGCTGCCGCCGCACTGCCTCCAGATCCCCCATTTGCAGGTAGCCACTGAGCATCTGCAAATAATTGAACAGGTCATGTCGGCGCCGGTTCAATTGCTGCAGCCAGCGTTCCCCCATGACTCCCTCACCTTCCCCCGCAAAGATAAAGACCCCAGCCAGAGGCTGGCTGGGGTAAATCTTACAGAGCCGCTTCCACAGGATATACGCTGACCTGTTTCTTGTCGCGACCTTTTCTTTCAAAGCGCACAACCCCGTCGATCAGGGCGAACAGGGTATCATCCTTGCCGATACCGACATTGCGGCCAGGGTGAATCTTGGTTCCCCGCTGGCGCACCAGGATATTGCCGGCCAGTACAACCTGGCCATCATGCCGCTTGACCCCCAGCCGCTTGGCTTCAGAGTCCCGGCCGTTCTTGGAAGAACCTACCCCTTTTTTCTGAGCGAACAGTTGCAGGTTCTGCAGATTCAGCTTTAACATCAGGTCCACCTCCTCTTGATCACAGTTACATGTTCGGGGTGGTCGGCTGACAGCTGTTCAGCGTTTAGTGCCAGCGTTTCTGTCAAAACTCGGGCCTGGAGGCGCCGGTCAGCCGCCAGATTATCGGGTAACACACAGTACAGGTAACCATCAGCCACCGTCAGTTCCCGGGGCTCAACGCCTGCCACCTCGGTTAGTCCGTTGGTGATAGCCAGAGCCAGCATGGAAACCACTCCGCAGAGGAAGTCATAAGTCTCCCCGGGACGGCGCGCACCAGCATGTCCGCTGAAACGGTAAGCCTTGATTTCCCCTGTACCGGTCCGGAAAATTTCGATGGTAATCATAGTTAGGCCATAATCTTTTCCACTACAACCTTGGTGTAGGGTTGACGATGACCTTGCTTACGGCGATAGTTTTTCTTGGGCTTGTACTTGAAGACAATGATCTTCTTGCCTTTGCCGTGTTCCAGCACTTTCAGTACAGCCTTGGCCCCCGGTACGGTAGGATTGCCCACTACCAGCTGGCCATCCTTTGCTACAGCCAGAACCTGGTCCAGTTCCACAGTAGCGCCAACTTCTGCATTCAGCTTTTCAACCCGCAGTACATCGCCTTCCTGTACCCGGTACTGCTTACCGCCAGTTTGGATAATTGCGTACATGCTTGCACCTCCCTATTCCAGACTCGCCGAAAGCAGGCAGGCCTGTCGGCCATTTTCCGGCCCCTTTCGTGCGGTTGTGAACACTCAATTATTCTACCGGAAAAGGGCAGAAATGTCAAGTAACAATCCGCAAAATCCGGGCCCGGGCAGAAGTTTTCTGCACCCGGGTCACTTCAACCTGCAGCTTTTCCCCAATAAAAGCCCCACCGCCATCGATATTGATGACAAAACCATGATAGCGGGCAATCCCATCCCGAGGATTGCCGGTGTGGGGCTCTTCCACCTTGAGTTGCAGCACCTGTCCCAATTTGACAGGAATATTGTTTTCCAGTTCAGCCCGGGATGACAGGGCCCGCAGGTTAAATTGCTCCAGATGTAACTCCTGATTACCCCGAATCAAAATCTCCCGGCGGGTGCGGCTTTCCAGCTCTCTCAGGCCGCTGCCACCACTGCCGATGAGCAAGGCAGCCACCGCTGGATGGACTTCCACCAGAATGGCCTCGCCCAGGGTGCGGCTGCAGAGCTCATAGAGGGCCTGTCTGACCTTGATGGCGACCGTCTCCTCGGAGAGCACCAGGCCCCGGCCTTCACAGTAGGGACAGGGGCGCATCAACAGGCTTTCCAGGCCGGAGCGGGTTTTCTTGCGGGTTATTTCCACCAGACCCAGCTGGGTAATACCCAGCACATGGGTTTTAGTCCGGTCCTTCCTGATTTCCTCCTCCAGTACTGCCAGCACCTGTTGCCGGTGCTCCTCGGTCGCCATATCGATAAAATCAATAATAATAATGCCGCCCAGATTGCGCAGGCGCATCTGGCGCACGATTTCCCGGGCCGCCTCCAGATTGGTATGCAGCACCGTCTCCTCCAGGTCCTTCTGACCCACATATTTACCGGTATTGACATCGATGGCAGTCAAAGCCTCTGTCTGGTCGATAACCAGATAACCGCCGCTTTTCAGCCAGACCCGGCGTTTTAAAGCCTTTTCCAGCTCGGCTTCCAGGTTGAAGCGCTGGAAGAGGTTTTCCCCCTCAAACAGCTGCACCCGGTATTTCAACTGAGGAGCCATCAGGTCCAGCAGTTCCAGTACCTTTTCATAGGCATGGCGCTGATCGATCATTACCCGTTCAATTTCTTCCGTAAACAAATCCCGAACCAGGCGCTGCACCAGATCCAAATCCCGGTGCACCAGACTGGGCACTCCCCCACCAGTGCTGCGCATCTGGATGCGCTTCCACAGTTTCAGCAGCATCTCCAGGTCCTGCTGCAGCTCACTGGCCGACATACCTTCTGCCACCGTTCGTACGATCACCCCGATTTTAGGGGGCCGCAGCTTTTCCGCCAGTTCCCGCAGACGCTGTCTTTCCTCTTCATCTTCAATGCGGCGGCTGACCCCGACATAGTCCACGGTAGGCATCAGCACCAGATAACGGCCCGGCAGGGTAATATGGGTGGTAATGCGAGCCCCTTTGGTGCCCAGGGGTTCCTTGGTGATTTGCACCAGCAGTTCCTGGCCTTCCTTGACCACATCGGTAATATTGGCCCGGGGCCGCTTTTCCTGTGGTAAAGGGGTTTCCTCCTCTCCCAGAAACTCCTCTGGCAGCCGCTGGGGCACGGCATCATCCACATAGAGAAAGGCATTCTTCTCCAGGCCGATATTGACAAAAGCGGCCTGCATCCCCGGCAGGACATTTTCCACCCGGCCCCGGTAGATATTGCCCACCAGGCGCTGGGCCTGGGAGCGCTCCACCAGTACCTCCACCAGCTGGCCTTCTTCCAGCATGGCAACCCGGGTCTCTTCCTCTCTAACATTCACAACCAGTTCTCTGCCCAAAGGGCTCACCCCTTATGCACGATTTCCATTGGGCTATACAGTTCGCCTCCCCTGGCCACCAGCAAATCCAGGCGATGCATCAGCAAGCCGTGTTCCACCACCGGCCAGCTCAGATATTTTTCCAGCAGCTTCACTATATCTTCAGGCCGCACGTTGGCCTCACTGCCGGCTGCTACCAGACAGCGCAGATGCACCATCGGGCCATCACTGCTGCCGGCCAGCCGGTAAAGAAGGGGGCGGAAATCCACTTCCCTCTCCCCGCTCTTGCTGCGTTTGAGCAAAGGCAGAGCAGGCTTTGTCAGCAGGGCCTGCAGCTGCTCATTGACATCGGTCACCGCTTCCCGCAGGGGCAGGCCTAACAGATAATCCGCCCGGTTGACGATACTCATCAGGGCCGGTGCCCCTTCCGGCAAAGTGCGGATTTTTACTACCTGGAAACCCCGGGGCAAGGCCTGATTGAGACGCTCCTGCACTTCAGCCGGCAGGAGGTATTCCCGCAGTTCCAGGTCCAAATATTCTCCCTCACTGGTCATACCCACAGCCAGGGCATGGGCAAAAGCCAGTTTGGGATGGGGATTAAAACCTTCCGTTAAAGCCAGGGGCAAACCGGCCCGGCGCAAGGACCGCTCCCAGGTACGCAACAGATCGAGGTGGGAAACAAACCGCACTTCCCAGCCCCGTTGCCATTTCAAACGATATTTCATGCCCGTTCACCTCCCTGGAGCAGATTATCCACTTCCAGGTCAGGACAGAGGCGGCAGCCCTTGCAGCCATACCAGCGACAATCAGGGGTGACTGCCTGCCGTATGGCCTGTTCATATTCCCGCCAGAGAAAGTCCTTGCTGACCCCGCTGTTAATATGCTCCCAGGGCAGGATTTCCTCTCGTCCGAAGCTGCGCCGGGCAAAGTCTTCCGGTGTGAAACCATGGGCTGCAAAAGCCTCCCGCCAGGTCTCATAGCGGAAATGCTCACTCCAGCCATCAAATTTGCAGCCTTGCTGCCAGGCAGTATATAGTACAGCCCCCAGCCGCCGATCCCCGCGGGCAAAAGCCGCTTCAATGAGGCTGGTACGGGCATCATGGTAGTTGAGAGTAATGGCTTTGTTCTTTTTCACCAGCTCTTTCAGCAATTCCTGCTTTTTCTGCAGGTTTTCCATACTGTCCTGGCCCACCCACTGGAAAGGGGTATGGGCCTTGGGCACAAAGGAGGATACACTGACCGTCACCTTGACCTGGCGGCTGGTCGTTTTCTCCCGCCGCCCGATTTCCACCACTCTGGCAGCTAAGGCTGCGATTCCGGCCACATCCTCTTCCCGTTCCTCCGGCAGACCGATCATGAAATAAAGTTTGATCTGATTCCAGCCCGCCCGGAAGGCAGCAGTGACCGCCGCTTCCAGATCCGCTTCGGTTACCCCTTTGTTGATGATATTCCGCATACGCTGGGTTCCAGCCTCGGGAGCAAAGGTCAGGCCGGTTTTGCGCACCCGCTGGATTTGCTGGGCCAGATCTACGGAAAAGGCATCCACCCGCAAACTGGGCAGCGAAACCCCTACTCCCTCTTCCCCCAGTTCATTGATCAGGGTAGCCAGCAAGGGGGCAACACAGGAATAATCGGCAGTGCTGAGGGACGTGAGGGCAATTTCATTGTAACCGGTGTGACGTACCGCCTCCCGGGCCTGTCTCAGCAAAGTCTCCGACTTCCGTTCCCGCACCGGCCGGTAAATCATCCCGGCCTGACAGAAGCGGCAGCCGCGGGTACAGCCCCTGAGTACCTCCAGCATAATACGATCATGCACCGTTTCCAGAAAGGGCACGATGGGGGCAGTGGGAAAATCCAGACTGTCCAGGTCCCTGATCAGCCGCCGGGTTACCCGGGCCGGCACTCCTTCCCGGTTGGGACCAATAGAGGTAATGCTGCCATCTTCCCGGTAGTTGACGGTATAAAAAGCGGGCACATAGACCCCCGGTACCCGGGCCAGGCGCAGCAACACTTCCTGACGCCCGCCGGGGCGGCCATCCTGCTTCCAGTCCCTTACCACATCCAGAATTTCGTGAATTACTTCTTCCCCTTCACCGATAACAAAAGCATCGATGAAATCCGCCAGAGGCTCGGGGTTAAAAGCACAGGGTCCCCCGGCCAGAATCAGGGGATGCTCCTCTCCCCGCTCCCGGCTAAACAAAGGCAGCCGGGCCAAATCCAGCATGTTGAGAATATTGCTGAAACTCAGCTCATACTGCAGGGTAAAGCCGATCAGGTCGAAATCAGCCAGGGGGCGGCGGCTCTCCAGGCTAAAGAGGGGCAAACCTTCCTGGCGCAGCAATTCCTCCAGGTCAGTCCAGGGGGCAAAAACCCTCTCCATTAGAGCATCCTGCCGCTTGTTCACCTCATGGTAGAGGATGCGCAGGCCTAAATGGGACATACCCACTTCATAAACATCGGGAAAGGCAAAGGCCATGATTACCTGTACCTGTTGCCAGTCCTTTTTTATGCTGTTGACCTCATTGCCTACATAGCGGGCCGGTTTCTGCACCCGGGGCAAGAGGCGTTCAATCCGTTCAGCCAGCATGATATGTACCTCCTTTACTGTCACTCTATAACATACCATTATCGGTGTTGTGATGCAAGTTAACCTGCAATTTTAGGAAAACCTGCTCCTCTTTCTGTACAAAAACAAGCCCCTGTCCTATACGGACAGAGGCTGAGCCAGATACCGGTCGGCCAGCTCCACAGGTAACAGCGGTTTACTGTAATAGTAACCCTGGGCCAAATGGCACCCCAGTGCCTGCAGGAACCTGACCTGTTCTTCTGTCTCTACTCCTTCAGCCACCACCTTGAGGCCCAGATTCTGGGCCAGGGCAATGATGGTCTTGATCACCGCCTCCCCATTGGCATCCCGTCCGATATCCAGGACAAAGGAACGGTCCACCTTGAGATAGTCAACCGGGAACCGTTTGAGGTAATTGAGGGCCGAGTAACCGGTGCCAAAATCATCGATGGAAATCTGGACCCCCAGTTCCCGCAATTTTTTCAGCACAGAAAGGGTATAATCCAGGTTCTGCATGGACACCGTTTCGGTAATTTCCAGAATCAGCAACGATGGATCTACCCCCTCTTCTCTTATAATCTCAGCAATCCGCACCACCAGGTCCTTCTGGTAAAACTGGACACCGGAGAGGTTGACAGAAACCTTGACCGGTGACAAGCCCGCCTCTTCCCAGGCCTTGAGCTGGCGCAAAGCCTGGCGCAAAATCCATTCCCCCAGGGGAATGATCAAGCCCATTTCTTCCGCCAGCCCGATAAATTCCCCGGGCATTACTACACCCCGCTGAGGGTGCTGCCAGCGGACCAGGGCCTCCACCCCGCCCAGGCGGCCATCGCAAACGTAAAACTTGGGCTGATAGACCAGGAAAAATTCCCCCCGTTCCAGGGCCTGGCGCAAATCATTTTCCAGCTGCAAACGCTCCACAGCTTGTCCATTTTTAACATAGAATTTGTAGTTGTTTTTGCCTTTAGCTTTGGCCCGGTAGAGGGCACTGTCCGCATTTTTCAGCAGGGTTTCGGCATCGTCCCCATGGATGTGTTTCAGACTGATACCGATACTGGTGGTAATATACACCTGGTGGTTATCGATCTGAAAGGACTCCTGAAAGCTGGCAATAATGCGTTCGGCCACCTGCTTGATTTCCCGGATGCTGGGGATACGATGCAAAATCAGGATGAATTCATCTCCCCCCATGCGGGCCAGGAAATGGCCGGGGCCAACGGCCCGGCGCAGGCGTTTGGCCGTCTCCACCAGCAACATATCCCCCCGGATATGACCCAGAGTGTCATTAATCACCTTGAAGCGGTCCAGGTCCATCAGCAAGACAGCGGTAAAGCCATCCTGACGCCCATCGGCCAGCACCGTCTCCAGATGCTGCATTAGATGGGCCCGATTGGGCAAACCGGTAACCTGGTCGAAAAAGGCCAGAAACTTGATTCTCTCCTCCGCCTGATATTTTTCCGTAACATCGGTGGCAAAACCGGCGATTTCCACCACCTGGCCTTCGCGCCAGATGGGTTTAATCTGGCAGTGAAAAACCCTCCCCTGGTATTCGATATGAAATTCCGTTTCCTGTCCGGCAAAGGCCTGATCCAGGTAGGGCTTGATCCGAGAATAGAGCCTGGGCTCAAGATGATCGGCGAGTTTTAGGCCTTTGACCCTGGCCGTTTCCATGCCCGCTTGAGTGACAGTAGAACCTTCACTATAAGTGGGGTAGATGTTACCAGCTTCATCCCGTTTTAGTTTGAAGATGACATTGGGTAAAACCCCAATCAGGCTTTTAAACTCCTCAGCTACCTGCAGCCGTTCTTTCTCCATGACCAGCAAGGACCAGTAACGGCGAGTGAGCCCATAAAGCTGAAGCATTACCAGCAAATAAATTATCCCGGTTACTGAAAGCAAAAATCCCTTGATCCGGACAAACAGCTTTTGCTGGGGCTGTTTGTCTACCACCACCGCCAGTACCCGGTTGTTGTCCAGGGGAATATAATGTTTTTCATAATCCTTGCCCTGATGTTTAAAACTGGAATGTACCGGTTGCCCGGTGTTCAATACCTGCCGAAAGTAGGTGCGGTCCTGGGGCAGGCTGAATTTATTGGCCCCATACAGGACAGGCAGATCCCGCTCCGGTTCGATCACTTTCGGCTTGTCATTGAGATAGGCCGGCAGATTGATGACAGCAATTTCAACCAGATGTTCATTGGCATTGAGCAGGCTTTCAATCAGCTTACCCGGCCGGGAATGAGCACTTAAAGCCTTAATTTCCTGTTCGGAAATAAAGGGATTGATTATGAAGGCAGTGGTACCATCATAGTAGTAAGCATATTTGTAGTACTTCCCATCGGCATCAGAGAGAGAGACGGGCCCGGCCCAGTAGTAGGGCAAGTAGAAGCCCTTGCCCACATCCACCTGTTTTAAGGCAAAAAGCTGATTAAAAGCTTGAAACCAGTAACCCCAGTGTTTGGAGCTGAGGCCTATCTCTTTGGGGTCTGTGGACTTAGCGACAACAATATCCTCACCCTGGCGGACGAAGAGAGAGATATGGGTTAACTTCAGTTTGTCCCGTAAGCGCTCCAGCTCCTGCTGGCTGATGGTTTCAATCCGGCGCCCCTTAAGTTCACGAGCCAAATACAGGGAAGCATTATACAGGCGCAGATCCACTGACCGCTCAATTTCCTTCACCGCAGCATCACTGTTGCGGATAGCCAGCTGAATCACCCGGGTAATAGCAGCTATATCCTCTCTTTCCCGGGCCTGGATTTGATTTGCCAAAAACAAAACTATTGATTGATTGGCAACCAGAATGGCTATAGCAAGTATAAGACCGATTTTTATAAATAACGCCAGCCAGGCGGACTTTTCTTTCATTTAGTTCACTCCTCTGCTTCGCTCTTAAATTTATCTTAGCACCTGTTACAAAAAAAGACAATAAAAAAAGACTGAGGGCCTATGCCTTCAGTCTTTTATTTCCTTTCCGTCGACCCAGAGGGCGTATTCACTGATATCCGCCCCATTGGGCCAGGTAACTCCATAGCCACCTGCATCTACTTGAGCCGCTTTAAAAAGAGCTATGTTTTTAAGGTCTAAAAAATTGTCTTGATCTAATAAAGGACTAAAGTCGTAAATTTTTTTCTTACCATTGTCAAAAGTAATTAAGAGGGTATAATCCGAACTAGCCTTAACTTCCTTAACTTTAGGGTACATCTCCCTACCCCCTTATTCAAGACCTTCTAACCTACGAAACTCTTGATTATTCCACATTGCCATTAACTCAGTCTGATATTTTTCAGCCCATTCTTTAACTAACTTTATTGCTCGGTTAGGTAAATCTCCTTCGATCATTTCGAGAGTAGAAATTTCAAACATCCCTACCCTCTCCCCATAAATAGCATGAAAATGGGGAGGCAAATGATCATTAAAAAACATTTTAATAACGATACCATAAAATCTGGCAATCTCGGGCACAAACAACCCTCCAAAAAAATTGGTGGACGTGATGGGACTTGAACCCACGACCTCCAGAGTGCGATTCTGGCGCTCTCCCAGCTGAGCTACACGCCCACTTTTGCTCAACATCATTTATTATAGCGAGGAGTGCCAGCAGGGTCAACCCCTGCTCCCTTGCTTATCTGTGGTAAAACTTGCTGCTGCGGTCAGGGATAAAGAGCATGGCCGTAAACACATAAGCGGTAAAGCCTGTCACAAACAATCCGATTAAGCCTTTTAAGATCATCCTCATTCTCCCCTTTCCTGTTTCTCTATTATAAATTATGCAACAAAGCCACTGCTCCAATCAACTTTTCTTCTGCTAAAACAGGAAAATAATTAGCCAGAACGGGACGGTTATTGATCTGCAATTTTTGATTATACAAAGCAATGCCATTTCTAGCTACTTTCAAAAGATCAGGACAGTTAAAGACTTCCTGAACTGGCTGCTCCAGGGCATCCTCAGCCTCTACTCCGCAGAGCTCACAGGCAGCCCGGTTGATGGTGGTAATGCGCCCCTCCCGGTCCACCGCCACCAGGGCATAGGGCAAAGAATCCAGCACAGCTATCAGATCCTGGGTGAAAAATTTGTATTTTTCACTGAAGGCATTGGCCAGGTCGGTCCTGGTCAACCAGCCCACCAGTTCCCCCCGGTCATTGACCACTGGCAATCGCCCTACCGGGATAGCCATGGCCTCCTCGGCCGGCATCATCTGGTTAATGGTAATGACATTGCGGGACATCAGGGCTTCGATGGGGGTATCCAGAGCCAGTCCCTGGGCCATGGCCCGCAAAAGATGGGTTTTGGTTAAAACCCCGGCCACCTTTTTGTTTTCCACCACCGGCGCCCCGTCAATCATGCGCTCGGCAAAGAGTTTGGCCACTTCCTGCAAAGTGCTGTTCTTGTCCAGTTTGATAACACCCCGGGTCATTATATCTTTTACCAGTACGCGCACAGCTTTTTCCCCCTATCTTATCCTACCCTTATTATAGTTATTTGCCCGGATAGTTAAAGTGCGAAAGGGCCAAACTGGCAGAAAAGGCCCCGAACTGTCGGTGCATGGGGTTAAATGGTTTTGCCGAAAACAAAAAACAGGTAATAAGTCAGGGCAACAGGCTCCCGCAGGTAATACTTACTGACAGTCCACCAGTCAAAAGGCATGGGAGCGGCCGCCAGGGAGTAGGTCATTCCCAGCCACCGGGCAGTAAGACCCGCCCGGAAGAGATGAAAGTTGTTGGTAACCAGTATGGCCCGCTGCCAGCCATGCTGTTGCATCAGGCGCTGGCTGTTAAGCACATTCTCCCAGGTGCTGGTGGAAACCTCATCGGTAATAATATCCTCTGCCCTGACACCGTGTTCTCTCAGCCACTGGGCCATAGCCAGAGCCTCGGTCAGTTTCTGGCCCTGGTCCAGGCCGCCACTGACAATCACTTTCCCCGCCAGCCCCTGCCGGTACAGGTCTGCCGCCACTTTCAGCCTTTCTGCCAGGATGGGGCTGGGCTTACCATTCCAGAGTTTGGCCCCCAGGACGATGATCACGTCTCCCCGCCCAGGTTGCGCCTTTTCCCCCTGCCATATGACCAGTCCCAGCAAGGTCAGGTACCAGCTGGCCAGCAAAGCCAGTAACAAACGTCCGATTTTTTCCCATTGTTTCAGCCCCAAAACCCCCTTCCCGCATGGGCCAGCCAGGTACCTGCCGCCAGCCACCAGGGCGAAAGGCGCCGGCCCTCCAGGCGCCATTTCAGATAGCCCGCCTGGGCCAGCCAGAGTAAACCAGCCCCTGCCTGCCACCAGCTCCAGCCCCAGCGCCAGGCCAGCAACCACCAGGCCAGAGCCAGCATCAGGCCCAGACCGGCCAGCCGGTCCCAGAAATCCCGCCAGATATATATAGCTTCCAGCCTTTCCTCCAGCAGCAAAGCCAGAGCGGTAAAATCCAGGAGAAAAAACATCGTTTTATACCTCCTGCCTCTATTTTACGCATTCCAGCCGGACCAGGTCAATAAAAAAGAAACAGGTCGATTCCCTCGACCTGTCAGGGTTTATCGATCATGTCGGGATTGCGTTTAAACGGGCGGGTGGTATCAGCGTGGCCCCAGATGGCTTCATTCTTTTCCCCTTCCACCAGAAACTGCACTTCCCGCACTTCCGGCAGTTCAGTCAGGCTGGTAACCAGGGAATAGATGGTCATGGCTTCCCCGGCCGTCCCACCCGGATGGTTGACCTGAATCTCCCGGGAAAAATTGAGGGTAAGCAGTCCCTTTTCCAGTTTCCAGTCCAGCAAGCGGGTCCCAGGAGGAATAGTGGGAAAATGGCCTTTTACCCGCGGGCCATTGATCAATTCCTGCACAATCACCGGTACCAGAGCCTGGTCCGGCTCAACCTGCACCTGGCGGCGCTCCGGGGTTACCTTTTCCGCCTGCATATCAGCAAAGTACAACGTGATTTCCCGGGTCACCGTATTCGGAGGCGCAGCAGGGGGTGAGCCGGCCTGCGGCCGGCCCAGACAACCGCCCAGCAGCACCAGGGCGGCAATAATGGCTGTCCACTGCCAGAACCTAGACATTTTCCATAGCCTCAGGCACAGTGTAATAACCCCGCCGCGGCCGCACGATTTCCCCCTGCTTGGCCATCTCAGCCAGATAAACCAGGAGCAAATCCTTGCTACGAGGAGTCAGGCCCTGATCAGTAAGGCTCTGCAGAATCTGGGCTGCCGCCAGGGGCATGGGGGAGTTTTGCAAAACTTCCACCACCTTGGCCCGCAGGTCCTTGCCCCCCAGTGAATTGGGATCATGGGCCCGCGGCGTCCGCGCCCGCTTTCTGGCCTGAGCTTCTTCCAACTCATCCAGAATTTCAACCCCTTTGGCCAGATATTCCAAAGCCTTTTTCAGCTTCTTTTCCTCATCGGCCAGGGCTTCCAGACGTTCACTCAGTTGACCTTGCATGTCCAGAATGAGTTTTTTCAGTTTTCTGCCTTTTCCTTTCACGACTCCCAACTCCTTTAAATAAAAGTTCCCTTATATAGGATATGCAGAAGCCATAAAGTTTAAACCTTTAAGAAGGAAATTTTTAATTTTTTTCCCGCCCAGCTTAAAAGCTCCTGCAATTCCGTCACCTTTAACCACCAGAGAGCCAGAAAATACACCCCTGCCCCCAGGACAATATCCAGTCCTACCCGCAGGACCAGGCCCCAGTGCTGACTGCCCCAGCGGGCCAGCAGCAGGTCGCAGCCCTTCACAGCCAGGGCCATGGCCAGCACTGCCACCACCCCTTTGCCTGCTGCTATCCAGACAGGGCGGTAGCTGAGCCGGGGCGCCTTGCCTTTCAAGCGCCAGCCCAGGTAGAGGATCATCAGATTGGAAGCCAGGGAAGTAGCCAAAGCGATACCACTCAGGCCCATCAGCCTGACCAGGATCGCATTGAGGCCCACGTTCAGCAACACCGTCATGATCCCGTTAGTCAACGGAGTAAGCGTATCCTGCAGGGAATAAAAGGCCCGGCTAAAAATCTCCCGCAGGGCAAAAGCCAGCAAACCCAGGGACAAAAAGGCCAGCGCTTCGGCAGTCATGGCTGTAGCCCTGCTGTCAAAAGCCCCCCGTTCAAAGAGCAGCCGCACTATGGGCTGAGCCAGCACCAGCAATCCCACCGCCATGGGCAGGATAATATAGATGTTAATGTTAATAGCCCGCAACAAATGGTCGTTGAAAGCCCCCCAGTCCCGGGCTGCACCGGCCCGGGATAGGGTAGGAAAATAGACACTGGCAATAGCAGAAACAAAGAGACCGAGGGCAAAGCTGTTCAACCGGGCAGCATAGTCCAGGGCAGAAATGCTGCCTTCGGCCAGGGAACTGGCAAAAATGCGGTCCACCAGGGTAGATACCGTCCAGACTGCGGTCCCGATAATCACCGGCACCGCCAGTTTGAGCATCCGCTTCAGGTATGGTTCCCGCCAGTCCAGGACAGGCCGAAAGCGAAAACCGTACCTGATTGCTACCGCCAGCTGGTAGAGCACCTGGCCGCCATAGGCCAGCAGCAAGGCCAGCACTGCTCCCTGCACTCCCAGCCAGGGCACCAGCAAAATCAGGCCGGCGATAATGATGATATTAAATACCACCCCGCCCAGCAGAGGCCTGGCAAAGACATGGCGGAAATTGAGGTAACCGGTGGTCAGGCCAATAAAGCCCAGCAGCACAATACAGGGCATTAACCAGTAGACCAGTTCCACTGTAAGCTGATAGGTTTCGGCCTTAAAGCCGGGTGCAATCAGTTTCACCAACCAGGGATTGAGGAGCATGCCCAGCCCGGCGAAGACCAGGGCAATAACAGTGATGGAGTTGGTGACATTGGCGACATAGCGGTTTAGTTCTTTCTCCCCCCGGCTGGTTTCCAGTTCAGTCAGCAGGGGTATAAAGGTGTTGCCCAGAGCAGCCGCGATGATGTTAAACAGCATCATCGGGATAAAGGATGCCACCTTGAAGGCATCCCCGGCCGCTGTCGCCCCCAGCTGGGCGGCAATCACCGTTTCCCGGCCAAAACCCAGGATCTTGCTGAGCAGGCTGACCACTACCATGCCGGCAGCTGCTCTGGCTAATCGGCCCTGAGACATGCCAGCATCAGCTCCAATCCCTGACGCAAACTGTAACGGGCTCGCCAGTCCAGTTCCTGTTCTGCCCGCTGTGGATTAAAATAGCTGTGGCGGATATCGCCCGGCCGGGCCGGAGCCAGCCGGTAGGACGGTACCTCCCTTTCTCCTGACTCGCGCAACAGCTCCGCCAGAGTCCGGTAAAGCTCCAGCACACTGGTAGCCTGTCCAGTGCCGATATTGTAGATCCCGCCATCGCCCCGTTCCAGAGCGGACAGGTTGGCAGCTACCACGTCAGCAACATAGATGAAATCCCGGGTCTGCTGGCCATCGCCATAAATCACCGGCTCCTGGCCTTTTAACAGGCGGTCGGTGAAAATGGCCACCACCCCGCCCTCACCGGAGGCATCCTGGCGGGGACCATAAACATTGGCATAGCGCAGGGCAGTCCAGCGCAGGCCATAAAGCTGGCCATAGAGGGCCAGGTAATGTTCAGGAGTATGCTTGGAGACGCCATAGGGAGCAAGGGGTTCTACCGGATGAGCTTCATCGATGCCCAGATACTGAGGTTCCCCGAAGACCGCAGCGGAAGAGGCATAGATCAGCTTTTCCACCCCTGCCTCACGGCAGGCTTCCAGGACATTGAGGGTGCCCAGGATATTGACTTTAGCATCCAGGATGGGATCAGCCAGGGAGGTCTGGACATCGATTTGCGCCGCCTGGTGGAAGATATAACGGGGTTTGAGTTCTCGTACCAGCTGCCGAAATTCGGGAGCGGTGATGTCAAGTTTGTGAAAATTTTCCCCTTTATGAGGTAAATTAAGCAACTTGCCTGTGCTCAAGTTGTCTGCTACTGTTACTTCATAGCCCTGTTCCAACAAAGCTTCGGTCAAGTGGGAGCCAATAAAACCGGCCCCACCGGTAACTAAAACTTTTGTTGCCAAAATGCTACCTCCTTAGATACTAATTTAGAAATATTATACCAAACTCTGGCGAATTTTTCTATTCAATTCTGGGAATTTCAAGCAAAAAAATGCAAAAAATGCAGAAAAAATAGCCTCAAGTTGAGGCTAACTAATAATTATTTTTTGTTCTGTAAGGATCTTATATGCTAAATGGTAAACTGCTTCGGCTATATTAATGGCTAACATTGCATCCTCTCTATCAGCTTCCGGGTAATCTCCCGGATATCGACCTTCAACACACCATTCTGTGAGCCATTCAAGGTCAAATTCTAAAAAGGTGTTTGCATATTCCCTCGGTAACAATTCTGCCAAATATGCCAGGTCATGAGATTTTTTAAAAGGAATTTTAAATTTTAATAATAAAGCTTTTAGGCTTTTCTCAGCACATTGCTGGGCCATATAACAGGCATTTCTAGCTGGTAAATCTTCTTTAATTATGGCTTTTGCAGTTCGGATGTCTTCATTTGCATAATTGAGCCATTTTGTATAAATAAGGTTATCTTCCATAATAAACTCTACCCTCTTCAAGAGCGTTTTTATATACTAACCCATTAATATTTTTATATTTGGAGATTTCATTTTTACTCAGAACTACAACATCTTTAGGGATAGCAAATCCTCTTAGAGCTTTTCTGATTTCTATTTGTAAAAATCTCTTATTTGGTATTTCATCAGGCATAATGACTAAAAAGTCTATATCACTATCCTCATTTGCTTCTCCTCTAGCCCATGAACCAAATACTATTATTTGCTCTGGATTAAATTTTGTCCGAATGGCATTCACCATTTCTTGAATAACATCTTCGTTCATTTTGATCACTGCCTTTTGATTAAGCTGCTTAATTTTATTATAGCACATCCAGGAAATCCAAGCAAAAATTGCAGAAAAAATAGCCTCAAATTGAGGCTACAACAGCACCTTTTTCTTCTCCACCAGTTCTTCCAGATACTTTTCCACCTGTTCCCGCAAATCCTCGCGGCGCAAGGCCAGTTCCACCGTAGCCTGAATATAGCCCAGCTTATCCCCAACATCATAGCGTTTGCCAGTGAAAATGCAGGCATGAATGCGCCGTTTCTGGTTCAATTTGCGCAGGGCATCAGTGAGCTGGATTTCGCCCCCTACCCCTGTTTCCTGGGCCTCCAGGATAGGGAAAATATCCGGAGTCAGGACATAGCGGCCCATGATGGCCAGCCGGGAAGGAGCTACCTCCGGGTCAGGTTTTTCCACCAGGTCCCGAACCGGCAAGCAGTTACCACCGGTATGCTCCACATCCACAATGCCATATTTCCGGGTATCAGCCAGAGGCACCGGTTGCACTCCTACCACCGGTTCCCCGGTCTGGTAATAGACCTCCAGCAGCTGGGCCAGACAGGGCGGTTCCCCGACCACAATATCATCGCCCAGCATGACAGCAAAGGGCTCATTGCCGATAAAGCGGCGGGCGCACCAGACGGCATGGCCCAGACCTTTGGCCTCCTTTTGCCGAACATAGTGAACATCCACCATATCGGAGATGGAACGCACTTCTTTCAGCAAATCGAGTTTACCTTTTTCCTCCAGGAAAGTCTCCAGCTCAATGGAGCGGTCAAAATGGTCCTCAATGGCCCGTTTGCCCCGGCCGGTGACAATGATAATGTCCTTGATCCCGGAAGCCACCGCCTCCTCCACCACATACTGAATGGTGGGCTTATCCACCAGAGGCAGCATCTCCTTGGGCTGGGCCTTGGTAGCAGGCAAAAACCTGGTTCCCAAACCTGCCGCTGGAATAATCGCTTTACGCACTTTCATCCTCTTCACTCCCCCCTGTAAAACACAGTATTATTTTTTATCTTCTGTTAGATTTTGTTTTTTCCTGCCTGAATTTTGCTCTACAATAATTAAATATAGCCAAAAGATAAAAAATGCTCAAGTCCAGCAGCACATCCTGCCAGCGGCCATGGCGGCCACTGATCTGGCGCTGGTTGAGTTCATCGAATAGAGCAATCAAAGGCAGGAAAAGCAGAGCTGGCCACCAGCGGCCCAGCACCCGTAAGAGAATAAAACCAAAGATAGTATATTCAACTACATGGGCAAACTTGCGTAAAAGATATTCGGCTTCAACGAAGGTAAGCTGTGCCGGTAGCAGGGCAAGAAAATGCCGCAAGGAGGAAGAATAAAGAGCCCTCTGCAGGGCAAAGGGCTGACTGGAAAACCAGAAGATGAGAAGAAGCCAGCCAAAACCCAGTACCAGCCAGACCAATTTTCCCCGTCCAAACATTCCCATTTCCTTTCTTAATGAAAAGTTCTACTTAAATCCATCAGGATGCTGGCGATGCCAGGCCCAGGCTGATGCCACCATGGCCGCCAGATCAGGGTAGCGAGGTTGCCAGCTCAGTACCTGCCTGGCTTTTTCCGCTGCTGCCACCAGCCGGGCCGGATCTCCCGGCCGCCGGGGACCGATCTGTACCGGCAAAGGATGACCGGTCACCTGGCGGGCGACGCTGATGACCTCCTGAACGGAGAAACCCTGGCCATTGCCCAGATTAAAAGGCCCGGATTCTCCCCCATTCCAGAGGTATTGCAAGGCCAGCAAATGGGCTTCAGCCAGGTCGAGGACGTGAATATAGTCCCGAATGCAGGTGCCATCAGGGGTAGGATAATCCTGGCCATAGATGGTAATGTGATCCCGCCTGCCATTAGCCACCTGCAGGATCAAAGGGATCAGGTGGGTTTCCGGCTGATGATCCTCGCCGATGGAGCCATCAGGCAGGGCACCACAGGCATTGAAATAGCGTAAAGCAGCATAGTGAAAATCATAGGTCCTGGCATATTGAGCCATGACCTGTTCCAGCATGAGCTTGGTCTGACCGTAGACATTGGTAGGTTCTGTGAGATCCTCTTCCCGAATGGGCAGTTGCCGCGGCTCGCCGTAGACGGCTGCCGTGGAACTAAAAACCAGGTGCTTGACTCCGGTTTTGAGCAGGGTGTTGAGGAAGAGGATGGTTTTGACGACGTTGTTTTCAAAGTATTTGGCCGGGTTGGCCATGGATTCTCCCACCAGGCTGCTAGCGGCGAAATGGATGACGCCGCTGATCTGGTGCCGGTCGATGATGAAGGTGACCAGGGCAGAGTCGGCAATGTCGCCATGGTAAAAGGGGACGGTAGATGGTACAGCCTGGCGATGGCCGGTGCTGAGGTTGTCCAGCACGATGGGCTGATAGCCCTGCTGGAGCAGGTAGTATACGGTGTGGCTACCGATGTAGCCGGCGCCGCCGGTGACAAGGATGTTCATTTCGGCCTCCTAATCTTTTAAACCTATTTTATTCATGACATAGTTTTCAAATTTTTTAGCCAAAATACTATTAAGACGATTTTTTGAGATATATTTATGAGCTTTTGATTTAAACTCTAAATAATATTGTGGATAATTTTCTATAATCTCATAAATAGCTTTAACAATTTGTTCAGGTTTATTTGGAGGTACTACAATTCCGCATCTTACTTCGTTTAACACTTTTTTACTTTCACCTTCACCAGCAAAAATTATCGGTTTACCAACAGCCATATATTCCCAGATTTTTGACGGTTGGGCTGTTCGCAGCGATTGGTCATCCCTGAGGTGCGCAAATAGTATATGAGCATCCCTGTATAATTTTTTAATCTTTTCTTGATCTAAGTAACCAAGTAATTCTATATTTCTTAATTGGTTGGAAAGTATTAAATTTTTAATTTTTTTATATTCTACACCTTGGCCTGCAATAATAAATTTTATTCTTTTATCATTTTGCATAAGTTTTGCTGTTTCCACTAATACAGATAAATCCTGCGGATAACCAATAAGTCCTGAATAAACCACCTTATATTCTTGAGGCATAAATGTATCATCTATCTGAATTTGGTTACAAAAAAAGCTATAAAAATCATCATCTACACCGTTTGGTATTACTAGTATTTTATTATGTGAACAACCGTTATCAATAAAATATTCTTTTTGAGAATCTGTAGTAGTAATAATTCCATTAGCACGATGAGCAATTTTAATTATCAATTTTTCAATTAGCTTCGCAGTAAATCTTTTTTTTATTATATCTGCCGCATACAACCAAATTAAATCTCTAATATCCCAAATGAAAAATGCTCTTTTAAGCTTACTAGCAACAAAACCTGTAGGTCCTAGGAACATAGATGGTGTTGTAGTGACAACCAAATCAACTTTACTAAATGATAATATTAATAAAAAACTTATAAAAGCAAAATATAATTCTGCTAAAACTCTAAGAAATATTCTATTTTTAGGTACTATTAGAGGGTAAATTCTATATACTGTCATATTATTTTCTAAATATTTTGTAATAACTTTTGTCGTTCTATAATTTTTATATATTTCACCTTGTGGGTAATTGGGTAGTAACGTAATTATTATTACATTATTCTTTTTATTAATTTCTTCAGCAAAAAATTTTATTCTTTTTGCACCCGGACACGTTTCTGGTGAAAAATTTGTACTTATGAATATTACATTTTTACTCATAATTCCCCCCCTGTAAACTGTAATAAAGTTCTTCAAATTTTCTTAATACAACCTCATCAGAAAAATATTTGCTTATTTTTTCAATATTGTTTTTTCCGATTTGTTCAGCTAATTTATAATTATTTAATATATATAGAATTTTTTGAGCTAGTTTTTCTGCATCGCCTTCCTCAAATAAAAAACCATTTACCTCTTCTTCAATAACTTCAGGAATTGATCCTACTTTTGTTGCAATTATTGGTAGTCCAAATGACATAGCTTCTAACATAGCTAAAGGCATTCCTTCATAATATGAAGGCAAAACAAAAATACTAGCATTACGTAGTAACAAATATTTCTCGTTACCAGAAACTTCATTGATAAAATGAACCTTATCTACTAACCCCATATTTGTTACCATTTTTTTGCATTTACTAACATACTCAGCTTTCCCCGCTCCTGCTATTAAAACTTTAAAATTTATTAAATTGTTATTAATTAAAAAAATTGCTTTTATTAAATCGTGTATTCCCTTATTTTCAATGATAGAACCAAGATATAAAATTATTCTAGTATGTTCACATCTACTATTATAATTTCTCATAAAATCCTCTTTTGGCATTTCAACCCAATTAGGCAATACTACTGTTTTAATTTCTGAATCTATACTTTTAAAACGCTTTTCCCATTGGTTAGATAATACTGCAACCCTATCGCTAATCAACAAAATTTTTTTTATATAAATTTTGAATAAAAGATTAGCATTATTGTAAAAGTCCAAAAAATTGCCACTATGTATATGTAGAATCACTTTCTTTTTAAAAATTTTTGATAACAATACAAAAATTGATTTTTGATAAAACGATAAAAAAGAAGACGTGTTAATATGGACAATGTAAACTTTATTAATTTTTTGCAAGAAATCAAAAATATATTTATATAATTTATATATTTTTTGTATTAAATTAGCATTGATACCATTAGAAGTGTTAATATGAATAAATAAATCTTTAATTTTTGAATTTAAAATATTCTGAGTCCAGATACTAATCCCTCCTATTGGAGGAGGCAATGGACTAATTAATAAAATTTTATTCTTCATAACTGCAAAACACTTCCCATACCACTTTAAATAAAATTAACCCAATCTGAATCTGTGATGTATAATTCGTTCTCAAGGTAGAATTGGCAAGAATAATAAGATATGACAACATAATTTTGTTTAAATTAGATTTTACCTCGTTGTGCCTCGTGAGATTCCAGCTAGACACACAAATAAACTTTTAACTACCCACTCCGGCATGGCATTAGTCGGCTTACTATTGCTGCAAACTAGGTTTATTAATCGTCTTTAAAAATTTCTTTACAAAAAATGATAACCTCAAGATTTGTAATAGTGATTGAGCAATAGCATATATTGGTCTTTTATGCCAGGGGCAAAAATGATTTTGATTATATCGAAGTTATTCGTAAAGATGAGTTGACTTCTTATTTAGTTTAAATATCAACAAGGTTAACCAACATTACGCAACGTTTGGATATGGCAGGAGACTGTAAAACGCTATTATTCTAGATGAATCCCCCCGTGTGATTAAAATTGCTGGCGCTGAAATCAACCTCAGTAAACGTGAATTGGTTCCTCTTGGATATCGATATTTCCCAATTCGATAATTCAGTACCAAAAAGTATGGTCTTTCACGGACATATAAGTCCATGATGGTTATGTTCCTATCTTTTGCCTATCTTGGCTAGGAAGGTTATTGTGTCAATACAGAGCTTCGCGAAGGAAAGGATCACAGTCAAAAAAGCACGGATGAACTTCTTGAAAAAAGCATCCGCTATGCACTTATAATTTTCGACCAGCTGCTTTGATAAGATTGGATTCCAAAATCATAGCCTTGACAATATTAAATTCTTGCTAAACCCAAAAAACAGAGTCGATTTTATTATCTTTTTCAAGGTGCCAATTTTAAACAGCAAACGATAATTTAATGGCTTAAAATGTTTACATAGCACATTTAAAAAGATATTTATGACTAATTCACTAATTCAGGATTAGTTTTAAATTTTTTAAGCATTTCTAAATATAATTTTTCGTAATTCTCCACGGTTTTTCTAATATCAAATTCTTTAGCCCTTTTTTCTAAGTTATTTTTTATCTTATATGCCAATTGTTGATTTTTTAAGATTTCAATAATTTTTGACGCAAGTCCATAAGTATCTCTTGGTTCTACTAAAAACCCAGTAACCTTATCTTCTATAATTTCTGATATTCCTCCTACGTTTGTCGAAACAATGGGTAACCCTGCTGACATCGCTTCCAATAACACTAATGGAAACCCTTCCCAATCAGAGGATAAGACAAAAACATCAGCTATTTGGTATAAGGAATTAACATTTGATATTTCACCTAGAAAAAAAACATTTTTTTGCAAATCTTTGTCTTTTACATAACTCTCTATTTTTGCTCTTTCTGGTCCATCACCAACAAGAACGAGAATAGTATCATTTAACTTTTCTTTTATCATCATATATGCATTTACGAGAAGTATATGATTTTTTTGTCTAGCAAACCTACCAATGTGTAAAATAATTTTTTTATCGATTGGTATTCCAAAATATTTTTTAAAATCAATTTTAGTTGAGTCATTTAACCTCATATTAAAGTTTTCAGTATCTACACCATTATAAATTACAGGAGAATATTCTACCTGATAAAATTTTTTTAACTTGTCACAAATTAAATTTGAAATACTTACTGGAATTAAATTTTGTTTTTTAAATCCTAAATAGTGAATAATTTTCCCTACTTTATCGACCTCATAATAAGGGTCATTATGAACAGTATGTATTATTACTGGTACTTTTGCTAAAATTGATGGAACAAGTGCATATCTTAGAACATATAAATGTGTATGAACAATATCTGGATCAAAATCATTAATTATTGTTAAAATTTTATTAAACATAGAAACATCAAAGCCTCTTTTTTTATTAAGATACCAATATCTTGTATTAATGCTGATTAATTCCTGTTCAAAAAAAGGATTAATATTATTATATAAAATACATAATCCAGTATCTACATTTTTTTTAAATCTAACTAAATCTAAAACCAATCGCTCCGCTCCGCCAAACCCAAGTTTAGGTAAAATGTGCAAAACTTTCAATTTTCTCACGATAATATCCTCTCCCAATTCCTAAATAGATTGAATATCTCTTTACACACATTATACTAACAAAAGCCCAAAACCAATCTTGTATTCTCGGAGTAAAAAAACTAGGTATACCAAAGCCTGTTATAACAAAAACATACACCCATAAAACTAAAATAAGTAAATCATATTGTAATTTAATAAAATTATGAATAACTTGAATCAAGAAAGTAGAAAAAATAATAAATCCAACTAATCCTCCATAATAAAAAATTATCACCCACATAGAATCTCCAATAAAAACATTATTAAAATTCAAAATTCCTAACCCAAAAATAAAATTATTTTTTATTTGACTTATTGTTTCAAGTAAGAATCCATTTTGAGAATTAAATCGAGTATTAAATATTTCTAAATTATATACCCTGTCAATTTGGTATTTGATTACATCACCATTAGATAAATAATTACAATTTAGGGAAATTAAATATATGAGTATCAACACACAAAAATAAATTTTAATTAAACTAATAAATCTACGCTTATATAATAAGTATGATGATAAAAACAAAAGTAATAATATAATCCCACTAATAAAAGTAGCACTTGCTGTTAAATAACCACCAACTATATTTATAAAAACAAGAACAAGCCATGCTATAAATCTAAAGCCATGGATACCGGATAATAACCTATATATAGATATACATAACGATAAGAGAAAATATATTGATGCATAAGCAGGGTGTTCAAAAACCGAAACACCTCGTATAATACCGCCATAAAATTCTATTAAATTTTGGATAGAAAGCCTTGAAGGAGAGCTATAATACTCTAAAGTAATGTTAGTAATAAACTCATTATTATTAATTTGCCCTATCTCAAATATTAAAAAAATAATAGATAAATATACAAAAGAATCAAGAAGATTTCTTACATCTCTGTGGTTTAACTGTATATTTGAAAAGATGAACATCAGTATTAGAGGTTTAACATAAAAGAAAAAATTTTTAAATATAGTAGTAATTTCACTATAATGGTTTATATTAATAATAGTATTAAAAAAAATATACATTACAAACATAAGGTAATAATTGGCGACCTTGGGCCAAACTATTGCTTTTTTTGAAAAAAATCTTTTTATTAGCAATACAATAAATAAAAATATTATATAAATATATTCCATATTAAAATAGCTATGACCTAATTTAAAATATGGAATAATTAATACCAATAAAAGAAACAACTTTGCACCTTTTCTAATACTTTTAAGAGTGACACTAAAAAATATAATAGAAATAATTCCAATAATAAAGTATAGCATAGCTACTCTCCATTATATAAGTATGAAAAATGTCTTGACGCAATCCATACAGCCAAACAAGTTGAAGCATGTGTTGATTTGTTATAAAAATAACAAAGATCATAACCAAGCTCTTAAATATCAATATGTGTGTAGCTAAAAAGAAAACAAACTATTTAAGATTTAGAATAAATTAAGTATTATATTTTTGTGAAACGTTACTTCCCCTCAGCCATTTTAAATACCGTCTTTACCACCAGCGCCAGATCCAGCCACAAACTGGCCCGATCTATATACTCCATATCCATTCCCATCCACTCTTCAAAACTCACATCATTTCGCCCCGACACCTGCCAGATACAGGTAATCCCTGGCTTCACCGACAGCCTCCTGCGATAGCGGCTATCATACTGGGCCACTTCCCGGGGCAGCGCCGGCCTCGGTCCTACCACACTCATATCTCCCAGCAGCACGTTGATAAACTGCGGTAACTCATCCAGGCTTGTCTTGCGCAAAAACTTGCCCACCCTGGTAATTCGCGGATCATTGGTGATTTTGAACACCGGCCCGTCCATTTCATTGAGATGGGCCACTTCTTTCAGCCGGGCTTCCGCATCCGGCACCATGGTGCGGAACTTGATCATCTTGAAGATCCGGCCATTCAGGCCGACCCGGGGCTGAATGAAAAAGACCGGGCCTTTGGAATCCAGCTTAATCAGGATAGCAATCAGCAAGAAAACCGGCGCTCCACCAATCAGCACCAGGGAGGAAAAGACCACATCAAAAGCTCTTTTGGCCATCCTCTGCCAGATGTTCTGCTTTGACGGCATATAGGAAATCACCGGTAAATCCGCCAGTTCACCGGCCTGCCCTCTGATCAGCCGTTTTTCACCCAGGTTTGCCAGCAAATGCACCGTTTTGCCTTCTTCTTCCCCCCGGTCAATAACCCACTTCCATTCCTCATAATCCTTGAGCGGCATGGCGATCAGGATTTCATCCACCACTTCCTCATGCAGCACCCGCCCCAGTTCATTGACGGTGCCCAGCCAGCGGATGCCGGGAAGCTGCGCTTCTCCCAGGATTCCAATAATCTGCACATCTTGTCCCGTTTTCTCTTCTATATGCCGCACGGCATAATTGGCCATTTCGCCACTGCCCACCAGCAAAACGCGCACCCTGTCCTCTTTTTGACTCTGCCGGGCATACCAGAGCAGACCAAAACGCGCAAGCAGGCTATATAATAGCAACGAGAGTGAAAATACCCCCAGAAACACCCGGCTGATATCCAGCTTAATCCCTACCAGTAACACCAGCAAGGCAAAAATATATGCCAGCCAGGTTTTGAGCAAGCGCATCATTTGCTTTCCCGGTTCCTGCCAGATCAAACGGTTATCTTCCGCCAGTTTGACGGCCAGCAGCCACAATACAGCAGCTGAAAAGGAAAACAAGCGATCATTGACAGGTATAGCCCCGATCCAGCCAAAACGAAATATAGCCGCTGTCAACACAGCTGCACCGACTACCGGTACCTGGGCCAGCCAGATCAGCTCCCGGATAAGTTCTCTTTTGCGGATAATCCCCACTCTCTTCCCCTCTCCTTCCTGTTTTCTATTCGCTCACCCCATAGCTATAATGATAATTATAGTAATAATAACTACCCTTCTTCATTTCCACCCCATTCAACACAGCCCCCAGCAGTCGTCCCCCGACCCGCTGAATCCCTTCTTTGGCCAGTCGGGCCTGCTGTCTGCTCACCGCTGCTGCCATCAACACCAGCACCACCCCATCTACCTTCGGTGCCAGCACCAGAGCATCCGTTACAGCCTGGATGGGCGGCGTATCGATGACCACCAGATCTGCCATCTCTTTTAACTTTCTCAGTATACTTTCCATTTCTTCTGCTGACAGCAATTCTACCGGATTGGGGGGAATCGGGCCAGAAGTCAGTACCCTCAACCCGGGCACACTGGTAGTCTGCAGAACATCCTTTAGTTCAAAATCATGGGTCATGACATTGGTCAATCCCCGGCTGTTTTTTAAGTCAAAGATCCTGTGCAAACTGGGCCTGCGCAAATCACAATCCACCAGGATTACTTCCTTTTTCTGCTGGGCCACCAGGGCGGCATAATTGGCCGCTACCGAAGACTTCCCCTCACCCGGGCCAGCGCTGGTAAACAGTATTGTTTTCAGTTCATGGGCCACATTGGCATACTGGATATTGGTCCGCAGCCGCCGGTATGCTTCCGCTACGGGGGATTTCGGTTCCTTGTCCACGATTAGCCGTTCCATCATCTGCCCTCCCTTAATCCCGGCGGGGAATGATGCCCAGCACTGGGATTTCCAGATATTTTTCTACATCTTCCGGTGTCTTGAGACTGTCATCCAGGAATTCCAGCAAGAAGATCAAGCCCGCAGCTACCATTAACCCCAGTACCAGAGCCATAGCCATATTCAGCGCCTTTTTCGGCTTGATGGGTTTTTCCGGCCGTACCGCCGGGTCAACCACCTTCACATTGTCTACCGCCATCATATCCTTGATCTGATCGGCAAAAACATAGGCGACAGTATTCACCAGATGAGCCACCCGTTCCTGGTTGGTATCCTCGGCACTGATGGTCAGCATGATGGTATCCTTCAGCAAACTAACTTTCAGCATCTCCTGGATTTCTTCCGGTTTCAGTTCCCCGCCCAGATTCTGGGCCACTTTTTCCGCCACTGTGCGGCTTTTCACAATTTCGTTATAGGTTTTCACCAGCTCCTTGGCAGCTAGCAAGCTGGTATAGTCATCCCGAATCAATTTCTGGCCACCTTTATTAACCAGTAAGGTCGCTGATGCCTCATATACCGGTGGCAACACAAAAAAACTGAGAATCCCGCTGGTTATTACCGCAATCAGAGGGATTACGATTAAAAGCAATTTGTGTTTCCACAGTATTTGCCCCAGCTCGCGCAGGTCAATTTCCTCTTCCAGCTGCACTGTCATGCCTCCTCGTTTATTTAAAATCATTTTTATCATTTTTTATTATAACTAAATCCCCCCTGATTTTATGTCGAATTGTGTATGCAATTCTATTTTTTTATCGACAAATTTTCTCGTTTTTTGTCGAAAATTTTTCAGTTTTCCTTCTTTTCTCTATCATATTTCGACATATAATATCTTCGCTTTATGTTAAAATTTGAATATATAAACATAAATCGGGGTGAGACTGTTGTCCTTATATATTTTCTTGACTCTGGTTGTCCTATCATTAATAGCTTTCATCCTCAGCCTGCTCTTACTGGAAAGGCGCAAAATCCGCCCAACCCTGATTTCTCTGGGGCTTACCGCCTGCTTTTGGTTGTCAACCGCAGTATACTGGTACCAGTATAAAAGCGAATGGTCCACCGATCCCCACTGGCTCAACTACTACAAAAACTTTCGCGGGCCCGCTCTGGCCTCAGCCCAGGCGGCCAGCACTGTCGACCATCCTGAAGTAATAACCCTGGCAGAACAGACCCGACAGGCCCGGCAGCGCATGCGAGAATTGCAGGCTGTAGCCAGAGGGAAAATCAACGGGGAAAACTTCGATACCTTTCAGTTGCTCTTAACCCAGGGCCGGCTTACTACCTCGGATTTACTGCCCCTCTATCAGCAGGGAGGCTTGTCTCAGGCCCAGTTACTGCAATTTGTGGACAAGGGCCTGCTCAGTGTGGAGCAATGGCAGGAGCTGGAGGAACAAATCAAAGAGGCGGCTGCCAAAAAAGCCACACCAGCCCCGCCGGCTCCCGCCCCGGTTAACCAGAAACCGGTCGCTCCTGTCGCCCAGCTGCAGGCCCGGCAACCCGGTACTACCGGTGCGGAAACGGTGGCTCTGGCCCTGGCCAGCCAGGCCAAGCAGCTGAGCCGGGCCCAGCTGGATCAGATGGTGCTAGCTCAACTCAAAACCGTTCCTGATGCGCAAATCCAGGCCCTTTTGCCGGACCTCACCCCTGATACCGGTCGAGAGCAACTGACTGTGATCATCGTCAACAAACTGGTGGGCTGGAATCGCAATGAGCTGGCTGCCCGCTTCCTCTACGAATTCTATCGCTTGCCAGAAGCAGAGCAAAAACTATTACTGCAAAAACCCCTGACCACTTTACCACCCCAGCAGCAAATCCAGACCCTCAGCAAACCCCTGGCCCTGCTGGTCAGTGACACCCTGGCCGGTCTGCAAAGATTGCTGGCCGCAAACTGAAAACCCCGCTTAGCGGGGTTTTCTTTTGCCCAGAACCTGGATGCCAGTGGGCAGCCCATAGCCATACCAGCTGTCCCATCCTTTACTGCCCAGATCAATTGCACCAGCTGTCAGCCGTTGCCTGATCTCTTTCGCTTTCAGCCTGGGATAGGCGGATTTCAATAAGGCTGCCAGCCCGGTGATATGGGGACTGGCCATCGATGTTCCGCTCATCACCTTATAATCTCCCCCCGGTATAGTACTGAGAATCTCCACCCCCGGCGCTACCAGATCCAGGGCCGGGCCAGTGCTGGAAAAGGGAGCCCGTTGCCACTGACGGTCAATCGCTCCTACGGCCATCACTTCCGGATACCTGGCCGGATAGAGAACGGTATCCCCTTTTCCTTCTTCGTTCCCAGCATTGCCCGCCGCAGCCATTAGCAGGATTCCCGCTCTGGCTGCTCTTTTCACCGCATACCGCAAAAGGGGATTGTTCTGTTTTCCTCCCAGGCTCAGGTTGACTATATCCAGCCGGTTTTTGATCGCCCACTCCAGACCAGCCGCTATATCACTGTACCAGCCGCTCCCCGCACTGTTCAGGGCCTTGATGGCAAACAACTCGACCCCCGGGGCAATCCCGACTACCCCTTGGCTATTGTCCTGAGCCGCTATTATTCCGGCCACATGGGTGCCATGACCATTATCATCCTGGAAGCTGTCCCCTGTCAGCGCAATCCCTCCGGCCACCTTCAAATCAGGATGCTGTAAATCAATTCCTGTATCCAGCACCCCTACCCTTACTCCTGAACCATTGACCCCCAGCTGGCTCGCCACCTGCGGGCCTGCCAGCACCGCCACCCCCCAGGGTATTTGCTGTTCCTGGGTGGTGGCCTGTTCATCTTCAAAAACTTCCATTACCCCGCGCAGGTTCCGTATCTGCTCAACTTCAGTCTGGTTCAGTTCAATTACCAGATAAGGCATAGTTTCAAAACTGCGGACTATCTTGCCGGAAAGAGAGCGCAGTAAGCCTTCACGCCGCCGTCGCCAGTAACGTTCTTCCAGTTTGAGAATATAACGCTTCTTGCCTTCCATCCGGTTTGCCTCCTCTGTCTTTTTGTTGCATTATATTCCGCTGTCGTTAAATTGGCGATTTTTCTATTAAATTAGAACTTCTTGCTAGAGGCAGGATTTTTCCATTTAACCCCGAATATATTGGGTAAGAACAGAAGACAACGGGCAAACCAGGCGAAAGCCTGGGGCGCAAAGCCATGGGTCTAAGGTTCCCGTTGGGAACTATGATTGCCAGGCTGCTCATATGGCAAAGGGTAATGGCATCTATAGCCATTTTGAGCAGCCTGCTTTCCAGTGGAAAGCAGGCTGTTTCTTTCCCACCCTTTACTGTACGCGCCCCCGGCTTTCCCTTCCCGCTGGGGGCGATATTTTATGAGGAAGCGAAGCGTGAGTCTGATTCTCCTGTTTCTGCTCGGGCTAATAGCCGCAGTGCCGGCCTGGGCAGCTGCCCAGCCTGGTGTCAGGTGGCTGGATCCCTTAACTTCCGAATTGGTGAAGGTAAAAATCAATCCCGCCCAGCCGGGACAATTGCTGATTCAGGGTCAGAACTTGCCTGCCGGACAGGTACTGGTGGAAATCCGTCGCGGCGATGACCGCGCCGCCTATTACTTCCCGGTTCGTAACGGTGCTATCAATGGTTCCTTCTGGTTGCGCTTTGGCAGCGGCCAGTATTACCTGACCGTTTATCTCCCGGCCGGTGCTAATTTCCTCTACCAGATCGAGGCTGAAGCACGTCTGGAAGCTATCGACTTGCCGGACCGACGTTATCTCCTGCCTGGCAGTGGCGTGGAAAGCGACCATCCCGTTGTGCGTAAACTGGCTCAGGATCTGGCTGGCAAAAACGCTGGCGCCAGACAAAAAGCCTATAATATCTACCGCTGGGTCACCAGAAACATCGCCTATGATGCTGCTCGCCTCAGCAGCCAGCAACTTTACGGTCCCGGTTCCGGTGCCCTGGCCACTCTGGCCAGCCGCAAGGGCCTCTGTCTGGACTACGCCAACCTGACGGTAGCTCTCCTGCGCGCTGCCAGCCTGCCTGCCCGAGTCGTGGTTGGACAAGCCTATGACCGCATCTGGTACGAACACGCCTGGGCCGAAGTCCTGCTGGACGGCAAATGGCAACCCCTGGACCCTACCTGGGATGCCGGTTACCTGGCGGGCAACCGATTTATCCCTCGTGCCCAAACCCTCTACTTCTCCATGTCCTACAGCCAGTTCTACCGCTACCACCGGGCGGAAGAATACCGATAAACTGCAAAAGCGGTACCTCGCCTTACGGCCTGGTACCGCTTTTTCCCTTATGACATCAATCTGGCCAGCAATGCTGCCAGTTCAGCTCTTGTCGTCACTCCTGCCGGAGCCAGTTTATCTTTTTTCCGTCCTTTCAGGATGCCGGCTTCCACCAGTTTGTTCACTGCTCCCTGCGCCCAGGTGGCTACCTGCTGCCGGTCGCTGTAGCTCTCCAGCTTACCGCCATTTCCGCCCTTGATTTTGCTCCCATAAGCCCGTTCCAGGATCACTGCCAGCTCCTGCCGGGTTAACTTATCCCCTGGCCGAAACTTGCCCTGATACCCCTGCATCAGTCCGGCTTTAGCTGCTGCTGCCACATAGGACGCATACCAGGCTGAGCTTTGTACATCGCTAAAGGTGGCAGCGGTATTATCCTCAACTTCTACTCCTGTAGCCTCCACCAGCATTTTAGCCGCTTCTGCCCGGGTAACCGGCCGCTCTGGCCGGAAGTATCCCTGCTCATCTCCATCGATTACGGCCAACCCGGCGATTTTTTCGATCTCCCCTCTGGCCCAGTGTTTAGCAGTATCGGGGAAACTGTTTTTCACAGCTACTACTCCATATAAACCGCCCCTTTTAACAACTGCTGTGATCGTCCCCCTGGTAGTATCAGCGCTCTGTTGCCGCACTTTCAGTTTTTGCCCATTGCCTTTAAATTCGAAAACATAAACATTTTTCCAATTCTTGACTTTATTCTGATCTAGCTTCAAACTAATTTTGAATGCTTGTGGCGGCTTGAAGGACAGAACCAGATCATAAACCGGACTTAACAATTCTCCCCTAACGATAAAAGGAGGCTCTTCATAGGTCTTAACATACAGCAAGGCATTGGCCGGCAAGCTGGCATTGCCGAAATCCACTGCCAGGCGCCCCTGGTCTGCACTTACTGCTGCCCCGTTAGTCGGCAGGGAAAACTCCTCCACCCGGGAAGGAGCCAGCGGCCTGCCCGGCCGGATACTGACCGGCGCTTTAAACAGTGCCTCAGCTACTGCCTGGTGCCCGGCATCGGAGAGATGAGCATTATTATAGTCCTGATAAATGGGATCCTTTCCTTTGCCAAGATATTTGGCCACCCCCAGCTCCTGCAGGGACTTGAACACATCCACAATCACCACAGGAGGCATATAGGGGTCACTGTTGACCTGTTTCACGGCATCAGCAATAAAACCATTCAGGTAAGGAATCAACAAATCAAAGGCTTCATACTTTTTCTCTGCCGGGTCGGTAGCTCTCACCCCTGGAACTTTTTCTCCGGGTGCCGGGTTGTAGAAGTTGAGCAGATAGATGGTAGTGTCCTTACCGGTATTAATAGACCTTATTAATTGCACCGCAGTAATCAAGTTCTCTTTCAACTCATTCCCGGCCTGCCGGTAATTGTGGGGATTGCGTCTCACTGCCTGCATGAAATCATGGGCGCCAAACCAGATGGTAATCACCCTGGCCTTTTTGATCGCTTCCCGATTGGCCGGATCGGTAACAAACCGGAGCAGATCCCTGCTGGTAGCCTGTTCTTCTGCGATCAGGGTCAATTCCTTGACGCCCCGCCTGTCTTTTATTTGCTCGTAAAATCTCTGGACATAACTTTTAGAGCTGCCTACACCCAGGGCCAGCGAATCCCCCAGGGCCACATAGCCCACACCAGCCTTGTCTTCAGCTGCCCCTGCCTGCCGCGCAGGAAAAAATTCCGTCAACAGCAAGAATAGGACGCAAATGACGGAAATTATTTTTTTATGCAAACTTTTCAGCCCCTTTCTGCAGAATATTCTATACAATAAATTTCTTTTTCTATATTTGTTTTGATTTTCCTGCTCTGGTTAAGCAAATATTTTTAGTCATATTTCGACAAAAACCTGCAACTTGCGTTTTTTTCATGCCTGGCTGTCCACCGTTAATGGTACAATCATTGAGCTGATAATTCGTTCTTCTGCTGCCAGAACCAGCACTTTTAGCACCAATACCGTCAAGTCCGGATACGCTGTAGCATCCAGCGTCCAACTTACCGGACCCGTGCCATTCGGGTATCTGATTCCCAGCCGCTGATCATTTACCAGCAGCTCTGCCCGGCTAACCGGATCACCGAATCGCACCTTGACTTCTTTTTTCCCCCAAATTCTCGTCCCCGGAATGGGACTGAGCCACAGGATCTCCACCCCTTTTTGCACCTTTACCGCCGGACTTATAGCCCGTCTGCCCCCTGGTGTGTAGGCAATAGCTTTAAGAATATGGCTTCCCGCCCTTTTCTCCTTAAGTGATAAGGCAAACCGGTATGGTTGAGTGCCACCAGCTATACTGCTAATAAGTTCTTCGTCCCAAAACATCTCGACCCGTTCTATTCCTTCCTGGTCACTGGCTTGCACAAAAACATCGACAGTATCTCCGCCCAGTACACTGCCAGCTGCCGGGGCATAAATTTGCACTACTGGATTGCGCACCTTAACCTGAACACTGCCTGTTCCAGTCATACCTGTAGCAGTAATACCGATAATTTTCAGGGTATGCACTGATAATCCACTTTGACTGACCTCACCGCTGTCCCAGCTAAATTCCACTTCATTAGCTGTCACTCGGGCCTCTTCCCGCTTAATGCCATCTACATAAAATTCCGCCCCTTCGATCACTGCATTAGGTGAAAACACAGCCCGTACCCGCACCTGATGCCTGGCTACTGTTCCCGCCGGTGGCTCAAGGATAGTTACCGTTGGTACAACCTTTACTATTTGCCTCAGTTCTCCCAGGTTACCCATACCATCAAGCGCATATACCGTTAACTGGTGTTCACCCACAGGCACTTTCCGAGTATCCCAGGCATAACGGTAAGGTGCTGTCGTCCATTTGGCCACTGGTATCTGGTCAATCAACAGCTGTACTTCTTTTATTCTACTGGGATCAAAGGCCAGAATTTCCAGGTTTACTTCACCGCTAACAGGTTCACCAGGCGGCAAGCCCATAAGGTAAAGCTGAGGTGGCGTATTGTCAGGTTGTGTTTGCGGCAAAACTAACCCCCCGGTAGGCAACCCATAACCATACCAGGAGTCCCGTCCTTTCGGCCCCAGATCAATTACTCCTTCCCCCAGCCGCCGCCTGAGCTCTGGGGCTGTTAACTGAGGTAGAGCAGATTTCAGCAGAGCTGCCAGCCCGGTAATATGCGGCGTAGCCATGGAGGTACCGCTCATTGTCCTATATCCTCCCCAGAGATTGGTGCTGAGTATTTCCACCCCGGGGGCAGCCAGTTCTACCTGGGGTCCGGTACTGGAAAAAGCCGCTCGTTGCCATTGTCGGTCAATAGCCGCCACAGCAATCACTTCTGGATATTTAGCCGGGAACAGTACCGTATCCCCGCTCCCCTCTTCATTGCCGGAATTGCCTGCTGCCGCCACCAGCAATATTCCAGCATTAGCCGCCTTTTTCACCGCTGCCCGCAGTAAGGCATTATCCTGATTTCCACCTAAACTCAGGTTAATTATATCAAGCTTGTTTTTTACCGCCCATTCTAGCCCGGCAGCTATATCGCTGTACCAGCCATTACCGGCGCTGTTCAGTGCTTTAATAGCAAACAGCTCAACACCCGGTGCTACGCCCACCACACCCTGATCATTGTCCTGTGCTGCAATTATTCCAGCTACATGGGTACCGTGGCCATTGTCATCCTGAAAGGAATTGCCCACAAAGGTTATTCCACCAGCAACTCGCAGGTCCGGATGATTTAAGTCAATGCCAGTGTCCAGTATACCCACTCGTACCCCTTCTCCACGGATACCGGACTGGGTTGCGCCCTTGGACCCTTTGATGACCGACACTCCCCAGGGTACCTGTTGCTCCTGTGTGGTAGCCAACCCGTCCTCAAATATTTCCACTAATCCATCCTCTCCCCGTATGCTGTTAGCTTCTTCAGAACTTAATGCCACCACCAGATACGGTAGGGTCTCATAAGTATGAATTATTTTCCCCGCCAACGAACGATTCAGAAGTTTAGCCTTTTTCCGCCAACCCCTATGCTTCAGCCTGATAATATAGCGCTTAATTTCTTCCATTTTGGTTAGCCTCCCAGTTTTTCCTTTACTCCAGTATATTCTGCTGTCGCTAAATTTGTTTTGATAATCAAAAGACCTCCGGCCCGCTATTCCTGCGGACCGGAGGTCCTTTCCCTTTTAACTACATCAACCCGGCTTTCACCAGCAATCGTTGCAACACCAGAGCCGTTTCCGCCCGGCTGGCCTTGTTCCCACCATTAAACCGTCCTTTCTCATCCCCGGCAAACAGCTCCAGTTTCACCGCTGCGGCCACATCCTCCTGCGCCCAGGTGCTGATCTGCTGCCAGTCCTGCAATTTGGCCAGCTCCGCCTTTGTTTCCGGCTTTACCTCGGTACCGGCCAGCTTCATAGCTCTCACCAGGATCACCGCCATCTCCTCCCGGCTTACCGGTTGTAAAGGCCGGAAACGCCCATCTTGATAACCTACCAGCAAACCGGCCGCCGTCGCTTCAGCCACTGCCCTGGCATACCAGGCCTGAGCCGGTACATCAGAAAAAGCTTTAGCCGAACCAGTCTGCTGTTCGGACAAACCCAGGGCCCGCACCAGCATGGCTGCCAGCTCCGCCCTGGTCACCTTGCCCGCAGGATTGAACCGTTTCGCATCGATCCCTTTAATGATCATCCTGCCGGCCAGCTGTTCCACCTCTTTCCTGGCCCAGTGCTGGTTCAGATCAGCAAAAGTCCGCCGGGGAACCGCAACAACTGCATAAGTGCTGTTGCTGCGCCTTTTTATCACTACTGCTACTTTACCGTTCTCTCTGGTCACCAGGGTGGGGACCGGGGCAAAACTGCCATCGGCATTTAATACTACCCCTACCAGATTTTCCTGCCCTGTGCCAGCATAATACAGGGTACGGCTGACATAGCGGTTAAATTGCCTGACTTCCTGCTTTTGCCCGTCATTAATCACTTCTACCTTGAATTCTACCGGTGTAACGGCCAGTTCCAGTCCAGCTGCTGCCATTGCCTGCCGCCACTGCTTCTCTTCCTCAGCCTTGATTTTACTGATGGTCAGTACCAGCCCGCCATTGGCCTTCTGCCCCTCCAGGGCCTGTAGAGGCAGAGTGTAGCCGGCGCTCTCCGTTTGGATTTCGAGGGTTACTGCTTTTTCCTCCATTATTTTAAATACTGGGGATGGTATGGTTATGCGGTTTTCCGCGGCTGTCCCACTTATAGTAAGATTAACCTCTCCCCGAACAGCAACCTGGCTGAGAGCAGCTGCGGCTCTGGCTTCATCCAGGACTGTCTCCTGCACCTGACGGCCATGCTCCTCCCGGACCTGGCTACTGGCACTGTTCCCCAGGTCAACGGCACTAGCAGGCGCAGGGCTGCTGCTGCCACCGCCTCCGCTGCCTCCTCCGCCTGTTATTTGAGGCTGTTTGTATTCATATTCGGTTTCATAGGGCGCATCATTACCTTCACCGCCCAGCCTGATTTTATACAAACCTTTAACCGGGCGGCTGACCGGTCCCTGAAAACTGAAGGCTCCCCGGGCGCCGGTTAAACCCTGATCAATATATACCGGTTTCCCTTCCGGGTCAAAAATCAAGAGGGTTACCATTTTTCCAGCCAGGTCGCCAAAATTTCCGGTAATGACAAACCTGCTGTCTGAGTGCCGGAAACTGACGCTAACATTGCTGAATCCCGCTGCTGCCCGGGCCGGGTTAATTCCCGACCCGAACAGCATAAACAACAGGGCTAATATTATTATTGGATATTTTCTCACCGGGCCCCATTCCTTTCCGCTGCAGTGATAAAAAATTCCTTGCTTAATGGCGTCGCTTTAGTTTCAGCCAGATTCATGCCATCCCAGATAAAGACTTTAACTTTGTAGCCATTAACATTACTGGGCAGGTTAAAACCGGCATGCAAATGTTCAATAGTTCCAGCTTCAATGAATTTGGAGACATAAGCGAAATTCTCCATCTGGTTATGCTGGTTATACAGGGCAACGATGACCATTACTTGCTGCCCTTGTGCCTGACAATTTCTCACTTCCACCTCTGCATCCAGACTTTTCCCGTCTACCAGGAAATCAGCCCGCTCACCATTATACAGGAATTGGACCTTGATGCTAAAAGGATTTTCTGCCCAGACAAATTTAATAGTATAAACCTTTTCTGTGCCATCTTCCGCCGTTACCGTAATCAGGGCTAGCGAATTGCCGGGCGCTGGTTTCTGGATCTCCACCCTGGCCAGCTCGTCCTGAGCAAAGGCTTCTACCGTGGGCAACTCCGCGCCATAGGGCAACGTCACCGTGTATTCGGTCTTATTCGGCTCGAAATCTGCCAGCGGCTGGCCGTTAATCAAAATCCTGGCCAGATCGGCATTATTACCCGGCAATATGGTAAATTCCCTGTTCTGCGTCAGGGTTTGCGATGGGCTCACTCCCAGATAAAGCTCAGCCCTGTAAGTTTGTCCGGTCTGGAAAACGGGACTGAGCCAGTGGCTGATTTCCCGATAGTGGAGATAATCCTTTTTATGCACCAGCTGCTTGCCTTGTTGATCGTAGATGTTCAGAATGGGCGCAATCAGGAAGTGATTTTTCTTCTGGATTACATTCAATCCGGACTGTTTATGGAAATCCA
Source organism: Carboxydocella thermautotrophica (assembly GCA_003054495.1). Taxonomy (GTDB): domain Bacteria; phylum Bacillota; order Carboxydocellales; family Carboxydocellaceae; genus Carboxydocella; species Carboxydocella sporoproducens. The sequence goes on along the minus strand of CP028514.1, from coordinate 760,403 downwards.
TAAACAGATAGTCGCCTTGCTTATCCTTCACCAGCACCTGGCCCTGGCGGTAAATCTCATAGTAATCAGAGTAAGCCCAGATATTGGTTAAGCGATTACCATGAGAATCAGCAATCTTTACCGTTCCCGTCAGCGTATCTCCGCGGCGGAACTCATCTTTTAGCTCAAACTCCATGTGCATTTCGTCGTCAAATTCGAGCGTGGCTGCACCGTCAACGGTTCTGGCGACATCTTCTCCCAGGACATAGAACCAGTGTTCTTCATTCTCCTGTTTATTGAGCAAGTACTGGAACCGGTATTGGCCGGGAGAAACTTTAAATTGCCGTGCAGCCCCGGGATCAATTAAGTATCCGAATAGGCCGCCTGCCTGATTCAGTACAATCAGGGAATCATCGTCATTTTCCACGCTGAGCGTTACAGCATTTGCCAGAGAAAATTCCATCTGGCCCCCTGCATCCGCCGGCACCGTCTGATTCGCAGCAGTCAAATAGGCCAGAGTTTGCTGGTTTTGTTCATCCCAGACATAGAGGGCGAAATCGTAGCTGCCCGGGGTCAGGCGCACACTTTCCTGATCATTGATGTCGGTCAACCAGGTCTCCCACAGCACCTTCCCTCTGGCATCTTTCAACCTGGCAATGGCAGAGGCATAGCCATTAAAGTCCTCTGGCAAATCTGCCCTAAACTGAACCTTTGTAGTCTTAGAAAGATCAACTTTTAGAACATGATCTACGGTTTCTGCTTTCTTGAATTCAAACCAGGCCAATGCCCGTTCTTCTGCTTCGGTATTTTGCACCAGCAGATAATACTGCCGGTCTTCCGCGAGCAATCCGCCGGGGATGGCGACCATGCCGTTTTCATCGCCATAATCAGCATAAATTGGAAAAGAAGATTCCTGGTCAGGTGTTACTTCGAAAATCATCAGGAACGGATTTCGGGCCGGTGTTTGGCCATCCACATCGGTTACCTGAACGGTGATTTCGCCCAGGGTATCTTTCCCATCTTCATGTGCCACCTGGAACCCAGTTTCAGCCTGCTGATCTTTTACCAAAGGCCCGCCGTTCAGGGTATATCTGGCTGTATATTTGCCTTCTGCCAGGTTTTCCGTGGCAATGAAAAAGTTGCTCCAATAGGCTTCGGCTTTGGCATTGACTACTTCATTGCCTTCCTGATCATAAATCTTCATTTCCGGCCAGACGAAGCCGCTTTCTTCTTCCTCCTGCAGACCCTTTGCCGACAGGTTCACAAATTTCGGTTTACCCTTTTCACCTTTCAACAACATTTGTACTGTACCGTCCGGTTCTGTTTCCCCTTTTTCCCGGTAAACTTCCCATAAACGCTGGCCAGCTTGAGTTTGGGTCAACACCTGGCCAACAACTTCCTGCGTCTGCATATAGGGATCAGGTTCAAAAACCTGTAACGTAGTTGACCATTCTCCTCCCAGGTCTATTTCCTGGACTTGGCCGGCCGTAACTGTGAGTGGTTGCATTAGTGATGTAAAATAAAACCAGTTCATTTTGGTTTCATCCGTAGTTTCATTAAGAAAGGCAGGGAAATAATCGCGGGCTGTTACCAGGGCTTCCACATCCTTGGTCAAAGGCAATCCGATTCCGACTCCGTCCAGAAAAGCCGTTACCTGCAGCTTATCCGGCGTGGTATCGCTCAAACGCACAATCCCGGCTTTTTCCAGATCGAAATTTACAGTTTTTATGTCCTGCATTCCGTTCAGGCTAATATTCTCGGTTTGCAACATCATAATCTGATGGTCTGAAGGATCGGTTTCCAGAGCCTGGAACCGGTATAACCCTTTATCCACATATGCCATTAATTCGCCATTGGCATCAGTTTTGCCCAGCGGCAAGGAGAAGCCGTAATAGTTAAAATCATTTTCTATCATGTCTATCATGATTTCAGCAGCAGCTACCGGCTGATTCTGGCGATCTTCCAGCTTGACCTTAACCTGCTGTAAGCCTGTACCATAGAAAGTAATTTTCCCGGGTTGGCTCACTGTTTTGCGGTATAAAAAGGGCGTAGAGTCCGGCAGATACGGGTCACTCAAAACATATAAGTCATACTTGTTGCCGTCTACCGCATCTGCTGCCGGTATAGTTAACTGGCCAAAATGGTCGGTAATGCCAAAATAGGCAATGTCTAAAGGCCAGCCATCATGCCATCCCTGTTCGTCCCAGTAGCCTTTGTGCATCAGGATTACCCAGGCCCGATCAGCCGGTTTCCCTTCCGGATCAAAAACCTGAACCTGTATCCCGTTTTGGGGCTCTCGTTTAACCTGAAAAGATAATTCTTCTGTTGCTACTGTTTCCTGGCCCTCAACTAATTCCGCCTTGATCAGATAATCGCCGTCAGGTAAAGGAATGGTCTCACCGGTATTGGTCAGCACTTTATCAATATCCAGCTCGGTCAGATAAACAAATTTGTCTTCCTGTACTTCCTGATCCGGCAGAGAAATTTCCGTGTTATCAGGCCCGATTAAGGTTAATTTCAAAGTCTGCCCGGAGCGTGGCTGGTTCAGTTCTACTTTAACGTCTGTCTTACCCCAGATCAACTGGCCTGGCCGCGGATTGTGGATTTGGACCCTGGTTATTTTATTCTCCAGATTGTTTAATGCTTTCTGGATATCCAGCAGGCCATAACCATATTTATCATCAAAGCCCGGGGCCCCCAGGTCTTCGGCATTGGCCAGGAGAATAGCGGCTATTTCCTGCTGTTTTAAATCTGGTTTAACGGCTTTGAGCAATGCCGCAGCTCCGGCCACATGGGGAGCAGCCATGGAAGTACCGGATGCGTAGAGATAGGATGCGCCCTGATCTTTGATAAACTTTTCCTGGAAGTACTTATCATCCTTATAATAATCATAGACAAATTCCGGAATAGAGCTGAGAATTTCCACACCAGGCGCTACCAGATCCAATTTGCGCCCCCAGTTAGAAAAGTATGCTTTTTCCTTGTTCTCATCGATTGCGCCTACTGCCAGTACCCCCGGCAAACTGGCCGGAGTAAAGTATTCTACATTATCATCGCTGTTGCCGGCAGCAGCTACAATTAGAGCCCCCTTGTTTTGGGCATATGCTACTGCCTCAGCCAGGGTCCGGCTGTAGACCTTGCCACCCAGGCTCATGTTGATTACCGCTGCTCCCCGGTCAGCGGCATAGCGAATACCTTCGGCAATATCAAATACACTGCCGGAACCCCAGGCGTTCAGCACCTTTACCGGCAAAATGCGGATATTGGCCGGCCCGCTTACCCCGCTAATACCCCGGCCATTAATAGCCGCAGCGATAATCCCGGCCACATGGGTACCGTGGCCTTCGTCATCCATGGCATCATCGTCATTGTTAACTAGATCCCGGTCATACTCGGTGTCCACTCGATCTTTGAGATCAGGGTGAGTATAGTCCACCCCGGTATCCACCACTGCCACCGTTACTTCCGGAGCAGTAGGATAGATAAGGTTCCAGCTTTCCGGAGCCTTGACTGCTGGTAATCCCCACTGTAATTCCTGCAAAGGTTCTGCCGGTTGTACATCTGCCTTCTGAAGAATATAGTTTGGTTCTACATACTCGATGTCGGCTGCTGCCATCATGTCCTGCAGTTTTCTGGTATCCTGTCCCGGCCTGGCCTTGACCAGCAACCGGTCACCCTTTTCCTTCAGGACAGTGATGCTGGCTTTTTGCAGGTTAGCCTTGACTTTCTTGCCTGCCTGCTTGTTACGCAGCTTGACGATATACTCGCCTGGGGTAGATTGTATCTGACCCATGTTTTTTCCTGGTACCGTGCCAGCTGCCGCCGGCATGACCTGGCTCAATAACAGGATGAAAACTAGCATTAAGCTGAGCAGCCTTTGTTTCATTTACCCCTCACCCTTTCATGATTTTGGTAATACACGTAAATATAGTAACATAAGGTAAGGGGATTTTTTTGTCGAAGTATACTTGAGTTAAGCAAATATTTTTGTCAAATTTTGTCTAAAAAAGACCGCTGGCCCCTTTTTTCTGTGGACCAGCTTCTTTTTAATTTTGAACCTAAAAATAAATTAGCGGACCCTGCTATCTGTTTAGCAAGGTCCGCCTAGCTTTTCAAACTCAAGATATCATATTTATTCTTTCTTCTCCCTTATGGCCTTTGCCAGTTCTATGCATTTCTGAAATATTGCTGTGTTATCTTTAGGATTTTCCAGCCGTTCAATCAATTTTTTCGCAGCTGAACCAGTAAAGACTGGTGCTGGCTTCATGGAAACTGCCATCATCTCCACCTCCACTTCCCCCTCAGTTTCTTTTTGCTTTGGACTATCATCCATAATTATATACCTTCTTTCTTGAAAAGACCCCCGGTCCGCTACTCCTGCGGACCGGAGGTCTTTTTCCGTTTCAGTAACCCATAGGCCAGACTGTCCACTAAAGCCTGCCAGCTGGCTTCGATAATATTTTCCGATACCCCCACTGTATTCCAGCTGTCATGGCCATCGGTGGTTTCAATCAACACCCGTACATTTGCTTCTGTGCCTGCCTTTTCATTCAGAACCCGTACCTTGTAGTCACTCAATTGCATCTCCCGGATGGCGGGGTATACCCCCTCCAGGGCCTTGCGCAGGCAGCGGTCCAGGGCATTCACCGGGCCATTGCCTTCCGCAGCGGTATGAATAATTTCGTCCCCTACTTGCAATTTGATCACTGCCTCCGAGTGGAAGCGCTCCCCTTCCCGCTTCTCATTGATCACCCGAAAGGCCACCAGATTAAAGGGATACTGGTAGTTCTCAAAAGCCCGGCGCAACATCAGTTCCAGAGTGCCCTCCGCTCCTTCAAACTGGAAGCCCTGATGTTCCAGTTCCTTGATCTCCTGCAGGATGGCTCTGGCTTCGGCACTGATGTTGTCCAGGTCCAGCCCCAGTTCCTCTGCTTTATAGACGATATTACTGGCCCCGCTCAGTTCGGAGACCAGGACGCGGCGCTCATTGCCCACCAGCTCCGGGTTCAGGTGTTCATAGGTGCCCGGGTTTTTCAGGATGGCACTGACATGGATACCACCCTTGTGGGCAAAGGCGCTTTTGCCTACAAAGGGTAAATTGTTGGGATGGTGCAGGTTAGCCAGCTCGCTGACATAGCGGGACAGCTCGGTCAGATGGGCCAGCTGCTCCCGGGGAATGGTCTCCGCAGCCATCTTGAAAGTGAGATTGGGCAGGATGGAGCAGAGATTGGCATTGCCGCAGCGCTCCCCGAACCCGTTAATGGTGCCCTGCACCATGGTAGCGCCTCCCTGGACCGCCGCCAGGGAGTTGGCCACCGCCAGTTCGCCATCATTGTGGCAGTGGATGCCCAGGGGCAGGGCAAATTCCTGCCCGATCTGGCGGGTAATTTCCTGCACTTCCCAGGGCAGGGAACCGCCATTGGTATCACAGAGAACCAGCCAGCTGGCTCCGCCGTCCCGGGCTGCTGCCAGCACTGCCCGGGCATAGTCAGGATTGGCCTTGTAACCATCGAAGAAATGCTCGGCATCGAAGATTACCTGCCGGCCCTGCTGCACCAGATAGGCAATGGTTTCCCGGATAATGCGCAGGTTTTCATCCAGGGTGGTATTGAGGGCCTCGGTGACATGCAGGTCCCAGCTCTTGCCGAATACAGTCACCCAGTAAGTGCCGGCCTCCAGCAAGGCCTGAATGATAACATCCGTTTCCGGCCGCTGGCCTACCCGGCAGGTGCTGGAAAAGGCTGTCAGGTGGGAACGGGCCCATTCCTGCTCCCGGGCCCGCTGGAAAAACTCCATGTCCTTGGGGTTGGAACCGGGCCAGCCCCCTTCCACCCAGTGAAAACCCATCTGCACCAGACGCCCGGCGATTTTCAGCTTGTCATCCACAGAAAAGGAGATGCCTTCCCCTTGGGTGCCGTCCCGTAAAGTGGTATCGTAGATTTTTACCGCCAAGGGTGTTCCTCCTTTCCTTAGCCTAAAATAGCGGCTACTTTTTCTGCCACCAGATCCCCCATGGCCCGACAGCCTACCAGTTTGGCTCCCTCCTCCCAGAGGTCAGCCGTCCGGTAGCCTTCAGCCAGCACTTCAGCCACTGCCTGTTCGATGGCCTTTGCTCCCTCTTCACAATCCAGGGAGAACTTCAACATCAGGGCCACGGAAAGGATGGTAGCCAGGGGGTTGGCCTTGTCCTGACCGGCGATATCGGGAGCTGAGCCGTGGCTGGGCTCATACAGGGCCACTTCGCCCCCCAGGGAAGCGGAAGGCAGCATGCCGATGGAACCAGCCAGAACCGAAGCCTGGTCGGTCAGGATATCCCCGAACATATTCTCGGTGACAATCACATCAAACTGTTTGGGCCAGCGCACCAGTTGCATGGCGCAGTTGTCCACATACATATGCTCCAGGGTGACATCGGGATAATCCTGAGCCACCCGTTCCGCCACCCGCCGCCAGAGGCGGGAGCTTTCCAGCACATTGGCCTTGTCTACAGAGGTGACCTTGCGGCGGCGCTTGCGGGCCAGCTCAAAGGCCAGGCGCACAATCCGCTCGATTTCCCCTTCCGTATAGACCAGAGTATCGATGGCCGTTTCCTGGCCGTCTTCCCGGCGGAAGGTTTTTTTCTCCCCGAAATAGAGGCCGCCGGTCAATTCCCGCACTGCCAGCAGGTCCAACCCCTCAATCAGCTCCGGCTTCAGCGGGGAAGCCTTGGCCAGCGGAGCAAAGAGAAAAGCAGGGCGCAGGTTGGCATACAGTCCCAGCTGCTTGCGCAGGGGCAGCAGTGCCCCTGCTTCCGGACGGAGATGGACCGGCAGGTTATCCCATTTTGGCCCCCCAACTGCCCCCAGCAGGATAGCGGTGCTGCGGCGGCAGAGATCCAGAGTGGCTTCCGGCAGCGGGGTGCCGGTGGCATCAATGGCCGCTCCTCCGATCAAACCTTCCTCAAACTCCAGTTCCAGCCTCAGGCGGCTGGCCACTACCTCCAGCACTTTCCGGCCCTGAGGCACGATTTCCTGGCCGATGCCATCCCCGGGCAAAAGGGCGATCAGTTTTGTCATCACCCTACGCCTCCTTCCCCAGCCGGCGGCGGGTATAGTTGATGAGGCCTCCAGCCTGGATCAGTTCCTGCATGAAAGGCGGATAGGGGGTAGCCTGGTAGGTAGTCCCGGTGGTGAGATTGGTGATCACCCCGGTATTCAAATCCACTTCTACCTCCTGGCCTTCCTCAATGGCCGCAGCCCCTTCCGGGCTTTCCAGGATAGGCAGGCCGATATTGAAAGCATTGCGGTAGAAAATGCGGGCATAGGACTGGGCGATCACACAGCTGACTCCCGCTGCCTTGATGGCAATGGGGGCATGTTCCCGGGAAGAACCGCAGCCGAAGTTTTTCCCGGCCACGATGATATCCCCGGCCTGCACCTTGCCCGGGAAGGTGGGGTCAGCATCCTCCATCACGTGTTTGGCCAGCTCCGCCGGTTCGGAAGTATTGAGATAGCGGGCAGGAATAATGGCATCAGTGTCGATGTCATGACCGAATTTCCAGGTGCGTCCACGCAGTTTCATCCTACAATACCTCCTCAGGTGCCACAATTTGCCCGGCGATGGCGGAAGCGGCAGCCACAGCCGGACTGGCCAGATAGACTTCACTTTCGGGGTGGCCCATACGGCCTACGAAGTTGCGGTTGGTGGTGGCCAGAGCCCGTTCCCCTTTGGCCAGAATACCCATATGGCCGCCCAGACAGGGACCACAGGTGGGGGTGCTGACAGCGCATTCCGCTTCAATAAAGGTCTTGATCAGCCCTTCCGCCATAGCCTGCTGGTAAATGGCCTGGGTGCCGGGGATAACGATACAGCGCACCCGGGGATGGACTTTCTTGCCTTCTAAAATGCGGGCGGCAATGCGCAGGTCCTCAATGCGGCCATTGGTACAGGAGCCGATTACCACCTGGTCGATTTCCACCGTGCCCACCTGGCTGATGGGGCGGGTATTTTCCGGCAGGTGGGGGAAGGCAACAGTAGGCTCTATGGCCGAGGCATCGATTTCGATGACCTTATAGTACTTGGCATCGGGGTCACTCTGGTAGACCCGCCAGGGCCGTTTAGCTCGACCTTCCACATATTCCAGGGTTTTCTGGTCGGGAGCGATAATGCCGTTTTTGGCCCCGGCTTCAATGGCCATATTGCACATGGTAAAACGGCCATCCATGGAGAGGTTCTCAATAGCCTCACCGGTGAATTCCATGGCCATATAGCGGGCACCATCCACCCCGATCAGGCCGATAGTATGCAGAATCAGGTCCTTGCCGCTGACCCAGGGCCGCAGTTGACCGTGGTAAACGAACTTGATGGTTTCCGGCACCCGGAACCAGATTTCCCCCAGGGCCATGGCCGCTGCCAGGTCGGTAGAACCGACCCCGGTGGAAAATGCCCCCAGGGCGCCATAGGTACAGGTATGGGAATCGGCCCCGATCACCACATCTCCGGGCCCTACCAGCCCCTGTTCCGGCAGAAGACAATGCTCAATCCCCATCCGTCCTACTTCAAAGTAATTGGTCAGGCCCTGCTCCCGGGCGAATTCCCGCACCAGTTTGGCCTGTTCCGCTGACTTGATATCCTTGTTGGGAGTGAAATGGTCGGGTACCAGAGCGATCCGCTCCGGGTCAAAAACCCGTTCCACCCCGATTTTCCTGAATTCCTTGATGGCTACGGGAGCGGTGATATCATTGCCTAATACCAGGTCCACCCTGACATTGATCAATTCCCCGGCCTGTACCTGCTCCCGGCCGGCATGGGCAGCCAGTATTTTCTCGGTAATCGTCATTGCCATGTCTTAAACACTCTCCCTTACCTGTTCTCCATTGACCAGTCCCAGGGCCCGCTCGTATTCCAGTTTGTTGAGAGCATCCACATAAGCCCGGGCCGATGCCTCCAGCACGTCGGTGGACAGGCCACGGCCGACGAAGATTTTGCCCTTTTCATCCTTGAGGCGGACAGTTACTTCCCCCAGGGCATCCTTGCCGCCGGTAACAGCATTGAGGGCATAGTGGACCAGACAGCCGGTATTGCCGGTCAGTTTATCAATGGCCTTGTAGATGGCATCTACCGGCCCATCGCCACAGGCCGCTTCTTCCAGCCGTTCTCCGGCCCGCGTCAATACAACTGTTGCAGTAGGTACCACTGCACTGCCGCTGGAAATATGGAAGTATTCCAGAGTATAGGTTTCCGGTACCCGCAATATTTCCCCTTCGACTATGACCAGCAGGTCTTCGTCCGAGATTTCCCCCTTGCGGTCAGCTAGCTCCTTAAAGCGCTGGAAGGCCTGTTCCAGCTGTTCTCCTTCCAGCTGGTAGCCCAGTTGTTGCAAACGATCCCGGAAAGCATGGCGTCCGGAATGTTTGCCCAGGACGATGGTGTTTTTGTGCAGCCCGATCAATTCCGGGTTCATAATCTCATAAGTGGCCCGGTTTTTCAGCACCCCGTCCTGGTGAATTCCCGACTCATGGGCAAAGGCGTTTTTGCCCACCACCGCCTTGTTGGGCTGGACTTTCATTCCGGTGAGAGCGGAAACCAGGCGGCTGGTACGATAGATCTCCTCGGTGACAATCCGGAACTCCTTCTGGAAAATGGAGCGCCGGGTGTAGAGGGCCATGACGATCTCTTCCAGAGCGGCATTGCCCGCTCTTTCTCCAATACCATTGATGGTGCATTCCACCTGCTGGGCCCCGGCCAGAATGGCAGCCAGGGAATTGGCTACCGCCAGGCCCAGGTCATTGTGACAGTGGACGGAAAAAATTGCCTGGTCCCGGTTGGGTACTTTTTCCCGCAGTTCCCGGATAAAGGTCCCGAATTCTTCCGGTGTAGCATAGCCTACCGTATCGGGGATATTGACCACCTTCGCCCCCGCATCGATCACGGCAGTTACCACCTGAGCCAGGTAGTCGATGTCACTGCGGAAGGCATCTTCCGCCGAAAACTCCACGTTGGGGGTATAACGACAGGCATATTTGACCGCCTCCACCGCCTGGGCCAGCACTTCCTCCCGGCTTTTCTGCAATTTGTACTGGAGATGAATATCCGAGGTGGCGATAAAGGTATGAATGCGCGGTTCTTCCGCCTCCCTGATGGCTTCCCAGGCCCGGTCGATATCCAGCTGGTTGGCCCGGGCCAGGGCAGCGATAGTCGCTCCCCTGATTTCCCGGGCGATAGCCTGGACAGCAGCGAAATCGCCAGGGGAAGCGATGGGAAAGCCGGCTTCAATCACATCCACCCCCAGCCGGGTCAGCTGGCGGGCGATCTCCAGTTTTTCCTTTATATTCAAACTGACACCCGGGGATTGTTCCCCGTCGCGCAAGGTAGTATCAAAAAAATAGATGCGATTACTGCTCACCCGTTCCATTCCTCCTTACTGGTTATGGCTTCTTCCAGACCACAGCCGCCCAGCACCATGGGGTAGACATTTTCCCGGCCGCAGACGGATATATCAACAATTACCGGCCCTTTTTCCGTCAATGCTTCTTTAAGTATCGCTTCCAGTTCTTCCCTGCGGTTGATGCTGTACCCCCGGGCGCCATAACAGCGGGCAAACATGGCAAAGTCCGGCTGGCCAGTATAATCCACGCCCAGATAGCGGCCGCCACAGTAAAATTCCTGCAGCTGCCGCACCATGGCCAGCTGCCGGTTATTGAGCACAATCACCTTTACCGGCAGGCCCTGTTCCACCGCTGTCCCGAATTCATTCATGGACATCTGGAAACTGCCATCCCCGGTGATGAGAATCACCTTTTCCCCCGGCCGCCCCATTTGCGCTCCCACCGCTGCCGGCATGCCATAGCCCATGGTGCCCAGGCCACCGGAGGAGAGGAAGGAGCGGGGCCGGTTGACGGGGAAATGCTGGGCCGCCCACATCTGGTGCTGGCCCACATCGGTGACGATAATAGCTTCTCCTCCCGTCAGGCGATAGAGGGCCTGGATTACTTCCCAGCCCTGGATCTGGGCCTGAGGACAGCCTTTTTCCCGGGGGGTAGGCAGGGGATACTGCCGCTGCCACTGGCGGATTTGCGCCAGCCACTCCTCCCGGGACGCCACCGGCTCCAGACGGGGAAGCAGATCCTGCAGGACCAGGCGCACATCGCCGACGATGGGTACATCCACCCGTACATTCTTGCCGATTTCCGCCGGGTCGATATCGATATGGATAATCCGGGCCTGAGGAGCGAATTTCTCCACCGCTCCGGTCACCCGGTCGTCGAAACGGGCGCCCAGGGAAACCAGGACATCACAATTTTGCACCGCCAGGTTAGCGCTTTTCCAGCCATGCAGGCCCAGCATGCCCAGAGCCAGGGGATGCCCGCCGGGAAAGGCCCCTAACCCCATCAGGGTGGTGGTCACCGGTGCCTGCAGCTTTTCCGCCAGGGCTACCAGTTCCGGCTGGGCGCCGGCATGGATGGCCCCTCCTCCCACATAGAGCACCGGCCGCTGGGCCTGGTTTAAGAGTTCAGCGGCCAGCTTGACCTGGCGGGCATTCCCCCGGTAGGTGGGTTTATAGCCCTGGGGGCGAAAATCTTCAGGAATAGCGAACTCTATTTCCTGTTCCTGCACATCCCGGGGAATGTCGATCAGCACCGGGCCCGGCCGGCCGCTGCGGGCCAGGTAAAAGGCCTGCTTGACAATGCGGGGCAGGTCCTGGGCGTTTTTGACCAGGTAATTGTGTTTGGTAATGGGAATGGTTATTCCCGTAATATCCACTTCCTGAAAAGCATCAGTACCTACCATGCCGGTAGATACCTGCCCGGTGATCAGCACCACCGGGATGGAATCCATATAGGCATTGGCTATACCTGTCACCAGGTTGGTGGCTCCGGGACCGGAAGTGGCCAGTACCACTCCCGTTTTTCCGGTGACCCGGGCATAACCATTAGCGGCATGGACCGCCCCCTGCTCCTGACGCACCAGTACGTGTTTGATCCCCTTCCCGTACAGGGCGTCATAGATGGGCAGCACAGCCCCGCCGGGATAGCCGAAGATGATTTCTACCTCTTCCAACTCCAGGCATTTAATCAGGGCCTGAGCTGCCTTCATTTTCATCAAAACCCCTCCTGTATCTGCGAAAACCCCTCTTACTGCTTACTTTTTCAACCAGGGCATCATGGCCCGCAATTCCCGGCCGACCTGTTCGATCAGATGGTTTTGTTCCTTGTTCTTGATGGCATTGTAGACAGGGCGGTTGGCCTGGTTTTCCAGAATCCACTTTTTGGCGAATTCGCCATTCTGGATTTCGGCCAGTACCCGCTTCATTTCCTGCCGGGTTTCTTCGGTAATAATGCGCTTGCCGGTCATGTAGTCACCGAATTCAGCCGTATCACTGATGGAATAGCGCATCCAGCTCAGGCCGCCTTCATAGATCAGGTCCACAATCAGTTTCAGTTCATGCAGGCACTCAAAATAGGCCATTTCCGGAGCATAACCCGCTTCCACCAGAGTATCGAAACCGGCCTTGATCAGCTCGGAAACCCCGCCGCAAAGGACCGCCTGTTCCCCGAAGAGGTCGGTTTCCGTTTCTTCCTTGAAGGTGGTTTCAAATACCCCGGCCCGGGTACAGCCAATCCCTTTAGCATAAGCCAGAGCCAGGTCTTTGGCCTGTCCGGTAGCATCCTGATGGATGGCGATCAGGCCCGGTACCCCCCGGCCTTCCTGGTACATGCGACGCACCATGTGGCCAGGGCTCTTGGGCGCTACCAGGAAGACATCCACATCAGCAGGAGGCACAATCTGACCATAGTGGATGTTGAACCCATGGGAGAACATCAAGGCCTTGCCGGCGGTCAGATGGGGGGCGATTTCCTCCCGGTACAGTTTGGCCTGGGTTTCATCGGGAGTGAGAATCTGGATAATATCCGCCTGAGCCGCCGCTTCCGCCGGAGTGGCCACCTTCAGTCCAGCCGCCTCTGCTTCTGCCCAGCGGGCACTGCCCGGCCGCAAGCCGACTACTACCCGTACTCCGGATTCATGCAGGTTCAGAGCCTGGGCATGGCCCTGGCTGCCATAACCGATCACTGCCACGGTCTTGTTTTTCAATAACTCCAGATTGGCATCCTGATCATAATAGCACTTTACCATTCTCAATCTTCCTCCTTTATGTCTGCTGTTGTAGTTTTCTGGCCCCGCAGCATGGCGATTTTGCCGGTACGCACCAGTTCCCTGATCCCAAAAGGCCGCAGGGCGTTTTCCAGAGCATTGATTTTGCCCTCATCCCCGGTAGCTTCGATGGTCAGGGTCTTGCGCCCGATATCCACAATGCGGGCCCGAAAGATATCGACGATTTGCATGATTTCTCCCCGCACCTGCTGGTCGGCGGCATTGACCTTGATCAGCATCAGCTCCCGGTCCACATAATCCTCGGAAGAAATATCCTTGATCTTCAGCACATCCACCAGCTTGTGCAATTGCTTGGTCACCTGTTCTAAAACCAGGTCATCTCCCTCCACCACAATGGTCATGCGGGAAATGCGGGGGTTTTCCGTTCTGCCCACGGTGAGGGAGTCAATATTGTAGCCCCGGCGGCTGAACAGGCCCGCTACCCGGGTCAGCACCCCGGGATTGTTTTCCACCAGCACCGCTAAGATATGGCGCATATCCCTCACCCTCCAATCATTTTGTGCAGTGCCCCGCCCGGCGGTACCATGGGCAGGACATTTTCTTCCCGGTCAACAACGATATCCACCACTACCGGACCCGGAGTCGCCAGGGCGGTAGCCAGTACCTCCGGCACTTCTTCCGGCCGGGTGGCCCGCAGGCCTTTGGCTCCATAGGCTTCGGCCAGTTTGATAAAATCCGGGGCCCAGCTCATATCCACTTGAGAGTAACGCCGGTTGTAGAAGAGTTCCTGCCACTGCCGTACCATACCCAGATAGCCGTTATTGAGGATAACCACCTTGACCGGCAGGTTGTACTGGACAGCGGTGGCCAGCTCCTGGCTGTTCATCTGGATAGAGCCATCACCAGCAATATCGATGACCACATGGTCGGGGCAGGCCACCGCCGCTCCAATGGCAGCGGGCAAACCAAAGCCCATGGTGCCCAGCCCACCGGAGGTAATCAGGCTGCGGGGCTCGGTAAAGGTGAAATACTGGGCGGCCCACATCTGATTCTGTCCCACCTCAGTAGTGATTTTCACCTTCATGCCCCTGGTCTGGCGCCGCAGCTCCTCTACCACATACTGGGGCTTGATCCCTTCTCCTTCTTTGCTGTAGCGCAAAGGATGGTTTTCCTTCCAGGCTTCCACGGTGGCCAGCCAATCCCCGGGAGCCCGGGCTACCAGTTTGCTGTTCAGTTCAGACAAAACCCGGCCGACATCACCAACAATGGGCACATCCACCCGCACATTTTTGCCGATTTCCGCCGGGTCGATATCGATATGGATGATCCTGGCCCCGGGGGCGAATTCCTCGATTTTGCCGGTCACCCGGTCATCAAAGCGGCAACCGATGGCAATCAGCAGGTCACAATGGCTGACGGCAAAATTGGCTGCCACGGTACCATGCATGCCCAGCATCCCCAGGAAGAGAGGATGGTCTCCGGGAAAAGCCCCCAGCCCCATCAGGGTGGTAGTCACCGGCGCCTGAATCAATTCCGCCAGTTCCAGCAGATGTCTGGCAGCTCCGGAAGCGATCACCCCACCCCCGGCATAGATCACCGGCTTGCTGCTTTCCTGGATCAGCCGTACAGCCTGGGCAATCTGTTCCGGATGCCCATCATAAACTGGTTTGAAGCCCGGCAGGCAGATTTTTTCCGGATAGCGGAAATGGCCTTTAGCTGCCATAATATCCCGGGGCAAGTCGATCAGCACCGGGCCCGGCCGCCCTTCCCGGGCGATTTTGAAGGCTGCCTTGATAGTAAAGGGCAGATCCTCCAGGTTTTTAACCAGAAAGGAGTGCTTGGTTATGGGCAAGGTGATGCCGAAAATGTCTGCTTCCTGAAAGGAATCCTTACCGATTAGCCCCGTGGCTACCTGGCCGGTGAAAGCCACAATCGGTATGGAATCCATATAGGCGGTAGCCAGACCGGTAACCAGGTTGGTCGCTCCCGGCCCGGAAGTGGCCAGACAGACCCCCACTTTGCCGGTGGCCCGGGCGTATCCGTCAGCAGCATGGGCTGCCCCCTGCTCATGGCGAACCAGGATATGGCAAATATTAGAATCAAAAAGGGCATCATAGATATTCAGCACTGCCCCGCCGGGATAACCGAAAATATGCTCTACACCCTCGGCCTCAAGACATTTGACCAGCATCTGGGCTCCTGTCATTTCCATTCGCTTTTCACCCCTTCACAACCGCCCCGCCCGCCGCTGAGCCTACCAGTTTGGCATAGCGGGCCAGGTAGCCGGTTTTGACCTTCGGCTCCGGTGGCTGCCATTTTGCCCGGCGCCGGGCCAGTTCTGTTTCATCTACCAGTAAATCCAACCGGCCTGCTTCTATATCAATGGCAATTAAGTCCCCTTCCTGGACCAGAGCAATGGGTCCCCCTTCCGCTCCTTCCGGACTAACGTGACCGATAGAAGCCCCCCGGGTGGCTCCGGAAAAACGACCATCGGTAATCAGTGCCACCTCTTTATCCAATCCCGCTCCGGCCACCGCCGCTGTGGGAGTCAGCATTTCCCGCATACCGGGTCCGCCTTTCGGCCCTTCATAGCGGATCACCACCACATCTCCCGGCCGAATTTGCCCGCCGAGAATGGCCTTAACCGCCGCTTCCTCTCCGTCAAACACCCGGGCCGGACCGGTATGTTTCAGCATCTCCGGAGCCACGGCTCCTTTCTTGACCACTGCTCCCTGGGGAGCCAGACTGCCTTTCAGCACCGCCAGTCCCCCGGTGGCCTGGTAAGGACGATCCCAGGGCCGGATGACTTCTTCATCCAGCACCCTGACCCCCTCCAGGTTGGCCGCCATGGTTCTCCCTGTTACCGTCAATACCTCTGTTTCCAGCTTGCCCTGGGCAGCCAGCCGGCTCATCACCGCCGGGATACCGCCAGCCCGGTGCAGGTCCTCCATATGGTAAGGGCCAGCAGGGCTCAGCTTGCAAAGCTGGGGAATCTCTTCATTAAAACGATTGACATCATCCAGCTCAAAGGGCACTCCCGCCTCGTGGGCAATAGCCGGCAAATGCAAAAGGGTATTGGTGGAACAACCCAGGGCCATATCCACTTTCAGGCCATTGCGGAAAGCCGCCGCAGTCATAATATCCCGCGGCCTGAGATTCCGCCGCACCAGTTCCATGATCTGCTTTCCTGTTGCCTTGGCCAGCCGCAAACGGGCTGCCATCACCGCCGGGATGGTGCCATTGCCCGGCAGGGCCATCCCCAGCACTTCCGTCATGCAATTCATGGAATTGGCAGTAAACATGCCGGCACAGGAACCACAACCCGGACAGGCTCCTTCTTCCAGTTCCTCTAGTTCGGCTTCGGTCATGCGACCATTCGCCACTGCCCCTACGCCCTCGAACACCGTGGAGAGGGAAACGGCCTGACCTTGCCAGCGTCCAGCCAGCATCGGCCCCCCGCTGATAAAAATGGCGGGAATATTGAGGCGAGCCGCCGCCATCAGCATTCCTGGCACTACCTTATCACAGGAGGGAATCAGCACCAGTCCGTCCAGGGCATGAGCTTCTGCCATGATTTCCACCGAATCGGCGATCAGCTCCCGGCTGGCCAGGCTGTAGTGCATGCCCTTATGGCCCATGGCCAGCCCGTCACAGACGGCAATGGCCGGAAATTCCACCGGCAGTCCCCCGGCCATCCTGATCCCGGCCTTGACCGCCTCGGCAATGGTATTGAGATGCATGTGTCCGGGTACAATTTCATTGTGGGAGTTCACTACCCCGATAATGGGACGCTGCAATTCTTCCCCGGTATAGCCCATCGCCTTCCAGAGCGAACGATGGGGCGCCCTTTCCAATCCCGATTTGACCGCAGAACTGCGCAGTTGCACCCTGTTTCCTCCTCACTTAACCGACTTTTTCCGTAGCAGGTACGAAGATTTCCGGTCCATCCACTTCTGTCAGGGCCCGGAAGTCCTGCAGCAGCTGCTGGAACATGGGCCCGGGCTTGCCATCGCCGATTACCCGGCCATCCACTTTGATAACCGGAATCAGCTCTGCAGCGGTACCGGTAAGGAATACCTCATCGGCATTGAAAACATCATGCCGGGTAAAAACTTCTTCCTTGACGGTAATACCCCGCTGGCGGGCCAGCTGCATAACGACATCCCGGGTTATCCCCTTCAGAATCCCCAGATAAATGGGAGGAGTAATCAGTTCCCCATCCTTGACAATGAACACATTATCCCCGGTGGCCTCACAGACATAACCCTGGGCATTGAGCATCAGGGCTTCCAGCACCCCGGCCAGGTTAGCCTCGATTTTGGCATAGATATTGTTCAGGTAGTTCAGGGACTTCACCCGCGGATTACAGGCTTCAGACAGATTGCGGGGAGTGGGAACGGTTTTAACCTCCAGCCCCTTTTCATAAAATTCCTGGGGATAAAGAGTAATAGTAGCAGCAATACACATCACTGTCGGCCGCGGGCACTTGCGCGGATCCAGACCCAGGTCCCCCTTGCCCCGGGAAACCACCAGGCGGATATAGCCATCGCGGATATTGTTGCGGCGGCAGGTTTCCACCACCACTTCCGTCATTTCCTCTTTGCTGAGCGGAATGTCCAGCATGATGGTTTTGGCCGATTCATAGAGCCGGTCGATGTGCTCCTTCAACTTGAATACCCGGCCGTGATAGGCGCGAATGCCTTCAAAAACCCCGTCTCCATAGAGATAACCATGGTCGAAAACGGAAACTTTAGCTTCTTCCTCCGGTACGAACTTGCCATCCAGATAAATGATCAGACCCACAACAAATTCCTCCCCTCAAAAATTCTACAGCTCAAACCTCCTGTCTCCCCACCGCTCCCATCACCCCCATGTCTATCCAGGGGAGACAAATTTTGAATTTGTGTATAAATAAAACCCAAGCGGACAGACCCCACCAGTTCAATCTTGATCCAAGATCGAGTGGAACCTATCCGCTTGGGTCTTTTATCCCCACGGTGTAACGGCCAAAGCCGCCTGTACCGCTTGGTCACAGTCCCGCAAAGAACTTGCGGCGGAACCCTAGGTACACTTCCCTCGGTAATGCCTATTTACTTGTAAAAAAGCCTCTCTGTCCCGACAGGGACGAGAGGCTGAAGATGCCTTCCGCGGTACCACCCTGGTTGTTCCGGTCAAGCAAACCGGAACCCCTCTGTAGCCGGATAACGGCGGCTAACCCGGTACGGCCTACTGCCTGAGCAAGGGTTCGACCGACAGCTCAGGGGTGATCCCCGTCCGGGCCCGTGACACCGGTTTCCACCCTCCCGGCTCTCTTGCGTCCGTTCTCCCGACAGCCTTCCCCGTCGTCGCTTGTATAATGTATAACAGCTATATTTGTTAGTTATTGTACTAATGATGTCTGAATGTGTCAATACTTTTAGCGAAAATTTTAATGTTAAATTAATGTTAACTCACCACCCCAACGGGCTTGTCCGGCCTCTGAACGGTCGCTTTACCAGGGTGAACAGCTAAAACTTATCTGGCCCCCTCCTGTACCGCTTTTCGGCCCTGCATATTGATGACCAGACCCAGTATACTGATCAGGGCCCCTGTATAAAACACCCAGTCCATAGCCTGCAAAAAATCGTGGCTGAGCTTGTAGACGGTACCAAAGACAGACATGGAATAGGCGATCCCGGTAGCCATCCCCACATTGCGCATCAGGGCATTGATGCTGCCGGCAATCCCCAGTTTTGGTTTGGGAACAACTTCCATCATACTGCTGTTATTGGGGCTCTGGAACAGGCCCATACCCAGGCCCAGTACGGCCAGGTGCAGGAAAACCGCCAGCAGAGAGGAGTTTTTATTCAGAGTAGTCAAAGCCAGCAATCCGATGGTATTGACCGCCAGACCGGTATTGGTCAACCACTGATAGCCGAATTTGTCGGACAAACTGCCTGCCACCGGGGCCACAACTGCCATTACCACCGGAAAAGCGGAAAGAGCGATTCCGGCCTGAGCCGGGGAATAACCCAGTACCTGCTGGACATAAAAGGTCATAATCAAATTGGTGGAGAACAGGGAGATGAAAGAAATTAAACCGGTGATACCGCCATAGAAAAAGGGGCGGCGCTGGAACAGGGTTAAGTCGATTAAAGGACTGTCCATGCGGCGCATGCGGTAAAACAAAAAGATCAGGAGTGCCAGCCCCGCGCTACCAACAGCCAGCAAGCGAGGATCAGTCCAACCCAGTTTGTAACCTTCCGACAGAGCCCAGAGAAAGGCAGTTAAACCGGTAACCAGCAGCACTGCTCCCAGGCGGTCAAAGGTTTCCCCCCGGCTCAGTTCTTCTTCCCGGGGTAAGTTGAAGATCGACCAGATGAAAGCTAAAAGTCCAATGGGTATATTGATATAAAAGATACTGGGCCAGCCCCACTGAGCCACCATTACTCCGCCCAGGGAAGGCCCGGTCATGCTGCCTGCCGAAACCACGGTACCGATTAGACCCAGGGCCCGCCCCCGTTCCTGGGGCGGGAAAGCTGCTGTCACCAGCCCCATGCTATTGGCCATTAACATAGCTGCTCCCACTGCCTGCAGGATGCGGGCCAGGATCAGGACCAGCAGGGAACTGGCCTGGCCACAAAAAAAAGAACCCAGGGAGAAAACCAGAAAGCCGCTGGCATAGACGCGCCGCCGTCCCCACAGATCCGCTGCCCGGCCAAATACCAGCAAAAGACCGGAAATAGTTAATAAATAGGATGTAACTGCCCACTGAATTTCCCCGATGGTTACACCTAAATCCCGGGCTATGGTGGGTAAAGCAACATTGACAATGCTGCCGTCGAGAGTGGCCATAAAAGTACCAAGAGCTACATTGGCCAGCACTAACCATTTTTTGCTCACAATTATCCCCTCCCCACACAATTATATCCTGAATAAAAGCAGAAAACAAATGAAACAATATGCCTGTAAATCTATAAGGGGAGGTGTAGAAAAATGGCCACTATTAAATGCAAAGTAGAAGAATGCACCTATTATGATAATGCTATGTGCACTGCCAATACCATCGAAGTAATGTCCACCGGTGATAAGCGGGTCTCTTCTTCTGATGGTACCATGTGCAATACCTTCAAGCCTGCCAACCGGTAAAGGCAAGGGGGCCCTTATGCCCCCTTTATTTGTTAATAGAGTCTTTTTTTGACACACCACTCCTGAGCGCCGCTTCAGCTACTGCTGCCGCTACGGCTGGCGCAACCCGCGGGTCAAAGGCAGAAGGTATTACATATTCCGGGCTCAGTTCTTCATCAGAAATTAAACCGGCAATAGCATATGCTGCAGCAATTTTCATTTCTTCATTAATCGCGGTTGCCCTAACATCCAGAGCTCCCCGGAAAATCCCAGGAAAAGCCAGAACATTGTTGATCTGATTTGGTAAATCCGAACGCCCGGTACCCACAACCCGGGCTCCGGCTGCTTTGGCCAGGTCCGGATGGATTTCCGGTACCGGATTGGCCAGGGCAAAGATAATAGCATCTGGAGCCATTGTCCGCACCATATCTTGAGTTACGGTATTGGCAACAGAAACCCCGATAAAGACATCAGCGTCAACCAGGGCGTCAGCCAGCGTCCCTTTCTGCATCTGCCGGTTTGTAACCCTGGCGATTTCTTCTTTATACTTGTTCATTCCTTCTGTTCGTCCTTCATAAATAATCCCCTGTCGATCACACATAATTACATCTTTTACTCCCATGCTCAGCAGAAGTTTGATAATAGCAACCCCTGCCGCACCGGCACCATTCGTAACCACTTTAATTTCTTCCAGCTTTTTCCCAACAACTTTTAAGGCGTTAATCAAGCCGGCCATGGTCACAATGGCAGTCCCGTGCTGGTCATCATGAAATACCGGAATATTCAATTCCCGTTTTAACCGCTCTTCAATTTCAAAACAGCCGGGAGCTGCTATATCTTCCAGGTTTATTCCACCAAAAGTCGGTTCTAATAACTTTACTGTTTCAACAATTTTATCAACATCAGTTGTATTCAGGCAGATAGGAAAAGCATCAATCCCGGCAAAAGTTTTGAACAAGATAGCCTTACCTTCCATTACCGGCAGAGCCGCTTTAGGGCCAATGTTCCCCAGACCAAGTACAGCAGTGCCATCAGTTACCACCGCCACCAAATTTCCACGGTTAGTATAGGTATAGACTTCATCCTCATTGGCATGTATTTCTTTACAGGGCTCAGCAACTCCCGGCGAATACGCCAAAGACAATTCTCGCGCATCTCTAACAGGTACTTTACTATAAACTCCGAGCTTACCCTGATATTCCCGATGTAATTTTAATGCTTCTTCCCGCAAATTGCTCATTATATTCCCAATCCTTTCTATTGCATAGAATCTAAATAGCCAGGGAGCCTGCCAGTGCATACAGCTCCAAAGGAAACTGACTGTTTCTGTTAACAGCTGTTTGCAGTGGTACCGGTACTAGTTGGTTGTTTTTCAATCCAACCATCACGCCGGATTTTCCTTCCAGCAACCAGTCCACCGCTAATGTACCCATCCGGCTTCCCATCATCCGGTCGTAGGCAGTCGGCGATCCCCCACGCTGAATATGGCCTAAGACGGTCAATCTGACTTCATTTCCCGTTGCACCACGAATAGCATCAACGATGTCAGCCCCTCTGGCGACCCCTTCAGCCACAATAATAATACTGTGTTTTTTACCCCGCTTCAGACCATTATTAATTCGTTCAACGATTTCTTCAATATCGAGGGGAGCTTCAGGAATCAGGACCGACTCTGCCCCTCCGGCCAAACCGGCCCACAGGGCAATATAGCCGGCTTGCCGACCCATTACTTCAATAACATGAATTCTTTCCAGCGAAGTAGCTGTATCTCTTATTTTATCAATGGCTTCGATCACAGTATTGACGGCTGTATCAAAGCCCAGGGTATATTCCGTTCCGTTTATATCGTTGTCAATAGTTGCTGGAATACCAATAGTAGGCATACCTAATTGATGCAATTTCAGCGCTCCCTGAAAAGAGCCATCACCCCCAATGACCACTAAACCGTCAATCCCGTTTTCTTTGAGCTTTGTTAAAGCTTGCAATTGCCCTGCTTCAGTTTTAAAACTTTCACTGCGAGCACTGCACAGGAAAGTTCCGCCCCGGTGGATTATGTCACCAACACTCCCTGCTTCCAGTTGCAGAAAATTGCCATTCATCAACCCTTCGTAACCATACATGACACCATATACTTCTTTTTTCTTGTAGATACTGCGGCGTACAACCGCTCTGATGGCTGCGTTCATGCCTGGCGCATCGCCCCCGCTTGTTAATACGGCAATTCTGCGCATTTTTTTCACCTCTTTTACGATTTACAGTTCCAGATAGGGCAATGTCGAGCCTCCATAAGGAATAACCAGTACTTTCGCAGCATCCCCTTTGGCCTGAAAAGCCTGGTCCAGAGCTGCTTCGAGACTGTTGAAAGGCTGCATAAAAATTCTTTTTACAGAATCTGGTTCCAAATCAGAGACAAGATAGATATCAGCATGTTGTAAAACCATAGCGATGGCAGCAGCTTTATGTCCACCCAGCTGAAATTTTTCTTTAATTCTCAAGATCAAATCTTCCGGACGGGAAGCGCTTAACATCCATTCTTGAAAAATTTCCTCACCCAGGCCTTCCTTACAGGAGGCGACAAGAATAATGACCCCGTTTTTTTTCACTGCATGTTTGGCATTATCCAGCGCCTTCTGGGCCTGATACAGGTTTATATCTTTGGGAAAGCCCCCGGCGGATACTATAACTATGTCAGCTTGTTCCTTAATCTTCACTTTGTACAGAGAGTCCAGAAATTTGCAGCCTTCCCGATGAGCATCCAGATAATGACCTGCTACGGCTTTGATTATTTGTTTTTGCTCATTCAGCACTACATTGACAATGAAATCAATCGGAACAAATTCTGCTACTTCATCAATATCCTGCCGTACCCGGTTGGTAGTAATGTTACCGGCATGAGCTTCTGCTTCCACCATGCGGCTGTGATTTGCCTGTATTGCTTCCCGAGTAGAAACCCCTGGCATAATCGCTTTAGCCCCGCCGCTGTAACCGGCAAAATAGTGATACTCGATGTTTCCTACACAAATTCGCCTGTCAGCTTCTACTACCGGTCTAAAGATATCCACCGGTGTGCCCAGTCTGGTAAAACCTAAACGAATACAATCCCGTTGATCACTATCCAGGCACTCCACCTGCCGGTAAACAGCTTCTCCCACCAGGCTTTTCTTTTCCTCTTCACTATGAAAACGGTGGCTACCCAGCGCAAATACAATCTTTACGTCTTCTTTTTTTATCCCCGCTTGCCATAATTCTTCCAGTAATAAAGGGAGTATGATCTGGTTAGGAACAGGTCTGGTAATATCACTGGTGATAAAGACTACTTTTTCCCCGGGCTTTACTATCTCGCTAAGCCTGGGCGAGTTAATCGGCTGGCGCAAAGCCCTGATTACTTCCTCTCGTCCCGTCAGTTCAACTTTAACCTGATTAGGCTGCAAAACCCCCAGCAAATTTTCTTGATTAATATTCAATTTTAATTTTGTTTTGCCAAACCCCAGTTCAATTGTCATTTATAACACCTCTTTGGATAAATTACAGTGGACAGTTTATGTCCTGTCCACTGTAATTTGCACCGGTCTTTTTTCCCTGTAAGACTGTTGCGCCGCTAAAGCGATGATGACGGCCATCAAACCGTCTTTCCCGGAAACCGCAGGCTGGCGGTCATTTTTTATACAGTCAAAGAATTCCTCCAGCTCAGCCACAAAAGAGTCCTGATACCTCTCCAGGAAGAAATATTTGGGCTTATCCGTGCACACAGCTTCATTGTTGCTGTAAACCACGTTGGTAGGAGTATCGTTAAAGGCCTGCAAACTGCCCTTTGAACCAAACACTTCCACCCGCTGGTCATAACCATAGACAGCTTTACGACTGTTATCGATTACTCCAATGGCGCCATTTTGGAATTTCAAGGTGATAAGGGCAGTATCCACATCTCCGGCTTCACCGATAGCCGGATCAACCAGAACGGCAGCATTGGCATAAACTTCTACTACTTCACTGCCGGACAAATATCTTACCATATCAAAGTCATGGATGGTCATATCCAGGAAAAGTCCTCCGGAAACTTTTACATAAGACAGCGGCGGAGGCTCCGGGTCGCGGGAAGTTACTTTTACGATATGCACATCCCCGATTTTCCCTTCGGCTACCAGATCTCTGACTCTTTTAAAGTTGTGATCATAACGGCGGTTAAATCCTACCTGAAATTTTACCCCGGCTTTTTCCACGGCATTTAAAGCGGCATAAATCCGGTCCAGATCATAGTCAATGGGCTTTTCACAAAAAATGTGTTTACCGGCATTGGCAGCCTCAATGGTAATTTGCGAATGGGTATCGGTGGAGGAACAGACCAGGACGGCATCAATTTCTCTGTCATTCAGAATTTGGTGATAATCGGCATAAATCTCTTTAATGCCCAAACTGTTGGCCCAATCTGTTATTTTATCGGCATAAACATCAGCAACCGCTTTTACTTCTACCTGTCGAAAGTGTTTGATGATATTTTCGGTATGCAATTTGCCGATGCGACCAGCACCAATAACCCCGACTCTGATTTTATCGCTCATTCTCCATGACCCCTTCCCAGTTTATAATCCAGCTGTTTCTCTGATATATTTACGGGCTTTTAAGGCATACTCAAACGGGTTGGCTTTAGCCGGATCCTGTTCTGCCTCAACTACATACCATCCTTCATAATTACCTTGAGCTAACAGTTCAAAAATTGGTTTAAAGTTAATCATCCCGTCACCGGGTACGGTAAAGACACCTGCCCTGACCGCCTGGAGAAAACTGAGCTTTTCCTTCTTCACCATCTCCAGGACTTCTGCACGCACGTCTTTCAGATGTACATGCTTAATGCGCGGCAAATATTTTTGCAGAATTGCTACCGGATCTTCACCGGAGAAAGCTAAATGTCCGGTATCATACAGCAGGTAAACCAGCTGCGGGTCAGTGATCTCCATCAGTCGATGGATTTCTTCGGCAGTTTGAACCCCGGTACCCATGTGGTGATGATAAACAATTTTCATTCCTTTTTCTGCCGCAATTTGCCCAAGTTTATTTAAACCATCTCCAAGTCTATCCCATTCTTCCTCTGTAAAAACCGGTTTTTGTTCAAAGACCGGGACATCCATTAATCCTTGAATACTGTGTCCTTGCTCAGAAACCACAATTACTTTGGCTCCCATTTCATACAGGAAATCACGATGGGCGATAAAAGCGTTTTTAGTTTCTTCATAGGTCCTGGTAGTCAAAAAGGAACTGAACCAGGCGCTGGCAATTCGGAGCTGGCGCAGCTCCAGGGCTTTTTTCAAGACCGCGGTATCTCTTGGAAATTTGTTTCCAACCTCACAGCCGACAAAGCCGGCCAGAGCCATTTCACTGATACATTGTTCAAAGGTATTTTCAGCTCCCAATTCCGGCATATCATCATTGGTCCAGGCAATAGGAGCAATTCCCAGTAAAACTTGTGACATATTATTACCCCCATTAGAATTTTTTAGCTTTCTTAATTTCTTCTTGCATTTTCTGGTGTGCATTCAGAACCGATTCTCTTTCAGCTACTTCTGGAACGCCAACTCTCCACCAGCTAGCGTAACCACAGGTCATGGAATCAGGGGTAACTTTAATATCCAGCAAAGTGGAAACTTTACTATGTTTAATTTTTTCTAAAG
Organism: Carboxydocella thermautotrophica; assembly: GCA_003054495.1. Lineage (GTDB taxonomy): Bacteria > Bacillota > Carboxydocellales > Carboxydocellaceae > Carboxydocella > Carboxydocella sporoproducens. Next base: position 734,559 of record CP028514.1, on the reverse strand, counting down.
CTTCTCTTAATTCATCGACAGTTCTAACAGTATAGGTCTCGGCGCCGTAACTTCTGGCATTAGCTGCAAAATCAATCGCCATATATTCTCCCGTTAACCGGCCGGTTTCTGCTGAGCGATATCTAAACTCAGTTCCAAAAGTTGGTATACCCTGGGAGCGCTGCAGATTATTGATACACTGGAAACCATTATTATCAAAGAGCATAATGTTAATTTTATAGCCTTCCTGGATACTGGTTACCAGTTCGGAATGGAGCATCAAATAACTGCCGTCCCCTACCATAACATAAACTTCCCGGTCAGGCTCTGCCATTTTTACACCCAGGGCCCCGCTTACTTCATACCCCATACAGGAAAAACCGTATTCCATGTGATAGGTTTTGGGTTTTAGCGGACGCCAGATTCGCTGTAAATCTCCAGGTAAACTGCCGGAAGCACCAACTATAATTGCATCTTCACCAATTGAACGGTTCAGTTCCCCTAATACTCTTGTCTGAGCCAATCCTTCCTCCAGCTCGATGGCATATAAGCGGTCAACTTCCCTGTCCCATTTTTCCTTGGCAACCCTGATTTCATCTTGATAACCGGAACGATAACCTGCCTTTTTTAAGGCTTCTGTCAAAGCCTTCAGCCCTTCAGCGGCATCAGCCTGAATAAAGGTAGCATTCATTTTCATGGCATCAAATTTATTGACATTGATAGCTAACACTTCAACCTCAGGATTCTGGAAAGCCCATTTTGAGGTTGTAGTAAAATCGGAAAGCCTTGTTCCTACAGCAATAACAAGGTCAGCATCCCGGGCGATTTCATTGGCAGCCTGGGTACCTGTTACCCCGATTCCCCCGAGATTAAGGCTGTGATTCCAGGGCAGCAAGCCTTTACCTGCCTGGGTTTCCGCAAAAGGTATTTGAAAAGCTTCTACAAAATTCTTCAGTTCCTCTTGTGCTTCAGAATAAACCACTCCCCCACCGCAAATCAGGAGAGGTTTCTTTTTCCTGGTTATTAACTCAACTGCTCTGGCAACAGCCCCGGCAGTAGGCAGCATTCTTTCAATGTGATGTACTCGTTTGGCAAAAAACTCGATCGGATAATCGTAAGCTTCGGCCTGAACATCTTGCGGCAGACACAATGTGACGGTACCGGTTTCGGCCGGATCGGTTAACACTCGCATGGCATTAATTGCTGCCGTCATCAGTTGCTCTGGCCGGGTAATTCTGTCCCAGTACCGGGAAACTGGTTTAAAGGCATCATTGGCAGTGATTGTATAATCAGTGGGATCTTCAACTTGTTGTAATACCGGGTCCGGTTGCCGGCAGGCAAATGTATCCCCTGGCAATAATAAGAGAGGAATTCTATTCACAGTTGCTGTACCAGCAGCTGTCACCATATTCAAGGCTCCCGGGCCAATGGAAGTGGTACAAGCGATAATTTCTCTCCGGTTTTTTTGCTTGGCGTAAGCAATGGCCGCATGAGCCATGCCCTGTTCATTTCTGCCCTGATATAACACCAGGCTGCCTTTATGCTCTTCCAGGGCCTGGCCCAAACCAGTTACATTACCATGGCCAAAAATGGAAAACACGCCTTTGACAAACTTCGTCACCTGGCCGTCAAACTCCACATACTGGTTATCTAAAAATTTAACTAAAGCCTGGGCCATTGTCAGTCGAATGGTTTTCATCCTTTCACCCTCTTTCCAAGCTTATTTGTCCGGCCATATTTTGGCATCTTTTTCCATAACCCATAGATGCTCCGGTTCAAACACTGGAGTGATATAGGGATTATTATCCAGTTGCCTGATTACCCAGACATAAAACATGGCATATCCCGGCGCCGCCACTTGCGGATGAGAAACATTATCTAAAATTTTTATTGTATCATTGTGTTTGACCTTAAGTACCTCTTCTCCCAGTTGGGCAAAACCGTAACCGTGTTCCGGATAGAATTTATAAAAATAAATTTCCGGTTGAAGATGGTGATGGGGCGGATAACTGGACCATTTGCCAGGATAATTAACTACCTCTCCCAGTACCAGCCTGGAATAAGGAGCATTAGAATAATCAAATACAGTTCTTACCACCCGGGTTGAAGTTTCCTGCATACTGCCTTTACCCCGATCTTCACAGGCACAGTCGGCCGGAGAATATAATTTGGGCTCAAAATCCTCATTATTTAAGGTTTTAATTACACAAACCTCCGAATCTGGGCCAATTCCGGTTATTTTCACTTCCACTCCCTGAGGTACGTGTAACACCCAGGGGTTTTCCTCTAAAAAGGATTGACGGGCAACTTCTTGAGTTTTTCCCTGCCACTCCAGTAAAACCCGGCCACTGATTAATAAATAAGCCCGCTCCTTGCTTTCCGCCGAAGTCTCTATCTGACCGGACTTCAGTTTCAGAATACCGAAATCCATCAACGTATTGTTTTCTTGTTCATCGTGAGAGGTGATGGGGTTATAACCGTAGTCAAAAGGCCTTTCTCTTCTGATTCTGTACATCATCTCACCACCATCGTCAGGTTTATTTTCTGTCTAAAACCTTACGGACTTTTGCTACAATATCTTTAGCAGTCAGATTAAATCTTTCTTTAAGGTAATCAACTGGGCCCACTTCACCAAACAGGTCATTTACCCCTACCCGTTCTAATGGTACCGGGCAATTTTCAGCAATCACTTCCGCTACCGCCGAGCCCAGGCCGTTGATGATGCTATGGTTTTCAGCCGTAACAAGCGCTCCGGTTTCCCGGGCACACTTGATTATAAGTTCTTTGTCGATGGGTTTTAAAGTGAAAATATTGACTACCCTGACGGAAACCCCTTCCCGCTCTAGCTCTGTGGCCGCCTTTAAGGCTTCATCCACCATGATGCCGGTAGCAAAGACAGTAACATCATCTCCATCTCGTAAAGTTATACCTTTGCCAATTGTAAAGCTGGAGCCTTCCTGATAAATCTTAATGGCGTTTTTCCGCAACAGCCTGATATAAAACACACCAAACATGTCCACCGTTTGAGTTAATAAATCTTTCAGCATCACCGAGTCCACCGGTTCCAGAATAGTAACTCCCGGTATATTCCTGACAATCCCCATATCTTCAAAGGGCATATGGGTTCCGCCATTGAAGGCAGCAGTTACACCTGGATCACTGCCGGTTACTCTGACATTTAAACGGGCATAAGCGCAGGATAAAAAGAGCTGGTCGTAAACGCGCCGGGTAGCAAAGGGTCCAAAGGTGTGAGCAAAAGGAATTTTGCCGGTTGCCGACAACCCTGCTGCTACGCCAATCATATTGGCTTCCTGAACCCCCACATTGAATGTTCTCTCCGGAAAAGCTTTGGCAAAAGGGACCATTCCCATCGAGCTCATCAAATCTGCATCCAGTACTACAATCCTTGGGTCCTTCTGAGCCAGTTCCATCAGGGTTTCACAATAAACGCTACGCATTTCCTTTGCTTCTGCTATTCTCTGTTCTGCAAGGATTGCTTTCATTGCTGCACCACCTTTTCCAGCTCTTTCTCCAGAAAAGCAATTGCTGCTTCTGCCTGCTCCCGGCTTACAACCATATGGTGGTTTGCCGCAGCCTGTTCGGCAAAATTACACCCTTTACCTTTAATAGTATGCAGTATTATTACTGAAGGCCGGTGTTTTACTTCTTTGGCCTTGAGAATGGCCGTGTAGATTTCCTCTACATTGTGGCCGTCCACTTCCTGGGCATGCCAGTTAAAACAGGCAAACTTGGCTTTCAGATCTCCCAGGTCATTAATGTCCTGGATATTTCCATCCAGCTGCTTTTTGTTGTAGTCTACGAACACAATCAAATTATCCAGTTGCTTCTGGGCAGCATAGAGAATAGCTTCCCAGACCTGCCCTTCCTGCATTTCGCCATCGCCAAGAATTAAATACGTATAACTTTCTCTGCCGTCCAACTTGTTACCTAAAGCCACCCCCAGGGCGGTGGAGGCTCCCTGGCCCAGGGAGCCGGTTGTCATATCCACGCCAGGAGTCAAATTACGGTCACAGTGACTGGGCAGTTTAGTCCCCGGTTTATTTAACGTCAGCAATTCTTCTAGCGGGAAAAAACCTTTTAAAGCCAGAGCCGCATAAATTGCCGGTCCCGCATGCCCTTTGGAACAGAACAGCCAGTCTCTGTCTTCCCAGCGGGGATTTTGGGGATCTACCCGCATTACTTCCCCGTATAATACCGCCACCGTATCGGCAATGGACATAGATCCACCGACGTGACCAAAGCCCAGATGCCCGATAGCTCTGATAGTTTCCATCCTGATTTTGGTCGCAAAGGCTTCCAATTGCTGAATTTTATCCCTGCTTAGCATTGGTCCACCCCTTTCTCATTGCTTCAAGCAAGGGTAGTTTGACACCGGATAAAAATCTGACCATTGCTCCGCCCGCGGTACATACATAATCAATTTTGGAAGTATCAATAAACCTCTGGGCTGCGCTGACCGTATCACCGCCCCCGATGACCGAATATCCCTTACTGTTGGCAATGGCTTCCCAGATTTCTCTGGTACCATCGGCAAAGAGAGGATTTTCATAAACCCCGGCCGGACCATTGACGAAAATGGTGCCTGCAGACGCTAACTCATTTTTAAAGATAGCAATGGTTTTTTGTCCGATATCCATACAGAGCTCATCAGCTGGCAGGTTTTCAATATCTATTTCCGCTCTTTGGCCATCATTTTCATAAGCCAGGTCAACAGGATAAACAATTTTACCGGGATAATCTCGTAAGTACTCTTTTGCTGGTTGAATAAATACATCCAGGGAACGGTCATAAATAAATTTAGTGTTTTTACTCCCGATATCGTAGCCGGCAGCAATTAACATAATATGACCGGTTACCCCGCAGGCCAGGATTTTATCTGCCGTACCGCTTTGCAGAGCTTGTTTCATCATGCCGAAGGCATCAGATATTTTCAGGCCCCCCAGAACAAAAACTGCCGGTTTGTCAGGATTTTCCCTAACCCTGATCAAAGCATTTAGCTCCTGAATCAGCAACATCCCGCCAGCCGAAGGCAAAATTTCCTGAAAGGCGACCATGGAAGGGGCATTGCGATGAGCAGCTGCAAAAGCATCATTAACATAGTAATCAAACAATGGCGCCAGGCTTCTTACTAAATAAGTGTTCAACATTTCCGCAGGCTGTAATTTTACATCTTTTTCAAAGGTAGAAACTTCTTCGGTCAGATAACGTAAATTACCGAGCAAAATTGCCTCCCCGGGCATCAACTTCTTTATCTCTTCCTGAGCGGCTGGCCCGCAGACATCATCAATATAACGGATTGTTTTTCCCAATTTGAGTGAAAGTTTTTCCGCATGTTCCTGCAAAGGAATCAAGTTATGATAATCCAGGGTATCCCCCTGATGGGCTATGATGGCTACTTTAGCCCCTCTGTCCAGCAGGTATTTAAGGGTAGGAATACTCATGTTAATCCGGTTTTCATTAACGATTTTTTTAGTTACCGGATCGATGGGGGAATTGATATCCAGCCGTAGCAAAACCCTTTTGCCGCTGTAGTCAAATTCATCCATGGTTCTGATTCCGATGTTTACTTTTGCATCCATTTTCCCATCCCCAAATACTCGTTAGTTTTGCCTACCGCTTCCAGACGGTCAGTTTGCAGTTCCAGTGCAGCCCGGATAGCATCCATGCTTTCAGGAATAACCACTGCTTCCTGGGGAATATTAATAGCGAACATAATATCGCGACCGGATTTGACAATCGTTTCTTCAAAGACTGCAATTTCATACATGTCTCCACGGGGATTGCCCAGATCTCTGGCATAACGGAAGAGAGCGGCATTGCCCTGGAACCCGTCAGCTATCCGAACAACTCTGATCCGCGGATGGGCATTAAAGAGCTTGATGGCTTCCTCAACGGAAAGATCTTGTTTAGGGGTGGCCAAAACCGTAATTATATGGCCATGGGTAACAGGGGTGTGTACCAGGATACCAGTAGCGTCAATATGGGGCATAATCGTCATTAAATCCACCGCCTGGTGGTTGGGTGCCTTTTCAACCTGCAAAGCATTGGTCAGGCCCCGGTGATAATCGCCAGGATCTGCCACTCTTCTGATGATAGTGATAGCAACTTTTTCAATACCCACGGCACGATCCAGGCAATCTACAGCACGGATTAGACCGGTAGTGTTACATGATGTCAGTTTTAAAAATTGCTTGCCCAAACCTTTTTCGTAGTTGGCATAACCATGGAAAAATACATCGGCCACATCATTTTTTTCGCCACCCTGGAAAACAGCTTTTTTACCATACTTTTTATAAATCTCTTTGTTTTTTGCTCCGACACCGGCAATGGTAGCGTCCAGGATGATATCACATTTTTGCACCAGATCTTCCAGAGTACCGGATACGGGGATACCCAGTTCATCAAATTTGGGTTTATTTTCCGGAACAGCAAGATATAAATCATAGGGCATACCTTTTTCCTTCAAAGCCCTTACCGCCAGAGTGGGAGCCACATCCGCAACTCCTACAAGCTCCATGTCTTTTTGTAGTTTTACCCCGTCAGCCAGACGTTGTCCGATTACACCATAACCTACTACACCTACTTTAACCATTTTAAATACCCCCTTACTTTAGTTTGCTTTGGCTTTCTTCAAAGCTTGTCTGCGTAAAACATCTACATAAACTGCCCCAATGATAACAATACCGATGGCTACAGTTTGCAAATCGGCAGAAACCCCAAGCAGATTCAAGCCATTGCGCAATACTGCCATAATCATTGCTCCAATCAGGGTTCCCCAAACAGTTCCTTGACCGCCCATAAAAGAAGCGCCACCGATGATTACTGCCGCAATGGCATCCAGATCATAATCCAGACCGGCCAGGGGAAAAGCTGCATTAACCCGGCCTACCTGAACAAGCCCGGCAATTGCCGCCATGGTCCCGGAGATGGTATAAACCATCACTAAAGTTTTTTCCACATTTATCCCGGAAAGTTTGGCAGCTTCCAGGTTCCCACCCACGGCATAAATGTGTTTACCATAGGCGGTACGATTGAGGAAAACAGCAAATAGAATACACATGATTATGACAAGAATAAAACTCACCGGCACCGGTCCGATAAATTCCGAACCTATGAACTGGATTGACCTGGGAAAACCGGAAATTGGAGTGGCCCCGGTTATTATAAGAGCTAAACCCCGGGCAATGTTTTTAGTACCAAGGGTAGAAATAAAAGGGTGGGGTAATTTCAGTTTGGTTAATAACAAGCCGTTTAACAATCCCAAGGCTGTACCGGTTAAAATTCCGGCCAGAATGCCCAGAAAGGGATTTAATCCCCAGGTAACGGTAGTCACTCCCATGACCATTGTCGACAAAGCCAAAATAGAGCCTACCGATAGGTCAATACCGGCCGTTAATATTGTCAATAACATCCCCATGGAGATTAAACTGTTTATAGCTGATTGCCGGGCAATATTCATCAGGTTATCCAAAGTCAGAAAATGGTCGGAAGCAAGGGCCAGTATAATTGAAAGCAATAATAAGCCAAGGAGTGACCCAAATTTTGATACTGCGTTTTTAAGTGTCATACCCTCATTCAATTGAAAGCGCTGATTTAAGTCTCCCATTCAAACTCCCCCTGTTGCTGCTCTCATAATATTTTCCTGATTGGCTTGGTCTCTCATCAATTCCGCAGTCACTTTGCCCTCGCTCATAACAATAATTCTGTCTGACATACCTAATAGCTCCGGCAATTCGGAAGAAATCATAATAACCGCCGCACCGCCTGCTACCAGTTCGTTGATCACATTATAAACTTCCACTTTGGCACCAACATCAATTCCGCGGGTAGGCTCATCGAAAATATAAATACTGGCATTGGTATTTAACCATTTACCGATAACCACTTTTTGCTGGTTACCTCCACTGAGCTGCCTGACAATAAAGCTGGCAGAAGGAGGATTCAAATTTAGCTTCTTAATATTTTTCATAGTTAATTCTTTTAATTTTTTTAAATCAAGCAGCATTGATTTATCTTTGTCATAAACGGCCAGATTCATATTGAAATCCACTGTGTTATCCAGAACCAGGCCCTGCCCTTTACGATCCTCAGTTAAGAAAGCAATTCCGTACTTCATGGCATCTTTAGGTGATTTGATTTGCACTTTCTGTCCCTTTATATAAATCTCACCACTATCCAGTTCATCAGCTCCAAAAATCGCCCTGGCTACTTCCGTTCTTCCCGAACCCACCAAACCGGCAATGCCCAGGATTTCCCCGCGATAAAGCGAAAAACTTACATCTTTAAAAACACCCTGACGGGTTAATTTTTCAACTCTTAAAATCTCTTCCCCGCGCGTGACTTTAATTTTGGGAAATTGTTGCTCCAGGCTTCTTCCCACCATCAATTTAATTAACTCGTCCACGGTAGCCTCCCGGGCCAGCATTGTGGTAATTTTTTTTCCATCCCGCATAACTGTAATGCGGTCACATATCTCCATTACCTCATCCAACCGATGGGAAATAAAGATAATACCAATACCTTTGTTTTTTAACTCTTTAACCGTTTTTAAAAGTTCCCTGACTTCCTTTCCACTTAGACTGGACGTAGGTTCATCCATAATTAATAACCTGGTTTGAACCGATAAAGCCTTGGCTATTTCCACCATTTGTTGTTTGCCAATTCCTAAGGTTCCGATATTTACACCGGGGTCGATATTTTGCCCGAGCTCACTTAACAGCTGCCGGGACTTTTCTTTCATCAGGTTGATATCCAAAAATACAGATTTGCCGTTATTCTTTTTTATTTCTCGCCCAAGAAAAACATTTTCATATACAGACAATTCTTTAACTATGTTAAGTTCCTGGTATATCGCAGTAATTCCAAGTTCCATTGCCTTTTTGGTATTGAGAATTTTTATTTCTTGCCCTTCAATAAAAATCTGACCGGCATCATGCTTATGAGCGCCGGTTAAAATTTTAATTAACGTTGATTTTCCGGCGCCGTTTTCACCAATCAGACCATGAACTTCCCCGGGGTAAATCTCTAAATCCACCGCATCAAGTGCTTTTACTCCAGGAAATACTTTAGATACACCTTTAAGCTCTAAAAAAGGCCGGATCATAACTTAAACACCTCAAATCTTCTTGTATTGAGGGAATGGCAGCCGCAGCCAGCGGCTGCCATGATTAAGTTAGTTAATTTTTTTGCCCAGAATTTTTTCCAAATCAGAGATAGCTTGATCCACATTATCTTTTGTAATCATGCTGGTGCCAGTATCAATCCGCTTTTCGATTGTTTCTCCCTTTACCACTTTGACAGCAGCTTCTACGCCAAATTTACCGATATTATAGGGACTTTGCGCCACAGAACCACTTAATTCCCCGGCTTTAATAGACTTTAAGGCATCCGGCGAACCGTCAAAACCAACAACTACCACATCAGTCTTTTTGGCTTGCTTCAACGCTCTTACCGCCCCCAGAGCCATTTCATCATTAGAAGCAAATACCCCTTTGACATTAGGATAAGTTTGCAGCAGGTTTTCCATTACTGACATACCCATATTCCTGTCACTGTTAGCGGGTTGAATGGCAACCACTTTTAAACCGGCAGCTTCCAATTCTTCCTTGGCACCGTTAACCCGTTCATCATGGGTAGCATCGCCCAAAGCACCGCGAATGATTACCACTTCAGCACCCTTACCTAATTTTTCGGCCAAAAATTTGCCCCCGATTTTGCCACCGGCGAAATTACCGGTACCGATAAAGGACTTCTTCTTATCCCAATTAGCATCAGTATCAATTAAGAGTACCGGAATGCCGGCTGCATCGGCTTTATCAAAAGTCGCAACGGCAGCGCTTGGCTGGGAAGGTGCTACTACCAGAGCCGATACTTTCTTGACAATTTGGTCTTCCATTATAGAAGTTTGCCCAGCAATATCCGTTTCGGCATTGGGACCCAAAACTTCTACCTCAACTCCCAGAGCTTTGGCAGCATCCATTGCCCCTGCTTGCACAATCTTCCAGTAGTCACTGTTCACTGCCTTTAATACTACTGCAATTTTGGGTTTCTGTTGTGTAGCTCCGCTGTTTTGTTCATTGTTGTTTTGCGCTGTTTCATTCTTTTTAGTTCCACAACCGGCAACTACCAATGACAAAATTACTATTAAACTAATGATCTTTAAAAATTTCTTCATCATTTTTTCCTCCCCATCATTTTTTAGCTCCCATAACCTACTTGTAATTGGATTTATATCGGCTATAAACTTCGATAATTTTCACCCCCATCTACTTTTATTTGATATTAAATAATTAGTTTTGTCTGGGCCTTGCTACTTGATATCATCTCCTTTCCGTATTTTTCTTATTTTGGGGCCTTTAATTTAGGGCTTAATCTAGCATGAATATTAACTGTTTTCTGAACTTTGTTAAAGTTCTAAAATAACAGTTTTCTTCAAAATGCGCTTACTCCACGACTTCAAAATTTATCACTTTCTGCAAAAAAGAAGACTCGCACAGAAAAAAACGTGCGAGTCTGTCAGTCTTACTACTTATTCTTTTTTTCAATATTTAAACGGAACTGATTAGGTGATAAGCCATAATATTTTTTGAAGGCAGTATAAAAGTAGTTATAATTTTCAAACCCAACTTTAATTGCTATCTCTTTTACAGTTAAACTGGTTTCTTCAAGCAATTGTCTAGCCTTTTCAAAACGCAACTCGTTAATATAAGCAGATAAGGACTTGTTTTCTGCTTCTTTAAACTGCATCCGCAAATAATTAGGCGAAATCCCAAAATGTTCAGCAATGATTTCCAGTGATAACTGGGGATCATGATAGTTTTCTTCTATATATTTTATCACATTATATATTAAATCTTTTTTGCGGTTAACTTTCTTTTCTTTTAGTTTTTCTATGGTATTTTTATATAGTTCTATAAACCACTGTTTTGCTTCATCCAGGTCTTCCATATTTTCTATTACTTTTTTAAATTCCTGGATGTCAATATACAAACTCTGGTTACTCATCTGAGACAAATTGGTAATCAAAATCTTTGAATTTAACGCCAATTGGGTCAAAGCCAATAATACTTCATGATAAGTATAATTTTTGATTTCAGCTAACATTTTATTTAATTCTTCTTCAACTTTTGTCAGGTTACCCATTTTCAGAGCGTTAAAAATGTTCTGTTCCAGGTTACTATTATATTTATAGCCCTCTGATAGTTCTGAAACAATTTTATCATAATAAAGTATATTTTCTTTACCATATTTATAGCGGTAATTTAAACATTCTTTTGCTATTTTATATGATCTGTTTATTTCTGTTAAACTTTCTACACACTCCCCTAAGCCTGCTGATACTGTTATGCCTAGATTTTGTTTTATTTCATTCTGTATTAGCCTGATGCTTTCTATAATATCAGGAACAGAAACTAAAGTTGTAAAACCCTTAATTAATGTTATCTCACTATCTTCTAATTGTAAAAACTCATAGTCTACTTCATCTCTTTCGAAAAACTCAACTAAATGGTTGGTAAATTGACCAGTTTCTTTATAATTATCAATCTTGAAGACAATAACAATAAAGCTATTACTATTACTAATTTTCAGTTGTAATTCTTCAATTTTTTCTTGTAATTTTTCATAATCATCGATCGTATCGAGGACGATCCCAAGTAAAAGCTTTTCTTTAATCATTTTTTTATCTTCTATTGAAAGATCTTTGAGAGATGAAGGAGTGTTTAAAATTTTATCCACGGCAAGGACCAAATAGTCAAGTTCATCTCTGTAGCTGTCCATTGGTGCTATGTCTTTTAAATAATTAACAGCCTTGTTAATAGGTTGATAAATATTACGCGATAAATAGATTGCAAAGAATATACCTATCAGTAAAGTTAAAATGATTACTATAATAATCAGCCGTACCATTTTATTGATTGTGCCAAGAAGAGTATCGTAAGCAGTTATATTAATAAAAATCAAATCTGAACGTGGTGACTTCAAAAACGTAACAATTGAAGGTTTCCCACTAATTTCTTGAATAAAACTTCCTCCTGTTTTGTGTTCCTTTAAAATTTTTTTAATATAACTTTTATTAGAAATATTAGTTAAATATAATTTAGGGTCAGGATGAAAAATTATTTTTCCGCCAGTGTTTATAGCCAAAATAAGATTATTTTGACCAGAAATACTATTTTTGAAATAACTTTCAACATTATCAGCATCAATATTTATAATTATTGCACCATCTGGCATATTATTACGGGTATTTTTCACATTGGAAAGAATGATAGTTAGCAGGTTTTTTCTATACTTCAAACCATTGGTGTTAAAATCAACATAACGCGGGATTAAATTACTGCTAAATGTTTGATTATTTTCTTTTAATAACTCTACAATGCCTTGATCTTCAAATGTAAATCGGTCAGCACTGTTCCCGAGAGAAGAATAAAACATTTTATTAACATTATTATAAATATAAATTGAATGTATAAGCGGCACCAAAGTGGCTGCTTGACGAATTTTCATCATACCGATTAAAACATTTTGAGAATAATCCCGATTAGTTTCATACATTAATTTATATATATCTTTATCAATATAAAGCTGATAAATGAATGATTTAGCCCAATTCTCCGTATGTTGAGTGTAATACTTTGCTTGACTAAGCATTTGTTGGGATGCTATATCTGCTTGTTCAATAATTTGTTCTTTATAACCTTTATATAAAATTACTGTAGTAACAAGCAAGATAATAGAAGTCAATAAAATGTATGATGCTATGAGTTTTAAAAAAGTAGGCTTAATTTTTTTCATTGACCCCTTTTACCCCCACAACCAACAATAGTTAAGTTATGTTTATTCGACATCAGTAGTCGATTTCCTGCGGTTATCAAAACAGATTATGCTGCAAAAAAAGAAGCCCCTGTACAGGGGCTACTCTTTATACCCATCCACTACCAGTTCCAGATGCCCGGTATCGGGACAGAATAAAAGGCCATGATAAGGAATATCTTTAGGCAAAAGCGGGTGATTGCGCAATCCTGCCACCACTTCTCGCACATGGCCGTGGTAATCTTCCCCGAAGCCCTGAAGCCAGGCAGCCAGGTCCACACCCTCCAGGTCTTCCGGCTTCACACCCCGGGCCAGCATGGCCTGCCGCATCCTATCCGCATCCGGTTTGGCCATTCCGCAATCGAGGTGGGCGATTACCACCACCTCTTCTACCCCCAGCAAATAGATAGCCACGGCCAGGCTGCGTACCACATCTTCGGTTAAAATAGTACCGGCATTTTTGATAACCTTGGCTTCCCCCCGTTTTAAACCCAGGGCCGGCTCCAGCATTTCCACTAGCCGGGTATCCATACAGGAGAAAATGGCCAGTTTTTTGGCCGGCAACTTGCCCGCCTGCCGGGCTTCCCGCTCCTGTTCCCAGCGCTGGACAAATTCCCGGTTAGCTTCCAGGATTTCCCTTAACAACATGAACACCACCCCCTGCTGTCATTATATAATGGTCAGTACAAAAAGCAAATAAAAAATCGCAAACAAAAGGAGCAGCTGGCCTGGAATGCGGCCCTGGCGCCGCCGGTTCACCAGCCAGAGGACTAGAGCAGCCACCAGGGCCAGGCCGATACTGGTCAGCCCCTGTTGCCCCAGCTGCCAGTCGGTGAAAACCATACCAAAGGCCGGCAACAGGCTGCTCTGAAAGACCATCGCTCCTGTCATGTTGCCAGTGGCCATTACATCCTTATTCTGCCGCATCCAGATAATGCTGTTCAGTTTTTCCGGCAACTCGGTGGCCACCGGGGCGAGAATCAGGGCGACCAGCATAGGACTGAGGCCCAGCCAGACCGCTATTTCCTCTACTCCACTTACGAACAGTTTGGCCCCCAGGATAATCACCCCTAATGCCAGCACTACCTGCAAAATCACCAGCGGCTTGCCCGGTTCCGGGTTTTTGCGAGCCAGATAGAGAGGGGGACAGTGGCCGATGGCTTCACAGTCAGCCTGCAGGGTACGCCAGACATACCAGAAATAGCCCCCGGCCAGCACCAGAGCGATACCATATTTGGCCCAACCGGGCAGGAAAGCTGCGACTACCGCCAGACCGTAGAAGACCAGGAAGAAGCCCAGATCCCGGTTGAGCTGTCCTTTGTTGACTGCCACCTCAGTGCCTGTTTCCCGTCGCTTCCGGTAAACCAGAGCCCCGGTTCCCACCAGGGCCAGCCCCAGGGTGACCAGCATAAAGGGGGCACCCAGAATCGCCCCTACCCCGATATGATGCCCGGCTTCTCCCACACCAAATAAAATGGCTATCACCGGAATCATGCTTTCCGGTAAGGCTGTGCCGACAGCCGCCAGCACACTTCCCACTGCACTCTGGGACAGATTAAGCTTTTTGCCCAGCCACTCAATCCCATTGGTGAAAAGTTCAGCCCCAATTAAGATAATAATCAGTCCTCCCAATAACTGCCACAACATAACTATCCCCTCCTATCAACTTTATTATTAACAAAAATAGACCCTGCCTTTCCTGCTCAGGAAAGACAGGGTCTTGCTTGGCTCCATCAGCCAACAGAGCCGGGCCTAAACGGCCGGAATGACGACTCTGTTCACCGGGCAATTTGCCCGACAGCTACTCCCCCTGTGTATATGCTAAGTATAGTTTAGCAAGGGAAGGTTCATTTGTCAACCTTTCTTAGCCTAACCCGGCATTCCTTGAGAATAGCCTGACCGCTGCCTGCTTCTGCCGTACCGGCCAACAAACGATTTACGGCTGCCCCCCGCCCTTTAGCCCGACTGCCCAGGGCCCAGTGGCCAAAACCATGGGCCAGGCCTACCACCCGGGGATGGATACCTTCTGTAAGGAAAACCCCGCTCTCAATCCAGCCATACTCTGATTCTACCCGTACCCGGTCCTCCGGGCCAATACCCAGAGCTGCTGCTGTCTCGGGATGAATCCAGAGGGGGTTTTCCCCATAGGCTTGTAACAGAGCCGGATTGTTCTGGCTGCGGGTATGGGTATGCTGATACACTTTCCAGTTAACCATATAAAAGGGATAATCCTGATTGGGCAAAGTCCCTGGCGGCTGCCAGTCACAGCCCAGCTGGATGCGGCCGCTTTCAGTAGGAAAGGGCCGTTCCCGCCATTTCTCATAACGGGTCGGTCCCCGGTTGAATACCGCTCCCGGCAGGCTGGCCAGTTCCGACAAGGAAAGTCCGCAGGCCTGTTTCACCTGCCAGTCCAGGTACTGCTGGTAAGAAAGGTCAAATCCGGATAAGCTCAATTTCCGGGCCAGTTCCAGAATCCATTCATATTCCGGCCAGATGCCGGACCGCGGCTCCACCACCGGCTGGCGCAAACTGAGGGAAGGAAAAGCCGTCCAGTTTACTGTCAGGTCATAACGTTCATAAAAATGAGTACCTGGCAGGACCAGATCAGCCAGCAGGGCCGTTTCAGACAGATAGACATCGCAAACAGCCAGAAAATCCAGGCGACGCAGGGCTGCTTCGCTTTTCTCCACATTGGGCAGGGATAGCATCAGATTCTGAAAAACCACCACTGCCGCCCGCGGCTGATAGGGCTGTCCGCTGAGAATGGCTTCCCGGGCTGCCACATAACTGCCGGACTTGTGGGCAAAGGGATAGGCTGCTCCTCGCCCATCGACAGCAGGACTGGCAATCTGCGGCCAGTTCGGTTGCGGAGGACGCCCCGTCAGTTTAAACCTTTCCGGCCAGAGCAATCCACCGGGGCGATCAATGGTTCCCAGCAGGGCATTGAGACAGGCCACCGCCCGGGTAGTTTCCATACCGTTACTGTAATGGCTGACACCACACCAGGCATCCACCACTACCCTGGGTGCATATTCGGCCAGCAGAGCAGCCAGTTCCTCAATTTTCCTTTCCTCCAGGCCGGTCAGTTCGGCAGCCCAGGCCGGGGTTTTGTCCTGCAGATAGACGGCGAATTCATCCCAGCCACTGGTGTATTGCTGGACAAAATCCCGCTGATATTTGCCATCCCGCCAGAGGATATGGCAAAGAGCCAGCACCAGGGCCCCATCGGTTCCCGGTCGCACTGGCAGCCAGTGACCGCGGCTGGCGGTTTTGCTCCTGACCGGGTCAGCCACAAACAGCCGGGCCCCCTGGTCCAGAGCCTGCTCCAGAGCTGCCGGCAAGTACATCCATTTCACTGCCTCCAGGGGGTTCCAGCCCAGCAGCAGAATGACCCGGGCCTGAGACAAATGGGCCAGCGGACGCTCTATGCCCAGAACCCGCAGAAATCCGGCCCGCCGACCGGCATCGCAGATATTGGTGTGGTTGAGGAAATTGGGAGTGCCATAGGCCCGGCAAAACTCCTCCTGAATGTGAATAAAGGAATGATCTTCACAAAACCAGAGCAGACTTTCCGGCCCATGTTCCCGCCGCAACTGCTCCAGCCGTTCTGCCAGTAGTGCGAGGGCCTCTTCCCAGCTGATGGTCTGCCACTGCCCGCTGCCCCGTGGCCCTTTGCGCAGAAGGGGCCGGGTAAGGCGTTCCGGATCCGCCCACTGCCGGGGAGCATGCACTCCTTTCAAGCAGACCCGCCCACCGCGCTGTTTTTGCTCCTGAAACTCCTCCCAGGTCAGGGCCACTCCGATCGGGTTTTCGGAATTGGGCTTGATTTTGACTACCTCCCCATCCCTGATGCCGGCCAGAATACCGGTCTGGCCGCCACAGCCATTGCAACAGGTAGGGATCCAGGTTAGTTCATCATCTTTGACCGCTTTCATGTTCTTTTACTCCTTTGGCTGACACCGGCTGGCAGGCCGGGGAGGTAGTGGTTCCCCGGTGACAAGCAGGCCCTGGATTTCTGCCGTCAGTGCCTGCACAGCCTCAGACTGCAAACGGTAATAACTCCAGCGCCCCTCTTTGCGATCCGTCACCAGTCCGGCCTGTCTCAGGATTTTCAGATGATGGGAGGCTGTTGGCTGACTCATCTCCAGATAATCCATGATTTCACAGACACACAGCTCTCCCCGGGCCAGCAGCCGGATAATCTGCAGCCGATTCTCATCCGCCAGGGCCCGCAGTTTTTCCGCCAGTTCTTTCATGGTTAGCCTCCTGTCAGATGCTGCTATCCTTTAAGCCATAATACTTTCTACCCCAGGCCAGAGCTACATTAACTAGAGCGATCATCACCGGCACCTCAATCAGGGGACCGATAACCGCTGTAAAGGCCTCTTTGGACTCAATCCCGAAGACAGCTACCGCCACCGCGATCGCCAGCTCGAAGTTGTTGCTGGCTGCGGTAAAGGACAGACTCACTGTCTTGCCATAATCAACTCCCGCCTGGCGGCTGAGGAAGAAGGAAACCGCAAACATAACCACAAAGTAAATCAAGAGGGGAACTGCAATGCGTAACACATCCAGAGGCAGTTCAATTATATATTTCCCCTTGTAAGTAAACATTACCACAATTGTAAAGAGCAAAGCAATTAACGCCAGGGGACTGATTTTAGGCACAAACTTTTTCATATACCATTCGCTACCTTTAGCCGGTTCCAGCAGGGTTCTGGTTAAAAACCCGGCCGCAAAGGGAATCCCCAGATAAATGGCTACCGATTTGGCTACCTCAGCCATGGAAATATGCACTTCATAGCCTTTAAGCCCAATCCAGGTGGGCAAGACGGTAATAAAAATATAGGCATAAACAGAATAGAACAGGACCTGGAAGATGGAATTAAAGGCCACCAGAGCTGCCGCATATTCCGTATCCCCTTTGGCCAGGCTGTTCCAGACAATCACCATGGCGATACAGCGAGCCAGGCCGATGAGAATCAAGCCTACCATAAATGAAGGATAATCCCGCAAAAAGGCTACTGCCAGGATGAACATTAGCACCGGGCCAATCACCCAGTTCTGCAGCAAGGAAAGGGATAAGGCCTTACCATCCCGGAACACCTTGCCCAGCTCCCGGTAATTTACTTTAGCCAGGGGCGGATACATCATCACAATCAAACCGATAGCGATAGGGATGGATGTGGTACCGACCGAGAGACTATCCAACCACTGCGCCAGTCCGGGAAAGGCCCAGCCCAGCCCTACTCCAAGCGCCATGGCCAGGAAAATCCAGAGAGTGAGGAAACGATCGAGGAGCGATAAACCCGATTTGGCACTCATGTTTAATAAGGCCTCCTTTATTTATATATTTAGATATGTTGATATGTTAATTATATTATATGTCAGGGGTGGGAAAAAAACAAGAGGACCTATCAGCGGTCCTCTTGTTGCTTAGTTAATTAAACGAATCATTTGAACTAAATTATCCAGTGGATCCTTCCGAAAAATCTTGAATCCATTTCGTGAATAAAAATCAATTAGCTTGGGCTTGTCCTGGCATTCTAAAAAAACAATCCGCCCACCTACTATTTCCTGTGCTCTTGAGATAACCGCGAGGGCATATTTCATTAACTTATCTCCGTTTATATCATCTTTATATAGATCATTTTTTCCCAGTTGACCAATTAAAAATGCAGGTATTTCAGTAATTAATCCGTCTCCTTTTCTTGAATAAAGCCCATCGAGTCTGCGAATCTGGGATACGCTGGTGCCTTCAGGTATTTTGAGCGACTGTAATGCCAGGGCAAAATATCCCAGGAGCTTAAATTCTCCTTCTAATGATGCCTCCTCATCAAAAACAAGGTATGTTCGGCTTTTTGCTTTTTTCTCATAAATAATTGCTTTCTCTTTAATAAAATTTTCAATATCACGATCTTTTGCGCATTTAAAAATAGAGATGACTTCCGATACTTTCTTTTCGGAAGCCATCCCTAAGAATTTTTCGAGAGGGATAAGCAACGTCTTAATATTTCTTCACCCCTTGCTATCTCCTCAGCAGAAGCCAGCTTCTTATTGACAGGTTTCACATCTTCAGACAAAAGTACATCAATCAGTTTTTCAATTGCTTCTGGTTCTCTGATAATAATATTCTTATCAAAAGATACAGTTGCCATAACATCCACCTTCTATACTGAACACATCCTTTGCTATTATTATATGCTTTATCCTTATAGAAGTCAAAAAAATTTACAAACTTACACAAAAAAACACCCGCATAATGCGGGCGTATAAAAGGTGGGGTGAAAAGTCATGTGATAAATCACACATATATATTATCATAAATTGTAATTAATGGCAACTATTTTTCCGTAAAAGCCAGCAGCGCTTCCCTGACGATTTTGGCCCCCAGCAGGGCGGTGCGTTCACTCTGGTCATACTGGGGCGCGATTTCCACCAGGTCAAATCCTACTACCTGCAATTCCTTGAGGGCGATAATGGCAGCCAGCATTTCCGCTGCCGATATGCCCCCCGGTTCAGCCGTGCCGGTTCCCGGCGCAAAAGCAGGATCAACCACATCGATATCCAGGGTCACATAGATAGACCGGTTTTGCAGCTGCGGTATCACCTTCTGCAGTGGTTCTAACACCTGGAAAGGATAAAAATTGGTTTTGGCCCGACCATAGGCAAATTCCTCCCGGGTACCACTGCGAATCCCGAACTGGTAGACATTCTGTGGCCCAATCAGTTCTGCAACTTTGCGCATCACCGTGGCGTGGGAATGGGGATTGCCCAGATAATCTTCCCGCAAATCGGCATGGGCATCAAAATGGATAACCGCCAGGTCCGGATAACGGCGGGCATATTCCTTGATAATGGGATAGCTGACCAGATGTTCGCCTCCGATGAAGAGAGGAAACTTGCCAGCAGTTAGCACTTCAGCAGTGACCTGTTCAATGATCTTAAGACTTTCCTCCACCTGTCCAAAAGGCAGGGCCATATCCCCGGCATCATAATAGCTGAGGTCAGCCAGGTCCCGATCCTGGTAAGGGCTGTATTCCTCGATTCCCCAGGATACCCCTCTTACCGCTGCCGCCCCCAGCCGGGTACCAGGACGAAAAGAAGTGGTAAAGTCCATGGGAATGCCGATAATTACCGATTTGGCCTCGGCCCAGTCCCGGGTGGAACCCATGAAATCACTGATGCGTTCAACCTGTTTTAACATCCTGGCCACCTACTTCAGCAGCTCGGCGACAAAATTGGGCAGAGCAAAAGCTCCCTTGTGCACAGCCGCATTGTAGTATTTGGTAGGATATTGAGCGATATCCTCTTCTTTAACCGCGAGAGGATCATATTTTTTGCTGCCCATAGTAAAGGACCAGAGACCACTGGGGTAAGTGGGAATAGAAGCCAGATAAAGCCGGGTGATAGGGAAAATAGCGGATATGTCCTTGAAAACCCGGCTGATCAGATCAGCATTAAAAAAAGGAGATTCAGTCTGGGCCACCATGATACCATCTTCCTTCAGGGCCCGGTAAATGGAACGGTAGAAATCAGCGGCAAACAAACCAACAGCCGGTCCTACCGGTTCAGTAGAGTCCACCAGGATAATATCATAGTGGTTCTCATGTTCAGCGATATGCTTGATACCATCTTCCACCCGCACATCCACTTTCGGATCATCCAGGGCACAGGCGATTTCCGGCAGATATTTTTTGGAAGCCTCAATTACCTTGCCATCGATTTCCACCAGGGTAGCTTTCTGCACTCCGGGGTGTTTGATGATTTCCCGAATCGCTCCCCCATCACCGCCACCGATGACCATGACATTAGCGGGGTTTGGATGGGTATTCAGGGCTACATGGGAGATCATTTCATGGTAAACGAATTCATCCTTGATGGTAGTCTGGACCATGCCATCCAAAACCAGCATGCGGCCAAATTGCAGGGTATCGATCACCGCCAGATCCTGAAACTCAGTCTTTTCTGTATGCAAGGTCTGAGTGATTTTACAGGTAATACCAACATTTTCCGTCTGTTTTTCGGTGTACCATAATTCCATTTTTGCTCTGACGCCTCCTTGGTTAAATATAAGACATGAATATTATACCAAAGGAGGCTAAAAAATAAAGCAAAATTATTCAATTACCGGACCTTTTTTTTCTTTCGGTACCCCGAAGACCATTATTTCGGCCCGCAACTCTGCCGGTTGCAGATGAAGAAAGCCAATAGTGGACAAATAGCGGTTGCGATGGCCCATGCCCGGAGAAAAGAGCAGTACTGTCCGCTTTTCCTTTCTTCCCATGGGACTGGAGGGACGGAATACCACCTTGCAGGAATCCAGAATGGGCCGGTGACTATGGCCGAAAACGATCATGTCCAGAGGTTCTTCTTCCAGAAAAGGTTCCACTGCCAGCTGGTATAGATATTCCAGCTGCTGGCTCTTGTTCATGTGTACCCCCCAGAATTCATCCCCATGAATTAGCCCAAAACGGTAACCCGCCACTTCCACGATTTTTCGCCGCGGCAGGGCCAGGCCAAAGCGCTGGCAATCATGGTTGCCAGCTACTGCTTCCACCGGGGCGATGCGGGCCAGTTCCTCCAGGGTCTCCGGTTGTACTATGTCACCGGCATGAAAAATCATATCCACCCCCTGAATGGCAGTCAGTATACGTTCATTCAGTTTTTCCCGCCGGTCGCCCACATGGGTATCAGCCAGGACGGCGATTTTCACTGTCTGCTCCCTCCTTACCCAATCCATTTAGCCAGGGAATATATTCTTCCGTCAGGGGGACCTGGGGCAGCTGCTGGAGCAGAGCCTCCTTGTCCTCATGTCCCGCTACCAGGTCCAGCAATTTCCCGGCCCACTGACATTTATCCCTGGCACTTAGCTGGTCCAGCTGACGATAGTAGGCTTTGGCCAGCCGCCATTCCTTTTCCGGGAAAGTCAACAAGGCCGTCAACACTTCTACTTCCTCCCGGGTCATTTTTCTTTCCCGGTGATAACTTCTCAACATGGCAAAGGCCAGAGGCTGGGACCAGTAGTTGCGGCGCAGACTGCGGCGCAGTAGACGCCAGAGATCAACCACCGGCAAATCAACCGCCAGTGAATCAAAATCAATCAACCAGCCCTCAGTTTGACCTCCATTCAAGCGCAGGAGAAAATTGCGCATCGCTGTATCCCCATGGCAGAGAGGGGCCAGACCTTCCCGCTGATAACTTTCCACCAGCTGCTGGTAAGGGGAGTGCCGTACAGCCTCAACCGCCTCCCGGGCCATTTCCAGTAACCATTTTTGCCGGGATAACAGAATGATGCTAAACAGATCCCGGTTTCCCTCCTGCCGGGCCAGTTCCAGGGATTGCACCAGTTCCTCCTTTTTTTTCTCCAGTTTCCTGGGCCACTGCCCCAGCTTATCCTTGCCCTGGCCTACCCGGGCAGCAGGGAACTGGCAGGCCACCCGGTGGAACTGGCCCAAAACGCGACTCACCGCCAGCAGATCTCGTTGCCGGTAATAGCTGGGTTCCTCTCCATTGACCCAGGTAGTCAGCAGACAGGCCTTCTCTTGCGGTTGTACCAGCCATTGCCCCGTCCGAGTAGGCACCAGCCGGGCAAAACGGTTAAATCCAGCTGCCAGCAAATATTCCTGGGCCTCTACCAGCAGTTTCAATCGTTCCGGATTGCTACGACTAAACTTGCAGGCAAAAATCCCTTCCTCTGCCTCCACCCGCCAGGCTGACCGTACCGGAGTCAGTTTTTTGACCGTCAAACCCCACTCCTCTTTCAATAGTTTTTCCAGCTGCATCAGGCCACTCCTCCCCCGCGATAACTGCGCAAACCAAAGTAACGGCCAAACTCTGCCAGGAAATAATGCTTTTCCCCCCGCTGGCGCAAGAGATCTTCCATTCGGAGCAGAAAATCATTCTGGCTCCAATCCCGTTTTTCCCGGTAGTAACGGTTGACCAGCCGCCAGTAACGCTGGGGAAAAAGCAGAAATGCCTGCAATACCTCGATTTCCTCCCGGTTCAGGCTGCGGGCCTGGTTGTAGGCGGCCAGAATCAGACGGGCCTGGTTAAATTTCCAGTGATACCGTCGCATGCTTCGATCCAGCAAACGGGCCACATCGGCAATATGCAGGTCATAACGGGCATAATCAAAATCAATCAACCAGCCTCTCCCCTCTGCATCGATCAGGAAGTTGCGAGCGGCCACATCCCGGTGAATAAAAGTCCTTTCCCGGGCCGACCAGCTGGCCAGGCTGCGATAGGCACTGCCCTGCAGCATGGTAATGGCCTGCTCCCCCTGCCGCAGGTAATCATTGACAGAATTCAGGAAAAGGCGGTCAAAGGGGGTAAGTAAATCGCGTTTTCGTACCAGGTCGCGAAATTCCTGCAGTTCCTGCCAGCGTTTCTCCCAAACCCGGGGCCAGCGCTGCCACATGGCTTTTCCGCCCCCATCTCCGCTGGGCTTGAGTTGGCTGGCTTTCTGGTGAAACTCACCCAGCACCCGGGCCGCTGCCGTCAGATGGCTCTCCTTGCTGAACCGGCATTTTTTGCCTTCCACCCAGCCAGTAGCGATAAAGGTCAAGGAGCCGATTTGAACATAAGGCTGCCCGGCCAGGGTGTAGAGAGGCGGAGCCAGCCGCTCAAACCCCTGGCGAAACAGCCAGTCCTGCAAGAACCAGAGGAACTGGATGCGCTCCGGTTTCATGTCGGTAATTTTCAGAGCCAGGGCACCGCTGGCATAATCCACCCGGTACACATCCTCCTGCAACCTGGTCACCAGCACCGGTTCCACCCCATAGGCCTGGCAGGCCAGCCGCAGCGCTCGTCCCGTTTCCACAGCCATAATACTGCCTCCCTCCCGGTCATACAGCATCATATGCCGGAAAAGGAAAAAAGGTGTAGGCCCTTGCCTACACCTTAGCGGGCAAAAAGATCTGAAATTCGGTACCTTTGCCCTCTTCGCTCTCCACCTTGATACTACCTCCATGGGCCTCCACAATGGAACGGGCAATAGCCAGTCCCAGGCCTGTTCCGCCCCGCCCCCGGGTGCGGGCCTTGTCCACTTTGTAGAACCGCTCAAAAATATAGGGGATATCCGCTGCAGGAATGCCATAACCACTATCCCTGACCTTGATTTTCCAGCCATCTGCTTCCGGCTCAGCCAGCAGGGTCACCTGTCCCCCGGCCGGCGTATGACGCAGAGCATTATCCGTCAGGTTGATCAGCACCCTGGTCAGCGCATCATAATCTCCGGTCAGCGGAGGCCCTGGCTGCGCCTCCACTTCCAGACTAATCCCCTGTTCCTGGGCCCAGGGGCGAAACTTCTGGGCCACCCCGGCCAGCAATTCTTCTACCTGTATAGGCTCCATGCGCAGGGGAGCCTGTCCCGCCTGATAGCGGGCCAGATCCAGCAGTTCATTGACCAGACCTTGCATCCGTCTGGTTTCGTCCATAATCACTGCCAGTAATTCCTCCCGGGCTGCCTCATCTGCTGCTAGCCCTTCCTGCAAGGCCTCAGTGTAACCCTGAATCAAAAACAGCGGGGTGCGCAGTTCATGGGACACATTGGCAATAAAATCCCGGCGCATTTTTTCCAGCCCCTCCTGAGCCTGCCGGGAACGTTCCAGTTCTTCCCCCAGCTTGTTCAGAGTCTGACCCAGCCGCCCGATTTCATCCTGGGAACTGATTTCCACCCGGCGACTGAAATCTCCTTTAATCATGGCAATGGCCACTTCAGTAATAGCCAGCACCGGAGTAGTAATCTTGCGGCTCATCAACAGCCCCAGAACGGTGATTAAAGCCACCGCCCCCATGGCAGTAGCGCTTAACAGCAGCCGTACCTGCAAGATGGTTTCTGTTATAGGCGCAACCGGTACATAAGCAAACACCCCAACCCGCTGCAAACTGGTATTACGGCCGCCCCGCCAGTGCCCCATGCCGGGCATGACACTAACCGGCAACTCCACCGGCACCAGGACCATCAACAGAGTCTGCCGTTGACCGGGGATATTGCCCTGTTTAATCAATATCCGTCCAGCGTCCAGGGCCTCCAGTTCTTCCTGGCTCAGGCGCGCTCCCCGGGAGAAATGTTCCGGGTTGGAACATCCCATTACCACACCATGAGAGTTGGTAATACCAATGGTCGAGCCATCTTCTTTACTGAGGATTTCCGCATAGGTATAGGCTTTGGCCCAGTCCCCTTCCTCAGCCAGTACCTTGCCAACCTGCAGGCTGCGATTGATTAAATCCCGGGCCTGCCAGTTAAAATAGAACTGTTCGAACATGGAACTCAGAACCAGGCCCAGGATAATCATTACTCCGACAAACAACAATACCATGGAAAGCCAGAGCTTGACAACGATACTTTCTCTCAGTTGCTTGAGCCAGGTCATTTCTTCACCTCAAACTTATAGCCCACACCCCAAACGGTGACCACATAGCCTGCTACTTCAGTGCTGATTTTCCCCAGTTTCTCCCGTACCCGTTTGACATGGGTATCCACGGTACGCAAATCGCCAAAATAATCATAGCCCCAGACTTTTTCCAGCAGCTGCTCCCGGGTAAATACCCGCCCCTGATGCCGGGCCAGGAAATGGAGCAAATCATACTCCAGGGGCGTCAGGGCAACCTCCTGCTGATCCACCAGGATTTTCCGGCTCTCCGGCAAAATGGTAAGGCCAGGAAAACTCAGCCCTTTTTTTTCGCCCTCCACTGGACTTGAGCCCAGGCTGCGCCGCAAAAGGGCTTTTATGCGCAGCACCAGTTCCTTGGGGCTGAAGGGTTTGACTACGTAATCATCAGCTCCCAGTTCAAAACCATGAATCCTTTCCTCTTCTTCCCCCCGGGCCGTCAACATGATAATCGGAACCTGGGATTGGCTGCGAATCTGCTGACAGGCCTCCCAGCCGTCCATGACCGGCATCATCAGATCCAGTACCACCAGGTCCACCCGTTCCTTTCGCACCAGCTCCACTGCCTGCTGGCCGTTTTCCCCCTCCAGGACTTCCAGTCCTTCTTTTTCCAAAAACAACCTCAACATCCTTCTGATCCGCTCTTCATCATCTACCACCAGTACTCTCGCCATCATTTATCCCCCATTATCTTTTTTATTCCAGTATACCATATTTTTTTGTCCATTCTGTGAAATTGTAATCAGCCTGGCATTGCGCCGGATTACCCCGGCCCCGCGCCAGCCCGCCGCTGTTTTGCCCCAGCTCTCCTTGAATTGCCGGTTACTTAAACTCAATACCTCATCCACATCTATCCAGCCCCAGTCCCCCATTTTCTTTACCTGCTCCCGGTTATAGGGACAGACTTTCTGGCAATCATCACAACCGTACAGTCGGGGCGGCAGCAACCTTGCCTCTGCTTCAGTTATGTCCCCTCGCCGCTGACTGACCGCTGAAAGGCAGCGGCTCACCACCAGCCCCTGTTCAGTCAAGGCGCCACCAGGGCATGCTTCCAAACAGCGCCGACACTGTCCACAACGGCTGCCGGGTTTTTTTTCTATTTCGTTCTTCCCTCCATCTGCTGGGAAGGGCAATAAAGCTACCCCCAGGTTAACAAAAGAGCCGGCTTGCCAGTGGTAAAACAGGGTATTGCGGCCAATCCAGCCCAGGCCGGCTTTTACTGCCAGTTCCTTTTCCGGCCAGGGCCCGCTGTCTACCTGGATTTGTCCTGTTAACCCCATTCGCTGTAAAACTCGTTCCAGCATTTCCCGCATAACCCGGTGATAATCCTGACCCCAGGCCACCCGGGCCACATAGCCCTGGCACCTTCCCTCCTGTCGACGTTGCCATCCCTGCTCAGGCATGGCCCTTGCTACTACCAGGGCGGTCTGGCCCTGCCATGAAGTAAAACCAGCAGCCAGAAAACCAGCAGCCAGCGCTGCCTGCCTGATCTGTTCCAGTTTAATCCCCCCTGTGTCGCTTTATTCATTTTCTACTATTATAACATAAAAAGAGGAGCGAAAAATCGCTCCTCCCATTGGTCTTAGTATCTGCCGAATTGCTGCTGGCCATAACCACCGGCTTGCATCTGGTAATCGGGGTTGGTCTGGGTCCAGTCGTTCATCACCTGTTGCCGCATATTGCTCAGATTGGATTGCAGCACATTCTGGGCCTGAGCCAGAGATGGGGTCAGGGTTACACCCCCGCCAAAGCCACCCATCTGCTGCTGGCCAAACTGTTGCTGACCAATGGCTTGCTGGCCAAATTGGCCCATTTGCTGTTGACCCATGGGCTGTTGGCCAAATTGCTGACCAATTCGACTGATGGTGACACCACCGCCCATAACCTGACTGATGGCACTCTGAATTTGCTGGGGCTGAGCCGGTTGAACCTGATACCAGCCCCGCTGATTCATGGTATTCCAGAGATCGGACTGAATATTGTGTTCATCATTGAGTATGTTAAGTACCGACTGACGCAGGCTGGGATTGGCAGATTCATTGGCAAAATTGTCATAGGCAGAGGTAATGTACTTTTCCGTTACCAGCAAGTCCTGCAGAAGATCTTTATCTGTCATTTGGCCGAACATGGCTTTCACCTCCTTATTGTCCCAGGAATTGAATCAGGGTATTGTAGTGCTGTTGATGGCGCTGGGCTATTTGCTGACACATAGCCCGAATTTGGGGATCAGTAGTTTGAGCTGCATAGCTGTTGAACTTGGCAACCAGCAAGCGCTCATTATTGATCTGGTCCTGCAACAGTGTCAGCTCTTTTTGAGACAGTTGGCCAGGCATATACTTCACCTCCCCAGTAATTTTCCTTTTATAGTGTTATATTTCTAACGAAAAAAATTCATGGTATTTCATGCCAATTATTATTGACATATGTTCATAATCGTGTTATGTTGAAAATAAGGAGGTGATGGAATGGTCCGACCTACCCGGTGTCGACATATTAGAGCTTTGCCCTGGGCACGCTATTATAAACCGGCAGGTGTTCCTGCTAGCCATTTGCATGATATTGAACTCACCTTTGAAGAATTGGAAGCTATTCGCCTTAAAGATTATCTGGATCTGGAACAGGCGGAATGTGCCCAGACCATGGGGGTGAGTCGCCCTACTTTTCACCGCCTGCTCAAACAGGCCCGGCAAAAAATCGCCCATGCCCTGCTCATGGGCCATGGCATACTCATTCACGGAGGAGGCAGATATACGATGAAAATCGCTATACCCACTGAAAACGGTCAGGTTAATCCCCATTTCGGTCGTTCCCGGCAGTTTACCATAGTAACAGTGGAAGACAACCAGATTGTCAATAAAGCTCTGGTCGATACAGCCAGCTACCAGCATCAGCACGGCCGCCTGGCTGAACTGCTGCAATCAGAAGGGGTCAGCGTGGCCTTGGCCAGGGGTATCGGTCAGGGAGCTATGTCTCACTTGCAATCTGCCGGTATTAATGTCTATTGTGGAGCCAGTGGCACTGTTGAAGAAGCAGTTGCAGCCTTCCTTGCAGGCAAACTGACCAGTGGTACCCCTTCCTGCGGCTGCGGAGGCGGTCACAGTCATGGCCACCATCGTCATTCAGATTAAGAGGTGAAATTCAATGGATGCAAAAGAGATCCTGATTGCCGAACATAAACCTATCCTGCTGGTATTAAAGGCTATTCGCCAGCTTTGTTCTCAGATAGTGGAAGGGGCGGAGGTGGATACCGCCCTCTTCCGGCAGATTATTGAATTTGTCCGCAACTATGCCGATAAATATCATCACATGAAAGAAGAAGACCAGCTGTTTAACCGTATGGAAGGAGAAATGGACCAGCGGTTGAAGGATGGTCCCGTGCTGGGCATGCTGGTGGAACATGATCTGGGGCGGCGGTTTATCAGCAAACTGGCGGAAGCTCTCAACCGCTGGGATCAGGGCGATAAGAGTGCCAAACTGGATGTGATTGCCAATGCCATCGGCTATGAGCAGTTGTTGCAGGAACACATCCATAAGGAAGACAATGTCATCTATCCTCTGGCCTGGCGTCAACTGGCCCCGGAAACAAAAGAAAGCCTCAATCGGCTGTTTGCCGAAATTGAGGCTGATCCTGAAAATGCTGCGATCCGGGATAAGTATGTTAATTTTGCCCGGGAACTGGCGGATAGGCTGGGTATTGAATCAATTTAACAAACGTAAACCCCTCCGGAATAGAAAATTCTTCCAGAGGGGCTTTTTTCATTTATCTACCCACTTCACCGGCGAAGTGGCAGGCTACCATGTGACCGCCGCCCATATCTCTTAACTCCGGCTCCTGTTCAGCACAGATAGGCTTGGCATAACGGCAGCGGGTGCGGAAATGGCACCCACTGGGGGGATTGATGGGACTGGGCACATCCCCCTGCAGGATTATGCGCTGCCGGGAAGCCTCCACTTCCGGATCGGGAATGGGAATAGCTGACAGCAAGGCCTGGGTATAGGGATGCAGCGGCCGGTCATACAGTTCAAAGGACTCAGCCAGCTCCACCATCTTGCCCAGATACATCACCGCTACCCGGTCACTGATGTATTTAACCATAGCCAGGTCATGGGCTATAAAGAGATAGGTCAGGCCCATTTTTTCCTGCAAATCCTTGAGCAGGTTAACCACCTGCGCCTGAATGGACACATCCAGGGCGGAGATGGGCTCATCGCAGATAATGAACTGGGGCTCTACTGCCAGGGCTCGAGCGATACCCACCCGCTGCCGCTGACCCCCGGAAAATTCATGGGGGAAGCGGTTAGCATGCTCGGCATTGAGGCCAACCAGACGCAAGAGCTCGATAATCCGTTCCTGGCGGGCCTTGCCCTTGGCCAGACCGTGGATATCCAGCGCCTCCCCGATGATATCCCCTACCGTCATACGGGGGTTCAGGGAAGCATAGGGGTCCTGGAAGATCATCTGCATGCCCCGCCGCAATTGCAGCAACTCTTTCCCCTTCAGATCATAGATATTGCGGCCATTGAATAGAACCTGACCGGCTGTGGGCTCATAGAGCCGGATGATGGTCCTACCGGCAGTGGACTTACCGCAACCTGACTCCCCTACCAGACCGACAGTTTCTCCCTTATGAATGGTCAGATTGAGGTTGTTGACCGCTTTCAGGACCTGGCCGTGGCCTACCTCGAAAAACTTTTTCAATCCTTTAACTTCTACCAGTGGTTGTTTGGCCACTTAGCCCACCTCCTTTACCTGCAGGCGTTCCGGTTTAGGCGCCTGAGGATGTTGCAACCAGCATGCTACCTGATGGCCGTTCCCCAGGTCTGTTACCGGTGGTTCCTGCTCCAAACAGACTTTCATGCAATATTCGCAACGGGCAGCAAAACCGCAGCCTTTAGGTGGATTGAGCAAATCCGGTGGTGTACCGTAAATGGGGCTGAGAGGCTCTTTTTTGCGGGCATCCAGCCGCGGTACAGAACGCAGCAACCCCCAGGTATAAGGATGCTGAGGTTTGTGGAAAATATCACGGGCAGTACCCACTTCCACTACCTTACCGGCATACATAACGATGACCCTTTCGCAGAGATCTGCCACTACCCCCAGATCATGAGTGATCAGGATAATGGAAGTATCCATATCCTTCTGCAAATCCCGCATTAAATCGATAATCTGGGCCTGGATGGTCACATCCAGGGCAGTAGTAGGCTCGTCAGCAATCAGCAGTTTGGGATTGCAGGCCAGGGCGATGGCAATCATAACCCGTTGCCGCATACCTCCGGAAAATTCATGCGGATATTGGTCCACCCGTTTTTCCGGGCTGGGAATGCCCACCTTCCCCAGCATCTCAATTGCTTTAGCCCGGGCCTGCTCCTTGCTCAAACCCTGGTGTTTGATCAAACCTTCGGCAATTTGCCGACCGATGGTCATGGTGGGGTTCAAGGAGGTCATGGGGTCCTGGAAGATCATACCGATCTCATTGCCCCGGATTTTTTCCATTTCCTGTTCGGTGGCATTAACCAGGTCCTTTCCCTGGAAAAGAATCTGACCACCTACAATTTTCCCGGGGGGCCAGGGAATCAGCCGCATAATGGACTGAGAGGTTACTGACTTACCACAACCGGACTCCCCTACGATCCCCACTGCTTCTCCTTTATTAACATGAAAACTGACACCGCGGACAGCCTGTACTTCACCAGCATAGGTGAAGAAAGACACCCGCAGGTCTTTGACCTCTAAGAGTTTTTCCTGTTGCAATCCCAGCACCTCCTATTTGCGCATACGGGGATCGAGGGCATCGCGCAGCCCGTCACCCAGGAAGTTAAAGGCTAAGATGGTAATGGTGATAAACATCGCGGGGAAGAAGATCTGCCAGGGATAGGAGTAAATCCCCTTGATGCCGTCACTGGCCAGCACACCCCAGGATGCCATAGGCGCAGAAACCCCCAGACCCAGGAAGCTGAGCCAGGCTTCGGTGAAAATTGCTTCCGGAATAGCCAGAGTCATTTGAATGATAATCGGACCCATGGCGTTGGGAATCAGATGGCGGAACAGGATACGCCAGGAACTGGCCCCCAGAGTGCGGGCTGCCAGCACATATTCCTGTTCTTTCAAGGCCAGCACCTGTCCCCGTACAATCCGGGCCATCCCCATCCAGTAAACCGCTCCCAGGGCAATCAAGATGGTTTTCAGGCCGGGAGTCATGATCACCATCAACAAAATCACGTAGAGCAGGAAAGGTACAGACCAGAAGATTTCCACAATCCGCATCATGATTTCATCCACTTTCCCGCCCAGGTAGCCGGAAATGCCACCATAGATAACACCGATGATAAAGGTAATCAAACTGGTGGCAATCCCAATGAACAAGGAGATGCGGGCACCGTACATCACCCGGGTGAAGAGGTCCCGGCCCAGGTCATCGGTGCCGAACCAGTGCGCAGCTGAAGGGGGCAGGTTGGTTGCGTTCAGGTTCTGATCTGAATAAGTATACCCGCTGATATAGGGGCCAAAAATAGCCAGAATGATCATAATCCCGATAATCCACAGACCGGTTACTGCCAGCTTGTTTTTCTTCAGACGCCGCCAGGCATCCTGCCAGAAGGTGGTACTGGGTCGGGTGATGGCTTCTGCCGCCCCCTTTTCTACTTCCACCCGTTGAAACATCTCTTTGGACAGCTCCACCGTGATCACCCTTTCTTCTCCACAAGTTTTATGCGCGGATCAACAGCCGCATAGGCCAGGTCTACCAGCAGGTTCATCAAAACCAGGAAAATACTGTAGAAGATAGTCAGACCCATGATCACGGTATAATCCCGGTTGCTGATGCTGGTGACAAAATAGCGGCCCAGACCAGGAATAGCAAAAATATGCTCCACCACAAAGGAACCGGTGAAGATACCGGCCACCAGAGGGCCCAGATAGGTAATAATGGGCATTAAGGCATTGCGCAAAGCGTGCCGGTAGATAATTACCCGTTCAGACAACCCTTTGGCTTTAGCTGTCTTGATATAATCCTGTTGTAAGACCTCTAACATGCTGGAGCGCATAAATCTAGCAATAACCGCAGTCGGCATCCCGGATAGCGCCAGAGCGGGAAGCACCACATTCTCCCAGCTCCCCCACATCGCTGCCGGAAACCATTGCAGTTTGAGGGCAAACACGTACATCAGCAAGGTCGCCAGAATAAAACTGGGCACAGCAAATCCGATAGTGGACAAAATCATGGCCAGATAATCCTGCCACTTGTTATGTCGTAATGCAGCTATGATTCCGGAAATAATACCTACTATCAATGAAAAGGTAACAGCTACTGCCCCCAGGGTAGCGGAGACAGGGAAATAGGTTTTGATGATATCATTGACTGTAACCCCTTCTTCCTTGAAAGACGGGCCCAGGTTCCAGGTTACTACCCCTTTCAAGTAATCCAGGTACTGCTTGTACAGGGGATCATTAAGGTGATATTTTTCCTCCAGGTTCTTCTGAATAGCCGGCGGCAGTTTCTTTTCCGCATCGAAAGGCCCGCCGGGAATGGCTTTCATCATAAAAAAGGTGAGGGTCACCACAAAAAAGAGGGCGGTCACCACCGAAATCGCACGCCTCACTAAAAATCTCAGCACCCCGAAAACACCTCCTGGCTGTACCATTATTTTACTAGTTCCCTAACAAGGTAAGAAGGTATATGCGGACTCCCTTAGCGGAGCCGCATATACCTCCCTGCCGTCCTCTAAAAGTAGCTTATTTCTCTGCTACCCAGGCCCACTTGAATTCGAAATAGGGACCAAAGCTGGGTACTACTACATCTTTCAGGTTATCTTTCATCAGATAGGGATGAGTATAGAAGTAGATAGGAGCAATGGGCATTTCATCCATGAGGATCTTTTCCGCTTCATGCATGTATTCCATGCGCTTGGCATTGTCAGACTCCAGGTTAGCCTTTTTGATCAGCTCATCATACCTGGCGTTGCTCCAGCCAGTATTGTTGTTACCGCCATTGGTGACAAACATATCCATGAAGGTCATGGGATCCAGATAGTCAGCACCCCAACCGGCACGGGAAATGTCATAATCCAGATTAGACTGGGACTTGAGGTAGACTTTCCACTCCTGGTTCACCAGTTTCACATTGATACCCAGGTTCTTTTTCCACATTTCCTGAATGGCCAGAGCTATCTTCTGATGGTTTTCATTGGTGTTATAGAGAATGGTGATCTCCGGGAAACCCTTGCCATCGGGATAACCAGCTTCAGCCAGCAGCTTCCTGGCTTCTTCTGCGTCGAAGGTCTTGATCAGGGAACCGCCTACTTTGCGGAAATCCTTATCCGGGGTTGCATCGGGGAAACCAACGGGAACAAAGGCATCAGCCGGAGTCTGTCCAGCCTTGGTTACATTCTTGACAATAGCTTCCCGGTCAATGGCCAGGGCCAGAGCTTTCCGCACCTTGGGATTATCCAGAGGTTTCCGGGTTACATTGAAACGATAGAAATAAGTGGTCAACTGGGGTCCGATTTTCAAAGAACCGTCTTTCTTCAGGTTTTCGATTTCCTGAGTGGGCGGATTGTTCCCAATATCGATCTGACCGGTCTTGAACATGGTCAGTTCAGTATCAGCAGATTCAACCATAGTGAAGACAACCTGATTCAGCTTCACAGTATTAGCATCCCAGTAGCCGGGGTTCTTTTCCACCACAATCTGCTGCTTAGGTGTCCATTCTTTCATCTTGAAGGGTCCGTTGGTAATCATGGTTTCCGGCTTTTTGAACCAGGCTTCGGGATTGGCCTCAACGGCTTTCTTGTTCACCGGATAGAGGGTGGAGAAAGCAGTCAGACCCAGGAACTGGGGAGCAGGAGCCTTAAGGGTTACTTCCAGGGTTTTATCATCGATGGCTTTGACCCCTACCTGAGCAGGGTCGGTGATTTTGCCGCTGTTGTACTCTTCCCCGTTTTTCAGGTAGTAGAGCTGATAAGCGTAGTCAGAAGCAGTCTTGGGATCCAGGGCCCGCAGCCAGGCGTATTCAAAATCTTTAGCAGTTACAGGGTCGCCATTGGACCACTTGGCATCCCGCAGATGGAAGGTGTATTTGGTACCATCTTCGGAAATCTCCCACTTTTCCGCCATACCAGGGGCAATTTTGCCATCCTTGTCATAGCGGGTCAAACCTTCAAACAGGGCATTTAGAACTGTCATTTCGGGAGCGCCGGTAGCTTTGGCGGGATCCAGAGTTTCCGGGTCAGCTCCCAGGTTGTACTTGATCACCTGTTCTTTGGCCATTTGTACTTCAGCCTGTTTGCCCCCTTCTTTGGTTTCAGTCTTGCCGGCACAACCAGCCAGACCGGCTCCCAGCACCAGGCTGAGAGAAAGAAGAGCGGCCAGTGCTTTTTTCCCAAATTTCATGCGCTAATCCTCCTTTAGATCAGTTTACCCTACACAAAATCAAAGGTGTCTTTGTAGACTTTGAGTTCAATCGACACATCCGCCCTGACAATTCCGGGAATCCTGGCCAGCTTCTGGTGGACAAATTCCAGGAGCCTTTCATTGTTCTCCACGTAAACCTGGATAATCAGGTCATAGGCCCCCGAGGAGACAGCGATAAAGCGAACCTCCTTGAAAGGTATCAGCTGCTGGGCTACCTCTTCGGTCATCCCTAACTGGGTAGTAAGGCCGATAATAGCCTGGGTATGTAACCCTACCCGGCCAGGATTGGCATGGACAACAATTTCTATAATCCCTTCCTCCACCATGCGGTTGACCCGGCTTCTCACCGTCCCTTCGCTCACTCCCAGGCGTTGCGCCATTTCTGTGTAGGGCTTGCGCCCATCTTCCTGGAGCAGTTTGATAATCTCACGGTCAAGTGCGTCAATTTCTCCCTGGCCTTTCATTTTCCCCTCCTAATAATAGCATGAGATGTTCTAGTTTACAATCTTTTTTCGTAGCGTGTTTTATATATTTCTACGTTTTTCGTAAGAATCCTGCTGAATATCTTGAGAATTTTGCAAAAATTTATTTTTTGCATATAAAATTTGATAAATTTCATAAGCTCGCAGGGTTTTTTTAACATATGCTCTGGTTTCCGGAAAAGGAATGTCATCGATGGTGGAATGCTGTCCGCTCCATTTCTCTTTTTCCAGCCATTTCCGCACATTGCCACTGCCACCATTATAGGCAGCCAGGACGATTATCATGTCACCATTAAACTCCCGAGCCAGCTGATTTATGTACCAGCATCCCAGCTTGATATTAAGCTCCGGCCTTAACAAATCCTCCTCTTTTACCGACCCCAGTTGCAGTTGTGAAGCCGCCCAGCGGGCAGTTTCCGGCATCAGCTGCATTAAGCCAATGGCCCCTTTTTCCGAACGGGCCCGGGGATTAAATTTGCTTTCCGTATGAATTACCGCTGCCACCAGTAAGGGATCCAGATGATAGCGTTCCGCCTCCCGGTAGATCACCTCCTGATAGGGAAAGGGGTAGAGCCATTTCCACAGGGCCCGGCTCTGCCCGATAATGAGTATCAGCAAAAACAAAACAGCTACCCCTGTCCAATAGAGTGCTCTTTTTCTTCCTTTTCCATACTTTTTCAAACCACAACCACTCCATTTAAAGCAGCTGGAGCCATAATTCATCCACTTGCTTTTTCATCTCTTCTCTGCTTCCATTATTATCAATAACCCTGGTAGCATATACCATTTTTTTGTCCAGAGGCCACTGGGCAGCCAGCCTTCTTTGCGCTTCCTCAGCTGCCATACCCCGGGCCACCGCCCGCTCAATCTGAATTTTCGGCTCTACCGCCACCAGCCAGACCTCTTCCACCAGGTCGGTCAAACCCGCTTCAATTAACAGAGGTGCATCCACCACCGCTACCGGAGGTGGGGTAGGACGGTTGTTCAGCTCATTCAGGCGGCGCACTATCTCCTGTCTGACCAGGGGATGAGTGATGGCATTTAACAGAGCCAGGTCTTCCGAACGGGTAAAGACTCTCTCCGCCAGCACCTGCCGGTTAATAGACCCATCTTCATTGAGTACATCCCGGCCGAAATAGCGCACTACTTCCAGCCAGGCCGGCTGGCCTGGAGCCATCAGTTCCCGGGCAATCAAATCCGCATCCAGGATTTCTGCCCCTTTTTCTTTTAAATAAGACGAAACCGTGGACTTGCCACTGGCCAAACCGCCGGTCAGACCGATTACCCGCACGGTTACCGCTCCTTTCAGGCACATTATATACAGTATATATTCGAGCCTGAGGCGGCAATTCCTGCCCTGGATTACAGAAAAAGAAGACCGCTGCCGGTCCCCTTGTTGTTCATCTCAATTTATTTATCCCCAATACCACTAAAATCATTCCCGGTAAAATTGCTGCCCAGCGGGAAAAAGCCAGCCGACTGCAAACCTGTCCCAGTTTCAAGCCTCCTCCCACCATAATAAATGTGGTTACCCCCACCAGCAGGGGTATTTCCCACATACTGGCATCGGTTAGACCCAGGCCAATTCCAGCGGCAAAGGCATCCAGCGCCAGGGCCACCCCCAGCCAGAGGGCTTCTACTGGTGAAATGACTCCCGAGCGATCCAGGTCCGCCTGCTGGGGCTCCCGCAAAATCTGGATAATTAAACCCAGACCGGGAATGCGAAATTTGACCAGGGTAGCCTCCTCTTTTTCTCCCCTTTCTTCAGCGGAGCCCAGCCTCTGGGCAAAAATCCAGATCCCCACCCCGATCAGAATCAGGCCGCCTATCTTTTCCGCCCAGACCGCAGGCAAAAAGCGATACAATCCCTTTCCGCCCAGCAGGGACAGGGCCAGAGTAGCGGAAGACGCCAGGCTGATGATCAGGAGAGAATACCAGGGCACCCTGATCTGCCGTAAACCATAAGCCATCCCCGCAGCCAGTCCATCCAGACTCAACGCAACCGCGAATAAAATACCGACCAGTAAATTCAACCTCTTTCCCTCCCTTGCCAGATAAGTCTATCTCACTATATGGCAAGGGCAAGGGAAAGGTTACTGCTGGCAGACAGGACAGTAAACGGTGCTCCTGCCCGCCAGGCGCATTTTCTCCAGGATAGTGCCACAGCTGTGGCAGGGTGAACCGCTGCGACCATAGACCTTCAGCCTTGTCTGCATCTGGCCTTTCTGGCCCAGCCCATCCACATAATCACTGAAAGAAGTGCCCCGGTTTTCTATCCCTTCGGCCAGAACCTGACGTACTGCCAGCCAGAGGCGCTCGATCTCCTCCTGGCTCAAAGATTGACCAGGCCGATCCGGCTTGATACCTGCCCGGTAGAGAGCCTCATCGGCATAAATATTGCCCAGCCCGGCCACTATTTCCTGGTTCAGCAAAATATTCTTGATGGGAGCTTTTTTCCCCCGTACAGCTGCCGCCAGTGTTGCCACTGTCCATTCCTGCTCCAGAGGCTCTGGTCCCAGCCGGGCCAACCCTGGCTCTATCTCCAGTTGCTCCTGGCGGCAAAGCCGCACCTCACCAAAGCGGCGCACATCACTGAAACGCAGCTGTTGACCGCTGGACAGGTGCCAGATCAGATGGGTATGGGGCAACAAAGGCGCCTCCGCCTCTGCCAGCACCAGTCGGCCGGTCATGCGCAAATGGATCAGCAGTACCTGCCCATCATCCAGCAAAAAAAGCAGATATTTGCCCCGCCGCCGGATTTCCACAAAACGCCGTCCCATCAGGTTTGTAACGAAGGCCCGGGCATTCAGCACCCCTTTGATTACCCCCGGATGCAATACCTCTACTGCTCTGATTTCCTGGCCACACACAAGAGGGGAAAGGCTGCGTCGCACTGTCTCCACTTCCGGCAATTCCGGCATAATTACACCTCCAGCTGACTCATATCATACCAGTTATCTCCGGCCTTAACTTCCACTTCCAGGGGCACTGTCAGCTGTACTGCTGTGTCCATTGCTTCCCTGAGAACCCGGGCTACTTCCCGGACTTCTTCCGCCGGTACATCAAAAATCAGTTCATCGTGGACCTGCAGCAGCATTCTGGCCTTGAGCCCGGTTCTTTTCAGGGCCGCATCGGCTTTCAGCATCGCCACTTTCATAATATCCGCCGCTGTCCCCTGAATCGGGGTATTCACTGCTGTCCTCTCGCCAAAAGCCCGGACATTCCGGTTACTGCTGAACAGATCTGGCAAATAGCGGCGGCGTCCCAGCAGAGTAGTGACATAGCCTTGCTCTTTGGCCCGGGCTATGGTCTGGTTAATATAGTCCTTAACCCCGGGATACTGGCGAAAATAGCTTTCGATATAGGCCCTGGCTTCCGTCCGGCTGATTTTCAGGTCCCGGGCCAAACCAAAGTCACTGAGCCCGTAGACAATCCCAAAATTGACCGCTTTGGCCGCCCGCCGCATTTCCCTGGTTACCGCTTCCCGCGGTACGCCAAAGACCTGGCTGGCGGTTTTGGTATGAATGTCTTCCCCATGCCGGAATGCTGCCACCAGCTCCGGATCCCCACTGAAATGAGCCAGAATGCGCAGCTCGATCTGGGAATAGTCGGCAGAAAGCAATTTATGTCCCGGTTCCAGGGGCCGAAAGGCCTTGCGGATGCGGCGGCCCAGTTCCAGCCGCACCGGAATATTCTGCAAATTGGGTTCGGTGCTGCTTAACCGTCCGGTCGCAGTAACGGCTTGATTAAAAGTAGTATGGATCAACCCATCAGCCCCCAGTAGCTGTTGTAAGCCGGCTATATAGGTAGACTGCAGTTTGGCCAGCTGCCGGTACTCCAGGATTTTTTCCACGATAGGATGATGCAGAGCCAGTTCTTCCAGCACTTCGGCACTGGTGGAAAAACCGGTCTTGGTTTTCTTTAGCACCGGTAAACCCAGTTTATTAAAGAGAATTTCCCCCAGCTGTTTGGGAGAATTAAGGTTAAACTCCTCCCCCGCCAGCTGGTAAATTTCCCCGGTCAAGCGCTGGATCGCTGCCTGCAGCTCCTGGCCCATCTGTTCCAGCTCCCCGGCATCAACCCTTATTCCAGTCCGTTCCATGCGGAACAGCAGCTCAGCCAGGGGCTGTTCCACCTCAGTCAATAAATGGGTTAAATCCCTGGCTTCTAACTGTTCCCGGGCCTGTTCCCAGGCTTTTAGCAGTGAACCGGCCGGTGGTTCCTGTTTCTTGCCCGGATCCAGTAAATATCGGGCCAACAGTAAATCTCCTGCTGGATTCAACCAGACCGCCTGCCCCAGAGCATTGCTTAGACCCCAGTTCAGGGTTTTTACATCATAAGTAATTACGGGCAAACCCAGCCCGACCAGCGTTTGAACCCGCTCCCGGGTCAGAGGAAAAGCCAGCTCTCCCTGTTCCGCTGCCAGCCAGAACTCTTCGATTTTAAATCTGGCATCGCCACTGCCATAAGGGTTATATCCCACAACCAGGTATCCTGCCTCCCGGGCTCCGGCCAGCAAACGCTGCCAGTCTGCTTCACTGCCAGGAACTACCGCTGGTTCCTCTGCCCTCACCTCAATTTCAGCACTGGTTGTATCTCCGAACCGTTTGAGCAGGGTTTTAAACTCCAGTTTGGTCAGCATTTCCTGCAAACGGGGATAATCAGGCTGCCGGCGCCTGAGTTCCTCCCAGCTGAAAGCCAGAGGTACATCCCGGCGTATCCGGGCCAGGTCGCGGCTCATAAAAGCCAATTCCCGACCCTGGAGCAGCTTTTCCTTCAGTTTCCCGGCAATCTCCCCTATGTTCTGATAAAGGTTCTCCAGGCTGCCATATTGCTGTAACAGTTTGAGGGCGGTTTTTTCCCCTACCCCCGGTACACCGGGGATATTGTCAGAACTGTCCCCCATCAGCCCCTTCAAATCCAGCATCTGAGCCGGTTGCAGTCCCGTCTTTTCCGTTAAATTCTCAAAATTATACCGCTCCAGATCACTGATGCCTTTCCGGCACAGCAAAACTTCCGTCTGTTCATCGATCAGCTGTAAACTATCCTTATCCCCGGTGACAATTAGACTCCTGATTCCCCCTTCTGTCCTGGCCCTTTCCACCAGGGTGCCGATGATATCATCTCCTTCATAGCCCTCCAACTCACAGCGGGCTATGCGCAGAGCCTCCAGCACTTCCTTGACCAGGGGAAACTGGGGCCGCAGGTCATCA
The DNA here is from genome assembly GCA_003054495.1 of Carboxydocella thermautotrophica. Lineage (GTDB taxonomy): Bacteria > Bacillota > Carboxydocellales > Carboxydocellaceae > Carboxydocella > Carboxydocella sporoproducens. The sequence goes on along the minus strand of CP028514.1, from coordinate 694,247 downwards.
GGAGTTTTGGGCCGGTGTCCCTTGTACTCCGGATACAGCTCCAGCCGGTACTGAGGACGCCCGGCATCAAAAGCTACTGCCACCAGGTCAGGTTTTTCCTCTTCCAGCAATTTTAAAAGCATGTTAAGAAAACCAAAGACGGCATTGGTGGGTACCCCCGAACCGGTAGTCAGGGGAGGCAAGGCCCAGTAAGCTCTATGTACCAGACTATTGCCGTCAATTAACAGCAGTTTTTTCATTCCTGTCACCTCAAAAGTATTTTAACAAAAAAACAGGCCCGGGGCTACTTCCCCGGGTAGGAAATGCCTGCTAATTTTTCAGTTTGCGCTTGAGCCAGAAGATGGCCAGCCCCAGAATTCCACCGGCCAGGAGCAAGCGCCAGAAGTTATAGACCAGGCTCAGAAGCACTTGCCAGGCATCCTGAACCAGCTGATTGGTCCCCTCCCAGAAGGCCAGTTGCAGCTGGGCCCAGAATCCTTCCCCATCTACACCGATTCCGGCCGCCTGGTCTTTTTGCAGATTAACAGTAATAGTGGCAAATTCCACCTGGTTGTTCATTACTTTTAGCTGGGCCGTCAGACTGTCAATCTCACCCCGCACCCGGCCCACCTGCTCCTCCATGCGCAGGATATCCTCCACTTTGGTGGCTTTCTGATACAGTTCCAGCAGCCTTTTTTCCTGGACCTTAAGATTGTTCAGCCTTGCTTCCAGGTCCGTGTACTGCAGGGTAACATCCTGGCTGCTGCGCTGGCTGGTAAGGATGCGGCCTTCCTTACCCAGACCGGCCAGGAAGCTGTCCAGTTTGGCAACTGGCAAACGCACCGTAACACTGGCCGACTGCACCTGGTCCTCCCTCTCCTGGTTACCCTGGAGAAAAGCATTTTCCACATAGCCTCCAAATTGTCCCGCTCTGGCTTGCAGGCGCTCGAAACTGGCCTGCACATCTTTTACGGCGATTTCCAGAGTAGCGGTCACAATCAATTTGCGCTCAACTGTACTCGAGGAGGCAGGAGGACTGCCCGATTCTTTCATTGGGGCCCCTGCCATACTCTTAGCCGTCAAAGTTGGGTCTGCATATGAATGATAAACGTTCTCTTGATTTAGTAAGGCCCGAACACCAGGCCAGAGGCTAAAGCTGACCACAGTCACCAGCAGCAAAGCTGCCACCAGACTGGCTACACCAGTAACGATTTTGCCCTTGCTCAACCGCAGCCACCAGTGCCCGGCACCTAAAGGCTGGCGGGCCAGCCTTGTTTTGAGTCTCTGCTGGAAATCAGGACCCGGTGTTTGCTCCGGTTCAGTCGCCAGCAGTTTCTGCAAGCGCTGCAGCTCCTCTTTTTCCTGCTGACAGGCGGTACAGGTAGCCAGATGCTCCTCCACTGCCATTCTTTCCTTTTCTGTCAGCATCCCATCCAGGAAAGGAGACAGCAGTTTTTTCACGCGTTCACAGGTCATAGTTCCCTCCCCCTTTCCCTGGCAGACAGCCAGAGCTGGCGCAAATTCTGCCGGGCCCGGGCCAGACGGGATTTGACTGTCCCCGGATTAATCCTCAGGATAGCGGCAATTTCCTCATAACTGAAACCCTGTACATCCCGGTAAATCAAAATCAGGCGCTGTTCTGGCGGCAGCTGATTTAACAGCTGCTGGACCTCCAGCTCCCCCTCGATGTCCTCCCTGACCGTCACAGCAATCTCTTCCTCCCAGGCTGTTTCCTGCTGGCGGGAACGCCGGCGAAGGGCATCTTTGCAGGTATTGGCAGCCACGCGATAGAGCCAGGTAGTAAAAGCCGCTTCCCCCTTGAAACCCGGTAATTGTAAAAAGACTTTCAGCCAGATCTCCTGGGCCAGATCTTCCGCATCCTCTCTGTTCCCCATCAAACGCCAGGCGACGCGCCAGACATAGGGCTGGTAATGTTCCGCCAGGCGGGCAAATGCCTCTTTATCCCCTTTTTGACTGCGGGCCAGCAGTTCTGCCAGTTCCATCCCTTCGCCTCCTTTCCGCTTTCAATCAGTTAGACGAAAAAAATGAGCCAGAAGTTCCCCCGGCTCACAATTTTTTTAACGAAAAACATACCACAAACCAGCTGTTGCCAGCAATGCCAGTCCGCACCCAAAATAAAAGGGAGCAGCCGGACCAGCCCATTGCCATAACCAGCCCGCCAGCAGACTGGCAGGCAGCAGACTGATACCCAGACTGAAATTATAGAGGCCATAGGCTGTCCCCCGCTTTTCCGCCGGAACCAGGTCCGCCACCAGGGCCTTGGCCACCCCTTCAGTGGCGCCATAATAGACTCCATAAAGGGCATAGAAAAACCAGACCTGCCAGCTGCTATCAGCTATGGCGAAACCAAGATAGACAACAGCATACACCAGCCAGCCCCCAACAATCAGATAAATCCGTGGAATGCGGTCAGAGAGTTTACCGGCGGGCCACGCTACTGCTGTCGTGAGTAAATTAAAGAGAGCCAGCAGAAAGAATATCTGCACCACCGATAAACCGACGTTCTGGGCTCTTAACAGCAAGAAAGCGTCACTGGAATTACCCAGGGTAAACAGAATATTAATCAGCAAAAATACCTTAAAGCGCCAGTCAAACCCGGATAAAGACCAGTCCAATCCCTGCTTCAGTGCTGATTTTTCCGCTTTCGGCTCCACTTCCTTAACAAAAAAAATCAGCAGTATAGTACCTATAAATACCGGAATGATCGCCGCCAGCACCAGATAGCGATAGCCTGTTAACGTTAGTTGTACTTGCCCCTGCTGGGACCAGTAAACCAGCAAGGCAGCCAGGGTAGCTCCTAGCACCGCTCCGAAGGGGTCAATGGCCCGGTGAAAACCGAAAGCCTGCCCCCGCTCTTCCGGAGCCACCGAATCAGCGATGAGCGCATCCCGGGGGGCGGTGCGAATCCCTTTGCCCACCCTGTCCAGAAAGCGAATGCCCAGCACCCAGAGCCAGCTACTGGCAAAATAGAGAAAAGGCCGGGAAAGGGCCGGAATCAGATAACCGGCTACCACCCATGGTTTACGGCGCCGAATCCGGTCAGATAAATAGCCGGCCAGAAATTTCAGCAGGGTAGCTGTAGTATCGGCTATCCCTTCAATCAAGCCAATAACCGAAGTCTTTACCCCCAGGATATTGCTGAGAAACAAGGGCAGGGTACGAATCACAATCTCACTGGAGAGGTCATTGAAAAAACTGACCCAGCCCAGTATGAAAACATTCCGCGGCAGTCCCCAGATTTTCTTCAATTGCCTTCTTCCTCCTCGTATGTAATTTTTGATCGCTTCCTCGGTGTTTTCGCTAACGCTAGCCACAAAAACTTCACCCCTTGTACATATTATTACATTTGTTGTATACTTGGGACAAGGGGTACAATGTTTGTCGGCCTTACTCATGACTGAAGTCACGAGTGTGCGGCCAACATGCATCAAATAGAGGAGTGATACTATGAAGCTAATAACCAGGTGGTTGAGTTTGTTCCTCTTGTTGCTATTAGCCTTTCCAGGACCAGCTCTGGCTAAAACCACCAGAAAAATAACAGACCGCAAGCCGCCTGTCCTCAGCTGGCTGCAAAAGCCCAATCCACCTCTGGTCAGCGGAGGTAACTGGCCCCTGCGTTTTCGCTTTAATGAAAAATCCCGGGTCTGGCTGGCTGTCTATAACAGTAAAGGCAAGGCATTAGTTCGTCCCATCCAGGGTCGCTGGTACCAGGTAAGCCCTATCGGGGTAAATATCAGCCTTAAAAACTGGCCAGCAGGCAACTACACCCTCTGGCTCACCGCCCAGGACCGGTTCGGCAACCGCAGTCGCTGGAAAATGACAGTAAAGATAGGTGACCGTCCGGCAAACAGTAGCCCTCCTGCCGTTAGCCCCGGCAATCCCGGGCGGCAAACCCCTGGCAGCAGCAGTACAGGGAGAGGCAGCTCCAGCAGTGGAGCTGGTGGCAACAGTAACGGCGGTAGCATCAGCACGGGAAGCTCTACTCCACCGGGGACAAACAATCCGGTTCCACCTTCTCCGTCGGCATCACCACCGGTAATAACTCCACCACCGGGGTCCTCGCAGTCGGAACCGGTAAACAATCTGCCAGCAGACGAGCTGGCCCGGTTATATGCTGTACCAAGGGTGGATGAGGTGAAAAACTCCGCCATTCCCGGCTATGCTATTCGTTTTTACCTGGCTGAACCCAGCTATGTATCGATTCGAATCTACAACAGTCAGCAGCAGGTAGTTGCGGTCATTTATGACCGGCCTACTGAACCCCTGCCTGATGGCCTCAACACCGTGGTCTGGGATAAAAAAGTCACCCTGGAACCCGGCCGCACTGACTGGGCCACCCCTGGTGTCTATACCTGGGAGGTAGTCGTGAAAAAAGGCGATGGCACCCTGGTTAACCGCTTCAGCGGTGAAATCCAGGTTTAAGATTGAGCAGCCGTTGCGGCTGCTCTTTCTTTTTTCCATTGTCCCAGCATTACCCCGGTTAGAATGGCCAGTAGTCCAAACCAGTCCTTCAGGTTTAAATTCTCTCCCAGGACAAATGCGGCCAGCAGGACAGTAAAGGCAGGCTCAAAACTGCTGATCAAGGCTGCTCGGCTCGCCCCCAGTTTTTCAATCCCGTAGAGATAACCCAGGATAGCCATAGCAGTGGAAACTACTCCAATAGCAAGCCCGGCGAGCAACCCTATACTGTCAAAAGCAGGCCACCAGCGCCAGGGCGGGGCCAGCGCGTTAAACAAAAGGGCACAGGCAAGGCAAATCCAGGCAGTCACAACCACTGGCGGTTTCGCCTCAACATTTTTCTGCCCCAGTATCCCGAACAGGGCATAAGCCCCTGGAGCCAGCAAAGCCAGACCTATCCCTCGCCACTCTGTAGCGCTGAACCCGCCCGCAAAAGGATTAAGCACCAGGGCACAACCCAGAAAGGACAAAGCTATTCCGCTCCATTGCCAGAAAGAAGGCCGCTCCAGGCCAAAAAACCAGGCCAGCAACGCAATCAAAGCGGGGTAGAGATAAAGGATCAAAGCGGTGAGCCCCGCCGGTATATATTGCAAGGATGAGAAATATCCTATGGCCGTAATCCCATAGCCCAGCCAGCCCTGTAAAGCAAAACGCACGGTTTGGACCGGTCCAAGTCGCCACTGGCCGGGATATTTCCAGACCAGCAGAGGCCAGAGGACCCCGCAGGCCGCCAGAAAGCGCAAAGCCAGCAAACTGTAGGGATCAGCCCCGTGCTGATAGGCAATTTTAACGAAAATGGCCATGGAGCCGAAGCCCATGGCCGAAATGACAGTTGCCAGCAGTCCCTGCCATTTTTTGTCCATTTTCTTCCCCTCCCCAGAGACTATTATAGCACAGAAAGGGGAGCTATACCACCATTAGAGAACATTGGCAGTTCCGCGATAAATCAGCCCCCGCATGCCATCAACGGTGACCAGGGTGCCATCCTCCAGAATGTGAGTAGCATTATCCACACCTACTACGACACCGATACCCAGATTGAGGCCGACAATGGCAGCATGAGAGGTCAATCCACCGGTTTCGGTAATCACTGCGGCACATTTTTCCATTACCAGTACAAAATCCTTATCTGTAGCGATGGTAACCAGAATATCGCCAGGCTTGATTTTGGCCTCCGCTTCCTTCGCTGTGCGGGCCACTTTTACTGTACCTGTTACCGCCCGGGCCCCTATTCCGGTTCCTTTGGCCAGAATCTCTCCCACAGTGTGTACCTTGATCAAATTGGTTGTTCCCGGCACCCCAACCGGTACACCGGCAGTGATTACCACCAGATCACCGGCTTTTATCAGACCGGCAGCCAGGGCGGTTTCCACTGATACCTTCAGCATTTCATCTGTGGATTTGGTTTCCTTACAGAGCAGGGGATATACCCCCCAGACCAGCAAGAGCTTGCGGACCACATCCATTTTGGGAGTAATGGCTACAACCGGTGCCTGAGGACGGTATTTGGAAACCATTTTGGCTGTATGGCCTGATTTGGTGGCACAGATAATAGCGGAAGCCCCAAGATCATGGGCGGTAGTCACCGTGGCATGGCTGATAGCATCGGTGGTGGTCCGTTCCGGCACTATCCCTCGCCTTACCGTTAACTCCTCATAGCGCAAAGCCCTTTCCGCCCGTTCGGCAATGCGAGCCATGGTTTTTACCGCTTCCACAGGATATTTGCCCGCTGCTGTTTCCCCACTGAGCATGATCGCATCAGTGCCATCAAAGATAGCATTGGCCACATCGGTAGCTTCTGCCCGGGTAGGACGGGGATTGCGGATCATGGAATCCAGCATCTGGGTCGCTGTGATTACCGGCTTACCGGCCCGGTTGCATTTTTCGATGATCATTTTCTGGACCAGCGGTACTTCATCAATGGGAATCTCCACTCCCAGGTCACCCCGGGCCACCATGATACCATCCGCTACCTTCAGGATTTCATCAATATTGTTAACCCCTTCATGGTTTTCGATTTTGGCGATAATCTGCATATCTGAGCTATGTTTTTCCAGAATCTCACGAATGGCCAGCACGTCCGCCGCTTTGCGCACAAAAGAGGCCGCAATAAAATCCATGCCCATCTTGATCCCGAATTCAATATCGGCAATGTCCTTCTCAGTAAGAGCAGGCAAGTTGATAACTGCACCGGGAACATTTACCCCTTTACGGGAGCTGATTTCCCCGCCATTTTCCACTACACAGTGAATTTCCGTGCCTTCAATTCGCTCCACTTTCAGGCCGATCAAGCCATCATCGATGAGGATGGAAGTACCTTCCCGCACATCTTCAGGCAAACCTTTGTAGGTTACAGGTATGCGGTTGCCCTCTCCTTCCATCTCTTCCGCAGTCAGAATCAGCTTGTCCCCGGGGTTGACAGTGATTTTTTCCTTCAGGACCCCCAGGCGAATTTCCGGGCCCTTGGTATCCAGTAAGATGGCCACCGGCCGGTTGGCCTTAGCAGATGCCTGGCGGATAGCCTCCACCCTCCGCCCGTGTTCCTCATGGGTGCCATGGGAAAAATTCAGCCGGGCCACATTCATTCCAGCTTCAATCAATTGAACCAGAGTCTCCACCTGCTCACTGGCAGGACCAATGGTGCAAATAATTTTGGTACGCCGCACCTTAATTCCCTCCTCTTGCTATATCGAAAGAATATTGGCCAGTTTATAGACCTCCAGGTCAATCTCCTTTTTCTGCTGCAAAGCCCATTCAATATCAAAGTCTTTAATTTGCTCGGAAACTATACCTACCATTTTTTTGCTCTCCCCTGCCAGCAGCAATTCCACCGCTTTGGCACCCATGCGGGCTGCCAGCACCCGGTCAAAGGCTGATGGCGCTCCACCCCGCTGAATATGGCCCAGAATGGTCACCCTGGTATCAAAACCGGTTTTTTCTTCAATATATTTACCGATGTCCAGGGCACTGCCTGCCCCTTCTGCCACCAGGATGATAGAATGCAACTTACCCCGGGCATGGCCTCTTAAAAGTTTTTGCACCACATCCTCCAGGCTAAAGGGAACTTCCGGGATGAGGATGGATTCCGCCCCCCCGGCCAGGCCGGCTTGCAGGGCTATGTAACCAGCCCGCCGCCCCATGACTTCAATGATAAAGGTGCGTTCATGGGAAGTAGCGGTATCGCGGATTTTGTTGATGGCATCCAGCACCGTGTTGACACAGGTATCAAAACCAATTGTGTAATCCGTGCAGGGAATGTCATTATCAATGGTGCCGGGAATGCCGATCACCTTGATGCCATGTTCATTGGCCAGCAAGGTGGCACCGCGGAAGGACCCATCACCACCAATAACAACCAGGGCATCCACTTCCATTTTGCGCAGATTATCAGCCGCCTGGGCCCTGCCCTGCGGAGTGCGGAAGGCCTCGGAACGAGCTGTGCGTAAAACGGTACCGCCCCGGTGCACAATATCTCCAACAGAACTGAGATTCATCAGCCTCATTTCGCCATTGATCAGGCCGGCATAGCCCCGTTCGATTCCCACCACTTCCAGACCGTGATAAATGGCAGTCCGAACCACCGCCCGCACTGCTGAATTCATGCCCGGTGCATCGCCACCACTGGTAAGTACGCCAATTCTTTTCATGCCAATTACCCCCTTGCCACTTTTTGTCCTGGCGGGCCTTTAACTGTCCCAGCCTTGTAATAAAGGAGCCGATGGGGCAATGCCTCATCGGTAATAGTTTATCCCTCCTGAAAACTGCCTATACGGCGAAAACGCTGATAACGCTGTTCCATTAACTGTTCTCCCGTCTGACCGGCCAGCTCCTGCAGTCCCTGGAGCAGTTGCTCCTTGACCTTGCTGGCTGTAAACTCATGATCCCGATGGGCCCCTGCCAGGGGTTCAGGAATGATGCCATCTATTACCCCCAGCTGCAGGAGATCCTGGGCGGTCAGCTTCATGGTTTCAGCCGCCCGGGGCGCCTGACTGCCATCTTTCCAGAGAATAGCAGCAAAGCCTTCCGGGGAAATCACGGAGTAAACAGAATATTCCAGCATATATACCTTATTGCCAAGGCCCAGGGCCAGCGCTCCACCACTGCCCCCTTCACCGATAACTACTGCCAGCAGGGGAACAGAAAGTCCAGCCATGGCGTAAAGAGCTCGGGCAATGGCTTCTCCCTGGCCCCGTTCCTCTGCCCCAATCCCGCAAAAAGCCCCCGGGGTATCAATAAAGGTGATGATGGGGCGTTTAAACCGTTGCGCCTGTTCCATCAAGCGAATGGCCTTGCGATAGCCTTCAGGATGGGGCATACCGAAATTGCGGGCAATATTTTCCCTGGTATCCCGCCCTTTCTGGTGCCCTAGCACCGTTACCGGCCGCCCTTCCAGGAGGGCAATCCCCCCTACCAGAGCAGCATCATCGGCAAAATTGCGGTCACCGTGCAATTCGATGAAATCATCAAAAATTAAATTAATATAGTCCAGGGTGGTTGGCCGCTGGGGATGACGGGCGATTTGCACCTTCTGCCAGGGTGTCAGGTTGGTATAGATCTCCTGACTCAGCTGCCGGGCTTTTTCCTCCAGAGTAGCGATTTCTCGCGAGAGGTCAATCCCCTTCTCCTGGGAAAATTTCCTCAGTTCCGCGATTTTGTTTTCCAGCTCCAGGAGAGGCTTTTCAAACTCCAGTAAAGTCACAGCCATTAAGCCTTCACCTCCTGAGGCTGGTGCCAGGCCAGCAGTTTAGTCAGTACCGTTGCCAGTTCCTTGCGGTGTACTACCCTGTCCACCTGACCATGTTGCTGCAAAAACTCCGCCCGCTGAAACCCTTCCGGCAACTTCTGTCTGATGGTCTGTTCAATCACCCGGGGCCCGGCAAAGCCGATGAGAGCACCCGGTTCAGCCAGAATGATGTCCCCCTGGGAGGCAAAACTGGCAGTCACCCCACCGGTAGTGGGATCAGTCAGAACCGTTATGTAGAGCAGGCCTGCCTCTTTCAATCGGCGCACCGCCAGGCTGGTTTTGCCCATTTGCATCAGAGAGAGAATGCCTTCCTGCATGCGGGCTCCCCCGGAAGTGGCAAAAACCACTACCGGTAACCGCCGTTCAATAGCAGCCTCAATAGCCCGGGTGATTTTTTCCCCTACCGCTGAGCCCATGCTGGCCATAATGAACTGATTGTCCATCACCACCAGCATTACAGGCTGGCCCCCAATGGTGGCAGTACCACACACAACAGCTTCCTTTAAGCCAGTTTTGCTCTGGGCTTCAGCCAGTTTGCCCTCATAGCCGGGAAAGCCCAGCGGATTTACGGAAGTAAGCCCGGCATCCAGTTCGACAAAGCTGTCCCCATCCACTAACTGCTGAATCCTTTCCCGGGCAGTGAGATGGAAATGGAACTGGCAATGGGGGCAAACTTTGAGATTGCGTTCCAGTTCTTTTATAAACACAATCTGACCGCATTTAGCACATTTTTGCCAGAGTCCTTCCGGTATTTCCCGTTTAACTGCCGGTTCTGCCGGTTTAGCCGGTCCGGGCTGGACCGTCACATATTTGGGCTTTTTAAATAAATCCTTTAAAGCCATGAACGGGCTTTCACCTCATTTCCCTTTAACGTCCATAAACAGCATGGTTGTTAATAACTTCCAGAGCGTCTTCCAGTTCGGAAGCCGGAACCAGTATTTCATAAGCGCGGTCATCCTGGGTGGAACTGGCCAGGCCCACCGGACGTAGTGAAACCAGAAACCCTTCTGCCATCAGCACATCCCGCAGTTTTTCCGCTGCCGTTTTGCTGGGAGCGATATAAACTACTTTTAGCACCTTTTTCCGCCCTCCCTTTTCCTTCTCCGGCCAGGTTTTCTCTGGTTATTCTCCCGCTTCCACCACACCATGTTTGGTATAGATAGAAGCCTTGCCTCTGATTTTAATAGCTGAAGTATGTTCAGTAAACTGGGCGATCATCACTTCGCCCCGATCCAGCTTTTCCGAATGATGAAATTTGGTGTCTTTGCCCCTGGTCAAACCGATAATAGTCACTCCATTTTCTTTGGCTTTGACCACAATATAGTCACCCGCAATATCTTCCAGGTTTAACAAAACGGCCACCTCTTTTTGTTCACACTTATTTCAGCTTAAATGTTATCACAGCTCAGGGGGTTTTGCAATAATGATGCGCAATCCGGGCAGAAGCTGCAGCGGCAATACCAGCCACCAGGTCGTCCAGAAAGGTATTTACGCGATTTAGTTTGTTTTTATCCAGTCTGCCGATAATTCCCATCTTTTTCTTGTCCAGATAACCAAAACTGGTAATTCCCACTGTCCCATAAATACTAGCAATAGCCATGGCCAGATTTTCATCTATTCCATACAGAGGTTCATCTCCCGCCACAATGGTCTGTAAGGGTTCAGGCAACAGCCCTTGCTCTGCCAGTTTATCCAGAGCCAGTCCCGTGAGCAAAGCATATTGTACTTCCCGCTTGCGCAATACGCTATGGACTGCCTCCAGACACTCTTCCAGGGTAAGTTCCGGACTAAAGGGCTTTTGCAACCTCAACACGATTCTGGCTATATCCCGGACATCTACTCCCCGCTCTTTTAACAGGGCCAGCATCTCCTGACTCATACTTCTTCCCCTCCTTCAGGTATCCTATCATATGCACGAAGGAGGGCAGGGCGAACCATGCTGCCACTAGCGAAAAATTTCTTATACCTGGGGCAAACTGGCCAGAGCTGCTCTGGCCTTTGCCCCAACGGTGCCACCGGGATCTAAAGCCACGGCCTTGTTCAGGTTTAGCCTGGCTGCAGCGTAGTCCTTCACATCCCAGGCGGCATAACACAGGCCCAGTCCATAATAACCATTGGCTTTCTGCGGAAACCAGCGAATTTCCTCCTGGAAAGCCTGGATTGCCAGGTCATACTGGCGCTGACTGTAATAAAGCCAGCCCAGGGTATTGATAGCCTCCTCATTGCGGGGATTTAACCGAAAAGCTTCATCCAGATGCCGGGCAGCTTCAGTCAGTTGCCCAGCCGCTTTCAGTTTCAACCCCAGCTGATAATGGGCATCTGGATTTTGCGGGTCATACTGTAAGGCTTCCTCAAATTTGCCCGCTTTAACCAGATCGGCGGCAATTTCCCAGCCAGGTTTGACCTGGGCAGCTGGCCAGGCACTTCCCCGTACTACCACCAGGGCATTGCTCAACAGCCGCCCCGGGCGGGTAAGATATTTTCCCTGCCAGTACAGACCGGTAGAAGCTCCCCCATCCAGAGCCATGGCATCCCTGACGCCCAGTTTCTGCAAAACTGCTGCCAGCTGGTATACGGTAGCGTCACTGATATTGCCCATTAACACAACCTTGCCGGGCAGGATGGCCACAAAGCTTTTGGGCCCGGCAGCCTGCGTCTGTTTCCAGTGAGTAATTCCTTCCGCCTGCGGGTTAACTACCACCCGGCCATTCTTAACCAGTAGCGGTCCTGCCCCCAGACCAACTGCCCCTCGGCGCCAGTCAAGAACCGGACCGGTCTTGCTGCCAATATGCCAGTTCAGCCGCCATTGCACCCGGTCGCCAGCTCTGAATTTGCTGAACTGGGCCTGGGCCTTCGGTCCCGGGCCAAAATGAATAACAAAACCATCCGCCGGAATCTGGGAGTTGGGCCCACTGATAGCCACCACCCGGCCCTGACGAACAATCACTTCTTTTCCGGAACGGGTCCCGGTCCTAAGGCCGCGGGCCGGTGTGAAGACAGCACTGGCATCAGCTTCAGCATAGACGTGATTTAGCCCCCAGGCATACCAGTTGTTGCGATAATCCCAGGAACCATTGATACTCCCTGTTACTTCGCTTTGCAGTCTTTCCATCAACAGCTCCCCTGTCCGAGTGAACAGGGCAGTAGTACCGGTATTGCCGGTATGAACCGGTATACCTTCAACCAGCAGATTGCCCTGAGGCTGAAAATCGGAATAGGAGTTAAAATAAGTGCCATTTACTGCCGCAATGCCATTCTTGCTGCGGGCCAGCGCCTCCAGGGATGCGGTTTTTCCCACCTGGCCTCCGCCCAGAGCCACGGCCAGGCGTAAGCCCGGAGTCTTTAAATCCACACTTACTGCTTTTAGCAGGGTTTTCTTGCTGCCAATTTTTATATCATACTGCCGGTAACTTACCCCTGGTCCACCGCTCACCGCTGCTCCTTTTTGAGTAACTGTTACCGTAGCTGTGGCCGCTTCCCCCTGTAGCCCGCCCAGCAACCAGGTCATTAAAATGAACACCGCTATTCTTTTAAGCCATCGGTTGTGCCGCTTCATATTTTCGCTCCTTCCCATTGGTTCTGGCTATGAAGGGTCTGGTCACTACCGTCCCTTCGCCCAGCAGGTTTTGCAATTCCTTCACCATGCTTTCCCCTGGCTCTACTCGCCAGTTGACCGGCAAGTATTCCGCCTCCTTACCCGCAGGACTGACATAGACCAGTACCACCGGATGAGGGCCGGGATAACGGGACAGCAAGGTCAGCACCTTTTCCCGGATTTCCAGCGCTTGTGCCCGGGGTCCTGGTAAACGCAGATAAACCTGTATTAAAGGCCGAAATTGCGGAGCCCGGGGTTCCAGTGCTGGCAGCACAAAATCTTCTAGAGGCAATACCTCTTCCACCAGCAGCTTAACTCCGTCATCATTGTGGTTGACCTTGCCCTTAATCTCCAGGGTACGTTCCGGTTGTAACAGACTCCGGTATTTTTTCAAAATACTGCTGAAGATAACCAGCTCCACTTTCCCGGCCAGGTCCTCCAGCCAGGCAAAGGCCATTTCTTCCCCCCGCCGGCTAAGAGTGGGCTTGATTTCCACCAGCAAGCCGCCACAGTAGACCATCTTACCTTCAGCCATTTCCCCCAGTTGCGCCAGAGGGGTAAAGCCAGGAGAATGAAGTAAGGTGCGAAACTGGTCCAGCGGGTGGCCGGAAATATAGAGCCCGAGATATTCCTTTTCATTCTGTAATATATCTGCCTCCGTCCAGGCAGGAACCTGCGGCAGGGGAATTTCCGCTGCCTCCTTTTCCCCCAGCACATCAAACAGGCTGAGCTGGCCGCCAGCGCGTTCCCGTTGTACCTGTTGACCGTGTTCTACCATTAAATCCAGAGCTGCCATATACTGGGCCCGGTGTCCGCCCAGGCTGTCCAGCGCCCCGGCGCGGATCAAAGACTCCAGCACTCTTTTGTTAACCTGGGATAAATCCACCCGCTCGCATAAGTCCTGGAAAGAGAGAAAAGGCCCATCGTTTCTGGCCGCAATAATGGCCTGGATCGGCCCCTGCCCCACATTCTTGATGGCTGCCAGGCCCATTCTAATTCCTGCTTCGGTCACAGTGAATCCCAGCCCGCTCTGGTTAACATCCGGAGGCAGAACCTTAATCCCCATGCGGCGGCATTCTTCAATATAAATGGCTACTTTATCGGCATTGCCCATCACTGAGGTTAGCAAGGCAGCCATGAATTCCTCGGGATAGTTGGCTTTCAAGTAAGCAGTCTGGTAGGCCAGCAGGCCATAGGCCGCCGAGTGGCTGGCATTAAAGCCATAACCGGCGAAATATTCCATCAGATCAAAGATCTGTCCGGCCACTTCCGCTTCTACTCCATTGGCCACCGCCCCCTCCACAAATTGCTGGCGCAGTCCAGCAATGACCTCAGGTTTTTTCTTGCCCATGGCCCGACGCAACAGGTCCGCTTCTCCCAGCGTAAAGCCTGCCAGGTCAGAAGCTATCCGCATCACCTGTTCCTGGTAGAGAATCACCCCGTAGGTAGAGCGCAAAATTGGTTCCAGTTTGGGATGCAGATATTTAATCTGCTGCTGGCCATGTTTGTTCCTGATAAAATCCTCCACCATGCCGGAACCCAGGGGGCCAGGCCGATAGAGGGCCACCAGAGCGATGATATCATCAATACACTCCGGTTTCAGTTCCCGCAACAGCTGCCGCATCCCCGCGGATTCCAGCTGGAAGACACCGATTCCTTCTCCCCGGCTTAAAAGTTCATAAGTCGCTCTATCATCCAACGGCAGTTGATCCAGATCCAGTTCGATACCGTGCCTTTCCCGGATATAAGCCAGGGTATCCCGCATTACCGTCAGGGTGCGCAGCCCCAGCAAATCCATTTTCAACAGTCCGACTTCTTCCACCGTCTCCTTGGCAAACTGGGTGGTAATAATCCCATCAGCGGAACGATAGAGGGGGATCACCTCCTGCAGGGGTTCTTTTCCGATCACTACCCCGGCCGCATGAGTAGAAGCATGGCGGGGCATACCTTCCACCGCTGCCGCCAGGTCCAGTAATCTCTTTACCGCTGGTTTTTCCTGATACAGGGCCTTGAGCTCACCGGAAACCTGCAGGGCCTTTTCAATAGTCATCCCCAGTTCAGCGGGGATGAGCTTGGCTACCCTATCCACTTCCCCGTAGGGTAGTCCCAGTACCCGGCCCACATCCCTCACTGCCGCCCTTGCCGCCATCGTACCAAAGGTGATGATCTGACAAACCCGGTCCGCTCCGTATTTTTCGATCACATACTGGATTACTTCTTCCCGCCGTTCAAAGCAAAAATCGATATCTATATCCGGCATGCTGACCCGTTCCGGATTGAGAAACCGCTCAAACAGTAAATTATAACGTAGAGGGTCGATGTTGGTGATACCCAGCACATAGGCCACCAGACTGCCGGCAGCACTGCCCCGGCCGGGCCCGACAAAAATCCCCTGCCGGCGGGCATAGTTGACGAAGTCCCAGACGATGAGAAAATAGCCGGAATAGCCCATCCGCCGAATTACACCCAGTTCATACTCCAGCCGGGCCTCCATTTCCGCCGTAACCGGCTGGTAGCGCTGCCTGAGTCCTTCCCGGCAAAGCTCTTCCAGATAGCTGTCCAAATTATGCCCCTCTGGCACCTGATATTCGGGCAAATGTAAACGGCCGAATTCCAGTTCCAGCTGGCAACGCTCGGCAATGGCCAGGGTATTATCCAGGGCTTCGGGATACTGGCCCAGTACCAGCTCCATTTCCGCCCGGGACTTGAGGTAAAATTCCCGGCTCTCAAATTGCATCCTGTCCGCATCTTCCAGGGTTTTACCGGTCTGGATGCAGAGTAAAATCTCCTGTACTTCCGCATCAGTTTTTTCTACACAATGCACATCATTGGTAGCTACCAGCGGCAAACCCAGTTCCCGACTGAGGCGCACCAGACCGGCATTAACCCGCAGCTGTTCCTCCAGGTAGTGGTTTTGCAGCTCCAGAAAAAAGTTTGCCGGCCCAAAAATCTCCCGGTATTCCAGCGCAGCCCGCCGGGCCAACTCCTCCTGGCCCTGGCTCAAATGCCAGGCCACTTCCCCGCCCAAACAGGCACTGAGGGCGATCAGGCCTTCACTGTGCTGGCGTAAAAGCTCCTTGTCCACCCGCGGTTTATAATAAAAGCCTTCGGTATAAGCCAGGGAAACCAGAGTCACCAGGTTGCGATATCCCCGCTCGTTTTCCGCCAGTAACACCAGGTGATAGGGGGATTCATCCATTTTGGCCTCTTTTTGCCAGCGGCTGCGGGGAGCCACATACACTTCACAGCCAATGATGGGCTTAATCCCCGCCTGACGGCAGACTTTATAAAAATCGATCACGCCGAACATGGCGCCATGGTCAGTGATGGCCAGGGCAGGCATACCCAGTTCGACTGCCTTCTGTACCAGCTTTTTTATTCGGGCCGCTCCATCCAGCAAACTGTATTCAGTATGAACATGAAGATGAACAAAACTCAATGGCGGCACCACCTTTAAAACAGGTCTTTTTTCCTGAAATAGATGGCTAGCAAGACAGATAGTAATAAAGATAAAATGATTGTCATCAGGAAAGCATGGGGATAATTTTGCATCGGAATACTGACATTCATGCCAAAGAAACTGGCAACCATAGTAGGTATCGATAAGACAAGAGTAACCGATGTTAAAAATTTCATTACAATGTTAAGATTGTTGGATATGATGGAAGCAAAAGCATCCATCATTCCACTCAAAATATTACTGTAAATGTGGGCCATTTCAATAGCCTGCTTATTTTCTATTATAGCATCTTCCAGTACATCTTTGTCTTCTTCATACATGTTTAAAATTTTTAAGCGCAGCATTTTTTCCATCAGCAGTTCATTAGCTTTCAAGGAAGTAGTGAAATAGACCAAACTCTTTTCTAAATCTAATAGATTAAAAATTTCTTCATTTTTCATTGATTGGTGCAAAATGGATTCTATTTGTTCCCGTTTACGGTTAATCATGCGCAAATACTTTAAATAATAGCTGGCGATTTGTTGAAACAGTTGAAAAACGAACCTAGTTTTCTTATAGGTGAAAAAACCTTTGACTTTTTCCCGTTTAAAGTCTTCAATCACAGGGCTCTGTACACTGCACACGGTAATTATAAATTCATCTCTAACAATGATAATACCTAAAGGTACCGTATAAAAATCCTGATCACTTTCACTGTAAGGAATATCCACAATGATCAGGATCTGGTCTCCTTCTTGATCAATGCGAGCTTGCTCATCCAGATCAAGAGGGTGAAAAAGAAATTCCCTCTTTACCCCTGTATGCTCAACCAGCAGGTCGATCTCATGAGGCTCAGGTGCTGTTACATCAATCCAAACCCCTTTGGTAATCTGGCTTTTTTGCAGAGAATTATTATTAGTTTCGGTGATGAAGATTTCCACCATGGATAACACTCCTTTGCCAATATACTTCGTAAATCGTCACTGTTATCTTTTCCTTTACTTCCATCCATGCTCTTCATCACCTCCAAAAAAAAAACTTCCCGAAAATGGGAAGCCAAGTTTCATCTTCACTCCCCACTCGTTTGAGTTTTAGCTCTGTATAGCTAGGCTGTTCGCCAGCCACATTAGATAAAGCCTTAAGCCGGCCATATCTGCTAACCCATTGGTGTCTCTCGACATTTCTGGGCAGTGGCATCTGTCTATACAGTAGCCTCACCTAACGAGGAATTATTTATTTCAATTATTATTATACGCTCCTCTTTCTTTGCCCGTCAACCAGCCAGTTAAAATTTTTTACTGCCAGCCACCAGGTTCCCAGCCAGAAGACTCCTGCCGCAAAGCCCGCCAGCACATCACTGGGATAATGTACCCCCAGATAGACCCGGCTTAAACCAATACAGAGAAACAAAAATACCGCCAGGGCTGCTGCCATTCTGTTATATGGCCGGGGTAGCAGCTTCCAGGCCCAGTAAGCCAGCAATCCATAGGCAATAATCCCGATCATGGCATGGCCGCTGGGAAAACTAAAACCACTGGCCTCAGTTAACCAGGGCCGGGGTGGCCGGGGACGATGAAAGAGGCGCTTCAAACTCTCCTCCAGCGCCACTCCGCCAATGAGTACAGCCCCGGAAAGCTGGGCTGCCCGCTTCCCGGCCTGAGAATGCCCCAGCAGCCATAAAGCCAGCAAACTCAGAGGAATAACCGCCTTACCGCTGCCCATAAAGGTAATAGCCCGCATTAGTTCGGTCAGCCAGGGCTGGCGCCAGCCCTGAATCCAGCCTGACACCAGGGAATCAAAAGGGTAAAGCTCATGATAGATTAGATCCTCAGCCAGTTTGGCAAACCAGAACAGTCCCAGCCCGGTCAAGGCCCAGATCAGTACCATTTTTTTCTTCATTTCGCTCACCTCTCCAGGTTCTTGCCGGTAATAAAGGCTTTAGCCACCAGCTGCTCTCCCTGCCGTACTGTTACTTCAATTTTGGCTACCCGACGGGAGGTGGAAAGGACGGCAGCCTCTACTTCTACCTGCTGGTCAAAGGGTACCGGCTCTATATGTAACAGAGTTAGGCTCTCGGTGGACAAGTCCAGACGTTTGCGGCGTTTAAGGGCTATATAAGCGGTGGAATTAATCAATGTAACCAGCACACCTACCGATGCAAAGCCAAATTCATTGGTCATAAATTCTGTAATTTCCCCCAGCAGCTTCACCCCCAGCTCGGTATCTTCCATGCGAAAACCGGAAAGGACAATATTATCCAGGGTATCAGTTATATGGGGCTGCTTCTGCAGATGCTGGTAGGCATTGATAATATCCTGCCGGCTGAGCACCCCCACTGCCCTGCCCCTGTCATCCACTACAGGTAGCAGCTCCTGGCCCTCCCAGATCATCAGACGGGCGGCATGACCAATGGAGACATCCTGTTCAACTGTAACTGCCGGCCGCATTACCGCCGAAATCGGTTCATCCTCTTCCCGACCAAACACATCTACGGGGGTAACCAGGCCAATAACCTCCCCGGCCTCGTTCAAAACCGGGAAACGGCTGTGGTGATATTTCTCCACCGCGGCGTGCCAGTCTGCAATCCGGTCAGTTGCTTTTAAATAGCGAAACTCCCGCACCATAGCATCTTCTACCAGCACAATCTCCTTGTCCGGCATGGCTGCCAGCAGGGCCCGGTTAATAATACTGGTCACAGCAAAAGTGTCATAGGGGGTGGAAATGACCGCCCGATTTTTTTGCCGGGCCAGCTGGATAATCTCTTCTTCCGGGGTAAAGCCCCCGATAATCAGCAGATGGGCCCCCAGCTCCAGGGCCGCCCGCTGAGCATCAGTACGGTTACCCACAATAAAGACACTGCCCTCTTCAACATAATGGGGCAATACATCCACCGTTGACGCTCCAATTGTAAAAGCTTTAATCCCTCGGCTCAAATACTCTTCACCTGTAAGCACTGTACCCTCAACCAGGCGCTTGATTTCAGCCAGGGTTAGATCCTCAATTTCCCGTGCCTCCGGAGTTTCGATCCGTACTGTACCTACTTTGGGAATGGAACTGACCAGCCCCTGGGCCTCCGCCTCCTTGATGGCCCGATAGGCTGTACCATCACTTACTTCCAGCTCCCGGGCAATTCGCCGCACCGAAACCTTGGTTCCAACCGGTAATGCCTCAATATACTGCAATATCTGCTCATGTTTGGTTTGTGGTGCCATGGTCCGCACTCCTTCCTCTCCTGTGTTGCATAACAACCCGATTGTGCTACCATTATTGTATCATAGTTTTCCCTGCTGGTACAATCGACTTACCCATCATTCGCCTCCATTATTTCCAGTTCCCGGGATTTTATGCGCTGATCCCCGATTTCCGAATAAAGAATCCCTGCTAAAATCAATGTCCCTCCCAGCCACAGCTGCAGGGTTGGTGTCTCTCTTAGAAAGACAAATGCAAACACCGCTGTAAAAACTGGCTCCAGAGTAAAGATTATAGCTGCCCGCTGGGCCGATGTAAAGCGCTGGCCCCAGTTTTGCAAAAATAATACCAGACCGGTGGCTATTACCCCCATGTACAGTAAACCCAGCCAGGTTGCCTTTCCGGCCATCAGCCAGCTTTCCCCGGTCCACCAGGAGAACAGCCAGCAACCCAAACCGATCACCAGTAACTGCAGCCAGGTAAAGGGGCCGGTAGGGTAGCGGCCGGCATAACGGGAAACCAGCACAATATGGAGGGCAAAGGCAATGGCACACAGCAGGGTCAGTACATCTCCCCGGTTAAACTCGCCCTGCACCAGTTCCGGAGACCAGGAAAGCAAAGCCAGCCCGGTGAAAGCCAGCAGTGACCCCAACCAGACTGCCCGGGAGGGCTTTTGCCCGTAAAGGAAAAAAGCTACTACCGGGGTTAATACCACAGCCAGGCCGGTTATGAAAGCTGACTTGGAGGCAGTAGTGCTCAATAAGCCCAGGGTCTGCAGAACAAAGCCAGCGCCCAGAACCAATCCCAGCTTGATCCCTGCCCACCAGCCCCCCGCCGGCAGGGCTTTAATCTCCCGCCAGAAGATCACCCCCAGCACCAGAGCCGCAATGGTAAACCTGATGGCCAGATAGCTAAATGGCGGCATCTCCCCCAGCCCCAGCTTAGTCACAATAAAAGTAGTGCCCCAGATCAGGGTCACTACCAGTAAAGCCAGCTCCCCTTTATTTTTCAGCAATTTTTTCGCCTCCTTTATCTTCTCCTATTATAACTGAATTTGGCAAAGTTTGCACCAGCAGTTAAAATATAATCAGAAAATTATTTCAGGAGGTTGAGAGCTATGAAGATTACATTTCTCGGTCATGCCGGCTTCTGGCTGGCAGGAAACCAGACTCGAGTTGCCATCGATCCGTTTCTGACCGGCAATCCCGTCGCCAAACATCAGCCCGGGGAAATCCAGGCCGAATATATCCTGGTCAGTCACGGCCATGGTGATCACCTGGGAGATAGTGTGGCTATCGCCCGCCAGAGCAATGGCACCATTGTCAGCGTTTTTGAAATCGCCAACTACTGTGCCACCCAGGGGGCCACTGTCCATCCCATGCATATCGGCGGCAGCTACAATTTCGGCCCGGTGAGAATCAAGCTAACCCCGGCTCTGCATGGCAGTTCCAGCGGCGAATACCCTGCCATCTATCTGGGCAACCCCTGTGGCTTTATCGTGGAAATGGATGGCTTGACCCTCTATCATTCCGGCGATACGGGACTCTTTGGAGATATGGCCTTGATCGGCCGCCGGCATGTGCTGGATGTAGCCTTTATCCCCATCGGGGATAATTTCACCATGGGTCCTGATGATGCCCTGGAGGCGGTGAAAATGCTTACCCCCCGTTATGTGATCCCCATGCATTACAACACCTGGCCCCTGATCGCCCAGGATGCCACCAGTTTCAAACAGCGGGTAGAAGCGGAAACAGGAGCGGAAGTAATTATCCTTAATCCGGGTGAGAGCTGGAAAATACAGTAAAAATATGACAACGTCTTCACAACATCTTCACAAAATCTTCATAAATTCGACATATTTTAGCCAAAAATGTATATTACACTATGTAATAGATAAACTAATTAATAGCGAAGGGGGACTGTATTATGAAAAAAACAATTGTAACCTTTGTAACTGCAGCTGTGCTGGCTGTGCCATCTTTGAGTTTCGCTGCTGAAACTCAGTTTAGCGACATAACCAACCATCCCGCCGCCCCTTATATTCAGTTCATGCAAAGTAAAGGAATGGTAAAGGGCACGGGAAACGGCCAGTTTCATCCCGACATGAAAATGGACCTGAAGCATCTCAACCGTTTACTTACCAGAGTATCCGGCAAAGAAGCCAGCCTGACCATGACTCACCGGGTAGCAGTAATTAAAGGTATTGTAGATCTGTTCGGTTTAAATAGCGCCGCTGAGGCTTTAACCGCTGAAGAAACCACCGCACTCCTGTCTGCATACAATGACCAGCAGGACATCCCGGATGCAGACCGCAAGCCCGTTGCTTATCTCGTACAGCAAGGTGTACTGGTGCCTGCAGAGGAAAACAACCAGTTGCGCCCCCATCAGGAAATTACCCGCGCCGAAGCAGTAACACTGCTGGCCAAACTGGCCCAGAAAAATTTAATAACCTCAAACAACAGTCCCGAACTGGCTGATAAAATGATGGATGCAAAACAAACCAGCATGAATATGAAACAGGGCATGATGAAGGAAAAAATGGCTAAAATGATGGCTGAACAACAGACCAGAATTATGCAAATGGAAAAAATGCTGTCTACGATGAATGGTGAACAGAAAGAAAAAATGATGCAATTAATCAAAGACATGAAAGCCATGATGGCAGAAATGAAAATGATGATGGCTGAATCCGGTATGATGGGACAAACTGGCCAGCCCCATCCCACCGGGCATAAAATGTAAAAGAGGGCTCTTAGCCCTCTTTTTATTCTATTACTACCAGCACTTCATTCATACCCACGTTCTGGCCTTCACTGACCAGCACTTCCTTAACGGTACCAGCCTGTTTGGCAGCAATTTCATTTTCCATTTTCATCGCTTCCAGTATCACCAGCACCTGCCCGACATCTACCTTATCCCCCGGCTTGACCTTTACACCTTTGATTACCCCCGGCATGGGAGCAGTAACCTGGCCGTTGCCACCGGCAGCCGGTGCCGGGGCAGCCATCGCAGGAGGCGGCGGTGTCGCCGCCGGTTGCGCCGGACGCTGAATGGTGGCCGGCGTCTGGGCCCCGGCTTCAGTGGGCAGTTCCTCCACCAAAACTTCATAAGCTATGCCATTAATGGTTATTCGCAACTTTTTCATGCATCTCTCCCCTTCCTACCTCAGCAGTCTGCTTTGCATCTGCTGATACAATCCCAGCACTCGCCAGGGACTGCCGCCAGCCAAACCGCCGTCCCTGTCTGCTCTCCTGATTTCTCTTATCTGTAACGGCTTGCCATCACTGACTGCATCCACGGCTGCAGCAATCACTGCCAGCAATTCCGGGGTCAGTTCCCCTCCGGTCCCGGCCACCCTCTGATTGTCACTGCCGGTAACCGCCTTTACCGCTTCAGGTCCAGGTCGAGGTACAGCCTCAGCCACCGGCGAGCGCACCGCTGCTTTTTCCTTGGGTGCCAGGGGTCCCATGCGGGTAGTGAGGAAATTGGTATAGACCTCCCCTTTCTGAAAATAGAAATTATCCAGCACCTGTAGATGAAAGGGGATGGTGGTAGTTACTCCTTCAATGAGAAATTCCTTGAGACAGCGGCGCATGCGCTGAATGGCTTCCTGCCGGTCATGCCCCCAAACAATCAGTTTGCCGATCATGGAATCGTAGAAGGGAGTAATAGTATACCCCTGGTAAGCTGCACTGTCCAGCCGCACCCCGAAACCGCCCGGCGGACGGTAAAAGGTGATAGTACCTGGATTGGGCAGGAAATTGTTAAAGGGGTCTTCGGCATTGATCCGGCATTCAATGGCATGGCCGCGGATCTGGATATCCTTTTGCTCATAACCCAGAGGCTCTCCGGCCGCAATGCGAATTTGCTCCTTGATCAAATCGATTCCGGTAATCATTTCAGTCACGGGATGCTCTACCTGAATCCGGGTGTTCATTTCCATGAAATAAAAGTCGCCATCCCGGGTCAGGAGAAATTCCACCGTGCCAGCACCGGAATAGTTAACGGCCTGAGCTGCCCGGACCGCCACTCCCCCCATGATTTCGCGCAAGCGGCTGCTGAGGGCAGGAGACGGCGCTTCTTCAATCAATTTCTGATTCCGGCGCTGTACCGAACAGTCCCGTTCTCCCAGATAAACTACGTTGCCGTGGTTATCAGCCAGAATTTGAAACTCGATGTGACGGCAGTTCTCCAGATATTTTTCCAGATAGACATCAGGATTATTAAACCAGGTTTGGGCTTCAGAACGGGCTGCCCGCCAGGCCTCGGCAAACTCCGACTTCTGCCGGACAATCCGCATCCCACGGCCGCCCCCGCCGGCAGCTGCTTTTAACAGCACAGGAAAGCCCATTCTGGTAGCCAGTTTCAACGCTTCTGCCTCCGACTCAATAATAGCTTCACTGCCTGGTACTACCGGCACTCCGGCCTTGATCATGGTTTCCCGGGCCACCGCTTTATCCCCCATGGCTTCGATGGCCTCCGGGGAGGGGCCGATAAAGACCAGACCGTTTTCAGCACAGCGCCGGGCGAAATCAGCGTTTTCCGCCAGGAAGCCATAGCCGGGATGCACCGCCTGGGCACCAGCTTTGACAGCCACCTCGATGATTTTTTCCGCCTCCAGGTAGCTGCGGGGGCCCCCGAGACAATAGGCCTCATCGGCCAGCTGCACATGCAAACTATGGGCATCCGCTTCGGAATAAACGGCCACAGTGGCGATATCCAGTTCATGACAGGCCCGGATAATCCGAACCGCAATTTCTCCCCGATTGGCAATCAGGATTTTTTTAAACACGGCTCTCCCTCCTTTAGAACGGAATATTGCCGTGTTTCTTCGGCGGCCGGCTTTCCCGTTTATTGCGCAGCATGTGCAGGGACTGAATCAAGCGGGCCCTGGTCTGCCGGGGATCGATAACGTCATCCACCAGCCCCTTGGCACAGGCCACATAGGGGTTGGCAAACCTTTCGCGGTATTCCGCCGTCCGGCGCGCCCGCACTTCCTCTGGATTATCGGCACTGTTGATTTCATCCTTGAAGATGATATTGGCTGCACCATCGGGACCCATAACGGCGATTTCCGCTGTCGGCCAGGCCAGGGCCACATCAGCCCCCAGCGAGCGGCTGCACATGGCCACATAAGCTCCTCCGTAAGCCTTGCGTAAAATCACCGTCATCAACGGCACTGTCGCCTCTGAGTAAGCGTAAAGGATTTTAGCTCCGTGACGAATAATACCCCCGTATTCCTGGGCCGTGCCCGGCAAAAAGCCAGGTACATCCACAAAAGTGATGATGGGGATATTGAAGCAATCACAGAAACGGACAAACCGGGCGATTTTGTCCCCGCTGTTGATATCCAGACAACCGGCCAGCACTTTGGGCTGGTTGGCCACAATGCCCACACTGTAGCCATCCAAACGGGCGAAGCCCACCACACAGTTTTCCGCCCAGTAGCGATGAACTTCGAAGAATTCGCCCCCATCCACTACTGCCTGGATGACATCCCGGACATCATACTGTTTGTTAGGTTCTGTGGGCACGATTTTCAGGATGTCTTCCGCCCGGCCGAAGGGCTCCCGTGGCTCCACCCGGGGCGGTTCCTCCATATTGTTCTGAGGTATATAGGAAAGGAGGGTGCGTATCTGCCGCAAACAGTCCTCTTCATTATGAGCCAGGAACTGGGCCACCCCGGAAACATGGTTATGGGTCATGGCACCTCCCAGTTGTTCAGTGGAAACATCCTCCCCGGTAACAGCCTTAATCACCTGCGGACCGGTGATAAACATCTTGGAAGTCTCCTGCACCATAAAGATAAAATCGGTGATAGCCGGGGAATAGACGGCTCCACCGGCACAGGGCCCCATAATGGCCGATATCTGGGGTATCACCCCTGAGGCCAGGGTGTTGCGGTAAAAGATATTGCCATAAGCGGAAAGGGCCATCACCCCTTCCTGGATACGGGCACCCCCCGAATCATTGAGCCCGATCACCGGGGCCCCCGATTTCATGGCCAGGTCCATGATTTTGCAAATTTTGAGAGAATGCATTTCCCCCAGGGCCCCGCCATAGACGGTAAAATCCTGAGAAAAAACGTAGACCAGCCGGCCATTGATGGTACCATAACCGGTGACAACCCCTTCACCCAGCTGTTCATCACTCTTGCCAAATTCCGGCGCTTCCCCCTGGACAAACATATCGGTTTCCACAAAGGAGCCTGGGTCCAGGAGCAGCTCAATCCGCTCCCGGGCTGTCATTTTACCGGCCATATGCTGGCGCTGGATGCGCTTGATTCCGCCCCCTAGCTTGAACTTTTCCCGGCGGGCGGCCAGTTCTTGCAGTTTTTCTTCAATGGTCGCCATTATTTCCCCTCCTGCCGTTCACAAAGTTCAATCAAGAGGCCCTGGGTGCCTTTGGGATGGAGAAAAGCAATTCTGGCTCCTCCTGCCCCCTGGCGTGGGGTCTCATCGATCAGCGGAACCCCTTGCGCTTTCAGTTCCGCCAGTGTCTGTTCCAGGTTTTCCACCCGGAAGGCCACATGCTGCAACCCCGGCCCTTTGCTGGCAATGAATTTGGCAATGGGGCCATCGGGGTCAGTTGATTCCAGCAACTCCACCTTGGTTTCCCCGACAGGCAGGAAGGCCACCCGGACTTTCTGGGCCGGTACCTCCTCAATTCCCTTCACTTCCAGGCCCAGAATATCCCGGTAGAGAGCCAGCCCCTCTTCTAAGGAGCGGACGGCAATGCCCAGATGGTCAATTTTCTTCAGCATGACCATCACCTCCCAGCCGCTCTTGAATAAACTCCACAATAGCGGAAGTGGGCGTACCAGGAGTGAATATTTCCGCCAGACCGGCCGCTTTCAGGCCCGGGATATCTTCCTGTGGTATAATCCCCCCGCCAATCACCAGTATGTCCTCAATCCCCTGGGCCCGCAGCAGTTCCATTACCCGGGGAAAAAGCTCATTATGGGCTCCGGACAGGCAACTGAGCCCGATTACCTGCACATCCTCCTGAATGGCCGTGGCCACAATCTGTTCCGGAGTTTGCCTGAGCCCGGTATAGACCACTTCCATGCCGGCATTTCTGAGCGCCTGGGCTACGATTTTTGCCCCCCGGTCATGACCGTCCAGACCGGGTTTGGCCACCAATACCCTGATTTTTTTCTCCACCTGCTACCCCCCTCTTTCTCCCATAACTCTATATTGTCAAATGCTGCTGATGTTCTCCGAACACCCGCCGCAAAGTATCGCAAATCTCTCCCAGAGTAGCATATACTCTGACCGCCTGCAGGATGGCAGGCAGCAAGTTATCCGTGCTACAGGCCGTCTCCTTCAGGTTTTGCAAGGCATTAGCAACTGCCAGGTTGTCTCTCTCCTGTTTCAAAGCCTGTAACCGGGCCACCTGTTCCTTTCCTACCGCCGGATCCACCCGCAGGATTTGCGGCTGTTTTTCCTCCGGCAGCACGAACTTGTTGACTCCTACGACAATCCGCTCTCCGGATTCGATTTCCATCTGGTAGCGGAAGGCTGCTTCCTGAATCTCCTTCTGCTGGTATCCCAGCTCAATAGCCCGGACTGCCCCGCCCATTTCCTCAATTTTGTTCAGGTACTGCCAGACCCTGTTCTCAATCTCAGAAGTCAAGGACTCAATGAAGTAAGAACCAGCCAGGGGATCAATGGTATCCGTTACCCCGGTTTCATAGGCGATCACCTGCTGGGTCCGCAGGGCAATCAGAGCTGATTCCTCGGTCGGCAAAGCCAGGGCCTCATCCCGGGAATTGGTATGCAGGGATTGGGTTCCCCCCAGAACTGCACTCAAAGCCTGGAAAGCCACCCGCATTATATTGGTATCAGGTTGCTGGGCTGTCAGGGTACACCCTGCCGTCTGGGTATGGAAGCGCAACATCCAGGAGCGGGGATTTTCCGCCTTAAAACGTTCCCGCATGATTTTGGCCCAGATCCGGCGCGCTGCCCGGAACTTGGCGATTTCCTCAAAGAAATTGGAATGGGCATTAAAGAAGAAAGATAAACGGGGTGCAAAATCATCCACCTTCAGCCCGGCTTTGATGGCTGCTTCCACATAGGCGATGCCATTGGCCAGGGTAAAAGCTACTTCCTGAACCGCCGTCGAACCCGCCTCCCTGATATGATAACCACTGATACTGATGGTATTCCAGTTGGGTACATGCCGGGAACAGAAGGCAAAAATATCGGTAATCAGGCGCATGGAGGGTTCCGGCGGGAAAATATAGGTTCCCCTAGCGATATATTCCTTGAGAATATCATTCTGGATCGTGCCATTGAGCTGTTCTGGCCTGACCCCCTGTTTTTCCCCTACCACGATGTACATAGCCAGCAACACTGCTGCCGGGGCATTGATAGTCATCGAGGTGGAGACTTTATCCAGGGGTATGCCTTGCAAAAGAATTTCCATGTCCTGCAGGGAATCGATAGCCACCCCCACTTTGCCTACCTCCCCCCGGGCCATGGGATGATCGGAATCATAGCCAATCTGGGTAGGCAGGTCAAAAGCCACCGAAAGCCCTGTTTGACCCTGTTCCAGCAGGTAATGGAAGCGGCGGTTGGTTTCCGCAGCTGTGCCGTACCCGGCATACTGGCGCATGGTCCAGAATCGGCCCCGGTACATGGTGGGCTGAACCCCACGGGTAAAGGGATATTCCCCCGGGAAACCCAGCTGTTCCAGATAATCCAGGTCTTTTGTATCTTCCGGAGTGTAAAGTCTTTTGATCTCAATCTCTGAAGTGGTAGCAAACTTTGCCTGTCGCTCCGGTGTCCTGGGCAATATCTTTTCTTCCACTTTCTTTTCCCAGGCTGCCAGTTTCTCCCTCATTACCTCGCCCCCTCCTTATTTCTTGAGCGCCTGCTTAAGCAATTCCGGTACCTGCCAGGGCAATTCCGCTACCCGGGCTCCTGCTGCCGTCAGAGCCTCCACCTTGCTGGCAAAAGTGCCTTTGCCCCGTTCCACAATGGCCCCAGCATGGCCCATACGCTTGCCAGGAGGCGCGCTCTTGCCGGCCAGGAAGGCCACCACCGGTTTGGTCATGGTCTTGATATATTCCGCCGCCACCTCTTCAGCATTACCGCCGATTTCCCCGACCAGGATCACCGCTTCCGTGTCCGGGTCAGCCTCCAGCTGTTGTAACACATCGACAAAGGACAGCCCCACTACCCGGTCACCGCCCAAGCCTACTACGGTAGATTGCCCCAGCCCCTGTCGGGTCAGGTTGTAGACGATCTCATAGGACAGGGTGCCACTGCGGGCTACTACCCCTACTTTACCGGGCAGGAAAATCTGGTTGGGCATAATCCCCATTTTGCACTGACCCGGAGAAATGATCCCGAAGGTGTTAGGCCCGACTACAGTTGTCCCCCGTTCCCGGGCAAAAGCCATGATTTCCATTTCATCATGTAAGGGCACATGCTCGGTAATGATAACCACCGTTTTTAGACCGGCATCTATGGCTTCAAAAGCTGCATCCTTTACCAGTGGCGCCGGTATGAAGATAATGGAAGCTGTGGGCTGAACCGCTTCCACCGCCTGAGCTACCGTATCAAATACCGGTACCCCATGCACTTCCTGTCCGGCCTTGCCCGGGGAAACCCCGGCTACGATATTGGAACCATAAGCCAGCATCTGGCGGGTATGAAAACTGCCCTGATTACCGGTAATCCCCTGCACCAGTACCCTTGTATCTTTGTTAATAATAATCGCCATCTCCCTGCTCCCCCTTAACCTGCTTGTTTGGCCAGTTCTACCACTTTGGCCGCTGCTTCTGCCATGGATTCATAGGCTTCTACCCCGATTTCCTTCAGGATAGCCACCCCTTCTTCCTGGTTGGTTCCCACCAGGCGAATCACAACCGGCACAGTGATGCCCAGTTTTTCCTTGACCCTGACGAAAGCCCGGGCCACATCATCACAACGGGTAATCCCGCCAAAGATGTTGATCAGTATGGCTTTGGGCTGAGTGGAAAGAAGAATTTCCAGGGCCCTGGCAGTGGCCTCTTCACTGGCACCGCCGCCAGCATCCATGAAATTGCGGGCTCGCCCGCCATAATATTGCAAAATATCCAGGGTGGCCATGGTAATCCCGGCTCCATTGGCCATAACAGCGATATCCCCGTCCAGCTCTACGTAAGAAATCCCCAGTTCATGGGCCAGCCTCTCCCGTTCTGTCCGTTCCTCCACCCTGGGCAATCCTGCCGGATAGCGGAAAGCCGCTTCATCATCAATGTTAATTTTGCCATCAGCAGCCAGCAATTTGCCCTCACTTATCACCAGAGGATTGATTTCCACCAGTTCACAATCATAGCGGCGGAAGATCTGCCACAATTTCTGCAGGAGCACAGTCATCTGCTTGTATATATCTCCAGCCAAACCCAGCCGCCGGCTGATTTCCCGGGCCAGATAGGGCATAATCCCCCGGTTGATATCCAGATGCAGCTTGACCAGGTATTCTTCCGGCACTTCCTCGATATCCATGCCCCCCTGGGCCGATGCGATTAACAGGGGTCTGCGGGCGCTGCCATCCACTGTAATCGCTACATAGATCTCCTTTTCGATCCCTATCTTTTGTTCCACCAGCAAGGTTTCCACCCGATAGCCCTTGATTTCCATGTTCAGCAATTGCTCTGCCACCTGGAGAGCTTCTTCCGGAGTGCTGGCAAACTTGATGCCTCCCGCTTTGCCCCGGCCCCCTACCAGCACCTGGGATTTCAAAGCCGCCGGCCCGAGTTCCGCCACCGCCCGGGCTGCTTCCTCAGGGGTGTTCGCCACTCGTCCAGCCGGCACAGCAATGCCTTCCTGGCGAAAGATTTCCTTGGCCATGTACTCGAACAACTTCATCCCCTATCTCCTCCTTTACTCCCTTTTGTTGTCTATCACTCAAAGACAAATGCCCATATTTGTAGCTTGTCTTTGCCGTGACTATAAGTTATGCAAAAAACAGGCCAAAATTAAGATTTTTCAGTAAATTCAAGTGATAAAAATAAGTAGATGGCAATATTTTGCCAGACAACCTCCCGACTCCGCAATCATTTGCAGAAACTATCTGCAATTTTTTTCAGTAGTCTGCAAATAAATTCATAGCGCAAAATGGCTATTGAAATTGTAGCGAATTTATTCTACAATTATAACGATTTTGTGTTGAACGTGTCTAAGGAGGCACCAGAGCAGTGGTTAGAAAGTTTGCCATCTACAGTATTGCAACAATGATAATCTTAGGTGCAATCCTGGGTTTTGATTTGAATAATACCATTAAAGAAACGGCCATCTGGCTGTTCAAGCAGCAAATCAAGGCTCAGCAACTGCCTTTAATGCGTGATCATATAAATTCGACGGACTTTGCTGCCATTCCTGCTCCCAGGCGATTGGCTGAGCTGGATAATTTCTTCAATGCCTATCTGGCCAGCAACCAGGTCTTGCTCATCAAGCTCTGGAACTCGCAGGGAATGATCGTCTATTCCACTGATCACAAATATATCGGAAAGCAGGAACCCAATAACCCGGATATCAAAACCGCATTAAGCGGACAGATCATAGCAGAATTTACCGATGACTACTCTGCTACCGCCCATGCCGAAGCAGCCGGCCTGACCAAAAACTATCAGGAATTAATTGAAGTCTATCTGCCCATCGAAATCAATGGCAAGATTACCGGCATATATGAAGCCTACTGGAATACTGAAGAACTTTTTGCCAAACTTAAACAGGTGGCCCTTAGCGTCTGGGGCCTGATTGGAGCCAGTTTTTTCATCCTCTTTATTGTCCAGTATCGCATTGTCTTTGGCGCGGCCAACACCATTTCCCACCAGAAAAATGAACTGGATCGCATTGAAAAACGCTTGATCCGTTCTCTCAGTGAACAACAACAAATCTACCGGGGTACCATCCAGTCCCTGCTGGCCGCCCTGGATGCCAAGGACCATTATACCGCCGGTCACAGCCTGCGAGTGGCAGACTATGCCCTCCTGCTGGGTAAAAAAATCGGTTTACCCGCCGAGAGACTACGAATTCTGGAGGAAGCTGCCCTGTTCCATGATATCGGCAAAATCGGTATTCCCGAACACCTGCTGGGTAAGCCGACAGACCTTACTAAAGAGGAATATGCCGCCATGCAAACTCATGTCCGCATTAGCAGCCAGATTATTGGTGTGATGGACGGTTTCAGTCAACAGGCCCGCATCATTCTCCACCACCACGAACACTGGGATGGATCCGGTTATCCTGTCGGTCTGGCAGGAAAGGCCATCCCCCTGGAAAGCCGCATCCTGGCCATAGCTGACACCTATGATGCTCTCACCACTGACCGCCCTTACCGCAAGGGCCTGTCCCGGGATGAAGCCCTGCTGCGGCTGGCAGCGGCCAGCGGCACCCAGTTTGACCCGGAGCTGACCGAACTGTTTATAGCTATCATCCAGAAAAAATAAATTCCCCCTGACTGGCACAAGCTACTGTCAGGGGGTTGTTTTTATACAGTTTACCTCTACTGTTGATATTGTTCCCTTTTACAGTGGTTGCAAATCCCGTAAAATTCCAGGCGATGTCCCCGAATTTCCGCCCCACTCACCGCAGCTGCGGAAGTTTCCAGCTGGTGCATTACCGGCAGTTCCAGGTCATAAACCCGGCCACAGTTTTCACAGACCAGATGATAGTGGGGTACCGGATTGCCATCAAAACGGCTGAAACTGCTGCCATAATTCAATTCCAGAATCTCGCCCATTTCCGCCAGCTGGTTGAGGTTGCGGTACACAGTCCCCAGGGACAGGTTAGGAATCTGCTTGCGTGCCTCCATGTAGATCCAGTCGGCAGTAGGATGAGACCTGGTGGAACGCAGAACCTCAAGGATTATCTTTTTTTGTCTGGTCATCCGGGTCTGTTTCATGGCCCCGTCCCCTCTCATAACGATAATCATTTCTAATTACATTATAAAACCTGTACCAGCTATCGTCAAGCAAATGAGAGATGGCGGGACAAAATTTGTTCCAGATGACTGATAGTGTTGCACTCCAGTAAGCGGGCATGTTGCCCCAGTAACCTGGGGGCCCGGGTCAGAGGCCACTCCTTGCGGGGCAGGGTATTGAGCCAGAGGATATGCTTGACCCGTCCCCGCACCTTCTTAAGCCGGGCTGCTGCCTGTTCCAGCCCGGTGGTCTTGCCGTCACTGAGCAAAATCACCAGCGTGGAAGGAGTCAGCACCCGCTGATAATCCCGTTCCAGCTGGGCCAGGGCCTGAGCCAGGTTAGTACCCTGCCCCCAGACCTTGCTGCGGGCCATGATCTCACTCATGGTTTCGGCAAAACCCTGCCTTTGTTTCAATACCGGTGTAATGCGTTCCAGGTCCTCGGCGAAAACGAAGGCTTCCACATCCCGGACCGCTCCGGCCAGACCATAGACGAACTGCAGGACAAACCGGGCATAACGGGCCATGGAACCGGAAACATCACAGATCAGCACTACCCGGGGTTTATCCAGGCGATGATGTCGATATTTGAGCCGAAACATTACTCCCCCGTACTGGATATTGTGGCGAATAGTACGGCGCAGATCCAGTAAACGACGGCGCTGGCTTTGCCGGTAACGGCGGGAAATTTTCACCGCCAGCCGCCGGGTCAGCTGCTGAATCAGGCGGGTTACCCGGGGCAAGTCCTCATCTTCGATGTTCTTCATATCCTGATAGAGCAAGCTATCCTCTTCCGGCACATTCACTACCAGCTGGCTCAGCAGGGCATCCAGCTCCGCATCCCCTGTCTCCAGGGGTTTCAACTGCACCTGCCTGCTTTCCCGTTCTTCCTCTTCAGCCAGCAGTTTGCGTTTCCAGTAATTGAGCTGACTTTGCACCACCCTTTCCATCAGGCCGCGCGGGTCCACAATCTGGTTTCCAGCTGCGTACTGCTGTAAAAAATCCCGCAGTTTTTGCTTTTCCTCTTCCGGCAGGCGGGCATAGGTTTCTTTATCTTCCTGGGATAATTGCAGTTCCTGAGTCCACTCTTCCTCCGGACCGGTGAAAACCAGCTCCGCCTCCGCTTCAGCCAGCTGCTGGGCCTGTTCCTGCTGCTGAGCCGCATACTGGGCTAGCATTTCCGCTACCTGCTCCGGAGGCCGAAAATAACTGGCAAAGGCCTGGCGCACCAGCCGCCGGCTGCGGGCGTCTTTAGCCAGGGTAGTGATGAGAGCAGTCTCTACCTGGGAGCGGCTGGTCCAGTCTACAGCAAGTAAGGCCTCCAGCCCATCCATCACTTCAGCAGTGCTGATACGCAAATTGAGGCTGCGCAGGGCGATAATAAAGCGCAAGTAACGGGCCAGCATATCCATTATTTATCCCTTCTTCCACATCCTGCCCGCTGGCATAAACCAGCACAACCACCGGCTTCCTTGACCATTTCCCGGTCTTCCCGGTGCTTCAGCAGTAAATTCATTGTCTGCTCCAGGTTCCGGGCATTTACTTCTGCTGCGCCCAGGGCCAGCAGTCCCCGGACCCAGTCCAGCGTCTCGGCAATGGAAGGCTTCTTGCTGAGGTCCATTTGCCGCAAGGTCTGAACCACCGCCGCAGCCTGTCGGGCCAACTGTTCCTCAGCTTCCGGCACTCTGGTGCGGATAATTGCCAGTTCCTTGTCATAGGAGGGGTATTCAATGTAGAGATAGGCACAACGGCGCTTTAAACCATCAGACAGCTCCCGTTCCGCATTGGAGGTCAGAATCACAATCGGCCGGGTTCGGGCCACCATGGTCCCCAGCTCAGGAATGGAAACAGTAAAATCACTCAGTACTTCGAAGAGGAAAGCCTCAAACTCCGTTTCCGTCTTATCCACTTCATCGATCAGCAATACTACCGGTTTTTCAGCACGAATGGCCTTGAGCAGAGGCCTTTCCAGCAGATATTCCCCGGAAAAGAGATTATCTGCCCCCGGAGCTACACAGCCCATCTCCTTGGCCATCTGGATAGCAATCAATTGTTTTTGATAGTTCCATTCGTACAGGGCTTTAGCTTCATCCAGACCCTCATAGCACTGCAGGCGCACCAGTTCGGTGTTAAAAATCCGGGCTAATACCTTGGCAATTTCCGTTTTCCCTACTCCAGGTGCTCCTTCAATCAACAGGGGCTTGCCCAGTTTCAAGGCCAGATAAACAGTGGTTATGATCTCCTCTTCCCCGATATAACCCTGCTGGCGAAAAGCTTCTTTCAGTTCCGCAACACTGTTAAACATCTTTTCTCCCATCCTTCCCATTCTCTCTTAGCGTTATTATAACACAGAAAGGCAGCAGTCAGCGACTGCCGCCTATCTCCCTCCCCGGTTAAATGCCCAGGGCCTGGCGCTTTTTCAGAATATGGGCTTCAATGGCATCGGCAGCTTTAACGGGATCCAGTTCCACCAGGAAGCGACCGCCGGTCAGGTCTTCCACATCTTTGGTAAGAATCCTGGTTACCAGTTCAGAGCCCAGTACCGGTGGCGCAGGTGCCAAATGGGTTAGTAAACCAAAGGCTACGGCAAAAGCCCCATCGGCAACTGCTTTTTGTTCCAGATACTCAGGCGCAGAAGCTGCTACCGGCAGCTGGGAAGGATCTACACCCAGGGCATTGGCCAATTCAGTTACCACTACCCCGATACGGCCGATATCCACACAGGAACCGAAGTTCAAAGCAGGAGGAATGCCCAGGGACTGGCAAACCGCCTTCAGACCGGAACCGGCCAGTTCCGCAGCTGCAGGGTCCATCAGACCGGCATTTTCGGTAGCGCTGGACATACAACCGGAATTGATCACCAGAATATCCCGCTTAATCAGCTCTTTAGTGAGGGCGATGCCCATGGAATCATGCCCATTGCGGTTGTTGGTGCAACCTACTACCGCGACTACCCCTTTAATAGCACCAGATTTAATAGCATCCAGCAGGGGATTCAGGCTACCGCCCAGAGCAGAAGCTATGCTTTCCAGGCCAAAGCCTGCTACCACCGGCTTCTGGTTGACCGGAATCACCACATCCTTGCCCCGGTTCTTGTAAGCAGCAATAGCCATTTTCACGATTTCCCGGGCCTGTTCTGCCACTTTTTCCGGCTTGTAATCGATATTGGTTTCCACCCCGGCCATGCGCAGAATGTGGGATACGGAGATCAGTTTAGTGTGGAAGCGGTCAGCCACATATTTCAAGGCCGGAATCGAGCAGTTCATATCCATCATTACCAGATCCACCGCACCGGTAGCAATCATAAATTCCTGGGTTATCCAGTTACCCAGCTGGCCGGCATAGCCGGAACGATTGTGGGCATTTCTCTGCATCAGCTCCTGACCGGTACACATGGAACCATAGACCTTGATGCCTTTGGCGCCAGCGGCTTCCGCCAGCTTAATCAGTTCCGGATCATTGACGGCCTCAATCACGGCAGTGGCCATCAAAGGCACGTGTCCGTGAGCTACAATATTGACCGTATCAGGATCCAGAATGCCCAGGTCTGCCGCGCTCTTCACCAATTTCGGAGAGCCCAGCAGGATGTCCTGCAGGGTGATGGTTGCTACCAGACCCATGTAACCGGCAGCAATGCCAAGCCGCAAAGTAGTGAGTAACAGATCTACCGGGTCACTGGTGATGTTGGACATGGTTTTGGTCAAAGCATCCCGCACCTCGGACAGAGGACCGCCGGGAACAATCCCCAGCTTCTCCCAGGCCTGAATCCTGGTAGGAGGAGCAAACAACTTGACCAGAGCCAGAGGTTCATCGGCTCCTTTGCGCAATTCCACCAGCACAATATCCGCTACCGCTTTGGCCAGTTCATTCACCGGCTGTTCCGGCTCCAGCCCCAGTACCTGAGCCAGAGCTTTCAGTTTATCAGGATCGCCAATGGTGAAGGGAGTTTTCCCTTCCGCAGTGGCTTTCAGAGTTTTACACAATTCTTCCAGGTGATGGGTATAGGCTGACACTCCGTGCACTGTTAAACGGGCCAGATTTCGGGCAACAATAGTATCAGCAGTAGCTCCGCAGATCCCGTAAGGAGCTTTGGGAGTAATCCGACAGGGACCATGACTGCACAGCTGGCAGCAGATTCCCTTTTTCCCGAAATCGCACTGAGGCTGTTGAGCCTGATAACGATCAAATACACTGGGTAAACCCAGCTGGCTCATCCTTTCCTGCAGCTGGTTCACTGATTCGTGGGCTGAATAACAGCTATCCGCTGCAGCACAGCTGGCACAACCATGACTTTCCTTATGATTTTGTTTATTGCCACCCAGCAAAAAATCGAAAATACCCATGACCAGGCCTCCTTTAGTTTTGTTCAGGGCTAATTATACCGGAGGCAGACAGCAGGTTACTGTAAGCAAAAACAAAAAAGAGTGTGAGATTGCTCACACTCTACAACCAGCGTTCCAGTTCCTTTTGTTTGAGAATGGTGATTTTTTTGCCTTCCAGTTTAATGATTCCACTGCGGGCCAGGTCCTGCAAAATCCGGGTTGCCGTCTCCCGGGAAGTGCCAGCATAATTGGCCAGTTCCTGACGGTCCAGGTAGAGGTTAATGACTGTGCTTTCCTTACAAACTGCACACTCACTGCCGAAACTTTCGGCGAGCCTTAGTAAGGTAGAAGCAACCCGACCGTAGGTGTCTTTCTGAACCAGTTCCACCAGCCGTTGCTGGGCTTCCCTGAGTTTTTTGGCCATGTCCTTCAGCAACTGCACCGTCAGGGAGGGATGATGTTCCAGCCACTGGTAAAGATCAGCATTACGGATAATGCCAATCTGGCTTTCCTCAATCGTTTCCGCCGAAGCTGGATAAGGCCCGCCATCAAAAAGGGTAACTTCGGCGAAAATATCACCGGGCTGACGGAAATGCAAAATCTGTTCCTTGCCATCACTGGCCATTTTGTAGATTTTTACTTTCCCCTGCTGGACAAAATGCAAACCCTCTCCGGGCTCCCCTTCCAGAAAAATCAGCATGTCTTTTTTATAATTCCTCACCCTCACCAGTTTGGCTAGTTCGTTCAGGGCCTCTTCCGGCAAACCGGCAAAAAGCGGCAGACGGCGCAAATGTTTACCTGTCAGCTCCACTCAACTCCCCCCTTTTTAACGGATCAATTCCACAAAAACATCTACCAGTTGCGGGTCAAACTGGGTACCCCGGCAATCCAGCAAAATATTAATCGCCTTTTCCTTTGACATCCGGCTGCGATAAGGCCGGTCACTGGTCATGGCATCATAGGTATCAGCTATGGCCATAATCCTGGCCTCAATGGGGATTTCCTCTCCTTTCAGCCCATCAGGATAACCTCGCCCGTCATAACGCTCATGGTGATGGCGGACCAGTTCGGCATGTTCAGCAAATACCCTGGTAGAGGCAATGATTTCGGCACCAATTACCGGGTGTTTTTTCATTTCTTCAAAT
Organism: Carboxydocella thermautotrophica; assembly: GCA_003054495.1. Taxonomy (GTDB): domain Bacteria; phylum Bacillota; order Carboxydocellales; family Carboxydocellaceae; genus Carboxydocella; species Carboxydocella sporoproducens. The sequence continues at coordinate 656,440 of CP028514.1, read as the reverse complement.
TCTTCCGTGGTCAGGGAATCCTTTTTGTTCAGAATTTGCTCGGGAATACCGATTTTGCCGATGTCATGGAAAAGGGCGGCTTCTTCCAGCAAATCCAGACGCTCCTGAGGCAAATTAACAGCTCTCCCCAGTAAAAGGGCATAGTCAGTCACCCGCATGCAATGCCCGGCAGTATAATGATCTTTGGCATCCAGGGCACTCATCAGAGCTTTAATGGTACCTACATGGATGGCCTCCTGGGCCGCCATGGTCTCATCCAGACGACTGGTCAGGCGCCGAATGGCCACATTTTGTTCCTCAATGGTTTTAGCTGCCCGCTTAACAATCTGGTACAGAGATAAATATAAGACCAGAAAGCTGATGCCAATGAAGAAACGACCGAATTTTTGCCCATTGGCAATATACTCGTAGATATTATCCGCTTCCCGATAAACCTCAAATACGCCCAGCGTCTGACCAGAAGCTTTATCGCGGATGGGAACATAAACCTCTATATAGCGCCTGGATGGATCCAGCTCATCTATCTGGTTTTCCGGTTTCTGCATATCAGCTATTTCCGCAACTATCTTTCCTGCCAGCGCTTCTTTTAGATCACTTTCCTTCGGGAAACTCTGACCGATCAAGTCCCCTTTATTGGAATAAATAATTTGCCCCTGGGTATTCCAGATTTTTACCAGTTTCATTTCCGGTTCATTAGTAATATTTTCCCTGATCACAGTATCGATAGCATCCAGACGAGGGCCGCTCATAGGCTGGCTGAAATCCTCCGGCCGCAAGGAATAGGAAACAATGATATTGACCAGATCAGCTGTCCGTTCTGCCGACACATTCAGTACCTGTTTTTCGAAAAAAACGGAAAAGGTAAGAGCCAGCACCACTCCCAGCAAACTGATGACAATAAAACTGGAGATACTGAATTGCTTAACTAGAGACATCTTTCTTTTCATCCGGTTTCCCTCTCTCTGCTCCATTATCCCTCAAGATAGAGGTCGCGATAATGACAGGCATCTTCCGCCTGGGTCCCCGCTGATTCGCAGATAATCACCGGAGTTGCTTTCCATGCCTTCAATCCCGGAACCAGCCAGCGAAAATCCGGAGGAATTCCATCCGCTACAGTAGCATGCCGTTTTTCTCCACCGGTTGTGTACTCCACCGGACTGAAATGTACATGCAACTTGCTCAGCACATCCGGGCCCAGACCAGCTGCCAGGTCCTCCAGTACCCGATTCATGCCCGCTTCCGTCTCCAGCTCTCCCTGCAAGAGGGCATTGAGGTGACCAAAATCCACACAGGGCAATAGCATGGGGCTGAACTGGCAAAATTCAATCACTTCCGCCAGAGTGCCCACCTGGTTTTTCTTGCCCATGGTTTCCGGGCAAAGATAAACATCCGTCCAGCCCCGGTCTTCCAGTATGGCGATAACCTCTTGTAGCCTCTCTTTTACCAGTTGTACCGCCGTTTCCCGCTCCATCCGGGCCGCTCCGCCGGGATGAAATACCACCCGTTGTGCTCCCAGCCAGCGGGCTGCTTCTACTGACTTGAGCAGGTGTTCCCGGGAACTGGCCTGAATTTGCGGATCCGGTGAGGCAAAATTAATGTAATAGGGAGCATGAACACTAAGGAGAACATCATGCTTAACCGCTTCTTCCCCCAGCTGCCTGGCCATCTTTTCCGAAATCCGTACCCCGCGGCTGAGCTGATACTCATAGGCATTCAGACCCAGACTGGCCAGATAGGCAGGCATCTGCAGCGAAGACCTGTAACCGGCAGCATAAAAGGAATCAGGGTTGCCTGCCGCACCAAATCGGATTTTCAACTAACATCGCTCCTTAAATTCCAGCAATATCAATAATGATAATGTATTTCGACAGAAAGGAATAAAATCCTTTTATTTTTATCTGCCTAAAATTTCTTTTACACTTTTTTCAACTGCCGCTCTCTCCACCAGCCAGTAACTGGCTCCACCGATATAAGTCGGCCGGCCCGGCAGAGTAGCCGTTTTGACCTGGTAACCCTCGATAGTCAAAAAAGCCTCAGCCAGCTGGCTTTTTTCCTGCCAGGATAGATTGCTGGTCACCGCCTGATTGATTTTCAGCCAGACCTGAGGCAGCCGCCCCAGGTTTTGCGGCTTTCTGGCTTCCTGCCAGATAGCCTGGAGCAGTTTTTGCTGTCGCCGGGTGCGGCCGATGTCTGCCTGGGGGTCATGGCGAAAACGGGCATAGCCCGCAGCCTGCTGACCATTGAGTCTGTGCCAGCCTTTTTTGAGATTGATTTCCCCCAGGTCATCCCGCCAGTACATATCTTTTTCCACATAGATAGTTACCCCTCCCAGGGCATCTACTACCTGAGCCAATCCTGCTATATCAGTGATAATATAGCGTTCAATAGCAGTACCCAGCAGGTGATTAACTGCCAGCAACAACCCATCGATTTTCCATTTGAAATAGACCCGGTTAATTCTCCCCATCACACCATCAGGCTGCAATACCCGGGTATCGCGGGGAATGGAAAGAGCGCCAATCTGCTTTTTCTCGGAATCCACCCGCACGGCGATAATGGAGTCACTGCGAGGGGTAGGATCGTGAGGGCGCTTGTCCAGTCCTACCAGAAGCACGGTAAAACCCGGTAGCTGGGGTTTACGTACTGCCTGACCGCTAATGGGAGGAGAAATTTTCCCTTCCCGGTACCACCAGATTCCTGCCCCAAAAAGGATGAAAATCAGCAATATCCCCAGCGTACGCCGCATTTCAGGCTACCTCCCTTCTCTGGCCATAGAGCCAGCGCAAGATGATGCCTCCTGCCAGGAGGGCAGTAAAAGAGTAATAGAGATTGATGCCTGACAGGCCGATAGCCAGTAAACCCAGACTGCAAGTTCCGCCATAGAGGACCAGTACCGCCTGCCGCTGGCTTAAACCCCAATCCAGCAGACGGTGATGCAAATGCCCCCGATCGGGGACAAAAACGCCCTGCCCGTTGGCCCGCCGCCGGATAATCGCCAGCAGGACATCACTGATGGGCAAGGCCAGGATAAGCACCGGCACCAGAATGCGTACTAGGGAGAGGGCACCAGCCATTCCTTCCAGAGTTATGGCCGCCAGGGTAAATCCTAGCAACATACTGCCTGTATCCCCGAGAAAAATGCGGGCTGGATGGAAGTTATAAAAGAGAAAGCCCAGTACCGCCCCGGCCAGCACCAGGGCCAGCCGGGCCGCCCGCCATTCCCCGGCCCCGGCAAAAAGCAAGGCCAGAAAAAGGCTGGCAAAAAGGGTAATCCCGCCTGCCAGTCCATCTAAACCATCAGTCAGGTTAATAGTATTGATCAGACCGACGATCCAGAGGATAGAAAATACCGCTCCCAGGCCATCAATATAGAACAGGCCACCAAAAGGATTCACAGCCCACTGACTGTAAAAACCATAGCCCACCAGAATCAGGGCCGCAGCCAGCTGGCCCAGCAGTTTATGCCAGGCTTTCATCCCCCGCCAGTCATCGATTATGCCCAGTAATACCAGCCACAAACTGCTTAAAATCAGCCCTGCCAGCCGGGAATCCAGCCCTACCGCCAGGGGCCAGCCAATAAACAGGCCCAGAGCTATTCCCAGTCCCCCCAGGCGGGGTATAGGCCGGGCATGAATATGACGTCCTCCCGGTTGGGCCACCGCCCCCATTTTTTCGGCTAATTCCATAACCAGGGGCATTGACGCCCAGGTCAAAGCCAGTGCCAGGAAAAAAGGCATAATAACCACCTCCACAGTAATAACTTGCCCCGGCTAACAGGATTTTTTGCATTTTCAGCGAAAACTATAGGGGAGGAGGGGATAAAATGCTAATTGCAGAGATCATGACACCCCAGCCGGTCAGCATCAGTGCTGATGCCCAGGTGGGACAGGCCCTGGAATTGATGCGCACTCACAGTGTTCGCCATTTGCCGGTAATCACCAGGGAGGGCAAACTGGTAGGCCTGCTCAGTGAAACCGATATCCTGCGCCTTTTTCCGCGCAAGGAGTTGAATAAGTATGAAGCCAACTTGCTGAGCCGGACCCCGGTCCGACAAATCATGAAAACCGATCCCCATTTTATTGAACCAACCGCCACGGTTGAAGCAGCAGCCCATCTCTTTGCCAGCTGCCATCTGGATTGCCTGCCTGTGGTGGAAAACCAGCGCCTGGTAGGTATTATCACCGAAACCGATGTTTTTCGCATTTTTGCCACCGCCTTCGGTTTTGCCGAACCCGGTACCCGGGTAACTATTGCCATCAGTCCCCGCAAAGGATTTCTGGCCAGTCTGGTTACCGCCCTTGACCGGTACAATCTCCGGGTGGAAAAACTGGTGGTCTTGCCCGATGAAATTGTTCTCAAACTGGCTCAGGAGGATAAAGAGCTGGTAAAACGAGCCCTCAGCGAAGCCGGTTTTCAGGTCATCCATCTTACCAGTGATCCGCTGGCCTGTCCCTGGACTTAAAAAACCCCCTGGCCTTACCTGCCGGTAAGGTCAGGGGGTTTGATTTAGAAGTAGCGCCAGGTTATATAGATATGGCTTATAACAATCGAGAGCAACATCAAGGGGAAGGCTACCAGCATAAAGCGCAGGAAACCGATGGGTTTACCCTGACTCTCAGCCATTCCCGCTACAATCACGTTGGCTGAAGCACCTACCAGTGTTCCATTGCCGCCCAGGCAGGCTCCCAGAGCCAGAGACCACCAGAGGGGCTCCAGATTGGCAATCCCGCCGGTCAGGCCTACCTCCTTAATCAAGGGAATCATAGTAGCTACAAAGGGAATATTATCCACAAATGCCGAAGCTATGGCCGCCACCCAGAGAATCAATCCTGCCGCCAGCTCCGTATCCCCGCTGGTGACAGTCAAAGTCCACTGGGCCAGCCGGCTGATTACTCCCGTTTCCACCAGACCCCCTACCAGGGCGAACAGGCCTACAAAGAAGAAAATGGTTCCCCATTCCACTGTATGAAAAGCTTCCTCCAGATCAATCCGGGAGAGCAACAGCAAGAGTACCGCTCCCCCCATGGCAATGGTGGCTGATTCAATATGAAAAACCTGGTGCAGGAAAAAGCCCAGAATGGTCAAGGCCAGTACTCCCAAAGATTGATAAAGCAATGGTCCCTTTTTCAGTTCTCGCGCCGGATCCAGTTGTAACAGCCGTTGCCTGGTCTCCTCATCGATAACCAGCTGCCGCCGGTAAATCAAAACCAGAATCGGCAATGTGACTGCCATAACAATAATCGCCACCGGGCCAAGGTGCAGCATGAAATCAAGGAAACTCAGCTCCTTGACGGCACTACCAATCATAATGTTGGGTGGGTCCCCGATGAGAGTCGCCGTTCCACCTACGTTAGAAGCGATGATCTCGCTGATGAGAAAGGGTATAGGGCTAATCCCCATTTCCCGGCAGAGAGTAAAGGTAACAGGTGCTACCAGCAAAACCGTGGTGACATTATCCAGAAAAGCGGAAGCCCCTGCAGTTAAAAGACTCAGGTAAACCAGCAAAGCTAACGGCCGCCCCTTTGCCAGCCGCACAGATGTCAGGGCCAGATACTCAAAAACACCGGTTTTGCGAATAATCCCCACAATGATCATCATCCCGATCAATAAGCCAAGGGTATTAAAATCCACATGATGTAACCCCTGCTCCTGGGTCTCTAAACCCAGCAAAATCATAGCCAGGCCACCGGCCAGGGCTACAGCTGTTCGTGGCAGTTTTTCCGCCACAATCAGAGCATACGTGAGAAGAAAAATTCCCGTCGCCAGTTCCATTTTCCCTAGCATTTCCTGCCTCCTTTCTTTTTTACCCTTCTATTATAAATTAAAAATTCATATATTGAAAATAGTGACTCCATACTGATGAAGGAGAGGTGGGTGGAAAATGAGCATCTTGAGATGGGTACTGGTTATGCTTATTTCCTTGCTCCTGGCAGGTTGCAGTCTCAGCAAAGAAGCCAAACCCCCTATCACTGAAAAAAAATTAACCCCGGTCCGTTTGACCGAAGCTGTGCGCAGTGTCTATTATGCTCCCCAGTATGTAGCCTTCAGCCAGGGCTTTTTTCAGGCCGAACACCTGGAAGTTCAGCTTCAAACTGCCTGGGGCGGGGATAAATCTCTAGCTTCCCTGATCAAGCAGGAAACTGATTTTATCCTGGCCGGGCCTGACCTGGTCCTTCAGGCTCGCCGCCAGCACCCTCCCCTTCGGGAATTGCCCCTGGTTTTCGCCCAGTTAACCCGCCGGGATGGTTCCTTTTTAATTGGCCGCCAGCCTGAACCTGATTTCACCTGGAACAATCTCAAAGGCAAAATGGTAATCACCAGCCGCCGGGGAAGCATGCCGGAAATGGCTTTGAACTGGCTATTACAGCAACAGGGCCTCAAACCTTACCGGGATGTAACATTAGTCCAGAATATCCCGGCAGAATGGGTAGCCGGAGCCTTCATCAGCGGCAGTGGCCATTATCTACAGGCTTTTGAGCCCCTGGCCTTTACTCTGGAAAAACAGGGACAGGGAAAGGTACTGGCATCTCTGGGCCAGGCTGAGCCAGAATTGCCTTTTGCGGTTTACCTGAGCTTGCCCTCCACTCTGGAATTAAAAAAGACCTCCACCCTGGCCTTCCTGCGGGCCCTGGCCCGGGCCCAGCGCTGGGTGGCAGAACATACCCCGACCGATACGGCCGCTGCCATCAAGCCCTTCTTCCCCGAATACAGCCAGGCAGAACTGGAGCAAATGCTTACCCGCTATTATCAGGCCGGAGTCTGGGCCGAAAGTCCTCTCCCTGCCGCGACTGCTTTTAATAATCTCCAGGAAATGATGGTCAGTACCGGCCAGCTGGCTGCTCCTCTGCCAGAAAAGGAGTTGGTCAATCCAGAGCCGGCCCGCTCAGCCCTGTCCCATTAAAAACATTTGTCCTTGAGCAAATAATATCTCCCCTGTTTGTCAATTCTGCCGCTTTCCTTCAGTTCTTTTAAGGCCTGGACCACAATTACCCGGGAAACTCCCAGCATATCGGCCAGGTCCTGCTGGGTCAGCTGAACCTGGATCACCGTCCCCTGGGGAGTGGAACGACCATGCTCCCGGGCCAGCCGGACCAGTAACTTGCTCAGGCGTACCGGCACGGTATCGGTCAATAACTCCCCCTTGCTTTCCAGAGCCTGATAAAACTTGCTCCCCAGATAGCTAATTAACTGCATGGTCAGGCGGGGCTGAGCCAGCACCGCCTTTTCCAGCTGCTGTCTGCTGATGGTACAGCAGCGGGTGTTCTCCAGAGCGATCGCAGTTACCGGCCAGTTTTGCACTGAAAACAGGTTTTCTTCCCCCAGTACATCCCCTTTGCCAGCAATATCAACAATCACTTCCCTGCCTTCTTCTGTAAACTGGATCAGTTTGACAGAACCCTCTTTGAGCAGAAATACCGTTTCCGCCGGTTCCCCTTGCCGAAACAGTTCCTCCCCTTTTTCCAGGTGCCTTTTCCCTGTATTCTGGCAAATATGCTGGAAAAGATCTTCCTGTACCCCGGCAAAAAGGGGAATATCCCGCAGACAAAAAGCGCATTCCTCCCGCAACACAACCCTCACCTCCAGAATCCCTTGTTTATATTCTCCACTAAATCCCCAATCCCTGCCAGGTCTAACTTTTTCCTCTACCGGTCATACTATGAAAGAAACACAAGCAACAGAAAGGGGATTGGCATGGAGGATAAAATCTATGATATCGCCATCATCGGCTGCGGCCCCGCTGGCCTTTCAGCCGCCATCAATGGTCAGATTCGCCGTAAGTCCATCATCCACTTCGGGACAGATTTTTGTTCCCCTAAATTACATAAAGCCCCCCGGGTGGACAATTACCTGGGCCTGCCGGAAATGAGCGGAGATGAAATGCGCCAGCGTTTTCTCGCCCATTACCAGAGTCTGGGGCTCAATATCCTGCCCCAGCAGGTTACTCAGGTCGCACCTCAGGGAGAAGTTTTTGGCCTGCTGGCCAAAAATGAATTCTACCAGGCCAGAACGGTGATTATCGCCACCGGCATACCTATGGCCCGCTTTTTGCCTGGAGAACAGGAACTGCTGGGCAAAGGAGTAGGCTATTGTGCCACTTGCGATGGTCCCCTTTATCAGGGTAAAACAGTAGCCTACATAGCCGAAAACCCCAAAGGGGAAGAAGAACTGCCTTTCTTGACCCAGATCTGCGGCAAAGTCTACTATCTTCCCCTTTATGAAAAGAATATAGGTTTTCAAGCTGCCAATCTGGAGGTTGTGTTCATTAGGCCCAGGGCAATCCATGGTCAGGATAAGGTGGAGGCCCTGGAGCTGGCCGACGGTACCCGGCTGACAGTGGATGGAGTTTTTCTGGAAAAAGAGACCTTACCACCCGGTCAACTGATTCCAGGGCTAGAGCTGGAGGATAACCATATTAAAGTCAACCGCCAGCAGGAAACCAATCTCCCAGGTGTTTTTGCCGCCGGGGACTGTACCGGTACCCCCTACCAGCTGGCCAAGGCTGTAGGAGAAGGGCTGGTAGCGGCTCTGGCAGCAGTGCGCTATCTGGATCGACAGCAATAAAAACAAGGGCCCCGGTCATGACCGGGGCTTTAACATGGGGAGAGGATGGATGAGTGGGTGTGGGTCTATGGTATTGGAGTTCAAAAATGAACTCCAAACTTGTAAACTTTTTTACATTTTCGCTAATGAGTGTTATTATCGTTTACCGCAACTTAATTATATCCTCTCCCCCGCTTCTTGTCAATATCACTGGCTAAAGGCGATTAACAAAAATAACCCGTAAAAAATACCGCCTGCCAGCAAGGTAAAGGCACTAATCCTGCCTTTGATGTTCATCAAAAGATAAACATAACCTGCGGAGGCCAGAGCAAAAAAGGAGCTAATAAGCGGTAAAGAAGGCCAGGTAAATTGCCAGGGGGTCAGGAAGATCCCCAGAGCGGGAATAACTGAACTCTGGAAAACCATTGCCCCGGAAATATTGCCCAGCGCCAGAGTGTCCCTTCCCTGCCGAATCCAGATTACTGAATTGAACTTTTCCGGTAACTCAGTGGCAATGGGCGTGATAATCAGGGACAGGACCAGCGGCGAAATACCCCAGTGTCCCGAAAGAACTTCCAGAGATTTGACGAAATACTCAGCCCCCAGTACAATGGCCCCTAAAGCAGTTACAACCTGTAACAGGATTATGCCCAGGGCGGGGTTGGGATTATTTCTGGCAAAGGTGAGAGGAGAAAGGCATTCACATTCTACCCCTTCCTCATCCTGAATGGTTTTATAAGCATAAATAATATAGGCTCCCAGCAAGGCCACTGCCACTGCCAGTTTCAACTGCCTTATAGTCAGGAATGAAGCCACAATGGCCAGAGCATAGACCAGCAAGAAGAAACGCAAATCCCGGCCAACTACCCTCTTATCCACTGTCATCCAGGTGCAGCTGGGGCGCCGATAGGCAAAAGCCAGAGCTGCCAGCCCGGACACACAAAAAGCCAGGGTTCCCAGCATAAACGGAGCTCCCAGAATAGCTCCAATACCGATTTCTGTACCAGCCTCCCGGCCAGCGTTGAAGAGAATGGCTATAATGGGTACCAGGGTTTCCGGCAGGGCCGTCCCCACCGCTGCCAGAATACTGCCCACCGCCCCTTCGTTCATTCCTAATCGTTTCCCCAGCCATTCCACCCCGTTGGTGAACAGCTCTGCTCCTAACAAAATTACTCCCAAACTGACCAGGAGAATACCGATTTCCAGCATGCCTCAGCCTCCGTTCTCCTCAGTAATTCCTGCGGCCCGGGCCAGCCAGTCCCATACTTCTTCCCGACCCTGCCTGGTCTCTGCCGAAAAGGGCAGCAGCTGGTGTTCCGGTTTTAACCCCAGCTCATTCCTGATAATCTTCAGGTGTTTGGCCCATTGCCCCCGGCTGATTTTATCCGCCTTAGTGGCTACCACCAGGGTCGGTTTGTTGAAGTAGCAGAGCCAGTCATACATCATCACGTCATCCCGGGTAGGGGGATGGCGAATATCCACCAGCAGCACCACTGCCACCAGCTCCCGGCGTTGATTGAGATAGGCTTCAATAAAACGTCCCCAGCGCTCCCGTTCCGCCCTGGAAACCCGGGCAAAACCATAGCCGGGCAAATCCACGAGGTAAAGCAGGTCATTGACACTATAAAAATTGATGGTCTGGGTTTTGCCCGGCTGGGAACTGGTACGGGCCAGGTTTTTTCTCTGCACCAGGGTATTGATAAGAGAAGATTTGCCCACATTGGAACGGCCGGCGAAGGCAATTTCCGGCCGGCCGTCCTGAGGATATTGTTCTGCTTTGACTGCACTAACAGTATATTCTGCCTTAATGATTTTCATGCTGTTCCTCACCACACCTGGGAGCTTCGGTTTCATTCCAGACTATGGCTTCTTTCAAGACCTGGTCCATATGGTCAACCAGGACGAACTTGAGCTTTTTGCGCACATTCGCTGGAATTTCCTCCAGGTCTTTCTTGTTTTCGCTGGGTAAAATTACCGTGGTAATTCCGGCCCGGTGGGCAGCCAGCACTTTTTCCTTGACCCCGCCTATGGGCAGAACCCGTCCCCGCAGGGTAATTTCCCCCGTCATGGCTACATCACAGCGCACCGGTTTGTTGAGCAGAGCTGAAGCCAGGGCCGTGGCCATGGTAATCCCCGCCGAAGGCCCATCCTTGGGAATAGCTCCCTCCGGTACGTGGATATGGATATCAGTGTTTTCGTGGAATTCAGGGTCAATTCCCAGCTGTTCGGCCCGGGAGCGCACATAGGTAAAGCCTGCCTGGGCCGACTCTTTCATGACATCCCCCAGCTTGCCTGTCAGGGTGAGCTTGCCCTTTCCTTTCATCAGGGAAACCTCAATGGCCAGGGTGTCTCCCCCTACTTCCGTCCAGGCCAGACCGGTAGCTACTCCCACTTCATTGGCCTTTTCCGCTGTACCATAGCGGAAACGGGGAATACCAAGGTATTGCTCCAGATTCTGCACCGTGACCTTGACGGTTTCTGCCTCTTCCTGTACAATCTGACGGGCCGCTTTCCGGCAGAGAGCAGCCACTTGCCGTTCCAGGTTGCGAACCCCGCTCTCCTTGGTATACTGCCGGATGATGCGGCGGATAACATTTTCCGAAACCTGCAATTGTTCCGGTTTCAGCCCATGTTCCTTGACCTGCTTGGGCAAAAGATAACGCAGGGCGATTTGTACTTTTTCCTCCTCGGTATAACCGCTGACATGAATTACTTCCATCCGGTCCAGCAAAGGCCGCGGAATGCTATACAGATTGTTGGCAGTAGTGATAAACATCACCTTGGATAAATCAAACGGCACTTCCAGGTAGTGATCGACAAAATTAGCATTTTGTTCCGGGTCCAGCACTTCCAGCAGAGCCGCCGACGGGTCTCCCCGAAAGTCCATGGACATTTTATCGATTTCGTCCAGACAGAAAACTGGGTTTTTGGACCCTGCCTGTTTGATACCCTGAATGATGCGGCCAGGCAATGCGCCTACATAGGTGCGGCGATGGCCGCGGATTTCCGCTTCATCCCGTACCCCACCCAGGGACATGCGAATATATTTGCGCTCTAACGCCCGGGCTATGGATTTGACCAGGGAGGTTTTGCCCACCCCCGGCGGGCCTACCAGACAGAGAATAGGACCTTTCATCTTCTTGGCCAGTTTGCGAATAGCCAGATATTCAAGGATGCGCTCCTTGACCTTTTCCAGGCCGTAATGGTCCTCATCCAGAATCTGTTCTGCCCGTTTGATGTCAATGCGATCTCTGGTTTCTTTGGCCCAGGGCATAGCCAGGAGCCAGTCCAGATATGTACGAATCACAGCGGTCTCTGCCACCATGGGAGGCATTTTTTCCAGCCGCTCTACCTCTTTCAAGGCTTTTTCCTCTACTTCTTTCGGCATTTTGGCGGCCCTGATCTTTTCCCGGTATTCCTCACTTTCTGCTACCCGTTCGTCCTTTTCTCCCAGCTCCTTCTGGATGGCCTTGATTTGCTCCCGCAAATAGTACTCCCGCTGGGACTTTTCCATCTGTTTGCGGACGCGGATATTGATGCGCCGTTCCAGCTCCACGATTTCCAGTTCCTTGCCGACGATTTCACAGAGTTTTTCCAGCCGTTCTGCCACGGAGAATGCTTCCAGGATAGCCTGCTTTTCTTCTACCTTCAGACTCAGGTGGGAAGCAATGATATCCGCCAGACGCCCAGGTTCGTCCAGATTGATCAGTCCGGCCAGAGTTTCCGGAGGAATTTTTTTACTGATCTTAACGTATTGCTCAAACTGGTTGAGCAAAGTACGCATCAGGGCTTCAGTTTCCGGGGTTTTTCTTTCTTCATCCATATGTTCTTCGACTTCAACCTGGAAGAATGGTTCTTCCGCTATGTACTTTCGAATCCGTGCCCGGGCCAGACCTTCCACCAGCACCCGAATGGTACCTCCCGGTAATTTGAGCAATTGCTTGACTTCCGCAATGGTTCCAATAGCATAAACATCTTCCGGACCGGGATTATCATTTTGTGCTTCTTTTTGAGTGGTCAGGAAAATCAAGCGCTCCTGAGTCATGGCCTCATCGATGGCTCTGATGGATTTTTCCCGTCCCACATCGAGATGAATGACCATGTGAGGAAAGACCAGAATACCGCGCAGAGGCAGCAATGGTAGTGTCTTGTTTTCTTTACTGGCAGCAGCTGCCATATTTTCACCTCCAAACCCCTATGACACTATCGTTAGTATATTCTATCATAAGATTTTTCATCAAACAAACAGTACATAATAATGGGGGAGGTGAGCAGGATATGGCAAATCCCACAATTTCCACTCTATTAGAAAAAAATATCAAATTCCTTGAAAATCTTTTCAGCCCCAGCTCCGATTTGCAAATCCGAACCTTTCATACCCGCCATGGTAAAGGGGCCCTGGTGTTTTTTGAGTCCCTGGTCACTAAAAAGACCGTCAGTGACCAGGTTCTTGCTCCCCTTCTTCTGCATCTACCCAAACTGGAAATGATTAATTATGAATCCCTCCTGACCATCCATGCTCTGGAAAAATACGATAGCTGGCAGGAAGCCATTCCGGCCATACTCAATGGTAGCTGTTTGCTTTTATTGCAAAACCAGCGTTCCTGTTATGGCCTGGAAGTTAAAGGCTATCCTGATCGTCAGGTAACTGAACCGGAATCGGAAACAGTAGTCCGTGGTCCCCGGGAAGGTTTTGTGGAAAATCTGTTGACCAATATCAGCCTGATTCGGCGCCGGCTCAATACTGTCGACCTGAAAGTGGAATTAATGGAAATCGGTGACCTGGCACCGACCAAAGTCGCTGTTATCTATCTGACCAGCACCACCCGCACCGATCTGGTCCTGGAAGTAAAAAAACGCCTGCAGGCCATCAAATTGCCTACCGTCCTGGAGTCAGGTTATCTGGAGGAGTTTATTGAAGATAACAAATACAGTGTCTTTCCCCAAATCGCCCATACTGAACGGCCTGACCGGGTGGTAGCCAATTTGCTGGAGGGCAGGGTGGCCATCTTATGTGACGGCACTCCTTTTGTGCTGATTATCCCCACTACCTTTAACCAGTTCTGGCAGGCCAATGAGGATTATTATGAACGCTATCCCATTGCTTCACTGATTCGTACTATTCGTCTGGCTTCCTTGCTTTTGTCCTTGCTGTTGCCTTCCCTTTTTGTGGCGGTAATCAGCTTTCATCCGGAAATGCTGCCTACTGTTTTACTCCTGAATTTTATGCAACAACGGGAAGGCGTCCCTTTTCCCATCTTTGTCCAGGCATTGATCATGGAAGTTTCTTTCGAAGCCCTGCGGGAAGCCGGGGTGCGCTTACCCCGGGCCGTGGGTCAGGCTGTCAGTATTGTCGGGGCTCTGGTTATCGGTGAAGCAGCGGTCAAGGCTGGCCTGGTAGCTCCTGCCATGGTAATCATGGTGGCAGTTACCGGTATTGCATCCTTTGCTGCCGGCAATTACCCCCTGGCTATCGCTATGCGGCTTTTGCGCTTCCCCATGTTAGCTTTAGCAGCTATCCTTGGCCTTTATGGCATTATGCTTGGGGTAATAATGATAGTGCTGCATGTTACCAGCCTGCATTCTTTCGGACAGCCTTATATGTCACCGATCGCCCCCCTTAATATTCAAGGTCTGAAGGATTTTATTCTGCGGGTACCCATCTGGTTTAACAGGAGGCAAAAAACATGACTCCCTGGCAAGCGATTCTGCTGGGCGTTTCCGCTATCTTTTCCACATCTATTCTGTTCGTACCGGCTATTACCACCCATCATGCCCTGAATGACAGCTGGTTATCTGCTATACTGGCTACTCTGGCCGGCTTCTTGCTGGCCGAAATCCAGATCAGACTCCAATCTTATTATCCCGGTCAACATTTACTGAGCATCCTGCGCCAGACATGGGGCAAACTGGGCTGGCTTATTGGTCTTGGCTATGCTTTCTGGTTCTTCCATGTTACCATTGAAGTCTTTCAAGAATTTACTACCATCCTGGTGGCGGTCTTTATGCCGGAAACGCCTAAAATGATTTTTTTCCTGACCATTCTGGTTCCCATTCTCTACTGCCTGAACCTGGGAATTCATACCCTGGCCCGGACTGCAGAAATTTTTCTGCCTGTTTCTTTTATATTTTTCGTAATTTTAGCTCTCCTGGCTTTACCTAATTATCAGTTTGATAACCTGCTTCCCTTTCTGGACCGGGGCTTTTTGCCGGTGCTGAAAGGTGCAGTTACTCCTGCCAGCTGGTTTGCGGAAATAGTCTGCCTATCTTTTCTCATCTATCATGGTAATCAACAAACCCAAAGACGGGGGCGAAAAATTGGCTATGGAATCATAGCCATCTGTGGATTTTTGTTTACCATAAATGTTATCGGGATTGTTTCCATTTTCGGCCCCTTATATGTCCGTAAACTGGTTTTCCCAACTTTGAGTGGAGCCAGGGTAATTTCCCTTTTTAATTTCCTGGAAAGACTGGAATCCCTTTTTCTTTCCTTCTGGATTCTTACAGTATTCGTTAAACTGGCAATCTGGTACTGGTTGACCTGTTTTGCTATCAAGGATATTTTTAATCTCAAAAGCCGGGAAGTAACTATTGGTTTGCTGCTATTACCTCTAATGGTCGCATCCAATTATTTTCTCTATGATAATATTTCCCAGCTGGTTGCCTTTCTGGGTGGCATCTGGCCAGTCTATACCCTGCTGACCTTTGGTTTTGTCATTCCCTTTTGTTTGCTGTTATGGCTGGCAGGCCGTAAACTGCTCTTTCCCCTCCTGATTTTTCTGCTGCTTCTTAATAGCGGCTGCTGGAGTATTAAAGAATTAAACCGCCGCGCAGTAGCACTGGGCCTGGCCATCGACCCCGGCCCCGGTAACACCCTGCGCCTGACGGCAGAAGTAATAAAACCTGAACAAAGTGCCGGGGAAGTAGCCCCAACCCAGCGCCGGATCCTGGTTTCCAGCAGTGGGGAAACGATTTTTGCTGCGGCCCGCAATTTATCCCTCTCGGTATCCCGGGAACTCTACTGGGGGCATGTTATTGCGGTTTTGATTAACGAAGATCTGGCCAGAGAAAATCCGGGCAAACTGCTGGATTTTTTCACCCGTTACCCGGAAATCCGGGAAAATGTCTGGCTTTTTGTTACTAAAGGTTCAGCAGCCAGATTTCTGGCTGCCAGACCGCAATTTGAAACTTCCATGGCCCAGCAAATCGGGTTTCTGGCTACCACTTCCGGTGGCTATAGCCTCAGACTATATCAGTTCATTAATCAATGGATCGATCCGGAAATAACTCCGGTCCTGGGTTTACTGGAATTGAAAGGACAGAATCCTGTTTTCGGGGGACTGGCTGTTTTTGACAATTCTCGACTGAAAGGGTTTTTATCGGTCAATGAAATGCGGGCTTATATGTGGTTGATCAATGAAATCAAAAACGGGGCAATCACCATTGACCTGAGAAACAATAAGAAATTAACAGTACAGATTCGCCTGGCCGAATGCAGCAAGGAACTGGTCAAATCCCGGCCCTTAACCTTTAAACTTTATATTAGACTAAAAGCCAATTTAACAGAACAACAAACCTATCTCAATTTAGCTGACCCTGAAGCTTATAAAAAAGTGGAAAAATTGTTGGCCCGGGATTTGACCATCCGCCTCAACAGCACCATTAACAAATTCAAACACTGGCAGGTTGACCCGCTGGGCCTGGGCAAAACCTTCCATCGCCAGCAGCACCACCTCTGGCATCAATATGAAAAGAACTGGCCTGACCTGATTGCCAGCAGCCAGATCCTGATTCAGGTCAATGTCAATCTGGAAAATATCGGCCTTACCAGTCAATCCTTTACAAGGGAGGAAACGAGATGACCCCCGGTGGACTGCTCTGGTTCAGTTTTTTGGCGATTCTGGCTGCCAGCTTACCTGCAGTTTTTCGTTTCTGGCAACAGGAAAGTTCCCGTACCGCAAAAATCCTGCTCAGCCTGCTCTGGTTAAGCGGAATTGGCTTATTAATGCTGGCAGCTCTGGCATTACCGTTACCTAATCTGGATCAATTTGTCACCAGACTCTTTCAGCCTCTTGCCCACAAAATCGGCCTGATATGATATAATAGCCCTTGTAAGGGAGGGCTAACAATGGTCAATTACCGCTTGAAATATCCCCTCTTGCTTTTTCTACTGGCTACTGCTGTCAGCAGCCTGCTCTGGTGGTGGCAACCCCAGGTTATTTTCACCGCTGCTGCTCTGTTCAAATCAGAACAGGTCGGTTATACGCCCCTGCAGCTTAATCCAAACCAGCGCCTGCTGGTGATCGCACCTCATCCTGATGATGAGGTGCTGGCCACCGGGGGGTTGCTGGCGATGGCTCACGCCCAGGGCCTGCCCGTCAAAGTAATCGTGGTAACTATGGGCGACAGTTTTAAACTGGCCTGTGAACACAGCAGCGGTAAAATAGAACCGACTGCAGCTGATTTTTTCCGTCTCGGCCTGCAGAGGTGGCAGGAAAGCAGGCAAGGACTGACCCGCCTGGGTCTTAAACCTGACCAGCAAGCCGTCTACCTGGGTTTTCCTGATGGAGGCCTGCGTTTCCTCTGGGAACAATCCTGGCAAAAACCCCGGCTCAGTGGCGGAGTGCGTACCGATAAAGTCCCCTATCCCCAGGCCAGACAGCCCGGTCTGAGTTATACAGGAGAAAATCTGCTCCAGTCCCTGCAGGCAGAAATTCGGGCTTTTCAACCTACGGATATCTTCTATCCGACTCCGGCTGATGAGCATCCCGACCACTGGGCGGTAGGCACCTTTACCGAAATAGCCCTGCAGGAATTACAGCTGCCCGTCAGGCGCCATACCTACCTGGTCCACCATGTGGCCTGGCCGGCATTGTGGGCAGCAGAACCAAACCGGGAGGCAGAACCGCCTCCACGCCTGGTCGGACCGGAATTTAACTGGGAAAGACTGAAGTTAAATAATGAAGCCAAAACTGCCAAGGACCAGGCTCTGGCTGCCCACCATTCCCAGCTGGCGGT
Organism: Carboxydocella thermautotrophica; assembly: GCA_003054495.1. Classification (GTDB taxonomy): domain Bacteria; phylum Bacillota; order Carboxydocellales; family Carboxydocellaceae; genus Carboxydocella; species Carboxydocella sporoproducens. Next base: position 638,881 of record CP028514.1, on the reverse strand, counting down.
GATGGAACCATATCTGAAAGGCTTTCTGCGAGCTTCGGAAATTTTCCTGTCCTGGTCCGATTACAACCTGCCCTTTACTATGCCAGACGGCGAGCTGGACCATGTCCGGGTACGGCTAAAGCCAGGCGAAGATATCAAAGCCCTTGCCATCCAGCCCACAGCCTCAGATTGGACTGCTAACTTACAGCTCTATGGAACCCCTGAACGCAGTAGTTCCTATCGTTTATACCTCTGGCTTTACCGGGATCAGCATCCTCTGGCCCATCTGCTGCTGGAGGGGGATAAGGCAAGGGTACTCTGGGCAACTGCTGCGTACAACCTGGCAACAAAAAAAGTCCCCTTTCACTGGCAGGAAAAGGGACTGGAATGGCAAATACCTTCCGAACTATTAGGCCAGGCCAACCGGGTGTTGCTGGCCGGCATGACTGGCAGCAACGGCAAGCAAATTGCGGACAAAACCGGCTGGTACTGGGTAAAACTACAATGACATGGCCGCCAGGGTTTGACCCTGGCTTTTTTCTTCTCGCACCAGGATAGCATGCCGGATGACCTCGGAAATGTGTTTAACCGGGATTACTTCAATACCTTTGATTTCCGCCAGCAGCTGCTGATAGTTATCCTGGGGAATCAGCACTTTTTCTGCCCCGGCCTGGCGAGCAGCTTCCACTTTGGCCACAATTCCACCTACTGGCCGCACCAGACCTCTTAAAGAGACTTCTCCGGTCATGGCTACCCGATTGTCCACCGGCAAATTGCGCACTGCCGAATAAATAGCGGTCAGGATACTGATTCCGGCTGAAGGTCCATCGATAGGAGTGCCCCCGGGGAAATTGAGGTGAATGTCATAATCCAGGGCCTCAATCCCCAGGTAACGGCGAAGAACAGTTAGGACATTATCCACCGAAGCCCGGGCCATGGATTTGCGGCGCAGGGTCTTGCCCCCGCCCCCCAGTTCTTCTTCTTCCACCAGACCGGTCATCAGCACCCGCCCCGTCCCCGGAGTGACGGGAATTACCGTGGCTTCCACTTCCACTACGGTACCCATGCCCGGTCCATAGACAGCCAGTCCATTGACCAGACCCACCTGGGGCGCCGGGGGGATTTTTTTCTCCGGCCGGGGACTGTACTGGCCGCTGTTAACCACCCATTCCACATCCGCCACCCGAATCAGATTGCGTCCTTCGGTCAAAGCCAGACCGGCAGCGATTTGCACCATATTGACCGCTTCCCGGCCATTGGTGGCATACTTTTTAATCACATCCACAGCCCCTGCTTCCACAGGCATCTTGATTTTTTCTGCCGCGTTGGCCGCTATGACCCCTATTTCTTCAGGCAGCAGGGCCCGGAAAAAAACCTCCATACAGCGGGAACGCAAAGCCGGAGGCAATTCCTGGGGCAGGCGGGTAGTGGCTCCCACCAGACGAAAATCCGCTGGCAGTCCATTCTGGAAGATATCATGAATATGGGAAGGGATATTGCCATCTTCCGCACTGTAATAGGCTGACTCCAGAAAAACCTTGCGGTCCTCCAGGACTTTTAACAATTTATTCATTTGTACCGGATGCAATTCTCCGATTTCGTCAATAAACAAAATCCCTCCGTGGGCTTTGGTTACTGCCCCCGGCTTGGGCTGGGGAATACCGGCCATACCCAGGGGACCAGCCCCCTGGTAGATCGGGTCATGGACAGAGCCGATCAGGGGATCGGCAATGCCCCGTTCATCAAAACGGGCAATAGTGGCATCCAGTTCCGTGAAGGTAGCTTCCGGCCCAAAGGGAGAAAGGGGATTGCGTTTGGCTTCTTCCAGCACCAGCCGCGCTGCTGCGGTTTTTCCTACCCCCGGCGGACCATAGATGATAACATGCTGGGGATTAGGTCCGCACAAAGCTGCCCGCAGAGCTTTTAAACCTTCTTCCTGGCCGATGATTTCCTCGAAGCGGGTTGGACGGGTTTTTTCCGCCAGGGGTTCAGTCAGGGATATGCGCCTGAGCTGCTGGAGTTTCTCCATTTCCTTCCGGCTTTCCCGGTTGACCGCAATTTTGGTGCCCTGCTGGGCCTTGAACAAGTTCAAAAAGTAGAGTCCGATCACAATGGCAAAAAAAAGCTGAATCAAGCCGACAATGCCACTGATGCCAATGGAATTCATAAAAAATCACCTCCGGTTGGTCTACTTAGATATTATTACCAGCCAGAGGTGATTTTAATCTTTAGGCTGTAACGCCTTTTTTCTTTTTCTTCTTTTCCGCTGTAATAATCAAGGGCTGTTCCTTCTTCAAAATGCAATCAGCAGTGATAACCACTTTTTCGATGTCATCCCGGGAAGGAATTTCGTACATGACATCCAGCATGATATCTTCTATAATAGCCCTCAGCCCCCGGGCCCCGGTATTGCGCTTGAGCGCCTCCTGAGCCACTACCCGCAGGGCTTCCGGCTGAAACTCCAGCTCGATGCCATCCAGCTCGAAAAGTTTCTGGTACTGCTTGACCAGAGCATTCTTGGGCTCAGTCAGGATGCGGACGAGAGCCTCTTCATCCAGGGCATCCAGGGTAACAATCACCGGCAAACGACCGACAAACTCGGGAATCAGGCCGTACTTGAGCAAATCCTCGGGCAGGATCTCCCGCAGCAGCTCACCGATGTTGCGCTCCTGCCGGGACTTGACTTCCGCCCCAAAGCCCAGGGTTTTCTTGGCCAGCCGGTTTTGAATGATTTTGTCCAGACCATCAAAGGCACCACCGCAGATAAAGAGGATATTGGTAGTGTCCAGCTGAATGAATTCCTGATGGGGGTGTTTGCGTCCTCCCTGCGGGGGCACACTGGCAGTAGTCCCCTCCAGAATTTTCAGCAGGGCCTGCTGTACCCCTTCTCCAGATACATCCCGGGTAATGGAGGGGTTATCGGACTTGCGGGCGATTTTATCGATTTCATCAATATAGACAATCCCTTTTTCCGCCCGCTCGATATCATAATCGGCATTCTGGATCAGCTTGAGGAGAATGTTCTCTACATCCTCACCCACATAACCGGCTTCCGTCAAACTGGTCGCATCGGCAATGGCAAAAGGCACATTGAGAAGCCGGGCCAGAGTCTGAGCCAGCAACGTCTTACCACTACCGGTAGGGCCGATCATGATGATATTGGACTTTTGCAGTTCCACATCATCAATTTTGCCTCCCAGATTGATGCGCTTGTAGTGGTTATAGACTGCCACGGCCAGGGCTTTTTTGGCTTCCTCCTGACCGATGACATACTGGTCCAGGATCTCCTTGATCTCTCTGGGTTTGGGGATATCACCCAGTTCGAATTCCGTTTCCTCGTGCAATTCCTCTTCGATGATTTCATTGCACAGTTCTATACATTCATCACAGATATATACCCCGGGGCCAGCCACCAGCTTCTTGACCTGATCCTGTAACTTGCCGCAGAAGGAACACTTCAGTTGGCCTTTGTCATCATATTTGTACATAAAATATCACCTCAAAGTTTACTTCTTACGGGTAATCACCTCATCGATGATCCCGTACTGTTTAGCCTGGTCTGCTGACATGAAGAAATCCCTTTCGGTATCGACAGCGATTTTCTCCAGTGGTTGGCCGGTGTGATGGGAGAGCAATTCATTCAATACCTGCTTCATGCGCAAAATCTCGCGGGCATGGATTTCAATCTCAGTGGCCTGGCCCTGTACACCGCCCAGGGGCTGATGGATCATGATCCGGGCCTGGGGCAAAGCGAAGCGCTTACCTTTGGCCCCGGCAGCCAGCAGGAAAGCCCCCATGGAAGCTGCCTGGCCCAGGCAGATAGTGGATACATCGGGTTTGATATACTGCATGGTATCATAAATTGCCATTCCAGCGGTTACAACCCCACCCGGGGAATTGATATACAGATGAATGTCCTTGTCCGGATCTTCCGCTTCCAGGAACAGCATCTGGGCAATGACCAGGTTGGCCATGTGGTCATCAATGGGACCACCAATGAAGATAATCCGGTCTTTCAGCAAGCGGGAATAAATATCATAGGAGCGCTCACCGCGATTAGTCTGTTCCACCACAATTGGTACCAAATAACTCATTTGTTATCACCTCATTCTACTCTTAAATGGGTAAATGGGCAAACAAGACGGCATTACACAGCCGCCTTGTCCTCCCACCCTAAGCTATTTTGGCTTTTTCCACCAGGAACTTGATGGTTTTTTCAAAAGCTATGCTATTTTTCAACGCATCCATGGAGCCATAACGTTCAAAGGCTGTGCGCAGTTCTTCCACACCCTGGTTATAAATTTTGGCCAGCTTTTCCAGTTCAGCAGTAACTTCTTCCTCAGTGGCATCAATAGCTTCCTTGCGGGCAATAGCTTCCAGAACCAGATCGGTGCGCACAGATTTTTCCGCTTCCGGACGCAGATCGGCCTTTACCTGCTCGATAGTGGAACCAGTGTAACGCAGATAGTCTTCCATGGTCAGACCTTGCCGCTGCAGGCGCTCAGACATATCCTGCACCATGTTTTCCAGGCGGTTTTCAATCATCACTGCCGGAATTTCCACTTTGGCATTGGCAACCGCCTTTTCCACTACCTGACTGCGGACAGAGGCTTCCGCATTCTTTTCTGCGGTCTCCAATAGTCTATTCCGAATGTCAGCTTTTAATTCCTCCAGAGTATTAAATTCACTGACATCTTTGGCAAATTCGTCATCCAGAGGCAGCAATTCCTTGCGGCGGATGGTCTTGACAGTAACTTTGAAAACGGCATCCTTACCGGCCAGGTTTTCGGCATGATACTCCTGCGGGAAGGTTACTTTCACATCTCTGGTCTCGCCCACCCGGGCCCCAATCAGCTGCTCCTCAAAGCCAGGAATAAAGGTACCAGAGCCGATTTCCAGGGGATAGTCCTCCCCTTTGCCACCAGCAAAAGCTTCCTCATCGATAAAGCCTTCAAAGTCGATGACAGCGACATCGCCTTTTTCCACAGTGCCATCTTCCACAGTCTGGATTTTAGCATAGCGCTGTTGCAGCTGGGCCAGTTCCTTTTCCACATCTTCATCGGTTACATTGACTTCAGGCTTATTGACTTCCAGTTCAGTATACTGACCCAGTTCCACTTCCGGTTTTACCTGAACAGTAGCCTTGAAGATCAGCGGTTGACCTTCTTCTGCCTGCACCAGTTCTACCTGTGGCCGGTCAATGGGCTCAATTTCAGTCTCCATAACGGCCTGGAAATAGGCATCTGCCAGCAAGGTATCCAGAGCTTCATTATAGAGGCTTTCCTTGCCAAAATATCTTTCAAAAATGAACCGCGGCGCCTTTCCTTTCCGGAAGCCGGGGATATTCACTTTTTTCACCAGTTTCCGATAGGCCTGATCCAGCGCCAGGCTGAAGCGTTCAGCCGGTACTTCCACATCCAGTTGTACCAGGTTCTTTTCTATTTTTTGGGCTGTGGCTTTCATCAACTAATGCTCCCCCTTAAGATTATGTAGTTTTTTAGCCAGTCTTTAAACGGCATATATTTATTTTACATGATTCTGTCAAGATACGCAAATAAATTTCAGAAAAATCTCAGGGCCGCCATTCGACAATTTCAACTCGTATCCCGTCCTGCTCCAGCCAGAGGCGACCATAGCTGCCATAAGGAGAACCCGTGCGCGGTCTGGCCAGGCTGCCGGGGTTGAACAGCAAAACTTGCCCGTCATCCTCCTGAACCGGTATATGGCTGTGGCCAAATACTACAATCCTTACCCCTTCCTCCTGGCCCTTGTAATAAAGGGAGCTCAGCCCTGACTTGGCTCCATAACGATGACCATGCAGGAGCAAAAGGGGTACATCAGCAAGGACCAGCTTTTTCTCCTCCGGCCCTGCCCAATCACAGTTTCCCTTCACTCCGTACACCGGCACCTCGATTACCTGGCTGAGGGCAATCGCATCATCATAATGATCCCCGGCATGCAGGATAGCATCAGCCCTGCCTTCCCTGTCCAGTACCTCACGGCATAACTGCCAGCGACCATGGGTATCACTGAAAACCAGGATTTTCATAATTACTCACCTGCCCTGGCCAGTCGTTCCAGTTCACTTATCATTTTGCGCAAAGCCTGGCCCCGGTGGCTGACGGCATTTTTTTCATCCGGGCTCAGCTCAGCCATGGTCTTGCCTTTTTCCGGCAGGTAGAAGAGGGGATCATAACCAAAGCCCCCTTCTCCTCTGGCTTCACAGAGGATAATGCCAGGACAGCTGCCCTCGGTAACTGCCACTACCCCGCGTTCCGGATGGGCTAAAGCCATCACACAACGAAAACGGGCTTCCCGGTCAGAAAAAGGCACTCCCGCCAGTTCTTCCAGTAATTTGGCATTATTGCGGGCATCATCCTTAACCTCACCGGCATAGCGGGCCGAATGCACGCCGGGCGCTCCCCCCAGAGCTGCCACCTCCAGCCCGGAATCATCGGCCAGAGCCCAGCAACCTGTAGCCCTGGCTATTTCCAGGGCCTTTTTGCGAGCATTGCCCTCAAAAGTCAACTCATCTTCCACCACTTCCGGCAAATGGGGAAAATCGGTCAGGCTTTTGATTTCCCAGTCAGTCCCTGCCAGCAAAGCCTTGATTTCCTCCAGTTTTCCCTTGTTTCCCGTTGCGATCACCAGTTTACCCACTATCCTAACACCACCAGTTGTTTTTGGTAAGCCACCATTTCCGCAATCCCCTTGCTGGCTAAATCCAGCAGTGCGTCCAATTCCTCCCGGGGAAAAGCGGTATCCTCCGCTGTGCCCTGTACTTCCACCAGTAAGCCCTGGCCGGTCATTACCACATTCATATCCACCTGGGCCCGGCTGTCCTCTTCATAGCACAAATCCAGCAGCAGCCGATCTTCCACCTTGCCCACACTGACGGCTGCCAGATAATCCCGCAAAGGCAGACCAGGCAAAGTGCCTGCCTCTACCAGACCCTGCAGGGCATCAGCCAGGGCGATAAAGGCACCGGTGATAGAAGCGGTCCTGGTTCCCCCATCGGCCTGAATCACATCACAATCCAGGGTCAGGGTCCGTTCACCCAGTAAATCCAGATCCACCACTGCTCGCAGGGCCCGGCCGATCAGGCGCTGGATCTCATAAGTCCGCCCGCCGATGCGGCCTTTGACCGCTTCCCGCTGGCTGCGCTGATGAGTAGCCCGCGGCAACATGGCATACTCGGCTGTAATCCAGCCTTTGCCTGTTCCCTTCTGAAAGGGAGGTACTTTATCCTCTACTGTACAGGTACAAATCACCCTGGTATCTCCCAGTTCTACCAGGACTGAACCTTCCGCATGTTTGATATAGTTGCGGGTGATTTTCAGTGGTCGCAAATCATCGGGTTTTCTGCCATCCACCCGCTGCCAGAGCAATTGTTCCATGGACATCCTCCTATCCTTTATCCCATTCCCGCGCTTCTTCTAAGGGAATGATCATAAACTCGTCCAGGTAGGTGCGGGCAAAGGGATTTTCTTCCCGCCGTCCCACCAGACCTGCTACTACATACAGCTTGCGCACAGGGTCCCATCTAAATTCCTTCAATAAATGGAAACCCTGAATTTCCCCGGTGCGTTTCATGTGAATGCGCGGCCCGGTACATTCCCGCACTTCCTCTCCTACCTTGATGTGATCTTCACCATGATAACAAATTGGCAGGTCTTTGGCAATCAGTTCATTAACTTTTCTTTCCACCTCTGCCAGGTCGATATTGGGTTTTTCCGCAAATTCCAGGACAAAGCCGTGTTTGATATCACTATGTACTTCCGGTTTTTTGAGCCCCATTTCCTCCAGCACCATAGCCACCAGGTCCTCGGCGCTGTGGGCCATCTTCCGGTATTTCAGTGAACGGAAAACGATTTTGGCTATATCCTGGGGATAGGGGCCGAAAACCCCCGGCCGGGTTACTATTACTTCCTCTCCCACGCCGATGAGGATTTCCGCATTAAACCCCAGTGCCTGATACAGCAGATCAAAATGCTCGATTACCACCCGCCGACCGGCCCGTACTGCCGCTTTCACCGCTTCAGCAATTTGCCAGAGCTGGGTAAAAGCAGTCTCAAACCGAACATCCAGATGATAGGTTCGGGTGCGAAAATGCCCTTGCTCCCAGTCCCTGATCAGAGGCAAAGGCCGCACATTGATGCCATCATCATCATTGGTCAGTTCCAGGCCAGGAAACATGCCGCGAATCAAGAGGGATTTGCCAGCCCCGGCATCCCCGATCAAACCTATAATGCGGTCCTCCGGGCTCAAGTACCGCTGCCCGATATTGTTGCCCAGGTTCAGCAGGCGCTGTTTGCCCCGGGGGGCAAAATAGGCGGCATACATCAAGTATTCATACATGGGCAGAACAGCCATTTGTGGTCACTCCCTTAGAGCTCCTGTTTGGGCATAAAATTTTCATTTACCATTAAAATAAAATTTTTGAAATCATCAAGATGCTTTTTCATTATCGCAAATACAATTTTTTTGTCTATTTTTAAATACTCATGAGAAAGAATATTACGAAATCCTACCATCTTTTGAAATATATCTTTTTGCTGTTTACTAATAAGTTTTTCACGGTACAAAATATCAAAAGCGTCCGCCATTTTTTGCGGGCGACCCATATTGTTATCAACAACTATGTGCGTAGCCATGTCCACAATCATATTGATGGCAATAAACAAGTTGTACTCAACCACATCCTGCGCAATTTCGTCGGCTAAAAATTCTTCTTCTGTCAGATGTCGATATCTATTGATTTTTTCGATTGACAAATTAAGTTGCTCCAGCCGTTTCGCTAACACTTCACGTCTCACCATTTCCTTTCACCTCCTGACGTACCCGATCTATCATGCGTTTGTATGTCAATTCCAGATAAGGCCGTATATCCTCATATTCGAACAAGGCTCTGACCAGGAAATTACTGGCCAGGATATCGTCCTTGCTGAACAACAATACTCCATCCAGATAGACCTGATATTTGAGTAAAGGAGTGGCCTCATTCAGGATAGCCAAATCCACTGTACGACCGCAAATCTCCTCCAGGTCCCTTTTCCAGTCCAAATATTCCAGTATATCGTAATCCCGATCTTTTAGATATACAGCAATATCCACATCACTGTCCTCCCGCGCATCCCCGCGGGCCCAGGAGCCAAAAAGAAAGGCAAATAGAATATTTGGTTTTGCTGCCAGGTAGCGGCCGAGTTTTTCCCTTTCCATTCCTTTCACCTTCATACTCTTCATTTTCTTAATAATATTATATTAAAGAAGCAAAAACAAATAAATGTGAGCATATGAATATTATGTCGACTTTTTCTTTCAATTCTAACTTCTGTAAAAAGCATTGACCTGGCTACTATTGTCTGTAATAATAAAATTGTCAAAAAATTAACAGAGAGGAGTGGTGTTATGCATAACAAAAAAGCGGCTCTAATCGGACTCTTCCTTGTTCTCTCATCCTTGCTGGCCTTCAGCGGAGCTTCAGGCAGTACCAAGTTTTCCTCAACAACCGGCAAGACATGCGCTGACTGCCATGACCTCAGTAAGTTGCCAGCCCTGAATGCTTTCGGCCAAAAATTTAAAGCCAACGGGTACAAAATTGTTAGCCAGCCAACGAACGTGAAAACCGGAACAACCTCGCAAACCAAATCAACTACTTCAAATCAACCTAAAACAACTGTAGCAGCTTATAAAGAAAAAGATTTCGCTGCCAGCGCAAATCAAATCCTGAAAGTAAAAGTGAAAGTAAACAGCCCAAATTCATCTCTTACCCGGGGTGAAGCTTATCTCTACCTGGCAAATGCTCTGGGCTGGACCCAGGAAGCGCAAAAACTGGGCAAAGAAGCTGATAACTTATTAAAAAAGTATAAGGATAGAGGAAAAGTACCAGCAAAAATGAAATACACAGTTGCCCTTTTTGTCAAAAAGGGGCTGGTACAGGGCAACACCCTCAATCTCCAGTCAATCATGAAAAAGAATGAGGCTGAAAATCTTTTACAGCAAATTGCCAAATTAAGAACAGTTGCAGTAAAGCCTCAACCTCCTAAACCGGTTCCGCTGGCTGCCCGGCAATACGTCGGTTCCAAACGCTGTGGTCAGTGTCATACCGCTTATTATCAAGGCTGGCAGGAAACCTACCATAGCAAAATGATTCAACCCAAAGAACAAGGTATCCTGCGCGACGCTGTGTTAAGCTGGACTTATGACGACGCTGGCAACCAGGGTCCGACTATCGGGAATGCCACTAAAACCCCCTTCACTTTTGATGATGTGGTCATGGTCATTGGCTCCCGCTGGAAACAGCGCTATCTGGTTAAAAACCCGCAAACCGGCGGTTACCAGCTGATGAATAAACAATTTAACGCCGTTACCAGGAAATGGGAAAATTATGGAAATGCAAATGACTGGGACACTCAATGTATCACCTGCCATTCCACCGGTTATAAAATCTTAAGCTATGATGAGGCTAATCCCAGCGCTACCAAAGTAGCCTGGGCTGAACTGAATGTTGGCTGTGAAGCCTGCCATGGACCTGGTTCCGCCCACGTCGTAACCGCAAATAAAGCTGATATTTTCAACCCGGCCAAAGCATCAAAACAGGAACAGGCCAGAATCTGCGGCTACTGCCACATCAGACTGGAAAACGATAAGTATAAATCCAGACAGGGCAAACCCAGGGAAGATTTCCCCGCTCCTACCCTTAATACTTCCTGGAAACCCTGGGATGATTGGACAAAGTGGTATCCCGAAGAAGTAATTATCCCCGGTGTTCAACCTGAAGATCCAGCCAGTGCTCCTTACACCGGAGATTTGCAAAACCTCTTTATCGTGGATGATAAGTCCGTCACAGCCGGAGTATATGAAGAGAACAAGCACCATCAACAATATCAAGGTTTTATTCAGTCCAAACATTATCAAACCACTATGATGAATATTACCTGTACCACCTGTCATAACCCGCATAAGCGCGATAAAGTGGCCGGCAGCTTAAGAGCCAAGCCGGAAGATCTCTGCGCCAAGTGCCATACCGGTGCTCCTTCCGACCTCTGGAAGAAGATAATGCCAGGTACTGGCAAAACGGCTGAAAACCTCTATGTACGCACCCATACTTTCAAAAAGGGTCAAGACAGACTGGATAAGGGAATGTCAGTTTACGGCCTCCCTGAACCCATCTACTTTTTTGGTAAAAGATAAATAGTAATTCGCCCTCAGGTTAGCCAGGCTACCTGAGGGCTTGTTTTTCTAGTCCAGATTCAGTTCCAATTCCAGCAAAGGCCCATGCTGCTGGGCCCCGTAGACATCGGTTTCTCCCAGGTCCCCCGAAGCCAGGGGGCGCTTGAGGGTGCATTTGATGGCTGCTGCCGGGTCAAATTCTACAAAGGCGATGATATCCTCCTGTTTAACCCCGTACAGGCGAGCGAAGAGCTCCGGAGTAAAAAATCGGGATGCTTTCACTTTCTGATAGGTTTCCTCATCCTTGAACATAATATCCAGGGTCAGTTCATAGGGGCCGGAGTTTTTGCTCCTGATCACCCGGGCCAGCTCCGTCAACCGGTATTTAGCCATTGCCGCCACCCCCGATTTCCTCATAGTGAATGGGAAACAGTTCCTGCCAGCTTACATCCTGCACCAAATGGTAGAGGGAGAACTGGTAAACCGGACCCGCCTTGAAATCGGAAGGGCTATACGGAAAAGCCAGATTGCCGGCAGTGGAAATCCGCCCTTCATAACCGTAATGCAACAGGGTGGAACGGGCAAAACCGCAAATGGTATTGGCCAGCTCCTGGGTTGGCGCTACAGCTTCGATAACTATTCCGATTTCATGGGAGGTGATGGTAGGTGTGGGCTCCAGTGGTCCCATTACCCCATTGCGGCCATAGATATTAAAGTGCAGGAAATACTCACTGCCGGGTATATCGCGGAAATTATCCTTTACCCGCTGCCGCACTCCAGCCAGGATTTCATCCAGCCGCGCAATGAAAATGGGATCCCGGGCCCCGGCAATACTAACGGTGCGGTAGCCCATTTGCCTTGCCCCTTCCAGCTTGAAGGCCAAAGGAGTCGGGTTATGTTTGCTCCCTGTAACCCGTACCCGCCGTTCACCGACCTGGGTGAAGCGGGTAGCTGTCAAATCCAGTATTCCTCCTGGCCCTGGCAAGCGATAGGGATCGGTTTTTTCGTACAGGGTATGAGCCGCAACAGAAGTGACGCTGCAGCGCCGTTCCGGGCTCAAGGGTTCTACCTCAAAGTGTTCTTCCCGCAACCAGCCGAACATGCAGTCACTGCCACTGCCCGGCACAGCTGCGATGGCTGCACACTCCAGAATTTTACCCAGATGGATGGCCAGGCCGGGATCAAACCCCTCCTTGATGGCCAGAGCAGCAAACACCGCCGGGTCATAGGCCCGTCCAGCAATGATCACCTGGGCCCCTGCTGCCAGGGCTGCAATGAAAGGCTCTGTTCCCATCTGTGCCACTATATGGCTGCTGGCTGCCACCGCTTCTGCAGTTAAGGGAGGAGCCGGATGCAAAGGAGTTATTTTCCCTGCTGCCAGCCAGGTCTGAACCTGTTCCCGGCTCTGTTCAGCACCGATTACTGCCAGCCGAAAACGCAAACCTTCTTCGCGGGCAATTTCCCGGACGATATCCACTGTCCACTCCAGATGGGGAGTGGCTCCGGAACCGCCCGCAGTGCCCACCACCACTGGAACCCCGGCTGCCAGCCCGGCTGTCAGCATCAGCTTCAGGTCACGCTTAACCGCCCGCCGGTCAGTAAAGGATACCCCTGCCCCAAGATAATAGGGTCCCGGATCAGTGGAACCGGCATCCACAGCGATCAAGTGGGGCCGATACTCCAACCCGCGGCGAAAACTTTCCTCCGGAAAGCCATAGCCTAAAATAGCAGTAGGAGACAAGATGCGCATCTCCTTCATCTTCCTTACCTTACCTCCCCTCCACCGTCCAGCTCCGCCCTTCCCGGGCCAGATCCAGACGGCCACTAAAGACTTCTCTGGCCTCTTTCAGTGACAGGGCAGCATTGAATTCCGGCCAGAGATGGGTAAGCAGCAGGAAGCCTGCCCCAGCCTGCCGGGCCAGCTGTCCGGCCTGGCGGGAGCTAAGATGGCCCAGTTCCTGACCTTTGCTTTCATGCTCTACCTGCAGACTGGCTTCAGCCAGCAACAGTCCGCATTCCCGGCTGAATTCAGCCAATTCCTCGCTGTATGCGGCATCCCCGGTATAGACCAGGCTTTTGCCTTCAGCTTCCAGCCGCACGGCATAAGCAGGTAAACTGTGGCTGACCGGGAAAAATTTCAGTTCCAGCTGGCCGGCCCTGGCCTGCCCTCCGGCAGCCGGAATTGCTATCAGCTGCAAGGCTTCCTGGTAGGCAACAAACTGCTCAAACAACTGCGCCGGTTCGACGGGTGCATACACTGGTAGCGGTCCTGGCCGCCTCCCTTCCCGAATGGCACCTGCGATAGCATGCCTTATACAATGCAAATCAGCCCAGTGGTCAGGATGCCAGTGGGTAATGATTACTGCCGTCAGCTGCCAGAAGTCCATATGTTCCCGCAAACGGCCGAAAACGCCATTGCCACAATCCAGCAGAATCGCTGTGTCCCCGGAGCGAACCAGATAGCCGGAACAGGCACCACCAGCCCGGGGATAGGGGCCCCAGCAGCCCAGCACTGTCAACTTCATCAGTTAACCTCCTTCTCTGTCTGTAATTGGGCTTCCACCCAGCAACCAATAGCGCCATTCATCTGCGGTTCCGGCGGAATAACCACCTCTACCCCCAGCTCCCGCTCCAGAATAGTAACGAGGGCCCGGTTAAAGGCCACCCCGCCGGTGAAAACCAGTGGACCTTTCCCTAACAAAGGTTTTAGCATAGGCTGGACCCGCCGGAAAATGGTATAGTTCACTCCTGCCGCCAGTTCGGCAACGGAATAGCCCTCAACAATCCGGCCAATCAATTCCGATTCCCCGAAAACAGCACAGGTAGAACTCAACTCCACCGGGTTATCGGCATACTGACTCAGTTCCTCCAGACTAATGCCCAGAACCGCTGCCATGTTTTCCAGATAGCGGCCGGAGCTGGCCGCACACTTGTCATTGGTGACAAAATCCCGCATTTTCCCCCGGCTGACAGCGATGACTTTACTATCCTGGCCTCCTAAATCCAGCAGGGTAAAATCCTGCAACCCGGTCTGAGCCATTGCTCCCAGCATGTGGGCTTTCAGCTCCGGAATCGTTTTACCACCAGCTATTTTTACGGTATTGCGCCCATAGCCGGTGGAAACAATGGCTTCAAACTGCGGCAGACCCAGAGCAGCGAAATCCACCGCCAGGTCTTCTGCCACTTTACGGCCGTACTGGCGATAAAAGAGGATAGTATCGTAGCGGTGAAAACTCAACTCCGGCAGAGGCTCCCCCGGTTGCCAGCCTGCCTGCCGCGGGCCCAGCACCAGTTTAGCCTGCCGGCTGCCTAAATCCAGTCCCAGTAACATCGATTTCACCTCAACATCTCGATAAAGGACTCCAGCCGCATTTTACTGCGCGCATCCAGCCGCCCCGGTTTGTCTCCTTCCAGAGTCAAAACAGGGATATCCAGCTTCTCCCGGATGATTATATCCTCAATCTGACGGAAGCAAAAACTCTGAGTGTAATGGATAATCCCATCCAGATTGCGCCGTTCCACTTCCCGACTGATATCCTCCAGCCTTGCAAAAATATCATAGGGATAGGTATAGAGCAGGTACTGCTCCACGATATCCTCAGTGGCAAAAGGCATGGCAAACTGCCTTTGCACCTCATTATAGACCACCCGGGCTCCCAGCTCCTCTACAAATTGATAGATATCGGAGAAAATGGGGGGTACACCGATATAGCCCAGGCGCACATCCTCTTCAATCACCTTGTGGTGCTGGACTTCCGCCAGGAATGCTTCCACTTGCTGTTCAAAAGTATCGGGATCCCCATTAAAGTCACTGCAGGACACCTGGAAAAGATGGTTTTCAAACCCGCTCACCTGCTGGCCTTCCCAGGTCAGACGGTCAATTTCTGCCACCTTGCGGCGAATGCGGTCCAGCCGCTGTTTGGTAGCATTAACCTGGTCCCAGGTTACTCCCCCCAGGGCCTCCATCAGTTTTTCCATTTGCAGTTTGAGCATGTCCCGATCCCGATCGTAGGGAAAGGCGAAAGGTATGGTTTTAATCCCCTGGACCTGCAGGGTCTCCATCAGAGCGTGGGTATTGGAACAATCCCCCTGGGTCACAGCAATCACCCGGTCAATTTCCCGGTTGGCCAGAACGGTGCTGTAGATGCCCTTGATCCAGCCACACAAATTGCGGGGATAACCGGCTACTTCTGCCTCTTCCACCAGTTGCATGGGATCAGGGCTGGTAATGAAGATATTGTTGAGATCCACTGGTATCTCTCCTGCTGCGTAAATTATTTCCACCGGCACCGTGGTGGTTATGCCCACCTTGCCCACAGGCGTTCCTCCTTTACACGAAATTCTTGACCTAAATTTTCCCTTTCATTTTCAATATAGCCAGGGTTCTGGCCATTTCATTATACACCACCATCAGGCCTTCATCCACTCCCATTCCGGGTTTGGCCAGCATCTGATCGGGATTGGTAGCCAGGGCGATGTGCACACAGACCTGAGCCGAACGGTCAGTTTCATTACAGGTACCGCCCAGATAGGCTCCCATACCTCTGGCTTTGGCATAAAGGACCGCTTCGATGGTATTATTGATGCCTCCCAGGTCCGGTGTTTTGATTTGCACCATATGGGCTGACTGGTGATCGGTGAATTCTATAATATCCTCCAGGGTGTTACACCATTCATCGGCCACAATTTCCACCGTACAGCCTGTGTCAGTCAGTTCCTGTTTCAGGTCCTTCAGGGCCCGCATCTGGTCCGGTTTATTGCCCATATCCATCGGCCCTTCAATGCGCAGCTGCAAGGGCCGTGCTGCCGCCTCCAGTTCCTTGAGGTAAGCTGCCATCCGTTTGGTATCATGGCCAAAAGCCAGGCCAATGGTGCCATAAACATCAATATGTAAAACAGGACGGTAACCGGGTTGGCCTAATTCCTCTACCCGTTTCCGCAGCCACTCTACATATTCCAGTAACAGCTCTCCATTTTTGCCCAGTTTGGTCTCCACGTTATTGATCAGTCCATGCGGGAGCACATCAGCCCTTTTTACAATGGCCTTATCGGCATTGTTATGCCTTTCATCCCCCGTCTGACAAAAGATCGGTACAGGAGCGTTAACCAGTTGAGTCCCATATTCCCGGGCGATGGTTTCCGCCATGGTCTCCCTGTGGGCTCTGGCTACGGCATCCAGCAGGGCCTGGGTAATACCATAGCGCAGAGCAGTATGCAGTCTCTCCCCATTGGGACGGATAAAATGGTCAAATTCCTGGGCCAGGGGCCGAAAAGCGGTCAGTTCCCGACCCAGCAACCGGGGCTTTACCTCTTCCTCCAGCAGAGGAATAAAATCTCTGGCCAGAAAAAGGGGATCCCGGCCCCCTGCTCCCGAATACTGTACCGCAGCGCAATCGCCAAAAGCAATCTGTCCATCTTCCAGCATTAACATGATGGAAATGGATTCACCCCGCTGCCGGACAGCGGAAAAACCCGGGGTCAGAGGTTGACCCCGGTAAGTACCGCCATCAGGCTGAGCTCCGGCTTTAATGGCTTTCTGGTCATCAAAGAAGAATCCGGTTAATCCTGCCGAAAAAACAACATCTATTATCTTCATTATCATCGCCTCCGCTTTTCTATCTGGGCCGGCCTACCAGCATGCCTTTACCAATGGCATAGATATCATCGATTACCATCTGGAAACTGGGCTGGCGATTTTCCTTACGGCCCCGTTCAGCAATTTTCTCCTGATGGAAGGCCCGGATTTCCGCATCAAAAGGCAACTGGCCGAAATCCAGGAAACGCACCGCCCCCTGATTGTCCCGGGCCGGCAAAATCTTGCCCAGATTGTGGCGACTGGGGGCAAAAGGTACATCGATTACACCGGCCTTGAAGGCCCGTACGGCCCCAACGGCCCAGTCTCCCTCTCCCAGTTCCAGGGTCTTGTCCAGGATGGCCCGGGTTTCCTTGCGAATCATCTCCATTTCCAGCTGCAGCTCACTGGTCAGGGGCAAACTCTGATCCTTGAGCATGTTCAGTACCTGTTTGGTGGCCTTGAGCCCGGCGGCATTGGCTTCCCTGGTCGGAATTCCCATCGCCTCATGGGGAGTCTTAACAATTACCTTATTAACTCTGGCCAGGGCGGCAGTAACAGCGCCCCAGGAGATGACACCAAAGGCTTTGCTTTCATCTTGCGGGAAGCCGCCCATCCACTGGTGGAACACCGTGGTGATTTGCCGACCACTGTACCCAAAGCGGTTCAGATATTCCTCTGCCAGTTCGGCCAGGGTCCTTATGGCCGCTACATCCTGATAGAGGTTACCACATTGTCCATAGCCCAGGGTCAGGTTCATAACCCCCTGTTCGGCTGCCAGTAAGGCTTCAATAATAGCCACCGCATGGGATATACTGGGAGGCACCAGGGTACCGGTTAAAGGCCCAAAAGGCTCCCGGTTGATGCTGACCCCATTTTCTTCATAATATCCCACCAGGCGGTCAACATATTGCCAGTAACGGATAGACTTTTCCAGCGGCATATCTTTGGAATAAGGAATATTATAGCTGATACCGCCACCCTCAAAATCGGTAAAACCTCCAGCCAGCGTAATTTCCGCCAGCAAGCGGGCATCAGGAGTACCGTGCCGAACCTGTACCGGCACATTCACTGCTTCCACCACTTTACGGCAGGCATCTACCCCGTAATTGACTGCCGGAAAGCCATTGAGCATGGAGCGACCTGCTGCCCGGGACTCCTCGATTCCTGTTTCCGCCTCTTTATAGCGGTTTTGCCGGGTATAGGAATCAATGGTGGTGGGCAGGAAATCCGCCCCGCCTTCGTCCTGTAAATAACGCAACAGCTCTATGTGTTCATGCAAGAGAGCTACTCCGGCCCGGGGCTGGGCAAAGGTAATTCCTTCCCGCTTGCCCTGAGCCAGTTTTTTGGCCATCACCTTGCTGGCCGGTAACTGTTTATGATAGGCAATAGCTTCTTCCAGATCTACTCCGCGTCCGGTAGGCCAGGACTGCAATACTTCCTGCCGTTCAGCCCAAAACTGTTCTAAGTCCAGCTTTTTGTTCACAAGTTCCACACTTACCCCTCCTAGATTTCTCTAAGTCCGGCCGTCATGATAGTCATGGCCGCCTCTTCATCTATTTCAGCCAGCAGACCCATCGCTGCCAGAATATACTCCTGATCCAACCACAGGCGCGGTTGCATGGGTTTCAACAACATGGGCTGTTCCGGTTCAAACAGTACTCCTTCCAGAATCCGCCGGGGCCGGGGATGATGGACCAGCACCCCGCCGGTACCGATGACATGCCCGATTTGGGTCAAATCCTTGCCATACTGGACAAAGGTCGCCCCAAAAGGAGTGTAAACTGTTTCCAGCTGCCCCACATGCCGTTCAGTGGCCAGGCGGGCACAGAGGTAGCCCAGCAGCGTATCCCACTCCCATTCCTGTTCATTTACCGGCAGATAATCAGGCTGCTGGTGTACTTTCCGTACATATTCCTGACCTTCCTGCCATTTTTCTCTAAATAGCTTTAGCAACAGGGCCCTGGGGGTTGCTTCCCAGAGGGCCTCGGCACTATAACGCATGCCCAGGTCACCCTCAACTGTGCGCTTGGCTTTAGGCTCCGGTAAACCCTTCCAGTTAACTCCCGGCTTGCTGGGCCCCCCTTCGGCAATGGAATGCACATCCGTAGTGGCCCCGCCAATGTCCACCAGCAGCAGCTCCCCCCAGCCCCTCTGGCCTGGAGTCCCCTCTGCCAGCAGCCGCGCTCCTTGTAATACTGCTGCCGGGGTAGGCATTACAATCCCCAGCAATGTTTCTGCCTTATCCAGCCCTTTAGCGGCAATAATCCGTTCCAGAAAGACTTCCCGGATGGTTTCCCGGGCCGGTTCCACATTGAGCTGATTCAGTTCTGGCATAACATTTTCCGTCACCCGCACGGGAAAACCGGCCTGGCTGAGAATCTCCGCCACCTGAGCCGCTGCCACTTTATTGCCAGCAACCACCACCGGTACCCGTAAAGAGCCGACAGCCAGAGTGTGGGCATTGGCAATGATCGTCTCCCTGTTTCCTCCATCGGTTCCTCCGGCCAGCAGGATAATATCAGGAGGTGTAGCAGCCATTTGTTCCACATCCTGCGGAGTAAGAAAACGGGAAAACACATGGGTTAGCCGCGCTCCAGCCCCCAGGGCAGCCAGGCGGGCCGCTTCCACTGTCAATTCCCGTACCAGTCCGATTGCCGCCAGCTTTAAACCCCCGGCTGCACTGGAACAGCCCAGTTTATGGGGGTAAGTCAGCGGATCTTCTCCCAACTCTTCACCCAGCTGGCGACAGGCCCTGGTCAAACCGATATTAATATCCTCCTGAACGGTAGTAAAGGCTCTGGCCGTTCCCAGTAAACACCGTTTTTCCAGGTCTACTGCCGTTACCTTGGTGTAAGTGCTGCCGAAATCAACCAAGAGGGCCCTCGCTGTCATTGGATTCTCCCTCCCCCAAGTCCTGCCGGAGGTCTCGAATTACCACTTCCGGCAATGTGCCCGGTGGATAAACGCGATTAAAACCCATCGTTTTGAAGCGCGCCTCCACCGAAGCGAAATCCTGTTTACCTACAACCAGGTTACCACCAGCATAAAGCAGGATATCCCCAATCCCGGCTTCAATACACTTGTCCCTTAACCCCCGGCAGTCCAGCTCACCATGCCCATACAGCGAACCCACCAGTATAGCGGCGGCATCGGTCTCAATGGCGGCATTGATAAACTCCTCCTGAGTGGCCATTACCCCTATGTTTACCACTTTAAATCCTGCAGCGGTCAGAGCGTGGTCCAGAATTTTGTTGCCAATAGCGTGAACATCAGCACCTATTACCCCCAGAACCAGGGTATTGTTTTTTCTTGCCATGACTGAATCCTCCCCGTTACCTGTCTGCCTTTTCCACCTGTTTTATAATATCTCCCAGCAGAATTTTTCCTACACGCTGAAATTGCAGGGGATCCCCGCTGACCACAAAGCGATATTGACCCTGCCCCCCTTCTGCTGCCAGTCCTCTGCTGGCCAGCAGCTGCTCCGCTTCCCTCACCACTGCCTGGGCCGGATCCACCAGGGTGAGGTTACTGTCTGCCAGCCGGCGAATCACCGGCTCCAGGAAAGGATAGTGGGTACAACCATAAACCAGAGTATCTATGCCCTCTGCCAGTAAGGGCAGGACATATTCGCGCACCGCCTCAACCGTTTCCTCTGTATCAAAGCGACCACTCTCCACCAGCGGAACGAATTTGGGGCAAGCCTGCCCCAGCACCTCCGCCTCGGGCCGCAGAGCTTTGATCGCCGCCGGATAAGCCTGGCTGCGGGTGGTGGCTTCTGTAGCAATCACTCCAATTTTCCCGTTTTTACTGGCTGCTGCTGCCGCTTTGGCCCCGGGTTTGATCATGCCGATCATCGGGACAGGAAATTCCGCCGCCAGAGCCTCCAGGGTCAAAGAAGAGCTGGTATTACAGGCCACCAGCACCAGTTTTACTCCGGCAGCAGTCAGATACTCCATAATACCGCGGCCATAAGCCAGTAACTGTTCCCTGGTTTTTGACCCATAGGGGACATGGGCGGTATCTCCATAGTAAATCACATTTTCTGCTGGCAGATGTTTCAACAGCTCCCTGACAACAGTCAGGCCGCCCACTCCAGAATCAAATACACCTATGGGGGCAAATTTATCCACAACAATCACCTCTATTTATCTTTAAGCTCCAGTAAAGCCGATTTTATTACATTGATAGTTTCAGGGTCAGGTAAAAACCTCATTTCAATGACATCCAGCCGGGGAGCCAGTGTCTGAATCTCCTTTTTCCGGTTGGGAGAAACAATCACTGCATCCACGTCCTGCAGGAGAGCAGTCAATTCAGCCTCGTCATGACTTATTGATGTTAGCAGCTGCAAATGATTGAGTCCGGCCTGTTTCAGGGCCGCTCTGATTTTAGCCGCAAAAGTCTCGGAGAGGCAAACAATAGCCAGTTTACTACCCTGGGGATAGCGGGCAATGCGGACAATCGTTTCAATCTCCGGATTCAGAGCGATGCCCAGCACCGTCTTTTTCTTGTCGGCCACCAGTTGCTTGACTTCCTGCAAATGAAAAAAGGTAGAGACCACCAGGTCGACATTTTCCAGCACCTGATTGATTTTTGCCGGCTGGCGGCGAAAATCCTCAAGCAGGATGGGCAGGATGGTAATCCCCATACCCAGATGCATTTCCCGGCTAAAATAGTCCAGCTGTTCCCGGTTACATTCCACAAAAGCGATTTTCATGCGGGCCAGCATCTCTTTCTTCTCCCGGGCCCGCACATGGGCAATGGCCACAAATTCATCCAGGGAAAAGCCCATTTCCGCCGCCTCTTCCAGAGCCACATCGATTATCCGCAATAACCGCTCCTTCCGCCCCTCCTGGCGCAGAACAGCATCAGAATCGGTAATAAACGTCCCCCGACCCTGGGTAGAAACCAGAATCCCTTCCCCCTCCAGCTCTTTATAGGCCATGCTGACGGTATTGCGGCTGATATTGAGCATTTCCGCCAGTTCCCGCTCGGTGGGAATCTTCTGACCCGCTTCCCAGTAGCCGGTCTCGATCAAACGCTTGATTCCTTCTTTGAGCTGTATGTAGATCGGTACTCCGGACTTGCGATCTATTTCAATTTTCAGGTTCATTCCTTCACCACCTTTCTAATGGAGCATTGGACTAATGTATTAGTCCAATTCGACAAGTCTATGGCTTTTTCCTGCTAACTGCAAAATTTTTTCTGAATATAATATGCACCAAAAATAAAAGAAAACACCTCTGCTGCACAGAGGTGCTGATGAACCCTTATTCCGTGAAATAGCGAATTATTCCCTGGGCAATGGCCCGGGCTATCTGGTCCTGAAAACCGGGATCATTAAGGAGCTGCTCCTCGGTAGGATTGCTGAGGAAGGCCGTTTCTACCAGCACACTGGGCATCCTGGTGCCGCGCAAAACCGCCAGGCCCCTGCTGTCCAGCCAGACGCCATTATTGGCTCCAAAGGCCTTGCGCTCTGGGATTTTCAAAATCTCTTCCTGAATCAGTTGCGCTAGTTTGAGACGGGCAGCAATTTCCTCAGAAGTCCGGTTTTCATTGTTGTAATAGGTAGCAGAACCATAAACACTGCTGCTAGTATTGGAATTGGCGTGGATGCTCACAAAGAGCTGGGCCTGCTGGTCGTTGGCCAGGGTATAGCGTTCCGCCAGGGTTGGGTAGGTATCCCCTTCCCGGGTCATGATGACCTGGGCCCCTTCTTCCGCCAGATACCGCCGTACCCGCTGGGCGATAGCCAGGTTTACATCCTTTTCCTTAACCTTCAGCACCCCGCCGATGGCACCGGGGTCAGTACCACCATGACCTGGATCAATCACAATCGTGCGTCCTTGCAGACGGCCCAGACCTACCAGAATCTCCAGGCTGCGCCCATCCTGACCGGGAATCAGCACCGGAGCATAAACACTGCTATATACTGCTGTCAGCACTACCCCAGCAGCATCATCTTCCAGCTGCTGGACCTGGAGTAATTCCAGCCCGGGCCAGCTTTGTCCCGCCCCATCGAAAGGATTGAGCAATTTCGCCCCTGGCAGTATCACTTTCCACTGTCTATCCTGTTTCTCCAGCACTACCTGATCGGTAACAGAGCTGTTGGCATAAACCTTAATCCTGGTGCCATCCCCTTCTTTAATGGCCCTGATGTCAATATAAAGGCCCTGCTCAGCTGGCGGCAGGTTTGGCACCGGTTCCGGCTCAGGTTTGTCCTGAGGTTGACTGCTGACAGGCGTTACCTGCGGTTTTTCCTGCACCAGCCAGCCTGCTACCCAGGCGTTATTAGCCAGCTTGTACCATATCTTGCCGTCACTGGCTTTTTGCTGGGCGACCACCTTTAATTCCTGCCCCTGTCTGGCTACCCCTACTTTGGCGTAGTTAGTGCCCGGGCCAGTCCGCAGATTGACGGTAGTAGCGATTACATAAACTGTTTTCTGCACGGCAGCCGGAGCCTGGTTAACCGGTTTTGCCTCCGGCTGAGCTAGTTTATAACTAACCAGACTTTTAAAAACCCAGCCTGTTTGTTTGCCAAATTTGACCTGCAGCCAGTCTCCTTTTTGACTGAGAACCGGTAGCTTGTCCCCCTTTTTGACTTGCCCAAGAATTTTTGCTGTTGTCGAGGGAAACTGGCGAATATTCAGCTTTGTCCCCGTTACTGTCGCATAATTGCTGCCTGTTCCAGAAGTTGTTGTTTGCTGTTGTACTGGTCGAACGGCAGTGGTCTGGGAATTAGCCGCCTGATAACTAACCAGACTTTTAAAAACCCAGCCTGTTTGTTTGCCAAATTTGACCTGCAGCCAATCTCCTTTTTGACTGAAAACCGGTAGCTTGTCCCCCTTTTTGACTTGCCCAAGAATTTTTGCTGTTGTCGAGGGAAACTGGCGAATATTCAGCTTTGTCCCCGTTACCGTTGCTGTACCGCTGGCTATGGCCCAACCTGGCAATAACAGCCAGAACAGGGAAATGAATAGCAGAAGATGAAAAATCTTGCGAGTTTTTGTCATTCTCCTCCCCCTCTTCGCTCACAGATTAGCCATTTTGTTAAAACTTCTACAAGCTTCGCTATTTTCCTGCCAGAAAAATAGAAAAAAGGCCTTGCGGCCTAATTTTTTCCTGCCGGAACTAATGTCTGATCAGGTTCTAAGGGCTGATTGATTTCCACATGCCCGCCTAAAGTTTCAATGATTTGACCCTCAACCAGAATTTGTACCTTTTTGACAGTAGGGAACTGCCCCAAAGTATTTACAATACTCCAGAGGGTGGTAATTTCCTGCTGGCTGCCGCCTTTAAAATTAGCTTTCAGGTCCCGGGAAAAATCAACCACCGCCAGCCCATCCTGCTGTATTTTCAATCCCAGCAATTTCGTCCCTGCCGGTACCGCCGGATATAACCCATGTTGTTTGGGCCCTTTGAGCAATTCCAGCAGCGCTCCTTTGCCGATCCCCTGATTTTTGTCCACCTGCCGCTGTTCTGCGATTAGCTGCCCCCGGGCATCCGGGAAATACACCAGTACTTCTTTTAATTGCGGCACAGTTTTTTGAGCCTCTTCCGGCTTTCCCAGCCAGAGGGGTTTTTCTTCCCCCTGCTGAGGCTGTGTTGCTACTGGCTTGCTGCCCAGCAGGTAGGCCAGAGCCCCCTTGACGCCATTGCAGCCGCTGGTTACTGTCAGCAACAGAACCAGCATCATTATTAAGGCCAGTTTCTGTTTCATTGTCTTTCCCCTCCCAATAGATTGTCCATTACATCTTATGGGACAAGGAGGGAAAATAGAACAAGTGGTAGGTCTTCAAAGAACCATAATTACGAGCAAAATTCAAACCGGTCAGACCGCCCCTAAGACTCACGTCCCTTGCCAATAGCCTCTTTTTCGTCTAAAACTTTACGGTAAATCAAACTAGTTAACCTGATTATCAATATAAGAATCAAGCCAACTGCAGCCATGGCAGCAATCTGATAAAATATAAACCTGGGCCCGAAATACTGGTAACTGACTCCTCCCGTTATCGGACCAACAATACTTCCTATCCCATACAAACTGGTAAACAAAGCGTTGCCTGTGCCCATGTGGCTTCTGTCAACTCGGTCACCTATTATAGACAAGGCCGTTACATATAAAAGCCCCGCACTGCCACCAAGAATCAAGGTTCCCCCGTTCAATAATAGAGAAGTTTTAAACCAGGGGAAGGCCAGAGTACATGTCGTCAAACTTAAACCCGCAGCCAAAAGTATAATAAACTTGTTTAAACCCTTGACAAAGAATCCCACTAAGGGAGGTACTGCAATTCCCCCCAGCACAAAGATGGTAATAATTGTCCCCGTCTCAACACTGTTAAGACCTAGTTCACGGAGATAAAGGGACAGAAAAGAGGTTACCGTTGTTTCGGTTACTCCATAAAGAAAAGCAGCCAGTAAGGGAAGTTGGATTAACCCTAAAATTAAATAACTATCCACCTGTTTTTCTTTCTTATAGCTCGCCTTAATGTTCTCCACAAAAAAGAGGACCATCAACATGGCCAGGAGGGAAATGACAAAGGATATTATAAATGGAAAATAATTACCGAACCTTTCCACTCCAGTCATTCCCAGGAGAGGCCCTACACCGATTCCCAAACCGGTAAATACCCCATATAAACCAAGGTTACGAATCCGGTCTTCCGGACTACTCAACAGGTTAATTATAGTTTCGGTTCCTACCCATATAGCAGCCCAGCCAATACCTTCAATAGCTCTTATTATATAATAAGAAATTATTGTTTTCGCAAAGGGAAAAATCAGCATACAAACCCCGTAGATAGCCAAACCTGTCAGCAGAACAACCTTGCTGCCGAACTTATCTACCAGTTTTCCGATGGGTACTGCAAACAGAGCTCCGCTCACCGACATAGTGGTTGCGATTAGCCCGATAGTTGTTGTACTTATTCCCTGGTCCCGCAGGGTCAGAGGGATAAGAGGAATAACTACTCCCATACCTATCCCCCCCACTGCTATACATAGATAGAGAGTTAACAATTGTTTCTGGATATTAAAGAAATTTTTGTCCCCCACCTAACCTCACTCCAATAGACTTTTTTGACTTTAACGGATTGGCAGTAGACCGGTTATGAAATAAAAAAGGCACTTTGCCTTGCTTAACTAGCAAACAAAGTGCCCTTTTCTTAACTCAAATCGTATTAAAATCAATCTGAATTACAGATTCAGGAAAGGCGCAATGATCAAGGAGATAGTACCGGTAACCTTGATCAAAGCGTTCAAGGAAGGACCTGCAGTGTCCTTGAAGGGGTCACCGACAGTGTCCCCGATAACAGCGGCTTTATGGGCATCAGAACCCTTACCACCATACTGTCCGGTCTCGATGTATTTCTTGGCATTGTCCCAGGCGCCACCGGAGTTAGCCATAAAGATGGCCAGCAACACCCCGGCCACAGTCGTTCCAGCCAGGAAACCACCCAGAGCCTTGGCTCCCAGGATAAAGCCAACAACCAGGGGACTGACCACAGCCAGCAGGCCAGGAGCGATCATTTGCTTAATCGCAGCCTTGGTACTGATATCCACGCAGCGAGCATAATCGGGCTTGGCTTTACCTTCCATCAGGCCGGGAATTTCCCGGAACTGCCGCCGCACTTCCCCGATCATTTCAAAGGCGGCAGTGCCCACAGCCTTCATGGCCAGGGCGCAGAAGAGGAAAGGTACAGCTGCACCGATAAAGAGACCGATAACGATAGTGGGCTCCAGCAAGTTCAGTGCAAATTCGCCCTGAATCTTGCCGGCAGATATTACCTTTTCAGCAAAGGCATTGAACAGCGCCAGGGCGGTCAGAGCCGCCGAACCGATAGCAAAACCCTTGGCCACAGCAGCAGTGGTGTTCCCAACAGCATCCAGCTTGTCGGTTTTCTTCCGCACTTCCGGACCCAGTTCCGCCATTTCCGCAATACCACCGGCATTGTCCGCCACCGGACCAAAGGAGTCGATGGCTACCACCATGCCGGCTGTACAGAGCATGCCCATAGCTGCCATAGCGATACCATAGATGCCAGCCAGGTTATGGGCAATAAAGGTCGCCGCTACGATGACCAAAATGGGCAACATGGTACTCTTAAGACCTACAGCCAGACCGCTGATGATATTAGTAGCCGGGCCGGTCTGGGAGGATTCTGCAATTTCCCTGGCCGGAGCCTTTTGATAGGAGGTGTAGTATTCAGTGATATAACCGATAGCAACATTGACCACCAGACCCGCTACTACCGCCAGGAAGATACCCAGAGGCATTCCCAGGGGGAAGGTATCGGATTTCTCGGTGAACTTGCCGAAGAATTCCGGTGAGCTGGCCAGGAACCAGGTAGCAATACCGGTGATGATATTGGTACCCCACAAACCTTTATTCAAGGCAGCCTGCGGGTTGCCATCGGGGCCCATCTTGACAAAGAAGCTGGCGATGATGGAAGCGATCAAACCAGCTGCACCCACCAGCAGCGGGAAGATAACGCCGGCGATTTTCAGCTCGCCTTCCATGGAAGTAGCCCCGATCAACATGGCAGCAATAGTAGTCGCTGCATAGGACTCGTAGAGGTCTGCACCCATACCGGCGGTGTCCCCTACGTTGTCACCAACGTTGTCAGCGATAACCGCCGGGTTGCGCGGGTCATCCTCCGGAATCCCGGCTTCTACTTTACCCACCAGGTCAGCCCCCACGTCAGCTGCCTTGGTGTAGATACCACCACCGACCCGGGCAAACAGAGCGATCGCACTGGCCCCAAAGGCAAAGGGGTCAATCAGTTCCGGATCACCATAAAAATAATAGAGAATGGACACACCAAACAGCCCCAGACCGGCAACGGACATCCCCATCACCGCGCCACCGCGGAAAGCCACGCTCAGCCCTTTGTCCAGCCCTTCGATACAGGCCTGGGTAGTCCGGGCATTGGATTTGGTAGCAATGGTCATA
The DNA here is from genome assembly GCA_003054495.1 of Carboxydocella thermautotrophica. GTDB lineage: Bacteria > Bacillota > Carboxydocellales > Carboxydocellaceae > Carboxydocella > Carboxydocella sporoproducens. The sequence goes on along the minus strand of CP028514.1, from coordinate 611,207 downwards.
CCGGCATAACCGGCCAGAGCGGAAAAGACTGCCCCTACCAGGAAGGAGACAGCATAGGATTGCCCACGAGTAAAGAATAAGGCCAGGAAGATAACAGCCGCAAAAGGAATCAGGGTTTTGTACTGCCGGTTGAGATAGGCCATTGCCCCTTCAAAAATAGCCTGGGACAGTTCTTTCATGCGCTCGGTTCCCTGGGGTTCTTTCAGAACACTGGCTGCCAGATAACCGGCAAAAGCCAAACCGAGCAAACCTGCTACGATAGCCCACACAGAATTGAGTAAAGACACCTGCACTCGCCCTCCTCGTCCCTATGTTCCTTGGGATTTTTCTACTTGGACAAGATAACCAGAACCAGTGAAGTCACCATGAAACCGATGGCTACAAAGGTGGTTAGCTTGTGCAGTAGTTCATCCAATCCCTTTTTCTTCCCCAGAATGGACTCGGCCCCACCGGCGATAGCTCCAGATAAACCGGCACTGCGGCCCGACTGGAGAAGAACAGTGGCGATCAAAGCCAGGGACAATAGTACGTGAACTGCTGTGAGCACACCTTTTAGCACATAATCACCTCCTATCCAAAGGACAGTAATAGCATGTTAAATTGCTGGCAACATTATACCACAACCTGTCAAAGATTACAATAAAGATAGCGGCCAATCGCCGTAATTTATCAAATATTCATACAATTGCTTTCCCGCTTGTAATTTTCTCCCTGAGCGGCTAAGATAATATTAATAAGCTGAAGCGGAGGGATAGCCTATGAAAAAAATCCTGGTGGCAGTGGACGGGTCGCGCCACTCTGATAAAGCCCTGAAAGCCGTCAAGGATTTATTGCGGCTCAATGATAGCCTGGCAATAACAGTTCTCTATGTTATTGATATTCCCAACAATGTTCTGGCCCATCAGGCCGGGGAAATCAGCCCCGCTGTCTTCGAGGAACAGGCTCGCATCAATGCTGAAACCGTGCTGGCCCGGGCCCGGGATTTCTTCCGCATTGATGGCTTTGAAGTACAAACCCTGAGCAAATATGGTCACCCGGCTACCGTTATCTGCAAGGTGGCAGAATATGAAGGCTATGATATGATTGTAGTGGGCAGCCGGGGGCTGGGAGCAGTCAAAGGCCTGTTTATGGGCAGTATCAGCAGTAAAGTAGCCCACCTGGCCCCCTGTCCGGTGCTGATCGTCAAGTAAAAAAACCGCTTATTCCGGTTTTTCCCGGAGTAAGCGGTTTTTTTGATACTTCAGGTAGACAAGAGTAAAGCCGATAAGCAAAAAGCTGACAACTACCAGGATATAACCGAGAGGCAGCTCTCCTTTAGTCAGCAGTCGCCCCAGACCAGCATACATCAAGGTCCAGGGCAATTTACCCAGGGCGGTAGCTGACAGAAACACCGGGACGGAAAGAGGGCTGAGACCGGCCAGAATGTTTATAACCGAGGAAGGTACCACGGGAAACAGGCGGCCGGTTAGAACAGCCATGAAGCCAAAAGCTGGTCTGGCCTGAAAGTGCCAGCCCTTTTTGTCAAGATAGGTCTGGGCCCACTGGTAGCCCAGGAAGCGCGCCAGATAAAAGGGCAAAAGGCAACCCAGGACGGCCCCGCTCCATACCAGAAAAGCTCCCTGCCAGAATCCATAAGCCAGCCCGGCTCCGGAAGCGAGCAGAAAAAAGGGGATGACAGGCAACGAGCCCTGTAATAAAGCCAGCAAAAAAACTACTACCCTGCCCGCCCAGCCCCAACCCAGGACGGTAGCGGCCAGACGGGCCGCCGTCAAGTTTTTTAACCAGGGCCAGAGCCAGATGGCAGCAAGCAAAATAACTCCACTGACCAGCAAAACTGTTAACTGGCGGTTAGATAACTGGCGACCAGCCACCGAGCCACTCCTTCCGTATCATTGATATCAAACTGAGGTATATCCAGTTCAGGAAAAATGATATCTCCCACTACTGCTTTTAATTCCTGAGGCTGACAGATGAGATGTTGTCTTATCTCCCGGCGGATAACTTCCACCTTGGGCACCGGTTCCCATTTAAACCCTTCCAGCAGGATAATATCCACATCTGTTATCCTCTCCAGAATGGCTGCCAGGGGCGGTTCCGGCCGGTATTCCAGAAAAGCCGTCATTTCCGGGGAAGCACTGACCACCACCTGAGCCCCGGCCTCGGCGTAGCGGTAAGTATCTTTCCCAGGCTGGTCCAGCTGGGGACGATGGTGATGATGCTTAACCACTGCCACCCGGTAACCCTGCTGGCTGAGAAGGGAAACTATCTTGGTTAACAATGTAGTTTTGCCGGAATTGGAAGTACCGACAAAGGCCAGAACCGGTATTTTCATTCTATCACCTGCTCTGCATTGGTATAGATATTCATGCGGCTGCCGCGCACAAATCCGATCACCGTTATACCCAGTTCTTCTGCCAGCTGCAGGGCCAGGTCAGTAGGTGCTGAGCGGGAGACAATGGCCCCGATTCCCATTTTGGCCGCTTTCAGCAGGATTTCCGAGGAAATGCGGCCACTGGTCAGGAGGACTTTATCCTCCATAGGAATGCGGTGGCGGAAACAATAGCCCATAATTTTGTCAGCCGCATTGTGCCGGCCCACATCTTCACGGAAAAGCAAAATTTCCCGGCCCTGACAGAGAGCCGCACTGTGTACACCGCCGGTCAGGCGATAAAGCTCGGATTTTTGCTGCACTTCCCGCATCAGCTCTACCAGATCCTCAGCCTTGACCTGCAGGGGTATACGCTCCTGCCGGGCCAGGCTGTGATCCATAACATTGTAAAAGGTGGTTCCCTTGCCACAGCCGGTGGTGATAAACCGTTTCAGGAAAAGCTGTTCTGCAATCATGGGAGTGCGCAGGGTTTCTACCCAGACTGCTCCCTGTTCCTCATCCAGACGAACAGATAGCAGATCATCAGGGTTTTCCAGAAGCCCTTCTGCCGTTAGAAAGCCAAGAGCCAGATCCTCCTGATATTCGGGCGTGCAGAGCAGGGAAACCATCTCCTTGCCATTCAGGTAAATGGTCAGAGGTGATTCCCTGATTATTGGATCCTCCAGTTCTGTCCGTTCATGTTTTTGCCAGCGGATAGTAGTATGTACAGAGTAACGTTCACTCATGCCGCTTTTCCTCCTCTATCTCTCCTGCCAGCTGCCGGGCCTGCTGCCAGTCGGCAGGAGTATTGACATTGAAAAAGACCTGCTCCATTTCAGCCGGGTCGCCCAGGCGTTCCACCGGCAAGAACTTGACCCTAACCTGGGGGTAAAAGGCAATAATTTTCCGGATATCCCGCAGAAGACAGTCTTCAATGGCGGCAATACAATTGCGACTATAAACAGCAAACAGGGGCTGCAAATAATCACCATGTTGCGGCACCACCACATCATAGCCCTCTGCTTCCTTGCGCAACCGCTTCAAATGCTCCGTGCTGACAAAAGGCATATCACAGGCCACCACCAGGTTATAGTGGCAGTCTGAAACAGTCAACCCGGCATGGATGCCACTTAAAGGCCCTCGCCGTGGTATGATATCCGTCACCAGGAGGCCCTGCCAGTCAGGATAACACTCCGGTTCATTGCTGACCAGAATAATATCTTTCACTACTGGCAACATCGCCTGCCGGATGCGTTCCAGAAAAACTTTCCCCTGGAGAGGCAGGAGCGCCTTGTTTCTTCCCATACGACTGCTGCGGCCACCAGCCAGAATAATCCCATTAACCTGCATCGTCCTGTTCCACCTTCCCCCTGTTTTGTTTTCATTCTACCCTTAAACGGAAGCAAAAGCAAGGGACCCCTTTGCTCCAAGGGGTCCCTGTTAACTGGCTCTATTCCGGCTGAGCAAGTCTTTGTACTCCCGCGGAGAAACGGAACGGATGATAATCCGTCGCCCGCAGATAGCACACTCAGGGCGCAGGCGGCCATGCAAATCGCGTTTGTTGATGATTTTGCTTGTGTCATGGTGCTGATAACCGCATTTGCAGGTAATCATCTTCTAACCTCCTCTCCAAGCTGAAAGAGGGCAGGAGCCCTCTTTCAGCTCACCAGTTCTTCAAAATTACAATAGGCCAGGTAAGCCCCCAGGACACCGGGAATGTTGACAATAGTCTGGCTTACCATTTCATGGGCATCATCTTCATTTTTGCTTTCCAGGACAATAATAATTTTTCCCGGCGGAAAGCAGCCATGCACCTCTACCCCGGGCAGAGCAGCCAGCTGCTTTGCCACCTCTTCCATCATCTCTTCCTTAACTTGAATGTACAATCCGGAAATCACCATCGCGTCCACCACCTTTATTTAATTGGGGACATGGCACTGGAGACAGTTCGCCCGGTCGGGATGGGGAGTGCGGGGGATTTTAACCCCGGCGGCATCTTTATGACAGAGTATGCATTTCCCTTCCCGTCCCTGCAGGGTATGGGGGATAGTGGGCGGATTTACTTTCGCCGGCGGCGGGCCGGCGATAAAAGGTTCCCAGCTGAGAGCGAAGGTAGCGCCGAACAGGATAGTAACCAGTATGGTAAAGATCATTGGTAGCAAGTATTTATTGCTGGCCATCTTCTCGCCTCCTTATGGCTATTGCCGGATCGGACTGAATGCAGGCCAGTTGACAGCACCCGCATCCGTCACATTCCTCCTGAATTACCGTGGGGTATTGAAAATCTGTTAAAATCAATGCTTTTCCCAACTTAGGACAACTCTCATAACACACACGGCACATTGCTCCCTGCCAGGCCAAACATCTTTCTGCATCCAGCCTGGCTATCAGGGTTTTTCCCACCTGGTTCGAAGCCAGGGCTCCGTTTTGACAGCTGGCTGCACATTGTCCGCAGAGATTACAGGCCTTGCCAGCTATAAATGCCAGGATCGGTGTGCCCACAGCTGTCCCTGCTTCAGGCCCCAGCTGGCTCAGACACCCCCGGGGACAGGCATTGACACACTGTCCACAGCGGGTGCAGGCTAACAAAAAGGCTTCTTCCGGTAAGGCACCTGGAGGCCGCAGCCACAGGTCTTCCTGGCTGAGGAGCTGGACCAGAGCTTGTCTGGCCCAGTCCAGAGTTTTCAAACCCAGGGAGCTGAAAAATTGCCGGCGGTTGATCATGCTTTTTCCACCTTCACCGCACATTTTTTATAGTCAGGCTGTTTTGAGATAGGACAGAAAGCATCCAGAGTTAGAAGGTTAATAAGAATTTCCTCATCAAAGAAAGGTACGAAGACAGAGCCTTTCGGCGGCTTGCCCCGCCCGTCAATCATAGCGGGAGCGGTAATGGACCCGCGCCTGGTTGTCAACTTGACCAGATCGCCATTCTTTATACCCAGCCGCTCCGCATCCGCCGGGTTGATTTCCACATAGGCATTGGGCACCGCTTTTTTCAATTCCGGAACCCGACGGGTCATGGTGCCGGTATGCCAGTGCTCCAGCACCCGGCCGGTACAGAGCCAGAAGGGATATTCGGCATCGGGCACTTCTGCCGGGGGCTCATAAGGACGGGCCCAGATAACAGCCCGGTCCCCTTCCTTGTGGTTACCATAGAATTTAATGCCTTCCCCGGGCTTGACATAGGGATCTTCCCCTTCCACATAGCGCCGTTTGGTTTCTTTGCCGTCCACTACCGGCCAGAGCAGGCCCCGGTGCTTGACATACTCTTCATAAGGAGCCAGGTCCTTGCCCTTGCCGATGGTAAACTGGCGATATTCTTCCCAGAGGGCTTTTTTCAACTCGCTTTCCCCTTCCGGATGAGCGCCATCATATTTGTCCACCCCGGGATAGTTGAAGAGGTCACCATAGCCCAGCCGTTTGGCGATCTGGATGATTTGCCACAGATCGTCCTTGGCTTCGCCAGGAGGCAAAGTACACTTGGCCAGATGCTGGGTCCGTCGCTCGGCATTGCCGTACATACCTTCCTTCTCTACCCACATGGCTGCCGGCAACACGACATCGGCAAATTTGGTGGTCTGGTTGGGATAAACATCAGATACTACCAGGAACGCCTTGTTTTCTTCAAAAGCCTTGCGCCAGCGACCGGCTTTGGGAGCGGCAGCCAGGGGGTTATTGCACATCACCCACAGCACCTTAATCTTGCCATAGTCCACTGCCCGCAGCATTTCCGTAGCATGGAAACCCACCTGAGCCGGAATCTTTTCCACTGGCACATTCCAGATTTTCGCAGCAATGGCCCGGTGTTCGGGATTTTCCACCACCATGTCGGCCGGAAGGCGATGGGCAAAAGTACCGACTTCCCGGGCTGTACCGCAGGCACTGGGCTGGCCGGTCAGGGAGAATGGGGTGGCTCCCGGTTTACAGATTTGTCCGGTCAGCAGGTGGAGGTTATAGACCAGGTTGTTGGCCCAGGTACCCCGTACATGCTGGTTAAAGCCCATGGTCCAGAAAGACATAATGCGTTTGCTCTTGTCGGCAAAGAGATGAGCCAGCCAGCGAATTTTGTCTGCCGGGACGCCGCTTAATTGCTGGACATACTCAGGAGTATATTTGGCCACATAAGCCTTGTACTCATCAAAGGTCATGGGCTGCGGCTCATCCTTGAATTTAGCCCCGTCTTCCAGACCATAGCCGATATTTTCTTTACCCCGTTTGAAGACACAATGCTTGCTGACAAATTCTTCATCATAAAGTTTTTCATTGATAATTACATTAGCGATCCCGTTCATTACCGCCAGGTCAGTACCGGGAACAAATTGCAGATATTCATCAGCAATCTCGGTAGTCCTGGTACGGCGGGTCGCGATATCGATCATTATCACGCTTTTGTCAGCCAGCTTGCGCGCGGTTACCCGGGAGAAAAGCACAGGATGCATTTCCGCCATATTGTTGCCCCAGGTGATAAAGACATTGGCATGTTCAATATCCTCATAGCAGCCCATGGGCTCATCCTTGCCAAAGGTGGTCATGAAACCGGCAACAGCGCTGGCCATACAGAAACGGGCATTGGGGTCAATATTGTTAGTGCCGATACCAGCTTTAAACAGTTTGACTGCCGCATATCCTTCCCAGACATACATCTGTCCGGAAGCCAGCATCCCTACGGAGTCTGGACCGTACTGATCAATGGCTTCCTTGAACTTCCGGGCCACCAGATCCAGGGCCTCCTCCCAGCTGGCCTCCACCAGCTTGCCGTTTTTGCGGATCAAGGGCTTTTTCAGCCGGTCTTCAGCATACAAAATCTTGCGGACAAAATAGCCTTTTACGCAGTTCAGCCCTTTGTTAACCGGTGACTCCTTGTCTCCCTTGTTAGCTACAACCTTGCCATCCTTGATCCCGACCATAATGCCGCAACCGGTACCACAGAAGCGGCAAGTGGCTTTACGCCATTCATCCACTTCTACCGTGCCTTTATCCAGGCCCACCTTTTCTCCTGGCTTTTGTGCTGAACAACCGGCAGCTGCCATTGCCGTAGCAGCAGCGATAGATTTGATAAAATCCCGACGGGATAAATTCATTGGTCTTTTCTCCCCTTTCGCTTCAGTTTCCAGCCATATTGCAGAGCTTGTTGCGGACAGACATCAATACAACTGCCGCAACGGGTACAGTCCCAGTCAGTAACCAGCGCTTCCTTCTGCACCAGAGGGCCGTTTAAAGTATCAGCTCCCATGGGACAGGCCCGGGCACAGGCCCGGCAATTCACACACTGGTCCTGCCGGTAGGTGACTACGAAGGGACTCAGTCGCCCCAGCAAGGCATAAAAGGCTCCAATGGGACAGAGACTACGACACCAGCCCCGCCGGTAAAGCAGTAACTCAAAAGCAAGCACCAGCAACAGGGGCACCAGTGCTCCTGCCAGACCAAAGGCCAGGGCCATACTGGTTTGACCCACTGGATTAAAGGGAGCAAAGGCCGGATAGCCCAGGATGGGGGTTAAAAGCAACACCAGCCCCAGCACCAGGTATTTTAAGCCATGGTCAAGTTTTCGCTCCGGCAGCCCCAGCCAGTGGCGCAACTTATCCAGCAGTTCTCCTGCGGTATTCACCGGACAAACCCAGCTACAAAAAGTCTTACCCCCCAGTAGCCAGTAGAAGGCTGTAATCAACAGTGCTCCCAGCAAGATTTTTCCTGCCAGCTGGCCCAGTAAAAGATACTGCAGCGCTGTCAGGGGGTCGGTCAGGGGAATACCCAGCAGGTTGGAAGCATTGAGGTCACCGCTGAAAAATTTGAAACCAAATAACTGACTTAGTAGTAATCCGATCACCAGTACCTGCACCAGCCGCCGTAACCAGGTCCATTTCCTCATCTTGTTCACCGCCCCTCCGGGTCAACGACAATTGCCGCCTGTTCCACCGGACAGGAGTGTTCACAGATTCCACAGCCGGTACATTTTTCTTCATTGACCCAAACTTGAAAAATGGTATGATAGCCGGTTTTCCTGTTGGGCTGCAAATCCAGGTAAATTGCTTCATCCAGGAAAGGACAATTGCGATAGCAGATTTCACAGCGCATCCCCTGCCAGGATAAACAGGTTTTACGGTTTAAGCGAGCTACTCCCATGCGTACTGCTTTCCGTTCCTTGACCGGCTTTAAAGCTCCACTTGGGCAAGCCTTGATGCAAGGAAAATTAGCACAGAGGCGACAGGGATTTTCCCTGACAGCAAGATAGGGAGTGCCAACTCCAAAACCACTGCCTGGACCGGCAATCTTAATCGCTTGATAGGGACAGGCGGTGGCACATTGCCCACAACGTACACAAGTAGCCAAAAATGCTGTTTCCTCCAGGGCTCCCGGCGGACGCACCAGCCCGTTTTTATCTTTCAGCATGCGTAAAACGCCATAACCGAGAGCCCCGCCAATCAGCGCCCAGGCTTTATCCAGCATGGGCCTCGCCTCCTTTTTTCTCTTACCAGGCCATAATAGTCAAGATAATGACTGCTACTACTGCCAGGCCCATTACTGCTGAAGCCACTGGCCGCTGGCTGGGCCGGCGATAAGGGCTCTTATCCAACCAGGGGATCAGAGCTAGAACTACGAATACCGCCCCGGAAGCCAGTAGTCCTAAAATCTTGGAGGGGATCAGTTTTAACATTTCAAACATCCAGAGATAATACCATTCCGGCTTGATATGTTCCGGGGTAGCCAGCTTGTTGGCCGGCTCGCCCAGTTCCCGGGGAATAAGCCCGGATAAAAAGAGGATGATACCGATAAAAAAGAGGGCAACCGCAACTTCAGTCAGCAAATGGTTTGGTATAAAGGGAATAGTGCCTTTTTTGTATTTGCTATTTGCCATTTTCCATCCCCCTTACAGTTCTTCCGATATACCCTGCAGCCTTACCATCAGGAAGTGCAAACCCATCAGGAGGATAGCCAGCAAGGGCAGGATAATGACATGGGCGACATAGAAACGGGTGAGGGTGAATTCAGTAACTTTCAATCCACCACGGGCCAAAATCATCAGGTATTTACCAATTACCGGTACTCCACCCATGATTTCGGTGCCAACCACTGAAGCCCAGTAAGCTACCTGGTCCCAGGGCAACAGATAGCCGGTAAAACCGAAGGCGAGAGTGAGCAGATAGAGCAATACCCCTACTACCCAGTTCAGTTCCCGCGGTTTTTTAAAGGAACCGGTATAGAAGACCCGCAGCATATGCAACATGACCAGCAAAACCATGATATTAGCCGCATAGTGATGAACAGAACGAATCATGGCCCCAAAGGAAACCTGCTCCATAATGAACTGAATACTAGCATAGGCCTCTTCCGGTGTGGGCCGATAATAAAGAGCTAGAATGATTCCGGTCACAGCCTGGATCAAAAAAGAGAGAAAGGTTAAGCCACCCAGACAATAGATGGGATTCAAGGCATGAGGCGGAACCGGATGTTCCTTGATCTCCTTCCAGGTTTCCAGCCAGCCGGTGCCAAAACGTTCGATCAACCAGGCTTTCATCGGTTACGCACTCCTCTCACTGACGATAATCTTGCCACCATCGACTTTAACTGCCAGCTGGGTCAGGGGAGCCGGCGGTGGCCCGGCCAACACATTGCCGTTCAAATCGAATTTGCCGCCATGGCAGGGGCAATCAAAAACTTTTTGCTCCTGGTTAAAAATCACTACACAGCCCAGGTGAGTGCATTTGCGATAAAAGGCCTTGTATTCCCCTTCTTTCACCTGCACCAGTACCGCCGGAGCATCATTGTATTCAAATTCCTTCAGCTCCCCTACCTTTAACTCCCCTTCAGCTGCCACCTCCATTGGCTTGGGTGGAGTCCGCAGGGATTCAGGGGGATACAGATACTGGGTAAAGACTGAGGTGGATGATACTACAATACCAGCCAGCGGTATACCCCCCAGGAGGGTTAAAAACTTGCGCCTGGACATGTCCTGTTGTTTAGTCACGCCATTCTACCTCCTCATTGGGAAATACTGTACTTTTCCAGACATAGAGAGCAATACCGGAAATCATAAAAAAGATGCCACCATAGATGAAAACTCCGCGGCTATCACCGATTAGCCAGTATTTGCCCATCAGGCCAATGGTGGCAACTGCCAGTAAGGTGAGAAAAACCATCAGATTTGTTGCAGTACGCCACATTTTTTCCACTTTGTTCCCTCCCTTCACAAAGGTATGCAAACGCTGTTGTTTGCGGCCAACAACAAAGCAAAAGCCGTGCCAACCAGCCCGAGGCGGTTTAGCACGGCTTTGCATATTAAAATTGTGCTTATTAATGGAACTCAGTCCACCAAAATGGACACCTAAATAGTCTGGCCCATGTCTTCAATCTGTTCACAACCAAGTTTGATTGCAATAAAGGTACCGCTTTCCGTTTTCGCAATTACCAGTTGTCGGCAATGCTCCAGTATAAAAGGAAGTCCCCAGCCCAGGGACTTTTTGGTGGAAAAACCGCTGACCATGATGCTCTGCGGCAATTTTTCCAGCACAAAACCCTGGCCCTGGTCATTGGCAATGAGTACAATTTCCCCGGCACTATTTCGGCCCCACTGGATTGTCCCTTTCTCAGCGTGTTTGAGCATATTGCTAACCAGCTCAGAGAAGACCAGTTGATAGGTCTGTTGATATACCTGGTCCAGTCCCAGCTCCCCCAGCCAGTCACTGAATAACTGCCTTGACCAGCTTAAATGCAAACCATTTTCGATGGGCAGCTCCGCAAAACACTGCAGAGGTTTGAGAAATTGCTCGATCTCTTTTTCGTCAAGGAGTAATACTTTTCCACCAGTCGTATCCTTTAAAAAGTTTTGATAAATAGTCTGTATATGTTTCATTTGCCAGTCGTGCCGACCCCGGGGATTATAGGTTTTTTCCCACCAGTTAATAAAAGCGTTCACCACCCGGGAGTCCCACTGTTGACCCGCTCCTTTACTCAAAATGTCAATGGCCTGGGCCTGAGGCATTCCCGGACGATAGATTCGATCGCTGGTCATGGCATCAAAAGCATCAGCAACAGCGATTATCCTGGCACCCAAATCAATAGCTTCCCCAATTAAACCAAAAGGATAACCGCTCCCATCCCAGTGTTCATGATGTTGCGTAATGGCAGGGAGAATATCCCTGAACTCGCCGAAACTTTCCAGAATGCGGCCAGCAATCAATGGATGTTCTCTAATCAGTAGCAGTTCGTTTTCCTCTAATTTGCCTGGTTTATTTAAAACCTGGTCGGGAACCCCAATTTTACCTATATCGTGAAACAAGGCAGCAAGATAGATACTCTCCACCTGTTCCGACGGCAAATCCAGCTCACGGGCAATGATTTTAGCATATTCAGCCACATTCTGAGAATGATGTCTGGTATAACGGTCCCGCTCTCCCACTGCCTGCACAATCGCTTTCACAGCAGCTAATAAAACCTCTCTAACCTGAGTAGCAGAACTCCCAGTACCAATTTGTGTGAGAAATTTGACTTCCATTGGACTAAGAAAAACCACCTTTCAGGAAAATGAGCTAACTTTGCTTGCTCCACTACTGTGCAATCAGAAAGAAAACTGTCCATCTTTCAGGACACCTGTTATCCTTCCTCCACCTCAACCCGGGATTCAGGAATTAATTCAGTGAGCCGGTAGGATATATAACGGATAAGCAGCATGATACCTATTCCGCTGGCTACGGGCAGGAGCACAAACCACCAGCCCTGGCCTGTATCACAGGCCAGGAAGGCAGTAGCACCCCCAGGAGGGTGAAAGGTGTCGGTGACCAGCATTACCAGAAAAGCCAGAAAAACCGCTATCGCTACTGCATACCAGGTAGTGCCCAGGATTTTGGCTGTTGTCACTCCGGCCAAGGCAGACAGGACTTGTCCCCAGAAAGCATTTTTCCCTTCAGCCGGCTGACCCTTTCCCAGGGCAAAAATCAGCATAGCCGAGGCACCAAACGAGGGGGCTGCCAGTGAAAAACCCTGGTTTTTGGTCAAAAAAAGGAGAACAAACATGGCTATGCCGCCCCCAAGTAAATGGGCCAGTTGCCGTTTTCTCTCCATCCTGTTCCCGCCACCTCCTTTTCAATCTTTTTTATATGCAAAAATCATACCAATGCAAAAAAGTTCCCGGCATTAACTGCCGGGAACTCTTCTTTATTGGGCCGGTTTAACCGGTTGTGCCTTTTGCCCTTTGGCCATCGCCTGCTGAGCCAGTTCCTGAGTTTCTTTGGCCATCAGGATAGCTTTACCTAAAGTGTTAAGAGCCATATCGGGGTTGTGGAAACCGCGGGAGTTTTCCGCTGCAATCCAGTCCCAGCGCCACTGGGCCTGCACTACCTTGCGCTGAGCCTGGGCAATCAGATTCTGATCTGCCCCGGGAGTAGCCAGAGCCAGTTTGATCTGGTCATGAGCCTTGGCAATTTCTTTGGAAGCAATAGTTTGCAATTCCCAGGTCCGGGACTGGATATCATGTACTTTCTGTTTCAGCCAGTCTGTGCCCTGGGTATGGCACTTGGTACAAGACTGTTCCAGAGTTTTCAAAGGACTGGTCCACCAGTGGGAAGAATATTTTTCCCCGGAAGCATCCCGCATGTAGGGCATATGGCAATCAGCACAGGCTACACCAGCAGTACCATGGGTACCGGTAATCCACCATTCGAATTCGGGGTGCTGTACCTTCCGCATGGGTGCCTTGGAATCAGGATGTTCCCAATCCTTGAAGCCCTGCTTGGCATCATAGTACTTTTCAATATCATCCACACCAAAACCATTATCCCAGGGGAAAGTTAATACTTTCCCTTTATCAAAATAATATTCCACGTGACATTGACCACAAACGTAGCTGCGCATTTCCTGGCGGGTTGCCTTGGTGACATCAATACCTCTTCTTTTCATCGCTTCGATGAAAGCAGGACGGGTAACTCTCAGTTCATTGGTTTTGGGATCATGGCAATCAGAACAGCCAATGGGATGTTTAGTCTGTTTGGCGATATCGCTGAACAAGGTATTATAATACCCATCTTCACCCAGTTTTTTGTAGAAAAGGGGCACCTGGGTGGATTTACAGGTCATACAGGTTGCCGGGGTATTGGGTTTTAAGCGCTTGGTGGAAGTTACATCTTCAACGGCATAAACATGACCCCGGTCTTCATTATAATCCTTGGAAAAGCCATAGCCAGCGAACAGCTTCTTGATTTCCGGCTCTGTATCCGCCTTGGGAACCTTATCAGATCCACCAAATTCTGTCATCCCGCCCTCTTTGTTTTTCAGATAGCTGGCATACTGCAGGGGATATTTATCCTTCCATAAAGATGAATCTACAGCTTCTTCCTCACTTAAGCCAACCCCACCCTGCTGACTGCTGGTATTAGAACCACAGGCAGCCAGAGCAAAAATGCTGGTAATGGACATACCGATTAATAACCATTTTTTCGCCTTTTGCCACATATGTATCCCTCCTCTGCTATTTTTGCGTTCTGCCGTGGGGCAGACCCCGGTGACAGAAGGTACAATCCTGGCCGGAAAGTTTTTCCACGTGGGTCCGGCTCACTGTAGTGCGATGGCATTCAACACAGTTAGCCTGGATAACTGCTTTCGATTCCGGTGTCACTTTAATCTGGGCCGGTACATCCCCTAAAGTTACCGCCCAGACGTCTCTGAGGCCACTTTTTGCCTTAAAGGGGATTTTTGCCGCCAGGTTATGGGGGGCGTGGCACTCATTACATTTGAGCTCCCGGTGAGACGAGTTTTGCCAGGATTTATGGGCTTCTGCCATAACGTGACAACTGCTGCAAAACGCACCGCTGTCAGTATAAGCCATGCCGCCGGTAAACAAAACTACTAAAGCCAGCATCAGCACGGCTCCCAGCAAAATCCCTTTGCCTTGTTGTTGGAACATCCTTTTTCCCTCCTTCGCTTTGAGAAAGTTTTTCTCTTCACTTTATGTTATAGAATTACTCCAGGCAAATATTGAGTTAGCAAATTTTATGCCACTTACCGGTTGTAACCTGGCTACCGCCTCTTGAATAAAAAGTGTCCAAAAATGCGGAAAAGTGTCCGTTAATCAGGACACTTTTCCAGGCGACAGATTCCCAGTTTGAACAATGGCTGACGGCTGAGAGGGTTAACTACATTGCCGATCAGGTTGTTGCCCGCAGTTGGTTGCTGGTAATCGGCATCTCCGAAGTGAAAGGGCAGAAAAACCTGGCCGGGAGCAACGGTGTCACACAAGCGTGCCCGGGCAACGGCCGTCCCCCAGGGAGAAACAATCCGTACCTTTTCTCCTTCCTTGATGCCCAGGGACTGAGCGTTCAGCGGATTGATTTCCAGAAAGGGTTCTGGCGCTAATTGCTGAATCTCGGGAATGCGTTTGGTTTTGGTCCGGCTATGGTAATGTTCCATAATCCGGCCGGTATTTAGATAAAAAGGATATTCCTCAGTTGGACGCAAAATTTCCCCTGGTATATCCGTAGCAAAAAGCCAGGCCTTGCCCGCAGCCTGATTAAAATCACCGTAACTCTGGCTCTGTTCCGGATCAGTCCAGAAATGTCCATCAGTATAGAGCCGCTGCTGGCTAACACCCCCGGCCGGATAAGGCCATTGTACTCCCCGCTCCTGGCGGATCAAGCCATAGGTAATACCACTCATATCACAGGGCCGACCGCGGGACAGTCCTTTCCACTCCTCAAAAACCGCTTCCGGATCCGGCCAGGCAAAAGCCTCTTCAGCTCCCAGTCGTTTTGCTACCAGCTGAATGATTTCCAGATCCGTTTTGGCCATTCCCGGCGGATTCACCGCCCGTTCCGCCAGGTTCACCCGCCGTTCCGAGTTGGTATAAGTACCGGTTTTCTCGCCCCACTGAGCAGCAGGCAGGAAAACATCAGCATACTGCGCGGTTTCTACTGGATAAAAGATATCCTGCACGATGAGAAATACTTTTTCCAGCAAAGGCCGAACCCTTGCCTGCTCGGGCAGGGAAACCACCGGGTTAGTGGCAATATTCCACATTACCTTCAGTTTGCCCTCGGCTACCATGTCCAGCATGGTACCAATGTCATTGG
The DNA here is from genome assembly GCA_003054495.1 of Carboxydocella thermautotrophica. Classification (GTDB taxonomy): domain Bacteria; phylum Bacillota; order Carboxydocellales; family Carboxydocellaceae; genus Carboxydocella; species Carboxydocella sporoproducens. Next base: position 595,781 of record CP028514.1, on the reverse strand, counting down.
TACCTGCGGGTAATTCTTCCGGCTTAATCCCCCAGTAAACAGCCACTTCCTGGCGATGCCGGGGATTCTGCCAGTTGCGGTAACCAGGCAGAAAACCACTGGCTCCCACCTCCCGGGCACTCATGGCCGCCGCCTGCCCCGTCAGGGAAAAAGGCGCCGCTCCCGGGCGTCCAATATGTCCGGTCAGCAAATGAAGAGTACAAATGGTGGAAACAGCCTCCACCCCGGCAGCACTTTGAGTAACCCCCTGGACAAAAACAGTGGTAGCTGCCTTGGCTTCAGCAATCCAGCGAGCCACCTGCTCAATATCCACTGCCGCCACCCCGCAAAGGGGAGCCACTTCTGCTGGAGAATATTTTTTCACGATTTCTTCTACCCGTTCCAGGCCGACCGCCAGCCGGGCTACTTCTTCCCGGTTAATTAAATTATCCCGGAACAGTACATGCAAAATAGCGTTTAGCAAATAGATGTTAGTACCTGGCCGTAGCTGCAAATGTAAATCTGCTACTCGTGCTGGAATGGTGCGGCGCGGATCAACTACTATCAAGCGGGCTCCTCGTTCCAGTTTGTTCTTGAGCATACGCCGCCACAGCTGTGGATGCATCTCCGCCGGATTACAACCGAAAATCAACAAACAATCCGCCAGGTCCAGATCTTCATAACAACCCGGTGGCCCATCAGCACCAAAAACTTTGATCAACCCCTGTACTGTCCCGCTCATACAGAGTCGGGTATTGGAATCAAAATTAGGTGTTTTCAGTACCCCCCGTGCCAGTTTGGTCAGGGCATAATTCTCCTCCAGAGTCAGCTGACCGGAACCATAAATACCTACTCCTTCCGGCCCTTGTTCCGCTATAGCTTCCCGTATTTTGTCGGCAACAACCTGCAAAGCTTCCTCCCAGGAAACCGGCACCAGCTGTCCGTTTTTGCGGACCATTGGCGTGGTAGCCCGTTCCGGATGCCGGAGAGTTCGCCACTGATAGGCTCCTTTTATGCAGAGCTGGCCCCGGTTGGTTGCACAGGCCTCATCACCACGGATCGCCACCGGGGTATCCCCTTCCAGTCCCAGCAAGAGCCCACAGCCTGTAGAGCAATACCCGCAGGTAGTGGATACCCAGCGCTCGGCTTTACCGCGCGCCAGATGCAAAGCCCGCCGGGTCAAATCCAGCATCATATCTTCCAGCGCTGACGGGGGCGGCACGGTACCGGTACTTTTATGCAATTGTCTGGCCGCATCCATCAATCGCTTAATCATGGTCCTCCTCCTTGCCGGACAAGCCATATTTCTTCAACTTCTGATAAAAGGCTGAACGCTGGATCCCCAGTAGCCGGGCCGCTTCCATCCGATTGCCTCTGGTTGCCTGCAGTGCCTGCAGAATCGCCTTTTTCTCCGCCCGCGCTACTACTGTTTCCAGGCGCAGGTCATTTTCTCCCAGCGGTCCACCCCCGGTAACCTGTTCCGGCAAATCCTGCAAAGTAAGCAGTTTCTGCCCTGGTTCCAGCATATTAAAAGCATATTCCAGCACATTCTCCAGCTGTCGCACATTCCCCGGCCAACTATAACTTAGCAAAAATCGTTCCAGTTCCTTGTCATAACCCTCTACTGAAGTCAGATACTTTTTGTTAAACTTCTCAATCAACATCTTAACCAGGGCCGGAATATCATCCCGCCGCTCCCGCAGTGGCGGCAACTGTAAAGTTATTACTGACAAGCGATAATAAAGGTCGCTGCGAAATTCCCCGGCCTGCATCATGGCTACCAGATCCCGATTGGTAGCGGCGATCAGCCGAACGTCCACAGGAATGGGCTTGTGTCCGCCTACGCGGACAATCTGGCGCTCCTGCAAGGCTCGCAGGATTTTGGCCTGCATGGCCAGCGGCATATCCCCGATTTCATCGAGAAAGAGGGTTCCGCCATGAGCCAGTTCAAACTTGCCGGCCTTACCGCCTTTTACCGCCCCGGTAAAAGCCCCTTCCTCATAACCAAACAACTCAGCTTCCAGCAGATTTTCCGGAATCGCAGCACAGTTGATACTGATAAAAGGCTGATCAGCCCTGGGACTGGCCCGATGTATGGCCTGGGCGAAAACCTCTTTTCCGGTACCGCTTTCTCCCAGAATCAGAACCGTAGCATCACCGCGAGCCACTTTGCGAGCCATATTCTTAACTTTCACCATGTGCGGATTTTCGCCAATAATGGCCACAAAGGGGTCTTCCTCATGCTTTAAAGCTGAAAGCTCACTCTGGTAAAAAAGCAGCTTCCGTTCCAGCAATTGATAGCGAGCCACCAGATCCCGGGTTTCGACATTTTCCACCGGCACCAGTTTGACCAGGCCGCCAATAATCAATTCACCGCAACGTAAAGGCAATTCAGAGAGGAAATAGACTTCATCATCCCTGGTCCAGGTTTCCCCGATCCGGGGCTGACCGGTAGCCAGTACCTGACCCATGTTACTTTCGGGAAAAAGGGTTTTAAGAGGCATACCCTGGATTTCAGCCAGATTGACACCGAACAGTTTTTCCCAGTACTGGTTGACGGTAATGATGACCCCATTGCTGTCCACTACCGCCAGCCCTAATAGAAGGTCACCCAGCAGCGTTTCATACATTTGAATTAAGAGTCGGGAAGCGCCTATTTCTTCTTCTTCCAGTTCCAGACAGCTTTTTTCCTGTTGTTCGATCACCGCCCAGACTCCCAGCAGTTCCCCATCGCGCCAGCAAGGTTGATAGGAGATCTGGATTGTTTCTCCAATATAGGTCAGCTCCCGACAGCGCAGAGACTGCCCTCCGGCCAGGACCTCAAAAATCCGGCTCTGGGGCATCATTTCACTGATCCGCCGTCCCTGCCAGAGCCCTTCCGGCCAGCCTAAACGCTGCAGGGCAGCAGATGTAGCCCATTGGATAAAACCATAACGGTCCACCCAGTAGGCAGGCAAGTCCAGCCCTTCACAAAGACCGGCCAGCTCGTCCAGTTTCAATTCCAAAGCTCTCACTCTCCTCTCCTCGCCAGTTCCCGCTTGAGCCAGAGTTCGCTGATTTTACCGAAAAATATCGGTTCACCATCAATGGCCACTACCGGAATTTTCTCCTTATACAGCTCAAACAGCTGCGGATCCATGGTGATGTCCACTTCTTCCACTTCCAGTTCCCAGTAACGCTTCACCCTGTCGATAATGGCTTTAGCCTTGTCACATAGGCAACAATTTTCTTTGGAATAGATAGTGATCTTAAACTTTTTATCCATTCTCATCTACTCCAGAAACTTGATTTTGTTTTTGACCCGTCCCCGTGCCTTGTCATAGTGGTAAACAAAACGCAATATCACATAAAGCCCAAACAGCAATGCTGCCGAGCCCAGGCCCAAACGCACCAGAGCTTCCGGCCAGGATGTCCCCGGCACCGCTGCCAGTAATACCAGCCCTTCTTTGACCTGATCCAGTCCGATAGCTCCCAGTAACGCAGCCCCAAATAACTTGGCAAAAGATAATAAGGTTTGTTTGCGGGTATTTTTGGCCATTTTTCATTCCTCCCTGCCTTAAATATAACCTAATTCGGTGAAAAAAGTCTATGCCTATGAAGAAAGAAAAAAAAACCAGCTTGAGCCGGTTTTCGCAAACCCTTATTCCATGCCTGCCTGTTGCTTCAAAACAGCCAGCTTGCCGGAGGCAGCTTCAGCAAAACTTTCTGACTCCCGTAACTCTTTTAAAACCCCATTTAGTTCACTGGTTTTGGGCGCAGGAGATTTGGCCAGGCGCTGAACAAATTTCTCTACTACCTGATTGCGCAAATAAATACAGGTAGCGATATTGCCTTCCGCTTCCTCCATTTCCCGGGTAGTGGTTTGCAGGCCATCCAGTTCCTGCCTCAACTGCTGGTTCAAAGCCAGAAGTTTTTCGGCTTCCTGTTTGGTTTGGGCCGGTGTTGTTTTCCCATATCCCAGGGCCTTGATACTGTCAGTCAGCTTCTGATACCCTTCTGCTTCCTTGTTTATTACCCCGGAGAGAGTGGTAACAAAAGCTCTCAATTGTTCCTGGCTGACAGCCGCCGGTTGTCGTTCAGTTACCTTTTTTGGCTTGTCCCCACTACAACCAAATAAAAAAAGGACAAGCCCCAACCCAACGGTTACAGCCAGCGCAATCCGGCGCCAGTCCATCATATTCCCTCCTCGTAACAACTTGCACTTTCTCTCTTTCTCTTAATTGTATTTTCGACAGTTTTTTTCTTTTTCCTTCTTTTTTCTTAATCTTCTTCGGCAGGATAAGCTAATACCCGCAATTTGGTCAATCCCATGATTTCAGCGGTAAAACCTATCTCCACCGCACCCTTGATCTCTTCTTCCTCCAGATAATAAGAGCTGACCTGGGGTTCTTTTTCCTCAGTTAAATGCAATTCTTCCCCCTGTTCCAGCCGACCAGTAAGGTTCTCCAGTTCGATCTCACAGAGATAGTTGAGCCTCTCCCTCAGCAGCTCCGTTTTCTGGTTTTGCTCATAGGCATACCAGACGGTCAGCTCCAGATCACCATTTATAATCACAGTATCGCCAATTATAGAACCGGAAAAGTTATGATCTGCCGCCCAGCAGCCCAGGACTTTGCTGGCTGGATGCAGGGGCTTGAGCTGAAACTCCAGGATATGATTTTTCTCACCGCGGGCACAGACTGCCTGCACCATCACCTCCCGCAGTTGACCTTCCCATCTGCTACATTCCACACCAATCCCTCCTTCCATTACTATAAGATATATTTCTTTTTCTTCCCATCCATGCATAAAATGAGGGTGAAAGGAGGAATGGCGGCATGAGCCAGGAAGAGCAGCAATTTCGCAATCTGCTTCCCCCGGAAACCGAAACTGCTCTACAGTATGTCAAACAGCGGCTCTCGGAAACCATCAGCTTTCTCGGTACCCTTGCCTCCGCCTATTCATCTATGGCCAGTGCCGCCAATCAGCTCAGCGCCAACGCCTTCTCCCATCGCAGCGAAATCGATGAAGCTGTAGAGCGTACAGTGAAAACGGGAGAAATTATTGATAAGCTTTTAAAATTGCTTAAACTGCTGGTCAATGAATATCAGACCCTGGTTTTGCTGGACCAGGCTGAGTTCGCCAAAAACTTTCTTGACGATGACACATAAAAAGAAGGCAGGAATTATCCCTGCCTTCTTTTGGCTTACATCATGGGAGGCATGCCGCCACCGGGCATAGCCGGTTCTTCTTTTTTGGGCTCATCGGCTACCAGGCACTCAGTGGTGAGCAACATAGCAGCAATGGAAGCAGCATTCTGCAGAGCAGAACGGGTAACTTTGGCCGGGTCCACGATACCGGCACTGATCATATCTACATATTCACCGGTCAAAGCATTGAAGCCAATACCAGGATCAATGCTCTTGACTTTTTCAACTATTACGGAGCCTTCCAGACCGGCGTTATTGGCAATCTGACGCAGAGGCTCTTCCAGGGCCTTGCGGACGATAGCCACACCGGTAGCTTCATCGCCTTCAGCCTCAATGGCAGCCAGAGCCGGAATTACATCCACCAGAGCGGTACCGCCACCGGCGACGATTCCTTCTTCCACAGCAGCCCGGGTAGCATTGAGAGCATCTTCAATGCGCAGTTTCTTTTCCTTCATTTCAGTTTCAGTAGCAGCCCCCACCTGGATTACCGCTACCCCACCGGCCAGTTTGGCCAGCCGTTCCTGTAGTTTTTCCCTGTCATATTCGGAAGTGGCATCTTCCCACTGTTTGCGGATCTGGGCCACCCGCTTCTGAATTTCTTCAGCAGAGCCAGCCCCATCCACAATCACGGTTTCTTCCTTGGTTACCTTGACCTGACGGGCCCGACCCAGCATGGACAGGTTAGCTGCATCCAGCTTGCGGCCCAGTTCTTCGGAGATAACCTGGCCACCGGTCAAAATAGCGATATCTTCCAACATAGCCTTGCGGCGGTCGCCGAAACCAGGAGCCTTGACAGCCACACAGTTAAAGGTGCCCCGCAGTTTGTTAACCACCAGGGTAGCCAGGGCTTCCCCTTCCACATCTTCAGCGATGATCAACAAAGGCTTACCGGTTTTCACTACTTGCTCCAGAACAGGTAGAATTTCCTGAATGGAGCTGATTTTCTTATCAGTGATCAGAATAAAGGGATCATTCAGCACCGCTTCCATGCGCTCGGCATCAGTTACCATATAGGGGGAGATATAACCCCTGTCAAAATTCATCCCTTCCACAACATCCAGGGTGGTACCGATACCTTTGGATTCCTCAACGGTGATTACCCCGTCCTTACCCACTTTTTCCATGGCTTCAGCGATCAGGTTGCCGATTTCCGGATCAGCAGCGGAAATGGAAGCAACCTGGGCGATAGCTTCTTTACTTTCCACCGGACGGGCCATTTTCTTGATTTCCTCAACAGCAACGGCTACAGCCTTCTCAATCCCCTTTTTCAGGATCATGGGATTGGCACCAGCAGCTACGTTCTTCAAACCTTCGCGGATAATGGCCTGGGCCAGCACAGTCGCAGTAGTGGTACCATCACCGGCTACATCATTGGTTTTGGTCGCTACTTCCTTGACCAGCTGGGCACCCATGTTTTCAAAGGGATCGGGCAGTTCGATTTCCCGGGCGATGGAAACCCCGTCATTGGTAATCAGCGGGGAACCGAACTTTTTCTCCAGAACCACATTGCGGCCTTTGGGGCCCAGAGTTACCCGCACAGCTTCAGCCAGGGTATTTACCCCCCGTTCCAGAGCCCGACGGGCTTCTTCACCGAAAATAATCTGCTTCGCCACTTGCTAAACCCCCTTATTATTCGATTACAGCCAGGATATCCCGTTCATTCAGGATGAGATATTCCTCGCCTTCAAATTTCACTTCAGTACCGGCATATTTGGAGTAGACCACCCGGTCACCTACTTTGACTTCCGGGGCTATCCGCTCACCATTTTCCAGCAGACGGCCATTGCCGACAGCTACTACTTCCCCTTCCTGGGGCTTTTCCTTGGCTGTATCGGGTAACACAATCCCACTGGCAGTTACTTCTTCCGATGCCAAGGGCTTAATGACAATTCTGTCTCCAAGCGGCTTAATCATCACTGAGAAACCTCCTCTTTATGTACTATTAGCACTCAATTAAATAGAGTGCTAACACATTCCTTATAATACCTGATTTTAGGCAAAAATGCAAGTTTTTTGCCCTGCATAAAATACAGACACATATTTTGTTTTTTCGTGAAATTTCCTGTTGATTATCTAGCATAAAACTGGTAAATTGTATAAGGATATGTCTAATTACAGGAGGCAACCAGCCCATGGCCTTTGATTTTCATACTCTGCTTGCCAGTGAAAAAGCGCAAAATACTCCACCCAGCCAGACTGCCCGCTGGGTTCTTCCCCTTTTCCATGCTACCAAAGGCCCAGTTCTGGACCTGGGGTGTGGCAATGGGCGGGATAGCTTGTATTTTTTTGAACAAGGCCTGCAAGTGGTAGCTGTAGACATTGATGCTGAAGCTATCGGTAGGCTGGCTTTAAAAGCAGAGTTCGAGTGCCTGGTGGCTGATGCCCTTAATCTGCCCTTTCGGGAATTCTCCTTTGATGCCATTTACAGCTTTGGGCTCCTTCATGTTTTTACAGAAAGCATCGAGGAAAACCGGCAGCAGGTATTAGATGAGGCCTGGAGAGTGCTTAAACCCGGTGGAATTGCCGTTTTTACCGCCCTCTGGACCGATATCCCCGGCTGTGGCCTGCCCGAGCTTTGCTGCCTTACCGAAGCAGAAGTAGAACAACTGGTAGCGCGCAGCCCTTTTGAGTTAATGTCCAAACAAATTGTTAATGACCACTCCCTCACCGGCTGGGAAGGCATCTACTGGCGCCTGGTGCTGCGTAAACAAAAGCGTGTGCAGATCATAAAATAAACCCCGTGAGCCCTGGTACTCACGGGGTTGTTTGTTCTTTAATAGCCGCTTTAGCCAGGCCATAAATACCGCTAGCTGTAGCTGACCCAATAATCCCTTCTGCTCTGATTAAGCTTCTTGTCTTAGTATATGCCTGCCACTGGCATCTGGTTACTTTTTCCGACCGAACAGTTTGAGCAATAATCCCTGTTCCAGAATAACAGCATCAAAGGGACAGAGTTCCTGGCAACAATAGCAGCGAATACATTGCTCATAGTCTACCATCGCTTTCCCATTTTCGATCTTTATGGCTTGCGGTGGACAATGCTGAGCACAACGGCTGCAACCGGTACACTTTTCATTCATAACCGGCCGATAGGTGAACTGATTCTGGAAAAAGCGGACCAGAAAAGGCGGGACCCGCCCATCCAGAGACTCCAGGTTATAGGGGGGCTGAAAATCCCAGCGTAACTCCCGGCCACTGCCTACCACTTCAATCCTCTTCAACCCCGGTACCAGCCCCCGGGCCAGAGCCAGCCGTGATACCGGCAATTCCTCACTGTTGAAACCCATCATCTGACCCATGACCAGGTCAACAGCAAAGCCATTAGTGCCGCCCAAAATCACTCCCGCTTGAATAGGCGAACCATTACGGGGGCCATTGCCTTCCATCCCAACAATTCCGTCTACCAGGAAAAAAACCGGCTTAACCAGCAGGGCCAGGTCAACCAGCATAGCAGCAAAATCGTCCCGTCGCTTCAGGCGCAGGTGAAACTGAGCTTTGCCTGGACCCACTATGCAGCCAAACAAATTCTTGACGGCCCCGGTGATGCCCATAAAGGAATGGGTCTTCATTTTGGCCAGAGAGATAACTTTATCCACCTGTTGCAGTTCACCGGTCAAATGGAACTTGCGGATTACTTTTCCCTCAGGAAAGGAATACTCCGCTGATTCGGCAAATGCCAGCAATTCCGCTCCTTCTTCCCGGCATACCCCGGCTATGCCGTTTTTTTCCGCCGCCTTCATGCCACTGCCAATTCCAGGACTATCTCCGACTAAAGGTATGCCGCCGGCCCTCTTTACCTGACGAATTACCGCTCTTACTACTTCCGGATGGGTGGTTACTGCTCGCTCCGGAGGCAGTCCTTCCAGCATATTGGGTTTGATGAGCACCCTCTCCCCTGACCGGATCAGAGCCTCGATCCCTCCGAAGCAGGCCAATACCTCTTCTATTCCCTTTTCCACTTCTTTATATTCATAGCTGTTAACCGCAGCAGCTGCTATTCGCAAGTTTATTTCCTCCTGTTAAATTTCATTTGTGTTTCTTAAGTCCTTAATTGGTCGAATCTCAGGCATAAGTAATCAGCCCCTTAATCATTGTTTATCAAAATCATTGTAGCATAATTATGTGAAGTTAACAATCCGGGTTAAAGCTATCACAAGCGGGCATAATAAAGGCGGAGGTGAGACTATGCGCATAATCGCAGTAATGCCTGACCAGCAGCAAGCCAGTGCCCTCATTGATTCTTTGCACCAGATCGGCCTGGACCGTCAGGACCTGATCGTCAGCAATATCGGGGAAAAACCCCTGCCTCTGCCACCGGAAAAGGCAGTGCAGGATGTAATCTGGGTACAAACAGAAACTGAGCGGCTGGCGGATTTGAGCAGCTTTGCCGGCTCAATTAATGGCCTGGAGGAAGAGGCCGGCATCCTGATAGCAGTGGAGATTCCCAAAGGGGAAGGAGACAAAGTGCGGGCCTTGATGAAAGAAGCAGGGGCTATACGGATAATCCAGGACTAAAGCTAAACCACCTTGCCTGTCCGGCGAGGTGGTTTGGTTTTGTGTTACAGGTTTCCTGGTATTTCTGGCGTCCAGAAAAGATGTGTTAAAAAAAGGACTTCCCCCGGCTGTGGAGAATTCTTCACGTATATCGCCAGCAACAAGGGGGCAACCAAAGTGGATTACAAACATCTATTGGATATAATCCTGTCCAATCTGGATGAAGGCATCATTGTTACCGACACTCAGGCCAATATCATCTTCTATAACGAGCCGGCCACCAATATTGCTGGCATCGACCCGGCAGCCGCCATCGGCAAAAATATCCTGGAGGTCTTTCCCGGTTTGACGGAAGAAACCAGCACCTTCTACTATGTTTTACGGCAGCGTCAGCCGCTGCTCAATCATGTCCAGCACTATACCAACTATCAGGGTAAACAGGTGGCCACTGTCACCTCCACCATCCCCATGTTCGAAGACGGTCAGCTGGTGGGAGCAGTGGAAATCTTCAAGGACCTGACCCAGGTAGTACAGCTGTCCGAAAAAATCCTGGCCCTGCAAAAAGAACTGGCTGGCCGCAAAAATCCTGGCAAAGCCCGGGGGAATGGAACCCGTTATACCTTTGCCGATATTCTTACCCATAACCCGGTATTGCAGGATATTCTGCACCGGGCCCGCAAGGTAGCCGCCAGTCCCTCCCCTATCCTCATCTATGGCGAAACAGGTACTGGCAAGGAACTGCTGGTTCAGGCCATCCATAATGCCTGCCCGGAACGGCGCCAGCACGCCTTTATTGCCCAGAACTGTGCTGCCCTGCCCCCTACCCTGCTGGAATCCCTGCTCTTCGGCACTGCTGCCGGCAGTTTCACCGGGGCCAAAGACCGACCCGGCCTGTTTGAGCTGGCTGATGGCGGTACCCTCTTTCTGGATGAAATCAATTCCCTGGACAGGGATCTGCAGGCCAAACTCTTACGGGTGCTGCAGGATGGGGTTATTCGCCGTATTGGTGACACTATGACCCGAACAGTAAATGTGCGGGTGATTGCCGCCAGCAATGAACATCCCCTCAAACTATTGCAGGAAAAGCGGCTGCGCCAGGATCTCTACTACCGCCTGAATGTGATTTTCTTTCATTTGCCGCCCCTGCGGGAACGCAAGGAAGATATACCACTGCTGGCTGAACACTTTATCCATAAGTACCGGCAACAGCTGAAAAAGGATATCCAGGGCCTTGCCCCGGAGGTGCTGGAACTGTTTTACCGCCATAACTGGCCCGGTAATGTACGGGAGCTGGAGCATGTCATTGAAAGTGCAGTCAACCTGGCTGATGGTCCCCTGCTCACTCAGGCTGATTTACCCCGGGAACACCCCGGTCTGCTGGACCCGGCTCCGCTTCCCCAACCTGCCCAGCCGCTATTGCCCCTGAAACAAGCCCTGCAAGACCTGGAAACTCGCCTGCTGCAAACTGCCCTGCAACAGGCGGGCAATCAGCTAACTCAGGCTGCCCGCTTGCTGGGTATCCCCAAACAGACCCTGCATAACAAATTAAAAAAATATGGGCTCCATCCCAAAAATGAGACATAGTCCCATAAATTTGACAGCCACCGTACCAAAAATGGTACAGTGGCTTGTTTTCTTGCCCGTTTTGAAGGCGGCATCATTCTTGCTTATAATCCCGATATCGAGGTGATGAAATGAAAACCGGTATGATCTTCAATATCCAGAAATTTTCCATCCAGGATGGACCAGGAATCAGAACCACTGTTTTTTTGCAGGGATGCCCCCTGCACTGTCAGTGGTGTCATAACCCGGAAAGCCAGAGCTTTCAGCCCAGATTGCTGCTTTTTCCCCAGCGCTGTATCGGCTGTGGCCGCTGTCAGTCCGCCTGTTACCAGCAGGCCCTGAACAACCCGTCCCGCTGCCGGCATTGCGGCCAGTGTGCTGCTGCCTGCCCGGCTCTGGCCCGGGAACTGGTGGGACGCAGGGTGACAGTGGCTGAAGTGCTGCAGGTAGTAACCCAGGACCGGGTCTTTTACGAAGAATCCGGGGGTGGTGTGACTTTTTCCGGTGGTGAACCCCTGGCCCAGCCCGCTTTTCTTCTGGCTTTGCTGCAGGCCTGTCAGGAACAGGGCCTGCCAACCGCTGTGGATACCAGCGGTTATGCCCATCCTGCCATCCTCGAAACCATCGCCCCTTTTACAGATCTCTTTCTTTATGATCTGAAACTGATGGCCGAGGAGAAGCATCTTCTTTATACAGGGGTATCCAATCGCCTCATTTTGAACAACTTGCAGTTGCTGACCAGGCTGAAAAAGCGTTTTTTTCTGCGTTTGCCCATCATCCCTGACATCAATGATGATGAGGAACACCTGTCTGCCTTGATTGTCTTTTTGCGAGAGCTGGGCGAGGTGGAACAAATCAATCTGCTGCCCTACCATGCCCTGGCCCGGGACAAATACCGTCGCCTGCAGCAGGACTACCCCCTGGCAGATACCCCTGAGCCCACAGCCGCTCAGCTGGAGGAAATCGCCGCCTTGCTGGCCCCCTACTGTCAAAAAATCAAGATCGGAGGTTGAAGAGATGAATGAGCGTGTAGCCAGATTAAGACAGAGAAGCCTGGAAGCCATCCCTACCCTTTCTACTGAACGGGCCGAAATCGTAACCGAGGTTTACCAGCAATACTCCGGCAAGGTTTCCATCCCGGTCCTGCGGGCTCTGGTTTTTCAGGCCCTGATGGAGCGCAAAACCATCTACATTGGCGAAGATGAACTAATTGTGGGCGAACGGGGCCCGGCCCCCAAAGCCACCCCCACCTACCCCGAGCTCTGCTGTCATACTCTGGAGGATTTCACCATCATTGACAGCCGGGAAAAAATCTTCTTCCGGGTCAGTGACAAAGAAAAACGTATTCAAGCGGAAAAAATCATCCCCTACTGGCAGGGCCGCTCCATGCGGGACCGCATTTTTGCCCGGATGAGCCAGGAATGGCTTGATTGCTATCAAGCCGGGATATTTACGGAATTCATGGAGCAACGGGCTCCCGGCCATACCGCCGGGGATGACAAAGTCTTCCGCAAGGGCTTTCTTGATTTTCTGCGGGAGATTGAACAGCAATTACAACAGATTGATTACCTCCATGACCCCGAAGCCTATCGGAAACAGGAGGAACTGAGGGCAATGGCCATTTGCGCCCGCGCTATTATCCGCTACGCCGAACGCCATGCAGAAAAAGCCCTGCAGCTGGCAACCAGTGAACCCAACCCCCGGCGCCGCCAGGAGCTGGAACAAATCGCTGCCATCTGCCGCAAAGTCCCGGCTCAAGCTCCCTCCACCTTCTGGGAAGCCCTGCAGGCTTACTGGTTTGTCCATCTCGGTGTCATCACCGAACTCAATATCTGGGATGCCTTTAATCCCGGGCGACTGGACCAGCATCTCTATCCTTTTTATCAAAAAGAAATAGCAGCAGGCACCCTGACTTCGGAACGAGCCAAGGAACTGCTGCAATGCTTCTGGGTCAAATTCAATAACCAGCCTGCTCCCCCTAAAGTAGGTATTACCTTGCAGGAAAGTGCCACCTACACCGATTTTGCCAATATCAATTGCGGCGGCTTGACTGCTGAGGGCGAAGATGGAGTCAATGAGGTTACCTACCTTATCCTGGATGTCATCGATGAAATGCGCCTGCTGCAGCCCAGCTCCAATATCCAGCTCAGCCAGAAAAACCCCGATGACTTCCTGAAACGGGCCTGTCAGATCATCGCCAAAGGCTGGGGCCAGCCCTCGGTCTTTAATGCCGATGCCGTCGTCGCTGAGCTGATACGCCAGGGCAAATCTCTGGTAGATGCCCGCTGCGGTGGTACCAGCGGCTGTGTGGAAGCCGGGGCTTTCGGTAAAGAAGCCTACTGGCTTACGGGCTACTTTAACCTGGTTAAGGTACTGGAAATCACCCTCAACAACGGCCTCGATCCTCGCACCGGCAAGCAGCTGGGGCCGAAAACCGGCGACCCTGCTAACTTTACCAGTTATGAGGAACTGTTCCAGGCTTATAAACAACAGCTCCAGCATTTCCTGGAAATTAAACTGCGAGGAAATCAGATCATCGAAAAACTCTATGGTGAATACATGCCCGCTCCCTTTCTGTCCATTATAATAGATGATTGCATCGCCAATGCCAGAGACTATAATGCCGGGGGAGCCCGCTATAATACTAACTATATCCAGGGAGTAGGCATAGCTACCCTTACCGACAGCCTGGCAGCTATTAAAAAACATGTTTTTCTCGATGGTACCATTACGATGGAACAATTGCTCACCGCCCTCCGCCAAAATTTCCGGGGGCAGGAGGATTTGCGCCAGCTCTTGCAGAACAAAACTCCCAAATACGGCAATGATGATGATTTTGCTGATTCTATAATGCAGGAAGTATTTGAAGCCTACTACCAGGCTATCGAAGGACGTAAATCGGTCCGGGGGGCAACCTATCACATCAATCTCCTGCCCACTACCTGTCATGTCTACTTCGGGGCAGTCACCGGCGCTACCCCCGATGGACGGCGGGCAGGGGAACCCCAATCCGAGGGGATTTCACCTGTGCAGGGGGCTGACCGCTTTGGCCCCACGGCTGTGATCAAGTCTGCCGCCAAAATGGACCATCTTCGCACCGGTGGTACTCTCTTGAACCAGAAATTCACCCCTGGCCTGTTGCAAACAGAAGAAGGTATTCATAAGCTGATGGCCCTGATTCGCGCCTATTTCCGTCTCAAAGGGCATCACATTCAGTTTAATGTGGTCAGTGCCGCCACGTTGCGAGAAGCGCAGCGCCAGCCGGAACGCTACCGGGATCTGATTGTGCGGGTGGCCGGTTATAGTGACTATTTTTGTGACCTCAGTGAAGCTTTGCAGAATGAGATTATCCAGAGGACTGAACATCAAGTACTATAATCGCAATATCCCACAAAATGTGATAATAAAGCTAAAATAGGCTGCCGAGACTTTGTCGACAGCCTGAAGGGGCTATCATAGCCCCCTTTTCCTTTTTACAACCCCTGAGTTTGAGCGCCCCAGCCGCCCCCCATCATGGGACCGCCGAAACCGCCATTAGCACCAAAACCAAATCCCCCACAACCGCCACCTTGCATCATGCCAGGTCCGGGCAGAATCCCATTTTGTTCCCGGTATTTTTCCATCTGGTCCATGCGGTCCTTCATCAGTTTACCCTGTTCAGGTGTCAGTTGCCCGGCTTCCACATATTTGTCGATCATCTTCTTGCGCAGCTCGACCATTTGTTTTTGCAGATCCAGGATTTCCTTCTTCTGGGCATCAGTAATAGCCGCGAAGGCCGGGACCGCAAAGGCTACCAGAAGTACTGCTGCTACGGAGCTAACCATTTCTTTTTCATGTCCATCATCCTCCTATTTTTTTAAGTCTCCCAGCATTTGCTGGTATTGTTCCCGGGTGATTTCGCCCCGGGCATAGCGCTTGTGTAGAATTTCTTCCGGCGGTTCCCCCCTTTTACCAGTAAATCCTTCAAAATCGCCTTTGTTCAAAAACCTGATAGCCAGGTAAATCAGGGCACCCCAGAACAGGATATTAAACAGCATGCCAATTCCCATCGTCCACCATCCTCCTCCATCAAAAGGACTATATCCCCAGCCACCAAACCAATTTCCCATCATCATTTTAATTCAACTCCCTTCATATCTTCCTCTTGTCTTTAGTATATCCCCAAGTTGTGACAAAACTAGGGCCGAATTATGGCAGAAATATGAATAATTTAAAAGACTAAAGATTTTAAAAAAGAAGATACCTCTCTCAGGATTAGGCTGTACAAGGAAAAGTCACAATCGCTAATCCTAAGAAGGTATCCAAGGTGATATACATCAAGCTCGATTAATATAATCTTTTGCCACCAGGTTCGAAGTAATAGCCGCAACCACTATATCTTCTGTTCTGCTATTATAATTATCATTTAGATAAAACAAGGACAGGGCGTTTTTTGTTGGAAGTCAAATCACTAAAAGGAATAGGAATTAATAAGATATCGCCCTGCCTATACATTGTTCCATACCTCATCATCAATATCATTGTTCCAAAAATCTATACTGCTCTCACTGGCAGACAATAAATCCTTGAATACCTGATTATCCTGCTTATTTTTTAAAAATAAAATAAAATCAATAACTTCTCGTATTTGACTTTCTGGAATTTCATCAATTAATTTTAATAAAATACTCTTAGCTGTATTCATAAATCTCACCTCAGAATTATTATACCACATTTAATCATCATCCTACACAACTAAAAAACAACTGAAATAAAGAATATTTTGAAGAAGAGGCAGCATTAGTCGAATTAAGTTATGAAGAATACCTTCACAGGCTGTTAGAAAAAGATTAAAAGAAACCAAACGATGGGTTCAAGAAAAGTATAAATATTAATATCTTTTTTTAAACTAAAGGGGGAATTTTTAACTGAAAAAAACACTTCTCTCAAACGCAGAATATTGATATTATGCTCATATAATACTTTGCTAAAATTATCTCAAATTTTTTCTTTTATCCTCTTTAAATATTTCCTGACGATTGATATTTAAAAGGCATAGTCTTTCATATAACGGTTTGCGGGTATGTGAAACCCGTAAGGGTTTGGATGAGCAATAACGAACCGCGTACCCGCTGTTTTATGCTGCTGCGCCCATCTTGCTATCCACCATCATTTTGATGAGGCAATAATTATTAAGTACTGGAAAATAAAAAATACCTGCTTTTCTCCGATAACGATGAAGATAAAAAGCAGGTATTACAGGAATATGTTGATTCAGTAGTAGTTTTACACTCTAAGGATAACGGCTTAGACGTAAAACTTACTGTTAGGGTTTTCTATGGTGGAGGCGAGGGGAGTCGAACCCCTGTCCGAAGGCGAACCCACGCCAGCTTCTCCGAGCGCAGTCAGGTGTTTTACCTTTCGCTGCCGAAACGCCCACCGACAGGCTTTTCCGCAGCTATCTCGATTAATCTCGCCTCACCCCTCCGAGAATTGGGGCCAGGCCAGCTCCGTCAATGTGACCCCCAAGCCCTCACCCGGAGCCCAGAGGGTTGGAGGTTAGCTGAAATTAAGCAGCTAAAGCGTAATTTTCGTTGGCATTCGTTGTTTTCCCACCGTCTTGACGGGCAGATGGAACCCCGGCTCGCTACTGACGCTCATTCAGCCCCCGTCGAAACCAGTACGCCCCCTTATTGACGTTGCCGGTCGCGGAAAGCCCGTTCAATTTCCCGTTTGGCATCCCGCTCGGCCATGTCCTGGCGTTTGTCCCACAGCTTTTTGCCGCGGGCCAGGGCAATGGCCATTTTCGCTTTCCCCCGGGTAAAATAGATTTTCAGGGGGACGATAGTCAGCCCCTTCTGGGAAATAGCCCCAAACAGTTTCATGATTTCATGTTTGTGCAGGAGCAATTTCCGCACCCGGGTCGGATCATGATTGAAACGGTTACCCTGTTCATACGGAGAGATATGCAGGTTGTGGACCCAGGCTTCACCATTTTTTATCAGGCAAAAGCTGTCCCTGAGGTTGGCCTTGCCAGCTCGCAGGCTTTTCACTTCTGTGCCTTTGAGCTCCAGACCGGCCTCATAGACCTCCAGGATTTCGTATTCAAAGCGGGCCTGACGGTTTTCTGCCACTACCTTTTCCTGTTGCTTGTCTGCCATTGCGGGTCCCTCCAACCTGATTTACAGGGTACAGTATATTTTATAATAGACAACTTGCGATTGTCAATAGATAAAATATTATTTCTTGACCCACCCTTCCAGTTCTATCATATACTCAGGACTGAAATTGAATCTCTTTCCAGCAACCAGGATCTTCTCCAGGTAGCCGGGACGGGGCTTACCAGAAATTAGGCAAAATACATCCGGCCTTCAAATTCATAAGCTAGTTTCTTCGCTTCATCAACAATCCCAAGTAAAATCGCTTGCAAATTATTGCCCTGTTCAATACACTCGTTGGCCCTCATACCAAGCCGTCTATAGAAGTAATACTTGTTTCCATAATCGATATAATCACCAAATATTTCACGTATCTCGTAAAACAGCTTACTGATCTTTCGTGCATGCCTTGAAACTACCAGTACTCTGGTTTTACTATTAACGCCGGACAAATCCACAACCAGGTTGTCTTCTGATACCCACTGCTGCAGTTCATCTGTGAGCTCTGGTGCAATTATTACATCCGCACCTTGCCAAAATTGACACCTAACATTCTGTAACGACCATTGTCCCTTCTGAATTTGGTCTTCCAGTTTGTAATAATGTCAGCATTAATAGCGAAATTCCTGTTTTGAAAAAAATTGATAAGTATGTCATATTCTTTTTTCCGCCTGTAGCGTCGTTTATATTCATCTAATGCAGTCTCTAAAGTTATTGACATGCTAATCCTCCTCAGTTTTATGAAGGTCTCTTTCCCTTAGTGGGTCCAATCCCAGAGTTCTGCCTGATTTCCAATCTTCTTTTGGATAGCCGCAATCATGCTCTCCCGGTGTGGACAGGCAAAGCCAATGGGATTACCTCTGGTAATACAGGATGCCAGTACAATAGCCTCGGCCCCCCGTTTAACCAGCATTTCCGCCCGGGTTACACTCTTTTTCCCCGGACAACCCCCACAGCTGACAAAACCAATCACTTCGACGGGTTCATTACAGGTACTAAAAACTCCTTTGTTTTCTCTGGCAACAGCAAAATCAGTAGTCCCGGGACACATATCTTCCGTTTGCTGGCAACGAATAATTCCCACCTTCATCTTACCGCTACCCCCTGTTTAATATGATTGTTCAGCCTTTCCGGTAAATGCAAGCTGTTGTACGGGCAACTGGCTGTACAGATGGCACACTGGGTACAGTTCATCTGCTCAATGCCACTATTCAATGGTACTTTTGAAGGTTCAACTCCCATAGGGCAAACCCGATCACACGCACCACAACTGGTACATTTGCCCTCCTTTGCGATTTTAAACCGGGCAATTTGCAAGCGATCAAGGGTTTTCAGCAAAGTACCGGTGGGACAAATAGCACACCAGGATTTAGGACTATACCAGCCGACTACCAAAGCACCAATGGTAGGAACTAGGCAGAGTAGAAAGCCGGCAGCCAGCAAGCCCCTGGTAAAGCCAACATAAGTTACCCTGGAAATCAGAATAATGAAAACCAGGACACTGACCCAGTAGTAATTCATCCATTTGGGTACAGGTTTGTTTAAACTTACCTTGCTCAAAATTCTTTCCAGAAAAGCCGCCCGTGGACAGGCCCAGCCGCAAAAGGCCCGGGACCAGAAAAAAACACTAATGATCATCAATGGTAAGACAAAAAAAGGAATATAGGCTGCCCTGGGTGTTACGAAAAACAATACTCCATTCAAGGCGATGAAACCAAGGGCCAGAAACCACTGTATTTTGGCTCGCTTCGCCAGTATCTGTTTGATTTTTTCTTTCATGTTCTCATCTCCCCATCTTTTGCTTACTTTCATTTTAAAGTAAAATCATCTATAATAAAAATATATCTTTTCAATGTTATCAATTGATAATATCAATGACTATTTGTCATGTGTCAGGAGTGAGAGCATGAATTTAAATTATCTTAAAGTTTTTCATACCGTAGCCAAACACCAGGGGTTTACTAAAGCAGCGGAAGAATTGTTGATCAGTCAACCTACCATCTCTGTGCAAATAAAAAATCTGGAACAGGAGCTGGGCCTGGAATTATTCCAAAAACTCGGCCGTAAGGTCTATTTGACAGAGGCTGGTCGAACTCTATTTCATTACACCAGTAAAATTTTCAACCAGCTGGAAGAGGCTGAAAATGCCCTCAAGGACTTAAAGGGCCTGGGCAAAGGGCGCTTGCTGGTAGGAGCCAGCACCACCCCCGGCATTTATGTGCTGCCCCGGATTCTCGGCCAGTACCGCAAGCTCTATCCAGGTATAGAAGTAGTGCTGGAAATTAGCAACTCCCAGGAAATCGAGCAAAAACTGCTGCAACATGAGCTGGAAATCGCCTTCTGTGGCGGCGAAGTCATTGCTCATCCCCAAATCAAAGCTAAAACCATCACCTATGACGAACTGGTAATAGTTACAGCTATAGACCATCCCCTGGCCAGGGAAACTACAGTTGCCCTGGAACAAGTACTGGCCGAACCCTTTATTTTGCGGGAGCCGGGTTCCAGTACGCGGATTGCCCTGGAGCAACGTTTGCAACTGCTGGGCAAAAAAATCAAAGTCGCCATGCAATTCGGCAGCCTGGAGGCGATTAAACAGGCTGTAGCTGCCAACCTGGGTATTTCCCTCTTATCCCGGTTTGTAATTGATCAAGAAGTCTGTGCCGGCAGTTTGCAGGTGATCAAAATACCCGAACTCACCATTCGCCGGGAAATCAAGCTACTGCGGCACAAGGACAGTAAAATCTCCGCTCCGGTCCAGGCTTTTTTGCGCCTGGTTAATGAAAACCTGGTTCCTAAATGCAGCACATAAAAAAAGACGATCTTCCCTTCGCGGAATGTTACCGACGAGAAGAAAGATCGCCTAAGAAAACTAATTTGTCCCAGTTCCTCTACTTCTCTTGCATCATTTTAAAAATCAACTGCTGAGCATAAGGGCTGCTATCAAACACAACAAAGATGGGGCTGCCCTTTTTCGTTACTATTTTGCCGTAATATTCAACCATCCCTTTGTTGACCGGCTGCTGCTGCCTCATGAGGTAGGCCCGCTCATCCTCCAGGTTGCACCAGTTCAAGAGTACCTTTATCTTCTGCTTATCCTTCACTGCCACGGTCTCAGCAGAACCAGCTTTTTTCACAATTATTTCGGACACATCCTCCGGGTTCAGGAACAGTTCTTCCATATAACCGTGTTTCTCCAGAAAAGCTGTAAAGTTTTTGAAGTCCTCATAATAATTCAAATTATAGTAAACGTACTTACTCTCCCAGCTTGTCTTTGCGATAAATTCAAGCATCGCCAGGGTTGGCCGCTTGTTTTCCACGGCTGCTTCATAAGAGACATTTAACACATCCTTTTTCAGGGCCGCCAGAGCTTCGTCTATTTCCGCCCGTTTATAGATGCGGACACTTTTACCCAGATGATAGTTGCTTATATTTAGCTCGTCTATCTTTTTCACATCGGTTTTGAACAGGCGCCCGTAGATACTTCTCTTTGTTTCCTCAGAATTGAATATGGGGTAGAGAAACTCACGGTAGCGGTCCATGTCAATCATGTATGTCCGCTTAACCTTGCGGCCGCTGTCCAGAACATAAGTTATATCAGCTGTCATAACCCTTCTAGGCTCTTCTGGTCTGAAAGCACCGTCGGGTATCGGCCTGTTTAAAGATTTCTCCAGGTTCCGGTTCTCCTTTTCCAGCTTGATTATCTGCCGGTGGAGTTCACGCACCCGCCTGATGTTGTCCTGCCCTTTCAGACTTTCGACAGCCGGTACGCTATCCCTGTTCAGGCCGTTAAAGAACACTTCTTTTACCTCATCCTGTTCCGGGACATATTTTTGATAGCCATACAAGTCCAGTTTGACTGAAGCGAGAAGCACGATGAAGACAGCGCCGAAAACCACCATCCCCTTCCATCTCCTATAAAAGTGAAAGGACTTATAGGCGATCATGTCGGCGATGATATAACCCAGCACCCCGCCGATAAAATATCCCAGGTATAATGCTCCGGTGCTGCTTTCATTGAGTGCGCTAAAGTACAGGCCACCGGTCAGAGTCGCGCAGGTCGCCACTCCGTATATGAATACCCGGCGTATCCACCCGGCAGCCAGGGTTTCCCCGGCAGCCTCCACATGCCTTTTCCTGTAAAGGAAAAGGCTAATCAGACAGAACAACACGGCAGCTACCACATACCATATATATCCTGCCTGTGATTTAAACAGGAGCTGGTAATTCTGATAATCCAGGTATCTGACCAGAGGGGACAGCCACAGCACGGTGCTTTCATCAATGTCTCTCGGAAAACCGTATAACAACTTCCACAGGTTGAATTTTATCAGTAAATACAGTCCTAAAGGCAGGATCAGGCCAATAAAGGTTAATGCTCCCTGGAGCAGCACATTGCCGGTGAGCATGCCAACAAACACGGTAAATATATAGAACAATCCGGTCATCAATAAATTCAGGAACAACCAGAAAGCAAAAAGCTTACCGACGGAAACGGCATTGGCAAGATTGGCATCAACCGTCTCCATTAACGGGTCATATGCATAATGATTGGGCCACTGGACTTCCGTCACTCCAAAAACAGCCATAACTCCGTATAGCAACAGCCCGTTAATCAAGATCGGCAGCCAGATCAGGGTCAACCCCGCCAGGAGGTTTTGCCAGTAAAGGGACCACCGTTTAATGGGCAGGCTATGGAAAAAGGTGCTGGCCCGTTCATTTTGCAGGTAATAGAACAGTATCAACCCGAAAATCACCGCCACGGCTATGCTGGTAAGGTGCGCAACAGGGTGGAACAAGATTTGGGACTGGAAACTTTTACCGGCAACCTCGGCCCAGAGATTTCCCTGAATGGATTTTTCTCTGTTGAGCTCCATCCATAAAACCAGAGGCAGTTCTAGAAACAATGCCACGGCATAGAGGATGCCCAGCCATTTGAACCTCTTCACCGCGCTTTTAAACACAACCCATTTACTAGAGGATATTCCGGATGTCATAGCCAACCCCTCCCATCTCGTATACGAAGATTTCTTCAAAAGTTAACGGCAACACATCCAGCAGCAGGGGATTAAAAGCTTGCACCTGGGTTTTAATGGCCTGCTCATCTCCCCGCATAATCAACAGGTGAACACTACCTCTCTTTTCGTGGTACAAAATGTTTTCTGCCTTTAGCAATTCTTCCGGTATCCCTTCCGAAAAAGCGATCTGAACCTTACTAATCCCTCGTTTTAAGGTGTCTAGCTCACTCTCTATGATTATTCTGCCGTCGTGAATAATCCCCATATAGTCGCAGATATCCTCCAGTTCCCGCAGGTTATGGGAGGAAATGAGTATGCTCATTTCACGCTCAGCTACATCGGCCAGCAGCAATTTTTTGACCCTGCTGCGGATCATGGGGTCCAGCCCATCCAGAGGCTCATCCAGGATAAGCACCCGGGGCTTGACAGAGAGAGCCAGCCAGAAAGCGACCTGCCGCTTCATCCCTTTGGACAGCCTGGTTACCCGGCGTTTAACATCAATGCCAAAAACCTCCGTCAGTTCAGTAAACCTGTCTTCATCCCAGGTCGGATAAACCTGTCGGAAAAAATCCGCTGTCTCCCTGATCGAATACTGGCTAAAATAAAAGAGATCATCGGGGATAAAGATTATGTTCTCCTTTACCCGGTTGTTTTCGAAGACCTGCTGTCCCTCCACCAGGATGCTTCCTTGGTCCGGCCGGTAAATACCAGCAATTAGCTTGAGCAAGGTAGTCTTTCCGGCTCCATTGGCTCCCACCAGCCCGTAGATCGACCCTTTGTGCACATTCAGGTCCAGGCCTTTGAGCACCTCAAGTTTGCCAAACTTCTTGACCAGCTGTCTTACTTCAATCATGTACCCTTTCCCCCTTTTCTGGTTTTTTCAACAGTCTCCCGGATTTCCTCGACGGGAACCCCCAGGTACAACAATTCGGCAATTACCTTTTTCAGTTGTTCCATAAGTTCTTCTCGACGCCGGCTGTTGTCAATTTTCTCTTTGGGCGTAACAAAACTCCCTTTCCCCGGGATGGAATAGATATAACCCTGGCGTTCCAGTTCCCGGTAAGCTTTTTGAATGGTGTTGGGATTGACAGTAAGCTCAAGGGCCAGTTCCCTGACTGAAGGGAGCTGCTCATCGCTCTTCAGGACGTTATGGACGATGAGCTCTTTGATTTTTTCCGTAAGCTGTTCATAAACCGGCATCCTGCTCCTGAAATCCAGTTGAAGCATCCTTATTCCCTTCCTTTCTCAGGCCCACTATCCGTATTAATACACATAATACAGCTAACTATATATTAGCACTATTTTTCCAGTTTGTAAATCGGGATTTTTTCTGGTTGCCTTTTTATCTCCCTAACTAATTTGGACACTGCGACTAATAGTTTAAAAAATGTTAGGAGGCGATATTAGTCATTAAGGATGCGCTGGAAACAGGAAATAATGCCATAGTAGCAAGAAGGCATGAACTGAATCCTAATATGGTCAGCCGCTGGCCAAGAGAATACAAACAAGGCAAACATCAATCTGTGTCAGTGGGTCATTCAACTATTAATGAAATTTATCCTGATTACAAGCAGCTTGCTAAGGAAAATGAGCAGCTAAAGAAACTTCTTGGTGAAAAAGACGGGAAATAGCTATTCTTCGTGATAAGGAAAATCAAACAGATGCTGCCAGAACTCTGAACAGGTATGAAAACTTGAGATTAGGAGTATGTGTCAAAATTAGGGAGCCAGCTCGCAAAACAATCGAGTAGAAGGGGGTGATTAACCCCCGTCCTCTCACACCACCGTACGTACCGTTCGGTATACGGCGGTTCACCAAGCTTGACGAATGCGATGATAACGTTCAGTTAAACTCTTCAAGCCCTGACTTTGCCAGTAGGCATTGTTCAGGGCGTTATTTAATTGTCGAGACATACGCCAGTAGCCTTTACGGGCATTAGCCATTATGTGGACTACTCGCTCCGGTAGGCCCAGGGCCCGCAGTTCACGGTATCGGGTTCGGACACGTTTCCATTGTTTCCAGACGCACATCCGTAGCCTTCGCCTTAGCCACCCTTCGATTTCCTGGAATCCGCTCGGCGTTTCCGCCAGCGCATAGTATCCTATCCAGCCTCCAAGGTAGGCATTGATGCTCTTGATGCGGTCCGAAATCTTCTCTGCCTTGCTTCGAGAAGTCATTTCCCGAAGTCTATTCTTTACCCGTTTAACTGTTTCCGGGGCTAATCTGATTCCTACTCTGTCTTTCCCTCTATACATGCTATTGCCAAGTCCATCCCTCGCTTCGTGTTCGGCCCTTCACCAGTTTGACGTCAATACTGGCTACTATGACCTCTGCTGACTTCTGCCGGTTCAGCCAGGCCTTACAACCTGGGTTATTGGCATTACCAACATCTCCGGCAGACCTCCCCGGGTAAAAGCGCTGTCTTTCCCTCCATCTACCCGCCACATTTACTCTCGGCAGCCTTCGGTAGCAAGGACTTCGCTTTGTTTGGCAAGCTCATCCAACTGCCGCTAGCCTCTTATGTGGTTTCTGTTCGTCGGGCCGGAGGTTTGCCGCCGACTTCCTTCAGATTCCACCTCACGGTGGACACCCTTGTCTTAAGCTACGGCTACTGCTACCTTCGCCGTTCGGGAATTCCACCCTATAGACAACGCCCATGCCGGGCGCACTAAAAAAAAGCGCCTATCGGCGCACTTGTTGGTAAGCTTAAGCAATAAATGAGAATGTTTAGGGTTTTGTGTAAATGGTTAATAATACCAAGTACGCAAAATGAATATCCAATCGTGATATTGAGGACAATTTAAAAGAAATTTATGGTATAGAAGTTTCCCCTGCATTAATCAGCAAAATAACGGATAAAATATTACCTCAAATAACGGAATGACAATCCAGACCTCTTGAGCCAGTTTATCCAATCATATTTCTTGATGCCATCCATTTCAAAGTACGTCAGGATGGACGTATTATTAATAAAGCTGCATATACAGTTTTAGGAATTAACCTAAATGGTTTTAAAGTTGTACTCGGGATATGGATCGGTGAAAATGAAAGTGCTAGTTTTTGGTTGGGAGTTTTGAACGATCTTAAAAACCACGGTGTACAAGACGCAAAGGATAATTTATCCGGCTTTTCTGAGGCTATTGCGGCTGTATTTCCACAGACAGAAATACAACTATGTGTAATCCATCAAATTAGAAATTCCTTAAAATATGTTTCTTACAAAGATAGTAAAGCCTTGGTAACAGATCTTAAAACAATCTATAAAGCATTAACTCTTGAAGAAGCAGAGCTGAATTTTGAAAAATTCAAGGGAAAAATGGGGAAGTAAATATCCATTAGTCATAAAATCCTGGGAAAGAAACTGGCTTGAGCTTACGGCATATTTTAGATACCCTGAAGAAATCCGCCGGCTCATATATACAACAAACATTGTTGAGGGCTACCACAGACAATTGCGTAAAATATGTAAAACCAAAACGGCTTATCCTACGGATGATGCTTTGCGCAAGATAATTTATCTTGCAACCCAGGAAATAAGCAAAAAATGGACAATGCCAATCAGAGACTGGGGTAGATGTATGTCACAATTAGTAATATATTTTGGTGATCGCTTATCTAGTAAACTGCAATAAGGATGCTTGGGGGCTCTGCCCCCAACTCCCCGGGGTTTTACGCTTTTGTTCTCCCAAGGAGGAAGAAAAAAGGGGGAAATCCCCCCTGGCAGAACCACTTCAGGCGCTCAGGTTGCTCCCCAGCAGAGCCCTATCCTCCTGAAATGTAAGAGCCGTTTATAGTATGCCCTCAATTACCAGGGAAAAACCATTTACACAAAACTATTTACATACCCCAATAAATCATACCTTAATAGAGTAGTACTCTCTTCAAGCATCTTTAATGATTAGTTTTTCTTATTTCTATTCATTATAATCTGCTTCATATTAGTATAGATTTTGTCCATACCAACCGACCTACATAGAAATTGAAAGAAGTGAAGACCAAGTACAATAACTATGAGCAGCCCAATCATTAACCCCACGTATTGAACGAATCCTATAATACTGTTTATGAGATAGATAAATTTGAATATCCCTATGACGTATAATATAGAGAACATTATTAAGTACATCCTCATAAACTCATCAAAAATAAATAGTTTTTTTAATAAACTTTTTAAAGTTTTAAACGCCATAGTTTATATCCCTTTCTGGCTGAAGTATTTTTTAGTGTTTGCTTTTTTTGTCTTGTAAATAAATGTCAATATTGACATTTGCCCCAACTAAAAATTCTAGTAACCCGTCTGCAGAAAAAATATGATATGAATCATCCGACCGTCTATCAAGTATAGAGACTTCACCCATGGCACCTATTCCCGCCACATTTCCTCCTACATTAGCATACACATTTAAATTGCCAACCCTTAACTTTGCATGAAGATTTCCTTCTTTTAATGTAGCATAAGCACCCCCTCCAAGACTGCCCAGTGCAAGTCCTTTATCACTTTCTAGATAAAGTCCTCCTTTTACAACACCTGTATTTACATCTACACCTGCAGTAAATCCTAAGAAGTTTTTAGGATTGTCAAGGCTTATTATCTCTACACCTGTTTCCACAGTATAAGCTTCTCCTTTGACTCCACCAGGTCCTCCACTAAATCTAGATACCTGTGCCTTACCCAAATTTAGCTTAGCGTTACTAGGACCGTTTTTCATGTTATCAGTTCCTAATAATGTTTTTGAGGTTGCTTTGTCATCGACAAATTTTCCTGTCCCCAGATTTTTTTCGCCTAACTTCTTGGCTTCGGCTACCCTTAGTCCTCCCATGCCAGGTGAAGATTGTTTCGCTGCTCCTAAGAATTTAGTGGGGGAAGAAGAATTGCTCGATATTTTCGATTCGGTTACCCTTAATCCTCCCATACCAGATGAAAATTGTTTTGCTGCCCCAGAGAATTTATGTGTAGATGAAATACTACTAGTAGAAGCCGCGCCTCCGGATTTGGCTAGTTGTACTATTGGAGTATGTTTCGTTGTTGTAGAAGATTTTTGAGTAGTTGAAGTAGAAGTTTTTTGAACTGTCGAAGTAGAAGTTTTGTTTGCTGCCGACTGTTGTGTTGACCTTGCTTTTCTCTCGGCGACCCTTAAGTCCCCCATACCCATTTTACCATGCATCCCATAATTTTTAATTTTTTACAGGGCTATAACTCTACCCTGTTGCAGTCGGTAGAAATAACTTCGTATATAGAATGGCAAACAACAAATTTCATTGCCATTTACTAAAACTACAAGATGCCATTTGCCTGGGATTAGCTGATTATTGGGATCAGTTGTGATCCAACCCGAAGCTTGAACTGCTTGTCCTTTGCCTGAAGGATTACCTGATACGATACAATCAGAAACGTATGCTATTTCCAACATAGGATTAACCCATACGAAACTAACTAGATGTATGCCCTTAACTTTAATGAAATCAATATTTATACCTATTTCTCCATCAGAATTGCTGAATTCCCTGTTGAGTCTAGGCAAACGTGACGTTCCGGCATACATGTCTATGTATTCAACTTCTATATTAGCAGAATCATAATTTAATTTTCTAACCTCGGAATTTTCGATTACAAGACTTGATATAGGTTTACCATTTTCTAGAACATAAGCAGGAAACGTTTGTGGGTCATTGACTCGAAAGCTGTTATTAATGAAAAAACAATAGTGATACAAGCCATCATCCAAGTTAATACTTTTTTCCCAATATCCATCGGAATCAATATCCATGGGAATATGCGCCAGTTTTGTCCTCGAATCCCAAAATTCTAAAACTACACTATCCGCTATAGGAAAGTATATCTGAAACTCAACTAAGGCCATGTGAAGTTACCCCCCTAGCCAATAAAGTTCTGTGTAATATATTTATGGCTAGATAAAATAAAAATGCAGAGTTGAATTAAAGTGCTACCCATTTCCCCATCATTTACGTTATCTGGTGTACTTCTATTGCAGTTGGTAACTTCGCTTTTGCAGTCTACAGCAAGATGAATCTTTGATTTGCTTTAACAAGTGACTAAAAGTCGACAGCGATAGCGCCCGCATTGATATATGTTATTTTACCTTTTCTGTAAATATTTTGTCAATAATGTAATTTTAATCATGTGTTTACCTTGTGAAAATGTCACCTTTCCAAGCTTTCTTGCATTTACTCAATGAAAATCTGCCTCCTAAATACAGCACATAAAAAAAGACACCCTCGCCAGGGTGTCTTATCTCTACAATCCCAGTTCCTCACTATGTTCCTGCATCGCCTCTAACGCCAGCCCCAGGAACTCCTCCAGGCTCAGACCCAGTTCCGTACAGGCTTGAATCTGCTCCCGGTTGGCCCCGCGGGCAAAGGATTTTTCGTGAAAACGATTGACCAGAAAAGGCACATCCACTGCCGCCAGCTTCTTTTCCGGACGGATCAGGGCTCCGGCCACAATCAGGCCGGTGGTGGGGTCAACGCTGTAGAGGGCCTTATCCAGGCGGGACAGGCGGGGCAGGCCGTGGTATTCGTTATGTACCCGCACGGCATAGACCACTTCCTCCGGCAGCCCCAGTTCAGCCAGCAGGTCGGCTCCCACCTGACTGTGGCGGGCCGGGTCATCCTTGGTCTGGTCATAATCGATATCATGCAAGAGGCCAGCTAAGCCCCAGATTTTCTCATCTTCGCCAAAATGGCGGGCCAGGCGGCGCATGACGAATTCCGCTGCCAGGCAGTGCTTGCGCAAATTTGTGTTGGTTACATATTTCTCCATCAGCTGTACTGCTTCAATTCTGTCCATCAGTCAGTCCTCCTTCTTTGATTTGAATGAATTTGCCAGTGGCTGTGGCCGCCACTTGCTGGTCCTTGAGCAAAATCAGACTGGCTTCCATTTCAATCACCCGGCCCCGGCGGTTGACCACCCGGCCCCGAACCTGTAAAGGTTCATTGATGGGAACAGGCCGCCGAAATCTCACCGTCAACTCCGCCGTAGGTGCCGTCAGGCCTTGCTTCCAGAGGTAGCGGCCCATTACTTCATCAAGCAGGGTGCAGATAATCCCTCCGTGCATGATACCGGGATAGCCCTGATGGACCGGGCCCGGAGTGAAGGTAGTCACATACTCCTCCCCCTCTATCGTAAATTCCAGATGTAAACCCCGGGGATTTTGCTTGCCACAGGCAAAACACCAGTGGTCATATTCTCCTTGAAACTCCTTCATTGCTCTGTTCCTCCAAACTGTTAATAAAGGCGATGGCCGCTTCTGCCACCTGCTGGCGCTGCGGCCCTAAAGGCAAAAGGTGTCTGCCTCCTGGAAGGGACAACAACTTTTTTTCTCTGCTTCCCAGCTGGTGAAAGATGTATTCGGCACTAGCCGGGTCAACAGTCTCATCCGCATCACCCTGGATAAGCAAGACCGGTACTTGTACCAGGGGGAGTTGCTTGCGGGCAGTTCGAATAAATTCCAGTAAACTGACCAGAGCGGCCAGCGGTATGTGATCATAATTGAAATGAGTTAACAGGTAATGCCCATCTTCTTGCCTCTCTTTGGGAGCATAGCGTCTGACCCAGCGTAAATAAGGAGCCAGATAGGCTTTCTTGTTTTTGAGATAAATCGGGGCCGCCAGGCTGATCACTCCTACTACCGGCTGATAATGGGCCAGGTAGAGGCTGATCAACCCCCCCATCGATAACCCGGCCAGGTAGACCCGGTCGCACTTTTGCCTGAGCTCTACTACCGCTTTTTCCGCAGCAGCCACCCAGTCCCGCCAGCAGGTGCGGGCCAGCTCTTCCACATCAGTGCCATGGCCGGGTAACAGGGGCACCTGTACCGTCCAGCCCTGAGCCGCCAGGGCCCGGCCCAGGGGCTCCACTTCCCCCGGTGAACCGGTGAAGCCATGAATCAATACTATGCCGGTCCGGTTGCCCGGAAAAAAAAGCGGGGTGACCGGGCGTCCTGTTATCTGCATGCCTTCACCTCCAAGGGCATTTTTCTGACATTTTAGCATATTCCACCAGTAAAAAGCAATGTTATAATATAGTTATAAAAATTTGAAAGGAGTGGGTAAGATGCTGGAATTATTACAAAAGCGCCGCAGTATTCGCCGTTTTACCGACCAGCCAGTGGAGAAAGAAAAAATAGAAAAAATCCTGCAAGCGGCCCTGCTGGCGCCCTCCTCCCGCAGCCTGCGCCCCTGGGAATTCATTGTCATCCAGGATAAAAGTTTGTTGCAACAGCTGGCCAAAGCCAAGGCCCACAGTATTTCTTTTCTGGCTGAGGCACCACTGGGTATCGCTGTTATCGCCGATGAAAACAAATGCGATGTCTGGATCGAAGATGCCTCCATCGCTACCATCCTGATGCAATTGGCTGCCACCTCCCTGGGCCTGGGTTCCTGCTGGATTCAGATTCGCCTGCGGCAAACGGCAGCAGGGCAGTCCTCGGAGGAATATGTCAAGGAGATTCTGCAGGTCCCGGCCCCTTACCGGGTCCTGGCCTTGCTGGCCATCGGCTATCCAGCCGAAACCAGGTCACCAGCCAGCCTGGAGCAGCTGGCTTACGACAAAATCCACTATAACCAGTATAGCAAAAACCCCGTCCGCTAAGGACGGGGCTAATTGCTTATTTCAGGTTATAGAAGGTCTTTTTGCCGCGATAGATAGCCAGATTGCCCAGCTCTTCTTCAATGCGCAGCAACTGGTTGTACTTCGCTACCCGGTCGGTGCGGGAAGGAGCACCGGTTTTGATTTGACCGGCATTAACAGCCACGGCAATATCAGCTATGGTGCTGTCTTCAGTTTCGCCGGAGCGGTGGGAGATGACATTGGTATAACCGGCCCGTTTGGCCATTTCAATGGCATCCAGGGTCTCGGTCAGAGTACCGATCTGGTTGACCTTGATCAGGATGGAGTTGGCTACCCCGCGCTCGATCCCCTTGCTCAGGCGCTCGGTATTGGTAACAAACAGGTCATCCCCTACCAGCTGGATTTTTTTGCCAAGTCTGGCAGTGAGCAGGGCCCAGCCTTCCCAGTCTTCTTCGGACATACCGTCTTCAATGGAGACGATGGGGTATCTGGACACCAGTTTTTCGTAATAGGCTACCATTTCCTCGGCAGTGTAGGATACTCCTTCGCCGGCCAGCACATATTTGCCATCTTTATACAGCTCAGTGGAAGCCACATCCAGGGCCAGGGCGATATCTTCTCCCGGCTTGTAACCGGCCTTTTCAATGGCTTCCATAATAACCTGCAGAGCCTCTTCGTTGGAGGAGAGGTTGGGAGCAAAGCCACCTTCATCACCAACGGCAGTATTCATCCCTTTGCCCTTCAACACAGTCTTCAGATTGTGGAAGACTTCAGCACCCATGCGCAGGGCTTCGGCAAAGGAATCGGCCCCCACCGGCATGATCATAAATTCCTGAATGTCCACATTATTATCCGCATGCTTGCCGCCATTGAGGATGTTCATCATGGGCACCGGCAATTCCTTGGCATTGGTGCCTCCTATGTATTGATACAGCGGCAGACCCAGGGATTTGGCAGCGGCCTTGGCTACCGCCAGGGAAACGCCCAGGATGGCATTGGCCCCCAGTTTGCCTTTATTGGGGGTACCATCCAGTTCCAGCAGGACCTTGTCGATTTCGGTCTGGAAAGTGGCATCCATGCCGATCAGCTGGGGAGCGATGATGGAATTGACATTATCCACCGCTTTTTGGACCCCTTTGCCCAGATAACGGCCTTTGTCCCCATCTCTCAGCTCAACAGCCTCAAATGCGCCGGTAGAGGCGCCTGAAGGTACAGCCGCCCGGCCCAGAGTGCCATCTTCCAGGAAGACATCTACTTCAACTGTGGGATTGCCACGGGAGTCCAGGATTTCCCGGGCATAAATATTTTCGATAATGGTTGACACAAAAAATCCCTCCCTTACTTGATCAACAGGGTTTGTCCTGTCATTTCTTCTGGCTGGGGCAAGCCCATTAGTTCCAGAATAGTAGGTGCCACATCAGCCAGCTTGCCGTCAGCGCGCAGTTTGGCCTCCTTATGTTCAGGAGAAACCAGAACAAAGGGCACCGGACTGGTGGTATGAGAAGT
This sequence comes from Carboxydocella thermautotrophica, assembly GCA_003054495.1. Taxonomy (GTDB): domain Bacteria; phylum Bacillota; order Carboxydocellales; family Carboxydocellaceae; genus Carboxydocella; species Carboxydocella sporoproducens. The sequence continues at coordinate 563,308 of CP028514.1, read as the reverse complement.
CAGGACATTGCCTTCATCATCCCGTTTGCAGTCCGCATTGCCATGGTCACCAGTGATGATGGCCACACCGCCCCGCTTGAGGATGGCAGGAACTACCTTAGCCAGACACTGATCCACTGCCTCTACGGCTTTAATGGTTGCTTCCATATCCCCCGTATGACCTACCATATCCGGATTAGCGTAATTGAGGATGATCACATCATATTTATCCTGTTCCAGTTCTTTCAGCAGTTCAGCGGTAACTTCAAAGGCGCTCATTTCCGGCTTCTGGTCATAGGTGGCCACTTTGGGTGAAGGTATGAGCAGGCGGTCTTCCCCGGGGTTGGGGATCTCTACCCCGCCATTAAAGAAAAACGTGACATGGGCATATTTCTCCGTTTCCGCAATGCGGAGCTGAGTTTTGCCATGGGCAGCCAGCACTTCCCCCAGGGTATTTTTCAAAGACTGGGGCGGGAAAGCCACCGGTGCCGGAATAGTGGCATCATATTCTGTCATGCAGACGAAATACACCGGGAAATAGCCTTGCCGCCGCTCAAAACCGCTGAACTCCTGGTCCACAAAAGCCCGGGTCAGCTGACGGGCCCGGTCAGGCCGGAAGTTGAAGAAAATCATGGTATCCCCGGCTTTAACAGTGGCTACCGGCTTACCTTCTGTTACAATCACTGCTGGCTTCACAAACTCATCGGTCTCACCGCGGTTATAGGCAGACTGAACTGCTTCCTCCGCCGAAGCAGCGGTAACACCTTCGCCATATACCATAGCGGCATAGGCTTTTTCCACCCGTTCCCAGCGCTTATCCCGGTCCATGGCATAGTAGCGGCCGCTGACGGTAGCGATTTTGCCTAACCCTATCGCTGATAGCTTTTGCTCCAGGGGCCTTATATATTCCAGGGCATTGGCGGGAGGCACATCCCGTCCATCCAGGAAAGCATGGATATAAACCCGCTCTACCCCCTCTGCTTTGGCCAGGTCCAGCAGGGCATAAAGATGTTCAATATGGCTGTGCACTCCTCCGTCGGAAACCAGTCCCAGCAGATGGACCGCTTTACCACTGTTTTTGGCTTTTTGCATGGCTTCCTTCAGCACTTCATTCTGGAAAAAGGTCTTTTCTTTAATAGCCAGGCTGATACGGGTAAATTCCTGGTAAACAATACGACCGGCCCCCATGTTCAGGTGCCCTACCTCGGAATTACCCATCTGACCCTGGGGCAGACCTACAGCCAGACCGGAAGCTTCCAGCGTGGTCCAGGGCCATTCCCGCAGCAACTGATGGAAATAGTGCAGGTTAGCCTGGGCAATGGCATTGCCCCGCTTTTCTTCCCGCCAGCCAAAACCATCCAGGATAATCAGGGCTAACGGTTTTTTGACAGGTTTCATTGCTTTTACCTCCTGACCAGGGCGATAAAGGAAACTGGATCCAGGCTGGCTCCTCCTACCAGAGCCCCGTCTATATTGGGCTGGGCTAAGAGACCAGCGATGTTGTCAGGCTTGACACTGCCCCCGTACTGAATCCGGACTCGTTCAGCGGCTTCAGCCCCAAACATGTCATTGACCACACCGCGGATGTAGGCGATCACTTCCTCCGCATCAGCATCAGTAGCAGTGCGGCCAGTGCCGATGGCCCAGACCGGTTCATAGGCAATAACCAGACCGGCAACCTGTTCTGCAGTCAGACCGGCCAGCCCCAGACGGGTCTGTTGTTCCACCACCTGAAAAGTCTCGCCCGCTTCCCGCTGTTCCAGGGTTTCCCCCACACAGACAATGGGAACCAGGCCGTGTTTCAATGCTGCCTTGACTTTCTTGTTCACTGTCTCATCGGTTTCAGCAAAATATTGCCGCCGCTCGGAATGGCCTACTATCACATAGCTGACACCCAGTTCCTTTAACATCAGGGGAGAAATTTCCCCGGTATAGGCACCCTGTTCTTCCCAGAACAGGTCCTGGGCCCCAATACGAATAGGAGTGCCCTTCACCGCCTCGGCCAGGGAGGCCAGGGCGGTGAAGGGTGCACAGATGACCGTTTCCGCGGCGGTGGCACCGGCCAGCTCAGGCTTAATAGCTTCCACAAAAGCCAGGGCCTCAGCTACCGTTTTATGCATTTTCCAGTTCCCGGCGATAATTGGTTGCCGCAAACCGGGCCACCTCCATTCACGTATGAAATTTATTTATCCTGCAGTACTGCTACGCCAGGCAGGGTCTTGCCTTCCAGAAACTCCAGGGAAGCGCCGCCCCCGGTGGAAATGTGGGTCATTTTTTCGGCTACGCCCACTTTTTCTACTGCTGCTACCGAATCGCCACCACCGATGATGGTAGTGCCAGGGCATTCGGCCATAGCCTTTGCCACCGCTTCGGTGCCTCTGGCAAAGGCATCCATTTCAAAGACCCCCATAGGTCCATTCCAGACCACAGTTTTGGCCTGGCGAATTACTCCAGCGTACTTTTCAGCGGTAGCCGGGCCAATGTCCAGGGCCTGCCAGTCAGCAGGAATTTCCCCTACGGCTACTGTCTTATGTTCAGCATCGGGAGCGAAGGCGGCTGCCACTACTACATCCCGGGGCAGCAACAGTTCTATTCCTCGTTGCTGGGCTGTAGCCAGCAGTTCTTTTGCCAGCTGGACCTTATCCTCTTCCACCAGGGACTTACCCAGTTCATACCCCTGAGCCTTGAGGAAGGTGTTGGCCATGCCGCCACCGATGATCAGAGTATCCACTTTGGTGAGCAGATTCTGGATAACCCCGATTTTGTCTGACACCTTGGCCCCACCGATAATAGCCACAAAGGGCCGCTCCGGATTGGCCAGGGCCTTGCCCATGATGCTGATTTCCTTTTCCATCAGGAAACCGGCCACAGCCGGCAGGTACTGGGCCACACCGGCGGTGCTGGCATGGGCCCGGTGAGCAGCGCCAAAGGCATCATTGACGAATAGATCGGCTAAAGCCGCCAGTTTTTTCGCGAATTCAGGATCGTTTTTCTCTTCCTCAGCATGGAAGCGCACATTCTCCAGCAGCAGTGCCTGCCCGGGTGCCAGCGCAGCAACGGCAGCCTCGGCTTCCGGGCCAACACAGTCACTGGTTTTGGCCACTTCCTGGCCCAGCAGCTCACTTAAACGCTTGGCAACCTGGTCCAGACGGTATTTTTCATTAACCTGGCCTTTCGGCCGGCCAAAGTGGGAAGCCAGAATTACTTTGGCTCCCTGTTCCAGCAGGTATTTAATGGTGGGCAGTGCAGCCCTGATCCGGGTATCATCGGTAATTTGCCGGTTTTCGTCCGTGGGGACATTAAAATCCACCCGAACCAGAACCCGTTTGCCCTTAACGTCCACATCGCGGATGGTCTTTTTTTCCACGCGGGCCCACCTCCCTGTTTTTTAACCCACTCTATATCTTACCATTACAGACCTTTGGAAGCAATATACAGAGCCAGATCCACTACCCGGCAGGAGTAACCCCATTCATTGTCATACCAGGATACAATCTTGGCCAGTTTTTTATCAATCACCATGGTGGAGAGGCCATCCACAATAGAAGAATTGGAATTGCCATTGAAATCCCTGGAAACCAGGGGCTCTTCGGTGTAGGCCAGAATGCCTTTCAATTCCCCTTCAGCTGCAGCTTTGAGAGCGGCATTGATTTCTTCCGCTGTTGCTTCGGTAGCCAGCTCACAGACCAGGTCAACTACAGAAACATTAGGAGTGGGAACCCGCATTGCGAAGCCATTCAGCTTGCCCTTCAGTTCCGGCAGAACCAGACCGACCGCTTTAGCTGCACCGGTAGTGGTAGGAATGATGGACATAGCAGCAGCCCGGGCCCGGCGCAAATCCTTATGAGGCAGGTCCAGAATTTGCTGGTCATTGGTATAGGAGTGTACTGTAGTCATCAAGCCCCGCACAATCCCGAACTTCTCGTGGATAACTTTGGCAAAGGGAGCCAGGCAGTTGGTGGTGCAGGAGGCATTGGAAACTACATGGTGGTTAGCTGGATCATATTTGTCCTGGTTAACCCCCATCACAATAGTGATATCCTCATTTTTGGCTGGAGCAGAAATGATGACTTTCTTAGCGCCAGCTTGCAGGTGTTTGGCAGCATCTTCCCGGTTGGTGAAACGACCGGTGGATTCCACCACAATATCCACCCCCAGATCGCCCCAGGGCAGATTGGCCGGGTCCTTTTCAGCATAAACCTTGATAGCCTTGTCATTAACGATGATCTCCCCGTCGCCAGCCTGTACTTCGGCATTGAGGATGCCATGCACAGAGTCATATTTCAGCAGATGAGCCAGGGTTTTAGCATCAGTCAGGTCATTGATGGCTACGATTTCGATTTCCGGCTTGTTGAGAGCGGCCCGGAAAACATTGCGGCCAATGCGGCCAAAACCGTTAATACCTACGCGTACTGTCATGATTCATCTCTCCTTTACTGCTAATTCTTTTTCCTTAATGTTTCCAGCATTGCCTGAGCGGCCCCTTCATCTGTCACCAGGTATTTCAGTACACCGGTGGCAGCGACCGCCAGTATGGCTTGAGCTTTATGTTTACCACCTGCCACCGCCAGAGTGGAAGCAGGGGGTAATTCCTGAAGATTTAAGCCAATGTTGCGCGCCGAAAGCACTACCTTACCATCTTTGTCTACATAAGAGCCAAGGGCCTCTCCCACGGCTCCATGGCGCATCAGCCAGCTGATTTCCACCTGGGGCAGATGACGGCGTTTGGCCATTTCCACCGCATCGCCGATCCCGTGAATCACCAGCTGAGCCTGGGTCATCAGCCGCAACATCTCCTGAATGTGGGGCTCTTCCAGCAGGGCCAGGCGCGCCTGGGGCGACAGAGCGTCAGGAACGTGGAACAGGCGATACTCCCCGCCCAGTTTGCCTGCCAGTAAGGCAGCAATGGCGTTGGCCTGAGTGCGCATTTCTGTTCCGAAACCACCCCGGGCCGGCACCACTAGAATGGAACGCCCCGGACTGATTTCTGGCAGGCTTTCCACCACACTCAAAGTGGACGTGCCGCCGGTAACAGCAATGGTTTCAATTTTATCCTTGTGGATAATTTCCTGCAAGAAGTTGGCCCCGGCCCGACCCATTTCCTTCAGAACCTGGCGGTCCTGGTCCAGATCCCCGGACACTACAATCACTTTATGTAAACCGAGGCGACTGGCCAGCTCCTCTTCCAGGGAAGTGAGTCCTTTCAGCAAGCGGATTAATTGCTCCAGACCGAAAATGACCTCTTCACCTTCGGGAGTAATGACCATCCCGCCTGGCTGGGCCTCCACCAGACCCTGAGTGCGCAGGAAGTCGGTTTCATTGCGTACAATCCGTTCCCCCATGCGCAGGTTGGCGGCTAATACCCGGCGTCCAATCGGCTGGGCAAAATAGATGCTGCGAAGAATAGTATACCTTTTCTCCAGCTGCTGTATGAGCTCAGGCACTACTTTCTGTCCGTAGTGAACCAGCTCCTGTAATGCCAGTTCCTGGCTGTTAGGCCCGTTATTGTCCCGCCCATTCAATTATGGTCCCGCCTTTCCGAAAAAAAGATGGTGCATTTGCCCCACATCCATATTCTAAGGTAAGCAATTCCACCTTGTCAAGAGGGGCATTTATAGGATGCACCAAGTTGTAATATTCTATGCAATTCTAGTAGCGTTTGCGCCTTGCTGCTGCCGGTATGCCCAGCTCATCCCGGTATTTGGCCACGGTGCGCCGGGAAATCTGGATTCCCTTCTGGCCTAAGAGTTCCGCCAGTTTTTGATCAGACAGGGGCTGTTTCGGATCCTCATTGCTGATCAATTCTTTCAGCAGCAATTTGACACTGCGGGAGGAAACTTCCTGCCCGCCCCCGCTTTCCAGCCCGCTGGCGAAGAAATATTTTACCTCAAATACGCCATGGGGGGTCTGGATATATTTGTTGGCGGTAGCCCGGCTGATGGTAGATTCATGTAAGTCCAGCAGCTCGGCTACCTGTTTCAGGTTCAGCGGTTTTAAATAACGCAAACCGAAATCAAAAAAGTCTTTTTGCAATTGCACCAGACAGTTGGCCACCCGGTACAGGGTCAGACGCCGCTGTTCAATGGCTCGAATCAGCCAGCTGGCCGCATTGAGTTTGGCCTCTACATATTTTCTGGCTTCCGAATCTTTTTCCTGCAAAAGAATGGAGCGATAGGTGGAATTGATGGTCAGTTGCGGCACACCATAATCATTAACCAGCACGATATATTCCCCATCGATTTTTTCCACCACAATATCTGGCACTACATAGCGCACATCCTGGTTGCCCCCAAAGCGCCGCCCCGGTTTGGGATCCAGTTGTTTGATCAAGTCATAGAGGCGCTGAATTTCCTCCACCGGCACCCCCAGGGCCCGGGCTACTTTCGGCCCTTTCCCCTCCCCCAGAGCTGTCAAATGATGCTGGATCAAAGCCGGCAAGAGGGGTTCATTCCAGCCCAGAGCTTCTACCTGCAGAAGTAAACATTCCTGTAAATTGCGGGCAGCTACTCCGGCCGGATCGAAAGTCTGGATGGTACGCAAAACTTTCTCTACCTTTTCGACCGGAACCTGCAAGCTACGGGCAATTTCCTCCGTACTGCAGGTCAAATAGCCATTATCATCCAGGTTACCGATAATAAACTCGCCGATTTCCTTCTCCCCGGGGTCCAAAGGGCTGACATTAAGCTGGAACAGCAGGTGTTCCACCAGAGTCGGTCCCTGAGTGAGGAAATTTTCCCACTGTACCTGTTCCTTTTCTTCCTCGGCTCCCTGCCTGACTATGCCCAGATCGGATTTGTCAGCAAAATACTCCTGCCAGTCAACATCCAGGCCATCATCCTTCCCCCCGTTAGCTTCCACTTCCGTTTCCGGCAGCTCTTCCTTGTCTTCCTTGATTTCCAGAACAGGATTTTCCTGTAGCTCCTGTTGCACGTACTCAGACAGTTCCAGGGCCGATAACTGCAAGACAGTGATGGCCTGGCGCAATTCGGGAGTCATTATCAATTTCTGGCTCTGTTCCAGGTTCAGTCCATAACCTATGCGGATTGACATAGCTCCCTACTTCCCTTCCCAGGCTAATACTAATAACTTCTCTTCTCTACCGGGGAAATCCTCTTTTTACTGCTAATTTATTCGCAAGGGCCTGGCAGGTATACCTCCAACTACCGCTCCTGCTTCCACATCCCCGGTTACCAGTGACATGGCTGAGATTTTGGCCCCATCACCGATAGTCACCCCCGGCAGAATAGTGGTGTTGGCCCCAATCATGACATTTTTGCCAATTTTTACTTCTCCCAGCCGGTATTCTTCCACCAAATATTCATGGGTCAGGATGGTACAGTTATATCCGATCACTGTATTATCCCCAATGCTGATGCGGTTAGGGAAAAAGATATCCGGCATCATCATCAGACCCAGAGAAACATTCTTCCCCAGCTGCATTCCCAGCAAATGGCGGTAGAGCCAGGCTTTCAGGCGCAAAGAAGGACAATAGCGTCCCAGCTGTATTATAGCAAAATTGAACATCACCCGCCAGGGTGAAATAATTCGGGTCCAGTGTTGCATACTATTCGGTCCCTCTACCCGGTAGCTCTCAACTCTGCGCTTCATCTTCTCCCTCCCGCTTGAGCCATCGCTGTAAATCAACCTGCAAGCCATCATAAGCGGCACTGGTCGGCACCCCACTGACCGCTTCCACGTAGGCCGCCATGGCCGGTCGTAAATCTTCCGGCCAGACACAGCAGTGATTAAAATGGGTAATGTAGCACTGTTTTATATTGCTTTCTCGCAACAGATAAGGCAGGCCCAGGGTGGTAATATGCCGGTGAAACCAGCTATTATGGGCCGTAACATTGGCAATGAGGAGATCCACTTTCCGGTAGGCCTCTACCAGTTCCTCCCGCCAGCTGATCGCTTCCTGGAAATCCAGCACCGGCCCCCAGGGGATAACCTCCTTGATTCCACTGAAAGTGCGATAACTGCGGAGAAAATTGGTATCACTGGTGTAGCCCAGGATTAACCCCGGGGCTTTCAGAATAAACCCATAGTTTTCCGGACCATGATATGCCGGTACAGGAATCAGAGTCAGCTCTCCCAGGGCAATGGGCTGATAGGCCTGCAAAAACACCACTTCCGGGCCGCCCAGATAGCCGCTATGGGCCGCCTCCCCCCGGTGAAAGGTGCTGATATGGGCATTTTCCTCCACCATATCCCGGGGCAGCAAGAGTTTTCCCCGGCGGCTGGACATGGCCCAGCACATGCCCTCGATAATGCTTTCCGCCCCGGCATAATGGTCCACATGGCCATGGGAGATATAGACTGCATCCAGCTGACCCAGATCAATCCCCAGTTCCAGGGCAGCATATAACGCCCCCGGTCCTGGATCCACCATGAAATAGAAATCCCCCAGCTGCAGAAAAAATCCAGCAGTCCGCGGTTGCTGGCTGATTACCGCTTCCGGGTTACCGCCGGTACCAAGAAAAGTCAGGGTCCAGCTCTTCTCTTTCTCCTGCCGCCCTTCCCGCAGTTTATAGAAACGGCGGCTGGCCTCTACAGCCATCGCTGTTTTGTACCGCAAAAAAGCATCCAGTTCCTCTTTTTTCATTCCCCTTTCTCCCCCTGTAACAGGCGACTGGCCAGCTGCTCCAGCTTGCGCAGGCGATGGTTCACCCCGGATTTGCTCAAAGGCGGTTCCAGCAGTTCCCCCAGTTCCTTCAAACTGATATCGGGATAATTAAGCCGTGCTTCTGCCACCTGCCGTAAACCCTCCGGCAAATTGGACAAACCCACCCTCTCCGCCAGCAGGCGAATATTTTCCAGCTGCCGGACTGCAGCATTCACCGTTTTGGATAGATTGGCAGTTTCACAATTGACCAGCCGGTTAACATTATTGCGCATTTCCTTCACGACCCGGGCATTTTCCAGTTCCAGCCGGGCCCGATTGGCTCCAATCAGGCTGAGAAAATCGGCAATCTGTTCTGCCTCCTTGAGGTAGACTACAAAATTGTTTTTGCGGGCAGTCAGCTTGCCTTTTAGCCCCAGATCGCGCAAGAGATTGACGATAGCTTCCCCGTCTTCCTGGTTGTCAACGATAATTTCCAGGTGATAGTCCCGTTCCGGGTCATTGACAGAACCGCCCCCCAGAAAGGCTCCCCGTAAATAAGAGCGTTTACAGCAATCCCGGGCCAGCAATGGGTCAGCAATTCCATCCCAGAGCTCTCCCCTTTCATCAAGTACCCCGGCAAAGAGCAGGATTTTTTTTACCTCATCACTATCTGCCACTTTTACTATATATGTGTTATGTTTTTTCAATCTATTCTGTTTGCTGACCAGAATATCCGCCTGTACACCAAATAATTTCTTGAGCAAGGAAAAAACCTTGCGGGCAATAGCGGCGCTTTCAGTATGTATAGACAAGGCCCAGCCCGTCCCGGCACTGAGCTGCAGGGAACCATCCATTTTGATTAAAGCGGCCAGCTCCGCCTTCAGGCAACCTTCATGAGGTGGTAACAGCCGGGCCAGTTCTTCTTTAGTTTGCAGTGAAAAAGACATTTTCCCACCCCCAGTCCATTTTAACACAGCCAGGAGAGCAGGAAAAGCAAAAGCGGCGGGAAATTCCGCCGCTGACCTTTAGGTAGTGGGTTTTAACCGTTTGAAAAATTCACTGATTTGATCAAAAAACTCGCTGATAGGCCGGCCCTGCCGCACACCGGCAGCAATTTTTTTGATCCTGCCTACTGCATCTGGATCAGTTTCCACTACGGCATTGACTATCCGCGGGTCCCGTTTGGCAGTAGTCGCTGCTTTTTCGCGAATAGCTTCCACTTTGGTTCCTTCAATCCCGGCCTTCAAGTCCAGACCGATCAGGGCCACATTGCCTACCACCACTACTGAAGCCTTGTTCACTCCGTCGATCCGGGAAACGGCATCAGCAATATCATCGGCTGCATCCCAGGCCTGCGCCTGGGTACGGGGCCCTTCTGTCCGCGGCGGTGTGGGAGTAGGCGCCGGAGTAGTAATAGTCCCTGGCGGGGTAGGTGCTGGCGCCGTTGGCGGTGCCGGTTTCCGGGCCGGACATCCTCCGGACCAGATCAGGGTTGCGGCCAGGACAGCAGTTAACCAAGCTATCTCTTTGCGCTTTGACATCAATTTCACCTCCCTCGGCACAAACTCAAGTTTAGTTTGCCCGTCCGGGAGGGATCTATACGTTAGATTAATAAGGATAAGTCCATTGTTTGGTCAAACGCAGGATAATCCGGGCCAGCCGTCCGGCATTGTGACGCACCACCTCGGATAAATCGGCCACCGGTTCCACCAGGGCCACCACATTCAGCTTCTTAACCCTGTCCCCATCATAACGGACCGGGTACTGACCCTGAGCCGCATATTTGCGCAGCAAATCCGCCGGGATCCGCGTCTTGTTGGCAATCACTACATCCACAATATCACCCGCATGTTTTTGGATAGCGGCAACATGGTCACTGACGGTATAATCATCAGTCTCTCCAGGCTGAGTCATGATATTGCATACATAAACCTTGGGACAACGGGCCTGGGCCAGCGCCTCAGCAATGGGCTTAATCAAAAGATTGGGCAACACGGAAGTATACAGGCTCCCCGGCCCTAAAACGATGATATCCGCTTCCTGAATGGCCTTGATTACCTCCCCGTAAGCCTCCACTTCTTCCGGCTCCAGCCAGACCCGACGTATCCGCCCTTTGGCCCCGGGGATGAGGGATTCCCCCCGTACAATCCGGCCATCACTCATTTCCGCTACCAGAGTAACCTGCTGGGTGGTAGAAGGTAACACCCTGCCCCGCACGGCCAGCAATAAGCCCAGCTCATTGATGGCCCTGACAAAACTGCCACTGAGCTGAGTCATAGCCGTTAACATCAGGTTACCCATGGTGTGGCCTTTTAAACCGGCTTCTTCATTAAAACGATACTGCAGCAGCTCTCCTAACCGGCTGCCTGGTTCAGCCAGAGCCGCCAGGCAGTTGCGCACATCCCCTGGAGGCAGCATACCATAATGTTCCCTTAGCCGCCCGGAGCTGCCCCCATCATCGGCCATGGTTACAACCGCAGTCAAATTGCTGGTATATTCCTTCAATCCGCGCAAAAGCACCGATAGCCCGGTGCCGCCCCCGATGACCACGATATTGGGCCCTAAGCGCAAGTTGCGTTTTTCCCAGACTTTATCCACCAGCCGCCAGGAGCGGTAGGGTAAAACTGCCATCACCACAGAGGTAATAGCACTGAGCAGGCCGTAAACCAGCAATACTGCCCCTGTTACCAGCAAACCAGCTCCAACCACTGCTATCCCTTTACCCCCCAGCAGCTGCCGGGAGCGGGTAAAAAAATTGGCCAGCCAGACCAGCATATCCCAGTTAAGCACAAAGGTCAGGCCCAGAACCAGGAAGCCGGCTCCAATTAGAGCCAGAAAGAACCAGCGCTTTACTCCCATGCCGGGCAAAAACCATTTCCACTGGCGAGGCCTCCGGCGTCTCACTAAATTTCCCTCCCTTTTTCCCGTTGAATGTCCCGGTGGCGCACCTCTACCCGATAGGATTTATCCCCCCTGTCAGCCAGCAATTCGGCCAGACGATTGGTCAGGGTCACAGAGCGGTGCTGGCCCCCGGTACAACCAATGGCAATAGTTAAACTGGTTTTGCCTTCTTTAATATATTCGGGAATAAGGAAAGTGATTAAATCCAGAAATTTGTCCAGAAACTTTTTAGTTTCTTCCCGGGAGACAACGTATTCCTGCACCTCCGGGTCATTGCCGGTTAAAGGCCTGAGCTCCTTGATATAAAAGGGATTGGGCAGGAAACGAACATCTATTACCAGATCCGCATCCAGCGGGATCCCGTATTTGTAGCCAAAAGACATAACTGTAATGCTGAGCCGGGCCCCTTCCTCTTCCGGCTGGAAGGCCCGGAAAATTTCTTCTTTAAGTTCAGCTGGCTTCAGACTTGAGGTATCGATAATGCGATGGGCCCGGCCCCTTAGTTCTTCCAGCTTGGCCCGCTCCCGCCTGATGCCATCCAGCACTGTCCCCCCGCCAGCCAGAGGATGGCGCCTTCTGGTTTCCTTAAAGCGGCGGACCAGCACCTCATCAGCCGCCTCCAGGAACAGAATGCGGTAATCTACTTTCTGTTGTTGCAGATAATCCAGGGCTTCCTGCATCTGGTCAAAAAACCGGCCGCCCCGCATATCCATTACCAGGGCATAGCGATAAGGCTGGCCTTTGACCTGCCGGGTCAATTCCACAAATTTGCTGACCAGGGCCGGAGGCAAATTGTCCACCACGAAAAAGCCCATGTCTTCAAAAGCCCTCACCGCCGTACTTTTGCCGGCCCCGGAAAGGCCGGTGATGATAATCAGACTGATATCCTTCATTCCCTTCACCCTTTCCGCTAACTAACTTCGCTTTCCATCCGGCTTATTCCTGCCAGCAATTGCGGATTCTTTCCTCCGGCACTCCGGCTTTCTGCAACAGTTCAATTCCATCGGTCAGCCTCCCTACCGTGGCGGGAAAATGGGCATCACTGTTTACGACAAATTCAACCCCGGTAAGCACCAGTTCCCTGATATCCTCCACCTTCTGGTAATGATGTCCGGTATTGATTTCATAAGCAACTCCCTGTTCAGCACAGCAAAGGGCTATTTCCCGCCGATCCAGGGGCATGCCCAGATCAGGGTGAGAGAGAATATCCACCGGGTATTGATGCAGTGCTTCCTTGACCGTTTTGGTGTTGTCGGTCCGGATTTTTTCCTTGTATCCCCGGGAAAGACGGGCCAGCTGGTTAGCGATGACCCAGCCCGCTCCATCAGTATCAGCAGGCCAGACATAGGGATGTAGCCCGACAATCAGCAAATCCAGCTCTTTTATTACTTCTTCCGGCAGGTCGATTGTTCCTGCCGGATTGATAATATCCGCTTCTGCTCCCACCTTGATTTCCAGTTCAGGAAAAGCAGGGGCCAGGTCAGCAATTTCCTTTTTTATGTCCAGGTAGGTTTGCCCGTTTTCAACCCCAACCCCGATATTAGCCGGTCCGTGATCGGTGATAGCAATGGAAGCCAGCCCCCGCTGTCGGGCCGCCTCCAGATTTTCCCGTACCGTACCTCGACCATCACTGTACCGGGTATGAGTGTGCCAGTCCGCCCACTTAGCCATCAAAATCACCTCCGGCAAACAGTGTATCCGCCGGAACAAAAAAATAACCGGCCTACCAGCCGGATTAGTAACCATATTCCCTGAGATACTGAACGATCAGCTTGTCCAATTCACGGGAAAGGGCATAGACATCAGCAGCTAAAAAGTTCTGACCATTTCGGGCCAGTATCTCTGCCAGTTGCCGTTGCTGTCGGCTGATCGCTGACAGCAGTTCCTCCTTGGACACCGTTATCACCCCACCTGATTATTCCTGTCTCTGTGAAAAGAAAGTTGTTACAAACAAAAAATCACAAGTAAAAGTATACGGGTAGTTCCTGTATTTGTCAAGGAAAAATTATCTTTTATCCCCAAACAATGCTGCCGCCCCATAAATGCCGGCATCATTGCCCAGGGTCGCAGCTTTGATTTTCACCCTCTGCGCCGGCACAGCCAGTGCCAGGCGGGCCACTTTTTCCCGCAGGGGAGCAAGCAGCTGCTCCCCTGCCTTAACTACACCCCCGCCGATTAGAACCAGATCTGGGTTAAAGATATTGACCAGGCTGGCTACTCCAACTGCCAGGTAAGAAATATATCGATCCACTACTTCTATTGCCCTGGGGTCAGCTGCCGTAGCCAGTTGCATCACTTCCCGGGCCTCCTTGACCGGCAAGCCAGCCTCCCGGCCCAGCCGCAGCAGAGCCGTGGCTGAAGCCAGAGTCTCCAGACAGCCGCGATTACCACAATTGCAGGCAGGGCCATCCAGCCAGATCACCATATGGCCCAGCTCGCCAGCAGTGCCATCCGGGCCCCGGAAGAGCTGACCGTTCAAGATAAGGCCACCCCCTACACCGGTACCCAGGGTCAGCATCAGCAGGTTATTTGCCCCCTGGCCAGCTCCCTGCCAGAACTCGCCCAGAGTGGCCAGATTAGCATCATTGTCCAATTTGACCGGTACACCCAGCAACTCTGTTAACCAGGTGGTCACGGGAACATTCCGCCAGCCCGGCAAGTTCGGGGAAAAAATGCATTCTCCCTGCGCGAAGTCATGCAGGCCAGGAGCGCCTACCCCTACCCCGGCCAGAGTATGCCCCTGGCCAAACTCTGTCACCAATTCCCGCACCAGGTCAGCAATCCGCACTACCACTGCCCTCGGCCCCGCTGCCGCCTGGGTGGGGATTTCCTTTTTTCCCAGCAACTCCCCCGCGGTGGTAAACAATCCGCCTTTAATGTTGGTCCCGCCCAGATCAATTCCTGCGATTACTTGCATGTCCCCGTTCTCCTCCTTTGTTCCAGATAAGCCAGCACCGTTTCCGGAGAGCGATTGAGGATTTGCTCCTCTTTTACTCCCTGCCGCTGGCACAAATCCCAGGCAGCGGTCAGTTCACCCACCCAGTCGGCATAGTGGCTGTCACTGCCCAGACTGATCAACACCCCGTATTCCGCCGCCAGACGGGCAATCGCGGCACAATTGGTAGCACTGCCTTTGCGGCTGCCGCCCAGGGAGCTGTTGTTGATTTCAATCGCCTTCCCGTAATGTTTGGCCCCCTGGACAATCACTTCCGGGTCGATCTGAAATTCGGGATTGCCCGGATGAACAATCACATCCACCAGGGGGTGGGCCATAGCTTTCAGCATGGCGTCAGTATTGGTCACAATTCCCTGGTCAGCAGGAAAACAGTAGGTATGAAAACCGGCCAGCACAATCTCCAGTTTGGCCAGATACTGGTCTGGCAGGTCCAGGGTCCCATCCAGCCCGATAATGTTAGCCTCCACACCTTTTAATACTCTCACCCCGTAAATGGTTTCCGGCAATACCCGCAGGTTACCGAAATGATAAAGATGGGGCCCCCCCGGCATGGCTGGACCATGATCGGTCAAAGCAAACATTTTCAACCCCTTGTCAGCAGCTGCCCTGGCCATTTCCTGCACGGTGCTGTAAGCATGGCCACTGGCAACACTATGGCAATGTAAATCCACCAACCAACGCATGGCCGGGATCTCCCCTTTCTATCTCTGCATGATCTCTTCCACCCATGCCCGCAGCACTTCCGCTACTCCCCAGGCCTGGGCAAAACAACCCCGGGGAGTGTGGGGATGGTCACCATCAAAAATTTCGGAAATGGTACCAACACCTGCTTCGAATAGATGGCCCCGGAAGGGCTCCAGCAATTTTTCAGCTATTTCCCGGCTGCTGGCATCATAGTTGTGCACTTTTCGCAGCGCTGTCAAAAAAGGGCCAATCAACCAGCTCCAGGCCGTTCCCTGGTGATAGGCTCCATCCCTTTTCCAGCGGTCACCGATGTATGTACTCTGATACCGGGGATGATCTGCCGCCAGGCTGCGCAGCCCGTAAGGGGTATACAAGGCCCGCCAAACCGCCCGCACCACCAGTTTCTGGCGAATAGGATCCAGCAATTGATGGGGTAAACTTACCGCCAGGATCTGATTGGGCCGCAAGGCTGGATCAGGGTTGCCTGCGGGATCAATCACATCATACAAATAGCCGCCCTCGGCATACCAGAATTTCGCATTAAAACTGCTGGCAGCTAACCTGGCCAATTCCTCCAGCTCCCTGGCGCTTTCTCCTTGCCTGCGAGCCAGCTCCGCCGCAATCTTGAGGGCATTATACCAGAGAGCATTGATTTCCACCGCTTTGCCCTCCCGGGGGGTTACCACCCAGTCCCCGACTTTGGCATCCATCCAGGTTAACTGGGTGCCACGACTGCCGGCAGTCAACAAGCCGTCCTCATCCATTTTAATATTATACCTGGTTCCTCGTTGATGCCAAGCCAGAATTTCCCGTAAAACGGGGTAAATTTCCTTGTAAACAAAAGAATAGTCACCAGTATATTCCAGATATTTAAAAACTGCCTGGAAATACCAGAGAGACGCATCCACCGTATTATAATCCGGCCGTTCCCCGCCATCAGGAAAACGATTGGGGATCAGCCCTTCCTCCAAATAGCGGGCAAATGTCTGCAACAATTCCCTGGCTACTTCAAAGCGCCTGGTGACCAGGGTCAAGCCCGGCAGGGCGATCATAGTATCCCTGCCCCAGTCGGTAAACCAGGGATAGCCGGCAATCACAGTGGCCGTGCCGGTGCTGGCCCGGCGGACAATAAACTGGTCTGCCGCCAGCACAAGGGCATTAAGCATTGGATGCTGATAGCCTGCCTGTTCCAGGAGGGCGGCAAGCCGCTTTTCTTCCCGAACCTGTAACAGGCGGGCGGAAGGCATTTCAGCTATCGGTTCGACTGAAGCCAGAATGGCCAATTCTCCATCTCCGTCCAGCTGAGCTATAAACTCCCCTGGCATGTAGTGGTCTTCAACAGATTCCAGCCCCCGTTCCTGCTCTATGCGGTAGACCATATTCTCGAACCAGTAGCCCGGACCGGCTTGCCAGCGACAGTTTTGTCCGCGCAGATAAAGGGCAGGAGCCTCCGGCCAGGCCTGTAACCTGACCTGTTCCGGCCCATCTTCCCGCTGCCAGGGCCAGGGACAGCGCCGCACATTCCCATGATAGTCCCGGCAATTGACTAAGGGGGTTATCCGTATTTCTACCTTTTCCCCGCTCCCATTCCAGACCCGATAGCGAACAACAGTGGTATTCTGACCATGGATCATAAAGACGATTTTCTCCAGCAACAGGTCCTCAATGGCATAGAGGAAACGGGGCAATGGTTCCCGGCTGAACTGCAACAAATAGTTTTGCCCCTGGGGATAAAAACCTCCCGTCGTCTCATTGACCCCAAGCAGGTACTCCTTACCCCGCCAGATCACCTTTTCCTCCAGCTTGCTCAACAGCAGCAGGCGCTGGGTGGGGGGATTAAGGGAAGCGATTAATAATCCATGATAGCGCCTGGTATTGCAGCCTGTAATAGTGGAAGCCGCAAAACCGCCCAGACCATTGGTCACCAGCCATTCCTTATTTAGAGCCTGGTCTAAATCAGCCAGCTGGCTTTTGGGAAAATGGAGCATTATATCACCACCTGTAAAAAGTAGGCTGAGCTTAGTTTAGCCCAGCCTGACTTTATTATATCCCTAAAACTGACCTTTTTCCAGCAGATCCAGCACCGTTAAGACCAGCATGGCATGGGACCAGGTCAGGGGTACTACCCAGGCTGGCTGACCAGTTTCCCGATCCACCTGTTCCGGCAACAAGCCGGTAGCAGTCTGGTGGTCAACAGCCCAGTACAGCAGCTCTTTGGCCCGCTGGTAATTGCCCCGGGCCCCATGATACTGGGCCAGCCAGAGGGTGCAGAGAATCCAGGGATTCCCCCCGATATAATGGTCATTCTCGTAACGCTTGATTCCTCCCACCCTGGGTGAGGTCAGGAATTGCTCCACTGCTTGCGCCGTGGCTTCCACGCGGGGATCATCCGGTGGCAGGAAGGCAAAGGGAACTGTCAACCCCAGTAAAGAGACATCCACCACCGCATCTTCCTGCAGGCAGTAAATCATCTGTCCCCGCTCTCCTGGCAGGATAACTCCCTTTTCTCCCTGGCCAGTGCGCCATTGATACTCTTCCCGGTTGACACAGAGCTTGACTCCCCGCAAAAAGCGGTTATAGCCGGGATGCCAGAGCTTTTCCTGAATCCGCTGGCCCAGTTCCTCTGCTGCCTGTCTCCAGCGTTCCGCTTCCTCCTGATAGCCCAGAGTAGTTGCAGCATCAGCAGCGGCCATTAAACCAGCCCAGACTGCTACCGCCGAATAGGTGTGTTCCCCACAGCGTTCTTCCCAGAGATCAAAACTGGGTTGCGGCAGACCGGTTTCTGCATCCCTGAAGTTTATCAGGAACTCCGCCCCTTTCTTGAATGAGGGCCACATTTCTGCCAGAAAGGCCCGTTCCCGGTAAAGAGCATAATGCTGCCACATGCCCCAAAGTACCGAGCCGGTTTCATCGATCTGAAGACCCCAGTTTGGTGCAATCGCTCCATCCAGGTAATAGCGCTGCTCCCAGGAACCATCTGCATTCTGGGCCTTTGCTGCCCAGCGGTAAAAACGGGCGGCAGCTTCCTTATAACCGGCCCGGTCGATGGCATAAGTGATAAAGGCAGCATCCCGGCCCCAGCAATAGGCATAACCGCCACAGCGGGTAAAATCCTCATCAAATTCAGGAGCAGCGATCATGCTACCATGTTCCGCATCAGTCATCAGGGAAAAAACTATCAGGGAACGGCGATAGAGGGCATCCAGACGCTCATCCCCTGTCTGCACCGGTTTAGCCTGGGCCAAATATCCTTTCCAGTAGCTGCGGGTAGCAGCCAGCAAAGCTGCATAGCCTTCTTCCCGTGCCTTTTCCAGCTGAGCTAAAGCCAGCTCATAGGAAGGCCCCAGGGAAAGGAAAATCGTTATGGCATTACTATGCCCGGGGGCCAAAAGCCCCAGATCCCAGGCCATCGCCCCATCGGCCGCCATGGCATGCATAACAGGTGAGAGCTGGCCATTGTCGGCATTCATCATAGCGCCACCGCACTGGAATTGCTGAGCTGGCCGGTCTGCTGCCCAGAGAAAATGGTAATTTTGCTTGAACTGCCAGAGCGCTTCCGCTTGCGGGCGGAAAATGGTGGTATGGTAACGCCCATATTCCCCGATTTGCAGCTGAGAAAACAGCAGCAAGCGCAAGCGCTGATCTGCTGCACCGGTATTAGTGACCTGAAGATGGCGCACCAGCAAATCCCGGCCTGGGACAGCAAAATCAGTAATTTCGGCCTTGATGCTATTCTCGCTCCCCTGCAAGACGGTGACCAGGACTGCACTGTCCGGCAGATAATACTGGTGGCTCTGCCACTGGTCTTCATGGAACCAGCTAGTCCGGGGCTGGCCATCGATAGCCAGCCCCAGCCAGTTGCGGCCAATATTCTGGGGTGTATCGATACGGGGCCAGAACAGGCGCTCCAGTTCCGCCCGCTTGCCCAGAGAAGCAAGCAAACGGGAATTCCCGATTACAGCACTCATCAAATAGGGTTTCCTTTCCATTACTGCGACTCCTTCCCTTAACCTTTGGTTCCACCGGCAGTCAGACCGGAAATAAGGTATTTTTGGGCCCAGAAAAAGAAGATCACTACTGGCACGGTAATCAGAATAGCTCCTGCCGACATATAATGCCAGTCAGTATTGAATTCATTGACAAAAGTCCTTAAACCAACAGGTAAAGTGTAGAGTTCTTCCCTGTTCATGAAAGTCAGGGCATACATAAACTCATTCCAGGCTGTTACAAAGGAATAAAAGGCTGTTACTGCCAGGCCCGGCAGAGATAAGGGCAGTACAATCCGCCAGAAAGTACCGAAAGGAGTCAGACCGTCTACCCGAGCCGCTTCTTCCAGCTCCACCGGAATTGTATCAAAAAATCCTTTTAACATCCAGACACAAAAGGGCAGGCTGACGGTAGAATAAGCCAGCACCAGACCGGTATAGCTATTTAAGAGCCCATAGGATTTAATAATATTATATAATGGCACAATCAACAGGGAACCGGGAAACATTTGCGCAACCAGGAAAGAAAAAAGCCCGGTTTGTTTACCCAGAAATTCAAAGCGGCTGAAGGCATAGGCGGCAGTTGCAGCCAGGAACACTCCGACCAGGGTGGTAAGAAAAGCGATCAGCGCCGAGTTGACCAGCCAGGTCAAAAAGATATGATTTTTGAAAGTTAAAATGTACCGGTAATTGTCCAGAGTGGGATGTTCGGGTATAAAGCGAATAACATTGCTGAAAACTTCGCTTTCCGGTTTGAAGGAGGTAGAAAGCACCCATACCACCGGAAAGACAGAAATTATGGAGGCCAGAGCCAGAATTATGTGTACCAGCAAATCAACCCAGCGTTTTGCTGTTTTTTTCTTCATCAGTACACCTTCTCTCCCGCATTCTTGAGCAGGCGATTGTAGAAAAAGCTGAAAGCCAGCAAAAAGCTCAGGATTATCACACCATAAGTTGCCGAAATCCCGAAATTCCAGTTCATAAATGCTTCCCGATAAGCATAGGTAACTAAAATCTCCGTCTGTTTGTAGGGGCCGCCACCGGTTATTAAATAAATAACATTAAACATATTGAAGGTCCAGATGACCCCCAGCAGCGTAGCAGTAAATGCTACCGGTTTCAACAGGGGTAAAGTGATATTCAGGAATTGCTGCCATTTGGAAGCGCCATCCACCTCTGCCGCTTCATATAGTTCTCTGGGTATGGACTGTAAGCCCCCCAGCAGGGTTACCATCATAAAGGGGACGCCCAGCCAGATATTGGTGATAATTACCGCAAACATGGCTGTCCACTTGTTGGAAAGCCAGGCGATCGGTTCAATTCCCAATTTACCCAGCATCAGGTTTATTATACCGTACTCGGCATTAAACATCCATTTCCAGGAAAAGGCGGATACAAAAGAGGGCACCGCCCAGGGAATAAGCATTAACATGCGGTAAATAGCTCTGCCCTTGAGCTTGCGATTGAGCAGCAAAGCCAGAAACAGACCTATGACAAAATGGAAAAAAACATTGGTAAAGGTCCAGATAAGAGTGTTAAGAGCTACATCCCAGAACTCGGAGTTCAAATTGCCCAGAAGTTTGCGATAATTGGCCAGCCCCACCCATTTCCATGAAGGGGCGACAAACTGGTTGCCCATGTTATACTGATTCATATCAGTGAAACTATAGGATATACCCAGAATCAAGGGATAAAAGACCAGTACAGCCATGGCCAGTAGAGCCGGGGTCAGAAACAGATAGGCCAGCCAGCTCTGGCTCAGCTTTTTATTCATTGACTTAACCTCCTTCTCGCCAAGGAAGGGGAGAGGCCAACAGCAGTTGGCCTCTACTTGTTCAGCAATTTCTTCCAGGCGGCTGCTACATCATCCAGGGCCTGTTGTGGAGTCTTTTGTCCTTTCAATGCGGCCTGATAATTGGGAGTAAAGTCAGTATAGATTTGACCGCCTTCAGGAATTACCGGCCGGTTGGTAGCTTTTTCAATCACTGCTTTAAAATCAGAAACAATCCGGTTGTTCTTGACTTCCGGCAATTCATAAGCGGATTTCCTGGTAGGCAACAGATTATTTTTAACAGCGAATTTAGCCTGAGCTTCCCTGGAGTTGATAAATTCGATAAATTTATACGCTGCTTCCCGGTTTTTGGTATTAGCAGAAATCACATAGTTATGTCCACCGACAGGAGAACCGGTTTTACCTTCTGGACCGACAGGGATGGGCGCAATGCCCAGGTTATCAGGATCCTTGAATTCAGGACCGCTGAGGAGATCGGAAGTTGCCCAGGGACCATTTAAAATCATAGCATATTTACCGGTTTTAAAGCCCACCTGCATATTGTCATAGTCGTTGGCAAAATCGATTTCTTTGGGAACTACCCCGTATTTATCCCGTAAATCAATCATAAACTGCAAGCCTTTAACTGCCCCGGGAGTATTGACCAGAATGGTTTTGTCCTTAGAATCGATCAGCCCACCACCAAAGGCCCACATGAAGGGCTGATACCAGTAAGCATCTCCGCGATAGAAAAAGCCATAACGCCCTTTCTGCTTGTCGGTCAGTTTTTGAGCCACTTTAACCAGCTCGTCCATTGTTTTCGGCGGTTCAACCCCGGCTTCCTTCAACATGCGTTTATTGTAGAGCAGCGCCAGGGCATCGGTTACCTGGGGTACACCCCATATTTTGCCATTATATACATTGTAGTTGAAAGGCGCTTCCAGGTAATCTGCCTTATCTTCAGGCTTGATTAAATCATCAATAGGAGCAAGATAGCCGAGAGCGGCAAATTCAGGTGTCCAGGCTATTTCAGCCCGGAAAACATCGGGAGCATTCCCTGCCTGGGCCGCCACTTTAAATTTGTTCTGCGCATCCGCAAAGGGAACAGCTTGCATGTCCACCTTGATATCCGGGTTTTGGGCCTCGAATTCCTTCACGATTTCATTAATAGTCTGGGTTTCTTCCTGGTTAAAAGTATGCCAGAAACTGATGGTAACTTTTTCTCCACCCGGCTTATTCCCGGTCCTGGGCTCTTCGTTTTTGGCACAGCCAGTGACAAAACTGGATGCCAGCAATACAGTAGCCAGTCCTAAACTAAGGCTTTTCACAATTCCCTTCATATCCCTGTCCTCCTTCAAATCATTCATAAAATGGCCAGTTCAGTGTCAGGATCAAACAAGTGCAGGTGGTTCATGTCTACCGCCAGAGTTACCTTATCCCCCATGCGGTAAGGCTGGCGTGCCGCCACCCGGGCTGTCACCTCCTGTTCGCCTACCTTAAGATGCAGGTATATTTCCGCCCCTAACAGCTCCACCACTTCAACAGGTGCCTGCAGTTGACTGTCAGGGTAGGTTTCCAGTGCTACCGGTTCATCATGAATATGTTCCGGCCTGATGCCCATAATCACTTCTTTACCAGGATAGGCTCTGATTCCGTTCTGCTTACCCTCAGGCACCTTCAATTTCAGTCCCGGTGCAGTCAGCCAAATGTTTCCTTCCTCCTCTTTTACTACCACCTTCAGGAAGTTCATGCTGGGACTACCGATAAATCCAGCCACAAATTTATTCCGCGGCTGGCGATAAAGGTTCATGGGGGTGTCTACCTGCTGAATGACGCCATCTTTCATCACCACAATCCGGTCACCCATGGTCATGGCTTCTGTCTGGTCATGGGTAACATAAATAGTGGTAGTTTTCAGTCGTTGATGCAAACGGGTGATTTCCGCACGCATCTGTACCCGTAACTTGGCATCCAGGTTGGAAAGAGGCTCGTCCATCAGGAAAACAGCCGGTTCGCGAACAATAGCGCGTCCCATAGCTACCCGCTGGCGCTGACCACCTGACAAAGCTTTCGGCTTTCTGTCCAGCAAGTGCTCGATTTGCAGGATTTTCGCCACTTCTCGCACCCGCCTGTCAATCTCGTCTTTCGGCAATTTGCGCAGTTTCAGGCCAAAAGCCATGTTATCATAAACATTCATATGCGGATACAGAGCATAATTCTGGAAAACCATGGCAATATCGCGGTCTTTAGGGGGCAGTTCATTGACCAGACGGTCGCCAATATACAGCTCCCCTGCGGATATATCCTCCAGTCCAGCGATCATACGCAGGGTAGTAGACTTGCCGCAGCCTGATGGTCCCACAAAAACTACAAACTCCTGATCCTTGATTTCCAGATTAAAGTTGGAAACAACCTCCACTTCGCCATAGCGCTTGTAAACATTGCGCAAAATCACTTGAGCCATCAGTTTTTAGCCTCCTTTGCCGGAGCACAGGATTTGCGAATCACCAGTTCGGTCCTGATAAAATCATGTCCAGCTTTCCGGGCCGGGTTGCGTATCTTCTCGATCAAGAGTTCCGTTACCCGCACTCCCAGCTCATAGGTAAAAATCTCCACACTCGTTAAAGGCGGAGCCGTAAACCGGGCCATAGGGACATTATTAAACCCCACTACTGAAACATCCCGCGGTACTTTCATCCCCCGTTCCCTAACCGCCTGGATAGCACCGAAAGCCATCAGGTCATCCGCCACAACAACAGCCGTCAAATCAGGATGCCGGTCCAGCAGTTCCAGCATGGCCCGCTCTCCCCCTTCCTGGGTATACTCACCATGGGCTACCAGACTGCGGTCAAAACCGACCCCGAACTCCTGCAGAGCCTTTTTATACCCATCCAGACGATCCAGGCTGACTACAAACTCCAGCGACCCGATAATACAGCCGATCCGCCGGTGTCCTAATCCCAGCAAATATGCTGTGGCCTGATAAGCAGCTTCGATATTATCATTATCAACCCAGCACATATCCCAGTCATGCAACGGCTTGCCCACCAGAGCCGCAGGAAACTTGCGGGCCTGTAATTCCGCCCCCAGCTGGTTATCAACCCGGGATACCAGCAAGATTACGCCATCTACTCTGCGCCCTCTGACCATGCGCAGAACCGCTTCCTTTTCCTCCTGTTCCGTTTCCCCGGTAGCCAGCAGCAAGTCATAGCCTTCCCGCCTGGCCACCGAACTGATGCCACGGATTACTTCCGGAAAGAATGGGTTGAGGAATACCTCTTCGGCAGCCCGGGGCATAACCAGGCCAATAGTTTCCGTACTGCGTGTCACCAGATTGCGGGCTACCAGGTTGGGATGATACCCCAGCTCTTTCATGGCCTGCAAAACCCGCTGCCTGGTTTCCTCACTGATTTTGGGGTTATTGGCCAGCACTCTTGAAACAGTAGATGGATTCACCCCTGCCAGTTTAGCTACATCTTTTATTGTTGGCGCCACATATCCACCTCCTAAGCAAACGTTTGCATGTGCAATCGTTTGCCCAGCTTTGTTTTTATTATACCCCTTTCAAAACGATTTGACAAGAGGAAAATAAAAAAGAGCTTCTCTCAGAAGCCCCCGTATTGCTGTACTGCCGCTGAACCGTATCCATCCTATTTCCGCCTCCGCCGCCAGTTGGCCAGATTGAACCCGATCAGCAGCAACAGTATCAAAAACGCCAGGATAGCTGCAACATAGACCGGAAAATAAATGTTCCAGGGATATTTTTTCAGAATAGCATTCCCTTTTTCTCTAACTGCCAGTACCAGGCGATCATACCAGGTGTATTTTTTTATGCTCACCGGCTGTTCCGGGTGGACAGGCTTAACCACTGCCAGTCGCTGTTTTTCCACACTGTAAGAGCCCAGCTGACTGCTCTGAGAGTTTTCACCCGCGGCCGGAGCCAGAACATCCAGAACATTGGGGTCCAGATTGGTATCGGTACCCCCACCAAATTGCCATTCCGTAGCTTTGGCCAGTACAGGCCGCCAGCCATCGGGACCGATGGGATCCTGACTGCCGATGAGGACATAATAATACCAGGTCTCGGGATGCTCATCCAGGGCCTCCCTGGGGATGACAGCCTCTACCGTTTTCCCATCTGTTGCCCGCCGGAACAGCAGGCCCTGGCGCCGTCCTGGTTCAGTCTTGCGCTGGTTCCAGTAATAAACCGCCCCTTTATGCCAGCCGGTAACATCGATAAAGTACTCCCAGCCATGGCGGGGGTCAAAGTCCACATAGGCCCCTTCCCGCCAGGTTTCAGAACGGCCTTGATTGGGCTGGCTGTCTATGTAAAGAGCAATCCGCTGATGACTAAACCCTTCCGGCGCTCCCCAGGGGTTGGACAGCTTTTCGGCAAAGGTAAAATAAAAATAATAACTGGAATCATCCACTTCCACGCGAAAGGTGGTCAGGTCATAGAGCCCATGCCGGGGATCAAATACCGGTCCCTTTGGATAGACATAGGTTCCCGGGCCCCGGTCATCCCCCCGGGGATCTTCCATTTGAAACAGCACCTGCCGCGGGACTGCATTAGCAGCTGCCGACTTGCTGCTTGCCAGCCCTAACAGCAGGAAAAACACCAGAAACACAGAAAAACGTCGCATATTATTCCCCCTCATGCAAGGAGAGGGCTGCCAGCCGCCGGGTCAATTCCAGGGCCGCATTATGGCCCAGCAGCTTGAGCCGGAAATTCATGGCGGCCACTTCAATGATGCTGGCAATATTGCGTCCAGGACGAACGGGAATAGTGATCCCGGGGATTTCATTGCCCAGCAGCTTAACTTTTTCCTCATCCAGGCCCAGGCGGTCATAATATTTACCTTCCTGCCACTCTTCCAGACGGATAGCCATATGAATGGTCTGCTCGATCCGCACTGCCCCTGCCCCGAAGAGAGTCCGGATATCCAGAATCCCCAGGCCGCGAATCTCCAGCAGATGTCTGACCACCTCCGGCGCCCGTCCCGAGAGGCGTTCCCCGATTTTAATCACTTCTACCGCATCATCAGCAACCAGGCGATGGCCCCTTTTCACCAGTTCCAGAGCTGTCTCACTCTTGCCAATGCCACTTTCCCCGGTAATCAGGACCCCAACGCCATGGACATCCACCAGCACCCCGTGGATGGTGGCACTGGGAGCCAGTCTTTCTTCAAGAAAATCGGTAAGTCGACTGATAAAACTGGTAGTTGGTTGCGGAGTGCGCAACAGGGGGATCCTCTTTTCCCGGGCCGCTTCCAGCCAGGTTGGCTCGATTTCAATGCCCCTGGTAATAATCAGGCAGGGAAAATACAGACTCAGCAAAACATTCCAGCGCTGCCAGGCTTCTTCGGCTGGCAGGGTGCCCAGGTAGGCAAACTCGGTAGTACCCAGTACCTGAATGCGCTGATGGTCAAAATGCTGCAAAAAGCCGGCCAGCACCAGGCCCGGCCGATTGATGTCCGCCACCTTCAGCTTGCGCCCTAACTCCTCTTCTCCGCTTAATACCTCAAGGCCCAGGGCCTTGATCAGATCCCGTACTTTAAGTTCAACCATTAAATCCACCTGCAACCAGCTGGGCCAGAGTCTCCACCGCAGCCTCTTCATCCTCGCCCTGGGCTTCAATGGTCAAATAGCTTCCCTTCTTGGCCGCCAGGGTCATCAAACCCAGAATGCTCTTGCCATCAACTTCATGATTGTCTTTGCTCACCTTGATCTGACTTTTGAAACGGCTGGCAGTCTGGACAAACAGGGCTGCCGGCCTGGCATGTAAGCCCATTTCATTGGTGATTTCGACTGTAACCTTTGCCATTTTTACTTCCCCCTCACTGCTTCAGTATTCCATTCCATTCTATCGAAAACCGTCTTTTTTCACAAGACAAAACGGTGAATTGCCTCTGCTACTCCATCATCATCATTGGCCAGAGTGACATAATCGGCGATAGCCTTGACTTCCGGTTTGGCATTGCCCATGGCCACCCCGATCCCTGCCAGCTCAATCATATCCAGGTCATTGAAACTGTCCCCGATAGCCATGGCGTCCTTTAACTCCAGGTCCAGATGGCGGCAAAGGGCAATTAGGGCCTGGCCCTTACTGGCTTCCGGATGGGTGAACTCCAGATAATGATCCTTGGATTTGGCCAGCTGCACTTTGCCCTGCCAGCGGGGGCGCAAGGCTGCCGCCAGCTGGTCCAGCCGTTCCGGTTCAGCGATGAGCAGAATTTTGCTGGGTCCCTGACCGCTGGCCAGAATCCTGCCCCGCAAATCCTCTTCCACCGTGTAGGGAACCCGGGCCAGTTGACTGTATGCTTCTGCCTCTGCTGTCGCCTTTTCCACATAGAGGTGGTCATCCAGATAGATATTGGCATGAATCCCTTCTTCCCGGGCCAGGGTGATGATTTCCGCCGCCATTTCCGGCGGCAGGGGGCGGTGCCAGAGCTCTTCCCCGCTCAGCCCGGATTTGATCAAAGCCCCTTGATAGGTGATCAAGGGCAGATCCAGTCCCAGTTCCAGGGCATAGGGCCGGGCGGAACGGTACATCCGGCCCGTGGCCAGAGTTACCGCCACCCCCCGGGCACTGGCGGCCTTAATAGCCGCCTGGGCCCGGGGGGAAATAGTACAGTCAGTTCGCAAGAGGGTATCATCCAGATCGATTGCTATTAATTTTACCAAGATAATTCCTCCTACTCCACCAGAGCATTAGCAATGGAACTGATAAATGATAACACAATCGCTCCCAGCAAAGCCGGAATGAAACCGGCTACATCAAATCCTTTCACCACTGAACCTACCAGATAGAGCATCATGCCATTGACCACCAGGGTAAAAATCCCCAGAGTCAGGATATTGAGGGGCAGAGTCAATAACAGCACCAGCGGCCTGATCACTGCATTGACTATGCCCAGCACCAGCACTGCGATCAAAGCCGCACCGAAACCACGCACTTCAATCCCTTCAATCAAATAGGCGGTGAGCATCAAGGACAGAGCATTGATTCCCCAGCGAATTAACAAACCGGTCATCTTTTCACCTCCCGCTCAACTGTTTTATCCTTAAGAAATTCGGCACTTGCCGGCGATTTCCTGCCTATATTGTTAATTCTCGGCCTCCCAGCGCCGCAGCCATTCCCACAAAGCCTGGGCCACCTGCTGATTCATACCAGGGACAGCTGCCAGCTCCTCCACCGTTGCCGCCCGGATTTTGGCCAGAGAGCCGAAATGTTTGTATAAAGCCTGTTTGCGCTTGCTGCCTATACCCGGCACTTCTTCCAGCACACTCCGCAAATTGCGCTGAGTCCGCAATTTGCGGTGGTAAGTCAGGGCAAAGCGATGGGCTTCATCCCGGATGCGCTGCAGGAGGTAGAGCCCCTGGGACTGCCGTGGCAGGATGATGGGCTCAGACTGGTGGGGAGCAAACAGCCATTCTTCTTCTTTAGCCAGGCCAAAGGTAGGGATATGGCCAAATCCCAGCTCCTCCATTACCCGCCGGGCAACAGCGAGCTGACCTTTGCCCCCATCGACAATCAGCAAATCCGGGAGCTGAGCAAATTTTTCATCCCCTTTGCGGGCCCGTTCCAGCCGCCGGCGCAGCACCTCAGCCATGGAAGCAAAATCATCGGGACCGATTACTGTCTTGATTTTGAAACGGCGATAACATTCAGGAGCAGGTTTCCCATCGAGGAAAACCACCATCGACCCTACCGATTCGCTACCCTGGGTGTTGGAAATATCATAGCACTCGATGCGCCGGGGTGGAGCTGCCAGTCCCAGGGCCTGAGCCAGTTCCTTCAACCCCTGTTCTCTGGTTTCCCGCTCTTTCAGAATGGCCGCTTCCTTCAGTTCCAGTTCCTGAACGGCATTTTTGTGGGCCATTTCCGTCAGGGCTTTTTTCTCCCCCCGCCGGGGCACCAGCAGTTCCACCTTTTTCCCCCGTCGGGCCTGCAGCCATTGTTCAATCACTTCTCTTTCCTCTTCCGGGACCCCCTCGGCCAGAATCACTTCCCCGGGAATAAACTGGGCCTGGCTATAGTATTGCTTGACCAGGGCCGCCATGATTTCCTCCCGGCTATATCCCTGGGTATCTCCCAGGAAAAACACCTCCCGCCCCAGTAAAGTACCATGGCGGATCAGCAAAATCACCCCGCAGGTTTCCCAGATTCCCCGGGCTACCGCCAGCACATCCCGATCCCCGCCGCCAGGGGTGAGCATCTTCTGTTTTTCGCCCAGAATCTCCAGGGCCTTGATCTGGTCCCGCAAACGGGCAGCCCGTTCGAAATCCCATTTTTCCGCCGCCTCGTTCATCTCCTGTTGCAATTGTTTGATCAGGTGGCCGTATTTCCCTTCCAGAAACAACAATACATCTTCCACCGTCCGCAGGTATTGCTCCCGGCTGATCTCCCCGCTGCAGGGAGCTGAACAGCGGCGAATGTGAAATTGCAGACAGGGGCGGCTGCGTTCCGTCAAGGTGCTACCCGGACAGGAACGCAGAGGAAAGAGTTTTTTCAGTAAATGCAAAGTCTCCTTAACCGCCCCGGCATGGACATAGGGGCCAAAGTAACGGGCCCCGTCGCGCTCGACCTTGCGGACATAAAGCACCCGGGGATATTGCTCCTGAACTGTAACCTTTATATAAGGGTAGTGTTTATCATCCTTGAGCAGAACATTATAACGGGGGCGATATTTCTTGATCAGGTTGCATTCCAGCATTAGGGCATCCACTTCGGTATCGGTGATGATATATTCCAGGTCAGCAATCTGTTCCACCATGGCCCTGACCTTTTCCGTCTGGTTGGCAGTGGATTGAAAATAAGAGCGCACCCGGTTTTTCAGAACCCGTGCCTTGCCAACATAGATAACCTGCCCCCCGGCATTTTTCATCAGATAGACTCCAGGCTGTTCCGGCAAATGTTCCAGTTTGTGTTGCAATTCAGGCCGCATTTTCTCTCCTCCCAGCCCCATTATAACACATTTGAGAGCAGGAAGATTGCCCATACGAGAGGGGCTGGCTTAAAATTAATTAAAAACCCTGTGCAGAGGTGATAAGTATGGACTTAGAGCAACTCCTGTCCCGCCTGGACGTGGACCTTTACGGTACTGCCCCTGTCTCCGCCTTTGACCAGGCTCCCCCGGGGTTTAAACCCCAGGACCTGTTGCCTACCGCGCAGCAGGTTATTGTAATCGCTCGAAGTCTGAATCCGACACCAATTCGCTATCTGCCGAAAACCCGCAACCAGTACATGGTAGAATTCGAAATGGCCAACTGGCATCTGACTCACGCTGCCTATCAGCTGGCCCGGCAACTCCAGCAACTGGGCCACCAGGCCCTGCCCATCAGCTCAGAAGCAGCCATCGGCGATTATGGGCGTCTGAAGGCGGATTTTTCCCTTAAACACGCTGCCGTCCTGGCCGGTCTGGGCTTTTTCGGCCTCAACAACCTGATTCTGACCCCTGCCTATGGCCCGGCCCAGCGCTGGGCAGCGGTGATTACCTCTGCCCCTTATACTCCGCTTCAGGTGGCTAACCCGGCCCGACCCGACCTTTGCAGTCAGTGCCAGGCCTGTGTCCGGCAGTGCCCGGCCGGGGCCCTGCAGGGCTGGGAAGGCCAGTATAATCCGACCACCGGCTGGACCATCAATAAAGAAAAATGCGCCCACTACATTTTCGTAGTGAACGCCGGTAAACGCTGCGGAATATGTATTGCCAGCTGTCCCCTTTTGCCAGAATAAGCTAGTGCAGCCTTCTGGCCTGAATATAATACCCCTCTTCACTGCCTTTGGGTTGCCAGGCGAAACCGTTTTCCTCCAGGATATCCACCACTTCATCGGTGAAGACCGGGTCTACCCGGTCAAAGACAATATTCAGGGTGTCCACCGGCCCCACCTGGCTGACTACTTCTTTGACCCGTTCCACTTTTTTCTGACCGTGGAGATTCCGTAAATCCACCTGCCAGTCGCTCATGGCAATCACCCTCCTTTGTCAATATTTTTCCCGCCAGCAGGAAAAAATAATCGGGCGTGGAATACTAGTGATGGTATAAATCTAACACGGCAGGTGAAAGTTTGTGAAAAAAATCCTTCTCCTTTCCTTCCTGGCAGCTGCACTGCTTCTCGGGGGCTGTGCCAGCACTCAGCCGCAGGTGCCGCCTCATGCCAGCAACAGGGAAGAAAAATCCGGTCATATTAAACTGGTGCAGGGCCCCCTTACCCTGGAAGTGAGCCAGAAGCCCAAATATTTCAGTCCTGAGCTGATGCCCGCTGAGGAAGGCAAAGTGGTAATTGGCCTTTTTACCGCTATTACCAATGACAGCGACCAGGACCTGAACATCAAGCCGGAATTCGTTACCATCATCACCGAAGACGGCAAGAGCTATCAGTATTCGGAAGCCCGCACTGCCATTACCGGCAAAGGGGCCTTCAAAGCCATGGACCTGCCGCCCCATTACCGCGGTGGTGGTCTCCTGCTGTTTGAGATTCCCAGAGACCAGCAGGTGGATAAAGTCCTCTACGAGGATCAGGCTGGTCATAAATTTACCGTCAGTCTGCAGGCACCTCCCGGCAAAGTTTAAAAGCACAAGCGATATATTGTATACTTTTCCCGGTGTTATAGACACCGGGCTTTTCTTTATGTTACCCTTTTCCTTAGATAAAACGGAGGTGTGGCAAGATGGGCATGAATCTGACTCAAAAAATCATCGCCGCCCATTTGGTGGAAGGCCAAATGGTGCCTGGCCAGGAAATAGCCATCAAAATCGACCAGACCCTGACCCAGGATGCTACCGGTACCATGGCCTACTTGCAATTTGAAGCCATGGGCGTGCCCCGGGTCAAAACCGAGCTGTCCGTAAGTTATGTGGACCACAACACCCTGCAAACCGGGTTCGAAAATGCCGATGACCATCTGTTTTTGCAGACCATTGCCGCCAAACATGGTATTTATTTTTCCCGTCCCGGCAATGGTATCTGCCACCAGGTTCATTTAGAGCGTTTTGGCAAACCCGGCAAAACCCTGCTGGGTTCTGACAGCCATACCCCCACCGGCGGGGGCATCGGCATGCTGGCCATCGGGGCCGGAGGCCTGGATGTAGCGGTGGCCATGGCGGGCAAACCTTTTTATCTGACTATGCCCAAAGTGGTCAAAGTCGAGCTGCTGGGCCGCCTTTCCCCCTGGGTCAGTGCCAAGGATGTCATTCTCGAAGTGCTGCGCCGTCTCTCCGTCAAAGGCGGAGTGGGCAGGATTCTGGAATATACCGGCCCGGGGGTAGCAACCCTGACGGTACCGGAACGGGCCACCATCACCAATATGGGAGCCGAACTGGGGGCCACCACTTCCATCTTCCCCAGTGATGAAATCACCCGGGCCTTCCTGGCCGCCCAGGGCCGGGAGGAGGACTGGGTACCCCTGAGCGCTGATCCCGATGCGGTCTATGATGAGGAATTGACTATTGACCTTTCTGCCCTAGAACCCCTGATCGCCTGTCCCCACAGCCCGGATAAAGTAGTTCCGGTGCGGGAAATAGCTGGTCTCCCGGTGGACCAGGTGGCCATCGGTTCCTGTACCAATTCCTCTTACGTAGACCTGATGCGGGTAGCTGCTATCCTGCGGGGTAAGAAGATCCATCCCCGCACCAGTCTGGTGATCAGTCCTGGTTCCAGGCAAGTGCTGACTATGCTGGCCCAGAATGGCGCCCTGGCTGACCTGCTCAGCGCCGGAGTGCGCCTGCTGGAATGCACCTGCGGGCCCTGTATCGGCATGGGCCAGGCTCCTCCTTCTGCAGGCGTATCAGTGCGCACCTTTAACCGTAACTTTGAAGGGCGCAGTGGCACCAAAGATGCCCAGGTCTATCTGGCCAGTCCGGAAGTAGCCGCTGCTGCCGCCCTGACCGGCCAATTAACTGACCCACGGGAACTGGGCGCATATCCGGAAGTGACCTTACCGGAAAAGTTCCTGCTGGATGACAGCATGATCATCCCCCCGGCAGCGGCGCCGGAAACCGTTGAGGTACGGCGGGGCCCCAATATTAAGCCCCTGCCCAAAGGCCAGCCGCTGCCTGCTGAATACCGCGGTGAGGTCTTGTTGAAGGTAGGGGATAACATCACAACCGACCACATCATGCCGGCCGGCTCCAAAATCCTGCCTTTGCGTTCCAATATCCCGGCCATCAGCCAGTATGTCTTCCACCAGGTGGATCCCGAATTTCCCGCCCGGGCCCTGGCTAAAGGCGGTGGCGTTGTGGTGGGCGGCCAGAACTATGGCCAGGGCTCCAGCCGGGAGCATGCCGCTCTCGCCCCCATGTACCTGGGAGTACGGGCAGTGATTGCCCAGTCCTTCGCCCGTATCCACCGGGCCAATCTGATCAATTTCGGCATCCTGCCCCTGACTTTTGCCCGGGCAGAAGACTATGAGGCTATTGAACAGGGGGATATTATCCGCTTGCCCGAACTGGTTGAGCGGATTGGCGCCGGAGCCGAAGAAATAAATCTGATCGTGGAAAATAAAAATTTGACCATCCCCTTGCTGGTAGACCTTACCCCCCGCCAGCGGGCCATCCTGCTGGCTGGTGGACTGCTTAACTACGTCTGAGTCACCATTCAGGAAGAAGGACAGCCGTTTCCCCGGCGGGAAACGGCTGTTTTCGACCTTCCGCCTGCATTTCTCTCCCCTTCACCGCAAATTTCTTGCCGTCCACTCCGTCCTCCCTTTATATTGAAACTAAGAAAGAGGAAGGAGGAGGCGCCGATGGGATACCTTTCTATCTTGCACGAAGCTCAACCCTTTAGCTTGCTGCCCCCGGAAGCATTGCAGGCAGCTTTAGTCAAATGCGAATCCCGGCTTTATCCCAAAGGCACCTATATCTTCCGACAGGGTGAACCCTCCCGCGCTGTCCTCTATATTCTTACCAATGGCCTGGCCGAAGTAGTCCTGACCAATGAAAAAGGAGAAGACAACGTGGTAGGACTGCGTCAGCCCCGGGATTTCTTCGGGGAAACGGTCCTGTTCAAT
Organism: Carboxydocella thermautotrophica; assembly: GCA_003054495.1. Classification (GTDB taxonomy): domain Bacteria; phylum Bacillota; order Carboxydocellales; family Carboxydocellaceae; genus Carboxydocella; species Carboxydocella sporoproducens. The sequence goes on along the minus strand of CP028514.1, from coordinate 529,419 downwards.
GACAAGCCCTATCCCGGTTCTGTGCGAGCAGTAGAGGATTGTATCTGCTTGCTTATGCCCCGGGAAGTTTTTGAAAGTCTGCTGGAAAACTATCCTAAATTCGCCGGTTATTTTACCCAAACCCTTTTAGAGCGGATGCGGGTAATTTATGAAGAAGTGGTTGCCGAACAGAGTTATCTGGCCGGCAACCTGGAAACCCAGCCTTTTCGCAAGCGGCTGTCGGAAATCATGACCAGCCCGGTTCTGACCTGCCGCGCCAACCAGACCGTCACCGAAGTAGCTCAGCTCATGGCGGAGCGCAATATCGGGGCTCTGGTCGTGGTGGATGGTCAGGAGCGGCCGGTGGGAATCGTCACCGACCGGGACCTGGTAGCTAAAGTGCTGGCCCAGGGCTGTCCGCAAACCGGGGATATTACCGCCGATATGGTAATGAACACCCAGCTGGTTTCCCTGCCTCCTGATGCTTTTTATTCCGAGGCCTTGCTGGCCATGGTCAAAAATAAAGTCAAATATCTGGCTGTGGTAGACCAGGGCCATCTTTTCGGGATTATCTCCATGCGGGATCTGATTCGGGCCCGCAGCTCCGGCGCCCTCACTACTGTCGATACCATTGAAACCTCCCGCAACCTGGACGATCTGGTCCAGGCCACCCGGGAAGTGGATCAGGTACTGGTGGGTTTGCTGGCTGAAAATGCCCCTATTGAAGAAATCTTCGTGGTTATGAGTGAGTTCTATGACCGGCTCACCGCCAAAGTCATTCAGCTGGCGGAAGAGGAAATGGTCCAGGCCGGTCTGGGTACCCCTCCTGTCCCTTACTGTTTTATCACCATGGGCAGTGGCGGCCGCAAGGAACAGGTCCTGCGCACTGACCAGGATAATGGCATTATCTATGCCGATGTCCCGGCCAACCTGGCCGAGGAAGCTCAGAACTATTTTCTTACCCTGGGGGAGAAAATCGTCAATGGCCTGGTCGCCTGTGGCTTTGCCCGCTGCAAGGGCAATGTCATGGCCTCCAATCCGGAGTGGACCAAACCCCTGCGCCAGTGGTACCTGGATGTCACCAGCTGGATCGCTCAGCCGGTACCGGAAATAGTGCGCAAACTCACCATTTTCCTGGATTTCCGCCCCGTCTACGGCAAAAAGGAACTGGCCCAGGATTTGCGCCATTTTGTCCATCGCCGGGTGGAGGATTATCCGGTTCTGCTCCATTTTCTGGCCAAGGATGATCTGGAATACAAAGTGCCCCTGGGGTTTTTCCGGCAATTCATTACGGAAAAGCACGGGGAGCATAAAAATGAAATCGATTTAAAGCGGGCGGTTTGTGTGCATATGGTGGATTGTGCCCGGATTTTTGCCCTCAAATGGGGCATTGACGAAACCAGTACCCTGGGGCGTTTGAAAATCATGGAACAGCGCAATATTTTCAACCCCGAGGATAGTGAGTATTATTCCACTGCCTATAAAATCCTGATGACCCTGCGCCTGAAAACCAACCTTAAGAAACTGGAGCAGGGACTGGAAGCCGATAACTGGATCAATCCCAATCAGTTGCCTAAAAAAGAAGCGGCCACTTTGCGTTATGCCATGCTGGCCGTCGATAAACTGCAGAGCTTTACTGGTACTGTTTTTCATGCCGGGTAGGGGGTAGATGATGATGTTACGCGCGTGGTTAGGCCGCACCTCCCGATTGATGGGATTTGAAACTGCGGGAGGAGATAGAGCCTGTGACTCCCTGATTTTGACCGAGGTTAAGGAAAAATTGAAGAAATTCCAGGAACAGCGCCACAATCCCCAAAAACCGCTACGGGAAATGGAATTTGTTGTTTTTGATCTGGAAACCACCGGGTTGTATCCCTTTAGCGGTGATACCATCACCTCTATCGGTGCTGTTCTAATCAAAAATGGTGAAATCTGCCCTGAACATTCCTTTCAGGAGCTGGTCAATCCCGGTCGTCCCATTCCACCGCTGGTCACCCAGATTACCGGTATCGATAATGAAATGGTGGCTGAGGCCGATGATTTTCTGACGGTCTTCAACCGTTTCCTTGACTTCTGCGGGAACCGGATGCTGATCGCCCATAATTCCGATTTTGACCTGGCTTTTATTAATATCCAGTTGAAAAAAGCTTTAAAAACCAAATTCAAGCCAGTTATCCTCGATACGGTAGTTCTGGCCATGGCCCTGCAGCCCTATCGCAGTTCCTATACCCTGGATAGCCTCTGTACCGCCTGGCAAATAAAAACCCCCCTGCGCCATACGGCACTGGGGGATGCGCTGATCACCAGCCGCTTGTTTTTGACTTTTCTGCAGGAATTTCAGCAACGGGGAATCAAAACCGTGGGTGACTTGCTCAGCCTCTTGCACTGGCGCAACCTGCTCTAGCCACTAAAACCCGGGGCCCCTTCCAGGCCCAGCAAATAGAGCTTGACCTCCAGTCCACCCCCATACCCAACCAGTGCCCCTGATTTGCCGATTACGCGGTGACAGGGGATGATGACGGGTATGGGGTTTCTGTTGTTGGCCTGTCCCACGGCCCTGACTGCTCGCGGTTTGCCGATATTGGTAGCGATCTCCTGGTAGGTTCGAGTTTCGCCATAGGGGATTTTCTGCAGTTCCTGCCAGACCTGCAGCTGGAATGGGCTACCACTTACATCCAGCGGCAGGTCAAATTGTTGCAGCTCTCCGGCAAAATAAGCGCCCAGCTGTTCTATTGCCTGCTGGTGGACTTTGAGGTTGCGTTCCACCACTATCTCCTCAGTCCATTTCCGATTTAACCAGTTCAGCAAAGTAGCCTGTCCTTCTCCCGGCAAAACCAGGCGACAGAGCCCCTTTTCCGTACTGACCAGGACCAGCGGCCCAATGGGACTTAACATTTCTGACCAGCGTATGATTTCCATGCTCTGCCTCCTATGCTGAAGCAACTTCCGGCTGCACCTGGCTGCCATCGGGAATAACCAGCAGGGAATAATCCTGTCCGTATTGTTCTTCTACCTGCAGCAGTGCAGTCGGGATACTGTCAGCATAACGCATAAAGAGGCTCTCCGTCAACTCTTTTCCCAGATCTGAGATTAAAATTACCTGTTTTTCCTGTAAGACCCTGGCGATAGCATAGGCCTTGTGTCCGCCCAGGACAAACCCCTGTTCAAAACGGCGGAAAATATCTTCCAGAGTCTCTGCTTCCAGCATCCATTTTTCAAAAGTATGTTCGCCCAGTCCTTCCCTGCAGCGGGCCAGCAGGATGATGGTTCCGCCCGGCCGGGTGGCAGCTGCCGCTGCCTCCAGGGCCTTTTGGGCCTGGTAGAGATTGATGTCCTTGGGATGGCCACCGGCACTGACCAGCACCACATCAGCGGCCCGAGGTACTGTGACCATACTCATCTGGCGGCAGGTTTCCACTCCGGCCAGCCAGGCCTGTTCCAGGTCACCGGCCACTGCCTGCACGATTTCCTTTTTCTCATTGGTCACTACATTGAGGATAAAATCCACACCCACCAGGCGCGCGGCCTCCAGCATCAGCCAGTGGACCGGATTAGTGCGCCAGTTGCCGGCACAGGCGCGGGGATCGGTCATGAGGCTGTGATTGTACTGAATCAGATTGCGAGCTGCCACCCCGGGGAGAATGGATTTGCGGCCACCGGAGAACCCGGCGATATAATGCATGGTAATCAGGCCGGTGGTGATGATAAAATCCGCTTCAGCCACCAGACGGTTAATAACCAGCTCTTGTCCATCGGACAGGCGTCCGATGGCTACCAGATCCCGGTCACAGTCATGGCTAATGATATTAAAACGCCGGCAAATTTCTTCCCCAAAGCTGGCCCGATTTTCTTCTTCCGTATTGGCCCGGTGACTCCCGGTCGCCACCACCAGGGTCACCTGTTCATCCCCGATCCCGGCCCTTTCCAGCTCAGCTACCAGCGGTGGCAACATCACCTCATAGGGTGTGGGCCGGGTAACATCATTGACAACAATTACAACCTTTTGCGGCTGCCGCTTCCTGAGGAGCTCTGCCAGAGGCGAAGTTCCAATGGGCTCAGCCAGCGCCCGGCTGATCTCAGCTAGAGGATCACTCACTCCCGGCAAAGATCTGGGTGTAATAATCTGGCAATATCCCTTCGGATTCAGCTCAACCTGAAGTTTATCCTTTCCATAAGCCAGTTTTACTTCCAAGACAGTCCACCTGGTTCAAAAAACTTGACTGTTTTTATTTTCAGCCAAGTTGGCCCCCAGACCAGGATTTCGCCTCCTTTCCGAATACTTGATTTGCCCCCGCGGGGCAGGGCGACAGGGGACCTCGGCCCGGGAGTTCCACCCGGACGGGAGTACTGCACCGGTTTATGCTGACCTCCCGGTGGGAGTATAACTCCACCTCCCGCGTCCTGTTAGGACGCCTACCGGTTTCTCCGACACCGGCTAAACGGGGTCACCGTACGGACAGGGCCAATAACTTCAGGTCAGGCCAGACGGAGTTATACGCCTCCTGCTCACTCTGGGCAAGCCCGTTATGCACAGAAAGCTTTTCCTCCAGCCGCCTCAAGCAGGCCCTGACCCCACGGGTCATCTCTTTTCCTTCCCCAGGTCTATCAGGATTAACCTTCCGGGTCAGGTTTTGCTTGATTTGCGATATCAGTTGCCTGAGTTCTTCAGTCACCCGTTCCCTGAACCCCATTGCCCGACGACCTATAACCAGTGCCGCCGCGCAATGCACCGGAACGGCGTAACGTTTCATATACTTCCAGTAACCTATGGTTGAAGTATGCCGGGGTGATACTAACTTGAAAGGCACCCCTTCTTTTACAGCTCTCCGATACATTGCTCCTACCATTTTCGCAAATGGAAAATTGGAAGCCATTCGGTTAAACTTTTTATTAGTGTCCAGCCTGTCTTTGCTAAAGTTCAGGTTTTCTAAAACAATGGGTTTGCCTGAAAAGAAAGCTATATCTACCATTACTCTGGCTAAAACGCCTATCAGGTAGCTACGCCGGAAGCTGGAAGCATGGGTTAAGTCTGGTATTCTGATATAAAGAAAGCCGTTCGGGTAAGGGATAACCTGAAACTCTCCTTCATACTTGCCCAGGTTGCCGGGATAAGGAACACTGAAGCCCTCCGGCCACGGCTCCGGTTGGCCGGAAGCGCTAACGTTACACAGGGCTACCCCATCAGGGTTTGTGTCTATAGCCAGACAACCTTTAGCAAAGTCCGGTTCCTGCACCCTGACCAGTTCAAATGTCAAATGTACCAAATAGCGTCCTTCCAGGGTGCGGATCAGTTCTACCGCATAGGGTAACTTCATGGCCAGCCATATCTGCACCAGTTCCCGGTGTTTTTCCGGCAGCCACAACTTACCCTCAACCCTGGGGGCCTGGCTCATCCTGGGGCGACCAAGTTTATCTATGCCTGTCTGTTCAGAAAGGTGGGAGAGGGAAACCGCCAGGCGGAAGTCCTGTCCGTCATAAAATATCTTAATGTTGGGGTTGCCTCCCTTGCTCTCGTCTCCCCGGGAGTAGAGGCGATTCCTGCGGGCGTGCCGCCATTTTTCACGGGCGGCCCGGCCCTGGCAGACCTTTTCCCACAGCCTTCTGCCCCCAAAGACTACCTCTGGTATTGTCCCCTTCTCCTGGTAATCCTTCAGTTCAGCCAGCCTTTTTGCGAGTGAAACCACCCGCTTGTTCCGCCCCTTGACTGCCAGGCGGAGCTTTTCAATAACTTCTGAAGCAGCCCCCTTTTCCTCTGCCTTCGCCAGTTTCCTCATAGCCAGGCTGAGTTTCTTCCTGGCCCGGCCCAGTTTCTCTTCTGTTTCTTCATTTTCTTCTTCATTTTCTAACTTCAGCAGTTCTGTTTGGGAGTCCAGCAGGGCCTGTGCTTTAAGTCTGGAGTCATCGACAAAGCGGGAGTTCAGCCCGAAAAGTTCTTGTCCTGACTTCTTGATTTCATGGCGGGAAGCACCTTCCAGGAGCCGGTTAAAGGCCCACCGCATACAGGCACAGAAGAGACGCATCTCCGTAGTCAGCTGGTCTTCTTCGCCCCGGCTCCATTTCGAAGACCGGTGAGTCGGGTAAATCTCCGGAAAAAACTCCCCGCACACAGTTATGCTAAATTTGTTTTTCTCGTGTTTCTCTGGCATTCCTGATCAGCTCCCCGAAACCCTGCCGGACTTTGCTGCTTCTCCAATGGATAATAGTTCCATACTTTTAATGTAGCAAAACAGTTAAATACAATCAATTATAGTCTAGTTTTCTGAAGCTGCTGCTTACCTCCATCCCTCTACCTTCCATCTTATCCAATCGCAGAACCAGAGAAAAGAGCAAGACTTGCAAAATACTGTATACTTATTCATTTAGGGCAGACAGGAGGAGTGCTGTAGTCGTATAATATTTTAAGATAAGACTCAATATACGTGGGAGGGAACCGGGGTGGCCTTAGCCCAACAAATCCAAACAGAAATTATCCGGATGCTTGGCCATGAGAAAGTGCTCACCAGCCCATTGGAGCTGGCTTACTATTCTTATGACAGTTCTTTTCTAGCCCGGGAAAAAAGTTTTTTACCTGATCTGGTGGTTTTCCCGACCTCTACTTCTGAAGTCGCTGCCATTATGAAACTGGCCTGGCAGCATGAAATTCCCGTCACCCCCAGGGGAGCCGGAACCGGGGAAACCTGTGGCTGTGTTCCTGTTAAAGGGGGAATCGTACTGGACCTGAGCCGCTGGAAAACCATCGAAGAAATCGATGCCGCCAATATGCAGGTCTGGGTACGCCCGGGTGTCATTCACGCTGAGCTAAATGAAGCCCTGGCTCCCTATGGACTTTTCTTTCCCCCTGACCCTGGCAGTACCCGTATGTGCACCATCGGAGGCATGGTAGCCAATAATTCCAGTGGCCTGCGGGCGGTCAAATACGGAGCCACAGAAAACTATGTCCTGGGCCTGGAAGTGGTTCTGCCCAACGGGGAAGTGATTATTACCGGTGGCACCCGTTCCAAAGCGGTAAAAAGCGTTACCGGCCTCAATTTGACCAAGGTTTTTGTCGGCTCGGAAGGCACTCTGGGTGTGATCACCAATATCCGCCTGCGCCTCTGGCCCAAACCCAAAGGCCGGGGCATAGCCATGGCGGTTTTCGCCAACCTGGAAGATGCTCCTGCCGCTGTCCTGGACGTCTATCGCGCCGGTATCCTGCCTTCCGGCATCGAAATTATGGATAATTCCGCCATCCGGGCGGTAAGTGAATTCGCCCCGGAACTGAATCTGCCGGTGGATGCCCAGGCCATCCTGATCTTTGAAGTGGATGGCAATCCCGCCAGTGTAGCCTGGGAAGGAGAACAAATTCAGCAAATCGTGGGACAGCGGGCCCTGCGCATCGAATGGGCCACTGAACCCAAGCGCATGGCTGATCTCTGGCGCGCCCGTGGCGTGGTGGCAACTGCCGCTGCCCGTGTTCGCCCTGATGGCAGCCGGATTTTCCACGGGGAAGATATTTCGGTTCCATTTACCCAGGTAACCGAGGCGCTGCGCCGCATTCAGGCCCTGGGGGAAGAATTCGGGGTCAAGGTGGTGGTCTATGGCCACATCGGAGATGGCAACCTCCATACCGCCCCGGTCATCGACCCGGAAAACCCGGCAGAAGTGGAACAGGCCCACCGTCTGGCTGATGCTATCCACCGTCTGGCCGTGGAACTGGGCGGTACCACCACCGGTGAGCATGGCGTCGGCCTGGTCCGCGCTCCTTATGCACGGCTGGAACACGGTTCCGCCCTCAAAGCTATGTGGGCAGTTAAAAAAGCTCTGGATCCCAAAAATATCATGAATCCGGGGAAAGTGCTGCTGCCTGAGGAGGAGAGCTAAATGCTGGCCCATGAACCGGAACTGTTAAATCAGCTGAAAAAATGCGTGCGCTGCGGCCAGTGCCGTTCCGTCTGTCCCGTTTTTGCTGTGCTGGGCAAGGAGTCGGCCGCTCCCCGGGGCAAGGTGTTTCTGACCGAAATGCTGCACAAGGAAAAACTGCCCCTGTCGGAGGAAATGGCCGGCCAGCTCACAGCCTGTTTGCTCTGTGAAGCCTGCAGTCAGGAGTGCCCTTCCGGGATTCCCGTGCATCGCTATGTCAGTATCGCCCGCAGCCATCTGGCCAAGAAAGGGTATTATAAATTCAAGCGCCAGCTCTTCGGCAAGCTCTGGCCCAGAACCCGTTTTCTCTCTCTGGCCGGTGAGCTGCTCAAGGCCTATCAGCATCTGGGTATCCGCAGCCTGGCCCGGGGGCTGGGGTTGACCCGGTTGCTGCCCGGCTCTCTAGGGCAGGCGGAAGCCGTCCTGACCACCGTCCCCAGGCAACGGGCCCGTCAGCTGCTGCCCACAGTGACTCCTGCTCAGGGAGAAAAGCGGGGCCGGGTCTATTATTTCCTCGGCTGTGCAACTGACATGCTCTTTCCCCACATCGCCCAGGCCACAGTAAAGGCCTTGAGTCAGCAGGGCTTTGATGTGGTAATCAGTCCGGAGCTGAACTGCTGCGGTATGCCCCAGCTGGGTAACGGCGCCCGTGATACCGCTGTCAGCCTGGCGGCCAGGGTACTAGAGCAAATCGAAACCGCCGGGGCTCAGTGGGTAGTCAGTGATTGTGCCTCCTGTGGCGCAGCTTTAAAGGAATACCCCCAGCTGCTGGCCGGTACTGAACTGGCAGCCACCGCCCGTACCTGGGCTGAGCGCACGCGGGAAGTTACCGCTTTCCTGGCCGAGCAAGGCCTGCGGGAAATTACCGCTTCCAGTACATTACCCCTGACTGTAACCATCCATGACCCCTGTCACCTGGCCCGGGGCCTGAAACAAAAAGCCGCCCTGCGTCTGTTCCTGCAGCAGCTGCCGGGAGTGGAAGTGCGGGAAATGGCTCAGGCTGACCGCTGTTGCGGGGGGGCCGGCACCTTTTTCGCCACCAACTATCAGCTGTCCCAGACTATCCTGGCGGAAAAGGTAGCCAATATCCGCCAGAGTGGGGCTCAGGTAGTGGTCACTCCCTGTCCAGGCTGTATTTTGCAAATCAGCCATGGCTTGCGGCAGCAGGGACTGCCGGTACTGGTGAAACACCCGGTGGAATTGCTTACTTCCCTTTCGCCCAGGGACTATAAATAGTGGTAGATAAACGCCGTACTCTTACTTTAATCTTCAATTCCAGATGAGCGGTGGGCATTACTTCACTCCACCGCTCTTTCACTTTTTCCCAAATTTCCGGTTTTTCAGCAGCTAGCGCCGCCCCCAGACCGAATATATCGGCTCGGGTCTGGCGTTGTTTGTTCCAGGCCAGTTGAATTTCCTGAAGTATCATTCTGGTTAAGTGCTGTTCCAATTGCTTTACATTCGGACCAGTAGCCGGGTTGGTAAATCCGCTTTTTTCCCCGAGATTGCCTTCCACCTCCAACTCTAATTGATAATAGGGTTTACCATTTCGCCAGCCAGGCTTGAGCCGTCTTTTTTCTATCCGAATAATTTCAAAGGAAATTTTTCCTCCTCCTGGCTGGGGTGCAACGATAATCCCGCTCTGTACCTTGCCTTTAACCCACAATACCCCCCGGGTCTCTCTGGCATCCAGCCAGCCTGCTAGCCGTGTACCTTTTAAAAAGGCTGCCCCAGCCATATAGAGTACTCTTTCCGGCAATAATTCCCCCCGTTGTTCTACCTCCAGCCCTAAAACCTCCCGGCTGTATTTTTGCCAGCTCAGTGGCTCAACCGCTGTCGCCAGCGGTGCCTGTGCTCCCTGGCTGGCCAGGGCAGCAAGAAAATCTCCCATTTTCACTTTTACAGTACCAGAAGTACCAGAAGCAACTTTTTCCACCTGGTCTTTAAGAAAAGTCGCCGGCAGGGGTGTATAAGGAGGAGCATTTTGCAGTACCTGGTAAGCCTTGCCTCTAGCAACCAAAACATAGGGTGTACCCCGTAATTCATGATCAGAGCTGAAAAAATCGATAATTTGGTCTACTCCCTCCCTGGCCGCATCTTCCCCGATCACTAGAACCTGCATGTGGGAGAAAAACAATTTCGCCCCTGTAGCCATGATCAGGTGGCGAACCGCTTCAAAGGTAGTCTCCCCATTACTGATAATAGTCCAGCTCTTATGCCCCTCGGCCCCTTTCTCTGCTTTCAGTTTATCCAGCAAAGGCATCTGTACAGTTATCAACACTTTACCATCCGGTGCCCGATCTACTCCCACAGCTAAGGCATACTGGATTTTTTCTGCTTCTTTGCGGTTCCAACAGCCCTGATTGATTAACATCATAAAGATTATTAACAGGCTTAAAATCCTTTTGCTATTCAGTTTAGGGCGGGCCAGCCACCAGCACAACCAGGGACTGAGTAGTAAAATTAACCAAAAATGCACTGTATCGATCTTAAGTACTGCCTGTACCGCATCAGTAGGCAACATGGCCAGGCCCAGTTGCCAGAATGCTAAAGGCCATACCAGCATTCGATCATTCTTCAGCTGAAATAGCCGTCCCACAGCCCAGGCCCCGATATACAACAGTAAAGCGAGCCTAATCACCGCATTTTGAAACCAGAGCATTAGAAAAGCCACTTCAATCCGTTCAATAAAACCCCCAAGAGAAATATTTTTAACTACATCCAACATCGGCCAAAATAAACGTTGTACTGTATATAAACCAAAAATTCCCACCACCAGCGTACAGGTAAGACTGATAAGCAAGGCTGGCATTAGCATTCCGGCCCAGATTAACCAGTGCTCATATTCTTTCTTTATCTTAAAATACTCACTCAAAAACCACAAGGGTAACATATTTAAAGTAAAGCCCATCATAAAGATTACTGCTTTGATAAAGGCGGAAAATTCAATAAAAAACAGGGGTTTTAAGCGAAAGGGATCAAAGTCAGGAGCGGATAACATAAATACTATGACTGTTGCTAAAATAAATATCGGTGTTAACAAAAAATTAAAGCGAACAATCAGCTTTAACCCACCACGAGCTAAGACAACTGGCAGTATCAATGTCAAAATCACGATAACCAGTATCGGGGTTTCCGGCATTATGGCAGTATTGATGAATTCTCCGTAACGGCGTAAAGTAACTGCCCCCTCTATCATGGTTAGACCCAGAATTACCAATGCCAGCCCTGGTCCAAGCTTGATACTGCTGCCCCAGGGTATCCTTCGCACTAACCAGAACAAGAAAGGGGCTAACAAAACGATTGCTCCCAGAGGAGCCAACCATGCCCCTGACTGCATCAATACCACTAAAGTACGGGGAATTGTAACAAAATAAAAGCCCATTCCTGCTATTGTTTCTAACCAGAACAACTGCCAAACGGTCATTGTTGTTCCTCCCCTTTGCCCACCTCACCTTTAAAAGGAAAGCGTTCCTGACCCGCAGCCTCTCCTCCGATGCAGAGCAGATGATCATCCCACACCCGCCACGATGAAGGAAACAGGCCCAAGGCATAAGGTATACCATAGACCTCCATTTGCAATATATAAGCCAAAATCAAACCCAGGGCCAGCGTTAGGCCAAATCCCCCCATGACTGCCGCTGCCAGCATAACTAAAAATCGCAACAACCGAATACTAAAGGCAAGGGAATAGTTGGGAATAGCAAAAGTTGCTAAAGCCGTCAAGGCTACGATAATAGTCAGAATGGGCCCAACCAGGCCGGCCTGGACAGCTGACTGCCCGATAACCAGTGCTCCCACTACTCCCAGGGTATTACCCATTGGCCCAGGTAAACGCAAACTGGCTTCTCGAATCAGCTCGATCGCAACTTCCATCATCACTGCTTCTGCAAAGGCAGGCATAGGTACACCACTGCGTCCGGCGGCAATCGATAACATTAAGGAAGTGGGGACCATTTCTTGATGAAAGGTAGTGAGTGCAATATATAAAGCCGGCAATGACAAAGCAATCATGAAGGATAAAACCCGAATCCAGCGTACGCTGGTAGCCAGGATCGGGTGAATATAATAATCTTCAGCCGAAAAGAGAAAATCAGTAAATAAACCAGGTACGATTAAGACAAACGGCGACCCATCTACCAGCAGGGCAATTCTCCCTTCGGCTAAAGCTGCCCCGACCCGGTCTGGTCGCTCAGTTGCCAGCACCTGGGGAAAAGGGGACCAGCGCCGGTCGGCCAGCCACCTTTCCAGCATACCACTATCCCATATTCCGCGTAACCGAACCTGACGCAAGCGTCCCTCTACTTCCCGAACCAGGGATGGGCTGACCAAATGATTCAGATAAAGAAAAGCGATTTTAACCTGATGTTCACTTCCTATTGATATATATTTGACTTTTAGCTGCCGATCGAGGCATCTACGTCGTACTAAAGCCAGATTAGTTTTTAATACTTCGCAAAAGCCTTCCCGTCCACCCCGAAGTACCATTTCCGCTAATGGCTGCTCCGGCTGACGGTGTTCCCAGCCAGAAGTCGCTAACAGCCAGGCTTCTTTTTCCCCTGTTACCAGGAGGACTGTACGTCCATTGAGAAGCTCCCGGGCAATTTCTGTAATATCAGCACTTTTACGCAAATCCGGCCCTGCCCGTTCCGCAGCTAACAGCCTGGCCAGTTGACTTTTTTCCACCAAACCTTCCAGGTAAAGGACTCTGGCTTCAGCCCCTTGCCATTTAATACTCTGGACTACCAGATCATCAGGACAGCTAAGCCACTCTATAATAATAGTACTATCTTGAACAGGCTGACCCTGTAACTGAAAATTGGTCTGGTCTTGACCCGCATTTTTGCCCAGTTTACGCCAATTCCCTGTTTTTTTCATAAACTGGCTACCACCTTTCCGGAATAAGATCAAAGAAGGCATCAATCAGCGGTTCTGCCAGTTTAAAGATAATCACTACTCCCAGTAACCAGGCAGAAAAAGTTAACCCTAACATAACCCAGACTTCTTTATGCTGACCCAGATGCCAGTATTGATAAGCATCCGGTCCTATAATCACCACCATAATTAACAAGAGGATTATGCAATTAAGCATAAAAAATCCCTCCCCGGGTTAGCTTTTCCAAGGAGGGATTTGGCTATTCAGGACATCCTTTGCAGTTAACCAGCCTTTACGGGCGATATTGACCCCATAAATGACATAGCCCAGTTCTTCCCGGCGATGGGCATCGGGATTGATGGCGATTTTAACTCCCAGCTCCCGGGCCCGGCGGCACCAGCGCCAGTCCAGGTCCAGGCGATAGGGATTGGCATTGAGTTCAATGGCCTTGCCATAGCGGGAAGCAGCCTGCAAAATCTCTTCCAGATCCACCGGATACCCTGGCCGGGCCAGCAACAATCTGCCCGTGGGATGGCCCAGCATGGTGACCGCTGGATGCTCCAGAGCTCGCAGCAGGCGCCGGGTCATCAGCTTTTCATCCTGTTTAAAACCGGAATGGACAGAAGCGATAACAAAATCAAAGCTGGCCAGCACCTCATCAGGATAATCCAGCCCACCATCAGGCAGGATATCCACTTCTATCCCTTTCAAGAGGCGAAAATCTATGCCTTCTTCCTGCCACTTACGGTTGAGGACATCAATCTCCCGCTGCTGGCGCTGGATATCCTCCAGGGAGAGACCGTGGGCATAATGAGCAGAGCGGCTGTGGTCAGCGATACCAAGAAATTTCCAGCCCAGCCTGCGGGCGGCCTCAGCCATATCCGCCAGGGTGTGGATGCCATCACTGTAATTGGTATGGACATGCCATACTCCCTTCAGATCAGAAAGGTTCACCAGTTCTGGCAGCTGCCCCTTTTCCGCCACTTCAATCTCGCCCAGACCCTCTCGCAGCTCCGGCGGGATATAAGGCAGGCCCAGGGCTGCATAGGCCTCACGCTCAGAAGTAGCAGCGGCTACCGGTTTCTCTTCCTGGAACAGGCCGTATTCATTGAGCTTTAAGCCCTGTTTTTTGGCCCGCTGGCGCAGGAGAGTATTGTGTTCCTTGCTGCCGGTGAAATGGAGCCAGGTCCAGGCGAATTCCTCTCCTTTGGCCAGCCGCAGGTCACAGTTGATACCAGACATCAGCTCCAGAGTCAGCTTGTTTTCGCCGCCACTTGATACCGCTTTGACCAGGGACAGTTGCTCCAGAGCTGCCCGGAATTGCTGCCAGTCAGTACCCGGGGCCAGTTCCACCACCAGGTCCAGATCCTTGACCACTTCCAGTAAACGGCGCCAGCTGCCCGCCATCTCGGCGCGCTTAACCTGAGGCAACAGACGCAGCTCGGCCAGCAAGTCAAAGCCGATGACATTGGCCTCAGCCCAGCGCCAGCGCCCGGCATATTCCCGCCGTTTCTCGATAGCGGCCAGAATATTGGCCTGGCTTTTGGCCCCAAAACCCGGCAGGGTCAGGAGCCGATTCTCCCGGCAGGCATATTCCAGTTCCCCGGGATTACTGATTCCCAGCTCCCGGTATAAGGTTCCCACTTTTTTCGGGCCCAGTCCGGGTATCGCCAGCATTTCCAGCACGCCTGGCGGAAACTCATTCCGCAGTTCTTCATAGGCAGAGGACCGCCCCTCTACTACCAGCTCCCGGATTTGTTCCGCCAGGCTCTTGCCGATACCTTTGATTTCTTCCAGCTGGCCGCTGTCAACCAGCTGGTTCAGGTCTTCGGTCAGGGTCTCCACAATGCGGGCCCCGCCGTAAAAAGCCCGGGCCTTAAAGGGGTTTTCCCCTTTCAGTTCCAGCAACTTGCCGATTTCTTCCAGCACATGGGCTACCTGTTTTTTATCCATCTTCATTCCCCTTCTGCCAGCTGCAGATGTTTGCGGATGGTCAACTGTTCCCAGGCATTGATCCAGGGATCCACCTGGAAACGGGCAGGATAAAAAATCCCCTGGACTGCGATTTCAGCTACCGAAAGACCCTGACGCCAGAGAGTCAGGATTTTTTCATGTTTATGGTCGATAATTTGCAAGTATTCCTTTAAACGCCGATAAAACTCATCTTTACTCAATAGCTCAGGTACATGCGAGGTAAGATAGTATTTTGCCGGCAGTTCCAGCAAAGCCAGAGCCGACTGCCGGTAGGCGGTGATGTCCCCATCTTCCCCCATATACCAGGGCCCGAATTCCGTCAGATCCACATCAGCAGTAAAGACCAGTTTCTCCTCCGGGAACCAGAGACAGGCCATGCCGGCAGTATGGCCCGGTGTATGCAGGAAGACCAGGGGTAAATCCCCCAGGTCCATCGGTTCTCCATAAGGATAGGTCCCATCAACTCGGCCGGTGGACCAGAGCCATTCCTGGCGACCCCAGGGAGCCAGACTCTGTCCCTTGATCCGATCAGCCTGCAAATCCGCCAGCCAGGCCGCTACTTTTTCCTCTCCTAGGGCCCAGGTTATCCCAATAGTGCGCACCAGCTGCCGTAAATCCAGTAAATTAGGGGCATCGATGGGATTACTCCAGATTTCCGCCTGTTCTTTAAACAAATAGGTATAGACTACATGGTCAAAATGGTAGTGGGTCAGATAGACCCGCTCTACCGGCAACCTTGCTTTCAGGGCCTGCAGTTTTTCCTCTCCGGCCCCGGCATCCACCAGAGCCTTGACTTCCTTGCCTTCCAGGTAGAGGTTGTTACTGTAAGGAAAATTGGCCCCGCGCTCACCAAAGATTACTTTTATTCTCCCTTTCTCCCGGTCAAACATCTTGCTCCCCCCCCTTTTACCATCATAGGGGTTCTGGCAAGCAATGTCAAATGCGGCGCAGCAGCAAGGGCACAATTTCCCCCGGTGGTAAGGGTTTGCCAAAGTAGAAACCCTGGGCCAGGTGGCACTGGCTTTCCCGCAGAAACTCCAGCTGTTCCCGGGTTTCCACCCCTTCCGCCACTACATGTAAATTCAGGGCCTGTCCCAGGCGAATAATAGCGGTTACCACCGTAGTGTCACTGGGATGATGAGGTGCCTGACGGATAAAGGACTTGTCTATCTTCAAGGCAGTTAAAGGAAAACGGGTCAAATAACTGAGGGAAGAATAACCCGTACCGAAATCATCGATGGCTACATGAATCCCCAGTTCTCGCAGTTCCTTGAGAATATCAATGGTTCGCTCTACATCTTTAATAGCGGTGCTTTCAGTAATCTCCAGCTCCAGCCAGCGGGGATCCAGGCCGGTTTCCTTCAGTATTCCCTTGACCATGGGTACAAAATCATCCTGAAGAAACTGGCGGGCGGAAATGTTAACTGCCACCCGCAGGGAAGAAAGCCCCGCTTCCTGCCAGAGCCGGTTTTGCCGGCAGGCCTGGTAGAGTACCCATTCCCCGATGGGAACAATCAGGCCGCTTTCTTCGGCAAGGGGAATAAAATCGCCGGGGCTGATGGGACCTTTGTCCCGATGTTGCCAGCGCAGTAATGCTTCCACTCCTATCAACTGACCGTTTTCCACCAGCACCTGGGGCTGATAATGCAGGCTTAATTCCTTCTGCGCCAGGGCCTGGTCCAGATCGGCTTTCAGCTGCATGTTTTCCAGGCTTTTGGCCCCCATGTCCCGATCAAAGACCCGGCAAAGATTGCGACCCTGTTCCTTGGCTTCAAACAGGGCGGTATCCGCCTGCCTCATTAATTCCTCTTTATCAATGCCCTGCTGAGGAGCCAGGGTAATCCCGATACTGACGGAAGTATAGATTTTTTCCCCTTTGATCTTAAACGGCTCTGCCATAATTTTAATCAGCCTGCGGGCCAGCTCCAGCGCTTCCTTCTCTGTCCCAATCCCCTGAGCCAGGACGGCAAATTTATCCCCGCTGAGACGAGCAATCCGCAGCTTTTCTCCCCCGCTCTCCAGCAGGCGCCGGGCTGTTTGCAACAGCAATTCATCTCCCGCCAGAAAGCCCAGAGTATCATTGACAAATTTCAACCGGTCCAGGTCCACGAACATAACCGCCACCGTGTCCAGGTTTAGCCTTACCAGTTCTAAAGCCTGGGCCAGCTGCTCACAAAACCAGCGCCGGTTTGGTAAACCCGTCACCGGGTCCCGGTAAGCCATTTGCCGCAATTTTTCCTCCAGTTGCAGGCGTTCCAGTTCCAATACAGCCCGCATGGTAAAAATCTTTAGCACTTTTTCTACCACTTGCTGATCCCGTAGAGGCTGACGATCCAGGGCCAGCAAGAGCCCCAGCAATCTCCCTTCAGCATCAAGAAGGGGAGCAGCAACACAGCTTTCTAACTTTCCCTTCAGGAGAGGGAATGTCGGAGCCTGGCTCAACCCCTGCGGGCAGCAACAAAACTGTCCTGCCATCAGCCTGGCACAGGGGAGTTCCTTCAGATTAAAGCAGAAATTATCCCAGGCCAACCCTTCAGCCCAAACGGCAACAGTGCGCACCTGGTTAGTTTCCGGTAAATATTCACCCACCAGCACATGGCTCATTTTCAACAAGCGGGCCAGATAATAAACAAGCTGCTGGAAAAAAGCCTGACCAGTGGCTCGGGCCAGACTACCAGCAGTATTCTCCGCTAAAGCCATGTCTATTAGATTTTCTCTTTCTTTTTCTTTCATCCTGTTCGCTCTCCTCATGCTGCCATTTTTTATTTTTAATACTTCGCTACAATTCTAATAAATCCTTGTGATTAAAGACTCATTTTTTAAAAGTTGCAATTTTATGGACAATATTTGCATTAATCTCCATCGCAGTCCACATCAACTTTAGCATCCTTAATACGGATACTGATGGACATAAAGTCATTTTCCAGTTTGATTTTTTTCTTTCGCCCGTCCTCCGACTGGCGAATTTTCACTTTCAGTTTGTCTTTGCTACAGTCATCATTATGGCCCATTTTGCCCACCTCCGGGCTTTTTTGCTATATTTTATGGGCATAAAGCCAGAAAGGTGTCAAAGCACTCATTTGACCGGCGGTCCATAATATAGAGAAGGAACAAATAGCGGGAGGGATGCCTGTGTCTGCACCTGCCCGTTACTACCATGTAGTCGCTCTTTCTGTGCCCATCGTGCTCAACAGGGCTGGAGAATACAATCCCAATGGCATGATGTTTGTCCTGAAAGAAAGGGAAGCTGAGCTACGGCAACAAATTGCCAGCAACCCCGGACAACCGGTGCCTCTGGTCCAGCCCCTGGTCATCCGGGCCTGTGCCGGCGAATGGGTGGAAGTGCTGCTGGAAAACCAGCTTCCCTTCCCGGTCTCCATGCATATCCAAAAAGCCGCCTATTCCATACAGACAAGTGACGGCAGCCTGGTGGGCCTGAACCAGTCATCCCTGGCCCCATCGGGTGGCTCTAGCACCTATCGCTGGTTCTGTCCCCGGGAAGGGGCCTACCTGTTCAATGACCTGGCCAACCCCCTCAGCAGTGAGACCGGCAGCAATGCCAATGGCCTCTGGGGTGCACTGATCGTCGAACCTCCCGGCTCCCGCTGGACCGATCCCGAGACGGGAGGCGAATTGCCCAGTGGCACCGCAGCCGATATTCACCCGCCCGGACGTCCCTCCTTTCGGGAATATGTCGTCTTCTTCCATGACGAATTCCCGGCCGTGGCAGCTGATGGCGGCCCCATCATCGATCCCATGCATCCGGAGCCAGTGGTGGAAGTGCATACCATCAGTTATCGCTCCGAACCCAGCCGCATTCGGCCCCCCCGCGGGGGCTGCAGCGGCGAGGAATGTATGATGAGCTCCTGGGTACACGGTGATCCGGCCACTCCTGTTTTCCACGCTTATATCGGGGACCCGGCGGTTTTCCATCTCATTCATGCCGGAATCAAGGAGACCCATGTCTTCCACCTCCATCTCTACCAGTGGCATCTGGAACCGGATAATCCCCGCTCTCCCATCATCGACTCGATCAGCATCAGCCCCCAGGAAACCTATACCTTCAAACCCCTGCACGGTGCCGGCAGCCTGGCCCGTAGCTTCGGAGACGCTATTTTTCACTGTCATCTCTATCCTCACTTCGATAATGGTATGTGGGGCCTCTGGCGTACCCATGATGTGCTGGAAGATGGCAGCCGTTTCTACCCCGATGGCACCCCCATCAAGGCTCTGCAGCCTTTGCCTGACCGCCAGCCGCCGCCAGCGCCTGCTCCGGAACGCCCTGGCTTCCCCCTCTTTATTCCTGGCATTTTCGGTCAGAAACCCCCGGCTCCTCCTCTGGGCATAGTCGGCGGACGAGATCCGACACCGCTGGAACAGGCGGCCTTTGCTGCCAATGCCCGGCCCGGTGCGGTTTTCGCCAATCCAGCCCCTCCCGATGCCCCGGTACGGGAATATGAGATTGTCGGAATCAGCCGGGACCTGGTCTACAATCAGCAGGGCTGGCATGACCCGGAGGGACGCCTGTACGTACTGGCCGAAGATGAAGAGGCTGTTTTATCCGGCCAGAAAGTCTCAGAACCTCTGGTGATTCGGGCCAATGCCGGTGAAGTGGTGCGGGTGAAATTCACCAACAAATTCCCCCTGCAACTGGGCGGCAATGCTTTTCAAAACCGGCATCATACCACTGAAGCCGGCATCCATATCCATCTGGTGAAATTCGATGTTCAATGTTCTGACGGATCCGCTAATGGCTGGAATTACGACAGCAGCGCCCCCTATGGTGAGACCATTGTCTACCAGTGGTACTGTGACCGGGAATTGCATGCAGTTTTTTTCCATGACCATCAGTTTGCCAACCTGCACCAGCAACACGGGGTCTTCGGCGCCCTGATCGTAGAGCCACCTCATTCCATTTATCTCGATCCCGGTACCGGCATACCCTTGAAATCCGGCACCAGGGCCATCATTCACAACCCTTTCCTGCCGGATTTCCGGGAATTCGTCCTCTTTGTCCATGACTTTGCCCTGCTGTTCGATCGGGAAGGGCAACCCCTGAATCCGCCGCCTTTTCCTGATTCGCCCCAGGACCCCGGGGTAATGGGGATTAACTACCGCTGTACCCCATTTCTGTTCCGTCCCGGGGATCCGTCTTATGTCTTCAGCTCCCGGGTGCACGGCGAGCCCGATACCCCCCTGCTGGAAGCCTATGCCGGCGATCCCGTCCGCATCCGGCTGCTGGATGGGGCCCAGGAAGAACAGCATTCCTTTATTTTACACGGCCACCGCTGGCACCGTCAGCCCCGGGATCCGGCATCCCCCCGTACTTCCAGCCAGACCATCGGTATTTCGGAAGCCTTCAATTTCTTTTTCACCGCCCGGGCCCAGCGTCGTACTGATTATCTCTATTATTTCGGCGGCATCGATGACCTCTGGCTGGGTCTATGGGGTATTTTCCGGGTCCATGTCCGACCGGTTGCCCATTTGCACCCGTTGCCTGACCGGCAATATCTGCCTCTGACCGCTCCCATCCGGCCATTGCCAGCCGGTCCGGTGCGGCGTTACCAGGTGGTAGCCATGGCTCACCCCATTGTGTATAACCGCTTTGGTGATCATGATCCCAATGGGCTGCTTTTCGCTCTGGCTCACGATGAGGCGGCCATACGGCAGGGCACGCTAGTTCCCGAACCCTTGCTGCTGCGGGCCAACCTGGGTGAAGTGGTGGAAATCCACCTCACCAACAAACTGCCGGAGTACCTGCCTTCAGCCACCTTCCCGGAAGTGCCCCTGCAAATACCCTGGCCTGCCTCCAGCCGGGTTTCCCTGCACATCCAGACCCTGACCTACCTGGGTCCGGAACAGGATGGCGCTGCCGTCGGCTTTAATCCCGACAGCACTATCCCTCCCGGCGCTTCCCGGCTCTACCGCTTTCATGCTGACGTCCCGGGCCTGCATTTCTTCTACAGTATGACTGACCTGCGCAACCACCGGCAACGGGGGCTGTTCGGAGCCATAATTGTTGAACCGCCAGGTTCCTACTGGCTTGATCCCTATAGCGGCAAACCCCGCAGCCATGGCGCTCATTTACTCATCTATCCTCCTGGCCAACCGCCCTACCGGGAATTCGCAGTCATTGCCCACAACGGTATTGAACTTTTTGATCAGCAGGGTCAGCGGATACCTGACCCGCAGGAAGTTGAGGACTTTGAAGATCAGGGACATAAAGCCTTCAATTACCGCAGTGAACGGCTGGCTAACCGACTGGCCTTCAACCCCGATCCGGCCCTGGTCTTCAGCTCAGCTGTTCATGGCGACCCGGCAACACCCCTGTTTGAAGCCTATACCGGTGAACCCCTGGTCTTTCACTTCGGCATGGCTGCCAGCAAACCCCGCAATACCTCTTTCCTCATTCACGGCCATACCTGGACTCTGGGGACCAGTATTATCGCCTGCCAGGGAAAAGTGAGCATTGGCAACAGCTGGACCCTGTATTTACGGGAAAAAGCCGGGGGCAGATTCAGAGTGCCGGGGGATTATCTCTACCGGGCGGGGGTCTTACGCTGGGATGTCGAGGCGGGAATGTGGGGGATTTTACGAGTACATGCTGAGAAAAAGAAAAACCTGTTGAAATTAAAATGATGTTCAACGCATATCCCCTGCCTGGCGGACATAAATTGTTAGGGAAATTGTCCGAAGGGAGGGGTTTTATGTTTCTGGCTTATCGCAGTTTGAAACGATTTTTACTAAAAGTAACTGCCGGCATCCTGGCTATCGGCTTCCTAGCCGCAGCTCTGGCTTTTCTGACCCCGGGCAGCAAAGCCCTGAATGTCTGGTCCTGGAAACGCAGCAATTTCAAGGAGATCATGGAAAAGGAGAAAAAAGAAAAACCGGAGGTGATGGCCAGACAGCGCAAATTGCTGGAAGAACGCTATAACCTGACCGGAAAAACCACCAAGGAAGTTACCATGTCCCGGGGCAAACCCATTCCCGTGGGCCCCACCGCCAGACTGAAAAAGGGCCTGACCTGGCAGGAGCTGGCCCAGATGAGCCCGGAGGAAATCAAGAAAAAAGGACTTTTCCCCTATCTGCCTCTGCCCCATCCCCATCCGGCCAATGGCGGTATGGTCTTTCCCCCGGTGCAGTTAAAACAGTTTCCCGAGCTGACCCGTTTCGATGTGGATTTCGACCTGCCTGATGCTTATCTACCCGAATTTCCGCCTGCCATATTTCTTACCACCAGACCGGAACTGGGAGACGTGTCCAAAGGACATGTCATTACCCTGGACAATTTTTATGAGCTGTTCAAGGACATCCTCACCCCCGTCCAGCTGGAAGGCCTGCGCCTGTTAGTCACCCGCTTTCCCCAGCAACAGTTCAATGCTACCGATGACCGCAAATCGGAAAAACCCAGCCAGGGAGTTTCCTGTTTTGACTGTCACGTCAATGGTCACACCACCGGTCAATTCCATCTTAACCCTGACAACCGGCCCCAGGAAGCCCGTTTCCGCATCGATACTCCCAGCCTGCGCGGCACCTTTATCCAGCAGCTATTCGGTTCCAAGCGTTCCCTGCGTTCCGTCGAGGACTTCACCGAATTTGAACAGCGGTCCGCCTATTTTGATGGCGACCATGTAGCTGCTGCCAAAAAGGGCATCAATCCCCTGTCCCGGGAACAGGTAATGCACATGGCCCAGTTTATTAACATGCTGGATTTCCCACCCGCACCCAAGCTGAATGAATATGGTCGCCTCAATCCAGCCAAAGCCACTGAAGCAGAACTGCGGGGAGAGCAGATCTTCTTCGGCAAAGGCCGCTGCAGCAAGTGCCATCCCGCTCCCTATTATACCGACAATCTGGCCCATGATCTGAAGGTAGAGCGCTTCTATGAAGGCCGTCCGGAAGGGCCTATCAAGACTTTCCCGTTACGGGGATTAAAGGATAGTCCACCTTACCTGCATGATGGGAGATTGTTGACCATCGAGGATACGGTGGAATTCTTCAACCTGGTGCTGGAATTGAAGCTGAGTGATCAGGAGAAAAAGGACCTGGTGGCTTTTTTGAGGCAGTTGTAGTTAAGTTGCAGTTTGCCCGGGTTGAGCCTGGCGAATACAAAGTAATTAAAAATCGCTCCTGTTGCCAGGGGCGATTCTTCTTTTTCTTAACTATGACCTTGAAAATATATATCCACGATTCCATCCGGACCTTGATTATCAATTTTTACCAGCTCCACCGCCAGGTAGCGCAAGAAAAAGTTTGGATTCATCACCTTAGCTTTCTCGGGTTCAAGTACCTGGGCCAACCCATCCGTTACCCACGGACCGGTGCTCTCCGGAGCGATCAGCAAAGTAGCTACCACAGTGACACTGCCTACATTATGCAACAGATAACTATATTCACGCAATGTAGCTACATCCTGCTGCAACCATTTTTGGGGTATGCCCGTTACCTGCACACCCTGTAGTTTTTGTGAAACAAAAACAGGTACCTGAATAACATTCATGGGTTCAATAATTTTTTTTATAATCAACTGCCCCTGGTTATTGGTTTTCAGTGGTTGGGAGGTACTGGTTCCGTAAACCTGGACCCTGAACTCATTGGGACAATAATTGCTCTGCTTGCTCATTTTCTCCCCTCCCAATCAGAAGTAATAAATCCACAAATCAAAACTGGTCTGGCAAAACTCTGTCTTATATTTCACTCTCAGAAAGGGAGCGGGAGTGGATAATATCAGCCTTTGCAAACAACCAGGATTGGTCGAAGTCTGGATATTTTCCCTGAGAAAATCCTCTCCATTCGGACTGATTTCCAGCCACCAGATAACCGGGAATAAGCCCTGGTTTTTGAGAAAAACCGTAACAGTACTTGCGCCACTGATTTCTACCGGGCCGGTGGAATTTTCAGTAGTATTAGCAATTACATTCGGTATATACAATAGCATTGGCTATTCACCACCAGTGGTCATTTTAATAAAAACCTGTATCCTGACCCGGATAAACATGAAAACAGGCACTTGTCTGCTCAGACAAAGTGCCCTATCTAAATTAAGTTCTAAACCTGTGCCTGATAGGTTATATTCAAGGTTACAGCACTGGCTGCATTCACTGCCCGGTAATAAATTCGGGCATATTTGACCTGGTAGGAACCAACCAAAAAAGCCACACTGTTCTGGTTCAGAGTGACCGGACTACCATCATTGACCCAGTCGGACTCATCAGCTCCCACTGCGCTAAGTTGTAGCTGAACAACCGCCTGGGCATTTGCCACCGTAGAGCTGTTTTTGACAGCAAATGTCCAGGTATTGTAACCCAGAATCGGCCTGGCAGTTGCGCCGCTGGCAGTAACAGAAGCATTATTGGCAATTACTTCTGTAACATCTGTAGTTGCCAGATTATTCATTGAGACATTGACCAGACCAGTACCTAGAGAAACGGCCAGTTGTCCTGATCCTGTAGTTACTGTGACTGTCCCTACATTAATATTTCCGGTAACCGCCAGGCCCGTCGAGGTCACAGTTACTGTGCCTACATCTACTGCACCAGTCACTGACAATCCCGTAGAAGTGACTGTGACTGTACCTACATTAATACTTCCGGTAACCGCCAGGCCCGTTGAAGTAATAACTATACTACCAGAGTTATCAGTATTAATAGCCTGATTCTGGCTGCCGAATATCTTGATTTTTAGTGAATCAGGATTATCCTGAAAAACTTTATAGTTCGGCATACCTTTCACTCCCTAATTAATCAGATAGCTGATATACACTATGATAAGCTCAAAAAAATTGTTACCTTTTTCTGCAACTTTCTTTGGTTTAAACAATAATATAGTTTTAGGCAAAGGGGGGATAGAAATGAACAATTCTACCATCACCGCCTGCCTGGTAGTAAAAAATGAAGGTAAATACCTGGAACGCTGTTTGTCCAGCATTAAACCGGCAGTGGAGGAAATTGTTATCGTAGATACCGGTTCCAGCGATAACACATTAGAAATCGCCCGCCGTTTTACGGAAAAAATATATATCCAGCCCTGGCAGGATAATTTCAGTCAGGTGCGCAATTTCGCCCTGCAACAGGCCACAGGGGACTGGATTCTGGTTATTGATGGTGATGAAGAGCTGCATCCTGACAGTATTGCCTGTCTGCGCAACAAAATTTCAGCTACCGAAGTTGAAGGCTATTTGCTGAAAATCATCAATTATTTCAATTCCGGCTCAGAAGTACTAACAGCTGCTGATGTGGTATTCCGGTTCTTCCGCAACCGGCCCCAGTACCGTTTTACCGGGGCAGTACATGAACAAATTTGTGACAACATCCTGGCCGTCAATCCTACCGCTAAAATCGAAATTGCTGAAGATATAGTGCTTTATCACTATGGCTATCTGGATGAAGAGATCGAAAACAAGGACAAACGGCAGCGCAATTTACGCTTACTGTTGAAAGAAGTAGACAGTAACCCTGATCATCTTCTGAACCGTTTCCACCTGGGAGTGGAATATTTCCGCGCCCGGGAATATACTGAAGCGTTATCCCAGTTCCGCCTGGTTCAATCCCGGCTTGCTCCCCAGGCACTTTATGCCCCCAAGCTTTACCGTTACATTGCCTCCTGTCTTTTACATCTAAAAAACTATCAGGAATTACTGGATTTTATTGAGCAAGAATGGCGTCCTCTCTTTCCCCAACAGGGAGATCTTTATTTTATCCACGGACTGGTTTTAAAGGAGCTCAAACAACCGGCCCTGGCTATAACCAGCTTTCGTCAATGTCTGCAACTGCCACCCCAGCCAGCCTTTTATGCCAATGTATACAGCTGCCAGGTGGATAAAGTTAATTACCATCTGGGAGAACTGGCTGAATATTTTCAGGACCGGGAAGGGGCACTCAAGTATTACTTAACTGCCCTTCAACACAATCCCAATCTGGTTCCCGCTTTAGCCCGCATTATTGCCATTCTGGAACCGCGCAAATATCCACAGGAAACTATGACCGATTTGGAAAAGGTTTTTGATTTTTCCGAGCCCTCTGCCCGTTTGTTACTGGGCCGCCTGTTATTCAATGAAAAAGCTTATCAGCTGGCCCTTGCCTGTTTTGAACAAGCTTTAAGCCAGCTGGAGGACGGTCCGGAGAATATCATCTGGTTAGCTGGCCTCTGTCAGCTGAAACTGGGTAATATCCTGGCCGCCCAATCTCTGTTTGGCCGCCTTTCCCCGGCTGGTTCCCTTTTTCTGTCGGCTCAATACCACCTTATCCTCTGGTACTGGGTTTATGGTCACCGGAAACATGCCCTTCAAACTCTCCGCAATTTGCAGCAGTTCCTTTCCCCGACTGCCTGTCTGCTGCACTTGCTGGTTTACGGCTATCTCCCGCCAACCAGCTCTGCTGCTATTGAAGGCGAATGGCAGCAGGCTGCCTGGGAACTGCTGGTCCAAATTGCAGAGTACCAAAAGCTGAAAAAATTCTGGCAAGCCAGGAAACGGCTTAAACCCTGGTTGCCACCGGAGCCCGATCTTGCCTGGGTGGAATTATACCTGCAACAGGGCTGGGGAGCTCAGGCAGAAAAACAGGCCCGGCAGCTGGTCAGTCAGAGTCCGGACCCGTATCTGAAATATTTGCTGGCCAAAAGTTGCTGGTTACAGGGTAAGCTGGCGGAAGCCGAACAGTTTATGGTCAAGGCCTATCAACAGGGCTACAATGAACCTAGAGTGGCCCGGGAACTGGCCCGCCTTTACCAGGAGCTGGCTCTCTCCGTCCTGCGTACTGAACTGGCAATTAGCCCCCAGCACCAGGAATGTGCTCAGCTGCTGGCCAGGATCGAAGCCTGTCTAATTGAGGTGTAAGCTATGGCTGATATCAGTTTGTGCCTAATCGTACGCAATGAGGCTGAATCCCTGGCCACCTGTCTCAGCTCTGCTCAGCCCTGGGTTGCGGAAATAATTGTGGTGGATACCGGTTCCACTGATGACACCAGGGCCATAGCCGCCCGCTTTACCGATAAAATCTATACTTTTCCCTGGCAGGATGATTTTGCCGCTGCCCGTAATTTTGCCCTGGATCAAGCCCGTGGTGAGTGGATTCTGGTTTTGGATGCCGATGAATACCTGGAGCCTGAATCCGCCGCCTTTCTACCTCAACTGGTAACTAATGCCAGTGGTGTAGACGCCTATCTATTACCTGTAAAAAATCTCCTGGTTCCTGATGGCTCAGACTGGCATCTCTCCTGGGTATTGCGTCTTTTTCGCCAGGACCCCTGGATGCGCTTTCAGGGTCAGATCCACGAGCAGATCATGGTTCCGTCCGGTTATCGAACGGAAATCGCCAGCAAGGGACCACTGATTATTCATAGCGGCTATCTCCCGGAACGCCGCCAGAACAAGCACCAGCGCAATCTTGACCTCCTCCAGCGGGCCCTGGCTGCTCAGCCTGACAATCCCTATTATCACTATTATCTAGGAGTTGAGTATCTCTATATCAGAAACTATCAAGCAGCCTGGGAAGAATTCAGTCTGGCCCTGGCTCAAATACCCCCGGCTGTCATCCTGTTCCGTACGGCTACAGTTATGAACGCTTTCCAGTGTTTAAGCGCCCTGGAACGCTGGCAGGAGGCCCTTAATATGCTGGAAGCTGAAATCAAGGTCTACCCCGATTTTCCCGACTATCATTATGCCCTTGGTCTCTGCTACCGGGCTCTGGACGACCACCGCCAGGCCGCCAGCGCTTTTCAGACAGCTCTTGCCCGGACCGGGCCAGCTTTCGGGGGCACAAGCAGAGCGGGAGTAACCGGTTTTCGCAGTCTCTACTATCTTGGTCTTTCCTACCGGGCTTTACGACAGCACTGGCAGGCCGTAATCGCCTGGACTAAAGCTCTGCTGGATAACCCTACCTTCGCTCCAGCATTGAAGGAACTGGTAACCTGCTGGCTGGAATTGGCTGATGGTTTGACCGTCCTGCGCTGGTTATACTACCATTTTAACCTCAATAACCCGGCAGCCACCTTGCTGGTTTGCCGGATTTTCCTGGAACATTTTCAGACTGCTGCTCTCAATTTACTGCTTGAGAATACTTCCTGTGTGGCACTGGCTGATAAATTCCTGTTAATGGGAGAAGCGGCCATGTTGGAAGGGGAGTTTAGCAAGGCCCTGGCTTATTTCCAGCAGATACCTGCAAAGAATCACCGGCGTCCTGCTGCTCTCATCTGGTCCTGTCTGGCAGCATATCTCTCCCGGCAAGAACTGACTCCCATTCTGACCGAACTCAATTCCATTCCCGATGGCCAGGCTAACGCTTCCCTCCTGAACTGGCTACTGGAGCAACAATCCGTTTCTCCTTCAGGGGAAGGAATTGCCAGGGACTTAGCGGTCCAGGTTTATCAAACCCTATGTCGGCTCGGCTGTTCGGAACCGGCTCTACGACTGGCTAACTGGCTCAATGAACAACAAAATTTCCCCGTACGTGAGCTGGCCTGGCAGGCAGCTCTGACAAGGATGATTGAAATCAGCAACAGGCTGCTGGCTGCCAGTCCTCCCCTGGAAGTAGCCAGGTTTTATCAGGAACTCAGCCAGTACTGGCTGAATCGCCTCCCATTAATTGCCGGAGGTGATTGATTATGTTGCTCTCCCTTTGCATGATTGTTAAAAACGAGGAAAACTGTCTGGCCCGCTGCCTGACCTCAATCCAGGAACTGGTGGATGAAATCATCATCGTTGATACAGGCTCTACGGACAGGACCCTGGAGATTGCGGCCAGTTTCTCTGCCCGCCTATTTTCCTGTCCCTGGACCCATGATTTCAGCCAGGCCCGTAACTTTGCCCTGGAGCAGGCCCGGGGTGACTGGATTCTGGTGCTGGATGCCGACGAGGTTTTAATCCATCAGGGGAGAGAACAGCTGCAGCGGTTTTTGACTGCGCCTGGCAGTCTGTATGAAGGCTTCTACCTGCCGGTTATTAACTTGCATGAGCCAGACAACTGGCTGTATCGCAGCCAGGACCTGGTTGTCCGCCTTTTTCGTAACCGGCCTCACTATCGTTTCAGCGGGGTAATCCACGAACAAGTACTGCCCAGTATAGCCGCTCATGCCGGCAAGGAGGCCATTGGTCAGGCTCCCCTCACCATCTACCATTACGGTTATCTCCCGGCAGTAATCCAGCAAAAACAAAAGTGTCAGCGTAACCAGCAGGTAATCCAGCTGGCCCTGACCCAGAACAAGCAGGACCCTTTTTTGCTTTACAGTCTGGGATGTGAGTATTTGACCGCCGCTAATCCCCGTACCGCCCTGCATTATTTTGAACAGGCCCTGGCAGTCATCCCTACCGGTGCCGGTTACTTACCTGACCTGGCCCTGCGGGCAGGTTACTGCCATTTTCTGCTGGGCAATTGGGCTGATGCTGAAAAATACGCCCCCCTGGCTCCTCAGCTTTATTTGCTCCTGGCTTTGCAGGAACTGGAACAAAATAATTATGCTGCTGCGGAAACCCTGCTGACCCTGGCAGCCAGGGGCTGTCCGGAGGCCCGGGCCCAAATCCAGCAGGCCCGGGGGGATATGGCGCTGGCCCGTCAGCAACCTGCCATGGCTGCTCGCTATTATCTGGCGGCCCTCCAGAGCCAGCCGACTTATCTCTATCCCCTGACAAGATTGCTAGAGCTGGCTCAGACTCATCCCCGGCTCTGGCAGGATGAGTGGTTCTGTCTTTATACTCCTGACTCCTGTTTGCGCCTGTTGCAATTCCTGAACTGGCAGCACGATACCCGGCTGGTACTTTACTATATTATGTCTCTGGCTTACCAGAAAGCCTTCTTGCCATTAAAGCAACTGGAGCAGCAAGCCTTGCCCTGCTACCAGGCAGTTATCTATTTGGCCCTGGGAGCTGTCTTCAGTCCCGACCCCTGCTGGTCTTTGCTCTCTGATTTATTCTGGAAGGAAGAAGGATGGCTATGATTCTGATTGCCAGTCCCATTCGGCAAAAACCTGCTATTTTACGAGAGTTTCTGCGCTCCCTGCAGGAGCTGGATCTGACCGGTTTAACCGCCGATTTCCTCCTCATTGATAACAATGATGATCCTCTCTCCAGCCAGTTACTGCAGGGTTTTCGCCGGGAAGGTTCTACCTACTTCTACGCTCAGGTCCCGCCCAACTCCACCCCTTATCTTTGTAATACTACCACTCACCACTGGAATGATGAGCTGATTAAATTTGTAGCCAGTTTAAAAAACTTTATTCTCAATTTTGCACTGGAAAAAGAATACACCCATGTCTTTCTGGTGGATAGCGACCTAATCCTCCATCCCTTAACCCTCCGGCATCTCTATCTCTGTGAAAAAGACATCGTCTCGGAGATTTTCTGGACCTGCTGGCAACCGGAGACACCTCGCCTTCCCCAGGTCTGGGAAAGGGGACAGTATCAGTTAAGTCCTGAATTTCTCCGACGACTGCAAGTTCCCGGCCTTTACCAGGTGGGCGGGCTGGGGGCCTGTACCCTCATCTCCCACCGGGCTCTAACAGCCGGTGTTAATTTTAATTTTATTCCCAATCTGGATTACTGGGGCGAAGATCGTCATTTCTGCATCCGGGCTGCTGTTCTCGGTTTCCCTCTCTATGTAGATACCCAGTTTCCCGCCCTGCACCTTTACCGGGAAGCAGACATGGCCCGAATTGAGGAATATAAAAAAAGCTACCAGCCCCTCTGGAATTTCCCCCGCCCCGGCTGGCAAAGAAAAAACAGCAACAACCGCGTTACCCTTTCCATGGTGGTACGTAACGAAGCCAATCGCTATCTGGCCCGGGTTTTAGAACAGGCCCGCCCGCTGGTTGATACTGCCGTAATCATTGATGACGGTTCCGAAGATGAAACCCCGGAGCTCTGTGAAAAAATCTTGCAGGGTATCCCTTTAAAACTGATTCGCCGATCCCAATCTTCCTTTCACAATGAAATCGTATTACGCCAGCAACAGTGGCTGGAAACCATCAAGACTGAGCCTGACTGGATCCTGGCTTTAGATGCCGATGAAGTTTTCGAAGACCGTATATATAGCGAGTTTTCCAGCTTAATAAATCAGACTGAATATGACTGGATTGCCTTCCGCCTCTATGATATGTGGGATGAAGACCATTACCGGGAAGATGAATACTGGCAGGCCCACCTGACCTATCGTCCCTTTCTGGTTAGATATATTCCCTCTTTCCCCTATGTCTGGCAGGAAACTGCCTTGCACTGCGGGCGTTTTCCCAGAAATATCACGGAGTTACCAGGCCTGGCCTCAGCTATCAGAATCAAGCACTATGGCTGGGCCCGCCCGGTGGATCGCATAGCTAAGTACCACCGCTATCTGACTCTGGATCCGGAAGGAAAATTCGGCAATATTAAGCAGTATCAATCTATCCTTGACCCAAATCCCCGTCTGCTGAAATGGCTGGATTAAACAGGCATATTCCTGCTTCCCCAGCCATATTTTTTACGAGAATATACTCGCAATTCCCACGAAGGAGGTAAGCAGCAGCTTCAGAAAACTAGACTATAATTGATTGTATTTAACTGTTTTGCTACAATAAAAAAATGGAACTATTATCCATTGGAGAAGCAGCAAAGTCCGGCAGGGTTTCGGGGAGCTGATCAGGAATGCCAAAGAAACACGAGAAGAACAAATTTAGCATGACTGTGTGCGGGGAGTTTTTTCCGGAGATTTACCCGACTTACCGGTCTTCGAAGTGGAGCAGGGGCGAAGAAGACCCGCTGACTACGGAGATGCGTCTCTTCTGTGCCTGTATGCGGTGGGCCTTTAACCGGCTCCTGGAAGGTGCTTCCCGCCGTGAAATCAAGAAGTCAGGACAAGAACTTTTCGGGCTGAACTCCCGCTATACGGATGATGCCAGACTTAAAGCACAGGCCCTGCTGGACTCCCAAACAGAACTGCTGAAGTTAGAAAATGAAGAAACAGAAAAGAAACTGGGCCGGGCCAGGAAGAAACTCAGCCTGGCTATGAGGAAACTGGCGAAGGCAGAGGAAAAGGGGGCTGCTTCAGAAGTTATTGAAAAGCTCCGCCTGGCAGTCAAGGGGCGGAACAAGCGGGTGGTTTCACTGGCAAAAAGGCTGGCTGAACTGAAGGATTACCAGGAGAAGGGTACAATACCAGAGGTAGTCTTTGGGGGCAGAAGGCTATGGGAAAAGGTCTGCCAGGGCCGGGCCGCCCGTGAAAAATGGCGGCACGCCCGCAGGAACCGCCTCTACTCCCGGGGAGACGAGAGCAAGGGAGGCAACCCCAACATTAAGATATTTTATGGCGGACAGGACTTCCGCCTGGCGGTTTCCCTCTCCCACCTTTCTGAACAGACAGGCATAGATAAACTTGGTCGCCCCAGGATGAGCCAGGCCCCCAGGGTTGAGGGTAAGTTGTGGCTGCCGGAAAAACACCGGGAACTGGTGCAGATATGGCTGGCCATGAAGTTACCCTATGCGGTAGAACTGATCCGCACCCTGGAAGGACGCTATTTGGTACATTTGACATTTGAACTGGTCAGGGTGCAGGAACCGGACTTTGCTAAAGGTTGTCTGGCTATAGACACAAACCCTGATGGGGTAGCCCTGTGTAACGTTAGCGCTTCCGGCCAACCGGAGCCGTGGCCGGAGGGCTTCAGTGTTCCTTATCCCGGCAACCTGGGCAAGTATGAAGGAGAGTTTCAGGTTATCCCTTACCCGAACGGCTTTCTTTATATCAGAATACCAGACTTAACCCATGCTTCCAGCTTCCGGCGTAGCTACCTGATAGGCGTTTTAGCCAGAGTAGTGGTAGATATAGCTTTCTTTTCAGGCAAACCCATTGTTTTAGAAAACCTGAACTTTGGCAAAGACAGACTGGACACTAATAAAAAGTTTAACCGCATGGCTTCTAACTTTCCATTTGCAAAAATGGTAGGAGCAATGTATCGGAGAGCGACAAAAGAAGGGGTGCCTTTCAAGTTAGTATCACCCCGGCATACTTCAACCATAGGTTACTGGAAGTATATGAAACGTTACGCCGTTCCGGTGCATTGCGCGGCGGCACTGGTTATAGGTCGTCGGGCAATGGGGTTCAGGGAACGGGTGACTGAAGAACTCAGGCAACTGGTATCGCAAATCAAGCAAAACCTGACCCGGAAGGTTAATCCTGATAGACCTGGGGAAGGAAAAGGGATGACCCGTGGGGTCAGGGCCTGCTTGAGGCGGCTGGGGGAGAGGCTTTCTGTGCATAACGGGCTTGCTCCGTGTCAGCAGGAGGCGTATAACTCCGTCTGGCCTGACCTGAAGTTATTGGCCCTGTCCGTACGGTGACCCCGTTTAGCCGGTGTCGGAGAAACCGGTAGGCGTCCTAACAGGACGCGGGAGGCGGAGTTATACTCCCACCGGGAGGTCAGCATAAACCGGTGCAGTACTCCCGTCCGGGTGGAACTCCCGGGCCGAGGTCCCCTGTCGCTCTGCCCCGCGGGGGCAAATCAAGTATTCGGAAAGGAGGCGAAATCCTGGTCTGGGGGCCAACTTGGCTGGAGATAAAAACAGTCAAGTTTTTTGAACCAGGTTCCAGAAAAATGAACAAAGAACGTGATGACAATCCCCATTATAAGTGTCCCGATTGCAATCAGGCCATCTATACCCGTCATTGCCTGCCCTGCATTCTCGGCACCCAGGGTCCCGTTACCCGCTGTGAAGCCCAGCTTTTCTGCGAAATCGCTCACCGTTTGCGTAAGGAGGTGGTGAAAGCCTGTGACTTCGAGCAACTGGCTCAGGTAGTGCGGCTGGCCAACAGCTTCCTCCTGGCCAGTGCAGCCAAAGAAAAAGCCATCGCCACTTTGATTGCAGCTACCAGAGAACCCGAAGAACACGAACATGAGTGTTTTCCTTGTTCTTTTCCCAAATGCTAAGCGATAAAGAGGTAGTGGAATGAGCTATCCAACTGCCCCTGCTGATTATTCCTCCACCAGTAAAAGAAAAACATAACGTAAAATGGCCTTGCCCATAGCTGTCAGCGGCACCGCCAGCAACAGCCCCCATAACCCGGCCAGTTCACCACCGGCCAGCAAGGCAAAAATAACGGTGAGGGGATGCAAGTTCAAAGCATCCCCTAAAATTTTGGGGGAAAGCAGATGGGCTTCGATTTGCTGGATTACCAGAATCGCCAGAGTAGCTGCCACTGCCTTGGACCAGCTTATCTGCAAGGCCAGTACTACTGCCGGTATCCCGCCCAGAATGGGACCAAAAAAAGGAATCAGGTCCAGAATCCCAGCCACTACCCCCAGGAAAAGTGCATAAGGAACCCCTAATAGCAGCATGGCCAAACCCGTTAACAGACCTACCAGCAAGCAAATCAACAAATGTCCCCTGATAAATTTTTTCATAATCTGGTCCAATTCGGCCAGCAGAGCTGCTACATGGAATTGGGCGATCCGCGGTAGCAATCGCTCCCAGCCCTGAAGCAACTGGTTCCAATCCAGTAAAAAGTAAAAAGCCAGGATAGGCAAAATCAAAAATGTGCCAACTTCCCCGGCCAGAGCCAGAATTCCGGCTGCCCCCTGGGCCAGCCAGCCTTCCACCTCTTTCTGCGCCAGGGCCAGACGGCTACTTAGAACCTTCTGCACTTCTGCCGGCAAGCCCGCTCCATCCAGGCGCTGTAACCAGGTTTGCCAGAAACCTTCCCATCTGGTCCAGATCCGAGGCAATACTTCCCCTACCTGACTGAGTTCCCGCAGAAAAGCAGGCAGGAGAAAAAATGCGCCTGCCAGCACCAGGGTCGCCATGGCAAGATAGAGGACAATCAGAGCCTGCAAACGGCTCAAGCCCTTCTCTTCCAGCTTGTCTACCAGCGGTCCCAGCAAATAGGCCAGCAGCCAGCCACCAGTAAACAGCAGCAAAACTTTTCTGATGGTCCAGAAAAAAAAGAGCGCCGCCAACAGCATTCCAATCAGGAAACTGCGGCGGGCGATTATTTTAACTCTGTTCATTTGCCATCACCGGTTTTAGTCCAGAATGTTTTTGATATCCCTGACACCGTCCCGCACATCATTGACCATTTTGGCTGCCCGGGCTGTAACCCGCCGGGTTTTTCCCAGCAAAGTCCGTTTGGGAGTGGGTTTCAGCTGTGGTCCGGCTACCAAACCGATGATTGCTCCCAGCACGCTTCCAGCAACCAGCCCATTCCAGAAACTTCTGGCCATAGAAAACACCTCCTCTTAGAGATAGGGCTCGGCCAATTCTTCCTCCCAGGCCATGAGACTACCATCTTCCGCAACATCGTAAACCTGGATTTCATTACCCTGGCGGCGAAACTCCACAAAACAATCCCAGCAATAATACTGGTCCACTCCCACTTTCCCGGTGCTTTTTCCACCACAAACGGGACAAATCATAAGAATGACTCCTTTCTCTCTTCAGGTTTCATTCATAGTTTGACCCGCTTTTTCACTTTCTAACCATACCAGATAGCCATTTTCCCAGGTCAATTGCTGCCATGGAATCTCCCGCCGTCCCTGCCACAAATCATCAAAAATAGTCTGGGCCAGTTCAATCCCCTGCACAGTTCCGGTAGTTTTATCCAGAATCAGATCCCCTACCTGTCCGATTTCCTGTTTTTGTTGATCGAGCAGAGTTTGTTCCAGCCAGGCCGGGCAGGGTACTGGACAGGACGCCAGGGCTTCCCCTGCGATTTTAATGCCCTCATCCGTACAAGCAAGAATTTGTTCCCAGGTAAACCATTTATCATCAGAAATAGCCAGCGCCCGCAGTTTTCCCTCTTCATCCACAGCCAGTTCCCGTACTCGCCCCAGCATTTCTCCCGCTTGATTGTACAGGGGTAAGCCCGTCAGATGGCGGCCCCGGCAAAGATTTTTTGCCATCCTTTATCCCTCCGGTTTCTGTTAGTATGTGCAGAAAGCAAGGGTTTTAAAAAGAAAAACTGCCGGTACTGCGGCAGTTTTATGGGTTGCATATTTGCAGAGGAAGTTTTCTAATTACTCCACCGCCTAACACATACTCCCCTTGATAGAACACCACTGCCTGTCCAGGGGTAATTGCCCGCTGCGGCTCCTTAAATTCCACCAGTACCTGCTCCCCATTACCAGCCTTCTCTCCCAGAGGACGTACCAATGCAGGTGTCGGTCGGGCAGCATAGCGGATTTTGGCCTCCACTTCCACAGGTTGGTTCAGGACGGGCAGGGAAATCAGGTTCAGCTCATCGGCAACCAGCCGGTCCGAATACACTTCCTCCGCTTCCCCCAGAATCACTGCATTCCGTTCCGGATCGATATCCACCACAAACATGGGCTTACCCAGGGCAATGCCCAGCCCTTTCCGCTGTCCAATGGTATAATGGACAATTCCTTTGTGTTGTCCCAGCACCCGGCCCTGGCGGTCCAGGAAAGGTCCAGGCTTGATTTGCTCACCCAGCTTTTCCTCAAGAAAAGCGCCATAATCATCATCTGGCACAAAACAGATTTCCTGGCTTTCCGGCTTGTTGGCCACCGGCAATTCCAGCTTTCTGGCCAGTTCCCGGGTTTGTTCCTTCACCATTTCCCCCAGGGGAAAGAGGGTATGGGCCAGCTGCTCCTGGGTAAAGGTGTACAGCACATAGGACTGGTCCTTGCGCTGATCCACCCCTTTGCGCAACAGCCAGCGCCCCCTCTGTTCATCATATTCCCGGCGGGCATAATGGCCGGTCGCGATATAGTCAGCTCCCAGAGCCCGGGCCTTGCGCAGGAAGGCTTCGAATTTGATTTCCTTGTTACAGGCAATACAGGGATTGGGGGTTTCCCCCCGCAAATAGGACTGACAGAAATAATCGATTACCTTTTCAGCAAACAATTCCCGAAAGTTGAGGACATAAAAGGGTATCCCCAGTTTGTCACAAACCCGGCGGGCATCATTGATGGAGGAAAGAGAGCAACAGCCCCCGTAATCCTCATCTTCAATTTCCCGCGGGGAGATTTGCAGGGTTATGCCGATAACATTATATCCTTGCTCTTTTAAAAGAGCGGCCGCTACCGAACTGTCCACGCCTCCGCTCATGCCAACCGCCACTGTGGGTTTCACTACAAATCACCTCAGGATATACTATACCACAATCAGTGGCCATAGGCCAACTTGCGTTCCAGGCGGCGGCTGTAGGAAGTCAGGGCATAGCAGATGACAAAATAGATCACTGCCTCCACCAGCAAAGTCTGCATCGGGTTATTGTAACGGCTGAAGAAAACCTGGCCCTGGCTGAACAGCTCCGGTACCGAAATGATGAAACAATAGGAAGTATCCTTGATCAGGGAAGTAAACTGGCTGACCAGGGGCGGTATAATTTTCTTGAAAGCCTGGGGCAAAATAATATAAGCCATAGTCTGGGCCCAGGTGAAACCCTGGGAGCGAGCCGCTTCCCATTGCCCTTTAGGCACCGCCTGAATTCCACCCCGGAAAATCTCCGCTACCAGAGCAGAAGTAAAGATGGTCAAAGCCACCACCCCGGCCCAGAAGGGCGAAAGGCTGATCCCCATCCGGGGCAAGGCGAAATAGGTAAAAAAGATGATCAGCAACAAGGGGCTATTGCGCAAGGCATGGATATAGAGATAGGCCGGCCCGCTCAGGAACTTCCAGCCCGAAATGCGCATCAGAGCCAGCAGCACACCGAAAAACAGACTGAAGGCTATGCTCAGGGCGGCTAACCCCAGGGTCCAGCGCAAACCAGCCGCCAGAAAGGTCAGGTTATTTAAATCCAGAAAGGGAGCCCAGCCACTTGTAGTCATCCTTCAGCCCTCCTTTAATGATAACCTTGAGCTACCCGGCGTTCCAGGTATTCCACCAGGGCACTCAGGGGAATTGTCAAAGTCAGATAGAGTAAGGCAGCAAAAATATAGACTTCAAAAACGATAAAAGTTTCGGCAGAAACCAGGTTGGCATTATACATCAGGTCAGCAACGGCAATGGTGCTGAGAATGGCCGAGTTTTTCACCAGGTTTACCACCTGGTTGCCCAGCGGGGGCAAAGCTACCCGCAAGGCCTGGGGCAGAATGATATAACCCATGGTTTGCAGATAAGTGAAGCCCTGGGAGCGGGCCGCTTCCCACTGTCCTCTGGGAATGGACTGGATGCCAGCCCGAAACACTTCGGCAATATAGGCACCGGTATAAATGCCCAGCCCCAGGGTGCCACAGGTAAATTCCGACAGGCTTACCCCCAAAGAGGGCAGTCCTTGATAAAAGAAAAAGACCTGAATTACCAGGGGTGTATTTTGAAAAAACTCCACATACCATTTGCCGATAAACTGGGTTACCGGGTTTTCGATAACCCGCAAAACCGCCACAATTACGCCAATCGCCAGGGCCAGAACCAGGGCCAGCAAGGATACCTGCAGGGTAATGGCCAGCCCGGAGAAGAATTGATCCGAGCGTTGCCAGACATCTGCCCAGTTGGTCATACAAACTACCTCCTCCGGTGCAATTTAAAGGGGTCCCCGGGCAGGGGACCCCGGCCGCTTACTTGGGGGGTTCTTCTTTAAACCACTTTTTATACAGTTCAGCGTACTTGCCGCTGTCCTTCATTTCCTTCAGCCAGTCATTGACAAACTTGACAAAGTCATCATTGCCTTTCTTGAAGCCCATACCGTAGGGTTCGGAAGTAAAGAGCCCGCCTACCAGTTCTACATTAGGATCCTGCTGGGCAAAACCAAGCAAGATGGAGTTATCGGTGGTCATAGCATCAGCCCGGCCATTTTGCAGAGCCAGGAAGGCTTCGGGATAGGTGGGGAATTCCAGCACCTGGGCTTCCGGAGCCTTGGCCCGAATGTTCTTGGCACTGGTGGAACCCTGGACAGTCGCTACTTTCTTGCCTTTCAAATCATCCACTGATTTAATGGAGCTGCCTTTCTTGACCAGCAGGGACTGACCGGCTTCAAAATAGACATCGGAAAAGTCAATTTGCTTTTTCCGCTCTTCAGTAATGGTCATGGTACCGGCCACAATATCCACCTGGTCGTTTTGCAGCATAGGAATCCGGGTTTTGGATTCAACCTTGACGAATTCCACTTTGCTCTCATCACCAAAAATCTTTTTGGCCAGTTCCTTCATCAGGTCGATTTCAAAGCCTTCTACCTGGTTGGTCTGGGTATTGAGCATGCCAAACAGGGGGACATCATACTTGACACCGGCAATCAATTTGCCCCGCTGTTTGATTTGCTCCAGTTTGCCAGCCTTTCCGGCTGCCGGCTGGTTTTCCGCCTGTTTCTGCTCTCCGCCGCCTCCGCAGCCGGCCAGCAGTCCAAGAGACAGGATCCCGGCGAAAGCCAATGCTATCAGTTTTTTCAGTTTCATCGGTTCAACCTCCCTTGTTTTTAGAGAATTTTGCTTAAGAAGAGCCTGGTTCGCTCCTCTTTGGGCTCTTTGAAGAAATGTTCCGGGGTGCCTTCCTCGATAATGCGCCCCTCATCCATGAAAATCACCCGGTCGGCCACTTCCCGGGCAAAGCCCATCTCATGGGTAACCACCACCATGGTCATTCCCTCCCGGGCCAGGGACTTCATTACATCCAGTACCTCATTGACCATTTCCGGGTCCAGGGCTGAGGTGGGCTCATCGAAGAGCATGATTTTCGGCTTCATGGCCAGACCCCGGGCAATGGCCACCCTTTGCTGCTGGCCACCGGAAAGCTGGCTGGGATAGGCGTCAGCCTTTTCAGCAATGCCTACCTTTTGCAGATAGTAACGGGCGATTTTTTCCGCTTCCCGGGGGTCCATTTTTTTGACCTTGATGGGAGCCAAAGTGATATTTTCCAGCACCGTCTTGTGAGGATAGAGATTGAAATGCTGGAAAACCATGCCGATTTCCTGCCGTAAGAGATTTATATTCACCTTTGGGTCATCCAGCCGGAAACCGTCCACTATCAATTCACCGGAAGAAATCTTCTCCAGCTGGTTGATACAGCGCAACATGGTGCTCTTCCCTGAGCCGGAGGGGCCGATGACCACCACCACTTCCCCTTCCCGGATTTCCAGATTGATATCCTTGAGGACATGATGGTTGCCGAAATATTTATTGACATTCTTGAACTTGATCACTGCTCTCACCTCTGGCTCCATTTTGGTGACCAGCCCACAAAAAACTACAAAAAAATAACTGGAGCCTACATTGTATACTCCAGTTATTGATGCGTAACCTCATCATAAAGGGCCATGATGAATTTTTTCAGGTTGATCTTGCCCTTTTCTCCTCGCAATTTGGCCCGTACTTCGTTAAAATCAAAAAAGCGGGGAGCATAGTATTCAAAAAGAGGATCATGGTAATCTTCCGCCCCTAAAGCGGCCAGATGTTCCATAGCTTCGTGTACTGCCCGGCGAATGCGCTGCTCCAGGGTACCCAGATCCACCTCTTCTCCAGTTTCCTGGCGGTAGCGTTCCTGCAATTCCTGATATAGCTCTTTGAGCTGCAGGTTGGCCGGAGTGCGCCCTTCTTCTTCCTTCTCCCGCAAAATCTCCACCAGCCAGTTCAGTTCCCGGCTGCCCATTTCCCCCGCCAGTCCCAGGTCCCGCAAAACCCGGCGCATTTTCTTGCTGCCGCTCTCCCTGTCACTGCTCCGTTCCGGTTGCTGGTTGCCCACCATCCAATCCAATGCTGCCAGGGAATTGCGCACCTGGGCCAGGGATTGGGTCAGGCGCAAATTGGCCAGCACTTTTTGCAAAACCGACACCACTTCCACCCGGTTGATGGGTTTGTGGATATAAAAATCCACGCCCGCCTGATAGGCACCGGCCACCATTTCCTTGTTTTCCACCTGAGAAATCATGACAATGGCCCCCGTAAAACCTCTTTCTTTCAGGGCAGCTACTACCTCAACCCCATCCTGACCGGGTAGCAACAAGTCCACCAGCACTACATCGGGCCGGACCTGCATCACCACCATATCGGCCATTTCCCCGGTCTCCAGTTCCCCGACTACTTCCCCTAAACCTTCCTGTTCGATGATCATACTCAACATGCGCCTGCAGATACGGTCGTCATCGATAATCATGAATTTGAATTCGCCCATATGTCGCCTCCCCTACAAGGGTACTTTTATAGTAAAAACGGTTCCGGTTCCCGGCTGGGAAGACAAACTGATCTCCCCGCCCAGATGCTCTACCATATCCCGGACCTGGGTCAGCCCTATCCCGGTGGAAGGCCGCCCTTCCGGGGTAAATTTGGTGGTAAAACCGGGTTCAAACACCAGCTCCTGGTCCCGGGGGGCAATCCCCGGGCCATTATCGGCTACCAGCAGCTCCAGTTTACCCGCTACCAGCCCGGCCCGCAGGATGATCTGTCCTTCCTCCATGGCCTCCACTGCATTTTGCACCAGGTTGTTCAAGATGGAAACCAGCGGATAAATACGGTCAGTGACATACTGTCCTTCCGCCTCAGTCTGTATTTCGATCTTCCTGCCCAGAGTTTGGGCGTAGGCCCGGTTGGTGGCTGCCACCAGCTCCAGAATTTCCTCTACCGTCAGCACCTCAGTTACCGGCTCTTCGGCCAGCAGCTGATTTAAGCCTTCTTCCAGCCGTTTCAGATCTTTTTTGATTTCATGGACCTCTTTGGCCACATCCAGGGCCATTTTGGCCAGGGGATCAGGAACCGGTTGACGATTTTTCAATTTCTGATAGAGTTCATGGCTGCGCGCCATTACCGTTTCCACCTGGGCCATGGATTTGCGCAGAAAAAAAGCCTCCATGTGCAGGTTAGACCCCACCAGTAACCGCCTGAGCAGGTGTTCCTCTTCCACTTCCCTGGTGGTCCGATGCCGTTCCTGCAGCAGGACATCGGCCAGCAAAACCACGGCTAACCCCCGCAGCACGGCTACGACCAGCAAGGCCCACAGTTTTCCGGGGGTGAGCAGCTCCAGATTGAAACCGGTGCGTACCAGCATCTCCACCAGGTTGGCCCCGCCATCAGCCAGAGCCACCAGTCCCCCCAGTTGCAGGGGCTGTTCCCGCTTGCTCTCCCAGCCCGCATTATGCAAGAAGAAAACCAGGGTCAGGTAGTAGGCCAGGGCCGGCAAATGCAGCCACAAAGCCTCGCTCCAGCTTAGCCCGTGATAGCTGGCCAGCCCTATCCGCCAGGCAACAGTGGTCAGGCCCACCACCAGGCCGGTCAGGCGCAATGGCAGCTGGCGCCAGAATATCAGGGCCAGCAGAAAGAACACACTGCCCAGGCCAAAGCGAAAAGCCGTCCCGAAAGGCTGAATTTTCACTTCCCCCAGCAGGGCCGTACCGATAGCTACCAGTAAAACTAGCATTGTAGTCCTCCAACTAAAGTTTTTATTGCTGTATCTCAGTTTCTTTTAAAATGTTAATTATACTTTTTTTGAAAATAGGGATATTTTTGTTGATAATATTCCATACTACAACAAAATTAATAGCTCCATACTTATGTGCGGCAATATTACGTAACACAACTAAATTCATCTAGTGCCTTATAAATGTCTTCTATATCCTCAAGAATTACCAGGAGTATTTTCCTGTCTCTTGTTTCCATAAATTTCTATAGCCTCCTTTAAAATATCATCTCTCATAACAGGGTTAATACATCTGTATTCTAGAATATCTACATTCTTCTTTAGTGCCCTTTTAACAGCTGCCTCGAATTTTAAGTATTTTTCCAGTTCAAAAGTGTCATCCAATAAAACAAGCAGATCCACATCGCTACTCATGCTGGCTTCCTTTCTGGCATAAGAGCCAAAAACAGCAGCTCTTTTTAACCCAAACTTCCTGAATATCGGTTCAAGTTTATTTTTTATGTCCTCTAAAGAATAAATAGACTCTTTTGACATACTCCCAGTCCTTTCGATTTTGTATTACTATCCTCATTTTATCATAAATTTTCTTTACCTTGCCAGCAAAAAACCGGCCCGAAGGCCGGCACATACTCTAATTGGTTTCTACCTTTTCCACCCAGCTTTCCGCCAGAACTGATGGCAATGCTGCTGTACTGAAGCTACCGTTGACCAGTTCATTATAGGCCTGGAAGCCGTGCTCGGCTATATCCAGTCCCTCCAGTTCCTCTTCGGCACTTACCCTGATGCCGATTGTCGCAGCCAGCAGCCGGAACAACAGGTAAGTTGCAGCAAAAGCAAAGACTGAAACGGCCAGTAACCCAATCAACTGCACCTGGAACAAATGCCAGCCACCGCCATAGAAGAGGCCACCGTCTTTGGCCAGCAAGCCCACCGCCAGGGTGCCAAAACTGCCGCCAACCCCATGGACGGCAATAGCCCCCACTGGATCATCAATGCGCAGGCGGTCAAAGAGACCAATAGCTTCCACCACCAGCAAGCCGGCAATCAGGCCCACCGCTACCGCAGCCGCCGGTTCCAGATAGGCGCAACCAGCGGTTATAGCCACCAGCCCGGCCAGGGCCCCGTTAATAGCCATACTGACATCGGCCTTGCCAAAACGGAACATTGTGTAGAGACAACCCATCGTACCCCCGGCTGCTGCCGCCAGGTTGGTATTGAGAGCAATCAGGCCGATGTCTTTGTGCAAAGCGGAAAGAGTGCTGCCCGCATTGAAGCCAAACCAGCCAAACCAGAGGATAAAGCCCCCCAGTGCTGCCAGCGGGATATTATGTCCAGGAATGGCATTGATAGTGCCATCCTTACCATACTTGCCCAGCCGCGGCCCCAGCACCATCGCCGCCGCCAGGGACGCCCAGCCGCCAACGGCATGCACCGCAGCGGAACCGGCAAAATCCAGCATGCCCAGGTTATGCCGTATCAGGTGCAGTGGCAGAACGGATGAAATTCAGTGCTTATTTGATCTCTTCAGTGCGGTTGCGACCGGCTTGATTTACCCGCTGGCTGCCGGCTGGGTCTGGAATAGCAATGGCTGGTTGCCGATAGTGGCCACTGCCACGGCAAAGGCAGCCTGAAAGAGCCAGAAAACAGAGACTGGTATATTAAGGCCCAGAAAGCTGAAATCCCCCTGCAGGAAAAAGCCGCTCCTACCAAACCAGCCGTTGCTTTGGCCGTAGAAAACCAGAGCTGCTGCCAGCAAAACCCAGATAGTATCCAGACCCACAGACAGATTTTGCAAATTCAACTCCATTGTCCTTTCTCCTCCTCCTCGTGGAATAAAAAAACAAACGCCGACAAGACAGTCTACCTTGACTGTCCTATCGGCGTCATCGCCTTTTTCAACCGGTACCCCATCGCACCGGGTTAAAACTTATTAAGTAAGAGCTGCCTCTCCTTCTTCTCCAGTTCGAATCCGGATGGCATTTTCCACTGCTGTCACAAATATTTTACCATCACCTACGGCGCCTGTGCAAGCAGAATTTAGTATAACATTCATAATTTCTTCGACACAGGCATTGGGTACCACCAGTTCCAGTTTCACTTTGGGTAAAAGGTTGAGGTTGATTTCCGTACCCCGATAAAGCTGAGTCCGCCCTTTTTGCAGTCCACAGCCTACTACCTGGGAGACAGTCATACCCTTGATCCCGTAGGCTTCTAATGCCTGTTTAACCTCATTCAGTTTCTCCGGCCGAATTACGGCTTCGATTTTTTTCATCCTTACTCACTGCGTCCCTGCTTTTGCAGATAATCCTTGATCGCTG
Organism: Carboxydocella thermautotrophica; assembly: GCA_003054495.1. Taxonomy (GTDB): domain Bacteria; phylum Bacillota; order Carboxydocellales; family Carboxydocellaceae; genus Carboxydocella; species Carboxydocella sporoproducens. The sequence goes on along the minus strand of CP028514.1, from coordinate 485,120 downwards.
CGTGCAGAGCATCAGCAGCCAGGTTGGAACAGTGCATTTTCTGGGGTGGTAGACCTTCCAGAGCTTCAGCCACATCTTTGTTAGTGACCTGCAGGGCTTCCTGAATGGTCTTGCCCTTGACAATCTCAGTGACCATGGAACTGGTAGCTACTGCTGCCCCGCAGCCGAAGGTCTTGAATTTAATATCTGTAATCACATCATTGTCCACTTTAATGAAAATTTTCATGATATCCCCACAGGAAGGATTGCCGACCTGCCCTACCCCATCGGCATCGGGAATTTCCCCCACATTGCGGGGATTGGTGAAATGGTCCATTACTTTCTCAGTGTACATGATGATAACACTCCTTTGCTTCAATAGTCACTCCCGGCCCCAGGGGAGACATTTCCCGCAGCCGCTGTACAATTTTCGGCAACTCCTCCAGGACATAATCCACATCCTCTTCTGTATTGACCTTGCCCAGGGTCAGGCGGAGGGAACCGTGAGCTACTTCATGGCTCAGCCCCATGGCCAGCAAGACATGGGAAGGATCCAGGGAACCGGAAGTACAGGCTGAACCACTGGAAGCGGCGATACCCTTCATATCCAGCATTAAAAGCAGCGATTCGCCCTCAATGAAGTGGAAACTGAAATTGACATTATGGGGCAGCCGTTCAGTCGGATGGCCATTGAGCTTGACATAATCCATTTTTTCCATAATGCCTTTGATCAGCTTGTCCCGCAAAGCCTGCAGGCGCGGGCTTTCTTCTGCCATTTCCGCTACAATTTTTTCCGCTGCCAGGCCAAAGCCGACAATCCCCGGCACATTTTCCGTACCGGCCCGGCGCTTGCGCTCCTGGGCCCCACCGTGGGTGATAGGAGTGATGCGGGTACCGCGGCGGATGTAGAGAGCTCCTACTCCTTTCGGCCCATAGATTTTATGGGAGGAAAGGGAGAGCAAATCCACCTGCAGCTCATCCACATTCACCGGAATCTTGCCAAAAGACTGCACGGCATCGACATGGAAGAGCACTCCATGCTTTTTGGCCAGCTGGCCAATTTCAGCAATGGGCTGGATGGTACCCACCTCATTGTTGGCATGCATGATGGTAATGAGGATGGTGTTTTTGGTTATAGCCTTTTCCACATCCTCCACCCGTACCCGGCCATATTCATCCACAGGCAGGTAAGTGACAGAATAGCCATTTTTCTCCAAATGTTTGCAGGTATCCAGTACAGCGTGGTGTTCCACCGAGGAAGTGATGATATGATTGCCCTTCTTGCAGTTAGCCTGGGCTACCCCCAGTATGGCCATATTATCCGCCTCTGTACCGCCACTGGTGAAAATGATTTCCTGGGGATTGGCACCGATAGCTTTTGCCACCCGCTCCCGGGCCTCTTCCACCGCCTTGCGGGCTTCCCGGCCAAAGGCATGAATGCTGGAGGGGTTACCGAAATCCTCAGTCATGTACTTGACCATAGCCTGGGCAATCTCCGGATCCACCGGAGTGGTAGCACTGTGGTCCATGTATATGCGCCGCATTTGCTTTCATCTCCTTTAAATATAGTACATATAAAAATCACCTTGCTGTTTCAACTTCTCTGCTTCTTCCAGCATATCGGCCAGAGTGATGGAATCCAGCACCTGGTCGATGGTTTCCTTCACCCGCTGCCAGACCAGCCGGGTAATACAGACATCCAGGCGATTGCAGCTTTCCTGCATCTCCTCACCGACACACTCTACCGGAGCCACCGGACCTTCCAGCACCCGGATAATGTCCCCGACGGTGATCTCCTTCGGGTCCCGGGCCAGGATATAACCTCCCTGGGCTCCGCGAATGCTTTTGACCAGGCCAGCCTTGCGCAGGCTGCCCACCAGCTGTTCCAGATAGTGTTCGGAGAGGTTCTGGCGTTCTGCCACGCTTTTTAAAGGAATCGGTCCTTCCCCGTAGTGCTGGGCCAGATCGAACATAGCCTGCACCCCATAGTGACCGCGCGTGGACAGCTTCATGCCCCTCACCTCAATTCCTAGCAAATTCGTCGGTTTTCTTTCTGGTCATATAATAGCATACAGGGGTATATTTGTCAATTTGAAATCCAACTATTTTACTCGTCTTTTTTCTCCTGTCGGGGCCAGTACTGCCGACCCCGCAGATCATCGGGCAGATATTGCTGTTCCACCCTGGCCCCCGGATAATTATGGGGGTACTTGTATCCCTGTCCGTGGCCCAGATCCCGGGCTCCCGCGTAATGGGTATCCCGCAAATGGAGGGGAACCGGCCCCCCTTTGCCAGCCCGCACATCAGCCAGGGCCGCATCAATAGCCTTGATAATCCGGTTTTCCTTGGGTGCCAGTGCCACATAGAGAGCAGCCTGAGCCAGCGGTAGCCTGCCTTCCGGCATACCAATCCGTTCCACCGCCTGGGCAGCAGCTACCGCCACCACCAGGGCCTGGGGATCAGCCAGTCCCACATCTTCGGCGGCATGGACAATAATCCGGCGGGCTATATACTCCGGCTCTTCCCCCGCCTCCAGCATGCGGGCCAGATAGTGCAGTGTGGCATCAGGATCGGAACCGCGCATGCTCTTGATAAAAGCCGAAATCACATCATAATGCTGGTCCCCGCTTTTATCATAAAGCAAGGCCGGGCGCTGGATGGATTCCTCCGCCACCGCCAGGTCTACCAACCGCCTGCCGTCTTCCTGCGGCGGAGTTGTCAGCACCGCCAGCTCCAGGGCATTCAAAGCCGTGCGAGCATCACCGTTGGCCATCCGGGCTAAATGCCGCAGGGCCTCCTCGGTCACCTCCGGCCGGTAACCGGCCAGGCCCCGCTCCTCATCGTCGAGAGCGCGACGCAGCAGTTCCAGGATGTGCTGTTCAGTCAAGGGGCGGAATTGAAAAACCCGGGAGCGGGAAAGCAAAGCCTTATTCACTTCAAAGTAGGGATTTTCCGTGGTCGCCCCAATCAAAATGATGGTCCCATCCTCTACAAAAGGTAACAGGGCATCTTGCTGGCTTTTATTAAAACGGTGAATCTCATCAATAAACAAAAGAGTCCGCTTTTGCTCGTACAGCAGGCGTTCTTTTGCCGCTGTTGTGACCTGGCGCAGCTCACTGACACCAGAAGTCACGGCATTGAGCTGAGTGAACACAGCCCGGGTCTGGTTGGCGATTACTTTGGCCAGGGCCGTTTTTCCCGTGCCCGGCGGACCGTAAAATATCATGGAACTGAGCTGGTCAGCCTCAATGGCCCGGCGTAAAAGCCGCCCCGGCCCCACAATTTCCTCCTGCCCCACAAACTCCTCCAGGGTACGAGGGCGCATGCGGTCCGCCAGGGGAGCCATTTTCCCCCGTCCCGTCAGATTAGCCTGTTCAAACAGATTCATACTATCTCCCTTTCCGGCAAATCCTCTCGATTTCCATTAGTGCCTGATCAATATCCAGATCATCGATATCTTTATGGGTAACAAACCGCACCAGATTGCCGCCAAATGCTGCGGCCAGTACCCCCTGTTCTTTCAATTTGCCCAGGAAAACCGCCGGACTCAAGCCTGTTGCCATAATATCAGCCACTACGATATTAGTTTGTACCCGTTCCAAGTCCACCTTCAGCCCGGGAATGGCAGCCAATCCCTCCGCCAGCTGACGGGCCCGCCGGTGGTCCTCTGCCAGCCGCTCCACCATGGTCTCCAGGGCCACCATTCCAGCTGCCGCAATTATCCCGGCCTGACGCATACCACCGCCCAGCATTTTCCGCAAACGCCGGGCGCGGGCAATGAACTGGGCAGACCCGACCAGCATGGAACCGATAGGAGCTGCCAGACCCTTGGAGAGGCAAAACATCACCGAATCCATATCCTTGGTCAGCACCTTTACCGGCAGTCCAAGGTAGGTGGCAGCATTGAAAATCCTGGCCCCATCCAGATGAATGGGAATTTGATATTCCTTGCCAATCTGGCCAATAGCCTCCATTTCCTGAAGCCCCATTACTGTTCCCCCCGCCCGGTTATGGGTATTTTCCAGGCAGATCAAGGCCGTGCGTGGAAAATGAATATCACTGAGGCGAATGGCCTCCCGCACCCTGGCAGCCGGCAACACCCCTTTTTCCCCGCGGATGGTACGGGTCTGGACTCCGGCCAGGGCGCCCAGGCCTCCTACCTCATAGAAAAAGACATGAGCTTCTGCCTCTACTATAACCTCATCTCCCCGCTGGGTATGGGCCAGCACCGCCAGCTGGTTGCCCATAGTCCCGCTGGGTACCAGCAGGGCCGCCTCTTTGCCAAACAGCTCGGCCGCTTTTTCCTCCAATCGCCGAACCGTGGGATCTTCCCCGTAAACATCATCCCCCACTTCCGCCCGGGCCATGGCTTGCCGCATCTCCTCGGTCGGCTGGGTTACGGTATCACTGCGTAAGTCTATGTACTTCACTTTATTCCCCCCTGTGACAGTTTCTGTTTTTTTCCCATTCTACATTCTTCCCCAAAAACCTTCTCTTTCCTCGCCATCTTTCCCCACATATTCCCGGGAGCTAGCTGCATATCAATGAACAAAAGGCAAGGAGGGAAGGGATATGGAAGAAATTCAGTTACAAATTCCAGTCTGTCCGGTGACTCATCGGGAACCAAACCGCTTTAGCTGGCAAATCAGCAAATATTTACCCCAGGCTCGTACTGGCCACGTACTGGCTGTGGAAATCCAACAGCTTTTGCATTTCAAAATTCCCTCCAGTTTGCTTCTGGGCCTGACCGGACTAAAACTTTCCTCCCATCTCCTGGCTGATTTCAACCGCCATGGTGGCTGGTTCTGGCCGATAACTATCAAAGCTGGCTGGACAGCCTACTTGCCTGTTTCTGAATGTCAGCCCCTGCTTTATCTCGGTCCGATAGCTGTTCCCTCAATGGTTTCCGCAAGCTACTGCCGGGAAGCCCCTCCCTGTCAGGTAGATATAAAAATGTCTTTACTGGATGACTTCCCGTTACAGGGTCCTGTTTTGGAAGCCCCTAATGCCTTGATTTTTCTAGTATCCCATTCCAGTAGCAAAACCGCCTGGAATACTGCTCTGCAAAGAGCCACCCTTTGTTTGCAGAAAAACCTGGGCCTGGTCTTCTCCCGGGCCCAGGCTCTGGCCAGAGAAGTGGGCAGCTGGCAGATCTGCAATAATCAGCAGACTCTGGTGGCTTTTTCTCTCCCTAGACGGCTGATCGCCCATCCCTATAAAATTATCGCTCTCTAAAAATTTTCTCCCCAAAAACACTTGTTCTCCACTATGCCCATTTGCTATAATTTATTCAGGATTTTCTATGGGGGGAGGGAAAAAGGTGGAACAAATGTTATACCAGATACTGCATGCTGTTGAAAACTTGCATAGCACTTTCAATCAGCGCTTCGACCGGCTGGAACAACGTATGGATAACCTGGAGCAACGCATGAATGGCCTGGAACAGCGCATGGATAACCTGGAGCAACGCATGAATGGCCTGGAACAGCGCATGGATAACCTGGAGCAACGCATGAATGGCCTGGAACAGCGCATGGACAACCTGGAGCAACGCGTGAATGGCCTGGAACAGCGGGTTGACGGAATTGATACACGCCAGGGTGAGCTGTATCTTGTGACCCGTTCTATTGAACACCGCACCGAATATATTTCCGCTGCTTTGCAACGGACAACAGAAGATGTTGTTGAATTATCCGGTAAAGTTGAGAATATCAACAAAAAACTATTTAATATTCAAGCCTATATCGATTACCAGACCAGCAAAATTGCCGAAAACGAGCGAGAAATTTATTTACTGAAACAGGCCAGATGAAACTAAAAGGGCACCCACCAGGGATGCCCCTTTGTTTATTTAGATGTGTTTGGCCAAAATGCGGGCCAGTTGCTCTTTGGTCTGGTAGCCAACAATCCGCTCTACCGGTTTGCCATCTTTGAACAACAACAAGGTGGGAATGCTCATGACCCCGTATTCAATGGCTGTTTCCCGGTTTTCATCCACATTCAGTTTGCCCACTACCACTTTGCCGACATATTCATCGGCCAGCTGGTCAATTACCGGTGCGATCATGCGGCAAGGGCCACACCAGGCTGCCCAGAAATCCACCAGTACCGGTTGAGTAGCTTCCAGAACCTCCGCTTTCCAGTTGGCATTAGTAAAGGTTTTAACATTTGCGCCTGCCATATGTAATCTCCTCCTTTTTTTCTTATTTAGCGAAGCGCATCAGCACTTCTACTAAATGTTTGACATACTCATCCTGCCGCCCCTGGCTGCAGGCTGATTCCAGACACTTGACGGTATTGCGCTCTACAATGGTCACTCCGACAGCCTGAACAGCTGCCTTAACAGCGGCGATCTGGGTGAGGATCTTCAGACAATCCTGGTCCTCTTCAATCATCCGCTGTATCCCTTTGACCTGCCCTTCTATCCTTCTCAGCCTTTTTAGTATCTCCTCTTTGCCTTCTACCGATACTTCGGTACTGTTCACTATCCTCACCCCCTATACTATACCCGGGTATCTTGCTTTTTATTATATGCCCCTTTTGTCCTTTTGTCAACAAGACCGCATAAATCTTTTACCACTTCCCCGGCCATAATCATCCCTACTACCGGAGGTACAAAAGAAACACTGCCTGGAATCTGACGCCGCAAGGTGCAGCTGCCCCGGCCCTGTTCGCTGGTGCAAACACAATTGGTCTTACAATCAGCCAGCCCTACCCTGGGTGGGATGGGTGGCTCTTCCGAATAAACCACCTTGACCCCCCGGTAGATCCCCGCTTTGCGCAATTCCCGCCGGAGTACCCGGGCAAGAGGGTCGACCGCCGTTTCAGAAATATCTGCCACCCGGAAAGCAGTAGGATCCAGTTTGTTTCCTGCTCCCATGGCGGAAATTATGGGGATATTCAACGCCAGACAGCCCTTGATCAAGTCCAGCTTGCCGGTGACATTATCAATGGCATCCACTACATAATCATAGTCTGGCCTGAGCAGGCGCTCTCTATGTTCAGGAGCATAAAATTCCTTGATGGATTCTACCTCTGCTCCGGGATTGATCAATTTGATCCGTTCCGCCATCAATTCCACTTTAGGCCGCCCCACTGTATTGCTCAAAGCATGAATCTGCCGGTTGATATTGGTTAAACAGACATCATCATAGTCCACCAGCACCAGTGACCCTACCCCGGCTCGAGCCAGGGCTTCACAAGCATAAGAACCCACCCCGCCAATACCAAAGACTGCCACCCGGGCCTGGCGCAGCCGTTCCAATCCTTCTGACCCCAGCAGCAATTCTGTGCGGGAAAATCTGTGCAACATACCTGTCTTCCTCCTACAGCCCATAGAATAGTTCTTTTTCCCATCATACCCTATTTCCTTTCCCAAGCGCAAGCCCAGAAAAATAGGCTAACCGCCGAGCACCCCTGACCGCCTTTTGCCGTAAGATAAAGCAGAAATCGGGAAGGGGGGAAGCTCCTATGCATTACTATCCCAATTTTATCTTCATCATTGTGGTGATTGTGGTCATCCTCTTGTTACTGGATGTCCTGTAATCTGAAGTATTAAAAAGGAGGGATTCATATGGGTCATCGCCGGAATAGAGAAGTGGTTGTTATCGTGGTGATTATTATCGTGTTGCTGTTGCTGGGATTCCCCTTCTGGCCCTATCCTGGCAACCAGGACTAAGCTCCGCGGAAAGCCCTGCGGGGCTTTCCGTCTTTGCGAAAGAAGGGATAATCAGTGGCAAAAAGAAAAATCATCATTCCCCTCTCCAGTGGCCAACCGGTAGCATCTCCGGCCAGAACCAGTGCTGTCAGCCGCCCGGAAACGGAGTGGCAGGTCTGGCTGGATAAGTTTTTGTCCATTTTGGTTATAGCCGAAGAGTTACTGGCAGTAGCTGAACCGGTACTTTCTGCCTGGACAGAAATGAAAAATCAAAGGCGAGGTGGCAAAAAAAGATGAGTAAAAAAATTACCCCCCAGGAAATTATGGCCCTGGCCCTGAATTTGCTGGCCAACCCCAACAAATTAAATTTCAGCGTAATCGTTTCTTTGCTGGAGCAATTCGGCGGCGATATGGATTCCGAAACCAAAAACAAACTGTTAACCTGGGGCAAAAAAGTTGATGCCGGCGGCAGTCTCAGCGCTGCCGAGCTGGAAGAAGTTAGACAGCTAATCCGACAGGGAGCTGCCAGCGCAACTCCGGAAAGATTGCAGCTGGTAAAGACCCTTTTTACCACCCTGCAGCCCCAGTTTAGCAAGATGCCTCCTGCCTGGCAACAAGTGATTAATTTGATCGCTGAAGAATTGAAAGGGTGAGGGCAATGGCAGGTAAGACCAAAAAAATCAAGATAGACCCCAGCCAGCTTAACAACTGGGCTGCACAAGCTAAAGTCTGGATCAGCGCTCTCAAGCTGGCTTTAAATGGGGCCCGTACTATCATCAATGAAAAACAGAAAAAGCAGTAGGCCTTTTGCCTACTGCCTGTTTATAAATTAATAGCGGACAACCCCATGATGCCGTGGGCCCGCCTGTTTCAGAACCTGCTCCCAGCAGGTGGGTGCCCTCCTGCGGGCTTCTTGAGTCCCCTGACTATGGGGGCATTCATTCCACCAGCAGAGACCGGGCTCCCTTTTCTGAACGTGTTGGCTCTAAACACGCGCTGACCTCACGCACACCGCAGGGTTTTATCTGCCTTTATCTTAACACAAACCCGATGGTTTGACAAGACAGCATTACTTCCTGGGTATAACATCCAGCTTGATATGCAGTTCCTTCAATTGTTTAGCACTTACTTCCGAAGGCGCTCCGGTCATCAGACAGCTGGCACTCTGGGTTTTGGGGAAAGCGATGACATCCCGGATGGTATCCCGGCCTGCCAGCAGCATCACCAGGCGGTCGATACCAAAAGCAATGCCACCATGGGGCGGAGTGCCATATTCAAAAGCCTCCAGCATAAAGCCAAATTTTTCTACAGCCTCCTCCTGACTTAAACCCAGGAGGCGGAACATCTTTTCCTGCACATCCCGCCGGTGAATCCGGATAGAGCCACCACCGATTTCCACCCCGTTCAGAACCATATCATAAGCTTTGGCCCGCACCCGGCCCGGATCAGTATCCATCAGCTCAATGTCTTCATCCATCGGAGAGGTGAAGGGATGGTGCATGGCGACATAGCGTTTTTCTTCCTCATCCCATTCCAGCAAGGGGAAGTCCACTACCCAGAGGAAATTCATGGCCTCGGGGTCAATCAGACCCAGTTTCTCCGCCAGATGTACCCGCAGGTGGCCCAGGGAGTCGGCCACAATCCTGGGCGTATCCGCCCCAAAGAGCAGGAGGTCACCTGTTTCCGCCCCCAGCCGCTCCAGGATAGCCTGCAGCTCTTCCTCCTTGAAGAATTTGGCAATAGGAGATTTGGGGCCTTCCGGGGTCATCTGGATATAGGCCAGGCCTTTGGCACCATAGATAGCCACATACTGGGTCAGCTCATCCAGCTCCTTGCGGCTGAAGTGGGCACAGCCTTTAGCATTGATAGCCTTGACCACTCCGCCGTTATCGGCAGCAGCCCGAAAGACCTTGAATTCACAGCCAGCGGCGATATCGGTCAAATCCACCAGTTCCATGCCAAAGCGAGTATCGGGCTTGTCCGAGCCATAGCGGGCCATGGCTTCGGCATAAGTCAGCCGCGGGAAAGGAGTAGGCACTTCCCGGCCCAGGGTAGTCCTGACCACTTCCGCAATCATCTCTTCCATCAGGGTCAGCACCTCTTCCCGTTCCACAAAGGACATCTCCAGGTCCAGCTGGGTAAATTCCGGCTGCCGGTCACTGCGCAGGTCCTCATCCCGGAAACAGCGCACGATCTGGAAATATTTGTCCATACCAGCCACCATGAGTATTTGCTTGAAAATCTGGGGAGACTGGGGCAGGGCAAAGAATTTGCCCGGGTTGACCCGACTGGGCACCAGGTAATCCCTTGCCCCTTCCGGGGTGGATTTGGTCAGCATGGGAGTTTCAATTTCCCAGAAGCCCCGGGCGTCCAGATAGTCCCGAATAGTTTTGACCAGCCGATGCCGTAAACCCAGGGCCCGCTGCATCTCCGGCCGCCGCAGGTCCAGGTAACGATAGCGCAGGCGCAGGTTTTCATCTACATCGATATTGTCCTGGATATAGAAGGGCGGTGTTTTGGCCCCGTTCAGCACCTTCACTTCCCGGGCATACACTTCCACTTCCCCGGTAGCCAGGTTGGGGTTAACAGTGCCTTCTGGACGCAAGCGCACTTCCCCTTTGACAGCAATGACGTACTCATTGCGAATCGCTTCCGCTTTAGCAAACGCCTCCTGATCAACTTCCGGGCTAAATACCACCTGGGTGATACCCTCCCGGTCCCTGAGGTCCACGAAAATCAGGCCGCCATGGTCCCGCCGCCGCTGGACCCAGCCCATGAGAATTACTTCTTTGCCGGCATCAGCTGCCCGCAAGCTGCCGCACATCATGGTCCGCTTCCAACCCTGTAATGCTTCCATTGCCTTTTCCTCCTTACGGTTTCAGTTTTTCTGTCAAGTAATCCACTACCTGTTCCAGCTTGAGAGCCTGCTGGCTGCTATCGCTCATGCTCCGAAGCTGCACTTCGCCGCGCTGCAGCTCATCGCCACCTACAATCACGGTGTAACTGACCTTGAGCCGGTCCGCCTGTTTCAGCTGGGCCTTAAGGCTGCGCCCCAGCAGGTCAGTTTCGGCAGCCAGGCCGCGGCTGCGCAGCTGCTGGGTCAACACCAGGGCCTGTTCCCGGGCTTCCGTGCCTAATACTGCCACAAAGACCCGGGTGCCGGCCTCCTCCGGCCAGGCTACCCCCTGTTTTTCCATAGTCAAAATGGTGCGTTCCAGGCCCAGGGCAAAGCCGATGCCGGGCACATCCTCACCGCCCAGTTCCCCCACCAGGCCATTATAACGGCCACCGCCGCAGATAGAACTCTGGGCCCCGATATCCTTGACCATAATTTCAAAAGCGGTCTTGGTATAATAGTCCAGGCCCCGCACCAGTCGCTCATTGACGGTAAAAGGTACACCCAGGGCCTTCAGAAGGGTTTGCACCTGGTCGAAGTGGTCCTTGCAATCAGGACAAAGTTGCCGGGTAATGGTAGGCGCTCCCCGGGTAGCTGCCTGACAACCTTCCTGTTTACAATCCAGAATCCGCAGGGGATTGCGTTCAAACCGGCTCTGACAATCCTTGCAGAGGGAAGCCAGCTGCGGACGCAAAAACTCCTGCAGAGCTTCCCGGTGCCGGGCCCTGCAGACAGGACAGCCTACACTGTTGATGTTTAGCTCCAGGTCCTTGATACCCAGGCGCCGGTATATTTCCATGGCCATGGCGATTACTTCCGCATCCACCACCGGCTCATCCGAACCGAAAACCTCAACTCCAAACTGATGGAACTGGCGGTAGCGCCCGGCCTGAGGCTTATCATAGCGGAACATGGGACCAATATAATAGACCTTTACCGGCTGGGGCCCGGCATGGAGCCGGTTTTCCAGATAGGCCCGCGCTGCTGCCGCTGTCCCTTCTGGCCGTAAGGTTACAGAACGACCGCCTTTATCCAAAAAAGTATACATTTCCTTTTCCACGATATCGGTGGTTTCCCCTACCCCGCGCTGAAAGAGCTCGGTATGCTCGAAAATAGGGGTACGCAATTCACCATAGCCATACTGACGGCAAACTTCCCGCAAAATTTGCTCTACATACTGCCACTTCCAGGTCTCCTGCGGCAAAAAATCATTGGTTCCTTTTGGTCTCTGGGTTAGCATCCTTTCACTCCTTTCCCATTCCCTCCAAAACTAAAAACCCGTCCCTGCTTGCGCAGGGACGGGTCATTACCCGCGGTGCCACCCTGGTTGAACAGCCAAAAAGCCGTTCCCCTCTCGCCCGTTAACGGTGGGCAACCGGGCCAGCCTACTATCCAGCTAAAGCTGAAGTTCGACCGCCAACTCCCGGGTGTCTTTCACCGGCTTTTCCTGAAAGGGGCTTCCAGTCACGACCCCTTCTCCCTGGCAGGCCAGTCCCGGCTACTCTTCCCGTTCCTTGTCATTACCATATCTGGCTAATAGTTTATCCTTTTGCTTGCTATTTGTCAAGAATTCACGCTAATAAATGGCCGTAAGATATGCCAAACTATTGCCTGAGAAAGGAGGGAACAAGGATGGCTTTAACCGGTAAAGAAGCTTCTCTGATCAATGACCACATCGCTATGGAAACAGCCTGTATCAAGCATTTGCAGTTTGCCGCCGAAAACTGCACCGATCCCCAGTTGAAAGGCATGTGCCAGGCTATGATTGCCGACCATCAGAATTTCATTAACACTCTCTCCCGTCACATTCAGACCAATTTGCAATAGGAGGTGAAAGCTATGCCCGCCAAACTGAATGACCAGGATTTAATGCAACTGTTGCTCTCTGACCACAAAGCCTCAGCCCAGCATATGTTGATGTGCGTACTGGAGTGCGCCAATGACGCTCTCCGCACCGACTGCCAGAATATCCTCAATAAGACCCTGGATCACCAGAAGCAAATCTGGCAGGCCATGAACCAGCGGGGCTGGTATCAGGTTCAGGCTGCTACTGTACAGGAACTGGCCCGGGTGCAAAATCAGATCAACCAGGCTACCCAGCAATTGCAAATGCAGTAAGGCCAAAAACTGCCGTCCGTTGGGCGGCAGTTTTTGGCTTTTATGAGAACACTTTGTCTTGACATTGCTGAAAAGAAAGCATATAATGAAAATGAAAATCATTCTCTATACATATGGGGGTAAAATGGAGGTGAGCTGTTTTGACAGTCTTGCTGGTTGGGGCCGATCAACTTGGTAACATCCCAAAAGAACTGAAACAATATGGTTGTAAAGAAATAATTCACTGGAGCGGTCGTAAAGCCAAAACCAGGAAAAAAAGTATCCCTGCCAATGTGGAAATTGTACTCGTTTTTTACGATTTTGTGAGCCACGGACTGATGGATGTTATAAAGGAACAGGCCAAACGCCGCCAACTTCCCATTGTGTTTTCCAGACGGGGAACTTGTGAGTTGAGAAAAGCTTTGTTACATTTCAGGGATAAAATGCAAATGTCTAGTGATTCGCAGGTGAAAGCTACGATATAATAGAGGCGAATAAATTTTTCATGAAAGGGGGAAAGGGATGCGCAGTATTCTGGTTATTTTAGGTTTTCTTTTTGTCGTATTAGGGATACTGGGTATGTTTTTGCCAGTTTTACCCACTACCCCCTTTTTGCTGTTAGCTGCAGCCTGTTTTGCCAGAAGTTCAACCAAAGCCCATCGGTGGCTGTTAAGCCATCACATTTTTGGTCCACCCTTAAGACAATGGGAAAAAACCCGTACAATTAGTCTACGGGCCAAAGTTATTTCTCTGCTCATGCTCAACCTCTCTATTGGCTTTTCAATTTGGATGCTACGTAATAACTTACCAGTGCAAATGCTCCTGGTCATGTCCGCTCTCGGAGTCAGCACTTATCTTTACCGCTTACCTACATCCACGCCGAAAAAGCTTACCTCTGAAAAGGAATAATATTATTGTCCTCAATTTACAGATACTAGTATTTTAGTTTTGCAAAATCGTATGCATGCTAGTGCTCCCTTTGTGGAAAAAGAAATGCAAAAAATAATTAATGATGAGTATCAGACAACATATCTAATTTCGTATAAAAATGGTTTAGCTAAAGTAGATTTTGAGTTTACCAGTCTTGAACATGTAAAAAAAATAAAGGATAAAAATAAATACCTTTTAAATGAAGAAAAAAATTCCTTACCGCTTTGCAAGATTTAATAAAATAAAAAAGGGGGCTATCTACCCCCCTTTTCCTTACAATCCCTGAGTTTGAACGCCCCAGCCGCCCCGCATCATGGGCCCGCCGAAACCGCCATTAGCACCAAAACCAAATCCCCCACAGCCGCCACCTTGCATCATGCCAGGCCCGGGCAGGATTCCGTTTTGTTCCCGGTATTTTTCCATCTGGTCCATGCGGTCCTTCATCAGTTTACCCTGTTCAGGAGTTAGTTGCCCGGCTTCCACATACTTGTCGATCATCTTCTTGCGCAGCTCAACGATTTGTTTTTGCAGATCCAGGATTTCCTTCTTCTGAGCGTCAGTGATGGCCGCAAAAGCCGGAACCGCAAAAGCCACCAGAAGTACTGCCGCTACCAGAGCTAACCATTTCTTTTTCATCTTCATCATCCTCCTCCTATTTTTTTAAATCTTCCAGCATTTGCTGGTATTCCTCCCGGGTAATTTCACCCCGGGCATAGCGCTTGCGCAGAATTTCTTCCGGAGTTTCACCATGGTTACCGCCGAAACTGCCAAAACCGCCTTTGTTCAAGAATCTGATCGCCAGGTAAATCAAAGCTCCCCAGAACAGGATATTGAACAGCATGCCAATGCCCATCATCCACCAACCTCCTCCATTAATAAAGGGATCATATCCCCAGCCGCCAAACCAGCGTCCCATCATCATCTTACCTCAACTCCTTTCGTGTTCCTTCTCTTGTCTTTAGTATACCCCTCGATTGTGACAAAACTAAGGCCGAATTGTGGCAGAAAAATGAATAATTTGGCGATAATTGTTGGCAAATACTAGTTGGTTTTTTGATATGGCGGGGCTGCAAATTACAGGTATAGTTGGCTACTGAAACTAAAAAGGTTATAGCTATCGATCCATATAATAAAGATATTATTACTGCCTAGAGAATCGAGATACTGGCAACGCGGGTATAAGGTCGGCAAATCTGACCAGCAATAAGAAAAGGGGCTATCTCAGCCCCTTTCACTTACAATCCCTGAGCTTGAGCGCCCCAGCCGCCCCGCATCATGGGCCCGCCGAAACCGCCATTAGCACCAAAACCAAATCCCCCACAGCCGCCACCTTGCATCATACCAGGCCCGGGTAGGATTCCGTTTTGTTCCCGGTACTTTTCCATCTGGTCCATACGCTCTTTCATCAGCTTCCCTTGTTCAGGGGTTAGTTGCCCCGCTTCCACATACTTGTCAACCATCTTCTTGCGTAACTCGACAATTTGTTTTTGCAAGTCCAGGATTTCCTTCTTCTGAGCGTCAGTGATGGCCGCAAAGGCCGGAACCGCAAAGGCCACCAGAAGTACTGCCGCTACCAGAGCTAACCATTTCTTTTTCATGTCCATCATCCTCCTTTTATTTTTTCAGGTCTGCCAGCATTTGCTGGTATTCTTCCCGGGTGATTTCACTCCGGGCATAGCGCTTACGCAGTATTTCTTCCGGGTTTTCGCTCTGATTACCGTCAAAACCGTTAACACTGCTTTTGTTCAAGAATCTGATCGCCAGGTAAATCAAAGCTCCCCAGAACAGGATATTGAACAGCATGCCAATTCCCATCATCCACCAACCTCCTCCATCAATAAAGGGATCATATCCCCAACCGCCAAACCAGCGTCCCATCATCATCTTACCTCAACTCCTTTCGTGTTCCTCCTCTTGTCTTTAGTATACCCCTCGATTGTGACAAAACTAAGGCCGAATTGTGGCAGAAAAATGAATAATTTGGCGAAATTTGCTGGGAAATAATGGTTGTTTTTTTTTTTTTTTTGATATTCTATAATTTTATTGGACGCCCAAAGAATAATATTGGAAGGGAGGAACAGAAATGAAAATTCGTCATATAATTGGTTTAGTATTAACTTTCTTTATGCTCTCAATAAATGGTCAGGCTTTTGCAACGCTCAAAGAGAATAATACTGTTGTTGAAAGCAAGGAGCTTAAAGCAGACTCCAATAGTGAAGTAATTCTTGACAAAGTTAAACTCGTAAAATATTCCAACGGAGAATTAAGTATCCACGGCTCTGCGAAAAGAAAATTCGGTGAACCAGCACAATATTATAGAATAACAGTTGATGGAAAAAAAGGAACATATAATACCAAACTACTACCTATTCCGGATAAATATTAACTATTACTGTACAAGGGGCCTGTATATGGCTCCTTGTACAGTAAATTTTACATATCTATCTCAACAAACCTTATTGAAGGAGGTAGAGGTAGAGGTGATGTTTTTAATTATTTGGGGTATGCTTGGTTTTGCCGTTTTCTTTCTCTTCACTCTAAAACTATCTAGTAACAAGGAGCATGAAGAATTAAATAAATTAATCAAGATGATAAAGATACTTATATTTGTTTCACTTATTTCTATTGCTTTTTTTTATTTATCCTACTATAGTTTGTATGGCAATTGGCCAGTATGGTTATCAATTATTTTCCTTGCAGTCACAATTGGCTGGCCTTTTTTTTCAATATATGCCTGGGTCAAAGAAAATTCAAATCTTAAGAAATATTTACCTGCCATTACACTTTGGTGTAGCCCACTTGTAATATTAGCCGCCTCTGACGATTTTGAAAGATTATTTAACATAGATAGAGTTCCTAGGGAATTTATTCCTTTAATAATCTTATTATTATTTACTATAGGTATCTTAAGTTGGTCTGTGCCAAAAATGAGATAGTATCTTATTATCTGCGGCTGCGTTCCGACCACAGGTCGGCCACATAGACCAGCTCAATCCCCTGTTCCTCCAGCCAGGGCACCATTTCCCGCAAAGCCTTGGCCAGATTGGGTCCCGTTACCCCCACATGGCCAATGGCAATAGCTTCTCCGTTTTGCCTGCAAACCCGGGCCAGTTCGCGGATTTGTTTCTTGATCGCCGTCACGGAATTGATGTCATCCAAAAAGACCGAACGTTCCAGCACTGTCATGTTCAACTCCCGGGCCAGGACCGGCACAACTGTATCCTCCGTTGTACGGCTGTCCAGATAGATCAGGTTTTTCTCCTTGGCTACCCTGAGCACCTCGTACATCAAATCCTTGCGCCTGGTGATTTTTGACCCCATATGATTATTCATGCCGCTGGCATAGGGGACATCTGCCAGATCCTCCAGCACCGTCTGGCGCACCTGTGCTGGAGTCATATCTGCCGTCACAGCCCCAGGCCCCAGCCAGCTTTTCTTCCCTTTTTCCGGCTCCATCGGCAGATGCAAAAAGACCTGATAACCCAGACGATGAACTTTTTCCGCCGTGGGCCGGGTCAATTCCAGTTTGGGCATAATGGCCAGGGTTAATGGTCGCCGCAAAGCCAGCATTTCCTCCAGACCCCGATTGCTCCCGGCCAGGTCATCGATTACGATAGCTACCTTTAATTTGGGTTTGATGGGGGTTAAAACCCGGGTTAGATCCAGATGTTTTCCAAAAGTCTCCCGTTCTTGACCATTAATCAGCACTTTGACCCCATTGATACCCGGTATACTGCAAACTGTTTCCGTCAAGGCCCAGAGAGCCAGTTGTTCCTGGCAACTGCCCCCCGCAGTGGGTACTGCTGCCGTCGAGAAATTGAGGACTGCAATCCCGTTATCTATCTCCACTCCCAATAACCTGGTGTCGAGCACGAAAACCGGCTCCAAACCCTGTTGCGGAGGCCCGGCCAGCAGCTGTTCCACCAGCAAACGCACCAGTTCCTTACTGTTGTGCGGCTGGGCCCAGGTTTTCACTTCCCCCGGCAGGCTAACAGCCACCAGCTTTTCCCCATCGGCCGTGGGGAAATATACCTGTAAGCCAGGCCCATCGGCAGCCAGTGTAGTTTTTGTTGCAGTCGGCTCAGGTACAGGAATATCCTGTTGCAGGAAGTAAGCATAGATACCGGCCGCAATCTGTTCTGCCAGCCGTTTCTGATAGGCTTCCTGTTTTAATAGCTCCCGTTCCCTGGTATTGGTCATAAAGCCTGTTTCAATGATCAAGCCGGGGTAAGAACTATGTCGCAGCAAATAATATTCCGCCGGACGGGCCTGATGGGGCTTGCCTCCCTCCTCTACAGCCGCCTCATTCAGTTTTTGCTGAACCAGAGTAGCCAGTTGAGCAGCGGCTGGTATCCGCCGGTTATAAAAGACCATGGGACCGGAGGTCTGGGGCCGCCGCGGATTGGCATTGACGTGGATGCTGACAAATAAATCAGGCCGGTAATTTTCAATTATTTCGATCCGTGACGTCAGGTCCTGCCGATGCCGGGAAGTATAACGCTTTACTTCGTCCTGTAAGGCTTTGTCATCTTCCCTGGTCATAATCACCTTGACCCCCTGCTGTTCCAGCTCCTGCCGCAGCTTCAGGGCTATCGCCAGATTGATCTCCTTTTCCAGAAAACCGGGGCAATTAGCCCCACCATCAATGCCGCCGTGGCCCGGGTCAATCACAATCACCCTGGGCCAGAGGGGATAAAAAACCTGGCGGGCCAGTTCCCAGCCAATTCTATAGACAAAAATAACTATAACTAGTATAATAAAAACATATGTGGTAAATTTTAACTGACGCCAGGAGAGAAAAAAAATCACCGGTCTCCGCACTCTACCTCCCCCATTTCAGACTAAAATTCAGTAAAGTTTATGCGAATACCAGCTTGGTTTATTAGTTTCGACATAAGTAAAAGGGGCATATCACCAGCCCCTTTTATTTATGCTTACATTTATTAGCCACAAGCAGTAACAAAATTAAAGACATAGGCTTTGCCCTTGGCGATTTCGGTTATTTGATTAAACGAGATAATTCCTTAAACTCTGGTGTCCCCGCCTCTTTCATCAAATCAAAGAATACAGATTCAGTATTGGTAATGACTGCTCCCATTTGTTGCATTAAGGATAATGCATTCAAATAGTTTTCTTTACTACGTGAGCAAACGGCATCACTAACAACGAAAACGTTATATCCAATTTTCAATAAGTCTCTAACAGTTTGGAAAACACAGACGTGTGCCTCCATTCCTGTAACTATTATTTTCGGTCTACCTATCTTCTTTAAATCCGCAACCAACTGGTCTGTACATGCTGAAAAAGTTATCTTTTCATAAATCGTTACTTGATTAAAGTTGCTTGCAACCTCTTCTACTGTCTTTCCCAGGCCTTTTGTATACTGTTGTGTAACCACCACCGGTATATTTAGCCTATTAGCTATAGTTAGCAAGATATTTGTCTTATTAATAATTTGACTTCCATATTTCATTACCGGAACTAGTCTCTCTTGTATATCAATGACCATTAAAACCACTTCGTCCTTATTCACAAAAAATTTGTCCATTATTTACACCTGGTTCAAAAAACTTGACTGTTTTTATCTCCAGCCAAACCGGCCCCCAGACCAGGTCTTCGCCTCCTTTCCGAACATTTGATTTGCCCTCCGAGGGGCAGGGCGACAGGGGACCTCGGCCCGGGAGTCCCACCCGGAGCCCGAACGAAGAGGTTATCCTCTCCCGTACCCAAGGCTCGCCTTCGGAATGTCTTTCGGCACCAGCAGGTCGAAGTAAACTGGAGTAGAAGCGGCAAGCTCACCGCCGTCCGAACCGTCCTGTTAGAACGCCTACCGGTTTTCCCGACACCGGCTAAACGGGGTTACCGTAAGGACAGGGCAAGTTTTTTGAGGTCGTGCCAGACGGAGTAATATGCCTCCTGCTGCTGTCGGGCAAACCCGTTGTGCAACAGGAGCTTACCATCCAGCCACCTCAAGCAGGCCCTGACCCTGCGGGTCATCCCTTTTCCTTCCCTCGGTATATTAGGATTGACTTTACAGGTTAGGTCTTGCTTGATTTGGGTTACCAGTTGCTGAAGCTCTTTCGTTACCCGTTCCCTAAAGCCCATCGCCCGGCGGCCAATAACCAGTGCTGCAGCACAGTGTACCGGGACGGCATAACGCTCCATGTACTTCCAGTAACCTATGGTGGACGTGTGCCGGGCAGGTACAAGCTCGAAGGGTATCCTTTCCTTGACAACCCTTCTGCACACCGCTTCCACCATCTTCGCAAAGGGAAAGGCCCCTTGCAGATTCTTTCCCAGAGTTTTCTGCCGCCAAAGATTACCTTTGGTATCGTGCCGCTCTGCCGGTGGGCATCAAACTCAGCTAGCTTTTTCTCCAAAGACGCTACCCGGTTGTTCCGCCCTTTGACTACCAGGCGGAGTTTTTCAATAACCTCTGAAGTAATCCCCCTTTTTTCTGCCTTCGCCAGCTTCCTGCCTACTTCGATCTGGTCAATGCCCATGGGGATGTGCTGGGACTGGTTGATAGCAGTGGCAGCCTGGTGGTGAGGGTTTATCATGCGGATAATGCAGTTCAGCGGAAGGTCGATGTTAGTCGAGGAAAAGAAATTCCTTACTGCTTTGTAAGCCTTGTTGAAATCCTCATCGAGTGAGTAGGAGGGGGTGATTAACCCCCATCCGCTCACACCACCTAGCATGCGGGTCCGCACTCAGCGGTTCCAAAAGATTACAAGTATTGGCCCCATACACAGTATACAGGGGGGCAAAAGCCCCCACTTATAATTTGAAAGAGCTTTTCAGGGAAACAATCCGGTTAAAGACCGGTTTTTCCGCCGTGGTATATTTGGGGTCCACATTAAAGTACCCATGGCGGAAGAACTGGAACTTGGTTTGAGGCGCCACCCCTTTGAGCTGGGCCTCCACAAACCCCTGCAATACCTCCAGGGAATTGGGGTTGATGCGCTCCAGGAAGGACTTGTTTTCTTCCTCCTCCTGATCGTCTTCCAGGATTAAAGGTTCATAGAGGCGGAATTCCGCCGGCAGGGCGTGATTGGCTTCCACCCAGTGAATGGTGCCCTTGACCTTTTTGCCGGAAGTATCCTGACCGCTTTTGGTTGTGGGGTCATAGGTACAGCGCAATTCCACCACATTGCCAGCCTCATCCTTGATGACCTCTTCACACTTGATAATATAAGCATGTTTCAGGCGTACTTCATTGCCAGGATAGAGGCGGTGGTATTTGGGCGGCGGCACTTCCATGAAGTCATCCTGTTCAATGTAGATTTCCCGGGAAAAAGGAATCTTCCGCGTCCCCATTTCCGGATTTTCCGGGTTGTTCTCCGCATCCAGCCATTCCACCTGGCCTTCCGGATAGTTGGTAATCACCACTTTCAGAGGCCGCAGAATGGCCATAGTGCGGGGAGCTTTCAGTTTCAAATCTTCCCGGATAAAATGCTCCAGCATCTGGTAGTCCACGGTGCTGTTGCTTTTGGCTACCCCGATGGCCCGGCAGAATTCCCGGATAGCCTCTGGCGTATAACCCCTCCGTCTGAGCCCGGCAATGGTGGGCATGCGCGGGTCATCCCAGCCGTCTACGATACCGTTATCCACCAGCAGTTTCAGTTTGCGTTTGCTCATCACCGTATTGGTCATATTGAGGCGGGCAAACTCAATTTGCTGGGGCTGGCATTCCATTTCACATTCCCTGATCACCCAGTCATACAGGGGGCGATGGTCTTCAAATTCCAGGGTACAAATGGAATGGGTCACCCCTTCAATAGCATCTTCAAGGGGATGGGCGAAAT
Organism: Carboxydocella thermautotrophica; assembly: GCA_003054495.1. GTDB lineage: Bacteria > Bacillota > Carboxydocellales > Carboxydocellaceae > Carboxydocella > Carboxydocella sporoproducens. The sequence goes on along the minus strand of CP028514.1, from coordinate 463,756 downwards.
CATACATGGGATAGATGCACCACTTGTCCCCGGTATTATGATGGGTAGCGTGGAGTATGCGGTACAGCACCGGATCCCGCATATTCAGGTTAGGAGAAGCCATATCGATTTTGGCCCGCAGGGTTTTCTCCCCGTCTTTAAACTCCCCTTTGCGCATGCGCTCAAACAGATCCAGGTTTTCCTCCACTGAACGATTGCGGTAAGGGCTTTCTTTCCCCGGCTCGGTCAGAGTGCCGCGGGTGGCCCGAATTTCTTCAGGTGAAAGGTCACAGACATAGGCTTTGCCCTTTTTGATCAGCAACACTGCGCGCTGATACATTTCCTCGAAATAGTCGGAAGCAAAGTAGAGTCCGTCCCATTCATAGCCCAGCCAGCGCACATCCTCCTTGATGGATTCCACATATTCGGTATCCTCTTTCAGAGGGTTGGTATCATCAAAGCGCAGGTGGGTTTTGCCGCCAAACTCATCGGCCAGGTCGAAATTGAGCACTATCGACTTGGCATGTCCGATATGTAAATAGCCGTTGGGTTCAGGGGGAAAACGGGTAACAATGGTTTTATGTTTACCGGACTCCAGATCATTGAGGATGATATTGCGGATAAAATTGGATGGTGCTTGTTTGTTCTCCATTCCTACCAACCTTTCACAAAATGATCACATATATATTTATACCACAAATTTTACGTAAGTTTAAGGGTATATAAATCCGGCCGCCGGTGTTGCCACAAAGGCATCGCCTGCCGCACCTGGTCCACCCGGGTCAAATCCAGTTCTACCGTCAGCAAACCCGGCTCTGCTCCCAGCTGGCCCACTACCTGGCCCCAGGGGTCTACCACCATTGAGTGCCCGTAGGAAACATAACTGGCCCTTTCATCCCGGGCTGGAGCCACCCCCACGGTAAACACCTGATTGTCCACCGCCCGGCTGCGCAGCAAAAGTTCCCAGTGGGCCGGCCCGGTCGTCAGGTTGAAAGCCCCGGGAACAATCACCAGGCGGGCCCCCTGTAAAGCCATTATCCTCGCCATTTCCGGGAAGCGCAGGTCATAGCAGATCATTACTCCCATCCGGCAATAGGGTGTGTTAAATACTGTTAGTTTATCCCCCGGTCGCAGAGTATCCGATTCCTTGAAATACTGGCCGCCGGGAATATCCACATCAAAGAGATGGACTTTGCGGTGCTTGGCCAGGGGGCGTCCTTCCGCGCCAAAAACATAACAGGTATTATAGAGGTGTCCTTCCTCATCTTTTTCCGGAATAGAGCCTCCCACCAGGATAAGACCATGTTTTTTAGCCTGTTCCTGCAGAAACTGCCAGGTTTGCTCCCCTTCCAGCTCAGCAAAAAGAGGGAACTGGTCATTTTGATAAGGGCAATTGAACATCTCCGGCAAGATAGCCAGTTCCGCCCCCTGAACTGCCGCTTCAGCCAGCATCCGGGCTGCTGTCTCCAGGTTGGCTGCTTTGTCTGTAGTTACAGGCATTTGCAGCAGGGCCAGTTTCAGTTTATCCCGCTTCAGGCCAGGACCCCGGCATTCATCAGGTTTGAGCCGCGAGCCCGGTGGAATAGCATAGCGCAAGGCCCCGGAAGGACAGAGGTCAATTGCTTTGATGATTTCCTCCGCTTCAGCCCTGTCGGTTTTCACCCAGGGCCGCTCCATGGGCCGAAAGACCCGGGGCAGGGCCCGCACACAATTGCCAGAATGGGTACAAAGGTCAGAATCCCAGTAGACGATCACATTCGGGGTATGGTATTCCCGTTTCATAGCCCAACTCCTTTCTGTAATACACAAGAAGGCATGACTGCCCGGGGTCATGCCTTTAGCAATTCTTCTACCACGTTTATGAATCTTTCAGCTATGCGCAGACTTTCTTCAGCATCTTCCTGTAGTTCTGAGTATCAACCATATATCTTCACTCCAGTCCTATTTATTAAACCTGCAAAAGTGGCCAAATTATCCTTATCCCTTTCCCATTCTGACGGTCTAAAAATGACTTTCCTGGACAAGCTCTCGTTTGTTATCAGTTTCTATAATAACACAAAGATCAATATCACTGTTTTTTCTAATTCTTCCTTTAGCACAAGAGCCAAACAGGATGATTGCTTCAGGGCTATATTTTTCAATAATTTGTCGTTTTAACCGCTCAATCTCTTGAAAATGACTGTTCATAATTTTTGTTTCCTGTTCCAATTCTGCAAACCACCTTTTCCACAATTCTGGCAAATCTTAATCGCTTCTTCCAGGGTCAAATTTTGATCGGTTAAGAAGCGAGCTACTTCCAGTATTTCCGGTACTCGCAGATAAATATCCATTGACTGACTATCATAATAACAACAGGTCTGGCAAATCTGTCTATTACCCAGTAAAGGACAATTCCAGAGAGTTTCCTGTTTTTCTCTGGGACATTGACACCAGGCACAAATTTCCGGATCAGCGTCTCTGGCAGGTAAATAACGGTGTATATCGCACAGGTCAATTTGAGGTAACTTCTCTGCTACCCTGTCCTGATTATAATAATCGAATTCCTCAGCGGTAAGAAAACCGGTAGCCACCATGTCCACTTTATACTGGGGCCCAGGCCGGTAGCGACGATATCTGAGGGTAAAGTCCTGTTCCTTAACCAGGAATACCCCGGCATCCTGAAGATACTCTTCTCCTCGTAAAATTTTTTCTACCTCGATGTAATCTCGTTTTATGATAATTTTCCCATCTGTCTCAGAAAATTCAATACCAGTGAGAGGAAATGCTTCGATGCCAATCATATAAGACCAATCAACATCATACTGTTTAAGGCTAACTACCACTATTTTTTCTCCCAGGCGTAGATATTTTTGTACCAGGCTATAACGGGGCAGTGAGGTCGTATAGGACTTCCTATCTCTATATAGGGGAAGCACTGCCAGACACCAGACTCCATCAGTTTGCAGTTGCTCAAGCAATTGCTGAAGCTTCATGTTTGGCCTCCTTATTTTTTTCTTAGCTATTTAATTCTATATTTATAAGCTATTTCCTGCAAAAAAATACTTTGATTGCCAGATTAGCAACCAAAGTTTGATTTCCGTTATTGACTTTCTTTTTCTTCAAATTCAGTTTTCGTACCGTCACACATCTGATAATATTCAACAATATACTTATCAATTTTTTGACTTATTTTAAGAAGAATATCTGTGCTCAAATTCATATTCATGGCATTAGTAAGGATACTTCTTGCTATTTCTATTTTATCCTTCTTTCCCACCCATTTTCCACTCCCTGTATCCAAAGATTAACATAATTTTACAACAAAATTCAGATCAATGCAAACAAAAAATATATGCTTGTTGCATATTCAGTTGCAGCTGGAAATTGGATAAAGTATTTTTGAGCAGGGAGTGAACAGGATGAAAAAAAATAAGGAAATAAATAATAAAGAAATTGGACAGAGAATACGGACAGAAAGAGAAAAACTGGGGCTTTCCCGGGAAGAATTTGCTGAAATCATCGAGCTGTCAGACTACTATGTCGGTCAACTGGAACGGGGAGAACGACAAATGAGCCTTCCCGTTTTAGCTAAAGTAGCTAATTGTTTGCATGTATCTCTGGATTTCCTCGTTTTCGGTAAAACCGCCTACAATAATTATTATATACATGATGTCGGTAACGCCTACAATTATGTTAGTGATATTGAAATAAATGAATTACTTAATAAATGCTCACCAAAAGAACTTGAGCTGGTAAAAAAACTGATCAAAACCGTTCTCCCTTATGTTCACCCTAGCTAGTATTAAGCAAAGAAACCAGGGACACTACCCTAACGGTGTCCCTGGTTTCTTTTACCCTATGATCACCTCAACCCGGTGCTGCTCCCCATCATCCACCAGCTCCACCGCTCCATCCTGCTTTTCCCTGCCATCCACCACTACCCTCTTTACCCCTCGATTCATGCGCTCAGGATTGCGCACCTGAATCAGGTAGAGGGTAGAACCAAAGCGGTACTGCACCTGATACTCCGCCCAGTCCCGGGGAATACAGGGATTGAAACGCAGCCGGTTCCCTTCCTTTTTCAGCCCCAGTATATGCTCAATAGCCACCCGGTAGAACCAGCCGGCGGCCCCGGTATACCAGGTCCAGCCGCCCCGGCCGGTATTGGGGGCAACAGCATAAACATCAGCAGCCAGGACATAGGGTTCTACTTTATAGCGCATGGCTTCGATACTGGTGCGGGCGTGGTTGATGGGGTTGAGCAGACTCAGCAGCTCTCCTGCTTTGTCCCCCTGGCCCAGCAGGGCAAAGGCCAGTGCGGTCCAAACAGCGGCATGGGTGTACTGGCCGCCATTTTCCCGCACACCCGGCACATAGCCCTTGATATAGCCGGGTTCAAGCTCGCCATCACCAAAGGGTGGAGTCAGAAGCTTGATAATCCCCGCTTCCCGGTCCACCAGATAGTTTTCTACCGCCCGCATAGCTTCCTCCGCCCGGCGGGGCCGTCCCAGGCCGGAAATTACCGACCAGGATTGGGCGATAGCATCGATTTTGCATTCACTGTTCTCCGCCGATCCCAGGGGAGTGCCGTCATCGAAATAGGCCCGGCGATACCAGCTGCCATCCCAGGCATGTTTTTCAATAGCTTCAGCCAGTTGCTGGCGCAAATCCGCGAATTTCTCAGCCCGCTCCAGGTCCCCCTGGGCCCGGCAGATGGGGATAAACCGCTCCAGCACGGTACACAGAAACCAGGCCAGCCAGACACTTTCCCCCTGGCCCCGGTGGCCAACCTTGTTCATGCCATCATTCCAGTCCCCGCAACCCATTAAGGGCAAGCCATGGGGTCCGAATTTAAGGGCATGGTCGATGGCCCTCAGGCAGTGCTGGTAAAGACTCTCCCGGTGCTGGGACTGCCTGGGTATGCTGTACCGCTCATCTTCCCCGGCGGCCAGAGGCTCATCCTCCAGGTAACCAGCTTCCTCCGCCAGGATAGACCAGTCACCGGTCACCCTGATATAGTCAGCAGTCACATAAGGGAGCCAGAGCAAGTCATCGGAATAACGAGTGCGTATGCCTTTCTCCGCCCCCGGATGCCACCAGTGCTGCACATCCCCCTCCAGGAACTGATGGGCAGCATGAAGCATTATCTGCTTCCTGGTTAGCTCTGGCCAGGTATAGGCCACGGCCATCACGTCCTGCAACTGGTCCCGGAAACCATAAGCTCCTCCGGACTGGTAGAAAGCTGCCCGGGACCAGAGCCGGCAAGCTATCACTTGATAAAGCAGCCAGCCATTGAGCAGTAAATCCAGGGCCTGATCCGGGGTTTTTACCAGCAGGGCTCCCAGCCGCTCCTGCCAGAAAGCTTTGACCCGTGCCAGCTCGGCTCTGGCTTCCTCCACCCGGCTATAACGGGCGCAGAGGGTTTCCACCTCTGCCTCCGAGCGGGCCTGGCCGAGGAGAAAGACCACTTCCCGGGTTTCGCCGGGAGCCAGCTCCAGGGTTGTCTGCATCACCCCGGCAGGCACCAGCCCAGCCCCCACCCGGCCGGAAAGCCCGGTCCGTTTCATAGCCGCAGGGAATTCCAGAGTGCCATTGGCCCCGATAAACTCCAGCCCATCAGCTGTCCAGCTGCGCCTGCTTTCGGAACAGTCAACAAAAAGCAGGCGGCCCGGAAAATCGTGGTTATAGGTATTGGTAAAGAGCAGGATGCCTTTTTCCCCATAGCTGCGGCTGACCAGGTAGGGAGCTGTGCTCTTGCTGTCTACCCCCATAACCGGGCGCAGGTAGTAGGTCAAAGTCAGTCGTCGCGGCCGGGAAGAGTAGTTATGCAACTTGACCAGACAGAGCTTAACCGGATCCTGACCGGCTACAAAGACAGTTAATTCCTGGCCCAGCCCGTGGCCCTGCTGCTGAAACACCGTATAACCCTGCCCATGGCGGATCAGGTAGTCCCGTTTTTCCCGGATAGGCTGGGGCGTTAGGCTCCAGTAGCGGCCATTGCTTTCATCCCGCAGATAAATGACCTCCCCGGGCGGGTCACTTACCGGATCATTGGACCAGGGGGTGAGTTTGTTTTCCCGGCTGTTTTCCGCCCAGGTGTAACCTGCCCCCGCTTCCGTTATATTGCAGCCAAAACCGGGATTGGCCAGCACATTGAGCCAGGGGGCCGGAGTTGTTTGCCCTTCCTTGAGCCAGATCACGTATTCCCTGCCGTCAGGGCTAAACCCGCCCAGGCCATTGTAAAAAAGCAGGGAACCGGGCTCTAGCGGCACTGTCTCCTCTTCCTCCTCTGCTGCTTCAGGCACCAGTTCCGGCAGGGCCGGCCGGTAGCGGGGATTGGCCGCCAGCTCTTCCCAGGAGGTAGCAGCAGTAAAGCACAGGCGCGCTACCGTAAAGAGCAGGGTTCGGTCCGCCTCAGTTAACTGCCGCTCGACCAGCAGATAAACTCCACTCTTGCGCTGGAACAGCTCCCGGGCCGGACTGACCAGGATCAGTTCCCGGATCCGGTCCTGCAGCGGCCGCGTGTACCCTTCTTCTTCCTCCACCAGCAATACCAGATCCACCGCCAGCCCTTTGCGCCGCCAGAAATCATGGGCCCGCAGCAGTCGCTGTACCAGCTCGACTTCCTCCTGATCAGCAATCCGAACCAGCACGATGGGCAAATCACCAGAAATACCAAAAGGCCAGAGATCAGGCTGTCCCTTCCGGTTGCCAGCGATCACCTCTGCGTACTGGCGGCGAGCCGGTCCGGGAAAGAGCAAGGCTGGAATCAGTTTAAGGTAAGTTTCCACCTCCCGGGCAGGCAGATCCAGATAATCAGCCTCAAGGCGGCTGCGGTTCCAGGCCAGTTCAAAAGCTCGTGCAATGGCCTTTTCATCCCGATATTTATCCGCCAGGCGCAGGGCTTCTTCCCGCGTTTCCGCTACTGCTAGGACAAAAGCCACCTGGGCCGATTGTCCTGGTTTAAGTCGCACCCGCCGCCGCAAGCTGAAGATGGGATCCAGCACCGCCCCACTGCTGTTGGAAAGAGGCTGGTCTACCTCCAGGGCCAGGGGATAGTCCAGGTTGCGATTACGGCCGATAAATTTGGCCCGATCGGTTTCGTATTGCAGATCCCCTGCCACTTCACCCTTAACACTAATGCTGTGCAGGGCATAAAGGGGTTTCTGCCCCTGACTGCGGGGTCGGCGCACCGCCAGCAAACAATCATATCCAGGTACAAACTCCGTAGTCACAAACAGTTTGCTGAAAGCAGGATGGGCAGCATCCGCTTCCGGGGGCGCCAGCACAACCTCCAGGTAGCTGGTAACCTCTACCACTCGTTCGTACTGGCTGTGGTTGGTCAGAGTGACAGTGCGGATTTCCGCATTATCCTCCGGAGAAACGGTAATTCGAGTGTGGGTTTCAATATTCCCATCCTTGCGCAAATATTCCGCTTTATCCGGCGCAAAAATCACCTGGTAATACTCCGGCTCCACCCGGTAAGGTTCAAAAGTAGCAGACCAGACATTATTGGCATTGAGATTCTGAATATAGATGTAAAAACCGCTGCAGAAACCGGGCCAGTTTTCCTGCCAGCGGGTCAAGGCCAGATCCTGCCATTTACTGTAACCCGCTCCTCCATCGGTTAACAACAGGGAATAGGAGCCATTGGACAGCAGATGCACCCGGGGCATTTCCCGATCCGGCACTCCGTATTTCCTGACCACTTCCGGTTCATCCTGAAATTTGCGCTGCCGGGGCCGAAAGGCTTCCCGTTGTTCCTTAATAATACTCACTTTCAGCGGTATGCGCTCCTGTAACAGGATTTCCGCCGCTTTCACAGCCGGGTTGGTATGAAAACGCTGCTGCATACTGTTGCCGGTGAAAAAATTGGTAAGAGCCAGCAGGCTCATGCCCAGGTGATGAGCCATGTAGTTTTTGACTACCGCTTTTTGCCCCAGGGTATAATCAATGGCTTCGTAAAAGCCGTAGATGCCTGCCAGCCCTTCTTCCCGCAGCCGTCGCAAATTGGTCAGAGCCGCTCGCGGCACCAGGGGCAGAGCCAGTATAGTGGCATAGGGGGCTACCACCAGTTCCTGGGCCAGGCCCCGCTTCAGACCCAGGTTAGGCACGCCAAAAGCCTTGTACTGGTAATTGAGGGCCAGGTCAAAGGCATAATAAGCTGCCTCCGATATCCCCCAGGGTACCCCGCGCTCCTGGCCGTATTTTTGTTGCACTCTGACGGCGAAGGAATAGGTGGCATCCAGCAGGGTGTTTTCATAGGTGCGCATTACCAGCAGGGGCATCAGGTATTCAAACATGGTCCCCGCCCAGGAGACCAGTCCCTTGTCCCCCTCTACCCGGGTTAGCTTTCGCCCCAGCCGGAACCAGTGGCGAGCCTCCACTTCTCCCCTGGCGATGGCAAGGTAGCTGGCCAGACGCGCTTCTGAAGCCAGGAGGTCATAATAGGATTTGGTCAGCTGCCCTTCATCAACATGGTAACCGATCGAAAAGAGCTTGCGCCGGGAGTCGTACAGGGGGGCAAAACGGGTATTTTCCACCAGATTCTGAATTCGCTGCAGCAAATCCTCGCCTCGACTCCGTAATTCCTCCTGGTTGCAGGCCATTTCCGCCCGCAAGGCCTGCACCATAGCCAGCACCTTCTGGCCCCAGTAAGAACTGGTCCTCCCCTGAAGCTGCTCTTCCAGCTGTTCCAGCAGAACCAGCCATTCCGCCTGGCTGCTTTCTGCACTGGCCAGCAGGCTTTCCAGCTCCCCGGTAGTTATGGCCCCTGCGTTGCCTGCTTCCTCATTATAAAGGGCGATCGTGTCCAGCAGCCCCCGGAGCAAAACCGGCTCCAGCCCAGGTCGCTTGAGATATTCCCTGATTCCTTCCGCCAGTACAAGCAAATAGCCGACAAAATTACCGCTGTCCACAGTGGAGACATAGCGAGGCCGCAGTACCCGCAGGGTCAGGGTATCATACCAGTTATACAGGTGGCCTTCCCATTTTTCCAGTTTTTCCACCGTAGCCAGAGTAGCCTGGATTCGCTCCAGCATTTGCCCTGTCCCCAGGAAACCCAGGTCCCGGGCGGCCAGAGTGGAGACCAGCAATAATCCGATATTGGTGGGAGAGGTGCGATGGGCCACCCCTTTAGGCGGATCCACCTGGTAATTATCAGGAGGCAGATAATGGTCCTGGGCTATCACCATGTCCTCAAAATAGGCCCAGGTTTGCCGGGCCAGCCGCCTTAGTTCCGCCTCCTCCGCCGCTGTCAGGCGTTCTGGCGCTCGCATATAATCCCGGCTTACCCACCAGGCCACCGCCGGGGCCAGCAGCCAGGTCAGGCCAACCAGCAGGCCCAGCCCTGTTGTTGCCGGGCTTTCTCCCCGTCCCCAGGCCAGAACTGCTACCAGCACCCCGGCCAGCGGAGCCATGAACAGCTTGCGGTAATAGGTTGCCAGGTCGTTTTTCAGCAAGGTCTCCAGCTCAGCGGCCGGAATCCATTCCAGCAGATTTTTGCCGGTCACCAGCACCCGCACTAACGTCCTGATAATGGCATCCAGCATTAAATAGCCCTGGTAGGGCAGGAAAAGGAACTGCAACAGGGACTGGTATACACTGGCCCTTACCCCTGTCAGCACCGTCCGCCCCTGTACCCCTTCACTCAATAAATAGAGCAGGGTGGGAAGAGCTACTGTTCCCAGGCCCAGGCCAAGCCAGACCAGACTGCTACCCGGCAGCAGCCCTGTTCCCAGCACTACCAGTAGCACCAGAGCCGGGCTGACCAGACTGCGGCGCAGGTTATCGCAGATTTTCCATTTGGATAGCGGCGAAAGGGGATTGGGCCGCCACTGCCCCTGCCGATCCTTGACCCGGCTTTTTAGCCAGGGCAAAAGCTGCCAGTCTCCCCGCACCCAGCGATGCTGGCGCAGGGAATAGGCCAGATAGCGGGCGGGATAGCCATCCAGCAGTTCAATATCCGTCACCAGCCCGGCCCGCAGATAGCTCCCCTCCAGCAAGTCATGGCTCAAGACGGCATTTTCCGGTATAGCTTCCTTGAGCAAGGTCTGGAAGGTATCCAGCTCATAAATACCTTTGCCGGTGAAAATCCCTTCCCCGAACAAGTCCTGATAAACATCGGAAACAGCGGTGGTATAGGGGTCTATTCCTCCCTGACCGGCAAAAATCCGGCTGAACCAGGTGCGATTGGCGCTTTCCAGCTGCACCCCAATCCGGGGCTGTAAAATCCCATGACCCCGCACTACCAGCCCCTGCTCCCGGTCTACTACCGGCTGATTCAGGGGATGGGCCATGGTGCCGATTAACTGCCGGGCCGTCCCCAGGGGCAGACTGGTATCAGCATCCAGGGTGATGATATATTTCACCATGGGCAACTGCTCCCGTTCACAACTTAGTACAGTAAAACTGGTGTCAGGAACGCCCCGAAGCAGGTCATTGAGCTCTATGATAGCCCCCCGCTTCCGTTCCCAGCCCAGCCACTGGCCCTGGGCCGGATTATAGCGCCGCTCCCGATGGAAGTAAAAAAAGCGCGGTCGCTGCGGAGCATAACGCCGGTTCAACTCGGCAATCCCCGCCAGAGCAGTAGCCACGATTTCCTCATCATCGGCAGCCTTTGGCTCTGGACCATCTTTGAAATCCCCCACCAGAGCGAAATACAAATTTTCCTCTCGGTTGGCCAGATAATGAACCTCCAGCTTTTCCACCAGCTCCTGCACCTTACTGGCTTTAGGCAACAGAGTAGGAATGATTACCATTGTGCTATTTTCCGGCCCGATGCCTTCCCGCAGTTCTAGCCTGGGCAAAGGCCGGGGAGTATACAGCCGGCTGACACAGAAATTAACCAGTATCAAAGCGATTTCACTGGCCGGCAAAGCCACCAGAGGAAGCAAAGCCAGCAGCCTCCAGCTCCACCCCCCCTGGGCCCGGCTGACATACCCCATCAACAGCCCTATCACTGCCAGAGTCAGGAAAACGAGGGAACCGAAATAGACCCGGTAGGGATGCTGACGGAGCCAGCTCCGCAACCCACCCAGGCCCCGGGGCCGTCCCCCCAGTTTATCCTCCAGTTCTCCTCTGCCCTCACCGAGCAAGTAATACCCTGCATGCCGCGCAGCCTCACCTTTACCCTGTTCCGCAGCAGCCCGGGCCAGGGTCAGTACCTGTTCGGCAACCAGCCTTTCCGGCAGCTGGTAATACCGGGCCAGTTTTTCAATCTCATGCCGGTAATAATCCCGGGAGGCAAAATCCATCTGGGAATAATGGCCAGAAGGATCCTGCCGCAACATGGCTTCCACCTGACTCAAAGCCTCAAAAATTTCATTCCAGTCCAGAGCCGCTACTGACCTGAGGCTGGTAATAGCGGCCCCCATAGCTACCTGCCGGGCCGCCTGCCGTCCGTGCTCTTCCCTGATCAATTCCTCCAGACTCAGCTGGCTCGCAGCCAGTTCCTGTTCCAGCTCCGCCAGCAAAGGGGCTGCTTTGCCGCCCTGCCGGCGCAACTGCTGTACCAGCAGTTCCAGAAAGGCAGGCTCCAGTCCGCCAGCTTCCCTTTGTTCCCGGACCAGCCGACGCACTTCCCCCGCCTGCAACTGGGTTGCTACCTGCCAGGCCCGTTGCCGCTGTCGGTGACAGACCTTCAGTTCCTGGCAAAGCTGGCTAATCCGTTCCAGGAGCGCAATGCGCAGCATCACCGCCAGGGCCCACAATTCCGTCATGGCCAGAACCTGCCGCTGCTGATAGGCCCCGATAAAGCTGAGGATTTTGCCTTCATCCAGATTGCCATCAGTATGTTCCACCAGCTCCCGGGCCAGCCCATATACCCGGGGTAATCCTGCCATCTCCTTATTCTCCAGCAAAGGTAAGCGCAAGTGAGGTTTGCGGGTCAGAGTGTGCTGGATATCCTTGACCTGTTCCTCCAGTAAGTAGAAATTATCCAGCAACCACTCCGCCGTTGGTGGCAGGGGCTGCTCCCGGTCCAGCTCCCGATCCAGGATCTGATAGACCTCCAGAATGGTCTGGTAATGCCGCTTCACCCCGGCCAGCAGAGCCCGCGGGAAACGCATTTTTTTGCCAAGGATATGCTGTTGGGCTAATTCCAGCGCATGTTGCTCTATCTCTCTGGGGCTAAGCAAGTTTCTTTCTCCATTCATGCAGCACTCACCATTTCGCCAAAATTTTTCACATACCTAGTTTGCCCCATTTTGCGCAGTTTAGCCATCTGGCTAAAAAAGGTAATAAAAAAGACACCCCTTACCAGGGCGTCTAAAACTTTAGCTAGGACTCCTTATTAATTATTTCTTCTGTATATTTCAATCCCTTCCCTTTCAATATTTTGCCTCAGTTTTTCATTGGTAACGCTGGCCATATCAATCACATTAATTTTATATATTTCAGCAGCATTATCAAGATCAGCAAAAAATCCCGGATAGGGTTTACCGTCCATATATATTGCAATATCTATATCGGAGTTATACCGGAAATCACCTCTCGCCCTGGACCCAAAAATAACAGCTTTTTGTACTACCTTGCACATATCTATTACTGAAACAATTTTTTCAATAATCCTCTGTTCCAGGCCGAATCTCATTGTTCCATCTCCTTGCTGATAATTTCTTTAAGTTTGGACAATTCTCTGAAGTACTTGTTTCTTATTCTTTCAAAAATACGTCTGGCTTCAGTTTCATCATAGGTATGGGATGTCAGATTTCTGTCATCAATCATCTCCAACCAGATATCGCCGTCTACTATCAAACCTGCTGCAAAAGCCTCCTTAAAGGCCTCCCTGGGTGTTCTGACCTCAGCTATACCAGTATAGGCCAAATATGCTTTCAATAATTTCCAGGACAACTCATAAGTAAATTCAAACCTCTGAATTACGCCATCCAGAACAATATCATCGTTTTCATCTCTGGCCAGCGATTCCCGCAACCTTTCTACTGCTCTTGTGTAATTATGTAATTTTTCCTTCACTTTACCTTTATCCATAAAAATCCCCCCAGAAATTTACTGACATTAGTCCCTCGGGTCATATTCTGCAAAAAGCGGGCTTTTCCTGCTTATTTTAACCTGAATTAAACTTTTTGTGCACGTGTTAGCCAATAGAATTTATGTCCTCTATTTTTTGCTAAAATTATGCAACCCATTTAATCGACACGTTTCCATTGTTTCCAATAATTTCCTAAACATAGAAAAAGTCCAGATTACCGCCAGAACCGCCTTGGCCCTGGTTTTCATACAATCAATTATAGTATAGTTTTCTGAAGCTGCTGCTTACCTCCCCAAAATGCAACACTCCATTCTCCAGACAGATTCCCAAATCCAGTTTACGCCTGACTCCGCTGAACTCTACTATAATAACGGTGCGCCCATTATCATTTTCTTTTACCTCGACCACTATGCCTTTGCCAAATTTATTATGATAAACCACCGCCCCATGCATGTTATGACTGGCGAATTCCCTATCGATACAGGTCAGCACTTCCTCCACGAACAGCGAAGGCGGGACTACAGCCCCATTTTTTCTTAGCGGGGTAATCAGGTAGAGATATTCACGGGCCCGGGTCATGCCTACATAAAACAGGCGCCTTTCTTCTTCCAACAGGAAATTATCTCCATTTTTTATAGCCAGGTCCATTGCCCGCTGGCCGGGAATTTCCGGGTTGCATAAATCCACCATCAATACACAATCATACTCCAGCCCTTTGGCTGAATGGATAGTGCTGAGAGTGAGTTGCTGTTGTGCCCCCATTCTCACCTGCCCCTGTTCAAAGATTTGCTCCAGCCGGGTCATCCGCTCCAGGAAGGCCGCCAGAGAAGGATAATTGCCGGCCAGATTCTTCAGTTCACCGTACAGGCTATAATAATAATCATAGTTCAGGTTCTGGGACTGACAGTAATTCTTGAGCAGTTCGAAATACTTGAAGCTCTTTTCTATATACTCCAGGGCCGCTACCGGACGGCTTCGGGCCAGCCGCTGGAATTCTCCCTTCAAATCGGCAATAACCTTTCGCTGATAAGCTGCCAAACGCTCACTGGTAAGCAGAATTTCAAGCACATTTTTCCCGGTCTTAGCCGTCAGTGCCAATTCTATCAGGTCTCTGGACAGATAACGTTTCATTTTATGCCCTATCCGCCGGAAAGCATCCCCATCCGTCTGATCAAGAGCAAACCGCATAAAGGCAAGCAGGTCCTGAATCACCCAGTGCTTGAAAAAGAACAGTTTATTTTGTTTTAATTTAAAACCAATCCCCTCCCGCTCCAGACCATCCACCAGCAGAAGAGACGAGAGGTTATTGCGGTATAGTATGGCAATGCTGCTATCCGGATACTGTTGCCATTTTTCTTTAACTGTTTTTATAATCAATCGCAGCTGCTCCAGTTCATCTTTAACTTTAATAATAAAAGGATCAGCCTTACTGGCATTATCTGTCCGGTGTTGTTTGTCATAGCGGTTTTGATTGGCCTTGATAAACTGGCTGCTGATTTCTACGATATTACGACTGGAGCGATAGTTTTGTTCCAGCTTATAAATTCGGCAACCCGGCAGTTGCCGTTCCATCTCCAGGATATATCCGGGTTCTGCTCCCCGGAAGCCATAAATGGACTGATCATCATCAGCAACGATGAAGAGGTTGTTTCCGGGTTGAATGAGCAATTTCAGGATTTCGAACTGAATTTTCGAGAGGTCCTGGCCCTCATCCACCTGGATATAGGGGTACTGGTTGCGGTAAAAGTTGAGAATGTCAGGATAACGTTTTAGAATCGCATAGGCATAGGTAAGCATATCATCAAAGTCCATATAGAAATTGGACTTTTTGTATTCTTCATAAGCACGGTAAAGGCCCTCAAAATTGGGGGTACTAAAATTGATACCGCTCAGGCTGGTGAGCATTTTGTTCTTCACCAGCCCGATTTCGTTGCTCAGGTTTTCCAGCTCTTCATCGCCGGGGTTGGTGCCATTCAGTTCCCGGTAGAGCTTGCGCAGGATGTTGCGCTTGTTTTCAACTGCCTGTTCATCCCCTTCGATGCGTTTGAGCCGTTTCCCTTTCAGGTTTTCGTAGTCCCTGACCACCTGGTTGCCGAAACTGTGCAGAGTGGAAAACTGGACCTGGTAGCCTATTTCACTGCCAGAAAAGCGGCGAAAACGCTGTTCCATTTCCAGTTTGGCGGCCCGGTTGAAGGTAAGGGTAAGGATATTGGCCGGGGATACACCCAGTTCCCGGATGAGGAAAGCAGTTCTAACGGTGATGACAGTGGTTTTGCCGGAACCGGGCCCGGCCAGAACCAGGGCCGGACCCCTGCCATGGGTAGCAGCTTTTTCTTGCTGGGGATTGAGGTTGACTTCAAAAAAATGCACAGTGGTCACTCCAGAAATAAATTGGCATCAGTTATAAAATTATTTTACCGAAAGCACCTTTGGTTGTCAAAAGTTGTAATCGCACCTCAATCCTTGTCCATAATATGCAATAATGCCTGTATATAATACTCCGGCAGGGAAACAAGTATATCTATGCCTTCATCGCCTTTGGCTTTTTGAATCAAATTTAATACATAAGTAACAAGGATCACCACTGCCTCTGCTGTTGTATATTCCCCTTCTGCCATAATCCGGTTCAGTGTTTTTTCCACCGGCAGCATTCGTTTATCAAACCTTTCCAGAACCTCCAGTTTAGGCTGCATTTGCCGTAAATCCGCTAATGAAAAAGTAGATGTATCTATGCCCAGATACTTCAACATCTCTTCCGTTTGACGCAATGTTGTAAATTCCTCATTTACCATAATATTCCCTCCAGATTTTTATTGCTGTAAGCAATGCAGGCACGAGGACTATCCTCGTGCCTGTTCACTATATACATATAGTGTTTTTCGCATAGAAATGTAACATAGTCGAAAAAATTTTACTTAATCATCCCTGAAATAGAAATCGCGCTATAAATCAGAAGCAAACCCAGTACAATATTAAACGGTCGCCGATAGCAGGCCAGCGTTTGAACATCACTCCGGATAGTACCCAGCTAGAGGTTGCCACCAGACCAACATAGGCCAAAAAAAGGGAAAACAGAGTCCTGCGGAATCCGAACTGGTTGCATTGACCAGAGCCATGATATTATTAGGGCCCGGAGTAAAAGTCAGGAAGGCCGCCGCTTTGGTCAGGGCAATGGATGCCATCAGGTTTAAGGCGGACAGGCCCCATGCCTATTTTAATGCAGGCGAAGAAACTGTAAAGGCTCAGATGGTTATTTTTTATCCTGAGTAGTTGGCCCGTATTAATAAAATTTAACACCCCTTTTTTATAGTATATGGTATATGTTGATTATCCCTTTTAGTCAACAAGTTGTTTACGCGTTTCCTTTATTATCGCATATTTGTTGCCAAAATGACGACCAGACTGATGTGGAGAATGTGCAAAAAGGTCATCGTCCTCTAAGCAAACTAAATATTTCCCACCGGATTTAATCAGCTAATTTTATTTCAAGATTTTTACATACAACTCTGCCTACCACTCCATCCCCGGCTATTTCCATCTGGATCAAGTTGTCAACCATTGTAAAGTCTAAATTAAAAATATAGGTTAGCAAATCATCGATTACATATTCTTGTTCAAAGGAGTTTATCCCTTCACAAACAAAAATTACATCAGGATAAGAGTTTCGCCCTTCGGGAAAGTTACCATCTCTGCCTTTATTTCTATTCGCCCGGGAGTAATTTGAATTTCCTTGATGATATCATCATGAAAAGTAGGGAAATAGCCATAATCCTGGATAATTTTTTCTGCTCCCCTTAGCATATTAATATACACAACACCCCGTTTATATCAATGTCAAATCACCGGGAACTGAAGGGCTTGTAAAAACTCCCGCCGAAAATCCGGATGGGCGGACAGCTCTATATGCCGGGCCCGCGCCGCCAGTTCCCTGGCCAGCTCCCGCTGGCTACGGGAAACCAGGGCCAGCCGGGCCCCATCTCCGGCAGCATTGCCGACCGCCACAACACGTCCGCCGGGAATTACCGGCAGCAAACCAATGCGCTGGGCACTTTCGATCCTGATATAACTGCCAAAGGCACCAGCGACCATCACCGCCATTAGAAGACGCATCTGCTCGTACCTTTAATTGCTTGTAAAAATAAAAATTTCGTAAGGAAAATCAATACAGCACTCTATTTCTAGTAATCACCTGGGGCACTATGAATTATTTCTTTTACTTCAACCGGAATCCGCATGGAACCCTGTAATAGCTGATTAAACAGGTCGGGTCGCACAAGGAGTTCACATCCTTGCAACATCGGGATCTCCTGAGCAAGATCGTCACCTACAGGGCGTACTTTCCAGCAACGGAAAACAACTGCAGC
Source organism: Carboxydocella thermautotrophica (assembly GCA_003054495.1). Lineage (GTDB taxonomy): Bacteria > Bacillota > Carboxydocellales > Carboxydocellaceae > Carboxydocella > Carboxydocella sporoproducens. The sequence goes on along the minus strand of CP028514.1, from coordinate 446,443 downwards.
TTGGCCTTGCCTGTCAACTAATTTTAGCGGGCCGGGCCACAGACCTGGCTGTAACCCCCATCGTGCCTTGAGCGTAGGTGGTAACATCAAAATGGGACGCACACCTAAAAAATCACTTATCCAATCCAAACCAACCAGAGGTCCAACGAACCCATCTGGGTGCAAAAAAGGAATGTCATTACCCTGTTCCCACCAAAATTCTGCATTACCATTCCCTAAGGGAAAGGGCTTCTTAAAACCGAAGCTCTCCAAAAACACAATCCCAGCAACCACAGTCACTTTCTCAACTACATCACCCAGCACTTTATTGTCTAAAATCAGTTCCTCCTCGTAGTAGCCGCAGCGATACCAGCCGTTATACTCATCCTCACCATCGATAACAGAAACTGGTAGTATTTCAGTACACTGCTCACTGGGTAGAGGAAAGGGTGGGCGGACGACTCGGCTATGCCAGGTTGCAACGTGAAGCTTTAAATGTGGCAAGACCCTCTCCGCAATTTCATTGGTAGCAGTAGGAGTCCATAAACCTCGACGCCAAAGGTAAGCATCGACTCCATTCAAAACATCATGGAAGGCACATTCAAACAATTCATTCTCCCAAAAAAGTAAAGGTACTGGAGGTAAGTTACGCCTCACGTGGTCCTTCGCAGCTTTATGGCGAGACCGCGCCCGCTCCTCATGAACTTTTGATCCATCCCAAAGCTGGTTGAAATGTACCGCTATATATGATGGAAACTGCGGCCAGATGTTTGCAATTGTTTTTATGCGGTTGCCCCAATCAAGCGAGAGGATGGCTTTTTCTTTATTGTTTTCCAATTGCATTGCTACCGAACGTAGGTTAGATGGGTTTCCGGCTAGTGGTTTAATACTGGCCCGTTTGAGAAGAACTTGAGCTAGGATACGTAGACCGAAACTTTCACATCTACTAAGTTCTAAAAGCTCAGCACGCAGGGCAGTAGTAATATCATAAGGCTTTGTTTCTGCTTCCAGAAGCGTCTGAAGTATTACTAGGATGGAGGTTAATGGGGTATCTAAACGAAGCGTTTGTTGCAATGGGGCAATAACATTCTTCGTGATAGACCCAATTATGGCTGCAAGGCTGGAGAGGGCTGTTAACTTCCTCTCAAGTTCCGGGTGACTGACTCTAGCCAATAGAACTGATAGAAGGCCCTCATCAAGCGACCATAGTGGGGTATCCTGTGGCGTATACGGTACAAAAGGACCGACTGGGATTTCGCCCCGAGGCAAACGATGGTTAATAACTTCGAATGCAGCATTCCATACCGCAAAGGCAACATCGACTTGGCCCCACGCTACACACAGTTCGGTAAGATGCCTCGTAATACCGATAACATATGTTGATTTGTGGAGAAGATGAGCAATCTCCATCGCCAAAGTTTCTATGGCTTCATTTTTTGATAATGTCAGTGCATGCATAAGCCAAGGCTCGTATGCCTGACCACCCAACACTAACCAGCCTCCACCTCCTCGCGAGCGCGCGTAAGCCAGTGTATAGGCAATACACGCAGCACGAGTGTATCCATGTCGTTGAAGTCCCTCTGCTAATTCGGCCAATGGTGTTGCTGCACTTCCAAAGAAGTGTTCGCGCGCCCAGTATCGTATCAGGCGGATAACTTCGCTTTCTTTACCCTGATCTAGCAATTCAACAAGTCGGTAGCCCAGGGCATTGACGAACTTAGGCTGGTTAATCCCTTTATCCAGGGACTGCCGGCGAGTTTGACGCAATTCCTTCATAATGTCTAGAGGGGTTGCCTCGCACGGAAATAATGGCTCATCATGAAACACGGGGAAATCATCTTGTTTATGCAATGTAGTTGTCCGTGTCTCGCCACTTTCCGTCTCTGTCGGACCTACTTCGTGCCTACCCGCAGGTAGGGAAAAGTCATGGCTTTGTGCAAATCCTTCCACCTTTTCGTAAGCAGCAGAATTGAATTTTTCTGAATCACCCTGAACCTGTGCAGCAAGCCTACGAAGGGCTTGTTCGCCTGCTATAGGGTCCACACTTAGAAGGCGTTCGATCACTGTTAGCCGCTTTTCTACCTCTTCTACCGCACCTGTGAATGGTAAGGTTGACTCCAGGAAGTTAAGAATAAGAGGATTCCCAATTTCTCTGCTAGCATCGATGACATCTTCGATTGCACTTTCCAGCCGCCAGTCAATTCTCCCACCCCGCAACACAAGCGAGCGTGCCAGCAAAGCAAGCCCTCCAACTAAATCGACTTTGATCAAGGTACGAAACCAATGGTTTGGGGCATGGCGGGTTTCCTTGCCATCAGTATGATCTACCACTGCATCCACCAGTGGCTGAACTTTAGCCAAGGCGCTAATTGTTCGTTCAGAGTCAGCAGAACCCAATACCGGTAGACTCTCTAGGAGCTCATATATAGTAATATCCTTTCGAAAACCGTATGCAGTAAGGTACACAGCTGCATTCTGCCACCGAGCGCGGGCAAGATCTATATGCCCACATTTTGCTAATGCAAGTGATAAATACATCTCGTGTGTAGCATGGATTTCATAGAACTCACCAACTTTTTCAGCCCGTTTCACCTGACGTTCAATTGCCTGCACAATCCGCTCATTGAGTTCCTTCCGGGAGCTATATGGCAATAGTATCTCGATTAATGCTTCTGGAATAAGGGGCCCATCTGGTATGCCTTGAAAGTATGTGGTTGTACCATCTGCTATTTTGGCAAGTAAGTCCAGCGCTTCATCCCATTGCTGTATCCCATGCAATAATCGAAGAGCGCGGGAAATAGTGTCATGTATAACCGTATGAATTCGATAAAGGTCACAGGCTCGAGGTACACCTCTAAATGGATAGGTATCGCTAGCCAACTCTCTTAGGGCAGCTAATATATCTTCTTCAGCAGCAGGGGCATCTTGCTGGGCTTTCACTTCTGCTAGTGAAAGTAATATGACAAACCGAAGCCAGGCCCGATACCATCCTTTTCCTTCGACGCGGCTTAGCCACGTTGAAAGAAGGCGGGGATTTGTAAAGGCTGTAATTCCGATACCCGCCACCCATTTACGCACCGGTTCTGTATCCAGGTAATGGCGTTCCCCGTCAAGACCAATATGTAGTGTGTCAAGATCAGGGCACTTTTTGGCTACCTCGGTCAGTGCTGCGCCTAGGGTTAAACATTCATAGGCCAATTCAACAGAGGTGGTACCCTGTACAGCTTGGGTAGCGACTTCGCTTGCTGCCTTAAGATCCCCATTTTCAAAGTATGCCCGTGCAAGTTCCAACTTGACCACACTTGCAATCTCGGTTGCCATGCGTGATCTATCTAATAATTTAATGAGGGTAGGAGGACCACCAAATTGTACAAGCTTACGCAGTATTCCGCGAAGATATTCCAGAGGAGGGTCTGAGGTACGTTCAAGCCAGGTTGACACACGTTCACTCATTTCTTCTAAACCTTTGACACGAAGCCATCCGTGAAATTCGGCTACGGCAGTCTTCTCACTATTAGAGTCCTCACTATTGCTCCTCGGAAGATTAAGATATTCCTCCCATGGAGGCCCTTCACCGGCATCGTCACAGAGTGAGCAAAGGATAAGTCCTTGATCCCGTGGCATGGTTGGTTGCCCATCAAAAAGCAACCGTTCACTAAGCGCTGCGGCCCCGAACACAGCTGCGAAGGTTCGCCCGTATAACTCAACGTCCAAGAGCTTTTCCTCAAAGCACGTATGAACTGAACGAAGCAATTCGGCACAACGGGACAAGGCTGGCCAATCTCGCTCTTCTGTGGCGACGTCGATGGCAATTCCCAAGTTGGCTTCAATTGCACTGCGTGGATGTCCGGCTGCAACACTATCAGACACGAAATTGGGGCCGACCATTTCGAGGATCTCTTGATTCCGTCCTGCCCGACGCAAACAGGGAAGTAGGAAACGATATGCCTTTGCTTCATCATAAAATCCCCGTTTGGTAAGCCAGTCAATTACTCGCGAGAGAATAGCCGCGACTGAGCCCCCGCAAGCCCGGATATACTCCATAATAAAGCGGCGGAAGCTCTCATGATAAATCCTTACTCCCCCCTGGGCAGTTACCCGCTTTAGAATAGGAGACAAATGAGCTAGTGCAATCGGAATGTGGTGGGTAATTTCGGGGAAGATTTCTTGCAACTCTCGCTCCGTAACCCCGAAATCAATGACTCCAAGAAACTCAGCAATTATGCGGCAGTCAAGGTGGACCGTGCGAAGAAGATATTCATAATATGAAGAAATGTTACCGCCAGCAAGCGGAGCCTCCCGAAGAGATTCCATCGGATTGAACGCGCTACGCCCCCTAAATTGGACCAGGATTTGGCGGCATAAAAACGTTGCATATAGGGGATTGCCCTCGGCACGCTGATGGAGTTCGACGATGAACTCCTCTTCGATGTCTGCAAACCCTTCCTTCCGCAAAATCTCAATGACTCCAAGACGGTCAGCCAGAACAGCGATTTCTTGGCGTTCCCAATCTGGCATGGTAATGGGCGTAGCAGAACCTAGTAAAGGATTAAGTTGTTCACCAGGTTGCGAGCCGATTACAAGACATACACCCTCAGGTAGATTAAGTGCAGCAAGTTCCTCAACGATGTCAGTGTCTTCCGCCGCAACCGAGCGGGACTCACTTAATACGCGGGAAATGTGATCAATACCATCAATGATTAAAACAACCTTTTTTGTAGTATCTAACTCAACGGCATGTTGTAATAAGGTTTCCAGTTCACGAGGACCTGCTGCATAAATCGGCCGATGTCTCTCCTTAAGTGCTGGAAGACTATCTACTAACTCAGCAATCAGATTAGCAAAGAGAACATTTGTCGTAACACGCCGCTGGACATCCGGGTCACCTGGTTCCAGGTAACAATAATGACGCGCCACCAAGTTCCCACGGTTTCGCAACTTTTCAGCAAGGTGAGTAAGTATCCACGATTTTCCAGAACCTGGGCCACCGGTGAGGATAACCACTTTTTGAGACTTGATTTGGTCAAGCAGAATGTTCTGCAGTGAGTCCCGATTAACAAACTCTGCCCTATCGAGCGCAAACTTTTGGGCTACCCGCCCATAATCCGTGCGCAGACGAAGTTCGGCCTCTATATCTGTTGGCTCCAAAGTCTGGCCCTCAGACCGCGCTTTGTTAGCTAACTGTACCAACCTGGCCGCAACATCCACTTCGTTTCGATGCTGATTCGGGTAGCGCCCCACACCAATGCTCTCTGACAGAACACGGAAAAGCAGCCTTTCGAGTGGCCCAGGATTAGTAAGGTCGCTGGATGCCTGCGGGCACTCCAATTCGATAATAAAGCGTGCGGCGAAGTCAACAAAATCCTGCCGCGAAATGTCCCCTGCCTCCCGAAGTGGCTTCCAAACAGGCGAACCACCCTCAGGCCAGATTAAATCAGGTCGTAGACGGTAAAGTTTTGAGGGGTGGCCTGTAAAAGATACTTGTCCAGGAACCTCCTCAAGAAGCATTAAAAGATTAGGGTCCGTAGGTCTCGCCCATGTAGCGCAAAGGCGATATTCTTCTGCTGCTGACGTACTAGTTTTCTTATAACTACGGACAAGGTAATCAATTCTTAGACTTGTACGGTCGGTAGTGAAATCCTTAATTTCTAAACACCTTGCATCGTTTTCACTAGATTTGAATTGCCGCCGCACAACACCTACGGTTTTTCGAACCGTCAGATCGTCAAACCGGTCACCGGGGTAGACCTTACGGTCAACAGTCATTGTGACAAAGCGATCCACCAACCCTATAGCAAAGAAATAGGCCGTCGCTAAATCTTGATATATATATCCTCGGTGTGCGGCTGCAAGCCCTTGGGTTCTAACTGTCAACTCGAATCCCCCAGCTTTGTATACTAATCAACAATCGCCTTAACAAAAGCATCCGTTGCATCAGCATAGAATTCGATGTTGATCTTCGTAGCCATTTCGTCAGGAAGATCAAACAGTTGCCTTCGAGAAGATATTGGCATTAACAGCGTCGTAGCTCCTTTCTCAAGGGCCAGTTCGGCCACAGCAACCGGATTTGGTATCATCTCAATTGAACCGCCAAGGTTTAAGGCTCCGACTATGATCAATCCACCCTTAACGCTTCGCTCAATTAGAGCGCCGCAAAGGGCAATCAGCACTGGTAATCCGAGTCCCTGGCCTGAACGTTCCACGTCCATAGCGCGTAATTGGATGGAAAACTCATGCGCGCGCGGATCGCGGTCTCCAACCAGCTCTTTGGCTCTAACATACAGATTCTGTTCTCCGTAACGGACGCTCTCCCGAAATGCCGGCGGAACGGGTGAGTTAAGAATTTTTACTCCACTGCCAGGACCAACGGTAACCTCTATTCGATATAAAGCTGGCGAAGCGTCCTGACCACCGGGACTGATCGCCCATATCTGCCCTGGAGGCAAGGGATCACTGTCAATGGTTTCATCACTATGGAGTTCCGGCGTGGAAACAAACTGTTCCACCCCATCTACTCCCATGGAGTAGCTGAAATGAGTATTTCGAAATTCCGTCTTAAGACAGCGCTTTTGCTGTTCTTTCACCCTGCGACGTAATTCCAGGGCAATTCGGACGATCTTTTCCAGCTCTTCATCAGGTATCGACATCTCGGGATCAGGGAAAAGCAGCTTGATCAGGCCGCTAACGGTTTTATTGACGGCTTCAATATCACGACCGCTGAGCGCTCCTCCCCAGTTAACCCTACCCTGCAGCACGGAAACCCGGCTACCATCACGGAGTTTGTGCCAGCACTCGGAGAGAAAGTCGCTAACTAATCCAAAATGATCCGTAAGATGAATATTTGGATTGAGCTTGGGAAACTCCCACCCTGGAACATAGGCATGAATACGGTCCATAAAAGCCGTATCATCCCGCATCTCCGGCGGGAGTGGACTAAATAAATGGCCGATGCGTTGCTGTTGCTGAACATCCACATCAAAATTCCCCAGCATTACAATGCCGCCGGAAGCACGAATACTTTCCTTACCGCGGGAGAATTCGCCAGAGGCCATGTAGCCTTTCATAATGTTGACGCCGTCTTTCTGATCGAAGGATATACCGGATACTTCATCAAAGCACACGACATCATAGTGGCAGACAAGACCACGTTGCCCGGTGGCATTATTCACAAACATTTTAGCCACTGTGGCTTTACCACCTGAAATTAAATGGGAGTAAGGAGAGATTTGCTGAAACAAATGGCTTTTGCCGGTCCCCCGGGGGCCTATTTCAACAAGATTGTAGTTTCGCTCTACAAAAGGCACCATCCGCAATAAGGCGATATTTTGAGCCCGTTCTGAAAGTGCATCCGGTTCTAATCCTACGGAACGTATTAGAAGACGTTTCCATTCGTCGGTGGTGAATTGACTCCTCCCTCGCTGTAGTACTGTCAGTGCGTCTACCTTTGAAAGTTGAATGGCTCGTAAGCTTTCAATGGCGAAGGGACGACCGTTTTTCTCCTGGGCAATGGCAGCATCATAGACGAGGGTGACTTCTGCATAAAACCCATCGGTCAGCATTCGCTCATTTTCACGAACCAGGTTATCGTCAATCCGGACATCTTTTAGCCCCAGGCTCGGCAGTTCAGCAACAAAACAATCGTTTTTGGTGTCCAATCGAGCCTTGATGAGGTCAATTATTTTGACCGAGCCAATCTCTCTTGCCCGTGCTTTAAAAAGTTCTTCTTCACCGGTCCTAATCGTGCGATCCTTTAATTGCCTCTCAACAATCTCCAGGCCTTCCTCGATCTCTTTTTCATCGACAGTTGCACAATACCGACCGAGCAGGAATTCTACCACGTATGTAGGTACAGGATACAGCCGGCTGTATTTCCGCACCAAGTCCTTCCGTACTATATACCCATCGAATACAGAAGCTGCTAGTTTATCGAGAGCGTCAAGCTCCATATTTAGTCCTCACCTCCAACGGTGGTTGCCTGCTTTGCAAGCACGCGTCCTGATGGGTCGAGCAGGACAAGACTGACCGTAGTTCCTTCAAGGGAATCGTCCGCGACAAGAAGTCCAACACGTCCAGTGGAATCAATCTGCTTGGGCGTAGTAATACTGGAATTCGGATCATTGGGTTTTGTCCGCAGGTCGGCTATGACTTCGGCACTGCCGGTATTAACTGCAACGCGACAACGCAACCCAAACCATTGAATTTCCCTTATACTAACCGTTACTGGAGCTAACTCTATAGAATTAAAGGTCAATTCAGGAATAAGGCATTCCTGAAGGCTTACGCCTCCGTGGGCATACTCGTTACCTTTGACGAAACAATATACCCCCGGTGCAAAAGCAAAGTGCTGATAGGCATTCCAGTACCATTCAGCAGTTGGCACATCAACACGGGTTCCCGGCCTGATGGCGGCGCATCTTGTCCAGCGGCTTTCGGTGAGGTATTTGGGTAGTTTCATGGCCGGCAGCCCACCCGGAACTAAAAGCCACCCATGGTCCGTGACAATGCGTACCTGCTTCCAGCCTGCCTCCAGTAAATTTTGGATTCGATCCAGAACTAGCTCAAGCTGTTCATCGATGCGGGCAGCGAACTTGCTTTGCAATGTATGACCCAATCTGTCAAATTCGCCAAATTCCGTCCACCCACGTGCTCCAGGCTCATCCGGGTTGCCCGTCTCAAAGGAATTAAACACCTGATAGCCTGCTTCCGTTAAGAGCTTGCGAAACCGGTCGGTAGTTAGTGAAAGATTAACCTCACTGACCTCCGGAATAAAGTCTTCGCCAGGTAGTTCACCTGAAAGCTTTCCTGCTATTGGGGAGACTGCTGGTTTCGCCGTTGAAGTTACTGTGGGCAGTCCCGCCCAGCGCCAATTTATATTTACCTGGAGCTGTCTTTCTTCGGCCATGGCAATCAAACGCTGGGCAATATCAAATCGAAGTCCGTCCACAAAAAGCAAACACTGCCCAGGATTGGCGGCAATTAAAGTTTGTTTTTTGCTGGCAACGTTCGGCAAAGGGAAGGTTGCAATTAAATCTTGAAAATGCCGGGCTGCATCCTCTAGCCAGGGCAGATAAATACTGCGAATAGCAACTTGTAATGCCCTCGCATCCTCCGATGATTTTACGCTGCTAATTGCCCTCAATACGGCATCATCGGCCAGATATCCACCCTCCGTATACAGATCAGCCATTGCTTTTGGCGAGTCGCCTCCAAGGCCTTGAGCTGTTTTTCGGGCCAGAGTTACGAGGTGTTTTAAGGCCACGGCCAGCGGGCTCTGTCCCAGCCGGGCCCAGATCCACTCCCTCCGTGCACCGTGTTCCTTCTCGAGTTCTTCGATTCTTTGTCTGGCATCAGCGGGAGATAATCTTTCCAATTCCAAAAGACTCTGCCTCAGCGAATCCTCTTCCGCCTCGTTTTCGTCCGGCCAGGGCTCCCGGTCAAATAACAGTCTGGCCGGTTTGGCGCGCCGCAAGATTTCGGGAATACCGGGGTAAAGCGCCGGGGCTTCGGCATATCTTTGCCACAAAGTCTGCCAGGCTTCGTTATCCCGCAATCCCATTTTTTCAGCAACAACAAGTTCGCCTTCTCCCGGATCGATCTCATATTCCACCTTACAACGAGCACAAAATGCCGCCCACTTGTCGTTACCCCATTTCTCGCGCGTATGAACCGGGTCATTCAGCCATAACAGCAAGTCCCGGGAGGTATCGGCAACCATCAACTTATCAAAATCCTCAGCCTCCAGGCGTTTACCTCGCAGCCGTGATACAGGGGTGGTGGCCAATTGCGGTAGTGCCCGAAGCATCGCCTGCCGGGTCTGTTTATCTTTAGCCACATCCAGGCCCAGACCATCTTCTGATACCAAAAATGCCTCAACTGTCCAGTCTTTACCGTTACGCTGTGTCCAAACCGTACCGCGATACTGCAGTTCCACCAGCGGTTTGAGGCTGTCCGGACACTCCTCGCCGGCTCGGAGTACCTGCCGGCTCACGTTTGACATGTAAATGACTGGGATGGCTTTATCCGCTAGTTCAACTTCAGGTAGCATTCGTTCAATGACACACCGCAACCAAATTGCCGGTCCGGTTTTTTCTTCCGGGTTGTAATCTCCCAGGGTCAAAAGCTCCGGCATAAGCGGGCGCAACTGGGATACCAACGGCTGCCACTGGCCGTCGGCATCGGTCCAGAGAATCACTGCTGGCGGGACAACAGCACCCGGATCATACCGGCCGGCTCGAAGCAACGACTGGCGTACGGCTTCTAAAAGTGTATTTGCCGACATTTCACTTGTCCTAATCGACATAGTTATCTACTCCTGTTCACTGCCTCACGTGCTTTTCTTTTTTCTTCATTGGTTAAATGCACATTATTGACCCGCTCGCCGGTGAACTTACCATTCTTCCAGAACCAGGGAAACTGTTCTTGAGGACGCGTTGGTTCTTTGCCGCGGTCCTTGCCCCAATTAATATTGGGCTTCCACCGGAGGATGCCGGCACCTTTTCGGCCGCCGGGAATGTCAGAAGCCATAAACGGCCGGATGTTGATCCGCACTCCGTCATTAATGTCCGGTTCCCAGCCGATGGGCTGCTGTTCGATAGGCTTCCAGCGGACGAAAATATCGAAAGGAGGTTCACCTTCGAGGATGGCAATAAGGCGTTTTTGCAATTCCAATGCAGCTGCCAGCCGGTCTTCAGCACCACCTTCGCCTCGCTTCACCCAATCTTTCTGCCGGGTAATCCACTCACCGAGATAACTATAAGTAAGGCTTTCTAAAACCTGCCTGCCTTTGCCATTGCCCTCAGCCAGCTTGTGGTAGTTGACCAGAGCATGGAAACCGTCGCGCCGGCGCCCGTCCCAGATATGCCAGATGAAGGGCCGGTGGTGAAATAGCTTACAGTGCTGTTCAAAGAAATCGTTGCGGAGCCACTCGTCAAGATCCTTCGCTTCAGAACCCGTTGCAATAATAAGTTCCTGCTCTTTGGCTGGCGACCATTCCTCCCCGTAGGCGGCGGCGAGTAATGCCCGCAGGCGTTCGGCAGCTGGTTCTTCGCCACGAACAGCAGGGAGGCAGACTATGCCGTCGCCGTCGGCGTAATCTTCCAACTCCCTGCAGCGCTGTACCAACTCGCGTGCTTCCGCAGACAACCGCATCGAATCATCCAGTTCCGCCAGCCAGCGATAGCCCAAAAGGCGGGCCACCGCCACCTGAAGGGGGCTGGTAGAATCTGCCGGATGCCCGTGGAAGATCCATTGAGTGGGGTCGTCTGAATAAGGTTCGGGAAGACCATTTGGATACTTCTCGGCGGCGACTTTCTGCCAGTATTCCAAGTCGAAGGGGACTTTAACCAATGTCGCGTTTGTTACGTTCAGTTTCTGATCAATCTTGCGGACAGCTTCGTTATATTCAGGCGAAGAACAGAAACACCAGATGGCGGGGAGATGGGCTGGATTATGAGGAACGATGACGGCAACATTTGTATCAAATACTTCCCCAGTATATATAGTACAGGGTAATCCACGCATCGCACTTACAACAACTCCTGGTTTTCCCCAGGCATTTTTTCCACGAATATATGCCTTGCCAATTTCAACAGCCCGTTTAAAATCTGCGTTTTGCCAAAGCATTAGCTCTTTACCGCCATAATGTTGATGCACCGTAACAGTCGACTGCCAAAAAGACCATTCAGGGCAACTAAAACCACTTGCTGCTATTTCCCAAAAGAAACGGCCGTAATGTGGAAAATCTGCAGGCGATATCCCTTGAAATGAATCTGCATATTGTGATAGCAATTTTTTCAAATTAAGCGAATCCAAAACTACCCGTGCATCCGGATTCTTCAGCTGCTCCGCATGCACCACCGTCTTAAGTTCGGCTCCTCGAAGAATTTCAGCTTTCTCCTGCGCCGTGCGGGGGGCGGTAGCGTCGAGGCCGGCGAAGGTATGTCCCATTGGCGGAGCAGAAGCGGAAATGACCAGTAAAGCAGTAAAGGCACCCGCTGCTTGCGAGTTTTCGAATCCTCCTTCACCAAGTTGAGCAAGTATTTCCCATCGCCTTGTTTTCAGCATCCGGGTACGAAATTTTTTATAAGTAGTCAAGAACAGCCAGTTCTGCGGCATGACCAGGGCCGTTGTGCCGGCAGGTGAATTGAGACGGAGCAGCCGACCCAAAAATACAGTAGCAATATCGTTCTTGGCTTCATAGTAATATTGCGCACAAAATTCTTTGATTAGATTGGTCTGCTTACCACGACCCAAGTATGGAACATTAGTTATGATCAAATGATAGAGCCCTCCAAGAATCTGAACCGCATCAGCAATACCGCAGGCGGCAACCCTTAACTCATGCTGAGGGTAATCATCTTTCTCCGCGGATATCGCTTTTTCCAGTAAAGGGCGGAGTTCATCAAACCGGGCTTCATACAGGCTGTCTTCTACAGCGGAACTCGGATCGATAAGGCTTCCTAAAAGGGGCGCATCCCGGAAAAGGTCATAAAGCCGGGCCATGCCATTGCGCAGACGCTCGTCATCTCCCGCCAGGGCGAGCCAGTTTTCCTTTTTCGTATTCGGAGCGATGCCGGAACAGGCTATTCGCAACTGGGGCAAGGGACGGTATCCGCCGCCTCCAGGATAGGTCCACGCCGCCAGAGCCAGGGCAAAGGCGGCGATCTGCGTGCAGCGCTCATCGATCTCAAGGCCATGGAGATTATCTCTAAGGACGGCGTCGCATGCCTCCCGGGCCGTAAGGCCTTCCTCGGCCATACGAATCGGGACTAAATGATAAAGAACCGCTACGAGGAAATGGCCCGAGCCGCAGCAGGGATCCAGTATTTTAAGCTCGGCTGCCCGTTTCGGCCAGCCCTCGAACGTGCCAGCGGCAGGACGCCACGTCCCCTCCCCATCGCCGGTTCGGACGAAACGCAGGTAATCCCAGGTTACACCGGGTAATGAAACCGCCTTACGAAGCTCTTCCTCACTTTCTGCCTGCCCGGCCAGCTGCGGATTTTCCACCAGTACCCTGCCCGCGTACCAGGCGCCAATGGTGTTGTGAATAAGGAAATTGACCATATAAGGCTCTGTAAAGAGCTGGGTGACAGCCGGCAATTCATCAGCGCCAATTTTATTGCCCGACTCATTCACCTGTTTCTTCCGCTTACTCTGCCAGAACTGGTAGACCCATCCGAGGGCGTCGCTGGCTTTAAAGATATCTGGCTCCAGGTCGTCGAGCAACTGCTCCAGCTTCAATTGATATTCGTACGGAAAAGTAACCTGCAGCACCGGGTCATCCGGGCGAAAGATCTGCGGCAGCATCTGCTGGGCAAAACGGCTGGCCAGGGTCCAAAGATCGGTACCTTCCTCCTTGGCCAGTTCCTCACACTCTTCCAGACTAACGGCCACCCCCATCTCCGGCTCGATGAGGAGGTCATTTTCCGCAAGGAAACGGGCAAAGAGCATCCTATGCCAGTGCTCGTAAGCACACTCCTGAATCAGATACGTGATTTCCAGTTTTCCGCTTTTGTCCTGCTTATCCCCCAGTTGCCGCGCCCGGGCACGAAGGTGGTTGCGAAGCCGACGCTGTTCTGGACTCATATGGCTGTAAGGTTCGTGATGGTGCACAGCCAGGGACTCCAGGGCCGCCTTGGCTCCGGCTTCGGCAACATCCCGGGCTTCGACGACTGTACGTTCAAGTTTATTTCGCTGTTCTACTGATAGTACCGGCATCCATTTCCCCCTCCTACGAGATCACGATGGGGCCGTTCTTAATCCTTTCTAGAAGTTCTCTCTCAATTTTAGCCACCCAGGCTTTAACATCATTTTCTGTCCTCAGAATGCTGCTGGTCAGTTTTACCTTTTGCGTTTTTGGCTCAAGCAACTTCGCAGCTGCCATGGCAGCATTGCTAAACTGTTGAGGAAGGGCATCTGTCCTGGTTTTCCAGCTTGACAGAGGAATTTCCTGGAGACTTCGAAGCAAGGACTCGTCATCTTCTATGGAAAGTCGGGGAACGCTGGCAATACCTTCAGCCGCAAGAATTTTTTGCTTCTGTTCCGGAGATAGTTTCTGCCAGTTCTCATTTCCCTCGAGTGCCGCTCTCTCCCGGTTATATACCGTCTCAAAGTTGGCGTGAGCCTGCCTGACAGCACTACGGAGCACTTTGACGACTGCTCTGTGAATATCCGGAACCGGATCGGGCTCTTCTAACAATCGACGTTCATCGCGCACAGCATTGGCCTGCTTTTGCAGTTCTTCCGCTTCGGGGAGGCCACGGGCGTGTCTCAACAGGATCTGAAGTCTATCCCACGCAGGTTTGCGCTTTGTCGCCAAGTCCGCCAATGCTGACCAATTCTGCAGTTGTTGGGACAAGGTGTCAAACTGTTCCAGTATCGCTGCAAGTTGTTCGTTACCAGCAAGTCCCCGCATTGTTTCCAAATGGGTCTTAGATGGACGCTCAGGCAGTGGCGGATCGCCACCGGCACGCTCGGCCAGGTCCATAAGCTTGGCAAGAAATTGCCCGGCTACAGAAGATTCCTCCCCCGCCTTGCAGCTAAGGCCTGCTGTTTGAAAAAGCTTTCGTAGTTTCATGCGGCTGCGGACATCTATGGTTACCGTTTCTACCCGGAAGTCGGTAGCCGAAATCTTAGCTTGATCCAATTGACCACGGTCAAGCTGGACTCCTTTATATATAGCGCGAAGATGTCCAGTGGCAAAAAGCGTAATCAAAGCAGCGTCAATAGCATCACGCGGCCAGCCATAAGGTGCTTTTTCAAAGGTTTCGCGAATTTCCTTGCCTGTCTTGCCGGATCCGATTTCAGAAAGAATAGCTGAACAGACAGGGTGTTTTTCGGGTGCATCGTTCCAGCCTACAGCCTGGAAGGCGGCTTCGTCGCCATTCTTTGCCCGATTGATAACAGTCGGCCACCGTTCATCATCAGCATCCCGGAAATTCGGAAAGAGGCGGTCCAAGGACGCTTCGGCGGCTGCCTGCACTTTTTCTTTTATGGACAGTTCAAAACGCTCCTGTCCACCGCCCTGAAACACCTTAGCCGCATTAATTACATCCTGGATAATGCTATCCCGGGTAACCTCTGCCGTTTTCATACGAGTGGACATAGCATCGCGAGCTTCCCGTCCCTCTGGAGTTGTAGGAGTACCCTTAAATTCGATGGTCGCTTTAGCCGCCTCATAATCAATAATCGCTTTTTTTAGGTCCTCGGCACTTGCTTTCGGAATATAGACGAAAATAGTCGGGCTGTCATTACCAGCCGCCCGGGCATCGGCCACAACAGTACTTTCGTTTTCTCCCCAGCCGTCACGGACCCAAACCGGGATTTCGTGGCCTTGAGTTTCAGGTGGCTCGCTGCCAAAGTGAATTACCAGCTTACGCGGCACCTTGCACTTCCCCTGGAGAAGTTTAATATTACCAAGGACGTCTATACAGGCCGAATTCAACAGAGCCGAACGTTTACTGGACAAAGCCGTAAGATCATTACTTAGCCGGGTTTGCCGGTTGCGGAATTCACGGTCCCATTCGCTGCTTTCCCGGGTCTGAAGGCTGTATTCCTCGTCCAGCTTGATAAGCTTCCCTTCCTCAACCAGTTTCTCAAGAATCCGTGGAATCTCTCTGCGCAGGGCAGGGCCATCACTGGCCAGGTCGCTTACCAGAAGATCTGCTAACATATCCGTGGTAGCACGGACACCAATATCAGCGACGGCTTCGCGGGGGAGTTTGCGGATGAGGAATATAAGTGCGCAAATACGCTTGGCTAACAAACCTTCCGGAGTTCCATCGTCCAGATTACGAATGGTTTCGTCAATTTCCCGTAAAAGAACCCCAGTGCGAAGCAAGTCTGGCTGGAGTTGGTCAAATATGAAATCAGCCGGCACGACCGTACCCAGAAGTTTTTCGGCAATCTCCCGGACAGCGTCGTGAACAATACGGAGTTGAGTACGAAGTTGGCTACTGGTTCCTGGAACGTCAACGGCACGAAGGACATGCTCCCAAAATCTGCGGCGGACGGGTAAAAGGGGATAGTCTTCGACGATAATGCTCCGGTCTTCACTTCGGGGAGCAATTCGAGTACCGACAAGATGTCGGTCAATTTCACCAGCGTAAGCATTTAATATTTCTTCGATGGCCTTACGCTTATCTGCTTTTTTGGCCAGCACTACCCGGCGAGTTACAGTTTCAACATCCGTATCGGAGAGTTCCACAGGTATTGTAAAACGATCCTTCAATCGCTGAAGAAGCGGAAGATTACCGCTCAGCGCAGTCTGACCAGCCCCTATAAGCAGTATTCGGCTATCAAGCTGCTTACAAAGGGCTTCGGCTACTTCTTGCACATCATATGAACGAGCCGTACTGTCACCTATAAAGAGCTGGACTTCGTCGAGTACAATCGCCGTGCAGGGAAGTTGACCGTTTACAGAAAGGACATCACGAATGATCTGGATGAATTCGGATGTCGAAATATCGTCTACATCAGGAAACTGGGCACGAATAGTGGCTCGCACCTGCTTGAGATCGGAGGCAAAATCAGGGTCAGCCTCCAACAGTGCTTTGGCTATTACCGGACTGGCATATAAATGACGAAGTTCTTGCCGAAAGTCCTTGCCTGAATCTTCCACAACCTTTTCAACCTGACTGTAGATGCCATTTTTTTGAAGCCAAAGGCAAAATTGGGCTTGGGGAAGAGACTCGGGCAGGCCTTTCGAGCGAAAGATAATACTGAGAACAGCCAGACGAAGACTTTTCCCTCCACCGGACGGCAGCGTCCCCCCCGCAGCATGAAGCCCGCCACATCTTTTCCCTAACGTATCCAATTCTTTAAGCAAATCTTTTACTTCCACCGGTAACCTGACCAGCTCACGGGCAGTCGCTCCATCCGACTCAAATTTGGTGTTAACCCATAAGTGGCGGAGCATCTTCAGAAGATGTGATTTACCGCTGCCAAAAAAACCGCTTACCCAAACGGCTGGCTGGCTTGTCGAATCCGCATTGCTCAAGTAAGACTCAAGAATGCGTATAAGTCCGTCTTTATACTGCCCCTCGCAAACAAAATGCTCCAGTTCATAGCGAAGGGTTTCAATCTCTTTAGAAGTGGCCGCTTCAGTAACTGTAGCTACGCCGTCATTGAGCAGTTTTGAAACAATAGGATCTCGTTGGAAAATCTCCCGGTTCTTCATCAATCGCTCACCCCATTATGTAAAGTGATGGGAATAGCCAGGTAATTCCAACCATCTCGTGCACCAAGAAGACGATAATTGTTATTTTCGAATTCGCCCGGGAAAAAGACTACCAATCGCCCACGAATATCTCTTACTACTTCTTTCAGAACCGACGATACTTTAGTGAATCCGTACAGGCTGGCAACGCCATAAACAGCAACCACAGTGTCAGAGTCAACATCTTCACCAGTAAGTACTTTACGGAGTTCAGCGGCTGCAAAATACGGGAATTCACTCTCAAGGGGTATCGCCAGATTTTCGGGCTCCTCGAAATAAACTTCCTTGTATTCTAACCCGCTCATCCATCGGGCGAAGGTTTGGGTAAAGTCGAAAGATTTCCATTTATGTCCAGATTCAATGGTCGCCATCTCGAACAATTCTAACCTGGCACGGAGTTTACGCTCATGGGCTGGAGCATAGACAACAAAAATCATCCTTTGCTCGCCGGCCAGATTACGCTGCCATGGCGTAGCAATATGGTTACGATAGCGGTTTGCCAGCTCTTCAATTCTACTCACGAATCAGCCTCCTTTCATCCTCGGTTAACATACGGTCAACTGAAACTTCGATTATACCGCCGGAATAGCTTATATCCAAGAATCCAAAGCGCTTCGCATCCATTGCCAAGGAAATAAGTTCCTCTGGGGGTGTATCAAGCACCTTTGTCCATAATGTTTTGAATAAACCGGGACCCCGGGCACCAAGTAAGTAACCTAAAAGAAGAGCATATGCGGTGACGACAGGTGTAGGCTCAACTTTTTGGCGAATCTTACGAACACGACCTTTTAAGTGTCCTGACTGGGTCCAGGATGAAGAAGCGTTGCGCACAACCTTATCAAGCGTGCTATCATTTAGTCGGTTCCTAGTACTTTCGCGAAGGACATCTATCATCTGTTGCCGGGCCAGTTCTTCCCCTGGTTGCATCCGGAGAATGGGGAGGGATGTAACTCGTAGAAGGGGATCCCGGGCCATAGCAGTAAGTAAGGCAAGAAGTGGGTGACCTTTCTCATCTGCGTTCCAGCAATAACGCAAAATCCTAAATATAGGCAGCGATGGATCGAGACCATATAACTCCCGCATACGCTGACTGGAAAGTCTTCGAGTCGCAACTGTCCGCTTGCCCAGGCAATTGTAGTCAACAATTGCCGTTACATAGTCATCACGCGTCGCATCTTCTGCACATTCATGAAGTAATAACGATAACTCTTCCAGCATAATGGTTCTGCTCGTGTGGGTTCCCTTATCACCAAAGCGGAAGCCTATCTCCTCCCAAAGGGAATAAGGTAATGAGTCTGCATCCTGTTTTATGTCGGCTAAAATTGGATCATTCTTCATGTGTTTTTACACCATCCTTTTGCCGGCAAGTTTGCCGGCAAAATTATTATACCTTATTTTGGTAGTATTGGCAAGTAAAAAATTTATAAATTCCACGCTGCCGGCCTATTGGTCTCATAAACATAGAGGGGGCCCTTTTGAAAACCAGCTCGTTACGCACCACGCATTACGGATCATAAGGCTTATAAATTTCTTCGCAAAAGGCTCGCTATAATAGATATCTAAACTCAATTCGTCCACCTACACTACTACGGTTCATTCCGCATCTATACTTCGCATCGGTACTCTCATACGGCTACTGCTACCTTCACCGTTCGGGACTTTCACCCTATAGACAACGCCCATGCCGGGCGCACAAACAGAGCAGGCACGAGGACTCTCTTCGTGCCTGCTCACTATATACATATAGAGTTGTTTGTATGGAAATGTAACACTGTTGAATAAATTTTTCAGCTTCCTGATAATTTACTTAACCATACCTGATATAGAAACAGCGCTATAAATCAGCAATAAGCCCAATACTATATTAAACGGCCGCCGATAACGGGCCAAAAAGCGCTTAAACACCACTCCAAATAGGGCCCAGCTGGAGGTAGCCACCAGGCCTACAAAGGCTAGAAAGAGGGAAAACAGGAATAGAGTCAGCGGAGATCTGTAATGAGTAATAATAAAATTGGAGATAACCGTAATGCCATATAGAATCACCTTGGGATTGACAAACTGCATGGTCAGACCGGCCAGAAAAGAGTTGAGTTGCGCATTCCCCTCTTTTTCCTCCGGTTCCCCGCTCTTCATAATTATAATCGCCAGGTAGAGCATATAGACGGCACCGATGATACCCATTAGCATCTGTACTTTAGGCAACAGATTGAACAGCCAGAGGTTAAAATAACTGCACACCAGCATGATCAGAGCGAAACCGGTAAAAACCCCCAGTAAAAACTTTACGGTTTTGCGAAAACCGAATAGGTTTGCATTGACCAGAGCCATGATATTATTGGGGCCCGGAGTAAAGGTCACCACAAAGACGTATAGAAAAGCTAACCAGTTGGCCATTGACCCTCCCTCCTGTCTCTCAGTATAATAAAATAGGTTAACCGTTTACTATAATAAACAGTTTCGTAGTATTATACAATGTATCTACTATATAATACAAGATGTTGAGGTGAGCCTGTTTGGAAAATCTTAATTCTGTTATTGCCTCCAACTTAAAACGAATTCGCGAAGAACGAAAACTCAGTCTGGATAAAATGGCCCAGTTGACCGGTGTCAGCAAAAGCATGCTCAGCAAGATCGAGCGGGAAGAAGCCAACCCCACCATCGCAATTATGTGGAAGATAGCCAATGGCCTGAAGATATCCTTTACTTCTTTGTTAAACTCACCCCAATCTGCAACAGAGCTCATCCGCCACCAGGAGCTTCAGCCCCTGGTGGAAGACAATGGCAAATACTATCTTTATCCCTATTTCCCCTACGAGGAGGGCCGCCGCTTTGAAATCTATGGAATTGAAATAAAAAAAGGAGGCTCTTTGCAGGCAGAGCCTCACGGTCAGGGGACGCAGGAATTCATTACTGTATTTAGCGGAGAACTGACTATCCAGGTCGGCTTGAAGGAATATGTGGTCAGGACAGGGGATGCCATCAGGTTTAAAGCGGACAGGCCCCATGCCTATTTTAATGCAGGCGAGGAAACAGTAAGGGCCCAGATGGTTATCTTTTATCCTGAGTAGATAATACCAGCAGTTTATCGCACTTCACATTTTCATCCCACTGCCACCGTGGCTAAAAATATCAGGACTCAGCATTCCAAAAATCATTGCTATATGAGCTACTATGAGGAATATGGCCACTCCAGTACTCCAATTTCTAACAAACTAATCCCGAACAGAGTTATTGATCCAGATAAATAAAAACCTACTGCCAGAATATCTGCAATACCTCGCCACTTTCCGCTAGCAGTAAGAGGAATTACAGCCGTTTTGAAGAGATAGAGAAAAATTCCCATAAGCCCGTTTTGTGGTGATTACACTAATGTGCAAATCTTTGGCCAGCTGCCGGATCGAGAGGAGAAGCCTATTTATATTCTATTAGAATTATCGTATAATAAAAGTAGAATATTCTACTAGGGGGCCAATTAAATGATTATAAAATCATCTACAATGCTTCGTAATAAATATAATACCATTTCCCAGCTTGCCCATGAAAAAGCAGAACCTATATACATCACAAAAAATGGTGAAGGCGATCTTGTAATAATGAGTATTGAGGCTTTTGAACGTCGAGAAGCTATGCTTGATCTCCGCGAAAAATTATTGTTGGCCGAACAACAACGCCTTGCTGGCGAGCCAACCATCACGCTTGCTGAGGCACAAAAACGGCTCAAGGAGAAAATCCATGGAAAAATATAATGTAGAACTACTCCCTGCCGCATATACAGACCTAGACGAGATATTTGATTATATTATGGTAGATAATCCAAGCGCTGCAGATAGTATACTTGAAAGTATTATGCACGCCTTGAGCCGTTTAGAGAATTTTCCTCATTCTGGAACCCCGTTACTCGATCCCTCGCTGAAAAAGTTTAATTTCCGCATGATTATCGTTGAACCTTATATAGCTTTTTACCGGGTTATAGAAAATAAAGTATATGTATATCGCGTATTACATGGTGCCCGAAATTATACACATTTATTAATAAAAGAATTAAAATAAGCCTATAATCGGTGTAGCGCTGAACAATTGGATTCGTGCACCTCAGTCCGTACGTTCAGCTAACGGTAGGTACTCACCAACCCCAGCTCGAGAATATCACTCGTTAGATACAACAAAAAGGGCTGAGCTCGTCGCTCAACCCTTTTCCTTTTCATTTTACTCCACAGTCACACTCTTGGCCAGATTCCGCGGTTTATCCACATCACAGCCGCGGGCCACCGCCACATAGTAGGCGATCAACTGCAGGGGCACTACCGTCAGCACCGCACTGGTCAGCTTATGGGTGCGGGGAATATAGATCACCTCATCCACACTCTTGGCCAGCTCCTCTTCCCCTTCGAAAGTGATGCCCACCACCGAGGCATCGCGGGCCTTGACCTCCTTGATATTGCTCACCATCTTATCGAAGACATCCATCTGGGTAGCCAGGGCCAGCACCAGAATCCCCTCGACGATGAGGGCCAGGGTACCGTGCTTCAGCTCCCCGGCGGCATAGGCCTCTGCGTGGATATAGGAGATCTCCTTCAGCTTGAGAGAGCCTTCCATAGCCACTGCATAGTCGATGCTGCGGCCCAGGAAGAACACATCCTCACAGTGGGCGTATTTCTGCACAAAACCCTTGATTTCCTCTTCCCGGCCCAGGATGGCTTCCACCTGAGCGGGCAGTTCCCGCAGGGCGGTGACCACTTCCCTGATTTGCTCCTGGGTAAGGGTACCCCGCTGCTGGGCCAGGTAGAGGCCGAGCAGGTACATCACCACCAGCTGGGTGGTGTAGGCCTTGGTGGAGGCCACGGCGATTTCGGGACCAGCCCAGGTGTAAATCACCCAGTTGGCTTCACGGGCCACCGAAGAGCCCACCACATTGGTAACGGCCAGCACTCTGGCGCCGCGGTTTTTGGCCTCCCGCAGGGCAGCCAGAGTATCGGCGGTTTCGCCGGACTGGCTGATCACCACTACCAGGGTATCCTGGTCGATAATGGGATTGCGGTAGCGGAATTCGGAAGCGATATCCACTTCCACCGGAATACGGGCCAGGTCTTCGATGACATACTTGCCTACAATTCCGGCGTGATAGGCGGTACCACAGGCGGTGATGAATATCTTCTTGATCTGCTTTACTTCCTCCGGTGTCATTTGCAGTTCTTCCAGCAGGACCCGGGAGTTATCGGTGGCCAGACGGCCGGAGAGGGTGTCCCGCAGGGCCTTGGGCTGTTCGTGGATTTCCTTCAGCATGAAATGAGGATAGCCGCCTTTTTCCGCTGCTTCCACATCCCAGTGGACCCGGAAGACTTCCTTGTTGATTTCCTGCCCCTGCTGATCAAAGACCTTGACCTCATTGGCAGTCAGCAGAACCATTTCCCCGTCATTGAGAATATAGGTATCGCGGGTGTGGCTGAGAATGGCGGGGATGTCAGAGGCAATGAAATTCTCCCCCTGACCCAGGCCAACCACCAGGGGGCTGTCCTTGCGCACGGCCACGATTTTGTCGGGCTCATCCTGGCAGATGATGCCCAGGGCATAGGAGCCCTCAATGTGTTTCACCACTTCCCGAACGGCGGCCAGCAAATCGCCCTGGTAGAAATGTTCCACCAGGTGGGGCAGTACCTCAGTATCCGTTTCCGAGCGGAAGGTGTGGCCATTGGCGGCCAGCCATTCCTTCAGCTTCTGGAAGTTTTCAATAATCCCGTTATGGACAACCGCAAATTTTTCCGCACAGTCAGTATGGGGATGACTGTTGATATCGCTGGGGCGGCCATGAGTGGCCCAGCGGGTATGGCCGATGCCCAGAGTACCCTGGGGAGCATTGTGGGCCAGTTTTTCTGCCAGTATGGCCAGTTTGCCCACGCTTTTTTCCACAGCAATGCCTTGCTCTGTCAGGACAGCGATACCAGCGGAGTCATAACCCCGGTACTCCAGTTTAGCCAGTCCATCCAGCAATATAGGTACAACCGGTTTACTACCGATATAGCCGACGATTCCACACATGCAAGTTATCCTCCTCAAGCCAAAATCCGGGCCCCGGTACGGGTTTTGGCCCTGGCATCACTGCCAGGTTTTGTCCCGTCCTTACGGCCTGGGCCCCTCACCGGAGGGCATCCGCCGAAACCTCGATGCTCCCTCACCTCGTCAACTCCCGCAGGAGTCCCGGCGCTTTTTTTCAGTATGCCCGTTGCTCTTTTTCTTCATGTCTCACCCCCTTAAAAAATTAAGGCCAGGGGGCCGCCCGCAGCAGGCGGCCCGCTTGCTTATAGCCTACATCTGTTCAAAAATGGCGGCAATTTCCCGTACCAGTTTTTCCACTAAGGCTCCGTCCCGGCCTTCGCCCATCACCCGGATCAGGGGTTCAGTGCCGGAAGGCCGCACCAGAATCCGGCCCTGGCCGGCCAGCTGAGCTTCCGCCTGGCGGATAGCTTCCTGGGCCTTGAGGCTGGCCATGGCCGCCTCCTTATCCTTCACCCGCACATTCACCAGGAACTGGGGCAGGCGTTCCATCACCGCAGCTGTTGCGGAAGCGGGTTTACCCGCCTCTTTAATAATATGCAGTAACTGCAATCCCGTCAACACCCCGTCACCGGTAGTGTTGTAGTCCAGAAAAATGATATGCCCTGATTGCTCGCCCCCGAGGACGGCGCCGCTTTCCAGCATTTTTTCCAGGACATAGCGATCCCCTACCCTGGTTTCCAGGATGTTGATGCCCCTGGGCTTTAAAGCTAGATGTAAGCCCAGGTTGGTCATCACCGTTACCACCAGGGTATTCTGTTGGAGTCGGCCCTGTTTTTGCCATGCCAGCGCGCAGAGGGCCATGATTACATCCCCGTCGATAACCTGGCCTTTTTCATCCACAGCCAGCACCCGGTCAGCATCACCATCATGGGCGATCCCCACCTGAGCCCCGTGTTCCACCACCGCTGCCTTGAGAGCGTCCAGATGGGTCGAACCGCAGCCGGCATTGATATTGAGCCCATCAGGCTGGTCATTGATGACCAAAACCTCCGCCCCCAGTTCCCGCAGCAGGCGGGGGGAAACCCGGCAGGCGGCCCCATTGGCGCAATCCACCACCACTTTCAGGCCGCTCAGATCGCCCGGGATGGTGGATTTGAGGAAGGCCAGATAGCGATCTTCCGCATCCTCCAGCTGACGCACCCGGCCAACCTGGGCCCCGATGGGCCGGGGCAGGTGGTCCTCCTCTGCCGTTTCGCCCAGCAGGGCTTCAATAGTTTCCTCCTGTTCATCAGTAAGCTTGTAGCCACTGGGGCCAAAAAACTTGATCCCATTATCCGGAGCTGGATTGTGGGAAGCGGAAATCACTACCCCGCCCTGGGCTCCGTAGGCCCGGATCAGATAGGCTACCGCCGGCGTGGGAATCACCCCGGCCAGCCAGGCATCCACTCCTGCTGAATTAAGACCGGCTACCAGAGCGCTCTCCAGCATCTGGCCGGAAATGCGGGTATCCCGGCCGATCACCAGTGCTGGCCGCTCTATCCCCTGTTCCCGGGCTGCCCGGGCCAGCACTGCACCCCCGGCCCGGCCCAGGCGAAAAGCCAGCTCAGGGGTCAATTCCTGATTGGCAATACCGCGTACCCCATCAGTACCAAACAATTTTCCCATCTCAGTAATCTCCTTCCCGATAGCGCTGGATAATGGCTTCCGCTACTTTCAAGCCATCTACCGCTGCACTCATTATACCTCCGGCATAGCCGGCTCCTTCTCCGGCCGGATAGAGACCAGCAATCTCCAGGGCCTGCCGGTC
This sequence comes from Carboxydocella thermautotrophica, assembly GCA_003054495.1. Classification (GTDB taxonomy): domain Bacteria; phylum Bacillota; order Carboxydocellales; family Carboxydocellaceae; genus Carboxydocella; species Carboxydocella sporoproducens. The sequence goes on along the minus strand of CP028514.1, from coordinate 421,448 downwards.
TTCTCCCCGGTTGATACGGACCGGAGCTGAAGTGCGGGTTTCCACCCCGGTTAAAACCGCGTCGGGGTGGGCAAATCCTTTCAGTTTTTTATCCATATTTATTATAGCTTTTTCCATGGCTTTGGCAACATAATGCGGCAGAGTTCGATGCAAGTCGGCAGGAGTAATACCCGGTCGGTAACTGGCCCCTTTTACTTCTGAACTGGGACGACCGGCCAGAAAGTCCTCTACCCGCTGGGCTGGAGCCTGATAGCTTTCTCCCCCCAGGCGAAAAGCGGCCTGTTCCCATTTTTCCTGAAAAGCGATCCCACCCAGCGGTCCCTCCTCGGGAAAATCAGGAGGGAATACCTGCACTACCAGGGCAGCATTGGCGGTGCCGCTGGCCCGGTCCCGGTTGCTCATGCCATTGGTCACCACCTGGCCTGGTTCTGAAGCAGCGGCCACTACCTGACCGCCGGGGCACATACAGAAAGTGTAGGCTCCCCGCCCGCTCTCCTCATCCTGATAGGTCAGGTGATAATCCGCCGCTCCCAGGCGAGGATGCCCGGCAAAGGCGCCATACTGGGCCCGGTCGATCAGGGCCTGGGGATGTTCAATGCGGGCACCGATGGCAAAGGCTTTAGGCGTAAGGCTGACCTGATGCCGGTGTAACATGCGATAGGTATCGCGGGCACTGTGACCTACTGCCAGGATCACTACTTCAGCCGGAATTTCCTGCGTATGGTTAACAATGACTCCCTGTATCCGGTCTCCTTCCAGAATCAAGTCGGTAACCCGGGCCAGGAAGCGCACCTCCCCGCCCAGTGCCTCGATCTGACGGCGCAGATTGACCACCACCCGGCGCAATATATCCGTACCGATATGCGGCTTATGTACATAGAGAATATCCTCCGGTGCCCCGGCCTTAACCAGCTCCTTCAGCACCAGAAAGCGGCGGGGGTCATCGATGCGGGTAGTGAGTTTGCCATCGGAAAAGGTCCCAGCACCCCCTTCCCCGAACTGGACATTGCTGCGGGGATCCAGGTTGCCGGTGCTCCAGAATTCCTCCACCGCTGCTGCCCGGCTGTGGACATCGGCTCCCCGTTCCAGCACCAGCGGCCGATAACCATAGCGGGCCAGCAGCAAGGCGGCAAACAGCCCCGCAGGCCCTGCTCCTACCACAATGGGCCGCTGGTTCAAAAGCAGACTGCCTTTGTTCAGTTCCGGTTCCGCAGCCGGTGTAGAGACGGCTGCAATTTGCCCTTTGCCCCGGCAGCGGGCCAGCACCCGTTCTTCCTGAGTTACCTCCACATCAACGGCATAGACGAACCAGATCCTGTCCTTGCGCCGGGCATCTACCGAGCGCCGCACGATTTGCAGACTAAGGATATCCTTTTCCTTCAGGCCCAGCTCCCGGGCCGCCTGGCGGGTAAGTTCCCGTTCACTGTGTTCCAGCGGTAACCTGAGATTATTGATGCGAATAGCCATAGGCAGCCTCCTTAGCGGGTTTTGTTCCAGGGTTCCAAACGAATAGCAATCTGGGCCGGACTCACTTCCAGCAGGCGGGCATCTTCGGGTACCTGCACTTTGACTTTGGCCCAGTTCAGGCCGGCTTTGGCCTGGCTCAAATCCACTTCCGCCTTGACTTCAGCACCGGTCCGGTTGCCCCAGAGCGGCAGGGTAGTCTTGTTTCCTCTCAGGTAACGGACATTCACCGTGGGCTGCATTTCTACGATGACCAGCTGTGCTGGCTGGTTTTTGACCACTACTGGTACTGTCGCCTGAATCTCCTGCTGGCCCCCGGTTTCCAGCTGATTGACGTAAAACCAGAGGACAATAGCAGTCAGGAGAGCCAGCAATTTCAGTCCGGTATTGCGTTCCCAGAATCTTTTCATCTTACTTTCCTCCACCAGGGCCGGTTCTGGTTTTCCGGCGCACTGTATAGAACCTCCAGCATTTCTTTAAGGGATTTTTCACTTAAATAGCGAGTCAGGTTGCCTTCCTGAGCAACGGAAATGGTACCTGTTTCTTCCGAAACTACAATAGCAACCGCATCGGAAACTTCACTGATACCCAGGGCGGCCCGGTGGCGGGTACCCAGCTCCCGCCCTACCTCCCGGTTTTCCGACAGAGGTAACAGGCAGCCCGCTGCTACCACTCGCTCCCCATCGATGATTACCGCTCCGTCATGGAGGGGGGTATTGGGACTAAAGATATTAGCCAGCAATTCGCGGGAAACCACTCCATCGATATATGTACCCGTTTCCGTAAATTCATGCAATTTGCTTTCCCCCACCAGTACGATTAACATCCCTATTTTCTGCTGACTGGCCTGGCTGATGGCCCGAACCAGCTCCTCCAGCAACCGTTTTCTGGCCTCTGGCCCCAGCTGCCGGGAAGAGCTGGCAAAGATTTTGCCTCGTCCCAGTTGTTCCAGGGCGCGGCGCAATTCCGGCTGAAACACTACCGGCAGGGCCACAAACACCATCCCAATCGTTTTTTGCAATAACCAGTTAATAGTATAGAGTCCAGCCCACTGGCTGATAATGGTGACCGCCAGCAATATACCCAGCCCTTTCAAGAGCTGGATGGCACGGGTTCCCTTAATTAACAAAAAGATTTTATATAAAACAAAAGTAACAAGGGCTATGTCTAACAAAGCGATAATGCTATAATAGGTGTTAGAGCCGGGCATACCCTGACCTCCCTATCCTTCCAAAGACTATAAAGAAATTCGCTTTAAATTGATAAATCCCTTTCTTTTCCGCATAAATTCCCAGAAATTTTGCAGGAGGCACAGGAAAATGAAACTCTCCCTCAAGCGCCGGGAACTATCACCCTGGCAAGCCCCTATCGCCTTAATTGCGGTTTTGACCGGTTTACTCATTGCCATCGATTTGCGCATCCATGACCAGTTAACCAACGGTCCCAATACCAAGCGGGCAGAGACCCTGGCCGCCATGGCCTCCCGCCTGGAAAAGGAAAACAAGGCTATAGAAAAAGAAGTCAGCAGTCTACGCCAGCAGCTGGCAGAATGGGAAGCCAGCCAGAAGGCAGAAGGCAGCCTGACACTGCAAGCAATCAGGGCCCAAATGGATTTGACCCGCGCCCTCGTCGGTCTGACACCAGTGGAAGGACCGGGAGTGGTAATAGTGGTCAATGACCGCACGGAGGCCCTGGAACTGGCCCGCAAGGAAAACCAGCAAGTGGATTACTGGGATTATCTGGTCCATGACAGCGACCTGGTCTACCTGGTCAATGACCTCAGGGCAGGGGGTGCCGAAGCCATCGCTGTCAATGGTGAGCGGATAATCAGTTCCAGTGATATCAAGTGCGGCGGCTTTATCGTTTTCACCAATTCCAACCGTTTGACCGCCCCCTATCAGATCAAGGCCATCGGGGACCCCGTCGCCTTGAAACGGGCTGTGGAAAGGGGCTTTACTTATAGTGTGCTCAAATCTCTGGATTATCCCATCCGAATCGAACAACACCAGAAAATCCTCGTGCCGGCCTACAGTGGTGCCCTGGCCCTGCGCTACGGCCAGCCGCTGACTCCACCGGCTGAGAAAGGAAGTTAAGCATGCACTGGCAGAAATTAAAGCTACCTCTGGCTTTTACCACTTTCAGCCTGGGGCTGCTGGTATCAGTCCAGCTCAACACCCAGGAAGCAGCCCTCAGAGACTATACGGCACAGAGCCAGGAAAACCTGGCTTCAGTGATCAAGACCCTGAATGAAAAGCGGGAAGCTCTATTACAGGAAAAGTGGGAGCTGGAGAACCGCCTGCGCCTGATCAAGTCCGACCCCAGCCAGGGCCAGCGTCTCCTTTCCGCCCTGAGGGAAGAAAACAGCCGCCTGCGAGCTGCCGGTGCCCTGGCACCCCTGCGGGGGCCTGGCATTACCATCACCGTTTCCAGTCAGACGCCCATCGGTTATGATGACCTGATCCGCATTATCAATGAGCTCTGGAATGTGGGGGCTGAAGGTATAGCCATAAATGGCATCCGCCTGACCCAGTATACTGCCATCACCCAGAGTGCCAGTGGCAATACCATTGTCGGCAGTCATGCCATAACCTACCCCTATGTAATCCAGGCCATCGGTGACAGTGCCTCGCTTACCGCTGGTATCAATATTCTGGGCGGAACCCTGGATCAGCTAATCAATGTCAATGGAGTCAAGATCGAAGTAAAAACCAGCCAGGATTTGCTCCTACCGGCCGGCCAGGCCCCCACAGCTTTTAAATATGCCAGAGTACCGGACTAAAAAATACCCGGCACCCAAAAACAATCCCCCTATGTTAGCTTTTATAACTACCATAGGGGGAATTTATTTTTTGTCCTGAACTCAAAGCAATTTACTCAAAGCTACGGAAAATTCAATTCTGGTCGTCGCCCGATCCGGATTAAAATATCCCTGTTGATTGCCATACATCAGCCCACGGCGAACATCATCCCGGATAATGTCCCTGGCCCAGTGGTTGGTGGTATCAGGAAAAAGGCCACCACTTTGCGCTACGGGCAATTGGTCCACACCCGGCAAACGGGCCAGTACCGCCGCCAGCTCCGCTCTAGTCACCAGCTTGTCAGGATAGAAATAGCCCTGGGGCGTCCCTTTCAGCCAGCCCCGGCTGGCTGCCCAGTTGATATACCAGGCATAACTATGGTTGCTTGTATCCTTGAAGACCGGTGGTGTTTGGGTCGCTGGAGCCTGTGGGAAGGCCCGCTGCAGAAAAACTGCCAGCTGGGCCCGGGTGATATTGCCCCAGGGAACAAAGTTGTTATAAGCATTGGGTACAAGAATCTTTCTTGCAGTTACTTTCTCTACCTGGAGATAACCCCAGTAATCGGGCCCAATATCCCAGAACAACCAGCCCCTGGGGACAGCAGTCGGTGCCGGGAGGTTAGACAGATTTATCACTAATATTGGCGAGGAAACCACATACCCGCTGGCATCTCTGGCAAAGACCCGAAAATAATAAGAACCCGTTTCCCGCCCCAGGTAAAACCTGGCCTCCCGGTTATCTCCAAAGGTATAGGCAACCGGAGCAGCCAGAGTATCATTGGGCCCGTGATAGACCAGAGTGTATTCCAGGCTGGCAGGATAGCGGTCATCTACCGCCTGACTCCAGGAGAAAGTAAGGTAATGGCCCCTTTCATCCTGGCCGCTGCCGGTTAATGCCAGCTGGGGTGGCTTAGGCGGCTGATTGGTAGCTGCAGGCAGACCGGCCAGCTGCCGCCAGTAGGCTTCCAGCCCCGGCACCTGAGCTGCCAGAGGCAGGGCCAGGTTTTCCTGGGGAGAAAGATTATAGCTGCTGCTGCTGAAATAGCCAAACTGGCTGGTGAATTTAGTAAACTGGCGGGCCTGGGGAGAACCAAAGAGCTGGGCATAATCATCAGCCGCAATCTCTGCCGGGTCCCAGGCATGGCTGCCGTTATTTACCCTCGGGTCCCGAATCCCCTGCCGGATATCATACCAGGGAGTGCGCCAGTAGTTGTCAAAGGTTACACCATATTTAGTCCAGAAATAGTAGACCGTAAAATGGTGACCATATTCATGGGCCATAGTTTTGGCGACATCAGCCAGCTCTGTCTGCTCGTCACCGCCAAATAAAAAAATCGGCCGTTTAGGTGTGACATATCTCTGTCCTCTGCTGTCCCAGCCCAGTTCCGGAACATAAAGACCTCCTACGCCCCGGCCCAGGGGATAATCAGGGTAAATAACCACTCCACCCAGGTAATCCCATTCCTTACCGTGAACATTGTTTTTTAACTCATAATATAAGGCCTGTAATTTGCCAGGGTCAGACCAGGCAGAGGACAAACTTACGATTTCTTTACCGTCTGGTGCTGTATAAATTGCCACTACCGGCTCCAAAGGCAGTTGCTCATAATACCACCAGGGTTCTGCGGCTCCAGCCCCGTTTGCGCCCCCCAGAAGCAGGACTAGCAGCATTACTGCCCCAAGCCAGAATTTTGCGCTGTTTTTCATCAATTTCCCTCCCTACCGCTCCTGGAAAATAAAAGGGTTCTATCCGGAAGATAGAAACCCTCTACCCAACTTTAGTGTCTATGGTGATGGACCTCATAGCCTCTCCGCCCAATCACACCCAGCCAGCGCCCCCCCATAAAGGCGAGCAAGGTCAACGCCCCCAGTACCAGCCAGCCTAAACGGGCAGGCAGGAAGCTGACCAGAATCCCTGCCAGGGAAAAAATAGCGTGGATCAGGTAAATAGCCAGTACCGCCTGTTTGTGGGATAAACCCAAAGCCATCAGGCGGTGATGTAAATGGGCCTTATCTGCCTGAAAGATGGGTTTGCCATTCGCCATTCTCCTGACGATGGCAAAGGTAGTATCCAGCACCGGTACCCCCACCAGCAGGATGGGAACGAACACCGACATGACAAAAGCCCCTTTGGCTACCCCCATGATGGAAAGGGCCGCCAGGGCAAAGCCCAGAAAGAGGCTGCCCGCATCCCCCATGAAAATGGAGGCCGGATGAAAGTTATATTTCATAAAGCCCAGGGTAGCCGCAGCCAGCAACCAGGCCAGGATAGCTACCGCCGGATCCTGTTGCCAGGCCACAATCCCCATGGTGACAGCCCCGATTACACTGGTACCTGCCGCCAGGCCATCCAGGCCGTCAATCAGGTTAACAGCATTGCTGATCCCGACCAGCCAGAAAAGGGTAACCGGATAGGCCCACCAGTCCAGGAAGATCACACCCCCATCCAGGGGATTGGTGATCACACTGACTTTCACGCCAAAGGCCATCAATACGATCGCAGCTATTACCTGGCCCATCAATTTAACTTTCGGTGATATTTCCATAATATCGTCCAGACACCCAGTTGCTACAATAATACCTCCCGACAGGATCAGCCCCCAGACTTCCGGACGATATCCCTGAGTCAACAGGGCCAGGGCTGCAAAAGCCAGATAAATCGCCACACCACCCATGCGGGGCATCACCCGGGCATGGACTTTACGGTGGTTGGGCTGGTCTACCGCCCCCACCTTAAAAGCCAGCTTCCTGACCAGCGGTGTAGTCAATAGAGCCATGCCCCAGGCCGCTGCCAGGGATAAAGCCATTGTCTCCATCTTTCTCCTCTCCAGTCCTCTGACATTAGCTTAAGGCAAACATCAATTCCCCTTCACAGACTACTTGCCCATCGACAGTAGCCACCCCACGGGCCTTGCCGACAGTACCTTTCAGTTTCAGCAATTCCGTCTCCAGGCGCAGCTGGTCACCCGGCAAGACCTGGCGGCGAAAACGCACGCCATCAATGCCAGCAAAGAAGGCCAAACGGCCTTTAAACTGCTCCTGGGACAGGATGGCTACTGCCCCTACCTGGGCCAGCGCTTCCACGATCAGCACCCCCGGCATTACTGGATAACCGGGGAAATGCCCGGGAAAAAAAGGCTCATTGATAGTGACATTTTTGATACCCACCGCTCGTTTGCCCGCTTCCAGTTCCAGAATGCGGTCTACCAGCAAAAAGGGATAGCGATGGGGTATAATCTCCATAATTTCCCTGGCTTCCATGACCACTCCCAATCCCTCCTATATCATTGTACTACCGGGCTTTTCCCCTGACAAGTCGTTCTTTTAAGGCTAATAATAAAAATTCTGGTAATACCAGCATCCGCTTGTAGCGCCAGGGCTCCTTGATCAGACGGTAAAACCACTCCAACCCCAGTTTCTGTAACCATATAGGAGCCCGCCTCACCCGTCCGGCCCAGACATCAAAACAGCCACCGACGCCGATGCCTACTTTCACCTGCAAACGGTGCCGGTTTTTCCAGAACCATTTTTCCTGACGCCCCATGCCCATGGCTATCAGCAATATATCCGGCCTTACCCGGTTGATTGCCGCTATTACCCCTTCATCATCCTGAAAATAGCCATCATGCCAGCCTGCGATCTTGAGGCCAGGATAGATAGACTGAAGCCGGGCCGCTGCTTCTTCTGCTACTCCCGGCCGTGCCCCCAGAAAGAAGAAACTATACTTCCCCAGGTCAAAAAGGCTCTGGGCTAAATCAATGCCCGTTACCCGCTGGGGTAACGGGCAACCCAGGATTTTTGCTGCCAGCACAATCCCGATGCCGTCAGCTGTTACCAGATCTCCAGCCGCCAGGATCCGGGCCATTTCCTCATCCCGGCGGGCCAGCATCACCATTTCCGGATTGGCAGTAATCACCAGGGCAGGGGCTTGTCTATCACATACTACCAGCTCTTCTATCCGTTCAACCGCTGTGGCTAGTGTCAACCGATCAAAGGCAACCCCCAGTATCTGCTGCCGCAAATTCCATCCTCCTTTGCTCTGTTACCCCTGCGGAGATGGCGGCGTGGTCTGGGAGCCACTCTCCGGAGCAGGGGTGGAAGTAACGGGAGTACCACCGCTCCCACTCCCTCCGGGTTCCGTCCCAACAGGAGTAGTTCCTTCCGGGGTAGTTCCACCGGTCGTATCACCACCTGAGGTAGAGCTCGTACCACTACCGTTATTCGTACTGGCGGATCCGCTGCCATTAATGCTGCCAGCAGGGGTTTGAGCTAAATTCTCATTCCCTCCGTTGCCGGTAGCTGAGCCGTTCTGATTAGAATCTGGCGTCTGGGTTGGATTATTATTAACCGGCTGGGTAGAAGTTTTTTTCTCACTGCCAGTTGTTGATTTGCTATCTCTGGCTTTAGCAACCTGGGTCTTACGGCTTACCTTCTTCTTCGGCCGCTCATCCTCATTGATATCTGCCCCTACAATCATCGGATAGGTCTTGCCGTTCATCAAGTCGGCAATTAAGGTCCTGGCGATAGTGGCATCATGTTTCCAGTAACTGCCGTGATTGTTATAAAATTGACCGGGCAAAGTCTGGGAAACAATCTCCAGCTGGCCAAAATCCCGGGCCAAAGTGGCATACTTGACCATTTCGCCCACTGACATATCCGTCTGGACTGCCTGGTTAATATCCTTCATCAGCTGGGGCAGTTTGGTAACCACCGAAGGCTTGAGGGCTGCTTCAGCTACTGCTTTCAGAAAATGTTGCTGTCGCTGGGTTCTCCCCACATCCCCCAGGGCATCATGACGAAAACGTACATAGTCCAGGGCTTCTTTGCCATTTAAATGCTGCAAACCGGGCTTGAGGTTGATATACGTCCCATCAGTGGGGTCCCGATAGACCATGCGCTTTTCCACCTCAATATCGACCCCACCCAGGGTATCTACCACTTGTTTGAAGCCCTCAAAATTGGTCTTGATATAGTAGTCGATTTCCACATTCAGCATCTCGGAGACTACTTGCTTAACCAGATCCACACCGCCATATACATTGGCACTGTTTATTTTTTCCCGGCCATGGCCTGGCAATTCCACCAGGGTATCCCGGGGAACCGAAACCATTACCAGTTTTTTCTTTTCAGGGTCCAGCTGGGCCACTATAATAGTATCTGTCCGGGCGTCCTTTTCTCCTGGTCGGGCATCAACCCCTAACAAGAGAAAAGTGGTAGGTCCACCGGCAAAAAATTTGCGCAAATTTCCTGGTAGCAGGCCAGGACCTTTCCGGGAATCTTCCCCCAGCCAGAGGCCAGCAGCTCCGTAACCAATTGCCGCTGTTATGACAAGTACCAGCAGCAGCACCACCAGGGCAGCAAAGCCCCTTTCCCTGTGTCTCCTCTCCATGGATATTCCTCCTCTCAAACCATGACCCCACCTGGGCCGGTGGGGTTGAGGTTATTTCTTTACCTGGGCCAGTTGTTGTTCCAGCAATTTCACCTGTTGTTCTAATGCTGTAGCTTTTGTAGTCAGCTGCTGGATTTTGGCCTGCAATTCCTGTACTTTCGGATTTACCGCCTGATTGACATAACTTTGGGAGGCCAGAGGATCAGCTAACGAACCTGGTGTACCGGTATCCGCCTGGACTTTTTGTCCCAGCAAAAAACCGGCACCCGTACAGAGCAACATCAATGCTCCAATCCCGATGTAACGTTTCCAGTTCATCTTTTCTCCTCCCCTCTATCATATTTATTATAGACTAACCGGTTCAACACCGTCAATTAGCTAAATTCACCATTCGACAAAATCTGAAAAGCCAGCTGCGCCGGACGTCGAGCCAGGTTACTGAGTAAGGGAAGTCTCTCCTTTAAGGCGGTACCAAAAGTGTCTCGTTTCTGCCAGACCATCTGCAGATTTTCTATCAGGGGCTCTGCCTGCAAATGTCCGCTGCTTCCCAGCATCACCTGTCCTACATCAGCGATAAACCGTTCCACTTTGGGATCATAACTGATTCCCAGCAGAGGCTTATGCCAGAGGGCACCAAAAATCAGGGCATGCAAGCGCATCCCGCAGACCAGGTCCAGCCAGGCATAGATTCCAATCGCCTGGTCGAGACTGTAGGATGGTGGCAGCCAGACAGGCCCTGACCCCGCCAGTTCCTGACGCAACCGCTCCAGAACCTGCCAGTCCCCCGGATATTGCATGGGCAATAGCACTATCTGCCCTCCCTGGCCCAGCCAGTAGCGGGCCAGAGTGACCAGAGCCGGCCAGTCGTGCTCCAGTCCCAGCCAGGGACGTAAGCTCAGACCCAGGGTGGGCTGCCCTGACTGCCAGCCCAGGCTGGTCAACAGCTGTAATCCGGCAGCCCGCTCTGTCTCAGTGGGTTGATGGCCAAGAACCGGATCCACCACCACTTCCAGAGGAGGCCGCTTTATACCGAGCTGGCGCAAATCCTGGGCTGACTCGCTATCCCGCACGGTAATATAGTCGACCCGGTTGAGAACAGCTGCCACCAGTCGTCGATTGTAGGGACGCAAAACGGGCCCGAACCCCTGGCCATAAATCAAAGTCGGCACCCCGAGCCAGTGGGCCAGCTCAACAATAGCCAGGTAATAATAGAGGCTTTTGTTGCCAGTGACATCCTGAAAGAGACTGCCACCACCGCTGATCAGCAGGTCTGCGTTTTTTAGCTCCTTTATAACCGCAGGCAAAGACCAGCGATTAACAGCCCGCACCTGATGCTGGCCCGCTGTCGTTTCCGGTCGGTGAGACAGTACTACCAGTTCCAGTTGTGGCCAGCGGTCATTTAATCCCTGGCTTATGGCACCCAATAAAGCTTCGTCCCCTAAATTATTAAAACCATAATACCCGGATAGGACAATTTTGTAACTCCTCATTTATCTCTTCTCCCAAGCAGGAAAATGTAAAGGAATGGAGAATAAAAAATATTTGTTGCTTGCATACTTATTTAAGAAAGGAGTGAACCCATGTCTATCATCGATGAAAAGGGCCGGTTATTCGGCAAAATCAATATCATTGACTTGCTGGTGATCATTGGACTGGTAACGGTCATCGCCGGTGCCGGCTATAAATTTTTCCTGGCCCCAAAGGCTTTGAAGGCTCAGAATGCCGAAGTCACCGTGATCGTACCGGCTGTGCGCCCGGAAGAAGCCCAATCCATTAAAACCGGGGATCAGCTGGTTACTGATACAGCTGTGACCGATGCGGTGGTAAAAAAAGTGGAAATCAAACCGGCGCTCACCGTTACCACCAGGGCTGATGGTTCAACCTTGCTGACTACCAATCCCTACCGCAAGGATGCCTATGTTACCCTGGAAGGGAAAGTATCCATCGGGCCGACGGCCATGAAATTTGCCGGACAGGAAATCCGGGTAGGCAAGGATTTCTGGCTCAAGAGTCTGCGCTATGAGCTGAAAGGTTCCGTCCTCACCATCAATACCCGTTAGGTCTCAGTTTCAAGGCCCGGGAGCAAATGCTCCCGGGCGTTATTTATGGGTTTAGATGGTTTCCAGAACCAGTCCAGCTGCTTCCACCATTTCCCGGCGGTAAACATTGCGGGTATCCACGATAAAGGGCCGTTCCCCGATCAACTTGCTGCGGAAAAGGTCATAGTTGTGGAAATCGATGCCTTCCTGCCTGGCCAGAACCACAATGCCCTGAGCTCCTTCCAGCGCTTCCGCCATACTTTCTTTCTTAAATTCATAGCGGGTTGGTACTGCAGGATCGAAGGCTTGTACAGTAATTCCTTCCCTTTGTAGCAGTTCCACAATGCGGATGGCCGGACTGATGCGATCATCATTGGAATAATCCTTCATGGCCAGACCGAACACCGCCACTACCGGTGGCAACTCCGGAGTCATATTGCGTTTAATCATGGTTACCACCCGTTCCGGTACCTGCTCATTGATTTCCCGGGCAATGCGGGTCAGACTCAGATTTACCCCCAGTTCCTCTGCCTTGGGCGCCAGATAGTGGAAAGCATTGGGGATACAGTACCCCCCTACGCCCGGACCTGGCAGAAGCAGATTGACCCGGGTATGGGTATTGGCAGCCTTGATTACTTCAAAAATATCAATCCCCAGGGCCTTGGTAAACCGGGCGAACTCATTGACCATCGCGATATTAACATCCCGGGAAACATTCTCCATTACCTTGGCAGTTTCCACCACTTCCATGCTGGAACAGGGGATAAGATCAGCTTTGGTTACAATGGAGAGCAACTTGGCGGCCCGGTCCCGGCTGGCTCTGTCCACCCCGGAAACCAGGGTCGGCATGTTTTCAAACTCTTCAAAGGCTCTACCTTCAGCAATCCGTTCCGAGGAATAGGCCAGATAGAAATCCTCATCGGCTTTCAGGCCGGAAAGCTCTTCCAGAATGGGCTTGATGACATTGCGGGTAGTTCCAGGTACCACAGTACTGCGAATCAAGACCAGATCATTGGGTTTCAGGCCTCGGGCGATGGTTTTGCTTACTGCTTCTATATGACTGTAATCCGCCCGCCCCTCTTTAACGGGAATGCCTACAGTAACAATGAAATTGTCACTGTTAGTCAGGGCCTCACTGGCATCAGTTGTGGGAATGAAGCGACCAGCTGCCAGCTGATCCTTGAGGATTTTCTGAATAGGAGTGCTATGATAAGCCTCCAGGTGATGGGTTATGCCTGCCTTTAGCTCAGCTACCAGCTCCTCATTGACATCCACACCATAGACTTTGCAGCCCCGCATGGCAAAACTGAGGGCCAGGGGCAGCCCTACAAAGCCCAGACCAAAGACTGTTACTTTTACCGGTTCTGTCATGTTTACTGCCTCCTTAAAATAATCTCCAGCATTTGTTTAACCCGGCTCTCCCAGGAGTTTTCCCGGGCCCTGGCCAGCCGCCTGGCCTTCTGCTCCTCATTGTCGCTGCCTAAAATCTCCTCTACTGCGGCTACCGTCTCTGCCGGGGTTGAAGCGATTTTGACAACATCGGCAAAATTTCGTACCTGGGGCATATCCACTGAAACAATAGGCTTGCCTGAAGCCAGGTACTCATAAAACTTGAGGGGACTGACGTTGCGGGTCAAGTCATTGATTTTGAAGGTATTGAGACAAACATCAAACCCCTTCAGATAAGCAGGTAACTCCTTTTGCTCCCGCCGCCCCAGCAAGTAAACATTGGGTAGAGCTTGCAGGGCACTGACATCAATCCCAGCCCCTACCGGTCCCACCAGCACCACAGACCAATTCGGACGCAGACGGGCTACTTCCGCCAGCAAATCCAGGTCCACCCAGTCCTGAATTACCCCTACAAATCCCAGCCGGGGAGGCGGAATTTGCTCCAGGTCCGGCGGCACCCGGGTAGCCTGGTCCTGGGCCTTGCCAAACAGCTCCAGATTGGCTGCATTGGGAATGAAATATGTACGCGGATTCCAGCCTTTTTTATCTTCATACAGGCCAAGAGCAGTAACAAATACCACATCACAGCGGCGGCAGAGTTCTGCTTCCATGGATCGTACCACCTGTTTATCAATCAGCCCGGTATATTCGGAATGTTCATCCACACAATCGTAAATCAATTTGCTGTGTTCCAGGCGGTCAACTATATCCACACTGCCTGGCAGGTACATCCATAACCAGGGCTGCTTGAGGCCCAGTTTCCTGATCTGCCGCCGGATAAAGAGGCTCTGCCACCACTGGTTAATTTTATTGATCCAGCGATATTTATTACCAAAAGGCAATACCGGTGGCGGAGAATAAAGCCAGATATTCTCCCGCCAGGGACGATTGCCTTTCAGCCACAACGTCCATTTGAACCAGAGGGTTTTATCCTTAAAGGCTGACAACAGGGTAATGGGAGGTTCTACATAAAGTACCCGGTAGTTCTGGGGCAACCGGGACATCACCTGTTGTTTACGGGTCCAAATCGGGTCCCAGTCAATGGAAGAGAGGCAAACCACTGCCCGGGCCGTTTCCTTGTTCATCGGTCTTTTTCCCCTTTCCTGAAACGAGCCAGCAGCTCAAAATATACTTTTTGCGTATCTGCTACCATTCTGTCTAAACTGAACTTCTCCCTGGCCCGCAGATAGGCCGCCTCCGTCAATTCCCGTCCCAGCTGAGGCCGCTCCCAGAGCCAGACAATTCTTTCCGCCAGCTCCACCGGATCACCGGGGGGAACCAGCAGTCCACTGACACCATGTTCTACCAGTTCCGGCAAACCGCCCACCTGGGAAGCAATTACCGGCACCTTACGGATCATCGCTTCCAGAGCGACCAGCGGACATCCTTCTGATAAACTAGGTATGATTAGCATGTCCAGTGCCGGCATAATTTTTTCCGCTGCATCGGACCGGAAGCCGAGAAAATGCACGCATCCCGTCAGGCCCAGTTCTGATGTCAGATTTTGCAATTCCTGACGCTGTTGCCCTTCTCCCACCAGCAGCAGGGTAAAATCCCGTCCCTGAGCAACCAGGCGAGCCGCTGCCTGTAACATCACCGCCTGGCCCTTGACGGGATGTAATCTTCCGATCACCCCTAATAACGGCCGCTGTGGCTCCAACCCCAGTTCTTGCCGTAGCAGCCCTTTGTCCAGCGGGGAAGTCGGCTCCGCAGGTATCGGGATACCATTATAAATCAGGCTAATCTTTTCAGCGTTCACGCCTTTGCGCTGCAAATCCCTGGCCAGCAGCTGGGAAACGGCAATAAACCTGTCTACCAGGCGCCAGGTGGATTTTTCGGTCCAGCTGTTGACCAGACGATCCAGCAAACCAGGATAATCATATTCCAGCACACTGTGAACAGTGGTTACAGACACCGGCACCCCTGCCCGGAGTCCAGCCAGCCTCCCTACCAGGTTAGCCCGTACCCCATGGGTATGTAATATCTGGATATCCTTTTCCTTAATCAGCTGATAAATACTTTTTATCACATGAATATCCAGTTTATGGCGCATATCCAGGGCATAGGCCTCTATTCCCAGCTCCCGGGCCCGCTGGTACAGGGGGCGGGGAGCCAAACAGCAAAGGGTAGGAGCAAATTTTTCTTGATCCAGAGCGGCCAGAAGGGAAAGAACGTGATTTTCCGCTCCCCCGATTTCCCCGCCCCCGATAATGTGCAGGACGCGAATTTTCGTCAATTTGACCAACTCCCGCAAAATCTGTCAGTCTCACCTCTGTCTATTGTAGCTGATTTGACTGCCTTTTACAACATCAGTATAATGGAGAACAGAAATATGGAAGTGAGGAAGAAGGTATGTGGCAACAAATGCTCGCCAACAGCTGGTTCTATCGCATCTTCATCAATAGCCGCTTTTATCGCTGGGTAACTGAACCGGTGGATTCCTGGCCAGCCTGGCCGCAAAGCCGTCTGTACCTGGTTTACCGTCAGCTCCTGACCTTCCTTGAAGTACTGGCCCAAAAGCTGGAAAACTTCCTGCAATCTTCTGGTACCTATCAGTACCTGGTGCGGCTGAATCTTACTGGCCTGCTTTTGCTTTTAGTAGCCCTCTATCCTATCATCGATTATATCCTGCGAACCATCGGCCTTCTGGCCGGTCTCTGGGATGAATTGCTGTTTGTCCTTATTGTAGGTCTGGGCTTTGTCTATCTGTTAGCCACCCAGGGCTGGCGGCAGCTTAAGGCCACACCAGTTGCCAAATATATCATCCTGTTCTGGTGGGGCATGTTGCTCCTCTTTTTCCTGCGCTCCCCCGATACCAGAATCGGCCTGGATGGCCTCAGGGCTGTAGTGGAATATTCCCTCTGGTTTTTTGTGGCCGTCAATTTCCTGCGGGACAGGGTCCAAATCCGGACCTGGCTGTTTGTGGCCCTGCTGGGGGCATTCCTGGTGGCAGCTTATGGTCTCTATCAAAAGGCCGCCGGGGTTTCCATCCCGGCCAAGTGGGTAGACCAGGCAGAACGCTCTATATCATTTCGGGCTTTTTCCATTATCGGCAGTCCCAACGTACTTGGCTCTTATCTGATGCTGTTTATTCCCATTAACCTGGCCTTTGCCCTTTCTGCCCGGCGCTGGTCGGAGTACATACTGTACTGGGGCATCCTGGCTGCCCAGCTCTTATGTCTGGTCTATACCTATTCCCGCGGCGCCTGGCTGGCTTTCCTGCTGGCCATGCTGGTCTTCGGCTTCTGCTACAATCGCCGGCTGCTGGTGGCCATCCTGGCCCTCTCTCTGCTGGTACCAGTCCTGGCCCCATCGGTTGGCGCCCGCATTAGTTATATGCTCAGCCCCCAGTATATCGAAAGCAGCCAGAAAGGCGGACGCCTGGTCCGCTGGACCACAGCCCTGGAAAAGGTGGAGAAACGGCCAGCGATCGGGCTGGGTCTGGGCCGGTTTGGCGGTGCCGTGGCGGCTCAAAATGATATCCCGGGTACTTTTTATGTCGATAACTACTATATCAAGACTCTGGCGGAAACAGGTCTGATCGGTTTGGCACTATTGCTGTTTGTTTACTTCAATGCCTGGCGGTATGCCATCGGTTCCTACCGGCGCATCCGCGCCCCCGGTGATCGCCTGCTGGCTGCTGGCCTGGTAGCAGGATTGACGGGAGTACTGGCCCACAATGGGGTGGAGAATATTTTTGAGGTACCGATGATGAATACTTATTTCTGGTTTCTGTTAGGGATGTTGTGGCAGTTAAGGGAAAACCCCGGCTCTCAATAGCCGGGGTTTAATGTTTGTCTGGGCCAGAGATAGACGCGGCCACTGGTTACCTGTAAAAGGTCACTGTCAATCAAGATCATGCCATTATAGGGTCTTCCATCAGGCCAGCGCACCGCCACCATCGTCCCCTGTTCGGCCCGGAAGACAGTAACCAGCAATTCCCCTTCTGGTTTTGATGTAGCGGTTCCGCTCTCCAGTTCAGCCTGCAGGCTATACCGGGATTCGGTCAACTGGTAGTTGGCCAGCGTAGCGGAAGTATAGGCTACTACCTCCCAGGTACCGGCCTGAGGATTCAGCACCTCTTTGCTGACTTCCAGGCGGTTCTGGCCATCGGGATTAACTCCGGCAAAAGCCGTCAGGTCAGGATCCACTTCCCGTCCCTGGGGGTCAAACAGGTGCAGCCTGGTTCTTCCCTGTCCACCTTCTACTTGCAGTCTGATCCGCAGTTTGCTGCTGCCTTCCTCTACCCTCAGAAAATATCTTTTACTCTGCCCAGCCTGAGCATTATCCTCTTTTTGCCATCGTTTGATCGTGCCATCTGTCTGCCATTTTTCCGGAGAAATATATGTGGTTAGCAAATCCACCGCCGGTTCAGGGTTAGGCCCGGCATAACCCTGCAAATGATAGGTATATAGCCCCGGTTCAGCTGGCAGGTTAAAGTGCAAGGGTAGTGTTCGGCTTGTCAGCGACGGTAGCAAAAGATAGTTCTGGCTCATGATTGTTCCGGAAATATTTGATTCAAAGCGCATTTGCCAGTTTTGACTGTCTATATTGGTTATTTTTAAGTCAAGCACAAGAGGCCGAAATTCCCTGCCATAAAGTCCTGCTAGTGATTCAAAATCATAACCATTAATGCTCACCAGCATTGGCGGCGGTGTCTGCAGCTGTTTCAAGACCAGCCAGGATTTGACCAGATTGACCTTGCCCGCTCCCTGCTCTACTTCTGAATAACCATTGATGGGCACAGCCCCCCTGATCAGTGCCCGTCGTATCAGTTCAGGTGTTGCGGGCAATCCTTTAGCTTTGGCTCCCTGACGTAAAACTGCAATAGCTCCTGCCACATGGGGAGCAGCCATGCTGGTTCCTTCAGATAGTTCATAACCACCACCCGGTATAGTAGAAACCGCACTGCCAGGAGCCACTACTGTCGGCAAAGCCAGGCCATCCTTGCGGGGTCCGCGGGAACTGAAAAACCAGAGGGTATCGCTATTAACCTTGTAACCGTAATCCTGTAACCACATAGCCGGGGAAATATAGGCCCCTACGCTGATCACTCCGGCTGTGTCTGCCGGCATGGTGATAGTGGATAAACCCGGCCCATTATTGCCGGCAGCTACTACAAAAATAATACCATACTGATCGGACAGGTTTTTCAAAAGGCGGTTAATGGAACTCCGGCCATTTTCACTCTGGATTCCGATGGACAGGTTTACAATCTTGGCACCCAGCCGAGCAGCCAGATTAATGGCCTGAGCCAGCTTACTGGTATCAGAACGACCGCGGGAATCCACGGCTTTAATCACCAGCAAGCGAGCTCCCGGAGCCACACCGTTAACCTGACCACTGGCTGCAGCAATCCCGGCGACATGGGTCCCATGGCCGGAGCCGTCAAATCCCAGCCGCAAACTGGAGCCATCACTGGCCAGCTCAGCCAGGACAACCCCCCGTTTCTTTTCCCCCTGGCCCAGTTTAAGTACTGAGCGGTTAGAGGCAAAAACCTTTAAAGGAGTTTCATCCCGAAAATCCCCATTATGATTGGTATCAATCCAGACAGTATCATAAATTCCCTTTTTATTGCTATCTGCAACCAGTACCGGCCAGCGGTCATCACCGGTACCGTTAAAATCCAGGTCAATTCCGTTTTCCTGCCACCAGCCTCCCCGCCAGAGCCCGCTTTTGCTCCAGGCGGAATTTACACCCAGTGTCTGTCCATCCAGGATTACATTGCCTTGATCAGCAGGCAATTCTTTTAAATTAACCAGCCCATCCTCAGTTACATCCCGCCAATCCACTATTTTGGGCCAGCCCTGGATATTAGCCTGCAAATCAGGATGGGCCGCATCCACACCGGTATCGATAATGGCAATGGTTTCGCCCAATCCAGTCGCCCCGCCTGTCAGGTTGAGCAGCTCATCTACACCCATTTCCCGCCTGGTAATATTGAGGCTGACCGCCGGGTCCGGCGCAGCCTGGCTGGGTTCCTGCTGTCCATTGAAGAGGCGATACTGGTCATTGTCACGGGTTAAGGCGCTACTGGAACTATTATTCCTCTGAACTGCTACTTCAGCGCTTACCCCCTGCAACGGGCCAGCCAGCAGAACCCGCCCTTGCTGGTCCAGCACTAGTCCCCCATACCAGCCGCTATACAGGGCACCACCGGGCAGTAATGCTTCATGCGCTAGGCGCAAAGTTACTTCTTTATTACCCGCTTTCAAGGTAACACTTTCCCCTGGGTAATAAGCTGTTACAGTACCTACCAGATCATAAAGTCCGCCTGTGTCAGCCAGAAAACGGTAGACAACCGACGCAGCTTCAGCTCTCGTTAACTTGTTGTGGGGGCGAAATGTGCCATCAGGATAACCCTGGAGCCATCCCTTGCTCACTCCGTTAGCTACAACCCCCAGGGCCTCCTCCGGTATTTTCCCCAGGTCACGGAAACTGAGATTCCACCAGGGCACGTCCTGGTCAGAAGGCTGCAAACGGGAGAGGATATAGGCCAGCTCCAGTCGAGTGACAGGCTGGTCAGGGCGAAAGGTACCATCAGGATAACCCTTAACCCAGCCCTGTTCCTGGGCCAGGAGAATATAGCCATTGGCCCAGTGTTTCGGACTCAGATCACGAAATACTCCCCAGACGTTCTGCAGGCTCTGAACTTCCTTCCCACGGCCATTTATTTCAATCAGAATTTTGGCCAGCTCTGCTCTGGTCAAAAATCTGTCTGGTTCAAAATAACCGCGGTAACCTTCGACCAGATTGAGGGCTGCCAGATGCTGAATTTGCCCTTTCGCCCAGCTATAACTAATATCCCGAAAAACCGCAGCCTGAGCAGAAACAGGTAAAAAAAGCCCTAATAGCCAGACTGCCAGGCAAAGATATGCCCGGCCCCTGACTTTTTTCTCTATCCTTTTCAACCTTTTCAGTCCTCCCCTTGCCACCAGGGTATCTATATCTTCTTTAAAATGGTTATGCATATTTATAATATTGTTCGACTAATTGTTGGTTTTTCCTGCTAAACCCTGAATAATTACGGAAAAAATATCATTAACCAGTCTGTCTTCGGCTGTGCCAGCCATAATTGCCCCGAACAGCGAATGGAAAGTACCCAGGATAACCAGCGCTACCGCATGGGGATTTAGTTCTGTTTTGATTTCTCCCTTCTCCTGGCCTTCCCTCACCAGCCGGGTAATCAATTCTATCTTTTGTCTCTGATGTCTGAGAATCCATTGCCTGAACTCCTGGTTAAAATTCAGATGGCCAAAATCCAGACTTAACCTGGTTAAGTCCTGAGCTTCCCAGGCAAACTGAAAATGCAATTCCAGCAGACGCTGAATTTTGCCCGTTGTCGTTGTTTCTGCCGCTATAGCGTCTTCCAGACGGGAGAGGTGCTTACATATGTTTTGCCGAAACATTTCCTGAAACAGCTCAGCCTTACTGCTAAAATATTCATAAACTGTACCTTTGCCTACTCCTGCTGCGGCCGCTATCTCCTCCATTTTGGCTTCATGGAAGCCGCGGCGGCTGAAGACTTCCATCGCCGCCGCCAGAATTTGTTCCCGCTTGCCGCTGGTTTCCATTAAAATCCTGCCCCCCCGGTTCCGGTGGAAGCTGTAGTCTGGGCTTCAGAGCCAGCTAACACAAACAGCCGGGAAGTGAACTGGGCCCGTGCCAGATTGTAGTCGAAAATGGCTTCTGCGTACTGGGCTTCCACCTGTTCCAGGCTAACCCGGGCATCCAGCAGCTCAGCATTGGTTGCCATCCCCTTCTGATAGCGCAGGGTGGTAATGCGCAGTCCCTCCCGGGCCCTACTTATACTGGCTTTTAAGACATTAATCCTCTCCTCGGCAGATTTGAGGGTATAATAGGCCTGTTTTACTGCCAGCCGCACTTCTACTTCCGTTTTTTCTTTTTTCGCTTCTGCCTCTGCTTTGGCCGTCTGAGCTTCCCGGTTGGTAAAAACATTGGAAGTATAATATTTATCTGCCAGCTGAGCCTTCAATGCTGCCAGACTGGCTGCTTCATTGGCACTGTAAATATCCAGGGATTCAGCCACCGTATCTTTGATGGTTTTTTCCACATCCAGGTCATTGCTGGGAACATAATTGAGCACAGTGGTCAATTGCAGGGGAGTGTCCAGGTCCAGTCCCAGCTGCTTATTCAATTTCATGCGTGCGATCTGAAACTTATTTTCATAGGCTATATATTCCGCTTTGGCGGATGCGGCCAGGGTTTCGGCATTCTGGACATCCAGTTTGGAGAAAACCCCGGCTTTCTGGTTGGCATAAGCCAGCCGCACCATTTCCTGAGCTTTATCCAGGCTGCGTTTCTTGACATCCCGCATCATCTGGGCTTTTAAAGCCTCATAATAAAGCTGCTGGGTTTCCAGGCGTACCTTTTTTTCCTTCAGGGCTTTGGCCTTCTCCGCCATAGTTAGCGCATACCGGGCCTGACGGGGATAATAATACATGACCAGGTCGTTATCAAAACTGTCATTCCACTGTCCGATCGAGCTCAATTTGTCTTTAGCATCTTCCATCTGCTCTTTGCCGTTTTCCGCTTTGTCCACAGCAATCTGTGCCTTATCTATTGCTATTTGCGCCAGTTTCAAATCCGAACTGTGTTTTAAAGCCTGATCAATAGCCTGATCCAGGGAGAGCTTCACCACTTTAGGATTAGCAGTTTGTGCTCCTACCCCATCAGATAAAGTTAAAGTGGTGAGCAAAATAACCAGGAAAAGGGCTGCGGTTTTAATTCTTGCTTTCATGGTAATTCCCCCCTATCTTTGATTTTTTAAAGCGCCAGTTACGCACATCATCAAACAGGGTATAGACCACCGGCACAAACACCAGCGTCAGAATTGTGGAGGTGGTCAATCCCCCTACTACTACCGTAGCCAGCGGAGCTTCCGCCTCTGCTCCTTCGCCAATTCCCAGAGCCAGAGGAATCATCCCCAGCACAGTAGTGAGGGTAGTCATCAGAATCGGGCGCAACCTGGTATGCCCGGCTTCCAGAATGGCCGTCCAGCGGTCTTTGCCCCGTTCCCGCAGGATATTGATGTAATCCACCAGCACGATGGCATTGGAAACCACAATCCCCACCAGCATGATCACTCCGATAAAGGCATTGACACTAAAGGCTCTGCCAGTCAAGGCCAACCCTGCTACCACCCCGATAAAGGTAGTAGGCAAGGAGAACATAATGATAAAAGGATAGAGGAAGGATTCAAACTGAGCTGCCATGACCAGATAGACCATAATTATCGCCAATACCAGCGCCTGCGCCAGGCTGACAAAGGATTGCATCATTTCCTTGTTCTGCCCGCCATATTCCAGGGTATAATCAGGGGGCAAGGGCAGGTCGGCCAGAGCCTTTTGAATGTCTTTGGTGACGCTGCCCAGGTCCCGGCCCACATTTTCTGCCGAAACCGTCACTACCCGGGCATTTTCCTCCCGCTTGATGGAGGTCGGGCCCATGGTAACCGAAAGGTCTGCCACCTGACCCAATGCCACCACCCCGCCCCCAGGCAGGGATAAAGGCAACGCTGCCAGGCGCCCCAGACTTTCGGCATAGCTGTCTTCCAGAGCCAATCGCACATCTATTTCATCTTTGCCAGTACGGAACCGGGTGGCAGTTTCCCCGGCCAGAGCCTGGTGTACTGCACTGGCTACCTGAGTAGCCGTCAGACCATACTGAGCCGCCACTTCCCGCTTGAGATAAATCTGCAGTTCCGGCCGACTGGCTTCCAGGTTGCTTTCCACTTCCCGGGTTCCAGGCACCTGTTTCACCCTTTTCACTACTTCATCCGCAAGGCGAGCCAGCTCCTCCAGGTCCTGCCCCTTGATATTGATCTGAATGGGCGCCCCGGCAGGTCCTCCCTGGCTGGCATCTGACATTTTGACGGAAATTTTAGCGCCAGGCACTACCCCGATGCGGCGGCGCAAGTCTTCCACTATTTCGTCAGTACTGCGCTGCCGTTCAGAACGAGCGCCTACCTTGATGCGAATCTGGGCATTTTCCGATTGCCCGCTGAGATTGACCATCCCTCCCCGACCGGAAGGTCCCACTGAAGTAAAAATCACTTTCGTTTCCGGCAGCTCCAGGGCTTTTTGCTCACAATACTCGGCTACAGCTGCGGTTTTTTCCAGTATCGTTCCTTTGGCCAGCTTAATGTCTACAGCTATCTCTCCTGTATCGGTTTTGGGCATAAACTCCATGCCGATTACCGGCACCAGTGCCCCACTGGCTACCAGCAACCCGATTACCAGCAGGACCACTGTTTTGCGGTGGCCCAGACTCCAGGCCAGTAAATCCCGATAACGATCATCCAGTGTGCTGAGACCCGCGCTAAACCAGTTGAGCATCCGGTCCCACCAGACCACATGCCGATTTTTCTCCTGCTCCAGACGCAAAAATCTGGAGGACAGCATAGGTACCAGCATCAGAGATACCAGCAAGGAGCAAAGCAGGGAGAAAGAAACGGTTAAAGCCATTTGCCGGAACAGTTCAGCAGCAATGCCTTCCACAAAAATCATGGGCAGAAATACGGCAATTGCCGTCAGAGTAGCAGCGATAACAGCATTGCTCACTTCGGCTGTGCCCTGGCGGGCTGCTTCAATGAGACTCAAGCCCCGCTCCCGGTGACGATAGATATTTTCCAGCACCACGATGGAATCATCCACCATCCGCCCTATCCCCAGGGCCAGTCCCCCGAGCGACATCATATTAAGGGTGATGCCTTTCAAATAGAGCAAGACAAAGGTGGAAACCACTGAAATGGGAATGGCCAGGCCAACAATGATGGTACTGCGCCAGTTGCGTAAAAACAGCAACAGCACGATGATGGAGAGAACAGCGCCCTCCAGGGAATGCTGTTTGATCTGATTGATGGAATCCCGGATAAATTTGGAGTTATCCACCGCTATGCTGATCTGGACCCCGTCCGCTTTTAATTCTTTTTGTAACTGCTTCAGTTCCGCATTGACCCGGTCGGCTACCTGCACAATATTGGTCCCGGTCTGTTTCAGAATATGAATCCCAATACTGGGCTTCCCGTTGATACGGGTATACTGACGCACTTTTTTATTACTATCCTTGACCAGAGCCAGATCCTTCAAGGCAATCGAGCCACCCTGGGGCAGAGGAATCGGCAGATTGGCTAGCTGATCAATACTCCTGAATTCTCCCAGAGTACGGACAAACAGGATTTTGCCGCCATCAGTCAGCTCCCCGCTGGCCAGACTCAGGTTTTCCTGACGCAGAATGCCGGCAATCTGGGTACTGTTGAGCCCATACTGCTGTAACTTGTTGCTATCCAGCTGCACCAGAATCTCCCTGGTATAACCCCCGGTGGTAACTACCGAGGCTACCCCCTCCAGTCGTTCCAGTCGGGGCTGGATTTTATCCTCCACGATTTGTTGCAAATCCGCCAGGTCTTTACCTCCAGTCACCCCCAGCTGCAAAATGGGGATCTGGGTTGGGTCCATTTTCAGCACCATGGGGGTATCGGCGTCCCTGGGCAGCACAGGCTTGATCCGGTCCAATTTTTCCCGCATCTGGATGGCGGCTTCACTCATATCAGTGCCCCACTTGAACCAGACCAGCACCAGGGATGAGCCCGGCTGGCTTTCCGAGGTAATATGATCGATATTGTTGACTGTACCCATAGCCTGTTCCACCGGGCGTGTAATCAGGTTCTCAATCTCCTGGGGTCCCACCCCTTCGTAATTAACCACAACCGCAGCAACCGGGAAATTCAGATCAGGATAAAGGTCCAGCCCCAAACGGGTAACCGAAACCAGGCCCATTATGATGATAAAAATGAATACTACGGCAGTTAAAACCGGGCGCCGGATGGAAAGGTCGGAGATCCTCATTGTTTCTGGCCTCCTGCCTTGATCTGTACCTCAGTACCATCAGCCAGCAGGTTCTGGCCAGCGATAACCACCTTTTGGCCAGCCTTGATTCCAGAAAGCACCTCCACCTTCTCGGCATCACTCAAACCGGTTTCTATCTTGACTTCGTCCACCTTGTTACCGGTCACAACATAAACATATCTGGCCCCCAGCTTTTCCACTATGGCTGCTTTGGGTATGAGCAAGGCCTTATCCTTCTCCTGGGCTGCCAATGTCACTTCCGCTACCATGCCGCCTTTGACCGTCTCATCGGCGTTATTGATCTCAATCCGGGTTAAATAGGATTTGCTGCGCGGGTCAGCAGCCGGACTAATGGACTGGATGACCCCCTGATAGGTACGGCCAGTGGCTGTGATTTTTACCTCCACTGTCTGTCCTGGCCGGGCGTAATTGATCTGGTTTTCCATCAGGCCTACTTCTACCAGCATGGTACTGTCATCCACGATGGTCAGGACCGGCACTCCCGGTGATGCCATTTCCCCCGGATCGATATTGCGGGCTGTTACCACCCCATTAATGGGTGAAGTCAGGGTGAAGTTGGCCAGCTGTACCCGCTGGGCCTGCAGCTGCGCCTGGGCCTGCTGGATCTGGGCAGCAGAACTGCCACCCCCGGCAGGGCTGTAGGCCGCCTGGGCCCGATCCAGGTTGGCCCTGGCTGCATCCAGCTGCTGCTGGGAAGCTCCCCCCTGATCATAGAGATATTTGATCCGGTTATAGTTGTTCAGGGCGTCCTGGTAGTTGACTTCGGCCTGCTTTTGCAAAGACTGTTGCAGACGCACTGCCGCTTCAGTGGCGGCAATCTGGGCTTTGAGGTCACTGGCATCCAGCTCTACTACCACCTGGCCAGCTTTTACCCTCTGGCCAATATCCACCGTTACCCGGCTGACTTTGCCGCCCACTTTGGGCACCAGGGCTATCTCCTGTTTGGGCACCACCTTACCGGCAATAGTAATGGTCTGGGAAATGGGCCCTTCGGTTGCGGTTACCACCTCAACCGGTACAGCCTCACTGGCAGTGGCTGTTTCTTTGGCTTTACTTCCACATCCTGCTGCTCCTACCAGCAGTGTGAGTCCTAGCAAGAACGCTAAACCAGTTCTGAACATGCTCTTATCCCCTCCCTGCATTTATCCCTTCCGACCGACCGGTCGGTCTCTAGTTTCCAGTATATACTACTCCGACCTGTCGGTCAATAGGGAGAAAAAAACCCCCTGGGGTCAGGGGGCTGTTTTGTGATAAGGTTCCAGACTACTGGCCATTCCGGTGAGAGCACCTTCTACTCTGGCGAGCTTGATGTTCACGCGGTCCATTTCCGCCCGTTGAAACCGGTGTCCTTCGTAAATGGTACCAAGCCAGGTATGGCTTTCTTCGATTTTGTGTTTCATGTTAACCAGAGCCTCTAAATCTGGTTTTAATGCTACCAGTCCCTGGATATCCGGCTGCAAGGCGACCAGTTCTTTAATTTGAGGCTTGAGCTTGATGAATTCCTGGATATCTGGCTTTAGTTTGATAAATTCTTGAATTTCTGGTTTTAGTTTGATGAATTCCTGAATCTCTGGCTTAAGCTTGATGAATTCCTGAATCTCTGGCTTAAGCTTGATGAATTCCTGAATCTCCGGTTTTAAGGCAATAAGTTCCTTGATTTCTGGCTTAAGTTTGATAAATTCCTCAATCTCTGGTTTAAGTTTGATAAAGTCTTCGATTTGCGGTTTTAAGGCAATCAGTTCCTTGATTTCTGGTTTAAGTTTGATAAATTCCTCAATTTCTGGTTTAAGTTTGATAAAGTCTTCGATTTGTGGTTTTAAGGCAATCAGTTCCTCGATTTGCGGTTTAAGAGCAACAAATTCTGCCATCTGTGCCTTCAGCAGATTGACTTCCTGTCTTAGTTCAGCAACTTCTTTTTCCAGTTTTTCGATTCTGGCATCCATTCCGGCAAGCATGACAATGACCTGGCGCATCATTTCTTCCAGTCTGTCCAGCTTGTCCACCATCCTCCCCCCTTCCCAATAGCTTCATGTTAATTATATCGCAAACATTTGTTCTGAGCAAGGGGGAATTATTCATTGATACCAAATTTTTTGTTCCAGCGATACAGCAAACTTACAGCTTCTGCTCTGGTTGCAACTGCCCGAGCAGCCAGAGAGCTGTGACTGCGCCCGTTCATTAATCCCTGTTTAACTGCCTGTCCTACCGCCGCGCGGGCCCAGGGAGAGATTTGCCTGTTATCACTGAAGGAGCTTAGATCGGCACTTGCTCCCAGGTCAGCCAGCCTGGCCAGAACCACGGCCAGTTCCTCTCTGGTTACCGCCTCCTGGGGACGGAAGCGGTTATTATAGCCCAGCAGCCAGCCTTTATTCACCACCAGGGCAATATCCCGGGCTGCCCAGTGACTGGCAGGGACATCGGCAGGCAAAGGCAAGGACCGGCCATCGTCTTCTACGGCCAGCAACCGTACCAGCAAGGAGGCCAGTTCGGCTCTGGTCATGGTGCGTTCCGGTTCAAACTTACCCTGGTAGCCCTGAATCCGTCCCTGACCTGCCCAGCCGGAGATGGTGGCTGCCGCCCAGTGCTGAGCCGGGAGGTCCGGGAAGCTGTTGGGGCGCAGGAACACACCATAACGGCTGAAATGGTTCAGATTAGCAGTAATGGTTTGCCGATCAGCTCCCAACTGGCCGCCGATAGGAAGCCAACGATTAGCCAGAGGGCTGTAATACCAGACACCAGCCCCTTGCCCATCCTGGAGCTGTGTTTGCAGGGGGAAGGTGATGGCGGCCGGTTGGCTTAATGAACCATTATAAGTGATATCCCAAATGCCAGCATTGATCCCGGGTTCTTTGCCAGTGACTGCAGTCGGGCTGATGGTAATTCCCGCCCGCAGTTCAGCAGGAACATTAAATCCGGCAGGCAAGGCAGAACCCGAGCTGGACCCACCCCCAGAGCTTGAGCCAGAGCCGGAACTATCGCCCGCTGCAGGCCCGGAAGCAGGGATGGCAATAGTGAAGGTGATGGTAGTGACATGCCCCGCACTGTCTGTTACCACCAGCTGGTATTGCCCATTCTCAGTTATGGTCGTCCCGGAAAGAAATGGTTGCCCATTGAGCCGGGCGCTTCCTTCAGTAAAAACCGGGGTCACCGGCGCGGTATAAGTCTGGCCATCAGCTACTCCGGTGACAGCGGGTGGTTGTAAGTCGGTAATCACTGTTTTGCTGATTTCCTCATTCAGTATGGGATTGGTAGAGAGGGCCTTTATTTTCAAGGTATGAGTACCATCATTCAGACCTGCCAGGTTTAAAGTTGCTGTGAAGGTGCCATCGTTGTTTAATCCGGGTGTAGCTCGCGGCACTGGTTCAGCATCCAGGTAGATTTGGATGGTAGCTTTCAGGTCCTGAACCTGGCCCTGGATCGTCACCTGAGCCTGAGCCGAGTCTGTCAAATAGACCGTATCCTCTACCGGCAGATCCACACGCAAACTGGGCGGAAAGGCATAAATGCCCGGCTGGTCGACGGTAAAGTTAACCTGATTGTCCTGAGCATCCCAGCCCGGTGCTACCACAAAAGCGGTAGCATCCAGTGGTCCGCTTTTTAACCAACCACCGGAACCATCAGGAGTAAGTTTAACAATGTCCGGGTCTCCTGTCCCTGCAGCAAAATAGACATCTTCCATGACGATTTCCAGGCGGTTAGGCATTGTAAGCAAATAATCAGGGCCATAACCGATGATTTTTGGCTCCAGCCAAACCCTCTGCCAATCCTGCCAGCTATTGATCAGCACAGGATCCACCAGGGATAATGTCGTTGCCGGCCACCATTTGATTGAACCGACTCCGGGCCTGTTTACCTGAAAGGAAGTCATGGAGCCCAGGCCCATATCGGTCTGTATCCGCGGGTCAGGCGACAGCTGCCAACCGCCTGGAAAATTGTAATTTAACAGCAGATTATACTCTCCAGCCAGGCGTGGACTACTCTCCCCATTGATCTGGACCATGAGGGGCAAACTGAAGGTTTGGGCTTCTGCATTCAAATCAGGCAGAGGGAATTGCAAGGTAAAATTATTATATCCGTTATCAATTAACAAATAATGGCTGTCCATACCGATACTGCTTAAGTCAGCATATACTTCACTGATAGTTGCTCCACCTAAATCGTTGTTCATCAGCCAATCGTTTAAATCAACAGCGACTTTGACTGTCTGATTGAAACCGGTGTAATAGAGATAACCGTTGTAATTTTCGGCATTACCCGGAGCTAAAGTCGGGTCATTGGGGTGATAGATTTCATATAAAGGATAAAGAGTGCTGCCATAAGCCCCCCAGGCAACCTGGGTCCAAAATATCAATACACTCAAAAACAAGGCCACCAGCTGCCATCTTCTTCTCTTGAACCCCATCTTGCTCCGCTCCTTTCATAACGAATTATTATTAATCATAATAACTTCGACAATCTTCTGTAATTTCCTGCAAAAAACTCCGGCCTACGGCCGGAGTTTTCCCTAATTTACCAACAGTTTTTTCATATAATCTGTTACCTCAAGTTTGGGCCAGGCTATCCACATTCGCTTGTATTTTTCCGGTACTTGCTGCCAGACCTTTTCCATCCGCCGGGGAACTTCCTGCATTTTGGCCCGATAAGCTTCTGCCTTCGCTGTTTCGCCCTGTTGCTGGTAGTACTGGGCTACATTATGGTAGGCTTCGGTCAGAACTTCCCAGGTGCGAATATCGTAGGGGGCAAGGGTTGTCAGCTTTTCCAGTTCACTAAGCCCCTGTTCGATCTGACCTTCCAGCAACAAGGCTTTGCCGTAATTAAGTACATTATTAGCAGAATAAGGATCCAGTTCTACCGCCTTCCGGACAGATTTGACTGCTTCAGCAAAATACGAGGGATTGTTTTGCTGCTGGGCCAATGCCAGCAAGATGACAAATTGCTCCCGATAATACTCCGCTTTCCAGCTGTTATAAGCTATAGCCTGCTGAATTTTTGCAGCTGCCGCTGATAAATCTTGAGCCTGAAACGCTTGTTGGGCAGTGCGATAATATCTTTCTCCCAGGCTGATTTTCGCCGCAAATATTATTAAAACCAAAGTAATGGCTACCCCGGCCCAGGATAACCCCTGGCTCTTGGGCTGAAGGGGTTCCTTTTCTTCCAGCTCTGCCAAGGTCAAGGCCATGATTATCCACATAGTAACAGTAATAGCTGAGAGGGAAAGGGTAAAGTCGATAAAGCTGTGCAAGGTAACCAGCAACACAGCCCACATTCCGGCCCAGGCTAGAGGTGGTAAAGCTTTAGCCCGCCACCATTGCCTGAACAAAAGAGCAAAGAAACCGCCAAATACTAACAAATAGGCACTGAAGCCAATAATACCTGTCTCCACGAGAACTTTCAGCGGATAACTGTGGGTTTCCCGGGAAACATAGCGGTAACTCTGGTACTTTTCAAACAGGGTCCGCCATCCGCCCCCACCGGCACCGGTGAGGGGATAGTCTTTCAGCATTTTCAATCCATCCTGATAGAAAACCAGGCGTTCCTGGACGTTTTGATCCTGAAAATTAATATTGGTTAACCGTTCCAACAGGCCTCCTGAACGGAGGAGAAAATAGGCTCCGATCAGCAATACGGTAACCGTGCCAGTAAAGACCAGAATTCTGCTATATTTTTCCCCTTGCTCTTGCCAGTTCAGAGAAAATTTAAGAAAAACCAACAGAATTGTTATAGCAACACCTGCACCAAGACCCAACCACTGTTGCCCGCTGCTGACAGCACCGGAAAAATTGACAGTCCATTTGGCAACAGCAAAGGCCACGCCTACCGTAAATAGAGAATGAAATAGTACTTGTCGACGGGAATTGCGTGGCCAAAAAGCCAGCGCTGGTGCCAGTATAAGTAACAAGGCTAAAATTGCCCCACGGGACTGAGCAGATAAGATACCGGTAAAAAGCAGATAATTAGCAGCGGCTGTAACGGCTTTCAGCCAGCGCTGGCTTAGCGCTGAATAAAGATATAGACCGAGGATAAACAACATACTTAAATATGCTGCCAGGGCATTCGGGTACTGCATAGTTCCCATCACTCGCCGCAATTCCGCATTATAAGCAGAGGCGAAATCAAAGGTTCCGTATGCAGTACCCAAACCGGATAAAGCCTCACATACACCGATAACCAACAATAAAACTACAGCTAATAACCGGAATTTTTCCTCCCTGTTCCCCAAGTAAATCAATAAAAATGAACCAATATACATGGCATTACGCAACAGTTCCTCAAAAGCTAATCCTATATGCGCTGCCCTGCTCAAGGACAAGATCCAAACTGCCAGCCATAGAGCTGTTGCTCCCAAAATGGCCATTCCCCGTTCGCTGATAGACTTAACCAGAAACCAGACAACCAAAAACATTACTAAAATGGCAGCTGCTGCCGGCATCGCTTCGAATGCAAAAAAGCCGCCCCGATTAAATGTCAAGAAGGAAATGATACTAATAAAAATTAATATGAATGCCGCTTGCAGTCCCCCGGTCAATTTTCTCTCTCCTTCCCAGCCAGTAAATCTTTATAAACAGCCATATATTTTTCCAGCATGATTTCTTGAGAGAATTTAGCCAGAGCCAGTTCCCGCCCCTGACGACCCAATTCTGTCGCCAAGGCGGGGGACTCGCTGATTTCCCTTAACCTGGTTACAGCTGCCGCTTGATCGCCCGGTTGGACCAGGAAGCCATTGATTCCGTTGCTAATCATTTCACCAATGCCCCCTACATCATGAGCCACTACCGGTACTCCCTGCTGCATGGCTTCGATGATAACAAGGGGTAAGCCCTCAAAGCGAGAAAACAAAACAAAAATATCCATGGCCGCCAGCCAGGGAGCAGGGTCCTCATGATAACCGACAAAACGGCAATGTTCGCCAATCCCTAGTTCTTCTGCCTTGCGAAGGGCCGCTTCAGCCATTGGCCCGTCACCAACCCAGATAAACAAAAAATCCGTATCAGCAGCAAGAACGGCCAGTACTTCCAGAACATACAAAGGGTTTTTAACAGTACTTAGTCGGCCAACAGTGCCAATGATCAACCTATGTTCAGGCAAGTTGAGCAGACGGCGTGATTGCCTTTTATCTTGTTTTGTTCTTAGCGGTAGCCCATTATGGATGGTAAGATTTATCTTGGAAGCAATTCCTTCCGCACTGGCAGCACGACTGTCGGCCTCAGAAACAAAAATCAAAGCATCACCCCAGCGAGCTGCTAATTTCTCCAACCAAACATAAAACTTGCGTAGTAATTGGTTTTCCGGAGCATAAAAACTCCAACCATGTACAGTAAACACTTTGACCGGTACCCCGGCCAATCTGGCTGCCAGCCGGCCCAGTATCCCTGCTTTGGAAGAATGGCAATGTACTACTTCCGGACGATGGCGGCAAAACAGCTGATATAACTGACTTAGAGTCATCAGATCTTTCAAAGGAGAGATTTCCCGGACAAGGCTCGGAATTTTAATAGTGTTTATCCCCTTGTAATTCTCAATCCAGTCCCACAGTTCGCCCCTGATTGAAGAAACTACGGTAACCTGATGCCCCTGTGTGGCTTGATTACGCGCCAATGTATAAACCAGTTTTTGGGCACCACCAAATTCAGCCAGAGTAATAAGATGCCAGATTTGCATAGCTACTAATACTCCTTACCAATTACTTTACCATTATCTCCAACTGTTTTTCTATCCAATTTATGTTTCTTATTTTGATAATAGATGCTTAGTAACAATGCTAATATAACTGAAAAATGTCGCCAGTGAATTGTATCGATGAAAAAACTGTTTATTAAAAATCCGGTTAAAGATACCAATGATAAACGTCCTGTCCAATGATCAACTTTTTGCCAGCTCATTTTAAGTAAAATAATAAAAACTATACATAATACAATCAAACTGACCAAGCCATTTTCAAATAACATACGAACATACAAACTATGGGCCGACATTTGATGATATACTTCATATGTACCATGACCATATCCTAAAAGTTTATTAATAAATGAGTCGTTAACGATTGGATTGGACCCCAGTATCCCTTCAACACCAGCCTTTTGGTTAGCAAATCGTTCTACATCATATGGCTGTAATCTATTTCTACCCAGGAAAAAGCTAAATCGATCAGAAAAAAGAAAATATATTAAAGAAAAAACAGTAGCTAAAGCCGAATGAAATAAAGCACGTATACACCAAGTCCGTTCCTTTCGCCAGGAATAGCTAATTAAAATTATACTGCCAATCGCAAGACTAAGCCATGCCCCTCTCGACATAGCAGCCAAAATCAGGAACAGGCTTAATGAAAGTAAAATAATATTTTGCCTAACCCAGCTAATATAAAAAATAAACACGTAAAAGGCAGCAAAAACATTAGGATCTTTGAAAAATCCCTGTAAGCGCCAAGTATCATATTGTACCAAAGTCCACCCGCTCAAATAAGCAACAAATACAACTACACCCCAAAAAAAAGCACCTAAAGATATAATTTTAACTAACATGTCTTCTTTGTTAATAAAGACAGAATAAAGCAGTATTCCAGTGAAAAAAATATAAGCAGTTTTTAAAAAATATGGCACTGTTATTGATAAGTGCTGGGGATCTGCAATCACACCCATTAACAAAAAAAAGCTAAACATTTGTATCTCTCTTTTTACAAAAATTCCTTTCCACTGGTTGCCGTAAAGTAAAAAAGAAACTCCCATTAAAATGTCAAAAGGCGCCGGTTCCCATTTGACTATTGGTAATAAAAACAGTGCTATCATTAATAAACTATATAATAACATCAGTAAATACCCCTTAAAATTTATTTATTTTTAATGCGGCCATGTATCCTTTAATTGTTTCTTCTGCAGCCCTGTCCCAGTTAAACTTCTCCTTGATATATTGTGCTAATGTTAAAGATCTCTCCGCAGCATATGCTGCCAAAACACTTTTGCGTATAGAAACTATATCTGTCGGATCACAATACCAGGCATACTCTTGAAAATATTCCGGAGCTGATCCTCTATTAGTAGAGACTATTTTACAGCCTGCCAGCGCAGCTTCTAAACTTGAAAGACCCGGAGTCTCTACCCAACTTGGCAAAACATGCACTTCAGCAGCTTTATATAAATCGGCTAATTCCTCAGCTGGCATCTCATCAAAATAAATAAAATTTTTATTGTTCCTGATTTTATCAATAAAAACATTAAAATACTTACGGTGTTTTGGACTCACACCGCCAACAAATACTACAGTTAATCCCGTATCTTTTAAGGCCTCGATTAAAGCTAATTGATTTTTTCTATTATCTATTCTAGCAACACATAAAACAAAATTTTTTATTCCATATTTTTCATAAAACCGTTCCGCTGATCCCGTAGAATAAATATTTTCAGCTGCATTAGGTACAACATGGCAATATGGTTTTAAAGGCGCAAAATCCTTATATATACATTCTTGTTCTAGTTTAGAGTTAGGCAAAATTACATCAACCATTTTTAAAAGTTCGCGTTGTTGTTTTATATACCCAGTAAAAGCTTGCCTTAAGTAGACTTTAGCTGATCTTGGTTGTAAAACTGACCGAGCTATGGCTTTTAATCTCTCTCTTGTGTCCAAATCGAATATATTATTTATTAATTTAAGTAAGCCTACTCTTCCTTTGGATTCAAACTCATCCAAATTAAAATATATGGTTGATAAAACTACAGGTTTTCTCCATTTTTTTGCATTTAAAGCTTGTATATAGGTATAACCTACCATAGTTAAGTTAAAAAGATGAACTACATCATAACTTTCCAGATTGGGTTCTAATTCTGTAGAAATATCTACAATATGCCCTAACCTTTCAAGGGCTTTTTTGGTCTGAAGCATTTGAACCGTTTCTCCACCTTTAATAATAAAAGGGTCTGGTCTGTTTTGCATTAAAATTTTCACTTACATTCCCTCCAAATTAATTCTCGGAGAATGGTGTGTATTCACTCCTTCAGTTCAATTATTTATAATATCTTTATAAAATTTCTGTAGTTTTATTTTATTTTTTTGCCAACTAAAATAGTTTTCATAAGTCTTTCTGGAATTATAACTTAATTGGTTATATAATTCTCGGTTGTTATACAAATCATTTAAAGCTTTTTCCAAAACATGTTTATTACCATATTTTACAATTAATCCCATTTTATGCTTTACAACCAATTTATCCATCCCAGTTCCTTCACAAACAATTATAGGTTTTCCTAACATCATTGCTTCAAATAATTTATTAGGACTCGAGTATCTATGATTTATCACATCTGGATCATAGGTTGCAAATAATACATCTGCTTGCGAACTTAATTCTAGTGCTTTTAAATAATCCAATCGACCATGAAAAATAATATTATTTGCATCCAATATTTCTTTTAAAATTAATTGTTCATCTCCTCCAAAACCTGCAATATCTAGATGCCAATTAGGATTTTTCTTTACTACATCAATCATTTCTAAAAGTCCTCGTTCTTTTTGTAAAATACCAATATAAGCAATACGAAATTTTTTATCTTTTTTATCGTATTTTAATTTTAACTCATTGAAAAAATCTGGTGGACTATTGTAAATAACAACAATACGTTTAGGATTACAACCATTTATCTGCTCTAAGCGATTTTCATCAGCAATTATTACACCGTCTACTTTATTAATAACGCAGTAGTCTATTCTTTTTATGATTTTTTTAATACTGTTTGGTACATTCCGAACCATATCTGCATAAAAATCAAAAATATCATAGATTACATTAACATTTTTTATAAATTTTATAAACATTGCAGGTAATACAGTATCAAAATCACAAGCATGTATAATATCATATTTATTGTTATTTCTAATAAGCCATTTAAATAAAGAAAACTGCCAAATAAGTAAATTGGCAAAATTTTTTAGACCCTTACCATATGGAGCTTTTATAGTTAAACGCTGAATTTCACCAAATTCATATTTTTCTTTAATAGGTAAATTACCAATTCTATCCCAACATACAATAGTAACTTGATAACCGAGTTCTGATAAACTTTGAGCTTCTTTTTCCACTCTCGGATCAGGAAAAACAGGATTAGAACGCAAAAAAACTACTCTAGTCATATTTTTCACCTTGGAAAATCATTTTTTAATTTATATTGTGGAATTGGCCATTTTATTAAATCTATAGTGTTTGTTAAAACGAAAAGATATGCCAGCCATTGATATATTCCTATCTTAACTGCACTTAAAATTCTTTTAACTTGTATCTTTTCATTGTGCAAAGTTTCTTCATCAGAATATATAATCTTTTTAATTATATCAACAATCCTATTACAACACATACCATCAACGGGCCCATAAACTTCTTCACATTCCTTTTTTACTATTTCCAAATTAAATTCCGCTCTATTTTGTAAAAGGAATATTAATTGTTCTGCTGATGTAACTACAGGTATATTTTTCATTTTTTCAATTTTAAATTCTTCTGGTATAGTAAATGGTTCAAATCTAAATACATTCTCTACTCCACATAAAATAGCTTCAAAAACACTGGTACTATTCCAGGTTAAAAAAACATTAATACATGGGAACCAATCATAAATACTCAAATCATTAATAATTTTAATATTTAAATTAAACAGATTACGGTTATCATTATGCCCAGGATGAAAACGGAAAATGATTTCAAATTCCTGAGACAAATTTAATGCTAAGTTATTTATAAACTTTATAGTTTCAGAATATGTTTCTCTTGCAATTTTTCTATACTGATAAAAATTAATTCCTCTTTTAGTTAAATTATTAACCTCATCGTCAGTTAGATTTGCTATACCAGCTAAATTATCGGCAAAAAGTATCCATTTCTTTTTAAAATCCAACCCATATTTTATTGCTAATTCCTTTTTCTTTTTATCAACATTACAATTAAAAAACTCATCTGTTCGTGGATTACCAGTAATAAAAATTTTTTCTCGTTCTACTCCAATAGTTAATAGTTTTTGTGCAAAATCCTGTCCCCAAGCTAAGTGATAAACTTGTTTTGATATTTTATCTTTAGGTAACAAAAATTTTATGGTTTCCTTCGTACCTATTTGCTCGTGATGTAAATTGAGTATCTTCATTTTTGGGTTTTTAATTTTAAAAATATAGCAATAATAATAGAAATCAATGTGGTCATACATCCATGGCATAATTACTAAATCAGCTTTTATAAATAATGCTTTAAAATATTCAAATACGATAGACAATACATATACTTTAACACTTAAAAATTCTTCTAACTTTTTCTTTAAAGATAATGCAACATATAATTCTCTATTTATATGCTCATAAAAAATAATAATTTTTTTTCTTCGTTGCATGTTATCCTCCAAAATAACATCTTATCAGTCTATCTGCCATGTTATTTTTTTTGCTAAGCTCATCTATTCGCTGTTTAGCTCTTTCTCCAATACCAAAACGTAGTTTCTCATCTAAAATTAACTTAATTATTCCATCAGCTAATTCATCAATATCTTCAGGTTTACATACTATTCCCTCAATATTATTTCTAATTAAATCTTTAACACCGGATACATCAAAGCAAACAGATGGTAATCCGGCAGTCATTGCTTCAACTAATGAAAGCGGCATACCTTCATTTCTTGAAGGTAAAATAAATATATCTGAAGCCAATAATAAATCAAATACATCATTTCTCCAACCTATAAAATTCACTTTTTCTACTAAGCCAAATTGAACAGTCAGTTGTTTCAAATACGGTAACATTGATCCTGAACCAACAACAAACAATTCAAAATTTCTATCAGAAATTTTTTCCTTGATTTTGGCTAAAGCCTTAAGTAATAAATCAAATCCTTTTTCTTTCTCTATACGACCAACCGCTATCAACTTAATAATTTGATTTTTACCGATGCTTTTTTTATATTCACTTTGTTTATTGTGAATATTTATATTAAAAATAATTGATATATTATTTGTATCTACTCCACGTTTATTTATTAAGAAATTCTTTACTTCCGAAGAAACTGCTATATAATGATCTGCGTTAAGATTAAACAATTTCTCAATCAAATAACTTTTTCTCCAAACTTCTTTGGAATGTTGAGTATGAAAATGCTTTATAGTAAAAAATTTTTTCATTAGGGACACAGCAATAAGCATTCTCGGGTCATGCGTATGAATTATATCTGGTTTATATTTTACAATTAGATTCTTTATTAATTTAAATCTATTAAAACTTAGCTTTGAAAAAAAATTTTTATTATACGGGATTAGTTTAACTTCATTTGAACATATATTTCTAAAAAAATCATTATAATACTTATCAGGAACAACTAAAATAATGTCTAAATTCTTATCTTTAGCTAAAGCCGTAACATAACTGCAAATAACCCTCTCAGCACCTCCAAAAGCTATAGCTTCAGATATATGCATGATTTTTACCAAACTGCTTTCCTCCTACTTTTCAGTGAGCTCTGTTCAACAAAAATATTGTTCGTAAAGTCCTAAACAGTATTTTTATATCTTCCCAGATTGACCAGCTATTTATATAAGCCAAATCATATTTTAACTTTTCCTCTACTGGTAAATCATATCCTGCGCTGACTTGAGCCAGTCCCGTTAAACCAGCTCGCATCAGATGACGCAATTCATACCCAGGAATTTTTTGCTGATAAATTGTAACAAATTCAGGTCTTTCCGGACGGGGACCTACCAAACTCATTTCACCTTTGAATACATTCCATAACTGCGGCAATTCGTCCAGCCTTGTTCGTCGCAACAACTTACCTATTCTGGTAATTCGAGGGTCATTTTTTGTTGCTAGAACTGGCCCAGTAACAGCTTCAGCATCAACTTGCATAGTGCGAAATTTATATAGCCAGAATATTTTCCCGCCAATCGTAACTCGTTGCTGACGGTAAAGAATCGGCCCTGGAGAATCAATTTTAACCAAAATGGAGATGATAATAAATAAGGGCAACAAAAGAAGCAATAGGGGCAAAGATATAATTAAATCCAGTAAACGTTTTAAGCCCTGCATCCTGACCTGAGGTCGCAGGATGATTCTTAATTCTGTCCCGGAGCGCTCCAGTTTTCCACCCAGAACCAGAAGCTGCTCTAAAGTTGGAATTAGTTCAACATTTTTCCCTTCCTGCCAAGCGGACAGGATCATAATAGCTTGTTCAGTTGGAGTCAAATGAGACGGCAGGCAAATAATGTCATTAAAATTGGACTTTAGCTGCTGATCACGATAGTGGCTACTTAACCACAATCCCAATAGCTGAAAGATAGAAGCTAATAGGAAGACTGTACGTGGAAAAGCAAAGGAACGCAGAAAAAAAGACAAGGCCATGCCACCTAACAACTGCAGAGCGACTACCAGGATAATTGAGGCCAAGCGCTCTTCCCGATCTAAACGTCGATAAGGAAGGAAATCATAGATATAAAGGAGCAAAAAACCCCACAAAGTAAGCCAGGGTAAGCTGGTAAGCAAAGATTCAAGGTTAGCCTGTTCGTAAGCACCGCTAAATCTCAGGTAGAAGGCTAATAAATATGAAACCGGAATTATCAATATTGCCATCTAATCACTTCCATAAAATATAATCTTGCATAATACTTAATACATTCGACATAAAACTAAAAAATCCTTTTTGAAAAACCATTTTATCCTATTAATTGCATTTTTCTGTAATCGAGTAGGAGGGGGTGATTATCCCCGTCTTCTCACACCACCGTACGTACCGTTCGGTATACGGCGGTTCACCAAGCTTGACGAATGCGATGATAACGTTCAGTTAAACTCTTTAGGCCCTGACTTTGCCAGTAGGCATTGTTCAGGGCGTTATTTAATTGTCGAAACATACGCCAGTAGCCTTTACGGGCATTAGCCATTATATGTAAAACTCGCTCCGGTAGGCCCAGGGCCCGCAGTTCACGGTATAGGGTTCGGACACGCTTCCATTGTTTCCAGACACACATCCGTAGCCTTCGCCTTAGCCATCCCTCGATTTCCTGGAATACGCTCGGCGTTTCCGCCAGCGCATAGTATCCTATCCAGCCTCCAAGGCAGGCTTTAATGCTCTTGATGCGGTTCGAAACCCTCTCGGCCTTGCTTCGAGAAGTTATCAACTTCTTCTCCAGGAACGATTTGGCATTCCCAAAAACCCGTTCTCCGGTTCGCTTGCTTTGAACATAGAAGTTACAGTAAGTAGCCCTGGGGAGTCTTATACCCAGGCCCTCTCAGAACCGGACGTGACCCTCTCAGCTCATCCGACTCCCATTATCCGCCCCAGAAAGAATCCCCATTTGCCGGTGGATAAACAAATTTAGGTTCCCTTCTGCAATTTTGACCGTGCCATCAGGCATTTGAAACGGTGCCTTGAGCCATCTCTGAATGTAGAGGACGACCCACGGATTGTCGGTGTGCCTGCGGACTGCCTTCATCAGCAATTCGTGGTCGATATTGTCAAACAGCCCCCTGATGTCAAAATCCAGTACCCAGTCGTACCTCCAGCACCGCTGCCGGTGACAGCTAGGGCATCAGCGGCCGATTTCCCCGGTTGGTATCCATAGGAGGCCGCACCAAAGTAGGGTTCAACTTATGGCTCGAAGTAGATTATCGCCACCATCTGCGCCATCCGATCGGCCACTGTGTGGGCACGCCAAGTATGCGAGTACCCCACTTTTCTTCGGAATTTTCACTGCTTTAACCGGTGGAGGGAAATAGCTGCCGGAAGACATTCTGTTCCAAATCTTATAGAGGTTGTTCTTCAAATCTGCCTCAAAAGCTTCCAAACTTTCATCATCAATTCCAGCAGCGCCCTTGTTAGCTTTTACTCTCTGGAATGCCTCCAGTACCATTAACTTGGAGATTTCATAAGGCTTTGTTTTGCTCATTGGTTCCTCCCTTGCGGTTGACCGCTGTTCAAAACCGGATAATACAATCCCTTCGCTTCACACCCATTACGGGAGCTTCATCACTACTGCGGATTGTTCCGCCCCTGCGTTTCGCGTCGATACTTTCGTCCTTACTGGTCCTCCGCTTGGAGTTTTCTCTTGGCATCGAAGTGCAGGTTCCCACGTTCCTCACAGAAGCCTGTACTAATTTCACGCCAACTTCATGCCGGTCATCATCTGGTCAGTAAACAGATTTCTTCCAGCCTTATCCCAAGTTAACTACTACCCCCTGGTTTTGATGACGTCCCTACGCTTTCGACACGTTATCAGAGGTCTAGCCTCGTCTTTTCCTTAACGCTCACTAGCGTGGCTTTTGGCCAAAGCTCCTTGTGGAGTACCTTCATCGGTGTCCATTACTACCCCGTTGACCATTACACCGGCCTGAAGATAGCGGCGGATAAGTTTTAGTACCCGCTTGCCTTTGACTTTGCGGACAACACGGGCCATCAAGATGTCATAGTTTACCCGGTCGAAGAATTTCTCCAGTTCCATGTCTACCACCCAGGTGTATCCTTCCTCTGCGTACTTCCTTGCCTGTCTGACCGCATCATGTCCCCTGCGTCCGGGTCTGAACCCGTAACTGAAGCGGTTTATAGGGTCCCGTGAGAAGTTCTTCCCTAATTCTGTCCCAGTGCTCCCGTACATAGTCCCTGAGGTCTTTTATCGTGACCTGGTCAATTCCTGGAGCACCTTTGATCACCTCTACCCGTCTTAGAGTTGCCAGCATGTTCTGTCTGGCCACAACCTTCTCCTTCTGACCGTTACCATCACTTTCGCGGGATGTGTTCCCGGGTTGTGCCGGAGTTACACTCGGCCCTCCATGGGTCCCCTGCGGATTCACCGCTTCCTCCCCATGGCAGGCCCCATATGGGTTTTTCTGCTGTCTTTGAGTCTCTCTCGAACGTACCAAGCCAAGCCCTCACTTCGTGTTCGGCCCTTCATCAGGATGGTGACCCTTGTCTTAAGCTACGGCTACTGCTACCTTCGCCGTTCGGGACTTTCACCCTATAGACAACGCCCATGCCGGGCGCACAAAAAAACAAGGGGCTTAGCCCCTTGTTGTTATTCTTTCACTACAAAGTCAATCATGCCATCCGTCGGTGACTGATATTTTCCATCTTTGTCCAGGAATTCATAGACCCGTACATTATCTCCGCTGGAGACTCCAGTAATCGGAGTAATGTTCTTACCTCCAGATTTATCAAAGTATTTAACCTTGGAGGCAATGCCAATCCGCTGGTTCCCATTAGTCATGGTGATAATTACCTTGTCGCCTACGGTTTCAACTTTCTCTACTGTTTCCAAACCACCCATTTCAACTAGTCCATTTGCAAAATTCAATTTAGTTCCATCTGCATTCAGTTTGAAAATAATAGGCTGGTTAGAATAGGTAAAACTTGCTACATCCAGTGTGTATTGCTTTTCGGTACCATCGATGTTGATTTTAACCGCATAGTCTCCGCCACCGATACCGAACTTACTGCCTACAACAACACCCCACTTATAGTCGGAAGCAACGGCGGTAGTAGAATCCAAGAAGACATATTTAACTTTGGAACCATCAATAACTATTTTAGTATTAGTTAGATTTTGTGCTACATAATCTTCAGCATTATCCCACGTTACATATTCAGTTTCATCAAGATAAGCTGTAGAAGAGCCACCACCCAATTTCTTGGACTTGATAACCTTGGTGTCACTGGTAATAATGTAAGGTGTACCATTTACATAAAGTACATTTGTATCTTTATCTATATTAGTTGGTGTTTTTATCGTGTTACTATCTATAGCAACAACCTTTGATACTTTACCTGAGTCATTTAAAGTAATTTTGACCAAGTCTTTAGGATTGATTTCAGCAGTATCGGGACTAGTAATAACAGTACTCAGACCTACATATCCATTAGCCATATCGCCAACAGTGCTGTAGTCATCGTTATCAACTTCATATACCAGCATGGTACCATCAAACTTGGTTACCTTGATATAGGTCTTGGTGGAATTGGTGTTTCCACTATAAGTAGTTTCTTTGGTAATATTTCTGACCAGAACATCAAATGTCTTGCTGGTAGCTTCCTTGTCACTGATAACATAGGCTGCCTCACCATTCAGACCCAGTTTCACAGTAACATTCTGGCCAACCAGGTCATCGTTCAAGTTAGCAGTTGTAGCTACGCTGAAGGAATCGCCGTTATTCGTTGTATATTCAGCGGTTCCATTAGTATATACAGTTTTATCGCCAACAACCAGTTTTACATTGTTGCCTGCTGCATCAGCAACAGAGGTCAGCTTACCGCTTACAACAGCATCTGTAGCTGCGATCAAATATTTGTCACCATTATAATAATAAGATACTACATCGCCAACCTTGATGTCAGCTAGAGTTGCCTTTTTACCGTTCTTGAAGATCTGGATATAGTCTTCATCCTTATCCTTTAAGGAAATGGAGCTACCAGACCGCTTGAAAGTAATTTTCTTGTTAGCAGCATCAATTTCTTTTACGTAGTCAGTGTTGGGATAAGCAAACTTAATAAACTTAATAATCTTGCCTTTATCATCCAGTACAACTTTTACTACATCACCATTATTAACATTGGAACCAAGTACTGCCGGTGTTCCTGCAGCAAAGTTGTTGTAGAGGGTTACAGAAGAAGCAAGTTCTTTTTCACCCTTACCATAGAATACAACTTTATTACCACTAAAACTCTTAATCTTATCAGTAAAGATTTCTTCCTCATCAGCCTTAACAGCAATTACATCATTATCCTTGTTAAACCAGACTTTTGTTTTCAGACCATAGAAGTCAAAAGGATTTACTGTACCTACAAGGTCATAGACAGAACCATTGACGCTGATTTGGTCTGCAGCAACACCATCGTGAACTACAGAAGCACCCACAGCCATGTCTTTTTTCTCGGTTACTTTCAGTTTCAGTTCCAGCAGGGTTTTGGTGGATTCTTCGTAAGTCTTGGTGTCACCATAACCTTTTTGTTCCAGCGGTTTTACATCCAATGCATCATCAGCGATAACGAATACATCTCCCCGTTTAGCAGGAGCATTGAAGTTGTCAATGGAAACATTGTCCAACAAGCCGAGAGCTGATGCCTTGGAGATATACTTGGTCGGCCAGGTTCCAGTCAGAACAGGCTCATAACCCAGCACCCGTACCATCATGGCAATGGCTTCAGCAGCAGTTACATTCGCATCAGGTCTGAATTTACCATCGGGATAACCGGTAATGATCCCCTGGTCAACTGCTACATTAATATAACCAGAGGCCCAGTGATTGGCAGGTACATCCTTGAACTTGGTAGGTCCTTTTGCATACTGAGCAGCCGCTTCCAGCCCCAGGGCCCGTACGGCAATAGCGGCATATTCAGCCCGGGTGATGTTCTGTTCCGGTTTGAAGCTGCCATCAGCATAACCCTTAACCAGACCTACGCCATTCAGACGATTGATGCTGTCATCCACGGAAGCGAATGCCATGCCGGTGGAACCGAACAGCATGGTGGCGGCCACAAAAGTAGCCATAGACTTCTTGATTCTCATTCTTTTCATATCCCCCTTTACACTTCTTTTTTTATTTAATCTTTTCAGTCCCCCTGTAGCCATTAGGCTACATTTTCCATTATAGCCAGCAACGGCAGTCCAGTCAATGGCTTTAATTTAAATTTCTGCTACATCAACCATAAAACTGAACCCCTGTCCTGACGTTATATAAATACGTCAGGCAGGGGTCTTTTTTTGGGGGTCGGAGGAAAATTTTTTATAAATTTTTCTTGGCTGCCACTTTTGCCATGATCGCCGCCGCTTCCGCCCTGGTCAGCAGCCGGTTGGGATAAAACTTCCCCTGCTTGTCCAGGGGCATCAGCTCACTAACCACTACCTTCTGGATCGAAGTTTTAGCCCAGTGACGGTTGCTATCCTTTACATACGGCATTTTGGTACCCGCCCTGGGCATCAGTTCCGGAAAATTGCG
Source organism: Carboxydocella thermautotrophica (assembly GCA_003054495.1). Taxonomy (GTDB): domain Bacteria; phylum Bacillota; order Carboxydocellales; family Carboxydocellaceae; genus Carboxydocella; species Carboxydocella sporoproducens. The sequence goes on along the minus strand of CP028514.1, from coordinate 376,483 downwards.
GGCCAGGTAATAGGCCAGCTCGGCTCTGGTGACACCCTGGTTGGCACCATAATAGGTGCGACTGCGGGCCGGGAGCAGCTTTTTCTCTGCTGCGGTTACCATCACCCTGGCCAGCGGATCGCTGGCCTTCACATCTTTGTATTTTGCCTTTGTGTTACTGAGGGGCACTCCTTTGGCCCTGACCAGAAACAGGGCCAGATCCCTGCGGGTCAGGGCAGCTTTGGGCCTAAAGGTGCGATCGGCATTGCCCTGCATCCAGCCCAGCTTGACTGCCTTGATTATGGCCACTTTTTCCGGTATGGCAGCTATATCTTTGAAGTTCAGCAACAGTTCGGCCAGCTGTTGCTGTAAGGCTGTGCTTCTTACCAGCAACTGGTCCAGATTCTGTTGCAGTGCGTCCATCTGGTCAGCCAGAGGCGTTAGCCCTTCAGCCACCTGTTTGTCAACATAGCTCCTGGTTACCAGCGGGTCACTGGCATCCCCCGGCCGGGCCCAGGCTACAGCCGTATTTGTTCCGAGTATTGCCAGGGCAATTATCAGGGCCATTCTCTTTTTCATTGGGCTTTGCTCCTCTCTACTGTAGTTTTGCCAGGGCCTCCACCACCCATAAACGGGTGGCCGGGGCATCGGGATTGAATTTGCCGCCCGCTTCCACCGGAATCACCCCTGCTTTAGTCAGATAATCCACATAAGGCCGGGCCCAGTGTTTGGTCATATCGCTGTATTTAGGCGCCGATTGCACTGCTATCAGTGATTTGGCATAGGCCCGATAGATGAGCGCAGCCGCTTCCCCTCTAGTCACCTGCCGGGTTGGCCTGAAGGTATTGTCAGGATAACCGGTAACCAGTCCGGATAGTTTAGCAGTGGCGATATACTGATAAGCCCAGTAGCCGGAATACACATCTTTAAAATAGATTTTCCGGGTAGTTAATGCTAATTTTTTCGCCCTTACCAGCAGGGTAGCCATTTCACTCCTGCTAATCGGTCCATTGGGCCTGAAAGTACCATCCGGATAACCTTTGATCAGACCAAGATGGTATATCCGGGCAATAGCCGGGCTGTACTCCGCCTGATAAACATCGCTGAAGGGCACCAGTTGTTTTTGGGCACTGACAGTACGCTGTAATAAATCATCCAGTTTGCTATCTACAGACGCCAGAGTCTGCGCCATAGGATTGAAGTTTTCTGAAATCACCTTCATTACATAGCTTTTGGTTACCAGTGGGTCAGCCGCATCCCCGGGCCTGGCCCAGCCGCTCTTGCTTAATCCCAATCCAGCCATGATCAGTAGAAAAGAGAGTGCTAGAATCCTGTTTTTCCGCAAAACAAAAACCCCCTTTCCCTGTTATTTCAACAGGCGGGGGAAGAATTCCTGCCATTCCCGGGGAGAAATGGCCCGGTATTTTACACCATCAATATAGAAATCCTTACCCTGAACGGCTTCCTTGTAAGTTCGTTCCGGTCCGATTTGCCGGTAGAGGGAATAATATTGCCAGAGCTCCTGCATGGTCAGATTGGTATCTACAGCCCCGATCAGTAAATAGGCCAGCCGGGGCAGTTTCCACCATTCCTCCGGTTGGCGGAGCTTGGCACTAAAAGCTCTCACCACTTGCTGATCATCATGTCTGATCCCCAGCCGGGTTTGCTCAAAGGCCGTTGCCATGGTAATCTCTTTTCCATTGATGGTGGTGGGTCCAACCAGTTCAGACATGCTGGCAAAAGCTTTCTGCTCAATCGCTACATACTTGCTGAGCGGTAGGCCCAGATAGGTACTTACCGCTGTTAGTACCGCAGCCCGGCCTTGAGCAGCAAACATCTCTCCCACCGTTTGCGGTAGCCCCCGGCTGCCCGGACCTCCGCGGTGACTGGCATAATAGGCGAAAACAGGGACGGTTCCGATCACCGCTTTGCTGCCATCAGCTCTCATGACCAGAATAGTAAGAGCTTTTAGTTCTCGGCCATTATGCCAGAAAATAGCCACTGGTTCATTGATAGTTTGTTCACTGCTCCAGCCGGTTGCAGCGCTAGAAATGTTCAGAATAACGACCAGCACCATCACTATACAGATTCTTCTGCTAATTTGCATTTAAATCACCAGAACACAGGTTAACCAGCTGGAACAGTTTTTATTCCCGCAGAATAGCTATTTTTGCGGTTTCAACTGTTGATACAACATTTCTGCCAGACCAATCCCACCGGCCTTGCTCATCTGCACCGCCAGTTCCCCATCCAGCATATCCCGAAAGATCTCCTCTCCATTATCTTCCGGGAACAGTCCTCCTTTGGGAACAGTAGCCCTCATCCTCTGCAGAAGCTGGTGCAGGTAAAGGGCCTCCATCTGCTGGCAGGCCTCTTTCAGTTTTTTGTCATCGGCACTTTTGGCCGCCTGTTCCAGCACCCGGGCAAACTCCTGCCCTTCACCCGGAACGGTACTCTTGACCGCTTCCCGGGCCAGCTTCAGCGGAGAGGTCCCACCGATACCATTAACTGTCACCGGCTATCCCTCCCTTAACGCTTGAGCTGATTGGCGACCTGCATCATGTCATCTGCGGTCTGAATCGCCTTGGAATTCAGCTCATAAGCCCGCTGGGCCATAATCATCTTCACCATTTCCTCAGCCACCTGGACATTGGAAGTCTCAATAAAGCCACTCATCACCCCTGCCTGGTCTTCAGACACGGTTTCCGCCGGACCAGAGGCAGCGGTGGGGAAATACAGGTTCTGGCCCCTCTTCTCCAGACCCTGCGGGTTGGTGAAACGCACCCGGCGAATCAGGCCCACTTCCTGGGTCAGAACGAATTTGCCATCATCCCCTACATCCACCTGAACTACCCCCTTGTCCACTTCCGGCAGGGAGGAACTGACCAGCTTGGCGGGTTTAAACCCCCCATTGCCATCAGCAACCTGCAGGGAGGTGACAATATTGCCTTCGCTGTCCACCTTGAAACTGCCGGCCCGCACATAGGCTTCACTGCCATCGGGCATTTCCACTTTGAAATAGCGGTCTTTGGGCGGATTGGGCTGACTGTCTGATGGTTGCCATTGTTCAAAGTCGCCGGTGAAAAATCCAGTGCCATTATCCACCAGAGTCTTGGCATCCTTGAGAATATAAATATCTGCTGATACTGCAGTTTTCCTGGGCATGACAATACTGCCATTTTCCGCAATGGATACCGCTTCCGGATCGCTGATCAGCACCTCATCGGCCGTCTTGTTCTGCAAGGACAGCTGATAGCCATCTACTGTGACAATCCGCCCTTCACTGTTAACTTTGAAGGAGCCATCCCTGGTATATGCGACCTGGCCGTTGGGCAGACGGATTTCAAAAAAGGTGTCATCGGTTAGTGCCAGGTCAAAGGGATTATTAGTAGCCTGCAGATTGCCCTTGCTGAACTCTGTCCTGATCCCGGCCACCCTTACCCCCATGCCCAGCTGGAAATTAATCGGGGAAGTGGTCCCATCAGCCAGCACCCGGCCGTTTTCCCGCAGATTGGCATAAAGCAGATCCTGAAACTCCACTGAAGTCTTTTTGTAACCGGTGGTATTGACGTTTGCCAGGTTGTTGGCGATATTGTCAATATTGGCCTGCTGGGCCGTCATACCGCTGGCCGCTGTCCATAAAGTCCGTATCATTCCGACTCCCTCCTTATACCCTGCCTACTTCATTAACAGCTTTCTCCAAAAGCTGGTCTTCCGCCTGAATGGTTTTTTGCCCGGCTTCATAGGTCCGCATAGCCGTCAGCATATTCACCATTTCCAGTACCGGATTGACATTGGACTGTTCCAGAAAACCGGGACGCAGCACCGGTTCCGCCAGCGGGGTTGCTCCTGTCCCCTGGAAGAGGGAGTCCCCCAGTTTCTGCAGGGCCTGGGGATTGGCAAAAGCCACCACCCGCAGCTTTCCTACCGGCTGACCATTGGCTGTTACCTGTCCCTGTTCATCAATAACCACCTTGCTGCCGGGCTGGACCCGAATCGGTCCCCCCTGCCCCAGCACCCGGTAACCGGCAGAGGTGACCAGGTACCCCTGTTCATCCAGCTGGAAAGCGCCATTGCGGGTGTAGGCCTCTCCGGCAGGAGTCTGAACCACGAAAAAGCCATTCCCGGCAATGGCCACATCCAGCGGTGCCTCCGTCTGGCGCAAGGGTCCCTGGGTAAAGATAGGCAGCACTGCCTGCAAACGGGCACCTGTGCCCAGCCCACCTACCAGCGGCCGTACATCCCCTTTATCCGCCCCCGGAATTCCCGGGTCATTGAGCCGGCTCAGCAGCAACTGGGGAAAAGCTTCAACGACAGTCTCATCTCGCTTGAAACCGGCTGTATTGACATTGGCCATGTTATTGGCGATGGTGTCCATGCGTTTTTGCTGGGCCACCATCCCGGACGCTGCTGTATATAATCCTCTGATCAAACCAACCCCTCCCCCGCTTAAATCCGCTTCAGTTCCGTCATCATCTTGACCAGCAACCTGGCAGCCTGGGCCTTGGTAATAGCCGCCCGGGGTGCTAACACTCCCGGTTTCACCCCATTGATATAGCCCTTTTGCAGAGCTACAGTTATGGCATTTTTAGCCCACCAGGGCACCTGGGCCCAATCCCTGAACCCGGGGCTGGTCCCACCATCCCTGGCAGCAGCCCAGTTACCGGCCCGGCTGAGGATGGTCATAAACTCCGCCCTGGTTACCGTACCATAAGGGTTAAAACGCCCATTGCCTGTACCTTTCATGTAACCAGCCCTGATTACCGCCTGAATATACGGGTAACGGGCATCACCGGTCGACAAATCGGTAAAGTAAAGATAATTATTGTTCAAGGGCTGCAGTCCCAGCGCCTTAGCCAGAATTACTGCCAGCTCGGCCCGGGTCAAGGCCCGGTCAGGACGAAAAGAGGTACTGCTGTCCGGTGACATGATACCACGAGCCAGCAGGGCTTCGATATCCTCCTGGGCCCAGTGGCCCTCTACGTCGGCATAAACCCTGACATCGGCCAGCACCGCATAAACTCCATTCCCCGGCAGCCAGGCAGTTACTGTTCCTTTGCGGCTGTCTGCCACTCCCGCCAGCGGCTCCCAGTTCCCATCGCCATTATAGCGATAGAGGTCCAGGCGCCGACCCTGCTCCGAACTGAGACCTGGCGCGGTTTTAACCGTCAGAGTTACCCCCTGTTCCCCCAGTCCTTCGATACTCAGCACCGGTCCGGCAAAAACCCGACCACCTCCGGAAATAGTATAGTCCCGGGGATTTTCGCTCCTGACCCGCAGGTATTCATTGCCGCTGAATACCCCGGGCGGTACCGTCAATTGAACCATTCCGCCCCAGAGTTTGAAGTTACCGCCGCTGATAGCAGGCTGCAGGCGGATACTGGCCCCTGTTTGCGGTTGTTCAATATAGTAAATATCAATACTCTTGCTTAAAGTTAAATTTGCCGTCTTTACTTCAACTTTAACAGTATTTTTGCCAGGCTTCAACAGGATATTGTCTGCAGTAAAGTACCCCCTGGTATTGAAAGAATATTTATTTTTGTTGACCACAGCCTCCAGTCCGCTATAATCAGCCAGGCCGAGCAGATGCCCACTGATACTGATAACATTGCTATAGACCTTGCTGCCCGAACCAGGACTGTCAATAACCAGCTCCGGCTTGCCTGCATATTTGACCTGAATCTCAACTGTAACCGACCGGTTGCCTTTGCTGCCCACCAGAGTGATTTTATCGGTCTTATCATTGACCACCAGGGTGTAGCTGAAACTGTTACCACTGACAGATACCTGCTGGTCATTGATTAGCAGCTTGTCCACATTCCAGGCCTTCCCCTTGACCACCACAGTGTTACCATTAATTTGTTGTCCCGGACCGGGTTCAGTTACCTCCAGTGCCGGACTGTCATCATACCAGACGGTCAGGTTTTTTTCCCGGCTATCCCCTTCGGAGTCCACTGCTGAAACCTTAATGTTATTTGCGCCCGGTTTCAAGCCGGACAGAGTCAGATTGAAGGTATTTACTCCGGTGGTCACCGACTGCTGGCTGCCATTGAGATATACCGCTGCCAGCACTCCTTCCGCCACTTCTCCCGTCAAGTTGAGAGATGAGGCGCGCACCAGCCCCTGATCTGCCGGCTGGTTGATGGTAATCACCGGCAAGCCATCGGCGTAAAACAGGTTGAGATACTTTTTGAGCGTCTGACCTGATATTCGTGCCACCAGCTCGATCCGGTTGGCACCCGGAGTCAACTGGATCTGGGTGATCCAGGAACCGTCACTGCCTACACTAACGGTATTGCCGTTAACTGTCAGCTCTGTACTGCCTCTGAGATAGCCCCTGACATCAATCTGACCAGTGGTTACCCTTGCTCCCTCCAGTGGGCTTTCCACCACCAGGGCCACCTCTGCCCCCTGACTTAACGCTGAGCCTGTCCCCAGCCAGACCAGCAGCAACAATATCAAACTTAGCCAGCGCTGCCGCTTCACTCTCCATCACCACCGCTTACAGCACTTTCCGATAGGACCGGTTGTTTTTGGCTACTACATCGTAGTTAACCAGGGCTTTCCCTGTTCCTAGGGCTACACAGGAAAGAGGATCATCGGCAATATAGACCGGCAGGCCTGTCTCCTTGCTGATCAGGGTACTGAGGCCATGCAGGAGAGAACCTCCCCCCGTCATGACAATTCCCTTGTTCATTATATCTGCCGCCAGCTCCGGCGGGGTTTTTTCCAGCACTTCCTTGACCGAGCTTACTACCTGTTCCACCGCTTCCTGCAGTGCTTCATAGGTATGCTGGCTGGTTACCTGCACATTCTTGGGCAAACCGGAAACCAGGTCCCGACCGCGAATCTCGTAAACGCTGTTATCCCGTTTGGCGGCCGGATAGGCAGTGCCGATCTGGATTTTCAGCTCTTCTGCCGTCCGCTCTCCGATCATCAGGTTGAATTCTCGCCGAATATAGCGCATAATAGCCTCATCAAACTTGTCTCCGCCGACCCGCAGGGATTTGCTCACCACTATGCCCCCCAGGGAAAGAACGGCAATATCGGTGGTACCCCCGCCGATGTCCACCACCATGGAGCCACTGGGTTCGGAAATCTCAATCCCTGCCCCCAGGGCTGCTGCCAGGGGTTCCTCAATCAGCGCCGCCTGCCTGGCCCCGGCCTGAATGGCGGCCTGTCTGACTGCCCGTTCCTCTACCCCCGTTACACCGGAGGGAATACACACCATAATGCGGGGCCGGAAAAAAGGCAAAATAAATTTGCGGCCGACGGCTTTGTTGATAAAATAGCGCAGCATTTTTTCCGTTACGTCATAATCGGCGATAACACCGTCCCGCAAAGGGCGAATAGCCACAATATTGCCCGGGGTCCGCCCGATCATGCGCCGGGCTTCCTCCCCGACAGCAATCACTTTGCCGGTATCCTTGTTGATGGCGACCACAGAGGGTTCGTGCAAAACAATCCCTTTCCCCCTTATATATACCAGCACACTGGCAGTGCCCAGATCCACACCGATATCCATGCCGAAGCCGAACATTCTCTTCTTTTCCCCTTTCAAATATTCTATTACGCCCAGTTTCGTCTAAATATAATTTATTTCTACTAAAAAGGGGAAAATCCTCTTTTTCTTACTGTTATTCAGCATTTTCCTGATATTTTTTTCTGGTCGCCTCCCCGCCCCGAATATGACGTTCTGCCTTGTTGTTTTCCAGGATTTTTTTGACCTGGGCTGCCAGGCGTTTATTAATGGTCGGTAACCGCTCGGTTATATCCTTATGCACGGTGGATTTGCTGACGCCGAAGACCTGGGCTGCCTGCCGCACCGTTGCCCCCGACTCCAGAATATAATTGCTGATATCCAGGACCCGTTTCCTGATGTATTCTTGCATCCCGTCCTCAACCCCCCTACAGCCATTGCTAATAGATATATATGCTGCAGGGAATGAGAAAAGAAGCCACTTGTCGGGTAATATAGCAAAAAGCCAGGTTGATAGCGTCTCAAAGTGCTAACCTTTTCTTAAAACCGCACGATAGCAATAGAGTCGGCCATATAGATCACTAAAGACTGCGTCATCTGGCAGTGTAAGTGAAACAGATCCATTAAATTTTAAGCCAACTTCAGTGATTATGTTTATGAAAGTATCTAAATTAATCGTTGGGTAGTCGAAAGTCAAAATAATTAAGCCTGTATCTTTAAGGGTCCTTTTAAATTCTTTTAGAATAGACTGCATCACCTTCGTATTTAAGTGCTCCAGGACGGAAATGCAGAATATCTTATCAAATTTTCCCTTTTCATAAGGAAGTTTAGCCAGATCCGCTTTAGCAAAGTGGATGTTATCAAAGTGACGTAAGGGAAATTTAGTGACCTCTTCTTGACCAAAGTCCGCTTCAATCTCCTGGAGGATAGCGGTGGATGACAAAATGCGTTCGTCAATGTCACAGGCATGCACTTCGCGACATGTATCGGAAAGAAAGAATTTAAAGGGATGACTAATACCGCAGCCAGCATCAAGTACCGTATCACTGGATTCAACAAACTTACTGGCCCAGGGGTATTCATAACAACGGCTCCACCATGCTGGGGGGAGAGTAAAGATGAATTCTTTCATTTTGGGATCTGATTGACGAAAAAATCGTGATTCAAACCTGTCATCCATAGCTTATGACTCCTTTCAAGCGAAACTAACCGGGCTCTTGGAGCGCCTATTGTTACAGATTATGTTCAATATTCGAAGAACGTTTCATCAAAGGAAGAATAAAAAAAAGGCAACCAGAACGGTTGCCAAGAAAGGGGATAGGGGATATGAAAAGAATGAGGGTAGCTTGTTAAGGGAAGATAACCGCAGGATTCACCGCTTCTCCCCGCTGGCTGGCAGCAAAATGGAGCAACTCACCCGGTGCTACCAGGCCTAAGACCTGGCCGCCTTCCACCCGCTGACCCATTCGCACCTTGATGCCCTGCAGGTTGCCATATACCGTTTCCCAACCCTGGGCATGGCTCAGGACCAGTTCCGGTCCTTCACTGCCATCGCGAATGGCCTTGACCTGACCGGGCCACACCGCCCGCACCAGGTTATTGTTTTCCGCCGGGCGGATATCCACCCCGTGGTGGAAACGGTAGTCCCCGAAAACCGGCCAGTAAATCTGGCCATAGCCGAAAATAAGTTGTCCACCTGCCAGCGGAAATCTGGGAGAGGGGAGTTCCTTCCCTACTATATTATTCCCCACCTGTGTCCGGGTGTATACCTGGTAGCGGGAAATTTTTTTCTTTTTTTCCTCCCGGGACCGGGCAGGCTCTACCGCCCGCTTAGCTTGCGTTTCCTCTCCGGTTTGCCGGGCCAGCACCGTCGCCGGTTTAACCCATGTGGCAGTGCTGCTCAGGTCATCCTGTACCGCCCGGGTCACAGTTACATGATCCTGATAAGTCCGGTTAAACCACCAGGCATATGTACCCGCCAGGACCAAGCCAGTAATAGCTATCCCCCAGATACTCCAGCCCAGCAGCCAGCGCCGCCGCCAGTTCTTTTGCCTTTCCAGAGCATCCGGCCACCAGGGCCAGTCGATAATTTTTCTCCACCAGCTCATAAAAACCACCTCCTTATCCTTGATTTTTCCCTTTTTTTATATCTCTTAAACATAAAGCAAAAGAAAAACAGGTGCCTTAACGGACACCTGTAAAGCATGCTTGCAGTTTAGACAAATTCAGTTCATTCATTGTTTTGACTACCAGATCCGCTGCCGGGAGAGTTGCCTTATCGCCTACACCGACCGCTACCATCCCGGCAGCCTTGATAGCAGCAATCCCGGCTGCAGCATCCTCGATTCCCAGACAGTTTCCCCCATGCACCTGCAGCTGTTCGGCAGCGGTCAGGAAAATCTCCGGATCGGGTTTGCCTTTTTTTACTGCGCCCGCATCTACAATTACATCAAAATACCGGGTCAGTTGCAGTTTCTCCAGCACCAGCGGCGCATTTTTGCTGGCTGAAGCCAGAGCGATCTTGATCCCATGAGCCTTCAACTCCTGCAGCAGGGCCAGCACCCCTGGTGCCACCGCCGCCGACGTTAGCTGCTCTAGCAGCTCCAGATAATACCGGTTTTTCCTGGCGATCCACTCTTCCTTTTCCGCTTCCGCCGCGGTTTTGCCATTGGCCTGCAGGATAATCTCCAGGGATTCCTTGCGGCCAATCCCTTTCAGCTGTTCATTCAGGGCCCGGTCAAAGGCCAGCCCCAGCTCCTCGGCCAGCCGCTTCCAGGCCAGGTAGTGGTATTCGGCGGTATCAGTGATTACCCCATCCAGGTCAAAAATCACCGCCTCCAGGCGGGGCTTGATACTGACCGCCACCGGCCGACCAGCGAGCAGCTGCAGCTCCTGCTGTCGATGGTAGATGGTCAGGGGTTCTCCTGTCAGTAAAGTATAGACTGCCTCTTCGGCTGTCACCTGCACCTGCAACAGGCGGTGCTGGAACCGGACTTTGAAGCTATAGCCCTCCCATTTCTCCGGTATAATGGGATTAAAGTAAAGCTTGCCGTCATATTCCCGCATGCCGCCAAAACCGCAGACCAGGGCCAGGCGGGCCCCGGCCATGGCCGCCATATGCAGACCATCCTTGACATTGCCATGGTAATCATCCAGATCCAGGCGGGCGGTCTGCATAAAATAATGATAAGCCTTGTCCTTGTACCCGATCTCAGCCGCCATGATGCTGTAAATACAGGGCGAGAGAGATGAATCATGGGTGGTCAGGGGCTCGTAATAATCATAGTTGCGCTTTTTCTCCGCCAGGGAGAAACGGTTGCCCTGCAGGAAGAGGGCCAGTACCACATCAGCCTGCTTCAGCACCTGATGGCGATAAATCACCAGGGGGTGATAGTGGAGCAACAAGGGGTATTTATCAGCCGGAGTGCCGGCAAAATCCCAGACCGCCTTGTCCAGGAAGGAATCATCCTGGGCCAGAATGCCCAGTTCTTCATCATAGGGAAGGTACATAAGCCCGGCTGCTCGCTGCCATGCCGCCACTTCCTCAGGCTGAAGCCCGATTTTGGCCGCCAGGACCTGGTACTGCTCCGGATATTCCCTCTGCAACCAGTTCGCCATGCGGGCAGCGAACTCCAGATGGTCTTTGGCCATCAGGTTGGTATAGGCGTTGTTATTGACAATGGCTGTATACTCATCCGGGCCGGTTACCCCGTTGATACAGAAGCGGTTGCCTTTTCTGGGGATATAATCTCCCAGGTCCACCCAGAAGCGGGCGGTTTCAAACAGCATTTCCGCCCCGGCCTGCAGGAAAAACTCCAGATCCCCGGTGGCCTGCAGATATTTTTTCAGGGCATAGATGACGGCAGCATTGATATGATACTGGGCAGTACCGGCCGGATAGTAAGCGGAAGTCTCTTCCCCATCAATGGTCCGCCAGGGGAAGAGGGCCCCCCGCTGGGACATTTGCCGGGCCCGCTCCCGGGCTTTGTTCAGAATGTGATAGCGATAGGCCAGCAGCGACCGGGCAATTTCCGGACTGGTATAGAGGAAAAAGGGCAGAATATAGATTTCCGTATCCCAGAAATAGTGGCCTTCGTAGCCTTCACCAGTCAGACCTTTGGCTCCGATATTGGTCCTGCCATCCCGGCCAGCGGATTGCAGCAGCTGGAAGGCATTGAAACGCAGTCCCTGCTGCAGGGCGGCATCACCTTTAATTTCAATATCTGCTACTTGCCAAAAAGCAGCCAGATACTGGCGTTGCTCCTCTGCCAGGGCAGTAAAGCCGAGGTTCCTAGCTTCCTCTACAGTTGCCTGAGCGCGAGTCAGCAATTCCCCTTCCGGATAATCCCGGGAGGTATAATAGGCCAAATATTTCTCCAGTCTCACTTTTTCCCCCTGCTTCACCGGCAGGGTATAACGAAAGCCCACCAGTTGCTCTGCTTCAACCTTTTCCCGCTTTCCTTCCCGGCTGGCCTCTATCGCATTTTCCATAGCACAGACCAGGGCAAAGGCGGTAGTTTTGGTTCGTTGACGGAGGGCGGCAAAGTCACCCTCAGCCCCTTTCCCTTCCGTCAAAAGGACCTGTCCCTGAAAACCGGAACCGGTGCGGGGGTCCCCCTTGCTGACCTGGTTGCGCACCTCTCCATTCAGAGCGGAGATAAAGGTAATTTCCCCATTAAAGTTGAGAGCTTCCACTTCACAGGTCAGAGCCGCCAGGTGTTTACGTTGTAATGATACCAGACGTTGAAAGCGCAAGCGTACCTGCTGGCCTGCAGGGGCCTCCCAGGTCACCTCACGGGTAAGCAAACCGGTCTTTAAATCCAGTTCCCGCCGGTAAGCCAGAATGCGCCCACGAAAGAGACTGAAAGGCTGGTCATCCACCAATACCTGCATGATTTTGCCATCGGTTACATTCAGCATGGTTTGCCGGTTTCTGGCATAGCCATAAGCTTCTTCCCCGTAAATAATGGGCTCTGAATCAAAAAAACCATTCAGATAGGTGCCATTCACCGAGGTCCCTTCCGGGCCCTCATAGCCTTCTTCAAAATTTCCCCGCATCCCGATATAGCCATTGCCGGTGGCGAAGATGGATTCATTGCGTAGATTATATTCAGGTCGGAATCTCTCTTCAATGATCTTCCATTCATCGAGGGGGTAAATCGGTGTTGCTGTCTGTTGTTTCATCTCAACTTTCGCTCCCTGTCTTGCCTTGTAAGAAAGAAGTCAGTGTTTCCAGGGCTTCGGCTGCTTCCGGGCCGTCGGCATACAGAGTTACCTGTTCCCCTGGTCGCACCCCCAGCACCATCACCCCGAGAATACTTTTGGCATCCACCAGTTTATTCTGGTAGCCTATTTTCAATAACGCCTCATATTTTCCGGCTGTTTGGACAAATAGAGCAGCGCTTCTTCCCAGCAGCCCTTCCGGCAGCTCAACAGTCACCTGACGAATGTAGTCTGCACTAGTTACAGGAGCTGCTGCCAGTTCTGCCTCCACCTCCGCCCGGGTGGGTATAGCAGCAATTGCCCCCGGCCGGGTAGTGGTCAGCGCCCCTACCCGGTTGGCAAAGGTCAGGACCTCCTGCCACTCCCCTTCAGTTAGTCCGGACAGTTGCCGTCCGGTTACCAGCATTTCCTCCAGCCGGGTGAGAAAAGCTGCCCAGAAGGCATCTCCAGCCCCGGTGGTATCAATGGCCGTCACCTCAAACCCATTCAGCTGCAGTACCTGCTCCCGGCTGCAGAGCAAGGCGCCTTTCGCCCCCAGGGTTACCACCACCAGACGGGGTCCAGCAGCCAGCAGCTGCTGGCAGGCTGCCTCCCGGTTCTCCCCCGCATGGCCAGAAAGAAACTCCAGCTCTTCTTCACTGACCTTGACCAGGTCAGCCAGTGGCAGGGCTGCCAGAATCCGCTCCCGGGCCATTTCAGCTGAAGGCCAGAGGTTGAGGCGGAGATTGGGATCAAAAGCAACTAACGCCCCCAGCTCTTTAGCCCGTTTTACCGCTGCCAGAGTGGCAGAAGCCGCCGGTTCGTTGATCAGAGTGCCGGAACCGAAGTGAACAATCCGGGCCCGGGCTAACAGGTCCTCCCGGATTTCCTCGGGCCGTAGCAGCATATCGGCACTGGGGCGGCGGTAAAAGAGGAAATCCCGCTCCCCGTCAGCCCGCAGGGAAACAAAGGCCAGGCCGGTGTTGGCCTCCTCGGAAAACAGCATTCCGCTGGTATCAACCCCCAGTTCCGCCAGGGTTTTCTCCAGGAAGCGGCCGAATTCATCAGCTCCCACTTTGCCAATAAAGGCCGCTTTACCCCCCAGTTTGGCAATGCCGGCAGCTACATTGGCGGGAGCTCCTCCGGCTTTTTTACTGAAGGTTTCCACATCCCGCAGGGCCTGCCCGGAAACAGCAGGCACAAAATCTATTAAAGCCTCGCCGATACAAACTATCATTAGCAGTCACCCGCTTTACAAAATCGCTTCTTCGGTTTCTTTATCAAAGGCATGCATTTTGTTCATATCAATGGCCAGCCGTACTTTTTCCCCGGCCCGATACTGGGAACGACCATCCAGGCGGGCGGTAAAGTTATGGGTGCCGGCAGAAAGATAGAGATAAGTTTCAGCCCCCATCAGTTCTACCACATCAATGACCGCTTCCACCTGGCTGTGGGGATATGCTTCCAGCACCACCGCCTCATCGTGAATGTCCTCGGGCCGGATCCCGAAAATTATCCGCTGATTAATATACTTCTGCAATTTTTCCCCTTTCCCCTGGGGCACTGCCAGCTCGAAATTACCGAAATTCAGGGAGACCGTCTCACCTTCCAGTTTAACGGTACATTCCAGGAAATTCATGGCCGGAGAACCGATAAACCCGGCAACAAATTTATTACAGGGATGGTGATAGAGATTTAAAGGTGTATCCACCTGCTGGATCACCCCATCCTTCATCACCACAATGCGGTCACCCATGGTCATCGCTTCCGTCTGGTCATGGGTAACATAAATGATAGTGGACTCCAGCCGCCGGTGCAGTTTGATGATTTCCGTCCGCATCTGCACCCGCAGTTTGGCATCCAGGTTGGAAAGGGGCTCATCCATCAGGAAGACTTTGGGTTCCCGCACAATGGCCCGTCCCATAGCTACCCGCTGTCTCTGTCCGCCGGAGAGGGCTTTGGGCTTGCGGTCCAGCAAATGTTCGATCTGCAAAATGCGGGCTGCCTCTCGCACCCGGCGGTCGATTTCCTCTTTGGGTACATTCCGCAATTTCAATCCAAAAGCCATGTTCTCATAAACATTCATATGGGGATAGAGGGCATAGTTCTGAAATACCATGGCCACATCCCGTTCTTTCGGTGGCAAATGATTGACCAGCCGGTCGTCAATATATAGATTGCCTTCGGAAATTTCCTCCAGACCGGCCACCATGCGCAGGGTAGTGGATTTACCACAACCGGAAGGACCGACAAACACCAGAAATTCCTTATCCTTGATTTCGAGATTGAAATCCTTAACAATGGTTTGCTGGCCATAGCGCTTGTAGATATGTTCAAATCGGACTTTGGCCATCGCCATTACCTCCTGTCTGTGCCATAACTGAACCAGTAAACCCTGGCTTCATACGGACGGAGCCGGAATTCCCTGCTTTCCTCATCGCTTACCGGGTAGCTGGCAATCAGCAATTGCCGCTGGCTAAACCGCTCCAGTTCTGTCGGCATGGTGAAAAGAGGGGTAGCCGCGGAGAAGTTCAGCACCACCAGCAGTTTTTCTTCTCCCATGGTTCTGGTATAAGCATAGATTTGTTCATCTTCAGGCAGCAGCAAGTCATAGGTACCATATACGAAAACCGGCATTTCCTTGCGCAGGCGAATCAAGCGCTTGTAATAGTGAAATACGGAATCGGGGTCCATTAAGGCCTGGGCCACATTGATTTCCCGGTAGTTGGGGTTGACTTTGATCCAGGGCTGACCACCGGTAAAGCCCGCATTTTCACTGGCATCCCACTGCATGGGGGTACGGGCATTATCCCGGCCCTTGGCATGAATCAAGGGCAGAATTTCCTCCGGCTTACTTCCTTTCGCCAGTTCCTCCCGGTACATATTCAGGGTTTCAATATCCCGGTAGTCTTCAATGGAATCGAATTTGACATTGGTCATGCCGATTTCCTGACCCTGATAAATGTAGGGTGTACCCTGCAAAGTGAGCAGGAAAGTGGCCAGCATTTTGGCAGATGGCACCCGATACTCCCCATCATCAGCGAAGCGGGAGACAGAACGGGGCTGGTCATGGTTTTCCAGATAGATACTGTTCCAGCCTTTGCCTTCCAGCTCTTTTTGCCAGGTGGTGATGATTTTTTTCAAGTCCGTCAATTTCCAGGGATAGAGCTCCCACTTCCCTTTAGTGCTATTGGGTGCCATATCCACATCCATGTGCTGGAACTGGAAAACCATATTCAGAGTCCCGCTTTCCTCATGAGTGTATTTGATGGCATCTTCGGGAGTGACAAAGGGTGTTTCCCCCACGGTCATGATATCATAGTGGTCCAGCACTTCCCGTTTCATTTCCTGCAGGAACTCATGAATACGGGGCCCGTTAATGAAATACTCTGTTCCCCACTGGTAGGGGTCATCACTGCGTTTGGGTGCATCTGGCAAACCCGGAACCTTGGAGATGGCATTGATCACATCCATGCGGAACCCGTCAATCCCCTTGTCCAGCCACCATTTCATCATCTCATAGATTTCTGCCCGCAAACGGGGATTTTCCCAGTTTAAATCCGGCTGCTTTCTGGAGAAGAGGTGGAGATAATATTCCCCCGTTGTTTCATCATACTCCCAGGCCGAGCCGCTGAAAAAGGAACGCCAGTTGTTGGGTTCCCGGCCATCCTTGCCTGGCCGCCAGATGTAGTAATCCCGGTAGGGATTATCCCTGGACTTGCGGGATTCGATAAACCAGGGATGTTCATCCGAGGTGTGGTTTACCACCAGGTCCATGATCAGTTTCATCCCCCGCTTATGGACCTCGGCCAGCAGTTCCTCCCAGTCGGCCAGGGTGCCGAATTCCGTCATGATATTCCGATAATCACTGATATCATAGCCATTATCATCATTGGGGGATTTATAAACCGGGCAGAGCCAGATTACATTCACCCCCAGCTCCTGCAGATAATCCAGTTTGGAGATAATTCCCCGCAAATCCCCGATGCCATCCCCATTGCTGTCCATAAAACTGCGGGGATAAATCTGATATACAACCGCTTCTTTCCACCAGGCTTTTTTCATCCGTCCTCTCCTCCCATCATTCTTTAACTGCTCCTGCGGTTAAGCCTGATACAATCCGTTTCTGGAAGATCAATACCATGATTACCAGCGGGACGGTAACCACAATGGAAGCTGCCGCAATCTCACCCCAGGGCATGGTATACTGCCCCTGGAACATGGCAATCCCTACCGGTACCGTTTTCATTGCCTCTTCAGTGTTGATAGTCAGGGCAAAGAGAAATTCATTCCAGGCTGCAATAAAGACCAGGATCGCTGTAGTAAAAATCCCGGGCAAGGCCAGCGGGAAAAAGACTCTGGTTAGAGTCTGCAAGATACTGGCTCCATCCACTTTGGCTGCCTCAGCCAGGTCGTAGGGAATTTTACGGAAGAAAGCAGTCAGGTTCCAGATAGCCAGCGGCAGAGCAAAAGTAGTATAGGGCAAAATCAGCCCCAGATAGCTATTGGTTAGTCCCACCGACTGTAAAAACAGAAAGATGGGAGAGATGGTAGCGATTTGAGGGAACATGGATACCGCCAGCACTATCCCCAGTACGATGGCTTTGCCGCTGAATTTTACCCAGGCAATAGCATAGGCAGCAATTGAGGCGATAACAATACTGACCAGAGTGGTAGTGGAAGCTACTACGAAACTGTTCCAGAGATATCTGCCAAAGGGTCGAGCACTGAAGACCCGGATATAGTTTTCAATGGTGGGATTCTCAATCAGTACATTAAATGCCCTGTCTCCAAACAGTTCACCGGGCGGTTTGATGGAAGCGACTAACTGCCAGAAAAAGGGAAACATAATTACAAACAGGAAACCCACCAGAAAGAGATAAAACAACGGCCCTGCCTTTTTCTGAATCATTTGCTGCCACCCCCTACCTGCCTCGATTATCGCCGATCAGGTCAGCGCCGAGAACTTTGATGAAAATCAAACTGATAATAGCTATACACAGGAAGACTATGACCGAGAGAGCAGAACCAGCCCCGAAATTCATCTGCGCAAACATGGTTTTGTAAGCATAGATGGAAATGGTTTCGGTAGAGTTAGCCGGGCCACCGCCGGTTAGTACATAAATCAGGTCAAAGACCCGGAACGCATCCAGGGTCCGGAACAGGAGCGCTACCAGAATGGTGGATTTCAGCATAGGCAAAGTAATGTAGAAAAATTGCTGGGTTTTGCTGGCCCCCTCTACCTCCGCTGATTCATAGAGAGAGTCAGGAATGGTCTGCAAACCGGCAAATAAGAGTAACGCCATAAAGGGCGTAGTTTTCCACACATCAGCAAAGATAACCGAGAACATAGCCCCCCATTTGGTGGTTAACAACACACTCATATCATTAACCAGGCCAATGGTTTCAAAAAACCTGGCTACGATTCCGTTCTGTCCATCGTACATAAATTTCCACATTAAGGCCGAGATTACTGTGGGAATGGCCCAGGGAATCAGCACTGCTGCCCTGACCAGTCCGCGGCCTTTAAACTGTTTATTGATCAGCAGGGCAATCCACAGGCCCAGCACCAGTTCAATAAATACTGAAACAACCGTAAAGAAAAAGGTATTAAATAGAGCTGCCCAGAGCCGGGGCTCCTTGAAAAAGGTTTTGTAGTAGGTTAGACCGAGATAGTTTGGTTCAATCATAGCTGCCCGCAATCCCTGCAGTGGACCGAGGATTTCCTCGGGTTTTTCGATGGTTTTAGCTTTGCTTAAGGCATCAATTTTTTCCTGCATACTGGCCAGCTGGGTTTTAATCAAGATTGCTTGTTCTTTTTTTACTTCCAGATATTTTAACTGTTCAGGCACAGGCTGAAAATCATAGAGCAGTTTGTCAATCTCTTCATATCTTTTAGCAATTTCTGGATCCCGGTTCAATTCCTTTTGCAAATTTTCCGCTGCTGTTTTCAAATCCGTCAGGGCAGTTAGAGCCTCTCCGGCTGCCTCTGCGCTCTTTTTATTTAACACCCGGATTAGAGCCGGCATGGTTTCCACATATCTTTCCATATCCAGCCCGTAATTGAGATGTACAGCCGTCCGGGCCGGGTCATTGAGGCGAATATCAAACATACTCAGCCAGAAAGAACGCAGCACTGGCCAGATGGCAATAACCGTAATCATCAGGAGTGCAGGCAATACCATCAGATAACCTATCTGTTTTTCCGATAAGCCTTTGCCTTTACCCGGTTTCATCGCATTCACCAACTTCCTGTTTTTTACAACCTTTCAGGTGAGAAAAAAAACCATGAAAACCCGCTGTTGAGGGAGGAGGAAATCCCTCCCTCAACAGCGCTTTCATGGTATTTTATTTGCCAATGGCCTCTTTCATTTTCTTCTCCATGTTCTGAACTGCCTGCTCAGCAGTTTGCTGACCGGCCAGAGCCTTGGAGACTTCGATCTGGATGATTTCAGAAATCTTGGGATAGATGGGGGAACTAGGACGCGGCACAGCTGCACTTACACCATTAATGAAGTCTTTATTGGCGAAGAGCGGGCTGGCTTTTTGCACTTCCGGATCATCATAAACAGGCAACAGAGTAGGAGCAGAACCGCCATAGATAGCAGTGATCTTCTGGCCTTCCGGACCAGTCATGAACTTAACAAACTCCCAGGCTTCCTTGGGATGTTTGGTGTACTTGTTAATACCGGTCATCCAGCCACCCAGGGTAGCAGCAGAACCAGCATCCCCTGCCGGCAGCGGAGCGATAGCCACTTTGTCTACAACTTTGGACTGGGTTTTGTCCTGGGCCAGGGCATACATATAGGGCCAGTTGCGGATGAAAGGTGCCTGTCCTTCAATGAAGGCAGTGTGAGATTCCAGTTCGGTAAAGGTAGTGATATTCCTGGGCACAATGTCAGACTTGACGATTTCCATCATTTTCTTTAAGGCTTTGATGCTATTGGGGTTATTGATGACTACATTGCCATTTTCGTCCAGAATCTTACCACCATAAGCAGCATTGAACTCTACAAAATTACAGACCAGACCTTCATATTGCTTGGCTTGCATCAGGTAGCCAAACTGAGTTCCGCCTTTCCCTTTGTACTGACGAGCTTGAGCGATCAGCTCATCCCAGGTTTTGGGCGGCTGCTTCACGATATCTTTCCGGTAGTAGAGCAAACCGGTATCAATAAACTTGGGCATGGTCCACTGCTGACCATTGTAGTTACCGGCTTCGACAGCACCTTTGATGTACTTACTCATATCAATCTGATCTTTTTCAATAAACCGATCCAGGGGCAAGAGATAGCCAGCTTGAGCGAATTCAGCAGGCCAAATTACGTCCAGGTCAAAAACATCGATTTCAGAAGATTTGGCACTGAACATGGTTACATACTGGTCATGGCTTTGCCCGGTATCAGCCGGCATTTCCCGGAATTCCACATCAATGTTGGGGTATTTCTTTTCGAAGGCCTCGACAATTTTTTCGGTAGCACCGGTGACATCTTTACCCCGAGCGTAAATGAGTTTTACCTTTTCTGCCGGTTGTTCAGTAGCTTGCTTGTTCTCAGTTTTGGGTGCTTCTGCTGCTTGCTTGCCTGTACCGCAGGCAGTGAGAGAAAAAGCCATGACAGCGGCAAGGGCGATACTGGTTACCTTTCTCCACTTCGACATTTCTGCTCCTCCTCCATCTAAATTGATTTTTAAATGAAACTAAACATCACCTTTTTATTTGCCATCTCACCCCCTAATTAGGAAACCGTTTTCCTACACCTTAAAAAAATTTATATTCTACGGCAAGAATTACGTTCTATTATGTGATAGGGCAAGACTGTCTTTGTTTCACTTAATTTTTCTCCTTCAATTAGCTTTACCAGTTTTCTGGCGGCTACCGCCCCGATATCATATATAGGCTGCTTCACTGTGGTCAAAGCCGGTCGGAATACAGGGGCAATAAAAATATCATCAAAACCCATCACCGAAATATCTTCCGGCACTCCTAGCCCATTATCCAGTAGCACTCCGATAGCACCTATCGCCATTTCATCATTGGCAGCAAAAATGGCGGTTGGCAACTCCTCTCTGGCTACTGTCCGCAAAATTTCTTCCATTGCCTTTTTGCCGCTCTCCACCTTGAAGTTCCCCTGTTTGAGCAAGTTGAAGTCAATATTAAGTTTGTGTTCCAGCATTGCCTGCTGATAGCCCAAAAAACGATCCCGTCCGGCACTGTCATCCAGAGGGCCGCTAATCATGCCGATTCGCTTATGTCCCAGGGAAATCAGATAGGAGGTAGCATCATAGGCAGCTCTCACATCATCGATTACTACACAGGGCACATCTTCCCGTTCGGTACAATTGCTGGTAACTACCATAGGAATAGAAGTGCATGCAAAATATTCCTCGTGTTTTTCTGTAACCTGTGTACTCATTTTGATGATACCATCTACCTGTTTTTCCTTTAAAATATTGAGATATTGCAATTCTTTCTCAATCTGCCCGAAAGTGTTGAACAACAGGATATTGTAGCCATACATACTGGCAATTTCCTCAATCCCGGCGATAGCCACCGGGAAAAAGGGGTTAGCAATATCCGGGACCAAAACCCCGATCAGCCTGGTTTTTTTCAGAACCAGACTGCGGGCCAGGGAGTTGGGCTGAAAATTCAATTTATTTACTGCCGCCAGAACCCGGGCCCGGATTTCCGAACTTACCGGTTTGCTGTTATTTAGTACCCGGGAAACGGTAGAAACCGATACTCCCGCCTCTCTGGCAACATCTTTGATCGTTACTGGCATTACCCTCCCCCTTTCTAATTTTATTATAGGAAAACGTTTTCAGAAAGTCAATACAATTTTTTTATTTCTGTCCCTTGGTAATAATGTTGCAATATCCGCTGATAATCCCAGCCCTGCTGGCTCCAGAGATTGGCCCCCCGCTGGCATAGCCCCAGCCCATGGCCATAACCGCTGATTTCCAGCAAACTTACCCCGGCCCTTACCTCCAGCACCCGGAAGCGGGCTGATGGCAGCTGAAAGCGATTACGGATCTCCCTTCCTGCTACCGAACGGTCATTAACCTGAGCCTGCAGCACCGTGCCATGCTGACTGGTACTGAGGACACTGATGGCTGCCGGTACACGCTGACGCTGAGGCGGAAAATCCTGAGCCTCAGTTTTCGGACAGGCTGCTCCTGCCAGGTAGGGAATATCCTGCCCCCGGACTTCAAGCGCTGATTCCGTGCCCAGCCCGCTACAGGATGCATGAAAAAGAGCCTGAATGGGTTTTCCCTGATAGAGAAGTATTTGTCCGGCAGTAGCGCTGACTGCTTCCCGGATTTTCTGATAATAGCGTCCTGCCTGGCTGCGGGGCCATTTGGCCAGTATTTCCTTTTCCTCCAGCCAGGCCATGGTGTGGGTCGGGTCATCACAGAGGACGGCCCCGCCATGGTCATGGGCAAAATCCCCCAGTTCCCCGGCCCGCTGCAGCCTTTCCCAGGCGTAAGTCCGGGCCGCTACCGCCTGGGCTTTTAGAGCCTCCGGGTGAAAAGCCGCCGGCATTTCTGCCCCTACCACACCCACTACATATTCCTCCAGGCTCAGAGTCAACACCTTTTGTTCTCGGTGACTGTAGATTTTGATTTCAGGTCCAGGCAAACCAGGTTCCTGCCTGTACAGCATCCAGCCGATGATAATCGGCAGTAAAAACAGGATAGTGGTCAGTAACAATAAAAAAAGACCGCCTTTGCGCATGTCTTCCCCTCCCGGGAAAATTATATGCGCTTAGCAGCCTGATATTTACCCTGTAATCACTTTTTTAAAAATTTATTTAATTCTTTTTCTGAGATTTTCAATGGATTTTCATCATCTTTTAATTCCCTATAAGTATCAATAAAATCTTTAATATCCGTTGATTTTTCAAATATTAGTTTTAAAGCCTCCGGTATATTTTTCGGTCTATCACCTACCCAGTTTGAAGGCGAAAAAAACGTTATTAGATCTGATTGTTGTGTTGCTTTTTTTAATGCCTTAAATTGCCTTTGCGGCATATGTTTTTTGGCAAACTCCTCAGATACCAGCCCTTTTAAATATAATACTCCGACAGTGCCTGCACTTATCTCTCCGTTTTTTAACTGTTTATCTATACTTTTAATTCCAGTTATTGCTCCTTTAATAAAATTTTCTTTGCCTTTCTTTATTCCTATCTTTAGATCTTTTCTTGCCTTTTTCCCTGCATTAAGGGCTGCTCGATAAATATCGGCATCACTTGCGTATACAGGCGTTAATGTATTAAAAATAATAATTGTTAATAAAAAAAGTATTAATCTTTGACTTTTCTTCATACACACCACTCCCTCAATAAGATTTTAATTTCTACCTTGACAGGCAAAAAAGAGCGCAGCGTATTATAGCCTCATGCGGTGGGTATTTTTTTACGCTGCTGCCATCATCGGCCGTTAAATATCAGTCATCAATAGAATTAGCGATTGTGCATTCCTCTGGCACAGACATATTCTAATCGAGGTATCTTCTTTTTTCAAAGACCAGATTTTTTATTACAGGAAAGCTCCTTTTTTGTAATATATGCTTATTTACAAATAACATATTAACATTATTTTTCTTTTTTTGCAATATATTTTAATGACATGCTTTTTGCAATGTACCCTTTTTCAGAATGAAAATTGCTAAAAATATTATAAATAAATTTTTTTAAACATTATCATTCAGTTGTTTAGCAAGGATAACGGTATCTCTCTTTTTTTAAATCCTAAAAAAGGGCGCACTAATCCCACTAGCCCTAAAATGACTTCTTAATCATCCGGCCTGTAACTTTTTGCCCATATTAGAGATGCTTTTCTTCTCCTTTTTAAGCTACTAGGCTCCGCATCTTCTCTGCCTGATTTTCCCGGATTCGCCCTATCGCCATTGCTAGCATAACACACAGGGCCAGTCCACACCGCAGCTTCATTTTGGCCATGCCCCGAATGGTATGCAGTTCGAATCCAAAGGATACGTCGAGTCTGCTATTTACCCGTTCTACTGCTGTGCGTTTTTTATATTCTTTTTCCCACTTATAACTTGCCCGGTCGATCGGCGTGAATATCCGACGGTCTTCCGCTAGCGGTATACGTATTCCATGACTAACTGAACACTGTTCCATTCCCTGGCACTTGATTCCGTATCGCTTTGCCGGATATAACTTCTTTAGTGTACCTCTGTCTTTTTCAAAACCACCATTACTCATTTCTCGTTGCGTTCCGGTTTCCGGACAATAGCAATATACATTGCCCTTGTAATTGTAGGCCACGTTCTTGTAATTGGTCAGTAGCCTAGTTTTATCCCCATCTCTCCACAAGTTACGTATGTCAATAACAGGCTTTATTCGGTATTTATCCCAGCACTTTGTTATTAGTTTCGTATCATCATAGCCTCTATCTGCCGCCTAGGTTGCGTCTACAATCAGATGCAGTTTGTACCCAAACCATTTCACGATCTTCTCCCATGTCTTACCGTTCTCGTGCACCCCTCTATATTCCTTCCTGCCATAATCCGCTTCTGTATCCCGGCGACCGTCTGTTTCTCCCTTTTGATTTTTGTGTTTGGCAAATGATGAAAACCACAGGTGGATGCCTTTTGCCTATTTTTACAACATTTAGAGGCTGGGGTGAATTTTTCCCTCAGCCTCTTGTTTTGCGCTAAAAACCCTTTTCTATACACTTTTTCTGGGGTAAATTTATTTTCGACCTTTCGCTTATCCCTTGGCCTGTCAGGATTATCTGACAGCGCAATTAGCTCATGACTTTTTTGATAGTTGCGTACAACTAAAAAAAGACCGCCTTTGCGCATGTCTTCCCCTCCCGGGAAAATTATATGCGCAGGCGGTTGATTTTAGCTCCCAGTCTTTGTAACTTTTCCGCAAATCGTTCATAACCCCGGTCAATATGATGTAAATGGATGACTTCCGTTTCCCCCCGGGCCGCCAGCCCGGCCAGGACCAGGGCCGCCCCCGCTCGCAGGTCAGTAGCCTTGACCTGGGTCCCTAACAGCTGCTCCACCCCGCGAACCACTGCGGTCCGACCCTCGATTTTAATATCCGCTCCCATGCGGCGCAGTTCATCTACATGCATAAAGCGATTTTCAAAAACGGTTTCGGTAATCACACTGGTACCCTCAGCCAGAGTCAGCATGGCCATCATCTGGGCCTGCATATCGGTGGGAAACCCGGGATAGGGCAAAGTCTTGATGTCAGTGGCCTTAATGCGGGTCGGGGCTTTTAGCTGCAGCCCCTGGGCCGTCTCCGTGATTTCCGCCCCTGCTTCCTGCAGTTTGGCAATCACCGGCTTGATGTGTTCCACAATCACATTTTCCACTGTTATTTCCCCGCCAGTAATCGCTCCTGCCACCAGAAAGGTGCCGGCTTCAATGCGGTCAGGGATGACAGTATGCCTGGCTCCCTGCAGTTTACTTACACCCTCGATCTTGATCACCGCTGTGCCAGCCCCGCTGATTCTGGCCCCCATGGCATTGAGAAAGAGGGCCAGGTCCACGATTTCAGGTTCTTCCGCAGCGTTTTCAATAATTGTTGTCCCTTCCGCCAGGGTAGCTGCCAGCATGATATTCTCCGTTGCCCCTACACTGGGAAAATCCAGGTAGACGGTATTCCCTTTGAGGCGCTGGCATCTTACTTCCACTTGACCTGGCCCCCAGCTCACTTCTGCCCCCAGTGCCTGAAACCCCTTTAAATGCAAGTCTATGGGGCGACTCCCAATAGCACATCCCCCCGGCAGGGTAAGCCGGGCATAACCCAATCGGGCCAGGAGCGGCCCCATCACCAGAATAGAGGCGCGCATTTGCCGTACATATTCATAGGGTGCTTCTCCCGTTTCCAGCCTGGGAGTCTTGACCACCAGGGTATGAGAATGTCCAACCCAGGCCACTTCCGTCCCCAGCCGGCTTAATACCATCAGCATGGTGCGGACATCAGCCAGCCGGGGAACATCCTCCAGCTGGCAGACCTGGTCAGTCAAGAGGCAAGCGGCCAGGATGGGCAGGACAGCATTTTTGGCGCCTCCTACCCGAACCCGGCCGGATAATGGGGTACCACCGGTTAGCACCAGTCGTTCCACCGGCGCCCCTCCTTCCTCTACTTCTGCATTATTTTTATTAATATTCGGTAGTAATCAAAGGGGTGCCTATTACCAGATAACTGCGCTGTTCCCCGGGCACTGTCCGAACTGCCACATTGAGGTTAACCACCCGGTTGCCCAGGCGCAGGTTATCCTTGAGTTCATTACTGTATCCGGTCCAGCTGACCACTGCCCCTTCTTCATACCCTTCGATTTTTTTACCATCCAGTTCCTTAAAGATAGAGGCAACGATTTCCCGCCCCTGCTGCTGGTCTACTAGCTGGGGCAACCAGCCGGCCACTACCTCGGACACTTTGGCACTACTTGCGATTCTCCTGAAAGCAGCATCCACTGTGAGCCGATCCTGACTTAGTTTATCCAGGTCCCCGAGTTCTTTAATAGTAATAACTGCATAAGTTTCTGCTTCTTGACCGGTTTCCTCCTGGCCTATCCTGGTTTTAACCCCGGCCATGGACTGGATCCAGATTTCCAGTTCCGTTTTTTCCCCCAGCTTGCCAGCCAGGCGCAAACTGCGAAAACCGGTGTCCTCCTGTTTGTCCAGACGCAGGTTCCCTTCCCGATAGGGAAATACCCTTGCTGCCTGCCAGGCCAGTTCCTCCATTTCCGCAAAGGTCATAAATTTTCGGTTCACCCTGGCCCAGCCATTAATGGTGTAGTCCTCAAAGCGCGCCTTGCTCTCCCGAAAAGCCAGAATCAGTTTGTTCTCCCCGCTCAACCCCTGTCCCAGGGTAGGCAGGACTGGGTGTTTTACCAGCCAGACCGCTGCCAATATTAGACCCAGCAGCACCAGAAATCTGCGCATTTGCCTTCCTCCTTCTCCTCAGGAATCCTATTCGTTACTGATAGTGTTCCCGCTAAAAGGAGGATTTAAACATCAATTTAATCCCGTACCACAACTAAACCCGTATCAGGGTGAAAGCCAGGGTCTTCCACCACTACCGGTTCCACCCCTGCCTGCTCTGCCAGCTCCCAGTACTTATATCCTTCCTCCAGCAGCCGGGCCCGCAATAGCATTCTTTTAGCTTCGGGCTGTTGTAGAGCCGCTTTAACGCGGGGGTCAATGCCTTTCGCTTTTACTTCATCATCGGTCAGACGAACCAATACCTGGTCAGGAAACTCCCCCAGATTGAGGGCCAGCTGGACCAGTTCCTGTTGCGCCTGTTTGTCCTCTGTTATCATGAACTTTCACCTCGCCCTTAGTATGAGAAGGGGAGGCAGAAATTAATCCCTGCAGCTTGCGCAGAGCCCGTAAAATTTCTTCCACTTCGGCAGGTGTCAGCTGACTGAGCAAGGCAGACCAGTAGTCGGTTTTGATGGCCTGGATAGTCTCCCCCAGAGCCATGGTTTTTTCCGCCAGGCTGATCCTGACGGTGCGCCGGTCCTGCTCTCCTCTACGCTTGACAACCAGTTCCTGTTTTTCCAGGCGATCTACCAGATCGGAAACAGTGCTTTTAGCCAATCCCAGCTGCTGGCATAATTCCGAAAGGGTCTGTTCCGGCTGCTGGTAGAGGACCCGCAACAATAGTAACTGAGGAACAGTCAAACCCAGGTCTTTAATATGGTTGGAGACAAATTTGCGAAAATGCCCGATAATGCTTTTCAGGAGCAAGTTAATTTCCTCTGCCTGTACAGTTCGCTTTTCTTTACTCACTGATTATCACCTGTTCCTTGCCGGCAGGGGTTTGCCCCTTTTTCAGCCAGAAGGCAAAAAACAGGGCAACACAGCTGATAACAGCCGTCAGTGCCAGTGTATCATTGATAGCTGTAATCAAGGCTTCCTTCTGTACCGAGCCGTAGAGCCAGTATAGATACAGTTCCTGGCCATTAAATTCCGTCACCCGGGCAGCCAGTTCACTGTAATGCAGAGCCTGTCTTCTCTGCATAAATGTGGTGAGAATAGTGATTCCCAGTGAGCCTGCCACCTGGCGCACCACGTTGGAGAGAGCGGAAGCCCGGGCCACCAGCGGCAAAGGTACCGCGTTCATGCCCGCCGTAGAAGCCGGCATCATGGCCAGACCCAGTCCCAGGCCCCGCAGGACCAGCAACCAGGTAATGGTGGTTTGCGGTGTCTCCATCGATAAGTGGGCCAGTTCATAGGTTGCCAGAGCCAGGATGGCCAGGCCTGGTATCACTACTGGTTTTGGTCCAAGGCGGTCCAGGAGTTTACCGCCAATGGGCATCATCAGCCCGGTAGCCACTGCCGACGGAAACATGATAATCCCGGTCTGCATTGCCGTATATCCCCGCAAATTTTGCAAAAATAGTGGCAGTAGAAAAATCCCGCCAAACAAAGCGATATTAGTGATGCTTGCTATCACAATACTCAAGGTAAAAGGCCCTATTTTTAATACCCGCAAGTCCAGCAAAGGGTCACTGTGGGTTAATTCATTAACCGTAAAGAGCAGGAGGAAAAATCCGCCGAAAATCAGTAAAAAGATGTTTTTAATATCATTCCAGTCAATAGAAGCCCCCTCACCCAGAACATAGAGAATAGACACCAAACCCACAGAAGCAAAGAGTACGCCCAGGTAATCAAACTTGCCCACCGGGCGGCGCGGTATCTCCGGTAAGAGGATAAACGAAAAAATCACGGCCACAATCCCGACGGGGATATTGATGGTGAAAATCAGGCGCCAGTCCAGATGCTCGACAATATAGCCGCTCAACGTTGGGCCAATAGCCGGTGCCGCCATGGCGGCAATTCCCCAGATCCCCAGCGCCAACCCCCGCTCCTGCTGGGGAATAACCTGATAGAGGATGCTCATACTGACAGGCATGATCATGCCTCCACCCAGTGCCTGAATAACCCGGGCCACTACCATCGAGGGGTTGCTCCAGGCCAGGCCACAAAAAGCTGAACCCAGAGTAAAGGCTATCAGGGCCCAAATATATACTTTTTTGCTGCCAAACCTGTCGCTTAAATATCCGGTCAGGGGAATAATGGCCCCCATGGTCAGCATATAAGCCGTAAGTACCCACTGAATTTGCTCTGTCCCTACGCCAAACACGGCCATCATCTTGGGAATGGCTATATTGACAATGCTGGTATCCAGGATAGCCATAAATGTTCCCAGCACCAGCACCGCCAGAACCAGCCACTTTCTGCTGTTATCAATCCTTCTACCTGTCACCATTCATCACCTGACCCTGATTTTAACCACAGCACTGGTGCCAGGTATCAATTGTAAATTCTCCAGGTCAGTGAGCTGAATTTTTACCGGCACTTTCTGGGTAACTTTGGTAAAATTGCTGCTGGTCGTCTGGGGTAAAACCGAAAAGGTAGCAGTAGTAGCCTGTCCGATTTCCTGCACCCGTCCGTTGAAAGTCCGCCCGGGGTAAAGGTCGAGAGTAACTTCCACCAGTTGTCCAGGTTTAATCCTGCTTATCTTCGTCTCCTCTATATTAGCCGACACATAGAGTTTATGGGGGTCAACCAGCCAGAAGACAGCCTGTCCTGGTGTTGCCACTTCTCCCTCTGTTCCCTGCTTCCTGATAATAATGCCATCCACCGGTGCGCGCAGCAATGTCTGTTCCGCACTGCTGTCCGGGAGGTTATTCAGTTCCTGCCGGGCCAGCACTTCTCCTTTTACCACTTTCTGGCCCTCGGCAGCCCTAACTTCCGCCAGTTTGGCCACAAGCAGCGGGTATACCTTAACTATGTCTCCGGCTACGCGGGCATCTTCCGTACTGACAAAGTAGGTATTTTCATACCAGTAATAACCGCTGACCCCGGCCAGGACTACAACCATCATCAGAAAAATACTCACCAGCAGTGTTTTTCTATTGGCAGCCATATTCCCACCCCTTAAAATTAGTTCTGACCCGAACTATTTTCCGAAAACAAACCGGCACATACTGTGCCGGTTGTCGATACCTATTCTATTTTACCTGCAACTTTGAGGCGGTTGAGGGCTCGCTTCAAGGCAACCTCAGCCCGCACCATGTCAATGTCAGCTGAGCGTTCAGCCAGACGGCGTTCGGCCCGCTCTTTAGCTGCCAGCGCCCGCTGCACATCGATTTCTTCCGGACGTTCTGCTGCTTCAGCCAGCACCACCGCCCGGTTATCTTTTACCTCCAGGAAGCCGCCACTGATGGCCAGTTTCTGCTCCTGACCACCAGCAGTGTACTTGAGGACACCGATCTGCAAGCTGGTGATCAGGGGAGCGTGGTTGGCCAGAATGCCCAGGTAACCCTCGGCCGCCGGCGCTACCACCATCTCCACTTCCTCGGAAACCACCTTGCGGTCAGGGGTAACCACTTCCAGTTTAATGGTATTCTCGGCCATTTTCCGTCACATCCTTACAGGGTTTTGGCCTTTTCCACGGCTTCTTCAATGGTCCCGACCATATAGAAGGCTGCTTCCGGCAGGTCATCGTGTTTACCTTCAATGATTTCCTTGAAGCCACGGATGGTTTCTTTCAAAGGCACATATTTACCAGGAGTACCGGTGAAGGCTTCAGCCACGAAGAAGGGCTGGGACAGGAAACGTTGAATCTTCCGGGCCCGGGCTACGATCAGCTTGTCTTCTTCGGACAGTTCGTCCATACCCAGAATAGCGATGATGTCCTGCAGTTCCTTATAACGCTGCAGCACCTTCTGCACACCCCGGGCTACCTGATAATGCTCCTGACCTACGATATTGGGGTCCAGAATCCGGGACGTGGAATCCAGCGGGTCCACAGCCGGATAAATCCCCAGCTCGGCAATGGAACGGGACAAAACGGTGGTCGCGTCCAGGTGAGCGAAGGTTGTGGCCGGAGCAGGGTCAGTCAGGTCGTCCGCCGGCACGTAGATAGCCTGGACGGAGGTGATAGACCCTTTAGTGGTAGAGGTAATCCGTTCCTGCAGAGCACCCATTTCGGTGGCCAGAGTGGGCTGGTAACCCACGGCAGAAGGCATCCGGCCTAAGAGAGCGGACACCTCGGAACCGGCCTGGGTGAAACGGAAGATGTTATCGATAAACAGCAACACGTCCTTGCCTTCTTCGTCCCGGAAATATTCAGCCATGGTCAAACCGGTCAGACCTACCCGCAGACGGGCGCCCGGAGGTTCGTTCATCTGACCGAACACCATCACCGTCTTGTCGATAACGCCGGATTCCATCATTTCATGGTAGAGGTCGTTCCCTTCCCGGGTTCGCTCACCTACACCGGCGAAAACGGAGATACCACCGTGTTGCTTGGCAATATTGTTAATCAATTCCATGATCAAAACGGTCTTACCAACACCGGCACCGCCGAAGAGGCCGATCTTACCACCCTTCAGGTAGGGGGCCAGCAGGTCAACGACCTTGATCCCGGTCTCCAGCACTTCCGCCTTGGTGGACTGCTGGGTAAAGGTCGGAGCCGGACGGTGAATGGGATAGTATTTATCGGATTTAACGGGCTCCTTGCCGTCAACCACCTTACCCAGAACATTGAAGAGCCGGCCCTGGGTAACAGGACCTACCGGCACACTGATAGGAGCGCCGGTATCGATGGCCTTCATGCCCCGAACCAGACCGTCGGTGGAAGACATGGCAACACAGCGAGCCACATTGTTCCCCAGGTGCTGGGCAACTTCCAGGGTCAAATCAATATCATAAGCAGTGGGCTTATCCTGGTCGGCACTGCGAATGATAACAGCATTATAAATAGCAGGCAACTTGCCAGGCTCGAATTCCACGTCAACGACGGGACCGATAACCTGCTTGACTTTACCGACGTTCATTCAGCCATTTCCCTCCTTGCGTTTATTCCAGAGCGGCAGCGCCACCCACGATTTCGGAAATCTCCTTGGTAATGGCGGCCTGCCGGGCCCGGTTGTAGTTCAAGGTTAACTTGGCGATCATTTCCTTGGCGTTGTCGGTTGCTGAACCCATAGCAGTCATCCGGGCACCATGTTCTGAAGCCTTGGCTTCCAGCATGGCCCTGAACATGGTGGTATTGAGATACTTGGGCAACAAGGCCGACAGCACGGTTTCCGCATTGGGCTCGTAAATATAGTCGACTTTGGCTCCTTCTTCCGCCGGGGCCTCCACAGGCAAGAGCTTGATGGTTTTCGGTCTCTGGGTCAGAGCGGAGAAAAACTCAGTATAGACGACATAAACTTCATCAAATTCCCCTTTAAGATATAAGTCCACAATGGTCTCCGCAATCAGCTTGGCATCCTGATAGCGAGCCTCTTCCCCCAGACCGGTAAACTCTGCAATGATGGGCACACCAATACGGCGGAAAAAGTCGCGGCCCTTGCGGCCTACGCAAATCAGACTGACATCATTGAAAGCACTGATTTCACTCCGCACTTTCCGGATGATATTGGCATTATATCCACCACACAGACCGCGGTCAGCGGTAACCACCACAAAAGCCACTTTCTTTACTTCCCGTTTTACCATCAGGGGATGGGTGGAGTCCAGAGCCGCGCCGGCCAACCGGCTCAAGGTGCCAGCCAGTTCCCTGGCATAAGGCCGGGCCTGAAACACTTTATCCTGGGCCTTGCGCAGCTTGGCTGCCGCCACCATCTTCATGGCCTTGGTGATCTGTTCTGTGTTCTTGATACTCTTGATGCGTCGTTTAATATCCCGCATGCTGGGCATTCCTGCTGTTCACCACCTTTTTCGTCCCATTCAGACCGGGACAGCTTAGAACATCTTCTTGAACTCGACAATGGCGGCTTTCAGTTTTTCTCTAATCTCATCAGTCAGAGTCTTTTGTTCGCGAATGGCCTCAACGATGTCCGCCTTCTGACTGTGCATGAACTTCAGGAATTCTTCTTCGAACTTCAGGACCCGGGAAGTTTCCACATCATCCAGGTAGCCATTGACGGCAGCGAAGATGGACATAACCTGGTCTTCAACGGCCATGGGCTTATACTGAGGCTGTTTCAACAGTTCAACCAGTTTTTCACCCCGCAGCAGCCGGGCCTGGGTGGCCTTATCCAGGTCAGAACCGAACTGAGCGAATGCAGCCAGCTCCCGGTACTGGGCCAGGTCCAGACGCAGAGTACCGGCAACCTGCTTCATCGCCTTGATCTGAGCGGCACCACCAACCCGTGATACAGAGAGACCGACGTTGATAGCCGGGCGGATACCAGCATAGAACAGGTCGGACTCCAGGAAGATCTGACCGTCAGTGATGGAAATAACGTTGGTCGGAATGTAGGCGGAAACGTCACCAGCCTGGGTTTCGATAATCGGCAGAGCGGTCAGGGAACCGCCACCCAGTTCATCATTCAATTTAGCAGCGCGCTCCAGCAAACGGGAATGCAGGTAGAAAACATCACCCGGATAAGCTTCCCGGCCGGGAGGACGGCGCAGCAAGAGGGACAATTCCCGGTAAGCCACAGCTTGCTTGGACAGGTCATCATAGACGATTAACACATGCTTGCCCTGCTCCATAAACTCTTCACCCATAGCGCAGCCGGCATAGGGAGCAATGTAGAGCATCGGTGCAGGTTCAGAAGCGGTAGCAGCCACAACGATGGTGTAATCCATAGCACCGTGATCTTCCAGTGTCTTGACCACGTTGGCTACAGTGGAAGCTTTTTGTCCAATAGCCACATATATACAGATTACATCGGTATTCTTCTGGTTAATAATAGTATCGATCGCAACTGCAGTTTTACCGGTCTGGCGGTCACCGATGATCAGCTCCCGCTGGCCCCGACCGATGGGGACCATACTATCAATAGCCTTCAAACCGGTTTGCAGAGGCTGATGCACTGATTTACGGGTAATAACACCAGGTGCTACCCGTTCAACTGGACGAGAGCGGTCGGTGACAATGGGGCCTTTGCCATCGATCGGCTGACCCATGGCGTTTACCACCCGGCCAATCAGGGCTTCGCCTACCGGTACTTCAACGATACGGCCGGTTCGCTTAACGGTGTCGCCTTCTTTAATACCAGTGTAAGGACCGAGAATAACGCAACCGATATTATCCTCTTCCAGGTTGAGGGCCATGCCGAAAATGCCGCCTGGGAATTCCAGCAGCTCACCGGCCATACATTCTTCCAGACCATAAACCCGGGCAATACCGTCACCTACCTGAATAACCGTTCCTACATCAGTAACGGCCACATCGGTGCGGTACTGTTCAATCCGTTGTTTAATAATAGAACTGATTTCTTCCGGACGGATAGACATTGTACTCGCTCACCCCTAACTCTTCAACTTATGCTTGCAAAAGAGCTTCCCGGAGGAGCTCCAGCCGCTTGGTTACACTGCCATCGATTACCTTGTCCCCAATGCGTACCACCAGACCACCAATCAGAGCCGGGTCCACCTTGGTGGTAATCCGTACCTGCTTGCCGGTCAATTTGACCAGGCGGGCTTCCAGGGCAGTGAGGTCGGACTGGGACAGCTCCCTGGCCGAGGTAACTTCCACATCCACCAGATTGCGGGCTTCATTGGCCCGTTTCACATACTCATTGTAAATTTCCTTGAGATAGGCTTCCCGCCGCTTGTCCAGTACCACCTTCAGGAAATCCAGGGTCAGGTCGGACACCCGGCCGCCGAAAACCTCATCAACGAGCTTCTTCTTTTCCGCCACAACCACCATCGGGTTGTCCAGGAAACGCTGCAATTCAGGATTCTCTTCCACCGTCTGTACTACCTGGGCCAGCTCCTGCTCCAGGCTGTCGATCAGCCCTTTTTCCAGAGCCAGGCTGAAAAAAGCGGCAGCATAGCGGCGGGCTACTGCCTTGTTTAGCATGGGAGATCCCCTACCTCATCGATGAATTCCTTGACCATTTTTTCATGGTCCTCGACGGTGATGGACTTGCCCACCACCTTGCCGGCCGCCAGCACCGCCAGGTTAGCCACTTCAGCCCGCAGCTGGGCAACAGCTTTGGCTTTTTCGCGAGCGATTTCTTCCTGGGCTGCTTTCAGGGCCTTATCGGCTTCAGCCCTGGCATTGCGCACCAGCTCTTCCCTCATTTCCTCGCCCATGCGCTCAGCCCGGGCGATGATTTCCTGGGATTCCTTCTTGGCCTGAGCCAGTTGTTCAGCATATTCCTGCTTAATCCGTTCGGCTTCGGCCCTTGCCTGCTCAGCCTGTTGCATGGATTCAGAAATGGTTTTCTTTCTTTCCTCCAGCATTTGCAACATCGGTTTATAGAGTAATTTATTTAAAATGGCTAAGAGGACAAAAAAGTTGATAAACGACCAGACAAAGGTCGAGAGATTAAATTCCATTAGCCAATTGCCTCCTTTCAGTGAGGGTCAAGGTACCATTGCAGGCGGAAGGAGGTTAGACCTCCCCCGCCTGCTGAATGTTCTCGCCTTACATTTTGCCAGTAACCAGCATGAGTGCTACTACCAGACCATAGATGGTCAGAGTTTCCATAAATGCCAAGGCGATGAACAACAGGGTCCGGACAGTGCCGGTGACTTCAGGCTGACGAGCGATGGATTCAAAAGCTTTGCCAGCAGCGATACCTTGACCAATACCAGCGCCAACAGCTGCAATACCAACAGCCAGACCAGCGCCGATAGCAATCAGACCTGCTACCATTCCGTTTCCCCCCTTTCCAAGGTGGCTACAAGTTGTATGGAATTATGATTAAGGGATCAGTACGCCGGGTTAGTTCGGTTGTTTATAGGCTTCGTCTGGCTGCGTTGCCACCAGCTCCGAGGTCCTCGACGCACTTCCAGTACGCCTCCGGCCTCTCCGCTGTTGGCACCTTGCCATACTCGCTTCTAAACAGCCTCATTGGTTTATAGGCTTAGGATTACTGCCCAAAGTTCGAACCTCGAACTTCGAACCTCGTTAGTGGTGCTTCTCGGTAGCACCACCGATGTAGCTGGCAGCCAGCAGGGTAAAGACGAAAGCCTGGATAGCCCCTGTCAAAACCCCTAAAAGCTGCATCGGCACGGGAACAATGGCGGGAGCCAAAGCCAGCAAAGTACCTACTACCAGCTCGTGCCCGAAAATATTCCCGTAAAGACGCATGGCCAGCGAGACCGGGCGGACGATTTCTTCGACAATATTCAGTGGCAGCATAAAGGCCATGGGCTGAACAAAATGTTTGAAATAACCGATTCCATGGGTCATCATCCCGAAAATATGGGTAGAAAAGAAAACAATGATTGCCAGAGCCGCCGTGGTACTCAAGGTAGCTGTCGGCGGAATATAGGGCCCTTCATGGCCGGACAACGGCAACAGCCCCACATAGTTCGAGGTTAGGATAAATAGGAAGAATGTGCACAGGAGCGGAAAATAGCGTTTTACCCGTTCCGGGCCCAGCATGCCCTCAAAGAAGTTGTACAACCCTTCTACAAACAGCTCCAGCACATTCTGCAGACCTGATGGTTGTTTTTGCATGTTCCTGGTCCCTAACCAGCTGATCAGGCCCAGTAACGCAATAACTCCCCAGGCTGTTACTGTGTACTTGGTTACTTCCAGGGGGCCGATGTGAAAAAGAGCTTCAGCACTACCGAACATCCTCATCCACCTCCTTTTTCCTGATATTTCTTACCTCTCTAAAATTGAAAAAGAACAAAGGCTTTAGAGCTGCCAGCCCCAGCAAAAAGGCTATCCCAGCCTTGCGACCTCCTGCAGATATCACTCCATAGGTCACCGCTCCCAGGGCTAACCAGCGGAGGGTGTAGGAGAGAAAAACATAAATCTTTACCCAGCCTGCCCCTTTTAAATTCAGGGCCCGGCCTAATGACCACTGCAGAGCCAGCAAATTGAGCCAGCCAGCAAGAAAGCCAAAAAAGAAGCCCAATGCTGCCAACCGCTCTCCGCCTGCAAGTAAGATGACAGCTATCAGGCCTAACAGCAACCCTAAATTGCGTTTACCTTTGCTGTGATAAAGATCGGTTAGCACGGGGATCATTCATCCCCCTTCCGAACGGTGGTCATGGTATCATAGGCTGCTTTAAAACCAGCTGCTATCCCTACTAAGAGCATGACTACCGTCAACCAGGGCTCAGTATGGAGTTTCTTGTCCAGAAAGCGGCCCAGCCAGAAGCCTACCAGTACGCCTCCAGCTATAGTACCGCCAAGAGACATGATCACACCAAGGGCCTTCACATCCTGCCAATTGCCATTTTCAGCCATGCTTTTGCCTCCCGGACGGGTCGGCGCTCGACGAGGGTCCTTTTTTGACCCGATATTACCAAGCAATAATATTCTATGTAATTGCGAAAAATCCTTTTTCCAGACGAAGAAATTTTGGACTTTTTTTTATACAATTATACTGAATAGTCATATTTTGCAGGTTTTTGGTCGGAAAAACCGAAAATCCAGTCAATTGCTTGTTTAATTCGCCGGCATGCCTGCCCGTCACCGTATGGATTGACCGCCTGGGCCATGCGCTGGTACGCCTCCTGAACGGTAAGCAGTTCCTTCACATTGGCATACAACCGCTCCCGGTCAGTACCGACCAGCCGTACTGTCCCTGCCACCACCGCTTCCGGCCGCTCGGTGGTATCCCGCAGGACCAGCACCGGTTTGCCCAGACTGGGAGCTTCCTCCTGCAGCCCCCCGGAATCAGTCAGCACCAGGTAAGACCTGGCCATCAGGTTAATAAAGGGTTCATAATCCAGGGGCTCGACCAGATGAACCCGTTCCACCCCTCCTAATACTTCCTCCACCACCTGACGTACCGCAGGGTTTTTATGGACCGGGAAAACCACTTCCACATCGGAAAATTCCTCCACCAGCTGGCGCAGGGCCAGGTAAACCTGCCGCAAGGGCTCACCCCAGTTTTCTCGCCGGTGGGTAGTCACCAGCAGCACCCGGCGCTGATTGAAGGGGATAGCTGCCAGTTGCTCATCATGGAAGCGATAGTCATCCTTTACCGTCTGCAGCAGGGCATCGATTACCGTGTTACCTGTAACAAAAATCCGTTCCGGCTGTATCCCTTCCCGCAGCAGGTTCTGTTCACTGGTGGCAGTGGGAGCAAAATGCCAGTCGGCAATGGCACCGGCCAGTCGCCGGTTCATCTCCTCCGGAAAGGGAGAGTATTTGTTCCCGGTGCGCAGGCCGGCCTCCACGTGCCCGACAGGAATTTGCTTATAAAAAGCCGCCAGAGCGGCCGCAAAGGTGGTGGTAGTATCCCCATGGACCAGCACCAGATCAGGCTGGGCCTGGGCCAGCACCTCTTCCAGGCCTTTGATGGCCCGGGCGGTAATATCATAGAGAGTCTGCCCGGCCTGCATAATATTCAGGTCAAAGTCCGGCACAATCCCGAACAGCTCCAGTACCTGGTCCAGCATCTCCCGATGCTGGGCCGTTACCGCCACCAGGGGCTGTATCCCTTCCGCTCGGGCCAATTCCTTGACCAGAGGTGCCATCTTAATGGCCTCCGGCCTGGTCCCGAATATTAGCATTACCTTTTTCAAGCCTTCTCACTCCTATTTTTTGTGGAGATATCCTTTGCGCTGGAGTTTATCTATATGTTGCTCAACTTTGGCGGCAATATCCACGCCATAGGTATCTTCCAGCACATACATCATGGTGATGGCGGTCTGGGCCACATCCAGCAATTCCGAGGTCAGCCCATCCAGCACCTCGGCTTCCTGTTTCTCGATATTTTCCCCATTGAGGCCGCGAAACTTGCCGATATACTGGGCCAGTTCCCCCAGTTCCTCCGCCAGCTTGATCAAAGTGCTTTCCAGAGTTACCTTATCCAGTCCGCGCAAGCGGGGCAGGCGAATTTCCTTGAAATCTACCTGCTGGGTCATAGTTTTTCCTCCTTCAGCCGGCACAGCTCCACTCCAGCTTCCGCCAGCAATTCTCTGGCAAAGGGATCGGGATAATCCCCCAGAAAAACGATGCGGCGGATACCGGCATTGATCAGCATCTTGGCGCAGAGGACACAGGGTTGAGTGGTAGCATAAAGGGTAGCCCCTGCCAGTTCCACACCATGCAGGGCTCCCTGGATAATGGCATTTTGCTCGGCATGTACAGCCAGACAGAGTTCATGCCGTTCTCCGGAGGGGATTTGCAGCTGCTCCCGCCGGCAGCCCCCCCGGTCCAGGCAGTGGCGCAGGCCCTGGGGAGCGCCATTGTAGCCGGTGGTTAAAATACGATTATCCCGGGCGATGACCGCCCCCACCTGCCGTCTGAGGCAGGTGGAGCGGCTGGCCACCGTCCGGGCTATTTCCATAAAATATTCATCCCAGGAGGGACGATTCATCTTCACTCCCCCCTACTTGGTGCCAAAGAGGCGGTCACCGGCATCACCCAGACCAGGGACGATGTAGCCGTGGTCATTCAGCTTTTCATCCACGGCAGCAGCATAAATGTCCACATCGGGATGAGCTTCCTGCACAGTTCTAATCCCTTCCGGAGCGGCGATCAGGCACATCAGTTTGATGTTCTTCGCCCCTTTTTCCTTCAGGAATGTAATGGCTGCAGCAGCGGAACCTCCTGTGGCCAGCATGGGATCAATCACAATCAGATCCCGTTCCGGCACATCAGTGGGCAGCTTGCAATAGTATTCCACCGGCTGCAAAGTTTCCGGATCCCGGTAGAGGCCAATATGTCCTACCTTGGCTGCCGGAATCAGTTTCAGAACACCGTTGACCATCCCCAGCCCGGCCCGCAAAATGGGGACTACTCCCAGCTTCTTGCCTGCCAGCACTTTGGTTTTGGCCGGGCCCACCGGGGTCTCCACTTCCGCTTCTTCCAGAGGTAAGTCCCGGGTTACTTCATAGGCCATCAACATGGCTACCTCTTCCACCAGTTCCCGGAACTCCTTGGAACCGGTCCGCTTGTCCCGGATATAGGTGAGCTTGTGCTGAATCAGGGGATGGTCAAACACATGCACTTTCGCCACAATCAATTCCTCCTCTATCCCTTATCCCAGTTCAGGGTACATGGGGTATTTGGCACACAGGGCATTGACCCGGGCCCGTCCTTCCGCCAGAGCTTGTTCATCACCCTTGCGGCTGAGCACCAGATAAATGATTTCCGCTATTTCCCGCATGTCCTCTTCCTTGAAGCCCCGGCTGGTAGCCGCTGGCGTACCGATGCGGATACCGCTGGTAACAAAGGGACTGGCCGGATCGAAGGGGATGGCATTTTTATTTACGGTTATGCCTACTTCATCCAGCAGGTGCTCCGCTTCCTTGCCGGTCAGGTCAAAATTGCGTACATCCACCAGCATCAGGTGATTATCCGTACCCCCTGAGACCAGGCGGAAGCCTTTGGCCATCAGAGCTTCAGCCAGCACTCTGGCATTTTTGATAATCTGTTCCTGATAGGTTTTGAATTCGGGCTTCAAGGCCTCACCCAGTGCCACCGCCTTGGCGGCAATGACATGCATCAGCGGTCCACCCTGCATACCGGGGAATACCGCTTTATCAATAGCCTGGGCGAAGCGAGCCTGACAGAGAATCAGGCCACCTCTTGGTCCCCGCAGGGTCTTGTGGGTGGTAGTTGTCACCACATGGGCATGGGGCACCGGACTGGGATGCAGACCTGCCGCCACCAGGCCGGCTATGTGGGCCATGTCCACCATCAGCAGCGCGCCCACTTCATCGGCGATTTCCCGCAACTGAACGAAGTCGATTACCCGCGGATAGGCACTGGCCCCGGCCACTATCAGTTTGGGCTTGTGTTCAAAAGCCAGGGCAAACACTTTCTCGTAATTGATTTTTTCGGTATCGGGTTCCACCCCGTAAGCAACGAAATTATACAGCTTACCGGAAGCATTGACCGGGCTGCCATGGGTCAGGTGCCCACCATGAGCCAGGTTCATGCCCAGCACCGTATCCCCCGGTTCCAGCAAGGCAAAATAAGCAGCCATATTGGCCTGGGCGCCGGAATGGGGCTGAACATTGACATGCTCAGCACCAAAAAGCTGCTTGGCCCGCTCAATGGCCAGTTTTTCCACAATATCTACATATTCACAACCGCCATAGTAACGTTTGTCCGGATAGCCTTCCGCGTATTTGTTGGTCAGTACCGAACCCTGGGCCTCTAAAACCGCCGGGCTGACGAAGTTTTCCGAAGCGATTAGCTCAATCTTGCTCCTTTGCCGGTTTAATTCCAGTTCAATGGCGCGAAAAACCTCAGGATCCTGTTGTGGCAAAAACTTCCTCATCACCTTTCCCCCTTACCTGTCTGCCTTATTTGCTGTGTTTTTGTTCCAGTTGCCTGATCTTGTCCACCCGGCGCTGATGCCTGCCTCCGGCAAAGGAACCTTCCAGCCAGGTTTTGACGATCTCCCGGGCCAGTCCAAACCCGATGACCCTTTCCCCCATGCAGAGGATATTGGCATCATTGTGCTCCCGGGTGGCCCGGGCTGAAAAAGTATCATGACAGAGGGCAGCCCGTACCCCTGGAATTTTGTTGGCGGCAATGCTGATGCCGATGCCGGTACCGCAGATGAGAATGCCCCTGGGGTATTCACCCCGGGCCACTGCCTCCCCTACAGCCTCAGCAATATCAGGATAATCCACCG
The DNA here is from genome assembly GCA_003054495.1 of Carboxydocella thermautotrophica. GTDB lineage: Bacteria > Bacillota > Carboxydocellales > Carboxydocellaceae > Carboxydocella > Carboxydocella sporoproducens. Next base: position 335,295 of record CP028514.1, on the reverse strand, counting down.
ATTCCGGAGAATGACAGCCAAAGTCCTGATATTCCAGGCCCAACTCTTCCAGCAGGCGCTTGATTTCCTCCTTTAAAAAAAAGCCGCCATGGTCACTGCCGATTGCGATTTTCATCAGACCACCTCCAATAATTCTACATTAAACGCCTTTTTCCTGCTCCAGAATCCTTTTTAGCAGCTCTTCAATTTCCCCGGCCACCTGCCGATACTCTTCCACCGTACCGCCAAAGGGGTCGAGAACATCCCGATCTTCCCCCCGGGCATGATACCAGAGGGTGTGGACTTTATGGGCAAACTGGGGCCAGCGTTCGATGATTAAATCCCGATGGCCCCTGGTCATGGTCAGCACCAGATCCGCTTCCGCCACCATTTCCGCCGTTAAACTGCGGGAGCGGTGTTCAGATAGATCCAGACCCTTTTCAGCCATCACTTTCTGAGCTTCCGGACTGGCCGGGTTTTCCCCCCAGGCCGCCAGGCCAGCGGAGAGGAATTCCGCCTCTATTCCCGCCTCCTGCCAGAGGGCGCGAGCCAGCGCCTCAGCCATTGGACTGCGACAGGTATTGCCTGTACAGACGAAGAGAATTTTACTCATCCTACTGCACCTCCACCCGGCGGCATTGTCCTCCTGCCGCTTTTTCCATCCTGTTCATCAGGGCCAGCCCCAGACCCTGCCGGGGCCAGGCCTCGGCCAGGATGCGCTTAACCCCGGCCTTGTCCATGGTGCGCAAAGCGCTATACAGCCTCTGGGCTGCCTTTTCCGGCTGGTTCAGAGGAGCCAGAACCAGGAATTGGCCGGGACAGCGACCAGCCAGATAGGCTGCCCCTTCCTCACTAAGGAGTAAACCCGTGTCGGGAGTGGCCTCCTGCAAGATGGTCTGCCAGATCAACTCCCGCTCCGGCCCGTCCAGCACTTCCAGAGGAGCTGCAGGAGCATAATGGCGGTACTTCATCCCCGGCGAACGAGGCCGTTCCTCTGCCCCCAGCAGGGCCGGATCCAGCAGGACCGGCCGTCCCAGCACCTCTTCCAGTTCCTCCCTGGTAATCCCTCCCGGGCGCAGGATCATGGGTTCCGGTCCTAACAGGTCCACTACCGTAGACTCCACCCCGACTCCCACCGGGCCCCCATCGAGAATGGCAGCAATCCTGCCCGCCAGATCCTCCCAGACATGCTCAGCACAGGTAGGGCTGGGGCGCCCGGAAAGATTGGCACTGGGGGCCGCCAGCGGCACCCCGGCCTGCCGGATCAACTCCAGCGCCAGGGGATGGGCCGGTTGCCTGATGGCCACCGTTTCCAGGCCAGCACAGACCAGTTCCGGCACTTCCGCCTTTTTGGGAAAGAGCAGGGTCAACGGCCCCGGCCAGAAGCGCTCCATCAGTTTTTCTGCCTCCGGAGGGATGTCTGCCGCCAGAGTCTCCACCTGGGCCCGCCCGGCAATATGTACGATCAGAGGGTTGTCCTGAGGCCGGCCTTTGGCCAGAAAGATACCGGCAACAGCCTCTTCCGACCAGGCATTGGCCCCCAGACCATAGACTGTTTCCGTAGGAAAGGCCACCAGCTGACCTTCCCGTAACAACCGGGCTGCCACAGAAATTTCTTCCGGTTTTAACCAAAGCGTATCCATGCACCTACCCCTCCCTTTCCGGTTTGCGGGCCAGTACAAACCGGTCCAGACCGGCATAATCCTTGACGATTTCTACTTCCCGCCAGCCCACCTCCCGACACAGAGCGGAAAGGGCTGCCCCCTGGCGGCAGTCGATCTCCATGCCCAGCCTGCCGCCAGGCTTGAGCGCCCGCCAGGCCTGGGGCAAAAGACGGCGGTACAAATCCAGGCCATCCTCGCCTCCATCCAGGGCCAGGCGCGGTTCAAACTGCACTTCCGGCTGCAATTGTCCCAGTTCCCCGCGGGGTATATAAGGCAGGTTAGCAGCAACCCAGTCCAGGCGCTCGGTCAGGGTGGCCTGCCACTGGCCCAGCAAATCCCCCTGCTGCCAGCTGCAGCGTATCGTTACCCGGTGACGGCAGGCATTGAGGCGGGCCACGGTCAGGGCTTCCCCGGAGTAGTCGGTAGCCCAGAGGCGGGCCCGGGGTAGTAAGACCGCCAGGCTGACAGCAATGGCACCGCTGCCTGTCCCCACATCGGCGATCCAGGGAGCAGGGTGGTCAGACAGATCGGCCACAATCCGTTCCACCAGCAGTTCCGTTTCCGGCCGGGGGATCAGCACCGCCGGCGTAACGCGAAATGCCAGGCCCATAAACTCCTTTTCCCCCAGAACATAGGCCAGCGGCCGGCGCTGGCAACGGGCAGCCACCAGCTCTGTCAGCGCCTGTCGCTGAACCGGGCTGAGCACCGTCTCCTCCCGGGTCCAGAGCTGGGCCCGGCTTAAACCCGTAATCCGCATCAAAAGCAGTTCGGCTTCCAGCCGGGCAGCCTCTACCCCTGCTGCTCGCAATTGCTTTACTGTATCCTGCAGCGCCTGCCCTAATTTTACCGTCATCCCCGGTCACCTTACTCCATATTCTTTAGTTTTTCCGTCTGGTCAGCTGTTATCAGGGCATCGATAATCTCCTGCAATTCCCCGTCCAGCACCATATCCAGTTTGTGCAGGGTGAGGCCGATGCGATGGTCAGTCACCCGGCCCTGCGGGAAGTTATAGGTGCGGATGCGCTCGCTGCGATCGCCCGTTCCCACCTGGCTGCGGCGGTCATCAGCCAGTTTGGCCTGCTGTTCCTGCTGGGCGATTTCCAGCAAGCGAGCCCGCAAGACGCGCAGGGCTTTTTCCTTGTTTTTATGCTGGGATTTTTCATCCTGACAGCTGACCACCAGCCCGGTGGGGATGTGGGTAATGCGCACTGCCGACTGGGTAGTGTTTACCGACTGTCCCCCCGGACCGCTGGAACAGAACACATCTATACGCAAGTCATTGGGATCGATGTGCACATCCACCTCTTCCGCCTCTGGCAAAACCGCCACGGTGGCAGTAGAAGTGTGGATGCGACCCCCTGATTCCGTCACCGGTACCCTTTGCACCCGGTGTACTCCGGATTCATATTTCAACTGGCTATAGGCACCCTGGCCTTCCACCAGGAAAATGACTTCCTTGAACCCGCGTAAATCCGACTCATTAGCCGACAGGATTTCCGTCCGCCAGCCCTGGCGTTCCGCATAGCGGGTGTACATGCGGAAAAGGTCCCCGGCAAAGAGAGCGGCCTCATCACCCCCGGCTCCGGCGCGGATTTCCATAATAACGTTTTTCTCATCATTGGGGTCTTTGGGGAGGAGCAGGATTTTGAGCCTCTGTTCCAGCTCGGGCAGCTTTTCTTCAAGCTCATCCAGCTCCATTCTGGCCAGTTCCATCATCTCCGGGTCCCCTTTTTCGGCCAGAATGGCCCGGGCTTCCTCGATCCCGGCTACCACTTTTTTATACTCCCGATAAACGGTAACAATTTCCGTCATAGCTGCATGGGCCCTGGCATGTTTTTGCCACTCGCTCTGGTTGGCAATCACTTCCGGATCGGCAATCAGCCGTTCCAGTTCTAGGTATTTTTCTTCAATTGCTTGCAGTTTATCCAGCATGTTCTTCACCTCTTAATACGGCTTTTAAAGCATGGATAGCTACTTCCAGCTGACTGTCATCTGGTTCTCGTGTGGTCAGTCTCTGCAATCCCAGGCCAGGGGCTACCAGCCATTTCAGCCACCAGCGGTCTCCATAGCGGCCTGAGAGCTTGATAAATTCATAGGAAATAGCTGCCACCAGGGGCATTAGCAAAATGCGGCTGCCTATTCGCCAGAGCAGATTGGGTGGATGGCCCAGAAAGGCAAAGACAAAAATACTCACCACCATTACCACCAGCAAAAAGCTGGTGCCACAGCGGGGATGCAAAGGAGAAAAGCCCCGGGCATTTTCCACCGTCAATTCCAGCCCGGCTTCATAGGTGTGAATTACCTTATGCTCAGCCCCGTGATACTGAAAGACCCGCTGAATATCCTTCATCCGGGAGATCAGGCCAATATAGGCCAGAAAAATGGCAATCCTCAGTCCCCCTTCAGCTATATTCTGTCCCAGCGGGGTGGTTACCCATTTTTCCACCAGTTTCACCGCTCCGGTGGGGATGATAACAAACAGCAAAATCCCCAGTCCCAGCGCAAAGGCAATGGTCAGGACCAGCTCTTTCGTGTTCAGTTCCCCTTCTTCCTCCGGCATGGCTTTACTGGCCGACCAGGCCAGAGCCCGGGTCCCTACCACCAGGGCCTCCAGCAATGCCACCACACCCCTAAAGCCCGGCCATTTCAGCCAGGGCCATTTGGTCAGCCAGGAAGAGAGTTGCTGTTTTTCTACTTCAATAGTGCCATCGGGCAAACGGACTGCGATGGCCATTTCCTGCGGCCCTCGCATCATTACCCCTTCGATAACCGCCTGTCCACCGTATTGAAAACATTCTTTTTTAGACATAAACACACCGCCTTTAGTTCGGCAGAAATTTATGAAAAGAGCAGAGCCGTAGGCTCTGCCTCTTTTCTGCTTATAGACCGTATTTTTTCTTGAACTTGTCTACCCGGCCACCGGTATCCACCAGACGCTGTTGCCCGGTGAAGAATGGATGGCAATTAGAACAAATTTCCACCCGCAAAACGGGTTTGGTTGAACCAGTAACAAAACTGGCACCACAGGCGCAAGTTACGGTTGTCTCCTGATATTTGGGATGGATATTTTCTTTCATCTCGATTCACCTCTTTCCTGGGAAGTCCAAAATTACGCCTTTAAGATTATATCATAAGGCCCTGAGAGTGACAAGAGCTTTAGCGCAGAGGGCGGGAAAAATTGCCGAGGCTGACCCCGGGCAATTGCCGCCTTAGCTCCTTCAGAAAAGCCACCATCCCCATCCCCGGTTCTTGCACCCCGGTCAGCTGACAATACAGGTCTGGATCGATATTCAGATTGCGCAGCTGGATCAGCTTCACGCCCGTGGATTTGACCAGTTCCACCAGTGCTTCCAGCTCTGCTCTCTGGTCACTGACCCCCGGGAAAACCAGATAATTGAGGGAAAGAAACACCCCCTGCCTGGCCGCCAGGCTCAGGGATGCCCGCACATCCCTCAGGGTATAACCGGGCGGGCGATAATAGGCTTGATACCAGTCGGGCTGAGCGCTGTTTAGACTTACCCGCAGGGAATCGATTCCTGCTTCCGCTATCAGCCTAATACCCTCGGTATATCCGGCATTGGTATTCATATTGATGGTCCCCTGGCTGGTTCGGGTTCTGATCTCTTTGATTGCCTCCGCAATCAGAGGAGCCGCCAAACTGGGCTCGCCTTCACAGCCCTGGCCGAAACTGACAATTGCTCCTTCCGCCTGTTGAAGATGGGGCAGGGCCACTTCCACAATTTCCTCTCTAGTGGGCGAAAAACCAATCCGCTCCTGCGGGGAGGGGCAACATTCTGCTGGCTGCAGGGAGATACAGCCTACACAGCGGGCATTACAGGCCGGGGAAACGGGAATTCCCCCTTCCCAGCGGCGGTAGAAAATATTCTGGGCTGTCAGACAGCCATAATCCAGGCTACAACGGGCCAACTGACGGATAATACGGTTATGGGGCAGTTCCTTCCGGATGCGGGCCACCCGCTCCGCCAGGTCAGGGGTATTATAAAGCAGGGGATTCCACTTCCGGGGCCGGTCCGTTTTGCTGGCTGCTACCCAGTAACGGCCTTTGGCCCAGCCCACCGCCGTATAGCCCAGCAGCGGTAAAGGCTTGTCCCCTTCCACCCGCTGATAAGCCGGCAATAAGGTCCGGGTATAACCCTGAGGCAATAAGGCCGCTACCGCATAATAGCGCTCATAGACCCGAATTTTACCCAGGCGGTCCACCCCCACTGGACGACAGCCTGGCAACAGCGTCAGACTGGCCCCCGGTGGCAAGGGTATCATTTCTTCCGGGTGCGGCTCAGTAAAAAAGCGGCCACTGCGCCCGGCCATACCCCAGCCCGGGATATCCATAACCCGTCCCCTGGCATCCGCTACCAGCATCCTTATCCCCATTTGATCATCTCCACCAGTTCCTTATTGCAGCTGGACTTTTTCAGCCATTCCCGCATTTTTTCCACCACTTCTGCGGAAGGCACCCCGCTGGAAGTCCGGCGCAGGTTCCAGACAAACTCCAGTTCCTCCTTGCTCAGCAGCAGCTCTTCCTTGCGGGTTCCGGAGCGCTGGACATCAATGGCCGGGAAAATCCGGCGTTCCGCCAGTTTGCGATCCAGAATCAGCTCCATATTGCCTGTGCCTTTGAATTCCTCAAAAATCACATCATCCATACGGCTGCCCGTTTCCACCAGCGCCGTAGCCAGGATGGTGAGACTGCCTCCCTCCTCCAGGTTGCGGGCTGCCCCAAAAAAGCGTTTGGGTTTATGCAAAGCTGTGGGATCTACACCACCGGAAAGGGTACGGCCACTGGGCGGAACTACCACGTTATAGGCCCGGGCCAGCCGGGTAATGGAATCCAGCAAAATCACTACATCTTCTTTGTGTTCCACCAGCCGTTTCGCTCTTTCTAACACCATTTCTGCCACCTTGACATGATGTTCCGGCGGTTCATCAAAGGTGGAAGCCACCACTTCCCCTTTGACACTGCGCTCCATATCAGTGACTTCCTCCGGCCGCTCATCAATGAGTAACACCAGCAAATGCACTTCCGGATGATTGGCAGTAATGGCATTAGCGATTTCTTTCAGCAACGTAGTTTTCCCTGCCTTAGGAGGAGCCACGATCAATCCCCGCTGTCCCTTACCGATGGGGGCCAGCAGGTCAATCAGGCGTAAAGCCAGTTTATCGGAAGTGGTTTCTAAAGTCAGCCTCTCATCAGGGTATAAGGGTGTTAGGGCATCGAAAGGCAAGCGTTCCGGTGAGGATTCCGGCGGAAAGCCATTAACCGATTCTACCCGTAAAAGGGCAAAAAAGCGTTCATTTTCCTTGGGCGGCCGGACCTGGCCCGCCACCTGGTCACCGGTGCGCAAATCAAAACGGCGAATCTGGGATGGGGAGACATAGATATCATCGGAACTGGGGGTATAAGCGAAGGGACGCAAAAAACCGTAGCCATCAGGCAGGATATCCAGAATTCCCTGGGCGAACAGCAGCCCATCCTTTTCGGTACGGGCTTTCAAAATCTCAAAGACCAGCTCTTTTTTGCGCAGCTGCCGGTATCCGGGAATCTCCAGTTCCCGGGCCACCTTGTACAGCTCCTGCAGAGTCATGGCCTCCAGCTCCTGCATATTCAGTTGCGTTGTCAAAATCTCAACCCTCCTGTTGATTTTCTGAATTATTATTTTCCCCGGATACCCCGGTTTTTAAACGGGCCAGTCTTTTCTCCATCCGATAGATCAGGGTGCGGTTAACCAGCAGGTAAACCAGCAAGAAACTGACTCCTGCATTAATAAAAGAACCCACCAGAAAAGGCCAACCCAGGCTTTTCAGGGTAGCCAGTGAGAAAAAATTGGCCAGAGAATGGGGGTCCATCCCCGGTTCAGCCACCGGTACCTGTACCTGCTGGGGATGAACAGTCCGGCCTTCTACAAACAGGCTGCCCACCAGTATATTGAGTGGAAAAAAAATAGTGAACACCGCCGGTTTTAAAGCCGCTGCCGTAATCACTGCCGCCAGGGTATTCCAGCGCGCCAGTTTGGCCACTATCCAGGCTACAAACAAACTGATAAATGGCAGGGGTAAAAAGTCCAGGGCCACCCCCAGCGCCACTCCCCTGGCGATTTTATCAGGTGCATCCTTGAGGCGTAAAATACGGAGATACTGATAACGAAAATAGCGGTTAATGCGCATCTGATACTTCCTTTCTCCTTGAATGCCGCAAACGGTTCAGACACCATGGCTGCAGACGGGCAAAAGTCCGCCAGATCACCAGAAAAAGAATCAGCCCCAGCAGCAAGCTGTTGACCAGTGCTCCCAGAAAAAAAGCTTTGCCTACCTGAACAAAGGCCTGCCATTCCATCTTGACCAGGCCTAGTAATTGCTGAGAAATAGCGGCTTTTTTTTCACCGAGCAGAAAGTTGCCTGCCAGTAAATCCAGATAAAAAAAGAAGGGAAAGAGAGGCTTGAAAAGGAGATCTCCTAATAAACCGGCGAAAACATTCCCCCGGGCCAGCCGGGCTGCGGCCAGGGCGATGGGAACCCCTACCCCGAAGGTAGGATAAAAATTGACACAGGAGCCTACAGCAAATCCCAGTGCCACTTTTGCGGGCATGTCCTTAATACGAAAAAATAGCAATAAGAATAAGCGGATTCGCCGCCCCAGCCGCATATTCTCCCCTCGCCCTCGTCAGTCACTAACTTTCAGTATAACGGAAGAAGGGCATGGCGTCAACCAATGCGCCATGCCCTGTTTTAGTGCCCCAGATTATATTTAGGTTTCTTATCAAAGCGGTGTATGGCTTCAATAAACCGCACAGTTCCCGATTTACCTCGCATGACCAGCGTATGGGTTTTGGCTCCAATGGCGGTAAAGGCCACTCCTTTCAGCAAGCTGGAAGGGGTGATTCCGGTGGCAGCAAAGAAAATGTCATCCCCCTTGACCAGATCATCCATGGTCAATATCTTTTTGGGGTCGGTAATGCCCATGGCCTGGCAGCGAGTCCATTCGCTTTCATCCTCTGGCACCAGCCGCCCCTGCATTTCCCCGCCCAGGCACTTGAGAGCAGCTGCAGTAATTACCCCTTCCGGCGCCCCACCGATGCCGATCATCAAATCCACGCCCGATTCCTCAAAAGCTACCGCTACTCCCGGTGAGACATCTCCATCGGAAATCAGCATAATCCGGGCTCCTGCTTCCCGAATATCGGCAATCAGCTGATTGTGGCGGGGACGGTCCAGAATTACTACCGTCAGGTCGGAAAGCCGTTTGCCTTTGGCCGCAGCAATGGCTTTCAGGTTTTCCTGAACGGGGGCATCCAGATGGATTTTGCCTGCTGCTTCCGGTCCCACGGCAATTTTTTCCATGTACATATCAGGGGCATGCAGGAGACTGCCCCGGGGTGCCGCAGCCAGTACAGCGATGGCGCCATTTAACCCTTTGGCCACCAGATTGGTGCCTTCCAGCGGGTCGACGGCGATATCCAGTTCCGGGCCTTTGCCTGTCCCTACTTCCTCCCCGATATAGAGCATAGGGGCTTCATCCATTTCCCCTTCACCGATTACTACTGTCCCTTTAATATCCACCGTATCGAAAACAGCCCGCATTGCCTCAGTAGCAGCATCATCAGCTGCCATTTTATTGCCCCGTCCCATCCAGCGAGCCGAGGCCAGGGCTGCCGCCTCTGTCACCCGGGCAAATTCCAGCGCCAGTTTACGCCCCATAAAATATCACTCCTTTTATACTAAAACAGAATATAGTATAACACAATATATGCCAATATGTTATCCTATATGCTATTTCGCCATCTTTGCCCGAATTCCTGCTAGGGACAGAAAATCAATCCCCTGGCCCAGAGACAATCAGCACAGGAGGGGGTATTACCCCAGCAATCCTCCCGGTTATGCCAGACCATATCACAGCCATCCACCCATTCGCAATCAGGGCAGGAGGGGTAAAGGTTGAGATATTCCAGGAAACGGAATTTAACATATTCATCCTGCATCCAGATAGCCGCCAGGTCCTGCTTCAGGATATTGCCGAAGGTAACCGCCTCCAGATCTTTGGGACGGCCAAACACATACTCCTTCCCGCAATGGAGAAAACGGTAACAGGGAGCCACTTCCCCATCAAAGCGAATAACCACTTTCTTCTCATCCACAAAGCGGCAGGAACGATTGGTATTCAGGCCTACCTGGGGCAAAACCACCCTGATGCCATAGCGCATGGCCAGGGTAATCACTTCCCGACGCCAGCTCAGTAGTTCTTCCGTCGGATAAAGCTGATAAAAAACTTCCCCGGTTCGCTCTGCCGTTACCGGCAGCAGCTGACTGAGATAGAGAGTATTGATTTGCCAGCGGGGCAGGGCAGCTAGCAAAGCTGGAATCTCCCGATAATTTTCCCTGGTCACCACCATTTCCGCTGCCACCTGGGGCCACTGACTCCCCAGCTCCTGTTTAACCTTATGCAAAGCAGTCAGGTTGGCCCAGAGCGGGTCAGGACTCTCCCCGCGATTGCGGGCAAAAACCTCAGGGCTATAGCCATCAATGGAAACAACAATCTCATCTACCTGTTGTTCTACCAGAAAGCGCCCCAGTTTTTCCTCCAGCAAAAAACCATTGCTAGTAATGGTTAGTGACCAGCCTTCTCTTTTGATAGCAGTAACTATTTCCTTGAAATCGGGATGTAACAGAGGTTCACCGATTCCTCCCAGCACCACCCGCTTCAATTCCGGCAACCGCCGGGCTGCAGCCAGGGCCTGCTGCCAGGTTTCCCGGGCCATCATCCCGCCCGCTTGCTGCCAGCTGTGCCGATAACAATTCTGGCAGTTAAGATTACAAGCAGTGGTCAGCTCCAGATACAGTTCCCGTATATCCGGTTTTTTGTTGATAACAATCTGGTAATCCAGATAATCCAGTTTGGCCATATCCCTTCCCCCTTTCTTTGGAACAAACTCAAATGACCATATGGTCCTATATTTGTAATGCCATATCCACCATAATTCCATCTCTTGCCCACAACAGGGGCATTTTAATGGGTTTTTCCCAAATGCCTCTTGCATCCGCTCTTTCCAACTTTTTACCTTGCTTTGCTTTGGTTTTTATTGCGTTTACTTTGTGGTTTACCCTGTTCCAAAGTCCAATTATTTTTTGCACCAGTTTGTTCAGATTTCGCCGGTACAACCCATACAGTCTCACCATCTTAAAGTTCTTTTATCGCTGGCCGTGCCAGGTATCTTCCTATGTATTAGGCTGCCCCTTTTACATTTTTCATCCGCCGCTCTGCATATACGTAAAATTCTTTCTGATTATTCTTTATATAACATATTTATTTGTTCTTGCTCTTTTATGCTTTTCGAATATTTCTGTTTCAACCAGTCCAGCAATACCTTTTTATCAGGCTTTTCTTAAATACTCGTACGGAATAAAACTTACTCCTTTCCCTATCTTGTTCTTGTCTATCGCTCCTTCGGTTACCAAGACATGAACATGTGGGTTGAATTTTAGATCCCGTCCAAAAGTGTGTATTACTTTATTATACTACTTCATACCCTCTTTTCCTACCTTTCTCCCGGTACATGCTTTTTGCGATGTACCCATTTTCAGAATGATAACTGCGAAAAGTTAATATAAAAATTAGTAGTTTAAACAAATTTATGAGTCGTTTTGCTAGAGTATCGGTATCTCTCTTTGATTTAAACCCAAAAAAGGGCGCACTAATCCCTTTAGCACCAGAATGATTTTAAAATCATTTGGCCTGCAAATTTTTACTCATATAGAATACTTTTATTCTCATTTTTAAGCTACCAGGCTCCGCATCTTCTCTGCCTGGTTCTCCCGGATTCGCCCTATCGCCATTGCTAGCATAACACATAGGGCCAGTCCGCACCGCAGCTTCATTTTGGCCATGCCCCGAATGGTATGCTGTTCGAATCCAAAGGATACATCGAGTCTGCTATTTACCCGTTCTACTGCGGTGCGTTTTTTATATTCTTTTTCCCACTTATAACTTGCCCGGTCGATCGACGTGAAAATCCGTCGGTTTTCCGCTAGCGGTATACGTATTCCATGACTAACTGAACACTGTTCCATTCCCTGACACTTGATTCCGTATCGCTTTGCCGGACATAACTTCTTTAGTGTCCCTCTGTCTTTTTCAAAACCACCATTACTCATTTCTCGTTGCGTTCCGGTTTCCGGACAATAGCAATATACATTGCCCTTGTAATTGTAGGCCACGTTCTTGTAATTGGTCAGAAGCCTGGTTTTTTCCCCATCTCTCCACAAGTTACGTATGTCAATAACAGGCTTTATTCTTTTCCACACTCTCATGCTAGAACACAATACCCGCTAGTATGGAATTCCATATTGCCCGAACCGGATAATCGTTTCGCCCTTTACCCCGGCTTCTCTCAAGGGTCCTCATCAATTCTTCGTCTGGCATGTAATCCAGAACCAGCCGTAAACGAACTAAATCTCCAATTGTTTGTGTTTCTGTCCACTCAAATAGCTTAATTTGTGGTATAATAGCCATAACAGGCATCCCTCCCTGGGTAGGATTGTTTGTCTTTCAACTTCAATTTTACCACAGGTGGATGCCTGTTGCTTATTTTTTACAACATTTGAGGCTGGGGTGAATTTTTCCCTCAGCCTCTTGTTTTGCGCTAAAAACCAGGTCATCCAGTAGAATATTGGCTAACAGAGGCCTTAAAGGTCCTCCTTGTGGCGTTCCTTCCTCCGTTTCCCGGACGACCCCGTTCACTATCACTCCGGCATTCAGATAAGCGCGTATCAGCCTTAGCACAAATTTATCTCTCACCTTGCGGACCACTCGAGCCATGAGTATATTATGGTTGACGCTGTCGTGCTCGTCGTACGAACGCATCGGTTCCTTTTCACCTTTCGGTTCGGCCCTTCCGCTTTCCGGCGTCCCATACTGGCGTACTATAGCCTCTGCTGACTCCTGCGGATTCAGTAGAATCTTTCGACTCTGGTTACCAAATCACTTGGCGTATTCCACAGGCCTCCTCAGATAAGAACATCATCTTTCCTCCTGCGCTTGCCCAAGTTTACCGCTACAGCCTTTGGCGGCTTTGGATTTTGTTGTGCGTTGGCAACTCATCCGACTATAACGGCCTCAAATTGGGTTCGTGTACCTCAAGCCGTGCGTTTGCCTACGGCTTCCTTCAGATTCCGCCTCGCGAAGCACACCCTTGCCTTTGGCTAACGGTAGGCGCTCGCCAGCCCCAGTTCAAGACTTTTACTCTATAGATGACGCCCATGCTGGGCGTACAGCACAAAAGAAAGGAGTCTGGCAGTCAGACTCCTTTCTTTATGTTTATTTTTTCTTATTCACTTGTTTTTTTGCTCCTTTTTTAGTTGCCTTTATTTTTTTTGCTTTTTTTACCGCTTTTTTAGTGGATTTTTTAACAGGTTTTTTAACAGTTAATTCAACTTTTTTAGTAGGAGTTGTAGGAGTTGCCGGAGTTGCCGGTTTTGCCGGTGTTGCAGCTGCAAATGCCATACTAGAACCTATAAAGCTGGCTAAGGTGCCTACTAAGATAATTTTTTTGGTTGTTTTTAACATAAAAATACGCCTCCTTTAAATTTAAATTTATTTGGCATGCATATATTTTTTAAGCAAATTCTATGCCAAAACAAATTGTCGCCGAATTATTCATTTAACAGGACTTGCTTGTAATACTTTTGAAAAAAATGGGTAATTTTCGCCCATACCTTTGGGCAAAAATTACCCACGATCTTTTTAATCCTGTAATTTATGCTCTTTCATCTTAGCATATAAAGAACGTCTATTAAGCCCAAGTTTTTTTGCCGCTAAAGTTCTATTCCAATTAGTTTCCTCTAAAACCTTTAATATTATCTTTTTTTCAATATCAGCAATTATCTCTTTAAGAGGCAAATGCTTAAAATCGTTTTCAATTTCAAAATCTGTTAAATTTATAGGTAAATGTTCTGGCAAAATTATATTTGATTGTGTCATAATTACCGCTCTTTCACAAACGTTTTCTAATTCCCTTATATTTCCAGGCCAATCATAATTTTGCAAAATCCTCAGCGCATCATTAGATATACCCTTAATTTTTTTGTTAAATTCAATGCTATATTTATTCAAAAAATATTGTACCAATTGTGGTATATCTTCCTTGCGTTCTCTTAACGGAGGTAAAAAGATAGGAATAACATTTAATCTAAAATATAAATCTTCTCGGAAACTACCCTCTTTTATCATTCTCTCCAAATTTTTATTTGTTGCAGCAATAATCCTTACATCTATTTTAATTGATTCAGTTCCACCCACTCGTTGAATTTCTTTTTCCTGTAAAACTCTCAATAATTTAGCCTGAATAGGTAAACTTATCTCCCCAATTTCATCCAAAAAAATACTTCCATTATTCGCCAGTTCAAATAATCCATATTTTTTACTAACTGCACCCGTAAATGCTCCACGTTCATGACCAAATAATTCACTTTCTAATAAATTTTCTGGTAGAGCTGCACAGTTTACTTTAATAAATGGTCCATTATGACGGTTACTATTGAAATGAATTGCTTTGGCTACTAATTCTTTACCTGTTCCGCTTTCTCCAGTTATTAAGACAGTAGCATTTGTGTTAGCAACCTTACCTATAATTTTATAAACCTCTTGCATAGCTGAACTATTTCCTATAATTGTTTCTGGTTGATAAACCTGTTCTAGTTGCAAACGTAACTCTTTTATTTCACTAGCTAATTGTTGCATTTCTAATGCTTTTTTGATTATTAATAATAATTCCTCAATGTTAAAAGGTTTAACAATATAGTCAAATGCCCCCAGCTTCATAGCCTGAATTGCTAATTCTGTTGTAGAATAGGCAGTCATTAGAATTACATTAATGTTTTTGTTTTCATTTTGTATTTTCTTTAAAATATCAAAACCGCTTAAACCTGGCATTTTTATATCCATCAATACTACACTAATTTGATGCTTGTTTATTAATTCCAAAGCCAACTGCCCGTTTACAGCCTTGAAAACTTTATAACCTTCTTCCTCAAGTACTTCTTCTAAAAAATCAAGCACACTATCTTCATCATCAACTATTAATATATTCATGTACTGATCCCTCCTTCATAAGGTTTTAAATTTCTCCGTTTTTCTCGCTTAATCTCAGATTTCACTTTGACAATAACCAACCATTTGGCTGATTATAACGGCAGTGCATAATCTTGGATGAATATGGGTAACCACAACCAGACCGCTTATGCATTTTACAATATCTGGTCGGTAGAATTCCACATATTCTCCAGCGGCAACCCTCCCATGTCTCACAGGGTCTTTGCCCTAATTTCCCTCGTTCTGCCTGCACTGGAGGTGGAATGTCAGAAATGCTCCTTTACAGGGTCTTAGCCCGAATGGATGTTAGCCTGACTATCCCGACTCCTGGTTGTCAAAGTGCTAATCTTTATTGATTAAGCAAGAAAAACAGAATCATTCCTTTCCGCACACCGCCTGACTGCCCCTGACGCCGCGGTCTTGAGCCTGACAAGGGCCACACAGCAGCTCCGCTCGCCCTTGACAGGCGAAAAGGAGCGTGGTGTATAATGGCCTCTTGCGGTGGGCGTTTATACGCTGCCGCCATCATCGGCCGTTTATTTGTGATTTATTCCCAACACTCTTGGGGAACAGGGTGGTTTAAGGATAATATTACAACAAATTCACTGCCTTTATTTTCCATACTATGAACTTCTATTTCCCCACCATGATTTTTTACAATTTCATATGCGATAGCCAAACCTAATCCCATACCTTTAGGTTTTGTAGTAAAAAAAGGATCAAATAACCTAGAGTATAACTGAGTTGGTATGCCCACTCCAGTATCTTTAAAACTAATTTTTATGGCTTGCTGTTTTTCATCAAACCAGGTAGTAATATGTAATGTCCCACCATCTGGCATAGCTTGTATAGCATTGTAAATTATATTATTAAAAACAATTTCCAGTTGACTTTCATCACATCTAATCAAGGGTAAATTTTGCTGTAAATCAATTTTTATTTTTATAGAAGTTGGAATAATTTCTTGGACAAAAGCCAAAACTTTTTTAATTATATGATTTACATTTTGTTCTATCAGATTTATCTGTTGTGGTTTAGCAAAAAAAAGCAGTTTTTCAACCAGGTTATTTAAACGTTCAATCTCTCTAGTTATCGTTTTTAAAGCTTTTTGACTAGGAATTTGATTTCCTTTTTTTAGCCAAAATTGAATATAACCATGTATCGCAGTAAGAGGATTGCGAATTTCATGAGCAACCCCAGCCACTAGCGTCCCTAAAGATGTTAACCTTTCACTTCGTCTGATAATGCTAAGCATTTTTTCTCTTTCAGTTATATCTCTTATTGTTAAAGCTATACCCAAGAATTTTTCATTGAAATCTTTTAATATTGCTGTTCCTATCAATAAATCTATTTGTTGTTTTGCTCTATTTGTTAATGTTATTTTTTTATCTTTTATTCCTTGTTCATATTTATACGTTTCATCTATCACCTGTTTAATTTCATCTTCAATTATTATTTCAGTATACTTTTTATTGTTCATTTCAATAACCGGGTTTATCTGTAATATGTTTATAAAAGCTCTATTAATTAAAATTATTTTCTTGTCAAAATCCAATGCCAATATTCCTTCATCAATACTATTTAATATTATTTTGTTATAACCATAAACTCTTCTTAATTCTTCAGATAAACTATTAATTGCTTTGGCGATCTCACCTATCGGGCCTACACTAACAGGTATAAAAGTATTTAAATTTTGTTTTAACTGTGACAGGCCATATTTTATTTTTTTTACCTCTTTTTCAAAATTATTTATTAAAAAAACACTACCACTAATACCAACTAAAAAACCTAATATAATTATTTTATAAATTTTATTCCTGCTATTTTCAAGATTTTGTATTGATGGTTGTAAATTTTCTCGTACCCAAACTACACCAATAATTTTACCGTTTACATAAACAGGTGAATAACCCTCTATACTACCGTTCTGATTATTTACTCTTATTATTTTATTTCTACTTCTAATTACATTTATAAAAATATTTTGTTGATTTGGTGTAAAAGTTTCAATTAAAGAAATCTCGCCAGGCAGACTATTACTTATAATAATCTGATTTTCTAAAGAATAAAATCCAATCTCTGTTTTAGGAAAGTTATTACTAATAGAATCTATAACTTTTTTAATTTCTAATCCAAATGGTTTTGATATGCTAATCTTAGGTACAGTTATATTTATTTTTTTCTGTTTCTTTCCAATTATTTTAAAATTGGTCTTTTTAAATTCATATAATGGAATCGTTTTAGAGATAACTATTTCTAAAATCTTATTAAGATTACTTTTCTGTTGCTCTAATAAAACTTTTTGTGTTTGATTTATTTCCCAAAGTATAAAAAAAGACAGAACTGATGTTATCAACAATACCATTCCTATTAAAACTAAAATCTGAAAAATTAAGCCCTTAGAATATATTTTTTTCAAAGTTCTCCTCCCTCCTCTCCTAGAACTTTTTTAATTTTAACAATATTAATCTAGAAAAACAAAAAACTGCCTGCAGTCAAAAGCAAACAGGACTCATAATTTACTAACTCAACTTTCGCATGTCTGAAAACCAAGCAAACTCTCGAAATAAGCGGAAAAACTGGCTTTTTCTACTGCTTTAATGACACTTTCAATGGTTCTTGAGTATGTCTACTATCTTTATTGCTTGTCTCTTTTCTTTCATCACTTGTCCTCATATTTCTACCTTAACACTCTAAGTTATCCACATCAAGCCTTAAAGCATAATTTCCTAAAACAAAAAAGGCCTCTTCCCCGCGGGGAAGGGCCTTATTTTACTTGCCTGCTACCTTTTGCCAGTCGGCCAGGAACTTCTGAATCCCGATGTCAGTCAATGGATGCTTCAGCATTTGTTGCAATACCCCGTATGGGATGGTGGCAATATGGGCACCCGCTTTGGCTGCCTCAACTACATGCATGGGATGACGGATGGAAGCAGCGATGATTTCCGTTTCCAGTCCGTGCAAGTCGAAAATGGCAGCGATATCGGCAATCAGCTGGATACCATCATGGCTGATATCATCCAGGCGCCCGACAAAGGGGCTGACATAAGTGGCCCCCGCCAGGGCAGCCAGCAAGGCCTGGCTGGCGGAAAAAATCAGAGTGACATTGGTGCGAATCCCTTCTTTAGCCAGCACCTTAACCGCTTTCAAACCTTCGCCGGTCATGGGGATTTTGATCACGATATTGGGATGAATAGCTGCCAGCTGCCGGGCTTCAACCAGCATCCCTTCCGCTTCAGTGCTGATTACCTCGGCACTGATGGGCCCATCCACAATAGCGCAGATTTCCCGTACTACCTCTTCGAAATTTCGTCCTTCTCTGGCAATCAAGGACGGGTTAGTGGTAACTCCGGCAATGACTCCTAAATCGTTAGCTGCTTTAATTTCTTCGATATTGGCTGTATCAATAAACAATCTCATGCTTTACCACTGCTCCCGAATACCCGTATTTTTTCCCGGATTACTTCAATAGCCGCTTCCCTGGCCGGAGTCAGCACCTTGCGCGGATCAATTTCCTTTTCATCCCGAGCCAGCACTTCCCGCATGGCGGCGACGAAGGCTTCCCGGATATTGGTGTCAATATTTACCTTGCGCACCCCCAGACGGATGGCTTCCTGGATGGCTTCATCAGGTACACCGGAAGAACCATGCAAAACGATGGGAACATTTACCAGGGAGCGAATTTTCTTCAACCGCTCAAAATCCAGCCTGGGCACTCCCTTGTACTGACCATGGGCAGTACCGATAGCCACAGCCAGAGCATCTACGCCGGTGCGCTCTACAAAAATGCGGGCTTCTTCCGGGTCGGTGAACAAAGCCTCTTTTTCATCTACAGAGATATCATCCTCAGTACCACCGATTTTACCCAGTTCCGCTTCTACGGAAACACCTACTGCATGGGCCACGTCAATAACTTTTTTGGTAAGAGCAATATTTTCTTCCAGGGGTAATTTGGAACCATCGATCATGACGGACGAAAAGCCCGCCCGGATGCATTTCATCACCTGTTCGAAGCTGGTGCCATGGTCCAGATGCAGGGCCACCGGCACAGTAGCTTTTTCCGCTGCTGTTCTGGCCATTGCCACTATGTAATCCAATCCAGCATATTTGATGGCTCCCTGACTGGCCTGCATGATAACCGGAGCCTTTTCCGCTTCAGCTGCAGCGATGATCGCCTGGACAATTTCCATGTTGTTGCAGTTAAAGGCACCGACGGCATATCCGCCAGCTTCTGCCTCTTTCAGTAGTTCGGTAATCGGTACCAGTGCCATACGGATAACCTCCTTAATATTTTTAAATAGGCTGAAAAAGGAAAATACTAAACTTGTCCCTGCAAGTTTAGTATATGACCAGCCCAAACTCTTCTATGCTTATTTTTTGGTTTGTCCCTGGGGATAGGGAGAAAACAGCGGCGGTTCAATAATTGACAGGCTGCCGGCAGTCAATTCTACTTCCTTTAGGCTTTTGATAGCAGCTAATTCCTGTTCATTCTCCACATAAACTACCCCTACCGCATCACAATCCCGGCAATGCAGTTCTATTCGGTCAGGCAGAAGATCCATGCCGATATGGGGATTGCCACAACTGCAATAAACCGCCCCATCTACCGCCAGGTCCTGCAGATAACTGACCGCCTGTAACATCACTTCCGGGGCCCGAAAATAGTCGGCATCCTCTATCTCCTGCAGCAATTTCAGCAACTCGGCCTCGTGGTTTTTCACCAGGCGGGCTACCTGCTCTTTCGGGCCCAGGTGCCCCAGATCCAGTTTGCTGTCAGCACAGATCAGGTTCAGCACCTTCTTGCCCCATACCTGTTTGCGGTGGAACTGGTAGAGATGTTTGGCATCACAGAGGACACAATCCACCTGCAAATAAACTTCCTGTCCTTTTTTCATCTTAAAAGTTGCTACCCGTGCTCCGCAGGAACAGAAAATTTCCAGGCTCTGACCCTTATTCAGTTGAAAAAGCGACAAACTATGCAGTTCCAGCCGTCCACAGGCAGGACACCTGATCGCAACACTGGCCTGGGTTGTAATGACCATTGCTTTTACACCTCACTCGAAATTGAGTATTCGCCATCAACCCCCAAATTCCTGCTACGTTTTTGGTCCCACCCATAAAAATTTTGTCCCACTATCACAGGTATCTGGTTATGATCTGGCGCAACTCGTTGATATCAAAAGGTTTGGTCAAATACTCATCAATGCCTATTTTAGGCACCTGGGACATCACATCTAGCTCCCCGTATGCCGTCATTAAGATAATTCGACATTTTTCGCGTTTATCCTGCAATGCTTCTAAAACTTCCAAACCATTCATCCCCGGCATTTTCAAGTCAATCAACATGATGTCTGGCTGAAAACTAAGAAATTTTTCAATCGCTTCCTGGCCGCTAGCTGCCATTTCCAGCTGACTGGTTAAATCCTTGAGCGCTTCTCGCATTAACATGCGAATTCCTACCTGGACATCCACAATTAAAATTTTCTTTTCTGCCAAATTTAGTCCCCCCAATCTCACTAGCTTAATTCCATATTCTGCACAAAAACAACTTTTCCTGCCAAAAAGGCAGGAATTTTATAAACAATCATATATTATGCTGGACAAACAAAAACCGCAGTTCGCACTGCGGTTGAGGTAAAGTCTTTTTCATAGAGAATTGAAAAAATCGCCAAAATGCTGAACAGCTATCCCAATACCTGCCCCGATTAAAATCAGGAACGCCAGGAAAATCAACAGAGGCGAAAATACAACCAACAAGGTGCGACCACTGCTGAGTTCGCTGATTTCCCGCATAGCCCAGTAGGGAAGGATCAGGGAACTGTAAATATATACAATCAGTGCTCCTAACCCCAGTAACAATTGATTGAGCACCCCTATTGCCACCAGCGCCTGCAGGGGGATCATTACTACTTGCACCGTTTGGGCCAATGCAAGTGCTGAAAACAGCGCCAGAGCAGAGCGGGGTATTCCCCCTAACATCTCCGCCAGTACCTGAAAATACCCCGCTTGCATTACTAACCAGACCAGGGAAAACAACGCCCCTGCAATGATCATCAAAATCTGCATGGAAGGCAGGCGAAAAAACTCCTGAACGAGGGCCAGCTCCTCTGCCCCTTGAGGAACATTATTCAATTCCCCCGGTAAAACCACATAAACCTGAGTAACCAGATTCAGGACCGCAACTATGATTACAGCCAGAAATGCCGCACCCGGCCGGGGCTGTTCCGCCAGAGAGCGAAAAAGACGCCGGGGCTGCACAAATACACCATAAATTAAATCCAGAAAACCCACGCTATTCTCCCCCTTTGATTCCACTCAACAGCTTCTTAAGAGCGACTTCTTCCGCAGGAGACAGGCGCAAAGGCCCGCTCAGTCCGACAGTTTCAGTGCTGCCGAAGATCTTGCGCCAGGGGGAAGGTTTACCCAGTTCTACCAGTTCTGCTTCTTCATCCAGATGGGCCAACTCCCTGGTTTTTTCCACTGCGGTATAGAAGTTGCCCAGTTCATCTACCAGCCCGGCCTCTTTGGCCTGGCGGCCGGTGAAAATCCGGCCATCAGCCAGGGCCTTGACCTTTTCCCGGGGCAATTTGCGCCCTTCAGCCACTACATCCACAAACTGTTCATAGATGTCATTGACCATGCCCTGCAGCAAAGCCTTTTCCTCCGGAGTCATAGGCCGGGCTTCACTGCCAATATCCTTCAACGGCCCGGATTTGATGGTATTATCGGTAATGCCCAGCTTGTCATACAGGCCTTTTAGTTCCTGAAACCGCATAATCACACCGATACTGCCGGTCATTGTAGCGGGATTAGCCACAATATAATCGGTTTTGGCAGCCAGCCAGTAACCGCCAGATGCCGCCACATCCCCCATGGAAGTGACTATCACCTTACCGGCTTCCCGCAGGCGGTCGATTTCTTCGCCTACCTCCTGGGAAGCAGCTGCACTGCCGCCCGGGCTGTTTATGCGCAGGATTACCGCCTTGATGCTATCATCTTCCCGGGCCTCCCTTAGTTGCTCCATCAAATCATCACCAGCAGCTACCGCCTGGCCAAAGATTCCATCCTCTGAGCGACCGCCTACAATGGGCCCTTCGACATATATAATTCCGATTTTATCCCCGCCTTTAGGGAGTGCAGCCTTTTTCTTTCCTTCTCCTCCCAAACCATTTTGTTTAATGGCCAGCAGTACCGGGATTACGATCACAGCGAGCAACACAAGGACTATGAGCCTTTTTTTCATGCTGTTCCCACCCTTCTCCTTACAGCTTATGGCGGGCTTTGCTGGCTTATGCCCTATTCAGAGCTGCACCGACAAAATCCCGGAACAGGGGATGGGGCCGGTTAGGCCGGGACTTGAATTCAGGGTGGAACTGGGTAGCCACAAACCAGGGGTGATCCGGCAATTCCACAATTTCTACCAGCCGCCCATCCGGACTGGTACCGGAAATCACCAGGCCCAGCTCAGTTAGCTGTTCCCTGAACTCGTTATTGAATTCAAAACGATGGCGATGGCGTTCATAAATCAGCTCTTCCCCGTAGGCCGTATAAGCCCTGCTGTCACTGGCGAGCTTGCAGGGATAGATGCCCAATCGCATGGTTCCTCCCATTTCCTCGATATCCTTCTGTTCCGGCAGCAGGTCGATAACAGGATAGGGAGTGTCACCAAACTCGGAACTGTTAGCTCCCTTCAATCCGGCTACATTACGGGCAAACTCGATCACAGCGCATTGCATACCCAGACAAATACCAAGGAAAGGAATCCCTTTCTCCCGGGCATAATTGATGGCCCGGATTTTGCCTTCAATTCCCCGATCCCCAAAGCCACCGGGTACCAGGATACCATCAGCTTCAGCCAGCAACTCGGCCGGATCCCGGCGTTCCATTTCCTCGGCACTGACCCAGAGGATATTAACAGCAGCTTCGTGATAAATACCGCCATGGCGCAGGGCCTCAGCCACACTCATGTAGGCATCCGGCAGCTCCACATATTTACCGACGACAGCGATATTGACAAAGGCGCGGGGATTCTTGACCTTTTCCACGATTTCTTCCCATTCCCGCAAATCCGCTTCCCCGCAGGTTAAGCCCAGTTTTTCGATCACGATATCATCCAGGCCCTCTTTTTTCAGCATCAGCGGCACTTCATATATGGACGAAGCATCTACTGCCTGAATCACTGCTTCAGGATCGATGTCACAGAACAGGGCCAGTTTTTCTTCCATCTCCCGGGACAAAGGCCGTTCGGTCCGGCAAACGATAACATCCGGCTTTATCCCGATACTGCGCAGCTCCTTGACACTGTGCTGGGTGGGCTTGGTTTTCAGCTCACCAGCAGCTTTAATATAAGGTACAAGGGTAACATGAATGTAAAGGACATTTTCCTTACCGATATCCCCTTTAATCTGCCGGATGGCCTCTAGAAAAGGCAGGGACTCGATGTCACCGACAGTACCACCGATTTCTGTAATCACTACATCAGGATTGGACTCCCTGGCTACCCGGTAAATCCGGTCCTTGATTTCATTGGTGATATGGGGAATAACCTGTACTGTTCCGCCCAGATAGTCCCCTTTCCGTTCCTTGCTGATTACCGACCAGTAGATTTTGCCGGTGGTCACATTGGAGTTTTTGGTAACACTGATGTCGACAAAGCGCTCATAATGCCCCAGGTCCAGGTCTGTCTCCGCTCCGTCATCGGTAACAAAGACTTCACCGTGCTGGTAGGGGCTCATGGTGCCGGGATCCACGTTGATGTAGGGATCAAACTTCTGGATAGCCACCTTCAGGCCTCTGCTTTTCAGGAGCCGACCTAAAGAGGCCGCAGTGATCCCTTTTCCCAGTGATGAAACTACTCCGCCCGTCACAAAGATGTACTTGGTCATTATAATTTTGCCCCCTCACAAAAAGAACAAATCAGCCGTGTACCAGCTGATTTGTTTTTTTTCCATACTGTACTATTTTAGCTTGTGGCGTCGATAATTGTCAAGTTAGATATCCCAGCTGTCATCAGGGGTGGTCCTGGTACCTACCAGTTCCCGTATGCTCCACAGCCCTTCACCCAGGTGAACAAATCTCTGGTCCAGGTTGATTTCCGTATAGGCACTAGCCATCAGCTGGGGCAAACTGCCCTTGAGCTGGCCTTCATTTTTTTGCTGTTCAGCCACTACCTGTTCCAGCAATTGCCGTACCGGTAAGGGTCTTTGTGCCTCCCTGAGGATGCGATAAGCCAATTCGGCATAGGAGTATTTTGCCACTGCTCCCAACTCCTCTCCCGCTTTCGGGGATATTGTTTGATACAATATTCGCCGTTTGTCAACGATTTCCTGCTGCTCTCACCAAAAAAACAAAAGCGCCAACCAGCAGGTCAGCGCAAGTTTTGCGAAACAATATAGCCCAGAAAGATGCCGACTATGCCCATAATCCCCGTCAAACTAGCGGGAGCTGGAATGGGCAGTTTCATGAAACCAAAAACCAGGCCTACGATGGCGCCGGACAAAGTGGCCATCAGCAGTTCTTTCATCGGTCATCCTCCTTTCCGCCGTTTCAGCCCCTCACACCCAACCGCCTCCTTTAACAGAAGGCAATTCTTATTATACGGAAAGGTCAGACCTTTGACAAGTGCTTTTTACATCCGTTCCGGAGCAGTTACTCCCAGCAGCCGCAAAGTATTGGCCAGAGCGATCTGAGTAGCCTTCACCAGTAAGACCCGGGCCTGATAGATTTTCTCTTCCTCCCCGATCACCCGGCAATGATTGTAGAAACTGTGGAAAGCCGCTGCCAGCTCGTGGGCATAACGGGCAATCCGGTGGGGTTCCAGGTTAATAGCCGCATAAGCAATCTCATCCGGCAGTTCCGCCAGTTTTTTGAGCAGATCCTGCTCTTCCGGTTGCTGCAGGCAGGCAAAATCCGCTTTTTCCACTGCCGGCAAGCTCAGCCCCTTCTCCTCGACCTGGCGCAGAATACTGCAGATACGGGCATGGGCATACTGGACATAATAGACCGGGTTTTCACTGGATTGAGTCCTGGCCAGGTCCAGGTCGAAATCCAGGTGGCTATCCGCACTGCGCATGATGAAGAAGTAACGGGCGGCATCTACCCCTACCTCTTCAATCAAATCCTCCAGGGTTACAAACTCCCCGGAACGCTTGGACATGCGGACAATTTCGCCGCCTTTGAAAAGGCGCACCAGCTGCATGATCACCACATCCAGCTTGTCCGGATCATAACCTAAAGCCGCCATAGCCCCTTTCATCCGGGCTACATGGCCGTGGTGATCAGCCCCCCAGATATTGATTACCCGTTCAAACCCGCGGTCAAACTTGTTCTTATGGTAAGCGATATCGGCCGCGAAGTAGGTAGGTACTCCATTTTTGCGAACCACTACTTCGTCCTTGTCATCTCCGAAAGCGGTTGCTTTAAACCAGAGAGCCCCGTCTTCTTCGTAAATATAGCCTTTCTGCCGCAGTTCCTCGATGACATTGGTCACCGCCCCGGAGTCATGAAGGGATTGCTCACTGAACCAGACATCATAGTGAACGCCAAAGCGCTCCAGGACAGTTTTGATCGCCCCCAGTTTTTCCTTGAGGCCAAACTGGATAAAATAAGCCCGGCGCTCAGCAGGAGCAACTGTCAGCCATTTGTCCCCTTCCTGATCGATCAGTTTCTGCATAGTCTCGATAATATCCCGACCATGGTAGCCCTCTTCCGGAAATTCTACATCCTGGCCCAGTAATTGCAAATAACGGGCTTCCAGGGATTTGCCGAAGTTTTCGATCTGGTTACCGGCATCATTGATATAAAACTCCCGGGTCACAGTATGACCGGAAAAATCCAGTAAAGCCGCAATGGTATCTCCTAAAGCCGCCCCCCGGGCATTGCCCATATGCAACAAACCGGTAGGGTTAGCGGAAACAAACTCCACCTGAACCTTTTTGCCACCACCGACCTGAGTGCGCCCGTAATCTGCCCCTTTGTTCAGCACTAGAGGTACCACCTGTTGCAGCCAGCGAGGATTTAAGCGGAAATTGATAAAACCCGGTCCCGCTACTTCAATAGCAGTAACTGTCTCCCCCAGTTTTGCTTGCAGGTAAGGCAGCAAGGTTTCGGCAATCTGCCGGGGCGCTTTTCTGGCCTGACGGGTTAGTAACATAGCGATATTAGTAGCAAAATCACCGTGAGCTTTTTCCCGCGGTATCTCCAGCACAAATTCGGGTATACTTTCAAGGGTCAGCTCTCCCCGCTCACGGCTCTCTTCCACCGCATAAAGGATGGCTTCATTCAACTGTTGGCGCAAGCTGGCAATCAAATTATCCATACACTGTTCCTCCTACCCACTCATTCTGCCTGGAAATTTATTTCCAACCAGTGGATGCCTATGTATTCTCCTGCCAAAAAAAGTTCATACTTTAGCTTAATATTTCCACCGGTCTCTGTCAAGTTTACCTCTGTCTGAATCGTTCTGGTTTCCAGGGCCAACTGTCCGTAGGGAGTGCGATAATTCCCCCGGCAATGTCCCCCCCGGCAAAAGCTCTGTTCCATTTCCACAGCTCCCCGGCGGCGAACTGTCAATTCCTCCCCATCCACCGTGATTTCCGTCCGGGTATCCAGCCCTGTTTCCGCCGGTTCCTGATAGAACAGGCGATACTGGTTGTTTTCCCTCAGATAATAGCCAGTGGTTTCCCACTCTCCCCCGCTATATTCTCCCCCTTTTTCCTGCTGATAACTGCGCAGCTGAATTTTCACCGTTAACACCCTGATCACCTCACCCGAGCTAAAAAAAATACCAGGTATCATTGTTTATGATACCCGGTTTCAAGGGGGACTGAAAAGATGTTATGCATAACCACTAACATAATAGCAAAACTTTTTGAATTTGCCAAGTCCTTTTTCGACATTAATCGACATTTTTCGCGAAACCCAGTTGAAAGGCTGTTAAATTGCTTTCCAGGAAACGGGCTGGAACTCTCGCTTGAATGGCTGCTTCCCAGTCAGCCAGAGCCCAGGGCAACCGGGCTGCCAGGGCCCCCAGCAAAACCAGGTTGGCACCCCGGGGGTTACCCGCCTGGCCGGCCAGTTCCTCGGCCGCTATTACCTGCACCTGCCCATAGGCTGCCAGTTTCCCGGTAACTTCTTGCGGATACGGGGCCGCCCCGATTACCACCGGTAGCGGGGGAATTTGCCGTTGATTGACAATGATTATTCCACCGGGCCGCAAATAATGAGCATAGCGCAGGGCTTCCAGTTCCTCAAAGGCTACAATGATATCGGCTTCCCCGCTTTCCACCAGGGGTGAAAAAACTTTTTCCCCTACCCGAACATGAGTGATCACACTTCCCCCCCGCTGAGCCATGCCGTGGATTTCCGACATCTTTACATCCAGCCCCTGGGCCAGGGCCGCCGCTGCCAGAACTTTGGCTGCTAGAATGGTTCCCTGACCACCTACTCCTACCAGCAATATATTCAGTATATCTGCCATTATGCCTCGCCCCCCTTGCTGCTGATGGCCTCCACCGGACATACCCGGGCACAGAGGTCACAGCCATTACATAAAGCCTGATCGATCACCGGCTTGTCCTCTCCCTTGCTAATGGCGGGACAACCCAGGGAGATACAGCGCCCACAGTTAAGGCATTTTTCCGGGTCAATAACCAGAGGCGGGTTTTTCTCCTTGACGATCAGGGCACAGGGGCGCCGTACGATTATTACTGAAGGCTCAGCAGCAGCCAGTTCTTCCTTCAGGATTTGCCGGAATGCTTTCAGTTCAAAGGGATCCACTTCAGCTATTCTTTTAACCCCACAGGCCCGGGCAATCGCCGCCAGGTCCACCTGGGGAGCCGCTTCCCCGCTCAGCCGCTGGCCAGTGCCAGGGTGAGGCTGGTGTCCCGTCATGGCTGTCGTCCGGTTATCCAGAATCAGCACCGTGCCGGTTCCGCCATTATAAACCAGGTCCAGCAAACCGGTAATACCGGAATGCAGGAAGGTGGAATCCCCGATCACCGCTACCGTCCGCCCTTTAAATTCTTCCGGATTGGCCTTTTCCATCCCCAGGGCCGCGCCGATACTGGCACCCATACAGATACAGGTATCTATGGCATTGAGAGGCGGCAATACTCCCAGGGTGTAGCAGCCGATATCCCCGGCCACCCGCAGCTTCAATTCCCGCAGCATGAAAAAGGTAGCACGGTGCGGGCAACCAGGACACAATACCGGTGGCCGATTGGACACTTCCTGGTCTTGCGGTTGCCGGGGCAAATATTCTGCCTCCTCCTGCCGCCCACAAGCCAGCAGGATTTGCCGCCGCACCAGGGTTGCGCTCAATTCCCCCACCGGCGGGAAGAGCTTTTTGCCCTGCACCATAATCCCCATGGCCTTGACCTGTTCTTCAATCAAACCATCCAGTTCCTCCACAACGAAGACCTGTTCCACCCCAGCGGCCAGTTCCTTTATTTTTTCTACCGGCAGGGGATTGGTCAGTCCCAGTTTCAACACTGTTGCCCGCGGAAAAGCTTCCCGAACATACTGATAACAAATACCGGAAGTGATAATACCCATATCCCGGTCTCCCCACTCCAGGCGGTTAATCTCCGCCGTTTCCGCCCAGGCAGCCAACTGGCGCATTCTTTCTTCCACTACCAGATGGCGCTGCCGTCCGTAAGCAGGAATCATCACATATTTCTGCGGGTTTTTCTGGTAGGGTTTTACTTCCATAACCAGGGGTTCTCCCAGCTCTACCAGCGTCTGGCTATGGGCAATACGGGTATGAGTTCTGAGCATAACCGGGGTATCAAATTGTTCGGAGAGAGCCAGTCCCAGCAGGACAAAATCCTTGCATTCCTGGCTGTCTGCCGGTTCTAATACCGGAATTTTAGCCAGACGCCCGTAATAGCGGGAATCCTGCTCATTCTGGGAGCTGTGCATCCCCGGGTCGTCAGCAGCTACCAGCAAAAAGCCACCATTAACACCGGTATAAGCCAGAGTCAGCAAGGGGTCAGCAGCCACATTAACCCCAACGTGTTTCATGGTCACAATCGTGCGGGCCCCGGCAATAGCCGCCCCTGCCCCCACTTCCAGGGCCACCTTCTCATTGGGAGACCACTGGGCCTTGATGTTCGGGTATTTGGTCATGTTTTCCAGAATCTCTGTACTGGGTGTGCCCGGATAACCGGCAGCTACCACAACCCCGGCTTCATAAGCTCCCCGGGCAATGGCCTCATTGCCTGTCAGCAGTTCCTTCATTCTTTCTCCCCTTCCCCTCTTGCCGTAAATCCAGCACCCTTCTGGCTTTGCCGGTGAAACGCTCAATACTTCCCGGTGCTGCCAGACTGACTTTGGTGCCAATAGATAAAACATTTTGCAACTTGTGGCGAATTTCCTCTTCGATTTCCACCAGTTTCTTATAATCATCAGTAAAGTATTCTTCTTTTATTTCCACCCGAACCTCCAGATCATCCAGAAATCCCTTTTTCCGTACCACCAGCTGGTAATGGGGGGCTACGGCCGGCACAGTCAACAAAACGCTTTCCACCTGGGTGGGGAAAACATTGACACCTCGAATCACCAGCATGTCATCAGAACGGCCACAAACCCGGCTCATGCGCACAAGAGTACGTCCACAGGCACAGGGAGCATAGTCAAGGGTAGCCAGGTCCCGGGTCCGATAGCGCAAAATAGGCAAGGCCTCTTTGGTCAGCGGAGTAAACACCAGTTCCCCCTGTTCACCCGGACCAACCGGTTCACCGGTCTCGGGATTGATCAGTTCCACCAGAAAGTGGTCTTCATTAATATGCAATCCCTGGCGCGCCTGGCATTCCCCCGCTACACCCGGTCCCATCACTTCACTTAATCCGTAATTGTCAGTAGCAAACAGGCCCCATTCCGCCTCAATTTGCTGCCTGATTTCCTCCGACCAGGGCTCGGAGCCAAACAGGCCGATTCTTAAGCCCAGGGAACGGGGTTCAACCCCCATCCCCCGGGCTACTTCCGCCAGGTAAAGGGCGTAGGAAGGCGTACTGACCAGCACTGTAGTGCCAAAATCCTGCATCAACATTATCTGTTTCTCGGAATTGCCGGTAGAAGCCGGCACTATGGTAACCCCCACCTCTTCCAGACCATAATGCAATCCAAAAGCACCGGTAAACAAGCCGTAGCCAAAACAGATCTGGGCGATATCCCGCCGCTCAACTCCGGCCATGGTTACAATCCGGGCAATCAGATTGGCCCAGGTTTTCAGATCCTGTTTGGTATAACCGACAACAGTAGGCTTGCCGGTAGTACCGGAGGAGGCGTGCAAACGCACGATTTCCTCCAGCGGTACGGCAAACAGACCATAGGGATACTGCTCCCGCAAAACATCCTTGGTAGTAAAAGGCAACAAACGCACATCTTCCAGGCTCCGAATATCCGCCGGAGTTACTCCCTGCTCATCCAGCAGTTCCCGGTAATAGGGTACCCGTTCATAGGCTCTTTTCACTGTTGCCTGTAAACGTTCCAGCTGTATTGCCTGCAGCTCTTCCCGGTTCAAGCTCTCTTCCTTATCCCACATCCACCATTGCTCCTTCCTCTCCCTGGTTGATTCCACCTTCCTCACCGAATACCAGGGCCAGGTGATCCGCCGGTAATTGTTGACCCACCAGACTGAACACCGGTACCGTCAGGACAGAGGTCAACATGGCCAGACAACCGCCTAGAGGTATATATTTGGCATCCATCTGAAAATACCAGGCCCAGATAATGGAGAATGCCGCTCCTGCCACCATCCCGGCCAGAGCCCCCGTTTGATTGACCCGGCGGCTGTACAGCCCCCAGAGATAGGGTCCCAGAAAAGCCCCGGCCACCGTCCCCCAGGATAAAGCCATCAGGGTCAGGATAATTGCGGGTTTTTGCAGGGCAATATAGAGGGAAAAGCCGACAAAAACCAGGCTGAACAAACGCAACAGCTGCAAAACCCGACGGGGGGTTAAACCAGGGGCCAGCCAGCTATGGATCACATCCATGGTCAGGGCTGAACTGGCCACCAGTACCAGAGAAGATAGAGTCGACATGGAAGCGGATAAGACCAGCAGCAAGATGACCGCTGCTGCCCATTCCGGCAGGGCCTGTTTTAAAATCAGGGGCATGATCAGGTCGGCAGAAGGTTTCCCTGTGACCGGATCCAGGGGAATCTGGTCAAAAAAGAGGCGGCTGAAGGCACCGATGCCATAAGCTGCTCCGGAAATCAACAGGGCAAATAAGGTAGTGATACGAGTAGCGGTGTAGACCACTTTCTCATCGCGAATTGCACAGAATTTTTGCACCATCTGGGGCATCCCCCAGGTACCAAAGCTGGTAAGCAAGACCAGGGCCAGCAATTGCTCCAGACCCGGGCCCTGGGGAAAAAAACTGACCAGCTGGCTCCCCTTCTCTGCCAGCCGGCTGATACCGGTAGCCAGACCGCCTACCTGGGGAGCATGGAGGATATACCAGGTCATCACTCCGACTCCCCCCAGCATGACAATCCCCTGAATAAAATCTGTAACCGCTACTGCCAGATAACCGCCCAGAATAAGAAATACTGCCGTCACGGCAGCCATCAGCCAGGCCACCAGGGCGTAGGGAAGACCAAAGATTTGTTCAAAAAGGTAGCTTAAGCCCATGTAAACGGAAGCAGAATAAGGCACTAGGAAAACAAATATCAAACTGGATGCCAGTACCTTCATCAGCGGACTCTGATAGCGGGCCCGGAAAAATTCCGGCATAGTCATCACTCCCAGGCGCTCTGTCATTTGCCTGGTGGGACGGGCCAGCACCTTCCAGGCCAGCCAACTGCCCAGCAGGGCATTGCCGAGAGCGACCCAGAGAGCGCTTAAACCAAACCCCCATCCTACTTTACCGGCATAACCAACAAAAAGAACGGCAGAAAAGTAAGTGGTACCATAAGCAAAAGCAGTCATCCAGGGCCCGACCTTCCTGCCTCCCAGAAAGAAGTCTCCCGGTGTCCTGTTTTTGCTGCGCGCCCACCAACCACTGCCGATCAGGATTGAAACAAAAAGAACCAGCAACACCCATTTCATCATTCTACCATACCTCCGTTCTGCTCTTTCCTGGCTTCCTGCTCATGCTCAGCTCTACTATCCTGCCATCCTGGACTGCACAAACATCCTGATACGCTTTAAAGCCTCCTGTAACTGGGCCAGGGAATAGGCATAGGAAATACGGATACAGCCTTCGCCGGCTGCCCCAAAAGCCGACCCCGGCACTACCGCCACCTTTTGCTCCCGCAGCAACTCGGTGGCAAACTGCTCGGAAGTTAGTCCTGTACTGCGAATGGAAGGAAAGACATAAAAGGCCCCTTCCGGTTCATGGCACTCCAGGCCTGCTTCCCTCAATCCAGCCACTACCAGTCGCCGCCGTCGATCATATTCCCGTACCATTGCCTCCATTTCCCCCCGGCAGCTCTTCAGCACTTCCAGTGCGGCCAGCTGCGCTGTAATCGGGGCACAGAGCATGGTATACTGGTGAATTTTCACCATGGCATTGATCAAATCAGGATGACCGCAGGCATAGCCCAGACGCCAGCCTGTCATGGCATAGGCTTTGGAGAAACCATTTAGCAAAATGGTACGCTCTTTCATGCCCGGTAAAGCCGCGATACTGAAATGCTGCCGCCCATAGGTCAGATGATGATAAATTTCATCGGCAATAACGATAAGATCACGGGCCCGGGCGATTTCGGCGATCCCTTCCAGGTCCTGGCGACTGAGGGTGGAACCGGTAGGGTTGTTGGGATAACAAAGCAATAATGCTTTGGTACGAGGGGTGAGGGCCCGCTCCAGCGCCGCCGGAGTCAGCCGAAATCCGTCTTCCCAGCGGGTCGCTACCGTTATCGGTTGCCCCCCTGCCAGTAAAGTACAGGGCTGATAGGAAACATATGAGGGTTCCGGGATTATTACTTCCTCCCCGGGATTGAGCAGGGCCCTTAAGGCGACATCCAGTGCCTCCGAGACCCCAACTGTCACCATAATCTCCTGTCTGGGGTCATACTTTACTCCCAGGTTTGCTTCCACATCCCTGCTAATGGCTTCCCGCAGTTCCAGCAAGCCGTGGTTACTGGTGTAATGGGTTTTTCCCTTTTCCAGACCCCAGATACAGGCCTCCCGGCCCGCCCAGGGTGTGACGAAATCCGGTTCCCCTACCCCCAGGGAAATCACCCCTGGAGTTTCTGCTACCAGGTCAAAAAAGCGCCTGATCCCGGAAGGCGGAAGCTCCCGGACCAGAGTGGCCACCTTCTCAATCACGGTGACACCACCAGCCGCTCATCATCACCGGCATCCTCATCCAGAATTACACCGGCCTGTTTGTACTTTTTTAACACAAAATGGGTGGTGGTACTCTGCACATCTTCAAGAGTAGCCAGTTTTTCCGCCACAAACAGGGCTACTTCCTTCAGAGTGCGTCCCTCGATCAGTACCGCCAGGTCATAAGCACCTGACATCAGAAAAACCGACTTGACCTCCGGATAGCGGTAGATGCGCCGGGCTACGGCATCATAGCCCTTATCCCGCTGGGGAGTGATCTTGACATCGATCATGGCGGAAACAGCATCATCACCGAATTTCTCCCAGTTAATGATGGTATGGTATTTGACAATTACCCTGTCCGCCACCAGTCGGGCGATAGCCTGGGCCACCTCCACCTCCGGTTCTCCCAGCAAGCTTGCTATTTCCGCCGTCGTGTAGCGGCTATTCTGTTCCAGTAGCTCAAGAATTTCCCTTTCCATGTTTTTATCCAAGCCACTCCCTCCCCTTTATAACAGCTGATTTTTACTTTTGTATATTATAACAGCTGGGTCAGTACCTCTACAACCCCTATTTTACCTTTTTCAGTAAAATCATGGCCATCCAGGCGCCAAATAAAGTGGAAACCAGAAAACCGGATACCCCCAGAACAGGATAGCCAAATACCTTGGGGCCAAAACCGGCATGCAAAATCAGGGCCGAACCAACAGTAATGGCCGCTACAATCATACTCAAAGCCAACCGACTGGATATAACTTCCAGCATATCATATAACCACTGTAAATTACGGTGATGAAAAATAAAGCGCATTTCCCCCCTGGCCAATTGCTCCAGAATTACATGCATCTGTCGGGGCAGGTCCCGATTCAGTTTCTGCCATTCCCCCCACCAGCGGGGCAAATCCTGCCACCACCCCTGCCATTCCCGGACCAGAGCCTGACGGCCCAGGGGTTCCGCTACCTCCAGGATATTGATTTCCGGATCCAGCTGAACCGCCAGCCCCTCAGCCAGCAATAGAGCCTTACCCAGCAGAAAAAAAGGAGGCGGCATGCGAATCTGATGATTAACCGCAATTCCCACCATGCCCTGAATGATCTGGCCAAAGGAGATTTTCCCTCTCCCCATGCCCCTGGTTCGCTCCAGCAGGCAGGCCAGATCCTCGAATAACCGGTAAAAATCCACCCGGCCCCGGGGTTGACCCATCTTGAGGGTTAATTCCACTACCTCATCAGTCCGTTGCCGCCATAAAGCTACCATCAGCTGTGCTACCTGTTCCCGAAACTGTTGATCAAACCGGCCTACAGCCCCAAAATCCAGCAGAACTATTTTGCCCTCTCCATCCACCAGGATATTGCCGGGATGAGGATCGGCATGAAAAACCCCGGCATTAAACAGGGGATAAAGAAAAACCCCCAGCCAGTGCCGTGCCAGCTGCCGTCTTTGTTCCCATTCCTCCCGCTCAGCCAGGACAGATAGTTTTTCTCCCGCGATATATTCCATAGTCAGTACATCCTTACTGCTATATTCCCAGAAAACCCGGGGCAAGCGCACAGGCCAGGGACATTCCCGATAGAGAAAGGCAAAATGTTCTACCGCCAGTCCTTCTGCCGAGAAATCCAGTTCCCGTCGGATAATGCGCCGGAATTGCTGATAAAGCTGCTCACTATCCAGCGTCTCCTGGATTACTCTCACTTTTTGCAGATAAGGCAGCAGCCGCTCCAGGGCAACCAGGTCCCCGTTGATCTGTCGTTCAATCCCGGCCCGCTTGATTTTAACAGCTACCTTTTCCCCGCTGGGCAAAATAGCAAAATGCACCTGGGCGATGGAAGCAGAGGCCAGAGGTTGCCAGTCAAAATAAGCAAAAAGCTCTTCTACCGAGCGGCCTAAGCCGCGCTGGACCTGAACCTTTACTTCTTCAGGGCTCATCAAGCCGGCCTGATCCTGTAACTCCCGCAACTGCTGACACAATTCTTCCGGCAGAAGATCCGGCCGGGTACTGGCTACCTGTCCCAGTTTGATAAAAGTCGGACCCAGTTCCTGCAGCAAACCCCTGACCACCTCGCCAATGGCCTTCAATTCCCGCAAATGCCGGTAACGCCAGAGGTAATTGGCTATTTTCCAGGCTATTTCCCCGGTACGATCCACTCTGCTGTACAAATCTTACCACCTCAGGTTATATTCTGCCAAAAAAGTAAAAGGGCAATACCCGTATTCAGGTATTGCCCTTTTACTTACTTGACTACATCATAGCCGGCCTCTTCAATGGCAGCATGCAAAGCAGCTAAACCAGTTTGATTTTCATCATAGGTAACTGTCACTTGTTTGGCTGCCAGATCCACTACAGCCTCAGTGACCCCACCAACCTGCTTCAGCGCCTTTTCCACTGCCATTTTACAATGGCCGCAGCTCATGCCCTCGACATTGATGACTACCTGGGCCATTTAGCTCACCTCCTTCAACCAGGGCAGTAAAGATTTCTACAATTCGGGGATCAAACTGTTTCCCGCTCTGTTCCCTGATTTCCAACAGAGCCTGTTCCGGACCTTTGGCTTCCCGGAACACCCGGGTACTGGTCATGGCATCCCAGGCATCCACCACCGCCAGGATCCGGGCCTCCAGAGGTATATTATCTCCCGCCAATCCGTCAGGATATCCGGAACCATCATAGCGTTCATGGTGATGGCGGATAATCAGGGCTGCTTCTGCCAGAACCGGTATGGTCTTGACCACTGCCCCACCGGCAACAGCGTGTTGTTTTAACTGTTCCCATTCTGCTTCTGTTAAATCGCCTTCTTTGCACAAAATCTCCTTGGTTACTTCCATTTTACCAATATCATGGAAATAGGCTGCCAGTTGTAACAGATTAAGGCGTTCTGCCGTCAGACCCATTCGTTCTCCTACTTTACAGGCCAGCATCATCACCCGTTCGCTATGCCCGAAAGTATAGCGGTCCCGGGCATTGATGACTGTAATCATAGTCTTTAGCCGTTCCAGCTTGTTTTTCTCTTCCGCCGGCAGAGACTCCAGCAGAGCATCCATAAAGGTCAGGTGGTAAGCCACCCGGTTACGGCCATTGTACTTGGCCCGGTACAGAGCTTCATCTGCCCGTTTGACCAGGTCTTCCAGGGTTTTGGCATGAACGGGATACTGGGCAATCCCGATGGAACAGGTTATCCGTCCACTGGGTTGCTGGAGCCGGCCTTCAAACCTGGAATCAGCCACTTTCTGGCGTATGCGTTCCGCAATGTCCAGAGCCTGTTCCAGGGAAGTCTCCCGCAGGATAATGGCAAATTCCTCACCCCCGTAACGGGCGACAATATCATCAGGTCGCACATTCTCCACCAGAATACGGGCAAATTCCTTTAACAGACGGTCCCCGGCCGGATGGCCAAAGGTATCATTGTACTGCTTGAAAAAGTCGACATCCAGCATCAACAAGGAAAGAGGCTTTTTATATAACTGCGCAGCCGCAATCTCTGATTGCAGTAGTTCATAAAATTGCTTCTGGTTATATAAACCAGTTAAACGGTCGGTAATTGCTCTGGTTTGCATTTCCTCAAAGAGCATGGCATTTTCCACCGATAACCCGATCTGGTGAGCCAGAGATGAAAGCAGACTGATCTCACTGGGGGTAAAAGTGTGTTTATGTTTGGTATAGACCTCAATGGTTCCCAGCAGCCCCCCCTTGCCCCTTAAAGGTACCACCAGCAGGGAAACGATCCCTTCAAAGCGTACCATCTGCACCCAGACAGTGCGTTCATCCCTGCGCAAATCATCGGTTGCAGATGGCAAATCGGTCAACATGACCCTGCCGCTATAACCTTCCCCTTTTTTCATCCTTACGGTTTTGACATATTCCCTGCTTAAGCCAATGGATGCTTTAATGCTCAGCTCATCAGCCTTTTCATCATACAGGAAAATAGCGGCATATTTGGCCCCGAATACTCTTTCTATCATTTCCAGGCCTCGTTGCAGGGTTTCGTCCAGATAGCGGGAAGCCACCAGCCCCTTGCTGGCTTCCTGCAAGTTCAGGAGGGAAACCGACAGGGTTTCAATAGCAGCCGCAATCTCCTCCAGCTCACTTCCTACTTTGGGCAGAGGAGAATGCAAATCAAATTTCAACCTCTGAATCCCTTCCTTGATTTTGTCTACATCTGTCAGCAGGGCCCGGGATAACCAGAAAACCCCCGCCAGGCCCATAACAAAGGTTAAAATAAAAACCAGTAAAATTTCGGTTTTCAGTTTATCGACCAGATTTTCAATGGGTTCAATAGTTCGCCAGACAAAGACATGACCAATTATCTGGTCATTACGGATCAGGGGACGCACAATCATCTGTACACCATTTTCAGTAAAAAGGTGTTCTTCCCAGATGTTTTTGTTTTCCAGCTGATGTACCCTGCGCAATAACTGGCGCAAAAACAGTTCTCCGCCCGGCGGTTCCTTTACCGCCACCAGCCAGTCCCGACCTTCCACATGGTAGGCTGCTCCCATCTCATCTGCGCTGCCTACCAGCTCAGCAGTGACCAGCCGTTGCAATTCCGCCTTGAGTTCCTGCCACTTGGTCCCTTCGGCAGCATTAATTACTCCCAGGCGGGCCATGATCATTTCAAAATCCCCTTCTATTTTTTTGTCCAAATGCAAGGATATCCGTTTAACCTGGTCCAGCATTTCGTCTTCAATCACTGATTTAGCCCGATAGACCGCCAGCCAGCCCGTCAGACCACAGGAAAAGAAGACAAGCACCGCTAGAATCAGCGTTAACCTGGTCCTCAGATTCAGTTTCATCTCCCCAAGCCCCTTTCTCCGCTATGAGCCCGAGTTATTCTGCCTGCTATCTAATAATTTATTTGTATTCTCCCTGCTGCAAAAAAATCCTCTTTTTACATAAAACATTACATTAATAGCCAGAATAATAAATGTAATTATCTTTTTCGACACGGGAGGGGAGATAATGAGCAATTGGACTGCACTGTTGATTCCGGTGGCAGCCGGGTCCCTGATGGCTGTACAAGGGGTACTTAACACCCTGCTCAACAAAAACCTCGGCCTCTGGCCTGCCACCCTGCTGGTACATTTGCTGGGACTGGCGGGAGTGGGGGCGGTGCTGATTTTTACCGGTACCGGTTTTCCAACCTGGGGGAAAATCAGTACAGTCCCCTGGTATGCCTATCTGGGGGGTTTTATCAATGTAGCCATTATTGCTACCGTCGTGCTGGGCATTAGCCGCCTGGGGGCCATTTCCGCAACTACAGCAATTATCGTCGGCCAGGTCAGCACCGCCGCCTTGCTGGATTATCTGGGCCTGGCCGGTCTTACGCCCAAACAGCCCCACTGGACCCACCTGGCCGGTCTATTGCTCCTGGTTATCGGTGCCCGTCTATTACTGCAAAAATAAGCCCAGGCCTTAGGCCTGGGCTTTTTGCAGGGCCTGATCCAGGTCAGCGATCAGGTCATTGACATCTTCCAAACCAATGGAGAGGCGGATCATTTCTTCCGTTACCCCGGTTGTCAGTCGCTGTTCCGGAGTTAATTGCTGGTGGGTAGTAGAGGCCGGATGAATGACCAGGGATTTGGCATCCCCTACATTGGCCAGATGGGAGAATAATTCAAGGCTATCGATAAATTTCCGGCCTGCCTCCAGACCGCCCTTAATGCCAAAGGTCAGGATAGCTCCCTGGCCCCGGGGCAGGTATTTTTGTGCCCTGGCGTATTCCGGGCTGCTTGCCAAACCAGGATAGTTAACCCATTCTACCAGGGGATGCTGTTCCAACCAGCGGGCTACTTGCAGGGCATTGCTGCTATGCCGCTCCATGCGCAGGGACAGGGTTTCCAGACCCTGCAGGAAAAGGAAGCTGTTGAAGGGACTCAAGCAGGAACCCAGATCCCGCAATAACTGCACTCTGGCCTTAACGATATAAGCCAGCGGCCCCAGGGCTTCATGGTATTTCATCCCGTGGTAGCTGGGATCGGGTTCAGTCAGACCGGGGAATTTACCACTGGCCGACCAGTCAAATTTGCCCCCGTCAATAATGACCCCGCCAATAGAAGTCCCATGGCCCCCGATAAACTTGGTGGCCGAATGGACCACTATATCCGCTCCATGTTCTATGGGCCGGCAGAGGTAAGGCGTCCCCAGGGTGTTGTCCACAATCAGGGGAATCCCGTTTTCATGGGCGATTTCCGCCACCCTTTCTATATCCAGCACATCCAGGCGCGGGTTCCCGATCAGTTCTCCATAAAGGGCTTTGGTCTTAGGGGTAATAGCCTGTCGGTAATTTTCCGGATCCCGGGAGTCGACGAAAATCACCTTGATCCCCAGTTTAGGGAGGGTGTGGGCAAACAGGTTATAGGTCCCGCCATAAAGACTGCTGGAAGCTACGATTTCATCACCGGCCTGGGCCAGGTTAAGGATGGAGAAAGTGATAGCCGCCTGACCGGAGGAAACAGCCAGTGCCCCTACTCCTCCTTCCAGCTGGGCCATCCGCTGTTCAAACACATCAGTAGTGGGATTCATAATCCGGGTATAAATATTGCCCGCTTCCTTCAGGGCAAACAGGTCGGCCGCATGCTGGGAATCACGGAAGCA
The DNA here is from genome assembly GCA_003054495.1 of Carboxydocella thermautotrophica. Taxonomy (GTDB): domain Bacteria; phylum Bacillota; order Carboxydocellales; family Carboxydocellaceae; genus Carboxydocella; species Carboxydocella sporoproducens. Next base: position 295,686 of record CP028514.1, on the reverse strand, counting down.
ATAGGATGTAGTCTGATAAATGGGCACAGCCCTGGCTCCAGTAGCAGGATCAGGTTGTTGCCCGCCATGAAGTGCAATCGTATCAAAGCCTGGTTTTTTGTTCATTATCCTTTCCCCTTTCTTGAAAAAATTAAAAGCGCCCGAGAGGCGCCTGGCATAACCATGCTTCCCTCTCATCTCTCAGGCTTTTGCCTGCAGGATTTGGCACATTTCCGCCTTCAGGCGGCTGTTGCCGGGCTTCATCGGGCCAGTCCCTCCACCACTCGCGATAAGAGTCGCCTATTTATTTGTGTAGTATAACAATAGCATGTATATCTGAGTATGTCAATATAGTTAGTGGGAATTATATTTAAATTTCTTGCAATATCCGTTCCACTACCTGATCATTAATACGGATCTTCGCCTTTTTTTCCACCTCTGCCAAACTTTCCTGCAGTTTATCCTCCCCGCCCCAGTATTGCACCAGCTTCTGTCGTGTCAGCTGAAGCCGGTTATATTTGTGCATCGCCTCCACTGTCAGCCCCCGGGCCTGAATTGTAGCCTGGAAGGTGGCCTCATCGGGAAAATTGGCCCGGATTTCCTTGATAACCGCCTCTACTTCCGCATCAGTAGCTATCAGCTTTAGTCTGGTCGCCTCCTGCATTAATAAAGTTTCCCTGACCAGGTCAGCGATTACCTCTTCCCGGAGCATGGTCAGGGCATGCTCCCGGCTGGGCCCGCTAAAATCCGTGCCCTGAGCCGTGAGGACAAACTTTTTCTTCTCTACCCGGCGTTCAAAGTCAACGGTGCTGATCTTTTCGCCGTTCACTATGGCCGCCGTTTTATTATCCAGCTGCGGAGGAGAGGTAGTCTGTCTGGCACAGCCAGTAATGATGACCAGCAATACGATTACAAGCAACAATAGCTTGCGCATGCTAATCTAATCCTCCTTGCCAGAAAGGCCCCGGGCTTTCCCGGGGCCAAAAGCCTTACTCTTTTTCGAAATCTTCCTTGCCAGCGCCACACATGGGGCAAACCCAGTCTGCCGGCAGAGCTTCAAAAGGAGTGCCAGGAGCAATCCCATTATCCGTATCCCCAACTGCCGGGTCATAGACATAGCCGCAAATAACACAGACGTATTTTTCCATAAGAACATCTCCTTTCTTTTTATCCCTGTCCCAGATCCGCCAGAATCCGGGAAAAATCTGCTTCCGGGTTCGTTTCCATGCCTTTTTCCACCGCCCGTTTTAACTGCCGGGCCAGGCCCTCATCTCCAATGACTATGGCACCAGTGAGCTGACGGCCCTGGAAACACAATTTGCAATAAAAACCCTCTTCGTCTGCCTTGACTTTCTGGCTACCACTCTCAGCCCAGTTGCCTATGGAGAAGACGGATGTGCCCATGACTTTAAGAATCGATGGCGGCGGCACCTCTACATATTTTTCCTCAGCGCCAGCAGCATTCATCCCGGCTACCCGCCCCTGAGCCTGAGCCACTGGCCACAGCCCCCAGACCTGGCCATTGTATTCCGCCACGTCCCCGCAAGCCCAGATTTGGTCCTGGGAAGTGCGAAGATACCGGTCGACCACAATCCCCCGCTGACAGGCAAGTCCGGCAGCCTGGGCTATTTCCAGATTGGGCCGTACTCCGGTGGAAAAGAGAATAAAATCCGCCGGCAGCTGTCGGCCATCGGCCAGTTGCAAAGCTTCTACTTTTTCCGTGCCGGTAATGGCCTGGGCCTGGGCAGCCAGCACCAGTTCAATCCCCGCTCTCTGGGCAGCCCGGTGGAGGTAGGCTGAAGCTTTTTCATCCACCTGGCGAGGCAACAAACGCTGATTGTGTTCTAATACCGCCACCTGAATACCGCGCTGACTGAGAGTCCAGGCCGCTTCCAGCCCCAGCGGTCCCCCTCCGATGATGATCCCTTTTTGGCCTGGCCGGGCGAATTCATTGATTCGTTGGGCATCCTCAGCGGTGCGCAGGGTAAAAACTCCTGCCAGCTGATTGCCCGGTACCGGCGGCAAAAAGGCCCGGCTTCCGGTGGCTATAATCAGGGATGAATAGGAAAGGACACTTCCGTCTTCTAACCGCACCTGACGGGAAGCGGGATCAATCCTTTCCGCCTTTATTCCCAGCCTTAGCTCCACACCCATTTCCTGATACCAGGCCAGAGGTTTTAACAAAAACTTTTCCACCTCAAACTCCTGGCCCAGCAGAAAGGAAAGGCGCAAGCGGTAATAAGGTGGGTACTTCTCCGCTGCTACCAGCGTAACCGGTTGCTCCTTATCCTGCTGGCGAATGCCTTCTATGGCACTGACAGCAGCTACCCCGCCGCCCAAAATTACTATTGCCATAGGCCATACCCCTTTCCTGTCTCCTCTAACGACCGGTTTCATCTTTGCCCAGGCTTTGAGCAAAGGCAACCCCGAACTCAAAACAATCCCTGAGCTCCTTCTCACTGGGTTTAAAGTTGACCCGCAATGCCGGTTGCACTACCTTAAGGCCCAGGGCACTCATCCGTTCCTCCAGCATTCTGGTTGCCTCCCCGCTCCAGCCATAGGAACCGAAGGCGGCAACAGGTTTGTTTTTATTCTTGATGGGACATACCACCGAGAGCAAATCCCAGGCGGGTTTGACAGCATCCCTGTTAATGGTAGGGGAGCCGACCAGAAAAGCCCGGGCTCGTTCTATTTTTGTCTTCAACTCGCTCAGCGGTATTTCGGTAATATCCACCACTTCTACTTCACAGCTATTGACACTGGCAATCCCCCGGGCGATCTCTGCAGCCATCGCCTTGGTGTAGCCATAAGCTGAAATATAGGCGATCAACACCGGACCCTGGTGCTGCTCTGCCAGCAATTGCTTGCTCCACTGTTCATAGAGGTCAACAATTTCCCAGCCCTTGCTGCGCAGAACAGGACCATGTCCCGGGCAGAATACATCTATGGGCAAATTGCGGATTTTATTGATGGCCTCCAGCACGTAACTGGCGAAAGGACTCATGATTACATCATAGTAATAACGCAGGTCAGAACTGAAATCCCCGACCAGGTCATCGAAAATCATAGGGCTGCTGTAATGGCTGCCAAAACTATCACAGGTGATCAGCACTTTATCCTCGGGAATGTAGGTATACATAGAATCCGGCCAGTGCAGGAAAGGGGCCATAATAAACTGCAAGGTTTTCCCTCCCAGGTCTATAGTCATGCCCTCTTTGGCCTCAATCGACGGAAATTCCCGGTTGGTAATGGCTTTCAGAAAGCGCAAAGCAGATTTGGACCCCACCACTTTGGCATTAGGAGCCAGGTCCAGCAGAGCAAAGACGCTGCCAGCATGATCCGGTTCAGTATGGTCAACGATAATATAATCAATATCAGCAGGGTTCACTACCTCTTTCAGCCGGGCCAGGTATTCGGAGAAAAAGCGCTCCTTGACAGTTTCAAATACCGCTATCTTTTCCCCTTTGACAACATAAGAGTTATATGTAGTGCCATGGGCTGTTTCCATCACAATATCAAATACCCTTAAATCCGGGTTCAGGGCCCCTGCCCAGTAAATCCCTTCTTTTATTTTGATCGCTCCAACTCTGTCCATTTAAAATACCCCCTTGCATTTTAGCTTATTAGGAATTATTATTAGTTATATCATATAGAAAAAATCATAGATTGTCAAAAGTTTTTATGTTAAGATATTCTTCATCAGGCAGCAAATACCTGCAAAGGAGTGGCAAAAAAATGGATAGCTGGAAAGTATCTTTGTTCACTTTAATCAGTACCTTCTCCCTGGCCCTGGACCTGGCGGAAAACAAAAAACTGGAGCACGCCCAGCGGGTAGCCTATCTGGCCTTACGCACCGGCGAAAAACTGGGACTTGCTCCTGACCGCCTGCGCCTGGTTTTTTATGGCGGTCTGCTCCATGATATCGGCAAAGTCAATGCTCAGCTCCCGGTAGAATCTCACCCTCTGGCCGGGGCCCGCTGGTCCACCCAGCTCCCTTTGTTAACTGAAATCGCTCCTATTATCGCTGCTCATCACGAAGCCTGGGATGGCAGCGGTTTCCCACTGGGCTTGAGCGGTGAGGAGATTCCCATAGAAGCCCAGCTCCTTTTCCTGGCCGATCAGATTGAAAACCAGTTTGGCCAGGACTATGACCTGCTACCGGTGCAGGAACGGATTGTCGCCTTTGTGGAAAAGGAAAAAGGCAAACGCCTGGCTCCTGTAGTAGCCGATGCCTGTCTGGAACTTTTGCAGGAACCTCGTGTTTATTATGACCTGGCCCATCGCAATTTAGCCCAGGCCATCCGCCGCCGCAGCCAGGTTTTTGAACAGGATATCCAGCTAGCATCCCTGGAACATTTAGCCCTCCTTTTCGCTGACCTGGTGGATGCCAAAAGCCCCTATACCGCCACCCACAGCCGCCGGGTTGCCAATACCGCCTTCTACCTGGGCCAGACCCTGGGCCTGCCAACCGCTCAGTGCCGTCAGCTCTATCTGGCTGGTCTCTTACATGACCTGGGCAAGCTGGCTGTCCCCTCGGCTATCCTGGATAAGCCAGACCAGCTCACCCCCCAGGAATACAGCCGCATCATTGCCCACGCCTATTATACCGAACGGCTGTTGATGGAAATCCCCGGTCTGGAGGAGCTGGCCTTCTGGGCCGCCGCTCATCACGAAAAACTGGATGGCAGTGGCTATCCTTCCCGTCTGCGGGCAGACCAACTGCCCTTGCCCGCTCGTATCCTGGCAGTAGCTGATTATTATCAGGCCCTGGCTGATGACCGTCCCTATCGGGCTGCCCTGCCCAGGGAAAAAATTTACCACCTCTTGCGCCAGGAAGCGGTTGCCGGCCGCTTTGACGCCAGGGTGGTAGAGGCTTTGCTCAATCTCTTTTAATCCAGCCGTTTACGGAAGCGCAAAACGGAAAGAGTACAGATGATTGCCGTCAGCACAGCCAGCCAGAATGATACCTGCCAGAGATGGGAAAAATCCGCTCCCCGCAGCACGATGCCGCGGACAATCTGCAAAAAGTAGGTTAATGGTAGAACCTGCCCAATCCAATAGATGATTTTAGGCATGGATTCCCGGGGAAACAAAAACCCGGACAAAAGAATACTGGGCAACAGAATCAAAAAGGCCATCTGCATAGCCTGCAGCTGGTTTCGGGCAACGGTAGAAACAAACATACCCATCCCCAGCGCACAGGCCAGAAAGATAGTAGCTAACGCCAGCAGCAACGCCACGCTGCCAGAAATTTTCACCCCGAACCAGAAAACCGCCACCGCCAGTACCAGCAAGAGATCAAAAAAGCCGATAAATACATAAGGAACCAGTTTGCCGATAATCAGTTCCACCGGCTTGATGGGAGTAATAATGATTTGCTCCAGAGTCCCCCGTTCCCGCTCCCGCACCAGGGCAAAAGCGGTGAGAATCACTGTTATGTTCTGCAAAACCAGACCCATTAGCCCCGGGATATTAAACCGCAGACTTTCCAGATTAGGGTTATACCAAACTCTCGTCCTCATATCCAGAGCCAAATTCAACCCCGGCCCGGCTCCCTGCCGTTCCAGACGCTGGGTAACCAGATTGAGATTTAGAGACTGGGCCAGCATCTGGGCTGCCGAAAGGGCAGTGCGGGCCACCAGCGGATCAGATCCATCCAGCAAAACCTGAACCTGGGCCATTTCTCCCCGGGCTAAACGCTTACTGTAATCTGGAGGAATAATCAGAGCCACCCTGGCTATCCCGCCATCCAGATAACGGCGGACTTCCCCGGGATTTTCGGTCCAGTAGCGTAAATCAAAGGTACCGGTATTGGCCATGGCACTCACCAGCTCCCGGCTGGCTCTGGTTTTACTTTGATCACAGACCAGGGTCGCGATGTTTTCCACATCAGTACTGATGGCATAACCAAAAAGCAGCATCATCATAACCGGTACCCCAAAAATCATGGCCAAACTGGGTCGGTCCCGGCTGATTTGAATAAATTCTTTCCATATTATCGCTTTCAGTCGCACCCAGCTCATCGGCTTTCACCCGCCTTAGCCTCTTGCCCAGCCACAAAATTGATGAATATATCCTCCACTGATTGTCCTCCGTGCCGGGCCTTGATTTCCGCCGGGGCACCGAAATCCAGCAAACGCCCTTGAAAGATAAAGCCAAGGACATCACATTGTTCTGCCTCATCCATATAGTGGGTAGTGACCAGGATTGTTACTCCCTCTTCTGCCAGGCGGTGAATCAACTGCCAGAAAATGCGTCGGGACAAGGGGTCAACCCCGGCAGTAGGTTCATCTAAAAACAGCAGCTGGGGCTCATGTAAAAGGGCACAGGCCAGGGCCAGTCGTTGTTTCCAGCCCCCTGATAGTGTACCCGCCAGCTGTTCCTCCCGGTCCCCCAAACCGGTCAAGTCCAGGAGATAACGGTAACGCTCCTCCAGTTTCTTGCCCTTTAACCCATATACCCCGCCATAAAAGCGCATGTTTTCCCTGACAGTTAAATCCTCATAAAGGCTAAACTTCTGCGACATATAGCCTATATGCTGTTTAATCTTTTCCCCATCCTTCAGGTCTATGCCCAGCACTGTCCCCTTGCCTGAGGTCGGAGTGAGAATTCCGCACAACATGCGGATGGTGGTGGATTTGCCGGAACCATTGGGGCCAAGAAAGCCAAAAATTTGTCCCGGCTTGATGGCAAAGGAAAGGTTATCTACTGCCTTGCGGTCACCAAAAATCTTGGTCAGGTTTTCTACCTTGATGGCATATTCCACTGGCCACTCCCCCTATTTCAGCCTGACTTCCACCGCCTGGCCCGGTTTAAAGCCACTGGACCCGCAGGAAGTGATTTCAACTTTTACTTTGAAGACTTGAGTGGCTCTTTCTTCCCTGGTTTGAATATTTTTAGGTGTAAATTCCCCCTGGGGAGAAATATAGACGATTTTGCCTTCCCCTTTGAGCTTGCCATTTTCCGCCTCCACTATCGCCTTCCTTCCCAGTTGCACCCGGTCCAGCTGGCTCTGGGGTACAAAGATATTTACATAAAGGCGGTCCTGATCTACCAGATTTAACAGGGTAGAACCGGGATTGGCCAGCTCCCCCACCTTGAGAAGGATATTCTGAACCACTCCCCTTACCGGAGCTACTACCCGGGCCTTATTCACCTGCAATTGGGCCAGGGCCTCCTGTTGACGAGCTGCCTCCACCTGGGCGTCCTGGGCAGAGAGGGAATAGGAGGTAGCTCCCGCCTGGAGTAAGCGGACTTGCTCCCTGGCAGCATCAATCTGAGCCTTGAGGCTATTTACAGCGGCCTGGGCACTGGCTTCTGCCGCTTTTGCGGCTTCCAGCTGGTCAGCGGTAGCTCCCCCGGTTTGGACCAGCTCCTCTACATCCTGGCGCTGACTTTGCAAACGCTTCAAATTCTCCAGAGCTCCCTGCAAAGAAGCCTGCAGAGCCCGTACCTGGGCCTGGGCCTGGGCGATTTGTTGCGGACGGCTACCTGCTTTCACATCACCAGCCCTGGCTTCGGCCGCTGCCCGGTTAGCCTGCGCCAGCGCCAGCTGCAGGCGGGCCGCTTCATCATCCAGTTTAGCCACTACCTGGCCAGCCTTGACCAGCTCCCCTTCCTTTACCAGTACCTCCTTGACCTTGCCGGCCGTTTCCGCCACTACCCGGTATTCCTCGCCTTCAACCCAGCCGTTATAAACATCTTCTGCTGGTTTTCCCTGCTGTTTCAGCCAGCCATACCAGCCCAGTCCTGCCAGCACCAGCAGGACCACCACAATTCTAACTCCCTTCATCATTAGTCACCCCTTCCATGATAATTTTTATCATTTCAGCTATCATCTTATCCATCTCCGGTTCTTCAGGCAAAGCAGGCTTGAGCAAGCCCTTATACATTAAAGACGAAACCATCGCCCCCAGTAATATTTGAACCAGGGCCGTTCGATTTACAGGCCTCAGCTTTTCTCTGTCCAATTTCTTCTCCAGAAATTCCAGTACTGCTGCCCGTAGAGGCAAGATTATTTCCTTGAGCAAATACTCCCTCAATTCTGGCTGCAGAGCTGCTTCCAGCAAAATCAGCTTGAACAGCTCCTGATTCTTCTCGATGATAGTCAGCCGCTGCCGCAGAATCTTCTCCAGCGCCTGGGCCAGGGGCAATTGTTCGGTCTCCGCCCAGGTTCGCATCAGACTGCTGATCATAATCGGTTCCAGTACACCCTGCAGGAGAGCTTTTTTGGTAGGAAAATAATGAAAAATAGTACCCTCTGCCACCCCTGCCTCCCGGGCAATCTCTCTTGTAGAAGTACCGGCATAACCTCTGGCACTGAATAGCTTCAGGGCTGCTGCCAGGATCCGCTGCCTGGTTTCTTCTCCTTTACGGGTTCTGGCCACTTCCCCTCCCTCCTTTTCGAGTAAGTACTCAATTTATTATATTCGATAGTATTGTTTCTTTTCCTGCCTGGAGGTAAAGAATATAAAAAAAACTCCGGGAATTTTCCCGGACAAACTAACTCTGAAGTCGCCAGCCTTTAGGATAATAATTTTTTAAATAGCCATCTACTGCCAGGGCCCAGCCCAGTGGCCACCGGTCCAGACAGAGCAAATGCCAGCCTTTTGCCGCTCCAGCCGTCAAGGTCTCGCCTTTCAGGTATTTCCTCAGCTCCGGAGCATCCAGGGTGAAATAGACCGGCTGGGCAAACTGTTCCGGTTTTAAAGCCATCGCCAGGGCATAATCAGGATAAAATTTGCCTTTATAGAGATTACCCAGGGTCAATCCGGGACGAATCAGTTTTAATCCCTGCAATACCGGCAATTCCGGGGGTACAAGATAGAGGGTCCCGCCATTCAACCAGTAACGCCCATTCAATTCTGTTTTTAAATAGTTCTGGCGGAAGCGGTGCCAGGAGGCCAGTTCCTTGGCTCCTTCGGCCAGGTAGGGATCAGTACCACCGGGTCTGCCTGCTCCAGCCAATCTGCTTCCATTGTTATTTTTGCGCAATCTGGCCAGAAAATGTCCTTCTCCTCTGTTTTTATGCGGCCAGATCCGGCAAGCCAGGGCCAGTTCCGGCCTGCCCCCTACCACCCAGTCGGGGCGGCCCGGGCTATAGAGATGGGCCTGAGGCACCGGCTCCAGCTGAAATTCGGAATGTTCCTGCAAAAACTCCTGGATTGTCCCTTCGTTTTCATATGGATTAAAGGTACAGGTAGAATAAACCATTACTCCCCCGGGTTTCAGCATCCGGGCAGCTGCCCGCAAGATCTCCCTCTGCATCTGCCGGCAGCGTTCCGGACCAAACTTCTGATATGCCCCCATGCTCTCCGGCTCCCGCCGGAACATCCCTTCTCCTGAACAGGGTGCATCCACCAGAATTTTATCAAAATAGCCGGGAAAATGGCGGGCCAGCCGCTCTGGTCGTTCGTTGAAAATCAGGCAATTGGTTAAACCAAAAGTCTCAACATATTTAACCATGGGCCGGATGCGCTGGGGATTATTATCATTGGCTACCAGAATCCCTTTTCCTTGCAATTTGGCTCCAATCTGGGTGGTTTTGCCCCCCGGAGCTGCACAGAGATCCAATACCTTCTCCCCTGGCTGAACCTCCAGAGCTTCCACTGGCGCCATGGCACTGGGTTCCTGGATATAATAAAGTCCGGCATGGTAGTAAGGGTGTTTCCCCGGTCGCTCTTCTTCCTGTAAATAATAACCTTCCCGACACCAGGGCACCCTCTCCAGAGGAAAAGGAGCGATTTTTTCCCACTCAGCCTGCTGAATTTTCAAGGGATTTTGGCGCAGGCCGTGCTGACTCTCTCCCGCCAGGGCGGCCAGGAACTCCGGCCATTCCTCTCCCAGCAAGGGTTCAAGCCTCTGTACAAACTCCCGGGGTAGTCGTTCTGCTGTGATTGCCAAGCCGCTTACCTCCTCAGACAGGATTTTTAGCATCGATGTGGAATTAAGTCCTTTGAGGTGATAATATGGAATATCGTCAACTTTCAGGAACAGATATCGCTGTCTCCCGCCTGGGCTTAGGCGGCATTCCCCTGCAAAAGGCAGAACCTGAACAGGTAGCCAATCTAGTGGCTGCCGCCGCTGACCACGGCATAAACTTTATCGATACCGCCCGTGGTTATGGTGCCAGTGAAACCTTGCTGGGCCAGGCCCTGAAAGGCTATCGTTCCCGTTTTCTGCTGGCCAGCAAGTCCATGGCCCGGGAGCGGGAAACCATGCTGAAAGATATTGAAACCAGTTTGCGCCTATTACAAACCGACTATCTTGACTTCTACCAGTTACACAATCTCAGAACTCCTGCGGACTGGCAACGGGTCACCGCCCCCGGCGGAGCCCTGGAAGCCCTGTTTCTGGCCAGAGAGCGGGGCTGGGTCCGCTGGGTTGGAGTAACTTCTCATTCAGCGGAAATCATGGCCCAGGCCATCAAGTCCAGCCTTTTCGCCAGCATGATGTTCCCCTACAATGTGGTAGAACAACAAAACCGGGGCCTCTTTCAATCAGCCCGGGAGCATGGCCTTCTCACTCTGGCCATGAAGCCCCTGGCTGGCGGTTTTATCCCTGCGGCAGATCAGGCTTTGCGCTGGTTAGCCGCCGATCCAGCTGTCGATTGCCTGCTGGTGGGAATGGCTTCTGCTGCAGAAGTCACTGCTAATGTCCAGGCTCTGGCCCAGGGTGCTCTTGGTATTGAAGAAGAAGAGAAACTTCTGACCTGGGCCCAGGCAGCTGGCCAGGAGTTCTGCCGCCGCTGCGGCTATTGCCTGCCCTGCCCCCAGCAAATCGATATCCCCATGGTTTTTCTACTGGAAGGCTATTATGACCGTTATGATCTCAAGGAATGGGCCCAGGAGCGCTATGCCGCCCTCCCCGTTCCAGCCAGCCAGTGTCAGGCCTGTGGCCAGTGTCAGGAGAAATGCCCCTATCAGTTGCCCATCCCGGCCAAACTGGCCCGGGCGGCAGGCAAACTGGCCAGCTCCTGAGCCAGATGCTCCGCTACCTTCCGGTTACCTTCTGCCATGAGGTGAATCTCATCAGTAAACCAATTACTCTCTATCAGCTGGCTGTAGTCCAGGGAACGGCAGTTGTGCCGCCGGGCTGCAGCCAGTATTTGCTGCTTTTCCTTTTCCCAGCGCTGTACATCAATTTTATACTTTTGTTTCAATAACTCCATATTGGCAGGAGTAGCATAAACCAGGGCCGGTCGACCTGCGTTTTCCCATTCCCGCAACAATTCCAGGTAAAGCCGCCACTCCAGATTGGCAGTGGTTAAATTCAGGGATGCCAGTTGCCCTCCGGCCCCTTTTAACAAAACCTCCTTTTTTTCCTGCCAGGGTCTTCCCTGTCCTGCCTGCTGTTGCTGTTTCTGCTGCCACTGCTGAGGCGCCTGGCTGCGTTCGGCTGTACCCTGAACCAGATCAGATAAATGCAAAAAGTCCCGCGCTACCACCTGTCGATAGCGATAAAAACTCCAAACCGCCGCTACTTTCTCCCCCAGTTGCTCTTCCCTGCTGGTCTCAGCTACTTTTATGCCCAGGTTACGAGCTGCCTCAGCATTGCCGGGCAGGCGTAGTACGTCCTGAAAGCGCACTCCCCCTTTTTCGGCAAACCAGCCCCGGCTGATATTATACACCAGAATATCCACCGGCATTTTTTTAAGCTGACGTACCAGAAAATAGGCTTCTGCCGGTTTCAAACCCTTTATACCCAGGTTAATTACAGTTATCTTTTGACCGGGAAACTTCTCCCGCAGGGAGCGGGCCAAATAAGCCGGAATAGTACGGTCAGCAGGAGTACTGGAACCATACATTTCCGAATCCCCCAGACAGACTACCACCAGTCCGGGAGCGCGTGGTAACCGGTCCAGCACTACCCGGATTGAACCCAGATCAGGATTATTCACCCGCCAGTCCTGTTTTTCCAGGAGCCGCCAGTCCAGATAGCGGTTCAGGCCCCAGTCCACCAGGAAGAGGCCAATTATAATCAAGATCAGTACTTTGCCATTGAAAGGCAAAATTTTGTTCATACCTCTTTCTCCTTAAAATTGATTATAGATAAACTGGGTTTGTCCAAGAGTAGAGCCCAGTACAGCCAGTAAGATCAAACCAAGCCAGAAAATAGCCGCTATTAGCTCCCGCCAGCTCAGCATCAGCCACCGCCTCCCATAATCTGCAGAACCCGAAGGGCCTGTTGCAGGTTTGTAGTAAAAGGTATCCAGGCCAGTACAACAAAATTATATGTAATGAATATGGCCAAACCGCGATACCAGTACTGGTCAGGCCAGCTCTCGGGTAAACGGGGCAGAAGATAGCGGCGATAAAGCCGCCAGAGAATGAGCGCCCCAGCATGGAGCATCCCCCAGAAAATAAAGTTCCAGCCCGCTCCATGCCAGATACCGGTTACAAACATGACCACCAGGGTATTGAATAAAATCCGGCGGAAAGCCACCCGGCTTCCCCCCAGGGGGATAAAAAGATAGTCCCGGAACCAGCGGGTCAAAGACATATGCCAGTGTTTCCAGAACAGAGATATATTCCCTCGCAAATAAGGCCAGTCGAAGTTTTCCTGGATTCTCAGACCAAAGAGACGGCTGCTGCCCACAGCTATATCAGTATAGCCGGAAAAATCCACATAGAGTTGCCAGGCATAGGCGTGAGCTGCCAGCCAGTAGGCTCCTGCAGACAGTCCGGGCTTGCTCAAGCCACTGGCCAGTGGAGCCAGCGCCGCTGCCACCAGCAATTTCTTGAACAACCCCAGCAAAATGCGTTCCAGCCCCTCCCAGAGGTAATTCCACTGCCAGCGCTGTTTTTCTCCCAATTGGCGAGAAAAATCCTGCCAGCGTTCAATAGGCCCGGAAGTAAGAATGGGCCAGAAAAAGGAATAGCCCAGGAAGGTTATTAACTCTCTTTGCTCAACCTTGCCCCAGTAGCTATCGATTACATAATGCAGCCAGCGAAAGGTGACAAAAGATATCCCCACCGGAACCGCCACCTGTTCCCAGTGCCAGCGGCCCGGCTGTCCCAGGGCCTGTAAAGCCTGATTGAGTATTTGTAAAAGAAAAGCAAAATACTTGGTATAAAGCAAATAAAAACTCACCACTATTATAGCCAGTGCCAGCAGCCAGGCTCGCCTCTGGCCCCACCGACTCAGAATTTCTCCCAGCAGAAAAGTTAGCATGGCCAATCCCAGCATTAATAAGCCCTGCCCAGGATACCAGTATAGCAGGAGTGCGATATTGCTCAGAGCCAACCATAAGCTGCGGCTGCTGCTTCCCGGCAAGAGCCAGAAAACTCCCACCATGACCAGCAAAATCAACCCACTGGTCCAGGATAATAAAACCATGGCTGTCCATCCATTCCCTTCTGTTTTAGATATTGCTATTTGGACATAAGCTAATTGTAGCATATTTCCCTTTCTGATAACAGTAACCGGTTAGGCTGACCGATGAAAAAGACCTACCATCCAACCTATATATTTTACCATTTACCATGACTTAATTGCATTTAGGGGGAGAGAAGTTGTATTTGCCTGAAAATAGAATTATTTTTAAATTGAATGAATATTCATTCTGCTAGGCCGGAGGGAGATGCTATGTATCACCAAACTACTATTGGGCTGTTTCACCAACAACTGCCCAAATATATCAATAAACCCCTGTTTCTAACCAAAAAAGAGGGCAAATATCAGCCTGTAACCTGGAAAGAGGCCGCCGAAGAAGTCCAGCTCTTTACCCTGGGTCTTCTGGCCCTGGATACCAATCCCGGAGACCGGATAGGTCTGATGATGACAACCCAGTATTTCTGGCCCCTCTGGGACCTGGCCATTATCGCTGCTCGTGCCATCAATGTTCCCATCTATCCTACAAATAAAGGCCCTCAGGTTGCTCATATTATCAATGATAGTGGCAGCAAAATCCTGATTGTTGGCTCCTCAGAACTAGCAGAAGAAGTAATAAATCATCAGCAGCTGATGCCAGATTTAAAACATTTGATTCTGCCTGACCCCATCCCCACTTCTTTGAAAGAAAAAGCAGAAAACATAAAACTGTGGTCTTTTGCCGATTTGCGTCAGCTTGGCAAGGAACTCTGGCAACAACAACCCGGTCTTTATGATCGAACCTGGCCCCAGGTAAAACCCACTGATATCTGTTCCATCATTTATACATCCGGCACTACTGGTAACCCCAAAGGAGTTATCCTGACCCATATCAATTTTCTCAGCAATGCCTGGGGCTGTTACCAGGTTGTCCCCAGCCCGGATACCCATGTCAGCCTTTCCTTCCTGCCATTAAGTCATGTGCTGGAAAGAACCCTGGGCTGGTACTACATGCTTTATGCCGGGGTAACCATCGCCTATGCCGAAAGCATCAATGACGTCCCCAAAAACCTGGAAGAAGTTCGTCCTCATCTCATGTGCAGTGTACCCCGCCTTTATGAAAAAATCCATCACCGCATTATGGAAAACGTCGCCACTTCTTCCTTCCTGAAAAAACGCATTTTCCACTGGGCAATTAAAGCAGGAAAAAAACGCGCTAACCTGCTGGCTGCCAAACAACCTGTTCCCCTGTGGCTACGCTGGCAGGACACTCTGGCTGACCGTCTGGTTTTTCGTAAAATCAGGGAACGCTTTGGCGGCCGTCTGGATTTCTGCGTCTCCGGTGGCGCTCCCCTGGGCCGAGATCTGGCTGAATTCTTTTATGCTGTAGGCATCAGGGTCATTGAAGGCTATGGTCTGACCGAAACTTCCCCGGTTCTAACCTGTAACCGCCGGGAAAACTATCGGTTTGGTTCAGTTGGCCTGGCCATTCCGGAAGTGCAATTAAAAATTGCCCCTGATGGCGAAATTCTGGCCAAAGGCCCCAATCTCACACCAGGCTATTATAACAATCCGGAAGCTACTGCCGAATTATTTACTGAAGATGGCTGGTTAAAAACAGGAGATATCGGCATCATTGATAATGACGGCTTTCTTTTCATCACCGACCGTAAAAAGGATTTAATCATCACTGCCGGAGGCAAAAATGTAGCCCCCCAGCCCATTGAACAACTCCTTACAGCTGACCGTTTTATCGCCCAGGCCGTTGTTTATGGAGATAAACAGCCTTTTATGACTGCAATGATTGTTCCTGATTTTACCGACCTGGAACACTATGCGCGCGAGAAAGGGGTGAATTTCACTACCCGCCAGGAATTGATTACCCTGCCCAAAATCCAGAAACTTCTGGCCAAGCGGGTAGCCAAAGCCCTCAAGCATCTCCCCAGGTATGAACAGGTTAAACGCATTACCATCCGCGCCCAGGAATTTACTATGGATGCCGGAGAAGTCACTCCCACTCTGAAAATCCGACGCAGGATCATATACAAGAAATATGAACAGGATTTCCTGGCCATGTATCAGGACCAGGGCCCCTATGTGGAAGTCATCTACAAACATGATGAAGAGGAAGATATTCCAATTAGCCCCGGTACTCCTCTCTCCCGGTAAGATAAAAAGGCACTTTGCTCTCCCGCAAAGTGCCTTTTATCCTTATTTGGTTTCCAGCCATTCAACCTGGCCACTGCCCAGATGATATTTGGCTCCCACGATTTTCAGCTTACCCTGTTCTACCAGTTCCTTAATGATAGGGCTTTTTTCCAGTTCGACCATGGAAGCTTCCACATTCAGTTCCGTAGACTTTTCTACCAGCTGATCGCCGGCCAGACCGGTAGCCTTCGCTTTTTCCACCGAAGGCTTGATTTTTTCTATAATTGAGCCGATGCTGCCCGGTACTTCTCCGCCCTTAACCGCAGCGGTAACGGCACCGCATTTTTCATGACCCATGACGACAATCAGGGGAGTACCCAGGTGTTCAGCCGCATATTCAACACTGCCAGTAGCCACCGGATCAATCACATTTCCGGCTACCCGTATAACAAATAAATCCCCTAAAGCCTGATCGAAGATGATTTCCGGCGGTACCCTGGAATCAGAACAGCTGACAATGATGGCAAAAGGATGCTGGCCATTCTTTTTCAGCTCTTCCCGCCGTTCATCCCCCAGATTGTCGGGCAAAACCTTTTCGCCGGCAAAGCGGGCATTTCCATCTTTCAGCAGATTCAATGCTTCATCCGGATTTTTGATGATTTCCGGTCGCTGATAGACCTGAACCGCCGGTGCGCTAGCAGCCTTTTCACCGCTATTTTCGCCGGTCTTCTGGGCTTCACTGCCACAGCCAGCCAGAGTAAAACTCCCCAGCAATAAGGCCCCAGCCAGCACTCCCCCCAGCACTTTCTTTCTCTCTACCATTTTGACACCTCCAGTAATTGTTTGTAATTTTTCGCTCAAATTATATTCGCTGCTTTTTCTTTTTTTCCTGCTAAATCCCTGAATTTTTTGTGAAAAGTAGCACAGTCCACAGAAAACAAAAAGGGGCGATAAGGCCCCTCTTTATGGCAAATTGGTGTTTCCCATCAAGAAGCGGTCACACTCCCGGGCCGCTCCCCGGCCTTCGCGAATGGCCCAGACCACCAAACTCTGGCCCCGGCGCATGTCACCAGCTACAAATACCTTCGGTATATTGGTACGGAATTTGCCAAATTCCGCTTTCACATTACCGAATTGGTCCAGTTCAACTCCCAGCTGATCCAGGAGCTGTCTTTCCGGTCCCACAAAACCCATGGCCAGCAGCACCAGCTGCGCGGGCCAGACTTTTTCCGTACCGGGAATTTCCTGTGGTACCAGGCGGTCCTGTGGCCCTTTCACCCATTCCACCTGGACTGTATGCACTTCCTTGACCCGCCCCTGTTCATCACCAACAAACCGTTTGGTCATCACGCAATATTGACGGGGATCTGCACCATAAAGGGCGGCAGCTTCCTCCTGGCCATAATCCACCTTCAATACCCGGGGAAACTGCGGCCAGGGATTGTCTGCCGCTCTCGTTTTCGGTGGCTGGGGCATGATCTCCAGCTGTACCACGCTACGGCAACCGTGCCTGATGGCAGTAGCAACACAGTCAGTACCGGTGTCACCGCCCCCGATCACCACTACATCCTTGCCCGCGGCGGAAATATAGTTACCATCTTCCAGATTGGAGTCCAGCAGACTCTTGGTATTGGCCTTGAGAAACTCCATGGCGAAATGGATACCTTGCAGGTTACGGCCTTCTACCGGCAGATCCCGGGGCTTAGTTGAACCTCCGCAAAGGATAACGGCATCAAATTCTCCCAGCAAGCGGCCTACGGGAAAGTCCTTACCCACTTCGGTATTGGTGACGAATGTAATGCCTTCTGCTGCCAGAATATCGATGCGGCGCTGGACAATCTTCTTATCCAGCTTCATATTGGGGATGCCATACATCAACAGTCCCCCCACCCGGTCAGCCCGCTCAAATACGGTAACCCAGTGTCCTGCTTTATTGAGCTGAGCTGCGGCTGCCAACCCCGAGGGACCTGACCCTACCACCGCTATTTTTTTGCCAGTGCGGATGGCCGGAGGCCGGGGCACAACCCAGCCTTCTTCATAAGCCCGGTCGATTATAGCACATTCGTTATTCTTGATAGTTACCGGCTGACCGTGCAAACCGCAAGTACAAGCCCCTTCACAGGGAGCAGGACAGACCCGGCCTGTAAATTCGGGGAAGTTATTGGTCTTGTGCAACCGTTCCAGTGCCTCCCGCCACAGACCCCGGTAAATGAGGTCATTCCACTCAGGGATCAAATTGTTGAGGGGACAGCCGGAAACAGCTCCATTGATGATCACTCCGGTGTGGCAGTAGGGGGTGCCGCACTCCATGCAGCGGGCCCCCTGGATCTTCAGTTGTTCTTCCTCAAATTGGTAGTGGAATTCATTCCAGTCCTTGATTCTTTCCAATGGCTCCCGGTCACCCGGCAGTTGCCGCTGGTATTCCATAAAACCGGTCGGTTTACCCATAGCCGTACCTCCTATACACCCTTAATTCCAGTTTTTCTTAAAGGCCGCCAGCAGGGCTTCGTCCCCGGTCAGACCGGATGCATAGGCTTCCTCGATGGCCTCAATCATCCGTTTATAATCCCTGGGTATGACCTTGACGAATTGGGTTATCTTGTTATCCCAATCAGCCAGTACGGCTTCGGCCAGAGCACTGCCGGTGTAACGGGCGTGTTTAGTGATCATAGTCTTGACTTCCTCGATTTCCCGTTCATTTTCCAGCCGTTCCAGCAATACCATTTCTTTATTGCAGCGCTGCGGGAAAGTGCCGTCTTCGTCCAGCACATAGGCGATACCGCCTGACATCCCGGCAGCGAAGTTGCGCCCGGTTTTACCCAGCACTACTACCCGGCCACCGGTCATATATTCACAACCATGGTCACCTACCCCTTCTACCACGGCATAGGCGCCACTGTTCCGCACACAGAATCTTTCCCCGGCTACACCCCGGAAATACGCTTCCCCCGAAGTAGCCCCATAAAGGGCGACGTTACCGATAATGATATTCTCCTCCGGCTTGAATTTGGCTTCCAGAGGCGGATAGACGATAATCTTGCCCCCTGATAGACCCTTGCCAATATAGTCATTGGCATCTCCTTCAAGCTCCAGTGTCATACCTCTGGGTATAAAGGCACCAAAACTCTGGCCTGCTGAGCCTTTAAACTTGAGCCAGATGGTATCTTCCGGCAGGCCTTCCGAACCATAGCGACGGGTGATTTCACTGCCCACAATGGTTCCCACCACCCGGTTAATATTGCGGATAGGCAGAGTGGCAGTAACCTTTTCACCCCGCTCGATGGCCGGTCGGCAAATATCCAGCAGCTCCCGACGGTCCAGGGACTTATCCAGCCCATGGTCCTGCTGTGTGCGGCAATATCTGCCTACTGTTTCCGGCACATCCGGCTGGTACAACAGGGGTGATAAATCCAGATGCCTGGCCTTCCAGTGTTCAATGGCTTCATTTACTTCCAGCACATCGGTACGTCCCACCATTTCATCAATGGTGCGGAAACCGAGCTCAGCCATGATTTCCCTGATTTCCTGGGCCACAAAACGCATGAAGTTAACCACATGTTCCGGTTTACCCTGGAAGTTTTTCCGCAGTTCCGGGTTCTGGGTGGCAATCCCCACCGGACAGGTGTCCATATGACAGACCCGCATCATCACACAGCCCATAACTACTAGCGGCGCGGTGGCAAAGCCATATTCCTCTGCCCCAAGCAGAGTAGCAATCACTACATCCCGGCCGGTCATCAGCTTGCCATCCACTTCCACCACAATCCGGTCCCGCAGGTTATTTAACACCAGGGTCTGGTGGGTTTCTGCCAGTCCCAGCTCCCAGGGCAACCCTGCGTGCTTGATACTGGTCCGCGGGGAAGCTCCAGTACCACCATCATAACCGCTGATCAGCACCACATCAGCCCGGCCTTTGGCCACCCCGGCAGCAATGGTCCCTACGCCCACTTCCGATACCAGCTTCACATTAATACGGGCATTGGAGTTAGCGTTTTTCAGGTCATGGATCAACTGAGCCAGATCCTCTATGGAATAGATATCATGGTGAGGCGGAGGGGAAATCAGCTCCACTCCAGGAGTAGAATGCCGCACCGCTGCTACCCAGGGATAAACCTTACGCCCTGGCAGCTGGCCCCCTTCCCCGGGCTTGGCCCCTTGAGCCATTTTGATCTGAATTTCATCGGCATTGACCAGATATTCGCTGGTAACCCCGAAACGTCCGGAAGCCACCTGTTTAATGGCACTGCGTCTGAGATCCCCATTGGGGTCGGGTTTAAAACGGGCAGGATCCTCCCCGCCTTCCCCGGTATTGCTCTTCCCGCCAATGCGGTTCATGGCGATGGCCAGACATTCATGGGCCTCCTTGCTAATGGAGCCAAAGGACATCGCCCCCGTCTTGAAACGACGGCAAATGGATTCCACCGATTCGACCTCATTCAGTGGAATAGGTTTGCGCTTGGGTTTAAACTTGAATAATCCCCGTAAAGTAAAGTGTTTCTGAGTTTGGTCATTAATTAAAGCAGCATACTTTTTGTAGAGCTGGTAGTCTCCCCGGCGGCAAGCTTCCTGCAACAGATGAATGGTCTCAGGATTGAAGAGATGGTCCTCTCCATTTCGCCGCCACTGGTAATCGGAGCCAGGATCCAGGGTTTGGTCCAGCCCCTCCTGAGCAGAAAATGCTCGTTGATGGCGCATTAAAGCCTCCTGGGCTACTATATCCAGCCCAATACCTCCCACCCGCGAAGGAGTCCAGGTGAAATACTTGTCTATAAACTCCTGGGAAAGGCCAATGGCTTCAAAGATCTGAGCTCCCCGGTAGCTCTGGATAGTGGAGATACCCATTTTGGACAGGACTTTTACTACCCCTTTGGTAACAGCCTTGATATAGTTTTTGATGGCCTTTTCCCGGCTGATGCCAGGCAACATGCCCTGATTGATCATGTCATCTAAGGTCTCAAAAGCCAGGTAAGGGTTAATGGCGCCGGCCCCATAGCCCAGTAGAACAGCAAAATGGTGAACTTCCCGCGGCTCCCCTGATTCGAGAATCAGGCTGGCTTTAGTCCTTCTGCCATTGCGGACCAGATGATGGTTGACACAGGACAGGGCCAGCAAAGCGGGAATGGGTGCATTATAGGCGTCTACTCCCCGGTCGGAAAGAATCAGATAATTGCACCCTGCATCAATAGCTGCATCCGCCGCCCGGCACAGGTCTTCCAGTGCCTGTTCCATGCCTCTGGCGCCGTCTGCTGCCCGGAAGAGAATGGGTAGAGTTACTGATTTGGCCCCCTCACGCCGGAGATAGCGGATTTTGGCCAGCTCTTCGTTGCTCAGAATCGGGGTCTGGATTTTAATCTGCCGGCAACTGGTGGGCTCTGGTTTGAGAAGGTTTCCTTCCGGGCCCAGATTGGTCACCGTCGCAGTGATGATTTCCTCCCGAATAGCATCAATAGGCGGGTTAGTCACCTGAGCAAACAGCTGTTTAAAGTAATCATACAGAAGCCGCGGCCGGTCGGAAAGCACCGCCAGCGGTGCATCCATCCCCATGGACCCAACCGGTTCCATCCCCTTTTCCGCCATGGGCGCCAGGGTATCTTTCAGTTCCTCAAAAGTATAACCAAAGGCCAGCTGTTTTTTCAGTACTGTCTGGTGATCCAGCTCCGGTGCCACCGGACCTTCGGGCAGGTCTTCCAGTGCTACCAGATGTTCTTTCAGCCATTCTTCATAGGGATGTTCGGTTGCAATTTGATGCTTTAGTTCATCATCGGAGATAATACGGCCTGCTTCCGTATCCACCAGCAACATGCGGCCCGGACGCAGTCTTTCCTTGATAATCACTTTTTCCTGGGGAACTTCCAGCACCCCTACTTCAGAAGCCATGATAATCAGGTCATCTTCTGTAACATAATAGCGGGAAGGTCTGAGCCCATTCCGGTCCAGCACAGCCCCGATGATGCGGCCATCGGTAAAGGCCATAGCCGCCGGACCATCCCATGGTTCCATCAAGCAGCTATGATACTCATAAAAGGCTTTTTTCTCCGGGCTCATGCTCTCATGGTTCTGCCAGGGTTCCGGAATCATCATCATCATGGCATGAGGCAAGGACCGTCCAGTTAAGTAGAGGAATTCCAGGCAGTTATCGAACATTGCCGAGTCACTGCCATCTGGATCGATAACTGGCAGGATTTTGGCCATATCTTCACCAAAAAGCTCGCTTTCACAAACCGCCTGGCGTGCATGCATCCAGTTGACATTGCCGCGCAAAGTATTGATTTCTCCATTGTGAATCAGATAGCGGTAGGGATGAGCCCTCTCCCAGCTGGGAAAGGTATTGGTACTGAAGCGGGAATGAACCAGGGCCAATGCTGTTTCAACTGCGGGGTCCTGTAGGTCGATGTAGAAGCGGTCTACTTGTTCTGGAGTCAGCATGCCCTTGTAGACAATAGTGCTAGCCGAGAGACTAGCGAAATAGAAATATTTACCACCAGGGTGGTCCCCATGGCGAATTTCCTTTTCAGCCCGTTTACGGATAACATAGAGCTTACGCTCAAAGGCCATCCGATCTGACTGCGGCCGGGGAGGAGCAATAAAGACCTGGCGAATAAAAGGCTGCGCTTTGCGAGCCATTTCCCCCAGGCTGGAATTATCGGTAGGCACAGTCCGCCAGCCCAGCAAGACCTGGCCTTCTTCTGCGATTATTTCCTCCAGTTTCTGTTCACAGGCTGCCCTTTCCTCCGGATCAACCGGTAAAAAGAGCATACCAACCCCGTATTGTCCGGGTTCAGGTAAATCAATGCCCAGCCGGGCACATTCCTTTACCAGGAAGGCATGAGGAATTTGCATAAGTATACCGGCACCGTCACCGGTGTTGGTCTCCGAACCCTGGCCTCCCCGGTGATCCAGGTTCAGGAGAATAGTCAGAGCCTGACGTACAATCTCATTGGACTTCTTGCCCTTGATATTGGCCACAAATCCAATACCGCAGGCATCATGCTCAAACTGGGGATCATACAGTCCTTGCTTGGGTGGTAAGCCATTCATGTACTCTCTCATAGCATGCACCTTTCTTCGTTTAAGTTTTCCTATTGCTGTATATTCTAACATTGCTTGTGCTTAAATACAATCATTCTGCTGCATGCATATTGCATACTTGCATTAAGGTTCGTAAAATGGAAGCAGGAGGGGATTAAATTGAAAAGCTATCGCAAGGAACTGTGGTTTGAAACCAAAACCCGGCGGGCTTTTATTAATATTACACCTCAGGTAGAAGCCGCCCTGCGGGAAAGCGGAATCAAGGAAGGTCTTTTATTATGTAATGCCATGCATATAACCGCCAGTGTTTTTATCAATGATGATGAAAGTGGCTTGCATCACGATTTTGAAACCTGGCTGGAAAAGCTGGCTCCCGAGAAGCCCTATGAACAATACCGGCATAATGGCTTTGAGGACAATGCCGATGCTCACCTCAAGCGCACCATCATGGGTCGGGAAGTAGTGGTAGCTGTTACCAATGGCCAGTTAGACCTGGGACCATGGGAACAAATTTTTTACGGGGAATTTGATGGCAAACGCCGAAAAAGGGTATTGATTAAGATTATTGGGGATTGAACCCTCCCCCACTTATAGAAGTGGGGGATTCTTTTAAGTTAGTCAGTGGTTTATCGCCACTCTAACCGGGTTGTTCAAAAACCCTCTATCCCTACCTGCCTTTAGGCTTGGGACTACTCTCTTTAATATGTTTGCTGCTCCATTTATATCTGCATTTAATACATTCCCGCAATCACAAACATATAGACCTCTAAACTTTCTATTAGACTTATCTATTCTGCCACAAGTTGAACAAGTTTGTGATGTGTAGCTTTCATTTATTAATACTACATCTATACTTACTTCTTTAGCTTTATACTCTATCATGTTACATAGTTTCCCAAATGGTATTTTATGCAGTTTTTCATTGTTTCTTCTGCCTATATCCATATTGGTTATACCATAACTTAACTTACCTATTGCTATTGTTTTAACTTCTTCTTGTATTGCTTGTCTTACAATGAATGTTGATACCTTGTGTGTATAATCTTTAAGATAATTCCTTTCTTTGATGATAAGATAATGCATTTTCTTAGATGTAGTATGTTTATTTTTATCAATAGCACTTTGTAGTTTAGCTTTCTTTTTAGAAAAAAGTCTAAGCCTTGATACAAGAGATTTGCCATCATATATTGTTGCAGTATTATTAGTTGTGACTACTGTTGCAAGGTTTCCTACTCCTAAATCTACTGCCATAACACCATTGCCTTGAGTTGTTTTATCTTGCAAGGTTTTTCTATATACAACATGCATAACATATGTGGTATGTCCATATATTGTATGTGGTTTTATTTCAACTTCCTGCACATTATTGAGCGATAAGTTTTTCGGTAAACTTATCCATAGGTAATCGGACTCAATTGAATGCGCAGTTTTTAAATATTCTTTAGTTTGTTTAGATAGAGAAAGTCTAATCTTTCCATCTTGAACTTGTATCCCCTGCTTCTTCCACCTTACAGGAAAGTGTCCATCTTTGGGTTGAAATCTTGGTCTTTTAGTATGTTTTTTATAACAATTCTCCCAAGCAATTTGTAGTTTTTCAAGAACAGCTTGAGCAGATTGAGAGTGTAGGTTCTTATACCAAAAGTTGTTTTTAAGATTGCTTTTTAATTTATTGGGCTTTAGGTTATTCTTTGCAACTTCATAGTTTGCTACATTCCAAAGTTTAGATGCGGAATATGTTAGATGTTGACATATTATTTCCTGTTGTTTTGCAAGGTTTATCTCTACTACTACGACTCTTGTTACTTGCACAGGCGCACCTCCTTTCTAAAAAAATACATATAGCGCATTATTATACATTTTGTTTATATTATATCCATTTTGGAAAATTCTTCATTTTTTGTGTGTTATTTTTGCAATTTATCCCCCACCTATAGAGGTGGGGGTCTTCTTGCTTAATTTTTTTATAAAAAATCCTTTCCCGCTGAATAGGCGGGGAAGGATTTTAGTTTTTTTGTAGGTAGCTGACCACAATATTTAAAAACTCTTTTAAATCACTTAGGTTGTTTGTGATTATCTCATATACCGTTTCATGGTCAATTTCCCAATATACATGCACAAGCTTGTTTCTAAATCTGGCCATTTTTCTATAATTATTCAGTTGTTGCTCATTGATTAATCCTATCTTAAACATTGTTTCAAAAATTTCCACGTAAGTTTCCGGGGGAGGCAAGTTTCTATCTATCTGCTCTAAAGCTATTATTCGATTTCCTATATTGATGCAGGTTTCAATAGCTAACTGTAAATAACGTTCAGCGGCAGCTGTTAAAATTTCATCTTTTAAAAAAACGTTTTTTTCAGTATGAGCAACTTTTTCTAACAGATTGATATATTTTTTTAGCAATCTTGTTTGAGTAAGTAACTTTTCATCCAATTTACCTTCCCCCCAGTGCCCTAACAAACTCCCGGTTAAATTCCTCCCGGTAGGGCTTAAAATCAAGATAACTAAGGATTACCCCTGTTTCAAAATCTATTCTTTTTTTATGATCAGAACAATATAGGATCTGTTTATTCTTAAGGACCGCAAATTGTCTGCTTATTGGCTGGTAGTTGAGAACAATCCCGTCTATTTCTTCTGTTTCTAGAAATCTTATAAGCTCGATAAATATCCGGTTTTCTAAATCGACCATTACTGTCTGAGTCAATTTAAAATTAAATAAAATGGCCAGATCAATATCACTTAAAGGCTTGATATTATCCTTTACTAATGACCCAAAAAGATATACT
The DNA here is from genome assembly GCA_003054495.1 of Carboxydocella thermautotrophica. Taxonomy (GTDB): domain Bacteria; phylum Bacillota; order Carboxydocellales; family Carboxydocellaceae; genus Carboxydocella; species Carboxydocella sporoproducens. Next base: position 270,435 of record CP028514.1, on the reverse strand, counting down.
GCAATTATTTCTTCACTGTATCTTGAAAAAATTTGACTGGTTAATGGCAATCGTTGTTTTATTTTTTGGAAATTAATTTTATTAAACTTTATCATTTTATCACCCGAAATCACTTATGATAAGGCTCACCCCGCCGGATTTTCTGCCAGCGATAAATCTGCTCCAGCAAAATCACTCGCATCATCTGATGCGGATAAGTAAAAGCTCCAAAACTGAGCTTAAACTGACAGGCAGCCAGCACCTTATCCGCCAGCCCCAGGGAACCCCCAATGACAAAGACCAGATGGCTCCAGCCTGCCAGTAACCATTCCTCGACCCTGGCCGCCATCTCCTCCGAAGAACAGGTCTTTCCCCGCAGGTCAAGAGCTACCCGCCAGGAATGAGGAGGGAGAGCCGCCAGCAAGCGTTCCCCCTCTTTTTGTCGTACCTGTTCCCGAACACTCTCCCCGGCCTCTTCCGGGCAGGACTCATCCGCGACTTCAATGATTTTCACCCTGGCATAGGGTGCCAGCCGCTTCAGGTATTCCTGTTCCGCCTCCCGCCAGTATTTTTCCTTGAGCTTACCCACACAAACAACTGTAACCTGCATCTTAAACCACCAGGTATTTCGGCGGCTGGTCGCAGAAATCGCAGTGCTGAGGAGCCAGCCAGTCCGTAAAGGATACCTTCTCTAGCAGATAGAGGTCGGGAGGTTGTTCATAGACATCGACGAATTCGTCCATTGCTTTCTCCAAATGGCGTTCACAAACACAGTACACATTAGCCACTCCCATCATTTAGGGCTGTAAAGTCCCCGGCATTTCACCCAGTTTTACACTAAATTCCTTGAATTGACGGTTACGCACCACTTTTACCTTGATGGTATCGCCCACCTTATGCTTTCCGACCAGTTCCTGCAGATCCTGGAAGGTCTTTACCTTTTCCCCGTCAACTCCCACGATGATATCCTGGGCCTGGATCCCGGCCAGACCAGCAGGGCCATTGGCCACTACATCATCGACCACGATTCCGTAATCTACTGGCAAGTCATATTGTTGCTGCAGATCTTTGTCAATTTCCACACCACGGTAGAGAATACCCAGCCAGGGCCGGATTACCTTCCCGTTTTTGATGAGCTGTTCAATTATGGGTTTAGCGGTATTGATGGGAATGGCGAAATTCATGCCTTCCACTTTTTCGCTGATGATTTTTACACTGTTGATCCCAATAACTTCTCCCCTGGAATTGACCAGGGCCCCACCGGAATTACCCGGGTTGATGGCAGCATCAGTCTGAATCAGGGTAAATTTCTGTTCCCCCACGGTCAGAGTCCGGTTGAGAGCGGAAATAATTCCGGCCGTAACCGTGCGGGCAAATTCTTCCCCCAGCGGGTTACCGATAGCTACTACCAGTTCCCCAACCTGCAGCTGGGAGGAGTCTCCCAGTTTGGCCACCGTCAGTTCTCCCGCTTCCGCCGGATTGATTTTGATTACGGCCAGGTCAGTTCGGGGATCCCGGCCGATGAGTTTGGCGGGGATATGTTTGCCATTAGCCAGACTGACAACCAGTTCCTGGGCCCCTTCCACTACATGGTTATTGGTAACTATATAACCCTGGGGATCGATGATTACCCCGGAGCCAGAACCCTGTTCCACACTGCCATGAGTTTCACCCCAGAAATCAATGCGGGTAGCCCGGTTAGATATTCCCACTACCGCCGGTCCTACCTGTTTGGCAATATCCACAACTGGCGCCGAGCCTGCGGGCAGGGGGACAGTCTGTCCGGGCGTAATTTGCGCTGGCTGATTAATCTTCACTTCTGCCTGTTTCTTTTCCAGATCGCGAAGTGGCCCCCATAAAGCAGCTCCTACTACCAGACCGCCCACTATGGCGCTAAGCAGACTGACAACTATGTAGCTTAAAAATCCAGGTCTCCGTTCATAATAAAACTGATCCATAAGTATCCTCCTTCCCTTTGTTTATTAGGATTACCTTATTATTTTTTTTCTAACCAGGCAGAAGGACTGCTGGCCGGTGCCACTTCCAGCCATGCTTCCTCTCCCGGTTTGATTCCCAGAGCCTGAAAGTGTTCCTCCACTGTTTTCAGCGCCTTCTGGGGCGTATTGTTTTCCTGGCTCAGGTGGGCCAGCAACACCCCCTGCTGGCGGCCACCCCAGAGCCGGGCCAGTACATCACCGGCCGTATCATTGGCCAGGTGCCCCCGGTCACTGAGTATACGCTTTTTTAAAGACCAGGGATAAGGGCCCTGAATCAGCATCTCCCGGTCATGGTTAGCCTCAAAAACCAGTAGCTCACACTCCATCAATTTGCGAGCCATGCCCCGGCTGACATAGCCGGTATCAGTCATAACCCCTGCCGTGGCTTCCCGGGTATGAAAAACATAGCCAACCGGATCACCGGCATCATGGGAAGTGGAAAAAGCCTCGAAAGCCAGCTCCCCGATTTCTATTTTTTCCTCCGGTGCCAGCATACAGCGATTATGCTCGGCAATAGGGCCCAGCTGAGCCTCCATGGCCGCCCAGGTGGATTCCGTCGCATACACAGGCAAGTTATATTTCCTGCTTAAAGCTCCCAGTCCGCAGGTATGATCCCTGTGTTCATGGGTAACCACTACTGCGGCTAGCTGTTCCAGACAGCGTTCCAGCTGGGCAGCTGCCTCTTTTAGCTTGCGTACACTCAGTCCGGCATCAATCAGTACAGCCGTTTCCTCTCCCTCCACCCAGATGGCATTGCCTGAACTGCTACTCGCCAGGGTAGCTATTCTCATGGTCTCCTCTCCTTGCCTGGATAATATCGATCTTTTCCACTTTGGTTTTCTCAATCTGCCAGCCCAGTTGCTCCAGAAGGCGGACAAAGGCCTGGGCCCCTTCACGCCCAGGGTCACTGAAAAGACAGTGTCCAGACGGAGCCAGGTTAAGTTCCAGGGTGGCCAGTAAATCTTCATGCAACCCGGGTTCATAAAACAAATCCGAACCCAGGATGAGCTGAAACTCTCCCAGCTTTCGATGCTGCCGCCAGTCCAGCAACTGCCAGGTCAGTTGTTCCAGGCCATTAGCCCGGGCATTTCGACCGGCCAGTTCCAGGGCCGCTGGGACAAAATCGGTTTGCACTACCTCTGCTCCGTTGGCAGCTGCTACCAGACCCACCAGTCCCAGACCACAGCCCAGCTCCAGGGCCCGCTTGCCCTGTACCAGTTCCGGTCTCGCTTCCAGCCACAGGGCCAGCCCTTCTGCCGCCGGCCACAGTTCGGCCCAGAAGGGAATATCTTCATCCGTTTCCACCTGAGCCAGCAGAGTATCAAGGTCGCGCACCCGGTACAGTTGAAAACTCCTCTTCTTGCCCTGCCAGCTCACCAGCTCCAGTTCCATGATTACCAGTTCCTCCCGTACTTCTTCATTATAGCAAGAAAAAAACCACGGCGACAACCGTGGTCGGCTAAAGTTCACTGAACTTTAAAATTATCAATATACCTTTTCAATTCCTCTGCCAGTTTCACCAGGTTATAGGAAAGAACATTGATTTGCTCATTAGCCGACATTTGCTGTTCCAGGGAAGCTGCCACCTGCTGGGTAGCAGTGGAGAACTGCTGGGCAATGCCACTGATTTTTTCCACTGCTCCAGCCAGCTGGGATAGTCCCTGAGACTGCTCCTGGGAAGCCTTGCTTATACCCTGTACCATTTCCTCGGTTAAAAGAACAGCATGGTGAATTTCATCCAGGGCCTGTTTTGCTTTCAGCGCAACCTTGACCCCGTCTTCAACCTCCCGGTTGCCATTGGTCATGGCCAGAGCAGCACTGGCGGTTTCAGCCTGAATTTCCTCAATCAGTTCACCAATTTTCTGGGCAGCTTCTCCTGAGCCTTCTGCCAGTTTGCGCACCTCATCGGCTACAACAGCAAAGCCGCGTCCGTGTTCACCGGCCCGGGCCGCTTCAATCGCCGCATTCAAGGCCAGCAAATTGGTCTGATCGGCAATACCGGTAATGACATTGACAATCTCGCCAATGTAAGTGGACCGTTGATAGAGTTTTTCCACTGCTGCCGAGGAGGTTTGTACCGCCTCTGAAATGGCATGCATTTTAGCTACCGCCTCTTCCACCTGCTTTAGTCCTTTACTGGCCAGCTGGGCTGCCTGCTGAGAGGAAGCAAAGGCCTGCTGGGAATGGGCCGCAACCTGGGATACAGCAGCCGATATTTCCTGCATGGTCTGCACGGTTTCCAGAATCTCATCAGCCTGTCGCTGCGAACCGCCGGCAATTTGCTCCATGGCTGCGGAAATCTGCTGAATAGAGGCAGTGGCACTCTCCGTAGCCTTTGAAACCTCAACAGCTTCTTTTGTTACCCCTTCTGCTGTAACAGCGCTTTGCTGGACAGTAGCTCTCACATCGACAATCATTTTATTAAAAGCTTCGGCGGTCTTGCCAAAAATATCATTGGTAGGAAAATAGATGGTGGTGGTAAGGTCTTTTTCTGCTACCCGCTTCGCTGCATCTGCAAATATCGTTAAGACCTCCACCAGCAACCTATTCACGTAGGCCAGAATCGCAGCTGCCGCTACGACACCGATAGGAATTACTGGTCCGAAAATGGCCAGCAGCTTATCATCCGGTACCTCCAGATACCAGGCCAGAAAAGCGGTCCAGATCAGTGTTCCGCCTCCGGTCACCGTTAGAAAAACTACGCCCAGACGCCAGAACGGCCTGTATTTCCACCTGGTAAATATCACACCTCTCACACTCCTCTACTTCCATAATCTAACCTACGCGACTTATTTCGCTATTTCCCGCCAAATTCCTGCCCCGAGACCATTAAATTTTTCTTCCAGATTTTCATAACCCCGGTCAATATAGTGAACATTATCGATTTCAGTAATTCCCTCTGCTACCAGACCGGCGATGATCAAGGCAGCGCCTGCCCGCAGATCCGTGGCCCGCACCTGGGCTCCTTCCAGCCGCTCAATTCCTTCCACCACTGCGGTTCTGCCCTGAATCTTAATCCGGGCTCCCATGCGTTTCAACTCATCAGCCAGTTGCATCCGGTTTTCGAAGACATTTTCGGTAACCATGGAGACACCAGGGGTTACAGCTAACAGGGCCATCATTTGAGACTGCATATCGGTCGGAAAACCAGGATAAGGCATCGTTTTTATATCTACCGGTCGGCGTGTTCCTGTGCTGATAACCCGAATAACATCATCTTCCTCAATTACTCTTACACCCATTTCTTTTAGTTTAGCTGTCACCGGTTCCACGTGGGTGGGAATGACATTTTCGATAGTAACATCCCCATCAGTGGCTGCCGCTGCCACCATGTAGGTCCCGGCTTCAATACGGTCAGGAATGATGGCATAACGGGTCCCCTGCAAAGCCTTGACTCCCTCGATTTTGATCACATCAGTGCCGGCCCCGCGGATTTTGGCACCCATTGCATTGAGAAAATTGGCTAGATCCACAATTTCCGGTTCCTTGGCCGCATTTTCGATGATTGTTTGGCCTTTGGCAGTAGCAGCTGCCATCATCAGATTTTCCGTTGCGCCAACACTGGGAAAATCCAGATAGATCTTGGCCCCCTGCAAGCCATTTCTAACCCGGGCCTTAATATACCCCTGGCTCAGTTCCACCTCGGCTCCCAGCGCCCCCAGCCCTTTGATATGCAAGTCCATGGGCCGGCTCCCGATATTGCAGCCTCCCGGCAGGGCGATGTGGGCCCGGCCGGTCCGTGGTAGCAGCGAACCCAGTAACAGATTGGAGGCCCGCAGTTTTTTCACCAGTTCATAAGGGGTATCATAACCGGGGTGCTCCGGGGGAACAATCCGCACTACCGTCGGCTCATCCCAGCTTACTTCCGCTCCCAGCAGACGAATAATATCCAGCATCACCAGCACATCGCTGATTTGCGGCATATTTTCCAGATAAACAGGGCTGGTAGCCAGCATGGCTGCACTGATAGCAGTCAGAGCAGCATTTTTGGCACCACTAACCCGTACTTTTCCTTCCAGTCTCACACCACCGCGTATTTTCAATACTGTCACTCTCGTGTCTCCTCCATTCTCTGCAAGCAAAGAAGGAGCGGGACCGTTCAGGGCCCGCCTCCGTTTCATTTGTATCGTTTTCCCTATAATATTTTTCGCCATTGAGCAGCAAAATCCTTCAATGCAGAGAAACAATTATAGAATTATTGATACCTTTTATCCCCTCAATCCCGGTCACCAGGGCTTCGGCCTTTTTCTTCTGGTCAATGCTGGCTACCCGACCAGCCAGAAAAGCGATCCCCTCTACCACATAAACCCTGACCATGGCCAAACCACTGGCTCCCAGCAAACTGCGAGCCTGATTGGTCAGGGCAATATCCCCGTTCCGGGCTCCTTCCCTGACCCGCAGATGATTGCGCACCTTTTTTACCCCTGGTACCTGTCCAGCCAGCTTTTCAGCAGTAGTTCTGTCCTCGGGGCGGTCTACCCAGCCCAACAGGGTAACCACTCCAGCCCGGGTTTGGGTCACAATGTCATGGTTGGCCAGGGTTTCGGCATGGGCAAAAACATCCTCTATACTGTTGGTAATGGTAGCGTCATCCCAGTCTGCCAGTGCCCCCGCTTCTACCTGAGAAATTACTTCCTTCACCCCGTAGACCTGGGAGGCAGCCTGGCGAGCCGCCTCTTCTTCCGCCCAGCTGGCGGTCTTGCCGACCAGTACCACCACACCGTTACTAACTTTAACTCCTATATGGCCCAGGTCAATCCCATGGCGCTGCAATCTTTCCCGTACTGCCGCCTCTACATCCTTATCGGCAGGCACATTTTCCGTTACCACCGTCAGGCTATTATCCAGGGGTTCAGCCCCGGCCACTTCCCGTACCAGTTCCTCTGCCCTTTCCTTTTCTGCCAGTAAATCCACACAACCGGAAAGCTGGATCTTGCCCTTGACCACCCGGACATTGATATCTTCAGCACTCAAGTTCATCTTTTCCTGCAAATGCCGGGTAATTTTTTCCTGCAAGCGGTTATCCTGATTCATCAGCAGCACCCCTTTTTGGCAGTAGTTTACCCAGCTTGATCGGTGCTTATAAATGCCCGGGAAAAATCAGCAAAATTTTCGCCAAAAGCTTTGTACCAGGCCCAGCTAAAAGGCCAGCCCTGACCGAGATATGGCAACAGGCGCCGCCAGGCTTTTTCGCCATATCTTTCCTCCATGAACCTGACCATTTGCCGGGCCTGGATATAGGCCAGCTCCTGATCAGGCAAGCTGTCAAACTGTCCATCCATCATTTCTACCGGATACCAGGAATGAGAGCCTGACCTGGCCTTAAATTCAAAACCGGTCAATTCATATTCCAGTTGCTGGGCAATCCCTTCCGTCAGCCAGCGGGGATAATTGCCCAGAGTCAGTTTATCCACCAGCAAATGGGCAAATTCATGAGCCATAGGTCCATTGACCACAAAATCCTCCTCTGCCTGTGCCCATTGCTGCGGAGCCAGCACCCGAATCGTACCTGCCCAGTAGACACCCATAGTCCCCTGATCCCCACCCCAGCCAAAAGAACGATTAAGGCTGTCTTTGTCGGGGAAAATGACTACCAGGGTTTTTCCCTCTATTCCTGAAATATGAAACTTTTTCAGAAGCGAAGGATAAAATTTTTCCGCAGTCTGCAAAACCAATCGGGCTTCATCAGCTCCTTCCGCATCGCCCTGATAGCGAATGCGAAAATGCTCCCCTTCAATTTCCCGCCAATCTCTGGTCTCCCAGACCAGTTTGGCCTTGAGTAGCTGCTGCAAAATCAGGTAAAGTCCCTGTTTTGGTTGAGGCCACCAGACCAAAACCAGCCCTAGCAAACAAAGGGCAAGACCAGCCAGCAATCCCCGCCAGTAATAAAGATTAGTATCTAAAATCGGCATATTAATCTCTCCCTTTAACTCTTTCTCCTCCTCTATTATACAATTTATATGCTATTTGCGGTCCCGGTAAGTTATGGCAAGAAAAAACCTCTGCCCTGAAAGGCAGAGGTGAAAATCCTTATTGAGCCGGTTTAGCCGGTGTGGGAGCCGGTGCCGGACCGGGAACCGGAGTACCGCCTGTTCCTGTAGTGCTGCTGCCCGTTCCAGCGCTTCCTGTTCCGGAAGGGGCAGGCTGGGTCAGAGCCTGCTGATATTCCTTAATCCGCGCCTGAGCTGTGGCATAATCCGGGCTGGTAGCGGGGATTTTCTTCAGCTCATTTATCGCTTCCTGGTATTTGCCCTGGCTGCTGAGGTAGATAGCCAGGTTCAAGCGCGCCGGAGTAAAATCGGGATTAATACTGAGGGCCTTTTGGGCCAGTTCTATGGCTTTAACCGTATCGCCAGTATAATAATAGGCTGTGGCCAGGTCACCCAGGGTTTCGATTTTTTGGGGCTTGACTTTGAGTACATCATTGAAAAGAGCGATTGCCCGTTGCAAATCCTGCTGGGCCCCTTTCTGGTCCCCGGCCTGCAATTTGCTGCTGCCCTGGTTGAAATAGGCAGTCCCCAGCGCATCCTTGGCATCAATATCCTGAGGGTTTTTCTTAACTATCTCTTCCTGCTGGCTGATATTAACTCCTCTGCCGCCCAGCTGGGCTTGCCCCCGGTTGAATATTGCCGGTAACAGGATGGCCCCGATCAGGGCTGCAATGGTAAAGATGGCCAGAATAACCCAGTGATCTTTCTTTTTGTTCCCGGTAGGCGCAGTACCAACCAGCCCATCCTGTTTCACGACCTTTGGCTTTTTCCGGTGTTTTGGCTTTGGCACCAGACATTCTCCTTCCTGTGGTAAAATTCCCACAGGTTATATTCTACCCCGGCAGGCAGATTCCTGCCAGGCCTGATCTATTTCAAATTTTCGACATATTTTTCAGCAGCCATGGCTGCTACCGCTCCATCAGCTACGGCTGTTACCACCTGGCGCAGGGGTTTTTTGCGCACATCTCCGGCAGCAAAAACCCCCGGCAAATTGGTAGCAGTGCTTTCATCGGCCCGAATATAGCCATCTTCAGTGAGTTCCACCTGTCCTGCTACCAGAGCAGTCTGGGGCTCCATGCCGACAAAGACGAAAACCCCATCAGTGGCTACAGTAGATTTTTCTCCGGTCACCGTATCCTGAACCACTACCCCTGTTACCTGATCCTGCCCGGTGATTTCCACCACTACTTTATTCCAGAGAAAATCGATCTTTGGTTCATTAAAAGCCTTTTCCTGTACTACTTTGTCAGCCCGCAAAGTATCCCGACGGTGGATAATGGTTACCTTTTCCGCAAACTTGGTCAGGTACACCGCTTCCTCCACTGCGGAGTTGCCGCCACCTACTACTACCACCTTTTTGCCGGTGAAAAAGGCTCCATCACAGGTGGCACAATAAGAAACTCCCCGGCCCCGGAATTGTTCTTCCCCCGGACAACCCAGGGCGCGGTTTTTGGCCCCAGTAGCCAGAATTACCGCTTTAGCCTCATAAGTATTCTGGGTGGTTTTGACCACCTTGGGCTGGCCGGCCAGTTGCAGTTCCACCACTTCTTCCACTACCATTTCAGCACCAAAACGTCCGGCCTGTTCATGCAATTTCATGCCCAGTTCAAAACCGGCAATGCCCTGGGGAAAACCAGGATAATTTTCAATGCTTTCCGTAATGGCAGCCTGCCCACCGGGCATCATTTTTTCGATTACCAGCACTTTCAGATTGGAGCGGGCTCCATAGAGGGCAGCCGTCAACCCTGCCGGCCCCCCTCCGATGATGATAATATCATACACAGTATTGGCCATTTTTCATCCCTCTTTCACTTTCCTGTATTTTCGCTACCTTTATTTTCTTACGAAAAATCTCTTTTGTCAAGTATACCCCCGTATAGTATATTAAAATTTTTGTTCAGGTAAACCCCGAAAAAGAACAAAACCAGGGCAGTCCCTGGTTTTGTAGTTTAGCGCAAATATGCAAGAGGATTCTGGAAATCACCGTTTTTCAGTACCTCAAAATGGAGATGAGAACCAGTACTGCGGCCAGTTGAACCTACAGCACCTATATATTCACCCCGGCTGACCCGCTGGCCTTCGGTTACATCTATGGAAGATAGGTGGCCATAACGGGTAACCAGTCCATTGTCATGGCGAATCGCTATGAACTTACCGTATTCAGCATACCAGCCAGCCTGAATAACCACTCCATCTTCAGCAGCATAAACAGGGTTGCCGGTACTGCCATCAATATCTATTCCGGTATGCATCCGACCCCAGCGTTCACCATAGGGAGAAGAGATCGGACCACGAGTAGGCCAGAGCAAGTCACTGCCCACGTTACCCCGGGAGGCAATCATATAACTCCCTCCCCGTCCGCCTTTGTAAATAACTCTGGGGCGAGGATTTTCCACAATCCGGCTGGCTACCAGTTTTTGTCCTACCGGTACCCCATTAATAAATACCGTTTCCACCTGTTTAACCTGTTTACCCGGTTTACCTTCCTGAACTACCTTTTCTACCCCCCGGCGCAAGGTCCGTTTCATTTCCACCTTAACAGGAGCCGGAATGTTCTCGACAATCTGAGTCCGTAGCCTGGTTTCAATATGTACCAGGGGTTCAACTTTGGCCAGTTTGATGACCTGGCCCACATCGACGAATTCACCGGTAATCTCCGGATTCAACGCCCGGATGTCTTTCACCCTTAAGTCATAGCGCCGGGCAATCAGCCAGAGACTATCCCCTTCCTTAACGGTATATTCCTTGATTTCTGTCCGCCCTTGCAGCAGGATTCGAGCCGCTTCCGGAGCCGTGACCAGCTCACCACTGGCTGCTACTGTTTTAACAACCGCAATCTTTTCTTTAATTTGACTGGACACTACTGTGCCTTTCATACCGCCATTGGCCTGTTGCTGCAATAGAGTCAGTACTTTTTCCGCCTCTTCCCGGGTTGGCAGAACCACTTCCACCCGGCCGTTGATTTCGATTCCATATGCGGCCCGGATCGGCAACAACTGTTCCTGTAAAATTCGTTGCAGCCGGTCAGCTGCAGTCAATTCCTCTTTTCTTGCCTTTACCGGTTCATAGACAATCACCGGCTGATGAGAAGCCTCTCCCCTTAATTGGCGTTCTTTGATCAACTGCTTGATCAAGCGGTCTGCCTGCTGGCGTTCTTCTACCACTGCTACTTGCTTCCCATCGATTTCTACTGCAAAAGCTTTAATTCTATCATCAGTTTGCCAGGCTGCCAGGACATTGGCTACCAGTGCCAGGCCCAGCACAACCCCCAGCCAGTTGCCATTTTGCTGTTTGGTTGCAAGCTCTTTCTGCATGGCCCCTCCTTTCCCTGCTCATCCACTGCAGTCCGCAAAAGATAAACATGGCTTTTCTATTATATCATATTTTAACTATCCAGCCAACCTTTTCTTTAAAATTTTGTGATTATCTTGTGATAATGTCACCTTGTAAAGTATTTTGATAAAATGTCACTATGAGAAACGAGGTGCGTTATCTAATGACACAAAAACAACTAAATAGGTACAAGGTAATTTCTTCCTTAATTGATGGGAAACTATCAATCAGTGAAGCAGCTATGAGCTTAGGTCTAAGTGAACGCCAGATTAAGCGCCTTAAAAAAGGAGTGATGGAACAAGGGCCGGCGTTCCTTATCCATAAAAATACAGGTCGTAAGCCGCAGCATGCGCTCACTGACGAGCTTAAAAGCAAGATTATCTTATTGAAACAGTCCGATAAGTACAAGAACGCCAATTTCAAGCACTTTATGGAGCTTCTGGAGGTGCACGAGGAAATAGCCATAAGTTATTCCTGTCTCCACACTATTTTGACCAAAGCAGGCATTAACAGTCCTAAGAAACGAAGGAGATTTAAACCTCATCGCCGCAGAAAGAGAAGGCCTCAGGAAGGCCTCCTTATACAAATGGATGCCACTCCTTTTGAATGGTTTGGCACTAATGAAAAGTTTGCTCTCCATGGTGCAATTGACGATGCCACCGGGAAAATAGTAGGACTCTACCTGGCCAAGAATGAATGCTTGCAAGGATATTTTGAGGTAACCTGGCAAATCGTTAACAAACACGGTATTCCAGCAAGTATCTATGCAGACAGACACTCAATTTTTCTCTCCCAAAACGCTTCAAGGCTTACGATTGAGGAGCAATTGCAAGGCAAAGTTGTTAACGACACCCAGTTTGGCAGAGCTATGAAAGAGCTAGGTATAACCCTTATTCCAGCACGTTCACCCCAGGCCAAAGGTAGAGTAGAGCGACTATGGGAAACGCTTCAAAGCAGGCTCCCCGTTGAATTCAAAATAGCCGGTATTACCACTATTGATGAAGCTAATGAGTTCCTATCTCAATATATAGAGAAATTTAACAGTCAGTTTGCAGTGAAAGCTTTAGAGCCAGAAACTGCTTATAGGGCGCTTGACCAAAACATTGATATTGGCCATATACTATGTGTTAAACAAAAAAGAACTATCGATAATGGGGGCGTATTTTCTTTCTATAACAGGCATTTTAAGGTTATCTATAAAGAAACCAATCCTATTCCGCCACGTACGAAGATAGATGTATTAATAAGTCCGGTTTTTGGTGTAAAAGTGCAATACAAAAACACTGTATTTGAAACGATCCCCTATGTTAAGCCACAAAAGACGCAAAAGCCAAAAACTGAAGCTACTGAAAGAAAGCCCTATATACCTCCAGATACGCATTACTTTAAGTATGGACACAATCTGGTTAAAAGACTTACCTACGAAGACAGTGACAGGGATATATTAAAAATGCTTGAAGAGATATTTCTCCGAAAGTATGCTTAGCTTTGCCTGGATCTAATTTTTAGGAACCTTAACCGGGCTTGATTTGCCAAAAGTTATGAAGTGAGGTTAAGTCAAGGGCGGGCGAAGCCCGTTCACTTTACCCTTGACTTAACCGAACGTAATAACTACAATTGCCAAAGCCCGGTTAGGTTCTTAGCAGGGTGTGACATTTTGTGACGATAATTAACCCTATTTTGGGGTGACATTTTCACAAGTTATTGACACCTTTTCTTTAAAATTTAAACAAGACCTGCAGTTTTTAGCTGAATATAAATAGCGCATTCCAGTCTCTTCTTTTCCAGGGCACATCCCATTTCATATGGTTCCAGCAAATGGCCATGGCTGTGGTAGTTGCTGGCATGGCAACCACCGCTGCATAAATAGCGGGCCCAGCAATTCTGACATTTCTGCTTGTTGAAGACATGGGCCTCCTGAAAACGCTGGACCAGCTCCGGTTTTTCTACTCCTGTATCTACTGTTCCCAGCCAGAAATCTTTATTGCCGACAAATTGATGACAGGGGTAGAGGTTGCCCTCCGGGTCGCAGGCCAGATATTCATGGCCCGCACCACAACCGGATAGCCGTTTGGCCAGACAAGGGCCACCCGTTAGATCCAGGTTGAAATGGAAAAAGGTAAAGGGCTGCCCTGTTTCCTGGCGCCGCAAAAACTCCTCTGTCAGCCGTTCATATTCTGCCAGCAATTGTGGTAGATACTCTTCCTTCAGGGCATAATCCTCTTCCGGCGCCCCTACTACCGGTTCTACCGACAGGTGTTTAATCCCCAGGTCAGCCATGTAAATGACATCTGCCGCAAAATCCGGTTGTAAGCCGGTAAAAGTTCCCCGCACATAATAATTTTCCTGGTTACGGCTGTTAACAAAACGCAGGATATGGTCAACAGTACGCTGGTAAGAACCACTGCCATCCAGCCGGGGGCGCATGCGATCATGGACCTCCGGACGCCCATCCAGGCTTAGAACCACTGCCATTTCCTCTTCATTCAACCACCGTTCAATTTCTTCAGTTAGCAACAGGGCATTGGAAGTCAAAGTAAATTTGATTTTCTTCCCGGCTGCCGCGGCCGCCTCTTTGCCGTATGCCACCAGGTTTTTGACTACCGGAAAATTCAGCAGCGGCTCCCCGCCAAAGAAGTCAATTTCCACCTGCTGCCGCTTTCCGCTGGCTTTAAGCAAGAAGTCAATGGCCTGACGCCCTGTTTCCTCCTTCATCAGAGTACGGTCCCCGCCAAAAGGCCCGGTGCCGGCAAAACAATAACGGCAGCGCAAATTGCAGTCATGGGCCACATGGAGACAAAGGGCCTTTACTACCGATTGCTGGCGCAAATGCAAAGCAGCCGGAGCCTGGTCCTCTGCCAGCAATAGACCCTCCTTTTTTAATTCCTCCAGCTCCCGGACCGCTTCCTCGATTTCTTCCTGGCTATATTCCTGCCCTAATTTGGCTCCAATCTCCTCCCGACTTGCAACCGGCCAGTAGTCCAGAATCCGCCAGGTCAGCTCGTCCACTACATGGACGGAGCCGGAAGCCACATCATAGACAATCCTACTGCCAAAGAGGGTAAATTTATGCAACAATGTCTACCACCTCATTAAACAGCATTAGACAGTAAAAAACCCGACCCCGCAGGTGAGGTCAGGCCCTTTCTTTATCTTACACAAACCTGGTTACCAACTGTGCAGGAAGTTTTGCAAGCTGATTGACAGCTGGTCTGGCATTCGCCACAACCCCCGGTTTTAACGGTATTTTGCAGATTTTTTACAGCCAGAGTTTTAATATGCTTAGCCATTAGAATATCCTCCTCACATTATTGATTTTCCCTAAATAATTTTAACAGTTAAACCCTGCCTTGGCAAGCCATTTGAGTTTTTTCGTCATTTTTCACCAATTAAGAGTTGACACTTGTTACAAATAGTGCTAAATTAATAAGTGAAATACTACACACAGTCGATAAAGGCAAACCCATCGAAAGGTGGGGGCGCAAAGCCATGGGTCTAAGGCCTCGCTCCGGAGGCTATGATTGCCAGGTTGCCGAAGCTGGAAAGAGATAGAGAGCCACAGACTGCTCCGCCTTTCCATTGGAGGCTTCCTGGAAAGGCTTTTTCATTTGGGGGTGTAATATATGGAACTGGAATGCAAATGTGGATTTCTTCATGTCTCAATGGACACACTCATCACCAAGAGAGAGCCGATTTCGGGGAAACGGCGCATTATTTGCTCGGTCTGCGGCAAACAAATTCCCATCCGTACCGTTCAGCCCAAGACTTTCAAAGACCTGATGCGGCAAACGGGCGGTTCCGGTTATAATGCCAATGTGTTATTTGAGAGCTAACAAGGCTCCCCTGAACAGAAAGTTCAGGGGAGTTTTTTCTGGCAGACACGTGACTAAAAATAATTGCAATTATCGGTCCAGAGCTGAAAAATCCTGTTTCAAATCCTCAACTTCTTCTATCCCTACCGAAATTCGCACCAGTCCCGGCGTAATTCCCAGCCGGTTCTTGATTTCCGCCGGAATACCGGCATGGGACATGGAAAAAGGATGGGTGATAATGGTTTCTACTCCGCCCAAACTAGGCCCGATGACCGGAATGCTGGTAGAATTAATAAAGGCAATGGCTTCTTCTTCACTGCCCAGGTCAATGGTGATCACTGCTCCTGGTCCCCGGGCCTGGCGCTGGTGAATTTCCGCACCGGGATGGTCGCTGAAGCCGGGATAATACACCCTTTTCACCTTTTTTCTATCCCGCAGCCAGAGGGCCAGTTCCCGGGCGTTGCTTTGCTGCTGTTCCATGCGAATAGCCAGGGTTTTTAGCCCCCGCAAGGTCAGGTAGGAGTCAAAAGGACTGAGAACTGCCCCAAAGGCCATCTGAACCAGCTTGATTTGCCGGGCCAGCTGTTCATCATTGACCACAATCAGACCCGCCAGCAGGTCACTATGTCCCCCGATGTATTTGGTCGCACTGTGGATCACCACATCAATGCCTAACGCCAGGGGTTTTTGCAAATAAGGGGTAGCAAAGGTATTATCAATCAGGGTAATCAGCCCCTTTTCCCGGGCCAGCTGGCTCAAAGCCGCCAGGTCGGTAATCCGCATCAGGGGATTGCTGGGCGATTCCACAAAAATCCCTCTGGTATTGGGTTTTATCGCCTTTTTTACCTGTTCCAGATCGGTAGTATCCACAAAATCAAATTCCACCCCATAGCGGGCAAAGAATTTGGTCAAAATCCTGTAAGTACCACCATAACAATCTTCCGTCACCAGTACATGCTCCCCGGTCGCGAATAAACAGAGAGCTGTAGAGATAGCCGCCATCCCGGAGCTGAAAGCAAAACCGTATTTACCCCCTTCCAGTCTGGCAATAGCCTGTTCCAGAGCTTCCCGGGTAGGGTTCTGGCCCCGGCTGTATTCATAGGGTTTGCGAGCAGGCAATTCCTCCTGGTCAAAGGTACTGGTGAGATAAACAGGGACATTTACGGCACCTGTATATTTATCACCCCGCGGACCCGCATGAACGTAAAGACTTTTTTCCTTTAAATCGCGTTCCATTTTCTATACCTCCCCGCCTAGAGCTTGTTCCAGATCTGCCAGCAAATCTTCCAGATGCTCCAGGCCAACTGATAAGCGCAACAAACAATCAGTAATACCCCTATTCCTTCTCTCCGTTTCCGGGATATCCGCATGGGTCTGGGTTTCAGGATAAGTCAACAGCGATTCTACTCCGCCTAAGCTTTCCGCAAACGAAATAAGTCTGATTTTGCTTAAGACCTCTAATGCCAGCTCCTTTGATTCCACTTCAAAAGACACCATAGCTCCTGGCCCGCTGGCCTGAGCAAAATGCCACTCTCTTCCCGGATGCTCTGCCAGGCCAGGATACCAGACTTTTCTTACCATCGGGTGTTTATTTAAATAAGAAGCTATTCCGGCTGCATTTTGCTCCTGCCGTTCCAGCCGCACCGCCAGAGTCTTCAGGCCGCGCAGCAACAACCAGCTATCCTGTGGTCCCAGTATAGCTCCGCAGGCATTCTGATAAAAATACACCCGTTCCGCCAGCTCAGGGTCCTTGACTGCGACCAGGCCTGCAATCAAATCATTGTGCCCACCCAGATATTTGCTGGCACTATGAATAACGATATCCGCCCCCAGCAATAGGGGTCGCTGGCGCAGGGGAGTCATAAAAGTATTATCTACTAGCAATAATAATTGATGCCGCTGACAGAATTGGGCCAGGCGGGATAAAGGATAGATTTTCATCAACGGATTAGTAGGGGTTTCAATAAATACCGCCTTTACATCCTGACCTGCATAGTTTTCCCAGTCCGCCTCGCTGGTATTACTGAAATCCAGATAGGTAAAGGCCAGTCCGAGAGGACGCAGGATTTGTTCAAACAGACGATAGGTACCGCCATATAAATCATCACAAACCAGGATTCTATCTCCTGGCTTAAATATTTGAAAGACTGCTGTCAAAGCCGCCATGCCGGAACTAAAGGCAAAACCTCTACACCCGCCCTCTAAAGCGGCAATAGCTTCTTCCAGCACCTGCCGGGTAGGGTTGCCGGAACGGGAATAGTCAAAACCGGTAGATTGCCCTGGGGCAGGATGAGCAAAAGTGGCCGTTTGATAGATAGGCATGGTAATACTGCCTGTCCCCTGATCCTTGCGAACCCCTAGCTGAGCCAGAATAGTTTCCAGCTGCATTTCCTTCTACCTCCTCCATTTACTTTATCCTTTTGGATAAGAAAAAAACCTGCCCAAGGCAGGTCTTGTTTGCACAAAACCGCCTTATCTACAGGAATTGGCACCAGGACGCTGGTTTACCAGCCGGTTGCCGGGTTTCATCGGGCCAGTCCCTCCACCACTCTTGATAAGGTCGTCTTCTTAATTTTAAGTTTTCCCATCGGATTTGTCAATAAAAGTTTCTGCAAAATTTTTTGTGCCGAGGAATATTCCATTGTATTTCGGAGAAAATATAAGAATGTCGGGAATAAACTATTAAAATCGAATCTACTTGCCATTGCAGAGTGAGCCGGAATGCGATAAACTATCAAATGTCGCTGACGAGTTCGGTAACGGCCCCTTGGTCAAGTGGTCTAAGACACCGCCCTTTCACGGCGGTAACACGGGTTCGAATCCCGTAGGGGTCACCATCATGGGCGATTAGCTCAGCTGGGAGAGCACCTGCCTTACAAGCAGGGGGTCGGCAGTTCGATCCTGTCATCGCCCACCATACGCGGAGCAGTGGTCTAGCCTGGTCTAGGATGCCTGCCTGTCACGCAGGAGGTCGCGGGTTCGAATCCCGTCTGCTCCGCCATCTCCGCTGGGGTGTAGCCAAGCGGTAAGGCAGCGGACTTTGACTCCGCCATGCGTTGGTTCGAATCCAGCCACCCCAGCCATTTCCAATGTGAGCCATTAGCTCAGTAGGTAGAGCACCTGACTTTTAATCAGGGTGTCGCTGGTTCGAGTCCAGCATGGCTCACCACTATTCGAAGTTCGAAGTTCGAGGTGCGAGGTTCGAAATCGTCAGCTTGCTCATTGAGCTTGATTAGAAACGAGCAGTACAAGGAAGCTGAAGCGAGGCACCGGAGGCGTACTGGAGGTACGTCGAGGATGCCGCAGCGACAGCTGACGCAGTAATGCGAAGTTTATAATCAAGCGAACTATACAATGCGGAAGTGGCTCAGTGGTAGAGCATCGCCTTGCCAAGGCGAGGGTCGCGGGTTCGAATCCCGTCTTCCGCTCCATACAACATGCGCCCGTAGCTCAGCTGGATAGAGTAACAGACTACGAATCTGGTGGTCGCAGGTTCGAATCCTGCCGGGCGCGCCATTTATGTAGGGGAGTAGCTCAATTGGTAGAGCGGCGGTCTCCAAAACCGTAGGTTGCGGGTTCGAGTCCTGTCTCCCCTGCCATTTATTTTATTTGCATATAGACTGCGCCCGTAGCTCAGCTGGATAGAGCATCTGCCTTCTAAGCAGAGTGTCGCAGGTTCGAGTCCTGCCGGGCGCGCCATTTATTTATGGTGACCGTCGCCAAGTGGTTAAGGCACAGGGTTGTGGCCCCTGCATGCGTGGGTTCGACTCCCATCGGTCACCCCATATACGAAGTTCGAGGTTCGAAGTTGGAGGTTCGAACCTTTTTAATGCGAATCCTAAAGCCCCCATCCGCAGGGATGGGGGCTGTTATTTTTTATTAGAGTTGTACGCCAGGTAAGACTTCGGTCAAAGGAGTATAGGGCAGATCCAGAGCCTCAGCTACTGCCTGATAGGTCAGCTTACCATCGACAGTATTAACTCCACGGGCCAGAGGCTTGCTTTCCCGTACAGCTTTTTCCCAGCCTTTGTTGGCCAGTTCCAGAGCATACGGCAAGGTAACATTGGTCAGGGCAAAAGTAGAAGTTCGGGCCACAGCACCAGGCATGTTAGCTACAGCATAGTGAACCACACCGTGTTTTTCGTAAACCGGATCACTGTGAGTGGTTACCCGGTCAATAGTTTCTACTGAACCACCCTGGTCAATGGCTACGTCGACGATTACGGAACCGGGTTTCATTTGCTTGACCATTTCTTCGGTAACCAGTTTGGGCGCCCTTGCTCCCGGAATCAGAACCGCCCCGATGAGCAGGTCAGCAAAACGCACAGCCCGTTCGATGTTGTAGGAGTTAGACATCAGGGTTTTAATGCGGCCACCGAAAATATCATCCAGGTAACGGAGACGGTCAGCGCTCTTGTCAATAATGGTTACCTGAGCACCCATACCCATAGCCATCTTGGCAGCATTGGTACCTACCACACCGCCACCGATAATCACTACATCAGCAGCAGGTACCCCGGGCACACCGCCCAGCAGGATACCCTTGCCACCCTGGGGTTTTTCAAGGAAACGGGCACCAATTTGCACTGCCATCCGGCCGGCCACTTCAGACATGGGAGTCAAGAGGGGCAGGGTGTGGTTGTCCAGCTCAACGGTTTCGTAAGCAATGCCCACTACCTTCCTGGCCAGCAGGGCCCGGGTCAGTTCCGGTTCGGGAGCCAGATGCAGATAGGTGAACAAAACCTGGCCTTCTTTGAAAAGGTCATATTCCTGCGGCAGGGGCTCTTTTACCTTCATAATCATATCGGCAGCAGCAAATACTTCCTGAGGAGTGGCCAGAATTTCCGCCCCAGCAGCAATGTATTCTTCGTTGCTAATACCGCTGCCTGCACCGGCATTGTTTTCAATTACTACCTTATGCCCGGCAGCTACCATTGCCTGGACACCTGCCGGAGTAATAGCAACCCGGTTTTCATTATTTTTAATCTCTTTGGGTACACCAATAATCATAAAAAACATACCTCCCTTGAATCTCTGCACCATCTACTATTGCAAAAATTGTGCCGATTTGTCGAATAGCTTATTAATAAGGTTCCCGGTTTCCATTCTTTTATTTTGGCAATATTAGTTTCCAATTATGGCAACGTAAATTGCCGATGGCAAGATTAGTTGCCATCGGCCAGCTGATATTTCTTGATTTTATTTTGCAAGGCAGTGTGAGATAGCCCTAGCGCTTTAGCCGCCTGGCGCCCACTTTTATACCGACTGAGGGCCTGACGTATAACTTCTTTCTCCACTTCAGCAACAATTTCAGCCAAAGTGCGCATTTCCCCAAAATTGTTTCTGGGAAGGGTTGAGCGCACTTCCTGATTTCTTTCCAGGAGTATATGCTGTTCCTGCAGACGCGGACCAGCTGCCAGATTCATAGCCCTTTCAATTACATTTTCCAGCTCGCGGATATTGCCTGGCCAGTCATAACTCTCCAGCCGCTTCAGAGCCTGAGGTTCAATGACCTGGACATTTTTGTCCAGGCGCTGGTTAAACTTTTCAATAAAGCTTTTCACCAGACCGGGGATATCTTCTTTTCTCTCGCGCAAGGGGGGCAAATATAGAGGGACAACATTTAAACGGTAGTAAAGGTCTTCCCGAAAACGCCCATTTCCAATCATTTCCTCCAGGTTGCGATGGGTAGCACAGATGATGCGGACATCTACCGGGATTTCCTCTTGCTCCCCAATTCTTCTCACTCTCCCTTCCTGCAATACTCGCAAAAGCTTGGCCTGCAGATGGGGAGATAGTTCTCCGATTTCATCAAGAAAAAGGGTACCCTGGTGTGCAAATTCGAATAGCCCCTGTTTACCGCCTTTTTTGGCCCCGGTAAAAGCTCCTTCGCCATAGCCAAACAATTCCGCCTCCAGCAGGGAGTCAGGCAGGGCAGCGCAGTTAATAGGGACAAAGGGCTTGCCCCGCCGCCGGCTGGCCATGTGGATGGCCCGGGCCAGCAGTTCCTTCCCCGTACCGCTCTCCCCCCTGATTAAGATAGTGGAATTGCCTCTGGCTACGGTCTGCGCCAAATCGATTAGGGGGCGCAAGGAGGGACTGGTCTTGAGAATATCTGCAAAAGTGGTCATTGGCGGCTGGGTTACCGAGTAAACCAGCTGTCTGACCTCACTCATATCCTTGATACTGGCTACCACCCCGATAACCCGGCCCTTTTCATCTTTAATCGGACGTCCGGTAGTCAGGAAGTGCAATCTCCCCCGCCTGGTATTGAGAATCATTTCTTTATGGGAATATGGCTGCCCATCCTGCAAGCATTTGAGCATGGGAATATCCGGGCTTAAAATTTCCGCTACCGGTCGGCCCAGAGCTTCCTGCCGCTTAATGCGGAAAATAGTTTCCGCTACCGGATTAATGGTTACGATTTTGCCCTCCTGATCGATAGCCAGAATACCATCACTGATGGAATCCAGCAAGGCCTGTAAGTGCCATTCCCGTTCCTGGTGGGGCATGCGCTCAATCAGTTCGACGTCCTTGACTCCTTCCACCTTATGCAATAGCAGGTTAATCCGGCTGAAATCCAGGCCCGTCGGCAGTTCCGCTTCCATAAACATAACATTGGGGGAAAGTTCAAGAGTAATGATGTTAACTTGTTGCAGGGAAAGCTCCCTGGCTATATCAGACAAAATCCCTACCCGATCCTGGTAGACAATGCGAAATCGCAGTATAGCCATAATTCCCCTCCTAGCAGGGTCGGCGATACTCTTCCGGCAATTCGGCAAGATAATTTAAAGCAAAGGCATCTTTAGGATTAAATTCCAGTGCCTTGTAGAAACATTTAGCAGCATCATCCAACTGACCCCGCTTCTGATACACCAGGCCCAGGTTTGTCCATAAACCAGCATCCTTAGGTTGTTTAGCAATAGCCAACCAGAGATAATCTGCTGCTTTTTCCAGTTCTCCCTGGACAAAAAGACACATAGCCAGCTCATTGTAAGCGGAAATGAACCAGGGAGCCTGTTTTACTGTTTCGCTTAAAACAGCAATCGCTTTATCATATTCCTCTAGATAACGATACGTCAGCCCCAGGTAGTATTTTGCTTCCCACCAGTCGGGATATTTTTTTACCAGGGGTTGAAGCAGCAAAGCTGCCTGCTTCAGCTTGCCCTGAGCCAGTGAAGCTCGCCCGCTTTTAAACTGGGATTCTACCAGTTCTATTCTATCGATATCATTGATTAATTGTTCAATCTCCGCCTCTACTTCTACCGGCACTCCCAGCTCCCGGGCTTTTTGCCAGGCTTCTTTAGCCTCAGCCCAGTCGCCTAGATGACGATAAACAAACCCTAGACGGTACCAGGGCAGAGCCCAGTCTCCTTTAATACAAATCGCTTTTTCCAGATATTCTTCCGCTTTTTCCAGCATTTCTTCCCTTTTGCTGTTTTCATTAGCCCTGGCCGCTTCTTCAAGAAAATACATGCCATAATTATAGAGCAACTCCGGCTGATTGCCATCTAGACGAGCAGCTACCTGCCAGTAGCGTAACGCCCAGTCTTTTGCACCTTTTTCAGCAGCTTTTGCTCCTTCTGCCACCAGTTTTTCCGCCAGGTTGGGGTCATAATTCTGAAGAAACTCCCAGTATTTCTGGTGGTTTTCCGGGTCGATTTCCTCAGCCAGCACATATACCATTCCTTTAATGAAGTAAGCCCAGGGAATACCCTTATCGTTATTGAACATATAAGCAAGGTCTTCCTGCACCACAGGCAAGGGAAACCTCTCGTCAATCACCACATTCCCTATCAACTCTTTTTCTCCCGCTTGTAGATAAAAGTATTCAATCACCATGACAACCTCCCCTACTTATATTGAAGCAATAATGCTAAAATCCCAGCTCCAATCAATGGTCCTACCGGTACCCCCCGTAACAGGGCCACACCCATGACTGTACCGATGATAATCCCTGTTGCCGCCTGAGGCAGGTCGGATAATAAATGGACTCCACGCCCCCCAAGATAGGCAACCAGTACCCCAACTGCAATCCCCAGCAAACCGGAAGAACTGCGCACTGTTTGCCAGATGGTTTCTAGAGAAATCGCCCCACTGGCCAGGGGAGCCAGTACCCCGATAGTCAGAACTATTACCCCTAGTTCCAGCCCGTGTTTTTCTATGAGGGGAAACAGCTTGTCCAATTTAAGTAAACGCAAGGCCAGTAATAAACAGGCTGCCAGAGCAACCGTATTATTCCGGCCCAGTATCCCTAAAGCCAGTAAAATTAACAAAAGGATATTTTGCCCCATATCCATCTCTCCTAATGTTGATGCACAATAAAAATTGTGAACATCCCTACTACCAGCCCAATGGCCCCATACCAGGGATGATTGCGGTAGGACTTGGGAATCAACTCCAGGGAGGCGATATAGATCATGGTCCCGGCCACTACTGCCATAATAAACCCATCGAAACGAGCAATCAGGCTATCAGCCAGCAGGCCCAATAAGGTTCCCAGGGGGGTAAAAAGCCCAACCAATGAAGTCATGGCTATCGTTTTCACCAGGCTCTGCCGGGCCAGACGCCAGGGCACGGCAATAGCCATGCCGATAGGAATATTATGCAGGACTACAGCCAGCAAAATAGCCTCTCCCAGGTGTTCCCCAACCGTGAAGCCAACCCCCACTGTCAATCCCTCAACCAGGTTATGCAAGGCCGTTCCTAAAGCCACCAGGAACCCCAGTTTCCATAAATGGACCGGGTTAAGATTGGTATGATCCAGGTGGATACAGCAGCCACAATCCGGTTCTTTGCTGCTGGCTATCTCCTTTTCCACCTCCGGATCAAAACCATGGGTATGGTGGGCAATCCTGTCCATACCGGCCAGGAAAAGAAAGCCAAGGCAAACACCGATGATAGTCCGCGGCCAGCCTGCTGTTTCCATAGCTTCTGGCAACAGATCTGTACCAATCAAAGCTGCCATTACCCCGGCGGCAAAACCCAAAAAAGCTGCCATCAATTTCTGGTCCGGCTTGCGAATCTGATAAGCCAGGATCGCACCCAGAGTAATAGTTAAACCCGCCGCTAAACTCATACTGAGATGTAGTAACAATCTATCACCCTCTTCAATAGCTTTACCATAACATATTCGTTAACTCTTGTCCATAATTACAGGAAAAAGTTATACCCACCCTAGCTGCGGTGGGTATAAACCTCCAGGATGAACTGTTGTAATAAAATGTTATCCTGCTCACTACCGGGTAACAATAGCCGCAAATCCACCTGCCATTTACAGGCAAGAGCCGCCAGTAAGCGGGCCAGGTCTCCCCAGTTTTTTCCGTAAATTTTACCTTCTGCTACATTTTGCAGCAATTGCTGCAACAGCTCTGCCTTAAGCCACTGGCTCAGCTGTTGACTGTCTATCGCCAGCAAATAACGGGTTGCAGCCAGAATCACCCTGGGCGCAAAACTGGTTAAGAGTGGTCTGATGTTGTTCAACCTGATGGGATTTCCTTCCCGGGCCAGCTGTTCCAGTACCCCCTCCCAGTCAGGGGGATTCCTGGTCTCCAGCAAATGTCTTTCCAGCTCGTCATAACAGCCCAGTCGTCCCAGGATAGCCATGGCTATCTGGCGCAGCTGCACATCCTTTTCCTTACGCAGGATTTCCAGCAATGCCGGTACAGCTTCCTCCCCAACCAGCTCCCAGAGGTCTACCGGTATTTGCAGCTGTTTATCACTGGCTTCCTTCAAAAAATCCAACCAGTCAGTTAACCAGTGGAACTGCCAGGCTCTTTTGAGCAGGCCTATGATTTCTTTCTGTCCTGCCGGTTCAGATTGTAACAGCATAGCTAACCAGCGATCCAGTGCCTCTTTGTTCCCTGAATCCCAGGGAGAATAATACTGTCCCCAGGCCAGCAGGGGTTCATCTTCTTCCAGGTCCAGTCGACTTAACTGACAATCCATTTCCCGGATAGCCAGCCGCATTACCAGCCGCTGGTCCCGCCGCAAAGACCAGAGCAAATGCCGTTGTTCCTCTTCCCCCAGATTTTCCATCAGGGCATTGAGAATAGCCAGACGTACCCGGGATGGCTGCTCAGTCTGATATAATAAAGGCTGCAATAGCTCAATACTATCCACTTCCGGCAGGTAACTGAGACAATAGGCAGCCTTTTCCCGCACATAGGGAGATGGGTCCGCCAGCCCCTGTTCCACCATTTCGATAAGCTGAGTACGGCTCAGCCCTTCCACTTTCTGAACATCCGGGTTGGCCAGAGCAAAACAAATTATTCGGTAAACCATGCCCCGAACATAGACACGAAAATCCCGCAAAGCCTGCTGTAACCATTCTCCACGGATAGAGCAGCCTACCGCCAGAAGCTCTACTGCTCCCTGCCTAACCGGCCATTCAGGATGTCCCAACCAGCTGGCCGCTTCTTCCGCCACAACCTGGGCCACCAGCTGATCTCCCTGCCGCCGCAGATGTTTTATGCGCTTGGCCCACCAGCGGGTCTTGGGTATACTTCCCGCCAGAATCAGGCGACGACTGAATTCCCGGGCCAAATCCGGGTCTTCAGCAAACTGGTCCAGGGCCTGATGAATCTGCCAGGAACGGCATTTAAACTCCCCTAAAATAGCAGTCAGTTCCAGCAATTTTTCTGCTGCAGCAAAATCAGCTTTACTGGTGCCCTCTATCAGTTGCTGTAAAGTCTGCTGAAAATTCACGGTTATCACCTTCACTTTCCGGTGATAACTATTTCGACGTTTACGAACCGAATTCCTTCAGTAAATTTTCATTTAAACTGGCATTCGCAGTAAAAAAAGAAGGTAAAGCCAGCAAAATCACCATTATACTGGTAATACTTACGGCCCCTAAAAGCATAAAGGCCACCATAATCTGATACTTTACTGCTACCAGAGGAGAGACTCCGCCCAGAATCAGCCCGGTCATCATGCCTGGCAGCTGTACCAGGCCCAGAGTACGCAAACCATCAATGGTAGGGAGCATCCCCGTCTTGATGATCCGGGGGCGAATCTCTGCTACACTCTGGGCAATGGTAGCACCCAGATAGAGGGCGTTCATTATCTCTTCCCTTTGTTGCACCATGCTCTCTTTCATGTTTTTCAAAACCAATCCGCTGGCTACCATAGCATTGCCGGCCAGCATTCCGGCCACGGGAATCATTTCTTTAGGAGTAGCTTTAATAGCTCCTGTAAGCACTAATACCAGCAACGGTACGGCCACCCCGGTAGCAATGGACAGTATGGTTATCCGTTTTACCCGCGGTATCCCCTCTCCTCTTCGAGCCGCGTTTCCTCCAGCGACAATAACCATGATTCCGATCATGGCAAGAGTAAAATACCAGCGGTTTCGGGCAAAAACCCAGTTAAGTAACATTCCGATGACCAGAAGCTGGATTACTGCTCGTCCCACACCCGCCAGCATTTCCTTTTCCAGCCCCAGGCGAAAAGCTCTGGATAAGAACAAAGCCAGTATTACCAGACTGGAAGCCAGTACCAGGGCCAGGTTATTCATGAAAAACCCCCCCTTGCTTCAAGTGGAGAACATTCCCCATTCGCTCCAGTTGCCTGGGATCGTGACTTATCCAGAGGCAGGCTCCTCCCCGGGCACAATAGCGGCGAATTATTTTTTCCACTCTGAGACTATTGTCCTCATCCTGGGCTGAAGTAGGTTCGTCCAGGAGCAACACTTCTGGTTCCAGCAAAAGGGCACGGGCCAACGCCAGTCTCTGCTGTTGCCCACCCGATAACAGTTCAGCCCGTTGCTCCGCCGCAATTTCCGGTAAGCCCAATTCAGCCAGCAAGTCCCGGGCAGTCGACCAGCTAAAACTTTTTCCCCGCCAGAGCAGGGGTTTTTGCAAATTCTCCGCCACAGTACCTCGAAATAAAAAAAACCGCTGCGGCACCAGAACCATCTGATGCCTCAAACTTATCGGATCAATAGTAGTTATGTCCCTGCCATTAAACCAGATCGTTCCTGCTGGTGGCTGCCAGTAGTTGATAAGATAATGTAACAAGGTACTTTTTCCCGTACCAGAAGGACCACTTATCAGCTTCCATTCCCCGGCATTAAGTTGAAAAGAAAGATTATAAAAAAGGGGCGGAATGGTCAGCCCCTTCACTTCAAGTTTGGATGAAAGCATACAAACTCGCCTCCTCAGCTGCTGTCAGCGGCCGGGCCTCCCCTGGAGCCAGTGCCGGATCCAGCTGCAAAGGGCCCATACTCATTCGCTTTAAATAGATTACCTTTAGTCCCAGAGCTGCGAACATGCGCTTAATTTGATGATATTTTCCCTCATGGATGGTAATCAGCCCTTCTCCCGGAGTTTCTGCCCGTAGAATCTCCAGCCGGCCAGGTTGGGTCAGGTAGCCATCTTCCAGCTCTACCCCCTGCTCAATAGCCTTTTGCTCCCTTTCCCCCAGCGGACCATCCACCCGCACCAGATAGGTTTTATCCACATGATGTTTGGGAGCTAGCAGGCGATGCGCCAGCTGACCATCAGTAGTCAGGAGAAGGAGCCCTTCAGTATCTTTATCTAATCTTCCCACCGGGAAAAGATTCGGTCGCCGCCACTCAGCCGGCAATAGATCCAGCACCGTCCTTTCTCGCCGGTCGGTAGTGGCCGTAATCACACCAGACGGCTTGTTCAGCAAATAATGAAAATGCCGCCGATAAGTAAGGCACTGGCCATCTACGGCCAGACAACAGCTCTCCGGGTCGATGGGTTCACCTGGGTCATTGGCTAGCCGCCCGTCTACCGTAATCTTGCCAGCCTTAATTAAGCCTTTGACTTCTTTTCTGCTGCCCAGACCCAGATGGGCCAGAATCCTGTCTAAGCGTTCCCGAGCCACTGTTCAAATTCCTCCATTGTCATCAAAACTTCTCGGGGTTTACTGCCTCCATAACTGCCCACTACTCCCATTTGCTCCATGATATCGATGAGCCGTGCAGCCCGCGTATACCCGATGCGGAAGCGGCGTTGCAAAAGGGAAGCAGAAGCCTGACCATATTGAATAACCAGACGGATAGCTTCCGGCAGCAATTCATCCTCTTCCTCCAGGTTTTTGCCTTCATTATTGTTGTCTTCGCTACCAAAACCCACCAGATAATCAGGCACGCCTTGCTGGCGCCAGAAGTTAACCAGTCTTTCAATCTCCCGGTCACTGACAAAGGCGCCCTGTACCCGGCGCGGTTTGGGTTGTCCCAGGGGGAAGAAGAGCATATCTCCCCGGCCCAGCAGTTTTTCTGCTCCAGCCATATCTAAAATGGTGCGGGAATCTACCTGGGAAGATACGGCAAAGGCTATACGGCTAGGGATATTGGCTTTGATAATACCGGTAATTACATCTACCGATGGCCGCTGGGTAGCGATGACCAGATGTATCCCTGCCGCCCTGGCCATCTGGGCCAGCCGGCAAATGTATTCTTCCACTTCCTTGGAGGCCACCAGCATCAGGTCTGCCAGCTCATCAATCAGCACCACAATCAGGGGCAAAGGCTGTTCCTGGCGGGATACCAGCAGCTGATTATAGCTTTCCAGATTGCGCACACCACTGGCAGCAAACAGGCTATAGCGGTTTTCCATTTCAGTTACTACCCATTTTAGCGCAGCAGTAGCCTGTTTGGGATCAGTTACCACCGGAGCCAGCAAGTGAGGGATGCCATTGTAAACTGATAGCTCCACCATCTTGGGGTCAATCATCAGGAACTTGACCTGCCAGGGCTGGGCTCTGAAGAGGACGGAGGCAATCAGGGTGTTCATACAAACCGATTTTCCCGAACCAGTAGAACCAGCAATCAGCAGATGAGGCATGCGGGCCAGGTCAGCTACCACCGTTTCCCCGGCAATATCCTGGCCCAGGGCCACCGCCAGCGGCGAAGGATGCTTGCTTACCTGGGGATCCTCCAGCACCTGGCGAAAATAGACGGGCCGGGCCTGACGATTGGGTACTTCAATGCCCACCGCCGATTTGCCAGGGATGGGAGCTTCAATCCGAATATCGGCTGCCGCCAGACTGAGGGCCAGATCGTCGGCCAGACCAACAATCCGGCTGACCTTAACCCCCGGTGCCGGTTGCAATTCATAGCGGGTAATGGTCGGTCCACGGCTGAAATCGGTAACCTGAGCCTTGATGCCAAAATGAGACAGAGTCTGCTCCAGCAAGGCAGCGTTTTGAAGGATTTCCTCATCATCATCGTTGGCAGTCTGTTCTGTCGGTGGCAAGGTAAGAAACTCCAGAGGAGGCAGTACTGACTGCGGTTCCTGCCAGCTGGCTCCCGCCTCCTTGCTGATCTCTAGCGGCTGAAGCGGTTTCTCTTCTGATTCAGTCTGCACTACTGTTTCTTCAGACTCTTCCCCATCTGCTGTTTCAGCATCCCATCCCTCCAGTTCTTCCCAGGCGCTGGTCAGAGCCAGTAACTCATCGTCAGTCAAGAGCCGGGTAGGGGACATGTCTTCCTGAAAAGATTCTGTGATAGTCTCCGCCACAACCGGGGCCATTTCCATGGCCGTTGCCTGTGCCGCCAGTATTTCCCCTTGCCTTTTTTCCGCTTCCTTTTGTTTTTTTCGCTCCAGTTCTTCCAGCAACACGGGACGCCGGTAGCTAAACAATTCCTCAAACTTGGATACCGACAATCCCTGAGCCGGACTGCGTCGCCCCGCACCCGGACTCACCCCAGCATCCTGGTTAGCCGGCGGTGTAACCGGTCTGGCTTTCTCCGTAGCCGGCTGAGATGCTGATTGCCCCAGATTTTTAATATAGTCAATCAGATCCCGCCCTTTTGGAGCCGGAATCTCCCGATAAAATCTCGGTTCCTCTCCCATGTTCCCTGAAACCTGGTTCAAAAAACTTGACTGTTTTTATCTCCAGCCAAGTCGGCCCCCAGACCAGGATTTCGCCTCCTTTCCGAATACTTGATTTGCCCCCGCGGGGCAGGGCGACAGGGGACCTCGGCCCGGGAGTTCCACCCGGACGGGAGTACTGCACCGGTTTATGCTGACCTCCCGGTGGGAGTATAACTCCGCCTCCCGCGTCCTGTTAGGACGCCTACCGGTTTGTCCGACACCGGCTAAACGGGGTCACCGTACGGACAGGGCCAATAACTTCAGGTCATGCCAGACGGAGTTATACGCCTCCTGCTCACTCTGGGCAAGCCCGTTATGCACAGGAAGCCTCTCCCCCAGCCGCCTCAAGCAGGCCCTGACCCCACGGGTCATCCCTTTTCCTTCCCCAGGTCTATCAGGATTAACCTTCCGGGTCAGGTTTTGCTTGATTTGCGATACCAGTTGCCTGAGTTCTTCAGTCACCCGTTCCCTGAAGCCCATCGCCCGGCGTCCTGTAACCAGTGCCGCCGCACAATGCACCGGAACGGCGTAACGTTTCATATACTTCCAGTAACCTATGGTTGAAGTATGCCGGGGTGATACTAACTTGAAAGGCACCCCTTCTTTTGTCGCTCTCCGATACATTGCTCCTACCATTTTCGCAAATGGAAAATTGGAGGCCATGCGGTTAAACTTTTTATTAGTGTCCAGTCTGTCTTTGCTAAAGTTCAGGTTTTCTAAAACAATGGGTTTGCCTGAAAAGAAAGCTATATCTACCATTACTCTGGCTAAAACGCCTATCAGGTAGCTACGCCGGAAGCTGGAAGCATGGGCTAAGTCTGGTATTCTGATATAAAGAAAACCGTTCGGGTAAGGGATAACCTGAAACTCTCCTTCGTACTTGCCCAGGTTGCCGGGATAAGGAACGCTGAAACCCTCCGCCCACGGTTCCGGCTGGCCGGAAGCACTAACGTTACACAGGGCTACCCCATCAGGGTTTGTGTCTATAGCCAGACAACCTTTAGCAAAGTCCGGTTCCTGCACCCTGACCACTTCAAATGTCAAATGTACCAAGTAGCGTCCTTCATAAAATATCTTAATGTTGGGGTTGCCTCCCTTGCTCTCGTCTCCCCGGGAGTTGAGGCGGTTCCTGCGGGCGTGCCGCCATTTTTCACGGGCGGCCCGGCCCTGGCAGACCTTTTCCCACAGCCTTCTGCCCCCAAAGACTACCTCTGGTATTGTACCCTTCTCCTGGTAATCCTTCAGTTCAGCCAGCCTTTTTGCCAGTGAAACCACCCGCTTGTTCCGCCCCTTGACTGCCAGGCGGAGCTTTTCAATAACTTCTGAAGCAGCCCCCTTTTCCTCTGCCTTCGCCAGTTTCCTCATAGCCAGGCTGAGCTTCTTCCTGGCCCGGCCCAGCTTCTCTTCTGTTTCTTCATTTTCTAACTTCAGCAGTTCTGTTTGGGAGTCCAGCAGGGCCTGTGCTTTAAGTCTATCATCATCCGCATAGCGGGAGTTCAGCCCGAAAAGTTCTTGTCCTGCCTTCTTGATTTCATGGCGGGAAGCACCTTCCAGGAGCCGGTTAAAGGCCCACCGCATACAGGCACAGAAGAGACGCATCTCCGTAGTCAGCGGGTCTTCTTCGCCCCGGCTCCACTTCGAAGACCGGTGAGTCGGGTAAATCTCCGGAAAAAACTCCCCGCACACAGTTATGCTAAATTTCTTCTTCTCGTGTTTCTCTGGCATTCCTGATCAGCTCCCCGAAACCCTGCCGAACTTAGCTGCTTCTCCAATGGATAATAGTTCCATTTTTTTATTGTAGCAAAACAGTTAAATACAATCAATTATAGTCTAGTTTTCTGAAGCTGCTGCTTACCTCCTTACTTCCGGTCTGTCGCGGGCAGATAACTGGCAATAACGGCCGCAGAATGCTGCAGTTTCTCCTTTTCCTCCGCAGTCAGATTGAGCTCCAGCACCTTGATTCTTCCCTGCCGGCCAATCACACAGGGAACGCTGAGACAAACATCCCGCAAGCCATATTCCCCCTGCATGAGGCTGGATACCGTCAGAATAGAGTGTTCATCCCGCAGGATGGCCTCACAGATACGCCGGACCGCCAGCCCAACTGCATAATAGGTTGCTCCTTTGGCCTGGATAATCTGATAAGCAGCATCCCGAACCTGGCGGAACATTTCTTCCCGCTTTTCCTGACCACAGCCCTGGCCACAGGCCAGACAGTAATCATCCAGCCGGATACCGCCAATATGTACTGAGCTCCAGGCAGCCAGCTCACTATCCCCGTGTTCACCCAGAATATAACCATGGACATTGCGGACATCTACTCCGCAATGCTGGCCCAGCACGTGCCGAAAACGGGCACTATCCAGTACCGTACCCGAACCCAGCACCCGTTCAGGACTGAGGCCAGAAAGCTTCCATGCCTGGTATGTGATAACATCTACCGGGTTGGTTACCATTAAAACCAGCGCCTCCGGTGCCTGCTCCAGAATGGGCAGCAGAGCCTTTTCCACAATCCTGGTGTTTTTATCTACCAGATCCAGCCGGGTTTCCCCGGGTTGCTGGGCTGCCCCGGCAGTGAAAATGATAATATCCGCTTCCCGGCAATCAGCCAGGTACCCGGCCCTCAGTCTGGCAGGAGGAACAAAGGAAGCCCCATGGGCCAAGTCCATAATTTCCCCTTCTGCTTTCTGCCGGTTTATATCATACAAAACCAGTTCAGAGGCAATGCCACTGATTAGCAAAGCATACGCGGTGGTGGCTCCTACATTGCCTGCTCCGACAATTACTATCTTGTTGGTTTTTTCCATCAACCTCCACCTCCATCTTTAATATTTTACCACAAAAAACCCTGGCCTCTCAAAAAAATTGAAGGGAGCCGCAGCTCCCTATTTCAAACGCATCATTTCCTTGAAAGCAGTGCAGTTCATGCAGTTATGGCGCTTGGCATCCTTATCTCCCTGTTTGACACCTCCACACCAGGTGCCACTAATCAACCAGCAGCGCAGCTCTTCGTTTTGGTAGGCTGGACACATTTCCTTGCGCTCAGTGGGACAGTTTTGGATTTCCCAGCAGGGGCGTTCAATGGGATAAAGCTGAAACTCTCCCAGACATTCCCGTAATTTCTCGGAAATAGTCTGTAAGTCGGTAGCCATTTTCGCTACTTCCCCGGTCGTACGATTCATTTCCTGGGCGGTTGCAGCCATTTCTTCACTGGCTGCTGCCTGGGCCTCTACTGCCATGGCCACTTCGGCCAGGGCGTTGAGAACCTGAGCGGAATTGGCAGCCATTTCTTCAGTAGAGGCCGTATTTTCCTCGGTTATAGCTGCCACATTGCTGACGGCTTTCACCACTGACTCATTGGCTTCTGCCATTGCCGCCAGAGATTGGACCATTTCCTGCATCACAATCCCGGTCTGTTCCAGGTTGGCCAGAATATCCGCTAAAGCCTGCCCGGCTCCAGCCGCCAGTTCTACTCCGCTGGTTACCTCTTTCTGACTGCGTCCCATGGCATGAACGGCTTCTTCGATACCGGACTGGATATTGTTAATCAGCTGGGCGATTTCCTTTGTCGCCCGGCCTGACCGTTCTGCCAGTTTTCGTACCTCATCGGCGACTACCGCAAAGCCTTTACCATGCTCACCGGCTCTGGCTGCTTCTATCGCTGCATTTAGAGCCAGCAAGTTGGTCTGCTCCGCGATTTCATCAATTACCTGAATAATATTGCCGATCTGGGTGGAATGTTCCCCTAATCTGGCCACCACCACCCCTACTTTTTCTACCTCAGTCTGGATGCGCTGCATACCAGCAATAGTTTCTTCCACTGCCTGTCGCCCGCTTTGGCCGGAATTCAGGGTGGTCTGGGCAGCCAGCTGTAACTGCTGCAAAGCCATTTCCAGCTGGGCCAGCCGACCTGCCATCATCTCCGTCAGACGGGCTGTTTCACTGACATGGCTGGCCTGTTCCTCCGCTCCTCTGGCGATCTGGTCGATGGCTTCCGCCAGCTGCCGGGCCAAATCAGTTACTTCCTGCAACTTGGCTGATTGCTCATTGGTACCAGCTGCTACCTCATTAACCGCTGTTGCCAGCTGGCTGGTGGCTGCCGCTGCCGTCTGCGCTGCCTGGGCCAGCAATTTGGACCGATCTCCTATTTCATAACTGTTCTCCTTCAGGGAATGGATAATACCCTGCAAGTGGGCCCCAATCCCATTGAGGTCTCTGGCTAAATCCGCAATCTCGTCCTTTCCGTCTATGTCCGCCTGTACCGTCATATCGCCCACCCGTACCCGTGCTGCTACTTTCTGCACTCTTTCCAGCCGAGGCAGGATACGGCCCAGCAAAAGCCAGCCTGCCAGAAAGGCCCCGATAATCATCAGCAATCCGAAAACAAGCACAAAAGCAGGAGTTGCCAGACCGGTAAAGGCCGCTACCGCTTGTACCACTCCCATTAACCAGAAGGCAATGACACTATACCAAATCTGCCGCTTAATAGTCATTCCGCTCCCCCCGTTTAAAAATTCTAATGTTCACAATTCGACATTTTCCGAGCAATTCCTGTCGAAAGAAAAGAAAAAATAAGGTTGTTTTTCTATTAATACAGGTCTATAATGGATACTATCGAGTTTTTCTGGCAGGTGAATATCTATGCAGCGACGTACTTTCCAGTTGGCCGTTCTAGCTTTTAACCACTTCTGGATCGATTTTTATATGAATTTTGTACCCCCTCTCCTTTATCTACTGGGAAAGGAGAGAGGATTAACTCTAGGCCAGCAGAGTACCCTGATGCTGGTCCTTTCCATGTTTTCCGCCACCCTGCAACCTTTGCTGGGCCTGTGGGCAGACAGCCGGGGCAAAGGCTGGCACCTGGCCGTAACAGGTGCTATTATTTCCCTGGCCATGACAGCAGTGGCCTGGGTGCCTGGATTACCCTTTATGCTGCTGGCCGTTTCTCTGGCCGGTATGGCCAACGCCCTCTACCACCCTCTGGGTTCGGTAGTAACCACCCAGGTAGCAGCATACAATAAAGGCTCTGTCCTATCTGCCTACATAACAGCTGGCAGTCTGGGCTACGCCCTTACCCCTGTTATCGCTGTACCCATAGCCTTGCATTATGGTCTGGTCAGTACGGCCTGGCTAGCCATCCCGGGAGTGATTACCTCCCTGTTGCTGGCAATTTCCTCTGTTGCCAGTGTGCGCATTAACCCGCAGTCTACCACCAGTGCGGCTTCGCTTCTGCGCCAGCAGTGGCGGCAGCTGCCTTTAATGCCTTTAATTTTGTTAAACCTGATTGTCAGTTTGCGCTCCTGGATTCAGATGGCTTTTAACAGTTTTGCCGTTCAGCTGATGGTAGAAAAAGGCTATCGGGGCGAAATCGCCGGTCTCGCTCTCACCTGGTTTCTCTTTGCCGGTACCATCGGCACCTTGATGGCCGGCCGCTGGGCTGACCGCTGGGGGGCCCGGCGGGTGTTCTGGTTCAGCATGAGTGCGGCCGTGGTTTTCCTGGGCCTTACTTTAGTCAGCAACGGCTGGCTATTATGGCTGAATCTGGGCCTGCTGGGTGCTGCCCTTTCCGCCTCTTTCCCTCTGACTATCGTTATGGCCCAGGAGCTGTTACCAGACTTTGCCGGTATGGCTTCCGGCATGATGCAGGGCCTGGGCTTTGGCCTGGGCAGTCTCGGCCTTTTTTTGACCGGGCACCAGGCCGAAAGCTCTGGTCTTATCCCGGCTCTAACCTGGCTACTGGCACCTGCCCTGCTTGCCTTGCTGTTGCTGTTCCAGTTTAATCGCTATTCCTTACAAACGAAAGCCAGGCAATAATTCTTCCAGTCTTTGAGCCTAATAGTTCCCGAAAAAAAATGGCCGCTCGCTGCGGCCAATCTTTTAACCCCATTTGCCTTTACTGATATGCCCCACTATTTCCGCTTTAATAGCCTGTCTCAGTTCCCAGGCACAGGTTTTGGCTCTGGTGAAAATGCCCACACAGGGGGGATCAAGGTTAAGTTCAATCCCTTCCTCGGCCAGAGCCAGAACATGGTCCAGAAGACCTGCCAGTTCCATATGTATGTCATTGGTCCGCCGGGCCTTTAAAATCAGATCCACCGTCTCCTGGGGAACCTGACTGAATTTCTCTTTCGGGGCACCGCACTTGGGGCAATTATCGGGAGCCTGTTCTCCATCATAGATATATCCGCAAACACCGCATTTCCACATCATCTCTCTTGCCTCCTCTCGAAAACTTAGCATTCCCTGGGCATAGGTTTGTAATAGCTGCGCTCATGGCCACAGAGCGGGCAAACTGCTGGCGGTTCGTTGCCTTCCCAGATATAACCGCATTCCCGGCACTGCCAGTGGATGGTTTCCGGTTTTTTCAGCAGAGTGCCTTCTTCCAGCTGTTTCAATAACTGCTGGAAGCGTTCGGCATGAAATTTTTCCACTTTCTGCACTTCCGCAAAGAAACGGGCCGCTTCCTCTTCTCCTTCTTCCCGGGCCACCCGTTCAAATTCCGGATACATATCCTGCCATTCATAGGTTTCCCCTTCGATGGCCGCTTTCAGATTCATTTTGCTGTCACCCAGTTTTTTCAGCAGTTTAATAATAACCTCGGCATGCTCTTTTTCGTTCTTGGCAGTCTCCTCAAAAATTTCGGCAATCTCCAGCCAGCCTTCCTTGCGGGCAATGCTGGCAAAAAAGGTGTACTTGTTGCGCGCCTGGCTTTCCCCGGCAAAAGCAGCTAAAAGGTTGGCAACAGTTTTTTTCTCGCTCATGCTCACCACTCCTTTGCTTTATTTAATGGCTTGTGCCATTACTTTTATCAAGGATGTGCAAAAAACCCTGGCCTTATGCCAGGGGAGGTAATGCCTGCAAATCATCTTCTACAAAAAACATCTGTCCGTCTTCCTCCAGAACCACCAGATAAATGCCTTTATCAATAGTCTGCGGGCAGCGGCGAATGGCACAACCATCAAAAGGAGTACCAAGCTCCGGCACTTTCAGCCCCTGGGCCCCCTGCCGCACCTCTTTTAATACCGGTACCAGGGCAGGATACTGACTCAGGGGGTAGGTTTCCACCTTGTCCAATGCTTCTCCTCCTTTACTGACAGCTTCTCCCGGTTTATATACTCTAATTCTACTTTTTCCGGCAAATTCCTGCCGCCGCTAAAAATTTATTACCGTTTCAGCCTGCAACATTTTTTCCTGGATGGTTGCCATATTGGAAACCTGGCCCACTACCAGTTTATCCTTGAGCTGATAATAATCCAGACAGGTGCCACAGGCCAGCAGATCTACGCCCCGTTCCGCCAGCACTTGCAGGGATTCCGCTGCCACCGAACCCTCTACCAGCAATTTCACTCCACTGTTCAGAAATAAAATGGCGCCAGGCAGTGCCTCAGCACTGGTCAAAGTATAAAAGAAATTCTTCATCAGCAATTTCCCCAGTTCCTCCGGGCCATTACCTAAAACCTCACTGGTAATCACCATTACCTTATTGGCCATTTGGGCTCTCCTCCTTTACAGTTAACGCTTTAAACATCTGATCTCTCCCCTGAAGTTTTTTCTGTTGCAAATTATAGCAGATTGGGAGAGCTGGTAGGTAAAGTATAATGATTTTTAATCAAGCGGTAATGCCTATAAATATTTTTTATGCCTGCAGCTTGCCTGACTTACCCCAAAAAAATAGCCCCTAAAGCGGGGCGTTTCCTTTAAGCTATTCTTTCCAGATGCAGGCGTCTGGCCAGGGCTGCTTCATATAATTCCATGTATTCAGCGGCCGCTTTGTTCCAGGAATTATCTTCCCGGAGCGCCCCCAGTACCAGTTTACGCCAGAGATAAGGGTGATGCTGATAAATCTCCAGGGCCCGTTCTACCGCCCGCAAAAAGGCCCGGGCGTCATATTCAGCAAAAACAAAACCATTGCCGGTCTGGGTGCGGATATCAAAATCCTGGACAGTATCCGCCAGGCCACCGGTAGCCCGCACCACCGGGATGGTGCCATAGCGCAGGGCAATCAGCTGGCCTAAACCACAGGGCTCAAACCGGGAAGGCATCAAAAAGATATCGGCTCCGGCATAGATGCGCTGGGCCAGCACCCCATTAAAGCCGATAAACACTCCCACCTTTTCCGGATAACGCTGTTTCAACTGACGGAAAAACTGTTCATAGCGCGCCTCTCCCAATCCCAGCACTACCAGCTGGACATCCCGTGCCAGCAACTGGTCTGCGCTTTCTACCAGCAAATCCAGCCCCTTCTGCTCCACCAGCCGACTGACCAGCCCCATTACCGGCACATCCTGCACCGGCAGACCCAGTTCCTGTTGCAAAGCGTATTTGTTTTCCCGCTTCATTTCCGGTGAGTCGGCATCATAGTTGCGATAAATGCGCGGGTCGGTCCTGGGATCGAACTCGTGGAAGTTAATGCCATTGACGATTCCGGACAGGTCAGCCGCCCTCTTTCTCAATAACCCATCCAGCCTTTCCCCGTATTCCGGAGTCTGAATTTCCCTGGCATAGGTGCGGCTGACGGTATTGATTTTATCGGCATAAACCAGACCGGCCTTCAGGAAATTGAAACTGCCGTAAAACTCCACTCCCTCAGGATGGAATACCCGTTGCCGATCTACTCCCAGCCAATCCAGCAGATAGGGATCATGGTGGCCCTGGTACTGCAGATTGTGGATGGTAAAAATGGTGGAGATTTTCTCATAAAACGGCTGGGAGCGATATTTTTCCTCCAGCAAAAGGGCAATGGGCCCCGCTTGCCAGTCATTTAAATGAATAATATCCGGCTGAAAATCCAGCTGGGGCAGCATTTCCAGCACCGCCTTACAGAAGAAAGCAAATCTTTCCCCATCATCATGATGACAGTAAAAGCCGTCCCGGTCAAAATAGTGATAGTTATCGATAAAGTAAACCGGAATTTGTCGATGAATCTCCCCTAAATGAGCCTCGATATAGTTTTGCCGGACAATCGCTGTCTCCCGCCGCGGTCCAAATTCCACAGGAAAATCGGTGACAGTGCTCTGTTTTCCCACTTCCCGGTAGCGGGGTAAAACGATCCGCACATCATTACCCATAACCGCCAGGGCTTTGGGCAGGGAGCCCGCCACATCCGCCAGCCCCCCTGTCTTGGCAAAAGGAGCGACTTCTGCGGAGACCAGCAAAATCTTTAAATTCCGTTCCAGAAGCATAAAAAACCTCCCTCTTCTGACAGTTTCCTCTGTTAGTATGAGTCGGAAGAGGGAGGAACTATTTACAGCCGGCGAATTTTTTTCTCGCCCGTAGCTGTTCCCCCGACCACCAACTCTTCCAGCAAGATGGTAGGCTGAGCATCACTCACCGGAACCCCTTGTCCGTCTTTGCCGCAGGTACCGATGGCAAAGCCCCAGTCTTTACCCACCCGCTGTACCTGTTGCAGGGCCCGGGGCCCATTGCCGGTGAGGGTCGCCCCTCGGACCGGATACCTGATTTCCCCGTCCTCAATCAGATAGCCCTCAGCTACGTCGAAAACAAAATCCCCGTTGGTTGTATTTACCTGTCCGCCACCCATCTTTTTAACCAGCAAGCCATATTTCACATCCCGGATAATATCCTCCGGGTCCTCCTTACCAGGAGCGATATAGGTATTGGCCATGCGGGGAATGGGCTTGTAATGATAGCTCTCCCGCCGCCCATGGCCATTGGACTTCCGCCCTTCCTTGCCGGCGGTATGCCGGTCATAGAGATAATCCACCAGTACCCCGTTTTCGATCAAGGTTACCGGCTGAGCCGGAGTGCCTTCATCATCATAGCGGTAAAAACCATACTTGCCTGCTAAGGTAGCATCATCGGCCACCGTTACCAGGGGACTGGCCACCTCCTGGCCCAGTTTGCCCTGATAAACCGATAGCTGTTTTTGTACCAGGTCAGCCTCCAGGCCATGGCCACAGGCTTCATGGACCATGGTTCCCCCGGCTTCTCCGGCCATCACCACCGGCATTCGGCCTGCCGGAGCCGGTTTAGCCCCCAGCATCAGTACGGCTCGCCTGGCCGCATCCTGGGCCACAGCCGCTGGCTGTTCCTCCTGTAAAAACTCCCAGCCAACCACGCCGCCTACAGCATTATAACCGGTCTGGATGACTCCATCTGCTGCTGCGATAGCATTGACCACAAACCTGAGGCGCCGGCGTTCATCTTCCACCAGCTGGCCCTCACTGCTGGCAATCACTACTTTTTGTTTTACATCCCCATAGGTGACAGAAACCTGGCGAATCCGCTCATCCGCCTGACGGGCTGCCGTATTGGCGGCTAGCACCGCCTCTACTTTGTTTTCTACCGGAATCTGTTCCGGCAGTTCCTTGATTACCGGCGCCGGAACCCTGGCACTGGGTGTAGTCAGGTCAAACACATATGTACCAGGCTGGGCCCCCGCCACCCCTTTGGCCGCCACCTGAGCCGCCTGTTCCAGACCGGACTGGGACAGGTCATTGGTATAGGCATAGGCGGTAGTTTCTCCACTGATTACTCGAATCCCGGCACCACAGTCAATCCCGGTATTAATCCGTTCAATCCGATTATCCTCACAGGTAATAATGGTGGTTTCCTTTTCCTCAAAAAAGATATCGGCAAAATCGCCACCCCGGGCCAGGGCCTTTTGCAAAACCGCCACCCAATCGGCGCATTTCAGCATCATACCACCTCCGCAATTGCAGCTAAAATCAGCTGGCGATCCAGCTCCTTGACGATTTTCACTCCTCCGATGCGATCCGGCAGGATAAAAGTTAAACGCCCTTCCTCGCCTTTTTTGTCATAGAGCATGGCCTGCCAGAGAGCTTCCGGATCTACCCCCGGGGCCCGTACTGGTAAATTAAAGGCCGTAAGCAGCCGTTCCAGCCGTTCCAGTGCTGCCTCTTTCAGCCAGCCAGCCCGGACAGCCAGCCGGCTGGCCATGACCATGCCGACAGCCACTGCCTCACCATGCTTCCATTCCCGATACTGGCCCAGCGCCTCCAGGCCATGACCAAAAGTATGCCCAAAATTGAGGATAGCCCTTAGCCCCTGTTCCTGCTCATCCTGGCTGACCACCTGGGCTTTGATGCTGCAGGAGGCCTTGACCATTTCCTGTACCGGCTGAGCCTGTCTCTGCCAGATTCCTTCTTTATTTTGCTCCAGAAACTCAAAGAAAAACTCATTCCAGATCATACCATATTTTACCACTTCCGCCAGACCGGCTGCCCATTCCCGTTCTGGCAGGGAGTTTAAGCTATCGATGTCACTGACCACCAGCCGGGGCTGATAAAAAGCCCCGATCAGGTTTTTGCCTTTGGGGTGGTTGACTCCGGTTTTACCCCCCACACTGCTATCCACTTGAGCCAGCAAGGTAGTGGGAACCTGCACAAAATTGATACCGCGCATAAAGGTGGCAGCAGCAAAACCAGCCATATCGCCCACCACACCGCCACCGACGGCCACTATCCAGCTCTGGCGATCCAAACCGGCAACCAGTGCCTGATCATACAAGGTCTGGACCGATTCCAAAGTCTTATACTCTTCCCCATCCGGCAAAATCGCTACCCGCCAGGAAAAACCGGCTTCCCGCAAGCCTTTTTCCACTTCTGACCCGTATAAATCCCAGACCAGGGGGTTGGTCACTACCAGTGCCCGCCGCCCTTTACCCAGGGTGGCCAAGCTTTCTCCTATCTGAACTAGCAGCTGACGTCCCACCAGAATCTCATAGCTGCGCCGCCCCAGTTCCACTTTAACTTTTTCCACTCTTTTCACCTGCCATCCTGCC
Organism: Carboxydocella thermautotrophica; assembly: GCA_003054495.1. Lineage (GTDB taxonomy): Bacteria > Bacillota > Carboxydocellales > Carboxydocellaceae > Carboxydocella > Carboxydocella sporoproducens. The sequence continues at coordinate 228,711 of CP028514.1, read as the reverse complement.
TTTTATCCATTCGACCAGCTCCCGGGCAATCTGCTCCGGTTCTTTGCTGGAGGTATCGATAATCACTTCTGCTACCGACCGATAAACCGGTTCCCGCAGGCTCATCAGCTCCTCAATGCGGGCCCGCACATCCCCTTTGGTCCTGAGCAGTGGCCGTTTCCGCAACTGCCGCATTTTTACCCGCTGGAAAATCACCTCCGGGGTGGCTGTTAAGCCAATGATCACCCCGTGGGCCCTCATCAGTTCCACATTTTCCGCCTTCAAAACCATACCGCCCCCGGTGGAAACTATTCCCGGCTGTCCTGCCCAGTCCCGCACAATCCGCTTCAGAGCCAGGGTTTCTTCCGAACGAAAGCGAATTTCCCCGTGTTTGCGGAAAATATCCTCAATAGAGAGGCCTGTTACCTTTTCAATTTCCTGATCAGTATCCACCCAGGGCCATCCCAGTATGGCCGCCAGCCGTCGGGCAACAGCGGTTTTACCGGTACCCATAAAACCTGTTAAAAATACCAGCACTACCCTCACCTACCTAAAGCCACTTTCAGATCCTGCCAGTTATCTCCACCATATCTCTCCAGAATTGCATCAGCCAGCACCAGGGCCACCATCGCTTCTACCACTACCAGGGCTGCCGGTACAGCGCAGATATCACTGCGTTCAATCGAAGCCAGATACGGCTGGTTGGTTTCGATATCCACACTGCGCAAAGGACGATAGAGGGTGGGAATGGGCTTCATTGCTGCCCGCACAATAATGGGCTCACCGTTACTGATACCACCTTCAATCCCTCCGGCCCGGTTAGTCTCCCGGTAATACCCCCGTCCCTCTTCCCAGAAAATTTCATCATGCACTTCCGAACCAGGACGGGCTGCGGCGAGAAACCCCATCCCGATTTCCACCCCTTTGATGGCCTGGATACTCATTACAGCCTGCGCCAGCCGCCCGTCCAGCCGCCGGTCCCAGTGGACATGGCTGCCCAGCCCCACCGGTACTCCCAGGGCAGCTACCTCCACTACCCCGCCCAGGGAATCTCCTGCTGCCCGGGCTTCATCAATAGCGGCCATCATCTTCCGGCTGGCCTTTTCATCGGCACAAAAAACAGGAGACCGGGGTATCCGGCAAGCAATCTCCTCCCAGGTTAGGTCGGAAGTATCTGCGGTTACACCACCTATTGCTGTCACCTGCCCAACTAATTCTATTCCGGCTGCCCTCAACAAGGCCCTGGCCACAGCACCGGCTGCCACCCGGGCAGCTGTTTCCCGGGCCGAAGCCCGTTCCAGTATATTCCGCAGGTCCCCGTGTTTGTATTTTATGCCACCACTCAAATCCGCGTGACCAGGCCGGGCCCGGGTCACTTTTTTTTCTGTCCCCGTCCCTTCCGTTCGGGGATGGGGAGACATTATTTCCTGCCAGTTTTCCCAGTCCCGGTTGCGAATTAACAAACTGATGGGACTGCCCAGAGTCAGACCGTGCCTGATTCCGCTCAAAATTTCCACTTCATCCTTTTCTATGGCCATGCGCCCACCGCGGCCATAACCCTGCTGGCGGCGCCATAGCTGCTCATCAATCTCTGCTTTGGTCAGAGGCACCCCTGCCGGCATTCCTTCAATGATCACTGTTAACGCCGGCCCGTGGGATTCCCCGGCAGTTAAAAAGCGCAATCTCCTCATCCCTGCTCCTCCTCAACTCAAAAAAATAGCAGATAACATCATCCTGGATGTTATCTACTATTATGCCGCCAAAACCAGTATGTTGTCAATTTACACCTCCGGGGGCAAAAAATAAATTACCAGATTCAAGTCCAGTCGCTGCCCCTGTTCACTGGTACTGAGCTCCCCGGCCTGTACCCGGACAGCCCGGGGCAGTTTTTCCAGGTCGGCAAGAAAATCCCGCAAAGCCTGACGGCTGCCGCTTAAAGCCAGCGCCATCTGCACACTCTTGACCTTCACCCCGGCAACAGTTTGTTCCTCCTGCTGGGAATTGAGGCGCACCAGTTCAAGAGTGACCTGATGCTCCTGGGCCAGCTGGCGCAATTGCCCCAGCAGATCAGCCTGAGCCAGGCTGGAAGGCAAGCGCTTTTCCAGTTCCCGGCCCTGTTGTTCTAAGGCCAGGCTTTTCTGGACCACGGCTGCTTGCGCCTGTAGCTGCTGTTTTTGTTGCTGCAGAAGCAGCAGTTCCTGTTCCCGCAGAGCCTTTTTTACCTGCAAGGGCTCAATCCCATAGTAATAGGCCAGGGTAAAAACAAGCAATACTGCTGCCAGTTTAATCAACTTTTTTTCCCGCTCAGTCAGGGTAAAACTCAATCCCGGCAGTTTCATTGTCCTTCCCCTCCCTGACTGATGGTAAAGGCATAGCTACCCTGTTCAGCCTGACGCACCAGTTCCCTGACTACAGCAGCCTGCCAGTATTTATCCTGTTCCAGTTTGGCCTGGAAAGCCTCTATTGCCGCTGTATTCCGGCTCTCCCCCTGAAAAAGCCAGTCTGCCGGTGCCGGTCCAAATTTGATCCGGCTTAGTGTCAGTTCCGTTCCGGCATAGCCCTCCACTTTAGCAATGGCGCCCTGCCAGTTGGTAGGGTTTCCCTCCAGTTCCCGCCAGACCCGCTGCTGCACCTCAATCCTTTTGGCCAGGCGCAGCACCTGGTTCTGCTTCTCTACCTGGCTCTTCAACTGCTGTAATGCCGCTTTTTCCTGTTCCACAGCCTGGCCCAGGCTATATACCTGCCAGCCAACTATCCCCAGCCAGCCCAGCAACAGGATGCCCGCCCCCGTTATTAACCAGCGTTCCTGCAGGGCAGGGCCTTTGCGCTCCGGCTGCTGGGCCAGATGGGTTCGCGGTGCTAAAAGGTTAACCTGCATTTATTCCACCTCACTTAGGGCCAATCCAGCTACAACTGCCAGGGCCGCTCCCGTTGCTTCCATTTCCTTCTGTTTACTGCGGGCCTCCTGACTGATATCCAGCTTCAACAGCGGGTTCAGGGTTTCCACTGGCAGTTCCAGGCCCTCGGCCAGATAGGCAGCCAGGCCTTGCATCTGGGCTGTACCCCCGGAAAGATAGAGTTTGTCCACTTTTAGCTGACGATAACGAGTCTGATAAAACTCCAGAGAGCGTCTCAGTTCCATCACCAGCTGATCGATTACCTGTTGCACCACTTCCGTCTTGCGGTGCAGCAAAACCGTCAACCCGGTAGTCCCCAGGTCACCGGTCAGGTTGAGAATAGTTTTGGTATTTTCCGCTTCCTCCCAGGGCATCTGGAAGAAATCCACCAGGGCCCGGGTCAATCTCTCCCCGCCTATGGGCAGAGTACGGGTAAAGCGCAGTACTCCTCCGGCATGGACGGAAAAGGTGGTAGTGGTAGCCCCGATATCAGCCAGGGCCACTGCCCGTTCCGGCGCCTGCCAGCTGGAATCAAAGAGAGCGGCAGTGCGGGCCAGGGCCAGGGACTCCACATCCATTACTTTTAAGTTCAGGCCTGCTTCCCGGAACAGTTGTTGCAGCTGTTCCACTACTGCAGTCCGGGCAGCCACCACCATGATTTCCTGTTTTTGCACCCCATCTTCCACCACTTTCCCCAGAGGCAGATAGTCCAGCATAACCTCCCGCACCGGAATGGGCAGATGGGCTTCCGCTTCCAGGGGCACCGCCATGGCCAGTTCCCGTTCCTTCATGACCGGCAGGGTAAAATGACGGATAAATACACTCTGACCTGCTACCGCCGTTGCTACCGGTAGCTGGGGCGGTACCCCTTCGGCCAGCTGGCGCAGGGCATCAGCCAGCAGGGGAAAATCCCTTATCCATTCCCCTTCCATGGCCCCCTGAGGAGTGGGTAAGCGCTTAAAGCGGACGATTTCCTTTTTGGTCCCCTGGCGGCGCACCTGCAGCAATTTGAGGGAATGCTCCCCGATATCTATCCCCACTACTTCTGTACTCTGTTTTTTCGCAAACCAATTCATGCCCTATCCTGCCTTTCTCTCACCGATAAGACTCCTGCCAGTCAACGATCTGAAATGAAGACATGTACTGGCCTAATGAACTATTGATTTTGTTTAATATAGACTTGAATCTATCATCATCATCTTCTTCATCCTTCCACCATTTGTTGTGCCCTTTTTCCCAGAGACGGATTTTGACGTCCCCTTTATTCAAGTTAAAATTACCCCTGGCCATGATTCCGCCATTGATATTGACCTTGCCCCATTTCTTGTCATTATCATGTTTGCCATCATTTTTCACTGCTTCAATATTAATATCCCTGGCTGCATAGATAAAGCCATCAAAGTTCACTGCTTCCTTAATAGTTACCGAACCGGAAAGGGAGATAATCACCACTGGATTGGTATCCTCTTTTTTACGCTTATCATCCCCCTTTTTGGCGGGAGCGTAAATTTCAATATCTTTATCCGCTACAATAATACACGGGGATTTGGGATTACCATTATATATAATTAATGGCTGGGTGTCTGCATTCTTAAAGTAGGCAATCGGGTTACCTGACTCAGGGTTCCAGTTAGTTAACTTGATTTCCCTTATTTCCGGCCTCTGTAAATATTTATCGAGATCCTCAACAATAATTTCCGGCAAGTAAATCGGCGTTCCTTTTTGAGGGCCCCGATTTTTCCAGTGGGACGTGAAGCTTTCTTTTATTTCCCCGGCAACCGCTGGGGACTCTTCAAATCTGCTTTCCCCGGCAAAATTCCAGTCACCATTCACCTGTACCTTGCCTTTGTGTACCTTGATCTTAGCCGGTTCAGTGCCAGTACCTCCAGTAAAATCACCGCCTACCACCAGAGCATAGGGCCAGTTGCTCCAGTCAAATCCCAGTTTCACCCTGGCCGTTGCAGTAGCCTGAAACTCCCGGCTCCCTTCCCGACCGGTAGCGGTACTGCTGATTTCATAGGCAACATCATTTGAGCCGGGTTTAATAATATTAGCAACAATCGTTTCATTGCCAAGGGTAACCTGTACCTGACTTTGCACTTTATCTTTATCCTTTTTCAAGGCCGCCAGCCCGGCCGCTACCCCGGACTGGGCCGCATAGCGGGCTTTGGTTTGAGCGATATTTCCGGTCAGGGTGTATGTGCGACCATAAGTAAGATAGAGGATGGTTGAGGCCAGAACCATGAACACCATGAAAACCACCAGGGCCGTTACCAGTGTAGAACCTTTTTGCCCATCCTTGTTCTTGAGCATAATCCATCCCCCCTAAATCTTGACCCGCCGGGGACTTTCTGCCATCGTTACTGTCATAACGCTGTTTTTAAGCCTTGCCGTAATCCGCCAGGAGATTACATACCCCTGGCCTCCCCCTTGACTTAGCCAGTCTAAATTTTCGATTTTTATTTCATCCCCGGAAATTTTTTTATTTATACCACCGGCTTCCCGGAAAAGAGCCTGACCGCTGCTATCAAACACATAACGGACCACTTCGTTGGCGGAAAGGATCACCCGCATTTCCTGTCCGTTGATTTCTACCAGTTCAGCTCTACGAATATCTGCGGCAATCTGTTCATTGAGCACAGCCAGTGCGTCCTGAAGCTGTAACTCACTGCTTGTTTCCGTATAGCTCCTGTAAGTTGTTAAAAGGAAACTGTTTATAGCCATCAGGACTATACCCATAAGCACCAGCACCACCAGCAATTCTACCAGAGTATAGCCTGCTTGTCGCCTTCCGTTCATAAGCACCGCCCCATTCATTCGGTTTTGAGCACGGACAGGCTTAAATCCCTGCTGGCATTAGACCCGCGTTCCAGATAAGTGACTGTAACGGTCAGGTTCAAGAGCTTAAGGTTTGCAGGGGAGCTGCTCGCCGGTCTCTTAACCTGCAGACTCCAGTTAAAATCAGTACCATCTATAGTTATTCGCCCCGATTGCTGCTCATTTTCTCTGACATCCTGATGAATATAATACTCCAACCGCTCCTGGGCCAGCCTTAGTGCCTGTTCCCGCTGTTTATCCTGCACAGTCTGGCGCAAATTGGAGGTAAAGAGCGGCAAAGCAGCCACCAGCAAAATAGCTATTATGGCCAGCCCGGCCAGCACTTCCACCAGGGTAAATCCTTCCTGCGCCTGCTTTTTAATCATAACATCACCTGCCAGTACCAGTTCAGGAGCCGATCACTCCAGTACCAGACTACATAAGTCCCCATAGCCAGAAAAGGCCCAAAGGGCAGGGACATCCCCCGGATCTGGTCTTTTTTCAGCCCCAGGAGAATGCCAGCTGTGGCTCCCAGCAGGGACGCCAGGAAAAGGGCCAGGAAAACCTGGGGCCAGCCCAGCCACAGCCCCATGACCAGGGCCATTTTCCCATCCCCCAGACCCATCCCTGCCGGGTAGAGGAAAGCAATAAGGAAGAGGACTCCTCCTCCCAGGAATGCTCCAATTAATGCCGATGTCCAGGACGGTTCTCCATTCAGGAAAATATGGGCTACTGCCAGAACCGCACCGGCCAGATTGACTTTATTCAACAGTAAGCGCTGCTGCCAGTCAATAACGGTATGCACCAGCAGCCAGCTGCCCAGTAGAGCCGAAAACAGAGCCTGACTGCTAAGCCCGTAAAAGCTGTACGCCTGCCACCAGAGTAGGGCATTGGTCATTTCCACCAGGGGATATTGCCAGCTGATGGGTTGACCGCAATAGGCACATTTACCCCGCTGCCAGAAAAAACTGAAGACGGGCACCAGGTGCCACCATTTGAGAGGTTGTTCACAATGGGGGCAGCTCGAACCCGGCCAGAGCAGGGATTGGTCCCGGGGGAGACGGTAGATGACGACATTGAGAAAACTGCCGATAATGAGGCCGAGAAGCAAGGTTAGTACGGACATGGAGTCAACTCCTTTGTAAAGGTAGGCCCGCCCCGGCTGGGGCGGGAAGACTATTGAGTTACAGTTACTACACCATCGGTTTTATTATAGGTAAAATCTTTGCCATTCGATTGTTGTTTAGGAACTCCATCGATATACTTAGGAACTAAATCCGATAATGAATTTGGATAATTGCCATTAACTGCTTTGTATTGGTTAACAGCATTTGTTAGTTGTTTGGCTGTTAATTCATCAGCCTTCATCTTTGCATCATCAACATTACCTACTACTTTCGGAACCACCAGAGCAGCAATTACCCCCAGAATAACGATAACCACCAGCAGCTCTATCAGAGTAAAGCCCTGTTCTCTCTCACGGATGCGCTTCATGCGCTCCCCGATTTTGATCAACATTCCTTTCACCCCCTTTCAAAGCTTTCTCTCTATCCCTACTGCCCCCCGATATGTCCATATAAATCAAAGATGGGCAGTATGGTGCTAACGATAATGGCCCCCACCACAATGGCCAGAAAGCCGATCAGGAAAGGCTCCAGCAGGGAGGCCAGGCTCTCGGTGGTGTTCTTTACCTCCCGGTCATAGAAATCCGCCACTTTACTCAGCATGCCATCCAGGTTCCCCGTTTCCTCGCCCACTGCCACCATCTGGGTCACCAGGGGCGGGAACACCCCGGTTTGCTCCAGGGGAGCGGCAATTCCTTCCCCTTCCCGGATATTGTCCCTGGTGCTGAGCAGGGCCCGGCCAATTACCCGGTTACCGGCTACTTCAGCCACCACCTCCACCGCCTGCAGGATGGGCACCCCGGTAGCCAGCAGCGTCCCCAGAGTACGGCAAACCCGGGCCAAAGCCACCTTTTTGCTCAGTTCCCCGAATACGGGCAAGCGGAGAACAAGGGCATCCCGCCAGTTTTTACCCTCTTCCGTAGCCAGAAAACGGCTGAGGAGAAGACCTCCCCCGGCCAGTAATAACAGCCAGAGATACCAGTAACCGGTCAGGGCTGAACTTATGCCCAGCAAAATCCGGGTAGCCAGAGGCAGTTCTGCCTTGAAGCTGTTGAACATGGCCACAAAAGTGGGTACCACGGTAGTGAGCAAGAGGATGACTACTCCAATGGCAAAGAGCATGATCACCAGGGGATAGCGGGTAGCGGTCTTGATTTTTTCCCGCAGTTCATATTCCTTTTCATAATGATCAGCCAGGCGCTCCAGCACCTTGTCCAGCACCCCGCCGATCTCCCCGGCCCGCAGCATGGTGACATAAAGCTCGGGAAAAACCCGGGGATGGCGCTGCATGGCCCCATAGAGGGTGGAACCTCCCTCCACATCCCGCCGAATTTCGGCCACCGCTTCCGCCAGCCGTTTATTGCTGGTTTGCTGCTGCAGGATGCTGAGGCACTTGAGCAAACTCAAACCGGCAGCCATCATGGTGGCAAACTGGCGGCTAAACAGGGCCAGCTCTTTAATGGGCAACGGGCGCAAACTGGCCAGCAGTTCCCCCACCGAAGGAGCAACCTCTTTTTGTTTCACAGAGGTAACGATATATCCTTCCCGGCGCAGGCGCTGAATCACCGTCTCCCGGCTATCGGCTTCTACCACTCCTGTTAATACCCGGCCCTGCCGGTCCCGTACCTGGTATTCAAACTGCAAATTCATCTAGCCTCACATCCCGTTCACCAGCCGAAGGAAGTTATCGGGATCCAGGGCCCGTTTTATGGCTTCCTCCAGAGTGATCTTACCCTGATAATACAACTCCCGCAGGGAAAAGTCCATGGTTTGCATTCCCAAACGGGCATTAGTCTGCATAATGGAATAAATTTGATGGGTTTTCTGTTCCCGGATTAGGTTGCGCACGGCGCTGTTTACAATCAGCACTTCCACTGCCGCCACCCGGCCCCGGCCATCAGCGGTAGGTACCAGTTGCTGGGCAATTACTCCCTGCAGGGTGGCTGCCAGCTGAATGCGAATCTGCTGTTGCTGGTAAGGCGGAAAGACATCGATGATCCGGTCAATGGTGCCAGGAGCATCAGAGGTATGCAGGGTAGCCAGCACCAGATGCCCGGTTTCAGCCGCTGTAACCGCCGTGGATATGGTCTCCAGATCCCGCATCTCCCCTACCAGGATCACATCCGGGTCCTGGCGCAGGGCTGCCCGCAGGCCATTGGCAAAGGATTTGGTATCAAAACCAACTTCCCGCTGGTTAACAATACTCTTTTTATGGCGATGCAGATATTCAATGGGGTCTTCCAGTGTCATGATATGGCAGTCCCGGGTATTATTGATTAAATCAATCATGGAAGCCAGGGTAGTGGATTTGCCGCTGCCCGTAGGACCAGTTACAATCACCAGTCCCCGTTCCCGCATGGCCAGTTCCTTTACCACTGAGGGTAGGCCCAGTTGTTCCAGGCTGGGGATCTGAAAGGGAATAGCGCGCACCGCCATCCCGGCCGAACCCCGCTGGAAATAGGTATTGACCCGAAAGCGGCCAAAGCCGGGAACACTATAGGAAAAGTCCAGTTCACCGCTCTCCTTGAAGCGGGTAAACTGTTCTTCGGTCATCACTTCCTTGACCAGGCGCAGGGTATCCTCCCTGCTCAGGCGTCTTTCCCCTATAGCGGCCAGTTTGCCATTGATGCGGAAAACCGGCGGGACATCAACGGAGATATGGACATCCGATGCTCCCAGCTCCACCGCCAATTGCAAAAGTTCGCTGGCTGTCTGCCAGTCTCTGCCTTCGATTCGCTCCATCTTCTGCCCCCCTGACTAGTCCACAAATACTGTCCGCATCACTTCTTCCAGACTGGTAAGGCCACTTAAGACCTTTCTTACCCCATCATGGCGCAGGGTGATCATTCCTTCCGCTACAGCCTGCTGCTCAATCTTGCTGGCGGCCGCTTTCTGCACCACCAGTTCCCGCAGTTTATCAGACATAATTAGCACCTCATGGATACCGATCCGGCCAATGTAACCGGTATTGTTGCATAGGGTACAGCGTCCCGGTTTATAGACCAGTACCCGATCTCCTTCCCGCCGGGCATATTGCCAGACATCCTCCGACAGGCCCAGATTTTCCAGCCATTTCACCGGCAACCAGTGTTCCTGGCGGCATTCCGGGCAAAGGGAACGCACCAAGCGCTGGGCCGCCACTCCTGTTAAGGCAGTGGCTACCAGAAAGGGCTCGATTCCCATATCCAGCAAGCGGCTGATGGTGGCCGCCGCACTGTTGGTGTGCAAGGTAGAGAAAACCAGATGCCCGGTCATGGCTGCCTGTATGGCGATCTGGGCGGTTTCCGTATCCCGAATCTCCCCCACCAGCACCACGTCCGGGTCCTGGCGCAAAATAGAACGCAACCCACCGGCAAAAGTTAAGCCAGTTTTAGGATTGACCTGGACCTGGTTTATCCCTTCCAGGGTGTATTCCACCGGGTCCTCCAGGGTCACGATATTGCGCTCCGGACTGTTGATTTGTTTTAACAGAGAATAAAGGGTCGTAGTCTTGCCGCTGCCCGTAGGCCCTGTAACCAGAAAAATGCCATTGGGATGTTTGAGGATTTGTTCGAATCGCTGCAGGTTTTCCGGGGCCAAACCCAGATCGGACAGGCCAAGCAGTCCCCGGGATTTGTCCAGAATCCGCAGCACCACTTTTTCCCCGTAAATTGTGGGCAAAGTGGAAACGCGAAGGTCAATCTCTTTATGTTCTACCGTCAGCTGAATCCGACCATCCTGGGGTATGCGCCGTTCGGCAATATCCAGGTTGGCCATGATCTTGACCCGGGAGATGACAGGAGCCTGCATTTTTCTGGGTAAGGTCATCATTTCCTGCAAAACTCCATCCACCCGCTGGCGGATGCGCAGCTGTTTCTCCTGGGGCTCTATGTGAATATCACTGGCCCGGTTGCGCACTGCCTGCTGGATGACGGTATTGACCAGCCTGACTACCGGCGCATCCTCCACCAGTTCCTTGAGCTGGTCCAGCCCCAGTTCCTCTTCGGTAAATTCCTCTTCATCCAGGTTTTCGATAATTTTTTCCAGGGAATCGGTCAAACCATAATACTGGTTAATCGCCGCATTGATCTCACTTTCCCGGGCGATCACCGGTTCTACTTCCAGGCCGGTGGAAAGCCGAATATCATCAATGGCAAAAACATTCAAGGGGTCAGCCATGGCAACGGTCAGCCGGTTGTTTTGCTTGCGGATAGGAATGGCTTTGTAGCGCTGGGCCAGGGCTTCCGGAATCAGTCTTACCACTTCTGCTTCCAGTGGCATGCGGCTGAGCCGGATGGCCGGAATTCCCAGTTGCTGCTCCAGGGCCTGAATCAATTCCTCCTCCTTGACCATCCCCATCTTGACCAGCAAGGTCCCCAGCCTTTCTCCGCTTTCCTTTTGTTTCTGCAAAGCCAGCTGCAATTGTTGTTCATTTATAAGATGGGCATCTTTTAAAATATCGCCCAGACGTTTGCGGGTAGGAAAATACATTTTTCACCCCTACTTCCCTGAACTGCACAATTTGTCACAATTAAATGCTATATTAGACATACCTTCGGCAAAATCCTGCTTTATTTCAGATTATTTTCTGGAAATAGCGTAAAAAAATAGGGCATTATGCCCGTCCCTGTTCTTCCGCTGTCCTTGCCTTTGGCCAGCGTCGCCAGAGATAATCCAGGAGACCGCGATTTTCCGCTGCGGCCAGCTGTTCTTCTACCCTGTTCTTTTCCTCCCGCAAGCGGGCCACCTCCCGGGCCAGTTCCCGGCTCTCCTGGCGGGCAGCCTGCAATTCCTGCATGATGGCACTGAACATAATAAATACCGTTGTCTTAAAATTATGCTCCACCCCCAGAGAAGCTGCCAGTACATTATCCAGTTCCAGTCGGCGTTTAGCTCCCTTGATGGTATACTGTTCTGTTTGCAACAACTCCTTGATTTTGGTCAGAACCTCCAGCTGTCTGGTAGTATAATGCTTTTTCTGGTTAATCAGCACCGCCTTCCCCATATACTCGGCAAATTCCTTTTCCCAGTGCCTGACCGTACTGCACTCCACTTGCAAAATGGTGGCTACCTGCTTTAAAGTCAATAGCTGTTCTCCTTCAGCTTCCAGGGCCTGTCCCTCTCCCGCTAATAATTCCGCATCATCCCATTCTTTCTCCAGTTCTGCCTCCACCGATTTTCACCTCCGACCCTTTATTTACTGCAATATTTTAACAGATTAAGCCCAGTAAAATTTGCCATTTCTTGCGCCTGTGCCAGAAAACTTTCCGTCTCGATTCAGCATTTTTCGCCATAAACAAAAAAGAGAGCTCCCGCCCTCTTAAATCTCACCAATGGCCTGCACCGAACCATCTTCCAGTATTTCCAGCAGGGTCAGCCGTTCTGACAACTGGCCCTGTTTCTTTTCCACGATTTCCGTAAAACAATCCCGGCAAAAATAGGTTTGTTTGGCAATGCGGCCAATGTTTTTACTGCCACACTGGGGACAAAGCTGAAAGGCAAAACGGGATTGGCCGTTTCTTTTCGCCACCGGAACACCCCTCCCATTCCAGGTAAACCGATACAAATAGATTATATCACATAATTGTAATGGCAAATGTGACAAATTTGTTAATTTTGTTCACTGATACCCAGAGCTGTCAACATCACCTCCAGCGGAGGCTCCATTCCCGTCCAGAGCCGGAAAGCCTCCCGTCCCTGTTCCACCAGCATCAAGATACCATTTACTGTAGTAGCCCCCCGACTCCTGGCCCTGGCCAGTAAGCGGGTCTCCTGCGGATTATAAATCAGGTCGAAAACCTTGTGCTGTCTGCCAAAAACCTCTGGCGGCAAAGGTGGGCATAAATGGGGTTCCGGACTCATACCTAAAGGCGTGGTGTTAATAATAATCTCCACCTCTGCCGCAACCCGGGCTAAAGCCCGCTCCTGCCACGGTATGTAAGTTACTGCCGCGATGGTCTGTAAACTCCCTACTGCCTCCGGCCGTCGGGCTGCCACCAGGATTTCCCCGGCCCCCTCCTGTGCAAGGGCATAAACCACCGCCCGGGCCGAGCCCCCTGCTCCTAAAACCAGCACCCGCCTACCAGCGGGTATAGCCTTGATATGGTCCAGAGTAGCCTTTACCCCCAGCCAGTCGGTGTTATAACCCCAAATTCGTCCTTCTTTGATCACCAGTGTATTCACTGCTCCAATTGTAGCCGCCGCCTGGTCCAGCTCGTCCACCAGAGTCAGAACTGCTTCCTTGTGGGGAATAGTGACATTGGCTCCGGCAAAGCCCAGGGCCACTAATCCCCTTACCGCCGCTGCCACCTGGTCCGAAGCCACTGGTAGTGGAACATAACACCAGTTCAGGCCCAAAGCTTGAAAAGCAGTATTATGCATCAAGGGCGATCTGGAGTGTTCCACCGGTTGTCCAATTATACCTACCAGACGGGTCTTGCCATCAATCCACATAATCTTCTCCCCTTTGGCCAGAAAAGAAAAAAGGAAGGTACTCCTTCCTTTTTTCGCTCTTTAGATAAAAAATTCCTGCTTTTCCGGAGAAAAATATAATTTTACTTCAATTCCCGTATTCCTGTCAACAATGCCCATGTCCACCAGCTGGTAAGCTTCCAGTTCCGGGTGTTGCTGACGTATTTCCGCCACCTCAGCGCGGATGCGGGCCAGCAGGGCCCAGCCATTATCAATTTCCTGGTAAGGGACATAACAGCTAAAGGTCTCCATTGCCATAACCTCCCTTTTGCCATTATGCCCGCTTCAATTCAGGTTTAAACCCGCCGGCCAGTCAAAACCCTTTCCAGCCAGCGCAAAAAGTAGGTCCCCTTATGTTCTACAGGGCTGAGGGGATTGACCAGCACCGTAAAGAGACCGGCCCGATTCCCCCCCAGCACATCAGTCATGATCTGGTCCCCCACCACAGCCGTCTCCTCTGGCTTCACTGCCAGCAGCCGCAGGGCCTGCCGGAACCCTTTACGCCGCGGTTTAACCGCCTGAGAAATCCCCGGGATCCCCAGCTCCCCGGCCAGCTGAGCTACCCGTTCCGGTTTGTTATTGGAAACCAGGCAGAGCAAAAGCCCTGCCGCCTTCATTTCCTCAATCCAGCGCAAGCTCTCCTCCGGAAAAATCCCCTCTGCCCAGGGCAGCAGGGTATTATCCAAATCCAGCAAAACTGCTTTAATCCCTTTTTCGTAAAAAAATTCCGGACTGATCTCCGTCAACTTGCCAAAAACCGCATCCGGAACTAACCAGTGTCCCATACTCCGCCTCCGTTGTTTTTTCTTTTTTTCTTTTTATGATAACAAAAAAATAACGGAGGCACAAATTCCAGAGTCAATGTTTCAACTTGCGCTCCTGCTGATATTCCTTTAGCAGCTTGTTGATGGCTCTCTTTTCTATTCGGGAGACATAGGAGCGGCTGATTCCCAGCAAACGGGCAATATATTTCTGGGTCCGTTCCTCCCCGCCGAAGAGGCCAAAACGCATATCCAGCACCGCCAGTTCCCGCTTGGACAGGCCTTTCACCTTCTGAAGCAGCTGTTTATTATCAAACTCCCTTTCCACCATCAGGCTGATTTCATCCGGATCGGTACCCAGGATATCATTGAGGGTAATTTCATTGCCTTCTTTATCCTGGCCAATGGGGTCATCCAGAAAAACTTCCTGGCGCCGGTTTTTGGTGGCCCGTAAATGCATTAAAATTTCATTTTCTATGCAGCGGGCAGCGTAAGTAGCCAGTTTGGTCCCCTTATCCCGGCTGTAGGTATTGATCGCCTTGATCAGACCAATGGTGCCAATGGAAATCAGGTCATCATTATCTTCTCCAGTACCCTCAAACTTTTTCACAATATGGGCTACCAGCCGCAAGTTCCTCTCCGCTAAAATATTTCGAGCTTCCCGGTCCCCTTTTTCCAGCCGCTCCAGATAATAAGCCTCTTCTTCCGGGGTTAAAGGCTGAGGAAAAGTGTTACTGGTAATATAGGATACCAGCAGGAGAATACCATTAATCAGGGATAAGACCGAAAGCACCAGCCAGCCAGACATAGAAAAGCACCTCCTATCCCGCTTACCACAACAAGGGTAATACTAGGATATGGAGATGCTTTTTGTCCGGTGCCTGTCTAAAAAGATTAATTTACCCGGCGTTCCCGGCCAGCCCACTCTTTTTCCCGCAGGATGTATTTCAGGATCTTGCCGGTACCGGTTTTGGGCAATTCGCCAAACTCCACCTTTTTCGGACACTTGAAGCGGGCCATCCGTTCCCGGCAGAACTCGATAATCTCTTCCTCTGTTGCTGTCATCCCGGGCTTCAGGGTGACAAAGGCCTTGGGGACTTCACCCCATTTCTCATCCGGAATGGCCACTACTGCCACTTCCATCACCGCCGGATGCTGGTAGATGACATTTTCTACTTCCACTGTAGAAATGTTTTCCCCACCGGAAATGATAATATCCTTGCCCCGGTCCTTGATCTCGATATAACCATCGGGATGGACCACAGCCAGGTCGCCGCTGTGGAACCAGCCGCCCAGGGAAGACAGAGCGGTGGCTTGCGGGTCTTTAAAATAGCCACAGTTGACATTATTGCCCCGGAAGACGATTTCCCCCATGGTCTGGCCATCTCTGGGCACAGGCTGCATATCCTTGTTGACTACCATCATTTCCACAGAGGTGATATAAGGCACTCCCTGCCGTGCTTTCAATCTGGCCCTTTCCTCTGCCGGCAGTTCATCCCATTCCGCTTTCCATTCACACAGGGTATGAGGACCATAAGTCTCGGTCATGCCATAAACATGGATGACTTCCGCTCCCATAGCCTCAGCATTCTTGATCACCGTAGGAGAAGGTGGTGCTCCCGCAGTCAGGATGCGCAGATGTTGCTCAAGCTTCAGCTCCTGTGCTTTGGGATGGTTGGTCATCATCACCAGCACGGTAGGTGCAGCACAGAGATGGGTTACCCTTTCCTGAACCAGCAATTCGAAAATGCGCTCCGGTTCCACCTTGCGCAAGCAGACATGGGTACCACCTACCGCTGTTACCGCCCAGGTAAAGCACCAGCCATTGCAGTGGAACATGGGCAGGGTCCAGAGATAGACGGAACGGGAATTCATCCCGGCCTCCAGCGCTTCTCCCAGGGCATTCAAGTAAGCGCCCCGATGGGAATACATTACCCCTTTAGGCAAACCGGTAGTACCGCTGGTGTAATTAAGAGCGATCATTTCCAATTCATCTTCGACGGGAATGGGGATTTCTTCCTCACTGCCCCGGGCCAGGAATTCCTCGTATTCTATGACATCAATCTGTGCAGTTTCTTCGCCATCATAGATTTTGATAAAATGCTGTACTGCCGGCAGTTCCTTCATAATCGGCTCAACCACATGGGCCAAACCGGCATCAAAGAACAGCACTTTCGCTTCCGAGTGATTGAGGATATATTTAATTTCATGGGCAACCAGACGGATATTGAGGCTGAGCAACGCCCCTCCCGCCAGCGGTACACCATAATGGGCTTCCAGCATGGGCGGAATATTAGGGCAAAGAAAGGCCACCCGGTCCCCTTTCTCAATTCCCAGGCCTTTCAAGGCACTGGCCAGGCGATTGACCCTGGCGGCAAATTCCCGGTAAGTATAGCGCCGGTCATTGTATACTACCGCCGTTTTTTCCGGAAATACATAGAGACTGCGTTTTAAAAAACTAAGTGGAGTTAGTGGAGCATAATAGACTTTTTTCTCTCCCATTTTGAAACCTCCCCCTATCTTTGTCTTCCTGTCAATAAATCTAAACAATTCCACCATTTTTCTCACCAACTTTTGCCTAAAGGCCGGATTTTCCCCCTGAACGGTCTATATTAATTATTGAATGGATATTCATTTTGTGCCTATTCTTTACATGTCTTCTGTTCACGGACAAAAAATAAGCCAGGCAGTTATTCCTGCCTGGTTTCCACTTTGAGGAAAAACTCCTCATCCTCCAGATCCATGACTTGCTGGGCCAGTTCCACCATTTCAGCAATAATTTCTGACTTTCTTCCATTTTTTACTGGGCTCAGTTTTTCCTGAAACAATTGTTGCCATTGTTCCTCATAAACAGCTAACCGGGGGGTTAGCTCCAGCTCAATCCTTAAACTCTGTCCTGGCAATGATAATTCAAAATGGTATCTGTCCTCAGCCTCAACCTGCAAATTTCCTTTGCCATAGGTTGCCCCCAGCAACAGCTGCAGAGCATCCAAACCGCAAAAACGTTTACCCGCCCTGATAATGCACTCATCCCCCGGTGGATATTGTCGTCCTAATTCCTGCAGCATACGCATGGCCACCCGATAACCAGCCGCAATGCCCGGACAGACATGACCATGAAATTGTACCACTCGTTCCCAGGGGGTCAGTTCTGTACACATCGCCATCGCTCCTCATATTTTTGCTATGGCGATTATAACACAACTTACACTATTTGCCCAGGTTTTCCGAAATCATTTTTTCCAGTGTTTCTTTATCATTTATACCTGGCGTCATGGAAGCAAACACCAGATCAAACTTGCCGGACCATCCTTCTTTGTCCAGTCCAACTTCCTCCCACGGACGGTTGATGTAAGTGATATTGAAAACCCCTTCTTTTTTGGCTCTTTCTTCAAGTATCTCCAGCATATTTGATGCCGGATCAAGGGCTCAGACATGGGCTGCCCTTTTGGCCAAAGGAATGGTGTAGTTCCCGGGACCGCAACCGATATCCAACACCGTCATTCCTGCTGTTTTTACCCCACAATAATCTAAAAATGCCAGAGCCGCTTCAATCCTGGTTTGGGAGTCCTTTTTTGCTGTATTTTGGCAAAACGACCGGCCCGGTTATTCCACATTGCCACCGTTCTTTGCAAGTCATAGGCAGGTTGGTTTTGTTTCCGACGGTTATTCTTGGCCTGTGCCCAGGCTTCTGCCCGGAAATCAGTTTCATTGCCGGAACAGGTCTATGCGGTTGAACATTTCTCAACATTATCCTGTAAAGCAAGCCATTCCCTGTTGACATCCAATGAGGGAGCGGCGGCCAACAGGCTCCTGGTATACGGGTGTTTGGGCTTAGAAGTGACACGGTGGGAAGGCCCTTCTTCCAATACCCTGCCCTCCCTGAGAACAATAATCCGGTCGCTCACCTTCCGGGCCAGGGCAATATCATGGGTAATAAACAGCAAACTTAGCCCCTTTTTTTCCTGGAGATTTATGAGCAGTTTTAGTATCTTGGCCTGGACACTGGGATCCAGAGCCGAAGTCGGCTCATCGGCTATGAGTAATTTGGGAGCCAGTATCAATGCCCTGGCAATAGCCACCCGCTGAGCTTCGCCGCCGCTTAGTTGGTGCGGGTAGGTCAGCAGGAACTCCTCTGTAGCGGGTAACTCCACTTCTTCTAGCACGCATTTTACCTTTTCCCTGCGCTCCATACGGTCACCTATTTTGTGTATCTCCAATGGTTCACTCACAGCTTCCAGGACCGTTTGCCGGTGACTTATGGATTCAGAGGGGTTCTGGTAAATCATCTGTACCTGCCGGTAAAAATCTTTACCACGCCGCTCAACCGGCCGGCCGTTTAAAAAAATTAGCCCCTCTGACGGTTCAATGCTGCCCATTATAATCCGGGCCAACGTCGTTTTTCCCGATCCGCTTTCGCCGACAAGGGCTACCGTTTCCCCCTCATACAGGGTAAGATTTATTTTTTCCACTGCGCGCAGACGGCCAAAAGACTTGCCTACATTTTTTACTTCCAGCAGCGGAACTATCCCCCCCAAATGGCAGGCCACCATACGCCTGTCATTTTCTATTAACTCAGGGCATGTCTGACTGCAAACGGGCTTACTCTGGGTGCACCGCGGCGCAAAGGGGCAACCCCTGGCCGGCCTTGAAAGCCTGCCGGGAATTCCCTGCAGGTCCTTGGTAGTGGTCATATTCGGATAGGCGCGCAACAGCCCTCTGGTATAGGGATGTTTGGGGCTGAACAGGATTGCGCCCGTGGGCCCCAGTTCCACTATTCTGCCCCCATATAAAACGGCAGTTTTTTGGGTTAGAGCGGCTGCTGTGGAAAAATCGTGGGTAATCACCAGCATCGTGTGCTGCCGGCCAATTTGCTGCAGCATTTTAATAATCTCTGCCTTCGTAATGGGGTCAAGCGCCGAAGTGGGCTCATCCAGAATCAGCAGTTCCGGCTCATTAGCCAAAGCCATGGCAATAAGCGCCCGCTGCTTCTGTCCGCCGCTTAACTGATGCGGGTAGAAAAAATGAAAATCAGGGGAAATCCCGACCCTTTTTAATAACTCCCCGGCTCTTATTTGGGCTTCCCGCCTGTTAAACAAACCGTGTTCCACCATGGGCTCCATAACCTGATCGAGTATAGTGTACAAAGGGTTCAGGGCATTTTCTACGTTTTGAAAGACCATGGCAACCTGATTCCACCTGATTTTGGCCATTTCCCCGGCAGCCAGCCCCAGCAGGTTACGCCCCTCATAAAGTATTTCACCGGTACATGCCCCATCGCTAAGACCAATAATGCTACGGCCCAAAGTGGTTTTTCCTGTGCCTGATTCCCCTATTAAAGCAAGAGATTCACCCCTGGTCAGGGTCAGGTTGATGTTGTTCAAAACCCTGGTCTGGCCAAAACTTACCGATAAATTTCTGATTTCAAGCATGCCTTCCCCTCCTCAACCTCGGGTCCATGGCCTCTTCCAGGGCATAACCGATAAATGTAAAAGCCATAACAGTCGCTGACAGGGATACACCTACCGGTATAAGCCACCACTGCCATACATCAAGATAAACGTATTTTAATGCATGATATAGCATTTTCCCCCAACTTACGGTTGTAGGGTCCGTTACCCCCAAGAAGGACAGCCCGGCCTCCATAAAAACGGCCCGCCGCGCTCCCTGAACCAGGTTAGCCACAAGTATAGGACCGAGGTCAGGAATAATATGGCGTCTTAATATATACAACGGCCCGGCTCCAAAAGTTCGGGCAGCCCGGACATGGGCTTTTTCTTTTAAAACCAGGGTCTGAGACCTGATAATCCTGGCGCCGCCGGGCCAGGTAAGCAATGACAGCAACAGTATCAGGCACCACGAGCTTGGCTGGATATAAGCGGCTATTATGATAACCACTAGCATTGGGGGAATTACCAGCAGGGCATCTACCACCCGCATTGCCACTTTTTCATAAAACCCGCCCAGAAACCCCGCCGTCGCCCCGACAACACTACTTATGGCCGTAGAGAATAAAGCTACGGTAACGGCTACCAGCAGGGAAGTTCGAGCGCCATATAACAGCCCCGCAAAAATGTCCTGCCCAACATCATTGGTGCCTAGCAAATGTTCCCTGGAAGGAGGCCGGAAAGAAGCCGTTGTCTGTTCTGTAGGGTTAAAAGAAGCAAGTACAGGCGCAAAAACAGCAGCGCCGACTATTAGCGTCAATAAAATCAGACCAAGGCGACCTAAATTGTTGGATTTAATCTCCTGCCAGTATTTAATGTGCATGATTTTAACCTCGGGTCAATCTTTTTATATAACATATCAACAGAAAAATTGGCTGTTAAGACAAAAACTGTTACCACAAGGAAAACTCCCTGTAAAAGGGGATAATCCCTGGTTTGCAGGGCTTTTTGAATCAAGAGCCCCAGCCCAGGGTAGGAAAAAACCGTTTCGATAAACAGAGCCCCGGTCAGCATCCTGCCGACCTGCATACCCGTATGGGTAATTACCGGCAGCAATGAATTTCTTCCGGCATGCCGGTATCTTACCACCTGATCATTTAAGCCTTTGGCCCTGGCGGTAAGGATAAAAGCCTCACCAAGGGTGGTTACCATACTGTTTCGGGCCAGGAGATAAGAACCGGTCAGGTTTACCAAAGTCAGTGAAACGGCAGGCAATACAAGGTGTTTTAATACATCGAGTACAAGAGTTATACCCGCATAACCGGCATAGGGAGTCATAGCCCCATTAAGGGGGAAAACTTCCCAAACCACCCCGAACAGAATCAAAAAAACCATCCCGAGAAAAAAATCGGGTAAGCCGTCCAAAAACATAGTTCCGGCAAGCAAGGCCCGGTCAATCTTTTGGCCGCGCCGCCAACCCGATTCTATCCCCAGCAGGGTACCGATAATTGTCGAAATGCTTATTGCTGTTCCTACCAAAAGGAAAGTCCAGGGAAGCGCTCCCAATATAACTTTGGTTACCGGAGCATTATAAAAATAGGAATAGCCTAAATCTCCTTTCAACAGCGACAACAAATAAGCGCCAAATTGCCCCGCAAGGGGCCGGTCGAGGGAAAACCGTTCGACCAGCCGCGCCTTCAACTCCGGGGTCATCTGAATCATGGCTTCCTCTCCGTAAATAGCTGTTAAAGGGTCTCCAGGCATCAACCGGGGAAGCAAAAAATTAAGTGAAATAATAATGAAAAAGGCTACCAGGTAATTAGTGACTTCGTTAAACTTGATCATTAATTTGCCTCCGCCTTTCATCGTCATACAATTACCGGCATCCAGCGGCTACTGGCGCACAAAAGCCCATTTATTTAACGGCAGGGGCACTCCAGAACCGATTCCTTTCTTTGTATTAAACAGCCTGATTTTTCCGTCGTAGCCGTAATACCAGTCCGGATAATACAGGGTTAGAGCAGGCATTTCCTCTGCATAAAGCTCCTGGATTTTTTCCACTTTTGCTTTGCGCTCGTCGGGATTCATAAACGCAACCTGTTCCTTCAGCAGACCGGTTAAAATCTTGCTATCAGTATATCTTGTACTGGTAACCCCTTTGCCTATGATCACCTTGTTTAAAATCTCGGCATCGCCCCCCAGTCCTCCGTGTCCGGACAGGGCCATATCGAATTTCCAGTCCTGCACCATGGAGTCAAGAGTTTTGGCTTCCAGACTTTTCAGGTTAACCTTGATTCCCACTTTTTCCAACTGCTGTTTGATAAACTGCCCGTCTCTTTCATAGTCGGGGCTGCATAGCAGCTCAAGGGTTAACTCCTGCCCGTTTTTGACAAAATAGCCGTTTTTCAATTCATATCCAAGCCCTCTTAATAACTCCTTCGCTTTTTCCGGGTTATAATCATATTTTTTTACATTGGGGTTATACCATTCTGAATCAGGGGAAAGGAGACCCGGTTTACCCGCCAGGGCATACCCTCTCCTGGTTGTTTTTACCATTTGTTCGCAGTCAATGGCATAAGCCAAAGCCTGCCGGAATTCCCTGGCCGAAAAAGGTTCCTTCTGATGGTTGAATAACAGTTTCAGAGCCCAATCGGATTGTGCCTCTATTACTGACAGCCCCTTATTGGCCACTTCGTCTTTCAGTTCCGGTGGAATCTGGGCAAAATTAACCTCTCCTCTCTCCAAAGCGGCTGCCGCCATTTCATTACTGACTTTAACAAATTTAAGTTTTTCCACTCGCGGACTGCCCAAATAATAGTTCCGGTTGGCCTCGTACAGGTAAGTCCCCTGTTCTTTGTTGTAATCCGCCAGTTTAAAAGGTCCGGTACCTATTACCGCTTCAGGTCCTTGAAATTCTTCGGGTTTTTCGACCTGTTTCCAGATGTGCTCCGGTATTATCGGCATCGTTCCGGCTACGTTATTTAAGAAAGGAGCGTATTTTTCCCTGAGATAGATCTTTACCTTGTAGTCGTCAATGATTTCTACCCTGTCTATTTTGGTAGTATCAACCCAGGCATAGGGATGTTCCCTGGTATAATCAAAGGTGAAAGCTACATCCCTGGCGGTGAATTTCTGCCCGTCATGCCACTTCGCTTTTTCATTGAGCTCAAAGTAGTAAGCATTTTCTCCTTCGATATATTCCCATTTTTTAGCCAGGGCCGGTATGTAACCCTTTTCGTCTTTCCATACAAGGGTATCAAAGATAAAACTCATCCTGACATAACCAGGCCCCCGCTGGTAGTGGCTGTAAGGAGTGGGATAGCCCCAGTCTCCAGTAGGGTCAGCTATGGTATAAGTATCTATTTTGGTTGAAGAATTTACATCCTGAGCTTGTTTGGTTTGTGTTGTACTACTGCACCCGGTAAAGATTAGAACCATAATCAACATGATTGAAATAATAAATGCTATTTTCTTTTTATAAAACTGCTTCTTAAACCACTTCATTAAGTTATACCTCCTCCTCCGAGTTCGATTTACCATCCTCTGGTATACTCTTCCCCGGCACATACAAGACAGACCATCTTGCCGTCTTTAACCCGCACGCGGGGTTCCATAGCGCCTTCACCACACTCAGCACAAATGATTGTGTCAAATATGCGCGCTTTCTTGGGAAAGTCGAGTTTAACTTTCTCCACCTTGCAGAACTCCTCAACAGATAGTTCCATGATCTTTTGCGACTTCTCCAGGTGCTTTTTCTTAAAACAGTCATATTCCTCATCAGTTGCTTCGCCTTTTATGACCAGGTCCATCAATTTCCGGTGCTCGGGGTCGCGTCCCATGACATCGGGTTTCACCGAAACCCGCACCGCCTCGCCGGTTTTCCTGTTGCCAAAGGTATAAACCTGTTTGCCATAATCCCGGTAGATCAGGTTCCCTTTGCCGATGGTGCAGCCCGTTAAAACCTGGATAGCATCAACGCCGCAGGCATCGTTTTCTACAATTGTTACCAATTCCTCATCGGCAGCCCTGGAAACACCAAGTTCGTTAAGAGCTATGACCGCCGCCTTAAAACCCAGCGCAAGTCCGGGGCAGATATGTCCGTGAAATTCTACACACTTTTCCCATGGAGTTAATTCTCTGCACATTTGCATCTTCTCCTTTCATTTGTGAAACTCTTTTTTAAAGTGCGGCGCAAAGGCGAGCGAAACCTTTGCGCCCATAAAGGAAGGTTTGGAAGGAGGAATATATATGAAAAAGGCCATGGAAACCCCTCTCTTATCAGAGGACCAGGTCTCCATGACCTTTTCATTCTCATCGTTATTTTGTCTGTAAAAGCTTCCTGATAATGGCCGCCCCTTCAGCTATAGTTTTCGGCATTTGTTCCAGCTGCAATTCCGGCAGCTGCTGAAAGAGCCTGGTGATGATGGGAAAACGCAGGGCAGCAGCCTCTACTAACTGTTTATCAGTTAACAGTTCCGGCCCTCCCTGGGCCAGACAGGTTCCATCCTTAATCACAATTAACTGATCTGCCCATTCTGCCGCCAGGTCCACATCATGGGTAGCAATCACGATGGTAGTGCCTCTGGCATTTAATTCATCCAGAATGTGAAACAGAGTATCTTTTCCCTGAGGATCCAGAAAGGCTACGGGTTCATCCAGGATAATCACTTCCGGATCCATGGCCAGAATGCCGGCAATGGCCACCCGTTTTTTCTGCCCGTAGCTCAAATGGTAGGGAGCTTTATCCTGATAGGCCGTCATCCCCACAGCCGCCAGGGCAGCCGCTACCCGCCGGCTGATTTCATCCGGTTCTAGTCCCATGTTCAGCGGCCCAAAGGCTACATCTTCCCAGACTGTGGCGGAAAAAACCTGATCATCCGGATCCTGAAAGACCAGTCCTACCTTGCTGCGCAAAAGCCGCGCATTCCGGGCGGTAACCGGTTCGCCATCAAACAATACCTGCCCGCGTTGAGGCAGATGGATCCCGTTCAAATGCAGGATCAAAGTGGATTTCCCGGCTCCATTCGGGCCTAAAATGGCTACCTTTTTGCCCCGGGGAATGGTCAGGGAAAGACCGCGCAGGGCCACTGTCCCATCCTTGTAACGGTAAAATAGGTCCTGAACTTCAATTAGAGCCACTTCTCCACCCCGCTTATTTCAGCGATTTTAAGCAAAATCCCCATCGACACGATGGCAGCGCCGGTCACCCAGTCCTGCCAGCGCGGTGCCATCTGGGTACTGCAGGCTACTTCTCCCTGGTAACCCCGGGCCAGCATAGCAATATAAATCCGGTCTCCCCGTTCAGTTGCCCGCAAAAACAGCATCCCCACCATCTGCCCCAGGGTTTTCATGGTGCGCCAGTGATAAAGCCCTTTGCCTCTTTGAAAACCCCGGGCCTGGCGGGCAGTTTGCATTCTCTCCAGTTCACTGCCCAGCAGACTGAAATAGCGGAGGGTAAAGGCGATCAAACTGACCAGCAAATCAGGCAATCCCAGCTGACGTAAGCCCTGTAATAACTGAGATTGGGTAGTAGTTTCCGTCAATATGGTCAAAGCCAAGACAGCATTCAAGACACGCAAAGCCAGAAACAGGGCTTTTTGCCCGCCTTCCACAGTTGCGGTCAATTTAAAGGCCAGTATATTTCCCGTCCAGAGCGGCTGCCCTGGAGTGATAAAGGGAACCAGCAAAACCATCACTCCGGCAAAAGGCAAGAACCAGATTAGTCTTTTCAGCAAGGCAACAGGGCTAATTCGCGCCAGCAGCGCTATTCCCAGTAAGACCAGAGCAGCAACTGCCAGCAGTAAAATATTTTTAATGGTGGAGAAAATGATAATCATCGAAATGAGGGAGAGAATTTTCAAGCGAGTTTCCAGCTGCAGCAGAGGGGAACGCCCTGCGGCAACAGTTGGGAAGTCCCCGTGATAACCTGCCTGGCACATAGCTATTCATTCCTTTCCAGAACGATCTTATGATCCACCAGGGCCATTTCCACAATCCGGCCTTTTATGGTTTTGCGCTGACCGAAAATATTCTCCAGATATAACTCATTACCCTGGGGGATGATTTTGTCTACCCGTTCCAGCAGCAATTCCTCTTTTTCCCCCTGGCGTAGATAGGCATTGGCCTCACACATAGCCTAGCTCCTCCTTTCCTTGCCACCAATTAAGAGTTTGCCCATTGCGTACATAAATATAAATACCAGACAAGTCCCCACAATTCCTGCCACAGCCGTAGCTATTTTTTCATTTTGAATACCGGGAAAAAGATAGTCAGGGATAGGAGAAGAGAGCAATGAGGTTCCCTTTTCCAGAAAGCCATGATCTTCGGCTACCCGTTCCAGGCCATCCGGGCTGGAGGAGGCGAAAGGCGAAAGAAAAGCCGCAATCGCCAGGGCCAGGCCCAGTCCGCTCAGAATTTTGCCTTTCATGCTTCCCACCCCGCTTTCTCCTGTTCAACCTCATAGACCAGACGATTTTTAAAGACGAAGTTTACAGCCACAGCCGTGAGCATTCCTTCACCGATACCGATCAAGGCATGCCAGAAGGCCATCGCCGGTAAAACCTTGGCCAGAGGAATGGTGCCAGAGATAGCCAGCTCCAGAGAAGCCGCCACCGCTGCTGCCATAACCGAAACCCAGCCGGCCAGGAAATTGCTTACCCCGGCAGGCAAGCGCAATTTTTTCAAGCTGTTTTCCATCAACCAGGCAGCTCCGACGCCAATCACCGCCATGTTAAGGATATTAGCCCCCAGAGCTGTGATGCCACCATCCTGGAAAAACAGACTCTGGATGATTAAGACTGTTGCCAGAATTAAGCTGGCACTCCAGGGCCCCAGCAAGGAGGTAGCCAGAGCCGCCCCCAGCAAGTGACCCGAAGTCCCGCCGGCCACCGGGAAATTGACCATCTGACCGGCAAAAATAAAGGCTGACATGATGCCCAGCACCGGGATTTGCCGCTCCTTGAGACTAGCCTGAGCCTGCTTGATGCTATACCCTAAAGCTCCGGTACTAATGGCCGCCGCCGGCACCCAAACGCCAGGGCTTAAAAAACCATCTGGAATATGCATTTCCCTCACCCTTTCTTTTAAAATAAAAACCACGGCAAAGCCCCTCTCCTTGCTGGAGAGACAGACCTCCGTGGTCATCGTTCCGTCAATATTATGCTTGTTGAAAATAACTCTGTCCAGTGATACCTCCATGGTATCTTGCAAAATTATTATACAACAACCCGGGCAAAATGACAAGAGGTTAGTTCGAAATTTTCTGCCAGAACTCTTCTTCCGATAAAACCGGTATACCCAGTGCCCGGGCCTTTTCCAGCTTGCTGCCCGGGTTTTCCCCTGCTACCACAAAAGAGGTTTTTTTGCTGACACTGCTGCTGGCCTTGCCGCCCAGCTGTTCTACCAGGGCTTCCGCTTCCTTTCTCCCCATCCGGCTTAAGGTACCGGTAATGACCACCGTCTGGCCGGCCAGAGGCAAATTGTCCACAGTAACCGGATCCGCATCTTCTTCCATCTTCACCCCGGCTGCTTTTAACTTATTCAGCAAATTGCGGTTATGTTCATCGGCAAAAAACTGGACAATGGCTTCCGCCATTTTCGGCCCCACTTCCGGGATCTGCTGCAATTCCTCCTGTGTAGCCGCTGCCAGCTTCTCCATGGAGCCAAAATGGCGGGCCAGGGTTTTAGCCGCTTTGGCCCCCACATGGCGAATGCCCAGGGCAAAGAGCAATGGCCCCAGGCCCCGTTCCTTGCTGGCTGCAATAGCTTGCAGCAGGTTTTGGGCGGATTTTTTGCCCATGCGCTCCAGTGGCAATAAATCCTCTTCTCGCAAATTATAGAGGTCGGCAGCATCCCGGATCAGGCCCGCTTCCAGCAACTGGTTGACCACCGCCGGACCTAAGCCCTCGATATTCATGGCATCCCGGGAGACGAAGTGATTGATGGCCTCCCGGTTCTGGGCCGGGCAGAAACGATTGGGACAGCGCACAGCCACTTCCCCTTCCGGCCTTACTACTTTGCTACCACAGGCCGGACAGTGTTCGGGCATGACAAATTCCCGTTCCAGACCGCTGCGCTTTTCCTTCAACACTCTGACTACTTCAGGAATGATATCCCCGGCTTTATGAATCAGCACATGGTCCCCGATGCGTACATCCTTTTCCCGGATGATGTCCTGATTATGCAAACTGGCCCGGCTGACAGTACTGCCAGCCACAAACACCGGCCGCAAAACCGCCGTCGGTGTCAGCACCCCGGTACGCCCCACTGTGATTTCAATATCTTCTACCACTGTTTCCGCCTGCTCGGCCGGGAACTTGTAGGCAATAGCCCAGCGGGGACTTTTGGCGGTAAAGCCCAGGCGCTGCTGCTGGCTCAGCTTATTGACCTTGATCACCAGGCCATCAATATCATAGGGCAGCTGGTGGCGTAATACCGCCCATTCCTCTGCCAGAGCGATTACCTCTTCTATATCGCGGCAAAGGCGGCGCTGGGGATTGACCGGTAGGCCCAGCTGTTCCAGCCAGTCCAGGGCAGCGGCATGGGTGGAAATTTCCAGCCCTTCCGTCTGGGCCAGAGCATAAATGAAAACCGCCAGAGAGCGTTTGGCTGTCACTTTGGGATCCAGCTGGCGCAGAGAACCGGCCGCAGCATTGCGGGGATTGGCAAAAACCGGTTCACCATTGGCTTCCCGCTCAGCATTTAACCGGACAAACGCTTTTTTCGGCATGAAAGCCTCTCCCCGCACCTCCAGCAAGGGGGGAGCCTTGGGTAGTTCCAGGGGCAGAGTTTGAATGGTTTTGAGGTTTTCGGTAATATCCTCCCCTACTTCCCCATCCCCCCGGGTTGCTCCCTGCACAAACCGGCCCTGCTCATAGGTCAGAGCCACCGCCAGGCCGTCGATTTTGGCTTCCACCATGTATTCCGGGTCCTCTCCGCCCAGATTTTGTTTAACCCGGCGGTCAAAAGCCCGCAGCTCCTCGGCATTAAAGGCATTATCCAGGCTCAAAAGGGGAATGCGATGCCTGACCTGGCCAAAGGCTTTTAAAGGTTCTCCTCCTACCCGGCGGGTAGGCGAATCAGCCGTAATCAGCTCCGGATATTGCTCTTCCAGCTCCAGCAATTCCCGGTAGAGGGCGTCATATTCAGCGTCAGTCAATACGGGCTGGTCCAGCACATAATAGAGATAATTATGGCGGCGTATCTCCCGCCGCAATTCCTCAATGCGCCGGCGGGCGTGTTCCATATCCATACTCTCACCTCTTATCCCTTCAGCAAGGTGGCCGTCCAGGCAATTACCTGGGCCGCCGGTACAGTAATCAGCTGGGCGAATAGAGTGCCAGCTATCCGGCTGAATGACAGATATTTTACCATTACCGCCACTTCCTCCTCTTCCCTTACCCCGCGTAAGGCCTGGTCAGTGAGGGAAGCCACCTGGGGGTCAACGGCTGTGGCCAGGAACACGGTAGCGAAACCGTTGACAATGGCAGATAAAGTCACTGCAGTCGTGCTGAAGCGGGGATTCATGGCTCCGGCAAACATGGCCGACAGTACCCCGGTAGTTGCCAGGCCGGTAGCCAGGACATTCAGTAAAAAGACCTGGCCGGGCAAAGGCAATTTTTCCCCCTGGCGCACTTTGTTAATATGGCTTAAAGAAGGCGGCTTGATTTCCTTCAAACCCTGACGTAATTTGCCTGGATGTAAAAGCAACACTACCATTTTGGGCACTGAACCCACTTTTTCAAAAAGCAGAATCAAACGGCTGAAGATGCGGACAAAGCTGGGAACCAGTAAGGTTCCCAGCACTGTGCCTGCAAAAGCCGCCAGCAGCACCAGCCTGACTTTTACTGTCAGTCCGGCCAGGGTGGATTGATAGATGGCCAGGTGTTCCAGCTGGGTTTGTTCCAGTTTGCCCACTCCAGCAGTGATGGTATGAATGGCATCATCCACCAGACTGGCAAAGAGCGGGCCCTGGATGGTATTGGCCGTTGAGGCCAGCAAGAAAATCACATTCCAGAGGGAAAAAGCGATGGCCAGCCGTTTGGTCTTCACTCCCGCCAGACGGACGGAATAGGCTAAGGTGCTAATCAGATGCAAGAGGGCGGTAAAAATCATCACCACCAATAAGCGGCTTTCCATGGGCCTGGCCTCCTTAAAGGGTTTATTTACTCAAATGAGCCGTTAATGGCGGCACAACCTGTTTCTTGCGGGACATAACTCCAGGCAGATACATGGCCTGGTCGACAAGAGGCTGGCCAAAAGTTTCCTCCACCACCCGGCTTTCCGGGCCGGTGACCAGCAATTCGGTCCCTTCTTGCAGGATATCGGTAATCATCAGCAAGACCAAATCCAGGCCTTTCTCCTTGCGAATGGCCTCCATATCCGCCAGCAGTCCTGCTTTCAGCTGAGCCAGCTGAGAGAGGTCCATGGTTTCCACCTGGCCGATACCCAGGGTAAGGGGACCCATCTTGAATTCCTTGAAATCCTGATAAATGATTTCCTCATTGGTCCGCCCCACCAGGCTGGTACCGGCTTTATACATCTCCAAACCAAACTGGTCTATATCTACCCCGGCAATTTCCGCCAGCCAGCGGGCGGTTTCCTCATCCCGTTTGGTGCAGGTGGGGGATTTGAACAGCACAGTATCAGAGAGGATAGCTCCCAGCATCAACCCCGCCATGGTCCGGGGGATTTCCACTCCTGATTCCCGGTACATGCCAGCGACAATGGTCGCAGTACAGCCCACCGGTTCATTGCGGAAAAAGATGGGTTGACCGGTCTGGATATCCCCCACCCGGTGGTGGTCAATGACTTCCAGGATTTCCGCCTGTTCCAGGCCATCAACAGCCTGACTCTTTTCATTATGGTCCACTAAAATCACTTTCTTGCGGGACAGGGCCAGCAAATGATAACGGGAGACTACCCCGAGGAAGCGGTTATTTTCATCCACTACCGGGTAATTGCGGTAACGGGTTTCCAGCATTACCTTTTTGGCTTCATCTGCCAGGTCATCAGCCTGAAATACAATGCAGTCACTGGCAGGCCGCATCAAGCTGCTGACCGGGGCACTCATATTGATCAAACGGGCAGCAGCAAAAGTATCATGGGGTACGGAAACCAGGGCTGCTCCCCGCTTTTCCGCCTCCGCCCTAACCCGGTCACTGACCGTATAGCCACAGGTGATAATCAGGCAGGCCGCTTCCCGGGCCAGCGCCGTCAGTTGAGCTTCTTCCCGGTTGCCCAGGATGACCACATCTCCCGGGCTTATGTAATCTGCCATGGTCTGGGCCGCCATCGCCCCGATAATCACATTCCCGGTCAGTTCGGTACTTTCCGCCGGACCGCTCAGCAGTTGACCATTGAGAGTGCGGATAATATTTCCCAGGGTAACATGCATTTTACCCAGGTTTTCCAGCCCCAGTTCCTGCATGTATTTGTGGGCAATATCCCCCAGGGTGACCAGACCCAGAAAATGGTTTTGCTCATCCACAATGGGAATGGTTTTAATGTTGTGGGTGCGGGTGAGAATGCCCACTTCCCGCAGGGGCGTGCCCGGCAGCACTGCTACCGGTGTATCCCCGTTTAACATATCCTCCACCCGGGCTTTGACATCAGTCAGCAGAGGCGGAGCTTCCACTCCGAAGTAGTCCAGCACAAACTGGGTTTCCAGATGGAGTTTACCCGCCCGTGCCGCCTGATATTCCCCGCCCCCCAGGGCGTTTTTGAGATAGGCATAGGCAATGGCAGAACAGATGGAATCAGTATCAGGGTTTTTGTGGCCGATTACATACACTGGTTTGGACATTTTTCTACAACTGCTCCTTTCTGATTGGTGCGTATTTTGCTATAAAAACCTTGATTCCCAGGTTCGGAAAAGCAATAGAAAGCTCGGTATCTTCTCCCTGGCCCTTAATGCCGACAATAGCCCCCGGTCCATATTTTTTATGCACTACCCGGTCCCCCAGCTGCCATTCCTGTTCAGCTGCTGTCGACCCTTGAGCTGATGTGGAGGCAGCTCCCGCCTCCAGGCGGTCTACCCCGCTTCTGCTGGCCCCTGTCCCCCGTTCCAGCAAATGGGCGGGAATCTCACTCAGGAAGCGGGAAGGGGGGTTAGTGCTGATACGGCCAAAGAGGTTGCGGCTCCAGCAATGGGTCAGATAGAGCTTCTCTTTGGCCCGGGTGATGCCCACATAGCAAAGGCGACGCTCTTCTTCCAGTTCCGCTTCTTCCAGGCTGAGCAGGGCCCGGGAGTGGGGAAAAATCCCCTCTTCCATTCCGGCCAGGAAGACCACGGGAAACTCCAGACCTTTAGCGGAATGGAGAGTCATCAGAGTCACCTGCTCCCCACTTTCCAAAGTATCAAGGTCACTCATGAGGGAAATCCCGGCCAGAAAACCTTCCAGGCCTTCTTCTTCCTGGCGGGCATCAAATTCCATGGTTACCGTCCGGAATTCCCGCAGGTTTTCCAGGCGGGTCTGGGCCTCCACCGTTTTTTCCGCTTCCAGTTCTGCCTGGTAGCCGGTGCGCTCCAGCACTGCATCCAGCATTTCCGTAACCGAAGCGATCTCCACCTGCCGACGCAAATCCTCCATTAGATTAATGAAGTCCCGCACTGCCTTCTGGGACCGGGCAGAAAGTCCTGGAATTTCCTCCACTACCATTAAGGCCTGGTAGAGGCTGAGATTGCGCCGGGCCGCTTCCTGGCGGATTTTGTTCACCGTAGCTTCCCCGATATTGCGTTTGGGCACATTGATAATGCGCTCCAGACTGACACTATCAGCCGGATTGACCAGTACCCGCAGGTAGGCCAGCACATCTTTGATTTCCTTGCGTTCATAGAACTTGAGGCCTCCGACCATTGTGTACGGGATGGCATTGCCGATCAGCTCATCTTCAATGGCCCGGGACTGGGCGTTAGTGCGGTATAAAACCGCAAAATCGCTGTAAGGGCGGCCATTCTTATTTAAACGCAGGATTTCTCCCACGATAAAGCGGGCTTCCTCCTTTTCATCCCCCAGCTGCACACAGACGATTGGTTCACCTGCCGGGTTTTCCGTCCAGAGGGACTTATCCTTGCGACCCACATTATTGGCTACCACCGCATTGGCCGCAGCCAGAATAGTTCTGGTGGAACGATAATTCTGCTCCAGTTTGATTACTTTCGCCTCAGGATAGTCCCGTTCAAAATCCAGAATATTGCCAATATCCGCTCCCCGAAAACGGTAAATACTCTGATCATCATCCCCCACCACACACAAATTGCGATGGGCCGAAGCCAGCAAATTGACCAGGCGGTACTGGGCATGGTTGGTATCCTGGTATTCATCCACCAGGATATAGAGGAATTTCTGCTGATAATAGGCCAGGATTTCCGGAAACTCCTCAAACAGCTGCACAGTCAGCATGATCAGGTCATCAAAATCCAGGGCCTGGTTACGAATCAGTTTTTGCTGATAGCTCTCATAGACCCGGGACGCCGTTTCCGCCAGCCAGTCACCATAAACCCGGCGCCGCATTTGGGCCGGGGTTTCCAGGCGGTTTTTGGCATCACTGATCAGGGCAGCCATCAGGCGAGGGGAGTATTTTTTCTCATCCAGATTCAGTTCCCGCAGACATTCCTTCAGCACTGTCTGCTGGTCTGCCGTATCGTAGATAACAAAATTGGGATCATAGCCCAGATAGCTGATTTCCCGCCGCAGGATTCGCAGACAGGCGGAATGGAAAGTGGAAACCCACATGTCTCTGCTGATAGCTTCCCCTACCAGCTGTTCCACTCTTTCCTTCATCTCACCGGCCGCTTTGTTGGTAAAAGTGATGGCTAAAATCTGCCAGGGCTTGACTCCCTGCCTGATCAGATAAGCGATACGATGGGTTAAGACCCGGGTTTTGCCACTGCCGGCCCCGGCCAGAATTAGCAAGGGGCCATTGATATGGGTAACAGCTTCCCGCTGCACAGGATTGAGGTTGGCCAGCAAATCAGCCATTTTGTTCTTCCTTTCTTTGCTTGTACTAAGATTGATATATATTCTACAAAATCTGTTTGTTTCCTGCTATTTGTTTCCTGCGTAAAATTAGAGTTTTCTCCACCTGGCTTTACGGCCGATTTCTACAGGAGTAATTAAACCCTGGTCCTTTAGTTCTTTGAGAACTCTATAGACAGTAGGGCGACTGATGTCCGGACAAACTCTTTCTATATCTGAAATAGTAAATTCTGCATTGAAATGGTTAATCGCCTCTTTTATTCTTTCACCCTTACTCCCTTTATAAGAGCTTATATTACCAACCCTTTCCTCAAACTCACGGTAAGCGGCCAGAATAATCCCCAAAAAATATTCCAGCCAGGGCAACAGGTCATGCTGGCCCTCATGCCAGCCTTGCGAAGAAGCCCACAGGGTTTCATAGTATGACTCTTTGCTTTTCTCAATCAGCTTTTCCAAACTGATAAATCTACCCACTTCAAAGCCAAACTTGTATAAAAGCAGTAAAGTCAATAGTCTTGAAAGACGGCCATTACCATCTCTAAATGGATGAATACATAGGAAGTCCAAAATGAACGAAGCAGTAAGTACTAAAGGTTCAATTTCTGCTTTCGCTACTTCCAGATTGAATGCCTGACAGAGTTCCTCCATAGCCAAAGGAGTCATGAATGCCGATACAGGTTGAAAACAGGTAAGTTTGCTACCATCTGGCCTGTTTTCTACAATTGAATTATCCGTTGCCTTCCATCTTCCACCCGGGATTGACGAGAATTTATAAAGATCTCGATGAAGTTGTTGAATAACGCCTTTTGATCCTGATGCCTTCAATACTATTAGACGCTTCTGTAGATTGGATCATCGCAACCTGCCTGAGGGCATCTAAAATCTGAGGAGACTGCTGTTTGTATAAAGGCAAGTTTTTAAACAAAAAGAAAAAGGGGCTAACCCCTTTTCGTTTTTATACCCTGAAACGATTAACCATCTGCTGCAGGTTTTGCGCCAGTCCGGAGAGATTTTGGGCCGCAGCTGCTACCTGCTGGGCAATGGCCTTGAGCTCGTGAGTACTGTGACTGACATTCTTGACCGCATTGGCGCTATCATCAGTAGCCCGGGCGATATTTTCAATAGTGAGCAGGACGTTGTCACTGCCAGCAGCCATTTCCTCCGTAGCGGCAGTATTTTCCTCAGTGATAGCAGCGATATTGTCAATTGCCTGCACCACATCCCGGCTTTGCTGCTGCACATTTTGAATGGCAGCAGCAATGGCCTGGAGCTCGTCCCCTGCCTTGCGGGCGATTTCCACGATTTCCTGTAAAGCGGAACCGGCCGCATGGGCTTTGCTAACTCCCTGTTCTACCTGAGTGGTACCCGTTGCCATCGCCGCAACCGCCTGTTCGGTGGCTTTCTGGATAGTCTGGATCAATTGCCGGATTTCCTGGGTGGAACGGCTGGATCGTTCTGCCAGTTTGCGCACTTCATCGGCTACTACCGCAAAGCCTTTGCCATGTTCCCCGGCCCGTGCAGCCTCAATAGCCGCATTAAGAGCCAGCAAGTTAGTCTGTTCAGCAATATCATCGATAACCTGGACAATTTCCCCAATCTGTTTGGAGTGCGCCCCCAGCTGCTTAATATCTTCCGCTGCTGCAAATACTACCCGGCGAATTTCTTCCATACCTTGAACGGTTTCCGCTACTACCTGGCCACCGGCTTCCGCCTTTTCCCGGTTAAGACGAGCCGCCTCCTCCACCAGTTGCATGCGCTCTCCGATTTCAGCAATTCCTGTGGCCATACGGTTAACCATTTCTGCACCTCTGGTTACGTTCACTGCTTGCTCCTGGGCCCCGGCGGCGATTTGGGCAATTGCCTGACTCAACTCCCGCATGGCTGTTTCCGCGGTCTGTACAGAACTGCTCTGCAGTCTGGCGCCTTCTTCCACCACCCGGATGGTTTCATTAATGGCATTCATGATTTCCTCAGTAGTCACCGCAGCCTGCTGAGCACTGGCAGTCAATTCCTGACTGGCGCCATTCACAGCATTGGAAGTATTGAAGACCTCAGTAATAACCTGGCGCATATTTTCCAGCATGGCGTTAAAGCCCTGGGCCAGTAACCCCAGCTCATCGGATCCTTTGCCCTGTACTGCAGCCGTCAGATCTCCTCTGGCGACCTGATCAGCCACAGCCGCCAGATGGCGCACCTGTTTGGCTACCCCATGGGCAAAGATGGTGCCCACCAGCATCGCAACCAGAATTGCGATAACAGTCGTCCAGAGAATAGCTGTATTCAGGTGTTCCAGCTCAACAAAAGCCTCTGCTGTCGGCTCCTGTACAAATATACCCCAACCCAGGCGCTGCAGGGGCTTGTAACCGGCGACTTTTTCTACCCCCTGGAAGGTATAAGTGGTAAAGCCCTCTTCCCCGGCCAGAGCCTTTTTAATGAAAGGCAATTGCTCTCCTAAATTGGTTTGTTTTCTGACCAGTTCCCGGTCCGGGTGGGCAATTACAATCCCCTTTCTGTCCACAATATAGCCATAACCGCTTTTGCCCAGTTTCATCTTGGAAACCATGTCACTGAGGCTGCCCAGATCGATGTCAGCAGCCAGTACCCCGATAGCTTTACCGTTTTTATCTTTGATGGCTTTCGCTACAGTTACAATCGGCAACCCTGTAGAAGCATCATTGTAAACGTCGGTGATTTCGATTTTATCACTCTTGATGGCTTGCTGAAACCAGGGGCGTTGCCGGGCATCATAGTCTGCCGGCAGATTTGTAGTCGGAGTGATACTGGGCAAACCAGGCTGATCCAGGTATCCGGCATAAATAAACATAAACTGGGGATTATTTTTAATCACCTGGGAAAAAATCGCTCGCTGGGCGGCAAAATCCTTGCTCTCCAAAGCCGGCAGAACAGCCAGGGTTTCCACGATTTTCTCCGAAGCCCGGATATGGTTATCGGTCTCCCGGGCCAGGGAATCCACCAGAGCGTTAATCCCCTTGCGCGTCTGGTTTTCAATACCCGCCTGGGCATTTTGCCGGGCATGTACCCCGGCCACTACCAGCGGAATGATAATCAGAGCCGCAAACATAAACAATAATTTAGCACGAAAATTCCAGAACCTGGCCTTCATCTTCTCGCCTCCGCTTATAAGCAATTAAATTTTTGATTACAAATATTCGTCAATTTTTGTCTATTTCCTGCCATCAGATTTAAGTCAGTATATTATAGACAAATCGAAAAGGGTGTCTATCATTTATACACTATTGATAGACACCCTGATAAATTCATCTCCGTTTGGCCAGCTCCCGGTAGACCCGGGCCGGTTCCATGCCCTGTTCCGCCAGCAGTACCCAGAGGTGATAAATCAGGTCAGCAGCTTCCCAGGCCACTTCCTCGGGCTGACGGTTTTTGGCAGCGATAATTACCTCGGCCGCCTCTTCTCCCACTTTTTTCAGGATCTTATCCAGCCCCTGATTGAAAAGTTTGGCAGTATAAGAGCCCTCCGGCCTGGTCTCTTGCCGCTCCTTGATTACTCGCCAGAGTTCCACCAGAATTTCACTGCCCGCCAGGCTTTCTTGCTCTTCTCTCTCCCCAAAACTGAGGCGATTGTGAAAACAGGAATATTCCCCGGTATGACAGGCTACCCCCACCTGTTCCACCTTGATAAGAAGGGCATCGGCATCACAGTCATAAGCGATTTCCCGTACCAGCTGGTAGTGGCCGGAGGTTTCCCCTTTATTCCATAACTGCTGGCGACTGCGACTCCAGAACCAGGTACGCCCTGTGGCCAGGGTCCGTTCCAGAGCCTGCCGGTTCATATAAGCCAGCATCAGCACTTCCCTGGTATGCACATCCTGAACAATAGCCGGCAGCAGGCCATCGGGGCCAAACTGCAAGTCCTGGATTCCCTTTTGTTTCATATCCTCACCTTCACCCCTTGCTGCCGCAGATATTCCTTGACTTCCCTGATAGTATAAGTGCCAAAGTGGAAAATGGAAGCAGCCAGTACAGCGTCAGCTTCACCTTTTGTCACCCCATCCAGAAGGTGTGCTAACGTCCCGGCCCCCCCGGAGGCAATCACCGGTATGCGCACTGTCCGGGCAATGGCCCGGGTCAGCTCCAGGTCATAGCCATCCTTGGTGCCATCGCGGTCCATACTGGTGAGCAAAATTTCGCCTGCCCCCAGACGCTCTACCTCCTGGGCCCAGGCCACTGCATCCAGCCCGGTGGGAGTGCGACCACCATGAATAAAAACTTCCCAACCATCCCCATGCTGACGACGCCGGGCGTCAATGGCCACTACAATGCACTGGCTGCCAAACTGCCGCGCTCCTTCTGCTACCAGCGCCGGATTTTTGATGGCAGCCGTATTGACCGAAACCTTGTCCGCTCCGGCCAGCAGCATCTGGCGCATATCATCAACGGTGCGGATACCTCCCCCGACAGTAAAGGGAATAAACACCTCTTCCGCCGTTCGCCGCACTACCTCCAGCATGGTCTGCCGCCCCTCATGGGAGGCAGATATGTCCAGAAAAACCAGTTCATCGGCCCCGGCCTGGTCATAAAAGCGGGCCAGTTCCACCGGGTCACCGGCATCCCGCAAATTGATAAAATTGGTGCCCTTGACCACCCGTCCCCCATCCACATCCAGGCAGGGAATAATGCGTTTGGCTAACATCAGCCACAAACCTCCAATGCTTCACTGAGGTTGACCGTTCCCGCATAAAGGGCTTTACCCACGATAACTGCTTCAACCCCCAGACTTTCCAGTTCCTTCAGAGCCTGCAGGTCTGCCAGAGTGGCCACCCCACCGGAAGCGATCACCCTCAGTCCACTTTCCCGGGCCAGGGCAGCAATGCTGTCCAGATTAGGACCTTTCAGAGTGCCGTCCCGCCGCACATCGGTAAAGACCACCCGTTTGACCCCGATCTCCACCATCTCCCGGGCCAGTTGACCGACCGTTTTTTCCACCGTTGCTTCCCAGCCTTCAATGGCAACCAGGCCATCTTTGGCATCTATTCCCACCACAATGGCCTCCTCCCCAAAGCGCTGGATGGCTTCCCGCACCAGGGCAGGCTGGTTAATGGCCACCGTACCCAGGATCACCCGATTCACTCC
The DNA here is from genome assembly GCA_003054495.1 of Carboxydocella thermautotrophica. Lineage (GTDB taxonomy): Bacteria > Bacillota > Carboxydocellales > Carboxydocellaceae > Carboxydocella > Carboxydocella sporoproducens. The sequence continues at coordinate 190,205 of CP028514.1, read as the reverse complement.
CAGGTTCAGCAGCTCCTCGATGGTCTCCAGGCTGCGAATACCACCACCCAGCTGAACAGGGATTTTCACTTCCCTGACAATGGCTTCAATACAGGTCCGGTTATAGGGTTTGCCGGTAAAAGCTCCATCCAGATCGACCAGATGCAGCATTCTAGCCCCCAGCTCCTGCCAGCCCAGAGCAACTGCCACGGGATCATGGGAATAGATGGTCTCATTTTCCACCTTTCCCTCCACTAGCCTGACACACTTGCCTTCCCGCAAATCAATGGCCGGAATAATCAGCACCGTAAATCAACTCCCCGAAATTTTTTAGTATCCGCAATCCATCCCGGCTGCTCTTTTCCGGATGGAATTGTACCCCCCATAATCCGGGAGCTGCCACCGCCGCCGCAAAAGGACGACCATACTCAGACCAGGCAGCTACCGTTTCTGCCTGTGCTGCTTCCACATAATAGGAATGGACAAAATAACAATAGGTCCCTGTCGCCAGCCCCTGAAACAGCTGTTGCCCCCAGGGGTTAGCGGTAAACTCCAGCTGATTCCAGCCCATATGGGGCACCTTCAGTTCTCCCCGAAAACGCACCACCCGTCCGGGCAACAAACCCAGTCCCGGCTGTTCGGGGCTTTCTTCACTGCTTTCAAACAGAAGCTGCATACCCAGGCAGATCCCTAAAAGCGGCTTGCCCATGGCAACCAGTTCCTTTAAGGGCTCCACCCAGCCACCCCCGCTGAGCCGTTCCATACCATAGCCAAAGTGGCCAACCCCGGGTAAAATCAGGGCCCTGACGGCCACCATCTCTCCCGGTTCAGCCAGAATTTTCGTTTCCAATCCGGCAGCCTGACAAGCCCGCACCACACTGCGCAAATTGCCGGCACCGTAATCGATTATACCGACGGTCATTTTCCTACCCCCATCATAATACACCCTTGCTGGACAAAACCCCCGGAATGCGGGGATTTACCATAGTCGCCTGACCCAGAGCCCTCCCCAGAGCCTTGAAACAGGCCTCGGCCAGGTGGTGGCAATTGTGCCCCGCCAGACCGCGCACATGCAGGTTCAAGCCCCCGTGGTTAACCAGGGCCCGGCAGAATTCCTCCACCAGTTCCAGGTCAAAATTGCCTACCTGGGCCCGGGGAAAGGTCAGGTCGAAATTGAGGTAAGGCCGGCCACTCAAGTCCACTACTACCTGGACCAGGGCATCATCCAGCGGCACTGTCGCCTCCCCAAAGCGGTTAATTCCCGCTTTATCCCCCAGTGCGCGTACCAGGGCCTGTCCCAGGGTGATGCCCACATCTTCCACAGTATGATGGGCATCAATCTGCAAGTCCCCACTGGCTTCCACTGTCAGCCCGAAGAGCCCATGCTGTCCGATCTGGGTCAGAAGATGATCGAAAAACCCGACCCCGGTCTCGATCCGGGGCGGACGTATCTGGTCCAGTTCCAGTACCACCTTCACCCGGGTTTCCCTGGTTGTCCTCTCCACCGCTATGGTTCGGTTCATTTTGCCAGCACCTCTTTTACATTCGCCATCAGCAGGCGGTTTTCCTCCATTGTACCCACAGTAATTCGCAGACAATTAGTCAAACGGGGATGGCCCAGAAAACGCACCAGTATCCCCCGTTCAGCCAAAGCAGCAGCTACTGCTTGCGCTGGCCGGTCAAATTCCACCAGCAGGAAATTGGCGGCACTGGGCCAAACTTTTTTCACCCCCGCTATCTCTGCCAGCTCCCGGCTCAATTCCTCTTTATCCTTTAAGATAGTCTCTATTTGCTGGACAAACAGCTCCCGGTGGCGTAATGCCGTCAATGCTGCCAGCTGGCTAAAGGCATTGAGATTATAGGGCTGGCGCACTTTATGCAATTCCCGGATTAGCTCCCGGTTACCCAGGGCATAGCCCACCCTCAGTCCCGCCAGGCCAAAGGCTTTGGAAAAGGTACGGAGAATCAGGAGCTGGGGGTAACGGGGCAGCAAATCCACTACCGTTTGCCCGCAGAATTCGTAGTAGGCCTCATCCACTACCACCAGGGCCTCGGTCCTTTCCAGCACCTGAATGATCTCATCTCTTCCCACCAGGTTGCCGGTAGGGTTATTAGGGGTACAGATAAAGACTGCCCCGGTAGCTGGCTGCTGTGCCTGTTCCAGTAAAGGCGCCAGTTCCAGGTTGAATTCCTCATCCAGCGGCACTTCAACCGGGGTACCACCAGTAGCCAGAGTATTGATGGCATACATGGCAAAACTGGGTCCACCATAAACCGCCTGGCGCCCGGGTCCAACATAAGCCTGGCAGACCAGATGCAGGATTTCATCCGAGCCATTGCCCAGCAGAATCTGGTCAGCTTCTACCCCACAGTAGGCCGCCAGCTCAACCCGCAGCTGACTGGCAGTAGCGTCAGGATAGCGCTGAAACAGACCGGTCGACAAAGTCGCCAGCATTTCGGCCAGCACCGGTGCCGGAAACGGATGGGGGTTTTCATTGGCATCCAGTTTCACCCGCCAGGGTAATTCGTGGGGATCATAAGGTTTAAGGGCCTGTAGCCAGGCGCGCGCCTCAATCACTGCTCTCCCTCCTCTGTCAGGTCTTCCAGGCGTACCGCTACTGCCCTGGCATGGGCGGTCAATCCTTCTGTATTAGCCAGTTTGACAATGGCCTCTCCTTCTGCTTTCAAACCCCGGGCGGTATAGGAAAGGAGGCTGGTTTTCTTCATAAATGTCTCCACATTAAGGGCGGAATAGAAACGGGCGGTACCACCAGTCGGCAGCACATGGTTGGGCCCGGCCAGATAGTCCCCTACCGGTTCCGGTGTATAGGGTCCGAGAAAAATGGCACCGGCATGCTGAATACGGCCCAGCCATTGCCAGGGGTCCTGCACTTGCAATTCCAGGTGTTCAGGAGCATAGCGGTTAGCCAGTGCTACCGCTTCCTCCAGATCAGCAGTGATAATTGCCCCACCGTAAGACACCAGACTTTTAGCCGCTATTTCCCGTCTCTCCAGGGCCTGCAGCTGTTTTTCCACTTCCCCAGCTACCGCTTCTGCCAGCTCCCGGCTGGGGGTGAGCAACACTGAGGAAGCCAGCACATCATGTTCAGCCTGGGATAGAAGGTCAGCTGCCAGATAACGAGGATTGGCAGTCTCATCAGCGATAATCAGGATTTCACTGGGCCCGGCCAGCATGTCGATATTGACCCGGCCATAGACTTCCTTCTTGGCCAGGGTAACATAGATATTGCCCGGACCGGTAATCAGGTCCACCTTCCGGATGGTTTCGGTGCCAAAGGCCAGGGCAGCGATAGCCTGCGCTCCCCCGATTTTATAGATTTCCGTCACTCCTGCCTCCCGGGCCGCCACCAGGGTATAGGGACTCAAACGTCCATCCCGCCTGGGTGGAGCCACCATAACAATCTCCTTTACCCCTGCTACCCGGGCAGGAATGGCATTCATTAGCACTGAGGAGGGATAATCGGCAGTCCCCCCCGGGACATAAATTCCTACCCGCTCCAGGGGCCTTACCAGCTGGCCCAGCACATTCCCCTTTTGGTCTGGTTCTGCCCAGGATTTGGGCAGCTGTTTCTGGTGAAAGGCACTAATATTATCCCGGGCCAGGCGCAGGGCCGCCAGAAACTCCTCATCCACCCGGGTATAAGCCTCAGCTACCTCTGCCTCGGATACGCGCATGGTGGCTGCTGTTAGCTCTACCCCGTCAAAGCGGGCCGTGTAGGCCAGTACCGCCTCATCTCCTCGACATTTGACTTCCGCCAGGATCTCCCTGACTGCCTGTTCATAACAGGCCAGATCGCCATATTCCTTCATTAACAGCCGTTCTGCCTCTACCGAACCGGCTTGCAAAATCCTGAACACCATCTTCGTCCCTCCTCAACAATCACTGTGCCGCTGGCTGGTATGGAATTTCAGCTTTTCCAGTAACGGCCCGATCCGCCTATCCTTGATGCGCAGATTGACCCGGTTGGCAATCAGGCGAGCGGTAACCGGAAAAATCTCCTCCACTTCCGCCAGATTGTTTTCCCGCAAAGTACGACCGGTAGAAACCAGATCCACAATCAAGTCCGCCAGCCCCACCAGGGGAGCCAGCTCGATATTGCCATGCAGCTTGATAATTTCCATCTGCAAACCTTTGCTCTGGAAAAACTGTTCCGCCACCCGGGGAAACTTGGTGGCTACCCGGGCTGCCGCCCATTGCGACCAATCGGTTATGGGAGTGAGCGCCTTAGGAGCCGCTACCACAAAACGGCAAAAACCGAATTTCAAATCCAGCAACTCATAAACATCCTTGCCCTGTTCGGCAATGGTATCTTTCCCCACTATCCCCAGATCCGCTGCTCCGTATTCCACAAAGGTAGGAATATCCGTGGGCCGGCAAATGAGGTAATTAACTTCCTGTTCCGCATCAGTAAAAAAGAGCTTGCGGCTGTCCCCCAGCAACTGGTCTGTATTTAAGCCACAGCGGCCCAGCAACTCCACCGCCTCCGCAAACAAAGCCCCCTTGGGCAGGGCAACGGTTAAGAAATCGTTATTTTTACTGAACATAGCCCTTCTCCTCTTTAGTTAGTTAAAGTGATGATTTACTAATATACTATCATGGTAATGGAGAAAAAGTCAATAAAAAAATAAGCGCCGGATTTGCATCAGGCGCTAGAGCCATAAGCCCGGTCCAGCCCAAATGGTAACCGCCAGATTCCCGTCCCGGCGGGGCAACCAGACAGTAAAAGTGGTTCCCTCCGCTTCGGTGCTGACCAGGTTGATTTTTCCGCGATTCTTCTGAACCAGAGTGGCTACTATATCCAGTCCCAGACCATTGCCTTCAGCCCCTTTGGTAGTGAAACCCCGCTCAAAGATTAGTCTTTGCAGTTTGACGGGGATAGGGGGCCCCCAGTTATGTACCGCCAGGCGAAAGCCTTCTTCCAGTTCCTCGATGCTTACAGTAACTATCCGGTCCCGGGGCAACAAATCCTTGACAGCATAAATGGCATTATCCAGCAGATTGCCCAGGATGCGGGCCAGATCCAGACCGCTGATTTCCGCCTGACCCAGATTGGAGCGGATATTGAACTGTAACCGTATCCCTTTTTCCTCGGCCAGTGCCTTCTTCTTCCACAACAGGGCTTCTACCTCCGGCTGACTGACCAGCCGGTTTTTATTGGCCCCGATCAACTGGGCAGTGATTTCCGCCAGGTATTCGTATGCATCCTGAGGCTTGCCCAGTTGAATCAAGCCCCCGATGACCTGGAGGTGATTGAGGAAATCGTGACGATAAGCACTTAAAGTAGCATTAAACTCTTTGGCCTCTTCCAGTTGCAGAGCCTGCAGTCTGGCTTCTTCTTCCACATCAGCCATACGGATGATTTCCCTGACCATGAATACCCCCAAAATAGCGCAAAAGACCCCCAGGAGTCCGATGGTGATGAGCAAGCTATCACTTCTCAGTAACAAACTCCAGCGAGTCTCGTGTCGCCAAAATAGCTGTAAAGTTACCAGCAATAAGAAGAGCCAACCTTGCAAGAGAATATTAGCGATCAAAAAAGCCACTTTGCGGCTGATTTGTCTGGAAGGCATTTCTCCCCCATCCTTTTATCCACGAATCCTGCGCTGGTACAGGTCAAACCAGACTATCCGTCGGCGTCCAGTCCACCAGGCAGCCAGATAAACAGGAATCATTTGTAACTGGCCAACTAAAATCATTAAACGCCAGTCATTTAAAGCTTTTTGTAAAAAATTTTGTTGATTTAAGATTTTTACAACCAGTATTCCGGTAAAAATGTCAATAACTATCATGGTTAGATAGCTTAATATTGCCACAACCAGGCTAAACCAGATACGCCTCCAAACAATGCTGCCCCCTAAAGCCATCAAGGCCAAAGAAACAGGAATATGCAAACCATAAGGAAGGCCCGCCTGTTTAACCAGGGCAGCAACAACACCATCTGCCAGCGCCAGCACCAGGCCCAACCCCAGTACCTGTAGCAATGTTCCCCGCTTGCCCAGCAAGGTAGTAAACAATAACAAATAGGCTGCCATGGCCGGCCACCAGGATAGTAACAAAACCTGTAACTGCATTTTCTCCCTCTTCTTGTTTATTTTTAAAATAGCGACAGCCCAAGAAACCCGCCCTATTTCCTCAATTTTTTCGGCACTTCGGGTTCATAGACAAACAGACTACTGGTTATATCCACATTAGCCTGTGCCAGCAACAACAGCACATTAACCAACCCGCTCAAGATCCGCTTCAACATGGGTCCATCGCCTCCTCGAAACAGGGGCCGGGCTGTCGCTATTTATACTCTCTAGATGCATTTTCGACAAAATATAGCAAAAATCCTGCTGGTATCTAAAAATATTTGCCCAGCCAGTGATAAACAGGAGGCACTACCGTTAACCCCTGCCAGAACAGACCTAAAGCCATCCCTGCTGTCAACCAGGCCGGTACTGCCAGCAACCAGAACAAGAAGATGATAATCGCCCAGAAGGTCAGGGTAATCAAAGCCCGTCGACGCAGTTTATCCGCCTGTTGCCGGCTGCTCAGCGGCTTATTGGGGGCCGGCGCCGGAGCATAACGCCAGGTAATTAGGGCAGCCAGTATTACCAGCACAGGCACAACCGGCTCCAACCAGTAGGAGGCCGTCCGGGTTAGCCAGGCCAGCAGAGCCATTACGGTAGTTCCTACCATAACGCAGCGCCAGGGGGCAGTGGCATGGCCACCTCCGGCCCACATGCGCAGGGTAACTGCAGGCAGGGTTACTGCCATGGTTTCCCACCCGGTGTCCAGCAGCCAGGCCAGCAGGGCCAGGCCCAGAATATTACCGAGGGTAGTGGTAAGGATGGTCAAGGAGTAAAGGAGTACTTCCTCGTCCTCTGCCGATAGGCCCTGACTGGTGGCCAACCAGGCTGCCATTTTCTTGAGCATAGTTTATCCCTCCACTATCACTATCTCCCCTGCTGCCCGGCGCCTTCTGGCCTCAGCCAGCACTTCTGTCCAGTTCTTTTCCCTCCGCTGTAACCGTACCTCGGTATCCATCCCCTGTCTATTTACTCCCTGCCGTTCCAGAGCCAGGAGCAGCCGTTCATAGCCTATGGCAAAGCCAGTAGCAGGTAACGGCTGCCCGAAGCGGGCCAGCAGCCCATCATAACGGCCGCCTCCGCAAAGGGAGAAGCCCAGGCCGGGGGCAAAGCCTTCAAAAATTACACCGGTATAATAATCCAGCCCTCTGAGCAGGCTGAAGTCCAGGACAATCCGTTCCGCCAGGCCATAAGCCTCCAGGTAGTCCATGGTTTCCCCCAGCTCGGCCAGAGCCTGAGCCGCTTCCGGTCCCCTGGTCAGTTGCTCTGCCCGCACCAGCATCTCCCGGCCTCCCCGCAGGGTCAGCAGTTCCGCTCCCCGACCCAGCAGCTGTTCCGCCCGCACCAGGTCTTTTCTGGACACAGCGGCTTTCACTTCCCTCTCCTGTTCAGGAGTCAGGCCCTGTTCAGCCATCAGACCCTGCAGTAATCCCATGTGTCCCAGATGCAGTTGAAATTCCTTTAAGCCGGCGGCCAGCAGGCTTTCAGCAGCCAGGGCCACTACTTCCCCATCAGCCCAGCCTCCCGGCAAGCCGATCAACTCCACCCCGGCCTGGCCGTACTCCCGCCAGCGCCCTACCTGCGGTTCTACCTGGGTAAAAACCTGGCCACTGTAAAAAAGGCGCAGGGGCAAGGGCCACTGGGCCAGGCGACTGGCCGTCAGCCGCGCAATTGGAGTGGTCCAGTCCGGCCGCAGGGCCAGAATATCGCCATTGCGGTCAATTAACTTGATGACTTCCCTGCCCTCATCATTTAGGCCCAGGCTGATGCTATCCCAGTATTCCAGGGTGGGAGTGGCCACCTCCCGATAACCCCAGAGGGCAAAAGTCCGGGTCATAACCTCCTCCAGCTGCCTGCGGCTGGCTCTTTCCCCCGGCAACCAGTCTCGCACTCCTGCCGGTATGCGCCAGAATTTTTCTTTCTCCATCTCTATTCCCCTTTCTCCTCGGCCAGACGGCGCAAAATCAGCTTATAACCATCAGCACCGTAATAGAGGGCCCGTTTGACCCGGCTGATAGTGGCACTGCTGGCCCCGGTCTGTTCCGCAATTTCCCCGTAAGTGGCATTGGCTTCCAGCAATCTGGCCACCTCCAGGCGCTGGGCCAGGGCCTGGATTTCCGCCACCGTACAGATATCCTCAAAAAACCGATAGCACTCCTCCCGGTTTTGCAATAACAAAATGGCGTCAAACAGCCGGTCAACCAGTGGATGTTCCAGTTTGGACCGATAGTTCATGGTCCCCCTCCTTCACTGCCTGTTCACCTGCCATTATACGCCATTCTCATCGCTTCTGCAATATATTAGTGTTTTAATTAGTTAAAGACAAGGGGGATTAACCCCGGGGTGCATAGAGGATAATACCAGCTCCTAGCAATGCTATGGCCGCACCCAGCCCATCCCAGAAATCGGGCTGTCTGCCATCAATCCCCCAGCCCCAGAGCAGCGAAAGGGCGATAAATACACCACCGTAAGCGGCGTAAACCCGCCCGAAGGAAGGAAACTCCTGCAGGGTGGGGAGAATACCGTAGAGAATGAGGATAGTCGCCCCGGCGATTCCATAGAACCAGCCCTTTTGCTCCCGCAAGGCCAGCCAGACCAGATAGCCGCCCCCGATTTCCGCCAGACCGGCCAGAATAAACAGCATTGCTGCTTTAAACATCCCTTCACCTCTCTCTTGCTTGCTATCAAAATTATAAAGCCCTGACCGATGTTTGTACAGGTCAGGGCTACTTCTTTTACTTAACTTTTTTGATAGCCTGATTGGCCAGGTCAATAGCCTGTCCCAGGACTGTTAGCGCCTGGTCAGGGTTGTGGAAACCGCGGGAGTTTTCCGCTGCCACCCAGTCCCAGCGCCACTGAGCCTGCACGATCAAGCGCCGGGCGGCTTCCAGGTCAGCTGCCGGGCGTCCGGCTTTTTCAGCCGCGGCTACAGCCTGGTGAGCCTCCACCAGGGTTTGAGCTGCCCGCTGTTGCAACGCCCAGGTCCGGTCCTGAATCCGGTAAATCATTTCCTTGAACCATTCCGGTTTCTGAGCCCGGTGGCAAACGGCACAGGAGCGCTCCACATCTTTCAGGGGACTGGTCCACCAGTGAGAAGAATATTTGACTTTATTCTTATCCCGTAAATAGGGCATGTGGCAATCCACGCAGGTCACTCCCGCTTTACCGTGGATACCTGTCATATGAGTTTCGAATTCGGGATGCTGGACTTTTCGCAATTTGGCTTTGGAATCCGGGTGCTCCCAGTCGAAGAAAGGGCCCCCCTCATACTGGTCATAATATTTCTCGATTTGCTCCGGTTCCAGCCCGTTTTTCCAGGGAAATACCACTTTCTTGTTATCCTTGCGGAAATAATACTCCACATGGCACTGGCCACAGACATAATTGCGCATGGCCTGGCGGTTGGCTTTGGTAACATCAATCCCCCGTTCCTTCATAGCCTCCACAAATGGTGGCCGGGTAATGCGCAGGTTCATAGTTTCCGGGTCGTGGCAGTCAGCACAGCTGATGGGGACATTGATCTTCTTCCCTACTTCCTCAAAATCACTGGTAAAAAACTTATCCCCCATGTCGCGGATTAACTTGGGTACTTGCGCCGATTTGCAGGTCCAGCAAGAGGCACTGGGTTTTTTCCGTTTGGTGGCACGAATATCTTCCAGTGAATATACGTGTCCCCGTTCCTCGTTATAGTCGATACTGAAACCATAGCCTTTGAACAATTCCTTGATTTCCGGCTCTGTAGTAAATTTTGAGTATTTAACTGATCCGCCATATTTGGTGCGCTCCGCCAGTTTATTTTTTTGATAGGTCTCATATTCCAGGGGATAGACCTTGCCCCATTCGGAGGGATCATAGGTTTCTTCCTTGATGGCACCTTTCTTGATTTCCGGTCCCTTTGGCCCCTCCGGCCCGGCACAACCGGCAGCCCAGAGGACCAGGCCAGCTAAAACCAGCAAGATTATTCCTTTAGTGCGCATTGAAAAATTCATCCTTCTTTCACCCTTTCCAGCATTTGTCCATGCGGGGTTCCCCGGTGACAATTCCAGCATTTCTGTTCCGTATTGATTTTCTGCAATGTCCCTTTATGACAGCGAATACAATTGGCCTGAATCACTTCCTGGCTCTGAGGAGTAGCCCGCAGCACCGCCGGAAACTGTCCCGTAGTATTGCGATAAATATGCCCCAGGCCAGCCTTGCTTTTAAACCACCATTTCCGGGGCCACTCATGGGGAGCATGACAGTCATTACACCCTACTCCTTGATGGACCGAACTTGCCCAGGTGCGATATTCCCCCTGCATCAGATGACAATTGGAACAAAAGCGGGGCCTGTCCCCATAGGCAAAATTAATAGTCAATAAGAGCCCGATGATTACAACCGCCAGCAGTGTAAAAAAGGCAATGCGATAGCGATTTTCCACAGCCTTTCACCTCCTGGCATTAGTATGAGCAAAAAAAGAAGCCTCATGCACAGGCATGAAGCTAATTGCTGCCCAGAATTTTTTCTGTTTCCTGCCAGACAGTGGCCCAGACCAGAGAATTGTGGTGACTTTCCCAGTGATAATATTTCTCCGGAGTGCGCAGGAGGTAACGCTTGCGGGCCGGAATACCCTGCGCCAGAGCATTGGTATTGCCCACCACCCAGTCTCCGGCTTTTTTCAAAGCTGCTACCTCCTCGTCAGCTATTACCAGTTTTTCCGTCCAGGAATTGTACTCAGTTGCCAGCGGAATATATGGTACTCCCAGCGGCTTGCCCGTCAATGGCTGACAAATGCGCTTCAGGGGCTCTCTTTCCTGGACAACAAACAATTCACTATCCGGGGCCAGGTCATTGTAAAAACCGCTCAGCAGTGACCAGCCCCAGTGCGGGGTTCCCAGTGTGAAAAGCCCCAGCACCGGTCGCCCCCGGAACAGACTGTGCTCCACTACATAACGGGCCACCAGCCCTCCTTTACTATGGCCTAATAGCAGATAACAATAGCTTTTGCCATAGGGATGTCGCTTTTTTTCTTCAACTGGTAAGGCTGCGGCCAGACTGGCCGCCACCCTGCTGACATGTTCTGTTGAAGGATACTGATAGGCAAGTACCTGCTCCAGATTATAGCCCATTTCCCGCCAGTAACCCAGGAAACTGTCAGGAGCGATATGCTCCCTGTCTTTATACATTCCCCAGATAGTGCGGTCAGAAAATAAACCATGCAATAATACCAGAATCGGCCAGTCCGGTACCTGGGGCCTGGGATCCTCCTTGTCCGGCAAGCCATCTCCATCTGTATCCGGGAATAAAGGATTGGACTGAATATTATACCCTGGAACTGCCATCTGTGCTGTCAACCCGAAAGGTTTGGCCTGGCTGATACCCATTTCCTCTCCATCAGTTAAGCCATCCCCATCCGTATCTGCTCGCTCCGGATCGGTAAAAATAACCTGGCCGTATTGGGTCAACAGGCCCTGCCTTTCTTCCCCATCAGGCAAACCATCTCCATCCCTGTCCTCTGCCGGAGCGGGGGGATACAAAGCCAGCAGTTCCTCCCCATGCCAGTCATCCTGATACTGACCACCACTGGCTTCCGCCAGGTCCCGCAGCACTCCATGCACCCCAACGCCCAGGCCCAGGGTGTGAATCCTGATCCCACTGCTACCTGCCTTCTCGCCCAGTTCCCATAATACCTCCGGTCGGGTATTGTGTCCCTCTGTAAAAAGGACAATGGATTTTTCCGCTTGCGGGCGGCCTTCCCTGAGCATGTAATCTATCCCCGCTGCCACTGCCCCCTGCAGATCAGTATCCCCATCACTGCCGATCCCGGTCAGGGCAGTCCGGATCCTGGCCTTATCCACGGTCAGTGGTACTAATAATTCAGTTTTTTCGTAAAGGCCATTATTGCCACTCGATCAGCAGCCCCCAATCTCTGCACCAGGTCAGCAGCCAGTTCCAGCCGGTAGCCTTCTTTATCCACTGTACCCATGGAGCCGGAAGCATCCACCAGTAACAGCACATCCCTCTCTTTCAGTTCCTCCCGGGAAACCGCCTGTCCCAGACGCCGCCTATCTACCAGATACCAGGTGCCTGCCAGCTCCACAGCTTCCACCCGGATTCGCCCATCTTCCAGTATCCGGGGTGAAAAATACTCCATCTGCCCCCGTTCTGGCCGGTAATGGGCTACCAGCAAATTGGCCGCCCCTCCAGCTGCTGCCAGTGCCAGATCTGCCTGCAAGGTGATGCTTCCCTGTCGCCTGGGGGCAGCAATAACCTCCAGGGCCGATCCTAACAGAGCAGGATTGTTTTGCAGGGCCAAACTCTCTTTGGTCCCTTTCTCCCTGACCGCCAGCGCGTAAATCGCGGGCGCCGGCAGCAAGGCTGAAATAGCCGGTTGCAGAGGCTTGTCCGCCCTGTAATAAGTCTGCGGGTAGAGTTCCTCCCCATCACTGCGTCCATTGCCATTACTATCCCGCCGCCGCGGATCAGTCTGCAGCAGAATTTCCTCCTGGTCACTGAGGCCATCGTCATCACTATCTGGTCGCAGCGGATCTAGCCCCAGTTGCCCCTCTTCTCCATCCCTTACCCCATCAAAATCACTGTCCACAAGCTGAGCATTGGTGTTCAGCCGGGCCTCCAGCCCGTCATTAAGGCCATCGCCATCCTGATCAGGAGGTGTATGGGCCGGCCAAAGGCGATCCAGCAACACCGCCACTTCGGCCCGACTGGCCGCCCGCTCCGGCTGAAAACTGCCGTCCGGATAGCCCTGGATTATGCCTGCTGTCACCAGACGCTTGATTTCCTCCTCTGCCCAGTGCCCCCGGACATCCTGTGGCAGCTTCTTACCGTCACCGCTCCCCTTTGCTGGCAGGCCCGGCAGCCGGGCCAACAAGACGGCCAGTTCGGCTCTGGTTACCTGTCTGTCAGGCTTGAAGCTGCCGTCGGGATAGCCTTTTAACAGCCCCTGAGCCTGCGCCTGTGCCAGATAAGGGGCTGCCCAGTGGCCCCGGCTGTCCCCGGGCAACACCGGCTCTTTTGCTAATGGCTGCGCCAGCACATAGCCGTTACGCAGCAGCACCACCACCAGCTCCGCCCGGCTGACCGGCCGGTTGGGCCGGAGATAAAAGCCTTCCTTTTGCCGTTCGCCGGTGAGTATCCCCCGCTCCCACTGCCGCAGCAGAACGGCTTCTGACCAGTGGCCCTTGATATCTCGCGGCATTTCTGCCGCCCAAAGCAAAGGCAGACTGTTCAGGGTCAGCAATAGCCCCAGCCAGCCTGCCAGCAGTTGCTTCAGTCTTCCGGTCAACCCTCCCGCCTCCCCTGTGATATTTTTCTCTTTTTCTCACAGGGAAGTTTATTCGGCACGATTACAGCAATTCCTTGCCAAAAATTCCAGCAAGTTTCGACATAATGGTCATATTTTTTCACCTGGTATTACGGCCGACTTCAACTGTTCAATCTTGCCAGCAACTGGTCCTTGATTGACCTGATTTCCTCAACTATCGTGCCACCGATATCATAAGGAGAAACTCCTTCCAAATCAGCCTGTTTGATATCTTCACTTAAAGAAACAAAACCCAGCAGCTCAAAATCAGCCAAACTGTCTTTAATAAAGCGAATATCCGCCTCATCAGCTATTTTACTACCTATAGCAAAGACCTTTTTGATCCCAAGATCTTCAACCAATTTCCTGATCTGGTTAGCGGTCTGAATACTTCTCCGACCTGGTTCTACTACAACTAACAAAGCATCTACCGACTCAGCCGTACCCCGACCAAGATGCTCAATTCCGGCTTCCATATCCATAATTACCACTTCGTCTCTTTCAATCAGAAGATGTTTCATTAATCGCTTAAGTAAAGTATGCTCCGGACAAACACAACCGCTGCCACCCTGTTCAACAGTGCCCATAACCAGTAATTTAACACCCTGATGTTCCAGACAATATTTCTCAGGCAAATCATCCACTTTGGGGTTTAAAATGAAAAAGGAACCATAGCCCCCATTGGCTCCGGTACGTTCTTCCGCTAACTTTTTCATTTTAGAAAAGGGGGTTATTGTTTTGTAAAGCGACTCAGGTATACCCAGAGCTGAAGCAAGGTTTGCGTCCGGGTCAGCATCTACAGCTAAAACCCGATAACCTTCATCGGCAAAAAGCCTGGCTAAAACCCCGGAAATTGTAGTTTTTCCTACTCCGCCTTTACCTGTAACTGCTATTTTCATAGTTAACCTTCCTCTCTATCAGAACAGGATTAGAGCTCCAAAGAGCCCTAATCCTGTCCCATTAACAAAATTTAAATCCCTAAACCCTTACGTCTTTCCTTAATAGCGGCAACCAGTTTAGCAGCGGCTTGTTCTGGATCGGTTTCTACTATAAAGTAGCCACCCAGCAACTCTTTTGCTTTTTCAGTTAAAAATTCAGCCACTACCGGGGAACCCATAATCTGGGGTACTATTCCAATATGGGTTGGTATTCCCAGAGTAACTGCCCAGGTCCCAATAGCTACTGCCTTCTCCGACATAAACTCAGGAGCAGAGGCGACAAGAGGCAGTTTATCTAAATCCACTCCCAGCTTGTTAGCTATAGCTACGGCTACATTAACGGCCCTGGAATTATCTACACAAGATCCCATATGCAGTACTAAAGGCAAAGGTCCGTTTAATCCGGCTGCCTTGCCAATAGCAGTGAGTACAGCTTTCAAGGATTCACCGGCATAAGCCTCGGTTGCCTCCTGAGTCATTAAACCGGTTTTAGCAAAGGTACCGGCTCCACAACCAGTAGCCAGCATCAGGACGTTATTTTTCGCCAGCTCTTTCGCAATGGTGATAAAGTTATTGTCCTGGATCGCCTTAGGATTGTTACATCCTGCAAACAACGCAATTCCTTGAATATTACCGTTAACGATATTATCTATCAATGGCTTTAACGGGTCTTTGGCATCTAGCTTGCTTAAGGCCGCTAGAATTGCCTCGGCACTGAAACCGGCAATGGCTGTTTGCTTGTAGTCAGGAATGTTGACCTTGCGCTTATCCCGTCTTTTAAAGGCCTCAATTGCCACTTCTACGATTTTCCTGGCGCTTTCCACAGCCGATTCTTCCCGAAACTCTATGTGAGTGGCGCCAGTGATTTTATTTACAGGCATAGTGGTGATTACTTCAGTATGGAAACACTCCGCTACACTGGTAAGAGCAGGCATAATGCACTGCACATCTACGACCATCGCATCTACAGCACCTGTAACTATGGCCATTTCCTGGGATAGATAGTTAGTAGCCAGCGGAATCCCCCGTCGCATCATCACCTCATTACCCGTACAACAAATACCCACTATGTTAATACCGTCTTTGGCCCCGGCTTTCTTAGCTTCTTCATTCATTTTCAACGCGACATCACAAATAATTTCACTAAGTAACGGGTTATGACCGTGAACCGCAATGTTAACAGCATCTTCCTTCAGCACGCCAAGGTTGGCCTGAGTAACTACCGGTTCAGGGGTACCAAACAGGACATCAGACAGCTCAGTTGACAAACACATACCGGTATAATCAGCCAGTGCTCCCTTTAATCCGCCGAGCAAAATGTTGGCTGCATCGGCATCACAACCCACATGAGTTCGGGCCATAATCTCAGCGATAACAGCATCAATGTTATGGGGCATAACCTCCAGATCTACCAGTTTTTCCACCCGTTCAGCTGTCATGGTCACTTTGGCCCAGTTACAGGGTATGCTGCGCTTTTGCCGCGAATAATCATCCAGGGAAGCCTGAGCCACTTCTTTTGCTATTTGCCGTATATCTTTGCCTGCCGGTGCCAGGTTTAATTTTTCCGCTATATTTCTTAACTTTTGCTCGTCTTTAATCCGGTACGCAGGTGCATGTCCTTCGCCAACTTCTAATAAAGTTAAGGCGATGTGGCGACCGTGATCGGAATGGGAAGCAGCACCTGCAGCCATCATTCTAGCCAGGTTGCGTGCCACTATGGTGTGGGCATCAGCCCCACAAACACCTCTCTGGGGACCATTGCCAAAAGGATCGATACGACACGGTCCCTTCCAGCAAATGCGGCAGCAGACGCCCAGCTCTCCGAAACCACATTGGGGCTTCATAACTGCAAAACGATCCCAAACAGTTTCAACTCCCGCCTTTTTTGCTAAAGGTAGCAAATAGTTGACAGCAGGATCTATGGTATTTTTCATCTTACTCATAATCTCTCCCCCTGCTTATTTCCGCATTAGGCCATGGTTCTTTGAATGAGCATGAGCCCTTACCAGTTCCTTTCCTCTGTCTTCAATAAGTTTCTTACGATAACTTTCGTAATCTACCAGCATGATTGCTTTGGTAGGACAGGCCTCTACACAGGCGCAGGCAAATTCATCGCTATCCTGCGTCCTGCTAAAACAAAGATCACATTTCCTGGCTTTACCTTTTTGGGTTCTGTGAGTACCTTCATCTGTTATGTCTTTAGCTACAATAATAGCTCCAAAGGGGCAAACCATAGTGCACACTTTACAGCCAATACAATTACTTTCATTAATTTTAACAAACCTATCCTCTTCGTAGATTGCTCCGGTAGGGCAGGCGTGGGCACAAGGCGCGTCTTCACATTGTCTGCATTGAATGGGCATAACCATGTCCTCAACTTGAACCACCGAGTTTCTTGGCTGTAATTGCAAGCCCTGGGTTACGGCAGTTTGTAGATCACAACCTGCATGAGCCACAGCACAGGCAATCTCACAATTCTTGCAACCCAGACACTTTTGGGGATCGGCGTAAATAAAGAAATTCTCTTTAGCTCTCGCCATCGAGGTTCACCTCCTTTCCGTTTGAGCTATTTTTCTACTTCCAGGTCCTCAATGTACAACTCCCTTCCGGCAACGATCTCTACAAATCTGCTCTCACATTGCGGGCACTGGAAATTGTAATTGGAAACCCGGAACACACTGGTACACTGCCGACATTTTCCCTGCAGGGGCACCCGCTCAATAACCAGCTCCGCGCCCTCGACAACGGTGTTTTGAGCATAAGCCTCAAAACAGGCAGTTAAAGTCAGATCTTCCACCGCTGTCATCTCGCCAACCTTAAGTTTCACTTTTAAGACTTTTCTAATTTGATGCTCTTTTACCTTGACATTGATAATCTGGAAAAGACTATCCACTATCGCCATCTCATGCATGGCGCCGCATCCTTTCATTATCTTTCGGTACAGGAGATACAGGGATCAATACTGCAAATAATAAGCGATATGTCAGAGACCTTATTTCCTGGCATCATCACATTGAGCGCTTCCCAGTTCATATAAGTAGGCACCCGCCATTTAATCCGTTCCGGCATATCAGAGCCGTTTGTGCGGAGATAATAAATCAATTCTCCCCGCGGCGCTTCTGACTTGGCTACAGCTTCCCCGGCAGGTATCTCCGGCAAATAATCTATACAAGTTGGACCGTCAGGCAATTCTTTTAGACATTGTTCCATGATATTGATAGCTTCCTGAATTTCCCTCAACCTGACTATGGCTCTTGCTCTAACATCACAACCATTCTCGACAGCAACATTAAATTTAATCTTGTCATAAGCAGCATAAGGACTCTTGACCCGCACATCATAATCTATCCCGGACCCTCTGGCTACAGGACCAACCACGCCATAGCGAATGGCTTCCTCTTTAGGTAAAATCCCTACTCCTTCAGTCCGAGCGCGCACAAACTTATTGTTCATATAGATGTCAATAATTTCTTCCAGTGGCTTTTTCAACTTATCTAATTGCTGCTTCAGATATTTAATCTTTTCATCGGAGAGGTCATATTTTACGCCGCCAATGCAATTTGCGGCCAAATCCATCCGATTGCCATAAACAGTCTCTTTAGCATCCTGGACTATCTCCCGTAACTCCATGACATGCATAAATAATGAATCAAAGCCTATGATATGAGCCAGCATAGCAGCATTAAACAAGTTAGAAGCTATTCTCTTTATTTCATCAGCAATAACCCTTAGATATTCAGCTCTTTCCGGAATTTTGATACCGGCAATTTTTTCAAGGGCCATACAGTAGGTAAAGGGATGGTTGTTGGAACAGAGGGAACAAACACGTTCAATTAAAGTTAGATTTTGGTAAATATTTCGCTTCATTACCAAATATTCCATACCGCGATGCACATGCCCTGCCGTTATATCCAGGCCCACGATAGTCTCTCCTTCAACCTGTACCCGGAAATACATCGGTTCTTCCAGCGCCACATGCAGCGGGCCTACGGGGATTGTATAAGTGCTCATTTAATATCCCCCTCCTGGGAAATAGCTGCAAGGACCTTTTCCCACAAAGTTTTACTGGTTGCTCCATTCATAGCAACTGATAAAGGAATCAATTTATCCATTATTCCTTCATCAATAGTTTCATCGAGGAACAATCTCCTGGGATTGGGATGGCCGACCACTTCAATACCATATAATTCTTGCAATTCGCGTTCCGTCCAATCAGCACTTTTTAATATCGGAGTAATGGAATTGACTTTACCACTATCACGGGGTATTTCAATCGTAACTGTACAAGTACAACCATCCAGATCAAAATGGTAGGCGATTTCATGCCCATCTCTCTGTTGAGCATCTTTAGTTTTATAAGCTGTAATAGTAATTACCCGGCCGCCCAGGCTTGCCACTATCAAAGCCACGTTTGTAATATGGCGGTGGTCACGGAGCCTGCACCAACCAGTAACCACTCCCTTAGAATCTGTTTCCCAGCGCAAGGAGAATCCATCACCCACTACCCGGGCTAATTTTTCTGCAAATTCCTCCTGAATATCCCGCTTCATCCTGTTTCCTCCTCTTCTCAGCGAAGGGCCCGTTCCTGGCGGCATTTGGGGCATAAATGCCTTAATTTTTCAATATCCGTGTTAACTTGTTCAAAAGCTACATTAAATAGCTCAGGGGCTATCGGCACCATCGGTGTATCACACCGGGCACAATTTACATATTTAATGAAGCCTTTTTCCACATATCTGTATTTGTCCTCTTGCCTGTGAGTTGTATGATAATC
This sequence comes from Carboxydocella thermautotrophica, assembly GCA_003054495.1. Lineage (GTDB taxonomy): Bacteria > Bacillota > Carboxydocellales > Carboxydocellaceae > Carboxydocella > Carboxydocella sporoproducens. The sequence continues at coordinate 171,121 of CP028514.1, read as the reverse complement.
TTCAGTTAAGCGAATTGCTTTAGTAGGGCAGTAATGTTCGCAAAGGCCGCAAAAGGTACATGTATTATGCCAGAGTATGAACTCCAGGCCGCTTTTATCGGCCACTTCCCTGATTTGGATTGCTCCCCCTGCGCAAACGTACTCACACATTCTACAGGCCACACAGGCCCTGGCATTATACTGGGCTTTACCTCTCAGTCCCTTGGGAACAAAAGTTTCACCAAAGGGATAAGGGTCAGTAGACGGTTTCTTGAACAAATTGCGAATAGCTATTTTTAAAAAAGAAGCCATGGGTGACTCTCCTTTACAGCCTGGTTTCCCAAATTTTGATGGCTTCAACTATCCCATCAATAATCGCCTGGGGTCTGGGAGGACAGCCAGGCACATTTACATCTACCGGAATAAAGTTGTCAATCGGCCCGGCAATAGCATAACTGTCTCTAAACACTCCTCCAGATATCGGACACACACCGATAGCTACCGTCACTTTAGGGTCAGGAATTTCATCGTAAAGACGCAAAACCTTTTCCTTAACCCGGGCAGTAAGAGGTCCGGTAATCAACACGATGTCAGCATGCTTTGGGCTCCCACAATACTTACAGCCCAGGCGCTCAACATCATAACGGGGAATGCATGCCGTGGTTGCCAGTTCCACATCACAGCCATTACAGGATCCTGCATTTATGCGGTACAACCACGGTGATTTTCTGGCAACTTTTCGCATTAGTTCTTTCATCCTGCCACCTCCCTGTCATCTTTGTAACAACGTTAATACCAGGCTGATTAATGCCAGTGCGGTAGGATACTTCAGATAAAATTTAAAGGCCTGGTCGATTCGAACCCTTCCTGTACTGGCACGCACAACGGTAATGGATATTACCATTAAAATTAAACATTTTAAGATATACCACAACAGGTTAAGCAACATGTTTTCACCCAGAGGTGTCGGAAAAAAGAGGGCTATGGCTAAACCCAGTACCACAACCATTTTTAAGGAACTTGTTAGTTTAAATAAAGCCAAAGAAGTGCCGGAATATTCCAGAAGCGGACCTTCGACAATTTCAGTTTCTGCTTCGGGGATATCAAAGGGAACTACCCCCATGTTACCTGGAATGAAAACCAGAAAAGCCAGTAAAGCCGGTAACATGGTGTAATCAAAAAGTAATGCCCCGTTTTCCAGCTGGTACCTCACAATTTCACTTAAAGAGAAAGTAGCAATTCCACCCGTTGCCAATCCAACTTTCAAAGCAACGGTTACCAGTACTACCAGTAACGGCAGTTCATAGGACATCATCATGACCATTTCCCTGGAAAAACCTACAGCTCCAAAGGGTGAGCTGGAAGCAGAGCCACCGACCATCAAAGCAATGGCAGGTAATGCCAGCAAATAAAGCACAACCAGCAAATCTCCCGAAAACTCAAGACCCTTGTATACGCCAGCAATAGGTATCAAGGTAACGGCCACCATCATCCCGGCAAACCCCAGCAATGGCGCTAACCTGAATGCCTGCAGATGCGCAGTCTCCGGCACAACTACCTCCTTCCTGGCTAGTTTGACCAGGTCAATAAAGGGCTGGAAAATAGGGGGTCCAACCCGCCTCTGTATTCGGGCAACAATCTTACGGTCAATTCCCATAAGGAACAAGCCAACGACTATAGCAAACAAACCCCCGGGAAAGAGCAACAAATTAAAGATTAGTTGTACAACATCCGTCACAATTCCACCCCCTTACCCAGACCGGTAATCCGGTATAAAACTTTAATGCACTGTTTAACCAGGCCTTTGGGCGATTCATAAAGATTATGGGAATTAACATGCACTTCTTCGGCTGTTAAATCAGTTACTCCACAAGTATAGATTTTTGTATATCTGATTTTCCCGTTGCCAATAAAGTAGACACTTACACCTGCAATGAAGGCTATTGCCAATACTGCAGCGATAACTCCGGCGTTCCACGCCCCCAGCCCGGAATCAATCCCAAAGAGCGAAGCTGAAACCGGGGTTAGACCCAACCAGCTTTCGATGGCCGCAATGGTAGTAAGTGGTATACCAGGGAAAACCCCAAAAACTACACACAAAACAGCCAGAATTACCATAGGAATTTGCATTGTCCACGGTGCTTCAGTTACATTCTCTAACTCCTTCGGTAATTGTCCGAAAAAGGCAGAATGTAAAAATTTAAGAAAAGAAGCTAAGGTTAAAACACTTGCTAACAAGGAGAATATCGCTAAAAACACATATCCTTTCTCCATGGCAGCTTCATAGATTATCCATTTAGAGGTAAAACCATTAAAAGGCGGAATGCCAGCAATAGAAAATGCCCCAATCGCAAAGGCCCCCAGAGTTACCGGCATTTTCCTGCCAATTCCTCCTAACTTGTCCAGGTTTTCAATACCGGTTTTCACCATAATGGCACCGGCAACTAAGAACAGCAGGTTCTTAAACAGCATATGGTTAACTAAATGCAATAATCCTCCAGCCATACCTAAAGAAGAGCCCAGGCTGACTCCTAAGATGATATAACCCATTTGGCTTACCGTATGATAAATAAGCAGGCGTTTCATACCACTTTGCAGCAGAGCCAGTGCCGCAGCCATTAAGATTGTTAAGCCGCTTACCCAGGCAACTATATACATCAGGCTCGGTATCCCGCCTGCCAGGCCTAACTTGCTTATAAGAGAAATGCCTCCAAATACATAAAATAATTTAACCATCCCAAAAGGCGCACTTTTTAACAGCACAGAAGAAATATAGCCACTGACCGGTGTTGGTGCTGTTGGTGGATGCATTTGATAATCGATGCGGAAAGGTAACATAGCAGCTTTCATGGCGAAGCCGATCAACATCAAGATTAAACCAAAAGCCACCAGACCTGTCGGCAAGGCACTTAACCGCCCGGCCAGCTCACTCATCTCAAAGGTGCCTGTGCTAGCTGTTAATACTAATAGTCCCAAAAACATCAAACTGGCTCCAGCATAATTAAAAATAAAGTATTTGAATCCTTCTTGTAATGCCTCCCTGGTTTCCTCATGAATAATCACAAAGTACAGAGTCCAGCTGCTCATGATTTCCCAGAAAGCAAAGAAACTGAAGAGGTCTTTGCTCACCGCCACACCCAGAAGGCCGCCAATCATTAAAAGGAAGAACGCATAAAAGCGATTCTGGGCGTGTCCGTGATCCATATAACCCAGTGAGTAGAATAAATTTACAACCCCAATAAAAGCGATAAGTAAAGCAAAACTCCGGGAAAAAATGTCATGACCAGAAGAGACAGTTAAAACTGTTATCAATGTTGCCACCATTGTCGCAACTGCTAACCAGCCGCTGACCCTGGCCGAACGTCTGCCTAAAAGGTAAGTAACCAGAGCGCCTACCATCGGAATTACTGCCATCAGGGGCCAGGCGATGGTAACATCAGGTATAGCAGTTGTAGCCATATGTCCTTTGGCTGCAATCATATCGACCACCGGCTTAACTAAAGCCAGGCCCGCTTGCGGATACAAGCCATTAAACACAGTCAAACCCGTTAGGATCCCAACTGGAATCAACATGGTAATAGGAGCTTCCTTAACAGCAGGACCCTCGTACTTTTCAAAGAAAATAACCCTAACCAGTTTCAGGTAATAAAAAGCGCCAATAATACTGCCCAGAAGGATTAAACCCGCCACTGCCAGATGGCCGGATTGTACACTGGCGTAAAGCATTAAAAATTTACTGATAAAGCCGTTGAAAGGTGGCAAGCCCATGATAGCTAAAATGCCAATACTAAAACACAAAGACGTTACCGGCATTACCCGGCCGATACCCTTGAACTTAGAGATTTCCTGACTCTTCAAGCGATAAATTAAAGCACCCACCGCCAGGAACAGGAGGTTTTTCATAATAGCATGATTCAAAACGTGATAAAGAGCACCAACCAGGCTCAAATAAGTGCCTATTCCCAGCGTGACTGCTATCTCGCCCACCTGGGCCATAGTGGAATAAGCCAGCATTTTTTTAATGTCGGTCTGCCGGAGGGCCATAATTTCACCGTACAAAAGGGTCAGGGCCCCAAGCATGGAGATTATAAATCCAATGGTAGAAAATTGACCGGTAGTGCCCAGCTCAGTCAGCAAACCTGCCCCAAAAACAACAAAGAGAATACGTACCAGTCCGTAAATACCGGTTTTGGTCAAAATCCCTGACATCGGTGCTGAAATAGACGAAGGTGCTACAGGGTGAGCATCAGGCAACCAGCTATGCAGCGGTACCAGGCCTGTTTTGACACCAAAACCGATTATAAACATTCCCAAAACTGCAAGCATAAGGCTTGGAGTTAACTCAGGTAAGTTTGCGGAAATCGCCGCCATATCGAAGGTTCCAAGCTTTACATGCAAAGTTAAAATTGCAAAATGCATAATATAAGCACCGGAAGTACACATGATAAAATATTTGAAACCGGCCCGCAGCGCCTTTTCAGTTTGTTCCTGAATAACCAAAAAGTAAGAAGTCCAGGTCATTAATTCCCAGTAGACGTAAAAATTCCCCAGGTGCTTGCTGGTTGTCAAACCAAGCAAAGTGCCGATCATTAAAAATAAGAAGAAAAAGTAGCGATTTGTGTGCGGCTTATCCTTAAAATAACCGATAGAGTAAAGCGTAACTAAGAAGCCAATAAAAGCCATAATCAGGGCGAAAAATCTGGATAGACTGTCAAAATCGCCACCCTGCCAGGTCAAGTATACCGTTGTACCGGTAAGGGCGACCGCCAGGATATTGCGCAAAACCGCTGAAAAACGCCCGACCAGATAAACAATAAATCCGCCCACATAGGGAACGAGCACCAAAATGGACCAGGGTGATTCAAAGGCAGGTAGTTGCGCTGATTTCCCTAATAATACAGCAGTCATATACTCAACACTATGAATGAAAGGCTCCGGTAACAAGCCCATTAAAGCGGTGAGCCCACTCAGGACCAGCATAGCTGCCAGCAAAACCGGGGAAGCTTCTCTAACTTTTTCTGTACTGGCCCCTGACTGTGCAGGTTGCTCGAAACACAGTTTCTGAAAGATGAGAAGGAAGTAGATTGCCTCAAGGATACTTCCTAATGTGGCGATAGCGGCATAAAACCAGTGACCGCTTGCAATGGCCGCATAAATTATTAAAAATTTACTAATAGAACCTTTAAAGGGTGATAAGCCCATGACCGAGAACAGGCCAAAACCGAACAAGGTTGCTGTAACCGGCATGGCCTTACCTATACCCTTGAGCTTTTCAATACTGTCAGATCGTTCTCGTGCAATTAGCGCTGCCGCAGCAACAAAGACCAATGCCCGCATTACTATTTGATATTCCAGATGCAACAGAGCTCCCGATGTACCTTCATAAGTACCAAGACCAAGTCCCAGCAGAACATATCCGATTTCTGCAATACTGGAGATAGTCAGTAATCGGATTAAGTTTTTCATCTGCTTCAGCGCAATCAGTTCGCCAGCCAGAATAACGATTGCACCAAACAAAGCTAGCACAGATGACTCACTGAATAGAGAACCAAAATTCACATCTTCTGCCTCCTTCCCAAAGCCTTTACTTAAAATCGTGTGGTTTTTCACTTTCAGTATATCAATGTCACCCCATTATTTCTGTCGCTAAGATGACACAAAGAAAAAAAGGCTCTAAAGGCGTCTGAATGGTCGGCTCTTAACGACCATTACATCAGCACTTTAGGGCCGCGTAAAGTTACACTCTTCCCAGCTCTTCCAACAAGCGATTTTTAATTTCATATGCTTTTGCCACGATTTCGGGAGCTTGCTTCACTACACTTAAACCAGACAAATCAGCAGCAATTACTGCCTGGTCATAAGGTATAAATCCTAAAATCGGCATAAAATCCAAATCTCGCCGAATTATTGCCTCATCTTCCGGACGTACCTTGTTGGCCACTGCAAAAACCCTGGTGACTCCCAGGTCCCGAGCCAGAGCTACTATTGCTTGTGCTGTCTGGAAACTTCGTTTACCAGGTTCAACTACAACAATAAAAGCATCTACCCCCGCAGCCGTACCACGTCCTAAATGCTCCAAACCGGCTTCCATATCAACTACTACAGTATCCTCAGCCTTTAATACCAAATGACGTAGAAGATGTTTAAGCAAAACACTCTCCGGACAGGCACACCCTGAACCCCCTTTAGCTACTTTACCCATTTGCATTAACCGTATGCCGTCATACTCTACTATATATTTTTCAGGAATATCCTCAACCCGGGGATTAAGGGTAAAAAACTGACCCGATGTGCCCGGTTCGGTTCCGGTACGCTCCTTGATTAGCTCTTTATCCTCAGAGATTGCAGTCAAATTTTTTAAAATCTCTGGCGGAAATCCTAAAGCTGTGCCTAAATTAGCATCAGGGTCCGCATCCACAGCCAGTACCCGCTTCTCCTCGCGGGCAAAAATATGACAGAGGAGGGCGGACAGGGTGGTTTTCCCCACCCCGCCCTTACCGGAAATAGCAATTTTAAGCCCTTTTTCAGACACCGGTATCAACTCCTGACATTTAAGTTATATCCGGGCAGGGTAACCCTAAGGCTTTGCGTTTTTGTATGATTCTCTCTAAAATTAGGTGTGCGGCCTTGATCGGATCCTCTTCATAGATTAGTTTTCCCCCGAAGAGACCATCCATAGTCAGAGCATGCCGGTCTTTGTCTCCCATCAAAATATTGCTGACCAGCTCTGATCCGGCAATGGGAGGCTGAATCCCTACATGCACATCAATTCCCTGGGCCAGGAAATAGGAGCCAATGGCTAAAGCTTTGGGGCTTTGCACTTCCGGGCTTGATCCGGCAACAGGCAGATCCCTTGCTTCAACTCCAAGATAGTTGGCCAGCGTCATTACCAGGTCATCTACCCGGGAATTATCAACACAACTACCCATATGCAGAACGGGCGGCAGAGTTTCCAGGCCGTTGGCCTTTCCAATAACCTTTAACACCTGCTGTAATCCTTCACCGCAATACTCCAGCCCCCGGGGTGACATCAAGGAAAATTTGGCCAGGGAGTGGGCCGAACAACCTGTTGCTACAATCAGCACATTATGTTTCAACAGCTCTTTGGCTACTTCGACATTGGCCCAGTCCTGCTTGATTCGAGGATTGGTACAACCTACCAGGGCCACTACGCCCAGAATGTTTCCAGATTTGATGTTTTCCACCAGAGGTTGCAGAGGGTCTTCCTGGTTCACCTTTTTCAGCGCCTCTAAAATCTGCTCCGTCGAAAATCCGGCATAAGCCTCTACTTTATCCTGAGGTATTTTTATTTTCGCGGGGTCCCGTTTGGTGAAGTTAGCTATGGCTTTGCGAATAATCGTTTGTGCTGCCTCATCAGCATTTTCCGGGGTAAATTCTACATGAGTAGCCCCCGGGATTTTAACACTGGGTAAAGTAGTAATAATTTCTGTATGATAACATTTTGCCACCCTGGGTAAGCTGGGCATAATACACTGAATATCTACCACCATGGCTTCTACCGCACCTGTAACAATCGGCATTTCTTGACTGGAGAAGTTGGTTGCCACAGGCACACCCCGGCGCATCAATATTTCATTTCCTGTACAGCAGACCCCGAAAATATTAATCCCTTTTGCTCCAACCGCCCTGGCCTCATTTTCCAGTTTTTCCGCCCATTCCACTATTTTTTCAGAAAGCATGGGTATATGGCCGTGTACGGAAATATTAACCATATCTTCTTTAATTACCCCTAGCCGGTATTCAGACTTGACCACAGCCGGGACACCAAACAGGACGTCCTGCAAGTCAGTAGACAGGTGCAGCCCTGCATACCCATCAGTCAAGGCTACCCGTATTGCACCTAACAGGAGGTTAACCGGATCGGCATCACATCCCATGGCCTGCCGGTTGACGGCATTAGTTACCTCCAGATGAGCATTAACAGGCAAAACATTTAAACTCTGCCATCTTTCTACAGTCTTTGGTTGAGCCTTGATTTTTAACCAGGGGAGTACGCCAAATTGCTGCTGGAAGTTTTCCAGGGCCTTAAGAGCCACCTCCCTGGCTACCTCCTTAATTTCCCTGCCATCAACTGTCAGACCTAACCTGGCGGCAATATCCAGCAGTTTATCAGGGTTGCTGATACTATAGGGCGCCTTTCCTTCAGCAGTTTCCAGCAGGGTTAATGCTACCTCTCTGGCATGCTCTATATGGGGAGCCGCTCCCTCAGTAACCAGGGTCAAGAAATTCCGTGCAACTATAGCATCAGCCGTTGCCCCACAAACTCCCGCCTGAGGTCCCTTGCCTCCGGGAACAATTCGGCAGGGTCCCTCCAGACAGCGTTTACAACAAACCCCTAATAGCCCAAATTTACAACGAGCACCCATCGCCTCACTTCGGTCAAAAGCAGTCTCCACACCATCTTCCCGGGCTTTAAGCAACATTTCCTGAACCCCGGTGTCCAGACTTAACTCTTCTACGTTGTGAACAGTTTTGCTCATATTTTTAGCCTCCTTTCAATGAACTTTCAAAAAATTTATGCTATTTTTACTTTAGCGAAGAATTAAAAAAAATCTGTCGGGTAGCCGACAGTTTTCAAAAAAATTCAGCCATGCTTTTTTGCGGTATCGCAACACATTGCATAAAAAAAAGAGCGAAATAGCATTTTCGCTCCCTCATTAGAAACCTGAAGATATTTCCTGTAATCTTTTCAAGTCTTTAATCAAAATAGTTCGCCGACTCAATTTTTCTAAAATACCCGATTTTCTCAGGTCATTTAAAAGAACTGAAACCGTTTGACGGGTAGCCCCCAGAACCAGAGCAATTTCTTCAGTAGTTAAGCCCAGCTCTAACTTGATTCCTTGTTCTACCGTCACGCCTCTGTCCTTCGCAGCTTGAACCAAAAATTCCGCCAATCTTAGATGGGTGTCTTTAAAAACCAAACCATTAATTATCGTAATTGAGTTTTTCAGCAAATCCCCCAGCACATTAACCATATTTAAACCAAAAGCAGGAAACTCGGCAATAATCTTTTTAAAATTACGGACATCAGTAACCAGTATAGTTGTGTCTTCCATTGCCTGGGTAAAAGCCCGGGTATGTGTACTGTATATATCACCCGCCTCCAAAATGGACAGGGTAAATTCTTTATCCTCATAAGCCAGGTAAACCCTGATTTTTCCCGATTTCACCAAAAACACCAGATTTTTCTCGTCGTTCGGCGAAAAAAGTATTGCCTTTTTAGAAAACCGTTGTTCCCGAAACTCTTTCAAGTACCGGGCATACTCCGGCGAACTCAGGACTTCCAACAAGTTAATATCTGTTAACCTCATTCTGGTTGGCATAGTCCTCCCCCCTCAGTATTACATGGGCGGCCTTTATGGACATTATATCAGATTTTGTTCACATTACCAACTGGCCAATTTATTGCCAGCAGAGAAGAAAACATTGAGTTGGAGTAGCAAGTGGGGCGAGGGCGGAGTACCCAGGGTGATCAGCCCCAGTACTGGCCGCCCGGAAAATAAGGCATGTTCGACTATATAGCGTCGATAGCGCGCCAGCAACGGATTGTTGAGACCTCCTGCCGCTGCCAGGGCCAAATCGGCCTCCAAAGTTTTAACTCTGTACACCAGGGGTATTCGACACCGTTGCAGGATATCCTTGCCAAAAATTGCAGCAAATTTCGCCATCAGCATAAAAAGCTTTTATCCTGTGGCGGCCCCATTTCCAGCTGTTCACTCACTGAGTTCAGAAACTCTTCATCAAAACCAGGGGCCTCTGCCAGCCTCGCCCGCATGGTGGTAAGGTCACTATCGGAAAAAGCAGTATAAACCCACCAGAGCAAATCTGTTCGGGCTTTCTCCAGTTCCAGCTGCTGATAATTACTCCAGGCCCGGCGCAAATAGGCCTCAGCATAGCCAGGGTCCAGCTCAAGGGCCAGGGAGTAAAATTCTGTTGCCTGTTTCAGTTCTCCCAGCTCTTCGTACATCAGGCCTAAATTGAAATAGGCCGCCGGATCCTCCGGATGTTGCTGCAGATAATTTTCCGCAGCCAGCAAAGCATCCTCCACTCGTCCCAGCCGGTATAACGCCAGGCCTTTCAACCACCAGAAACGGTCCTCATCCGGCCTTCTTGCCAGCAGCCATTCACTATCCTCCAGTGCCCCCTCCCAGTCTTCCAGTTCCAGCCGGCAAAAAGCCCGCTGCTCATGGGCGGCAAAATAATCGGGGTAAAGCTCCAGGGCCAGGTTGAAGGCCCGTTCTGCCGCATCATAGTGGCCCATTCCCGCCAGAACCACACCCGTACCAAATTCCACCCGGCTTTTTTCTTCATCAGTCAGGGCTGCCTGCCGGGCCTCTTCCAGGTCAGCCAGAGCTCCCTCAAAATCTTTTTGCAAGAAACGGACATAACTGCGTCGGTAGTAGAGGTCAGTCTTTTCCTCTAGCTCCAACGCCTTAGTATAATCCCCTTCCGCCTCCTGGTTTCGCTCTAGCAGTTCGTAAACCTCTGCCCGCAGTACATAGTTGACCGCATCAAAAGGTTCCAGCTCCAGCAAGGTCTGACAGTACTGCAGAGCCTTTTCCAGTTGCATCTGTTCCAGCGCCAGGCGCGCCAGCCAGAAATAGACTACCGGCAATTCGGGATACTGCTCCCTGGTTGTAAGCAACAGCTGTTCAGCCTCTGCCATTTCCCCCTCCTCGAAAAGAATAATTGCCTTCTTCATTGCCAGCGGCCAGGCCTGAGGATGTTTTTTTAGCTCACGGTCCAGTAAACGCAAGGCTTTTTCCGGTTCATACCGTAATAAATAATTATTTACTTTCTTCATAACCTTTTCGATAAATAGCTCATCCAGTTTCATCTTACTGCTCCTTATTTATTCCTTATATCTGGTATAATATAAAAAAAAGCGAAAGGAGGCAACTGCCTTAAACCTTTTCGCTCCCCGTGGTATTTCCTTCTTAGCAATTGTTTTTTCTGAATTAATCCGCAAACAGTTCCCGGGTATCAATGCTCAATTCCGGGAACAAGCCAGGTTGGGCGATTTCCCCTTCCCGGATCACGATTGGGGCCCCATAACCTCCTTGCTCTCCCAGGCGATACACCAGGATATGGCGGGAATCAGGGTTGACGATCCAGTACTCACGAACTCCGAATCGTTCATAAAGATTCAACTTGCGCACATAATCATGGGAGGTATGGGAGGGGGAAACCACCTCAATAATCCAGTCCGGGGCCCCCAGACAGCCTTTATCATCCAGTTTGGTACGGTCACAGATGACGCTGATGTCAGGCTGTACTACATTGCGGCAGTTTTCCTCGGTTTCTCCTTCCTCCGGCAGCCTGACATCAAAAGGGGCTACATAGACTTTGCATGTCCCATTCTGCTGTAAATATGAATAGATTTTATTAAACAGATAGCCCGCTATTTCCTGATGACGCCGGGAAGGAGCCGCTACCATGGCATAGGCCTGCCCGTCGATGATTTCCCATCTTTCTCCTTCCGGCAATTTGAGGTAGTCCTGATAGGTTTTAATACGGTATTGCACAGCGCTTTCGGAAAAATGGTTATCCGACATGATCATACCCCCATTTCCCTATTCCGCAAACAGTTCCGGGCTGTCAATGTTCAATTCCGGGAACAAGCCAGGTTGGGCGATTTCCCCTTCCCGGATCATGATTGGGGCACCATAACCTCCTTGCTCTCCCAGGCGATACACCAGGATATGGCGGGAATCAGGGTTGACGATCCAGTACTCCCGTACCCCGAATCGCTCATAAAGATTCAGCTTGCGCACATAATCATGGGAGGCATGGGAGGGGGAAACCACCTCAATAATCCAGTCCGGAGCCCCCAGACAGCCTTTATCATCCAGTTTGGTACGGTCACAGATGACGCTGATGTCCGGCTGTACTACATTGCGGCAGTTTTCCTCGGTTTCTCCTTCCTCCGGCAGCCTGACATCAAAAGGGGCTACATAAGCTTTACATATCCCCTTTTTCATCAAAAAAGGTTTGATTATAGCGATTAGATTAGTCACTATCTCCTGATGGCGCCGGGAAGGAGCCGCTACCATCGCATATGCTTGTCCGTCAATGAGTTCCCATCTTTCTCCTTCCGGCAATTTTAGGTAGTCTTGATAGGTTTTAATACGGTATTGCACAGCGCTTTCGGAAAAATGGTTATCCGACATGATCATACCCCCATTTCCCTATTCCGCAAACAGTTCCCGGCTGTCAATGTTCAATTCCGGGAACAAGCCAGGTTGGGCGATTTCCCCTTCCCGGATCATGATTGGGGCACCATAACCTCCTTGCTCTCCCAGGCGATACACCAGGATATGGCGGGAATCAGGGTTGACGATCCAGTACTCCCGTACCCCGAATCGTTCATAAAGATTCAGCTTGCGCACATAATCATGGGAGGTATGGGAGGGGGAAACCACCTCAATAATCCAGTCCGGGGCCCCCAGACAGCCTTTATCATCCAGTTTGGTACGGTCACAGATGACGCTGATGTCCGGCTGTACTACATTGCAGCAGTTTTGCTCGGTTTCTCCTGCATCGATCAGTCTGACATCGAAGGGGGCCACATAGACCTGGCAGTTTCCTTTCTGCTTCAGGTAAGAGTGGATGGTGCTCGCCAGCTCGAGAACTATTTGTTGATGCTGCCAGGATGGGGCAGCTACCATAGCATAGGCTTGGCCGTCGATGATTTCCCATCTTTCTCCTTCCGGTAATTTAAGGTAGTCTTGATAGGATTTAATTCGGTATTGCACAGCGCTTTCGGAAAAATAGTTGTCAGGCATAGTTTATTCCCTCCATCTGTTTTTATCTTATCATTTTTTTCCATCAGATGCTATAGATATGCAAAAAATCCCATCTCCTTTCTCAAGAGATGGGATTTTTCCTGTTATCTTAACGCTTTTGCCCCAATATCCCTTCTGTATTGCATACCCCGGAAACTGATGCACTCCACGCCCTGGTAGGCCTTCTGAATCGCCTCTTCGATGTTTGCCCCCAGGGCCGTCACCCCCAGCACCCGGCCCCCGGCCGTGAGGATGCGTTCACCTTCGGCCATTGTCCCGGCATGGAAAACCAGCGCCCCTGTCGCTGCCGCTTCAGCCAGGCCCTGGATTTCATCCCCTTTAGTAATGGGACCGGGATAGCCTTCTGCCGCCATTACCACACATACCGCCGCTTCCGGCTTCCACTGAATCTGGATTTCATCCAGACGGCCATCGATCACCGCCTCCATGATTTCCACCAGGTCAGTCTCCAGCCGGGGCAGGACAGCCTGGGTTTCCGGATCACCGAAACGGGCATTGTATTCCAGCACTTTCGGACCATCTTTGGTCAACATCAGCCCGGCATACAATACCCCTTGATAGGGACGGCCATCTGCCGCCATCCCCTGGATGGTGGGCAGGAGTATTTCCCGTTCCACTACCGCCGCTACCTCGGGCGTGTAGATGGGGGCCGGGGAGTAGGCCCCCATGCCGCCGGTGTTGGGCCCCTGGTCGCCGTCAAAAATACGCTTGTGGTCCTGGGCGGAAACCATGGGAATAACGGTGCGACCATCGGTAAAGGCCAGGATGCTCACTTCCTGTCCTTCCAGGTATTCTTCCACCACCACCCGGTCCCCGGCAGAACCAAAGGCCCTTTCTCCCATAATCAGGTCCACGGCAGCTTCCGCTTCCGCCAGAGTCCGGGCCACGATTACCCCCTTGCCTGCCGCCAGACCATCGGCCTTAACTACGCAGGGAGCCCCCAGCTGGCGGATAAAGGCTTTGGCTGGTTCCGCCTCGGTAAAAACCCGATAAGCTGCCGTCGGGATGTTGTATTTGGCCATCAAATCCTTGGCCAGGGCCTTGCTGCCTTCCAGTTCAGCGGCAGCCCGGGTAGGGCCGAAAATCCTCAGCCCTTCCGCCCGGAAAGCATCCACAATCCCGGCCATCAAAGGCGCTTCCGGCCCCACCACAGTTAAGTTTATACCTTCTTCTCTGGCAAAGGCCAGCAGTTTTTCCACATCATCAGCGGCAATCTCTACACATTCAGCCAGGGCTTTAATGCCCGCATTGCCCGGCGCACAATAGATTTTTTCCACTCTGGGACTCTGAGCGATTTTCCAGACCAGGGCATGTTCCCGGCCGCCTCCGCCTATAACCAGCACTTTCAAGATCCCTTACCTCCTCAGTGTTTGAAATGCCGCACTCCCGTCAGTACCATTACCAGGCCCAACCGGTCAGCCGCTGCGATTACTTCCTCATCCCTGAGGGCCCCACCGGTCTGAATGATAGCACTGATTCCGGCCCGGGCTGCCAGTTCCACCGTGTCGGGGAAGGGGAAGAAAGCATCTGAAGCCAGGACCGCCCCGGCTGCCTTTTCGCCGGCTTGTTCCAGGGCAATGCGGGCCGAACCCACCCGGTTCATCTGACCAGCTCCGACTCCCAGGGTAACGCCCCCTTTGGTAACCACGATAGCATTGGATTTGACATGCTTGACCACTCGCCAGGCAAACAGCATTTCCTCGATTTGCTCCGGTGTGGGCTGTTTCTGGCTCACTACCCGCAGATCAGCAGCAGTTATTTCTCTTGTATCAGCTTCCTGGACCAGGAGACCGCTGCCTACTACCCGCAGGTCATAGGGAAATACGGTGGCATTCCCGGCAGGCATAACCAGTAAGCGCAGGTTGGATTTGGCTGCCAGGATGGTTTTGGCCTCTTCACTAAAGGCAGGGGCAGCAATCACTTCCAGAAAGATTTCCGTCAGCTCTCTGGCCGTTTCTCCATCCACTTCCCGGTTAAGGGCAACTATCCCGCCAAAAGCGGAAACCGGGTCAGCCTGCAGGGCCTTGCGGTAGGCAGTGGCAATATCTTCGGCAATAGCTGCTCCGCAAGGATTGTTGTGTTTAACAATCACCGCCGCCGGCTGGGTAAATTCCTGGACCAGATTCCAGGCCGCCTGGGTGTCCAGCAGGTTATTGAAGGACAGTTCCTTGCCCTGCAGCTGTTCCGCCCCGGCTACTCCGGAGGCAGCATAGCCGGGCAGGCGATAAAAGGCTGCCTGCTGCTGGGGATTTTCGCCATAACGTAGCGTCTGCACCTTGTTGCCGGCCAGAATCAAGTCTTCTGTCAGCAATCCCGGCCGTTCCCCGGTCTGGCCAAACAGATACTGGCTGATCATGGCATCATACTGGGCCGTATGGCAATATGCTTCCGCTGCTAGCTGGCGGCGCATAACCAAAGGCACTTCCCCTTCTTCCCGCAAATAGTTAAGGACCTGGGAATAGCGCTGGGGATTGACTACAATCACCACGCTCTCGTGGTTTTTGGCGGCAGCCCGTACCATGGCCGGGCCCCCGATATCGATATTCTCGATGGCTTCCTCCAGAGTCACTCCCGGCTTGCTGATGGTTTGCCGGAAGGGATAGAGGTTAACAGCCACCAGATCAATAGTCCCGATCCCCTGTTCGGCCAGCTGGGCCAGGTGTTCCGGCGTGCGCCGGGCCAGGATGCCCCCATGGATTTTGGGGTGCAGGGTTTTTACCCGTCCATCCAGAATCTCAGGAAAACCGGTAATTTCACTGACATAGGTTACGGGAATTCCCGCTTCCTTGATGGTCTTATAAGTACCTCCGGTGGAAACCAGTTCCCAGCCCAGTTCTACCAGACCCCGGGCCAGTTCCGTCACCCCGGTTTTATCAGAAACGCTGATCAGCGCTCGTTTCATCAGAAAGCCTCCTTTCTGTCCTGCGGCTCAATCTGTACCCGCCGCCCTACTATCTTTACTCTGCCTTCGGCAATCAAATTGACTGTCCGGGGCAGAAGTTTATGTTCCTCAGCCAGAATCCGGGCCGCCAGCTCAGCTGCCGTATCCCCTTCCTCCACCGGCACGGCTGCCTGCAGGATGATGGGCCCGCTATCCAGCCCCTCATCAACGAAATGCACCGTGCATCCACTGATTTTTACCCCGTATTCCCAGGCCTGGCGCTGGGCCTCCAGCCCGGGAAAAGCGGGCAACAACGAAGGATGGATATTGATAATCCGCTCCGGGTAGGCTGCCAGCAGCACCGGTCCCACCAGGCGCAAATAACCAGCCAGCACTACCAGTTCCACTCCATTTTCCTTTAGCAGCCGGCAGATTTCCTGTTCATAGGCTGCTTTATCCGGATAAGCCCTGGGATCAACATGATAGGCAGGCACTCCGGCGGCCCTGGCTCGTTCTAAAGCCAGGGCCCCCGCCTTGTCGCTGATCACTACCGCCACTTCTGCTTTCAGTTCTCCCCGGGCCCGGGCATCCAGCAATGCCTGCAAATTCGAGCCCCGCCCGGAAACCAGCACTCCCAGTTTTAGCATCTCACACCACCTGCACTCCGGCCCCGGCTACCACCCGGCCGATGGTATAGACCTTTTCCCCGGCAGCCTTCAAACGGTCAGCGATGGCCGGCGCTTCCTCAGCCGCGACGATAGCCACCATGCCAATCCCCAGATTAAAGGTACGGGCCATTTCCTCTTTGGCTATATGCCCCAGCTTCTCAATCAAATCAAAAATCGGTGGAATCGGCCAGCTGCCGGCGGTTAACTCCACCCCCAGACCCGGCGGCAATACCCGCGGGATATTTTCCAGCAGTCCCCCGCCGGTAATATGGGCCAGGGCAGCGATGCGCCCTTCCTGAACCAGGGGCAGGAGGGAACGTACATAAATACGGGTAGGTTTCAGCAACTCCTCCCCTACAGTACAACCCAGTTCCGGCAGGTAGAGGTCAAGGTTCAGTCCGGCCCGCTCCAGCAAGACTTTACGGGCCAGGGAATAGCCATTGGAATGGAGACCGTGAGAAGCCAGGCCCAGCACCGTCATGCCTTCCCGCACCCGGGAGCCGTCGAGAATTTTCTCCTTATCCACCACTCCCACAGCAAAACCGGCCACATCATATTCTCCCGGCGGGTAAAAACCGGGCATTTCCGCCGTTTCGCCCCCGATGAGCGCACAGCCTGCCTCCCGGCAGCCTTCGGCAATGCCGCCAACAATAGCGGCTACCTGTTCCGGATCCAGTTTACCCACTGCCAGGTAGTCAAGGAAAAAGAGGGGTTCTGCCCCCTGAACCAGGATATCATTGACACACATGGCCACACAGTCGATGCCAATGGTGTCATGTTTATCCATCAGCATGGCCACCCGCAGCTTGGTCCCTACCCCATCAGTGCCGCTGACCAGCACCGGCTGCCGGTATTTGCTGATATCCAGGGCAAACAGCCCACCAAAGCCGCCGATATCTGTCAAGACTTCCGGTCGCATGGTTTTCCTGACTTTTTCCTTAATCAGTTCTACGGCGCGATTGCCGGCATCAATATCCACACCGGCTTCTTTATAGGTCAAGCCTTTCAACAGCAAGACCCCCCTTTTTCCAGAATGTGTTTCCCCGCTTCCGGCGGGATGGGGACGGGATATTGACCATTAAAACAGGCGGTACAAAAGCCCTGATTGACATCAGCCTGAAATACAGCCAGCAGGCCTTCCAGGCTGAGATAATGCAGGCTATCCACCCCGATATACTGGGCTATCTCTTCCACACTTTTCTGGGCAGCGATCAGTTCACTCCGTTCCGAAGTATCAATACCATAGTAACAGGGATGCAAAATGGGCGGACTGCTGATCAGCAAGTGAATTTCTTTCGCCCCCGCTTCCCGCAGCATTTTGACAATGCGGCGACTGGTCGTGCCCCGTACAATGGAGTCATCCACCAGCACCAGGCGCTTATCTTTCACTACCGAAATAATGGGATTGAGTTTTAACCGCACCGCCAGCTCCCTTAAGGCCTGAGATGGCTGGATAAAAGTGCGGCCAATGTAGCGGTTTTTCATCAGCCCTTCTTCAAAGGGCAGGCCCAGCTCTTCGGCATAGCCTCGCGCTGCTGCCGTGCCGGAATCAGGCACAGAAATGACCACATCTACATCCCGGGGAGCCTCCCGGGCCAGCTGCCGCCCCATCTGGCGCCGGCACCAGTTGACCCCGAAGCCATCAATGCGGCTGTCGGGCCGGGCAAAATAGATATATTCGAAAATGCAGGTCTGCTTCTGAGGCGGTAAAGCCTGGCGGGAATGCAGGCCATTTTCATCGATTACCACCACTTCCCCCGGCTCAACATCCCGCAGGAAAGTAGCTCCCACCGTATCCAGTGCACAGCTTTCGGAAGCAATCACATAGCCATCCCCTAGCCGCCCCAGACAGAGGGGACGGATGCCATGGGGATCCCGCACTCCCAGCAATTTATCCTGGGTCATGATCACCAGGGAATAGGAGCCTTTGAGGTCAATCATGGTTTTATGGACAGCATCCTCTATCCCGCCCTGGCTATGCCGGGCCAGCAGGTTGATAATCACTTCCGTGTCAATGGTGGACTGAAAGAGGGACCCACGGGCGGTAAGATTCTTCCTTAATTCATAGGCATTGACCAGGTTGCCATTGTGGGCTACTGCCAGCATTCCCTTGGCATAGCGAAAAACCAGGGGCTGGGCATTAATGGGCGAACTGGCTCCTGTGGTAGAATAACGGACATGACCACAGGCAATATACCCTTTCAGGCTTTGTAAATCTTTATCCTGAAATACAGCTGGCACCAGGCCCATGCCTTTATGGAGGCGGATTTCCTTACCGTCAGCCACAGCAATTCCGGCGCTCTCCTGTCCCCGGTGCTGGAGGGCATAGAGGCCATAATAGGTGATCTGGGCTACTTCGCCACCAGGCAAATAAATCCCAAATACACCGCATTCGTCTTTTATTTCCCCCGCCATGGTTTCTCCCCCTAATTATTAGTTGCCGGTCAACCGGCGATACACTTCCTGATAGGCTTCCTCCACTCCGCCCAGATCACGACGGAAGCGGTCTTTGTCCAGTTTTTCCCTGGTCTCTGCATCCCAGAAACGGCAGGTATCAGGGGAAATTTCATCAGCCAGAATGATTTTACCATCTACCCGGCCAAATTCCAGTTTGAAGTCCACCAGGATGATTTCTTTGTCGCGGAGATATTCCTGTAAAATAGCGTTGATTTTCAGGCCCATTTCTTCCATGTAGAGCATTTCTTCCCGGGTTGCCAGCCCCAGAGCCAGAGCATGATAGTAGTTAATCAGGGGATCTCCCAGCTCATCATTTTTGTAATATAGCTCTACAACGGGTTGCTGCATGGCAGTTCCTTCCTCCAGGCCCAGCCGCTTGGCCAGGGAGCCGGCAGCGATATTGCGCACTACTACTTCCAGAGGTACGATTTCAACTTTTTTAACGATCTGCTCATTATCACTGACCAGCTGGACAAAGTGACTTTCAATCCCCTTCTGGGCCAGCAGCTGGAAAAAGTAAGCAGAAATCTTGTTATTCAGCTCCCCTTTACCACTAATGGTCCCCTTCTTTAAGCCATTGAAAGCAGTAGCATCATCCTTGTACTCAATCCAGACCAGACCGGGCTGATCAGTAGCATAGATTTTTTTGGCCTTGCCCTCGTATAAGAATTCGCCTTTTTGCATCTGCCTTCCTCCTAACTTGTTAATTTTATAAGCCGAAACGAGCAAAGATGGTATCCACCTGGGCCAGGTGGTAATTGAAGTTGAACAGCCCCCGGATTTCCTCCTCATTCAAATGAGCGGTAATTTCCCGGTCAGCCAGGACCAGGTCCAGGAAAGGCTGTTTGGTCTCCCAGGCTTGAAGGGCATTACGCTGCACCAGAGCATAGGCCGCTTCCCGGGTCAAGCCCTTATCCACCAGGGCCAGCAGCACCCGCTGGGAAAAGACCAGGCCATGGGTCTTATTGATATTAGCCAGCATGTTTTCCGGGTAGACCAGCAAGTTTTTCATCACTCCGATGAATTTGTGCAACATATAATTGAGAGCAATGGTGCTGTCAGGAATAATCACCCGTTCCACCGAGGAATGGGTAATGTCCCGTTCATGCCAGAGCGCCTGGTTTTCCAGGGCCGCCAGAGCATTGGCCCGCACCACCCGGGCCAGGCCGGCAATACGCTCACAGGTAATGGGATTGCGCTTATGAGGCATGGCCGAAGAGCCCTTCTGGCCTTTCTGGAAGAATTCTTCCACTTCCAGAATATCAGTCCGTTGCAGGTTCCTGATTTCAGTGGCGAATTTATCCAGGCTGCCCGCAATCACAGCCAGGGTGGTCATGAAGGCTGCATGGCGGTCCCGCTGGATAATCTGGGTAGAAACTTTCGCCGGTCTTAAGCCCAATTTACGGCAGGCGATTTCCTCCACCCGTGGATCGATATTGGCATAGGTGCCTACTGCCCCTGAAATCATGCCAGTAGAGATATCCTCTAATGCTGCCTGGAGCCTGGTCAGATTGCGCTCTGTTTCCGCCGCCCACAACAGCATTTTCAGGCCAAAGGTAATGGGTTCAGCATGAATGCCATGAGTGCGCCCAATCATGGGGGTATAGCGATACTCCTGCGCCTTTTCCAGCAATATCTGGTAAAGTTCCCGCAGCTGGCCCAGGAGGATTTCCCCGGCTTCTTTCATCTGCAGGGCCAAGGCCGTATCCAGCACATCGGAAGAAGTCATACCCAGGTGGATAAAACGGCTGGCTTCACCCACCCGCTCAGCCACACAGGTCAAAAAAGCGATTACGTCATGATTGGTTACCTGTTCAATCTCAAGGATGCGTTCTACACTGAAATCAGCTTTGGCCTTGATTTCCGCTACTGCGTCAGCCGGAATCATGCCCAGCTCTGCCATAGCTTCACAGGCAGCTATTTCCACCTGTAACCATTTGCGATACTTGTTTTCTTCTGACCAGATTCTCCCCATTTCCGGCAAGGTGTAACGCTCAATCATCCTCTTCTCAGCACTCCTTTGCTAAAAATAATCCCAGGCAGACCAAACCCTCGTTTTATGGCGAGGACCTGGCTGCCTGGGTCAGGGACGAGTTGAAAATTCCGGGGCGGTCCTCTTTAGCCCTGCTGTTTTTGGGCCAGATAACCGTCAATGCCCAATTGCTGCAGTTTGTCCGCCTTTGCCTGTACTTCCTCAGCCAGCTTCCGGCGGTACTCCACCAGTTTGGCCTGCAATTCCGGTCTGGTTGATGCCAGGATTTGGACAGCCAGCAATCCTGCATTCTTTGCTCCATTGATAGCTACAGTAGCGACCGGAATGCCACTGGGCATCTGCACTATAGCGTACAGCGCGTCAATACCATTGAGGGCCCCAGCTTTTATTGGTACACCAATTACCGGCAATGGTGTCACTGCAGCCACCACTCCGGGCAGATGGGCAGCTACTCCGGCACCGGCAATAATCACCTCCAGGCCCCGTTCCACTGCCCCTTTAGCCCACTCAATGGTCACCTCCGGGGCCCGATGGGCGGAAGAGATCTTGACTTCATACTCTACTCCAAATTGATCCAGCACTTTGGCCGCTTCAGCCATGATCGGCAAGTCAGAGTCACTGCCCATGATGATTCCAACCAGTTTTGCCATCAACTCATCCCTCCTGAATTTTTTCCTTATTCCGCTCCGATGAAAACGTAACGGCTTAACACCAGAGCGGTGAGAATCCACATTAGCCAGTGCACTTCCTTAGTCCGGCCGGTAACCACCTTCAGCACAGTGTAGAAAACGATACCAGCCGAAATCCCATTGGCGATATTATAGGTAAAGGGCATTACCGTCATAGTTAAGAAAGCAGGCATGCTTTCAGTGAAATCATCAAAATCGATTTCTTTAATGGCAGAAGCCATTAGCAAGCCTACAATAATCAGGGCCGGAGCTGTAGCAGCATCGGGAATCAGCTTAAAGAAAGGAGCCAGGAAGAGGGCAGCCAGAAACAGTACCCCGGTGGTAACAGCAGTCAAGCCGGTGCGTCCACCTTCCCCAATCCCGGCTGCGCTTTCAATATAAGCAGTAACAGTACTGGTACCCATCAGAGCACCGAAACTGACCCCCAGGGCATCCACCAGCATGGCCCGGCCGATATAAGGATTGTTGCCGGTCTCATCCAGCAAGCCAGCCCGGCCAGCAGTACCCACCAGGGTACCAAAGGTATCAAACAATTCCACGAAGGTAAAGGTCAGCACTACAGCAATCAGACCATGTTCCAGGGCTCCCATGATATCCAGTTTACCTACCGCCAGGTTACTCAACTTGGGCAGGGCATACTGGAATTTGTCAATCGGAGTAACACCCATCGGAATCCCAATTAAAGTGGTTAAGATAATCCCCCAGAGCAGGGAGCCTTTTACTCGCCGGGCCATGAGAATCCCGGTAATGGCCAGGCCAATCAGGGCCAGCAAGGGTTCGGCATGGGTCAGGTTGCCCAGCTTTAGATCCCATTCAAAGAAGAGCAGGGAACCGGCAATACCATTAGTTTTATTCAAAGTCTCCAGGGTAGGAGGAATAACATGCAAACCTGCGACCAGCAAATGCGAAGTCTTAAAACCGATAATAGTAATAAAGAGACCGATCCCGACAGTAATGGCTTTTTTCAGGGAATTGGGTACGGCAACCACCAGCAACTGCCGGATATTGGTGACGGTCAGGATTAGAAAGATAATACCGGAAATGAAAACTGCCCCCAGAGCTGCCTGCCAGGTAAATTCTCCGCCTTTAGCCGCCACTACGGCAAAGTAGGCATTCAGGCCCATGCCCGGAGCCAGAGCGATGGGGAAGTTGACAAACAGACCCATAGCGATAGTTACAATCCCTGCTGCCACACAGGTAGCGAAGAAAACCGCATCATAGTCCATCCCGGTGGTAGAAAGGATACCGGGGTTAACCGCCAGTATGTAGGCCATGGTCATAAAAGTAGTCAAACCGGCAATGATTTCCGTACCAACAGTGGTGTTGCGTTCCCGCAATTTGAACAGTTTCTCTAGCATCTCTACGCCTCCTAGCATCCATGGTAGTGAGTTTAATCAGCCATAGTTTCTCCTAACCGTAAAATCTCTACTACTTTTCACCTCCAAAAGAAAATTGGCCCGGACAGGCAGACTTCTTCCGCGAAAAAATACGAGAAGAAACCTACCCGTCCGGGCTTTTGTCCCATCGGTGTAGCGGGTAAAAAATACCCACCTGTGCCACTCGGTCACAGACCCGGCCATAAAACCGGCGGAACCCTAGGCACACTTTCTCTCGTAGTCAGATGATTTACGGTCATCTGGTAGAGACGCCGAAGCCATATTCTTCGGCTTATACGAGATGCTATTTGGCTGTCCACTACCTATGTTACCAGGTCTGGCCACTGCTGTCAAGGAGCAAAACCGAACGTTTAACATTATCTTAACAATGACGTTCGGATATTACCGGAAATAAGCTACCCCAGCGGCAAAGATTTTCTGGTCAAATTCCCCGGGCACATTCCGGTAGAGATGGGGGCCAATCCGCTCCGAATGCCCCATTTTGCCCAGTACCCTGCCATCAGGGCTGGTAATACCTTCAATGGTCTCGATGGAGCCATTGGGGTTGAACTGCAGGTCATAGGTGGGCTTACCCTCCAGGTCCACATACTGAGTGGCAATCTGCCCCCGTCGGGCCAGTTCAGCCACCAGTTCCGGTGCGGCTACAAACCGCCCTTCCCCATGGGAGACTGCTACGGTATGAATATCCCCTACCTCTACCAGACTCAACCAGGGGGACAGGTTAGAAGCCACCCGGGTACGCACCAGTTTGGAGACATGGCGCCCCAGGGTATTGAAGGTTAGGGTCGGAGAATCATCGCTCAAATCCCGGATTTCACCAAAGGGCACCAGTCCCAGTTTGATCAGGGCCTGAAAACCATTACAGATTCCCAGCATCAAGCCATCCCGCTGATATAAAAGCTCCATTACCGCATCCCTGACCCGGGGGTTACGGAAGGCGGTGGCGATGAATTTGCCGGAGCCATCGGGTTCATCCCCGCCGCTAAAGCCTCCTGGCAACATGATAATCTGGGCCCGCTTAATCCCTGCCACCAGGGCCGCCAGGGATTCCTCGATAGCCGCCGGGGTCAGGTTGCGGATAACCAGAGTTTCCACAATTCCACCCGCAGCAGTAAAGGCCCGGGCTGTGTCATATTCGCAGTTGGTGCCGGGGAAAACCGGCATCAGAATGCGGGGACGGGCGATTTTAACCGTACTCTGTCGCCGCTGTTCCTGCCAGTAGCTAAAAATTTTCGGCGGCTCTTCCTGCGTCTTAACCCGGGTGGGAAATACCCCTTCCAGGGGTTCTGTCCAGGCCCGGTATGCCTCTTCCATGTCTATCTCTATACCATTAACCCTGATTACTTTTTCCGCCAGGGTCTGGCCCAGGAGCTGCCAGTCCAGTCCTGCCAGAACCCGTTCCAAATCCAGCCCTGCCTCCACTTCCAGGACCAGGGAACCATAAAGAGGGGCGAAAAGTTCCTTCCCATCAAATATATTTGCAAAGGCAAAACCTATCCGATTGCCGAACGCCATTTTACTAATCACTGCCGCCAGCCCGCCCAGGCGTACCGAATGGGCAGCCAGCACCCGGCCCTGGCTGATTAATTCGTGTATACGGCTGAAGTTTTGCTGTAATTGCTGAAAATCGGGGATTTCCCGTTCATCCCGCCGGGCCCGAACCAGCACCACCCGACTTCCTGCCTGCTTGAACTCTGGCGATATAACCTGGCGTACATCCACCGGTGCCACGGCAAAAGCTACCAGGGTCGGTGGCACATTCAGATCCTTGAAAGTGCCGGACATGCTATCCTTACCGCCAATGGCAGCAATCCCCAGCCGTTTTTGGGCCAGATAGGCCCCTAGCAAGGCACTAAAAGGCTTGCCCCACTTTTGCCGGTCCTTGCCCAGCTTCTCAAAATACTCCTGCAGGGTGAGGCGCACCCGGCGATAATCCCCACCCATAGCCACTATTTTGGTCACTGCCTCCACCACAGCATAGAGGGCACCATGGAATGGGCTCCATTTGGCCAGTTGAGGATTATAACCAAAGGTCATCAGGGTCCCGGTGACCGTTTCCCCTTCCAGTACAGGAATCTTAGCCGCCATACCCTCGGCCGGGGTATCCTGATAAATCCCTCCTAGCGGCATCAGCACGGTTCCGGCACCAATAGTGCTGTCAAATCGTTCGACCAATCCCTTCTGGCTGCAGACATTGAGGTCCTGTAAATTGGCCAGCCAGGCCTGCTGTAAATCCCCGGCTTTCGCCACCGCTGCCGGTACAGCAGCAAAGTAGTTTTCCTCTGCTTTCGGTGCGATTACCGTCACCTGAGTGGTCTGTTTCACCCCATTGGTGTTGAGAAAATCCCGGCTGATATCGACGATGGTCTGGCCCCGCCAGTGCATGCGCAAACGCCGTTCAGCGGTAACCCGGGCCACCGGTGTAGCTTCCAGGTTTTCCTCTGCTGCCAGCTGAATAAACTGCTCTACATCAGCAGCGGCTACCACTACTGCCATCCGCTCCTGGGATTCAGAAATAGCCAGTTCTGTCCCATCCAATCCCTCATATTTTTTCGGGATGGCATCCAGATTAATATCCAGCCCATCGGCCAGTTCCCCGATAGCTACCGACACCCCACCGGCGCCAAAGTCATTGCATTTCTTGATCAGGCAGCTTACTTCCGGCTTGCGGAAGAGCCGCTGGATTTTGCGCTCCTCCGGCGGGTTGCCCTTTTGTACTTCCGCCCCACAGCTAAAGAGGGATTCTTCGGTATGTTCCTTGGAGGAACCGGTCGCACCGCCACAGCCATCCCGCCCAGTGCGGCCTCCCAGCAAAATTATGACATCTCCGGGCTGGGGCCGCTGCCGCACCACATTGGTTCGCGGTGCCGCCCCGATCACTGCCCCGATTTCCATACGCTTGGCGATATAGCCCTGGTCATAGATTTCCGCTACCTGGCCGGTAGCCAGGCCGATCTGGTTACCATAAGAGCTGTAACCGGCTGCCGCCCCGGTAGTAATTTTCCTCTGCGGCAACTTGCCGGGCAAAGTATCCTCCACCCGGGCCCGCGGGTCACCACTGCCCGTTACTCGCATCGCCTGGTAGACATAGGAACGGCCGGAGAGAGGGTCCCGAATCGCCCCGCCCAGACAGGTAGCCGCCCCCCCGAAGGGCTCGATTTCAGTGGGATGGTTATGGGTTTCGTTTTTGAACATCACCAGCCATTCTTCCGTTCGACCATCGATCTCCACCGGCACAATTATACTGCAAGCATTGATTTCCTCCGACTCATCCAGGTCCGGCAGTTTCCCCAGCTGACGCAGTTCCTTCATGCCCATGACGGCGATATCCATCAGACAGATATCCCGTTCTTCCTCACCATAAACCAGGGTGCGGGCCCGCAGATATTCCTGATAGGCCTCCTTTACCGGCTCAGTCAAGGGTGCCGCCTCAATCTCCACCTCATTAATCCGGGTCAGGAAGGTAGTATGCCGGCAATGATCAGACCAGTAGGTATCCAGCACCCGCAGTTCGGTAATGGTGGGATTGCGCCCTTCTGTATCCCGGAAATATGTTTGGCAAAAGGCCAGATCCTCCAGCCCCATAGCCAGGCCCAGCCGGGCATGGAGTTCAGCCAGTTCTGGCTCCTTCATGTCGATAAAGCCCTGAATAACCGCCACCTCCGGCGGTTCCGCCATTTCCAGCTCCAGACTGGCAGGCTTGTCCAGTGCCGCCTCCCGGGCTTCCACCGGGTTAATGCAATAGTCCTTGATTTTGGCCAGTTCTTCCTCGGTGATATCTCCCTGTAAAACAATCAGCTTGGCGGAGCGTACCAGGGGCCGTTCTTTCTGGGTAAGAATTTGCAGGCATTGTCCGGCGGAATCAGCCCGCTGGTCATATTGCCCGGGCAAATATTCGATGGCAAACACCCGCTCCCGGGGGTCCAGGGGTAATACCTCATCATATGCCACATCCACAGGGGGTTCGGAGAATATGGTGTCCCGGGCCAGCCTGTATTCTTCCTCACTGATACCAGCCACATCATAGCGGTTGATAATACGCAGTCCGGTTAAACCCTTGATGCCCAGATTTTCCTTTAAGTCTTCATATAGATGCCGGGCCTCCACGGCAAACTCCGGCTTTTTTTCTACATAAATCCTGCGCACTGGCACCATTAATACCTTCCCCCTCGGCTTTTCTTTGCTTTTATTATATCATAGCCGCATTCATAATAGTAGTTAATATATCTAATGTTATTTATAAGCATGACTGAATTATATGTGTGCGCAACTTATATCATTTTTTGTACATAAAAGAACCTCAAGAAAGCAAAAATCACTCTCTTGAGGTTAATTTTAAAATAAAATAGTACTGGGCTCAGAGCCTTTTCAGGAGCAAATTGTCTCATCCCCTGATGGGTGTCGCCTGACTTATTGGCTTCAGATACCCTTAATCCCCCCATACCGGGTATAGCTGGCATCTGCAAATAGGGTTTTTCTAGGCTTAATAACTGTCTAAACCCAATTTAGCTGCAGCCGCCCCGGCCTACAACCCATGTTGTGTTTTCCTGCTTATAAAACTACACTTAACCACAAATCCAAACTCTCTTCAACACAACTAGCCACAAGGCTAATAAAATCCCTGTAATCCCCGGAAATATGAGCATTATCAAGGGAATCATAGTATTCTGCCCGCCGTTCTTTCTTAATAATTACTGGCGGATAACTCGCTTTCATCAACTCAAAATTTAACAAAAGCCTTGCTGTTCTGCCATTTCCATCCACAAAGGGATGGATTTTAACAAACTCGCCATGTAATAGAGCCGCCCTTTCAATTGGATGGAGGTTACGCCACTCCCCCTGATACTGTTTTATCAGGTTTTCCATCTGCTCTTTTACAAGAAAATGCTGAGGCGGTCGATGTTTAGCCCCACTGATTATCACATTTTCTTTCCTATACACCCCGGCATTAGCATCATCAATATTCTTTAATACAAGCCGGTGAATATTCTTAATCTCCCACTCAGTCAGGGGAGCATCCTTATCTACTAACTCCTCCAGATATAAAATAGCATCTTTATGGTTGATAACCTCCAAATGTTCTTTCAAGGACTTGCCCCCAATAGTTATCCCTTCCAGGACCACCTTAGTTTCATAAATAGTCAGGGTATTTCCTTCGATGGCATTAGAATTATAGGTCCATTCTACCAGAATATGCTCCCGTAAAGATTTTACAGTACTGGCTGGCAACGGCCGTTTAGCGTCAAGCATTCTCTTTTTTTGCTCAATCAGCGCAAAGTTCATCTTTACCACCCCATCTTTATTATATCGCCAAATAGTTGCTAAGAAAAATTATCTAATGATACAATAAAGCAAAAACTATCACAGGAGCGGTAAGATGAACATCAGCTTTGAACTCTATAAAGTTTTCTACCATGTAGCCAAAAGCCTGAGCTTCTCTGCCGCAGCCCGGGAACTGTTCATTTCCCAGTCAGCCGTCAGTCAGAATATCAAGGCTCTGGAAGAGCAGCTGGGTTGCTCTCTCTTCTCCCGCCATACCAAGCAAGTCCGCTTAACCAGAGAGGGCGAAGTCCTTTTCCAGCATATCGAGCAGGCATACCTGGCCATCAAAACCGCTGAGCGCACCCTGGATGAAATGCGCACCCTGGCTCGGGGCGAAGTGCGACTGGGAGCTACCGACACTATTTGTAAGCATTTCTTGCTTCATCCCTTTCAACACTTTAGCCAGCTCTATCCCCAGCTCAAACTCCGGGTCACCAACACCACTTCCCCGGGCTGTCTGGATTTATTAAGCCGGGGACTGGTGGATCTGGCGGTCATCCACCTCCCGGCAAAAGAACTGCCTGCAAACCTGCAGGCAGTCCCTTTGCAAGAATTGAATTATGGCTTTATCGCCGGCCCCCAGTACCGGCAACTGCAGGGCCAAACCCTGACCCTTGAAGAAATCGTAACTTATCCATTGCTGTTACTGGAGAAAGCCACTACCACCAGAAACTTGCTGGATCAGCTTCTGGCTCCTCACAATCTCAGCGTTCAACCCGAAATCGAATCCGGCAGCATTGACTTGCTGGTTGAATTGACCAAAATCGGGCTGGGCCTCACCTTCCTGCCTTTAGCCTATGTGCAGGCAGAACTGGCCAGCAGTCAGGTCTTTCTCCTACCGCTGGAACTGGAACTGCCCCGGCGTCATCTGGGGGTAGTTACCCGTTCCGATTTTCCTTTACCCCTGGCTGCTGGCAAATTCATGGAGTTACTGATTTTTGCTGCTGCCGATACTGAGCCCGCAGAGCAACTGCCGACTTAATTTCATTCTCCTTCCCTCCTGCTTTGTTTTTGTACAAAGCAGATTATATGCTGTTTCTGTGGCAGTTCTGTGAAAACTAGGTGGCAGATTGATGAAAATCCAGCTCAAACCAGAAATTCACCCCATCGGGCAAATTCTCGGCGCCGTACCCATTCTGGTGCAATTCCATAATCGCCCTCACTACGGCCAGACCCAGCCCGGTACCACCATAGGCTCTGGTACGGGCTTTGTCTACTTTATAAAAACTGGTCCAGATTTTTTCCAGAGCCTCGGCCGGAATAGACTGGCCGCTGTTGAACACTTCGACCCGAACCTTTTCCCCCCGCCGCCTGGCCTTGATTCTAAGCTGCTTGCGCTGGTCCAGATGGTTTATCGCATTATTCAAATAGTTAATCACGACCTGCTCAATCCGACCAACATCCCCCAGTACTGGCAAAGCTCCGGGTATGTCCAGCCCAATATCTACGCCCTGTTCATTCAATAGGGGCCGGAATTTTTCCACAATCTGCCTTAACAGTTCCGCCAGGTCAAATTCCGTCTTCTCCAGTTGCAAATAGCCTGACTCGATCTGGGATAAATCCAGCAGGTCCCTCACCAGCCGGTTCATTTTGCCGGCCTCATCTATAATCACATCACAGTAGAAATTTCTGCTTTCCTCATCCTCATTGACATTTAGTTTCAACCCTTCTGCGTAACCCTGAATCAAGGCAATAGGAGTCTTTAATTCATGGGAAACATTGGAGATAAACTCCTTCCGCATTTGATCAATCCGGCGCTCCCGCTCAATGTCCTCCCGCAGCTGGTTGATAGCCCTATCCAGTTGTTCAGACATCGAATTAATGCTCTCCCCCAGCTGCCCAATCTCATCATCAGTCTGCCCGCGATATTTCTGGCTAAAATCCAGCCGGGCCATATGCTGGGCCAGTTCATTCAGCTCCAGAATTGGCCTGGTAAACCGCCGGGCAAAGATATATGCTCCCAGTCCCCCCAGAACCATTGTGATCAGACCCGTGAACAGGAAAAAGCGATTGGCAACCGCAGTGCTTTCATCAATAGCCGCAACAGGCAGGCTCAATACCAGCAGCTCCCCTGTTTTTAACCGCCCTGTCAGCAGGAGAAAATTGGTCTTCAGCCGCGGGTCCTCCACCACTTCCAGCCGATACTCCCCCTGGGGACGTTGCCACAGATCTGACCGCAAAACATGCATCCAGAGGGTCATCTCCATGCCTTTTCGACCGGGGCCACCCATACCAAAAAGACGCATCGCAGGATTATACTTTAACTCCATCCCCGGGCCGATAATATAAACATTTAGTCCTTGATTTCTCTCCAGTTTTTCCAGTTGCAATCCAATAGTTTCAAGATCCCCCTGGTAGTTCTCGTTAAGCATCTCCAGACTCTCGATCAGAATGTTTTTCTTTTGCCAGAGATAATACTCATTTAAATAAAGATTGTTTAACAGCAGAGAAAACCCGACAAAAAAGGCCACCAGCCCACTCCCTGCCAGAAAAAGTTTTGTGCGTATAGATAATCTCATTTTTTCACCTCAAATCTGTAACCAACCCCCCGTACCGTCTGAATCAATTCGCTTTTCTCCCCCAGTTTCAGTCTGAGTCGCTTGATATGGGTATCCACTGTACGGGTATCGCCAAAGTAATCATAATTCCATACCGCATTTAAAATCTGATCCCTGTTCAAAGCCCGGCCGGCATTATCTGCCAGATAGAGCAAAAGATCAAACTCCTTGGGTGTTAGTTCAATCCGTTCCCCGTTCACATAAACATTACGCCCCGGTTCATCGATTTCCAGCCCGTCATAATTTCTTATCGCCACTTGCCGGTTTTCCAGGCGGCGAAACAGGGCCTGGATTCTTGCTGCCAGTATCTTTAAGCTAAAAGGCTTGGCGATATATTCATCTGCTCCCAGATCAAAACCAAAAAGCTCATCCTCCTCTTCTCCCCGCGCCGTTAACATGATAATCGGGACCCGGGAAGTCTTTCTGATCTCCCGGCAGACAGCCCAGCCATCATATTCCGGCATCATTACATCCAGTATAACTAAATCCGGATGTTCCCGCTGAAAAATCTCCAGTGCCTGGCGACCATCTGCTGCTTCCCGCACAGCATAGCCTTCTTTTTTCAGAAAATCTCCTACCAGTTTGCGCATTCTCATTTCATCATCGACCACGAGAATTTTTTTCTCCGCCATAGCCTCACCCTCCGACCCAGGATACTAATTTCAGTATAACGAAAGAATATGGCGATTGTGTGAACAAAAAAGCTGTCCGCCTCTCGCAGACAGCCTGTTTCCTTTCCTTATAACTTTCTTCCCAGCTCAAAAGCCCGAGCCAGTACCCTCTGGTTGCGCTCCCAGGCCTGGCGGGCCTGTTCCTCCCCAATTGGTATCCCGGATCGCCTGGCTAATTCCAGCAGTTCCGCTACACTCATGGCAATAGCCCCCTGGCTGGTAACCGAAGTAGCCACCAGGGCTTCTACAAACCCGCCATTGGCATGCTTTTCCATCATCCGCCGCAGCAGTTTTTCAGCATCTTCAGCACATTCAGGATGAGGTGCGCCAGCTGTGAATACCAGCAATACATTGCGCTGTTTCGGCACCAGGCGGCTAAAAGTCTGGAACTTCTTTTCCCGGGGATCAAAAACCCGTCGGGTTAATACCCCCATCAAACGATCCAGCAACATTTTTAGTTGCCCGGTCATGTAATTTCCATAAATGGGAGTACCGATAATAATGCCATCAGCAGCCTCTATTTTATCCCGAATCAGGCGGACATCATCCTCCAGTTTGCATACCCCTGCCGGCCGGCATTCATAGCAACCCTGACAGGAGGTAAACCGCAAATCATCCACAAAAAATTTTTCCGTTTCCGCTCCACAGTCTCTAGCCCCGGCCAGAGCCTGCTCAATGATCAAGTCGGTATTACCCCCTTTGCGGTAACTGCCCACCAGTGCCAGCACTTGCCGTTTCTGCCCTTCCATGCGGTCTCCTCCCATATTTTTAGCTCAGCTGCTTCAAGATGTTTTCAGCGGCATTCCAGCCTTCGCCTACACAGTTACCAATACCTACTCCACGATAAGAACCGCCTACGATCTGCAACCCCGGATACTGGGCCGTTTTTTCCTCCAGGGCCTTAATCCGCTCCAGATGGCCCAGCACATACTGAGGCATGCCTTTAACCCAGCGGTACACCCGGGTAAGCAACGGATCTGCAGTCAAGCCCATAATCTCCCGCAATTCGGCGCGAACCATACTGATCATGCGCTCGTCATCCAGCAAGACCAGCTCCTGACTGGCTGGCCCGCCCACAAAAGCCCGCAGGAGAACATATTCCTCTCCCGGGGTTCGATGCCCATACCATTTGGTAGAGCTATACGTAGCCGCCATGATTTTACGCCCTTCCACCCTGGGAATGACAAAACCAAAGGAGTTCAGGTCCTGTTTTACATCCCCTTTCCGGTAAGCCAGAGAGACAGTAGCCGAGGAAACAAAAGGAATGCCCTGCAAGAGCTGACTGATTTCCCGATCCAGTTCAGCGGTCAATTCTGCCGCTGCATTGGCCGGTGTGGCCAGGATAATTGCATCGGCAATTACCGGCTCTTTGCCTGCCAGTTCCACGAGATACTTTCCGTCAGCCTGACGCTTTATCCCTTTTACTTCCTGCCCCAGCCAGATTTTGGCCGGGTCCAGTTTGCTGGCAACAGCCTCTACCAGTTGTCCCATGCCCTCCTTGAAGGACATGAAATAGGTTTTTTCAATTTTACCATTGGCCAGATACTGTACCGGCGCTTTATGCCTTCGGGCTGCCAGCATGGCTTTAATCAGGCTACCATATTTCTTTTCCATATCAAGGAAACGGGGAAAACTGGCCTTTAAGCTCATTTTCTCCGGATCCCCAGCATGAATGCCCCCAATGAGGGGTTCAGCAATTTTCTCCAGTGCTTCCCGCCCCAATCTGCGGGTAACAAAACTGGCCAGACTCTCATCTTCATCACTCTGGCGCGGTGGAATAAACAGATCCATCCCCATGCGGATTTTTCCCGGCCAGGAAATGAGGGAGCTCAGCGCAAAAGGAACGATTTTGGTCGGCACCATCAACATCAAGCCTTCCGGCAGCTTGTGCAGTCTGCCTCCGGAAAAGACATAAGTCCCTTTGCTGGCCTCATGGCTGGGCAAGAGCTGTTCCTCAATCCCCAGTTCGGCACTGAGCTGAGCCACCTGAGGCTTTTCCGAAAGAAAACAGTCGGGCCCACCTTCAATAACAAAGCCATCAACCTTATCTGTGGCAATTTTGCCTCCCAGGCGCTGCTCCCGCTCGATCAGGAGATAGTCCACCTGGCCCTGTCCCTTTTTCCCCAGAGTGTAGGCAGCCGCTAAACCCGTGATGCCGCCACCGATAATGACCACTTTTTTCATCTTTTCATCACCTCTGTTACAACCTCCGCCAGGGCTGAAATAAATAACGGCAAATCATTGACTGCCCGGGCCCGCCGGAAATTCAGCCCCAGGGATCTGGCATGATTGGCCTGCTCGATATCTATGTCATACAGTGTCTCAATATGGTCAGCCGCAAAACCGATGGGAATCAGCAGGACATCCTTTTTACCCTTCGCCGCCAGCTGCTCCAGCACTTCCTCCACTTCCGGGCCCAGCCATTCCCCCTGCCCGCCCCCTTTGCTCTGGTAAGCCAGGGTCCAGGGATTGGCCGGAAAATGAGCAGCCAGAGCCCGGGCTGTTACTTCCACCTGCTCCTGATAGGGGTCAGCCTCCGACCCGCTTACATAGGAGACAGGCAAGCTGTGGGCACTGAAAATCAATTCTACCTCTTCCGGCCGCTCAAAGTCCTGTAGCTGTTCCCTTCCCCTCGCAGCCAGAGCCGCGATAAACAGGGGATGGTCATACCAGGCCGGTGCCGGAATCACCGGACAGGAAAACTGCTCCTTTAGCCTGTCCACTTCAGCCAGATAGGCTCCAGTGGTTATCCGCGAATAATGGGGCGAGATGCTGAGAGCGATAACCTGCCCGGCCCCTGCTGCAATCAGTTCCTTCAAGCCCTCTTCTATATATGGAGCCGAATTGCTCATTCCTACCGCTACCTTCCAGCTTCCTCCCAGCTGGTTCAGTCTGGCTTCCAGGGCGGCCGCCTGGGCCCTGGTAATCTCCAGCAGGGGAGACTTTCCTCCAATTTGCCGATAACGGGCCTGTACTTTGGTGATCACCGGCGGCGGCGGTTTTCGCCCTTTCATCAACCGGGTCATAAAAGCCTCGACCCCTTCTGGCCCTTCTGGCCCGCCAAAACCCAGCAACAGCACCCCGTTGAGCCGCTCTCCCATTTACTTCACTCCTTACCGGCGACTGTGTTTGTGCACTGCTTCCACCAGAGCAATCACATGTTCTACCGGGGTATCTTTGTGGATGCCATGGCCCAGGTTAAAAATATGTCCCGGCCGATTGCCAACCCGGGCCAGAATATCCTTAACCCTTTCCTCAATTACCCGGGGCGGTGCAAACAACATCATGGGATCCAGATTGCCCTGAACAGCTACATCATCGCCCAGGCGACGAATGGCATCATCGATATTGATGCGCCAGTCCAGGCCGATGACATCTCCACCGGCTTCTTTCACCAGTTCCAGCATGCTGGAGGCATTATTGGCAAAATGGATCACGGGCACGCCACTATCCTTCAGGCCGTCCAGCACCTTTTTGGAATAAGGCAGCACATACTGACGATAATCTTCGGGAGACAGAGCCCCTACCCAGGAGTCAAATAACTGCACCGCCTGGGCTCCGGCAGCAATCTGAGCCTTGAGGTAACGCAAAATCACCTCGGCAATCTTGTCCATCAGAGCATGCCAAACTTCGGGGGCCTGCCACATCATCTTCTTGCACTCAATATAATTTTTAGAGCCGCCCCCCTCGATAATATAGCTAGCCAGGGTAAAGGGCGCACCGGAAAAACCGATCAGAGGAACTTTATCTGCCAGTTCCCGCCGTAAGATACGGATGGCTTCCATGACATAGGGAGTAGCCTCTTCCGCCTCAATGACCCGGATGGCATCCACATCCGCCCTGGTTCGGACCGGGTTATGAATTACCGGGCCCTCGTTTTTGGCAAACTCCAGTTGAATCCCCATGCCTTCCAAAGGCAAAAGAATATCGGCAAAGAGGATGGCAGCATCCACCCCCAGTTTGTTCACCGGTTGCAAAGTAACTTCAGCGGCAATTTCCGGAATCTTGCACATTTCCAGGAAAGAATACTTGCTTCTAATCGCCATATATTCGGCCATGTAACGGCCCGCCTGGCGCATCAGCCAAACAGGAGTATAATCCACCGGCTCCCGGCGACATGCTTTGAGAAAGGTGTCATTCATGTATGTACTGCCTCCTTGTCCTCAGTTTCACATACTTTTTACTATTCAACGAGAAAGAAGAAAATCCTTTTTTATCTTACCCTATTTTCGCTAATTAACAAAATACCCTCCGTTAAACGGAGGGATAGCATTTACTCCCACTCAATGGTGCCAGGAGGCTTAGAAGTTATATCATAGACAACCCGGTTCACATGGGGTACCTCATTGACAATCCGGTTGGAGATACGCTCCAGCAGCTCATAGGGCAAGCGGGCCCAGTCCGCAGTCATACCGTCCTCACTGGTCACTGCTCGCACTACGATAGTGTATGCATAAGTGCGTTCATCCCCCATCACACCCACACTTTTCATGGAAGGCAGTACGGCGAAATACTGCCATACCCGTTTGTTCAAGCCCGCATTAAAGATCTCTTCAGTAACAATCGCATCAGCTTCCCGCAATATATCCAGTTTGTCCCTGGTAACCTCTCCCAAAATGCGTACCGCCAACCCGGGGCCCGGGAAAGGCTGGCGCCAGACGATCTCAGCAGGCAATCCCAGTTCCTCACCCACTGCTCGCACTTCATCCTTGAACAGCCAGCGCAGGGGTTCAATCAGTTCAAACTGCATGTCTTCCGGCAAGCCCCCCACATTGTGGTGGGTTTTGATCGTAGCTGCTGTTTCCGTGCCGCTCTCCACCACATCGGGATAGAGGGTACCCTGCACCAGAAAATCAATCTGCCCCAGTTTTTTGGCCTCATCTTCGAAAACATAAATGAATTCATTGCCAATCAGTTTCCGTTTGCGTTCCGGATCAGTAACCCCGGCCAGTTTTTGCAGGAACCGCTCTTCCGCATCCACATAAACCAGATTTATCTTAAACTTCTCGCTAAAGATTCGCCGTACCTGTTCGGCTTCCCCTTTGCGCAAAAGGCCATGGTTAACAAAAACACAGGTCAGCTGATCCCCTACTGCCTTGTGAACCAGTACTGCTGCTACGGAAGAATCCACTCCACCCGAGAGGGCACACAGCACCTTGCGGTC
Organism: Carboxydocella thermautotrophica; assembly: GCA_003054495.1. GTDB lineage: Bacteria > Bacillota > Carboxydocellales > Carboxydocellaceae > Carboxydocella > Carboxydocella sporoproducens. Next base: position 134,515 of record CP028514.1, on the reverse strand, counting down.
TCCTACCCGCTCCCGAATTTCCTTTACTGTTTGTTCAATAAAGGAGCCCATGTTCCAGGTACCATGGCAGCCGCAAACATTGAAGAGGAAATTGCGCAGCATCTCCTGGCCTTTCGGGGTATGCACCACTTCCGGATGGAATTGTACCGCATAGAGCTGGCGCTGGTAATCAGCCATAGCTGCCACCGGAGTATGTTCCGTCTGGGCTGTCACCTCAAAACCAGCCGGAGCAGCAGCTACAAAATCCCCATGGCTCATCCAGCACTGGGTAGGGCTTTCGATCCCGGCAAAAACTTGATCCTCTTTCAGGATGCGCAGCTCGGTTTTGCCATATTCCCGGTTAACAGCCCGGTCCACTTTGCCCCCCAGGGTATAAGCCATCAGCTGCATGCCATAGCAAATACCCAGAATCGGAATTCCCAGCTCAAAGATGGCGGCATCAATCCGCGGTGCTCCTTCTCCGTAGACGCTGGCTGGTCCGCCGGAAAAGACAATCCCTTTCGGATTCATGGCTTTAATGCGTTCCAGGGAAGTGGTATAAGGCAGCATTTCGCAATATACCCTGCACTCCCTGATGCGCCGGGCGATCAGCTGACTGTATTGACCGCCGAAATCCAGGACCAATACCATTTCCTGCTGTTGCATTTCTTTAATGGCCTCCTATCCTATTTCTGATAAGCTTCCGGTTTTAACACGCAAATATAGGGCAGGTTGCGGTATCTTTCTGCAAAATCCAGACCATAGCCCACCACAAATTCATCGGGAATGGTAAAACCGTTAAAATCAGCTTGAATATTCACTTTACGCCGGCTGGGCTTATTCAGCAGAGTTACAATCTTAACACTGGCCGGCCCCCGGGATTTCAGGTTTTCTACGAGATAATTCAAAGTGAGGCCACTGTCAATAATATCCTCAATAATCAGAACGTTTTTCCCCTCAATGCTGCAGTCCAGATCCTTTAAGATTCTAACCACACCGGAAGATTCGGTGGAAGAACCATAACTGGATACTGCCATGAAGTCTATTTCCAGTGGACAGGTGATCTGCCGAATCAAGTCAGACATGAACACAATAGCACCTTTCAGTATCCCCAGAGCCAAAATGGGCTTGTCCCCATAATAGGAAGAAATTTCTGCTCCCAATTCCTTTACTTTTGCCTGAATTTCCTCTTCTGACAATAAAATCCGTTCAGCCTCTGCGATCATGTTCTGTCCTCCCTGCAAGTTTGTTTTTCAATTTTAACACGGAAAAAGGAAACCGGTCAAGGTATGACCGGTGGTTTTAGTGGTTGATTAATCTGGTTGTGTCGCCGAAAATCCAGGTTAATAAAGATTTTTACCCCGGGATTTTTCTGATGAGTCCCGGTCAGCATTACTCGATAAAGTTTTCCTTCTTTTTGATCCAGCCATAATGTCCCCTCAAACTGACCAAAAGCCTGGTTCAGATAGGGATTAGTAATGCGTGGAGTAGTAGTGATACGATAGCAATTCACCCCTGCTACCTTTGCTTCCGTAATCTGGTCCGTTGCTTTTAGGCCCTGGCCCCAGTCCAGTAGGCCCCAGGATGAAAGCAAAATCTCAATCAAATCCTGGCTACCCGCCTGCGGTGGCGGCATTTGCTGCCAGCGACCATAGGGGTCCTTCAGATAAATTTTCCCCTTGACCTGATAGTAATCCAGAGGCGTTTTAAGCAGTTGGCCCTGCAAATGCACATCCTGGCCAACCTTTACTCCCTGCAGATCACTTAAATCCTGTTTTTTCCCATCCACCTCCAGCCAGGCGCGATTTTGAAATTCATAGCTCTGCAATTGCACCATCTGCCGGGGCAAGTTTTGCAAAATTTGTTCAGGGGAAAGAGGGCGGGTCAACCACCACCAGCTCGCAGCAGCCAGAACCGCTATAATCGCTAAGCTAAATGTTATGAAAATCCAGTACCGGTTTTTCCCCATAATCCAGCCCCCTTCCCTCACTATCATCTTATGAGGGCCAGGGGGCTAATATTACTCGGATTCAGCTGTTATAGGCGTCCAGCGGTTTTTATCCCGGGTCCGGTACTTTTCCATCATCCGGTCCCAGGCTTCATCCAGATCTATACCCAGAGAATTGGCAAAACAGACAACAATGAATAAGATATCCGCCAGTTCAAGAGCTATGTCTCCTGGCGGCTCCCCCGGTTTTTTGGGTTTCTCGCCAAACTGGTGGTTTACTTCCCGGGCCAGCTCTCCTACTTCTTCTGCCAGCCGCGCTACCAGGGTCAAAGGCTTAAAATAGCCCTCCTTGTACTGGCTGATATAGGCATGGGTCTCTTCCTGCAAGCGCTTCATCCGTCATCCTCCCTGTGACTCTTCTTGTTCATCATTGCCTCACTGCCTCCAGCCAGTGGGCCCCAGCCCAGTTGAAAAAATTCCTCTGCTGCCCCGATTCCCCCCCAGGAAGTCCAGGTTCCCCAGGATTTATGACCATGTCTTTTCATAACTGCACCTCCGGACTTTTTCTGTTATTATGCCCGGAAGAGTTATCAATCAATCTTTAATTATATATATTGCCATATACACCATCAGCTACATTTTCAGTACCATTAGGCTGGAGGAGCTGTATCACTGTTTGGATTTTGATGACTTTGGCTTTGTTCATATATTCCAGCTGGTAGCCCAAAGCGGACAGTACAGGCTGCAAAGGCAAGTATGGCCCATCGGCAAATAATTGAGGCGCAAGACTGCTCCTTGTTTCCCTGCCATTTATTTTAAGCCCCGGTTCGCTTAAAAACAACTCTAAAACCGTCTTTTCCCGGACAAACTGTATATATGTTCCTTTTATTATCATTTTCCCGGGAATAAACCAGGATAATTGTTGTGCCCGCAGATAAGCCTGCCCTTCCAGCCAGCGTATATCCAGCCAGGCAGGGTAAAGTTTGCCATTAACCTGGACTTTCCATTTTTCCTTTTTCATGCCTGCTTTGCCGCTTTTCCTGATTTTTACCGGTGTTCCCCGGGGCACCTTTTCCTGTAACCACTTGGCATCATAGAGATTCAGGCGAATACAGCCATGAGACGCCGGCCGGCCTAACATTTGTACTGAGCGGCTGATCAGGCGTTTCCCGGTTCGGTCGAAAAGGATGGAATGAAAAAGATAATCCCCGTTGAAAGCGGAATAATATTTTGCTGAAACCCCATAATCAGTAACAAACATTGGCCCTTTGCCCTGGATGCGAAAATCCCCTACCGGTGTTGGCGTCCCAGGCGCACCGGTTGAACAAATCATGGCCCGCAGCAAGAGATTGTTATCATAGACCTTGACCATCTGGGTGCTTAAATCCACCTCAACCCTCATGGCAGCCTGAACTGCCGAAGGTAATAATAAACATGCTATAAATAGAACAATAAAATAAATTTCTCTTTTCATTCTCCCCACCCCTTCATAGAAAATAGCATTAAAGTACATCTATATATCTATGAGGGGCAGAATGGAGATAGAATTACTGATTTAACTTTTCACATCTTCACATCATATCTTAAAGCATAGCATAACATAGGGGGTGATATTTATGCCTTTTCTAGCACATGCTCCTAACAAATATGCAGCTGCCGGGCCATATCCAGAAATAAAAGTAGTTTCTTCAAATCCTTACTATGCTGAGCTGTTGATGGATGATTATGCTGGATTTGCCAGCGAATTTACTGCAATAACCCAGTATTTATATCATCACTATATAATAAAAAATAAAAAAATAGCTGAACTTTTAGAGGGTATTGCTATTACTGAAATGCATCATATGGAGTTATTGGCAGAAACTATTGTACTTTTAGGTGGTGAACCAAGAATTCGAGGTGCTTTCAGCACCTGGGGGCACTACTGGAATGGCTGTTATATAAAATACGGTACAAGTGTTTATGATCAATTACAAGCTGATATTGAAGCAGAAAAACAAGCTATAGCTAATTATCGTTATCGTATTATGCAAATTGACGATCCTTATATCCAAAAACTTTTAGAGCGGATAATTCAGGATGAAGAGTTGCACCTGGTACTTTTTCAAGAAGCTTTGAGAGAGCTTCCTTGCTTAAATAAGCAGTCCATAGTAAGATAAAAACAGATAAGTACACTTTGTTCGCTAAAGTTGGGCACCAATTAGGCACCAATAAACAAAAAAGCCTCCGGCCCAAATCCCGGAAGCCTTGATTTCTCTGGAGCCGATGAGGGGACTCGAACCCCTGACCTACGCATTACGAGTGCGCCGCTCTACCGGCTGAGCTACATCGGCTCGCACCAAAAATAATACCTAAATCGCCCTTTATTGTCAAGTATAAGCTATTGGTAAGAGGTGAAATAAATGGTCTCACCCCGACTTCAACAGATATTCAACAAAGCCCTGGAGGTATTTGCCGAAAAAGGATATGCCGGAGCAGTAATGGATGAAATCGCTGCTCGTGCCCAGGTTGCCAAAGGAACTCTGTATTATCATTTTGACAGTAAAGAAGATTTATTTGCAAAGCTGATCAGAAATGGCTTGCAACCTTTGCTTTCCGCCGGCCAGCAAGCCTTGAACCACCCCTCACCCCAGGATATATATAGCCTTATAAAAGTACAGGTGAATTTTTTTGCTCATAATAAATTATTCTGCCAGGTGCTTTTAACTGAGGTCTGGGGAGCTTCAGAGCTGCAAAACCAGTTTCGCTCCCAATTGAGTGATTTCATTTCCCTCTGGGCCGAAAGCTTACGCAAAGGCCAGCAGGCTGGCTTTATTCTACCTGAACTCGATTGTGAAACTGCCGCTGCTGCCTGTTTTGGTGCGGTTAGCATTGCCTGTTTACACTGGATCCTGAAACCGAATACACCCTCATTTCCCATCAATCATCTGGAAAATATCTGCCATCAACTAATAATATCCGGTTTAACAAATAATAAAGCAGGTCAGTAACGCCTGCTTTTTGCTTTTATTTTTTTATTAATTTTTCCTGTCCGGTTTTAATCTCTTCCAGTATTTTCTTAACCAAGGGCGAACCGGCAGGCAATCCTTGCTCCCTGGTAATATCCTTACCACAGTAGGGACAAATCCAGGTAAAATGGGGAGATGAACTATAGGAATCACCATAACAGTTCGGACAGATCTTACAATACACAGAACCCACCTCAGCATCCTGTTATACAATAACAGATTATTCGCCATGATTGCGTGAATTCCTGCTCATCTTTCACCTTTTTTTTCAATTATTATTTTTCTTTTCCAGCAGCTCGCAAAAACAACGGACGATTTCAGGATCAAATTGCTGACCCGCACCTTTTTTAAGCTCAGCTACGGCTTCATCCTGGTCAAGGGCTTTACGATAAGCCCGGTCTGAAATCATGGCATCATAGGCATCTACCACTCCGATTATCCGTGCCCCTAAAGGAATATCTTTGCCTGCCAGCCCGTCGGGATAACCCTGGCCATCCCAGCGTTCATGGTGAGACCGAATCATAAGTGCTATCTCTTCAAATTGCTCCAGTCCAGCCAGAGCTTCCTGCCCTATAACCGGATGACGCCGCACTATATCCTTTTCTTCCGGACATAAACAATGGGGTTTATTCAGAATCATGCCGGCAATGCCTATTTTCCCAATATCATGTAAGGAGGCAGCCATTTCAATTTGTTCCACCAGTTCCTGAGGCAAATTCATATATCTGGCCAGTAAGCCTGCCCAGCGTCTGACCCGCTGGGAATGACCTCCTGTATACTGGTCCTTTAACTCAATTAATCCAACTAGAATATCAATGGTTGCCAGCATTTCCTCAGTTCTTTGTTGCAGTAGCATTCTTTCCTGGGTTTTGTCAATAATTATTTCCAGTACCTGCTCTACTGCACCATTTTCAATCAAGGGCACTGCTACTTGTTCTACAATCCGCCTTTGTCCTCCACTGAACTCTTCTTTAACCTGACTCTCTACCGCCTTGCTAACAAAAGCACGGGCTACCGCACACCCGGGACAAATGCTATTACGCCCCAAAATCTCAAAACAATGCCGCTCCAGAACTCGTTCTGTCGGCATTCCCACAATATCTATTGCAGCCCGATTTATCCTTTTAAAAGTGTAATCTTTATCTATCAAGGCATAAGCAATGGGAGTACTTTGAAAAATCGTCTCCCAGAGACGGTTTTGTTCTTCAAGATGTTTTTTAATCGCAACCAGCTCTTTATGTTGATTCAACAACTCTTCCTGGCTCAATGTAAGTCGGGCCAGCAAAATGCCAATTAATGGTGGTACCATATCCACCAGTAAAAACCAGGCCCGTCCAAAATGGGTAGCCCAAAAGGCCTGCCAGCTTAAAGTAACCCCTGTACTGAGCATTTCTACCACGGTAGCGAAAAAGGGTATGAGCAGACCGATAATAAAACCATATATGCCATTGATGATATAGCGTTTCTTCCTCATTTAGTGCCCCTCACTTGTTACTAATGTTACAAGCCCTCTATTACAATATTCGGCACAAAATCACAAAATCCTTCATTATTTTCGCTACAAGACTGAATTTTTTAGTCAATTTATTATTTAGAAAAACCGGACCAGTCGGCCCGGTTTTTCAGGATATTTATTGCTGTAAATATTGCTGAACCATCTGCCAGTAGGCAGAATCCTCAAAGCCCAGCCGCCAGATACCAGCACCGGCTAAACCATATTGTTTTACCAGCACCAGTCTTTTAGCATTGCTTTCTACGTTTTCAAACCAGACTTCATGTTTTTGTCCCTGTTCATCGGTGTAGGTAAACCAGGATTCCAGTGCTGTAGCATCCCAGTTAACTTTAACACCATATTGGGCTGCTCTGGCTACAGCTTGCGGATAGGTTACACTGCGAGCACTGGTTCCAACCCAATCATATCCATAAGTGGCCAGGCCCAGCAGAATTTTGGAAGCCGGCATTTTGCTGACCGCATATTTTACTACTTGCTCTGTCCAGGGATAAGAGGCAATAGGTCCAGCCGGGCCCCCAATCCAGTGTTCATCATAGGTCATGATCTGAACCAGATCAGCCCGCTGCCCAATAGCCGCATAATCATATCCCCCTGACCAGGAACTGGTGGTATCATCCCTGGTTTTCGCCGGGATAGAAACTACAGTTAATAAGCCTTTTGCCCCTAGTTGCTGTTTCAGCTCACCCAGAAAAGCGAGGTAGTGTGGGGCATCTGCCGGATATATTCCTTCTACATCCAGGTTAACCCCTAGATAACCGCGATTCTGTACCTCATTCACCAGCTGGCTGATCAAACGCTGTCTTTTAGCGGGATCAGTCAGCACTGCCCGGGCCAGGTTTTTGTCAAAACCCACACGATAATCAAAGTTGTGTAACAAAGCCAGTGGTTTGATCCCCCGGGCCCTGGCCTGCTGCAATGTATAAGCTTCCTGGTCAGCATTACCTTTCAGATTACCATTGTTATCAAAGGTATAGGTAAAGGTAGCTATTGCCCCCAGCCCCTGACTCTGGATCACACTCTGGGCCGAGCGGTTATCGCCTGGATAGTCAATAGCCGTATAGCCCAGAATCCAGGCGCCTTTTTCAGCACCACCCAGCAAATTGGTCAGAGCTTTAGCCTGAGTGCGGATTTTATTTAATTCCTCTTCAACTACTATGCCATCGACTTTTAATCCATTGGCTTTTTCCCAGGCCTGTACTGCCATTACCGTCAACAAACCATAATAACCGGTGGGTTGTACAGTCAGCAATCCCATGGTTTTCAGGTATTGCTGCAATTCCAGCACCAGGTTGGAACGCACCCCTAGCCCCAGTACGGCTGGGCGGGTTGCAGTTACCCCCCGGCTGACAGGATTCTGGCTGGCCATCAGTGCTGTCCAGGCCTGCTGGTTAACTACCCCGGTTGCCGCTAACCCCCTGGACTTTTGCCATTTTACCACTGCTGTTCTGGTCAAGGTACCAAAGTAACCGGTAATTGGCCCCTGGTAGAAACCGAGCTGATTCAGTTTCTGTTGCAGCAGTTTCACCTGTTCCCCGCGACTGCCCAACGTCAAATAGATCCGTTGAGCTGTTGCGGTTGTACCGCGAGTTACACTGACATTAAACAGGCGATTCCAGCTAACTGTACCGATTATTCCATCAGCAGGCAGGCCATTAGCCTTTTGCCAGCGCAGGACCGCATCTCTGGTTTGAGTGCCATAGTACCCCGTAATAGGTCCGGCAAAATAACCAAGCTGTTTTAATCTGGTTTGTACCTGTTTAACAGCTTCACTTTTACTGCCTACTTTCAGTACAATTACTGTTGCTGATTCTGCCCTTAAGACAGGCATAAAGTTACCTAAAACCAGGGAGAAACTCAATACTAATAAAATCAGTCTTTTAAGATTAGTCATTTTATCCCCTCTCTTTCTCCGCTTTACTCCCCCTATGCTTTTATGGTAACACTGGTCAAGGTGTAACTCAAGGAACAAATCTTACCAAAATTAAAACCGCCGTTTTTAGCCGGCGGTTTTGGTTCTACAATACAAATTCTACCACATCGCGATCTATTAACTTAATACAATGACTGAGTTTATCCGCCAGACTGCGATCTGCTGCTGCTGCCCCCCGGATTTGCCGGAGTAAATCGATGGTACGGCGGAAGATGGAAACAATATCTCCGTCCTGCAGATTACAATAACTGCGCAGATCGGCGAATTCCAGGCCTGCGCTCCACTGGTAAGCCAGGAGGGAAACTTCAGGATGGAATTCTACCGTTACCGTATTCAGGATTTGCTCCTCCGCCCTAATCAAAGGCAACATCAGTCGGTAAATCCGTTCCAGATCATAAACCGGACCCTTTTTGAACCAGTCGTGTTTGCGGCTTTCATAGGCAATGGCCGCCACCAGAGCCACAATCTGCTCCGGTTCAAATTCATGAAAGACTCCATCAAAATACAATTCTGTTACCAGCAACTCCTGAACATAAATCTGGGTAGCAAACTTGCCCCGGGGAGTCAAGGCATTATTTTCATCCACAAAGCCTAATTTTTGCAAAAGCTGGCGCTTCAAACGAAAATCCCGGATGAAATTGGTTTGCTTGCTTAACCTCCCCCACTCTTTATATAATTCCTTCTTTTCCTCATCCAGGCGACGATATCTTTCCTGCTGGGCCTGACAGTGGCCCTGTTGCTCCGCAGTACATAAGCGGGGAACAACCTCCGCCAGCAAGCTTTCGTTCTGGCTGATACGCAGGGACAGTTCCTTGCGTTTGCTTTCATAACGTTTACTCCGCCCCCAGCGGGTACGGAAGAGACGGTTAAGCTCCCGCTTGTCAGCCTTCAGCCTGGACCAGGCAGTATGATACTGCAAGGGACAGGTCAGATTGTAAATATCTTCACAGCGCTCTGCCAGGATTTGTGCCAGCTCCTGCTCCAGTTCTCGAATACGTTTTTGTAAAAAATCAGCTTTTCGGGAGGCCTGGAAATAGGCAAAATTATGTTGCAAAACTTCCTCTATTTCTTCCTCGGTTTGGTGATGACCTATCAAATTCACCACCGAATTATAACCCAGGTTAAAGCGGCTTTGCAGGTTTTCCAGTTTTCTTTCATCTGGTTTTACCATCTTGTCGGGATTAAGCCAGTTTAAATCCACAATGGAAAATACAAAACCTTCAGTATCTATTCCCCGCCGTCCAGCCCGGCCTGCCATCTGGAAATACTCCTGATTGGTCATAACCCGAAAATCTTTGCCATCAAATTTTTCATTGGAATCAAAGCAGACAGTTTTCACCGGCATATTGATACCCACAGCAAAAGTTTCCGTACAGTAAAGGACTTTGATGAGGCGGGCCGTAAGCAAATCCTCAACCACTTCCTTTACTATAGGCAACATGCCGGCATGGTGAAAACCAATGCCTTTTAATAACACCCGACGTACTCGCTCTAAAGCCAGCAGGTTAGCTGTAACCCCCTGTTCTGCTGATTTGTTAGCCAGGTATTGTTCCACTTTAATTCGTTCATCTCTGGTCAGGAAATTGAACTTGCGGGATAGCTCATATGCATAGTCTTCGCATTTTTTACGGCTGAAAACAAAATACAAGGCAGGCAGATATTCATCCTTTAAGAAACTGACCAAATCCACATGGGTGGTCGCAGGCAATCCTTTTCCTGCCGGAACTCCGCTCTCCGCCATCTCCTCCAGTTTTTGACGCCGGATTTTGATGGCTTTTTTCAGGTTACCAGCCCCCATGGTTTTTTCAAAAACAAAATGCTTTAAGGGAACAGCCCGTTGATGATGTTTAACTACCTTTACTTCTTCACCTTTAATCGAGGCAATCCACTCGGCCAGTTCTTCCGCATTGGGAATGGTTGCCGATAAACCTAAAATCTTAATATGTTTGGGCAAGAAGATAATAGTTTCTTCCCAGACACTGCCCCGGTCCAGGTCACTAATGTAGTGAATTTCATCCAGAATCAGGTATCGTACCATATCCACAACCGGGTCTCTGGTCAAAATCATATTGCGAAAAATTTCTGTTGTCATTACCAGAATAGGGGCATTGCTGTTAATAACCACATCCCCGGTTATGATTCCCACAGCATCCTTACCAAAATAGTGTTTGAAATCCTTATACTTCTGGTTGGAAAGAGCCTTGATAGGGGCGGTATAAACAACCTGTCGCCCTTCCCGGTAACATTTTTCAATAGTGTAATCCGCAATCAAGGTTTTTCCTACTCCTGTTGGAGCAGAAACCAGTACCGACAGGTTATTGTCCACATAATCCATGGCCTGGCGCTGAAAGTCATCCAGCAATAAGCCGCGATAATATTTCTTATCCAATGCTTCCACTCCTCACTACCGGGAAATTTTGCGCCAATGCTCTCTGATTTTATTCCAGACCTTGTTAGTAACCAGTTTATCGACATTATTCAGGATTTTTTCCACCTGGGCCAGAACCTCTCCTGAACCGCTCCAGTGTTCCACGACAATATCAGGGGCTGCCTGTAATAAACGATTAATTACCAGAGCAGCTAAAATCAAATCATCCCCAAAACCAATAGGCCCTACCAGGATTTCCGGCAAAAAATCCAGTGGCAAGAAATAATAGGCAATTGCTCCCGCTATCCCATATTTAGCTGTAGCCGGAACCCGGGGGTCCCTTAATAAGCGCACCAGTAGAAGGAAGAAATCCGGCGCCAATAAAAGCAGGTCTACCAGTTGCCGGCTGGTTTCTCCCCCTTTTTCCTCCGCCCAGTTAGCTATCTTTAGTCTGATCCGGTCATAAAAATTATCCGCTCTGCGCATCTCTCTCACCGTCCTTATCTTCCTGTTACTATCTGTTACTATATAATAGCAAAAAATATGGTAAAATGAAACTGAGGTGATTTTATGGGTTACGTGGGTGCAATCTTTCGACCTCCCAGTGAAGCAGATAGCCTGATCCTCCAGGTAACAGTAGGCTGTTCTCATAATCGCTGTACTTTTTGTACCATGTACAAGGATAAAAAATTCGCTCTTAAACCTGTAGCTGAAATTAAGGAAGACCTGCTGTCCGCTACTCAATGGCCCTATTTCCGTCGCGTTTTTCTTGCTGATGGCGATGCCCTGGCCGCTCCTACCGATTATCTCCTTAACATCCTGGAGTTAATTCAAACACTCCATCCCCAGGTGAACCGGGTCGGCATCTATGCCAGCCCTAAAAGTATTTTGACCAAATCTGTACAAGAATTGCATTTATTGAAAGAAAAAGGGCTGGGTATTGCTTACCTCGGACTGGAAAGCGGCTCTGACCTGATTTTGAAAAAAATCAATAAGGGTGTAGACAGCCAGGCCATGATTGATGCTGCCGAAAAGGTAAAAGCTGCTGGCCTGCTTCTCTCTGTCACAATCATCAACGGCCTGGGTGGCAAAGGCCTCTGGCAGGAACACGCCCAGGCCACTGCCAGGGTCTTAACAGCTATGCAACCCCACTATCTCGGAGCTTTAACCTTGATGCTCGATCCCGCAGCTCCATTATATCAGGAAGTCCTACAGGGTACCTTCCAGCCCATTGATGAACGGACACTCCTGGCTGAACTGGAGCTTCTGCTGTCCCAGGTTGAACTGGAAAACTGTATCTTTCGTTCCAACCATGCTTCCAATCTGTTTGTATTAAAAGGCACTCTCAACCGGGACCGCGACCATTTGCTGGCTCAAATTCGGCAGGCCCCGGAACAAATACAGCGTTTCGGCTGGATTCCCCGCCTCTGATGTCGGAAAGAAGGGAAAAAGAGACATTTTTCTTAGCAGGAATATCCAGGGACGTCAGCGAATTACCTGGCTGGAGGTGTCAGTATGGCCAGGTACCGGCTGATTTTCCTGTTGGCCTTTTTCATAAACCTGCTTTACCCTGCATCCATATTTTCCGCTACTCCAGATTTTCCCGCTAGCAAACAGCTGGTACTAGCGGCTGTAAACTCATGGACCACTGCTCCTCGCCAGGCTCTCGAAATTACCAGCCAGTTTGCCGAATCTGACCTGAATCCAGAGCAATTGCTTCTGGCTTACCCCGCTTCGCCCTGGATTTTACGTCTGCGCTGGCTACAACACGACCGCAGTTTTTATTATTCTTCCCTCTATGAAGACGAAAACCACCGCGGTCTTTACCGCGGTGGTAACTGGTCGGGCTATCCCGCGCCCTATCTTTATCCGGGGCCTTTATCCCAATGGCCTCTGTTACCATGGCCCGGTTCGGAAGGTGAAATTCACTTCCTGGGCACCAAACAATATGCTGATCAGTGGGTTAAAGTCTATGACTTTCAGCCTCCGACGCCGTTTATTTCCCCTCACTGGCAAGGAAACGTCCAGGTAATTTCTTCCCGTTATCTGCTGTTTATTACTCAACAGCCCTTTCCTCGCCTGGTAGCCGGTGAATATTACTGGCGTTTACGCCTGAATAACCAGCCCCTGGTGGTGGCTATGAAAGCCCGCTTCAATTATTGACATTGCTTCATGGCACAAAACTCTCCGCACATAGAGCATTCTGCCCGGTGTCCCGGGTTTTTTCTTTTTCGCATTTCTCTAGCAGTAGCCTGATCCAGGGCCAGATTAAGCTGCTGTTCCCAATCCAATTCTTTACGGGCCTTGCTCATCGCTTTATCCCAATTCCAGGCTTTTTCAATTCCTTTAGCCAAATCAGCGGCATGAGCCGCAATTCGGGTAGCAATTACTCCCTGCCGTACATCATCGGCATCTGGCAAGCCCAGGTGTTCTGCCGGAGTCACATAACAGAGGAAATCTGCCCCGGCAGCTGCAGCAATCGCTCCGCCGATAGCTGCCGTAATGTGGTCATGCCCGGCACCCACATCAGTAACCAGGGGGCCCAGTACATAGAAGGGTGCACCATGACAAAGACGCTTCTGTAATTTAATATTAGTTTCAATTTGGTTTAAAGGAACATGGCCCGGTCCTTCCACCATGACCTGAACTCCTTTGGCCCAGGCCCTTTTCACCAGCCGCCCTAATTCTAACAGTTCAGCTATCTGCGGTCCATCGGTAGCATCAGCAACGGCACCTGGTCGCAGCCCGTCACCCAGACTCAGTGTAACATCATATTCCCTTACCAGTTCCAGTAACTCATCAAAATGAGCATAAAGAGGGTTTTCTTCGCCGGTTTCCTGCATCCAGCGAACGATAAAGGACCCACCTCGGCTGACTATACCACATACCCGCGGACTTTCCTGAATTTCCTCCAGCACCCGGCGATTGATGCCACAGTGAACAGTAATAAAATCCACTCCTTGCCGGCAGTGGTCCTCGATTACCTGAAACAGTTTATCTTTGCTGAGTTCCCCATAAAACCCGGCTTCATAAATTGGCACTGTCCCTACTGGTACCGGACAGCGCTTTAAGATCTCCTGCCGGGCCTGGCGGAGATTGGGCCCCAGACTTAAATCCATAATGGCATCTGCCCCAGCAGCCAGAGCTACTTCTAGTTTCTCCAGCTCCTTTTCCACCTCCGGCCAGTCACCAGAGGTGCCGATATTGGCATTAACCTTGGTGGTCGCCCCATAGCCGATTAACTTGGGCTGGGCTAGATACCGCTGTTTATTGGCCGGTAAGATCATAACCCCAGCAGCAATCCTTTCCCGCACAATTTCAGCAGCTATTCCCTCTGCTTCTGCCGCCAGTTTCATTTCCGCTGTTATTCTCCCAGCTCTGGCCAACTCCAATTGTGTCATTTCAATTTTCCTCCTTTGCCTTACTTGCTAATAAAAGTTTTTGCCCCAGAATATAGCTTTGATAACGCCATCTTTTTGCCTTAGCGGCCAGTTCCAGGTCGGAAAGCACTTTACTTCCTTCTTCAATCACCCGCAAAGACTCTGCCACACGGGAGGCATTGGCATTGATTAGTGCCTGCCAGGACGCCCTTTCCTGTTCTCGGAGTGTTGTCACTTCTGTTCCCGGATCCCCTTGGACATCCCTAAATCGCCAAATTTCCTCCGGCCGGGCCAGGCCTATTTCCTGTCGCAACTGCTTTAAAGCCTTCGCCAGTTCCTTCTCTTCCAGGATAAACCGGGCCATATCTTCCAGTACCCGCAATCCTTCCACACAGCGGTTGAAATTGGCATCTAGCATACGAAAAAATTTTTCGCGCATTATTATCCTTCCTCTCATAAATAAAAAACACCCGTCCCGAAGAGACAGGTGTAGAGTATACACTCGTTCCACCCACTTCCCTTCGCTGGTATTACCCAGATCAGGTACAAAGGGTTGAAGCCATAGCTTCTCTCAGCCTTTTCGGCACCCCTAGTGGTAACTACAAATATTCGATTAGCTGATATTGACTTTTTACCTGGTGGGCAATGTGTTCCCGCAGGGCTTGCCGTCGTGGCCCATTAAATCCAATAAACTGCACGCCTGTTAACCATCCCTCCTGCCAGGGCCGTGATCTTACAACCCGGCCTTTTAGCTTTAAAGTCCCCAGTTCAGGGATAGTTAATTCCAGAAGCAATATCATATTAACTGGTAAGCGCAGAGCTGAAAAAAAACTGAGACCTTCTTCTGCCAGGTCATAGGTCTGCCCCCGTCCCCGCTTACCACGTAAATGCTCAATGGGATATGTGCCAAACTGGGCCACTTCAAAATACAACGGCAGCTGAGTATGCCAGCGAAAATGCCTGCGCTCAGCCATAGCCCTCCCTCCCAAAAGAGGTACTTTTGTCTAATTATAACATACAATTTCTACTGTTGCCACAATTTCTTTTTTTCCGCTTCAATAAAGGAAAGCATTTTTTCTTTCTCTTCCCGAACCTTTTCCATCAACTGGTCCACAATTTCTTCCACTTTTTCCCCATTATATGCCCGCTGACAGAGCTGGATTGCCTCCTCTTCAGCACAGCCCACAGCCCCTGCCAGTTGCTGAATACGCAAACGGTCAAAAACCACTTCATTATCTTTGATTTGAGCAAAACCGATAATTAATTTTATCAAGTGAATAGCGGTTCCCCGTCGAATGTCCAGCGATGAGCCATTGGGTATATTATCCACAAACATATTCACTGCCATCTGTCTCCACCTCACCCAGTTTCTTTGCGCCAATATTATATCAGGAAGAATCTTTCTTTGCAAACAAAAGAGAGGCTTTTGCCTCTCTTTTACACCCCAAACTGGTTGTCATCAATAATGCATACGCTGCCACTGGCCAGAGATGCCGGTACATCAATCAGCCTTTGATTGGTAGAACCCCGGAAAGGCAACCATAATGCTCGCTGTTCCTTTAAATAGGGACCATCCACCAGCACATCTGTTAACTGCAGCAGCTCCCCGATAACCGGATTGCTCTCTGACATTCGCATCAATTGTTCCCAGGTATAGCCAGTAAAAACCCAGAGGTTTTTACCCTTCTCCCTGGCCCAGCGGGCGATAACCAAACAGGCTTCCGGCTGAAAGAAGGGCTCCCCTCCTGAAAGAGTTATTCCTGTTGCCAGCTTGTCCCCTTCCAGTTCAGCAAAGACCTGTTCAAAGGTCCAGAGTTCCCCTCCTTCAGGGTCATGGGTATCAGGATTATGACAACCCGGACAGCGGTGGGGGCAGCCCTGGGTCCAGATTACTGTTCTCAACCCTGGCCCGTCCACCACACTTTCAGTTGTAATTCCTGCCAGCCTGATCATCAGTTACACCCACATGTAATCCCCAGCGGGGAATGTTTCACCCTTTGGGCAATTTCCTGCAATTTAGCATCATTGCAATTAGATAATTTACAAAAATATCCTGTAACCCGCCGTACCCGTTCAATACTAGAAGGAGCAAAATGGGTTACTACTTTCACCTTTCCCTGAGGAGTCATATATACATCAATACCGGTTATCTCCAGGCCCCTGGCATTAGCTGCATAAAGAGCCTTCTGCCGATAATAGGCAATTTGCTCCGGAGTCAGTTCCGGCAATTTCTCCTGTACACATACAGCACTTTTCATCAATCAACACCCTCCTCTTCACTTTTTATCTAGTTAGTAGTACCCGTAGCGGGCCACTCCAGGTCATATTCTATTTCTTCTTCCATTACATTGACTGAACCACAGTTAGGACACTTATCGTGGTTAATAATCCCTAAGTAACCACAGACCTTACAAAAATCTATGGGAAAGTTAACTGCTCCATAGCCTACATCACAGGCTGCCATGTGCTTAATAATCGCTTCCAGGGCATCGATATTATGTTGCGGAGCAGCCGGTAACTCCAGATAAAGGATATGTCCGGCATTCAGGTACTTGTGATATTTCCCCTCAATCCTGGCTTTATCATACATCGAAATATTATACCACACCGGAATGTGCATACTATTTGTGTAGTACATGCGGTCTGTTACCCCGGGGATAATACCAAATTCCTTTTGGTCCAGTTTGGTAAATCGTCCTGCCAATCCTTCGGCAGGTGTTCCCAGTAAGCTAAAGTTCAACTTGTATTCCCGGGTATACTGGTCACATTTTTCCCGCATAAATTTGACTATTTCCACACCCAGGGCATCGGCCTCTTCTGACTCACCATGGTGTTTACCCAGCAGAGCTACCAGTGTTTCCGCCAAGCCGATAAACCCAATGGAAAGGGTGGCATGCTTAATAGCTTCATAAATTTCGTCATTGGGCCCTAGTTTATCACTATCGAGATAGAGATTCTGTCCCATCAGAAAAGGCATATCCTTGACTTTCAGCCGCCGCTGAATATCAAAACGGAACAACAACTGTTCCTTGACCAAATCCATCATTTCCTCTAGCAGTTCAAAAAACTTTTTGATATCACCCTGGGCCCTCAAGGCCAGTCGCGGTAAGTTAATGGTAGTAAAGGAAGCATTACCACGTCCTTCCGTTATCTCAGGCCCATTCACATTACCAATTACCCGGGTACGGCAACCCATATAGGCTACCTCCCCTTCTTTGCGCCGGGAATATGGCGCGTTAAAACTGCTATCCTGGAATGCATAAGTCGGGAACATTCTCCTGGAGGTCACCCGCAGGGCCAAACGGAATAAGTCATAGTTGGGATCTCCAGGGTCCATGTTTACTCCCTTTTTCAGCTTAAATATTAAATTGGGGAAAATCGGGTTCTCCCCACGTCCCAACCCGGCCTCATAGGCCAGTAGCAGGTTTTTGGTAACCATTCGTCCTTCTGGAGAAGTATCTGTTCCAAAGTTCAAACTGGAGAACGGCACCTGCGCTCCCGCTCGGGAATGCATGGTATTCAAATTAAAAATCAGTGCTTCCATAGCCTGATAGCACTCTTTATCTACCAGTTTTTCCAACTGCTCATCACTGATCTCAACCCCGACTTCCGCAAATATTTTGCGCTGTCTTTCCCGTTCCCTTTGTATAAACGGAGCCAGATCATAATCAAAATAGGCTACCGACTGTCCACCATGCATGTCGTTTTGAGATGACTGGATAATTACTGCTGTTAAATTAGCTGCCGATTTTATGCCCTTAGGACTGCGTATAAACCCATGTCCATTATTAAACCCATTTAGCAACAAACGCCCTAAAGGTATCTGAACACAGGTCAAGGTTTTGGCAAAAAAGTCCAGGTCATGAATGTGAATATCACCATTGATATGGGCCTGGGCATGCTTCTCCGGCATTAAACGGGTTAAATAGTATTTCTTACTGCCCGTAGAGGCTATTTGCAGCATTTTCGCCATCGGGCTATTCTGAACATTAGCATTTTCCTTGCTAGTCTCCACCAGGATTTCGGCTACTGCATCCATTAAATCGGATTGCGATTCCCTGATTCTAGTGCGTTTATTCCGATAAAGTATGTACGCTTTGGCAGTCTGGGCATGTCCATTTTCAATTAAAACCTTTTCCACTGCATCTTGAACATACTCCACAGAAACAGTACCTTCCGGCCCTTCGGGATGGCTCTCCAGGTATTTTACTACTTCAATCGATAGCCTGTCAGCCAATTGCTCATTGTCCCCACCAACTGCCCGAGCAGCTGCCATAATGGCATTTTTAATCTTCTCCCGATTAAAGGGAACCACCCGGCCATCCCGTTTTTTGATATAATGGATCATCCGCTCTCGCCCTCCAAAAAACGTTTAATTTCTTCCATAAACTCATTTACATCACGGAAACGGCGGTAAACTGAAGCAAAGCGGACATATGCTACCTCATCCACTGTTCTCAGCTTTTCCATCACAAGCTCTCCTAAATAAGAACTAGGTACTTCTTTGTCAAATTGGGTCCGCACCTGACTCTCTACCTCAGTAACTATTTTCTGTAACACTTCCATTGACACTGGTCGTTTTTCCACGGCCTTTACCAGACCGTGCATTAATTTTTCCGGTGAAAAAACTTCCCGGCGCCCATCGTTTTTAATAACCAGTAAAGGTCGCTCTTCTATCCTCTCATAAGTGGTGAATCGTTTACCGCAGTTCTCACATTCCCGTCGCCGCCTAATACTATTGCCTTCATCAGCGGTACGGGATTCCACTACTTTGGTAGCAGTTTCATGACAAAACGGGCATTTCATATGCTTCCCCGTCCTTGCGAAATTGTCAGAATATAGCTCTAGATATAGAGCATATTTCTTGGCTAAACCTATTTTATACTCTATATATGGGGTAAGTCAATAAATGCTTTGGAAAAATATTTTTAACTAGTGTAAGAAAACTAGCTTGTCCTTTATTTTTCTCCTGATTATACTTAAGGAATAATTTTCTTTGGAAAAAAACAACAGACCTTCTTATTTATGAGAAGGCCTGTTGTTGTGTCCGGCAGCGACCTACTCTCCCAGGACCCTGCGGTCCAAGTACCATCGGCGCTGGTGGGCTTAACTGCCGTGTTCGGTATGGGTACGGGTGTTGCCCCACCGCCATTGCCACCGGACTGGCTCCCCGAGCAGGACTCGAACCTGCAACCTACCGGTTAACAGCCGGGCGCTCTACCATTGAGCTATCGGGGAACATTATTCAATTCAAGGGATTGCTCCCTCAAAACCGCACAGAGTTCTTTTGAGGTTAAGACCTCGACCTATTAGTACCGGTCCGCTCAAAGCCTTGCGGCTCTTACACTCCCGGCCTATCTACCTGGTCTTCTTCCAGGGGTCTTACCTGGTTTTCCCAGTGGGAAATCTTATCTTGAGGTGGACTTCGCGCTTAGATGCTTTCAGCGCTTATCCCGTCCAGACTTGGCTACCCAGCGATTGCTCCTGGCGGAACAACTGGTACACCAGCGGTCTGTCCATCCCGGTCCTCTCGTACTAGGGACAGCTCCTCTCAAATTTCCTCCGCCTGCGACGGATAGGGACCGAACTGTCTCACGACGTTCTGAACCCAGCTCGCGTACCGCTTTAATGGGCGAACAGCCCAACCCTTGGGACCTACTTCAGCCCCAGGATGCGATGAGCCGACATCGAGGTGCCAAACCTCCCCGTCGATGTGGACTCTTGGGGGAGATAAGCCTGTTATCCCCGGGGTAGCTTTTATCCGTTGAGCGATGGCCCTTCCACTCGGTACCACCGGATCACTAAGCCCGACTTTCGTCCCTGCTCGACCCGTCGGTCTCACAGTCAAGCTCCCTTCTGCCTTTGCACTCTCCGCGCGTTTTCCATTCGCGCTGAGGGAACCTTTGGGCGCCTCCGTTACTCTTTAGGAGGCGACCGCCCCAGTCAAACTGCCCACCTGACACTGTCCCCTACCCGGCTCACGAGTTCGGGTTAGAACTTCAATATCACAAGGGTGGTATCCCACCACCGACTCCACTTAGGCTGGCGCCTAAGCTTCCCAGTCTCCCACCTATCCTGTACATGCAATACCAAAATCCAATGTCAGGCTACAGTAAAGCTCCACGGGGTCTTTCTGTCCTGTCGCAGGTAACACGCATCTTCACGTGTACTACAATTTCGCCGAGCCCCTCGTTGAGACAGCGCCCAAGTCGTTACGCCTTTCGTGCGGGTCGGAACTTACCCGACAAGGAATTTCGCTACCTTAGGACCGTTATAGTTACGGCCGCCGTTTACCGGGGCTTCGGTTCAAAGCTTCGCCTCTCAGCTAACCTTTCCCCTTAACCTTCCGGCACCGGGCAGGCGTCAGCCCCTATACGTCAGCTTTCGCTTTGGCAGGGACCTGTGTTTTTGGTAAACAGTCGCTTGGGCCTCTTCTCTGCGACCGCTCTATGCTCCAGGCGCAAGGCCCTTCACATCTAGCGGCACTCCTTCTCCCGAAGTTACGGAGTCATTTTGCCGAGTTCCTTAACGAGGGTTCTCTCGCTCGCCTTAGGATTCTCTCCTCACCTACCTGTGTCGGTTTCCGGTACGGGCACCATACCCCCTCCTTAGAGGCTTTTCTCGGCAGTTTGGCGTCAGAAGCTTCGCCCTTACGGGCTCCCCTTCACCTCTCAGGATTTCCGTGAGGCGGATTTGCCTGCCTCACTCCCTACTGGCTTGGACCGGTCCTTCCAATCACCGGCTCTCCCTAGCCTCCTGCGTCACCCCTTCGTAATATCGGTTGTATGGTGGTATCGGATTTTCAACCGATTGTCCATCACCTACGCCTCTTCGGCCTCGGCTTAGGTCCCGACTTACCCTGGGCGGACGAGCCTTCCCCAGGAAACCTCAGGTTTTCGGCGGGCAGGATTCTCACCTGCCTTTTCGCATACTTATACCGGCATTCTCACTTCCATGCGCTCCAGCACTCCTCTCGGTATGCCTTCTCCGCCCATGGAACGCTCCCCTACCATTCGCTTGAGTCACCGCTACCCTATCTGACGGACAGGCTTAGCTGTTGGCATTTAGTCAAAACCTCATTATTCCTTTCTTAAGGTCGGTTTTGACTAAATCTCCTTCCTTTCCCTGTTCGCCTTATAGGACACTGGTGACTCAAGCGAATCCGCGATTTCGGTGACAGGCTTAGCCCCGGACATTTTCGGCGCACAACCACTCGACCAGTGAGCTATTACGCACTCTTTAAATGATGGCTGCTTCTAAGCCAACATCCTGGTTGTCTATGCAGCTGCACATCCTTTCCCACTTAGCCTGTACTTCGGGACCTTAATCGGCGGTCTGGGCTGTTTCCCTCTCGACTATGAAGCTTATCCCTCATAGTCTGACTCCCAGGGTCCAAGTTATGGCATTCGCAGTTTGATAAGGTTCGGTAACCTTGCTCAGGCCCCTAGCCCATTCAGTGCTCTACCTCCATAACTCATCCCCTGAGGCTAGCCCTAAAGCTATTTCGGGGAGAACCAGCTATCTCCGGGTTCGATTGGCATTTCACCCCTACCCACACCTCATCCGCCGACTTTTCAACGTCGGTCGGTTCGGGCCTCCACGAGACTTTACTCCCGCTTCACCCTGGACATGGGTAGATCACCCGGTTTCGGGTCTACGGCAGCAAACTTTTCGCCCTCTTCAGACTCGCTTTCGCTTCGGCTCCGGCTCCCCGCCTTAACCTCGCTTGCTACCGTAACTCGCCGGTTCATTCTACAAAAGGCACGCCATTACCCGTCGAGGTTCGAAGTTCGATGTTCGAAGTTCGAACCTTCAGCCTTATTTCCACGTCTGTATGAGCTTATATATCTTGCGTCCCAGCTTATCGTATTGTTCAGTGTAATTTTGAT
>CP028514.1:12500-107500 GCA_003054495.1 Carboxydocella thermautotrophica | reverse complement strand
CAACATCCTTTAGACCATGCCACTTTTCCGGAAGAGGCCGCAGGGATTTGGCCAGCATAGTCACTTTTGTAGCAGAAACAGTGATTTCACCCCTCTGGGTTTTGAATACTGTTCCTTCCACTCCGATAATATCGCCTATATCAGCTTTAACAAAGAGTTCATAGTTTTCTTCTCCAACAT
Source organism: Carboxydocella thermautotrophica (assembly GCA_003054495.1). GTDB lineage: Bacteria > Bacillota > Carboxydocellales > Carboxydocellaceae > Carboxydocella > Carboxydocella sporoproducens. Next base: position 107,320 of record CP028514.1, on the reverse strand, counting down.
CATTAACTCTGACGTAAATTTGAATCAAACCTGCCCCATCCTGAAGATGAGCAAATGATGCCTTGCCATGGCCTCTTTTGGCCATGATTCGCCCTGCAATGATAACCTTTTGTCCCTCTAACTCACCAAAGTTATCGATAATTTCCTGGCTTAAGTGGGTACGCTCAAATTTGCCACCAAATGGCTCAATCCCTTTATTACGCAATTCCTGTAGTTTTTCTCTTCTTACCAGTAGCAGCTCATTTAATTCCCGTTCCTGTGTTTCCATGCTTGTCCCTCCTAATGAAAAAGGAAATACCGGCTACACAGCCGGTTGTCTGCCTAGTGAATATCGAGAATTTGATATCTCAGCTTACCTGCCGGGACGTCTACTTCTACAATTTCTCCTTTGCGTCTTCCCAGAATCGCTTTACCTACCGGCGAAACATTGGAAATCTTATTTTGAGCAGGGTCTGCTTCCGCCGTGCCTACGATCGAATATTCTACCTCATCGCCAAATTCCAGGTCTTTAAGCAATACCCTGCTACCCAGGCTTACTTCATCGGTGTGGATATCCCCTTCATTGATTACGCGAGCATTGCGCAGCATCTTTTCTAGAGTCAAGATCCGCCCTTCGATGAATGCCTGAGCATTTTTGGCATCTTCATACTCGGAGTTTTCACTTATATCGCCAAATTCTATAGCCTGCTTAATCCTTTCAGCTACTTCACGACGCTTGACTGTTTTCAGTTCCTCCAGTTCCTCTTCCAATTTCCGATATCCCTCTGGGGTTAAAATAACTTCTTTTTCCATATATCTCTCTCCTTTTTGTGCAGGTTAAACCAGGAACCAACACACCTTAATTTTTAATTATAAAATTAGCTACCTGCATTGTCAAGAAATTCCGCAGGATTCAACGGCTGCAGGCGACCATTATTATAGGCAGCCACAATTGTTTTTATTCTGTTAATTTTCTCCTCGGCCAGCGGTTGATCAAAACTGCGTAACCTGCTTAGCCTGAATCCATGTTTTTGAGCCAGCATCGCTATTTTCTCAACCTGTTCAATAGTTAATTCTTTACCAAGGGAATAATTTTGATAATGTCCTTCCAGTGCCAGAATCATCGTCTCCGCCATGCAGGCATAAAAGGTTCCTGCCGGTAAACCGAAGTTAAAGGTAGAAACGAGACCGGCTGGGCCCTCTACCAGGCCGCCATCAATTACCAGTACATCCGGCCTTGCCTCATTTACCTCCCGTGCCACATCCCGGGGGCGGGCCACATCACAGACAATCGCTCCTGGCCTTAGGTGAGCAGGATGGATAACAACATCCCGGCTGCTGGTCGCAGATATTACCAGGGCCGATCGCCTTAAAGCTTTAGCCACATCAGTAGTAATAGCCGCAGCTACTCCCGTTTCTCGCAAAAGATCCCGGGCCACCCGTTCCAGTTTTCGCTGGTCTCTTCCCACCAGGTTTAAGTAGGGGAATTTTCTGGCTAACAAAAAGGCACATACTCGCCCTATAGAGCCAGTAGCGCCTATTACAGCTACTTCCTCCTTACTGATATCATACCCTACCAATTTAGCTGCTGTCTCCAGCCCCTCGACAGCTGTCGCCACCGTATAACTGTTGCCAGTGGTAACAGCGATGGGCAATTCCTCGGCCAGCTCCCTCCCGCCATTGCCCACCACAGCAGTAAAAGCTCCCAGGCCTACTATTTTGGCCCCAAGTTTTGTCGCCAGCTGACCTGACTTGAGTAAGACCCGGTGCACCTTGGGATAGGGCTGATTTACAAGCATGGTCGTGGTTAAGGGACAACTGATCAGCCAGCCCTCCACTGGCAGACCTTCGATTTTGCCCAGGACCAGCGGGGGCAAATGAGCCAAACCCCGCTCGGCCCATTTTTCCGGTAAAAAACGTGCCCAGGGGAATTTGCGGTAATAATCCCCCACCTTCAGAGGGTGAAGTATAAAAGCAAAACCCGACAATCCCCATCCCTCCATTTACTTTTAAGCTACCCTTAGATCCACCACCCTCGGCCTGATTTCAAAACGCTGGATTATTTCCAGATACTCTTCAGCGGTTAAAGCTGTTTTCGCTCCGCTTAGGGCTACCAGCATAGCTTCCAGCACATTGGTCCCAAAAGAACGGCCTTGAAATTCAGGTGTGGTAGTAATAACTTTATGTACTCCCCTATCCGCTAATTCCTTGATATCAGCAGCGGTTACCGTATTGGTTATAATAATTTTCCCCTCCAGTTCTCCGGGCATATAGCGTTTGATAAACAGAAAATCTCCAGCTATGATATCCGCCTCTGCGAAGAAGCGGGTAAACTTAGGAGTATTGACAGTCTGCTTTTCTCCAGTTGGATAGAGCAAAGAAAAAGGCATTTGGGTAATCAGCGGCAAAACCATCTGGGCCACGCGGCAGAAAGTCTGGTAATTATACATAGGAAAAGGCAATCCCAGGCCAAATAATAAATCCCCGAAAACCACCTGGGCTCCAGTCTGTATCAAAGCTTCTGCCATACCAAAACGATCCGCCCCGGAAACCAGCAAAATTTTTTTATCAACGAACTTAACTATCCCTTCCTCCTGTAATAGATTAATAACATGTTTCTCCAGGGTGTTTTTCAGCCCGCTTCCATCCAGAACCGGCGTATGTACCCCTTCGATCAACCTGACTGCCTGCCGGAAAGTGTATCTTTTACCGGCAATATAAACATACAAATCCATTCCCCCCAGACCAAAGGCATCCACTTTGCCATCCAATTCACAAAACAATTGCCGTGCTTTTAGCCAATCCCCATCTGTACCCAGACGGCTTAACATTATTTTTTTACCGGCAATTTCCGTCTCCACAGTATGATTGCGACTGGAAGAACCCAGGCTTATGCTCACTACTTTTAACATGTCCTTAACCTCCTATCACTAATAAATTCCGATTACCCATAATTATTCCTTACCTGGCGAAAAAAAATACTCACCTAGACAGGTGAGCAAGATACTGGTCTAAACAATCTTTAACTTCCTGGGCCGAAGTTGCCTTATTGATTTCTTCTCGCAAACGGGTGGCTTCCCGTAATCCTTTAACATACCAGGCTGCATGTTTACGCATTTCCCTAACCGCAATATATTCTCCCTTTTCCGCCAGTAACAGATCCAGATGCCTTTTGGCCATTTGTACCTTTTCAGCAGCCGTCGGCTCCGGCAACAGTTCACCGGTTGCCAGGTAGTGAACTGTACGGCGAAAAATCCAGGGATTGCCCAGGGCGCCCCGGCCAATCATCACAGCATCGCAACCAGTTTCAGCCAGCATACGCGCCGCATCCTGGGGAGTCCAGATATCGCCATTGCCTATTACCGGTATTTTCAATTCAGTTTTAACTGCTGCGATAATGCGCCAATCCGCCTGGCCACTATACATTTGGCTGCGGGTACGCCCATGGATGGTTACCGCTTTAGCACCGGCAGCCTCCACAATTTTGGCCACCTCCAGGACATTTACTGAATTCTCGTCCCAGCCTTTACGCATCTTCACAGTAACCGGCACTTTTACCGCCGAACAAACCGCCTCCACAATCCGCCCCGCCAGTTCAGGATCACGCATGAGGGCGGCCCCTTCATTGTTTCTGACAATCTTTGGCGCCGGACACCCCATATTGATATCAATAATAGTCGCTCCTGCCTCTTCTACCAGCTCTGCTGCGCGGGCCATCTCTTCCGGTCGGGAGCCAAAAATCTGTACCGCTATAGGTTTGGGCTCATCACCTATGTCCACCATTTCCAGTGTCTTTTTATTGCTATACAGCAAAGCCAGATCAGAAATCATTTCCGTATAAACCAGACCACAGCCCATTTCACGGGCCAGCTGGCGAAAAGAGCGGTCCGTCACACCAGCCATCGGCGCAGCAAAAACCCGATTGGCCAGCCTGACTCCACCAATTTTCATTGACTATTCCTCCATTTCAAACTGCCAGTGATCCTTGTTGCGTTGATAAATATAGTACAGACCAGTAAGAGTCAAATAGGGATCCACTTTGTCGATAGTGCTGCTTTCAGAGGCAATCATACCCGCCAGACCGCCGGTTGCCACTACAAAAGCCTCTCCCCCTAGTTCTTTCTTCATTCTGCGCACTATTTCATCGACCTGACCGACAAAACCATAGATAACCCCGGATTGCATACTGCTCACGGTATTTTTACAAATCACTGTTTTAGGCTTGGCTAACTCAATCCGTGGCAACTTGGCCGCTCTGGAAAACAGAGCTTCTGCCGAAATGCCAATTCCCGGCGCAATCGCTCCACCAAGATACTCACCCTGGCGGGAAATGGCACAAAAAGTGGTAGCTGTACCAAAATCAACGATAATCAAGGGCCCGCCATACAGGTCATAACCGGCAATAGCATTGACAATGCGGTCTGCCCCCACTTCCCGCGGATTATCGTATTTGATGGGCATTCCAGTTTTTACCCCCGGCCCCACTACGAGAGGATTAATTTTGAAATAGCGGCGGGACATGCGTTCCAGTGCCGGCATTACCGGTGGTACAACCGAGGAAATGACAATGGCTTTTATATCCTGTGGTTTCAGGTTGCTATGAGCAAAAAGATTAAAAATCAGCATTCCATACTCATCTGCTGTCCGGTGCCGGTCAGTAGTTACCCGCCAATGTCTAATCAGCTCTCCCTCTTCATAGACCCCCAGAACAATATTGGTATTTCCCACATCAAAAACCAGTATCATTTTTTTGCCCCTCCCCGAGCCGTAAAGTAACATCTCCAGCTAAAACCCGGCGTATTTGTTGCTGCTCATCACGAACCAGCAAAGCCCCTTCCTCATCAATATCCAGGGCCATACCCGCCCAGTCACCGGTATATTCATGAATGATAACCTCTTTTCCCAGCACCAGCGCCTTTTGACGCCAGGGCCCCAGTACTGCCTGGGCCCCCTCCTGTAAATAGCGCTCATATAGCTTCCAGAAGGCATTAATAAAAGCAGCAGTAAACTGGCCGCGATTGACTTTATCGCCTGCCAGCTGTTTCAGAGAAATAGCTGTACCAAGCAAATCAGGCGCAAAATCTTCCTCATCCTGGTTAAGATTAACCCCTACACCCACCAGGACGAAATTGACCATATCAAGTTCTGCGCTCATTTCTGTTAATATACCAGCCAGCTTCCGATTTTGCGCCAACACATCATTGGGCCATTTAATTCCGCATGCCGCTCCAGGCACCGTTTTTTCCACCGCTTCCACCACTGCCACCGCTGTCAGTAAAGGTAATAATGTAGTTTGCCGAGGCAGGATAGGCGGCCGTAAAACGAGAGTTAACCACATCCCCTTGCCTGAGGCTGACTGCCAGCTGCGGCCTTTGCGCCCCTTGCCCGCCCACTGGCTTTCAGCTATAACTACAGTGCCTTCCGGTGCCCCGGCCGTAGCCAGTTTACGGGCATAAATGTTAGTAGAATCCAGCTGGTGAAAATGAAAGATTTTAATGCGTTCCCGTAAATCCGCTATCAGATAAGGCCAGATACTCTGCCCCGTTAAAAGGTCGGGCTGTTGCAAAAGCCGATAGCCCTGTCGGGTTCGGGATTCAATTTCATACCCCTCTGCCCGCAGGGCTTGAATATGTTTCCAGATAGCTGTACGGGAAATCCCAAGCAAACGGGATATTTCCTCCCCTGAGATAGGCTTTCCCGGACTAGCCAGTAACATTTCCAGGATTTTTTCTTTCATGGCCAGTTAATCTTCCTCTCCGGCCGTAAAGGTGGAAATCTTGCTGGTAAATAGATCCAGACTGATATCCATCGCCTTCACTGAATGGGTAATACTGCCTACACTTACCAGGTCTACCCCCAATTCGGCGGCCTGTCGCGCTTTTTCCAGATCCATACCCCCGGAAACTTCCAGAATCGCTTTGCCTTTAGCCAGAGCCACCGCCTCTGTGATTGTGTTTATATTCATATTATCCAGCATGATTATATCTGCTCCAGCCTGCAAAGCCTCCTGCACCTGGGTTAGATTTTCCACCTCTACCTCGATTTTCATGGTATGACCTACTCTTTGCCTGGCTTTATTCACTGCCGCCTTAATGCCTCCGGCGGCTTTAATATGGTTATCCTTAATCAATACACAATCTGCCAGGCCAAAACGGTGGTTGGCTCCACCCCCTACCCTGACCGCGTATTTTTCCAGAATTCGCAAGCCCGGAGTCGTTTTGCGGGTATCCACCAGTTTAATTTTATATCCGGCCAGAGCTTCAACCAGTCGCCGGGTCTGGGTAGCTATACCCGACATCCTTTGCAATAAATTCAATGCTACCCGTTCAGCAGAAAGAATGGCCCGCACAGGTCCCTCTATTTTTAATAACCGTTGCCCGTAAGTCACCAGTTCCCCGTCACGGCAAAGGAAATCCACTAGCACCCGGGGCTCCAGCATCTGAAAGGTCCAGGCTGCTACCTGTAAGCCCGCAACTACCCCTTCCTGCTTGGCATAAATATAGGCAGTACCTAACAAATCCGGGTCAACAGTAGCTTCGGTAGTTACATCCCCCCAGGCCAAATCCTCTTGCAGGGCCCGTTTAATAATATCCTCTACCAAGAAACGCTGTAACATCATTCCTGGCCTCCATCATATTTTAATACCACCCGCTTGAGCCAGTGAGCATCATCGGTAAATGGGTAATCACTGCGATAGTGACCACCCCGGCTTTCAGTACGTATCAGAGCCGCTTGTGCCACCAGCCCGGCCGTCCAGTACATATTGGCAGTTTGACAGGCATCCCGCCCTTGTAAAGGTCCGCTTAAATCCTTTTTACCTGCCTCAATCCGGGCCAGAGCCGCTTTCAAGCCTGCCGCCGTCCGCACCAGCCCAACATGCTGCCACATGATTTCCTGCAGCTCCTCTACCATTTCTGGTAGCGGCCTGGATAGCACCTGCTCCGATCTCCTCAATTCCAGTTCAGGCAGATCCCGGGGCAATACCACTGTCTCCAACTGCCCCCTGGTCGCCTCCACTATTCTGCCTCCAAAAACCAGGCCATCAAGCAGGGAATTGCTGGCCAGCCGATTGGCACCATGAACACCAACACAGGCAGTCTCCCCACAGGCATATAGCCCCGGCAGCGTGGTAGCACCATTGATATCGGTTTTAATGCCGCCCATAAAATAATGAGCCGCTGGTGCCACTGGAATCAGGTCCGTCGCCAGGTCCAGGCCAAATCGCCGGCAGGTAGCGGTAATTTTTGGGAAACGCTGCCTGACCCGATCCGGAGTTAAATGGCGCAGGTCCAGATAAACATGATCTTCCCCTGATTTCAGCAACTCCTGAACAATTGCTCTGGCTACTACATCCCGGGGAGCCAGTTCTGCCAGGGGATGGTAATGGATCATGAATCGTTCCCCTTTATGGTTACGCAAATATGCCCCTTCTCCCCTGACCGCTTCGGAAATCAGGAAAAAAGCAGCCCCCGGTACCATCAGCGCCGTAGGATGAAACTGGACAAACTCCATATCCATCACCGCTGCTCCGGCCCGATAGGCAATAGCAAACCCATCTCCGGTAGCTACTTCGGGATTGGTGGTGTTACGATAGAGCCGGCCGCCGCCTCCAGTGGCCAGGACAACAAATTTCCCCAGAAAACAGCGGAGCTGGTCCTGTTCATCATAGGCCAGAACCCCTCTGCAGCGTTCATCCCAGACCAGCAGGTCCACCACAAAATGATTTTCCCTGAGATCAATCTTCTGCTCCCTTTTCACCTGCCGGGTTAGAGTACGCTGAATCTCTTCCCCGGTGGCATCTCCCCGGGCATGAAGGATACGACGCCGACTATGGGCCCCCTCCCGGGTCAAAGAGATATGGCCTCCTTCAGTGCGGTCAAAATCCGCCCCCATAGCAATCAATTCTTTTACCCGTTCCGGCCCCTCAGTCACCAGTACTTCTACTGCCTCCAGGTCACACAGGCCTGCTCCTGCTGCCAGCGTATCAGCTTTATGCAATTCCGGCGAATCCTCTTCCTGGTCAAAAACAGCGGCAATACCTCCCTGGGCATGATCGGTATTGGTATCCCCTAAACCTTTTTTGGTCAACAGGATGACTTTGCCATGTTCAGCTGCCTTAATCGCCGTATAGAGCCCGGCAATACCGCTGCCCACTACAATATAATCGGCAGTTTCTACCGGGAGAGCATCCAAACGGAAATCTACCAGATAATCAACCCTCAACCCTCTTTCCTCCTAAACTACCGGATGGCCAGCATTCTTTCCAGAGCATTTAACGCCCTGTCCCGGATTTCCGGTAGCACGGTAATACGCGGCTCCATTTCCTCCAAAGCATATTTGACTTTGGGGAGAGTCGTCGATTTCATGTTGGGACAGATTAATTTATTGGATGCCAGATAAAACTGTTTGTCCGGGCAGGTTTTTTGTAACTGGTGCAAAATCCCGCTTTCCGTCCCGATAATAAACTCCCGGGCCTCACTATTACGGGCATAATTGATAATCCCGGCGGTGCTGAACACACCATCAGCCAGGTCAACCACATCAGGACGGCATTCCGGATGAACCAGTACCAGGGCCTCGGGATGGGCCTCTTTAGCAGCCAGAATATCCTCTCTGGTCAGCCGGTCATGGGTATTACACCAGCCTTCCCAGAGGATAATATTATTCCGTCCAGTTTGACGGGCCACCCAGTTGCCCAGGTTTTTATCGGGAATAAACAAAATGGGTTGCTCCGGCGGCAAGCTGTTGACTACCTTGACAGCATTGGAAGAAGTGCAACAGATATCGCTTTCCGCCTTGACATCAGCAGCCGAATTGACATAACAAACAACTACTGCCTCCGGATGCTCCTGTTTCTTCTGCCGTAAGGCTTCTGCAGTAACCATATCCGCCATGGGACAGCCGGCCCTTTCCTCCGGTAAAAGCACAATTTTATCCGGTGACAGAATGGCTGCACTTTCGGCCATAAAATGCACACCGCAAAAGACAATCACATCCGCATCAGTAGCAGCTGCCTGCTGGCTTAATTGCAGGGAATCCCCGATAAAATCAGCCACATCCTGGACCTCAGGGCGTTGATAGTAATGAGCCAGAATAACAGCATTCCGTTCCTTTTTCAAACGCCGTATCTCTTCTTGCCATCGGCTAACTTCATGTTGTTCCATTTCTTTCTCTCCTTAAACAGCATAGTTTGTCCTATGTTCATCATAGCAAGAATATTGCGCCATTTCAACGAATTTCCCCATGCCGTTCCAGATTGGCGGTATCCAAAATCCGGTTCTGATCATCCACAAACACCACTTTGGGCTGATATTCTCTGGCCTCCCGGTCATCCACCAGCATATAGGAAATAATGATAATTTTATCACCAGGCTGAACCATCCGCGCCGCAGCGCCATTTAAACAAATAACCCCGGAATAGCGCGGCCCCTCTATGACATAGGTTTCCAAACGGGCGCCATTATTATTATTAACCACTTGCACCTTTTCATTGGGCAGAATATCGGCCGCTTCCATTAAAGCTGCATCTATAGTAATGCTTCCTACATAATTCAGGTTGGCTTCAGTTACGGTCGCCCGGTGAATTTTGGATTTCATCATGGTTCTGAACACTAGCCTTCAACCTCCAAAACGGTATTATCAATTAAACGGGTTTTACCAATCCGTACTGCCAGAGCCAGCAAAGCTTGCCCCTGTAACTGTTCCAGCGGGGTCAAATCCGGCAAAGCTACCAGTTCCACATAATCAATCTGCGCCAGCGGTTCGGCTTCAATCATCTGCTTTACCTGTTCCTTGATAACCTCTGGTTGCCGTTCCCCTTGAGCTACCAGCTCTTCCGCCCGCTTAAGACTCCGGGACAATACCAGAGCGGCCTTCCTTTCCTCGGGCTCGAGATAAACATTGCGAGAACTGAGAGCCAGTCCATCAGCTTCCCGGACAATGGGCACCGGGATTATCTCTACATCCAGATTCAAATCCTCCACCATCCGCCTGATAACCTGCACCTGCTGGGCATCTTTCCAGCCAAAATAGGCCCGATCAGGTTTAACAATATTGAACAGCTTCATAACCACAGTAGTGACTCCTCGAAAATGCCCCGGCCGGCTAGCTCCACACAGTCCCCGGGTTACCTCAGTCACCTCAACAAAAGTCTGATAACCTCGAGGATACATCTCCCGCACGGTAGGAACAAACAGATAATCCACTCCAGCCGCCTCTGCCAGCGAAGCATCCCGCTCCAGATCCCGGGGATATTCTTCATAATCCTCCCCTACCCCGAATTGCAGGGGATTGACAAAAATGCTGGCCACTGTAATCTCATTTTCCGTCCTGGCCTTGCGCATCAAGGTCAAATGGCCTTCATGCAAATAACCCATGGTAGGGACAAAGCCAATGCTTTTCCCTCCCTGGCGCCATTTCCGGGCCAGTGCCTGCATTTCCCTTACCGAAGTGATAATCTCCATGCTCGTCACCTCTAATAAACTTTTAGTGGCTCCTTTTCCGGCCAGCCGAAAGATTCCGCCGGACCCGGGAAAGACCCAGCCTTAACTTCCTGTATATAGGCCTGTACCGCCTCTTTTACTGGCTGCTGTAGACTGGCATAGCGCCGTACAAACCTGGGAGTTAAATCCCGGTACAGCCCCAGCATATCCTGGGTTACCAGCACTTGCCCATCACAATAGGGCCCGGCACCGATACCGATAGTAGGTACATCCACTGCCTCAGTTACCATACGAGCCACGTCAACCGGTACACACTCCAGTACAATGGCAAACACCCCGGCCTCCACCAGCAAACGAGCATCCTCCAGCAATTGTTGCCGGGCCGCATCCTCTTTTCCCTGTACACTATAACCGCCCAGACGATGGACATGCTGGGGAGTCAGCCCCAGGTGACCCATCACGGGAATTCCGGCCTGTACAATCGCCCGTATCTGGGGCACCACCTCCCGACCCCCTTCCAGTTTGACCGCCTGGGCTCCCGCTTCCTGCAAAAAGCGGCCAGCATTGCGCACTGCCTCCTCACAGGAAACCTGGTAAGACATAAAAGGCATATCGCCTACCACCATTGCCTGTTTGGCCCCCCGGGCCACCGCTCTCGTATGGTGCAGCATTTCTGCCATAGTAACCGGCAAGGTGCTGTCATAGCCCAAAATCACCATACCCAGGGAATCGCCTACCAGCAAAACATCCACACCTGCTTCATCCAGCAATACGGCTGTAGAATAGTCATAACAGGTCAACATGGTTATTTTTTCGCCACTCTCTTTCATTTTTTTCAGCTTAGTAGTGGTTATGCGGGCCATATACAACCTCTCCTTTCAGAATCCCGTTTAACTCAATCAATTGTTCCCCTGCTAATCCTCGCTCCCGGGCAATTTCTAATGTCAACAAGCCCAGCAGCCGGTATAAATCCTGTTCCATCTCCGGTATACCCTGTTCCCTAGCTGCCTTCAGGTGCTGATACACCGTCGGTCCATCACCGCGAACAATCGGACCAGTTAATGCCGCTATCGGACCATAAGTACCGATATTATTCAAAGCCCCTTGCATCAGTGCCACCAACCCCTGGTTGGCCGCTGCCGCCGGGATGCCGGCAGCTTCCATCCATTTCCCTGCCCAGTAGGCCAGGGTAACCAGATAATTGGAAGCGACTACTGCCGCCCCATGATAAAGGGCTTTGGCTTCTTTAGCGATGGTAAAGGGGTTTAGTCCCAGTTGCCGTGCCAGTTCCATCCCCTGTTCAACCGCCTCCTCATCCCCTTCCAGGGCCACCAGTGACCCGGGCAGGTTCTGCTGCGCCTGTTGCCAGTCTGCAATAGTCTGCAAAGGATGGAAAGATAATACCCTGGCCCCCGCTTCCCGCAAAGGCATTAGAATCTCGCTGCTTAACGCACCACTGGTATGGGCAAAAATCTTCCCCCGGCAAGAGTATCGGGCCAGCCGTTCTACCACTTCCGGCAAAGCCCGGTCAATGACTGTCAGCCAGATCCAGTCTGAATAATCGACTACCTCTTCCATTTCCATTACCGGCATTGAGTTGCTAAGAGCGGCTACCTCCTGGGCCTTTTGGGACCGGCGATTCCATACAGCCCCCACCGGAATGCTCCGTTCTTTTAACAAGACAGCCAGAGCTGTTCCCACTTTACCGGTTCCAATAATCCCCATGGTCAGAAACATTTCTGCCACCTCCAAAAGACAAAAACACCCTCTCGGACAGATGCCGAAAGGGTGTAAAAGCCAGAAGTGCCTTTCTCCTTCCGTCTCGGTCCGAAGCGGCTCCAAGCGGTTGATTGCTTGCATTTCCAGACTAAAGGTACAGCTCTGCCGGAGCAGATACTGTCCTGAATTTTATTGTAACATTATCTCTGGCAAATTACCAGGGGTAGTTGGTAATTTTTTTAATTTTTTGACTTTTTACCAGTGCTTTTCCCAGTTCCGTCACAGTACAGGTTCCCAGTCTGAAGTCCGGCCAGAAATCGGCAATGGGCAAAACTACAAAAGCCCTTTCCTCTGCCCGTGGGTGGGGCAACTGCAAAAAGTCGGTTTGGCGCTCTTCCCCTTCATACCAGATCAAATCCAGGTCAATGGTTCGGGGCCCCCAGCGCAGTTGCCGTACCCGCCCCAGCTCCGTTTCCAGCTGCAGCAATCGGGCCAGCAATTCCTCCGGGCTCAGCTCCGTTTGCACCAGGGCCGCACTGTTATAAAACCAGTCCTGTTCGGTATAGCCAACGGGTTCAGTTAGATACAGTCCCCCGACCACCACAGGCTCTATTCCTAATTCCGGCAGAGCCATCAGCACCCGCTGCAAATTTTCCCGCACCGGGCCCTGGTTCCCTCCCAGGGCAATAATGGCTTTTTTCATCAGCCCCGACTCCTTTCAATTTCAACTGCCACCAGACCAAAAGGCCGGGGAATAGGGGCCTGGGGTTTTTTTACCAGCACCCGGACTTTTTCAATTACAGGATAGCAGAGCATCTCAGCTGCAATCGCCTCTGCCAGGGCTTCAATTAAGTTAAATGATTTCGCCTGGCCCAGGGTCACTACTTTTTCCACAATTTCAGCATAATTAACGGTCCGTTCCAGGTTATCCTCCTGGCCCGCCGGAGCCAGAGCCAGGTAGAGATCCAGATCTACAGCAAACCGCTGACCCAGCCTTTTCTCCTCCGGCAGGACGCCGTGGTAACCATAGAACTCTATATCCCTGATTAAAATCCGATCCATTACCAGCACCTTCTTACAATGGCATCAGTCATTCTGGCCACCCGGATCATTGCTTCCACATCATGGACCCGCACAATCTCTGCGCCCATGGCAATTCCCAGAGCCACCGTAGCTCCGGTTCCTTCGACCCGCTCATTGACCGGCAAGCCCAGGGTATTGCCGATAACCGACTTGCGGGAAGTACCCAGTAATATAGGATAATTGAGAGTACGTAATTCGTCCAGTCGCGCCAGCACTTCCAGATTGTGCTCATAGGTTTTGCCGAAACCAATGCCCGGATCCAGAGCCAATAAGTCCAAATTGGCACCTGCTGCTGTTAGCCAATCAATGCCTTCACGGAAAAAGGCAAGCACGTCCCCCATCAAATCCCGGTATTCCGTTCCCTGCTGGTTGTGCATCATGATGTAGGGAACTCCCGTTTCCGCCACTACCCGGGCCATATCCCGATCAGCCCTCAAGCCCCAGACATCATTGATAATAGAGGCTCCCGCCTGAATGGCCGCTTCTGCCACCCGGGCTTTGTAGGTATCAACAGAAATAGGTACATCTATCTCCTCAACCAAAGCCTTGATTACCGGCAAAACCCGGGCCATTTCTTCCTCGGCATCTACCGGAGTGTGTCCAGGGCGAGTGGATTCACCCCCTACATCGATAATATCCGCCCCTGCTGCCACCATAGCTTTAGCCTGTTTGACAGCAGCGGTCAGCTCATTGAATTTACCACCATCGGAAAAGGAATCAGGGGTAACGTTGAGGATACCCATGACCAGGGTTCTCTCCCCCAATACCAGCTCCCTTCCCTGCCACCGCCAGTGCCACTTACGGTAACCGGTAGCAGCAGTCTTCACTACCTCTTCTATTTCCTGGGCCAGCCGTCCCAGACCAAAGGGCTGGGAGCGCAGCTTCTTGCACAAATCCAGGTGTTGCCGTAAGGTCCCCAGCAATAAAACATCGGTTTCCTCACAGCTGAGGTTGCCTACCGCCCGGTGTACAGCCGCTTCCCCACCCCGGCTCAACATCTCCTGCTTTAAGATGATGGCCTGTTTGATCCCGATGCCTGTAAGTTTAACAGGCAAAAAGACACTTTTGGCCGCCATCACACCAACACCACCGCTATCGGCCCCAATGCGGGCCAGCTCACGCCTGGCCTGTTCCAGATTACGGATCAGCACTACTCTGGGATTGGCTTTTTCCACTTGCACTGCCTCCTATCTATAATCATACAGTTGCTGCAAAACCAGCATTTTTTCCCGTTTATAGCAATCCTCAACCACGCACTGCAGGCAGGGACGGGAGAGCTTGTCCGCCAGATAGAGATAGCGGGCCCAACCCTCTACCTCTCCCCGGCGGTGTCCGGCAATAGCCTGACAAACCTTATAGATGAATTCAGCGGGCATTCCCAGTTCAACAAGAATCTCCCCGGCCAGCCGGGCCGAAACCTGGGCATGATCTTCACCGGTAGCATATTCCGCTGCCCGCCCCAGATCGTGTAACAGCCCGGCGGCATAAAACCCCTCCCGGGCCTCAGGCTCCCGTTCATCCCTCTCTTCCAAGTATAGCATATAAGCCAGCCGGGCAACAGCCCAGGCATGCTCCCAGCCATGTCGGCAATAGATTCTATCCTTTTCCCAGGCGGCTATTTCCGTAAATGCTGCCCTCACCCGGGGATGATTGATTAGACGGTTGAGTAAGTCCATTATTACTACCTCCTGCCCGCCTCTAAAAAAGATGGACCCAGGTCTCCCTGGGCCATCTCCATTATACTATATAACTGCAGTTTAGAACAAACCGGTGATTACACCGTTTTCGTCAATATCAATGAACTCGGCGGCCGGGCGCTTGGGCAGGCCGGGCATGGTCATGATATCCCCGGTAATAGCTACCAGGAAGCCGGCGCCTACAGAAGCCCGGATTTCCCGCACGGTAATGGTGAAGCCACTGGGACGGCCCAGTTTGGTGGGATCATCCGACAGAGAGTACTGGGTCTTGGCCATACAAACCGGGTAGTTGCCCAGGCCCAGTTTTTCGAAGCCTTCCAGAGCCTTTTCTGCTTCTTTGGTGAAGATGACCCCATCGGCACCATAGATTTCCCGGGCGATGGTTTCGATTTTTTGCTTGACGGGCATTTCCAGGTCATAGAGGAAGCGGAAGTCTGCCGGCCTGGTTTCCAGGGTCTTGAGCACTTTTTCTGCCAGCTCGATACCGCCTTCGCCACCTTTGGCCCACACTTCGGAGAGCGCCACTTCAGCACCGGCTTCTTCACAGAGCTGCCGTACCAGAGCCAGCTCTGCTTCTGTATCAGTGGGGAAGCGGTTGATAGCTACAACGGCGGGCAAGCCAAACTTGCCGACGTTCTCAATATGCTTTTCCAGGTTGGCAAAACCCTTGCGCAGAGCCTCCAGGTTTTCCTGGTTCAGGTCAGCCCGGGCTACACCGCCATTGTACTTCAGCGCCCGTACAGTAGCCACGATTACTACTGCATCCGGCTGCAGACCGCCAAAACGGCACTTCAGGTTGAGGAACTTCTCAGCCCCCAGGTCAGCACCGAAACCAGCTTCAGTTACCACATAATCAGCCAGTTTCAAAGCCAGTTTGGTAGCCTGGATACTGTTACAGCCATGGGCGATATTAGCAAAAGGACCGCCATGGACAAAAGCAGGTGTATGCTCCAAAGTCTGGACCAGGTTGGGCTTAATGGCATCCTTGAGCAGAACAGTCATGGAGCCTTCAGCCTTCAGATCCCGGGCATAGACCGGCTTGCCATCATAGGTGTAAGCAACCAGGATATTGCCCAGACGCTTCTTCAGGTCATTGATGTCATTGGCCAGACAGAGGATGGCCATGATTTCGGAAGCAACAGTGATGTCAAACCCGCTTTCCCGGGGTACACCCTGAGCCTTGCCACCCAGACCGATCACGATTTTCCGCAGGGCCCGGTCGTTCAGGTCAACGACACGACGGAACAGCACCTGCCGCGGATCTATTCCCAGTTCATTTCCCTGGTGCAGATGGTTATCGATCATGGCTGCCAGCAGGTTATGGGCAGTGGTGATAGCATGGAAGTCTCCGGTGAAATGCAGGTTAATGTCTTCCATGGGCACGATCTGGGCATAACCACCACCGGCTGCCCCCCCTTTGATCCCGAAGCAGGGCCCCAGGGAAGGTTCCCGGAGAGCGATCATAACTTTTTTGTTCAAGCGGGCCAGAGCATCCCCCAGACCAACGGTGGTGGTGGATTTGCCTTCACCAGCCGGGGTGGGGTTGATAGCGGTGACCAAAATCAGTTTACCATTGGGCCGGTCGGCAACCCGCTTCCAGACGTCAGCGGAAATCTTAGCCTTATACTTGCCATACAGCTCCAGATCATCAGGGCTTAAACCCACTTTGGCGGCTACTTCGGTAATAGGTTTTTTCTCCGCCGCCAGCGCGATTTCGATATCGGATTTCACAATCTCATCCTCCCTCATCCTCTTTTATTTGCAGGGGTCCTCTCCCCTTCTGCACATACTGGTGTAGAATTATTATTCTCCATCGCCAGCCAATTTCCTGCCGGCGTTGGCGGAATTTTTGCAAAATTCTATATTTCACTTCTTCTGGTCTTTTTTCGCCTCAGACCGGCTAATGAACCGGGCGATATCAATAATATAGCGCTCGTGCTTGCCTTCTCCAATGAGTCCTGCCTCATCATAGGCTTCCACCCGGAATAATAGGCGCTTGCCCTCAACTTCCAGCAACTCAGCCTGGGCCCGCACCTGCATCCCTATCGGCGTTGCCGCCAGATGAGTAACCTCCACTTTGGTACCTACCGTTGCCATCCCTTCTGGCAGCAAGGGATCCACAGCACTCAAAGCCGCTTTTTCCATCAACCCGATCATGGCCGGTGTGGCAAAAACTTTCACCCCGCCACTGCCATAGGCGATAGCCGTGTTGGCCTCACTGACTTCCGTGGTCGCCGTGCCAGTCAACCCCACCTGTAATTTTTCCATAACTATCCCCTCCATTACCTAATAAATATAAATTATACCCTGCCAGCGTATTCGCCAGCAGGGCACAAAAAGACCTCTTTATTCGTAAAGCCAGGCATCTACATTCTTTTCGTAGGCAAGAATTTCTTCTTCCTTGAAGTAAATAGCGATTTCTCTTTCGGCCGATTCTACCGAATCAGAGGCATGAACCACATTGCGGCCCACTTCTATGCCATAGTCACCCCGGATAGTACCAGGAGCAGCATTGGCGGGATTGGTAGCACCATTCATGGCTCTTACCCCGGCCACAACTCCTTTACCCCCCAGGACCAGGGCTACTACCGGGCCGGAAGTAATGTATTCCACCAGCCCGGGGAAAAAGGGCTTGCCCACATGCTCGGCATAATGCTGATGGGCCAGTTCTTCAGTAACCCGCATTAGCTTCATAGCCAGCAGTTTGTAACCCTTCTTCTCATACCGGGCCAGAATTTCCCCTACCAGATTGCGCTGAACGCCATCGGGTTTAATCATGACAAATGTTCTTTCCATAAGCTTTTCTACTCCTCCCAACCATATTATTTATTCATTTTCCGCCTTTTGCATCAAAGCGGTAAACTCATCAGCCTCAATGGTTTCTTTTTCCATCAGGGTATTGGCTACCAGTTCCAGTTTATCCTTGTGTTCCAGCAAAAGACTTTCCGCCCGCTGATAACACTCCTCAATCATCCGCCGCACTTCAGCATCGATGGCCTTGGCTACTTCTTCACTGTAATTGCGGTCGCGAGCGATATCCCGGCCCAGGAAAACCTGGTCACTGCGGTTGCCAAAGGTCAGGGGACCCAGGTTTTCGCTCATACCATACTCGGTAATCATGCGCCGCACGGTATTGGTAGCCCGCTCCAGGTCATTTTGCGCCCCGGTGCTGATTTCATTAAGCATCAGGGCCTCTGCCACCCGGCCGGCCAGCAACATGGTCACCTGATCCAGCAGCTGGCTCCTGGTAGCATAATAACGGTCTTCCTTGGGTAGCAGCAAGGTATATCCGCCTGCTCTTCCCCGTGGAATAATGGAAACCTTGTGCACCGGATCAGTATTGGGCAGGAGGTAACCCACAACTGCGTGTCCCGCTTCATGGTAGGAAACCAGTTTCTTCTCCTGTTCAGAAATCACTTTCGATTTCTTTTCCGGACCGGCAATAACCCTTTCAATGGCATTTTCCAGCTCTGTCATTTCGATTTGCTTCTTGTTGGCCCGGGCTGCCAGCAAGGCCGCTTCATTGACCATATTGGCCAGGTCTGCCCCGGTAAAACCAGGAGTTCGCCGGGCCAGCACATCCAGGTCAACGGAGGGAGCAATCGGCTTGTTGCGAATATGCACCTTGAGGATTTCCTTTCTCCCTACCAGATCAGGACGGTCTACCACAATCTGCCGGTCAAATCGGCCCGGGCGCAATAGCGCCGGGTCCAGAATATCGGGACGGTTGGTAGCCGCAA
This sequence comes from Carboxydocella thermautotrophica, assembly GCA_003054495.1. Taxonomy (GTDB): domain Bacteria; phylum Bacillota; order Carboxydocellales; family Carboxydocellaceae; genus Carboxydocella; species Carboxydocella sporoproducens. Next base: position 88,660 of record CP028514.1, on the reverse strand, counting down.
TGACAATCACACTTTCCGTCATAGTAAAGCCGTCCATTTCCACCAGCAGCTGGTTCAGAGTTTGTTCCCGCTCATCATGGCCACCACCCAGACCAGCTCCCCGCTGGCGACCAACGGCATCGATTTCATCGATAAAAACGATACAGGGCGCACTTTTTTTGGCCTGCTCGAACAGGTCCCTTACCCGGGAGGCCCCTACCCCGACAAACATCTCTACAAAGTCGGAACCGCTGATACTGTAGAAAGGAACCCCGGCTTCCCCGGCTACCGCCCTGGCCAGCAGTGTCTTACCGGTACCGGGAGGTCCAAAGAGCAAAACCCCTTTGGGGATCCGCGCCCCCAGTTCATGGAATTTCTTGGGGTATTTGAGAAATTCCACTACTTCCTGCAATTCCTCTTTAGCCTCATCAGCTCCCGCTACATCGGCAAAGGTCACCCGGCGCCGGTCCTCGGAAGCCAGGCGAGCCCGGCTTTTGCCAAAGGACATGACCCGGTTGCCACCCCCCTGGGCCTGTTGCATAAAGAAGAACATCACCCCTACCAGCAATAATACTGGCAGTAAGGAGGTCAGCACCGATAGCCAGACACTGTTTTTGGGCGGAGGATTATGCACTATCTTGACATTGGCATCCATCAGCCGGTCAATCAGCCGTTCATCCTGAATCGGGCCGTAGAGAGCAAATTTTTTGCCGCTGCTATCCACACCTTCAATGGAGTTGGTTAAGTTTTCAGTTGTAATGGTTACTTCCCTGATTTTCCCAGCCTGTACCATTTTGACAAATTCATCATAGGATGGCCTGTTCACTGTTTCAGACGGGCGGCCAGACAGCTCTAAAATGGCAAACACCAACAGGCCGATCAGGAGATAAATGCTGAAACCTTTAAATAATTTGTTCAACCAAGTCACTCCTCCCGCGGTGCGTGTTAAAGTCACTCATATTTACATATTGTACCACAGGACCCGGGCCTTTGCAACAAAGCCACCCATCTTCCTCCCGGGCTTTTCCGGCAAGGATTGTGGCCTGCTTGCCAGCCTACTACCCAAACAATATCCTCTCCCAGCAGGACTAAAGGAATTCGTTCCCGCTCTGAACGGGGAATTTTTTTATCGATCATCCATTCCTTCAGCTTTTTGCTGCCCGGTGCCCCCGCTGGCCGAAAACGGTCCCCCGGGCGCCGGTAGCGCACCAGCAATTCTCCTTCTGGTGGTACCCAGAGATAAATCAGTTCCCTGCCTGCTGGCCCCAGCTCTCCAGGTTGCTGAACAACCTGCGCCTGAATTACCGTTCCATCCGGCAACTGAATCTGTCCAGGTAAGGACAGGTACCACTCTTCAGAAACAGTTTCTTCCTTAACCGGCACTGACCGTCGTCGCAACACCAGTTTAGTATAATCTTTTACCGCCTCCAGATCTGCCTTTAAGCGCCAGCTGGCACTGCCGTCCTTCTCCAGCAAACGCCTCACTCCTTCAGTTTTGGCCCAGGAAAGGGGATGTTCAGCAGCGGTAAATTCCCGCCAGGCCCGGCGGATTAACCTGCGTTGCAAAGCCGCCGGCAGGGTTTGCAGGGATTTTAAGTCCAGAACTATTTCCATTTCATTCTGGTAGAGGACCGTCTCCTGCCAGTACTGGTCTGTTACCTTTTCCAGCAACTCCAGTTCGTCCCGCAACAACTCGGCGGTACGGGCCAGGTGTTTTCTTAAAGCCGGTTGAATTTCCCGCTCCAGAAAAGGAAAAATCACCTGCCGAATGCGATTACGGGTATAAATGGGCAACAGGTTACTGGAATCCACACACCATTGTAAATCATTTTTCTTTAAATAAGCAAGTATTTCAGCCCGGTTTACTGCCAGCAGCGGCCGGATAAATTTTCCGCGCCGGGCCGCCATACCCGCCAGCCCGTCCAGACCACTGCCTCTAAGCAAATGCCAGAACAGGGTTTCCGCCTGGTCATCCTGATGATGCCCCAGGGCGATTTTATCCCATCCCCCCTGGTTCAGCAGCTGTTCAAATACCCGGTAGCGAGCAGCGCGGGCTGCTTCTTCCGATCCCGGAGGTTGCTCCAGTTTTTCCACATAAAGGGGAATATTCCATTCCTGGCACAAGCGGCGCACAAACTCCTCATCCCGCTCTGCTTCTCCGGGCCGCATACGATGGTTGACATGTACAGCCCCCAGCTGCCACCGGTATTTATCCGCTAATTGCAACAGGCAATGAGCCAGGGCCACCGAATCCGGTCCGCCGGAAAGCGCCAGCAACACCCGCTCCCCATACTGCAGAAGCTGTTGCTGGACAATATAATGTTCAATCTTATGCCACATTGGCCTTTCCTCCCGTTCTGGCCCGGAACAAAGCGGCCCCCAGTGCCAGCCCTCCGGCAATGGCCAGTCCCAGTAAGAGGGTCTCCACCGTTTTAGCCAGCCCCGCCGCTGTTTGGCCATGGACCAGATTGAACATAGCTTCATAAGCGGACGCCCCTGGCACCAGGGGCACCACGCCTGGTACCAGGAAAATGGGTACTGGCACCTTTCCCAGCCGGGCCGCCGTTTGACTGAAGAGGGCAACCATGACTGCTGCCAAAAACATGGCCACGATCCCATTCAGGTGGATAGTAGTTAGCCAGGTATAACTGGCCCAGCCCAGCCCTCCACCTGCTGCTGCTGTAAATAACCAGCGTCGAGGCACAGCAAATAAGATGCCAAACAAAGCAGAAGCAATTGCAGCCCATAATACTTTTAACATTTTTCTGTCTGCCTCCATCATCCTAATGCCAGTACCAGGGAGACTCCGGCAGCCACGGCAGTGGCAATCAAAATGGCTTCTGCTCCCCTGGCTACCCCGGATAAAAGGTCCTCATTGATTACATCTATTATAGCGCTGGTTACCGCAACCCCTGGTACCAGCAACATAATGGTCCCGATAATGGCCTTGTCTGTTGCCACCGTTGGCCAAAGCCGGCCTACCAGCACTGCCGTTATGGCTCCAATCACTGCGGCCAGGAATGTAGTGATCACTCTACCTGGCCCTAGCGGTGCCACCAGCTGACGCCAGAGCATCACTGTCAGTCCACCCAGACAGGCCACCAGAGCCGCTCGCCAATCCCCACCAAACATCAGGGCAAAAAAACCGGTAGCCAGGGTTCCTGCCCCTGTCATTACCCAGGCAGGGTAATCTGGTGGTGCGTTTTCCACCTCTGCCAGGCGCTGCACCAGTTCGGGAAATTGCAGCTCTCCTTCCACTACCTGCCGGGAAATCTGATTCACCAGCAAGACCCGATGTAAAGCCAGCTCCCGGGCCCGTATGCGTTCCGTCATAGTAGCGACCTTCCCCAGCTCATTCTGGCCGGAAACCACAAAACCGGTAGGAGTGGCAAAAACCTCTACCTTTTTCAGCCCCAGAGCCAGGCCCATTCTCTCCAGGGTATCTTCTACCCGGGTAATTTCCGCTCCATTTTCCAGCAACAACCTGCCGGTCCACAGCAGAATCACAACAATTTCCTTGGTTGATGCCATGCCCATCTGCCCACCTCAAACACTGATAGCATTATTATACCATTATCCAAATAGAAAAGAAAAACCCCCGTAGAGGGGGAAAAATTTACTTTTTGATCAGTCGGAATACTATTACCGTCATATCATCAGCAATTCGGTTATTGGCCTGGATACGGGCACTGTTGAGAATATAATGGGCCAGATTTTCCGGATCCTCTGTCCGGCATTGATGCAAGACCTGGGCCAGCCATTCTTCCGGGCAGGCACCGGTACCATGAATTACCCCATCACTGAACATCACCACTATATCACCGGGTTCCAGCTGGACATTAATCTGGTCCGGTTCCATCTGTTGCAGAATACCTATGGGCAAAGAACCTGATTTAACCAGTCCAATCCGATGCTCCCGTTTGATCAGGGAAAAGACAGCACCGATCTTGACAAAGTGAGCCGAACCATCCTGCAGGTCAATTAAAGCCAAATCCAGGGTAGCGAATTCTTCTTCATCTTTGGAACGCATAATCATGGCTGAGTTCACAGTCTTCACTGCTATCTCCGGATCATATCCCATCTCCAGCAGCTGAGTCAACAAACTGAGGGCCGCTTGGCTTTGTACTGCAGCCCTTGTACCCGTTCCCATGCCATCACTGAGGGCCAGTAAAAACTTGCCATTGTTCAGATTTTGAACCGCCGTACTGTCTCCGGAAATAATACAACCATCCTTGGCTACTTTGGCAATACCATATTCCACCTGGTAGGGCCAGTCCAGTACTTCTGCCGTTTCGCCCGTTACTGCCAGCTCATAGGCGAAAGATTCCATTAAATTGGAAACACCCCGCAGCTGTTCCTTAACTAATTCCTGACTTTCCTGAATCTTATGTTCCCAGAACTTATGTAAACGATGGGCACTGGCCAGGCAGTTAATAGCTGCCGCCATTTCCCGCATGCGAAAACAATATTTCAGCGCCCGGCTCACCTGGGTACTATCAACCCCTCCCTGGGCTTCAGCCAGATTCAACAATAGCCGTATTCCCTGTCTGGTCGCCCGCTCTTCTCTCTGCCAGCAGGTTACCAGTCTGCTGCAGCGACCACAGGCCTCTTTAACCAGCGGAGGCAGAGCATCCTCTTCCCCTTCCCGACCTGTTGAATTAATCAATTGTTCAAAAGTATTGGACAAACCCTGAAAAACACTGGCGAATTCCAGAATACGCTGGGCCGTCATGGCCTTCAGTTTTTCTGCCTCTTCTTTCAACTGTCGCTCCTGTTGCCGTCTCACTCTACCCGCCCGCCGTTGCCATTCTTCCAGTAAACGGGCAGGTAACAGCAAGAATAGTAAAACTGCAATCAGGGTTTCCCCCATGATAATCAACAGCCCCCTGGGGTCGGGTGTATATAAGGAGAGAAATATATTGCTTAACATCAAGCCCAGGGCCGGGCCCCAGCGGCCAAAACGTTCAAAAATTCCCGCCAGCAAGCCTCCAAAGGCATAAACCCCGACTATCACGGGAGAATAGCCCCGGGCCGTCAAAGCAGGTATCAGCCCGATAATAGTGCCAATTACCGTCCCACCACCGATACCGCCTATGGTGGCAGCCAGTAGAATCAGCAGACGGCTGAGAATCCCCACCAGACTTAAGCCGTTGATTTCTATACCATTCAAGCCAATAAGAATGCCTGTTCCCAGTATCCCCAGGCCGCCGACAGCTTCAACCGCTTTTTCCCTTTTTTCCAGCAAGGGAGGTAACCAGACCAGCATAAAGTAGGCCAGTACCGCCGCCAGCACCGCCTCTACTGTGCTGGCAACAAAGGCATATAAGGGGGCCTGTCGCAAAAGGGCCATCCCGGCTCTTAAGGTCAAATCAAGGCTTCCCACCAGTACCGATAAAAACCAGCGACGCCGGGTCTGTTCCGGAATACGCCCGATAATGGTAGCAAAACCCAGGGCCAGCATTGAGGCTACTGCCAGCTGCCAGTAATCCCCCTTTACTGCCAGGGTCAAAGCTACTCCCAGGCTGGTGGCCCATTGGCGCCGGGCATTAAACCAGGCGATTCCCCCTAACAAAGCGGGATAAAAAGGTGAAACATCTTCCAGGATCATGCTGTTGGCTAAAATTGCAGCTATACCCAGCCAGATCAGGTCTTTAAAATCAGGCCGAACTCTTTTTACTTTTAACAGCCCGCTCAGATCAGGCCAGCGCCAGCGCTCCTTCCGGGCTATGGCTGCTTGTCCATCTTCTGTCTGCCGATAGGGATAAATTTCGAACTGGGATTCCAGCAAGCTCCACTCCCCCTTAGCCTGTACTCTACCTATCTATATTTTAATCAGGGGAGCGGGAAAAACTTGTCAGTATTGGTAGGTTGTCCAAATTTTTTCTTCGACAAATTAGGAAAAGTCCCATTTAACCGGGCCTTTTTCGTCATATTTCAGCTGTTCCTGAATATATATATAGATTTGGCCGTAAAGTAAATCGGTCTCACTTAACCAAACCTGCTCAGTGCCCAGCTGGTGGGTAGCAGCAGCCAGGATGGAAGCACCGGCAGGGATGATATCCGCCCGGGCAGGCTGTAAACCAGGCAATTGTTTTCTTTCCTCCAGATTCAGCTCTCGCAGCCGCCGGGCCCAGGCTGCTACCTGTTGGGCTGACAGCTTAAGCCCGTGTACCAGACTGGGCTGATATTTCTCCAACTGCAGCTCCATTGCGCCCAGGGTAGTCGCAGTTCCTCCTACCAGAATCACTTTCTCCGGTTTAACAGGAATGGAGGCTATCCCTTTAGCAAGAAAATCATCGATCTCGGCCAGAGACCATTTTTCTTCCGTAGCTCTGACCGCTCCTATTTTCAGTGAAATAGCCTTTAGCTGTCCTGCCTCCAGCCAGCTGAACTCAGTACTGCCACCACCGCTGTCTATGACCATTACTCCATCTCCCTTTTCCAGCCCCAGGCCCTGAACTGCTCCCAGCCAGCTATACCAGCCCTCCCGTTGCCCATCAATGCAGGTAATCTCTGCAGACAATGGCACCAGACGATCTAGCAGCTCCTGTCCATTAGCAGCTTCCCGAACTGCGGCTGTCGCCACCCCTAATATTTTTTCCGCCCCTTTCTGCCGGGCGCGTTCAACAAAACCAGTAATAGCCTCCACAGTACGCTCGATGGCTTCCGGCAACAAAATACCTCCGGCCATCCCTTTGCCCAGCCGGGTCGTAGCCATGTCCTGTTCAACTACCCTTAAGCCCTGGTTTTTTTGCCAGTGCACCAGAGTATAACGGCAGGAATTACTGCCAATATCCAGACCGGCGATCAACATTAGCCTCATCCTTTCCCCATAAAATAAAGCCAGGCTGTGCCTGGCTCTGATTTACCCTCTTCTGCTGCCGCGGCCACCCCGCTTGGCTTCGGTAGCTCGCCGCAAATCAGCCTGCCGTTCATCACTGTCCTTCAGAAAACGGGCCAGCCTCTCCTCAAAACTGATTTGAGAGCGCTTGCGGTCTGCCCGTTCCGGAGCTTCCTGAGTCTGTTTAATGGACAGGCCGATTTTACCCCGGTCATCCACATTCAGGACTTTAACCCGTACAGTGTCCCCCTCCTTGAGAAAATCCCGCACATCCTTCACATAAGTATGGGCAACCTCGGAAATGTGAACCAGTCCCGTTTGCCCGTCCGGCAATTGCACAAAAGCACCAAAATTGGTAATGCCGGTAACTACTCCCTCAACGATGCTCCCTACTGCGATGGCCATAAACAGAGAATTCCTCCTTAATGTCATATATCAAAATTATATAGGTTACAAGAAAAAACTGTCAAGCAAAACCTTTTTCCCTTATTGTTTTTTCTTACCGACAGCGGGAATTACCACCTTTTCCCCTGGTTTTACCAGATTCAGCTCTTCCCGGGCCCGGCGCTCTATGTACTCATCAGTTTGTAACAACTTGATTTCTTCTTTTAACTTAGTATTGCTCATTTCCACTGCTTTTATTTTGTTTTGCACAGAACTGATTTCCTTTTCCAGCTGATTCATTTTTACAGTCTGGTGTACAAAGGAGCCCACTACGATTACACTATATGCCAGAAAAATCCCCACCACTACCCGGCGCCAGAAGAATCTGGATTTGGAACTTCCGGTCTTAACCTTTTTCGGCGTTTCCTTCTCCAGCCGCTGATTTAGATCCACTATTTTTCTTTCAGCCCGTTTACTCATGCCTCATCCTCCTCCGGCTGTCCCAAACCCAGGACATCCCCGCTCATCACAATCACAACCTGATAGCCCTTGTTTCGGGCGCGGTTATATAAGGTAGCCACTGTAGCCGGGCTTAAGCCCAGCTGCTTGGCCACAGCATCTGTCGACCAGCCCATTTCTTTTAAAGCCACCACCTGGCGTTCCCGGATGCTCAGTTTTTCCACACCCCGAATTTCAATCTGCACCTGTCATTCCTCCGGACTTATACCCAGCTTGTCCACAAAAAATATGGATAATAAACAAGTTATCCACACAGTTATCCACAGCAGTGGATAACTGTAGTGCATTTATTACAAATTCATTACAATACTTCTACATGTTATCGTTAATTCCTGCTGCTAATTATTTCCGGCGCTCCTTTTTTTCTGTCCACCATTTCTCCAGGCGCTGGTAAAGGTTGCGTTTAGGTTTTATCCACAATCTTATCCACAAATTTTTCCACAATATCAACAACCAGCGCCACGGCCAGGCCAGAACAATCCCCAGCCAGACCAGAGGCCGGGTCACCAGCCAGATTATTTTCTTGATCAGATTTACCAGCCGGCGCCAGATCTGCGAAATAATCCGATAAACATGAGGGCTAAACCAAAACCAGTAACTGGCCAAACCCAGAGTTACAGCCAGCAAAATATAAAAACGCATCTGCCCGCCATTAACCCCCAGTAAGCTAAAAAAAACCAGGATAGTTGCTATAATCCAGTAGATCAGATCTCCCAGGGCCTTAATCCATTTCGGCCAGTGGTAAAATTCCGACCAGAGACGATAAAAATCAAAAATAATGCCCAGCAAGGCTCCCAATCCCCAGCTAAAAAGAAAAGAAAGGAGTTGAAGCCTGAGTTCCACTCAACGCCCTCCTTTCTATTTGAGCAGCTTGTCAAAAATTCCCTTGCTCTTGCCCCCTTTGGTTTCCGCATAAGTCAGGGAATAAAGGTAGCCCTGTACTACCAGTTTGCCTTCCTCCATATTCAACTGGGTGATATTCAACCCCTCACCCTTCAGGATGAGGTTGCCCAGATTGGTTTTCAGGCTTATCACCTGTTCATCAAAGGAATCCACGTGCTCCACCCCGGTTATGATTACTTCTTCCCGGTTGAGCACTTCCAACCGCTGACCAGTTACTGTTTTCTTGCTCTCCATCCCACTATCCCTCCTTTTCCCTTGTTCATTTTTAATTTATGCCCCTTGTCCCTTGAATATGTCAAAAATGCCCCCATTCCTTTATGGAACAGGGGCCTTTTGCTACCATAACTTTTCTATTTTAACACCTTTATAATAGAACTTAACTATACTCCAGGGCTGTTTCCCTTCTGCAGCCATTTTTTTTGCTCCCCACTGGCAGAGGCCAACTCCATGCCCAAAACCCCTGCCCTTAAAGATGAAGGTTCCGCCGGCATTCTGGATGTCTTCCAGCATCATGGAGCGCATTTTTTCACTGCCCACTGCCAGCCGTAATGCCGGACCGCTAATGGCAACATTCCCGACCTTGAGAGATTCTACTCTCCCTGAAGGTCCGCGTTTAATAATCTGCACTGAAGTTACCTGACCGGGGTCCTGACCGGTTGCCTGTTTTACTGCCCGGGCCAGTTCCTCCCCGCTCAGTTTTACTTCCCAGTGCTTATTTTCCGGGGTAGTGATGGCCATGCAGCCATCGGCTACCGTTGATAAATAAGGGGTAGGCTCTTTTTCATAAGCCAGGCCTTCCTTAGCCGAAGCGGTTTTGCCGCCACAGCAGGCATGAAACCAGGCTTTAACATACTTACCCTGCCAGCGAATGACCTGGCCCCGGGTAAGCTGTACCGCTTTGCGCACATTATCATTGATTTTTTCCGGAGCATAGGCCTGGGATTCCTCAATATCAGTAGAAATATCCGCCCCATACAATTTTTTCACCCGACCAGCCTTGATATTTTCCAGGGTAAAAGTACGGGCCAAAATAGCCTGAGCTCCCAGGGCATTTACCGGCCAGCTGGTATCCATTTCGGCTGCAACCACTCCGGCTACATATTCTTCCAGTTTGATTTTTTTTGTTTGTTTGGTCTTGTTGTCATAGAGGGATATAGTTGGCTCTTCAGTAAACTCTCTCCCGGCCGGCCCTGGCGGTTGCCCGGGTGGTAAGGGTTTACGTAAGGCACAACCTCCACCTATCAAGGTCATCACCACCAGTAATGACAGCAAGATTTTTTGCCATCCCCACCTGAACATATTTTGCCCTCCTTGTCACCTTTTTTCAAGGCTTAGTTTTACCTGGGAGGGCAAAAATATTACATCAGAAAGTGGTTTCCCTGACTTTTATCTCTTCCAGAATTTCATAAAGCTGGCCAGCCAGGGCGGCCGGAACGTTTTCCTTTATCTCCACTACCCGTACCCGCAAACGTCGCTGGCCAAAATCCAGTTCCAGTATATCTCCTGCTTTAACTTCACTGCTGGCTTTGGCCGGCCGACCATTGATCTGAATGCGTCCACCGTCACATACTTCTTTGGCCAGAGTACGGCGTTTAATAATTCGACTTACTTTAAGAAATTTGTCTAAACGCAAACCGATTCCCCCTTAATATGACAAAATCAGGTTCCATGTGGAACCTGATTTTATTCGCTCTTGCTGATAATTACATTACAGCTTCTTTCAGAGCTTTACCGGCTTTGAAAGCAGGTACTTTGGCAGCAGCGATGGTAATTTCTTCACCAGTTTGCGGGTTACGGCCTTTGCGCTCGCCACGGGAGCGAACTTCAAAAGTACCAAAACCAACCAGTTGTACCTTTTCCCCTTTTTTCAGTGCTTCTTCAATTGAAGCAAAGACAGCATTTACGGCTTTTTCAGCATCTTTCTTGGTCAGCTCAGCTTTCTCGGCTACGCTGTTTACCAGATCGGTTTTGTTCACACAAATCCCTCCTGTTTATGTTTTACAGCTGTTTAATTTACCAAATATGGATATTCGCTATAACCCTTGATTTTCCTGCTTTTTACCCATTTTTTTTAGAAATATTTTCATGGTTTTTAGCCAGTTCCCATATTTTGTCTAATTCCGCCAGAGCCAGCTCCTCCAGCTTCTGGCCCCGCTCCCTTACCGTTTGCTCGATAAAGGCAAAGCGACGGCGAAATTTACTACAAGTTCCTTTTAGTGCCTCCTCGGGATCAATGTCGAAAAAGCGCGCCAGATTGACCAGAGCGAAGAGCAGGTCACCCAGCTCCTCCTGTCGTTTTTGCCGGTCATCTAAAACCTGTCCCAGTTCCCGCAATTCCTCCTGAACCTTGTCCCAGGCTCCTCGCCAGTTATCCCAGTCAAAGCCCACCTTGGCTGCTTTAGCCTGCAGTTTATATGCCTGCAGCAAGGCCGGCAGGGATCTGGGAACACCCGCTAGTAGCGATTTCTCCTCTTTGCCCTGTTCCTTCTTTTCCTGGGCCTTGATCTGTTCCCAGTTACGTATCACCTCTCTGCTATCAGCCACCTGTGTATCGGCAAAGACATGGGGATGGCGGCGGATCATTTTCTCAGTTATTACCATTATGACATCATTTAAATCAAAATATTCATGTTCACGGGCAATTTGTGTATGAAAAACCACCTGTAACAGCACATCCCCCAGTTCTTCACAAAGCGCCTCCATATCCTGGTTGTCGATGGCCTCTAAAACTTCATAGGCTTCTTCAATTAAAAAAGGTTTCAAGCTTTGATGGGTTTGCTCCCGGTCCCAGGGACATCCCTGCTCTGAACGCAATTTTTCCATAACCGTCGCCAGGGGTTCCAGGGCATAATGGCCGAATTCAGGTTTCCCCTCCGGATTGGGGGCTAAATAGATACTGGTGAGATGATCTATCCAGGGCAAACGATCCAGTTCATACAGGGGTATGACTACCTTTTTTTCGTCAGCCAATCCTGCCCCCCGGATAACTGTAACTGGATATTCATCCGGGTAAAATTCCATCAAAGTTAGTTTAGTCTCAGAAGCAACCAGCTGGTTATATACCTGCAGCAGAAGCAGGCCATTTCTGGGATTGATCCGGGTTTGGGCCAGCGCTAAAGCGTCAATTATTTGTAGCCCCCCTTGCGCCGGGTCTATTTTCAGGGCTGCATAAATAGCATCCAGAAAACTCATGGCCGGCAATATCCTGACTGTTATCCCCTCTGACTCACAGCGCTTCAGCAACCATTGCACACTGGTCTCTGCCACCAGTGGATGCCCGGGTACACAATAAGCCAGCTGCCCCTTTTGTGTTGCTTGTCCAACCAGCTCCTGTACGATTTTTTCATATACGGCAGCAAAATCCTCAGCTTCTTCATAAAAATGGTCACAGCTAGCGCCTGTAATACCCTGTTGTTTTAACCAGTCAACAATAGGATGTCTATATGTACGGAAAATTATCGGCCCGGTAAAGCCCTTGAGCAACTGCCAGTTGCCCAGAGGGAAAGTTTGCTCATCACCGGGACCAAGGCCGACAATATATATTTCTGCCATCCTCCGTCCTCCTCCAGTCGGTCAAAATAAAGGGTAGTATACCTCAGGCATACTACCCGCCAGCTTCACTGTTCCATTTGTTTGGCCAAAAAGCCCGCTGCAGTCTCAGCCAGCTTTAGTTCCAGTTCTCCCATCCTGACATTGGGGTCTTTAGAGAGAATCAACACTGCGCCGATCTGGTCCCCTTCAGCTATAATGGGTGCTATTACTTCCGCTGTAAACTTGCAGGTGTCATCTTCATCATCCACAGGACAACCCAGGCAATGGGGATGTTCACCCGGGTTATTGATAATAACCGCTTTCCTTTCTTCCATCGCCTTTTCCACTGCGGGACCGATGGGTTTATTCATAAACTCTTTCTTAGAGCCTCCAGCTACGGCAATGACATTGTCCCGGTCAGTAATGCAACAGATATGGCCGACTGCTTCATGCAGAGATTCGGCATACTCCCGGGCGAAATCACCCAGTTCCCCAATGGGGGAATATTTTTTCAGGATCACTTCTCCATCCCGATCGACAAAAATCTCCAGCGGATCGCCTTCCCTGATCCTTAAAGTGCGGCGGATTTCCTTCGGTATTACCACCCGTCCCAGGTCATCAATCCGACGAACTATTCCTGTTGCTTTCATGACAATTCCCTTCCCTCCTTTATACCAACTGACAATTTTTTTGTCACTGTTAGTATTTATCGGCGGGAAGGGAATTATGCTACCAAAATTGTCAGACTTCTTATGCTCGCCCGATTATAGGCTTCGTATTACTGCGTCAGCTGTCGCTGCGGCATCCTCGACGTACTTCCAGTACGCCTCCGGTGCCTTGTTATACTCGCTTCTAAACTGCCTACCCTAGCATTCCAATTCTTTGCATCTCGAAGCTCGTACCTCGAACTTCGAACTTCGTTATTGCGCCGGTTTAGCAGGCTGGGGTGCGCTGCTGCTACCACCGGAAGTACTGGGATGGCCCGGAGGTAACTGGCTACCGTTGCTGGGAGCAGGGGCCGGGGATGCGGCCAGCTCCTTGTCCTTAATCTCGATTTTGGCCTTGCTCTTCAACTCAGCAGTATATTTGGCGAAAGCTTCCTGTTTCTTTTGCATGGGCAATTGCAGGGCCAGTTCCCCTTTAACTTCTTCAAAAGTCCGTTCTTTAGCAGGGATGCGTTCTTCTACCTTAATAATATGATAACCATACTGGGTCTTTACCGGTTCCTTGGTAAAGCTGCCCGGTTTCAGAGAGAAAGCCGCATCTTCAAATTCCTGAACCATCTGACCACGGCTAAAGGTGTATTCGCCACCATTGTCTTTAGAGCCTGGGTCTTCAGACTTTTCTTTAGCCAGTTTGGCAAAGTCAGCACCTTTCTCCAGTTCCTTGATCAGGTCCTGGGCCATTTTCTTGGCCTGTTCCTCAGTCCGGCCTACTTTTTCCTGCTGGGTATCAAATTTGATCAGGATATGACGGGCTCGTACCTGTTCCGGTTGCTTGAACTGTTCCTTGTTTTCTTCATAATATTTCTTGATTTCCTCATCAGTTACCTTGATGTTAGCAGTTACCTTGTTATACAGAGCATCCAGAGCCAGGTTTTGTTTAGTCCACTCCGCAAATTCCTTTTCATCCATGTTATAATTCTTCAGGGCTTCCAGGAATTTTTCTTTGGATTCAAATTTCTTGATGGTCTCTTCTACCCGTTTCTGCACATCGGCATCAGAAGGCAGTACCCCTTGTTTTTTGGCTTCCTGCAACAGGATAGTTTCTTCGATCATGCCATCTAATACCTGCTTCTGGATCGCCTTTAACATAGCTTTACCCTGTTCGGTGTCAAAATTAGCTCCATTTTGCTTGTATACCGCTTTCATTTTTTCCAGGCGGCGTTCAAACTGTTCCTTGGTGATATCCTCCCCATTAACCGTAGCTACCGCATTGCTACCGCAACCGGCTACCAGGGCCAGCATGGCAGCGGTCAGTACGGACGCAACCAGTTTTTTCAGTTTGTACATTCCATCACATCCCCTTTCTGAAAACTGTTTTTATTATACCAAATTCTCGGAACCAATTCCACAGTATTTTATTTCCCTGATAATTTTTTCCACCCAGTTCAGCCCCGGGTCCCGTTTGGACCAGGGCACTCTTATAACCGGCTCCGCACCCCCGACAATATTCAGCCCCCGAATCTTTCCCGGTAACCTCAGGATCTTGACCGGCTCCAAAGGAGCATCAGGTGCCAGCTTGATAATTAAATGTTCCTGTTGTTTGCCGATATAGGTAATGCCTGCTTCCTGGCCTAGAATTTTTATTCTGGCAATAGTCAACAGGTTGACCACCGGTAAAGGCGGATCACCAAAACGGTCTACCAGCTCATCCGACAAATCCAGTAATTGTTCTTCCGTGCGGCAGAGCATGATTTTGCGGTAAATCTCCATTTTTACCGCACCATCTTCGATGTAGTCTGCAGGCAGATAGGCATCTATTGCAATTTCCACAGTAGTTTCCAGCGGTTCTTCCTTGATTTCTCCTTTTAACTCACGTATCGCTTCCTCCAGCATCTGAGTGTAAAGGTCAAAACCTATGGCCATAATATGACCATGTTGCTCCGGCCCTAGTAAATTGCCGGCCCCCCTGATTTCCAGATCCCGCATGGCTATCTTGAACCCGGAACCCAGCTCGGTAAACTCCCGTAATGTCTGCAACCTTTTTTCCGCAATTTCCGTCAATACCTTATCCTTGCGATAGGTTAAATAGGCATAGGCCATACGATTACTGCGTCCCACCCGGCCCCGCAGCTGATAGAGCTGGGCCAGACCCATGGTATCAGCATTATCGATAATGATGGTATTAACATTGGGAATATCCAGACCGGTTTCAATAATGGTAGTACAGAGCAGAACATCATATTCCTGGTTGAGAAAATCCAGCATGACCTTTTCCAGCTCATCTTCCCTCATCTGTCCATGTCCAATTGCTATGCGGGCCTCGGGTACCAGCTGGGTCAGGAAGGTAAAGATGCGATCCATGTCTTCAATGCGGTTGTGAACAAAATAGACCTGTCCCCCGCGGGCCAGTTCCCGCAGGATAGCATCCCGGATCATCAGAGGATTGAATTCCACCACAAAGGTCTGTACTGGATATCTTTCTTCCGGCGGGGTTTCCAGCAAGCTCATATCCCTAACCCCCGCCAGAGCCATGTGTAATGTCCGGGGAATGGGGGTTGCGCTTAAGGTCAAGACATCCACCGTCTGTTTTAATTGTTTCAGTTTTTCCTTATGGGCAACACCAAAGCGCTGTTCCTCATCGACTATCAACAGCCCCAGGTCTCTGAACTTTACATCATCCTGTAACAGCCGATGAGTACCTATTATAATATCCACCTGGCCACTGGCCAGTTTCTTTAAGGTAGCTTTTTGTTCCCGGGCACTGCGAAAACGGCTGAGCAGGTCAATGGAAACCGGAAAGCCCTGAAACCTCTCCAGACAGGTATTGTAATGCTGCTGGGCCAGGATGGTGGTCGGCACCAGGATGGCTACCTGTTTGTTGTCCATTACGGCTTTAAAGGCTGCCCGCAAAGCTACTTCGGTTTTGCCATAGCCCACATCCCCGCACAGGAGACGATCCATGGGCCGGGGCCGTTCCATATCGGCCTTGATTTCGGCAATAGCCTGCAACTGGTCCGGAGTCTCCTCATAAGGAAAGGCCTGTTCAAATTCCTGCTGCCAGACGGTATCCGGCGAAAAGGCAAAACCCTTTAGGGCTTCGCGGGCAGCGTAGAGCTTGATCAGCTCCTCGGCCATCTCTTTGACCGCACTTCTGGCTTTGGCCTTGGCTTTTTGCCATTCCTGCCCGCCCAGTTTACTGATCCTGGGTTTTTGCCCATCAGTACCGATGTACTTTTGCAACAGGCTAATCTGTTCCGTAGGGATATAGAGGCGATCGGCCCCGGCATAGCTTACCACCAGGTAGTCCCGGGTAATACCGCCAACGCTCAGCTGTTCAACCCCTTCATACACCCCGATCCCGTGATTGACATGAACTACATAATCCCCGATCTTGAGGTCGGTAAAAGCGCTGATTTTCTGGCCGCCAGCAGGCTTAATTTCCCGGGCTTTTCTGCCCTTTTTGCTCTGGCCAAAAAGCTCTCTCTCCGTTAAAATCAGGATTTTGCTCTGGGGAAACTCAAAACCGGCTGAAAGTTCCCCCCGGGTGATAACGATATTTCCAGTCCGAAATTCCTGCTGCAATCGGCCTAAATATACAGCTTCAATCTCCGCCTCTTTCAATAAATCCAGCAACTGCTGGCTGCGCTGGGTATGGGTTGTAAGCAGGGCGACGGCATAGCCCTGACGTTTGTAGTTTTTTAAGTCGCGGGTCAATTCTTCCAGATTTCCCTGATACAGGGGCGCCGTCCGGCTGTTCAGGTTTAACAGAAGTTCGGGCCGCCAGCCTGTTTGCTCCCTGGGCAAAAGGGCCAGGCCCAGCAAGGGCCTTCCTGTCAGCTGCCGCCATATATCTTCCCAGCTGAAATATAAAGCTTCCTGCCCGGGCAAAGCCATACCCCGTTCCAGCCAGCTGGCAAAGGTTTCTCCACGCTCATCATCCCAGGCCAGCGCCTTTTCCCTGACCCGGTTGGGATCTTCGACGGCTATCAGCGCCCCGGTCGGCAAGTAGTCCAGCAGGGTAGCTTTTTCTGGCATTACATAGGCGGCGAAGGCATCCAGACCAGCAGGAATCAGGCCCTCCTTGAGCCGGCTCAGCAAATCCTTCAGCTTCTGATCCAAACGCCCCACTGCTTCCCTCTGTTGAAGCCCGATCAGTTTTTTGCGCAAATTCTGGTACTCTTTTTCCAGCACCCTGGCTGCCTGTTGCCAATCAGCAGCAGTGGCAAAATAATCCCGGGCCGGCAGAATCTCCGCCTGCTCTATTTCCCGCAAAGAGCGCTGGCTCACCGGGTCAAAAAGGCGCAAGGAATCAATTTCTACATCAAAAAATTCCAGGCGCACCGGTTCACTGGCCGAGGCCGGAAAAATATCGACAATTCCTCCGCGCCAGCTGAATTGCCCTGCTACTTCCACCTGGGATACCCGTTCATAACCCATCTGGAGAAGTTGAGCCGCCAGGGCGGTCGGCTCTATTTCCTGGCCTTTGTTCAGGGTAACCAGATAATTTTTGAATTGCTCCGGTGGTGTGACCGCCCGGCTTAAAGCAGCAACGGGAGCCACTATCAGTGAGGTGCGCCCTCTGGCCAGCGCGCCCAGCACTTTTAGCCGGGCAGTTAATAACTCCCGGCTACTGGCTTCAATGTCCCATGGTAATAGTTCCTGGGCCGGATAGAGTAAAATCTCCTCTTCCGGCAAAAATGTGCTCAAGTCATCACATAGACGTTTTGCATCAGCCAGATCCCTTACTATGGCTAGCAGAGGTTGCTGCCGCAAACGGTACCAGGCCGCCAGTAATGAAGCAGACACCGCTCCGCTTACTCCATAGACCAGGGCGGTTTTTTTCTTTACTCCTAAATCCCGCCACAAATCCTGGAGTTCTTTCGCCTGAAGCAAGGGCCCGACCAGCCCTCTGGTCATTTGCTCTTCTCCTTCCCCCACTATGAAAGTGCAATTTGGCACAAATCAGTGTAGGTAATTGTACTTGATTTGGCCTAACCAGCCTTCGTCCTTACCCATTGCTGTCATGCAATCAGGACAAAGGGTTGGTTCCATATGCATTTCCATTATAGATGGGTTGTCAGGCTCAGTCAAGGCTATTTCCCATTCATCCACGATTTCCTGACACAATTCACAATAATATATTACCCGCATTTTGCCTCCTCCTCTGCATGTACCAGATCAGACCGTTCCAGGAGAAATGGGCGAACAGGGCAGCAAGGATGCCGCTTTTGACAGTGAGATAGCCGAAAAAGCCGTGGCTGAGCAGGCTGAGCAGGGCCGGCAGAAGATGGCGCTCAGGTTTGGCCCAGGCATCGTAGATTGCTTCAATGAGGCCGAAGTAGAGGTGCACGGGTAATACCTGGGCTGATAGGATTTTAGCGAAACCGGTTTTGGCTAATTCTTCGATTAGTGGGGCGGTTATGACTGCAATTTGCCAGCCGGTCTCTGCTTGAACCCGGCGATTAAAGAGGACGGCTACTAGTGCTGCCAGGCATGCGGCGACCAATTCCATGCCCTATCCTCCTTCTGGACTCTTGTTTACATTATGTCCGATGAGTGGCACGGTTAAACATGAGTACCATTCAATGTTTCGGCCAGTTTTGTCGTACGTCTGTGATATTGTCATATTGTAACGCTTCTGAGAAAATGTCACTATGGGACAGGAGAGAATCACTATGAGCAAAAAAGAATTGAAGCGTTACAAAGAATCTTGGAGGAGGGAGAAACCGGAATTATCCATAAAAACCGCGGGCGAAAACCGGCACATGCTTTATCAAATGAGCATCATTTAGCCCAATTACTATCCGAGCATGAGGGGATTACTGTCAGCCCCTCTACTATTCGCAGAATTCGTTGCGAATCCAATCTTCCACCTAAGAAAAAGACGGCACAATACCTATACTCTTCTTTATGAATTCCGGTTCTTTGCGTATATTTTTATCAAAAACATACACCTTTCCTCTATCAAAATTGAGCAAGCCGCAGATTATGCTTATAGCTGTTGTCTTACCTGCCCCATTAGGCCCCAATAGACCGTAAATTTCTCCTTCCTCTATTTCTAAATTTACATTGTCTAAAGCTATAACATCACCAAACCTTTTTATTACATCCTTCATTTTAACTATCTTCATGAAACACCCTCTCCTTACAAAATAAATTTTTAGACGAAAGGAACCGTCCCCTTTGTCTGAAATTGCTTGTTTCCATCCCACAATGGTTCTATTAAGACCGGCTGGAATTGGCCAAGCTGAATGATGAGATAGAGGTTTCCATCCCACAATGGTTCTATTAAGACGCAGCTGCTATTTCTCGCCAGAGCAAGTTTTCCACCGTTTCCATCCCACAATGGTTCTATTAAGACTGAGCGACGAGCGGGAAAAGCTGCGCAAGGAAGCCGGTTTCCATCCCACAATGGTTCTATTAAGACGGGAGCCTCTGGTAGGCAAAATTACCAACAGTCCCAAGTTTCCATCCCACAATGGTTCTATTAAGACCGGCGGCCAATATCACCGAATCACTTACCCATGCTGGTTTCCATCCCACAATGGTTCTATTAAGACGGGCACAAACATTGATTATGCCTACCTTGAGTATTTGTTTCCATCCCACAATGGTTCTATTAAGACACGCAGATGGGGTTGTTTTCACCGACACGGAATTAATTCGTTTCCATCCCACAATGGTTCTATTAAGACGATACTTGCGAAGTGCTGATGCTCCATCCTGGCGCCAAGTTTCCATCCCACAATGGTTCTATTAAGACTCTGGTTGCTCACTTGTAACTTGTCTGTAAGCAACAGCGTTTCCATCCCACAATGGTTCTATTAAGACTCCTGCGCCAAGTTCGGTTCAGTTCCCGGATGCGCCGTTTCCATCCCACAATGGTTCTATTAAGACTAGAGGGGCATCGAGGAGGCATGATAAGCGTTGGCATGTTTCCATCCCACAATGGTTCTATTAAGACTCGGTTTCACCTCCAATATCAAGAATGAATCTTTGGGTTTCCATCCCACAATGGTTCTATTAAGACGATTATCGCTGAGTGCAGCGACCCTGTATGCTTCATGTTTCCATCCCACAATGGTTCTATTAAGACTGGCCACGTATATAGGGCTGTTCCGGCACTGCCGCGTTTCCATCCCACAATGGTTCTATTAAGACCAATACTTCTCTTACGAGATGGGTTAGATATTGCATGTTTCCATCCCACAATGGTTCTATTAAGACCATGTTGAGCCAGACGTTATAGAGCTAGCCATCCAAGGTTTCCATCCCACAATGGTTCTATTAAGACTTAGATTGCCTGAACACATAAAATCCAGACTAGAAGTTTCCATCCCACAATGGTTCTATTAAGACTTTGCAAACTCCCGCCTCAATTGCCGGCCCCGCTTCGTTTCCATCCCACAATGGTTCTATTAAGACATACTAAGTTTATACAGTTTTTATGCAAATTATACCTGTTTCCATCCCACAATGGTTCTATTAAGACTCCTGGCGGCGCAGGTCGTTGAGCTGGCTCTGCACTGTTTCCATCCCACAATGGTTCTATTAAGACTATTTGGATAAGACTGATAGTAACAAATGGCTTGTTGTGTTTCCATCCCACAATGGTTCTATTAAGACAATTTGCTGACATTGACTGAAGTCCTGGATTATGAACGTTTCCATCCCACAATGGTTCTATTAAGACCTTGCTCCGTCGCCAATATGCCATAGTTCCGCAGTTGGTTTCCATCCCACAATGGTTCTATTAAGACTTGAAAATGCTCCCAGAACGAGGCCTACCCTTGCTGACTGTTTCCATCCCACAATGGTTCTATTAAGACCCACTGCGAGATGTGCGGGCTTAATCTCTTCTATTGGTTTCCATCCCACAATGGTTCTATTAAGACGGCTGACAGCCGACCCGGAACTGAGATATACACCTAAGTTTCCATCCCACAATGGTTCTATTAAGACTTTACAGCATCCCAGTAGATTTTGCTTCCTGCTGCGAGTTTCCATCCCACAATGGTTCTATTAAGACAGTCATAGCCCAGGTGCTTGACCAGAGCAGGAGCCGTTTCCATCCCACAATGGTTCTATTAAGACCACCGGTGCTGTGCTACACCGGCTCTCTCCTACTGGGTTTCCATCCCACAATGGTTCTATTAAGACCTATATGACCAAACAGCAGGTTGATAATCACCGGGCGGTTTCCATCCCACAATGGTTCTATTAAGACAGCACAGGCTTTTGCCACCTCCTCGCTGAAATTATATGTTTCCATCCCACAATGGTTCTATTAAGACGGCCATAGCCTCTTCCTTGCTTTTCCCGGCCCGATATGTTTCCATCCCACAATGGTTCTATTAAGACAAAGCGCCGTTCTCTCATGTTGCCTCCAGCACCCGGGTTTCCATCCCACAATGGTTCTATTAAGACTGACCTGAGGGGTGCTGACCTGCAGGGAGCTAACTTGGTTTCCATCCCACAATGGTTCTATTAAGACTGGTATGGCTATCGGCCACCATACTGGCATCAGAACGTTTCCATCCCACAATGGTTCTATTAAGACAAATCATGATTTACTCCTCCTTTCTTGCCACCATCAGTTTCCATCCCACAATGGTTCTATTAAGACCTGATCGGATCCGCAAGTTTGGCATGGACAAGCTTGGTTTCCATCCCACAATGGTTCTATTAAGACAGACGTCTTGCCATTTGCCGTCTTTACCACACCAGTGTTTCCATCCCACAATGGTTCTATTAAGACAAATAGCCGCCCCTGACAGCGCATCCCGCGCTGCCGGAGGTTTCCATCCCACAATGGTTCTATTAAGACCCAGCCCCCAGCAGACGTTTTCTATTATCACACTATTGTTTCCATCCCACAATGGTTCTATTAAGACCTGGTACTTGGCTAAGTCCTGCATAGCCATGCCGGCGTTTCCATCCCACAATGGTTCTATTAAGACAGTCCCCCGCCATCTTCCAGTCTGCGGCGCATGAGCCGTTTCCATCCCACAATGGTTCTATTAAGACTAATGCAACCCTTGAAAATAACAGCATACCTGACAAGGTTTCCATCCCACAATGGTTCTATTAAGACATGCTGTACCACGCATAATGCAGGCTTTGGAGAGGTGGTTTCCATCCCACAATGGTTCTATTAAGACCTTACCTTTTCGCTTTTTTATTACTGCTTGCAGTGCGTTTCCATCCCACAATGGTTCTATTAAGACTGACGAAAAGGGGAAGCCTTACACCGTCACCGGCCTAGGTTTCCATCCCACAATGGTTCTATTAAGACTCTGGCGCTGAGGAAGGCATTCCCCCAAGACCTCTCCGTTTCCATCCCACAATGGTTCTATTAAGACCCAGTAGGCCAGATTAGGGCTGATGCCTTCGTTATCAGTTTCCATCCCACAATGGTTCTATTAAGACCCATCCTGAAAGCCAGAAAAAATAAGGCTTTCAGGATGGTTAGTAAGCCAAAAATGTCGTCTACCTATAATAATGTAATTATGCTGGGGTAGCGACGATAACAATTAATTTACACATATATCTATTCTATACCTCTCCCTTCTTTTCCTGCTGTATTTACAAAAAAGCATCAATGGGATTTTTCTCTTTACCTAAAATTCCTCTTTCAACCCATTTAGGAGTGGAAAAAACATAGTACAACACCATATCTTCATCTTCTTTTATTAATTTTTTTAATCCATGTTTTACTTTTTCAAATTGACTTTCTGTCAAGTCTCCTTCAAATACAGAGTTTTGTACCCAATAAAGATATTTCCTTAAAAACTTGCATACCTTCGCAACTCTTTTTTCTCCAATATCATAAACAATGACTATATACATATTACCACCACGCTCTAAACCCTTTATATTTTTCATCACCAATGAGATGTTTGATCAATCGATAGGCCTCCAATTTTACTAAAGTGCGATATGATACATGGCGTTTAAGGGTTCTATGCTCTATTGTTGTTCTTAGTTTCTCCTCATAGGTTTGTAAAAAAGCTTTTTTACCCTTTTCTTTTAAAAAACAGTAACCTTCTTCAACATTAAAGTCGTCTTCGGTAACTATATTGCGGTTCAAAACCGTAAAAATCACTCTATCCACAATTATTGGTTTAAAAATTTCACTTAGATCTAAAGCCAGTGAAAACCTTCTTTGACCTGGTTCGTGTAGGTAGCTTATAGTTGGATTTAATTGAGTATGATATATTTGAGATAAAACTGTAGTATAAAAAACGGTATTTCCAAATGAAATTAATGTATTCAAGATATTGTCTGGCGGTCTTTTTACTCTTTTCTCCATTTCGTATCCGGTTATTATTGGGAAAGCACGATAGTAATACTGTCGTATGTTCCCTTCTATTGCCATTAGCTCTTCTGGTTCTTTTGTTTTATTGATCTCTTTCTTTAAGATTGTTATACCTGAAATTTCATGTTCCAAATCATAACCGCGATTTTTGTAATAATATAAATTTCTTAAAATATTGTCCGATGCAGCTTCAACTATTTCCTTTGCTAAAACCATTCTTTTTTCCCGGTCAAGATAGTGTTCTACCTGTTTCACCAGGAGGTATCCAGAATTTAAATACTCCCTTGGTATAAAACTGCCCGTATAAAACCCGTAGTAGTTGAAAAAATGCAAACTTATGTTATTTTGTGCCAAAAAGTTAACGGCTTTAGTGTTTAAATCTATCTCACCAAAAAAATATATACTTTCTATATTTTCTATTGGCAAAGGTTTTTTATTTTCTTCAGTTTCAAAATATAATGTGTTATCTTTTCTTTTCAATCTACCATTGTTAAATATATAAATAGTTCTATTCATAAAAGATATCCCCCTAGAAAAAGTTTTCCAAAACCCTTTCCGGTTCATCTATTACTAGTCCTATTTCATCATCATAGCGGCAACTTGTTATCAGTGTGTCTTCCTTTTGATAAATAAGCCCCTGTTTTTTCAACTTAATAAATTGACCAAAATTCACGCTGGCTATATATCCCATTGCTTCAAAATATTTTTCCTTTTCAATTAGATCTATATATTCCCCATAAAAACGTTCCGGTACAATATCGATAGAATTAAAAAGCTGATAAAATCGTTCCTCGTTTTCTTCAGAAACTATAAATGGATATAAACTATCTAATAAACTATTCATATTAGTTTCAACTTCATCATAAAGACTCTGTGCTTTTTGGTTAAAACCATTTTCATAAACATAATCAATCATTTCCTGAACTTTCACTTCCTGTAATATATCTACTTTTTCTAAAACCTCAATACTTCTATTTACTAATTCCGGCTGATATATATATTTGTCTTCTCGACTTCCTTTAGAAAACACAAAAACATCAGCAATACCTTTTTTACCTCTTCTGTTCACTCTGCCAAAACGTTGCAAAAGGGCATCTAATGGAGCTGGTTCTGTAAATAGAAGATCATAATCAATATCTAGCGAAACCTCCACCGCCTGGGTAGCTACTAATAAACCAAGTTTAGATATCTCTTTTTCAATAGCCTCCCGATCCCGTTGAATAAATCTGCCATGTAAAAGTTTTTTATGACAGGGAATATCAAAAAATAATTGATAAACTTCTTGAGCCCTTTTTACTGTATTTAAAATTACTAGTACTTTTTTCCCCTGTTCTATATGCTTTCTAATTAAGGCAAGGTGATCAAATATATCTCCTTGCAAAATATTTACACGATGGCGCGTAAATCTGTTCCACTCATTCGGGGTTAAAGAAATTTCTTGATTAATAGTAAGTTTTTGCATGATGAGCTCTTTTAAAAATCTTGGAATAGTCGCTGACATTACTAAAATACGCACATTAAAGTTTTTCTGTAAGTACCTTAAAGATGAAAGTAATAAAGCAATGGTACGGGGATCATACGCATGTACCTCATCTATAATAATTTTAGCTTCTAGCAACTCAGCTAAATTCATTTCAAAACCTTTAATGCCAAAAAACGTTTTTATTAACTGAAATGGCGTCATAATTTTTATTGGTTTAAATATCTTATGATTCAAATCTTTAAGATCGCGTATTTTCTTTAAATCATCCTCATTTAATTTTTTGTAGAGATAATAAGCTGCTTTTCCATGTAAAAAACCGACCTTTTTTTCGCCAAAATCCTTGGCTAGGCGTTCATACATCGCATTGATGCTAGCAGTATAGGGTAGTATATAAAATACTCGATCCCCATTTCCTTCACTTTGATTAGCTTCACTCCAAAATAACGCCGCTTCTGTTTTACCGGAACCTGTAGGAGCAATAAGTAATAAATTATCTCTGTAATTTTGGCAGTACTTCTGTGTAGAAAACAAGTTAGAAAATTTATAAACCTCTGAAGGAGATGAAAATCTTTCAATATATGTTTTACCAGCCGATGCTAGATGATCAGCTGCAATCAAAAAGCCTCTGCCTAAAAAACCTAACATTTTATCTTTTATTGATATATCATCAACAAATTTTATTTTTCTTATTTGTTTCAAAATAATGCTAACAATACTTGATACTTCTACTAATTCTTTTTCTACAAAATCAACCTTTTCCCCAAAAACTTCATAATAAAGTTGACCACCATATTGTAATAATTTAAACAAATCATCCATATAGGGTTTTATTTCTTCAAAACGTTTATTTAAAACTTCTTTATCTAGATATCTTTCCCGTAATAAAAATAGATCTTTATGATGTGTCGCTATCCATAAGGCAATATCTTCTTTATCTTTATCGGAAAACGGTAAAAAATTCAAAAATGCCGTTGATAAAAGCTCGTGACGGAAGCCCCAACGCTTTTTTTCCGTGAGTTGTTTTTGAAATCCAAGAGCCCCTTTACCGAAATCATGTAAAAATGCTGCCCAGAAAAGTTTTTTGTAAAAAAGGATATCCCCGGTATAAACCGGGGCATTTCTATAAACATTCATTAAGTTACGTAAAACTTTTAGGACTTTATGAGTATGTTCTTGCAAACTTTCATCCGGCTTGGCTAAAATATTCTGGTTCATACAAGAACACTCCTCTGCTTTCAGCCAAATCAATATAAAGATTACGCTCGTATTCAATCTGGCATTCCCGGTCGACAATAATGAATTTATCAGCTTTTAATCTTTTTCGAGGAAAATGGCTATCAAACATTACTGGCAAAGAGACCAATGGCCCTATAGCTCCTGGTGTATCAGCAGGAACAATACACCCCTTTAATATAGCTTTAGATGTTTGCATAAGTTCAATTTCTTCAATCTTTGCAACTTGAGCCAAATCCTGGCTTCTCCCTAGTAATAACTGAAAAACAGGTTTTTCAAAAATTGGACGAAGTTCTAAATCTGTAACATATAACGTAAGTTCTGGATGAAAAAGAAATTCTCTGCGCCATACATTGGTCTTAAAAGATAGGTTGTCACCTATTTCATACGCTGTTTCCAGATCAACTGCCCGGGCTTCATAAGTGAAATTATAAGCCAGACCAAAATCAACCTGATCTATTACTTTCCCAGCTGCTGCAGAAAGCAATCCTAGAACTGTAGAAAGAGGAGGAACTGATAGCGTTGGCTGATAACCGCTGATAAAAAGGGGATAGCGAAAGGATGCCGTAATTCCCTTAATTATTACTTTTAAGACCTTCATCGTTATCTCTCCAGATAATATTTTTCAACTTCGTCCGCAAAACTTTCAATCATCTGTTTAACTGTACCTATCTCTATACGCGCAAAGCCTTTCTCTGCCATACGAGCTTTAAATCTATTCAAATCTACTTCATCCATAAAGCCACTGGCCTTGCCTATATATACGTTGGAAACAATACTATCCTGATAATCCAATAAAACCTCTTCTAAATAATCAAAGTTAATTATGGGTTTTCCTTCTTTTTCCCCTGTAACATTCATCAGCAGATGATTTCCTCCATCCAGGATAAGTAAAATGATGAATTTTGGGGATACATCTGTTAAATGTAATGTTTGCTTGGCTCCACCAAATAAATAGGCCAGAGCTAACAAAGTTTCTTTTGCCCGTTTGGCTCGCTCTTGTGCTGTAAGAATAGCTTCTCCATCCACTACTTGAGCATTAAAATCATGGGCTTTTTGTAACAGTTCTTTGCTAATATTTTTAAAACCAGTCTTATTAACAGTAGTAAAGCGACCTACACTATCGAGGTCAAGGGCAAAAATTCCTTTTAGAACAGTAGAATAAAATTGATGCTCATAAGGCACAGGATCCCCTTCTTGGCGGGCCATAACCCCGAAATCATCAACAGGTTTAAATGGCACAACTGAAACTAAAGGCGAACATTTCAAAGGTGACACTCTGGTAAAGGTCTCCTTTTTTTCTGCCCGCATATACCCGAATACATCATCATCATAATATTTCAAAGGATTATTTTCTGTAAAAGCTGTTTTAGATTCTCGGGCAATCGGTGACATTGTCCAATTAAATTTACTGCCTAATACTTCTCGCCACCAGTATCTCCACGCCTGGGCAGATACATACGGATAAACTTCTCGCCCTTTTTTTATTTTTTTAACTGCAATAGTATTTTCCGTTCTCGCCCCTTCATCCGTACCAGCATTGTTCAGTGCTGAATGAGGTGCATCAATCAACACAAAACCAAGACAATGTTTTCTCATTCTTCTTCCTCCTCCTCATTTTCTTCCCCTGCATTTTCTGCCAGCCAGCCTGATAAAGTTTCGTATATTCTGAAAAGTATTAGATCTCTGGTTTCTCTCCAGTTCACTGGGCCATCAGGAAAAAGATTTTCCACATATTCATCAACTGTAAATAGTGGTGTGGAAATTCCCATGTCTAAACGCTTACGATAAATTATCCGCAGCTGATTTCTAAAGTCATCAAACTTGTCTACTGTTTCTAAAAGATAAAGTCTTCTTTGGTCATTATTTTCCCGGATAAATATCGCCAGTTCATCTCCTAATCTTTTTATTGATTCAATTCTTCTCTGCATATATCTCCTCACCTCCTTCAAATATAAGGATAAAAATTCAAAATTTCCAACAATAGATCGTGTGCTTATGTTTAAAAAATATGGTACAACGCTCTCCTCATTTAACAGCTTTAATAAGACTTCGTTATTAAGGTTTTTGCGTTTTTCCTTACTGGTATTTTCTGCTTTTTTTCCTGTATATCCTTTGTTTTTCAGCTCATTCCAAGCCTGTGTAAAACCTTTCCTCTGTGCTTGCACAATGAAATAAAAAACAGGAGCCGGTAAATCATAAATATTTAAATCCGGCGATTGGTTATAGTTTGTGAAACTATAAATTCTTACCATTACCGGTTCATCAAAAAAATCATTAATATCCCTGACAATTTCTTCAGCAAGGAAAAAAAGAGCATTTATCGGGTTTTTATAACCCTGGTCAAAGACACCTGACATATCCCCCAAAGCTATTTGTTGCTTTATTTCTTTTAAACATCGCCGGACATATATTCCATTTATTTCTGAATTTGCCGAGTGAACTAGCATGAATCGTCCACCACAAGCAAATAAAGCCATTGGCATAAACTGAATAAGCATAGCACAAAGAGCGCAATAACTCTCTCCTGCCTCAGCCGCCGGAAATAAATTTCTCAAATCCTTTGTACCTGTAAGTGGTATATCTGTCTTAGTAAATTTTTTGTATGGTTCACGTTTGCCACAACCAACACAACCACGTCCAGTATCTAACGGTTTAATATTATTTTTTAAATCATTCATGAATTCCAGGTATCTAGATTCCTTATTTTTAATTGAAGGATTGGTAAAGGGGTTATTGGGAAAAACAGAATAAAGATTTTTCAGCCATTTTTCGCTGCCATAAAGTCTGGCAGAAATCTCAATCATTTTTTCCAGGTCCTCAACTATTAGTTCTTCTGGAGCTTTTTTGTTATGCCAGGATAAAACAACATTCAATCCCGTATCAATAAAGGGATTGCCGGTATAAGTGAAATATTTCATCACGGATCACCTCCTCTCTTAGGCGTAACAAAACTCAAAGTATGCACATTTAGTGCAAAAACTACGTTTATTCAGTTTTTCAGGTGGTAATTCTTCCTTCTTTATTGTGATAATTTGAGCGATAATTTTTTTTAGTTCCTTTTCTACCTCCTGGGTCAAAATCACCTCTTTTTTTCTCCTTTCTTTAGGAAATAAAAGCACTCCTTTCACCTGATTAAAGCCTTGCTTTTTTAAATAATAAAGATAATAGTATAATTGCCACAAATGAGCTTCTTCCATCCTGGATGATAATTTTATTTCACATATTGCCCCATCTTGAAGTAAATCTACTTTTATGGATCCGATTTCGATTTCTTTTTTTTGCCTCCGGTATGACTCTTCATGAATAAATTGCCCTAGTTCTACACGATCATGATTAGTTTCTTGCCTAATATATCTGGAGTAAAGCCAGAGTTTTCTCTTACACACAAAATAGTAATTAATTTCAAGCCCACCCAACTCAAGCTCCATTAAGTAATTTTGCATAATTTCACCTTGGAACCATTTTTTATATATTTATTTTCTACATTCCATCTTATTTTCCTTTTTATGTAATAAAATTCATAAAAAAAATCCCCGAAATCCTCTTAGAAGAAGATTTTCGGGGCTTCTTTTATCTTTTCCTCAGCTCTACAAACCCAAAACCCATACTGTTTTTCTCTCCAAAACCTGTATCATAACCAAAAGTAATTAGTTCATCAGACCCATAAATAGTAAAGGGAGCCAAATAACCCAGGATTTTTTGATCACGATAATGAATTAGCTTGGTACCCTTATGTCTCTGAAGGTATTCTTGATCAAAAACAATTTGTAAATTATCTGCCGCCGGCGCCCGTCCATAATATGTTTGATATTTTCTGATAAGATTTTGGCGTAATTTTTCATTAAACAACTCGGGTTCCTCTGTATATCTAATATAGTAAGGTGTAGAAAAGTCATCTTTTATTGTGCTTACCACAATAGGTGACAGACAGACAAAATTCATTCCCGATTTAATTACTGGATTTTCATAAAGTAAAATATCTTTAATCAAAAAGATTTCTCTACCAATCTTGATATTATTTTGTTTATAAAGCCCATTTAACAAGTGAAATAAAAAATCGTAAAGAGGTGAACTTATTTTCAAGACAAACTCGCCAAATAGCCAAACACCATCAGAAACAATTTTCTTCTTTCTTGCTACAATTTGAGAAAAGGTAAAAAATTTAAATCTCTTTTCTCCAAATCCCTCATCATGAAGTTTAGTAGCATAATCAGGTGATGATTTTGCAACCATCTCATAAATAAACGAAGTTATCTGATACTGATAATTAAAAGGTAATAGAACTTCTTTGTCTTTGGTTTTCAAGATAATATCCAGCCTCATTTTCCTTTCCCTACCTAACTGCAAAATACTCTAACAAACCCTCTTCCCATTAAACTCATTCATCGCCGCCACTATCCCCTTGTCCACCACCGACAACACCCGATCTACCGCAGCGGGAATTATGCGCCCCAGTGCCGCCCGTTCCTCGTTACTAAAAGGCTCCAGGACATAATCGGCAGCACTCTGGCCTGGCCGCGGCCGGCCAATCCCCACCTTGAGGCGGGGAAACTCCTCCGTCCCCAAATGGCTGATAATCGACTTGATCCCATTATGGCCGCCAGAACTCCCCCTGGCCCTCAAGCGTAGCTGGCCAAACGGGTTATCCATATCATCATAGATAACCAGCACATCTTGAGCCGGAATTTTATAATAACGGGCCAGTTCCCCTACGGCCTGGCCGCTCAGGTTCATGTAGGTCTGAGGCTTGACCAGCAGCAATTTTTCCCCCTGATAATTTACCGAAGCTACCAGCGCGCCGGCCTGCTGCTTGAAACTGCTAACCCCTACCTTATCAGCGAGGGCATCAATCACCAGAAAACCGACATTATGCCGGGTCAATTCATATTGCGGGCCGGGATTGCCCAGTCCCACCAGCATCTTCATATTCTCGCCCTGGTTCAAAAAACTTGACTGTTTTTATCTCCAGCCAAGTCGGCCCCCAGACCAGGATTTCGCCTCCTTTCCGAATACTTGATTTGCCCCCGCGGGGCAGGGCGACAGGGGACCTCGGC
This sequence comes from Carboxydocella thermautotrophica, assembly GCA_003054495.1. GTDB lineage: Bacteria > Bacillota > Carboxydocellales > Carboxydocellaceae > Carboxydocella > Carboxydocella sporoproducens. The sequence goes on along the minus strand of CP028514.1, from coordinate 57,747 downwards.
CCGGGAGTTCCACCCGGACGGGAGTACTGCACCGGTTTATGCTGACCTCCCGGTGGGAGTATAACTCCGCCTCCCGCGTCCTGTTAGGACGCCTACCGGTTTCTCCGACACCGGCTAAACGGGGTCACCGTACGGACAGGGCCAATAACTTCAGGTCAGGCCAGACGGAGTTATACGCCTCCTGCTCACTCTGGGCAAGCCCGTTATGCACAGGAAGCCTCTCCTCCAGCCGCCTCAAGCAGGCCCTGACCCTACGGGTCATCCCTTTTCCTTCCTCAGGTCTATCAGGATTAACCTTCCGGGTCAGGTTTTGCTTGATTTGCGATACCAGTTGCCTGAGTTCTTCAGTCACCCGTTCCCTGAACCCCATTGCCCGGCGACCTGTAACCAGTGCCGCCGCGCAATGCACCGGAACGGCGTAACGTTTCATATACTTCCAGTAACCTATGGTAGAAGTATGCCGGGGTGATACTAACTTGAAAGGCACCCCTTCTTTCACCGCTCTCCGATACATTGCTCCTACCATTTTCGCAAATGGAAAATTGGAAGCCATGCGGTTAAACTTTTTATTAGTGTCCAGTCTGTCTTTGCCAAAGTTCAGGTTTTCTAAAACAATGGGTTTGCCTGAAAAGAAAGCTATATCTACCACTACTCTGGCTAAAACGCCTATCAGGTAGCTACGCCGGAAGCTGGAAGCATGGGCTAAGTCTGGTATTCTGATATAAAGAAAGCCGTTCGGGTAAGGGATAACCTGAAACTCTCCTTCGTATTTGCCCAGGTTGCCGGGAGAAGGAATATTTAAACCCTCCGCCCACGGTTCCGGCTGGCCGGAAGCGCTAACGTTACACAGGGCTACCCCATCAGGGTTTGTGTCTATAGCCAGACAACCTTTAGCAAAGTCCGGTTCCTGCACCCTGACCACTTCAAATGTCAAATGTACCAAGCAGCGTCCTTCCAGGGTGCGGATCAGTTCTACCGCATAGGGTAACTTCATGGCCAGCCATATCTGCACCAGTTCCTGTTGGGGTTGCCTCCCTTGCTCTCGTCTCCCCAGGAGTAGAGGCGATTCCTGCGGGCGTGCCGCCATTTTTCACGGGCGGCCCGGCCCTGGCAGACCTTTTCCCACAGCCTTCTGCCCCCAAAGACTACCTCTGGTATTGTCCCCTTCTCCCGGTAATCCTTCAGTTCAGCCAGCCTTTTTGCCAGTGAAACCACCCGATTGTTCCGCCCCTTGACTGTCAGGCTGAGTTTCTTCCTGGCCCGGCCCAGTTTCTTTTCTGTTTCTTCATTTTCTAACTTCAGCAGTTCTGTTTGGGAGTCCAGCAGGGCCTGTGCTTTAAGTCTGGCATCATCCGTATAGCGGGAGTTCAGCCCGAAAAGTTCTTGTCCTGACTTCTTGATTTCATGGCGGGAAGCACCTTCCAGGAGCCGGTTAAAGGCCCACCGCATACAGGCACAGAAGAGACGCATCTCCGTAGTCAGCGGGTCTTCTTCGCCCCGGCTCCACTTCGAAGACCGGTGAGCCGGGTAAATCTCTGGAAAAAACTCCCCGCACACAGTTATGCTAATTTGTTCTTCTCGTGTTTCTCTGGCATTCCTGATCAACTCCCGAAAACCCTGCCGGACTTTGTTGCTTCTCCAATGGATAATATTCCATGCTTTTATAATAGTAAAATAGTTAGGTACAATCAATTATAGTATAGTTTTCTGAAGCTGTTGCATACCTCCCTTGCTCTCCCTCATTATATACAACCAGAGCCAGCAGAAGCAAGTAACCCCCTGCCAGTGGGCAGAGGGTCACTTTATTATGATGCCGCAGTGGTAGTCGCTTGTTTGGCTGGTACGGATTCAACCACTTCCACTTCTACGTCCTCGACCTGCATCCTGGGTGCAATCACTGCGGCAATAATAGTATCGGGATCCTGGGCAATCTGGCAACCAGGCGGAACAGGGATATCCTTGACCCGGATCATTCCGCCTATTTTCAGGTGACTGATGTCAATGGTGATTTCCGCCGGAATATCCTGGGGCAAACATTCCACTTCCAGCTGGCGAACATTAAACTGAATAATGCCCCCGGCCTTTACCCCCTGGGCTTCTCCCACCAGGTGCACCGGTACCTGGGCATGAACTTTGCGGTTTGTTTCCACCTTTTGCAAATCCACATGCAGGAGCTCTTCCGTAACAGGATCCCACTGCACTTCCTTGATCAAAGCGTCAATAGGGCCCGTAGGCAAGCCGGAATCCAGTCTCAGCAAGCGGGTACGGCCGCCCGGACTGTTGAGCAGTTGCCGCAATTGTACTTTATCCACTGCGACCAAAATACTGCCATCAATACCATTACCATATACAACTCCCGGCACCCAGCCGGACCGGCGCAGGCGGCGATTATGCCCTTTTCCGTCTCTCTCCCGAATTCGGGCTGTCAGATTTTGACCAGTCAATGACTACACCTCCAAAAAAAATAATACCAGCACCATTTGTTTGTGCTGGTATTATGCCCGTTTTAGATAAGTATTATACCTAGTCGAACAGCATACTCACTGACAGGTCCTCATGAACGCGCAAAATGGCTTCACCCAGAAGCGGCGCAACTGACAGGACCTTGATTTTGTTGCTGCGTTTTTCCTCTGAGAGGGGAATGGTATTGGTTACCACCAGTTCCTTGATGGGAGAGTTTTCAATGCGGGAGATAGCGGGACCGGATAAGACCGGATGGGTACAGCAGGCATAAACCTCTTTCGCCCCCCGCTCAATCAAGGCCTGGGCACCCAGGGTGATAGTCCCGGCGGTGTCGATGATATCATCGATCATGATCACTGTCTTGCCTTCGATATCGCCTATGATGTTCATTATCTCTGCTACATTCGGTTCCGGCCGCCGTTTGTCAATAATGGCAATGGCACTGCCCAGCCGGTCAGCCAGAGCCCGGGCCCGGGTTACTCCGCCCAGGTCAGGGCTGACAACAATAGCGTTCTCCAGGTTCTTGTTGCGGAAATATTCGGCCAGGATGGGAACCCCGGGCAAGTGGTCCACCGGAATGTCAAAAAAGCCCTGAATCTGACCAGCATGTAAATCCATGGTCATTACCCGACGAGCTCCCCCGACGGTAATCAGGTTAGCCACCAGCTTGGCAGTAATGGGATCCCGGCCCCGGGCTTTTCGATCCTGCCGGGCATAACCGTAATAAGGAATAACGGCAGTAATGCGGCGAGCAGAAGCCCGACGCAGGGCATCAATCATAATCAGCAGTTCCATCAAATGGTCATTGGCCGGGCTACAGGTGGGCTGAATGACAAATACATCCGCCCCCCGTACGCTCTCATTGATTTTGACCACGATTTCGCCATCACTAAAGCGGGAAACCTGAGCTTGTCCCAGATTAACCCCCAGATATTCGGCGATTTCCGCTGCCAACGCCGGGTTGGCATTACCGGTAAAAATTTTCATCTGGCGCACACCCATGATTTATGCTTTACCTCCTTCGATTGCTTCGCGCCGAGCTTTAGCCCAGCCTTCCCGGTTTTTTTGCGGCGCCCGGGCCACCCCCAGGGCATCAGCCGGTACATCCTTAACAATAGTGGAACCAGCGGCAACCAGGCTCCCGGCGCCAATAGTTACCGGTGCGACCAGGTTGCTGTTGCTGCCAATAAAGGCGCCATCGCCAATAATGGTTTTTGATTTTTTGTAACCATCATAATTGCAGGTGATGGTGCCAGCCCCGATATTAACCCCGGAGCCAATCTCCGCATCTCCTATATAACTGAGATGGGGCACTTTGCTGCCCTGGCCAATCACTGCATTTTTAATTTCCACAAAATCGCCCACCTTGACCCCGGCCGCCAGGTGGGTACCAGGGCGCAAGTAAGCAAAGGGCCCGATAGTACAGTCATTGCCGATCTCCGCCTGCAAAACCACGCTGAACTGGATCTCCACCCCATCTCCAATCTGGCTGTCCATAATTTTGGTATCAGGACCGATCTGGCAGCCAGCTCCGATAGTGGTTTTGCCTGTCAAGTGGGTATTGGGGTAAATGACGGTATCAGCGCCGATTTTGACCTCCGCCTCTATATAAGTAGTGGCCGGGTCAAGAATGGTTACTCCTGCCAGCATCTGCTGCCGGTTAATGCGTTCCCGGAACAGCCGGTTGGCTTCTGCCAGGGCCACCCGGTCATTGATACCCATCACCTCTGTATCATCTGACAGCTGCCAGGCCGCTACCTTTTGCCCTTGCTGCCGGAAAATAGCCAGCACATCCGTTAAATAATACTCCCCCTGGGCATTGTTGGGGGTGATTTGCTGCAGGGCGGCAAAGAGGGCCTGCGCCTGGAAGCAATATGTACCGGAGTTGACTTCCCTGATGGCTTTCTGCTCCGGGGTAGCATCCTTTTCCTCCACGATGGCTGCCACCTGGCCCTGTTCATCCCGGATAATCCGGCCATAACCTGTCGGATTTGCCAGCGTCATGGTCAGTACCGTAGCCACTGCCTCTTGCTGGCGATGGTACTGGGCCAGAGCCGCCAGGGTTTCACCGCGCAACAAAGGGGTATCTCCACACACAACCAGAATATCTCCCTCAAAATCCCGCAATACAGTCTCTGCCTGCATGACAGCATGACCTGTACCCAGTTGTTCTTTCTGTTCTACATATACCTGCTCCGGCCCTAAAGTGGCCTGCACCTGTTCTGCTCCATGCCCGATAACCAGCACCACCGGTTGCGCTCCGGCAGTACGGCAAGCTGCCATGACATGGCTGACCATCGGTTGGCCCCCGACCGGATGTAATACTTTGGGCAGCCGGGACTTCATCCTTGTCCCTTTTCCTGCTGCCAGGATGACTGCTGCCAGCCCTTCCAAAAAAGACGCCTCCTTTATATGAGCTATCCATTTGTTATTATGCCTAACTTTTTGTATATTCAACAGCTTTCCCTTAATTCCTGCCCTTTTGTCGAGAAAAATGGAATTTTAAATAAAGAAGGAATCCCTTCATTTTTGTCGATTCGGTATCTGTGTTATCAATTTTCATGCAACTTCATCTCTCCAAAATATAAACACCCCGCTGACGCGGGGTGTTGCTGTTTAAGCACTGACCTGTTCCTCTACCATTGCCTGTTGATAGGCGTCCAGAACCACCTGGGAAATCAGCTGCCGGAAATCTGAAGTTATAGGATGGGCGATGTCACGGTAATGCCCCTCAGAAGTCTTGCGGCTGGGCATCGCCACGAATAAGCCCTTTTGACCCTCCACCACTTTGATGTCATGGACAACGAAGACATTGGACAGGGTGACAGAGGCAATTGCTTTCAGTTTTCCTTCCGGGCTCAGTTTCCGAATCCGTACATCGGTAATATTAAGCATAGTCTCACCACCTTCCTGGTTGCCTACTAGATATTATTTTCCAATACAGGTTATTTTATTCTCTCCATCCCAAAAAAATCCTGCTTATTTGTGCTAAAAGTTTCATACAAATTCTTACACAATTATTCACATAAGGCTATTACCTCAATCTCAATATCGACATCTTTCGGCAGGCGGGCTACCTCTACCAGGGAGCGGGCCGGCGGATTGGCAGTAAAGTATGTAGCGTAGATTTCATTAATGGTGGCAAACTGATTCATATCCTTAATAAATACCGTTGCTTTTACCACCTTATCCAGAGAGCTGCCGGCAGCTTCCAGTAGACCCTTAATGTTATCCAGCACCCGGCGGGTCTGGGTTTGGATATCCCCGGTAACCAGCTGGCCAGTGACGGGATCAATGGGAATCTGACCGGAACAGAATAGCAAATTGCCCACCTTGACCGCCTGGGAATAGGGTCCGATGGCCTGGGGTGCTGCGGTAGTAGAAATAATTTCTTTTGTCATTGCTCGTTCCTCCTTTAACTAACTATTTCCACTTGATAGTGGTTATTCTGCAGTATCGCCAGAATTTCCCCAATATGTTGATTATCCTGGGTTTCCAGTTCCAGTATCACTTCCGCCTGGGTATAGGTTAAAGTCGGACGGGTACGATCATGGGTAATGGAGATGACATTGGCCCTGGTACCAGCGATCAGCTCCAGCAATTTTTGCAAGCTGCCGGGCTTATCCACCAGAATGGTGCGAAAGCGCAAACGGCGGCCAGCTTTGCTGAGACCGCGGTTAATAATGGTCGCCACCATGTTCACATCAATATTGCCACCGGAAAGGACAATCACTGTCCGACCGCTGAAAGGCAGCTTGCCTGCCAGCAGCGCCGCCACTCCTACTGCCCCGGCCCCTTCTACGATGGTTTTGCCCCGTTCCAGCAGCATGAGGATAGCCTGGGCAATTTCCTCATCCGTAACGGTCACAATCTCATCCACCAGGTCATTGATAATCTGAAAAGTTAGTTGTCCCGGTTTTTTAACTGCAATCCCATCGGCAATGGTATCCACCTGAATGGTCTCCTGCCAGCTGCCGGCCCGTTTGGACAGGTACATAGCCGGAGCTCCGGCCGCCTGAATCCCGATCACTTTAATGCGGGGATTGCGACCTTTGATAGCTGTAGCCAGTCCGGCCACCAGCCCCCCGCCGCCGATAGGGGCTACCACCACTTCCGGTTCAATCTCCTCTAGAATCTCCAGGCCGATGGTCCCCTGCCCCGCTATGACTTCCGGGTCATCAAAGGCATGAACGAAAGTGGCTCCGGTTTGTTCCTGAATCTCTTTGGCCTTCTGGTAAGCCTCATCATAGGAAATTCCGCTCAACACTACTCTGGCCCCATAACTGCGGGTAGCGGATACCTTGCTGAGAGGAGCTCCCTCCGGCATGACAATGGTAGCCGGAATGCCTGCAGCACTGGCCCCGTATGCTACTCCCTGGGCGTGGTTCCCTGCTGAGGCGGCTATTACCCCTTTGGCCTTATCTTCAGGGGACAGGGTTAAAATCCTGTTATATGCGCCCCGCAATTTAAAAGAACCGGTTTTTTGCAGATTCTCATGTTTTAACCAGACTTCCCGACCACTCAGACGGCTGAAGGTAGTGGACAGGTCCAGGGGAGTGCGGTGAGCAACCCCTTGAAGGCGGACTGCCGCCTGCTCAATCATGGTCAAATCTACAATTGCCACAGACCTTCCTCCTCTGCCAGCGGCTGGGTTACCCAGGCCGCTGGCCGGATTTCCACCTGTTTCTTTTCCTCATCAATATTTACCAGCTCCAGCAGGGAGAAATAGTCTCCTACCAGTTTCTGTTCCGGCTCCACAGTAGCGATCAGGACGCCGGTTCCTACTACTTCCGCTTCAAATTCCTGGAGCAGTTCTTTCATGCCCCGGGCCGTACCCCCGGCTTTCATGAAATCATCAATGATCAGGACCCTGGCCTGCCGGGGCAAACTGCGCCGGGCCAGGGCCATGGTCTGAATGCGTCGGGTGGAACCGGAAACATAGTTGATACTCACCGATGACCCTTCGGTAACTTTGCTGTCATCCCGGGCGATGACCAGAGGCACCCCCAGAGCCCTGGCGGTCATCATAGCCAGGGGTATGCCTTTGGTTTCCACGGTCAGGACATATTCCGGCGGCTGGTAGACATAACGAGAAGCGAAGATCTGGCCGATCCAGCCGGCGATTTCCGGATCATAGATAATATCATTCATATACAAAAATCCGCCCGGAATGATGCGTTCCGGCTCCTGTAACCTCTGACAGAGCTCTTTCGCCAGTTTGGCCCGTTTTTCCGCCCCGATTAAAGGCAAAAAACGAACCCCACCGGCTGCTCCCGCTACAGTTTCCACTATCCCCAGCTGTAACCGGGCTATAGTTTCCTTGATCAGCCCAATATCCTCACTGAGGCTGGATTTGGCTACTCCCAGTTCATCAGCAAAATAGGTCAGGGGAAAGAGATGATGGGGTCGATTGAGCAGTTCCTGTACGATAATAATTGTTCTGGCACTGCGTTTAATTTTCACGGGAATCACTCTCCCATTTCCCGAATATTTTATCCATTTGAGGCAAAAAAATTTCATTTTTCCATCATTATAATAAAAAAAACATCCTCTGTCCATGAGGATGTTTAGAAATATTGGCCCTTTTCCAGCCAGAGCCAGTCTTCCTCCTTATCCAGGTCCAGGGCAATTTCCGGATGGGGACAAATCACCGCCTGACCGGAAAACCCTGTCAGTTGCTGGAGCTTGCGGGCAATATCGGCAATGGTCAGGGTTTGCCGCCACCAGCGCCACAGAAAAGTGGGCCCCAGCAATCGTGCCAGGCGCCAGGGCTGCTTGCGGGCGGAAATAAAGCGTTCCAGCAAATCCATGCAGTTATCCATTACCCCGGCCCGAATCAAAAAAACATTGCCTCCGGTAAAAGTGCCTTCAGCCAGACGGACATATGTCCGTCTTACCCCGGGATAAAGGCGGTCATTGTCCTCCTGGCGAACAATAGGATAATAGGCATCATGTTCCCCCTGGCAATCGGTAAGAAATTCCTGCAAATGCCGGGGGGACAACAAAGGCATATCTCCTGAGAGGAGCAGGATATATTCCCGGTTACCCACTCCTCGCCGCCGTAGGGCTTCCCAGCCAATTTGCAGGGATTGAGAAAGATTTTCGCCTCCCTGTACCCAGGCTATCCCCGGGGGCAGGGGCCAGGGCGACTGGGCCACCGGTCCCACAACCAGTGCCTCTTTGACCACCTGGGCTGACCAGAGGCATTCAATAATGCGCTTTAACATGGGCTCCTGGCCTAACGGACGTAAACATTTAGCATCACCGCCCAAAACCAGGGCACGCATTAGCCTTTCGCCCCTTCCTCCTCCATTTTGCGCATCATGTTCAGCATGGTGTTTTCCGCATTTTCGATATGTTCGCGAGCCAGTTGCTGGGCCAGTTCTACATTCCGTTCTGAAATGGCTTCCACGATTTTGCGGTGTTCCTCCAGGGCCACCCGCATCCGACCGGGATGGGACAGAGAAGTCATGCGGAAACGCTGGATCTGTTCCCGCAGGTTGCTGACAATCTGCACCAGCCGTTCATTGCGGCTGGCCCGGTAGAGAATATCATGGAAATCGGTATCAGCGGAAATCAGGGAAGTCAGGTCATCCGCTTCTGTCGATTCCGCTACCTTAACCAGACTGCGCTCTAACGCTTCCAGTTCTTCTTCGGTTATGCGCTCTGCCGCCAGGCCGGCAGCCAGACTCTCCAGCGCGGCCCGCACTTCAAAGACATCAGCAATATCCTTCAGGGAAATGCCAGCTACATAGGCCCCTTTCCGGGGTACCATTACTACAAAGCCTTCCAGTTCCAGCTTGCGGATGGCCTCCCGTACCGGTGTCCGGCTCACTCCCATTTCCTCGGCTAACTGAATTTCCATCAGCCGTTCCCCGGGTTTCAGGGTACCATTGATAATGGCTTCCCGCAGGGATTCAAAAACGATTTCCCTTAAAGGTTTGTAACTATCCAGTTTGACCGGGATTAATCTTCTTTCCATGGAACTATCCCCCTCTCCTGCTCCATTTTACTACATTTGCTCCTCTCCCGGCAATGGCAGGGGCAAACCGGTTTTTGTCCTGATTACCTGTCCGGCCTCCTGCCAGCGTTGAGCCAGTTCCTGATCCTGAGCTTCATCATTGATTAAAGCAAACAGCGTTGGGCCGCTGCCTGACATCAACACTCCAGGACATCCTGCCCTGCAGGCCGCTTCCTTTAGCTCTTTTAAGTCGGGAGCAAGGGCCAGAGTGATCTGTTCCAGGTCATTGGCCAGATGCCGGGCCACCTCCTGCCAGTTTCCGGTCCTTACAGCTGCCAGCATCCGTTCCGTTTGCCCCTGCTGACTTCGGCCCATTCGGGCATAAAGCCCGTAAATCTCTGCCGTAGATACTCCATAAGGTGGTTTTAACAGCAGCAGGGAATGCTGCGGCAGTGCCGGTAAGGGCTGAATCTGTTCTCCTCTGCCGGTGGCCAGGGCCGTTCCACCATAGAGGCAAAAAGGCACATCCGACCCCAGGCGAGCCCCCAGTTCGGCCAGCTTCTCCCTGGACCAGTTCAGGTTCCAGAGCTGATTCAGGGCCCGCAAAACCCCTGCCGCATCGGTGGACCCTCCGGCCAGGCCGGCCGCCACCGGGATGCGCTTCTCTACCAGGATTTCCGCCCCCAGTTTGACCCCACTGACTTCCTGCAGGAGCCAGGCCGCCCGCCAGGCCAGGTTAGTTTCATTCCATGCTACCTCCGGGTGATTTCCCTCCAGAAAGATTTTGCCATCTGAACGCAAACGACAGGTAATGGTATCTGCCAGTTCCAGGGACTGCATCACCATGGCTACTTCATGGTAGCCGTCGGGACGCCGGCCCTTGATTTCCAGAGTTAAATTGATTTTGGCCGGTGCTAATAGCGTAATCTCCATGTCCTACCTTCCTCTAATTTGCAGTTTCCCTTTCATCATAACATATTTATGGTATTCTGCCAATCGCACCGGCCTGGCTCCCAGTTCCTGCAAAAGTTTGACGAGCGGAGCCAGTTTTTCATAGAAAACCACCACCGTCTCGCCGGGAACAGCAGTAAGCAGAGCCTGCTTTACAGCCTCCAGTTCAGGCAAAATCACCTGTATATCCTGCGGGGAAAGCACTGTCCGCAAACCCTGACAGAGCAAAGCTGCCATTTCCCCCGGCTGCCGCCCCCGTAAATTGCTGTCCTCCTTGACTATGGCTCTATGTAAATATTTGCCCGCCACCATCCCGGCCCGGATAATATCCTGATTACGCCGGTCCCCCGGCATGCCAATCACAGCAGTTATAGGGCCAAAGCCCCCGGCTTGCAAGGCACTCAACACCCGGTCAAAACCGGCGGCATTGTGACCATAGTCCACCAGGACCTGGATTTTGCCCAGCTGCCAGAGGTTAAAACGGCCGGGATTGGTTTCCGGGTCACAGCTGAATGTACGTAAACCCCGGGCAATCAATTCCGGTTTGAGACCATAGGCCAGGGCCGCTCCCGCTGCTGCCAGCATATTCTCCAGGTTATGTAAAGCCAGCCCTCCCCAGGCTGCCGGCAGTTCCTTCACCTTTACCAGGGGCAGACACTGGTCCCCCTGAACCCAGAGTACCCAACCCTGCCGTACCAGTAATCCCTGTCCACCTAAGGCCAGATGCCGGGCCAGCCAGGGATTTTCCGCCCTGGTTGTGTACAGGAACAGCTGGCCCTGAAAGCGAGGCCCCATACTGAGTAACTGGGGATCATCAGCATTGAGGATTATCCAGCCCTGCCGGGAAACCACTTCCCCTACCAGAGCCTTAACATCTGCCAGTTCCGCCAGGGAATTGATCCCATCCTGGCCCAGGTGATCCCCGCTGAGATTGGTGTATACCGCCACATCACAATAGCTAAAGCCCAATCCCTGTCGCAGAATGCCACCTCTGGCAGTTTCCAGGACCGCTGCCTCCACCAGAGGATGTTGCAGGATTTCTCTGGCACTGAGAGGTCCACTCATATCCCCGGCCCGAATCAATTGCTTATCAAAATATATGCCATCAGAAGTAGTATATCCCACCTTCTTGCCTGCCAGAGCCAGCAAATGGGCCAGACAGCGCACCACCGTGGTTTTGCCATTAGTACCGGTAACCGCAAAGAGGGGAAGCTTTTGCGAGGGCTGAAGATCTAACCGTGTTATAATCCAATCTGCTATCTCCTTACCTCTCTTTCCGTTCAGATGCATCCGCAATCCGGGAGCAGCATTGATTTCCAGTATACCCTGCTGTTGATCAGCAGGCATGGGGGAATGCAAATCTTCAGCCAGAAAATCCACCCCACAGACATTCAGTCCACTGAGGCGAGCTGCCAGTTCCAGCTGTTTTTTTAATTCAGGGCCAACTTCTTCCGTAACGTCAACAGCTTCTCCGCCACCGGATAGATTGGCCTGAAAGCGCAAGTTCACTTCAGCCCCGGCCGGCAATACCTGCTCCAGAGTATATCCCTGACTGGTCAGACAGCGCAGTACTTCCGCATCAATTTCCACCCGGGTCAATTCCCGGCCATGGCCCTGACCGCGGCGCGGGTCTCTATTCAGTTCCTCGATCAGTTCCCTGATGGTTCGCTGCCCATCCCCTTTGACCCGTGGAGGCAAACGCTCAGCCACCGCTACCAGTTGACCATCCACCAGCAGGGCCCTGAAGTTACGCCCCCTGCCTTCCTTCTCCAGCAACCAGCTGCCTTCCTTCCCTTTCTGCCACCAGCATTCCGCCAGTTCTGCCCCATTCTGAAGATGACAATATACCTTTTTGCCCTGATGCCCAAAATTGTCTTTCAAAACTACCGGATAACCCAGCTGTTCTGCCCGCACCCAGGCTTCTTCCAGGGTTCTGACCGGATAACCGGGCAGTACCGGCAGGCCCTGTCGCTGTAAAATTTCTTTGGTGAGAGCTTTATCCTGAACCAGATCGGCAGAAAGACAAGAGGTATTTTCCAGCAGACTACCTGCCAGCCGCCGGGCATAACGGCCATAACCGATTTGCCAGATGCCTCCACCCAGCTCCATTACTGGCTGTCCCTGACGACGGGCCGCCTGTAACAAGGCCAGGGTCGATGGTCCCGGTCCGAAGCGGTCATAAACCGCTCCCAAATCCGCCAGCACTGTGGACAGATGCGGTACCGGCTTTCCAGTATACCAGAACCGCACCAGTTTTACCGCCCAGGCCAGAGCTGCCAACCCCACCTGAGGTACAAGGCATTCGACGATGATATCAACCAATCCTTCCACTCTCTCCTCGGTACGGCCAAAATAGACATCCTGTCCTAGCTGAACCTGCAGTTCCAGCGCGATATGTTCAATAATATGGCCGGGATATGTTCCTTCTCTCAGCCGTTCGGCAAAGCCGCCGGCATAGCCCCGGGAACAGTGGTGTTCCATAAGACCGGGAAGGTAAGCAAGGATGAGGGCTGCCAAACCAGGAATCCGATCGGAAGGGAGATTATGCTCCGGCGGAATCCGGATAGTGCCCTTCACCACCGGCCGAAAGCAATAAATATTTTTTTCCTCATAACATTGACTGCGGATAATTTTCATTTTCTCTCACCTTCTTTGGTTCAGGTCAAACTTATAACCGGCGGCCAGACTATGCAACCGTACATCAGTCACTGTCAGGGGCGTAAAACCATCCACTTCCGGGGCACTGGAAAAATCCATTTCGCGCCCATCCAGCACGGTGACTGTCCCTTCTCCTACCACTTCGCCAATATTTTCCCTGACGAACAGGGCGGTATTTTCATCCAGGCCCAGAGCCAGTATGCCGGGAAAAGTAGCCAGTACCGTGAGCAAGCGGTTAAACCGCCCGCGCTGGTTAAAATGCTGGTCAATGACAGTATTGGGTAGCCAGCCAAATCCCGGGGCCAGGCTGACCAGTTCCTTGCGCGGACTGGCTTCGGCCCTGCCCCCGGCTATCATTACTGAACCCAGCACAGCGGCTCCGGCGCTGGTTCCAGCCAGGGTACAGCCCTGTCGCCAGAGTTCAGTCAGGTAATCCAGCAATTCCGTCCCTGCCAGCAAAGCCGTGAGACGACTCTGGTCCCCGCCGGTGAAAAAAATCCCCGCTGGTGCTAAATCCTGATAAATAAACTGGCGCACCTGGGCCCGGTTATTGAAATGCAAAATCCTGACCTGTCGCCCCAGTTTTTGCAGGGCTTCTTCATACTGGTGACCGGTTTTCCCCGCCTGTGTAGAAGCAGCTGTGATAACCACCATCTCCCCTGGAGGTGATCTTTTTACCAGCTGCTCCAATATCTCACCCGGTGGATCTTTTTGCTCAGCTCCGCCAATGGCTACCAGCCAACCGGCTTGCATAGGTTCCATCACCTCTAAATTCTGGCAACAAGAAAAGCTTGCCCTGTTTAACTGCTTTTTATGCAGTCTAAAGGGCAAGCTTTAGTTATTTTCCCGTTTCTTTTAAAGCTACAGCGATTCTTAAATTACCATACTGGGTTTCCAGAGGGATAACCAGTTTTTTGATATTTACCGTTGAGATAATTACCCCTCGGCCTACAATTACCGTCGGTGGGGCGATATGACAAATAAACCCATTGGCTTCCAGCTGGGCACTGGCCAGACCGGAGATAACATTACCCAGTTCCGCCACGGCACTTTCCACCATATCATCAAAAACCGGGACCGGTTGTCCTAGCATGCGGGAAACCAGGTTTTTGGCTGTCCTCTCCGCCAGTGAATACATAACCACCCCGGCCAGCTGGCCTGTAACTCCGATTAAAACCGTTACATCATCCTGGGTAGTAACGGATGATTCCTCGATGCTCAGCTGTCCTTTCTTGATTTCAGCCTGGACCTCCTGTTCCAGCACATCATAGGCAGCCTTGACAAAGGGATTGATAAATTCCACCCTCATTATTTTTTCCTCCTTATTCATCGAGCAATCCCACAATTACCCGGGTCTGGTACTGGGGATCAGATAGATTAATATCTACTGGCTGGGCCAGATTCTGTCCCTTTTCATCAGTAAAAAGGCGAATTCGCGGGCGAGTAGCCAGCCCTTTGCCCAGATCTATAATCACTCCCTTTTCTCCGGTAGATAGCAGCACCATTGAACCTACAGGATAGGGTACTGTACAGCGACTGAAAATATCGATCAGCTTATGGTCAAATTCAATGCCAGCTCCACCCATAATATACTCGATAGCTTCCTGGGGACTGATTCTTTCCCGGTATGGCCGCCAGGAAACCATGGCACTGTATGTTTCCGCAATTCCAACCAGCTGAGCCAGGGGATGGATTTTTTCCCCTTTTAGGCCCTGAGGATAGCCGGAGCCATCCAGGCGTTCATGGTGTTGCTGGATTATTACTTTTACATGCGCACGGAGATTGGGAAAATTGTTGTTTGCGATTTGCAGAGAGTACTCCACATGTTTTTGTACCTGTATTTTTTCCTCTGGCAGTAAAGCTCCTGGCTTAAACAGGATCTCCTTCGGAATCAGGGCCAGGCCCAGATTCATTAAAAGGGTCCCGGTCACCACATCCTTACTGTTCTGGACAAACCCGCCCAGTCGGGCCATATTAGTTGCGAGAATAGCAGTATTCAGTGCCTGTAAAGGCAAGTAATCCTCTCCGGCCTGGACTTTATAAAGGTTTATTTCCCTAGCCCTCCCATAGATTAATTCTTCATGGAGCTCATGAATTACTTCTTCTATTGCCTTGCTATTCAGGCTGACCGCAAGGCCTTTCTTGCCTATTTCCTGCATGGCTTCCTGCAAGACCTTGATTACCTTAATCCGGGTAATTTCCCGGATGGGCTCTTCTATTTGCAAATCAGCAACCCGGGGATCATCCAGATATACCTGTTGTACTCCCTGTTTTAACAACCGCTCAATATGCTCCCGGGTCAAAGGCAAATTGGCCGGCATAATTAGCCCGCCTGCAGTGCCATAAACCGGTTTGGCCAGTTTATCTCCCGGCTGCAAACGATTAGTGCTGATAACTCGCATTTTGCCTCCCGCCTATCCAATAAACCGTTTAATGGTGGACAGGATTTTGTCCGGCTGATAGGGCTTAACGATAAAATCCTTGGCACCAGCCTTAATGGAATTCATCACCATGGTCTGTTGTCCCAGGGCACTTAACATCACAATAATCGCATTGGGGTCATGTTTTTTGATTTCCTGTACGGCAGCAATACCATCCATTACCGGCATGGTGATATCCATTAACACCAGATCCGGTTTCTCTGCCAGATACTTATCCACTCCTTCCTTGCCATCCCCGGCTTCAATCACCTCATATCCGTTTTCAGTCAACAATTTAACTACCCGCATCCGCATAAATGCCGCATCATCTACAACCAGTATTTTCGCCATCGAAAGGCTCTCCTTTCCTATATTTCCACTTCAGGTTTCCCTACCACTTTTACAGTTACTTTACCGCTATCTATAAACAGGGAAAAAGTGCGGCCATGGTTGCCCCCTGTATCCTCAGCGCTTATTCTAAGCCCTAATTTGCGCACGGCTTCTTTTACTGCCTGTACATTTTTATTGCCAATATCCATACGGGCCGCCCCGGCTACTGCCAGTACCTGGGCCCCGCCAGCTATTTTTATTTGTAACCGCTGGCGATCTGCCCCCAGGCGTTCCAGCTCTGCCAGCAGGGCAGGCACACAGGTATCGGCATATTTATAGACACTGTCACCTGGCCGCATGATACTGCTGTCTGGCAATACCACATGGGCCATAGCTCCCAGTTTTTTCACCGGATCATAGGCAGCAATTCCTACACAGGACCCCAATCCATAACAAACTAAAGCGGTATTGGGTGTACGAGACCAGTGCATTTCCCCCAGGCCGACCCCAATTTTTGTCTCATTCATGTATAACCGCTCCTACAAGTGGGCCAACAGAATTTGCAAACTTTCCGGATTTGGCATGAAAAAGAAGTGTCCTTTCATTTCCTGTTCACCCACATGAAATTCTGTTTCTACGACCAGTGCCTGGTTGCCGGAAAGGCTTAAATCTGCCACTATATCACTAAAAATCGCCCCCAGCATTTCATAAACAACCGCTGGTGTGGACGGAACAATCTCCAGACCGGTCATATCAGCCAGGGCATTCATAAAGAAGGATCCGGTTACATTGCTCAGTTCCGCCAGAGCCGATCTTTCCATCTCCCCCAGCTCCCTGGTTGTACCCGGTGGCTGCATCAGGAGAAAATCCGCCAGGCGAAAACCCTGTCCCTCTTCAAAAAACAGCAAGAGGTGACCGCTGATGTTCCCCGTTACAGCCTGGTAAAGGCCCAGTCCCACTGTTTCCGGGCCCCCGGCCCAGCTCAACACCTCTTTTAAGTCCAGCAAATCCAGACGGGGGCTGATTATCCTGACTTCCAGGCCCAGCATTTCAGAAAACACCTGGCCGGAATTTTGTAAAGCATCTTTGATCGCTTGTTCCAGTTTTTCCAACTGCACCCTTCAGGCCCCCTAACTGATTTGCATAACCTTTTTCATCAAACTGGGAACATCCATGATCAGGGCTACCCGCCCATCTCCCAGGATAGTAGCTCCGGCTATGCCCTGCACATCCCCAATATACCGGCCCAGGGACTTGATTACTACCTCCTGTTCACCAATCAGGTAGTCCACAACCAGTCCTACCTGTTTACCCCCAACATTCACTACAACTACAAAAATTTTGGCCTTTTCTTCTTCTGCGCTCCCATGATTATACAACTCACGCAGGTAAAGCAAGGGCAAGACCTGTCCTCTGACCACAATAGCCTCATGCTTGTTAACAATCCGGATTTGCTCTTTTTCCACCCGAATAGTTTCCAGCACTGATGTGAGGGGAATGGCATAGACCCGTTCATCCACTTTAACCATCAAAGCCCGGATAATAGCCAATGTTAGCGGCAGCTTTATCTTGAAGACAGTGCCCACCCCGACCCGGGTATCAATTTCAATGGAACCATTGACCTTTTCCAGATTGGTGCGTACCACATCCATGCCGACACCGCGGCCGGAAATATCACTAACTTTAGTGGCTGTGCTCAAACCAGAAGCAAAAATCAAATTGATAGCTTCCTCATCATTCAGCCGTTTGGCCGCTTCATCGGAGATAATTCCCTTCCGCACCGCAGACTCCTTTATTTTATTGGGGTCAATGCCGCGCCCATCATCTTGTACCAGGATCACAATATGGTTTTCCTCATGCCGGGCAATTAATTTCACTACACCTTTACGCGGTTTACCCAGCTTTTCCCTTTCTTCTGGCGGTTCAATCGCATGATCCACCGCATTGCGCAAGAGATGGATGAGAGGATCTCCTATCTCCTCAATAATGGAGCGGTCCAGCTCGGTTTCCTGGCCCTCCATAATAAAGTCAATTTCCTTACCTGCTTTCTGGCTCAAGTCCCGCATCATGCGCGGAAACTTGTTGAACAGGCTTTCCACCGGAATCATGCGGGCCTTCATGATCTCTTCCTGCAACATGGTAGTGACACGGCCAATATGCACAGAAGTGCGATTCAAATCTTCCGTCAGATCATTTACATCATATTTAGCTTCAATTTCAGTAATAATCTGAGCCAGGCGGGTCCGGTCTATAACCAGCTCCCCGACCAGGTTCATCAGGTTATCCAGCAACTCTACGTCTATTCTGACGGTACGGCTGGCTTTGCTCAGGGTTGCCCTGTTTTTGTTTCCCTCAATCTTCTTTGCTGCCTTTTGTTCTTGGGGTGCCTGTTCCTCTTGTTTGGCCAGCTCAAAAGGCTCTACCTTAACATTAATAATATCCGGCAACTCTTGCAGGGCTTTGCTGATTTCCTCCGCCCCACAGGAACTGAGCACAATGGCGCGCAAAGTGGTTTTGGCCTGTTCCTGTTCAATCTCTTCGGCTGTCGGCTCGGATTTGATAATATCCCCTTTTTCCCGCAGTGTCATCAGGGTAATCAAAGCCCTTACCGGTAACATATCGCTGTTTTCAGCGAAAAATACATTAACCTGCCAGAACTGGCCTCTTTTTTGCTGAGCCAATTCAGCAGCCATTTTTTGGTCCTGCCAATCCAATTGCAAAACCGGTTGCTGCTGAGGCACCTCTTTTTTGCTGGCAGCAGCTTGTACCCCTTCGCCACTGGCCATAGCTGACAGCCGTTGCAAAATCCCCTCCAAGTCTATACCGCTCTCTTCCATGGTTTCAATTTCATTTTTCAGGATTTTCAAATTATCCAGTGCCTCAAAAAGTACATTCATTATTTCTATATTAACTGTCAGTTGCTGTTTGCGAAATTTGTCGAAAACGTTTTCCATAGCGTGGGTCAAATGGGCCATTTTCTGGTGGCCCAGAGTAGCAGAAGAACCCTTTAATGTGTGAGCAGAACGAAAAATTTCCTGCAATAACTCCTGGTTATCTCCCTCGTTTTCCAGCCTGACCAAATCCTCTTCCAGTAGTTGTAAATGTTCTTCCGCTTCTTCCAGAAACAGTTTCAACTCCTCAGGCGAGGCATCCAATTGCAGACCCATCATTTCACCTTCCCTTTACTGCATTTGTTCCAGGGCCTGTTTTTCCTGTTTATTCAGGACCTTATCCAGATTGAGCAAAATAATCAGACGGTCTTCCAGTTTGGCCACACCTTCCAGATATTCAGAATCCACGTCAGTAATAGCCGGCGGGGGCGCTTCCACAATATCACTGCTAATCCGCAACACTTCCGAAACTCCATCCACGATCATGCCCAGGGTATTGCCCTCAATCTCCACTACCACAATCCGGGTAGAACGGGTGTATTCGGTAGCCGGCAAGTCAAAGCGCTTGCGCAGATCCAGAACCGGTATAACCCGCCCCCGCAAATTGATAATCCCCTCGATAAAACTGGCTGTATGGGGAACTTTAGTTATGGGTTGCATGGTGATAATTTCCCAGACCTTGGCAATATCGATGCCGTAGGTCTCTTTTCCCAGCTGAAAAACAACAAATTGCTTTTCATTTGTCATAGTAACCGCTCCTTCAATTTGTAATGTTAACCATGAAAATTCGACACTTTAAATAATTATCCTTCATTAAATTTTAAATTCAAAATTTTATTCACAATAGACAAAAAACTACCTAAAAATTCTTACCCTTCCCTTCTCAGGAAATCAGTAAGAATTATCAGGTAGTCGTGTGGTTCTGTTAAACCCTCATGACTTTTGTTTTATACATTGTTCTATATACCATATATACGATATATTTTTATAAATTCCTGCTAAAAATTACCCAAACTTGTACTGTACCCCGAATCCGCCCCGGGGATTTTTCCAGGCGATATTGTCAAAGGGACAGCCATATTTGCAGGTCCCGCATTCCAGGCAGCCTTCAAAGGCGATTTGCATATGTTCCTCTTCCCAGGAATAGACTTTGGCCGGACAAAAGAGGGTACAAACTTTATCGGGACAATAAGTTTTACAGACATTTTCATCGATTATTTTCAAATGGCTTTCAGAAGCGGGGATAAAGCGGGTCAGGTAAAGTTTGTCATCAATTTTTTTCATCCCAGAACCCTCCATAATTTAAACATATCACCGGCTACCTGCCGCAGGGAGCGATGCTGGCGGATAATTTCCAGCATTTTTTTCTGCTTTTCCTTTTTGGGCACATTATCCACAGTAAAGAATTCATGCATTACCTGGTTCAACATAGCCGGATACTGGCTGAAATACTGGGGATTTTCCTCAAACAGCCCGGTAGCGTTCTGGTATTTCTGTAAATCCTGCAAGACAAAGGAATTCTGCAGGCGTTCCTGGTAACGGGCCAGCATCTGGTTGCTGAAATCCCCGGTACTGATGGCATCTATGGCTGTCTGGGCAGCAAACTTGCCGCTCATCATGGCCAGGTTGGAGCCTTCCCGGTGAATGCCATTGACCAGCATCGCCGAGTCCCCGGCTACCAGTACCCCGGGGGCATAAAGCCTGGGCATGGCTTTGTAACCACCTTCAGGAATTAAATGGGCCAGATACTCTTTGCTTTCTCCCCCTTCAATCAGCGGCCGCACCAGGGGATGTTGCTTCATATGTTCCAGCAACTCATTGGGATTGATTTTGCGCTGCACTACTTCTGAGAGCAAGGCACCTACGCCGATAGAGATGCTTTCCCGGTTGGTATAGATGAAACCGGTTCCCATCATGCCATAGGTAGGATCACCGATCAGTTCGATAACCGCTCCCTGACCTTTTTCCAGCCCAAAACGGTCTTCAATTTTTTCCGCCGGCAGGTAAATTATCTCCTTGACTGCCACTGCCAGATGCTCAGGAGGAATATCTCCTCTTAAACCAGCTTTCTGGGTCAGCAGGCTGTTAACCCCTTCACAGATAATCACCATTTCTGCCCTTAAATCCCCTTCCGGGCGATCAGTGCGCACTCCTACCACCCGGTCCCGCTCGTAAAGCAAATCCTCTACTACAGTTTCATTGATAATAAGGGCACCGGCTTTTTCCACCTGTTTGGCCAGCCAGCGGTCAAATTTGGCCCGCAAGACAGTGAAGTTATTGTAGGGCTCTTCCCCGAACTTCTCGCTGCGGTAGCCCATTTTTACCCCGGATTTATCAGTGAGGAACCAGTAATTTTGCTCTACAATAGGCCGCTCTAAGGGCGCTTCCTTATAGAAACCGGGAATTATCTCTTCCGTTGCCTGGCGGTAGAGAACACCCCCCATGACATTCTTGCTGCCGGGATATTCGCCCCGTTCAAAGACAATCGTCTTCAACCCGGCTTTGGCACAGGTATAGGCTGCAGCCAGTCCGGCCGGGCCAGCGCCAACAACAATCACATCAAATTTTTCCATGTTCTCTACCTCCTCCCTGCCAGCTGTTGCTTGAAGTTTTCAACCAGCGCCGGCAGGATTTGAGCTGCATCGCCCACAATCCCGTAATCGGCTATTTTGAAAATTGGAGCATTAGCGTCATTGTTGATAGCTACGATGGTGTCGGAAGTCTGCATCCCCACCAGATGCTGGATGGCACCGGAAATGCCTACCGCGAAATAGACCTTAGGTCGTACGGTATAACCGGTCTGCCCAACCTGTTGTGCCGGCGAGGCCCAGCCCGCTTCTACAGCTGCCCGGCTGGCTCCAACCGTGCCACCTAATACCTGGGCCAACTCTTCCAGCAAAGGCCAGTTTTTCGCCCCTACGCCCCGGCCACCGGCCACGATGATTTCCGCCTTATCCAGGTAAACTCCAGCCGCTCCAGCGGTAATGTATTCCAGTACCTTGGTCTGAATCTCCTCTTCTTTTAGGCCCAGTTCTTCCCGGATCACCTGGCCGCTGCGCCCTTCCTGGCGGGGCGGCATGGCCATCACCCGGGGACGGACGGTTGCCATCTGGGGCCGGCGGGTACGGCAGAGAATGGTAGCCATGATGTTGCCACCGAAAGCAGGACGGGTCTGTTCCAGCAAACGGGTTTCAGGATTAATATCCAGTACCGTGCAGTCTGCTGTTAATCCGGTCCGCAACTCTGTGGCCACTGTCCCGGACAGGTCCCGGCCCAGGGTAGTAGCTCCCATCAAAACGATTTCCGGCCGGTATTGCCTGATCAATTTCACCAACCCGTGCAAATAGGGCTCAGTCCGGTAGCGGGCCAGAACGGGGTCATCGATAATATAGACTTTATCGGCACCATAAGCAAAGGCCTCCGGAACCAGGTGTTCAGCCTGAGCGCCCAGAATTACCCCGGCCAATTCCACTCCCAGTTTATCGGCCAGTTTCCGCCCTTCCCCCATCAGCTCCCAGGAAACGGGAGCCGCTTCGCCTTCCATTTGTTCGACAAAAACCCAAACCCCCTGATAGTCACCCTCAGCAGCAGGGGCAGCTTTCTTTACTGCCGGCTCAGCCGGAGTAGCGGGCTGTTTTTTCTGGGCTGCTAAAGGTTTGTCCAGAGTGATAGCATTGGTGGGACAAACCTTGACACAGGCTCCACAATCCACACACTGTTTGGGATCTACTACTGATACCCCGTCCACCAGGGAGAGGGCCTGAACAGGACAGGTATCCACACAAATTCCGCACCCGATACAGGCTTTGGCATTAATCTCTACGGCCATGGTTCCCCTTCCTTTCCCGCCTTATTTATTTGCTACAATCTTCTCCTTCACCAGGAGTTCCACCAGTTTGGGCACAGCCTCGATTCCGCCCAGGATTTCACCACCGGGCCGCTGGGGTGGGGCAAAGATGCGGCTAACGGTGGTTGGACTGCCTTTTAAACCGATTTCATTATCATCCAGGTCAAAATCTTTTTTGCCCCAGACAGTTATGGGCATCTGAGCAGCTCTAATCATATTGGGCAAGGAGGCGTAACGGATTTCATTAATGCTTTTCTCCACAGTGATCAAGGCTGGTAATTTTGCCTTGACCACCGCTTTTACCGCTTCCAGCTTCCGCTGTACGGTAACAGTCCCTTCCTCTGGATTTACTTCAACTACTTTATCCACAAAAGTCAACTGGGGCCAGCCCAGCCGGGCCGCTATTCCCGGGCCCACCTGAGCCGTATCCCCGTCTATGGCCTGTTTACCGCAGAAAATCAGGTCTACCGGCTCTCTTTCCATCAGTTTGCGAATAGCCTGGGTGAGGATATAACTGGTGGCCAGGGTATCAGAACCGGCAAAGGCGCGGTCACTGAGCAAGATAGCCTGGTCTGCTCCATAGGAAAGACCCTTGCGTACCGCTTCCTCTGCCTGAGGAGGTCCCATGGTGATAATGGTGACTTTTCCCCCCAGCTCATCCTTGATTCGCAGTGCCTCTTCTAAGGCATGGGCATCATAGGGATTGATGATGGATGGTACCCCTTCCCGCACCAGGGTATTGGTTTTGGGATCGATTTTTACTTCCGTAGCATCGGGTACCTGTTTCAAACAAACAACTATGTGCATTCTTGCTACCTCCTCACCACTTTACTTTAAAACGCTTAAGCCGCAGAGCATTGGTGACAACCGAAACGGAGCTGAAAGCCATGGCTGCTCCGGCAATAATCGGATTGAGCATACCGGCAGCTGCAACCGGAATACCGATAATGTTATAAATCAGGGCCCAGAACAGATTCTGTTTAATATTGCTCATTGTAGCCCGGCTCAATTCCACTGCTGTCACAATCCCCAGCAGATCCCCCCGCATCAGGGTTATGGCTGCCGCTTCCATGGCCACATCCGTACCCGTACCCATGGCAATCCCGACATCGGCTGCGGCCAGGGCCGGGGCATCATTGATGCCATCTCCCGCCATAGCCACCACTTTACCCTGTTGCTGCAAGGCTTTTACTTTTTCCGCTTTATCCTGAGGCAATACCTCGGCCATCACATTAGTAATCCCTACTTGCCGGGCTATTGCCTCTGCTGTGCGGCGGTTATCTCCGGTAATCATCCAGACTTCAATATTCATTTCCTGTAAATGTTTGATGGCCTGAGCGGAGTTTTCCTTGACAGTATCCGCAACAGCCAGTAACCCTGCCAGTTCACCAGCAATAGCTACCAGCATGACAGTTTTGCCCTGGCCTTCCAGCTCATCTTTCATGGGTAGGGCTTCTGCCATATCAATCCCAGTTTCCTCCAGTAACCGCACCGTACCTATCAGTACCGGCTGTTGTCCAACCTTAGCCTTAATACCTTTACCGGCCAGAGCTTGAAACTCCTCCACGCTGACCAGGGGCAATTGCTGTTCTTCTGCCCAGGCAGTAATAGCCTGGGCCAGAGGGTGTTCTGACATTCGCTCACAGGAGGCCGCAATGGACAGCCATTCCCTTTCCCGTTCCTGCCATGAACCAAAACTGCGGTAATCGGTAAGAGTGGGTTTCCCTTTTGTGATTGTACCCGTTTTATCCAGAATTATGGCATTGATTTTATGGGTTTTCTCCAGATATTCACCGCCGCGGAACAAAACCCCCAGTTCCGCTCCCCGCCCGGTACCGACCATAATCGAAGTAGGCGTAGCCAGCCCCAGAGCACAGGGACAGGCAATCACCAGAACAGCGGTAAAGTTTAGCAAAGAAGTGGTAAAGTCACCGGTGCGCCAGTACCAGTAAATAAAGGTCAAGACAGCGATTGCGACTACCACAGGTACAAAATAACCGGAAACCACATCGGCCAGCCTTTGAATCGGCGCTTTGGAACCCTGAGCTTCCTCCACCACCCGGATAATCTGGGCCAGGGCCGTATCCTTTCCCACCCGGGTTGCCTCGATTACCAGCACTCCCTGGCCATTAACAGTGGCCCCGGTAACTGGGTCCCCCGGTCCTTTGTCTACCGGCAGGCTTTCCCCCGTCAACATGGATTCATCCACTGCCGATGTACCTTCCACTACCTTGCCGTCCACAGGTATTTTTTCTCCGGGCCTTACTACAACCAGATCGCCGACCTGTACCTCTTCTACCGGAATCTCCATTTCCGTCCCGTCCCGGCGGATCCTGGCCTGTTTGGCCCCCAGGCTCATCAGTTTGCGAATCGCTTCCGATGTCCGTCCTTTAGCTATGGCCTCCAGCATTTTGCCCAGCAGAATCAGGGTAATAAGCACCGCACTGATCTCATAATAGACCTGGCCGCCGGGCAGAAAGAAGGTAAAGGCAACACTGTAAAAGTAAGCGGCACTGGTACCCAGAGCCACCAGCACATCCATATTGGCACTGCCATTTTTTAATGCTTTATAGGCTCCCCGGTAAAACTGCCAGCCAGTACCAAATTGAACAGGGGTAGCCAGAATAAACTGAAAATAGGTATTGGTCAATAAATCAGGCAGATGCCAGCCCAGTCCGTGGGATAACATGGCCAAGAACAAGGGGAAACTTAAAAGGGCAGAAATGATTACTTTCAACTTTTGCTCCCGTATTTCCCGTTCCCGTTCGGCTTTCTCCCGGTCCACCACAGCCTTTCCTGTTTCAGTCAGAGTTTCCGCCCCATAGCCTAAATCGGTAACTTTAGCCTTAATCTGCTGAAAATCCAGTTGAGCCGGCAGATAAGTAACTGTAGCCCGTTCAGTAGCCAGATTTACCTGGGCCATCACTACTCCCGGTAACCGGTTTAAACCCTTTTCCACCCGGGCGGAGCAGGCAGCACAGGTCATACCTTTGACCCGGAATTCTACTTTTTCCGTAACTGGACGATAACCCAGATCTTCGATCTTGGCCAGGATCTGCGCAACCTGAATCTGAGCCGGGTCAAATTCCACTGTTGCCTGCTCAGCCGCCAGGTTGACTGCTGCTGTGTGTACTCCAGGCAGTTTCCCCAATCCTTTTTCTATTCTGGAGGCGCATGCTGCACAGGTCATCCCCCGAATTCCCAGCTGTATCCTCTGCAGATTTTTTTCGACACCATTCATTTCCATTCCTCCTTCCTCAATCTCACCATACTATATATTGTAGTTTCAAGTCAAGTTATTAACAAAAATTCAAAACCCTCCCTTAGCATGGGAGGGTTTCAACAAAATTATTCTGCCAGCTGGGGTGCACCAACTGGACAAACATCGGCACAGCCGCCACATTCAATGCACTTTTCCTCATCAATGACGTACTTGTCATCACCTTCACTGATAGCATCGACGGGGCATTCGGGAGCGCAAGCGCCACAGCTGATGCATTCATCACTAATCCGATAGGACATTCTTTTCACCCCCTTCAGTGGTATCGCTGATATTTTACCACGGAAGGCAGGCTTTTTCATCATTTTCCTGAGCTTTTATTGAAAAAAATTTTTTGTTTTGGGTTTACCTTTTCTTAATTTACCTCTTGTTTCTAGCCCACCAATTCCTGCTACCCCGGAAATAGTCGCTTTAATTACCTCTTCCACCGGCACCGTCATCTGGAAGGGGGAGTAGGCCACGCGCTCTACTACCAGTACAGGGTCAAAGGCATGGATTAATATGCGCTGGGGTGCGCTGGCATAATTGGCCCCCGCTTGCAGTAAAGCCTCATAATAGGACTGGCAAGCGCCGGCAAAAATCACCAGAGCATCTTTATCCTGCTGCCAGGAACGGGCCGCCTTGACAGCTTCGATAAAATAACGGGAATTACGGTAGGAGTCCAGGTTTTTCCAGTCACTGTTTTTTTTCAGCAAACCATCATGGCCGGTCAGAACCAGAATATCCGGTTGATATTTGGCCAGTAACTCCTTCACCCGTTGCGGCTGCTCCATTTCCGGCACCATGAAGCCCCAGCAGTTTATTTTCAGCTGCTGATAGGAATTGAGACAGAGGTTAAGATACTCCTGGTCCCCATCCAGGTGCAATACCCGGCCTGGCAATTCAAAAAAATCCTGTTCCTCCTGGCCATTGGCCGCCTGGCGCACCAGAATCTGCCGCAAATGCTCATGATGGTGTTTGATAAATTCCAGCCGCCGCCGACGCACTTCTTCATCACTCAATAAAACCAGATCATCCAAAGGAGCATCAGCTTCCAGCCTGACATCTATCCCGCGCAATAAAGCGTGATTATCCCGAATTCTGACGATGCGAAAAAATACATCGGCCTGATATGAACGGCGCGCTACAATATCCCCTATCTTAAAGGCTGTCACACCCATCCCTCCGGTGCCCATCGCTTTCTTTATCTTATGCACCGGTCAGGGCAGGGTTGACACTTAATTCCCTACTTATACGGGCAAATTCCTCCAGGCTCAGGGTTTCACCCCGGCGGCCGGGTTCAATCTGACAGCTCTCCAGCAGCTGTAACCATTCCTCCCGGGTTAAATTAAAGCCTGCTTTGCTCAAGGTATTAAGCAGAGTTTTGCGCCGCTGAGCAAAAGCAGCTTTCACCACCCGGAAAAAGATTTTTTCATCCCCTGGATCAACCGGGGGCTGGTTGTGTTTTTTCAGGTGGATCACCGCCGATTCCACTTCCGGGGTCGGTATAAAGGAAGTGGCCGGTACCTGTACGAAAATTCTGGCCTGGCAGTAATACTGGACCGCTACAGTTATGGCCCCGTATTCCTTGCCACCGGGCTGGGCACAGATTCTTTCTGCTACTTCCTTCTGAACCATCAGGGCCATTTCACTGATCCGGTACCGGTTTTCCAGTAAATGCATCAGAATCGGGGTAGTTATGTAGTAGGGCAAATTGGCAGCCAGTTTATACCGGGTTGCTCCTGTCTGTTCCTGAACCAATTGATCCAGGTTCACTTTCAGAACGTCCTGGTTGACCAGTTTCAGGTTGGAGTAGTCGCGAAACAGATCCTGCAATACCGGGATCAATTCCCGATCCAGTTCAATCGCCACTACCTGCCCTGCTTTTTGCAGCAGCTCTTCAGTCAAAGAGCCGATTCCCGGGCCAATTTCTACCACTACATCATCGAGTTGTAAATCGATAGCTCGTACAATTGCCGAGGTTACCCTTTCACTGATAAGAAAGTTCTGACCCAGTTTCTTTTTGGCCCGCAACTGATATTGATTAAGAATGGCCCTGGTCCGGGCCGGAGTGGCAATTTTCATGGTTCTCCTCCTCGTCAATCTCCTGTACAGCAGCTTCTATATCCTCTCTGCTGATTCCATAAGCATTTAGCCTTTGTAAAAACTGTTTGGCATTGGCATAGCCGATACCCAGGCGATCCCCCACCTGTTCCCGGCGCCAGGCAGCATCAGCTGTTCCGGCCAGGCCCCAGAGGTTTAAATCCTCAGCAGTGAATGTCTCCTGCCGTTCCTTTACCAGCGTCTTGACCTGAGCCAATGCCGCCTGAATGGCTTCAGGACTGGCATTTTCCACTCCGATATTGCCCTCTCTGGTGCCTGCCGCCCGGGGTAAATAGGCATGTTTGGCCCCTGGCACCAGTTCAGCCAGCCGCCTGCGAATAGCCGCTCCGGCGGCATCGGGATCGGTAAGAATGATAACCCCCTGCCTGGCCTGAGCTGTGCGAATCCGTTCTATCACCTTTTTGCTGATCCGGCAACCACCTGTAGCGATTACCTCCGCATCTACTGCCGCTTTGACAGCCGCAATATCATCCCGGCCTTCAACTACTATGATTTCCTTGATTTTCATCATCAAACCTCCCGTAAAAGAGGAAAAGGAAAGGGAATACTCCCTCTCCTTACAGTTTTGCTTAACGTTCCAGAACATATACAGTTACATTGCGCATACCCCAGTTGATGGCCTCTCCGTAACTGTCGAAAAACAGGTCAATGTGGTTGCCTTTAATACCACTGCCCATATCGGCTGCAATCCCTTCCCCGTACCCTTCAATCCAGAGGCGGGTGCCAAAAGGTATCACCCTGGGATCCACCGCCACTACTCCCCGATGGGGCCAGATACCTGTAGCTGTGCGCCGACCTGTATGGGTATAAGCAGTAGCCAGGACATTCATTACTTTAGCCACATCCCGTTCGCCACCCCGGGAAATCACCCCGCCGCGGGAAGCCACTCTGTTGCCTCCCTTTACTATCAGGGCTGGCCGGGCAGCTGCCACAACCCGCTGTTTTACTAACTGTTTTTGGATGAGCTTGTTATTTTGATATACCAGACGATATTTCTTTTCGATTTTTCCCGGTTTAGCCTGACGCAATACCTGTCGCCAGCCTGCCGGTTTCTTGGGGTCATACTGAACCAGCGGCTGGGCTGTAAAAGTGGTGTACTCGGACTTATAGACCGTTTGGGTTTTAATTTTGGTACGGGAGGGCCTTTTCACCGTTTTCCCCCAGGCAGCACTGCCGCTGATCACCAGAACAAAGGCTAACAGCAGGGCCAGTGTTGTCCGGAGTTTGCGGTTTATTACCATTGCATCCACTCCTTTCGCTTATACTATATTCGCCAAAGGAGGGATGAATTCCTGCCGGAGAAAAAATTACCAGTGGCAAAAGTTTCCGACTAAATCCGGAAAAGCTGGCAAGCATTGTCGAAAGTGCGTACTGCCAGTTCCTCCGGATCCATCTGCCTTAGTTCCGCAATTTTGCGCAACACCCAGACAACATAGGCTGATTCGTTCCGTTTACCCCGATAAGGCTCAGGGGTAAGATAAGGCGCATCGGTTTCAATCAACAGGCGCTCTAGCGGTACTTTGGCGGCAACCTCGGTTAACTTGCGGGCATTATGAAACGTCACCGGACCGGCAATGGATATATAAAACCCCAGGTCCAGGCAAACTTTAGCCATTTCCCAGCTGCCGGAAAAGCAGTGGAAGACACCACCGTTCTTTTCTCCAATCCGGGATTCCTTTACCATTGCCAGCAGATCGGCATGAGCATCCCGGTCATGGATAATCACCGGTTTACCTACCTGTTGAGCCAGTTCCATCTGGTGAGCAAAAACCCCTTGCTGTACCGGCCTGGGAGACAAGTCCCGGTAATAATCCAGGCCCATCTCTCCCAGAGCTACCACCTTGGGGTGAGCCGCTAGTTCCAGCAATTGTTTCCAGGTATCCTCATTAGCAGTTGCTGAATCATGGGGATGAATGCCCACCGCCGCATAGATAAAATCATATTTTTCCGCCAGGGCCAGGGAACGCCGGGAGGAGGAAAGGTCATAACCCACATTGACAATCCGCTCCACTCCGGCCTCCCGGGCCCGTTGTAACATTTCCTCCCGGTCCTGGTCATATTTGCGGTCATCCAGGTGGGCATGGGTATCAAAGATTTTCAGTTTCGCCATTTTATTCGCCCCTTATTTTACTTTCGACCCGGGTTTAATATCTTTTTGGACAGTCAGTACCTCCAGCCCGTTTTCATCAGAAGCTGCCAGAATCATACCCTGACTTTCAATTCCCCGTAGCCTGGCAGGTTTCAGGTTGGCTACCAGCACAACTCGTTTGCCTACCAGTTCTTCAGGAGCATAGTGCTGGGCGATCCCGGACACGATGGTGCGGATTTCATCACCCAGCTTAACCTCTAATTTCAGCAGTTTATCAGCTTTAGGCACCTTTTCGGCGGCAATAACTTCTACAACCCGCAAATCCACTTTACCAAAATCTTCAATAGTGATATAATTATTGTCAATAGATACTGCTTTTTCTACTTTTTCCTCTGTCACTTTTTCTGCCTCCGTTTCTGTTCCTTTCCAATCAATCCGCGGGAAAAGGGCCTGGCCCTTGACTACTTTCAAACCAGCCGGTAAACCTCCCCAGACCTGTACCGAATCCCAATCTGCCTTATTCAAATCCGTCAGGCCCAGTTGTTGCCAGACCCGCGGAGCCAGTAAAGGCATAAAGGGTGAGAGCATTACTGTAACTATGCGGATCACTTCAGCCAGATTATAGAGAACTGTATTCAGTCTATCCTGTTGTTCCTGATCTTTGGCCAGTACCCAGGGGGCGGTTTCGTCAATATATTTATTGGCCCGGGCTATTAGTGGCCACAGTTCGGACAGGGCATTGGCCAGCTCCAGATTATCCATGGCCCGCGTATATCCAGCCAGAGCCTGCCGGTAGGTTTCAATCAGATCCTGGTCAACTGCCTGAAGGGGACCAGGGGCGGGCACGATCCCATCCCGGTATTTTTCAATCATGGCCACCGTGCGGGAAACCAGATTGCCCAGGTCATTGGCCAGATCAGCATTGATGCGATTGACCAGAGCTTCTTCCGAATAGTAGCCATCAGAACCAAAGGGCAATTCCCGCAAGAGGAAATAGCGTACAGCATCTACCCCGTATTTTTCCACCAGCTGAACGGGATCCACCACATTGCCCTTGGATTTGGACATCTTGCCCCCGGCCAGCAGTAGCCAGCCATGTCCGACTACCTTTTCCGGCAGAGGTATACCGGCTGCCATCAGGATTATGGGCCAGATGATGGTGTGGAAACGCACAATATCTTTCCCCACCAGGTGTACCGCCGGCCAGTACTTGCCCAGTTTCTCCCATTCCGGTCCGCCATAACCCAGGGCGGAGATATAGTTGGTCAGGGCGTCAAACCAGACGTAGATGACATGCTTGGGATCCCAGGGCACAGGAATACCCCAGTCAAAAGTGGTCCGGGAAACACAGAGGTCCTCCAGACCCTGTTTGATGAAATTAATCATTTCATTGCGCCGGGAAACAGGCTGAATGAATTCAGGATGTTCCTCAATGTACTGTAACAAACGGTCGGCATATTTGGACATACGGAAAAAGTAGCTTTCTTCCCGCACCAGCTCTACCGGTCGGCCGCAATCGGGACAATTGCCATCTACCAGTTTGTTTTCCGTCCAGAAGGTTTCACAGGGAGTGCAGTACCAGCCTTCATATTCTGATTTATAGATATCTCCCTGGTCATAAATCTTCTGAAAAATAGCCTGCACTACCTTTTTATGCCGTTCCTCGGTGGTGCGAATAAAATCATCATAATCCACATACAGGAGACGCCACAGCTTCTGAAACCCGGCAACAATCTGATCTACATGTTCCTGAGGAGTAAGGCCACGAGCCTTAGCGGTTCGCTGGATTTTCTGGCCATGTTCATCAGATCCGGTCAAAAACCGGACATCATACCCTCTCAACTTCTTGTACCTGGCAATGGTGTCTGCGGCCACCGTAGTATAGGCATGGCCGATATGTAAGTTATCGCTGGGATAATAAATGGGGGTGGTGATATAAAATGTAGGTTTGGCCATTTTCTTACCTCCTCATTCGGAAAAAATAAACCCCTCACTGAAGGGGTAAGAGGTTGTTCACGGCATTCCCGGGGACAACCTGCTGTCAAACTCCTCTTCACATCATTTTTACCCATACGGGTAATACTATTACTGATAATAGCTGATACAAAAAAAATTGTCAAGAAATGCAAATGCCCCCTTGACTTTAAATGGAAAGCTTGGTATCATAAGTCTGACGGTTGATGTAGTAATTTGTCGAAACTTGTCGAAGGGAGAGACGTCTGTGATGAAGTCTACTGGTATCGTAAGAAAAGTTGATGAACTGGGCCGGGTGGTTATTCCCATCGAGTTGCGCAGAACTCTGGGCATTGATGAAAAGGATGCCCTGGAAATCTATGTA
This sequence comes from Carboxydocella thermautotrophica, assembly GCA_003054495.1. Lineage (GTDB taxonomy): Bacteria > Bacillota > Carboxydocellales > Carboxydocellaceae > Carboxydocella > Carboxydocella sporoproducens. Next base: position 25,416 of record CP028514.1, on the reverse strand, counting down.
GATGCGGAAAAAATCATCCTGAAGAAATACGAGCCGGCCTGTGTTTTCTGCGGCAATGCCGGTAACATCACCCATTTCCGGGGCAAAAATGTCTGCATGGACTGTGCCAAGGAAATGGGCGAACTGGCCAGCAAGTAGGGCTAAAACAAATAAGGGGGCAATAAGCCCCCTTATTCTTTTGCCAGCAACCGCTGGTATATTTCCCGGCGACTAAAACCGGTTTCTGCCGCCGCCTGTCGCGCCGCTTCTTTCAGGCTCATCCCAGTCTCCATAAGTTGCCGGGCCCGCATCAATGCCCTATCTTCAGTATGGGTCTCTGTTTCTTCCTCATTCTGCCCTTCTTTTTTCCCCGGATTTAGTATTACTACAAACTCACCCCGGGGCTGTTTCTCTTCCCACCAGTGCATAATTTCTTCCACCTGGCCCCTTACAATCTCTTCATGTACCTTGGTCAGCTCCCGGGCAATGGCTATTTGTGCTGTTGGGCAATACTCCCGGATTTCTTCCAACAGCAACCGCAGACGATGAGGGGCTTCATAAAAAACCAGGGTGTAGGGATGCTGTCGCAGCTTTTGCCAGAGCTGGCGCCGTTCTTTTTTGTGATGGGGCAGAAAACCGAAAAAGGTAAAGGGCAATTCCGCCATACCCGCAGCTACCAGTGCTGTCAAACCTGCATTGGGGCCCGGCAACACTTCCACTTTAATCCCGGCCTGCCAGGCCAGATCAATCAAATGCAAACCCGGATCGGAAATTCCCGGCATGCCTGCATCCGATACCAGGGCAATCTTTTTCCCTTTCTGGAGCTGGTCAATCAATTTGGGCCCCTTACTGGTTTCATTATGTTCATGATAACTGGTCAGAGGAGTGGAAATCTGAAAATGATTAAGTAGCTTAATGGTGTGCCGGGTATCCTCAGCCGCAATCAGGTCTACTTCCTTTAATACTCTGAGTACCCGCAAGGTTATATCTTCCAGGTTGCCAATGGGGGTTGGGCAAACATAAAGCACTCCCTTACTCAAGGCCTACACTCCTCAGATCTTTATAAATAGCAAGCATGGCTGATGTATAATGCCCCTGTTCATCGTAGATGAACAGGGGAGGTAATACCTTTAACCCTGGGCCCCCATCTTTATATGCCTCCAGCAAAACCTGAGTGGCTATCCTGCTTTCCTTGCCATGTACAAACCACAGGCGCTTCACCTGAAAACGGTATTGGACCAGCAGCACCATTAGCTCAGCCAGTCTTTCCGGACGATAAACCATAGCCAGGCGGCCTCTGGTCCCCAGGGCCCTGGCTGCCGCTTTAATGACATCCTCCAGAGTACAGGTAAGTTCATGGCGAGCCATGCCGATCTTTTTCGTTGCGCTCAGTTTTCCTTGTCCCAGGGGGCGATAGGGTGGGTTGGCCACCACCAGGTTATAATGCCTGCCGGGTTTCCAGCTGCGCAAATCAGCATTAACAACTTCAATTCTCTCCTGCAGTTTATTAAGCCTGATGCTGCGCTGTGCCCGTTCAGCCACCTGTTCGTTTAATTCCAGGGCCGTAAAGGACAAATCCGGTTGACGCTGGATCATTAGAAGAGGAATGATGCCCGTCCCGGTACCCAGATCCAGGATAGTATCCCCCCGCTGGACAGTTGCAAACCAGCTGAGCAAAACAGCATCAATGGTATAGCGAAACTGATCTTCTGCCTGAATGATCTGCAATCCGTCAGTAGTCAAAGTATCAATTCTTTCTCCTGGCTCCAATCGGACCAAGTTGGTTTTCCTCCCTTTCCAGGGATTTTTTTAAGAAGCCCATACAAAAGAGACAGTCCCCTTCCTGGCGCATTTGCCCAAAATGCAGATTGCAAATATGAAAACCCTCATTATATAAACGAGCCAGGTTATCATAACCTTCGCCCCCCACCGGTTTCAAGGGCTTCCTTTCCATCTTTTTTATCTGTACTTCTCCTTGCAGATAATTCTGGTAGATTTCTGTCACTTCCCGGCGCAGTTTTTCATTTTCCTCTTCCAGGTTTAATGCCTTTTCTTTTAATTCCTGTAACTCATCCAGCAAATGTTTGATGATAATTTCCAGCTCGGTGATTTTTTTGATGAGCTGCATGCTCTCACTCCTTGTTGTTGAGGAGTCTTTTCGCTTCATCCAGAGGAACTTCCACAATGTGTTTGCTTTCCTTCATTTCCACACTAACGGTTTTCTTTAAAATATTAGCAGCAACTATTTTTCCTTCTCCCGCCGGAAGGTTAACCCAGGTTCCCAGAGGTGGATAATCCTTTTTCTCTTCTTCATAAACATCATTTTCATACTTAAGGCAACACATCAAACGCCCACAGATACCGGAAATTTTAGTCGGGTTAAGGGATAAGTTCTGTTCTTTAGCCATTTTGATGGAAACAGGGACAAATTCCCCCAGGAATGTTTTACAACACAAGACCCGACCACAGCTGGCCAGCCCGCCCAGCATCTTGGCCTCATCCCTTACTCCGATTTGCCTTAACTCAATCCGGGTACGGAAAATAGCGGCCAGGTCCCGGACCAGGGCCCGGAAATCAATCCGGCCATCCGCAGTAAAATAGAAAATGATTTTACTGCGGTCAAAGGTGTATTCCACCCCTACCAGTTTCATGGGCAAGCCATGTTCCTGAATCTTTTCCAAACAGATTTTGAAGGCCTGTTTTTCCTTTTCTTCATTTTCTTTTACAATTTCCGCATCTTCGGGATTTGCAATCCGAATAACCTGTTTTAAAGGCTGAACTACATCTTCCTCCGCAATTTCCCTGATCCCGGTCACACATTGACCATATTCAATCCCGCGGGCTGTTTCCACAATCACATGATCACCGGCTTTTACCTCCCAGGGCCCGGGATCAAAATAATAGATCTTGCCCGCTTCCTTAAAGCGCACTCCTACTACTTTTACCATTTATTCTAACCTCCGTATCTGGCGATTTGCAGAAACAGCCATTCCAGCAAGAGCCGGATGTTTACATTGGTAGTCAGCAGGCGCTGGGCCTTTAGGATACTGTCTGTGATAACCAGTATCTGTTCCCGCTGTAGACGCTGTTTCATTTCCTTTAACAATGGCTCACAATCCCTATTTAAGGTCAGTTGATTTTCTGCTGCCAGCTCATGAACCAGCAAATCCCGAAAAATACTCAGGAGAATTTCCAGTTTGACAGACAGCAGTTCCTTTTCTTTTTCCCATTCCTCTGCCTGTCTAAAACAGCAACTAACCCCCTGGGCTAAAATATCTTTTAATCCCGTGATAACCTGTTGACGAGTCAAAGCCAGACCTTTTTCCTGCAAAAATTCCTCCAGTTTGCCCGGAATCCCTTCTGCCAGCAACAAGAGGGTCTCAATCTCCCCCTGCCAGCCTTCCGGCATCACCTTGCCGGCAAATTCCCGCATTTCCTCATTATTGAGAGGGTAAAACTGCAAAGTCTGACAGCGGGAACGAATGGTTTCCAGTAAAGCAAAAGGCCGGTCAGTCAGGAGAAGAAATACGGTTCTTTCCGGCGGCTCTTCCAGAATTTTTAGCAGGCTATTGGCACTTTCCTCAGTCATCCCATCAGCCTGCTGGATCAAAACGACTCGTCCCCGCTCCAGCACAGGTTTCAATGTCAGGGTCTGCTGTAACTGCCGAACCTGCTCTATCTTAATAGAGTTACCTTCCGGCTGGATTTGGATAAACTCAGGATGAGTCCCGGCTTGAAAAAGATAACAAGCCTGGCAACTCTGACAGGCATCCCCATCCTCCCGGGGCAGAAGGCATAAAAAAGCCTGGGCAAAAGCCTGGGCTACCACCCTTTTCCCAATTCCCACCGGTCCTTGAAAAATGTAAGCATGGGCCATTTGCTGGTTTTTGAGGTTTTTTAAAAGAAAACGGACTAACTGTTTATGCCCGATAATTTCCTTCAACATCATGTTCACCACTTAATTCAGGTATACATATCTACCAGTAAGCCCCGAATTTCATCTACCCGGGCCAGTATTTCCACCTGGCTTTTTTCTTTTTGCAAAATCTCCTCGGTCAATTCCTCCAGTTTGGCATTGACTTTATCCACCAGGACATGCACTTTATATCGGCCTCGACGGTCCCAGCCCGTTTCTTCCCGGACCTGATAGCCAGATGAAACTACCTCCCGCAAAAAGTTACGCACCATTTCCTTATATCTTTTCAGTTCCACCAGGGTTCGGTGATTGGCCAGCCGCTGGCCCTGTACTTCAATATCTTTGATTAATTTATCCAGCTGTTTTCTGGTTTCCGTGGTCTGGGCCTTGATGAGCTGATCATTAAAATCAGCCCTGCGAGCCTCGCCATCTTTTTCCCGCCCGGGACCATCAATTCCCGGCAAACCCCCGGGCCCACGACGTAAATCAGATATTTTCATTTTCTCTCATCCTTTGCTGCAGGATCTGCCAAACCAAATCTACCACTTCAGCCAGGTCGCGACTGCCATCGATGATTTCCCAGTTTTGCTCTCTGGCCAATTCCAGATAACCTTGCCGCACCCTTTGGTGAAAGGCCAGCTCTTCCTGTTCCAGACGGTCAGGGGCTTGTCCCTGGCGATTTTTCTTAACCCGGCTTAATCCCAGTTCTGGTTCAATATCAAAGAGGAAAACCAGGTCCGGCTCCACTCCCAGGGTAGCCATCTGGTTAATTTGCCGTAAAAAGGTCAAATTCCAGCCTCGTCCGTAACCCTGATAAGCCAGTGTGCTGTAATAGTATCGGTCACTGAGCACTATTTTCCCTTCTGCCAGCGCCGGCAAAATCAAGCGCCTGACATGCTGCACTCGGTCAGCACAGTATAGAAAGGCCTCAGCCTCACCACACCATTCGTAATCAGTTCTAAGCAACAATTCCCGCAATAGCTGTCCTTCTCTGGTCCCCCCGGGTTCCCTGGTGGTAAGATAACTGACACCAGTCTGTTGCAGTTTACTGGTTATTTCCTGTAATACCGTCGATTTTCCCGCTCCATCCGGTCCTTCAAATACGATAAATTTTCCTGTCCGCAACTATTTCACCACCCAAATTTCCTCAATACCCCAGGCCTCCAGTGCAGCGATGGTATCAGCCTGAATTACTTCCCCGGGACAAACTATTGCCAAACCCGGTGGGCATGGTGCTACCGTTTGGGCTGCCACTCTGTCTTTGGCCTGATTTGTTGCTACCCGTTCTTTCTTGGCCAGCCAGGCTTCCCGGGGCAACATGACCAGGCGGTTCTCCTCAGGATAAAATTGTTCTTTCCAGCAGTTAGGTTTCCCCGTTTTTGGTTTTAATTGGCCTAAAGCCTCGATTAATCTTTTCCCCTGTTCTGGATTGAAGTCATAGTTTATCAATAACAGGACCCGATCTGCCTCGTATTTTTCTACCACTATCCCCTTCTGTCTTAAATGAGTAGCCACTTCTACTCCTGTATATCCTTCCAACCTCAACAAAAGCCTGGTCCTATCCAGCTGGTAGCCGGCTGGTAATTGCTCTGGTTTTAATACTTCTATCCCTATCCTCTCCAGCTCCCAGCGCAATTGTTCCGCCCACTCCAGCATCTGCTCGATTTTTTCCCGGCCATGAAAATACAGCTCCCTGCGCGCTAGATCCAGTGCCGCCATAAACAAATAGGAAGGGCTGGTTGTAGTGAGTAGCGATAGGTTCTTTCGCACCCAGTCAGCCTTTAGTTTCGCAGTGGGCAGGTGCAGATAACCCGTCTGTGTCAGAGCCGGACCGGTTTTATGCAACCCATGCACCACCCCGTCACAGCCTGAAGTGATGGCACTTACAGGCAGCCTTTCATGCCAGGGAAATAATGCGCCATGGGCCTCATCTACCAGAACAGGTGCAGTGGTGTTGTAGCTATTTGCCAGCATCCAGTCTTTAAGAGGCCAGGCTACCCCTTCATAGGAAGGGTACAAAAAGAAAATACCATCACTATCCAGCGCAACCCCTTCAGTTTCTGGCCCGATAATCAGCTGCCATTCCGGCAAAAAAACTGGAGGGTAAAATACCGGTTCCGCCCCCGTCAGCACCAGAGCATGGAAGACACTGGCATGAGCCCAGCGCGGTATAGCTATTCTGTTTCCATTTTGCGAGACCACCGCTGCCATCATGGCCCAGATTCCCGCTGAAGCTCCTTCCACCAGAAAAAAGGAAGCCTGGGTTTGATATGCCTCTGCCAGCAGTTTTTCCGCAGCTGCAATACAACCCTCTGGCTGATGCCAGCTATCCAGTCCCGGGATCTCGGTGACATCCCAGCGGGCAACCGCAGCCAGCTCTGGCCAAAGGGATTGAAAAGCCCGGCCCTGACCATGGCCCGGCATATGCCAGCAATCTCCCTTTTGGGCCAGATATTCATTTATGGCATCAAAAATTGGACAATCTGCTTGTTTGTTCATAATTTTTATTTTACCATAAGCCCGCAGCTGTGCCAAAAGTTTTAACTCATATCAGAAAAGGAAAAGCGAAAAATAGTTGTACCGGGGAAAATGGAGGGATTCTTATGAAGAAAAAACGGGAAGACATTATCGATTTTGCTAAATTAAGCAAAAAGTATCGTACCAATGTCAAACGGATAGTATCGCTCTGGCAAAAAGGCAAAGATGACTTTGAAGTTTCCAGCAGCCTGGGTATTGATTACTTCACTTTAAAACAGCTGCGCTATGAAATCGAACAGGCTCATCTCCGCCACCGATATCAGTCCTGGATAAATTCTCATTCTTTACAGAGATGAACCTTTGGTTTAAACTAAGAGTAGAGGTGATAGCGGTGGATATTGAACTGCTCCTGTTTCTCTGGCGCTGGCAGATTTTGACCTCTACTTTTAGTCAAAACCAGTTACCTAATTCTCTTAATACTGACAATACTGCCAGTTTTGCTGAGATCTTGCAATCTGCTGTTGCGCAGGCCGAGCAAAAAGCGGAAACTACGCGACAGCAAGTTTCAGGTGCGATTAAAGCCCCTGCTGCTTTCGCTCCATTAATTCAGCAAGCGGCACAAAAATACGGGGTTGATCCGGATCTGATCACTGCTGTAATTCAAGCGGAGTCCAGTTTTAATCCCCATGCTATTTCCCGCGTCGGGGCCCAGGGGCTGATGCAGTTAATGCCTGCTACTGCCCGCGCGCTTGGAGTAACCAATGCTTTCGATCCAGCCCAGAATATCGAAGGGGGTACAAAATATTTAAGGCAACTGCTGGACCAGTTTGGGGGCAATGAAGCCCTGGCTGTAGCGGCCTATAATGCTGGTCCCCATGCTGTGAAAAAGTACGGTAATAATATTCCCCCTTATCAGGAAACGCAAAACTATGTGAAACGGGTTTTGTTTAATAAGTTGGAGCTGGAAGCCTAAAAGGACTGTCGCTGGGACAGTCCTTTTACTTTTTTATACTATATCTAATTTTACTCAAGTCCTCATTTGGTTTCGGTTTTCTAAAAACAAACAAATGCTCATGCATAATTAAATAAAAATCCAGTTGATTAGCTTTATTGCGCCATATTCCTTCTGTAGTTTTACAATTATGCTGAATTTTTATTATATCTTCTTTAAGGGCAAATCCTTGATTTAAAAAACGTTCCATCACATAATAAGCTAAAGGAACGTAATGTCTGCCCTTTCTGGTATCACCAATTAAAATCGCACAATACCTATTAGGTTTTAGAACGCGATATAACTCTGCAATTATTATTTCAAGCTCATCACAAAATTTTTTGACACCAGAAATATTAGACAAATCGCCATCTATTTTACCTTCAGAATAAGATATTATATTCAAATAAGGCGGGTGAGTTAAAATTAAATCTATACTTTCGTCTTTAATAAAATATAAATTACGAGCATCAGCATTAAATAATTTAAAGTTGCTTTCTGTATTATTATAATCAATTTTTATTCTTTCCCTAGTTATGTTTATTGCTTTTTCATTTATATCAACACCTATGCCTTTCCTGCCTAAAATTTTAGCTTCAATGAGTGTAGTCCCACTGCCTACCATAGGGTCTAAAATTAATTCACCTTCTGAAGAATATTTCAGTATTACATTTCTAGCAATTTGTGGAGCAAAATTTCCCCTATAATCACCTTTATGCGTCGCCCAATTACCCCTGTCCGGAAAAGACCAAACCGTAGTTGTTTCTAGATTAATCTCTTGAAATAAGTCATCTTTTTTGTCCATAAATAATTTCTCCTAAACAAATATTTCAAACTTTATATTTGAACTCCTTATATCATATTTGTATTTTATTAACTTTAATCCAGTCCAGGTTTTTGATTGGATGGGTCTTCTTCCTTTTAAGTAGTTTCTTTGTATTATATTTGTTAAATTTTGTATAGCATCATTAGAAAAATCATAAGCAACTAAAAATGCATTTATCATTGAATAATCACCAAAAGCATATTCATCTCTAATCCAGTCTACATACTTCATTAATTGTTCAATATCTTCCAATCTTGCTATATCTTTTTTGTTTTCAATTACAATATACTCCGATTTTGTATTTTTAAATCCCTTAATATAGGAGTATCCGAAAATATCCATTTTATCCATATAATCAATTGGCTTAAAAGGAGACGCAATTACTTGATGAGATAAATAATCCCATTCGCCAAATATCTTGATTGTATTAGGTTCTTTCTGAGAAAGCTGAAAAAGAATTCCTGCTTCTAGAGCCATTTCGTGAGAAAGACGATCTCCATCGGCACAGCTTTTTAGAATGTCGTTACAATTAAATAAATAATCTGGCGTAATTTTTTTACTTAACAAAGAATGATGATTTATGTAATCACTAAAAAAACATTCATGGGATTTTGGATTAGTTAAAATATTTTTGTTACGCCGCAAGAATATATCAATTAAAGCCTGGTTTTCATCATCATCAACTTTTATAAATGATACCTTCCAAAAAGCTCTTAACATACGAAATACTGGCGGGTTTGAGGCAAGAACATCATCCATATCTATTCCTTCTTTAAAAAAATATGGACTTGGTTTAAATACGCATATCCATCGTTGGTTTATACTTCCTTGGCCTTCATTCCATAACAACTTTTTTTCCAATTCTGAATATGGAGGTAATAATGGCTTATTAGCATCAGGATAGTTTAAAAACTTGCAATCTCCGTTTATATTTACTAATTCCCCAATTCCATAAATTTTGCGGTCAATAAAAAAATATATATTGTCTCCTGGTTTCATTGTAGCATAATCAGCAAAAGTGGCTTCATGATGTATTCTCCAATATCCATTCGGGGGTGATAACAAAGTAGAATAAACTCCATTCTTAATATATAGTTCTAAAGCACTATTTGAATTTAGGTTAATAATATAACCTGCCATTTTTCTCACCTATTCTACTTCTTCATTAGCTATAATTTCTAATTATTAATTCAGAAATGGGGCCACGTTTATCCGGACGACAATTTATAGCTCTTTTGGCATAAACTTTAACTATGTTATATCCTTTATAAAGTTCCTTAATAAACGGAGTATCAGAGTTACTTAACATTAGTTTACTCCCTCTTCTATCTAATTCACAAAAAATATTTGCTAACCTGATCTGGTCTTTCTCTGTAAAATCGTCGCTTGTATAACTAGTAAAAGACGATGTTTCTGAAAGCGGATGATAGGGGGGATCAAAATAGATAAAGGTATTTTTGTCTGCATAATCTAAACACATATCAAAATCACCAAATAATATTTCAGTTCTTTTTAATAATTCTCTTGCGCGCATTAAGTTTTCTCTATCAATTAATTTAGGGTTTTTATATTTTCCAAAAGGTACATTAAATTCTCCCTTTTTATTTACCCTCCAAAGCCCATTATATCCAGTTTTGTTTAAGTAAAGAAATCTTGCTGCTCTTTGTATATTTGTTAATTGGTGTGGCTGTAACTTTCTAATATAATAATAAAACTCCGCATCATTTTTATAACTTGTTAATTCTTCAATCATTTCGTCCAAATTATCCCTAACCACTCTATAAAAATTGATAAGTTCATGGTTTTTATCAATTATTATTGGCTTTTCTGGCTCTAAGAAAAAATACAAAGCTCCTCCCCCAATAAATGGTTCTATATATCTATCAAAACTTTCAGGCAAAAATTTTGTTATTGTATCTAAAAGTTGTGTCTTACCACCTGCCCATTTTACTAATGGCTTTATTTGAACCTTATAATTAACCATCTTATAATTAATCAAATTTAAATTCCCCCTAAAAATTAGTTTTATCCTTTACCTCTTTTATTCAGCAAAATATTCTATTCTACACTTACAGTTAACTTCCTTCCGGTAGTCAATTTAATTCGATAAAAATGGAATATAAATAAAATACCCACCAAGCATTTCTGCTTGATGGGTTAACTCGTGTCCGGCAGCGACCTACTCTCCCAGGACCCTGCGGTCCAAGTACCATCGGCGCTGGTGGGCTTAACTGCCGTGTTCGGTATGGGTACGGGTGTTGCCCCACCGCCATTGCCACCGGACTATTCTTTTAAGGGATAAGTGACTGCTCCCTCAAAACCGCACAGAGTTCTTTTGAGGTTAAGACCTCGACCTATTAGTACCGGTCTGCTCAAAGCCTTGCGGCTCTTACACTCCCGGCCTATCTACCTGGTCTTCTTCCAGGGGTCTTACCTGGCTTACCCAGTGGGAAATCTTATCTTGAGGTGGACTTCGCGCTTAGATGCTTTCAGCGCTTATCCCGTCCAGACTTGGCTACCCAGCGATTGCTCCTGGCGGAACAACTGGTACACCAGCGGTCTGTCCATCCCGGTCCTCTCGTACTAGGGACAGCTCCTCTCAAATTTCCTACGCCTGCGACGGATAGGGACCGAACTGTCTCACGACGTTCTGAACCCAGCTCGCGTACCGCTTTAATGGGCGAACAGCCCAACCCTTGGGACCTACTTCAGCCCCAGGATGCGATGAGCCGACATCGAGGTGCCAAACCTCCCCGTCGATGTGGACTCTTGGGGGAGATAAGCCTGTTATCCCCGGGGTAGCTTTTATCCGTTGAGCGATGGCCCTTCCACTCGGTACCACCGGATCACTAAGCCCGACTTTCGTCCCTGCTCGACCCGTCGGTCTCACAGTCAAGCTCCCTTCTGCCTTTGCACTCTCCGCGCGTTTTCCATTCGCGCTGAGGGAACCTTTGGGCGCCTCCGTTACTCTTTAGGAGGCGACCGCCCCAGTCAAACTGCCCACCTGACACTGTCCCCTACCCGGCTCACGAGTTCGGGTTAGAACTTCAATATCACAAGGGTGGTATCCCACCACCGACTCCACTTAGGCTGGCGCCTAAGCTTCCCAGTCTCCCACCTATCCTGTACATGCAATACCAAAATCCAATGTCAGGCTACAGTAAAGCTCCACGGGGTCTTTCTGTCCTGTCGCAGGTAACACGCATCTTCACGTGTACTACAATTTCGCCGAGCCCCTCGTTGAGACAGCGCCCAAGTCGTTACGCCTTTCGTGCGGGTCGGAACTTACCCGACAAGGAATTTCGCTACCTTAGGACCGTTATAGTTACGGCCGCCGTTTACCGGGGCTTCGGTTCAAAGCTTCGCCTCTCAGCTAACCTTTCCCCTTAACCTTCCGGCACCGGGCAGACGTCAGCCCCTATACGTCAGCTTTCGCTTTGGCAGGGACCTGTGTTTTTGGTAAACAGTCGCTTGGGCCTCTTCTCTGCGACCGCTCTATGCTCCAGGCGCGCAGCCCTTCACATCTAGCGGCACTCCTTCTCCCGAAGTTACGGAGTCATTTTGCCGAGTTCCTTAACGAGGGTTCTCTCGCTCGCCTTAGGATTCTCTCCTCACCTACCTGTGTCGGTTTCCGGTACGGGCACCATACCCCCTCCTTAGAGGCTTTTCTCGGCAGTTTGGCGTCAGAAGCTTCGCCCTTACGGGCTCCCCTTCACCTCTCAGGATTTCCGTGAGGCGGATTTGCCTGCCTCACTCCCTACTGGCTTGGACCGGTCCTTCCAATCACCGGCTCTCCCTAGCCTCCTGCGTCACCCCTTCGTAATATCGGTTGTATGGTGGTATCGGATTTTCAACCGATTGTCCATCACCTACGCCTCTTCGGCCTCGGCTTAGGTCCCGACTTACCCTGGGCGGACGAGCCTTCCCCAGGAAACCTCAGGTTTTCGGCGGGCAGGATTCTCACCTGCCTTTTCGCATACTTATACCGGCATTCTCACTTCCATGCGCTCCAGCACTCCTCACGGTATGCCTTCTCCGCCCATGGAACGCTCCCCTACCCCTACTCGAAGTTCGATGTTAGAAGTTTGATGTTCGATCTTGGCATTCCTCCCGGGTCCTTACTTTATGCTTAGACCTTAGGATTTCTGCTTGCTTCGAACCTCGAACCTCCAACTTCGAACCTCGAATAAGCCGCGATTTCGGTGACAGGCTTAGCCCCGGACATTTTCGGCGCACAACCACTCGACCAGTGAGCTATTACGCACTCTTTAAATGATGGCTGCTTCTAAGCCAACATCCTGGTTGTCTATGCAGCTGCACATCCTTTCCCACTTAGCCTGTACTTCGGGACCTTAATCGGCGGTCTGGGCTGTTTCCCTCTCGACTATGAAGCTTATCCCTCATAGTCTGACTCCCAGGGTCCAAGTTATGGCATTCGCAGTTTGATAAGGTTCGGTAACCTTGCTCAGGCCCCTAGCCCATTCAGTGCTCTACCTCCATAACTCATCCCCTGAGGCTAGCCCTAAAGCTATTTCGGGGAGAACCAGCTATCTCCGGGTTCGATTGGCATTTCACCCCTACCCACACCTCATCCGCCGACTTTTCAACGTCGGTCGGTTCGGGCCTCCACGAGACTTTACTCCCGCTTCACCCTGGACATGGGTAGATCACCCGGTTTCGGGTCTACGGCAGCAAACTTATCGCCCTCTTCAGACTCGCTTTCGCT
>CP028514.1:0-7500 GCA_003054495.1 Carboxydocella thermautotrophica | reverse complement strand
GCCTGTTTTTCCGACAAAGCGAACTTCTCCATCAAAGCAGTGCGGGCAATTTCCGTTGTCTGGGAAGAACGAATGGTTTTAATTACCGCATCCAGGTTATTGAGAGCAATCCGCAGGCCTTCCACAATATGGGCACGAGCCTCTGCTTTGGCCAGGTCATATCTGGTCCGACGTACGATTACATCTTTTTGGTGTTCCAGGTAGTAGTGCAGGACCTGAGGTAGATTCAGCACTTTCGGCTCACCGTTGACCAGAGCCAGCATGATGATCCCGAAAGTCTCCTGCAGGGATGTATGTTTGTAAAGCTGGTTAAGGATTACATTGGGGTTGACATCCCGGCGCAGCTCGATAATTATGCGCATCCCGGTACGGTCGGATTCGTCCCTGAGGTCAGTAATGCCATCGATTTTCTTCTCTTTTACCAGATCAGCGATTTTTTCAATTAACTTGGCTTTATTGACCTGGAAAGGAATTTCATAGACCACAATCCGCATTTTGCCGTTATTCATTTTTTCGATTCTGGCCTGGGCGCGGATAGTGATAACTCCTCTACCGGTACGGTAGGCTTCCTCAATTCCCCTGGTTCCGAGAATTTTGGCTCCGGTTGGGAAGTCAGGGCCTTTGATGACTTTCATCAATTCCCTGTAATCGGCATTGGGGTTATCGATTAACATAATTACCCCATCGATAACCTCCCGCAGGTTATGGGGTGGGATTTTGGTAGCCATGCCGACTGCGATACCTTCCGAACCATTGACCAGCAGGTTGGGGATTTTGGATGGTAATACTGTCGGCTCTTTTAGCGTATCATCATAGTTAGGGACAAAATCCACCGTTTCCTTTTCAATATCAGCCAGCATTTCCAGGGCGATTTTGGACAGCCTGGCTTCTGTGTAACGCATGGCTGCAGCGGAATCGCCATCAATAGAACCGAAGTTGCCATGGCCGTCTACCAGAGGGTAGCGGGAGTTGAAATCCTGGGCCATCCGTACCATAGCATCATAGACTGCACTATCACCATGAGGGTGATAACGCCCCAGTACGTCCCCGACCAAACGGGCTGACTTTTTGTAGGGTTTGTCCGGGGTCATGTTCAGCTCATACATAGCGTAAAGAATACGCCGATGTACTGGTTTCAGACCATCCCGGACATCCGGAAGAGCCCGACCGACGATAACGCTCATGGCATAATCAATATAAGATTTGCGCATCTCGTCTTCTATGTTGATGGGCAGAATTTTTCCTGCCACTTCACTCATTCCACTTCCATCCCTTCTCTATTTACTTTAGATATCCAGGTTGCGCACTTCTTTAGCATGTTTTTGAATAAATTCCCGTCTGGGCTCCACTTTGTCCCCCATCAGGATGGTGAAAATTTCATCAGCGGCAGCCGCATCCTCCATGGTAACCTGCAGAATGGTGCGGTTTTCCGGATCCATAGTGGTTTCCCACAGCTGTTCGGGATTCATTTCACCCAGACCCTTATAGCGCTGAATGGTAATGCCATCCCGGCCAATTTGACCGAGTAGCCGCTCCAGCTCCTGATCGGAATAGGTGTAATAATGCTCTTTTCCTTTTTTAACTAAATATAAGGGTGGCTGGGCTATATAAACATAACCGGCATCAATCAGAGGACGCATGTAACGGTAGAAGAAAGTCAATAACAAAGTGCGAATATGGGAACCGTCCACATCAGCGTCAGTCATGATAATAATTCGGTGATAACGGGCTTTGCTGATATCAAATTCATCACTGATACCGCAACCCAGGGCAGTGATAATGGCCCGGATTTCCTCATTGGCGAAGATTTTATCCAGACGGGCTTTTTCCACGTTTATAATTTTTCCCCGCAGAGGTAATATAGCCTGGAAGCGCCGGTCCCGACCCTGTTTGGCTGAACCGCCAGCTGAATCCCCTTCTACCAGGTATAATTCACATTCGGCCGGGTCCTTGGAAGAACAGTCGGCCAGTTTGCCAGGCAGGGAAGTGGTTTCCAGAGCATTTTTGCGCCTGGTCAATTCGCGGGCCTTTCTGGCCGCTTCCCGGGCCCGGGCTGCATTTACTGCCTTCTCAATAATCTTTCTGGCGATAGCCGGGTTTTCTTCCAGGAAGGTACCCATACCTTCGGTTACTACCGCATCTACAATCCCTCTTACTTCCGTATTGCCCAGTTTGGTTTTGGTTTGACCCTCAAACTGGGGTTCCTCTACTTTAACACTGATTACGGCTGTTAGCCCTTCCCGGACATCTTCCCCGGTTAAATTGCCTTCGTTTTCCTTCAGAAGGTTGTGTTTACGGGCATAGTCATTAATAATCCTGGTTAAAGCGGTTTTAAAACCGGCTTCATGGGTACCCCCTTCCGGGGTATTAATATTATTGGCAAAAGAAAAAATCCCTTCGGTGTAACCACTGTTATACTGCAAAGCAACCTCTACCTGTACCCGATCCTTGTTGGCAGCAAAATAGATAACCTGGTCATGCAGAGGGTCCTTGTTTTTGTTCAGGTAAACTACAAAGTCTCTGATCCCGCCTTCATGCTGGTAGACTTCCTCTGCCCCGGTGCGCTCATCCTTCAGGGTAATTTTAACCCCTTGATTGAGAAAGGAAAGCTCCCGCAAACGCTGGGCCAGAGTTTCGTAGTTAAATTCCAGTTCCTCAAAAATCAGGTGGTCAGGCTTGAAGCTAATCTGGGTACCGGTATCCTGACATTCCCCTACAACCAGCAAGTCAGTTACAGGTATACCCCGTTCATACCTTTGTTCATGGATTTTCCCATCCCGTTTAACCCTGGCTATCAGCCATTCGGAAAGGGCGTTTACTACAGAAACACCCACACCATGCAAGCCACCGGAAACTTTATAACCACCGCCACCGAATTTGCCACCGGCATGCAGAACCGTCAGTACTACTTCCACTGCCGGTCTACCGGTTTGCGGATGTATATCTACCGGAATACCCCTGCCGTTATCGGTGACAGTTACACTATTGTCTTTGTGAATCACAACCTCCACATTATCACAAAAACCGGCCAGTGCTTCATCAATACTGTTATCTACTACTTCGTAAACCAGGTGGTGCAATCCCTTCGGTCCAGTAGAGCCAATATACATTCCCGGTCTCTTTCTCACCGGCTCCAGACCTTCTAGCACCTGAATTTGACTAGCAGAATAGGTGTTGCTAGCATTTTGCATCTGGTAATACCTCCAACATTTATTAATACCTCCAAAAAATTATTATAACACAAAAACAGTCCCGGGTCATCCAGGACTGTAGCCAGACCGTTTTCTCAAGGTAGCTGAGGAAATCGGCGACAGGTAAATTTTTTTGTTGGTTATGATAAAGCTTTTAATTTTATTTTCCTCCCCTACCAGTTCAATAAATCCTTCTTCTTCAGCAACCTGCAAAAATTCCTGATTGATTTCCGAAAGCTTTTTCTCATCCTTGTGTAAGTCAATAATAGCAATGACCTCTTTCAACGGAATGACTACATCATTGCCCAGGTGCAGAAACATGCATATTACCCCCTTCGATCCTCCAGGAACCCCCTTGTTTTAACAGAGCTGGTGGCAAATCCTTAATGGAAGTAGTAGTAATAATAGTCTGAATCCGTCCGGAAATAGTTTCAACCAGAATTGCTCGCCGTTCCCGATCCAGTTCCGAAAAGACATCATCCAGTAACAATAAAGGGTATTCCCCTATCTCTCCCTTGATATACTCCAGCTCAGCCAGCTTGAGAGCTAAAGCAGAGGTGCGTTGCTGGCCCTGGGAGCCAAAATGCCGCACCGAAAAGCCATTGATTTTGATTTCCAGGTCATCCCGATGGGGTCCGATCAGAGACTGTCCCCGGCGTTTTTCATCTTCCCTTTTGCTTATTAGCCCCTGCCAGAGGGCCTGTTTTATTTCCTTCTGGCTCATTCCTGATAATTCTATAGTTGTAATATATTTTATTTCCAATTCTTCTCGGCCCTGACTTAACCGGCGCTGGATCAACCGGGCTAACGGGTTTAATTTTTTAATAGCCTCCAGACGTAAATAGATGATTACCGACCCCATCTCCGCCAGCTGTTGATTGAGTACCTCCAGCAGATCCTGGTCAAAGTAGTGCCCTTTTTTGGCTTCTTTAAGTAAATAATTTTTTTGTTTTAATAAATTGACATATTTTTGTAAGGTTAATAGATAAAGGCGATTGGTCTGGGCCAGCTCTGCATCCAGAAAACGGCGGCGTTCCGCTGGTTGTCCTTTAACCAGGGCCAGATGTTCAGGAGCGAACAGCACCACATTGTAATTGCCAATAAAATCACTGGCTTTTTTCTTCACCAGGCCATTGACTTTATAGAGCTTTCTTTTTTGTCCATAAGCCAGTTCAACCAGGAAGGGCCCGCTCTTTTTCTCTCCCTCTACCGCAATCCGGAACCAGGGTTTTTGCCACTGCAAAAGTTCTTGATCATTGCCGCGATAGGAACGGCTAAATGCCCCTACGTAAACAGCTTCCAGTAAATTGGTTTTACCCTGGCCGTTTAGTCCGAAGAGAAAATTCAATTGCGGATGAGGTTCCCATTCCAGCTGCTGATAGTTTCTGAAATTGGTCAATTGAACTTTCCTGATTTGCACCAGCTCACCTCAAATCTACTGCCGCAATGGCAAAAGCAGATACAAATAATTCTCATTTTCCAGGGGGCGAATAATGCCCGGGCTGATGGAGCCTGTTAAATCCATGGTTAATTCTTCACTATCCAAATTGCGCAAAACATCGATGAGATATTTGGTATTGAAAGTGATCTGGGTTTCTTCTCCTTCTAGGTATATGGGAATTTCCTCTTTCAAAGTTCCCACCGAACTGCTGGCAGAATTAACTTCCAGCTGGTACTGTTTAACAATCAATTTAATAGTACTGGTTCCATCCTGGGCCAGCAGGGTTGCCCGTTCGGCTGTTTCCAGCAATTCTCTGGTTTTAACACGAAGTCTTGATTTCCATTGGCTGGGAATTACCTGTTTATAGGCCGGGAATTGTCCTTCTATCAAGCGAGAAAACATAATAATGTTGGGCAATTGAATGGCCAGCTGATTCTGGCTGAAGGACAGTTTTACCTCTTCCTCTTCAGGTAACAGACGCAATAATTCATTCATGGTTTTACCGGGAACAATTGCAGAAAACTCTTCCACATTGCCCTGGGACCATTTACCTTTCCGCAGCGCTAAACGATGGGTATCAGTAGCTACCAGGGTCAAATTGTCCTGGTAACAATCAAAAAGGATGCCCTGAAAAACCGGGCGGTTATTTTCTACTCCAACAGCGAATATAACCTGCTTTAACATCTGTCTCAGTAATTCCGAGCGAATGGAAAAGACTTTATCGGCTTCAATCTGTGGTATTAAAGGATAGGCTTGCGGATCATAGCCATTGAGCTTGAGCTGGGAATTGCCATACATCACTGTCAGCTGATGGCTCAGTTCATCTACCTTGATTTCAATTTTGGTATCAGGCAGTTTCCTGACCATTTCGGTAAAGTACCTGGCCGGTACCACAACTGCCCCGGAAGTAATAGTTGTGATATTGATAGTAGCTTGAATGGCGATTTCCAGATCAGTAGCAGAAAAAATCAATTTATCATCCACTGTTTCCAGTTTAATACCAGACAAAATTGGCATGGTGGTCTTTGAGGCCACTGCCCGCTGAACTGCAGATACCCCCTGCAGTAATGCTTCACGGCTTGTATAAATATGCATACTGTTGTTGTCCTCCCTATATCATTGTTATCTAATAAAATCAGGAGTAATAGTAGTAGGTGGCGTGAATATGTGGATAAGTCCATTAGTCCTTGATTTTACCGAAAAAAGTTATGCTGTATGGGCTGTGGATAACCTGTAAACTAATTCTGCAAACGACTGATTAATTCCTGCACAATCCCTTTAACTTCTGCATCGGTGTTGATATCATTGGCGATTTTTTCACAGGCATGCAAAACAGTAGTATGGTCTCGACCGCCAAACTCTTCCCCGATTTTAGGTAAGGAAGCATCGGTAAGTTCCCGGCTTAAATACATAGCGATTTGTCGGGGATAAGCAACGGTTCTGGTTCTTTTTTTGGCTTTAAATTCTTCTACTTTTAAATTAAAGTAATCAGCAACTATTTGTTGAATAAGTTCTATTGAAATCTGGCGCGGCCTGCTCTCTGGCAGCAAATCTTTCAGGGCTTCAGAAGCCAGCTCAATGGTAATTTCACCGCTTTTCATGGTAGCATAGGCGATTACCCGGTTTAAAGCTCCTTCCAGCTCGCGGATGTTGGACTGGATTTTGGTGGCGATAAATTGCATCACTTCATCGGAGACATTCAGGTTTTCCATTTGGGCTTTCTTGCGTAAAATAGCGATTCTGGTTTCCAGATCCGGGGGCTGGATATCGGTAATCAGGCCCCATTCAAACCGGGAGCGCAATCTATCTTCCAGAGTGGGAATTTCCTTGGGGGGCCGGTCACTGGAGATAATAATCTGTTTATTGGCACCATGCAGGGCATTGAAAGTATGGAAGAATTCCTCCTGGGTTCGCTCTTTCCCGGCCAGGAACTGAATATCGTCAATTAAAAGAATATCGATACTGCGGTAGCGGTTACGGAATTCTTCCGTATTATCATCTTTAATGGCATTGATCAGTTCATTGGTAAATTTCTCGGAAGATACATACATGACCATGGTGCCCGGATTATGTTCCAGAATATAATGGCCGATGGCATGCATTAGGTGGGTTTTGCCCAGTCCTACTCCCCCGTAAATAAATAAAGGGTTATAAGCTTTGGCCGGAGCTTCAGCTACCGCTAAAGCAGCGGCATGGGCAAAGCGGTTACTGTTGCCGACCACAAAAGTATCAAAAGTATATTTGGGGTTTAACTGGGGAATTTGTAGCTCATCGGGCAGTTTTTTGACAGGGCTTTCGGGTTCTTCGATATTTTCGGTCCGCTCATTTACGACCACAAAACGGACCTGAACGGGATAGCCCAGCAAAAAACTGATGGTTTCATTAATTAAATCGGAATAGCGGCTTTCCAGCCAGTCGCGGGCAAAGACATTGGGAACACCGATTAAAGCTACATTATTGCGGAGATCGATGGGAGTAGTAGATTTTAACCAGGTTTCAAAGGAAGGTTTGGATACTTCTTTAGCGATAATTGCTAGTACTTCGTTCCACAGTTGTGGAAAATCGTGAGCCATTTAAATACCTCCCCGGGAATTTATCCACAATAAATATCAACAAAATTATACACATATCCACAAAGTTATCCACAGAATGTGCATAAACAATAATAGCAGATTTTGCGCAGCCTGACAATCAATTTTCCACAATATTAACAGCCTGTGCAAAAGCTTGTCCACTAATTATCCACAAGTTACTAACAGAGTCATTAAATCCTTGACTTCACCGGATGATTTGATTATAATTCTTGTGGGATTGTGTCTTTTTCAGCATTTCGGCAAGGAGGTGTGTGCTGTGAAACGGACTTATCAA